>NZ_CP150336.1:3122500-3650000 GCF_051473845.1 Sorangium sp. So ce381 | reverse complement strand
GTGCTCCAGCCGGCCTCGGCGCAGAGCCGCGCCTCGGCCTCCTGCAACGCGCGGTGGGACGCGGCAAAGGCGGCCCGCGGGTGCAGCACCAGGACCAGGGCGTACTCCGGTTGCAGCTGGCGCACGATGTAGCTCTTGCGGTGGGCGCGCACCGTGATCTGGCGCGACACCCCCAGGCGCGAGCCTGCGACCTCGGCCAGCACGATCTGCCAGTGGGCCGCGGTCACCTTCACATCGTAGGGGTCGAGCCCGCCGGCGTAGTCGATGGTCTCCCCCTCGAAATCCACGAGCGCGGCGGCGTGAGCGCCCGGGATCGCGCACAGGAGATCCTCGAGGATCGACGTGAAGGAGGACGGCGCCTGGTCACGTGGAAGCCGGCGTCGAGCCCGGTTGCGACCTCCGTTGCGCGAGGTGGTCATGGCTCGATCCGCACGAGCTCGAGCAGCGCGTCGACGGGCCCCGCGAACTTCGGCTCGCGCCGTGCCACCTCGAGCAACCTCGACTGGGCGGCGCGCGCGCGGTCCGCCACGACCTCGTCGCGCACCAGGCCGCGCCGCTCCTCGACAGGCACCACCTGCGCCGGGATGCGCTCGAGGAGCATGATGACATGCACTCCGAAGGCCGATTTGACCGGTGCGGTGAGATCGCCGCGCGCGACGAGGGACGCGGCTGCGCGGGAGAAAGCGGGGTCAAACTGCTGCGGCTCCGGCGTGAGCACGCGGCCCGCCTCCGTCACCGGCGCGAGCGCCTGCGCCACGACCTCGAAGCCCTCGGCGGGGACGCCCTTCGCGGCGCTGATGAACGCCTCCGCAGCCGGATCGGGGGGCGGTTGCGGCGTCCCCGCGGCGCGGGGCGGCTCGGTGCGCTGAGCGACCTCGCGCGAAGACGACACGGCCGTCCGGATGGCGTCGGCGATCGCCTTCGCCTTGTCACGGGTGGCCTCGCCAGCGTCTTCCGAGAGCTTCACGACGGCGTGCACGGTGCGGTACCCCTCGGGACGATCGAGATCGAGCCAGTGGCGCTCGGTGGCGACGCGCAGCTCGTCGTCGGTCACCGGGCCGGCGTTCGCCGCCTCCTCTTTCAGGCCGTGGAGCATGCGACGGGCGAGCACCAGGCTGATCTCGCGCTGCACGTCGGGCTCCTGTTCGAGGCCGCGAGCTCGTGCCTCGGCGGCCCAGAGCGCGTCGCGGACCGCCGCGTCCCGGGCCTGCGCAGGCGGGATCTGCTGCGCCGCCGCGATGCGAGCGACCGAGTCGACGGCGATGTCGCTCGCGCCCACGCGGGCGGCCACGTCGGGCGGCAGCGGCGCCGCCCCCCTCGCGGACGTCGATAGAGCAGCCCAGGCCGCACACGCGCACAGGCACGCGACGGCCGCGATCGCTCGGCGCCCGGGGCTCACGCGCTACCCCCGCGGGGACGAAGGATCTCCGTGGACGCCTTGAGCGAGAGGCCGCCGATCACGAGGAGGTAGATCGCCTTGAAATCCTGGCGATCACCGAGCGCGTGAACCCCGAAGGCAAAGGAGAACGCTGCGGCGACGAGGAGCAGAACCGCGAACACATCGACTGCGCGGGACACGCCCATGAGTGTAACGCGATTTGATGGGGAACCGGCGGGGATGCGGGGACATCAAGGAGCGGCAGCCGGGAGGCCACGGCCGCGCCCCCCGCTCACCGCAGCGTCATCGCGACCGCCCCCAGAACGGCAAAGACGATCAGGACCACCAGGTGCCGAACGGCTCTGTGGGGGAGCCGCCGTGCGCCGGCCGTGTGCCGGCGGCCACGGGCCACAGCGACGCCGGAGGCCGCCGTGATCAGCGCGACAGCGCAGGCCACCGCGACGGCCTGGGCCAAGAGGGCGCGGTCCGGGTCCCGGACGCGCCACGCGAGCACGAGGATCGCGAGGCTCACGAGCGCGCCGAACGCGACGATCGCCGTCGCGAGCGGAGGAAGGTGGGCGCGGGCCTGCAGGAGAGGGGCGTCCGGTTCCGGCTCCGGCTGGCGCCGCACATCCCAGCGATCGCGCCAGGAAAGCGCGAAGATGCCCCAGGCGATCGCCCCGATCGCCGCGCGGACCGGGTCGAGGCGGGAGGGCTGAAGGGAAGGAGAAGCCAGCAGCCAGGTCAGCGTGACCAGCGCGAGGAAGACGGAGATGCCGAGGTGCCGCGCGAGCCGGCGGTGCGTGGCGGCGAGCAGCGGCGCAGCGACGCCGCACAGGAAAGCGAGCGCGGCGGCGATGCTGGCGAACACCGGCGCGCCACGACCGAATCCCGCAGGCGCGACCGTGATCATCCAGGCGACGACCGCGGCGAGCAACGCCTGCGGGGCGCGCCCGCCGCCCAGACCCAGGTCGAAGTGCGCCGCCCCCGGCAGCGGCGCCTCCGGGCGGTCCGAGCCCGACACCTCGTCGACCTCACGCGTCAACGCACCGCCGCGATCGACGGAGGCCGACGCGGTGGACTCCTCCTCGCGCGGAGCGCCGATGGAGATGGCGCCGGGGGCATCCGTGCTCATGAGCGAGCGCTAGGCCAGGTTTCTCAGGAGGTTGCCCACGGGCAGCACGTCCGGCGATGGCGCACCCGCGCCTGCTTCGTCGGTAGCGCTCCCCTCTTCCCGGGCGACCTCGAGCCCGAGCCGCTTCCAAAGGCCCGTGTCAAAGAGGTGGCTCGGGCGCACATTGCCGAGGGCGGCGAGCATGTTCTGCCGCGTCCCGGGGTGGCGCGCGTCGAGCTCCGCGAGGAGCTGGCTCACCGCCTTGCGCTGGAGGTTCTCCTGGGACCCGCACAGGTCGCAGGGGATGATCGGGAACCGCTCCTCGGCGGCGAACGCGGCGAGCTCGGCCTCGGCGCAGTAGATCAGCGGACGGATCACGATGTTGTCGCCGTCGTCGGAGATGAGCTTCGGCGGCATCGATTTCAGTTGACCCGCGAAGATCAGGTTCAGGAGCAGCGTCGTCACGGCGTCGTCACGGTGGTGGCCGAGGGCGATCTTCGAGCAGCCGAGCTCGCGCGCGATGCGGTACAGGATGCCCCGGCGCAGGCGGGAGCAAAGGGAGCAGTACGTCTTGTTCTCGGGGATCTTCTCGGTGACGATCGAGTAGGTGTCCTCGCAGATCATCCGGAACTCGTGGCCGCCCGCCGCCATGTAGTCGGTGAGGAGGTGTCCCGGGTAGCCAGGGTGCCCCTGGTCGATGTTGACCGCGATCACGCTGAACCGGACCGGCGCGCGCCGCGCGAGGTCGACGAGGAGCGCGTGCATTGCGTAGCTGTCCTTGCCCCCCGAGACAGCACAGAGGATCCGATCGCCGTCGGCGATCATGTCGAAGTCGGTGATGGCGCGCCCCATGGCGCGCGCGAGCTTGCGGCGGAGTTGCACGGTTTAGCCGGTGAAGCCTTCGATGAGGCGGAGGAAGGTAAGCACGCCGTGGCCCGTCCCGCCCTTGGAGAAGATGCCGTACGGCTTGCTCGCCATGGATGGGCCAGCGATGTCCACGTGAATCCAGGGGACGTCTCCCACGAACTCGCGGAGGAACAAGGCCGCGGTGATGGCCCCTCCCCAGCGGTCGGCCGTGTGCTTGATGTCGGCCCAGTCGCTCTTGAGGCCGTCGCGGAGCTCTTCGATGAGCGGGAGCTGCCACATCGACTCGCCCGCGGCCTTCGCGGCGCTCCGCAGGCGCTCCGCGACCTCCTCGCGGTTCGAGAAGAAGCCCGACACGGTCGGCCCGAGGGCCACGACGCACGCGCCCGTGAGGGTCGCGTTGTCGACGATGAGGTCCGGCTTCAGCGCGCGCGCATAGGCGAGGCAGTCGGCGAGGACCAGGCGCCCCTCTGCATCGGTGTTGATGATCTCGACCGTCCTGCCATCCAGAGAGCCGAAGATGTCGCCGGGCCGGTAGGCCGCGCCGTCGGGCATGTTCTCTGCCGCGCCGATGACGCCGTGCACCTCGACGTTCGGCTTGGCGGCCGCGACGGCGGCCATCAGCGCGATCACGTTCGCGGCGCCGCCCATGTCGCCCTTCATTTCTTCCATGCCCTGAGCCGGCTTGATGCAGAGCCCGCCGCTGTCGAAGGTCAGCCCCTTGCCCACGAAGACCAGCCTCCCCTTCGGCTTCCCGGAAGGAGCGTAGACCATGTGGACAAGCCGGGGGTCCCTCGCGCTCCCCTGCCCCACCGCCATGATGAGCTTCATGCCCCGCTTGATGAGCGCGGCCTTGTCGAGCACCGTCACCTTGAGCTGGTGCTGCTTGCCCACGTCCACCGCGACACGCGCGAGCGCCTCCGGATAAACCTCGTTCGGCGGCTCGTTGACGAGGTCGCGCGCGACGCAGATCGCCTCCCCGACCTGCTGGCCGAGCGCGACGGCATCGCGCGCCGCCTTGCCCACCTTGCCCTCGATGACCACGGTGCCGCGCGAGAGCTCGACCTTGGGCCGACGATCGCCCGTGAAGTAGCGGGTGAACCGGTACGCCCCGAGCACGAGCCCCTCCGCGGCGGCCCGCTCCGCGCGCTCGACGCCGGAGGGCACCACGACCGCGACGCTCTCGGCGCGCACGCCGTTCGCGAAGCGCGCTCCCTTCGCCGCGAGCAGCCTGCACTCGACATCGGTGACCTTGCCCGACCCGAGCCCGAGCAGCAGCACCCGGCCCGGCTTCAACGCGCCGTGCGTCGCGAAATCGATGCTCTGATCCCTCTTCCCCGTGAAGTCGTCACGCTTGACCTGGTGGGTCACCGACTCGCCCAGCGCCGCCACGAGCCTCGCCAGCACGCCCTCACCCGTCGATGCGCCTTCAGGCACGCCGATGACGACGACGTCGACGGCGATGCTCAGCGGGTCGGACGAGGCGAGGTTCAATTTGATCGGCATGCGGTCTCCTGAGCCCGGGATGTGGAGGGTGTCCAGCGCGGCATCTAAACACGAAGGGCTAACCCCGTCGACGTGGACGATGCCCGCAGGCGGTCGGCCCGAGGTGCGGGCGGGAGAGCGCTCCCGCTCCCGGGCGCGCGGTCCCGCTCCCGCCGCGCGGTCCCGCTCCCGCCGCACGGTCCCACACGGTTCCGCGCAGTTTCGCGCAGTTTCGCGCAGGCTTGGCGCTCGGTGGCGCGCCGTCGGAGCGCCTAGCGCGGCGCTGCCCGCCGGACTGCGGGTCCGAGCAGGCCCGGCCCGAGCGTCGGATCGAGGGGCGTCAGCGCGCCGACCTGTAGATCTGGATCACGTCGGCGAGGAGCTGCAGCGCCTCGGCGCGTGGGCGCTGGAACGCGTTGCGCCCCATGATCGACCCGAACGAGCCGCCCGCGGCCATCTCTCGCACCTCGCCGAGAACTGCGTCGGTCGCCTTGGACTCGCCGCCAGAGAAGATCACCACGCGCTTTCCGCCGAACGTCGCCTGCACGACGTGCCGGGTCCGGTCGGCCAGCGTCTGGATGGGAATGCTGTACTTCTCGTACATCTTTTTCGCCTCCTCCTGCTCGATATGAGCCGTCGGCGGCTTGACCTTGATGATGTGTGCACCGAGCTGAGCCGCGATCGTCGCCGCATAGGCGCAGACATCGATGGCCGTCTCTCCCTGCTTCGACAGCCCGGCGCCGCGCGGATAGCTCCAGACGATGACGACCAGGCCCCTGCGCTTGGCCTCGAGGGCGATCTCGCGAAGGTCCTCGTACATCCTGTTTCTCGCGCCGGACCCGGGGTAGATCGTGTAGCCGACGCCGACGCAGCCGAGGCGGAGCGCGTCCTCGACCGAGCCGGTGACCGCCGACACGGGCTGGTCCACCTTCGCCAGCGTGTCGCTGTTGTTCAGCTTCAGGATCAGGGGCACCTGCCCCGCGAACCTGGCCGCGCCCGCCTCCAGCGATCCGAGCGGCGCCGCGTAGGCGTTGCAACCGGCGTCGATCGCGAGCTGAAAGTGGTAATCGGGGTCGTAGGCCTCGGGGTTGGGAGCGAACGATCGCACCGGACCGTGCTCGAAGCCCTGGTCCACGGGCAGGATCACCATCTTTCCGGTGCCCGCGAGCGCGCCATGGTTGAGCAGCCGGACGAGGTTCGTCAGCGTGCCTGGGTTCTCGGAGGCGTACCAGGAGAGGATCTGCTCTACACGGGTGGTGAGCGCCATGAATCACTCCGTCGAGGGTGCTGCTGCGCCGGGGAGCGCGTGGCCCGCCCGGGGCCTGAACCCACCCCGCCATGCCCGCGGCGCTGCGTCAGGGTGCTCGGGCGAGCGGGCTCAGGCCCGCATCTTGAGGATTTGGACGAACGTATCGAGCCCGACGCGCGGGCGGTCCAGCGCCCCGAGGATGTTGTACGAAGCCATCGGATACGCAATTCTCGAAACCGCGCCGGTCTGCTCTCGGGGGGCCACAGCGGCGGACGCGAGCACGAGCACGCGGCGGGGCGGCGACGTCCTCGCCGACAACGCGGAGGGATCATGTCGCTCTCATCGGACCAACGGGACCTGAGCTGGAAGCCGCCGGAGGCGCCGTCACGCATCGGGATCACGCTCGAGACATACATCCTCGAAGGAATGCTCGGGTTCCCCGCGGCGACAGGGGCGTTCACCTCGCTCCTGAACCAGTTCGGACTGGTGGCGAAGCTCGTGACGTCCAAGGTCCGGCGGGCTGGCCTCGCCAACGTCCTCGGATACACGGGGCAGACCAACGTCCAGGGCGAGGTCGTGCAGAAGCTCGACGAGGTCGCCAACGAGACGCTGCTCAGCGTGCTCGGAAGGCGCGGGCACTGCGCGGCCGTGGTGAGCGAGGAGCTCGGTGAAATGAGGCTCCTCTCCACGGACCCACGAGCGAAGTACATCGTCGTCGTGGACCCGCTCGACGGCTCGTCCAACATCGACGTGAACATCTCGATCGGCACGATCTTCGGTGTGCTCCGGAAGAGCGACGCCAAGATGGGCGCCGATCCCTCGGATTTCCTTCGCCCCGGCCGCGATCTGGTCGCGGCCGGCTATGTGCTCTACGGCTCGTCGACGCTGCTCGTTATCACGACCGGCCTCGGCGGCGTGCACGGCTTCACCTACGACCCGACCGTGGGAGAGTTCTTTCTCTCTCACGAGAACATCCGGATCCCCGAGCGCGGCTCGACATACTCCATCAACGAAGGCCACAGCGCGCGATGGCCGGAGAGCGTGCGCCGCTGGAACGCGTGGATCAAGGAGGACAGCAAGCACGAGGGGCGGCCATACGGCGCACGCTACGTGGGATCGCTGGTCGCGGACGCGCACCGGACGCTGCTCAAGGGCGGCATCTTCGCGTACCCCGCCGATCGCGGCGGCCAGGGAAAGCTGCGGCTGCTCTACGAGGCGAACCCGTTCGCGTTCATCTTCGAGGCCGCGGGCGGAAAGGCGAGCACGGGGGCCGAGCGCATCCTCGACAGGGTCCCGAGGTCGCTCCACGAGCGCGTGCCGCTCGTCCTCGGCTCGCCCCGCGACGTCGAAGATTTCGAGCGGTTTGTGCGCGGCGAGGGCTGAGGCTGCGAGAGAACGACGCCGCCCTCACCGCCACGAGCCGCAGCGCGGGGGGTGACCCGCGGGTCAGACCCCCTGCGCGTCCGCTCCCCAGATCACCTTGTGGAGCTGGACCTGCACCCGGACGCGGAGGCCGTCGTCGAGCACCCACTGGACGAGCTCCTTCGGCGGCAGCTTGCCCCAGACGCACGAGGCGAGCAGCGTCACGCCGCGCGCGTCGAGGCGCCGCTCGCGGATGGTGTCCCGCATCCACGCATAATCCGCCCGATCGGCGAGCACGAACTTGATCTCGTCGCGCGGCGTGAGGTGATCCAGGTTCGACCAGCGGTTCCGGTGGGATTCCCCCGAGCCAGGCGCCTTCAGGTCCATGATCTTGTGCACGCGCGGATCGACGCGCGACACGTCTGCCTCGCCGCTGGTCTCGACGAGGACCGTCCGGCCCGCGTCGCAGAGCTCCGCGAGGAGCGGGAACGACCCGGGCTGAAGGAGAGGCTCGCCCCCCGTGAGCTCGACGAGCGGCGTGCCGAGGGCCAGCGCGCGCTCCAGGACCTCGCCGCGGCGGATCCGCTTGCCGCCGTAGAAGGCCTGCGCCGTGTCGCACCAGGCGCAGCGCAGGTTGCAGCCGGTGAGCCGGACGAAGGTGCACGGCAGCCCGGCGAACGTCGATTCGCCCTGCACGCTGGCGTAGATTTCGTGGACGACGAGGGTGTCTTCTTTCAAGGAAGCGACGCCTCCGAGGAGCCTCGGTCGGCCTCGGCGGCGCCGCGCCGCCGGCGACCCGAGGTGGGGCGGAAGCTTTGGCCGCGCCGAGCGCGCAACGCAAGCGGCTCGGGGCGCTCAGCTGGAGATGACGCTGACCTCGCCCGCCGCCACCGCCCGGAGGATGCCGTCCGCGCCGCGGACGAGCAGGTGTCCCTCCGGATCGATCCCCGCCGCGACGCCGACCACGCCCGCGACCTCGACGCGACGGCCGCGCAGCCAGTCCATCCGGGCGAGATCCTCCGTGAAGGGCGCGAGCTCTCCTGCCTCGAACCTCGCCGCCGCGTCGCCGATCGCCTGGAGCAGCTCCGCGGCGAGGAGCTCGCGCGGGACGTCGTCGATCCCGAGCATCGCGAGCGACGTGGCCCGCGCCGACAGATCCGGCGGGAAGCTCGACGCATGGACGTTGAGCCCGACGCCGACGATCACGCTGCTCACGGACTCGCCGCGCAGCTGGGCCTCGACGAGGATCCCCGCCAGCTTGCGGCCCCCGGCGAGCACGTCGTTGGGCCACTTGAGCCGCACCTCGACGACGGAGCCGTCGACCGACGCGCCGCGGGACGGAAGAGGCGCGAGCCGCCGCTCGATGACGGACGCGACCGCGAGCCCCATGACGAGCGCAATGGGGGCCACGCGGCTCGCCGGCAGGCTCGGGCGCAACACCACCGACAGGTAGAGGTTCTCGCCGGGCGGAGAGTGCCAGGAGCGCCCGCCGCGCCCCCGACCCTGCGTCTGCGCGTCGGCCAGGAACGCAGCCCCGTGCGGCGCGCCGGCCGCGGCCGCGCTCCGCGCGTCGTCGTTCGTCGACGCGGTCTCGGCCGCCACGGCCAGCGGCTTCCCGAACGACGCGCCCAGCAGCGAGAGCTCGCGCTCGATCGCCTCGCCGTCGAGCCGCCTCACAGCGAGAGATCCAGCGCGATGTCGGCGGCGCGCGCCGAATGCGTCAGCGCCCCGACGCTGATGACGTCGATGCCCGCCGCGACGAGCTCGGGGATGCGCTCCAGCGTGATGCCGCCGGAGACCTCGAGGAGAGGCCGGCCGTGCTGCGCCGACCGCACGCGCGCGGACGCGACCTTGACGTCGGCCAGCGTGAAGTTGTCGAGCATGATGATGTCGGCGCCGGCGGCCAGCGCCTGATCGAGCTCCTGCAGCGAGGCGACCTCGACCTCGACCTTCGTCGTGTGCGGGGCGCGCGCCCGCGCGCGGGCGATGGCGGTCGCGATGCCGCCCGCCGCGACGATGTGGTTGTCCTTGATGAGCACGGCGCTCCCCAGGCTGTCGCGGTGGTTGTGCGCGCCGCCCACGCGCACCGCGTAGCGCTCCAGCCCGCGGAGACCGGGCGTCGTCTTGCGGGTGTCGGTGATCCGCACGCCCGACCCGGTCGGGATCGCCTCGGCGTAGCGACGCGCCTCGGAGGCGACGCCGCTCATCCGCTGCGCGAGGTTGAGCGCGGTGCGCTCCGCGCTGAGGAGCGAGCGCGCGCGGCCACGCACCGTCCACAGCACTGTGCCGGCGCCGACGGCCGTGCCGTCCGCGACGAGCACCTCGCCCTCCACCTGCCGATCCAGGCGCTGGAAGACGCGCAGGAACACGTCGCCCCCGCACGCGACGAGCGGCTTGCGCGCGACCGCCTTCGCGGTCGCGCGCGCGGAAGCCTCGACACACGCCTCAGTGGTGAGATCGCCTCCCGCGAGGTCTTCTTCCAGAGAGCGATCGATCAGGGCATCGAGCAACGGCGCAGCCAGCACAGGCATCTCCTCGGCGCCGCTCCCACGCGGCGCTCCCAGGTATACTCGGTCCCGCACGCGCGCATCAGCGCTGTCGCGCCCACACGAACCACGACAACGCATCGCGTCACAACAGCTCCTTGCGGGGGCACGTGCATGCTAAAGCGTTCGACCTCAGCCGTAGAGGCGCCCTGGACGGGACGCGGGCGGCAATGGATGGGGCTTGCGGCGCCGAAAAGCAGGGCGGATCGCGATCATCGCGACGCTGTGTCGCACAAATGGGGCTGACGTTCGTCTACCAGCCTGTGAGACTCTCCGAGCAACTCCAGCGCCCTCAACGGAGATCGATGCGTCCGCAGGCAGGCCAGGTCATCAACAACAAGTACCGACTCGTGCGCCTCATCGGCGATGGCGGCATGGGGAGCGTCTACGAAGCCCGCCACGAGGTGCTGGGGACGACGGTCGCCCTCAAGTTTCTCCACCCCGAGCTGTCCCGCCGCTCCGGCCTCGTGCAGCGCTTCCTTCAGGAGGCGCGCGTCTCCGCGCAGATCCAGAGCGCGCACGTGGTTCGCGTCAGCGACGTCGACCAGACGGCGTCCGGCCTGGCGTTCATCGTGATGGAGTACCTGGAGGGGAAGACGCTCCAGACCCTCTACGAGGAGCTCTACCGGGCAGGCGTCCGTCTCGGGTACCCCGACGCGCTCGAGTACGCGATGCAGATGCTCGAGGGCGTCGAGGCCGCCCATCGCGCTGGCGTCGTCCACCGGGACCTCAAGCCGGACAACGTGATCATCACGAAGACGGCCAAGGGAGAGCCGCTCATCAAGCTGCTCGACTTCGGCATCGCCAAGCTGAAGGTCACGGGGGAGCTCGATCGCGGGTTGACGCGCCCCGGCGTGATCATGGGCACCCCCGAGTACATGGCGCCCGAGCAGGCCTACTCCGCGGACTCCGTCGACGCGCGCGCCGACATCTTCTCGCTGGGCGTCATCATCTTCGAGATGCTGGCCGGCCGCCGGCCGGTCGGCGGCGATGAGCCGCAGCAGATCGCGGGGGCCTACCTCTCGGGCCAGATCTCGCGGCTCTCCGACCTGGCGCCGGAGCTCGCGCCCGGCCTCTGCGCCGCCGTCCACCGCGCCATGGCGGCCTCGCCGCCGGATCGCTTCGCGACCACCGCCGAGTTCCGCAGCGCCCTGGAGCCGTTCGCCCGAGCCGCCCGCGCCCCGTCGGCGCTCACCCCTGCGCCGTCCGAGGTCAGCATGGCGCGGTCGTCCGGGGTCGCCCTGGCAGCAGCCCTCGCGGCGCCCGGCATGCTCACGCCCTCCGCGGCGGCGCCCGCGACCAACGCGATGGGGGACGGTCGCACCAGCTCCGTTCCCAAGACGATTCCGCCGGAGGACGGCGGCGCGCAGCACGCGTCGAGCGGCGCCCCGGGCGGTCTCGGGCCCTCGACCCCCATGGGCGGCTTCTCCTCGGATGCCCGTGGTCCCTCGGCGTCGGCTCCAGGGTTCACGCCGAGGCCAGAGCCCTCCTCAGGCCCGTACTTCGCCCAAGGGGGCTATCCCCAGATCGCGCAGCCGGCGACCGTGAGCGCCGCCCCCTACGCTCCCCCCCAGGGGGTGCCTGCCACGAGCCACGAGCCGGGACCGTTCGATGTGTCGCCGCGCCCGGGAGGGACGGCGGTCGGAGGCGCGCCGTTCATGGACAGGAGCGGGGTCCCGGGCGGCGGATTCAACGGCGGTCCAGCGCCCGGGTATGGCGGTGCGTATGGCGGCGGCGCGCAGGGGTACATCCCTGGGACGGCGCCGATGGATCCGCTGCCGAGGATCTCGCAGAGCGCGTCGGCGCACGGCGCGCAGCGGCCCGCACGACGCGGGACTTCGCTGTTCGCCATCCTGCTGCTCGCCACGGGGATCACGGGAGCCGTCGTCGGCGGTCTGTACATCGCCAACGAGCTGAGCCGGAAGGAGCAGGCCGACGTGGGGCCGGCCCTGCCGACCCTCCAGCCGGCCAACACGGTCCCTTCGGATCCCAGCCCGCCCGCGACGACGCCCACCGCCGTGACGCCCCCGGCCGCGACGCATCCTCCTGTTGAGCCGCCCGTGGTCGCCAAACCTCCGCCCCGGCCGACCACGACGGCGAAGCCCCCGACCACACCGAGCACGACGGGAACGCCGCCGACCACGACGGCGCCGACGACACGCCCCAGCGGGACGACGATCATCCCCCAGCTTCCCTGGGTCATCCCGTCGACGCTGCCGCCGTTCCCGTTCCCCGCGCCGACCAGCGCACAGCCGCCGGCCAACCCCCAGCCGAACACGACGAGCCCGCCAACGACGAGCCCGCCGACGACGAACCCGACCACCACCACGCCGCCGGACAGGCCTCGACGACGCGTGATCATCGTACCCAACAACTGACGCGCCCGACGCGTACGGTAGGTAGGATGCGATCTCGATGAGCAACCAGAATAGCGGTCCGCCGCCGGGATGGCCTGCGCCCCCGAGCGGCATGTACGGCCCTGGCAAGACCGTGCCCGGCGAGCCTCCGCTCGCAGGGCTCAACTCGCCGCAGGGCGCCTTTCCCGTGCCGCCCGGCACCGCGCCGCATGATCCGAACGCCGCTGGCGCAGCCGTCCCGCGGACCCTCGTCGAAGGCGGGACCAACAGCGCGCCCCCCGGAACGCCCGGCCCTTACGGCGCTCCCGCAGGCCCGTACGGCGCGCCGCCACCCGGAGCACCCGGCCCGTACGGCCCCGGTGCGACAGCGAATTACGGCGGCCCTCCTGGAGCTGGGAGCGCTTACGGGCAGCCGCCCCAACCTCCCAGCCCGTACGGCGGCTCGCCGTTCGGGGCCCCGAGTGGCCTTGGGGCCGGCGGACCGCCGGGGTTTCATGCCGGCGGCGCTCCCCAGCCGCCGGGTGGCGGCGCGCTGTACCCGGCGCCGATCCCCGCACGGCCTCGCGCGAAGAGCTCCGGCCCGACGCTCGCGCTGATCGGGATCGGCGCGTTCGTGCTCATCGGAGGGCTGACGACCGCCTTCTTCGTGATCCGCAGCCGAGGGTCGTCCGAAGACGCCGCAGCGCTGACGCCCATCGAGGCGCCCCCAGCGCCTGCGTCGGTCGCCGGCGATCCGGCGCCTCCCCCGCCGACGGCCGCCACACCCGCGGCGACCGCGCCGCAGCCGCCCGCGGCGGAGCCGGCCCCCGTGGCGGCCCCGAAGCCGACGGCGCAAACACAACCCAAGCCGACGGCGACGACCCCTGCGCCCACAGCCACGGCGACGACCCCTGCGCCCACGGCCACGGCGACGACCCCCGCGCCCACGGCCACGGCGACGACCCCTGCGCCTACGGCCACGGCGACGACCCCTGCGCCGACCCCTTCCACGTCCTCGACGGGCCGCCGAAGGATCGTCCTGCCAGGCAGCCACTGAGCTGTCCTGCGCCGCCCGCTGTGCTGCTGGCAGCGGCGCGGCGGGTCCGTGCCGAGGTTGCACGAGCCCGCTTGACAGGGCGGTCACGGTGATCAGGTTCCGATGCCATGAGCAAATCCGGGACCGCCGCCGTGCTTTCTTTCCTTATTCCGGGCGTTGGACAGCTCTACAACGGCGCGTTCCTGCGCTGCATTTTCTGGCTGATCGTCACCCCCGGCCTGTGGATCGGCTCGGGCGGCTGGCTCGGCTGGATCTGCCACGTGGTCTCCGCCTACACCGCGTACCAGTACGCGAAGCGCGCCGGCGGCTGAGCCGCGCTCCCCGGGACGGCGCGCCGGTTCGCGCGGCGCGCCCGCTCAGGTAGCCTTCGCGAAGATCCGCTTCAGCACCTCGCCCGTCGCCGTCGGCTGACGCGCCACCTCGCGCGGGGTGCCCTCCGCCACGATGCGCCCGCCGCCGGAGCCGCCCTCAGGGCCGAGCTCCACCACGTGATCCGCGCACGCGATGACCGCCGGGTGGTGCTCGATGATCACCAGCGTGTCGCCGCGCTCGACGAGGCGATCGAGCACGCGGACCAGGCGCGTCACGTCCGCCAGATGCAAGCCGGTCGTTGGCTCGTCGAGCACGTAGAGCGTGGGCTTCGGCCGCGCGCCGGCCGTCAGCTCCGCCGCGAGCTTGAGCCGCTGGGCCTCGCCGCCCGAGAGCGTGTGCGAACCCTGGCCGATGTGGAGATAGCCCACGCCGAGATCGCACATCGTCGAGAGCGGGGCGCGGATCTTCGGGTGGGCCGCGAAGACCTCGACAGCCTCCTCCGCGGTGAGATCCAGGAGCTCGCCGACGGACAGGCCGAGGTAGCGCACGTCGAGCGTCGCCGGCTCGAAGCGCGCGCCGCCGCACGCCTCGCACGGCGTGGTCACGTCCGGCAAGAACGACATCTCGTGCGCGATGACGCCCTGCCCCTCGCACGCGGGGCACCGCCCGCCGGAGGCCGTGTTGAAGGAGAACCGCGCAGGGCCGTAGCCGCGCACCTGCGCGTCGGGGCAGGCAGCGTAGAGCTTGCGGACCTCGTCCCAGACGCCAAGGAACGTCGCGGGGATCGAGCGCGGCGTCCGCCCGATGGGCGACTGATCGACGGCCACCGCCCGCAGGATGCCCTTCGGCAGCCGCAGCGCCTTGTGCGGTCCCGGCTCGGGCGCCTCCAGCTTCAGCGCACGGCGCGCGGCGGGGTAGAGCACCTTCTGGATCAGCGTGCTCTTCCCCGAGCCGGACACGCCGGCGATCACCGTCATCCGCCCCGCGGGGATGCGGAGCGTGTCCCCCTGGAGGTTGTGCGCGCGGGCGCCGAGGAGCTCGATCTGCTCGCGCACCTGAGGGCGCGCCGGGCGCGCGCTGAGCAGCGCGTCCTCGCCGGCGAGCGCTCGGGCGGTCGGCGATTCGGGGTTCGCGAGCACCGCGCGCGACGGCCCCGCCGCGACGATCCGGCCGCCTTTGCGACCGCCCGAGGGGCCGAGGTCGATCAGGTGATCCGCCGCGCGGATCGTGTCGGCGTCGTGCTCCACCATGAGCACGGTGCTCCCCATGCTGGCGAGCCTCCGGAGGTTGCCGAGCAGCCGGTCGGTGTCGCGCGGGTGCAGGCCGATGGTCGGCTCGTCGAGGACGTACAGCGCCCCGGTGAGGCCGCTGCCGAGCTGCGCCGCGAGCCGCAGGCGCTGCATCTCGCCGCCCGAGAGGGTGGCCGCGCGCCGATCGAGCGTGAGGTAGCCGAGGCCCACCTCGCAGACGAAGTCGAGCCGGCGGCAGAGCTCCTTGTGCGGCGCCTCGGCGATCAGCGCGCGATCGCCCGTGAACTGTAGCCCCCTCGCCCACGCGGCCGCGGCCGCGACGGACCGGCCCGACGCCTGGTGGTAACGCTCTCCGGCGAGCCGGACCGCCCGCGGGATCGGCGCGAGGCGCGAGCCGCCGCAGTCCTCGCACGGGTCGGGCGTCGCGAGCGCGTCGTCGTCGAAGTCCGAGGCGCCCGTCCCCTCGCACGACGCGCAGCGGCCCTGCTTCGTGTTGAAGGAGAACCAGCGAGGATCGAGCTCCGGGACACCGACACCGCAGCGCGGGCACGTGCGCGTCGTGGAGAGCAGCTGCTCTCCGCCGCGGCCGCCGACGAGCTTGACCGCGCCGCGACCGAACGAGAGGGCGCGATCGAAGAGGGCGCGATCCAGCCCGTCCATGCGCCCCTCGTACATCACGAGATCGATCGAGTGCTCGCGGCGCTTGTCGAGGCGAGGAGGGCTGTCGGTCGCGCACGGCTCGCCGTCGGCGAGCGCGCGGGTGATGCCGGCCCGGGCGGCGGCGGTGAAGACGTCGAGGTACGTCCCCTTGCGCGCCACCACGGCGGGGGCGAGGAGCGTCCGCGCGCCGCGCGTCGAGACGAGCGAGCGGTAGACCTCGTCCGGCGATCGCGCCTCGATCGGCACGTCGCAGTCCGGGCAGCGCGCCTCGCCGACCTTGGCGTAGAGCAGCCGCAGGTAGTGCGCGATCTCGGTCACGGTCGCGACGGTCGAGTTGGCGCCGGAGCGCGTTGTGCGCTGCTCGAGCGCGATCGAGGGGGGGACGCCGGTGACGCGATCGACGTCCGGCCGCGGCAGCGTGGGGAGGAACTGGCGCGCGTAGGGGGTCAGCGTCTCGAGGAAGCGCCGCTGGCCCTCGGCGAAGACCACGTCGAACGCGAGCGTGCTCTTGCCAGAGCCGCTCGGGCCGGTGACGACGACGATCTCGCCGTGCGGGATCACGGTCGAGACCTCGGCGAGGTTGTGCTCGCGGGCGCCCTCGACCTCGATCCGCCCCCGGTCGAGCGACGCGCGCGCGGCGCCGCCGCCGCGCTTGCCGGGCTTCGGGGCCGCAGGGGCCGCCGCCGTACCGCGCCGCGGACGCCGAGCGCCGCCGTCGCCCCGCTGCGCGAACCACTCCGCCAGCGAGACGCCGGTCCGCGTCGCCGTCCTGGCCACCGCCTCGGGCGTCCCCTCGGCGACGATGCTCCCGCCCTCGCTGCCCGCGCCTGGGCCGAGATCTACGACCCAATCCGCCGCGGCGATGACGTCGAGATCGTGATCGACGACGATCACGGACGCGCCCTCGGCCACGAGCACGGAGAGCGCGGCGTTGAGGTGCGTCACCTCCGCGGGGTGGAGGCCGGCGCTCGGCTCGTCGAGGAGGAAGAGCGCGCCCGCGCAGGGCTCGCCGAGCGCGCGCGCGATCTTCAGCCGCTGCGCCTCACCGCCGGAGAGCGTCGAGAGCGGCTGGCCGAGCGTGAGGTAGCCGAGGCCGAGCTGCTTGAGCGGCGCGAGCGCCCGCCGGACCGCGGGCTGCGCCACGAAGACGTCGAACGCCTCGTCGATCGACAGGTCGAGCACGTCGGCGACCGAGCGGCCGTCGAGCTTCACCTCGAGCACCTCGTCGCGGAACCGCTTGCCCTTGCAGGTCGGGCAGGTCAGCGACACGTCGGCGAGGAACTGCATCTCGATCGTCTCGCTCCCCTCGCCCGCGCACGCCTCGCAGCGCCCGAGCGCGACGTTGAACGAGAAGTGGCCGGGCCCGAGATCCCGCGCCGACGCCTCCGGTTGCTCGGCGAAGAGCGCGCGGATCCGGTTCCACGCGCCGGTGTAGGTGGCAGGGTTGCCCCGCGAGGTGCGCCCCAGCGGCGCCTGGTCGACGAGCGTGACGGTGCGGATGTCGGCCGTGCCCTCGATGCGCCTGTACAGGCCGGGCGCCTCGACGTCCTTGTAGCCACGCGCCCTCGCGACGTGCCGGTAGAGCACGTCGTTCACCAGGGTGCTCTTGCCCGAGCCGCTCGGCCCCGTGATCGCCACGACGACGCCGAGCGGCACGTCGACCGTGACGTCGCGGAGGTTGTTCTCGCGCGCGCCGTGGATCGCGATCTTCCCGCTCGGCGCCCGGCGCTCCGCGCGCGCCGGCGCCCGCGGGCCGCGCGCGGCGAGCCCGTCGGGCGGGCCGTCGAAGGTGACGCGCCCGCCCTGCTTGCCCGCGCCGGGGCCCAGCTCGACGACGCGATCGCTCGCCCGGATGACGAGCGGCTCGTGCTCGATGACGAGCACGGCGTTGCCGCGATCGGCGAGCTCCCGCATGGCCGCGATGAGCGGCGGGATGTCCGTCGGGTGCAGGCCGACCGTCGGCTCGTCGAGCACGAAGAGCGCGCCCGTCAGCGACGTGCCGAGCGCCGCGGTGAGCGCGACGCGCTGCGCTTCGCCGCCGGAGAGCGTGCGCGCCTGGCGGGCGAGCGAGAGGTAGCCCAGCCCGACCCGCTCGAGGTACCCGAGCCGCGCGATGAGCTCGCGGCGCGCCATCTCCCCCTGGCCCGTCTGGGGGCGCTCGGCCTCGAGGCGCGCGCGGGCGTCGCGGAGCTCGAGCTCGTGCCACGCGGCGAGATCCAGGCCGCCGACGCGGTAGAGGAGCGACTCGGGGGAGAGCCGCTTGCCGTTGCACGCGACGCACACGTCGTAGGTGCGGTAACGCGCGAGCAGCACGCGGACGTGCATCTTGTACGTGCGCGTCTCGAGCCAGCGGAACCAGGCCTTCACGCCGGGGTACTTCCCCTGGGTCCATGAGCCCTCCCCCTCGAGCACGAGCGCGCGCTGCGCGTCGGAGAGGTCGCGCCACGGCTTGTCGGTGCGGATGCCTTTCCGCTCGCAGAACGCGCGGAGCAGCTTCCGCTCCCACGTCGTCGAGCGGCCGTTCCAGGGCCGGATCGCGCCGCCCGCGATCGACTTCGAGGCGTCCGGGATCACCTTGTCGTAATCGATGCCGAGGGTGCGGCCGAAGCCGCGGCACGAGGGGCACGCGCCGGTCGGGGACTGGTACGAGAACAGCCCGGGGCGCGGCGGATCGAAGGCGCGCGCGCACGAGGGGCAGGCGAGCCCGCGCACGAGCCGGAGCCGCGTGGGCCCCGCCCCCTGGCCGACCTGCTCGTCGGCCTTGCGCTGCAGGTGGAGCGAGGCGTCGCCCCCGCTGCCCTTCCACGCCTCCTCGATGGCGGCGCCGAGGCGCCGGCGCTCCCGGGGGGCGACCCGGACGCGATCGACGATGACCTCGACCTTGTCCACGCCGCTCATGGCCTCGGACGGCGCCACGGTGTCGATGTCGCGCGCCTCGCCGCGGACGAGGAGGCGCCGGTAGCCGGCGGCGAGCAGCGACTCGCGCACGTCGAGGAACCGCTCGGTCCCGGCGACCGCGATCGGGTACGTGACGAGCGCGGTCGCCCCCTCGTGCGCGCTCGCGGCGAGGTCGGCCGCGCGCGCCGGGTCGGTCCGCGCCGCCGGCACCTCGCAGGACGGGCAGACAGGCACCGCCTCGCGCGCGAAGAGCGCGCAGAAATACGGCTCGAGGTCGGCCATCGTGGCGACGGTCGACCGCGAGCTCTTGACCGGCGCGCGTCGATCGACGGCGACGCCGGCCGCCACCGGCTCGAGCGCGTCGATCGGCGGCCGCTCGAGCCGCTCGAGGAACTGGCGAGCGTACGGGCTGAAGCTCTCGACGAACCGGCGCTGTCCCTCGGAATAGAGCGTGTCGAGCGCGAGCGACGATTTGCCGGCGCCCGAGACGCCGGCGATGGCCACGAGCTCGCCGGGCCGGAAATCGAGGTCGATGCCCTGGAGGTTGTGCGTGCGGGCGCCGCGGAGAGAGATCGAGTGCATAGGAGGCGCGGTAGGGTGAACCCGCGGGGACGCCGTCCGGAGTGGACACGCCCGCGTGAAAACCGCGAGTGTTTAGCCCCCTTTCAGCCCATCGTCGCGGACGATCGTACGAGGGGGGCGCGCCGACCGAGCGCGCCGCAGCATTGCGTTCTGCGCCGTCGAATTATCAGGATACGTGGCGAGGGGCGCGGGGGCGGGTCCGCACGGCGCTCGGGCGCGCCCGGCAGGCGCTGCGGCTAGCCGTTGACGAGGACGATCGAGAGGTAGCCGTAGTCGTTGCTGGTCCAGTTCGGGCTGAAGGTCTGGCCGCACATCCCGACGTTGTAGGTGCCCGCGGTGAGGCCGGTGATGACGGCGCTGAGCCCGAAGGAGACGCGGGTCTCCGCGGGAACCCGGCCGCCTGCCATACCGAGGCCGACCGCCTGGACCTCGTCGAGCACCGTGCCAGACGGCCCGGAACGAACCCGCTGGTAGCACATGTAGAGCTTGAGGGTGTCCGCGGGCGAGCCGTCTGTGCCCAGGTACCGATGCGCGGTCGCATAGATCGACTGGCTCGTCGACGAGACCGCCACCAACGCTGTCGGTCCGAAAAAGTCGACGGGCTTCCCGGCCGGCAGGGAGGAGTACGGACCGACGCCCTGGACCGTCAACGTCAGCACGACCCCCTGCGGCCCGGTCGGACCAACAGGGCCGGTAAACCCGCGTGGCCCCTGCGGACCGGTTGGGCCCACTGGTCCCTGCGGGCCGGTAGGGCCGGTAGGGCCCGCTGGTCCCATGGGGCCGATCGGCCCCTCTGGCCCGAGCGGGCCCATTGGCCCGAGCGGGCCCATCGGACCCTCCGGTCCCATCGCGCCCACCGGGCCTTCTGGTCCCCTCGGGCCCATCGGACCCTCCGGTCCCGTCGCGCCCACCGGGCCTTCTGGTCCCCTCGGGCCCATCGGACCCTCCGGTCCCGTCGCGCCCACCGGGCCTTCTGGTCCCCTCGAGCCCATCGGACCCTCCGGCCCCATCGCGCCCACAGGGCCTTCTGGTCCCCTCGGGCCCATTGGCCCCTCCGGCCCTATCGGGCCCTCCGGCCCCTCTGGTCCCATCGGGCCCTCCGGTCCGGTCGCGCCCGCCGGGCCCTCCGGTCCGATCGGACCCACCAGGCCCTCTGGTCCCATCGGACCTGCTGGCCCCGTGGGCCCTGCCGCGCCTGCGGGCCCTGCTGCGCCCTCCGGCCCTCTAGGGCCAGCCGCGCCTTCCGGCCCCGTGGGCCCGGGGGGGCCTGCGGCGCCCGTTGGCCCGACAGCTCCGGGCGGCCCGGCCGGCCCTGTCGGACCCGCAGCACCCGCAGGGCCGGTCGCACCGTCCCTCCCCTCCGGGCCCGTCGGTCCAGGCGGGCCTGCTACACCGGCAGGACCGATCGGCCCAGGCAGCCCTTGCGGTCCCTGAAGCCCCGTCGGCGAGCCGACCCACTCGCCGTTCTCGTCGATCACGAGGACGCCGTTCACGATGACCCCACGCTCGCCGAGCACCAGCGTGTTGCCGCTCGTGGTGTTCACCGTGACCGAGGTCGGCGTGATGTCGCCGTTCACATTGCCGGCGAGCAGCGCATACGGAACGCTCGCGACCGTCGCGCGTGGCTCCAGCTCGACATCGTCGCCGACGGTGATGCCGAGGTACCGCTCGGTGCCGTCGAAGATCGCTCCCTCGAACGGGACGATCGAGCCGAGGCGCACCGAGAAGAAGCCGTCCTCGAACGTGATCGAGTGGACCTCGCTCCACAGGGGCGTCGAAGCGTCGCGCTCGTCGTAAAGGGCGAACGCGACATCGAGCGTCGCGCTGATGGGCACGTCGCGCTCGTCGTAAAGCCGGCCTTGATGGGTGATGGTCGCCGGAACCGCCGCAGCCGCGGTCCCTGCGCCCACGACCGCGCCCGCCGCCAGGGCGGATGCCGTCATGCATCGCGCGATCATCGACGTCCGCATCACCAGCTCCTCGTCATGGCAAGCTCCCGTTGGCTCCGATGAGCCCTCCTCGCATCCGAACCTTGGGTGAGCTCGACGTGCCCTGGTTCTGCGTCGGCTGGCCGAGCGTGAACACCATGCGGTAGCGCGAGCTCCTCGCGACCTCGCCGGCCGTCACCGTCTCGGTCGCCCCGAGGCGCCTGGGAGTCTGCCCGTCGCCGCCCTGCCCAGCGCCGCCGCCCTGCCCAGCGCCGCCGCCGCCCTGCCCATCGCCGCCGCCCCGCCCGTCGCCGCCTTGCCCGTCGCCGCCCCACCCCCCATCGCCGCCCACGGTGCCGCCGTCCGCGGCTACCCCGCAGCTGCAGCTGCACGCGGGGAGCAGCGCAGAGCTCACCACGATCGCCCCGAGCCAGGCCGAAAAGCGCAGTCCGCGATTCACTGAGTCCTCCAGGCCGACGGCAGGTCGTGCGAAAGGACCATTGGACGAGCGGCGGCGATCGGCGTCAAGCGATGGACGCCGCCACTGCGACGGGACGCGCCGCGCGAAGCGGCACGCGGCCGCATAGCGCGCGCGCCGCTCGCGCCGCCCCGTGAAGCGGTGTGGACAGGCGGCGGCGCGCGCGCTATGCGGCCGCGTGAGCCGCGCTGGCAAAGAGAAGGAGCGAGAGGGGGAGAAGCTCATCGTGCGCAACAAGCGCGCGACGTTCGACTACACCCTCGACGATCGGTTCGAGGCAGGGTTGGTGCTGCTCGGCAGCGAGGTGAAGATGCTCCGCGAAGGCGCGGCCGAGCTCACCGACAGCTGGTGCGCCATCGAGAACGGAGAGGCGTTCCTGAAGGGGGTCAACATCCCCGTGATGCCCGGCGCCGCCTTCGGGCACGAGGCGAAGCGCCCGCGCAAGCTGCTGCTGCACGAGAGCGAGATCGAGACGATCCGCAAGAGCGTGGAGCGGGAGGGCATGACCGTGATCGCGACCCGCCTCTACTTCAAGCACGGCCGCGTGAAGGTCGAGATCGCCCTCGCGAAGGGGAAGAAGACCGTCGACAAGCGCGAGAGCCTGAAAGAGAAGGACGCCGCCCGCGAAGCCCGCGCGGCGATCGAGCGGGCCCGCGGCGGCGCCGCCCGCGGGCGGAGCGCCGGGCTGCGGAGGCCGGAATGACATCGCACCTCACCTGGTCCAAGGGCGGCGAGGCGGAGCTCGTCGAGCTCGACGGCGATCGCGTGCGGCTCCACTCGACCGCCTCCTCGGCGCCCGGAGCGCGCGTGGAGGGCTCGCTGCGAGCGACGGGGACGGCGATCCGGGTGAAGGTCGCCCGGTGCCGCCTGCGCACACCCACCGAGCCCAACGGCGCAGCGCCCGGTGAGCGTACCTACGAGCTCGAAGGCCGGCTCATCGACGCGACGCGCGAGGTCCGCGCCGAGCTGGCGCGGCTCGCCGGCGGCGAACGCACGGGCTGAGCCACGACGATCCGTCCAGCAGCAAACGCCACGCCGTTCTGCAGCGGCAACGCGGCGTGGCTCGTCCGGCGGCCGGAGTTGCGATGGCTCAGCGCGACCCATACGCTGGCTTTCTATGAAAATTACGTCGCGCCCTCGTGTAATTCTGCGCCGCTGCTCGACGTATGACGTTGCGAAGATCCGCAGCATCGTGCGCAGCGGTCTCGAAGAGCTCTCGCTCCGCCCGCATGGCCGGACGCTCATCAAGCCCAACGTCGTCGCGTCGGGCGCGCACTTTCCGCACGCGTACACGCGGCCCGAGTTCGTCGAGGGGGTGATCGGCGCGCTCAAGGATCGCGACGACGGGCGCGTGAGAGAGCTCGCCGTCGGGGAGCGGTGCGGCATCACGCTCCCGACCCGCATGACGTACGAGAGCGCCGGCTATTACCCGATGTTCCGCCGGACCGGGGTCAAGCACTACCACTTCGAGGAAGAGCAGCAGGTCGAGATCCCGCTCACGCACGAGGGCCGGCTGCGCGACTACGTGTTCACGCCGGAGCCCGTCGCGAAGGCCGACTTCTTCGTGAACTGCCCCAAGTTCAAATCGCACCCCTGGACCACCGTGACCTTCTCGATGAAGAACTACATCGGGATCCAGGACGATCGGCACAGGCTCATCGATCACGATCACCGGCTGAACGAGAAGGTCGCCGACCTCCAGTACATCGTGCAGCCGCAGTTCATCGCGATCGACGCCATCACCGCCGGCGAGGGCCGGATGCTCACGCCCTCGCCGTTCGACCTGGGCCTCATCATCATGGGGAACAACCAGGTCGCGTTCGACTCGGTCTGCTGCCAGATCATCGGCGTCGATCCGAGGAGCGTCGAGCACATCCGCCTGGCGTCGGAGCGCGGCTTCGGCCCGATGGATCCCGGCGACATCGAGATCGCGGGGGACGTGACGCTCGAGGAGGCGAAGCACAAGGCCAAGGGGTTCAAGGTGGGCCTCGTCCGCGTCGAGAAGTACTTCGAGGGCACGAACATCACGGCCTACGCGGGCTCTCCGCCCGAGCCCGAGCGCACCGACTACTGCTGGGGCGGCTGTCCAGGGGCCATCGAGGAGGCGATCGAGATCCTGCGCGAGTACGACAAGGAGTGCGACGCGAAGATGCCGCGGATGCACGTCGTGTTCGGCGCCTACGACGGCCCCATCGACGCGAAGCCGGGCGAGAAGGTGATCTTCATCGGCGACTGCGCGACGTACAAAGGGAAGATCGGCGATCAGCTGGTCAGCATCGAGAGCCTGTACCGCGAGCGGAGCGCGCGGGACCCTTACACCGCGAAGCACGACGACATCCTCGCGAAGATGGTGAAGGTGACGACCAAGCTCGCGATGGCCCGGAACGAGACCACCCTCCGGCTCGAGGGCTGCCCCGTGAGCGTGGCGGAGCAGGTGCTCACGCTGGTCACGCTGGGCAAGACGAAGAACCCGTACTTCGCCCCCGACCAGCTGCTCGACTTCAACAAGGCGTACGTCGCCTGGCGCGGGGCCTCGCTCGCGAAGCGGCTCGCCGGCAAGCCCTACCAGGTCCACGGCGCCTGCCCGCGCGGCGAAGCGGCGCCCGAGCTCCCGTCCGAGCCGCCTAGCCCGCCGGATGCAGAGTGAGATCGAAGAGGACGTCGAGCTCGTCCCGCACCTTGAAGGCGCCGAGCGGCCCCTTGACCTCGCGCACGCCGAGCGCGGCCATCGACAGCTGACAGGTGCCCGTCACCCCGATCGCTCCGTCGCCGCGATCGCGCGAGGAGAGCCGCGCCACCAGCGCGGCGCTCCCCGAGGCGACCTGGACGCGCACCTCGGCGCGGTCGCGCGTGGCCCCGGAGGCGCGCACCGCCACGATCTCGGTCCCCGCGAGCACCTCGCCGCGCAGGCGCCGCTCGATGTCGCCGCGATCTCCCGCGGAGAGCGCGTCGGGATCGACGCGATCGCCGCGCAGGACCCCCGCGACGGAGAGCCTGGCCACGGGGACCTCGAGCTCGGCGGTCCATGACTCGCCGTCGAGCCGCGCCCGACCGCGCAGCTCGGACGCCGTGATCTCGAGGTCGTGCGCCAGGCGCGCGAGCATCCCTGCGGCGCGGGTGTGGATCGTCAGGCGGGACGCGTTCGGATCGAGGTGCAGCTCGCTCATCGGATGGAGCTCCTTTTCGTCTTCACCATGCAGGGGGCGCGCCGATCAGCGGCGCTTGGAGCGGCGGGGGCCGTCGGGCACGAGCACGTAGCGGCTCGACGACGGCTCGGGCTGCCGGAGGAGCTCGGCCCGGAGCAGCGCCTCCGCGAGCCGCGCCTCGATGACCTCGTCCGTGACGCCCGGCTCGAGGGTCACCACCGCGGCCTGGATGTCGCGCGCCAGAGCGTCGAACTCCGCGCTGTCGAAGGCGTAGATATCGTCGGGGAACAAGAGCGCGAGCGGCTTCCGCTCCACGGCCGTGTTCGTCAGCGCCGCGAGGTCGCTCTCGACGATGAGCATGACGCGAGCCCGCAGGCACATCCCCCTGCAGCGCGCCGCCAGCGCCTCGGACGAGCCGACGAGCAGGACCGATCGAGGCGCGTTGACCGCCTTGGTGGCCTCGTCGTCCCCGTGCTCCTGAGTCATTCCCCGAAGAGTACGTGAACGAGCGGATGAAGCCATCCCTCTTGCGCCGCTCACGCCATCGCCGTGAGCGTCAAGCAGCCGGTCGGGGCAAGGCGAGCTGAGCCCCGCCGCCCCGGCCCGCGCGCTATTCCCTGCAGCGCGCCGCCGCGGCGAGCGCGAGGACGAGGGCGCTCGACGCGAGCAGGGCGGCGCTCGCGGGCTGCCCGAGCCCGAGCGGCGACGGGCCGCCGAGGAGGTTGACGGCGTTGCCCCGGGGCAACAGTGCGCCGATCACCCCGGCCGAGCCACCGAGCAGGAGATCGACCGCGAGCGGCACGAAGCGACCGACGCCGCGCCGGAAAAAGGTCGCGCCGAGCGAGAACCAGCCAGCGTAGGCGGCTCCGGTGAGCGCGCCGATCCACCCACTGACGAGCATGTCTCGGACGAATGGCGCAGCGCCGGGACCATGGGCGACAGCGACGACGACGGCGGCGAGCAGCGCTCCCACGAGGGCGGAAGCGAGGGCCGTGGCCAGGGCGATGCCGAGCGCGACATGGTGGGACGGGGCGCCGAAGCGGGCCACCGGCCAGGCCGCGTCGCGCAGCGTTGTGCGATCGGCGGCGTCGGCGGCGAGGGCGAAGATCGTGAGCGGCGTGACGAGGCGGAACGTGGAGAGCAGCGCCCGGTCCACGGCCCCGGAAGACCCGAACGCGACCTCGATGACCGCGGCCGCGAGCGCGAGCGCGGCGCCGAGCCCGAACGCCAGCAGCGGACGCCGCGCGCGGAGGCGGCTCAGGGTCATCTCCATCCCGAGGCGGACGGCCGTCAGCGCGGGCCCGCCCCGCTCGGCCCCCCCTTCCGCGGGAGGCAGCGGCCGCGCAGCGGCGCTCGATGCGCTCTCACCCACCATCGTGGCGTCCTGTCTCCGTGGCGCGCGGCGAACCGTCGGCCCCCGGCGAGTCGGCCCCGATCCGTCCGCCGAGAGCGGCATCGCCGGGCGCCGACAGCGGCTCGCCAGCGGGCGCGGGCGGACCGTCCGACGGCCGGCTGGGCGGCGCTGCCGGGGCGGGCGGCGCCGGTGCGTCGAAGGCCGCCACGGCGAACGGCCCCTGGGGCGCGCCCGGCAGCGGGGCAGCGCCCTCGATCGCAGGTGCGCCGAAGGGCCGGCGCGAGCGAACGGCGGCCAGATGCAGCGCGGTCGCCGCCCGCACGTCGTGCATCGACGGGGGCGGCGAGGAGATCGCGATGAGCGTGACGTCCTCCCTCGCGGCCGCATCCAGGATCGCGAGCGCGGCCGCATCCCTGTCCGCGGCCCGGATCCGCAGCGTCGACGACGCCTCCGCCGGCCCCTGCTCCCATGCGCCCGCGCGCACGGCGGGAGCGCTCGCGAGCGCCGCGGCGAGCGCGCGAGCGCCGGGCGCGCCGGGCGCCCGCTCGTGGACGAGCACGTGGATCTCGACCTCGGGCCGGCCCGCATCCGGTGGGGCCGCGCCCGGGGCGGCGGCGAGGCGCTCGCCGGCGCCGGGCTCGGTTCGCGCGATGACGCCGCGATCGAGCACGTGGATGCGGTCGGCGAGGGCGCTCGCGTCGACGGTCGAGGACGTGACGAGCACGACGCAGGCGCCAGCTGCCGCGAGGGCGCGCAGGCGCTCTCGGACCGGCTCCGGAGACGGCACGGCGACGTCGGCGAACGGCTCGACGAGGCAGAGCAGGAGCGGCCGCGGCACCCCGAGGGCAAGCGACAGCTCGACCGCCCGGGCCTCGGAGAAGCTCAGCGAGGCGGCGCGGCGGGCGAGGAGCGGCGCTACGCCGAGCGGCTCGAGGAGCGCCGCGGCGCCGATCGCGGGCGCGCCGCGGGCCCGGAGCGCGACCGATATCCAGGACGCCACCGACGCGCCGTCGGGCAGCTCCGGCGTGGCGGCAAGGACGCCGATCTGCGCCCGCGTCGCCGCGCTCCGGCGCGGGTCGCGCCCCGCCACGAGGACGCGGCCGGCGAGGGGCGCCGCGCGCCCTGCGAGCACCTCCGCGAGGGCGAGCGTCCCGTCCTCCGGGGCGCCGAGCACCGCGTGCACGCCCGGGCCGAGCGCCAACGACAGGCCAGAGAGGCCCCCGCGAGGGCGCCCTTCCTCGCCGGCGCCGTCGCGCGCGCGCACGCCCTCGAGCACCACGACGGGCGCGTCCGGGCTCATCCTGCAGGGCCTCCCGCCGAGCGGGCCGCAAAGGAGAGGAACGCGCCGAGCGCTCCCGGGATCGACCACCTCGAGTCGCCGGCGAGATCGGCGAGCCCCCACGGGACGAGGGTCAGCGCCAGGAACAGGGCGCGTCCTCGCGCCCCGGCGACGCGGCCGCTCGCCGCGGCGAGGCCGCCGAGCGTCACACCGGAGACCACGCCGAACAGGGCGAGCGCGGCGCCGAACGCGAGGTGCTGGAGGCCGAGCAGCAGCGAGCCGGAGAGGAGCGCCGCGAGCACCGAGAGCGCGGCCAGCGGGAGCGCGACGACGCGCGCGACCTCGAGCATCGCGGCGAGGCTGCGCACGCCGTGGAGCGAGGTCCGCGAGATCCCCCGCGCGGCGGCGAGCGCCTCGATGCCGTCGCGGCGGTCGGCCCCCGGGCGATCGTGCGCCGCCGCGAGGGCGATGGGGCCAGCGGCCGCCCACGCGAGCCCGCGCGCCGCGGATCCGAGCAGCCCCTCCAGCGAGGTCGTCCCGTCGTCCAGCCGGAGCACGAGCGCCGTGACGCCGCACCCGAGCGAGATGAGCGCCGCCATGGCGAGGCCGAGCCGCCCGCCGCGCGCGCCGCGGAGCCGCGCGCAGCCGAGCGCGACGGCTGCGCGCAGCGAGCGCCGCGCAGCCGCGCGCCGCCGCGCGGGATCGTCCGGACGCTTGCTCGGCGCGTCGCGCGGTTCGGGGTCGTTCGGGCTGGTCATCGGAGGGAGCGCGCGGACGGCGCGGGGCGGCGACGCGCGCTGCTAGCGCTGCCCTTCCAGGCGCCCGGGCGCAAGGCGAATGTGCCATGGGCCGGACGCGCCGCCGGAATGTGGTGCCGCCGCGCGCCAGCGCCAGCCGTTGCGACCGCGTTGCGACCGCGAGCCCCGGCGCGCTCCGCGGAGGCCGAGGGGCCTCAGTCGTACGAGAGCCCGCGGCGCCCCTTGTGCTTGCGCTTGCGCTCCTTGTCGGCGACGCCGATCTTGCCCCACTCGTAGGTGATTCGGCGGCGGAAGGCGCCCAGCGCATCGCCGCCGTACAGGAAGAGCTCGCGCGGCGAGTCCGTCTCGCCGATCGTTGGCTCCCAGAGATCCGACGGGACGAACGCGAGCAGCGCCGGCGCGCTCATGCGCATCCGGGCGACGAGGAGCCCGCACGTCGTCCCGTCGCCCGGGCGCGCCCGCTTCGCGCGCTTGGCGCGGCTGCGCGGCGCCCCGTTCACCCCGGCCGGCCGCGCGCAGCCGCCGCCGAGCACGAGCTCCTCGTTGCCCCGGGGGTGCCAGGTCCACGTGCGCTCCACGCTGAACGCCCCCGCGGCCGACCCGGCCCGGGGCGCGTTGCGCGCCTCCTCCGGCGCGAGCTCTGCGAGCTGCGCCGCCGCGCGCGGGTCGACCAGCGGCTCCAGCCGGAGCGGACGATCGCGCGTCACATCGAGCACCACCTCGAAGCTGTTCACCTCGCCGGCACAGCAGCGGACGCCGACCTCGGGGCGGCGCGTGTCCGGCTTGGCGCCGCGCCCGTGGGCGCATCGCCCGACGAGCTCGCCCGCCGGCCCGTTGCCTCCGCGCAGCGTGACGAGCCCCGGCTTGCCGCTGTCCCGCTGCCACTGGCTCGATGTCCAGGTCCATACGCCGCCATGGAGATCGTGCACCCCGAACGCGCTCACGCACCCGGCGTTCACCCCGTTGGGCGTCAGGACCCGGCTCTGCCCGGTCGCGCAGACCGGCGCCTTGTACGTGTCGCCGTACTCGTACGTGGTGTTGTCCGGCCCCTTGCAGGCCCGCTCGATCTCGAGCTCCGTGCAGAGGCGCTTGCCCTGCGCCTCGCACAGCGCGCGCGCCTCGTCCTGCGCGATGTTCGTGGTCGGGATCGCGCCGACCTCGTTGGGGTACGAGAAGATGTCGATGTAGAAGCCGTGCATCACGACCTGCGCGCCCGCCATCTCCTCGTCGGCGATGCGCGGCAGCCGGTCCGGCGGCGTGCCCGCGATGAGCACGCCCTTCGGGATCCACGCCATGCCGGGGCGCGGCTCCGGCTCGTTCTGGCTCACGTCCCAGGGCGGGGCGGCGTCGAGATCGGCGTCCGCGCCCGGCGGGGCGCCGCCGCGATCGCAGCCAGGCGAGGCCGCGAGGAGGCCGGCGAGCGAGGCGGCGGCGGCGAGGGCCTTCCCTCCCGGTGCGCGGCCCAATGCGCGGCCCAATGCGCGGCCCAATGCGCGGCCCAATGCGCGGCCCAATGCGCGGCCCAATGCGCGGAATGAGCGCTGCTCGCCGAGGCCCACGGGCTCACTCGGCGTCGCGCTCGCGGAGGTTCAGCTCCTTCATCTTGAGCTGGAGCCCCTTGCGCGAGATCTTGAGGAGCCGCGCGGCGTGGGTGACGTTGCCGTGCGTCTGCTTGAGGGCGCGCTCGATGAGGTCGCGCTCGAGCTTGCTCATCGCCGCCTTCACCTGCTCCTTGAGGCCGTCGGGCGTCGACGGCGCGGCGGAGGTGTCCACGGCAGCGGCCGCGAGCGGCAGCGACGCGCCTGGCAGAGGCGCGGCGCCGCTGCGGATCTCCTCCGGCAGGTCGTCGAGGCGGATGCGCGCGCCGTCGGCGAAGAGCAGCGCCCGCTCGACGACGTTCTCGAGCTCGCGGATGTTCCCCGGCCAGGCGTGCGAGGCCAGGCGCTCGAGCGCCTCGGGCTCGATGCCCTCGATGCTCTTCTTGAGGCGCGCGTTGAACTTCGCGACGAAGTGGGCGCAGAGGTGGGGGATGTCGCTCCTCCGGTCGCGCAGCGCGGGGAGCGCGATCGGGACGACGTTGAGCCGGTAGAAGAGGTCTTCCCGGAACGTGCCCGCCGCGATCTCCCGCTTGAGGTCGCGGTTGGTCGCGGCGACGAGCCGGACGTCGACGTGGATGGTCTTGATGCCCCCGACCCGCTCGAACTCGCTCTCCTGCAGGACGCGCAGGAGCTTCACCTGCATCTCGTTCGGGATCTCGCCGATCTCGTCGAGGAAGAGCGTCCCGCCGGAGGCGAGCTCGAAGCGCCCCGGCTTGGAGGCGACCGCGCCGGTGAAGGCCCCGCGCTCGTAGCCGAAGAGCTCCGACTCCATGAGGTCCTTCGGGATGGCCGCGCAGTTGACCTTGATGAACGGCCGGTCGCGGCGGCCGGAGTTCTCGTGCAGCGCCCGCGCGACGAGCTCCTTCCCGGTGCCGCTCTCGCCGCTGATGAGCACCGTGGTCGGCGTGTCGGCGACCCGCTCGAGGATCGCGTAGAGCTCCTGGATGGGCGGGCTCTCGCCGATGATGCCGAACCGGTCGGAGCCCCCCCGGGGCAGCGCCGCGGAGACGTCCCGCGTCGCGTCCGCGCTCGCGAGATCGCGGGTGCGGAGCGCCTTCTTCACGACGACGCGCACCTCGTTCTGATCGAACGGCTTCGTGATGTAGTCGAACGCGCCCGTCTTGAGCGCCTCGACGGCGTTGTCCACGGTCCCGTGCGCCGTGAGCAGCACCACTGGCCGCGACGGGTCGTCGCGGAGCGCGGCGCGGAGCAAGTCCATGCCGTCGACCTTGGGCATCCGGAGATCGGTGATGACCAGGTCGATGTGGTGCTCCTTCAGGAACGCGAGCCCCTCCTCGCCATCTTCGGCGGTGTGGACCTCGTAGCCATCCCGGCCGAGCTGGGCGCTGAGGACGCGCCGGAGGTTCGCCTCGTCATCCACGACGAGGATCTGCTTCTTTTCGGGGAGCATCACCGGGCGAGACTAGCAGAACCGGAAACCAAGCAAGCGCCGGGACCGTCCCTCGACGCTCCAGTCGGCCGCGTCGGCCGCCCTCGCGCCGCGCAGGCGCGAGGGCGGCGCTCCTGCCCCGTTCCCCTGCCCGCCGCTTCGCCCGGCGTTCGCCACGCCGGTCGCCAGACCGAACGCATTGCCTCGAGGTCGGCAATGATTCCTTTTTCTCGCTGCCGGCGAAGCGGATCAGTATGCTGCGGCCACTTCTCGCGGAGGGCGGCTCGGATGCGTGTGTCTCGGACTTGGCTGGTCGGTCTCGGCGCGGGGATATTCCTCGCCGCGGGGTTGGCCTTAGCAGGAGATCCGGCCATCGAGTACCCCGAGTGCTACCGCACGGCGACCGCCGCCGACCTGGAAGGCGCCAAGGGGGCGCACAAGGCCGCCACGCAGTTCTACGAGCGCGCTGACTACGATCGCGCCATCCAGTACTGGAAGGACGCTTACCAGCTCGACTGCTCGGCGCACGGCGTGCTGATCAACATCGCCAACGCCTACGAGAAGAAGGGCGAGCGGGGCGAGGCGATCACGGCGCTGGAGACGTACCTGGCCCGCACGCCGGACGCGAGCGACGCGCAGACGATCCAGGACAAGATCCAGAACCTCAAGAACGCCCTCCGGCCGGCGCCGAGCGCCAGCGCGAGCGCGTCGGCGTCGGCGCCGCCGGTGCTCCCGACGGCCCCCACCGCCTCGGCGATCCCGGACCGCCCCAAGGAGGAGCCTCCGCCGCAGCCTCCCTACGGCTATACGCCGTGGGTCGCGACGGGCGCCGGCGTCGTCACGCTGCTGGTCGGCGGGATCCTGACCTCCAGCGGCTTCGCCGATATCGGCGCCGCCGAGGACCGTTGCCCGTCGCGCCAGGGCTGCACGCAGGACGTGGCCAAGCAGGGCAATCGGGGGCGCACGCACGCGACCGTCGGCGGCGTGCTCCTCGGGTTGGGCGCCGCCGGCGTCGCCGGTGGCCTCATCTGGGAGCTCGGGTTCAACCAGCCCTGGCCCAGCAAGATCCAGCTGACACCGGTCGCTGGACCAGGCGCGGCCGGGCTCGGCATGGCCGGCCGCTTCTGAGGGGCTGCTCCCTGGCGAGCCGTCGCCTCCTGCTGGGCGCGACGGCGGCGTGGACGGGCGCACCGGCCGCACGCGACGGCGGGGAGGCAGAGGCTGGCGAGCGAGCGCCGCCCGGCGAGCGGGCGCTCACCGGCGCATCGTCTACTCTCCTGTCGTGCGTTTCAGCTCCTACGCCCGCTCGCCCCTGACTCGGCGCCGCCTGAACAGGATCGCGCTCCCCTGCGCGCTGCTCGCCGCGCTCACGGGTACGATGACGGCGGTGCTCGCCGATGGCGACGCCCCTGTGCCCGCGATCTCGCGGGTCGGCCGTCTCCTCGTGCCCACGGCCGTCGCGGCGCCCGCCGCGCCCACCGCTCCCTCCTCTCTCCCCAGCGTCGCGATCCTCGCGACGCCTCCGGGGGCGGCCCGGACCACGCTCCACATCGCGCCGGTCGGCGGCGCCAAGGCCGGTCCAGCGCTCGCCACGCTCCAGCACCTGAGCGACGCCGTGGTCCGGGCCCGCGTCGTCCCGCGAACGCGGCTCGTGGTCGCGACCGCCGAGACGAGCCCGTCCCGCGACCGCTCGTTCAACGCGAGCCTCTTCCGGATCCAGCCGGGCGCAGAGCCCGTCGCGCTCTGCGACGGCGTGGTCCACGCGAGCCGCCCGCTCGTCACCGCCGCGGGGCGCGTCTTCGTCTCGCGCGGCGTCGCCGGCCCGGAGCCGCAGCCCGACAACGACCCCGCGCAGCTCCGGGTCGACGCGCTCACCATCGACGAGGTCGACCTCGCCACCGGCGCGATCCGCACCGTGCACCGACACACGGGCCACCTCGCCTTCCTCGCCGGCGAGTGGAAGGGCGAGCTCGTCCTCTACCGCGTCTCCCCGGCGTCGGCCGACATCGTCCTCGTGGACCCCGACTCCGGCGCGGCGCGGGTGATCGCCCCGTCGATCCCGCCGTTCGCTCGGGATTTCTCGATCGACGCCGCGGCGGGCGCGCTCGTGTTCCAGGAGCGGCACGAGACCGACCCCGGCACGTGGGTCATCGATCGGCTCGATCTCGCCTATGGCAAGCGCACCCGGCTCGAGGCGAGCGCGAGCCACGGCCTCGCCCCGTACGCCTGGCCGGGCGGCGGGCTCGCGTACACGCCCGAGCGCGCCACGGGGCTCTCCGTCATCGGCGCCCGCGCCACGGTCCGCAGCCCGCTCGGCCCCGGCATCGACGCCATCCAGGCCGTCTCGCAGGACGCGGCGTGGGTGGCGGCGCTGCACACGAACCCGTCCGCGTTCCCCGTCCCCTTCGCGATCCGGGTAGAGAGCGGCGAGGTCGCCACGATCCCTGCGCCACCCGGAGCGCGCATCGCCGTCGCCGGCTTCACCTCCGCGAAGGAGGAGCCGTGACGGGCCGCCTTCCCCTGATCCCCGCGGCGCTCTCCGCGGCCGCGCTGGTCGCGCCGGCCGCGCGCGCCGCGTACTGCCCCTGCTTCACGGCGTCGAGCGCGTACAACGATCGCGGCTGCGCGATCGAGGCCGTGCCCGGGATCAACCCCTCCGTCGCAGAGTGGAACGCCATCTTCGACCGCGTCTCGCGGGGCCCCGCGGCCTGGGGCGACGCCGGCCCGGCGGCCTTCAACCTCGGTCAGGGCTGCGATCTCCCCGAGGCGCGGCGCGACGTTCCCGCCACGTTCCCCTGCGAGCTGATCAAGGCCATCGCCATGCAGGAGTCGGGGTGGCGGCAGTTCTGCGCGCCGGATCGGCCCATGGACCAGGCGGGGGGGAGCTCGAGGACGATCATCTCCTTCGACTGCGGCTACGGCGCCTCGCAGATCACGAGCGGCATGCGGAGCGGCGACAGCCCGGATTTCGATCCGCGCCGCGTGGCCGCGGAGCCGACCTACAACGCGGCCACCGGCACCCAGATCCTGGCCATGAAGTGGAGGGCCACGCGCTGCATCGGCGACCGGCAACCCGCGTTCATCGAGCACTGGTACAGCGCCGTGTGGGCCTACAACGGGCTCGCGTACGTCAACAACCCGAACAACCCCAACTACGACGCGGGCCGGGGCGTCTACGACCCGGCGATCGGCGGCGCCGTTCCGTACCAGGAGCGGGTGTTCGGCTGGATGGAGCACACAGGGGGGCGGTGGGAGAAGACCGAGGTCGCCTACCCTGACCCGGGCGAGATCGGCGGCACAGGCGCGCCGCCCGCGCTAGCCGATCCCCGCTGCGCGTCGCCGACGGACTGCACGCGCAAGCGCCCCCTCCATCTCACGCGCTGCGCGGACGACGGCGGCGAGACGGGCGGCGACGGCACAGGCGGCGATGGCGGCGCAGACAGCGGCGGCGGTCAAGGCGAGAGCGGCGGTGAAGGCGGCGGCACGGGCGGCCGCGGCGGCGCAGACGGGAGCGGCGGCGGCGCCGGTGACGCCGGCGGCGCGCCCATCACGACCGCAGGGCACGGAGGCGCTGACGCCCCGCTGGGCGGCGACGACGACGACGCGGCCTCGACGACGGTCGGCATCTACGGCCGATGCTCCTGCGACGCGCCCGGGAACGGCGCGGCCGCTGGCGCGGCGTCCTGGCTCTCGCTCGGCGCCGGAGCGCTCGCCGTCGCGTGGCGCCGGAGGCTTCCGAGGCGACGCCGTGCGGACTAACCTCGCCATCCATGCCGCCTCCGCTGGGATCCGAGCACATCGCGGCGTGGGCTGCCCGGCGCCGCCTCGCCTTCACCGCGCACCCTGACGAGGCCTGGTTCCGCCGCTGGGAGCCCTACGACACGATCGCGCCCCCCTCCGCCTACCTGTCCGCGTGCACGTGGACGGCGAACCCCGGGCACGCGGTGATCGCCGAGCCCTGGTACGCCGAGGGCGAAAGCGAGCCCCTCGAGCGGACGCTGCTCGGCTTCGCGGCGCACCCGGCGCTCCAGCGCCGAGCCTCGATGCGCGTCGGCGAGCACTTCCTGACGCGCGTCGCCTTCATCGAGAGCGCTCCCCCGCCCCGGGTCACCCTCGACGATGCGCTCTGGGACGCCCACGTGACGACCTTCGCCGCCTCCCAGCGCGAGGCCGCAGGCGCGTTCCATCCGCGGCTGCGCAAGCTCCTCGCCCGCCGCGGCTTCCAGGGCCACCTCGAGCTCCGCCCTGGCGGGCTCGTGGTCCACTGCGCCGGCCTGCGGCCCATCCCCGAGCACTACGAGCGGCTGCTCGGCGTCGTGCGCGAGCTCGTCAACGCGGCGATCCCGCACGCCTGAGCGCGCGCGAACGCGGCGATCGCGACGCCCGCGAGCGCCCGCAGGAGCGGGGCCGGCCAGGGAGCGGGGCCGGCCAGGCCCGCCGAGCAGCCCTGTCGACGCGTCCGCCGCGCCGTTCTAGGCTCCCCGATCATGGCCAAGGTCCTGGTCGTCGAGGATGAGCCGGCCATCGCCGAGTCGATCGCCTACTTCCTGCGCCGCGACGGGTTCGCGGCCACCGTCGCCACCACGCTCGCGGCCGCGGAGCGGGAGATCGACAAGGCCGACCTCATCATCCTCGATCTCATGCTCCCCGACGGCAGCGGCTTCGACCTGATCGGCCAGGCGCGGCGGAGCGCGGCGCGCGCCGCGATCATCGTCCTGTCGAGCCGCGACGGCGAGGCCGACCGCGTCGCCGCGCTCGAGACCGGCGCCGACGACTACGTCACCAAGCCGTTCTCACCGCGGGAGATCGTGGCGCGGGTGCGGGCCGTCCTGCGCCGGGCCGCGCGGCCCTCGCCGTCCGCCGCCGCGCCCGCGCCGCTGCCGCTCGTCGTCGACGAGGCCACGCGACGCGCGTACGTGAGCGGCCAGAAGGTCGACCTCACCCGCGTCGAGTTCGATCTGCTCGCCTGCATGCTCGCCGCGCCGGGCAGGGTCTTCACGCGCGCGCAGCTCATCGATCGCGTCTGGGGCGACGGGTTCGCGATCACCGACCGGACCATCGACTCGCACGTGAAGGGGCTCCGGAAGAAGGTCGTCGAGGCCGGCGGCGACGCCGACCTCATCGAGACGGTGCGCGGCGTCGGCTACCGCGTCGCGGACAAGCCGGGCCCCGCGGAAGGCGGCGGTTGACGCGTGCTGCGCCTCGTCGTCACCGCGGCGGCGGCGGTCTCGCTCATCCTGCTCGTCGCGCTGTTCGCCTCCCGCCTCGTCCGCGCCCGGACGGCGGGGATGAGCATCCGGATGCAGATCTTCATCGCGCTCGGCGGCATCGTCGGCGCGTTCGCGTTCGGGCTCGGGCTGCTCGTCATCGATCGCATCGAGGCGCGCGCGACGCTGCTCGCCGAGGGCAGCGCGCGCGACGAGGCGGCCGCGTTCGCCGCCGTGGCCGCGATGGAGATGGAGGTGCGCGGCGTCGATCTCGCGGCCGTGCGCGCGCTCGACGGCGAGGCCGAGGGCCCGACCGCCCAGAGCATCGCGCTGCTCGATCCCGAGGGCCGCGTGCTCCGGGCGCGCGGCGCCTCGCCGGGCGAGCCCGGGACCGTCTTCGTGACCGCGCCCATCGAGGTCGGCGGCCAGCGCGTCGGCAGCGTGCAGGTCGTGAAGCCGACGATCGTTGTGCAGCGGATGGTCGCCGACTTCGCCCCGCCGATCCTCGTGCTCAGCACGGTGCTCGGCGCCGCGGCCGCGATCTCGTCGTTCCTGATCGGCCGCACCATCGCGACCCCGATCGAGGCGCTCACCGAGTTCGCGGTGCGCGTGAGCGAGGGCGAGGTGCGCGCGGCGACGCCGCCCGCCCAGGGCCGCGAGGTCCAGCGGCTGACGCGCGCCATCGACTCGATGCGGCGCCAGATCGAGGGCCGCCCCTTCGTCGAGACGTTCGCCGCGGATCTCTCGCACGAGCTCAAGAACCCCGTCGCCGCGATCCGCGCGAGCGCCGAGGTGCTCTCCGAGGGCGCGCTCGACGACCCCGAGGAGGCCGCCCGCTTCGTCGCGCGCATCCGCGAGGCGACCACGCGGATCGAGGCGCTCCTCGGGGAGCTCCTGTCGCTCGCGCGCCTCGAGGCGCGCGGCGTGGAGCAGGCCGCGGTGGTCGACCTGGTCGCGATCGCGGAGGCCGCCGCGGCGCGGGCGCGAGAGCGCGGCAGCCGCGTCGAGCTCGACGTGCCGAGCTCGGCGGCGGTGCGCGGCGACGAGCAGTGGCTCTCGCGCGCCCTCGACAACCTGCTCGACAACGCGCGCACGCACGGCGACGCCGCGGCCCCCGTCCAGATCGCCGTGTCTCGCGTGGGCGGACAGGTCGCGATCTCGATCCGCAACCGCGGCGAGATCGGGCGGCACGTCGCGGGCCGCCTCTTCCGCCGCTTCGTGACGACCCGCGCCGACCGGGGCGGCACCGGCCTGGGCCTCGCGATCGTCAAGGCGATCGCCGAGGCCCACAGCGGCTCGGCCGAGTGCACCCACCGCGGGCCGCCCGAGGTCGAGTTCAAGCTCTCGCTACCGGGAGCCTGATCCTGTGAAAGGATGAGCTCTCTCGCCATGCCGCCCTCCCCGGCGACCCTCTTGGTTTCCGGGAGGTTTCCTCGGTTTGACAGCGCGCCGGATCGGTGGTGCGAAGGCGCGCCGGTGGCCTTCGGGCGAGCGAGCGCGTGCGCGTGTGCGTGTCAAAGAGCTCGCGCTACTGTCAGAGTCGGCGGAGCGCCTTGAGCTCCCCGCGTCATCCTCCACAGAACCTCCACAATCGCATCACCGTCGGCCCCCCTACCGCGCCCATGCTCGGCGCAGAGTCTGTCGTCGTCCCCACCCAGGAAAGCCCATGACGTCCAGCAATCTCCCCAAGCACGTCGCGATCATCCTCGATGGCAATGGCCGCTGGGCGGCGGCGCAGGGGCTGCCCCGCATGCAGGGGCACCGGCACGGGGCGAAGGCCGTGCGCCTCTCGGTGCGCGCCTGCCGCGATCGCGGCATCCCGTACCTCACGCTCTACGCGTTCAGCGTGGCGAACTGGTCGAGGCCCAAGGACGAGATCGACGCGCTGATGCGCATCTGCCAGGAGTTCGCCGAGGGGGAGCACGACGAGCTGATCCGTCGAGGGATCGCGGTGCAGGTGGTCGGCGATCTCGAGGACATCCCGACGCCGACGCGGCGCGCGATGGAGAAGCTCGTGGAGGACACCGCCGGGGGCACCGAGATGACCCTGGCGCTCGCGCTGAGCTACGGCGGTCGCCGCGACATGGCGAACGCCATGCGCGCGCTCGCGGTCCGCGCGCGGGCCGGGCTGGTCATCCCGGAGGAGATCAACGAGAAGTCGCTCCGGAACTTCCTGACGACCAGCTCGATGCCGGATCCCGATCTCATCATCCGCACCGGCGGAGAGAAGCGGCTCAGCGACTTCCTGCTCTTCGAGGCCGCGTACGCGGAGCTGTTCTTCACCGACACGCTCTGGCCCGATTTCACCGAGGCGACCTTCGACGAGGCGGTCGCGACCTACAGCCGGCGACAGCGGCGTTACGGCCGGACCGGCGAGCAGGTCCGACGCCTCGATGCGTCGACCTGAGCGGACGTCGCGTGGGGGTTCCCCGCGCCCACGGCGCTCGTAACGCTCGTAACGCTCGATTCCGCGTCCGCGATGCAGTACGAGAGATGCGCTTGTCGTCCAAGCGCCCGTAGCTCAGCTGGATAGAGCAGCGGCCTTCTAAGCCGCGGGTCGCAGGTTCGAATCCTGCCGGGCGTGCCGAACGTCCTCGGAGCGTCGCTTGACGCTCCTGCCCGGCGCGGACCACGATGTCCCTGACGCCATGGACAAGAGGGTCGTGCTCGTGCTGGGCGGTCTGGTGCTGGGAGCGGCCGTCGCGCTCGCGACGGGGCGAGTGCGCGCCCAGGTGCTCATGCCGAGCGTCCCCCCGCCGCGGTGGGAGCAGGACTGCGAGCAGACGCACGGCGTGGACGAAGCCCGCGCCATCGCCAAGGCGCGCGGCGAGGGCGGCTGGGAGCTCGTGGCGCTCGACGCAGGCGTGATGTGCTTCAAGCGGCCGGTCCCGGCGCCTCCGAAGCCGGCCGATCCCTGGCCGGGCTACTGACGCATCGCCGCCCCCTGCCCGCCGTTCGAGGCGGAGGAGCGCCCGTGGCGGCGCAGCGTCGGCCCTTCTCGGCCCGCGCGCTGCGTGTCAGCGTTCGGCATGATCGAACTCGGCGATCGGCGCTACGCGCTGCCCGCGCGCAAGACGGTGGTGTTCTGCGTCGACGGCTGCGGGCCGGAGTACCTCGACCAGGCCCTCGCGGACGGGCTGATGCCGCGGCTCGCGGGCACGCTCGCCGCCGGCGGCCTGTACGTGCGCGGCCGAGGCCAGGTCCCCAGCTTCACGAACCCGAACAACGTGTCCATCGTGACCGGCCAGCCGCCGCGCGTGCACGGCATCTCGGGCAACTACTACCGCGACGCCGCCACGGGGGAAGAGGTGCCGATGAACGATCCCCGGTTCCTGCGGGTCCCGACGCTCTTCGAGAAGATGGAGCAGGCGGGCGTCAGGACCCTCTGCGTCACGGCCAAGGACAAGCTCCGCGCGCTCCTCGGCGCGTGCCGCGAAGGGGGCCCTCGCCCGATCTCGCTGTCGGCGGAGAAGGCGCACGAGCAGGCCATCCCGGAGCACGGGATCGGCTCGATCACCGCCGCGGTCGGCCGCGAGAACCCGTCGATCTACGACTGGGACATCTCCCACTACGCCATGGAAATGGGCCTCGCGCTGCACGAGCGCCTCTCGGCCACGCTGCTCTACGTGTCGCTGACCGACTACGTGCAGCACAAGGAGCCGCCGCGCGGGCCGATGTCCGATCGGTTCTACGCCCGCTTCGACGCCCTCTTCGGCGAGTACCTCGACGCCGGCTTCGTCTGCGGCATCACCGCGGATCACGGCATGAACGACAAGACCGCGGAGGACGGCTCGCCGAACGTGCGCTACCTGGACGACGCGCTGCGCGAGGCCGGCCTCTCGGGCTTCCGCGTGCTCCTGCCGATCACCGACCCGTACGTCGTGCACCACGGCGCGCTCGGGTCCTACGCGACCGTGTACCTCGGCGCGCCGGACGACGGCGCCCGCGCCGCTCAGGTCCTGGCGCGGCTCCCGGGCGTGGAGCTCGTCCTGACCCGGGACGAGGCCGCGCGGCGCTTCGCGCTGCCGCCGGATCGGATCGGCGACCTCGTGATCCTCGGCGATCGGAGCACGGTGCTCGGCAAGAGCGCGGCCTACCACGACCTCTCCGCCGTGCAGCGCGGGCTCAGGTCGCACGGCGGCCTGCACGAGGCGGAGGTGCCGATCCTCGCGAGCCACCCGCTCCGGCCCGGAGAGCGCGCGTGGCTCCTCGGCGCGGAAGCGGCCAAGGCGGACGAGGACGCCGCGCGCGGCCGGCCGAGCGCGCTGTCGAACGCGGACGTCTTCGATCTGGTGCTCAACCGACTCTCGACCGCCATGGCCTAGCGCCGACGATCGAGCGCCTGAAGGGGGGACAGGGATGGGCTCGATGCTCTCAATCGATCGACCAGCGTTCCATTTTCCGTGCCTGATCGGGGGAAGACCGGTGAGCCGGGACGAGCGCATCCTCGTGCGCTACCCGTTCACGGGCGAGGTGATCGGCAGCGTGCCGAGGCTCGACGAGGAGGCGGTGCAGGAGGCGCTCGCGAGCGCGTCCTCCGGCCCGCCGCGGCTCTCTCGCCACGAGCGCAGCGAGATCCTGCTCCGCGCCGCGGCGCACATCGAGGCGCAGGCCGGGGCGGTGGCGCGGCTCATCACGTGGGAGAGCGGGCTCTGCCTCAAGGACACCGCCTACGAGGTGCGTCGCGCGGTCGACGTGCTCCGCTTCTCCGCGTACGAGGCGCTCCGCGACGACGGCCAGTGCCTCGCGTTCGACATCTCGGCGAACGGCAAGCCCCGGCGGGGCTACACGCTGCGCGAGCCGCTCCGCCTCGTGACGGCGATCACCCCGTTCAACCACCCGCTCAACCAGGTCGCCCACAAGGTCGCGCCGAGCGTCGCGAGCGGCAGCTCCATGGTGCTCAAGCCGTCGGAGAAGACGCCCCTCTCCGCGATCTACCTCGCGTCCGTGCTGCACGAGTCGGGGCTGCCGCCCGGCATGCTCAGCGTCGTGACCGGTGATCCGGCCGAGATCGGGCGGGCGCTCGTGACCCACCCGGCCGTGGAGCTCGTGAGCTTCACCGGCGGGGTCGAGATCGGCAAGCGCATCGCCGGCCTGCTCGGCTACCGGCGCGCGGTGCTCGAGCTCGGCGGCAACGACCCGCTCATCGTGCTCGACGACGCGGATCTCGACGAGGCCGTGCGGCTCGCGGCGTACGGCTGTTACAAGAACTCGGGGCAGCGCTGCACGGCGGTGAAGCGGCTCATCGTGAGCGAGCGCGTCGCCGACGAGCTCGCCGGCCGCCTCGCCGCCGCGTCGGCGCAGATCAAGGTGGGCGATCCGCTCGATCCGGCGACCGACATGGGGACGGTGATCTCCGAGGCCGCGGCGAGGCAGCTCGAGGCGGCGGCCGAGGACACGCTCGCGCGGGGCGCCCGGCTGCTGTTCGGGAACGAGCGCCGCGGGGCCCTGTACGGCCCCACCGTCATGGATCACGTCCCGCCGGACGCCCCCTCCGTGCAGCGCGAGACGTTCGGCCCGCACGCGCCCATCCTGCGGGTGAGGGACATCGACGAGGCGATCGCGGTGGCGAACGGGACGAGCTACGGCCTCTCCGCCGGCGTCTGCACGAACGACATGGGGCGCGTCCACCGGCTCGTGCGGGAGCTCCGCTGCGGCACGGTGAACGTGCGCGAGGTGCCGGGGTACCGGTCCGAGCTGTCGCCGTTCGGAGGGATCAAGGACAGCGGCATCGGGATCAAGGAGGGCGTCGTCGAGGCGATGAAGGCGATGACCAACGTGAAGCTCTACACCGTCCCCTGGGAGTGAGGGGGCGCCGGCGCTTCTCCGTACCGCCTCGGCGCGCGCCGTTGTAAGCGGATCGGCATGAGCGGAGAGCCCCTATCGGAGCGAGAGTTCGACGACGTGGCCGATCGGTCGCTGCGCGCGCTGGATCGAGCGATCAACGAGATCCCCGACGGCGTCGAGGCCGACCTGCAGAGCGGCATCCTCACCCTGGAGTTCGAGGACGGCATCAAGTACGTCATCAACAGCCACCGCGCGGCGCGGCAGGTCTGGATGGCCGCCGAGCGGGCCGCGTGGCACTTCGACTACCGGCCGTCCGAGGGCCGCTGGGTGGCCCAGAAGTCGGGCGAAGAGCTCTGGAGCACGCTCGAGACGGTGCTGTCGCGGAAGCTCGGCCGCGCCGTGAAGCTCGCTCGCTGAGCCGCGTGGCCCGCGGGGCGACGCGCATCACAGGGCGAAGCTTATGCCGAGCCCTCCGAGCAGGCCCGTCACGGAGGCGCCGACCCGGAGGTCGAACGCGACGCGGTCCCACGGGCGGAGCGCGAGCCCGATCTCGGGCAGGACGAGCCACGGATAGACGAGCGGCCGCAGGCCTTGAGGCCGCCCCTTGGGGCGGGTGAACCAGCTCGGCTCGACATAGCCGGGGTAGTGATCGGCGTCGTAATCGAGCTGGTTGCAGTACCGGAAGCTCCCGATCGGGTTGTTGGGCCCGCGGCATTTCACATAGCGGTACGGGTCCCCCGGCACGAAGGAGCCCGCGTCGCCGGGCACCGCGTCCCCGGGATAGGCCTGGGTCCGGTAGAGGTCGCCCATGAACGTCCAGCCCACGCCAAGGCCGGCGCCGACGCGGAAGGCGAACAGCTCGTCCCGATCGAGCGGGATGTTCCAGACCAGGCGGACGCCCGCCTGGAGCGCCTGGAGATCGCTCTCGACGATCTCGTAGTCGGTGTCCGGGTGTCCCTTCGGCTTGAACGGCGTCTCTTGCATCCGGAAGCGCGCGTAAGCGACCGAGAAGACGAGATCGAACCGCCGCCCGAGCCGCGTGGACAGCGAGATGTCTCCGCCCGGGACGAGGACGTCCCGCCCCCCTTCTCCGAGGAGCTCGAACATGAGCTGAGGGATGAAGAAGCCCTGGAAGCCTGCGCCGAGCCACACGTCGCGCTGCCTGCGAGAGCTGGGCGGCGTGGGCTCGGGCATCTCGACGGCGGGCTTCGGCTTCTCCTCGGGGCCCGTCGCGACACGCGGCTTCTCCTCGGCCGGCTTCTCCGGCGGCTTCTTCCCCGATGGCTTCTTCGCGACCGGCTTCTCCGGCGGCTTCTTCTCCGGCGGCTTCTTCGCGACCGGCTTCTCCGGCGGCTTCTTCCCCGGTGGCTTCTTCGCGACCGGCTTCTCCGGCGGCTTCTTCTCGACCGGCTTCTCCGCGACCGGCTTCTCCGGCGGCTTCTTCTCGACCGGCTTCTCCGTAGGCTTCTTCGCGCCGGGCTTCGGCTTGAGGCGCAGCTTGATCTCACGCCGCTGCTTCTCTTTCAGCGTGATCTTCTGCGACGCCTCCTCGTGGCCCTCGGCCCTGGCGACGATCACCAGCACCTTGCCCGGATCGAACCGGTGCGGCGCCGACGGCTCGCTGATCACCTCACCGTCGACCTCGACCACCAGCCCCTCGTACGGCTCCGCCGGCGTGATGACGAGCGTCGGAATGCGCGCATCGAGCTGAGTTGCCTTCTTCTTGGCCGATGTGATGGCCGCGACATCCCGCGCGTTGTAGCCGGGCGCCTTCTTCTCGCTCGCGACCTTGTGATAGATCTCGCTGGCCTTCAGCAGCTCGCCCGTCTTGACGTAGCAGTCGGCGAGCGGAACCGCCGAGCTCGGGCGATGCCGCTGGCTCTCGGCGGACTCGAGCAGCGGGATCGCTCGCTTGCAGAAGCCGCCTCTGGCCGCGTTGATGCCCTGGTTCGCCTCCTTGTCGCCTGGTCCGGCGAACACCGGAGGGGCGAACAGCACAGCCAGGAGGCCGAAGAGAAAAGCGATCGGAAGACGCAAGAGGCGCTCAGTCTACCATCGCCCCCGCGAGGCGCGCGGGGCGGACCGGGCGCGGCGATCACGGATGTCGCGAACGGCGCGGCCCGAGGTAAGGAGCAGCGCCAGGGATCGCCCACATTGGCCCCTGCGTCGCCTGGCGGCTGGCTCGACGGAGCGAGCAGGGCCTGGATCGCCCACCGTCCGGGCAGATACCGCGGCCCCCGGCGAAAGCGCGGGGCCTCGTCAGGATCCGAGAGCGCTCCCCGGCGCGCCGAGCGCCGCAGACGAAAAGCTCGACGGTTTCCTCTTTACACCTTCGACGCTGGCCGAGAGCCCCTGTAAGCTCCCCCGGAATGGCTTCCGGCGCAGGTATCGAAGGACCGCACGGGCTGGGCGAGAGCACCAGCGCAGAGGGATCGGGCGGCGGTGTTTTGTCCGGGCCCGTGCGACGAACATTGAAGGCAGGCGAGATCCCGAACACGCTGATCGAGTGCACGCACTCGGTCGAGTGCGCGGGCTGTCCGCTCATCGCGGGTGATTACGCGGAGCAGCTCGGCACCAAGCGTGCGCGGGTCGTGTCCGCAGCCGCGCACTACCCATCGCTCGGGCTGGTCCAGACGAGCTCGGTCATCCCGGCCGATCCGATCACCGGCTACCGCGGTCGAGCGAAGCTCATCGTCGCCCCCTCCGGCGCGATCGGGCTGTACGGCCGCACGGGGCATCACGAGGTCGTCGACATCCCGGGCTGCCGGGTCCTCACCCCGGCCCTCGCCGCGGTCACCTCGCGGCTGCGCGAGCTGATCGCGTCGCCGCCGCCGGAGGTCCGGCCGCTGCTCCTCCCGTACGATCCAGCGAGGGGCGGCGTGCTCCGCGCCCTCGATCTGCGCGAGGTCCACCTCGCGCCCGGGACGCCGCTCTTCGCGGAGGTGGGAGCGACGGAGGACAACCCGGCGTTCGTGCTGGTCACGTTCGTCCTGCAGCGCGAGCGCGCGTGCACGCGCGACGAGCTGCGGGAGGCCGGCCGCGCCATCCGCCCGATGCTCCCGCGCGTCATCGGCGTCGCGGCGAACTTCCACGACGCGGAGGCGCCGCAGATCCTCGGGCCGGAGACGACCGTGCTCGACGGCACCGCGCACGCGGAGGACCGGATCGGGCAGACCTACCACATCGCCGCGTTCGGCTCGTTCGTGCAGGCGCACCGCGCGCAGGCCGCGCGCGTGCACGCCCTCCTGCTCCGCGAGATCGCGTCGCTCGAGAACGACGGGCCCGTCATCGAGGGAGAGGCCGCGCTCGGCCCCGCCTCCCGGCGCAAGGAGCCGCCGCGCATCCTCGATCTGTACGGGGGCTCGGGCGCGATCTCGCTCGCCCTGGCGCAGGGCGGTAACCGCGTCCTGATGGTCGAGTCCTTTGCGCCCGCGGCGGCGAACGCCCGCGCCGCGGCCGAGGCCCAGGGCCTGAGCCAGCGCGTGGAGGTGCGCACCGGCGACGTCGCGGAGATCGTCGGCTCCCTCGTCAACAGCTCGGAGAAGTTCGACGGCATCGTGGTGAACCCGCCGCGCCGCGGCGTCTCCCCGACGGCGCGCGAGGCGATCGCGCGCCTCGGCGCGCCGCTGCTCGTCTACGTCTCGTGCGATCCCGACACGCTCGCGCGCGACCTCGATCACTTCTGCCGCCTCGGGTACTCGTCGACGGAGCTCACCCCGCTCGACATGATCCCGCTCACGGAGGAGATCGAGACGATCGCCGCGCTCCGCCGGACGCCCCCGCCCGCGCCGAAGGTCATCTACGACGACGACGGCGTGCTGGTCGTCGAGAAGGGCCCCCACGAGCCGGTGGCGATGCAGCCGGAGTACCTCGGCTCGCTGCTCGCCCGGTGCGCCCGCATCCCGGGCAGCACGACGACGCCCATCATCGTGCACCCGCTGGATCCGGGCACGAGCGGCCTGGTCATGCTCGCGCGGAGCGAGGAGGCCGCCGCGCGCTGGGGCGAGGCGCTCACGAAGACGGGGCGCCTCATCTACCTCGCCGCGGCCAAGGGCGTCACCCCGGGCAAGGGCGCGATCACCCGCGATCTCCGCGAAGGGACGCGCACGTACACGGCGCGCACGCGGTATCGCCGCCTCGCTGTCGCCTCGGGCCACTCGATCCTCCGCGTCATCCCGGACGGCGGGCGCACGCACCAGATCCGGCGGCACCTCGCCGCGATCGGGCACCCGATCCTCGGCGACGAGCGCTACGGCCACGTGCCCACGAACCGGTACTTCGAGGAGAAGCACGGGCTCGATCGTTCGTTCGTGCACCTCGTGCGCATCGAGATCGAGCACCCCCGCACCGGGGTGAAGATGATCATCGAGTCGACGCTGCCCGGGGATCTGCGCTCCGCGCTGGAGCGCTCGACCGGCCCCTCGGTCCTCCGCTTCCTCGAGCAGAAGCACGCCCTCGGCGAGCAGCGCGCCGTGCCCGTCCTGACGACCGCGAGCGATGAGCCCGCGCCGAGCAGCAGGATGATCCCGCTGCGCCCCGAGGACGCGGAGTCCGCGCCTCCCCCCTCCATCCGCAGCCCCGGGCCCATCTCGATCCGCGTCCCGGATCTGGACGAGTCGCCCCGGACCATCCGGCACCCCATCATCTCGACCGGCGACGAGGACTGAGCGGCCCTCGCCGCCGCTCGGCCACCCCGGCGAGGCGGGTCCGCTCCTGTGCCCGACCCGCCCACCTTGGGGCGATGCGCTGCGAGCGGATCTGGTAGGCTTACCGGCCGCATGTCCACGTTTCCAGAAGACCGCCCTCGCATCCTCGTCGTGGACGACGAGAAGGTCATCCGCGACATGCTGGCCGACTTCCTCGGCATGGAGGGCTACTACGTCCGCACGGCGGAGGACGGCACCAGCGCGCTGAGCGAGCTCACGAAGGGCCACTACGACCTCGTGATCAGCGACCTCAAGATGCCTCGGATGGGCGGCATCGCGCTGCTGGACGAGATCGGCAAGACGGCGCCGAACGCGCTCACGGTCATCATGACGGGCTTCGGCACCGTCGAGACCGCGATCGACGCGATGAAGCGCGGCGCCTACGACTACGTGCTCAAGCCGTTCAAGCTGGACGAGGTGGTGCACGTCGTCCAGCGCGGGATCGAGAAGCAACGGATGGCCGCCGAGAACATCCGGCTGCGCGAGGCGGTGTCGCTCTACAAGGTGAGCGAGGCCATCGCGGCGAGCCTCTCGCTCGACCAGGTGCTGGAGACCGTCGCCGACAGCTGCCTCCACGAGGTGTGCGGCGACCTCATCTCGACCTGGCTCGACGACGGCGAGGGGGGCTTCTTCGAGCGCCAGCACCTCCGCGGCCCGTCCATCCCGGCGGGCACCGACCTCGGGCGGCTCGACCCGACGCTCGTGCTCGAGCACTTTCGCCCCGACGCGCAGCTCCTCGAGCAGGGCATGAAGGGGCTCAGGTTCTTCGCGGCGGAGCCGGCGCTCCCGCTCCAGTCGCTCGTCGCCGTGCCGCTCCGCATCCAGAAGCGGCTCATGGGCTTCCTCGCCGTCGCGTCGTTCACGCGGACGAGGCGCTTCGACGAGGGGCAGCGCAAGCTGCTCAGCATCATCGGCTCGCGCGCCGCGGCGGCGATCGAGAACGCGCGCCTCTACCAGGATCTCCAGGCGACGTTCCAGCAGACGATCGAGGGCCTCGCCAAGGCGATCGACAAGATGGACCGCTACACGTCGGGCCACTCGGATCGGGTCGCCGTCTACGCCGTGATGCTGGCGCAGCGGCTCGGCCTCGGCCCGCACGAGATCGAGATCGTCCGGCAGAGCGCGCTCATGCACGACATCGGCAAGATCGGGTGCGTGCTCAACCTGAACAAGCCGGGCAAGCTCACGAACGACGAGTACGAGGTGTTCAAGCGGCACCCCGCCTACGGGCGCGATATCCTCGACCCGATCAAGTTCCTGCACCCGCTCATCCCCGGCGTGCACCTGCACCACGAGCGCTGGGACGGGCGCGGCTACCCGCTCCGGATGCGGGGCAACGAGATCCCGATCATCGCGCGCATCATCTCCGTGGCCGACACCTACGACGCCATGACGAGCGACCGCTCGTACCGACGCGCGCTCCCCCACGAGGTCGCGGTGACCGAGATCGAGCGGTGCTCGGGCTCGCAGTTCGACCCCGAGGTCGCGGCCACCTTCACGACGCACATCGAGGCCTACCGCGAGGAGCGGCGGGCGCGGGGCGACAAGGTCCCGGAGTAGCCATGCCGAACACCTCGCTCCGCGACCTCCTCCAGCCCGCGAAGGGCCAGACGACGACCACCGAGGCGCCCCGGCCGAGGCGAGCGCGCGCCGTGTGGATCGGCCGGCGCCGCTACGCCCCGATCCACGATCTGCAGAAGCAGCTCGTCGAGGCGCGGGCGCAGGGGCGGATGGGCGACACGATCCTGCTCCTCGAGCACGATCCCGTGATCACGCTCGGCCCGCGCGCGAACCCCGAGAACGTGCTCCTCGACGCCCGCGCGCTCGACGAGCGCGACATCGACCTCGTCGCGACGGGGCGAGGGGGCGACGTCACCTACCACGGCCCCGGCCAGCTCGTGTGCTACCCGCTGCTCGATCTCAGGCCGGACCGCTGCGACGTGCGCAGGTACGTGCGCTCGCTCGCGGAGGTGATGATCCTGCTCGCGCGCGAGCACCACGTCGAGGCCGGCGTGGTCGACGGCATGATCGGCGTCTGGGTCGATCGCGCCGCCCCGGAGGCGTGGGGCGGCGCCGAGTGGGCGCGCGAGATCGCGAAGCTCGGCGCGATCGGCGTGCGCCTGTCGCGATGGCTCACGATGCACGGCTTCGCCTTCAACATCGCGGTGGACCTCAGGGCGTTCGAGCTGATCGTGCCCTGCGGCATCCGAGATCACGGCGTGACGTCGCTCCACCAGCTCACCGGGCGGAAGCTCACCGTCGCCGAGGTCGCCCTCGCCAGCGCGCCGCAGCTCGCCCGCGGGCTCGATCTCGAGGTCGCCTGCGTCGAGGATCTGTCGGCGGTCACGGATCTCGCGGGCGCGCTCCTCACCCCGGAGGTCGGCGCCGCCGAGGGCCGGAGCGCGCCCTAGCCGCGCGCGCCGGCTCGGCGCGCATCGACATCGCACATCGCACATCGCACGGCGCGCGCTCCGCGGGCGACGCCGGCTTCCGGGACGTGGGACACGCCGCGTCGCGGAGGCAGTGTCGCTCGGCCGTGGCGTGGGCTAAAAGCCGTCCCGTGTGCGCGCAGCCCACCCAACGGCCCCATGAGCGCGACGGGAGCTCCCCGCTCCACCGCGACGCCTCGCCCGCGCGGCCGCCCTGGCGGCGGCCCCTCGCCCTGGCGCTCGCCGCGGCGGCCGTGGCCGTGCCCGCGCTCGCGCTCCTTGGCCCCGTGGCGGCGGTCCTCGTGGGCAAGCGCACCGCCGCCGCGTGCCTCGCCTCGATCGAGGCGCCGCGCGGCCCGGCCCTGCCCGACTGCAGGCCCGAGATCCGCTGGTTCGCGCTGCCGTCGCGGCTGCCCTGGACCTACAGGACGGCGAGCGCGCTGGCCGAGGAGCTCGGCGTGCGCGCAGCGGTCGCCGACTACACCGACGCCGCGGTCGGCCGGCCGGATCCCGCGGCGCTCGCCGGCGCGACCGAGGCGGTGGCGACGGCCCAGGCCATGGTCGCCGCCGGGACAGGGCGCATCACCTTCGATGAGCTCGGGCCCGCCTGCGGCGCGCCGAGCCTCGGCCGCGAGGCGGCGAGGCTCGGTGACCGCCGCGCGCTCCTCTCGCAGCCGGACCGCTGGACCGACTGGCACGTGCGGGTGCACACCCTCCGCGCGGCGCTCACCGAGGGCGACCTGCAGCGCGCGCTCGCGATCGCCAGGGGGTACGCGGCGATGGAGCCCCGCGACGAGGATCTGCGCACGACCACCGGCGCGATCCTCTGCCTCGGCGCGAGCGCCGAGGCGAAGCGCGGCGTCGAGCTCCTGACCCTCAACCAGGACGACCGGGCGTCGAGGCGCTACGCCGGCATGGCGCGCAACTGGGGCGAGGTCCGCGCCGTCCTCGTCGCCTGCGCCGCCCGCGCCGGCGTGGAGCCTCCGCCGATGCCAGAAGACCCGGAGGCCGGCGTCGCCGACGCCGTGGAGGTGCGGCTCGCGCAGCGCGCCCGCCTCGCCGCCGCCCGGAAGGACGCCGCCGAGGCGACGCGGCGCGCGACGCGCGCGATCCGCGACCTGCTCGGCGCCTCCGCCGCGCTCGATCCCGAGGTCCGCGGCGATCTGCTCGCCGTCGTGCTGGCGGAGGACGAGACGCTCGACGCGGCCGAAGCCGCCGCGCTCGCGCGGCCGGAACCGGAAGACGACGGCGACGAATCCGCGGCCGGAGAGGCAGGCGCCCAGGGCGCCCCGGCGCGCGCGGAGCCCCGCGCGCCGAGGGTGCTGCCTGCGGGCTCGCTGCGCGCGCTCGACTGGCTCCCGGAGCGCGGGCTCGCGAGGCCCGTGATCGCCGGGTCGTTGCGCGCGCGCGCCGCCGCGCGCGCCGCCGAGCTGGCCGCCGCCCCCCAGCTCTCGCCGTCCCAGGCCGACGCGCTGCGCGCCGCCGCCGGAGCGCTCGCGCTGCGCGCCGCCCGCGAGCTCGCGCTCGAAGGCGACGCGCCCCGTGCGGTCGACGTGCTGGATCGCCTTGGCCCGCTCGCCCCGGAGCTCGCGCCGGAGGCGGCCCGCGCGCTCGCGCGATCGAGCGCGTGGGCCCTCGTCGGCGAGCGCGATCGCGCGCTCGATCTCGTCGAGCGCGTCGACCTCTCCGCCGCGCCGCCGGCGCTCCGCGCGGCCGTGCTCCTGCAGCGCGCCGAGCTCCTCGCCTCGCGCGGGCGCCGGCGCGACGCCGCGCGCGCGGCCGTGCTCGCCGACGAGGAGGTCGCCGCCGCGCGCGGCGTCGCGCCGGCGCCCGCCGGCGAAGCGCCGCCTTCCCGCGCGGAGCTCGCCGTCCTCGACGCGCGATCGCGGTGGACCCGGCTCTCCCTCGCCCTCCCTCCGGGCGACGCGCCGCTCCGCCAGGGCAGCCCGCCCGCCCAGCTGCCCGCGGACCACGCCGCCGCCTGGCCGTGGGTCGGCTTCGCGAGCCTCGACGCGCCCTGGGCGCGCGACGGCCAGCCGGCGCTCTCGCGCGCGCTCGCCGCCTGGAGCGCCGCGCGCGACGCGCCGCCGCCCACGCGCCGCGCGCTCCGCTACGCCGCCCTCCGCCGGCGCGGCGACGCGCCGCCCGCGCTCGTCCCGTACGCCGCGCTGTCGGCCCAGCTGCTCGGCGACGGCGAGGGCAATCCCGAGGTGTGGCTCGACGCCTTCCTCGCGCTCGACGCCTCGCGCTTCTCGCTCCGGCACCACGCCTTCGCCCGCGCCGAGGCGGCGCGATGGCGCGGAGACGAAGGCAGCGCGGCCGCATGGCAACGCCGGTACGACGCCCTGCGCGCCCTGGCCTCCGACCCGTCCCGCGCCGAGATCGCGCGTTACCTCGGCATCTGACGCCGACTGGCGCCGACCGACGCCGACCCGCGCGGCGTGCCGCGAAAAACCTGGAGATCCCGCGGCCGCACACCTGGCGGCGGAGGGCCTTCATTCCTACGCTACAGCCTGGCTCGCGAAGATCTGCTCGCGGGGGAGTCCTCATGTGTCCTCATTGCGGAAAGAACGCGCCCGTCATCCACCGCGGGCTCGCCGCGTACTGCACCGCGTGCGGTCGGGAGCGCCTGCCGTTCGCGGGGAAATCGGTCAGCCTGGCGGGGCAGCCGTCCAGGGTGGGCGGCGCGGTCGCCGGCGTGCTCGGCTGGCTGGTCCTCATCGGCGGGACCGCGCTGGCGCTCCTCCTCGGGCTGGGCGCGGCCGCGCTGTTTCCTGGGTCGATCGCCGGCCTCGCGATCGGCCTGCCGATCGGGTTCCTCGCCCTCACCCTCGGCCTGCTCCTCCTGCTGGGCGGGCGGAAGCTCTCTCGCTCCGGGGCGAAGGCCTCGCGCGACGCCCAGGTTCAGGCGATCTTCTCGCTCGCGTCGCACCGCCGGCGCCCGCTCACGGCGCAGGAGGTCGGCGTCGCGCTCGACCTGCCGGCCCCCGAGGCGGACGCCCTGCTCACGGAGCTCGCCAAGGAGCGGCCCGGCGACGTCGGCGTCGAGATCGGCGAGCGCGGCGAGATCCTCTACACCTTCCCCGGGATCTCGGGGGCGGCCGCCGTCCGCTTTCCCCAGCCGTCGCTCCGCATCGATCCGGGCGAGGGCGCGGCCGACCCCGCGGCGCGCATCTACGCCGACGAGCTCGAGGACGAGGACGCAGGAGCGTCGCGGGCCCCCCGTCGCCGCGAGCAGCTCCGCTGAACATGTCCTGCGGCGCGCGTGCTAGCCTCGGCCGCGCGCGCCCATCGAGCGCCCGGCGCGCGCCGTCGTCGCCCTCGATCCCATGGTTCGTCGCGGGGGCGCTCCGGGCTGCTCACCGCAACCGACCATGAGATGCTCCCCTGTCGCCCTGCTGACCTCCGCCGCGATCGCGCTCCTCGCGCTCCTGGCCCCCTCGCGGGCCGACGCCTTCGAACGGCAATGGCACGCCGGCGCCAGCGTCGGGTACGCGCTCCTCGCGGACGGCGGGACGTACCCGGGGATCGGCGGCAGCCTGCACCTCGCCTACGGGCTCACGGACGCCTTCAACGCGGTCGCCGAGGTCAACACAGCGTCCCACCCGGGGGGCGATCTCATGCTCCTCGGCGCATCGGCCGGCGCCACGTACGTCATCGATATCCTGCAGTGGGTCCCCTACGTCGGCCTCATGACCGGCGCATACGACAGTGTGCGCCTCGCGCCTTGCGGCTCGTCTGGCCAGCCGGGCTGCCACCGGGGGCAGTTCGGGGTCTCCATCCCGTTCGGCATCGACTACGCGTTCAACCGCGAGTTCGCCGCCGGCTTCGCCGGCAAGTACACGCTGCTCCTCCCTGGCGCGGGCGACGGTCCGGGGAGCTATTTCACGGCGTTCGCCCGCGCGGAGTTCCTCTGGGGATACTAGAGCGGGGGGCAGATTCGTGGGATACGGGCTCAGCCGCCAGGCAGGCGAGCGAGGCGCGCGAAAGTACGTTGCAGCGAGCCGAACGGGGCGGATGAGCCCGTAGCGCACGACGATGCGCCCCGCTCTGGGCCGTGTGCGCCTGGAGAGAAGAGGAGCGGACCGTGGAACAGCTCTGGCAGCGCATTTCCGAGGGCCGGCACACGGCCTTGCTGAACATCGTCCCCGGGGATCCGCCGGCGCGGCTCGGCCTGCGGATCGTGCGTGTGCGCTGCGACGTCCCCGAGATGACGCTCGGGCCGCTGCGCGACGCGCGGACCCAGATCGAGCGCCTCGCCGGCGGGGCGCAGCCGACGGTCGATCAGGCGCGCAGCCGCGCCGCCGCGGGGCTCCGGCGCCGCCTCCTCGGCGACGTGCACGAGCTGATGGTGGACGCCGAGTTCATCGAGACCGCCAACCGCCTCACGCAGCAGGCCGATCGCGCGTGGGCCATCGTGTTCGACGCGGTCGAGCACGCCGATCCTGCCACGCTCGACGTGCTGCGCCGGGTGGTGTCCCGCCCCGACGCGCTCCGCGTCGCGCTCGTCCTCTCCTTCCGCCTGCACGCGCCGACCGGCCCCGCCGGCGGCCTGGTCGACGCGGTGCGCGCCGCCTGCGGGGCCGACGCGATCCTCCGGCCGGCCGACGGCGCGACCACGCTGACGAGCGCGACCACGCCCCCGCCGCCGCCGCCGCAGGTCGCGGTGCGCGAGCTGCCTGGCGAGGTGCTCCGGGTGCTCCGGGCCGGCGCGATCGTCGGCTCGGGGTTCGAGAGCGAGCTCGTCGCCGCGCTCCTCCGCGTCGACGCGCTCGACGTGCTCGAGGCGCTGCAGCGCGCCGCGGACGCGGGCGTTCCGGTCGAGGACCGCGGCGACGGGCGCTTCCATCTCCCGCAGGAGACCGTCGAGGCGCTCCGCGGCTCGATCCTCCCGTCGCTCGCGCGCGTGTGGCACCGGCGGCTCGCGACGCTGCTCAGCGAGGAGCGGACCGAGCTGGACGCCCCTGCCACGCGCGAGCCGCGCGCTGCGCCGAGCGCCGTCGCGGCCGATCACCAGGCGAGCCACGCCGCGGCGGCGCCAGCCCACGCCGCGCCGCCGACCCAGAGCGCGGCCATCCTCGCGTCGACCGTCGAGCGGCACGTCATCGGCGGAGCGAACCTTGGCGTGCCTCGCGGCGACGACCCGACCACGAGGGCCGCCGCCGCGCAGACGAGGGCCGGGGCGCCGCCGCTCTCGACCGCGCCGCCGTCCGCGTCGTTGCCCGCGATGGCGACGCCGCGCACGATGGCCGCCGCGCCCCCGGCGGCAGGCCCGTCGCCGGCGACGGCATCACCGGCGGCCGCTCTGCCCGGCGCGCCCATCGCCGGCGGGTCGACCCCCGAGGCCGGCGGCGCGGAGACCGCCGACGAGCGGGAGAGGACTGCAGACCCCACGCTCTCGGGGGCGCGCGGCGGGGTGCCGCGGGCGGCCGAGACGCTGAGGCCGCCGCCAGCCATGGCCTACATGGGCGGTGGATCCACGAGCAACTCGCGCCGCGCGCCGCCGCGCGTCACTCAGGACGGGCCCGCGCCGATGGCCCCCGCCGGGCCCGGCAATCCCGCGTGGCCCTACGCCGATCTGTTCCACCGCGGCCCCGAGAGCCGCCGCGTCTCGGAGCCGCCCGAGTCCATCCTGTTCGACGCCCCGCCCGACTCGCTCGACGCGCCCATCCCGGGGCCGATGCGGGTGCCCCGCGATCTCGCGTCCATCGGCGGCGCCTTCCTGGACGAGCCGAGCCGCTCGGCCCGCGGGGCCTCGCTGCGCGTCCCAGCCGCGCTGTCCGAGCGAGCGTCTTCTGGATCCCGCAACTCGTTCTCCTGGCCGGCGCCGGCCGACGCCGTCGCCGGGCGCGCGGCCGAGTCCCTGCGCGCCGCGGCGCCGCTCGGCGTGTCCATGTACCCGGCGCCCGCGGCGCCCGATCGCGCCGAGGCAGCGGGCGCCGCGAGCGCGGCGGCGCACGGCGCCGGGCGCCACCTCCACGACGTGCGCGCGGCGGCGCACCTGACCGAGGCGGGCGAGCACGAGGAAGCCGCGCAGCGCTACTGCGCGGCCTCGGTCGAGGCGGCGGCCATGGGGGCGTACGCCCAGGCGCTGAGCTACGGGCGGAAGGCGCTCTCGCTGCTCGACGGCATGCCGGCCACGCCCGCGCGCCGCCGGCTCCGCATCGGCGCGCTCTCGGGCATCGCCCGGGCGCAGTGGCAATCCGCCGGCCCGGACCCCGCCAGCACGCTCCCGGGCGCGCTCGAGGTGCTCGACGCCGCGCGCGCGCTCCTCGCGCAGGGCGACCCGCCGGAGCTGCACGCCGAGGTCGCCGCGCTCATCGCGGGCGTCTGTTACGACATGGGCGACGCGCGCTCGCTGGAGCGCGCGCTGGAGGAGCTCGCGATCGCGAGCCGCCTGCTGCTCGACGCCGGGGACGCGCTCGGCGCGGCCCGGCTGCTCAACGATCAGGCGGCGGTCCACGTGCGCATGGGCGATCCCGTCCGCGCGACGCACCTGCTGATCGAGTCGCGCCGGACCTTCGAGGAGCGGGCCCGGGTCGATCCATCGGCGCGCGTCGAGCTCGCCGAGACCGACCACCTCTTCGCGCGGATCCCGCTCCACGTCCCCGCCCGCCCCGGGCGCGAGTCCGACGCGCTGTCGATGGGCCTCGACCACGCGCTCGCCGCGGAGCGCGCCTACAAGCAGCTCGGCGACACCCGGGAGCTCGCCCGGGTGTGGGAGACGATCGGCCGGCTGGAGCTCCGCAACGGCCGCCTCGACCGCGCGACGCAGCGCCTGACCGCGGCGATCGAGGCCGAGGAGGCGCTCGGCGATCTCCTCGGCCTGGCCCGCTCGACGGCCGCGCTCGCGGAGGTGCTCTCGGCGAAGGGGCTGCACCGGGAGGCGCTGGCGGTGCTGGCCGAGTCGATGGTGATGAACCTCGAGAAGGGCTCGCCGCTGGGGCTCGCGTACAACCGCCGCGCCCTGAACGCGCTCGTCCCGAACATCTCGCTCCAGGGCGAGGAAGCCGAGGAGCTGAGGAAGCTCGCGGCGCAGCTGGCGGCGGCGGAGGCGGCCCTCGGCCGCGCGAAGCTCCCCGGCGAGCCCGACTGAGGCGGGCCCGCACCACGCCGCCTTCGACCTTGCCCGTGCCACGCGGCCTTTGACCTTGCCCGCGCCGCCTTTGACCTTGCCGGCGTATGCCGGCTCCGGCGAAATGCGCCGCATGTCGTCCTCCTCGACGCCGCGCGGGCGCCACGGCGCCGCGCGGCGCTCCTTGCTCGGCTTGCTCGGCCCCCTCGCCCTCTCGGCGGCGTGCGCGCCGGTCCCGCCGGGGCCGCCGGCGGCTGCGCCCCGGCCTGCCGCGTCCGCGCCGCCGGCGCCGCCTTCGCCCGCCGGACCGCCGCGGCCTGCGCCCGCGCCGGAGCGGCCCGGGTACGAGGGGCACGGCGCGGCGAGCGTCTCTCCGGAGATCCTGGCTCGCTACGCGCCGCCTCCGCTCCCGGACGACGTCTCGCGCCGCATCCAGGCCATGCTCGACGTGCGCGCTCCTTCCGGAGGCGTCCTCGGGCCGGATGGCAAGGCGCTCTACTTCACCTGGACGATCACGGGGACGCGGCAGGTCTTCCGGCTCGACGGGCCGCAGCGCTTCCCGCTGCAGCTCACGGGCGGCGAGGATCCGACCGTGGTCGAGGCCGTCACGCCGGACGGCGCGCGCCTCGTCCTCTCGCGCGACCGCAAGGGCGAGGAGAACCCAGGGCTCTACCTGCAGGACGCGAAGGGCGGCCCGCTCGTCGCCATCCAGCACGCGCCCGGCGTGCAGACGCAGCTCCAGTTCGTCTCCGACGATGGACGGCACGTTTACTATCGGGCCAACGACGTCAAGAAGGACGCGTACGTCATCTACCGGTACGACATCGCGTCGAGGCAGCGAGAGGTCGTGTTCGATCGCGAGGGCATCTGGCGCGCCGTGGACGCCGCGGGCGACGGCCGCCTGCTGCTCGCGAAGGACGTGGGCTCCAACATGAGCGAGCTCTTCGAGTGGGCGCCTGGCGCGAAGGCCGCTCCGGGCGCCGACGCGCTGACTCCCCTCTTCGGGCAGGGCGAGCGCGAGGACTACGAGGCCCAGTACGGCGCCGCGCCCGGCGAGGTCCTCGTGCTCACGCCGCGCCTCGGGGAGCACCGCCGGCTCTACAGCTGGAAGGCGGGGAAGCTCACGCCGATCTCGCCGGAGATCCCGTTCGACGTCAGCGCGTTCTCCATCGATCGGGCGAGGAAGAGGATCCTCTACACGGTGAACGAGCGCGGCTACACGCGGCTCCGCGCGCTCGACGCGAGGTCGCACCGCGAGATCAAGCTGCCCGCGCTCCCGGCGGCGGATCACGTGACCCCGGTCTCGACGACGCGGGACGGCCGGTTCACGACGCTGCTCCTGGAGACCTCGACGTCGCCGGCGACGGCGCATGTCCTCGACTGGACGACTGGCAAGCTTTCGCAGTGGCACGCTCCGAGCATGCCCGAGACGGCGCCGGGCGCGTTCTCGGCGACAACGCTGGAGTCCTATCCGGCGCGCGACGGCGCGCAGATCCCGATGTTCGTGCGCCGCCCTGCGCGGTGCGAGCGGCCGTGTCCTGTGATCGTCCATTTTCACGGCGGCCCGGAGGCCCAGACGAGGGCTGGGTTCAGCGCGCGGGCGCAGATCTTCGTGGACGCGGGGTTCGTGTTCGTCGAGCCGAACGTCCGCGGGAGCGACGGTTACGGCAAGACATGGCTGCACGCCGACGACGGCGCGAAGCGGCTCGACGTCATCACGGACATCGAGGACGCCGCGAAGTTCGTCAAGGCGAGCTTCGGCCACGAGGGCCGGCCGCCGAGGGTCGGCATCTTCGGCGGCAGCTACGGCGGCTATTCTGCGCTGATCGGCATGACCATGTTCGCCGGCGCCTACGACGCGGGCGCCGCCGTCGTCGGCATGAGCAACCTCGTGACGTTCCTCCAGAACACGGCGCCTTACCGGAGAATCCTCCGGATCTCCGAGTACGGCGATCCCGAGAAGGATCGGGACGCGTTGCTCAAGCTCTCGCCGATCACGTACCTCGATCGGGTGAAGGCGCCTCTGCTGATCGTGCAGGGAGCGTCGGATCCGCGGGTCCCTGCGGGCGAGTCGGTGCAGATCCAGCAGGCGCTGGAGGCAAGGAAGATCCCGTCCGAGCTCATCCTGTTCGCCGACGAGGGGCACGGCGCGCAGAAGCGGGACAACCAGGTGCTCCAGTACGGGCACCTCGTGAGGTTCTTCCGGGCGCACCTGGGGGGCGGGTAGGAAAGAGCGTATTCCGGGTGGCCCGGCCCGAGGAGATTGTGCGGTCACGCGCAGAGGCGAAGCCCGCCCCCCTTCCCCCCACCATCGGTCACGAACGTGAACGTGAACGTGAACGTGAACGTTTACGTGGTCGTCTGAGGATTGATCACATTTCCCCCTTAGTTTTCGCTGTGTTGGCGACGGCGGCGTTCCAGCCCATCTCCAGCATGAGCAAGGTCTGCATTCCGCGCGCGAGCGTCAGCCAACCGGGGGGACCGTTGCGCTTGAGGTGTCCACCGAGACCGGCAACGGCGTAGAGCGCATCGACTACCGTCGCCCCCTGCGCCGGCAGCTTCTTGGGCTGGTGCTGGTGCAGCAGCTTCAGCTGCGTGGGGTTCAGGGCTCGTTCCGCGGGCGCGTTGGGCTCAAGGCGCGACAGAGAGCGCAGCAGCAGCATCTGCCACGCGATCGGGGCGAACAGCGCCAGCGCGTTCGTCAGGCTCCGGAAGCTCTCGAGCTGGCGCGTCTCGAGGGCGCAGCCGGTCTTGAGCGCCTTGAAGAACTCCTCGATGAGCCACCGTGCCCGGTAATGGTCGACGATCGCAGCGATCTGGTCGGGCGTGTCGACGGGCTCGTTGGTCGCCAGCACCCACGCGACCGGCTCTTCGCCCGCTGGCGTGTCGATCTCCTGCACACACACGATGTTGACTGCAAGCTCTTCGGCCAGCTCGGGCAGGTAGTACGGACGGCGCAGCGCCACGCGCCGGGCGCCGACGCCCAGCGTGGCCCTCCGCTCCGAGCGCTCGGGGTGCGCACGCTTGCTCGCAGGTACAGGGCCGGTGCGGCGTTGGGTGAGCACGACCTCGCGGCTAAGCCGGATCGGCAGCTCGACTAGCGCCTCGCTCAGCCGAAGCGGTGCGCTGTCGTCGAGCGATTCCTCCTCGTCCTCGGCCAACTCCAACACGTTCCGATCCCGCGCCATGCGCACGACGAAGCGGTGGCCCTGCTCGACCATGGCGCACAGAAGCGGGTAGGCGTCGGCCTCGCGATCCATGATGTGCAGCAGCGACGTGCGGTCGCCCACGGCCTGCTCGGCCGCCTCCACCTGCCGCAGCCAGCGCGTCGATTCCTTGTCGGTCACGCGCGCATAGTCGCTGCCCGTCCTGTTCTTCTTGCGTGGGCTCTTGGACAGGGCGGAGGCTTTGCGGGCCCAGCAGGCCAGCCCCAGCAGTCCGAGCGGCTGGTTGATCGCGTCGGTGGCCACGGCGAGCGTCGCGTGCGCCAAAAAGCCCTGGGTGTGCTTGCCGTTGAGCGGGCCGAGCCCTTTGCGTGCGCCGTCGCCGTCGAAGGCGACCGCGGTGGTGTCATGCACCGCGCGAACCGTGTCGTGACCGGCCATCCGCTCGAGGGTCTGCTCGCTGTGGGCTTGCACCAGCGCACCATACGACACGCGCTTGTTGCCAAGGAGCCGGTAGAAGCCCTCCAGCTCTGCTTCTGTCTTCAGCGAGTCCGGGAAGCTCTCGCCCGGCGCGACGCTCAGCCGTGCCACCACCGCCCGGACCCGCTGATGCAGGCGCGCGTCGCCCAGCTGCACCGTCTCGAACTCGCGCACGAGCGACGGCGTCGCTTCCGGCACATCGGGATTTCCCATGACATTTCAGACGCTTGGCGGGTCCGAAACGGATCAAAAAAAGATGTGCGGGATCTTCAGACGTGGTCGTGGTCGTGGTCGTGGTCGTTCACGGCCTATCGTTGACGACCACGACCACCTCCACGACCACGTAAACGTTCACGACCACGTAAACGTTCACGACCACGTAAACGTTCACGACCACGACCACGTAAACGTTCACGACCACGTGAACGTTCGTATGCAGGAGAGCGCGGCGCGAAGCTTGATTAACGCCTATGACTCCGCCCCGAGAACCCCTCTCCTCGGGTCTACCCCTTTCTCTATTTCCTCATATCCGCGCGGGTGAAGCTCCGGAGTGAGCAGTGGAATCGTCACGCGAGCGCAGACGCGCTCGCCGGTGGGCGTCGCGCTGCGCTGGTGCCCGCGGCGGCGCGGGGTGCGCGCGGGAGATCGCCGAAGATCTCCGGCATCAACGACGTCTTGCCGTGGAGCCGGAGCACGCACTCCACGAGGAGCTTCGCCGCGCCGTAGGTGGTGATCCACTCGTCGCGCGCGGCCTTCATCTCCGGGGTCATCGTGCGGCGCGCGAGCCGGGTCTTGCGCACGCTCCTGATGAGCGGCTCGAGGGCGTCCCGGGAGCGCTCGAGGTCGGCCGTCCACGCCTCGCGCTCGGGCAGCTGCCCCTCGTGCTGCTCGAGCACCTCGATCGCGTGCGTCAGCGCCGCGGCGAGCGCCGCGGGGCGACGGCGCAGCACGGTGGCGAGCGTCTGGCCCCGAAGGAGCCCTCGGGCCAGCGCGGCCCCGTTGGGCCGCGAGGCGGCGTGCTCCACGAGGCGGCGCAGCAGGCCGCGGCCCGCAGCGACCGGATTGGCCCGGCCGCCCCTGGATCCGCGGGACGCGCTGGGAGGCACAGGAGCGGCCGTCGCGTCCAGCGTCGCCTTGCGCAGGGCCTCGGTCGCGGCGTCGAGGCGCGCCGTGACGGTGCGCAGCGCGCTCCCGAACCCCGCGTCGACCGGCAGGACGAGCTTCCGGATCTGCGACGCGGTGAGGCGGCCGTACGTCTCGATGTCACGCTGGTAGATGTAGGGATCGGGCATGGGAGCGACTCCACTGCGCGCGGGCGCGTTCAGGGCGGGCGCCATGATACCCATCGCCGGCGTCGACGAAAGGAGCCGTCGCGCTGGCCTGCCTGCCGGTCCCTCCGCCAGGCAGGCCCGCGGCCGCTGCTCACGGGCAGCAGGTGAGGAGCGCGCTCGTGTCGTACGCCTCGGGGCAGATCGTGCCGCTGGAGTTGTGCCAGATGTGGAAGATCTGCTGGCCCGTCTCTCCGCACAGGGCGCTGGCCTCCGCATCGAGCGCCGAGTGCGCCTGGCACTCGTCCCCGTGGTCGATCTTGGTCGTCCAGCACGTGGGCGACGGCAGCGGCTCGGCCGCCGGGCAGCACGCATAGACGGCCCCTGTCGTCTCGCTGCCGCTGCATCCAGGGAGTTCCCGCTCGTAAGTGAACTCGGCGAGATCCGCGCCCTGGTTCCTGCAGGTGATGTAGGCCTCGTCCTTCAGATCGCTGCTGTCACTGCATGTGACGCCATCGCCCACCTCGCCGCTCCAGCACGTCTCCGGCAGGGGCGGCGGAGGGGGCAGGGCCGGCGGGGGCGGGAGCGACGGGGGCGGCGCGGGCGTCGCCTCGCCATCGTCGGACGGCGGGGGCGGCGGCTTCGCCTCGCCATCGCCGCTCGAGCCGTCCTCCACGCCGTCGCTCTTCGCGCTCTTCACGCCCGCGGAGCCCGTTCCGCTGTCAGGGTCCGGCACCTCGGCGCTGATGCAGCCCGCGCCGGCGAGAAGACCCGAGATCGAGAGACAGAGCGAGAGACCGGTCGCAACGAAAAATCGCATGGAGTCCTCCATCAAGCCCGGCCCAGCCCGGGACAGCTTCGACGCGCGCGCCGCCGGAGCCCCGGTCGGCGCGCTCTCCTCGTCGTTCCGCTCTTCATCAACCGCGGCGGGCCTGCCGGTTTCCTCCGTCAGGCCACCTCGCGATCGCGGCTCACGGGCAGCAGGTGAAGAGCGCGCTCGTGTCGTGCGCCTCGGGGCAGCTCGCGATGCCGGAGTTGTACCAGATGTGGAAGATCTGCTGCCCGGCGTCTGCGCACACGGCGCTGGCCTCGTCACCGAGCGTCGACTGCGCCTGGCACACGTCCCCGTGGTCGATCTTGGTCGTCCAGCACAGGCGCGACGGAAGCGGCTCCGCCGCCGGGCAACACGCATAGACGGCCCCTGTCGTCTCGCTGCCGCTGCATCCAGGGACGCCCCGGTCGTAAGTGAACTCGGTGAGATCCGCGCCCTGGTTGCGGCACGTGATGTAGGCCTGATCCTTCAGATCGCCGCTGTCATGGCAGGTGAGGCCGTCGCCGAGCTGGCCGCGCCAGCACTCGGTCGGCTCGTCGTCGACGCACGTGTGCTCGACGCTGCGGTAGCCGCCGTCTCTGCACGGATCGAGCAACCTGACGTCGTCGAGGACGAGGCCCTGCGCGTCGCACATCGCCTCGACCTCGCTCGTCAGATCCTCCGCCGTCCGGCAGCCCGCCTCTCCCTGCGGACCCGTCGGCTTCTCGTGCGGCTCCGCGGTCGCCTCGCCATCCGCCCCCTCGGCGCTGTTCTCGGCGCTTCGCTCGCCCTTTTGCCCAGCTGCCTCCGCCGGAGCGCTGGCGCCGCCGGTGCCTCGGCTCCACGAGGGGAGCTGGTCGCGCGACGGCGACGCGTGGACAGGCGGACGTTCCAGGGCGTCGACCCACCCCGGGCTCGACGGGAGCGCGACGGCCGGCGGCAGGGCGCGCGCGCGCGCCGGCGGGACCGGGGCGCGGCTCTCGGGGAGCTCGCCGGGGCGCTGGCCTGCGGGCGCGTCGCGCGCGTCCGGCGGCGCTGCCGAGCCGTGCGGCGCAGGCGGCGAGGTCCTCGGCGGCGGAGCGAGCCGGCGGGGCGGCTCCCGGAGGAGCGGGGCGTAGATCCGGGGCGGCGCCGGCGGGTGGCCGTCTGCCGGCGTGCGCTCCGGGATCCCGCCGTCCGCGTGGGGGCGATCGCCGACGATGCCGACCGCCGGTTCGACGGCGGGGCTGCGCGCGGAGACCTCGGGGGACGCGGGGCGCTGGAGGGCGGCGGCGAGGGCGACCGCGGCCGTTCCGGCGGCGAGGGCCAGCGCGAGCGGGCGCCCCGCGCGCCCGGCGAGGGACGGGCGCGCCCCGCGCAGCCGCGCGCCGAGGCGCGCCGCGAGCCGGGGCGACGGCGTCGCCGCCGCGAGCCGCTCGTCGACCTCGTGCAGCAGCGCGAGCAGGTCGCGGTCTCGCGTCATTGCCCCACCTCCCACCCGGCCTCGCGGAGCCGCGCGACGGCCTTTTGAATCAGCTTGCACACGTAGCTTTTGGAGTGGCCAAGGACGCTCCCGATCTCCTCCTGCTCCTTGCCGTCGAGATAGAACATCGAGAACGCGATCTGCTCCTTGGGAGGCAGCTTGCCCAGCGCCTCGAAGGCCCGGCGCAGATCGTCGCGCGCGATGGCCACCTCCTCCAGCATCGGGCGCGGGTCGGCCTCGTCCTGCCCGAGCAGCCAGCGGATGGGCGCGAGATCGAGGAACCGGTCCCGCCGCAGGCGGTTCAGGCAGCGATTCGAGGTCGCCCGGTACAGCCATCCTTCGAGGTTGTCTCGATCGGTCAGCGTCGCGAGCGCCTTCATCAGATCGAGAAATACGTCCTGCGTCACATCCTCTGCCCAGGCCACGTTGCCGCGGCCGTAACGAAGAGCGAGTCGGTACACAAGGTGATGGTGGCGGCGGTACAGCGCCTCCGCGTCCAGGGCCGCTGCGCTCGAGATCCGCACCCCGGACGCCGGGAGGCCCGATGACGACATGGGAGCGACGTGCTCGGGCGGGTCGTACCGCTCGCCGTCTCCGGGACGGGAGAGCAGCTCCTCGGCCCTGGCCTGCGGGCCGAGCCGGGATCGCGCGGCGAGGTTCACGGCAGCCTCGGCGCGAGGGAGCCGTCCGCCGCGATGCACCATGAGCCGACCACGAGCGCCGTCATCTCGCACTCTACACAACCGAGATCGCCGCCGGTTTCCTCTCGGCGCGCCGGCGGTGACGATCGCGCGGCGGACCCGGAGACGCTCGCGGCGCGCGCCCCGTCACGGAGCGCGCCTCCGGCTCGCAGCGGCTGACACCACCCGTCGCTCGACCATCGATCCGATCACCGCAGCCGCCAAGGTCTCGATCTGGCCGAGCCCTCGTCGCTCCCCTGCCCCGGAGGCCTCGACCTGACCAGCCCCTCGTGTCCAACCTGCCGTCGAGATCGCGATCTGGCCGAACCCTCCTCTGCCGCCCGCCGCCGAGGCCGCGATCTGGCCGAGCCCTCCTCTGCCGCCCGCCGCCGAGATCGCGATCTGGCCGAGCCCTCCTCTGCCGCCCGCCGCCGAGGCCGCGATCTGGCCGAGCCCTCCTCTGCGCACCTGCCGCCAAGGTCTCGTCCTCGCGGAATCCTCCCCTCGGACTCGCCCGGAAGGTCTCGACCTCCCCAGGGCACGCGTCACGACGCAGCTCCCAGGTCCGGATCTGGGCGTTGGTTCAAAATTCTACCAAACCCCAGATCGTGCCCCCCGCACATCCACGGTGATGAACGCGCGCGCCCGCCCTCGCGCAGCGCGCGTCCGGCACGCTGTCGAACGAGCCTTCACCGGGGTTCCCCGCGAGCGAGACCCGCGCGCAACGGCTGAACCCGACATCGTTCCGCGGAGACGATCGTCGACGAGGGTGGCGCATCGACCGCGGCGATCGGCCCGATCTATCAGTTCATCTAGGTCTTTATCCCATGGGATAGACCAAGGACGGGCGGGAGACGTCAGCGACCCTCGCTCTCGGCCGTTCCCCCGGGGTTTCTGCGGCCGGCACCCGCGGAGGCCGTCTTGGCATCCGCCCTGCAATACCCCCCAGCGTCCACGCCAGAGTAGCTCAGCGGTTAGAGCGCGAAAACAACTCCGGACGGTGTTCTCCGGCGCGATGAGCGCCGGCAGTGAGCTCCGGGGTTACTTCCCTTCTCAGGACGAGGTCGCGGGTTCGAGTCCCGCCTCTGGCACCAGGGCGCAGCGCGGCAGTGAGGTCACGGTTCCTTCGTTTTGACACGACCAACCCCGTGACCACCATCCTCCGCGCTGCGCCCGTTTTCTACGAGCGGGCGCATATCGAATCTGCACCCCGCTCTCGATCCCTCGCCGCGCGTGCGTCGAGGATGGAGGTGGCATCATGGCGTTCTTTCAGCATCTCAAGCGTCAGGACAAGCGCAGCGCCGACTCGCACCTGAACTGGATGGGCGGCCGCTCCTACGACATCACCGATCCGCTGAAGCGCCTCCGCCTCGCGGCCTCGTCGTGCTTCTTCGGCGAGCCCATGTACTACCACCTCGATCCCGCGGACCCGCGCCCGGCGAAGGCCGTGGACGCGGCGAAGGCGAAGGCGTCGGTGAAGGCGGCGAAGAAGGCGGCCGCCCGCGCGCGCCTCTCGGACGCCGAGGTGCGGCGCCTGCGCGAGACGCTGGGCGCGGTGGATCCGGCCGAGTGGCGCAAGCTCTCGCCGGCGGCGCTGATCGAGAAGGCCATCGACGAGGCGCTCGCGGCCGATCCGGAGGCGACGCTCGCCGAGGCGGCGCGGCTGCGCGAGGAGGAGCACATGCGCACGACGCCCCAGGTCATCCTGGTGCGCGCGGCGAACACCGCGTCCGTGCGCGGGACGGGCCTCGTGCGCAGCTACGCGCCGCGCATCCTGAAGCGCGCGGACGAGCCTGCGGTCGCCCTCGCGTACCAGCTCTACCGCTTCGGCAAGCCGGTGCCGAACGCGCTGAAGCGCGCGCTGCGCGACGCGCTCGAGCGGTTCGACGATCACGCCCTCGCGAAGTACCGGCTCGAGGGCAAGGGGAGCAAGACCGTGGACGTCATGAACCTCGTGCACCCGAAGAGCCCCAGCGTGGACCGCCTCGCGAAGGGCGCGCTCCGCGCGACCGGCCGCACCTGGGAGGCGATCGTCTCGGCGCGCGGCTCGAACCGGTGCGCGTGGCGCAAGGCGCTGCCGGTCATGGGCCACATGGCCCTGCTGCGCAACCTGCGCAACCTGATCGAGGCGGGCGTGCCGTTCGACCAGTTCCTGCCGAAGCTCGTCGAGACGGCCGCGGAGGGGAAGCAGCTGCCGTTCCGGTACTACAGCGCCTACCGCGCCGTGAAGGGCTGCGCGCCGGGCGCCGTGCTCGACGCGGTGGAGAAGTGCCTGAACCGCTCGCTCGGCCAGGTGCCGTACTTCCCCGGCCGCGTGATGGTGCTCTGCGACAACAGCGGCTCCGCGCAGGGCACGACCACGAGCAGCCTCGGGACGATGCAGATCTCCACGATCGCGAACCTCACGGGGGTCGTGGCCGGGATGCGCGCGAGCGACGGGCACCTCGGCGTGTTCGGCGACCGGCTGGAGACGTTCGCGGTGCGCAAGCAGGAGAGCGTGTTCTCGCAGCTCGAGAAGGCGGAGCACATCGCCCGCACGATCGGGACGGCGACCGAGAACGGCGTGTGGCTCTTCTGGGATCGCGCGATCCGCGAGCGGCAGCGCTGGGACTCGGTGTTCGTGATGAGCGACATGCAGGCCGGGCACGGCGGCCTGTACGGTACGCGGCCGAAGGACTACGCGGACTTCGCCTGGAACGGGCACTACATCGACGTGGCGAAGCTCGTGGCGACGTACCGCGCGCGGGTGAACCGCGACGTGCGCGTGTTCCTTGTCCAGGTCGCCGGGTACCAGGACACGCTCGTGCCCGAGTTCTATGACCGCACGTACATCCTCGGCGGCTGGGGCGAGGGGCTGCTGCGCTTCGCCGCGGCGATGGCGCAGGAGCAGCAGTAGGCGCGCCGGGCCGCATCAGGGGCACATCGGGTTGGCCGCGGCGCAATCCTCGCTCCGCGGAGCGATGTCCGTGCGCTCGACGCCACAATGCGACACGCCGCGAGCAGCCTCACCCACCGGGTCGGGGCCGCTCACGGCGAGCGCATCACGACGATAGAACGGGTTCGATCAGGCTTTGCCGCCGAGCCCGAAGCCATCGTGCAGCGCGCGGACGGCGAGCTCGGCATACTTCGTCGAGACAAGGCACGAGATCTTGATCTCGCTCGTGGAGATCGCCTGGATGTTGATCCCATCCGCCGCGAGCAGCTGGAACATCCGCGCCGCCACGCCCGCGTGCGTCCGCATCCCGAGGCCGACGATCGACACCTTCACGATGTCCTCCTCGTAACGGATACTCATGGCGCGCACGGCGCTGGCGACCTTCTCCATCACGAGCTTCGCCCGCGGGAGATCCGCCTTGCCGACGGTGAACGTGACGTCGGCCTTCACCTCGCCGGACGTGCCGCGCGTCTCCAGGCCGTAGCTCGGCGCGTTCTGGATGATCATGTCGACGCTGATGTTCTCCTCGGCCAGCGCGCCGAAGATCTGCGCCACCACGCCCGGCTTGTCGTCGACGCCGACGAGCATGACCCGCGCCTCGTTCCGGTCGAGCGCCACGCCCGTCACCGTCACGCTCTCGAGAGACTGCTCCTCGCTGACGACCCACGTGCCCGGCACGTCCGAGAACGACGACCGCACATGCACCGGGACACCGTACTTCATCGCAACCTCCACGCTCCGTATCTGAAGGACCTTCGCTCCCAGCGAGGCGAGCTCCAGCATCTCTTCGTAGCTGATCCGCTCGATCTTCCGCGCCGTCTTGCAGATGTTCGGGTCCGTTGTGTAAACGCCGTCGACGTCCGTGTAGATCTCGCACTCGGCGCCCACCGCCGCCGCGATCGCCACGGCGCTCGTGTCGCTGCCGCCTCGCCCGAGCGTCGTGATGTTGCCCGCGTCGTCCACGCCCTGGAACCCGGCGACCACCGCGATCTTCCCCCCGGCCAGCGCCTCGTGCAGCCGCTGGGCGTCGATCGCCTTGATCCGCGCCTTCGTATAGGCGCTGTCCGTCAGGATCTTGAGCTGGTGGCCGAGGAAGCTCCGCGCCTTGCCCCCCTGCGCCTGGATCGCGATCGCCATCAGCGCGGCCGAGACCTGCTCGCCGGTCGCCGCGAGCGCGTCCATCTCCCGCGCGTCGGGCACGGGCGCGATGTCCGACGCCAGCTTGAGCAGCCGGTTCGTCTCGCCGGACATCGCGCTGACGATGACCACGACGTCATGACCGGCCTGCTGTGTGGCGAGCGCCCGCGCGGCCGCCCGCTGGATGCGCTCGATGGACCCGACGGACGTACCGCCGAACTTCTGGACGATGAGGCTCACGCGAGGTGTGGCCAACTAGTCCAACACAGACACTCGGGTCAAGGAGAAATTCGGCGGCCGTGCGCGCCAGGCGAGCCCGTCCCACGTACGACCCGTCGCCGAGGCGCCGCCGCCACCGCGCCAATCCGGGGATAGCCCGGACAACCGCGCCGGGTGCAGCCCCGATCGCCGGGAATAAACACCAGGTTCAGCCGCTTCGGGTCGGCGCTGTTGACAGAGATCCACCCGCCGCTACGATGGCGCCGCCTTTCGCCTGGGTAAATGGTGATCCAGGGTGTCCCGACGGCGCGCCCGCCGGCCAAGGCGGGGGGGATCGCCAGGGGCGAACGACGGAGCAGGGCGCTCCGCTTCTCAAGGAACCATCTAAGGAGGTCATTTTGGCTAGCGATGTGATGATCGAGGCGAGCTCGCTGACCAAGCGCTATGGGTCGCTGCGCGCGCTCGACAAGGTGAGCTTCGAGGTCCATCGCGGCGAGGTCGTCGGCTTCCTGGGACCGAACGGGGCCGGCAAGTCGACGACGATGCGCATCCTCACCTGCTTCCTCTCGGCGTCGGCCGGGACGGCGCGGGTCCACGGGTACGACGTCTTCGACGACCCGCTCGATGTCCGGCGCAAGCTCGGGTACCTGCCCCAGCGCGCCCCGCTCTACGGTGAGATGAACGTCTGGGAATACCTCTCGTTCGTCGCCGACATGCGCGGCCTCGATCACTCGCTCTTCAAGAAGCGGATGAAGGGGATCGTCGAGGTATGCGGCCTCGCCCAGGTGCTCGGCAAGGACATCGGCACGCTGTCCCACGGCTACCGCCAGCGCGTCGGCCTCGGCCAGGCGCTCGTCCACGATCCCCCGATCCTCATCCTCGACGAGCCGACGAGCGATCTCGACCCGAACGAGAAGGCGGAGGTCATCCGCTACATCAAGGAGATCGGCAAGGAGCGGACGATCCTCCTCTCCACCCACAACCTCTCCGAGGTCGAGGCCGCCTGCGCCCGCGCCATCGTCGTCTCCAAGGGGCGCGTCGTCGCCGACGGCCCGCTCGACGACATCCGCGCCAAGAGCGGCAAGGTCCGGTACGTCGTCACCGTCCACGAGAAGAAGGTCTTCGAGGGCGGCGACGGCTACCGGTCGGGCGCGCGCAAGCCGCCGACGGCGCAGGAGGTCCAGGAGGCGCTCTCCGGTCTGCCCGGGGTCACCAGCGTCACCGAGCTGCCGACCGGCGACAGCGCCCACAGCTTCCAGCTCCTCGGCGCGCTCGGCGGCGACATCCGGCCCGAGCTCTTCCAGCTCGTCGTGCAGAAGGGCTGGCTCCTCCTCGAGATGCGGCGCGACTCGCAGAGCCTCGAGGACGTGTTCAAGGCGCTCACGCGCGGCGACGAGCGCAAGGACCGCGGCCGCAAGCTGATCACCGACGACCTCGACGACGAGGACGAGGCGAGCGCGGCGGCCGACGACGAAGAGGACGACGAGGACGAAGAGGACGAAGACAGCGCCGGCGACGAGGCCAAGGACGGCAGCGACGGCGGCGAGGACGAAGGCGCGGAGGAAGAAGCGCCCGGCAAGAAGAAGGGCTGAACGGTATGAGCACCACCCTGACCATCGCGAAGCGGGAGTTCCGCTCCAACTTCGATTCCCCACTGGCCTATGTCGTGATCTGCTTCGGGCTGATCGCGCTCGGCCTCATCTTCTTCTTCATGAACGGCGGCTTCTGGCAGGCGGATCGCGCCTCGCTCGTGCAGCTGTTCAGCTGGGCGCCGATAGGGCTCTCCTTCTTGATCGTCCCCGTCATCACGATGCGGCTCCTCGCGGAGGAGAAGCGGAGCGGCACGCTCGAGATGCTGATCACGCTGCCCGTGCAGGACCACGAGGTCGTCCTCGGCAAGTTCCTCGGCGCGTGGGGGCTCGTCCTCGTGCTCGTCTTCTCGACGATCCTCTACCCGATCATGATGTTCGTGTGGCCCTGGCACCTCGGCGCGCTCGACAGCGGGCCCGTGCTCTCGGGCTACATCGGCCTCGTGCTCTACAGCGCGGCGGCGGTCTCGATCGGCCTCCTCATCTCGTCGCTGACCGACAGCCAGGTGATCGCGTTCTTCATCACCTTCCTGGTGCTCGGGTTCCTGCACGGCGTGGACAACTTCGCCGACTACGCCCCGTCGTTCCTCCGCGACTTCCTCTCCTTCATCAGCTTCGACACCCGCCTCACGCCGTTCGCGCGCGGCATGGTGTCCACTCGAGACATCGTCTTCTTCCTCTCGGTCACCGCGGGCAGCCTCATGGCCGCGTTCAGGGCGCTCGAGCGCAGGAAGTGGGCGTAAGGACCAACCATGGAACGGAAAGCCAAAGCCGCGACGCAGACAGGCGTCTACCTGGCCATCGTGGCCGCCATCCTCGTGGTGGCCAACGTCATCTCGTACGGCGCCTACAAGCGCTTCGACATGACGAAGACCGAGAGGTTCACCCTCTCGAAGGGCTCGGCCCACCTCGTCCGCGAGGGGCTCAAGCAGGATCTCCAGATCGACGTCTACGTCACCCGGGGGCTCCCGAAGCACGAGGCGTTCATCCAGGACCTCACCGACCTCATGAACGAGTACGAGCAGGCCTCGAACGGCAAGCTCCACTACGCGATCATCGAGGCGAAGACGGACGAGCAGCGCGCCGCCGCCAAGGAGGCGGGCCTGCAGGAGGCCGCGTTCGGCGAGGGGAGCGAGACCGGCCAGGATCAGGCCACGATCACCCGCGGGTTCATGGGCATCGCCTTCAAGTACGGCAGCGAGAAGGAGGCGATCCCGATGCTCTCGCCGGACCAGGCGCAGGGCCTCGAGTTCTGGATCACGAACACGATCCGCGAGATCCGCGACAAGGCGGACGCCATCGACACCAAGATCGGCATCGTGACCGGCAAGGACGAGATCAAGCTGACCGACGCGAACCTCGTCGCGGCGCAGGGCGGCCGGGGGGGTGGCCCGTCGATGCGCGCGCTGCTCGAGCACCACTTCCCGTTCTACAAGTTCGAGGACGTCGACCTGAAGGGCGGCGACAGCGAGATCAACAAGGAGCTCGCCGGCCTCGTCATCACGCAGCCGGGCAAGGAGTTCACCGAGAAGGAGCTGCGCCGCATCGACCAGTTCATGATGCTGGGCAACAAGGCGCTCGCCGTGTTCGCCGGCGCGGTGAACCTCAAGGCGTCCGATCCGGCGATGAAGGCGTCGCTCAACACCTGGGGCCTCGAGAAGCTGCTCGACGGCTACGGCGTCGAGATGAAGAAGGAGGCGATCCTCGACTGGAGCCGCTCGATGGCCATCCCGGTGCAGACGCAGTCGGGCCAGATGATGTGGTTCCGCGCGCCGGGCATCCTCCAGCTCCAGGAGGACAGCCGCTTCGACGAGAAGGAGCAGATCCTCGACTCGTCGTTCCCCGGCTTCTTCCGCCTCCCCGAGCTCGCCTTCCCCTTCCCGTCGACCCTCGTGCCGCACCCGGAGAAGCAGCCCGAGGCGACGATGAAGGTCGTCGCGCGCTCGACGCCGAAGACGACGGTCGACGTGTCCGAGGCCATCGACATGAAGTTCTCGGCCGACTGGAAGCCGAAGGGCGAGTACGCGCAGCGCGCGATCGCCGTGACGATCGAGGGCAAGCTCAAGAGCGCCTTCGGGGGCCAGGAGGGGCTCGGGATCAGCGCTCCCGCGGAGAGCGCGGACAAGGGCCGGATCCTCGTGCTGTCGGCGTCGCAGTTCCTCGCGAACCCGTTCGCGCGGGCCGGCAACCCGCCCCCCATGCCGCCTCAGATGGCGATGATGGGCGGGATGGGCGGCGACGAGGATCTCCTGATGCTCTCGCAGCCGTACGCGCAGAAGTACCTGACCGCCACCATCCTGGCGTTCAAGAACACCCTCGACTGGATGGCGGGGGACAGCACGCTGCTCGCCGCGACCGCGAAGATGTTCGGCGATACGAACCTGACCTACGCGGGCATCGAGAAGCCGAAGCAGGAGGCCACGGACGACGAGGCCACCCTGGCCAAGAAGGCCGAGGAGTACCGGGCGGAGCGGAAGACCGTGCAGCAGCGCGTGCAGTGGTCGCTGACGCTCCTGCCGGCGGCCCTCTTCGCCGTGTTCGGCCTCATCCGGTGGCGGCGTCGCGAGAGCGCCCGCGAGAACATCACGCTCGACTGAGCCAGAGCCCCATCGGGTGAAAGAGCCATGAAGACCGAGCACAGAATCTACATCGCCCTCGCCGTCCTCGCGCTCCTCGGCCTCGGCGTGTACTTCACGCAGAAGAAGCAGAAGGACGAGCTCGCCGCGCACTCGGCGACCGCCGCCACGGCGGATCTGCCGAAGGTGGGCGTCTCGAAGGAAGACGTCGAGAAGGTCACGAAGATCGCGATCAAGAACGCCGACAAGTCCGACGTGACGCTCGAGAAGAAGGGCGACACGTGGGAGGTCACGAAGCCCGTCAACGCCAAGGCGAACGCGGCGAACGTGCGGAGCCTCCTCGACAACCTGAAGGAGCTCAAGCTGAAGGAGGTCATCGACCGGACGAACGGCATGTACCCTCAGTACGAGCTCACCGACGAGAAGGCGGTCCACGTCGTCGCGTACAAGGGCGAGGAGAAGGCGCTCGACCTGTACCTCGGCAAGAGCGGCTCGCGCGGCCAGATGGCGCGCGTCGACGGGAAGGACGGCGTCTTCGTCGCGGGCGGCTACTCGAGCTACCTCTACACGCGGGAGCCGAAGAACTGGCGCGAGACGTCGATCCTCAAGTTCGAGGACGAGAACGCCATCCAGGTCTCGGTCGAGAACAAGAACGGCCTGTTCAGCTTCTCGAAGAACGGCGACAAGTGGGCCGGCACGTTCGCCCAGCGCGACAAGGGCGGCAAGCTGGGCGCGGCCTCCGCGAAGTGGGAGAAGTTCGACGAGGCCAAGGTGAAGGACCTGCTGCGCGCCTACAAGAACCTCGGCGCGGAGGACTTCGGCGACGAGAAGTCGGACACCGGGCTCGACGCGGCGACCTCGAACGGCGGGATCATCACGATCAAGCTCAAGGACAACGCGGGCGACTTCACCGTCAAGGTGGGCAAGATCGCGAAGGGGTCGAGCCGCTACGCCACGAAGGAAGGCGGCGATGGCACGATCTACGTGCTGTCGTCGTGGTCGGCCGACTGGGCCCTCGCAGAGCCGAAGAGGTTCGAGAAGGCCGAGAAGAAGGACGACAAGAAGGGCGAAGACGCCCATGAAGACGAGGCGGCGGGCCACATGGGCCTGGACGACGGCGAGTAGCCGGCGACGTCGCGCATGAGAGCGGGAGGCGCTGGGAGACCGGCGCCTCCTTGCATTTTGTGCGCCCGCAGCTCGAAGCCGGGTCGCCATCTCACCGGCGCAACCAGGCGACCTCAACCCGGGTCGGCAACCTCAACCTGGGTCGGCGCCGGTGACCTCAACCTCGCCGGTGACCTCAACCTGGGTCGGCAACCTCAACCTGGGTCGGCGCCATCTGCTGGTGTGACTCCCGCACCACGCGAACCTCAATTCGCACTCGAGGGCCGATGTGACGAATATTCGACGCACTCTGCGCACGATTTTTCGTCACCCGTGACTATCACGCCCTGGCGAATCCGAAGCGTACACGGCGGAATCAAGCTCAAACCCTGGATTCCCGTGTTTTCTGTTTGCCCTGGCTCGATTTTCGCTTATGGCTGCGCTCACTCAGGCCCCCGCTGTCCTTATCGGACGGATCACAACGTCCGGCCGGCCTGAGCCGCCAGAGAGCCTATGCGCACGTTCGTCGAAGTCCTTCAGCAGAATTCGGTGCACGCCGACCGCGCAGTCACGTTCGTTCGCAGCTCGGGGGAGGAGCGAGCGATCACCTACGCCGAGCTCTGGATCGAGGCGAGGCGCCGGGCCTACGCGCTTCGCAAGCTCGGGCTCCGCAAGGGCGACCGGGTCGCGCTGATCCTGACGGAGGCCGACGAGTTCGTCCTGACCTTCGTGGGCGCGCTGACGGCAGGCATCGTCGCCGTCCCGATGTACCCGCCGCAGTCGCTGGCCAAGCTCGAGGCGTACGGCGAGACGGTGCAGCACATCCTCGAGGCGTCAGGCGCCAGCGTGCTCGTCACGAACGAGCAGCTCAAGGAGATGATCGACGCCTACCTCGCGGCGAACGGCGAGAGCCGCGAAGCCCTCCCAGGGCTGCGCGTCGTCCTCGAGCGTGACCTGCGCGCGCCCGACGCGTTCGACGGGTTCGACGCATCGCACGCGGGCGAGCCGTGGCGCGTGTCCCTCGACGACCTCGCGTTCCTGCAGTTCACATCGGGGAGCACCTCGCGGCCGAAGGGCGTGATGGTGACCCACCGCAACCTGACGGTGAACAGCCACGCCATCATGTTCGACGGGCTGCGCTCCACCCCGGAAGATCGCGGCGTCAGCTGGCTGCCCCTCTACCACGACATGGGGCTCATCGGCTTCGTCATCGCGCCGCTCTACGCGCTCGTGCCGGTGATGTTCCTGCCGACGACGGCGTTCATCCGCCGCCCCTCGCTCTGGCTCGACGCGATCCACAGGTTCCGCGGGACGATCACCTTTGCCCCGAACTTCGCCTTCGCCCTCGCCACGCGCGCCGTCACCGACGCGCAGGCGGGCAGCTGGGACCTCTCCTGCGTGCGCGCGCTCGGGTGCGGCGCCGAGCCGATCCAGGCCGACGTGCTCCGCGCGTTCCTCCGCCGCTTCGGCGAGCGGGGGCTCCGCCCGGAGAGCATCCTGCCCTCGTACGGCATGGCCGAGGCCACGCTGGCGATCACGTTCAGCGACCTCAAGGCCCCGCTCACCACCGATCGCGTGGACGCGAAGGCGATGCAGGCCGGCAAGGCGCGGCCCGCGAACGGCGGCGCGTCGCTGGAGCTCGTCTCCTGCGGTCGCCCCCTCCCCTGCCACGAGCTCATCATCGCGGGCCCCGACGGATCGCCGCTCGGCCCGCGCGAGGTCGGGGAGATCTGGGTGCGCGGCCCGAGCGTCGCCGCCGGCTACTTCAACGAGCCAGAGGCGACCGAGGCCGCGTTCGGAGGGGGCTGGCTGCGGACAGGCGATCTCGGCTATACAGTCGCCGGCGAGGTGTACCTCTGCGGCCGCTCCAAGGATCTCATCATCCTGGGCGGCAAGAACTACTTCCCCCAGGACATCGAGCGCATCGCGTCCTCCGTCGAGGGGGTGCGCGAGGGCCACTGCGTCGCGTTCTCGTGCCTCACCGCCGAGGGGGCCGAGCGCGCGATCGTCGTCGCCGAGGCCAAGCGGAGCGTGGCCGGCGTCGCGCAGGCGATCACCCAGGCCGTGCGCGCCCAGCTCGGCGTGCAGCTGTCCGAGGTCGCGCTGATCAAGCGGGGGACGCTGGCGAAGACGTCGAGCGGCAAGGTGCGGCGCCGCGAGATGAAGCGGCGCTTCGAGGCCGGCGAGCTCGAGGTCGCCTCGGAGTTTGATGAGGGCGCGACGCCCTCTCCCCATGGCGACGTGGTCCGCGCGGGCGGCCCTGTGTCGCGAACCGAAGGGGGCCGCGCGGGCGGCGCCCCGGCACGTGTCGAAGGAGTCATCGATGGGATCCAGTAAGGCCGAGGTCGAGGTCAGCTACGACGTCTCGAACGAGTTCTTCAGGCTCTGGCTCGACGAGCGCATGAACTACACCTGCGCCGTCTACGAGTCCCCCGAGCAGTCGCTCGAGGCCGCGCAGCTGAACAAGCTCCGGATCCTGTCGGACTTCGCCAAGGCGGGGCCCGGGAAGAAGGTGCTCGACATCGGCTGCGGCTGGGGCGCGGCGCTCGAGTACGTGGCCACGGCGCGCGGCGTGACGCGCGCGGTCGGCGTCACCCTGTCCACCGCGCAGGCCGCCGAGGTCAACGCCCGGAAGATCCCCGGCGTCGAGGTGGTCGGCGGCGACTTCCGGACCTTCACGACGGCCGAGCGGTTCGACAGCCTCATCTCGATCTGCATGATCGATCACCTGTGCTCGCCGGAGGAGGCGCGACAGGGCAAGGCCATCGACATCTATCGGGCTTACTTCAAGAAGGCCTGGGAGCTCACGAGCAAGGGCGCCTGGTTCGGCCTCCAGACCATCCTCCGCAACCGTACGCCGCGGATGACGCCCTGGGGTGGGCTCCCCGGCGGCACGAAGAAAGAGCTGGAGGACATCTACTTCGTCACGCGGGAGATCTTCCCCGGCGGCCTGAACCCTCGGCTCGAGGACATCATCCAGGCGGCGAACCCCTACTGGGAGGTGATGCAGGTGAACACGCGGCGCGAGCACTACCAGCGCACCACCGCGGAGTGGCTCCGCCGGCTCAAGCTGAACGAGAAGACCATCCGGTCGACGTGGGGGGACAAGGTCTTCGACGACTACGATCGTTACCTGTCGACGTGCGTGAACGCGTTCGACAAGCACTACAGCTCCCTCGCTCAATACGAGCTTCGCAGGATCGACTGAACCATGACGGACAAGACCAATCTGCTCGAGATGTTCAAGACGGTTGCCGCCCGGGTGGACAAGCGCGAGTTCCCCAATGTCACCGCGACGTCCGTGATCACCGAGCTCGGCATCGACTCGCTCTCGATGATGCAGATCGTCGGAGAGATGGAGACCGAGCTCGGGATCATGATTCCGGACGAGGATCTCGTCGAGCTCATCACCGTGGGCGACCTCTGCAAGAAGGTCGGGGAGCGGCTGGAGGCGATCGTATGAGCCGGCTGGAGGAGAAGATCTTCCAGGAGTACATGACGTTCTTCGAGAAGGCGGAGCGCGAGCGCCGCTGGAACGTCTTCCAGGACATCCCGTGGGAGCGCGTGAACAAGGACGCGAGCGAGGAGCTCGCCCTGTGCGCGGAGACCTTCTGCTCGGTCGAGATGTACCTGCCGGACTACGTGGCGAACGGCATCAACCTCGTGCGGAAGTACTTCGGCCAAGCGTGGTTCCAGGCCAACTGGGCCTATGAAGAGTCGAAGCACTCGCTCACGCTGATGCAGTACCTCCTGCGCTCCGGCAAGCGCACGGAGGAGCAGCTCACCGATCTACAGAACCAGATCTTCGCGAAGAAGTGGGACCTCCCGTTCCACACGCCGCGGCAGATGACGTTCTACGGCTGCGTGCAGGAGATGGCGACGTTCGTCATCTACGTGAAGCACCGGGAGCGGGCCGCGACGGAGGGCGACGAGTGCCTGCGGGCGATCTACGACTACATCGCCCGCGACGAGATCGCCCATTGCCGCTTCTACCAGAGCGTCATCAAGGTGCTGCTCGAGGAGGACCGGCCGGGGACGCTCGCGGACATGGCGCACGTGTTCGCGAACTTCGAGATGCCGGGCGTCGGGATCGTCCCCGACTACGACTCGCGCATCCTGAAGATGCGCGAGGCCGGCGTCGACCGGAACGTGTTCATCCAGAAGGTCTACATGCCGATCCTCAAGTACCTCGGCGTGAGCCGGCACGAGATGCTCGCCGCCCAGCGCACCGCGCTCGATCTTCGCCGCGGCGGTGAGGGCCGCCGTGACACCTCGATCGAGGGCCGCGCAGGCGCTCCCAACCTGGACAACGCCGCGCCCCAGGTGCTGTCCGCCTGAACCCTTCCACCTCCCCTCCCCCAACGAACACGAGCAGTCCGATGCGAAGGCGCGTCGTCGTGACCGGGATCGGCGCCGTTTGCCCGCTGGGCAACGACGTCGCCACCACCTGGCAGAACCTCCTCGCCGGCCGGTCCGGCGTGGACTACATCCGCGATTTCCCCGTCGACAGGCTCCGCAGCGACATCGCGGCCAGCGTGAAGGCGTTCGATGTCGGGAGGTACCTGTCGCCCAAGGAAGCGGAGATCTACGGCCGCGTGACCCACTTCAGCCTCGCGGCCGCGGTGGAGGCGCTGCGCGAGGCGGGCATCGTGCCGATCGAGCGCGCCCCTGCCGCGGACGACGAGGCGGTGCGCGCGGGCGCGCGGGCACAGGGCGCGCCGCCGCTCGCCGCCGCGCCGGCGAGCGGACTCGACCGGACTCGCATCGGGTGCCTGATGTCCACGGGCATGGGGTCGGTCGAGATCTTCGAAGAGCAGGTCGCCAGGAGCGCGGCGCGCGGCCCGCGGGCCGTGTCGCCCTACTTCATCCCGGGGGTGATGCCGAACGGCGCGGCGGCGCTCATCTCCATGCGATACGGGCTCATGGGGCCGTCGTACAACCTCGCGAGCGCGTGCGCGACGGGCACGCACTCGATCGCGACCTCGGCCCTCATGATCGAGGCGGGCGAGGCCGACGTGATGGTCGCGGGGGGCGCCGAGGCCGCGACGCGGCTCAACACCGTCGCGGGGTTCGGCAATGCGAAGGCGCTCGCCAAGGCCGTCGACGGCGACCCCGCGCGCGCGAGCCGCCCGTTCGACCGGCGCCGCCAGGGCTTCGTGATGGGCGAAGGAGCAGGCGCGCTCGTGCTCGAGGAGGAGCAGCACGCGCTCGCGCGCGGCGCGAAGCCGCTCGCGATCATGGCCGGCTTCGGGATGACCACGGACGCGGAGCACCTCACGCGGCCGCACTCGGGGGGGCTCGGGCTCGCGCTCGCGGTGGAGCGCGCCCTCGCCAGGGCCGGCACGGCGCCGGAGGCGATCGGCTACATCAACCCGCACGCGACCTCGACGCCGCAGGGCGATGCCGCCGAGGTGCTGGCGCTGCGGCGCGTCTTCGGCGAGCGCCTCGCGCGCATCCCGATCTCGGCGACCAAGTCGATGATCGGGCACCTGCTCGGCGGCGCCGGCGCCGTGGAGACGATCGCGGTCGTGTGCTCGCTGCGCGACCAGCTGCTGCACCCGTCGATCAACGTGGATGAGCTCGATCCGGAGTGCTCCCTGGACGTCGTGCGGGAGCGGCGGGCGGTCGATCTGCGTCACGCGGTGAAGTGCTCGGCGGGCTTCGGCGGGCACAACTGCGCGCTGGTGCTGGAGCGGGCGTAGCGCCGGCGACGCCGGCACGGCTGGCGGCCCCCCGCGTCCGGCCCTACGTGGCTGCCCATGGCAGCCCACAAGAACAGGCTCGCGAGCGAGTCGTCGCCGTACCTCCTGCAGCACGCGCACAACCCGGTCGCGTGGTACCCGTGGGGCGCGGAGGCGCTCGATCTCGCTCGCCGAGAGGACAAGCCGATCCTCCTGTCCATCGGCTACGCCGCCTGCCACTGGTGCCATGTGATGGAGCGCGAGTCGTTCGAGGACGAGGCGATCGCCCGGCACATGAACGACCTCTTCGTGAACATCAAGGTCGACCGGGAAGAGCGGCCCGATCTCGATCACATTTACCAGCTCGTCGTGCAGCTCATGGGCCGGAGCGGCGGCTGGCCGTTGACGGTGTTCCTCACTCCGGACCAGCGCCCCTTCTTCGCGGGCACGTACTTCCCGCCGAAGGACGCGCTCGGCATGCCCGGCTTCCCGAAGGTGCTCGACAAGATCGCCGACGCCTTCAGGAACCGGCGCGACGACGTCGAGCAGCAGGCGCAGGAGATCACCGAGGCCATCGAGCGCGCGCAGCGCGCGCCGGCGCGCGCTGCAGGCGTCGTCGCGCCCGCGTCGTCGGATCTGCTCCGGCGCGCGTCGCGGCAGCTGCTCGCGCGCCTCGACCCCCGCCACGGCGGCATCGGATCGCGGCCGAAGTTCCCGAACACGATGGCCCTCGACGTGCTGCTCCGCCGCGGCGTGCTGGAGGGCGATCGCGTCGCGGCGGAGGGCGTCGAGCTCACGCTGGACAGGATGCGGGACGGCGGCATCTGGGATCACCTGCGCGGCGGCTTCCACCGCTACTCGACGGACGAGCGCTGGCTCGTGCCCCACTTCGAGAAGATGCTCTACGACAACGCGCTCCTCCTGCGCCTCTACGCCGACGGGTTCCGCGCGTTCAAGAAGCCGATCTACGCCGAGACGGCGCGCGAGATCGTCGGCTACCTGTTCGCCGAGATGCGCGACCCGGAGGGCGGCTTCTACGCGTCGCAGGACGCCGACTCGGAGGGGAGCGAGGGCAAGTTCTTCGTGTGGACGCTCGATCAGCTCCGCGACGCCGTCGGCGAGGATCGGCTCGCGTACGACGTGGCCCGCCTCGTCTTCGGCATCACCGAGGAGGGCAACTTCGAGGACAGCGGCGCGACGGTGCTCTCGCAGCACCGCACGCTCGAGCAGGCCGCGGCGGTCATCGACGAAGGCGCGGGAGGGGGCTCCTCGACCCACCTCGATCGGTGCCGCGAGGCGCTCGCGCGCGCCAGGGCCGCGATGCTCGCGGCGCGCGAGGCGAGGCCTCGGCCGGCGCGCGACGACAAGGTGCTCGCGAGCTGGAACGGGCTGCTCATCGGGGCGCTCGCCGACGCGGGCCGCGCGCTGGACGAGCCCGCCTGGGTCGACGCCGCGGCGCGCGCCTTCGCGTTGCTCGAGCGGAAGCTCATCCGCGGCGGCCGCGTCGGCCGTTACCTCAAGGACGGCGCGCCCGCAGGCGCGAAGGGCGAGCGCGGCGGCTCCGGCGCGGCCCTGGGCGACGTCCGGCCAGGGTTCCTCGACGATCAGGCGTACCTCGGGAACGCGGCGCTCGATCTGTACGAGGCCACCTCCGACCCGCGCTACGTCGGCGTCGCGCGCGCGATCGCCGACGCGATGATCGCGCACCACTGGGACGAGGCCACGCCCGGGTTCTTCTTCACGCCGGACGACGGCGACGCGCTGATCGCGCGCACGCAGGACATCTACGACCAGGCCGCTCCCTCGGCCGCCTCGATGGCGGCGCTCCTCTGCCTTCGCCTCTCCGAGATCGCCGACGAGCGTTACCTCTCACCAGCGGAGCGGCAGCTGGAGGTCCTCGCGCCGACGGCGCTCGAGAACGCCTTCGGTCTCGGCCAGACCGTGTGCGTGCTCGATCGTTTGACGCGCGGCGCGGTGACGATCGTGGTGATCGGCAAGGCGGGCTCGGCGGCGGCAGCCGAGCTCGCGCGCGAGGCGTTCAAGGCGTACCTGCCGAACCGGGCGATCGTGCTCGTGGATCCGGCTCGGCCGGAGAGCGCCGCGGCGGTGAAGGTCGTCGCCGAGGGCAAGCCCGCGCGCCCTGGCGAGGCGGTCGCCTACACGTGTCGCGGGCGGACGTGCTCGGCGCCCGTCACGACGCCGGCCGACCTCAGGGCGCTGCTGGGGTAACGCGGCACGCGCTGAGCTCGCACGGGCCGCGATCCGGGGCGCTCCTGCAGGTGCATCCGGACACCGGGCCCGGCGCGTGCGTCTGCGCGCATCCACGCCCGACGCCCTCGGCGCGGCCCTCGCTCGGAGCGCAGGCCTCCACGTCGAGCCTCGAGTCGTCGTCGAAGTCCGTCACGAAGGTGCAGCTGCAACGGTAAGGCGTGCCCTGCTCGGGGCGGCACGCCGACGAGAGCACCACCCACAGCAGGGCTCCCGCGCGCGCCGCCCGGACGGGCCATCTACGGCGTGACGGTGCCGCCACCCTTGTCGCCGCCGGCCTTGGTCCCACCCGTGTTGCTCTCGCGGATGTGGAACTCGACGCGCCGGTTCTTCTGGCGCCCGGCCTCGGTGTTGTTGTCCTCGATCGGCCGCCTCGGGCCGAAGCCCGCCGCCGTGAGCCGCGCCGGATCGATGCCGCCCCGCTCGATCAAGTACGTCCTCACCGAGTGAGCGCGATCGTTCGAGAGCTTCTCGTTGAGCTGGTCCGGGCCCCGGTTGTCGGTGTGGCCCTCGATCGCGACGAGCGTGATCTCGGGGTTCACCTTGAGGAGCCGGACGACCTCGTCGAGGATGCTGTAGCTGTTCGGCAGGATCCTCGCGCTGCCGGTCGCGAACTGCACCTGCTTCAGGATCTGGATCTCGCTCGACCCCGTGATGCGACGGATGAACTGCGGGCAGCCGTTCTTCGTCGGCTCGGGGCTCGGCTGGCCCGGCTCCTTGGGGCAGGCGTCCTTCGCGTCCGGGATGCTGTCCTCGTCGGCGTCGTCCTCCGGGCAGCCGTCGGCGTCGTTGATCTTGTCAAAGTCCTCGGGCTGATCCGGGCACTTGTCGCTCGTGTCGGGGATGCCGTCGCCGTCGCGATCGGGCAGCGCCGGGCAGCCGTCGTCGGGGTTCGGCGGCTTGCCGTCCTCGGGATCGGTCGGGCAGAGATCGATGTCGTCCGGGAGCCCATCCTTGTCCGTATCCGCGGCGCGCGGCGGGACCGCCTGGAAGCGCCTGCCGGGAGACACGGGCTCGACATCCCTGATGCCGAACGAGTAGCCGATGGCCGCGACCATCCGGAAATCCGGCGCGTAGCCGCCCGACAGCCGCGTTCCGGCGCCGACCCCGAGCCACCCCTTCTTGCGCTGATCGAGCGCGAGCCGCCCCTCGGCCATCCACTCCAGCGGCGTGTTGTCGCCGGTGAACGTCGTGCCCCGGCCGAGGCCCGTCGATCCGAAGATCTGCGCGCCGAGCCGCAGCGTCCCGTTCCGGAGCGGGAGGAAGCCGCCGATCCCCCACCTCCACTCGTTCGTCACGGCGAAGTCGTTGAGCGATGAGTACGGACGGAAGTGCACCCCGGTGTTCAGGACGAAGAACATCGACTTGAGATCGATCTCGCCGGAGAGCCCGATCATCGCGCTCGCGGCGTTGTCGCCCGAGAACGAGAGCTTGCTGCCGGTCGGCACCCACGCCGTCGCGTTGGCGCCCAGCTTGAAGAAGCGATCCTCGGTGCGGTACAGGATCGCCCGCCCGTCGAGCCGTATGTCCATGAGCGCGGCGGTCGAAGGGCTCGCCGCGTCCTCTGCGCCGGCGACGCTCGGGTCGTTCGTCGGGTTGCTCGTCTGGAGGGCGATGACCGGCAGCCCCACCTGGAACGAGAAGCGGTCGAGGAGCTCGACGCCCCCGTTGAAGTAGCCGATGAGCTGCGAGGACACCGGCGAGCCGTGTTCCCTGCTGAACCGCCCCGCGGCCTGCTCGTCGTTCAGCATGTTCTCGACCCGGAAGGGATTGAGGCCGAGGCCGAGCCCGAACTGCCCGAAGAAGCGCGTCTCCGGCGCCACCTGCGGTCGCCAGAGCGCGATCGAGTCGTCGGGAGCGCCGGCCATGTAGAGCCGGTCCAGGTAGAACGTTCTCGTCTGCGCGCTCACAGGGAGCGCGCTCAAGAACAAGGCTCCCGCCGCAGCAGCCCCCAGCGCGCGTCGCTTGACGCCCCGTGCGGGCGCGTGCTGCTTTTCCCCCTCATGTCCTCCGGTGCGCGTCAAATTCCCTCCTGTGACCCGCTTTCGAACGGCCGTCGCGGTCGATCGGAGGCTACACGCTAACCCAGGCGTCTAGAAAGGTGAGAGAGAACGGCGAACCCGGGCAAGGCGCGTACGTACAAGGCGCGGTAACGGCGCGGTGACCGCGCGTCACCACGTCATCCGGTGTTGACCTGAGCCGAACGTCATGCTTTCTTGCGCGCCCGCTTGACGTGCGGCCAGGATGCCGCCGTTCGCGGTCCAGACCGAGGGACCACCAGCCATGAAGCGCACCTACCAGCCCCATAACACCCGCCGCGCCCGGACCCACGGCTTCCGTGCGCGTATGGCGACCGCCGGCGGTCGCAAGGTCATCAACAACCGTCGCCGCAAGGGCCGCGCCCGGCTCTCGCCCACCATCTACAAGAAGTAACGCGGCGGTGATGGCGCCAGCGCACCCGCGCTCGTCGGCGTCCTCCTCCTCGTTCCCACGCGAGCGCCGCATTCGCAGGCGGGCTGAATTCGTCCGCATCCAGAACGGTGGTCATCGCGTCAGCACCCGCCACCTGCTGATCCTCGTCGCAGCCCCCGCCGAGGGCGCCGCTCGCGGCGGGGCCCCCCGCGGCGGCGGCGTGAAGAGCGCTGCCGCGCCCGTCCCATCGGGGCCGTCGCGCCTGGGCCTCGTCGCCTCGCGCAAGGTGGGCGGCGCCGTGTCACGCAATCGCGCGAAGCGCCTGCTCAGGGAGGCGTTCCGGAGATTCCCGGAGCTCTTCCCGGAGCGCGTCGACATCGTGGTGATCCTCCGCACTGGCGCCGGCTCGCTCGGCCTCGATGACGTCCTCGCGGAGCTTCGGGGCGTGGTTCCGGTGCTCCGCCGCCGGGCGAGGGAGGCGCTCACCGCCGCGCCGCGCGCGCGAACGGAGCCCATGGCCGAGCGCAGCGCAGGCGATCCGCCGGCGCCCGCGCCAGGCCAGGCCGACCCGACCGACAGCTAGAAGATGGCGGGGCATACCTTGCGCCGTGGTGCGCTGGGCCCCAAGCTCATCGCTCTCTCACGGCTCACCGCATGCTGGCGACGCTCCTCCTCGCGCTGATCCGCGCCTACCAGATGACGCTGTCCAGGCTCATCGTGGCGTTGATGGGCCCGGTCTGTCGGTTCGAGCCCTCCTGCTCGCGCTACGCCGCCGCCTGCATCGTTGACCACGGGGCGCTCCGGGGGAGCTTGCTTTCGCTCAAGCGACTGTGTAGGTGTCACCCGTTTCATCCAGGCGGGTTCGACCCTCCGCCACCACCTCGTCTTCGCCGTGCCGCGGCTGCCCGGATGCCGCGGCAACGGGACGCTGACCCGCGGGATACGACACGCTGTTCGTCTACTGGCGCGGAGCTCGCTTCGCACGCCTCATCCCCTTGTCGAGCGGGCTTCAGCGGCCGGGTTACCCTCATGGACTAATCCCGCTCGGCCATCGACAAGGCCCCCGGCGGCACGGCGCCCGACACACCGCGGAGCGAAGCCCGCACGGAGCGACCCTGGGCAGCCTCGTGAGGCGTCACGAGACGCCCGCAGCGAAGGGCGCGGCTCGAGATCCTGGGATCGACGAAGGACTTCATGGAACGCAGCAATATCGCCAAATGGCTGTTCCTCGGCCTCGCCATCATCCTGTTCTTCCAGTTCGGCAAGCCGCTCCTCTTCGGCCATAGCGCGCCGCAGCTGCAGCCGCTCGACGTCAACGACAGCACGGCCCCCGCCGAGCGCGCGCCCGCGGAGATGTGCGTCATCGACGGAGATCGCTTCAGGGCGGAGCTGTCGACGCACGGCGGGTCGCTCCGGCACCTCTGGATGACGGACCCGAAATACACGACGGGGAACGGCGAGCGCAGGCCGATGGACCTGGTCACGACCTCGCTCGAGTCGCGGATGCCTCTCAGGACGGATCTGCGCCTGCCCGGTGGCAGCACGCCGCAGGTCCCGTTCGATGATCTCGACTGGAAGCTCTCGGCGCAGGACGGCAAGAGCTGCACGTTCACCTACGCCGACGACGCGACGAGGCTCACCAAGGTCGTCGCGGCCACGGGACGTCCCTTCGAGCTCTCGGTGCAGATGACGGTCGAGAACCTCGCGCAGGAGCCGCGCAAGCACCGGCTCTCCGTCGAGCAGACGTCGTGGCGAACCCAGAAGGAGACGGAGGGCCACCTCGGCCTGATCTCGGAGTGGATCACCGAGACGGTCGCCGCGACCGACCAGAAGACCGAGCGCCAGCACCCCGACGCCTTCGAGCCCGGCGACTTCAAGGACCCGGAGTTCACCGCCGAGCGCTGGCGGCGCACCCCGGGCAACGCGCGGTTCGCCGCGGTCTCGAGCAGCTACTTCAGCAAGATCGCGATCCCGCTGGAAGGGCCGGGGCAGCCCACGGCCGAGACGCAGATCGAAGACATCTGGGATTCATCGAAGTTCCAGGACAAAGGCAAGGACCCGAACTACGGGCACGTCTATCGCGCGCGGCTCGCCTATCCGGAGCAGGAGCTCGCGCCCGGCGGCGCGGTGACCTACAAGCTCCTGTCCTTCACCGGGCCGAAGGAGCGCGATCTGCTCGCCGCCGTCGACCACGGGGCGAGCGAGGTCATCAACCTCGGCTGGTTCTCGCCGATCGCGAAGCTCCTCGTCTCGTACCTCTATGTCCTCCACCGCGCCGTGGGCAGCTGGGGGTGGGCGATCGTCCTGCTCACCATCACCGTCCGGCTCCTGCTCTTCCCGCTGAGCATCCAGCAGATCAAGAGCGCCGCGGCGATGCGCAAGCTCAAGCCGGAGATGGATGAGATCAACGCGAGGTACAAGGACGACGCTGCCCAGCGCGGCCTCGCGATGCAGGAGCTCTGGCGCAAGAACAAGGTCGCGAACCCGGTCATCGGCTGCTTCCCGATGCTGCTCCAGATGCCGGTATGGTTCGCCCTCTACACCGCGCTCCAGACCGCGGTGGAGCTCTACCACACCCCGTTCGGCCCTGTGATTCCGGACCTGTCGGCCCCGGGAAAGTACTTCATCATTCCCATCGTCCTCGGCGGCTCGAGCTTCATCCAGCAGAGGCTCATGCCCCCGCAGGGCGACCCGGCGCAGCAGAAGATGATGATGTACCTGATGCCCGGCATCTTCACCGCGATGATGCTCTTCCTCCCGGCCGGCCTCGGCGTTTACATGTTGACGAACACCTGGCTCGGCATCGGGCAGCAGGTGCTCGTCGAGCGCTACCTGAAGGCGAAGAACGAACGAGCCGGCGGCATCAAGGTGCGAGAGATCGCGAACGCGGAGCCCCAATCCGCGATGAAGAAGACTCCGGGCGACGACGACAAGTCGGCCCCTGCTCTCGGAAAGGGAAAAGCACGTGTCCGTGGATAGTGAAGTTGCCGAAAGGGGAATCGACGCGGCGGACGTCGATGCCGAGGCGCAGGGCGCTGGCGACGCGGCCGAGTTCGAGGAGGACGGGCGCGCCGATATCGCGCTTGACTTCGTGATCGATGTGCTCGCGGCGATGGGCATGGACTGCACCGTCGACCTCCTCGAGAACGAGGAGGAGGATCCGCCCGAGGAGATCCGGCTCGAGATCGAGGGGAAGGACGCGGGCCGGGTGATCGGCAAGAAGGGGCAGACGCTCTCGGCGCTGCAGTTCCTCGCCAACCGCGTGATCAACCGGCCGGGCAAGAAGCGGCGTCATGTGATCATCGACGCCGAGGGCTACCGGCAGCGGCGCGAGGACACCCTCTCTTCCATGGCGCGCAGGCTGGGCAAGCAGGCGGTCGAGGAGGGCAAGATCATCACCTTCGAGCCGATGAACCCGCAGGACCGCCGCGTCGTCCACCTCGCGCTGGCGAAGTTCCCCGGCGTCGTCACGAAGAGCGACGGCGAGGGAGAGGCCCGCCGCGTGCAAATCATCCCCGTCCGCCGCTGAGGCAGAAGGCCCGGCAGGAAACGCGCACCACACGCGCACCAAGCGCGCCCATCAAGAACGACTGCGCCGCTGCCGGCGTTGACACCGGATCGCCCGCATGCATAATGCCGCACCTCTCCGGTACCCCCCGGGGAGGTGCGCGGGCACGCGCTCGCGCCCATGTTCTACGGAACCGCAACCGGGTTCCGTCTGCGTTCATCGCGTGAAGCACGAGGGCCGCGCGCGGCCCCCGCTCCGCCGGACGCAGTCCACGAACGGCGGCGGCCCTGCCCCCTTGAGCACGGGCACGGGACCGCGAAGACGGATCCCCGACCCTTTGAAGGATTGACCGACCATGCAGACCTCGAACATCCTCGCGAAGATCGAAGCTCCCCTGTTCCGCGAGGGGATCCCGGATTTCCGGGTCGGCGATACGGTGCGCGTCCACTACCGGATCGTCGAGGGCGAGAAGGAGCGCATCCAGGTGTTCCAGGGTGTCGTGCTGAAGCGCCACCGCGCCGGGGTCCGGAGCACCTTCACCGTGCGCAAGGTGAGCTTCACGGTCGGCGTCGAGCGCATGTTCCTCCTCCACAGCCCCCGCATCGACAAGGTCGAGATCGTCTCGCGTGGCGTGGTCCGCCGCTCGCGGCTCTTCTACCTGCGCAACCTGGCAGGCAAGGCCGCCCGCGTCCGCGACGCAAAGGATTGATCCCGCCGGCCGGCTCCCCGGCCGCATGGAGAGCGCTCCCGCAGAGCAGATTGCCAGGGGGACAGCCGGCTCCCTGCTTCGATCGCGTGCGCAAGCATCCAGGGCGCAGCGCGGAAGCAGCTGCGCGCTGGACGATGACACGTGCATGCGCGCGCACGCACCGCGTTGCCGGCCTGTAGCAAGGGTTCCCGCATACTTCTTCCTTGATCCTCGGCCGAGCGGCCACGGTATGCTCGCGGCGGCGGTGCCCCCGGCGCCGCGAAACCCGAGAAGGATCACCATGCTCTGTCCGCGTTGCGGTGCGCCCGCGACCCCCGCCGATAAATTCTGCGCTGTGTGCGCCTCGCCGCTCGCCCCGTCCGGGCCTGGAGCGTTCGGGGCTCCGCCTCCGCCGCCGCCTCCTCCTCCGCCGTTTCCTGCTCCGGGCTTCGGGGCGCCCCCGGAGCCTCCCCCGAACTATGGCTCGCCGAGCGGCGGTTTTGGTCCGCCCCCGCCGGCGCCGTTCGGGGCTCCTCCAGGCTCGCCTCCCGGGTTCCCGCCGCCGCCCGACGGCGGCCCGGCCGGCTTCGGTCCGCCTCCGCCCTTCGGGCCGCAGCCTGGTGGCTTCGGCGCGCCCCAGCCGCCCCCTCCGGTACCGCTGAAACCGCCGCCGTTCCCGCCGGAGCCGCCGATCTACGGCGCACCGGGCGGCGGCTATGGCTCGGCCCCGGGCTTCCCTGAGCAGCAGCAGGGCAGCTATCCCGGCCCTCCGCTCCCGCGGCCCGGCTTCGGCCCGCCCCCGCAGCCCGGGTTCGGTCCGCCTCCGCAGCCGCAGGGCGCGCGCTGCGTGCAGGGGCATGCGATCCCGGCGGGCGGCTCGTTCTGCATGGAGGGAGGCCACCCGATCGCCCTCGACGGCATCCAGATGAGCGGCGATCCCTTCAACCAGACGGCCTATGCGCCCAACCAGCAAGGGGCGTCCGCGCCGCCGCCGATGCCGCAGCCGAGCGGCAGCGGAGCCTACGGCGAGCCGCCGCAGCCACAGCAGAACCTCGCCCCGCCGGGCCCGCCGCCCGCGTACATCCCGCCTCCTCCCGCGGTGCGCCCGCCGACGCCGGCGCCGCCGAGGGCCGTGGGGCAGGAGAGCCGCCGCGCCCTCGCCGGCTTCCTCGTCAGCTTTCAGGACGACGCGCTCGGCAGGTTCTGGCCGCTCTGGCAAGGCAAGAACATCGTCGGCCGCGCCGAGACAGGGCAGAAGGTCGACATCGAGATAGCGCACGGCACGACCTCGACGCATCACGCGACGCTCGAGGTCGACGGCGGTCGGATCGTCCTCGCCGACCTCGGCTCCACCAATGGGACGTTCCACAACGAGGAGGCGATCGGCTTCCAGGGCCGGCGCGAGCTGCGCGATGGCGACAAGATCCGCTTCGGCGGGTTCAGCGTCATCCTGCTCAGCGTGGCCGCGCGGGCCTGACGGGCCCATCGCACGAGGAGAGGCGTTGCCGAGCCTGGCCCCCTTCCCCCGCGACGTTCGACCGGCACCTGGCGCCCCTGCCAGGCTGCGTGAAAACCAACCGGATAGCCGCCGCCAGCGCGCGGCGGCCGCCCCGCTCGCGCAGGGAGCGCTCCTCGGCTCCCTCGCGCCCGCTGGAGATCCCCACGCATGACTCCCTCTCATGACGCGACTCGCCCGATCCATTCCATGAGCGCCTCCGCCCGTCGCGGCAGGCGCGAGGGCAAGGCCCTGCGCTGCGCGAAGCTCCTCGCGCTCGCGGCCGCTGTCCTCGCGCTCCTCGCCGGACAGCGCCGCGCCGAGGCCGCGCCCGAAGCGCACATGCTCCGCATCGACCCGCGCGCGAGCACCGTGGACGGCTCGCCCGTGCTCACGACCGTGCTCGAGGTCGTGCAGAACAAGCGCCTCAGCGACCTCACCCGCAACTGCGCCGCGCTCACGGGCAACGCGAACCTCGACTGCGTCGCCGACGCGATCGAGCAGCCGTCGGCGCTCTACTCGTCGTTCGACTTCCCGGACAAGAACGCGATCCTCTCCGTCACGGTCGACGGCACGGATCTGCCGGCGAAGTTCGAGTCGAAGGCGCGGTGGGGCGACAGCGCCGGTCAGCCGGGCGTCGGGACGGCGTGGCTCATCCTGATCGACGCCGCGTCGAGCATGGGCGCCCGCTTCGACGAGGCGAAGTCGGTCGCGAGCGCGTTCGTCAACGCGATGCAGCCGAACGACATCGTCGACGTGATGTTCTTCAACGATCGCGGCATCGTCGAGGACTCGAAGTGGGTGAGCAACAAGCAGGCGGCGGCGCAGGCGATCGCCGGCGTCGCGCGCACCTACCCGACGCAGGGCCGCACGCGCCCGCTCTTCACGATCATCAAGAACGCCGCGACCGACGCGTTCAAGGAGCTCGGCAACGCAGGTCAGGGCGTCCAGGTGCCGATGCACCAGGCGATGGTGGTCCTCTCGAACGGCTCCGCCGGCGCGGATCCCAGCTCGACCGCCGCCGCGTCGAACCTCCTCCGCGACTACCTGACGAAGGGGCGGTTCCCCGAGAACAACGACGTCCTGCCGAAGACGCCGGTGCCCGTCATCTCGATCTGGTTCCCGAGCCAGCTCGTCGAGGAGTTCACGGCGAACGCCCGCGAGTTCATGGAGGGGATGGCGAACACCGAGATCGGCGGCTTCTTCAGCGTGGTGCGCGACGGCCAGCAGCGGCGCGCGGCCAACATCGTCAACGCGATCCGCACCCGCTTCAACAAGATGCACATCGTGAAGTGGCGGGTCTCGTGCGTCGCGCCGAGCATCACGCAGACGTTCAAGCTCGCCTTCATCAACACGGATCCGCCGATCGCGGGCGACGCCACCTTCCAGAACGTCCCCGTCGGCATCGATCCGACCGCGTGGCCGCTCGACGTCGACCGCGACGCGACCGACCGCGCGGCGAAGAAGACGCCGATCTATCCCGGCGGCACGGTCAAGATCTTCGGCAACTTCTGCTGGGGTGGCAACGCGCAGCGGGCAGAGATCTACATGGTCCCGAAGAACCAGGCGGCGCCGCAGTCGCTGCAGGGCGGGAACATCGAGGACGCGAAGAAGGCCCAGCGGACGCTGATCGAGGGCGGGATGCGCGGCAAGGCGGTCTCGGCCGGCGACAGCGTCGTCGAGTTCGAGCTCCCCGACACCGACAAGTTCCTCGTGGGCAAGGGCGACCAGACGACGGCGCGCCTCATCATCTACGACAACCAGGCGCGGCGGACGAGCGCGGTCACGGCCGACAAGATCCTCACGCTGAAGGCGAAGGAGGCGCCGCTGCCGTACCTGCTCATCGGCGGCGTGACCTTCGGCGGCGTCGTCATCGTGCTGCTCCTCGTCTCCATCTTCCGCGGCGGCGGGAAGCGGCGCGGCGGCACCGTGGCGGCCGCGCCGCCGAGGCCCATCGTGGCGGGGAGCGGGCCGCCTCCGCCTTACGCGCCCGCGCCGCCGCCCCCGGGCGACTTCGGCGGCTACGGCGGCGGGCCGATGATGGGGCCCCCCATGGGCGGGGTCAGCCGGGCGACGCTCTCGGGCCCGGCGGGCATCTTCACCGTGCACCCCGGCGCCGAGGTGCGCGCGGGGCGCGACGGCGCGTCGTGCCTGATCGCGCTGTCGGAGCCGCGCGTGTCCGGCACCCATGCGAGCGTGAAGCTCGAGGCCGGCCAGCTGTTCGTGCGGGACGAGAACTCCAACAACGGGACCTACGTGAACGGCCAGCGAATCGCCGCGGCCGTGTGGACGCTCGTGCCGCCCGGCGCGTCGTTGCGGTTCGGCCCCGTCGAGTTCAGCGTCCGTTTGGAGTAGCGTGTCCGGGGCCCGTTCTCGCGCCCCGAGCGACGCCCACCCATGATGCCCCCGACCGAGTCCTCTCCGCACCTCAAGATCGAGTTCGCCCAGGCCAGCGATGCGGGTCGGGACCCGAACAAGCAGGTCAACGAGGATTCCTGCGGCTACGCCGAGACCCAGTTCGGTTACCTGTGCGTCCTGTGCGACGGCATGGGCGGCCACTATGGCGGCAGCGAGGCGAGCCGCACCGCCATCAAGACCATCTTCGAGATGATCGAGCACACGCCGGCCGCCGTGGGCCCGAGCGGCGCGCTCAAGGCCGCGATCGAGGAAGCAGGGCGCCGCGTCTACCAGCTGGGCGGGCCGCCGGAGAACCGCGTCCGGCCCGGCTCGACCGTCGTCGCGATGATCCTCCACGATCGCGGCGTCGACGTCGCGCACGTCGGCGACAGCCGCGCGTACGTGATCCGGAGCCACCAGATCTACCCCCTCACGCGCGACCACTCGATGGTGCAGGGGATGATCGACGCGGGCATGATCACGGAGGCGCAGGCGATCGGCCACCCCGACGCGAACAAGATCACACGCGCGCTCGGGATGAAGCCGGAGGTGGAGGTCGAGGTTCGACCCGAGCCGATGGAGCTCTACCCGGGAGACGTGCTGATCCAGTCGAGCGACGGGCTCACCGATCTCGTGCTCGCCGGCGACATCCTCGGGTGTACGCGGCAGGCGCTCGCGTCGGGCTCGGTCGATCACGCGTGCAGGATGCTCGTGCAGCTCGCGAACCACCGCGGCGGTCACGACAACATCACCGTGCAGATGGTCCGGGTGCTCGAGACGGGCAGCCGCTCGCTGACCATCGCGCACGGGCCGCCAGGGGCGGCTGGCCCCGGCGACGGCGCCGGCCCTGCGCGCGCTTCGCGCCCTCAGGAGACCGTCGCGATGACCCGGCCCGAGGCGGCGGCGATCGGCCCGCAGCACGCCACGAGCACGCCGCTCCCCCACGGCCATGGCGCCCCTGCGGCCGCGAGCGGCGCGGCGGCCGCGGGAAAGCCGCCGGCGCCGTACCCGGCGTCCATCAACAATGCGATCACCGTCGTCCCGACGGGCTCCTCGGACACGCCGCGACCTGCATCCATCAACAACGCGATCACCGTGGTCCCGGCAGGTTCCATCGGCACGCCCGGGCCGCGTCCAGCGTCCACCAGCAACGCGGCGACCTCGGTCTCGACGGGCTCCGATGACGTGCCGGCCGTCGCGCCGACGGCCACGGACAACGTGCCGGTCGTCGCGCGGACGGCCACCGACAACGTGCCGGCCGTCGCACCGGGCGCTGCCGCTGCCGCCGCTGCCCATGGCGCGCCGGCGCTTCGTCCCACCATCGACAGCACGCCGGCCGTGAGCCCCACGGCCACCGACGAGCTGCCTCCCGTGGCGCCAGCCGCCGCCCCCATCGCGCCGGCCGTGAGCCCCACGGCCGCCGACAGCGGGTCGCCCGTGACGCCCACACCGTTGGACTCCGCGCTGGCGCTGCCTCCAACCGTGCCAGGGGCCCATCCCCCGGTGGCTTACCCGAACGCGCCCGACGCACCCGCCGTGCTGTCTCCCCTCCCCCTGAGCGCTCCCGCGGCGGCTCCGATGGGCCGCGCCGCGCCACCCCAGCCTGGTTCGTTCGGGGCGCCGCCTCACCCAGGCGCCGCTTACGGCGCTCCGCCCCACCGTGCCGCCCCCTACGGCGCACCGCATCATCCTGGCGCCGCCTACGGCGTGCCGCCCCCTCCTGGCGCCCCCTACGGTGCGCCGCATCCTCCTGGCGCCGCATACGGCGCTCCAGCTCACGTCGGAGCCGCCTATGGCGCGCCTCTTCAAGCGACCGAGCAGGACGTCCCGCCGCCTTCGGTGGCGTTCCCGGGGCACAACCCCGCAGCGCCCGGCGGTCCCCCTGTCGCCGCCGCCCCGCCCCCTCACCTCGCGCCCGCGCCGCTGCATGCTCACGCGTACGCCGCAACCGGCCCGCGCCCCGCGCCAGCACCGAGCTTCTCCGGACCCGTGTCGTCGTCTGGGGCATCAAGCGTGCCGACCACTGTGCGCGCCCCGCGCGGCGTCTACATCGCCCTCATCGCTTCGGCGGCGGCCGTGATCCTCGTGCTGTTCGTCTTCCTTCTCTGGAAGCTCCTCGGCAGCTGAGCGCGGAACAGAAAGGCCGCCCCACCCACCGCCATGCACGGATGAGCGGAAACGGCGGCGGACACGAGGACGAGGATCGAGCTCAGCGCAAAGAAACGCAAACGAGCGCAAATGAGCGCAATTGAGCGCAAACGAGCGCAGACGACAGATGCGTGGCGCGCGACGGTCCCGCTCGCGGAATGCGATTGAAGAAGGACAGGATTCCGGATTAGCCTAACTTTCCGGAGGTCCCTCCATGCCTGGCGACCAAGAGCTCGAGGACGGCGACGACATGGATGGCGCGCCTGAGGATCTGGAAGACGTGCCGGAGTCGACCCCTGCACCCTCTCTCGAGGAGGCCCGCGCCGGCTTCATGCTGCTCGATCTGTGACCCGCTGAACCACCTGGCTCCCGGAGGTCACGGCGCTCCGCGCTGACGCTCCGTTCGTCCAGCGGGCGCGAGTCTCCCACCGAACGGCGGCCATCGCCGCGCGCGTGCAGAAGCGCGCTCCTCTTCCGTTTCCGCTTCCGCGAGCGACGCCGCACCAGCGTGGCGACAGGCGGCGCACGGCACGCGCCTCTTCCCTTGCCCTCCCCGACGGCCTGTGGTGAAACGCGGCCCGCATGATCCCGGGGCTAGGTAAACAAAGCATCACGATCGGCAGCGCCCCCACCTGCGATGTGGTGCTCGTCGCACCCGGCGTCCTGCCCGAGCACGCGCGCATCGTCAACCAGGGGGGTGGCAAGCTGCTCTTCTCCTGCGGGCAAGGGCCGGCGTCGGCGAACGGGCGGCCCCTCTCGCCGGGGGAGCAGGTCCCGTTCGACTTCCGCACCCAGTTCGTGGTCGCGCAGACGCCGGTCCCGCTGAACCACCCGGCCATCACGCTGATGCTGGCGTCGCCCGGGAACCTCGCGCCGGCGCCCGGCCAAGTGGTGATCGGACGAGACCCCGGGCGCGCCTCCTTGGTGCTCCAGCACCCGAGCGTCTCGAGCCAGCACGCGACCGTCACGCTCGATCGCATGATGGTCATCGACCACAACTCGACGAGCGGCACGTACGTGGGCGCGCAGCGCATCTCCGCTGGCACGCCGACGCCCATCGATCCGCAAGGCGCCATCGCCTTCGGCCCCGTCCCGGTCCAGGTCAGCCTGCTCGTCCAGCTCGCCCAGGCCGCCCGGCAATCCGCGCTGCCGGCCGCCTCCGGCGCCCCGCCCGCAGCCAGCGTCCTGCCGCCGCAGCCTGCCGCCGGCGGCTACGCGCCGCCGCAGCAGCCGGGCGCCGGGGGTTACGCGCCGCAGCAGCCCGGCGCCGGGGGTTACGCGCCGCCCGGCGTCGCCGGTTACGCGCCGCCGCAGCAGCCCGCGCACGCGGCGTCCTCGGTGCCCGCCGCCGGCGCGCCCGGGAGGAAGAACAAGACGGTCCTCGGCCAGCTCGACTTCTCCGGCGGCGGATCGAACGTCAAGAAGATCGGCCGGACGCCCGACAACGACATCGTGCTCGCCCACCCCCAGGTGTCGAGCCACCACGCGCTCCTGCACTCGATCAACGGGCAGCTCTACGTCGAGGATCGCGGCAGCGCCAACGGGACCTACGTCCGCGGCAACCGCATCGCGCCCGGCCAGAAGATCGCCGTGCAGAGCGGCGAGAAGATCTACATCGGGCCCATGCCCCTCCAGATCGAGATGGGGGGCGCGGGCGCCGTCGAGGTCGTCCAGGAGGAGTACTCCGCCGATCGGTGGGCAGGACGCCCGCTCTACGAGATCGAGGCGTGGAGCCTCGCCCTCCAGGTCCCCGATCGGGACAACCCGAACGAGCAGAAGACCCTCCTCGACAACGTGTCTTTCAAGGCGCTGCCGGGCGACATGATCGCGCTCATGGGGCCATCGGGCGCCGGCAAGACGACGCTCCTGCTCACCCTGAACGGCTACCTGCCGCCGACGAGCGGCGTCGTCCGCATCAACGGCGAGGACCTCTACAACATCTACGACACGCTCCGCGGATCCATCGGCTACGTGCCGCAGGACGATCTCGTCCACCCGGAGCTCACCGTCTTCGAGGCCGTCCGCTACAGCGCGAAGTTCCGCCTCCCGCCCGACTACACCGAGGCCGAGATCGACGCGCGCGTCGAGCAGACGATCAAGGATCTCGGCCTCGAGGGCGTCAAGAACCTCCAGATCGGCAAGCCCGAGAACAAGATCCTCTCGGGCGGGCAGCGCAAGCGCGTCAACATCGCGCTCGAGCTCGTCACCGATCCCGTCATCCTCTTCCTCGACGAGCCGACCTCGGGCCTCGCCGCCGACGACACGACCGCGCTGATCAGCCTGCTGCATGACCTCACGAAGGCCACCGGCAAGACGATCATCATGACGATCCACCAGCCGGCGAAGGACGAGTTCGAGAAGTTCAGCCACGCGCTCATCCTCGGCTACGGCGGCATCCCGATGTTCTTCGGGCCGACCCGGCCCGACGCGTACCGCTTCTTCGGCAGCTGGAAGGAGCGGCACGGCCAGCAGAACGACGTCGACAACCCGCGCGACATGTTCGAGATGCTCGCGCTCCGGGAGCGGCCCATCTTCGATCAGCTCCGCGCGCGGAACCCGAACGCGTCGCGCGGCGAGGCCAGGAAGCTCGCCGCCATCGAGTGGCGCAAGGAGTTCTTCAGCGACGGCAACCCGACGTACCGCCGGATGTACTCCGGTCGGCGCGAGATCGGCACCGGCCAGGGGCAGCGCGGCATCCCCGCCGGGCGCGCCACGACCAAGGGGCAGCTCGGCCTGCTCCTGTCGCGCTACTTCAAGGTGAAGAAGCGCGACATCGGCGGCACCCTGATCATGCTCCTCCAGGCCCCGATCATCGGCATCCTGCTCGCGATCGTCTTCGGCGGGCAGGAGAAGGCGATCCCGGCGTGGTGCCTCGGCGCGCTCCAGGAGCTCGGCCGCCGCGCGGGCGGCGCGGACAAGAGCACCGACGTCATCAAGGGCATGGAGGTCACCACCGACCACACCGCGGCGATCTTCTTCCTCGTCGTCGCCGCCGTCTGGTTCGGGACCTCGAACGCGGCGCGCGAGATCGTCAGCGAGCGGGCCATCTACCTCCGCGAGCGCATGGTCAACCTGGGGCTCGTCAACTACGTGCTCTCCAAGTACCTGCTGCTCGCCGGCTTCTGCCTCGTCCAGTGCACGGTCCTGCTCGCGATCGTGTTCTTCGCGCTCGGCTTCCACGGCGGCATGCAGGCGTTCGGCATGCAGCTCGCCGCGCTGACCGCCACCTCGCTCAGCGCCGTCGCGATGGGGCTCCTGCTCTCCACGGTGGTCGCCTCGTCCGAGGCGGCGATGGCGCTCACGCCGATCGCGCTCATCCCCCAGGTCGTGCTCGGCGGGCTCATGGTGCCGATGACGACCGTGCCGCACCTCCGGCCGCTCATGTACATCATCCCGGCGCGCTGGGGCTTCGAGGGCGCGATCGCGCCGGAGCGGCTCGCGACCGCGGAGGATCCGGCGTGGGTCATCGATCTGCACCGCACCGACACGAGCGCGGCGGACTTCATCGAGGGCGGCAAGTTCAAGTGCGCCATCGCGCAGATGGCGGCCGACAACTACGCGGGCGCGTGGGGCTTCACCACCTACGATCAGACCTGGATGCCCTATGCGGTGCTCGCCGGGATGACGTTGATCATCCTCGTCACGCTCTGCGCGGTGCTGAAGCGGCGCGACCCGGTGTGACGTCGTGACCGCGCAGGAGCCCTCCGCTTCCATCCGCATCGATGACCGGCGCGCGCGCCCCCGCCCGAGCGCGCGCGGCGACCGCAGGCCGTCCGCCGCGGTGCTCGTGTCGCTGCTCGCCGCGCTCTCCCCCTCCCCGGCGCAGGCGCAGCAGCAAGGCCAGGACGGGCAGGCGGCGCCGCAAGCGTCCGAGGGCGGGGCAGCCGTGCCCCGAGGCCCGGGCGGCGCGATCGTCACGCCGCCTGCCTCCACGGCCGCGCCGACGGGGAAGGCGACGCCGCCGCGAGCGCTCAACTACACGCCCCCGGAGTACCCGCCGGAGGCCGAGAAGCAGGGGCGCGAGGCGTCGGTGACCCTGCAGCTCGACATCGACCGCGACGGGCGCGTGAAGCACGCCGTCGTCGTCGAGAGCGCGGGGCACGGGTTCGATGAGTCGGCGCTGGCCGCGGCCCAGAAGCTCGAGTTCGAGCCCGCCCGCCGCGCCGACGGGACCCCCGCCCCGGCCCGCATCCTGTACCGCTACTCGTTCACCCTGAAGACGGCCTCGCCGCCGCCGGCCGCCGGCGAGCCCGCGAAGCCCGCCGAGAGCCTCCGCGGCACCGTGCTCGCCAGCGGGGGCGACGTCCCGCTCGCCGGCGCCACCGTCTCGGTCGCGCGCGTCGCCGGCGCGGGCGCGGGCTCGGGCACAGCGACGGCCGCCGCGCCGCCGGCGCTCACGACCGACGAGGGCGGCGCCTTCGCCTTCGCCGATCTGCCGCCGGGGCGATACCAGGTCACCATCGCGGCGCCCGGCTTCGAGCCGCTCTCCGTCGAGGAGGCGCTCGCCCCCGGGGAGCAGCTCGAGGTGAAGTACCGGCTCCTGCCGCAAGGCGACGGCCTCGAGGTCACGGTCCGCGGCACGCGGCCGCCGCGCGAGGTCACGAAGCGCACGATCGAGCAGCGCGAGATCAACCGGATCCCCGGCACGAACGGCGACGCCCTGCGCTCGCTCCAGAACCTGCCGGGCGTGGCCCGCCCGCCCAGCATCGCGGGGCTGCTCATCGTCCGCGGCTCCGGCCCGCAGGACACGCAGACCTTCGTCGACGGCACGCAGGTGCCGCTCATCTACCACTTCGGCGGCCTCTCCTCGGTCGTGCCGACCGAGATGCTGGATCGGATCGACTTCTACCCCGGCAACTTCAGCGCCAAGTACGGGCGTGTGCAGGGCGGCATCGTCGACGTCGCCCTCCGCTCGCCCAACGAGGACGGCAAGCTCCACGGCCTGGCGCAGATGGACCTCATCGACGCGCGCGTCCTGCTCGAGGGCCCCGTGCCGTTCCTCGACAACACCCGCTTCATGGTGGCAGGACGGCGGAGCTACATCGGAGAGTCGTTCGGCCCCGTGCTCGAGGCCGCGGGCGCGGGCGTCACCCAGGCGCCGGTCTATTACGACTACCAGGTCCTCCTGGAGACCGAGCCCACGCCCTCGGCGCGGCTCCGCCTCACGTTCTTCGGCTCGGACGACGCCCTCGAGCTGCTGCTCAGCGACCCGGCGCCCAACGAGCCGGCCCTCTCCGGCAACGTCGGGCTCCACACGGCGTTTCAGCGGCTCCAGGTCCGCTACGATCACGAGCTCACCGACAAGGACCGGCTCGACGGCGTGCTCGCGCTCGCGCGCGACGACGCCGATTTCGGGATCGGGCCGATCTACTTTCAGCTCGATCTCAAGACGATCTCCGGCCGCCTCGAGTACGCGCGGCGCATCTCGAAGGGCACGGTGTTCAACGCGGGGCTCGACGTCTTCGCCGGCCTCTACGCCGTGAACCTCCGCGCCCCCGGGCCGAACCGCCCCGGCGAGCCGCCGAACCAGCCGTTCTCGACGCGCGCCCTCCAGGAGGTCTCGCGCGACGGCGAGTTCTTCTACCCCGCAGCGTACGCCGAGCTCGAGCTCGCCCCGACCCCCCGGGCGAAGATCGTCCCGGGCCTGCGCGTCGACTACCAGGACCTGAACCAGCAGGTCACCGTGAGCCCGCGCGTGAACGGGCGCTTCGACGTCGTCCCCGGGTTCCCGCGGACCACGGTGAAGGGCGGCCTCGGGGTGTTCCATCAGCCTCCTCAGTTCCAGGAGGTGATCCCGCCGCTCGGCAACCCCGGCCTGAAGTCGACCCGGGCGCTGCACTACGCGGTCGGCGTCGAGCAGGAGCTGACCCGGCACATCGAGGCGTCCGCCGAGGGGTTCTACAAGCAGCTGGACGAGCTCGTCGTCGGCGTGAACCGACCCGGGACGATCCAGCTCGACTACCAGAACGTCGGATCGGGCAGGGTCGTCGGCGGCGAGTTCCTGCTCAAGTACAAGCCCGACGATCGCTTCTTCGGCTGGGCCGCGTACACGCTGTCCCGCAGCACGCGGGTGCCGGAGCCCGGCGAGCCGGAGCGGCTCGTCCCGTTCGATCAGACCCACATCCTGACGGTGCTCGGCAGCTACCGCCTGGGCGACGGCTGGGAGTTCGGCGCCCGGTTCCGCCTCGTCTCCGGCAACCTGGTCACGCCCAACGTGTGCAACGTCAACGAGCAGAGCTGCGACCCGTACCGCACCAACGCGCTCTTCTACGCGCCCACCGGGACCTATACCCCCATCCCGTTCTCCGGCCCGAACAGCGAGCGGCTCCCGGCGTTCCACCAGCTCGATCTGCGCCTGGACAAGACGTGGAAGTTCAAGACCTGGCGGCTCGCGGCCTACCTCGACGTGCAGAACGTCTACAACAACGCGAACAGCGAGGCGATTCAGTACAATTACAACTACACAGCCCGTCAATACGTCACGGGGCTGCCCATCCTGCCGAGCTTCGGGATGCGAGGAGAGTTCTGAGATGCGCGGGGCGCAGGCGATGAACGGCGCGGCGAAGCGCGACGGCGCGGCGAAGCGCGACGGCGCGGGCCGCGGGCGCCGGTGGCGGCGCGCGGTGCTGGGGACGCTCGCGCTCGCAGCGATCGCGTCGCCGGCGATCGCCTCGGGGTGCGTCGCGGGCTTCGATCCGCCGAGCCTCGTGGGCGGGCTCCGCGTCTTCGCGGTGGTCGCCGACAAGCCGTACGCCAACCCCGGAGACCAGGTCACCTTCCGGATCCACTACCAGGACGGGCTGGGCGGCCCCGAGGACGGGTCGCGCCCGGTCTCGGTCTACTGGTTCGGCGGGTGCGAGAACCCGATCGGGGACGACTACTACGGCTGCTATGCGCAGCTCGAAGGCATCACCTCCGAGATCCAGGCGTGGGTGGAGCGAGGCGACCCGACGGTCCCGCTGCCCGACCTCAACGGCGTGCGCCCCGGCTTCGGGGACACGTACACGATCACGATCAGCGACGACATCCTCACCGGCCGCACGGCGCCCGCCACGGGGGGTCCGGCCTCCGGGAGCGCGTACGTCTTCTTCGTCGCCTGCACCGGGGAGCTCGGTCTCGTGGAGGACCAGGGCACCGGCCGCGCCGGGACGTTCCCCGTCGCGTGCTTCAAGGACGGGCGCCGGCTCGGCCCGGACAGCTTCGTGCCCGGCTACACGCAGATCTATGCCTTCCAGGGGGGTCGCGCGAACGCGAACCCGGAGGTGCAGGGGCTCACGCTCGACGGCAAGCCCATGCCAGAGGACTTCGCCGACATCCCCACCGTCCCGCGCTGCCGCGTGAGCGCGGAGGCGCGGCGCGAGGCCGGCTGCAGCGCGGAGGATCCGTTCGTCGAGTGCGCGGCCTACGAGCTCGACGCGATCGTCGATCCCGAGGTGGCGGAGGACGATCCCAGCGCGCAGCAGCAGGCGCTGAAGGAGATCGTCTGGGTCGACTACTTCGCCGATCTGGGCGATCTCGACGGGGGCATCAAGCTCGTGAGCGACGCGAACGAGGGGTACATCGGCGATCACGCCGTGAAGTGGATCCCGCCGGCCGAGCCGGGCGTCGCCACGATCACCGCGGTCCTGCGCGACGCGCGCGGCGGCTCGTCCGTTGTGCAGCGCCTCGTCCGCGTCGAGTGACGGCGGCCCCTCCGGCCGCCCGCGCCGGGACCGCCGCGATCAGCCGCAGCCCGCTTCGATCTGAGAGAGCTGGTCGATGAGCTGCGCGGGGTCGCGCGCGGCGCACAGCGCGTCGGCGGCGCCGAGGCTGGCGAGCCTGGCCGCCTGGGCGAGCAGCTCGAGGTGCGCGCGGCCCCCCTCGCCGCAGACGAGGACGACGAACAGGCGGAGCGGGGCGCCGCCCGGCGTCGGCACCGCGAGCGGCTGGGCCAGCGTCGCGAGCACGGCCGCCTGGCTCGCGCCGGGGACGATCGCGTGCGGGACCGCGACGCCGTTGCCCAGCGCCGTGGGCGACTCGAGCTCGCGCCGCAGGATCTCCTGAGCGAGCGCGCTCGCCGCGAGCGCGCCGCCGGGGGGCGCGAGCCGGGACGCCGCGACGTCGATGACGTCCTCGATGTCCGCGCACGAGAGCTGCAGAACGACGCGCTCGGGCGTGAGCAGCCCGCTGAGCCGCCGCGCGGGCGCCCCCCCGAGGGCCGCGCTCGCCGGGAACTCGGCGTCGATGAACGCCTTGACGCGCGCGAGCTGCGGGCCGCTGAGGTTGCGCCGCGCGAGCTCCGCGCAGAGCGCCTTCGCCGACGGGACGCGCTCGAGGTAGCGCGAGACGAGCGGCTCGACCTGGTGGCCGAGCTCGAGGAGCACCGCCGGCGGGAGCTCGAGCGCGCCCGCGATCGCCGTGAGCCGGTCGGGCGTGGGGATGGCGTCGTGCCCGTGCTCGACGCGGCTCAGGTAGGCGCTGGAGACGCCGATGCGGTGCGCGAGCGCTCGCAGGCTCAGGCCCGCCTCGACGCGGAGGAGCCGCAGCGCGGCCCCGAACTCGGCGACCGCGCGGGCGCGCGCGGCGCCGTCAGCGTCGGACATCGCTGGCATGGGATCAGGAGCGATCGGGCTCGACCGCGAGGGCGGTCGAGAGGATCTGCGGGGCGGGCGCCGGGGCCGGCGCGCGCGCGGTGGCGGGCTCGTGGCTGCGCACGACGAGCAGCGAGGTCGGGCAGCCCTGGATGATGTGCTCGGCGCGGATGCCGAACCGGCGCTGCGCGAGGCCCCACTCGGGCCCGACGCCGACGAGGACGAGATCGTAGCCGCGCTTCGCCTCCTCGAGGGCCGCGTCCGCGGGGGAGTCGTGCTCGACCACCTTGAGCACCACCTTGGACTTCTGCAGCGCGCCGCCCTCCTCGCCCTCGAACACCTCGTCGACCGCCTGCTGCGCGCCGAGCGTGTCGTCGGACCTGCGCTTCGGCTTGACCACGTGGAGGATGGTGACGTCGGCGCCGACCTGCTGCGCGAGCCGGCGGGCCAGCGCGAGCGCCGCCCTGTCGTGCAACGTGCCGTGGAACGGCACGAGCAGCTTGCGGACCGCGGCGAGCCCGCGATCGATGAGCACGCCGACGTCGGTGTGGGCGCCGCGCATGACCTCGTAGACGGTGCCGCCGAGCACGGTCTGGCTGAGCAGCGGCTTGTGCCACCCGACGAGCACGAGGTCGGCCTGCTTCACGTCGGCGACGTTGCAGATGTCGTGGCTCGGCTTGGGCGAGACGAAGGAGAGCGGCCGGACCTCGGCGCCCAGCTCCTTGGCCCGCGACAGGAGCGGCGCCAGCGCGGCCGCCCCCTGCCGCTCGGGCCCTTGGTCGAGGTAGAACGAGCCGCGATCGGTCGGCGGGATGAGGCGCAGGGCGTAGAGGCGCCTCGCCTCGGGTCCGCTGCCCGCGAGCGCGCTCGCGAGCGTCACCATGCCGGGGCCGGAGCGCTCGTACGAGACGCACATGAGCACGGTGAACACGTCCGCCGCGACGGGGAGCGGCGTGCGCTCCGGCACGTCGGCGAGCTCCTTGGCGAGCTCCTCCGGCGGGTAGATCCAGCGCAGGAGCGGCGTGGTCATGAAGGTGGTGACCAGCGCCATGAGCACCATCATCGTGAACAGCTTGGGGGAGATGATGCCCAGATCGAGCCCGAGGTTCAGGACGATGAGCTCCATCAGGCCACGGGTGTTCATCAGGATGCCGAGCGCGCTGGCCTCCCGCCAGCTCTGGCCGGTGAAGCGGGCGGCCACGGCGCTGCCGCCGAACTTGCCGAGGCAGGCGATCACGATGATGAGGCCGCACATCATCCAGCCGTCGGCCGAGTTGAGCAGCCCGATGTGCGTGCGCAGGCCGCTGTAGGCGAAGAACAGCGGGAGCAGGAAGACCACGGCGAAGTCCTCGAGCTTCTCGGCGAGGCTCTTCGCGAAGCCGGTGCCCTTCGGCATGATCGCGCCGAGCATGAAGGCCCCGAACAGCGGGTGGATGCCGATCATCTCGGTCATCCAGCTCGACACGATGAGCAGGAGGAACGTGACGGCGACGAGGTCCTGCGAGAGCCCTTCCTTGCTGGAGCCGCGCTCGCCGAGCCGGACGAGGAAGGGGCGGACAAGGAACAGCATGCCGGCGATGTAGGCGACGGCGAAGACGGTGGTCCAGACGGCGCCCACGAGGCCCGTGGCACGCGCGATCGAGACGACGAACGCGAGGATGCACCAGGCGGTCACGTCGTCGACGGCGGCGCACGTGATGGTGAGGGCGCCGACCTTCGTGCCCAGCAGGCGCCGCTCGGTGAGGATGCGCGCGAGCACCGGGAACGCCGTGATGCTCATCGCCACGCCCATGAACAGCGTGAACGACGAGAACGGGACGGAGCTGTCGGAGAGCCGCGGGTACAGGTAGAGCGCGAGGAGCCCGCCCAGCGCGAACGGCACGACGATGCTCGTGTGGCTGATGATGACCGAGGCGTGGCCGCGCCCGCGCAGGAGCTTCGGGTCGAGCTCCAGCCCGATGAGGAACATGAAGACGATGAGGCCGACCTCGCTCACCAGCTTCAGGAGCGGCAGCGACTCCTTGGCGAACAGGACCGCCGACGCATCGGGAAAGAGCCAGCCGAACAGCGACGGGCCGAGAAGGATGCCCGCCGTCACCTCGGCGACGACCATCGGCTGCTCCATCCGGCGGGCCACCATGCCCACGAGCCGCGCGCAGGCGATGATCAGGAACGCCTGGATGAGGAAGCGGGCCAGCGAGTTGTGGATCAGAATCTCCATGGGGAGCGCTCCCTCCTGGTGGTAAGTGTTAAGTTATCGCTTATCAGCGGGCTCTCTCGACTGTCAAGAAAGGATCCGCGGAATCGAGCGGCCTCAACAGCTCGGCGAAGGAGAGCGCGCGGTGGCGCGGGCTGCGCCTACCAGTCGGTCGGCATGTAGTCTTTGAAGAACTGGCCGTACGCGTGCTGGCCGCTGAGCAGCCCGGAGAAGATGGGATCGCAGATGCGAGCGGCGCCGTCGACGATATCGAGCGGCGGGTGAAAGCCGTGCTCCTCGAGCTTGCGGGCGGCGAGCGCCGCGGGGTCCTCGTCGGTGACCCACCCGGTATCGACGCTGTTCATGAAGATGCCGTCCTTCGCATAATCGGGCGCGGACGTGCGCGTCATCATGTTGAGCGCGGCTTTCGCCATGTTGGTGTGAGGGTGCCTGTCCGTCTTGTAACGGCGGTAGAACTGCCCCTCCATCGCCGAGACGTTGACGATGTGCCTGTCGAACGTGGGCCGTCGCATCATGAGCGGCTTCAGCCGGGAGTTCAGGACGAAGGGGGCGACCGCGTTGACGAGCTGCACCTCGAGCATCTCGACGGTCGGGACCTCGGCGAGCGTGAGCCGCCAGCTGTTCAGCGTCCGGAGATCGACCTGCTGGAGATCGGCGTCGTAGCGCCCCTTGGGGAAGAGCAGCTCGTCGAGGCGCTCATCGCCCGGAGCCGGGATTTGGGAGAGCAAGGCGGGCTCGCGCAGGCCCGCGGTGGGGTCGGCGCCGGCGACGAGGGGGAGCGTGCCGCACGCCCGGAGCGCGTCGTACTCGCGGAGCGGGGGCCGAGCGCCCTGCGGGAGGGTGTGGACGGGCGCGGTCTCGCCCTCGATGAGGTGGCCGTAGAAGCCCGGCGGTCGCCGCACGGTCTGACAGGCGTTGTTGATGATGAAATCGAGCCGGTCGAGCGTGTGGAGGAGGTGGCGCGTGAAGAGCTCGACGCTCGGGGTGTGTCGGAGATCGAGGCCGTAAATCGCGACCCGTGATCCCCAGGCGTCGAAGTCGCGCTCCGCCGAGAAGCGGCGAGCGGCGTCGTGCGGGAAGCGGGTCGTGACGATCACCCGCGCGCCGGCGCGGAGGAGCATGATCGCCGCCTGATAACCGATCTTGACGCGGGCGCCCGTCACGAGCGCGACGCGGCCGTCGAGCGGAGCGGTCTGGCTGCGTTTGCCGTAGTTGAAGTCGCCGCAGGCGGCGCACATCGCGTCGTAGAAGAAGTGGACCCTGCGGAACTCGGCCTTGCAGACATAACACTTGCGCGGCCGCGCGAGCTCCGGCGCGCCGGGCTCGGGCGACGGCTCAGGCTCCTCGGTGGGCCCGGGCGGCGGCGCGGGCTCCTCGGCGGGGTCGGCCCATGACAGCGGGGGCGCGACCGGGGCGAGCGCGTCCGGCGTGCGGAACACCGGCTCTCGGCGGGCGACGCGGATGCCGACCGCATCGAGCAGGGCGGCGTCGGCGGACCTCTGCGCGTGCCGGTCGCGCTTGCGGAACGCCCTGGCGAGCTCTCGCTGCTCGGCGCGCTCGGGGCGCGAGACGCGGCCGGCGGCCAGGAGAAGCCGGCGGCGGTCCTCGGCGCTGATGGAGGCGAGCTCCGCGCGATCGAGGGCCAAGGCCTCGAGCACCTTGAGACAAGCGTCGAGATCGGCGGCAGTGAACGGCCGGCCTGCGCCGGCGGCTTCGCGGTCGGGACTCATCGAAGCGTGCGTGCATAGCACGCGGGAGACCGCGCGCGAACCGCAGCGGCCCTTCGGGTCCTGCCGGCACCGCCGCTGGCCGCGGCGCGCCTCGCCTCGCCTCGCCTCGCCCAGAGCGCCCGCGCCCAGAGCGCCGCCGACGAGCCCCGCGCGTCGCGTCCTGTTCGCCAGCTGAGGATTGTACACTACGTTCGCACATCATCCTGAGCCCTCGGAAACTCCAGCAGAGGATCTTATGCTCGAGTCGCCACACAGTCTGTTCGCGACGGAATTCATGCCCCATGGCCATTGCTACTTCTGGCAGCCGGGCATGGTCTGGCTGCAGGTCATCACCAACCTGGCGATCGGCTTCGCCTACCTCTCGATCTCCCTGACCCTCGCCCATCTGGTCCGGCGTATCCGGGACATCCCCTTCCGGTGGGTGTACCTCGCGTTTGGCACCTTCATCGTCGCCGGTGGATTCACGCACTTCATGGATGTGTGGGTCATCTGGCAGCCGTCGTACTGGCTGGATGGGGCCATCCGGGCCATCACGGCGATCGCCTCGGTCGGCACCGCCATCCTGCTCTTTCCGCTGCTCCCCAGGGCGGCGGCGCTGGCGGCGGCCGCGCGCGTCACACGCGAGCACGAGATCCGCAGGGAGGAGCTGAATCGCCAGCTCTCGGCGCTCTACGAGGAGCAGAAGCTCGCGGCCGAGGAGCGCGAGGTGATGCTCCAGCAGGCGCGAGAGGCCGTGAGGGCGCGGGAGATCTTCCTCGCCGTCGCGGCCCATGAGCTCAAGACGCCGATCACGCCGCTGCGCGCCGAGGTGGAGAGCGTGCTGCGCGCGGCGCGCGCCGCGCGCGCAGACCGCCTCACGCCCGAGCGCCTGGTCATCAAGCTATCGGTCGTGGAGCGGCAGATCGATCGCCTGGAGCGGCTCGTCTCCGACCTGCTCGATGTCTCGCGCATCGCCGCTGGACGGATCGAGCTTCAGATACAGGAGGTCGACCTCGCGGAGGTCGTGTGCGACGTGGTCGAGCAGCACAAATACGACCTCACCAGGAACTCGATGTCCCTCCAGCTCGCCGCCGACGCCACGGGCGGCTGGGATCGCAGGCGGCTCGACCAGGTAGTGAACAACCTCCTCACCAATGCCCTCAAGTACGGCCGTGGGCGTCCGATCACGATCACCGTATGGGCGAATGATTCACGCGCCTGGCTCACGATCACGGACCAGGGCATCGGCATCGCGCCCGAACAGCAGGCCATCATCTTCAACCAGTTCGAGCGCGCGGTCTCGGAGCGGCACTACGGCGGGCTCGGCCTCGGGCTGTGGATCGTGCGGCAGGTCGTCGGGGCGATGGGAGGGACGGTGTCCGTCGCGAGCGAACCTGACGTCGGCTCGACGTTTACTGTGGAGTTGCCTCGACGACGTGGAAACATCGATGACGCCGAGACGAAATCCCCTTAAGCTGACATGATGAAGCACATCCTGTTGGTGGAGGACAACGAGGATATTCAGCTCTCTCTCCGCGATGCGCTCGAGGAAGACGGTGCTTACAGCGTCGTGACGGCCGGAAACGGAGCGGAGGCGCTCGCGCTGCTCGAGCGCGGCGAGCGGCCGAACATGATGCTCGTCGACCTCTTGATGCCCGTCATGGACGGTGTGGAGTTGATCGACCGGATGCGGCGCGACGCGCGGTTCGCTGGCATCCCGGTCGTCGTCCTGTCAGCCGCATCGATCACGTCCCCGCCACCCGGAACGCCGTTGCTCAGGAAGCCGATCCGCTACGAAGCCCTCCTTGGAGCGGTCCAGAAGGCGTGCGGTTGCTGAGAGCGGTGCGCTCGCGCGCTGAGGGCGCTACTTGGCGGCGGGCTCGTAGGGGCAGGGAGCGCCGCCTTCTCCGGTCTCGGCGAGGGCGCCCGTCGAAGGATCGATGGTGAGCGTGGTCGGGAAAGGGTGAGCGCCGGGTCCCTGCGAAGCTTCGGAGACCGAGAGCAGGAGGGTCCTGTCGGAGCGCTTGAACGCCCCTTTGCGATGGACGATGCCCGACCAGATGCACGCCACCTTCGGCGGGCAGGGGGAGACGCGATCCTCGGCGGCGAAGCTGCCGTCCCTCGCGAAGGAGAGCAGGCGCTCGTACTTCCGCGATCCGCACGCGGCGGAGCTCCACGTGCCGAACAGGGCTTCTTCGCCGGACGCGGTGGTCGAGGTCCGCGCTGTCGTGGCCGGCGCTTGCGTCGTCGCGGCGGTGACCGTGGCCGAAGCTTGCGGCGCGGGCGTGACCGGCGCCGCGGTGGAAGCGGTGGAAGACGGCGCGGAGGGCCCCGCGGGAGACGACGGCTCCGGGGCCGGCTCACGCGGACCGTTGACGGTGCACGCAGCGAGCGGCGCCAGCAGCGCGGCGAGGGGGAGGATGAACGTTCGCATCACACCCGCTCATCCCATGGCGGCTCAAGGCGCGCAACGCGTGCACCGCCAGAGGCCGCGGCCATACGCCCGCCCCGCGAGCGGCGACACCCTGGGGAGCGCCAGGCGCCCGACCGCGATCGATGTGCGCTACCCCAGCAGCGCGAGCAGATCCTCCCGCGTCAGCGAGGCCGCCCTGTCCGCCTCGCCCAGCGCGGCGCCCGCGATGGCGCGCTTCCGCTCCTGCAGCGCGAGGATCCCCTCCTCCACCGTGTCCTTCGCGACGAGCCGGTGGACCATCACCGGCCGGTGCTGCCCGATACGGTGGGCCCGATCGGCCGCCTGATCTTCGACCGCCGGGTTCCACCAGGGATCGAGCAGGAAGACGTGATCGGCCGCGGTCAGGTTCAGGCCGGTGCCGCCCGCCTTCAGCGAGATGAGCATCACCGGGGGGCCGCCCGGCGACTGGAACGCCGTGACCACCCCGGCGCGATCGCGCGTCCCGCCGTCGAGGCGGCTCCACGGGATCCCCGCCGCGACGAGGTGCGGCTCGACGAGATCGAGCAGCGAGGTCCACTGCGAGAACACGAGCGCCTTGTGGCCGTCGGCGACGCACTCCTCGAGCGCCTCGATCAGCCGCGTCACCTTGGAGGAGGGCGCGGTCCGCGCCGCCTGCGCCGCGCCGCCGGCGCTCGAGCCCGGGATCAGCGCCGGATGGCAGGCCGCCTGGCGCAGGCGGAGCAGCGCCTCCAGCGCCGCCATGACGCTCGCCCCCTCCGCGAGCTTCTCCACCACGTCCTTGCGGGTGGCCGCGCGCACCGCATCGTAGAGCTCGCGCTCGGCCTCCTCGAGCTCGCAGTAGAGCACCATCTCCGAGCGCGGCGGCAGCTCCGGCGCCACCTCGCCCTTCAGCCGCCGCAGCACGAAGGGGCGGATCTTCTGCCGCAGCTCGGCCGCGGCGCCCTGCACGCCCTCGGCGATCGGCCGGCCGTAGCGCTCCTGGAAGGCGCTCCGCCCGCCGAGCAGGCCGCGGTTCGTGAAGTGGAGCAGGCTCCAGAGCTCCTCGAGCCGGTTCTCGACCGGCGTGCCGCTCAGCGCCACGCGCAGCTCGGCGCGGAGCGCGAACGCCGCGCGCGCCGCCTGGCTGTCGGGGTTCTTGATCGCCTGCGCCTCGTCGAGCACCACCGCCTCCCAGGCCTGCGCCGCGAGCAGCTCGGCGTCGTTGCGGAGCACGGCGTACGTCGTCAGCGTGATGTCGGCCGCAGGGTCGATCGTTCGCCGCGTGCCGTGGTAGACCGCGAACCGGAGGCCCGGGCGGAAGCGCCGGATCTCGTCGGCCCAGTTGTGGACGACGCTGCGCGGGCAGACGACGAGCGTCCGGCCGCGCAGCGCGCAGAGCGTCTGCAGCGTCTTGCCGAGCCCCATGTCGTCGGCGAGCACCGCGCCGAGGCCGGCGTCGCGCAGGAACGACAGCCAGTCGACGCCGCGGCGCTGGTACGGGCGCAGCGTCGCGGTCAGGTCGGCGGGCAGCGGCGCCTCCGGGAGCGACGCGAAGCCGTCCAGCAGCGGCATGAGCTTGTCGAAGCCCGACGGGCGCGGGTACTCGATCTCGTCGCACAGCGCGGCCAGCGCCGGGAGCGCCGCGGGCGGCACCTCCTTGTCTTCGCGCCGCGCCGCGAGCAGATCGGCGACGCGCGCGCCGTACTTCTCGAGCCACGCGGAGGGCAGCGGCGCCCACCCGCCGCCGAGGAGCGGCACGAGGGGCAGGCCGTCCTGCCACGCCCGGATGACGGCGGTCGCGTCCGCGCGCTTCGTGGGCGCGCCGGCGCCGTCGCCTTCGTCGTCCTGCCCACTCGAGAGCTCGAACTCGACGTCGAAGGCCCGGTCGTGGATGACGAAGCGCGGCACGAGCGCGGCCTTGCCGAAGATCTCGCCGCGCGCGTCGGCGAAGGCGCGGGCGTCCCAGGACTCGAGGCGCGAGGCGAAGCGGATCGCCTCGACGCCGTCGAAGTCGACCCGACGGCCCGGGATGAGGTGGAGCTCGTCGCGCAACCGGACGAGCAGCATGCGCTCCGCGGCCTCGTCGCGGACGGGCACGGCGCCGGACAGGTGCACGAGCCGGCCGTTCTCGATGCGCGCCTCCGGCGGATCGCCGTACACGAGGCTGGGCACGACGGAGAGCGTGTGCTCCTTCTGGCTGAGCTCCAGGAGGATCCGCGGCCGGGAGGCGCCGCCCGCGCGGGGCAGGCGCTGGCTCTGGACCGTGACCGGGACGCGCTTGGTCAGCTCCGGCAGGACGTCGGTCACCAGCTTGCCGAGGTCCCCGCGCGAGAACACCCGCCGGAGCGGCAGCCGCTCGAGCTTCGGCCCCGTGAGATCCGTCTCCCGGAGCAGGTGCAGCGTGCCGCCGCACCGCGCGACGCCCGACGCGATCACCTCGTCGACGCGCGGGTCCCGCTCCACGACGAGCGCCGCGCCGTCGTCGTGATCGCGCACCGTCGCGCGGGGGCCGATCGCCTCGCTGGAGACGCGCACGGGCGCGCCGTCGAGCTCCACGTCCGCGACGCCCGCGAGCGCCGCGAAGAGCTCGGGCTGGCGATCCGAGGGGAAATAGCCGTGCTGCTTCGTGCCCACGAGGCGGTCGATCGCCAGGTCCTCGTGCGTCGGGTAGAGCTCGGGCAGCCTCGGCCCTGGCCGCTCCGGGCTCGCTGGAGCCCTCACGGCGCGGCCAGCGAGGCTGGCGAGCGAGACCCGGAGCGGCTCCTCGGCGCCGCTCGCGTGCACGATCATCCGCTCGAGCGCGAGCACGAGCCCCTTGCGCCGGAGCCGGTACCGCAGCCGCGCCGGCGGCGGGGACGCGGCGATCGCGCCGCCTTGCGCGGCCGGCTGCGTCTGCGCCCTCGGCTGGCCCTGCGCCGCTGGCTGCGCCTGCGCCGCCGGCTGGTCCTGCGCCGCCGGCTGGCCCTGCGCGACCGGTTGCGAGAGCGACAGCGTCGCCGCGACAGCGTGCGCGCAGGGATCGATTTTTCCACCGCAGTCGCACGTCCACTCGGCGTCCGCCGGGTAGAGGGTGACGGTGGGTGCGACGGGCTGCCCGGCCGCCTTGATGCGGACCACGATGGCATCGCCGCGATCCTCGCGTCCGAAGGCAGCGCCCTCACGGGCGAGCTTGACGCCCTGGGACCAGAGGCCCGGAAGACAGGCTTTTCTGATGGCTTCGAGAAGACCCTGCACTGAGACTCCAGACACCGACGACCGGCCGCGGTAGCTCGCGCGCTCTCCCGGGACCAGCGCCACTTCTTGGGATGTTCACAGAAAGACGAAGAAGACGGAAAGAGGTTCGGGCGTCTTTTTCCGCTGTCGCGTCTTCCAGATTCCAGGAGCTTGCCCGGTACGAGCAGGGCGCTGCTGTAGCAGGTATCCGCGCGGCGTGGCGCCGCGAGCTCTACCGGCGCGTCAGGTGCTCGCGGTAGCGCGTCGTGAGCTCCATCCAGCGCAACGTGAGGATCGGCTCTCGCTCGAGCCGATCCTGCCAGCTGCGATCGACGGCCTTCCACAGGTCGCGGTCGGCGATGCCGTGGCGCAGGAGCGCCTGGTCGAACGACGAGGCCGCTCCGAGCGACGACTCGGCGCAGAGGACCGCGTACTGCTGGAGGCTGAGCGAGGGGAGCGCGCTCCGCGTGCCCGGAAGGTCGCTCCGCGACGCGGGCGCAGGGGCCGCGACGCTCGGCGGCGCCGGCGCCGGAGCGGCCGGCCCGGCGGCGCTCTCGTCGAGCTCGCCGGGAGATCGCCGGAGGGTGACCCCCGACCGCGCGCTGCCGCCATCGAGCTCCAGCAGATCGGCCTCGGGCGGGACCTTGATCGAGGGCAGCGGCAGGGCCCGCGGCACATCGACGGCCTCGTCGGCCTCGCCCTCCGAGGGCAGGCGTTTCCCGCTCGACATGGGGACGATCACGGACTGCGGCGGCGAGGCCGCGCGCCGCGGCGGCGCGGAGGAGCCGCTCCCCTGGCCGCCTCGCCGTGAGCCGGCGCGCTCGCCGTCGGGCGCCGCGAACGACAGCACCGGGCCGGCGTCGGTGATCTCCATCTGCAGGATGATCTCACCGGTCCTTCCGCGGACGACGAGCCGATCGCCCCCCAGCGTCGCCTCCATCTCGTAGCGCCGCCCGGAGGAGAGCGAGATGGTGGCCGAGGGGACCGGCGCGCCGCTCGCCGCCCCCCGTGAGCCCGCCTCTTCCTGAGGACGGAGCCCGGCCTGATGCAGCCCGCGCTCGCTATCGGGTGGATCCCCACTCATCAGGATCGGAGCCTAACGCAGCAAGCGCACGCCCCGCGAGCGCTTTCGACGCTTTCGACGCTCTCGACGCTTTCGACGCATGGTTCAAGCGTCTGAGCCCAGAGCGCCTGGGGACACGCGGCTCGCCTTCGCGTTCCTGCGATCGGGCGCGGGCGCATCCGAGCCCAACCGACCCCCTCCGACGCGGTGCGCTCGGTCACCCTGGCTCGCGCCTGAGCGCCGCGGCCTGCGCTCGGTCGCGCAGGGGTGCGCAGGAGCGCGCTCGGCCACGCAGGAGTTAGGTCGAGGGTGCACTCCGACACAGAGCGCTTACGTGGCTCAGCGTGTCTTCATTTCACGAGGTGCGTCGCTGCGCTCAAACCCGGGCTGCGCTGACAAAAATCGCCGCTGTTGCCGTTCTCTTGGAATTCGCCGGCGCTGATCGCAATGCGTCCAGAGGGGTCATTCTTGGCGTGTCCCGGCCCATCTTCGTTTGAAACGGTTGGCTCTGTAGTAAAGGGGGCAGCGAGCTCTTCCCGACAGGTGGTCTATGAAGAATACCTCTCTCGCGCTTGCGCTGCTGTTCACTGCGTGCCTCCCAGGCTGCTTCTACACCAGACAGACTATCGAAACATGCGACACCGAGTGTGAGGACGTGCCCAACCAGGACGCGTGTCTAGCGGAATGCGGGACGTGCGTGGATCAATGTAAAAGCGAGCCCTACGGGTCCGACCGTTGGGATTGCATAGCGGAATGTCGGACGTGCGCGAAAGTGTGTAGAAACCAGCCCGACCGCGACGCGTGCATCTCGGCATGCGACCCGTGCAGCGGCGACCAGTGTGTCGAGCCGCCTCCGGAGGGCTTCTATGGCCCTGCGCTGCTCTGGGTCGGCAGGACGGTGGACGAGCCGCAGTGCCCCCACGGCGCCCAGACCACGGTGTACAGGGGGTACGAGACCGCCGACTTCCCTTTCGCGTGCAGCCCATGTCGGTGCGGCGAGCCGGCCTGCGCCTTGCCCGACGATCTCCGGACGGCCGCTTCGCTGAAGTGCGGTGGCCCGGCGGTCTCGGTGCATGAGCCCCGGGACATCCTGAACGGCACCTGCGTGGTGCCCAGCAGCGCCCTCGTGAACGATCACCAATCGCTCGTCCTCGGCGCGACCCGAGTGACGCCTTGCGAGGCCAGCGTCGAGCCCCCCCCGGTGCCGCAGTTCACCTTGCGGTGGTATCGCTCCGGCGTGGCGTGCGAGGGCAGCCTCCAGGAACGCACGTGCCCCTCTCCGTCGAAGACGTGCGTGCCACCCGATCAGGAACACGGCTTCGCTCAGTGCATCATGTACCTCGGCGAGGGCGAGGTGACCTGCCCGGAAGATTACCCGGAGGACGTCGTCCTCTACGACGGCATGAGGGACGAGCGCCACTGCACGCCGTGTGAGTGCGGTCCTCCGACAGGCAGCGAGTGCTCCCTGATGCTCGTTTCCTTCCGGGACGGCGCGTGTGACGAGCAGCTCACCGCCGGCACCGCTTCGAGCGATGCCCCGGGCTGCGTCGCCGCCACGCCCGGGGAAACGCCCAAGAGCATGAGGGCCGTCTGGCAGGTCGACCGGCCCGGAAGCTGCGAGCCGAGCGGCGGCGAGCTGCGAGGCGAGATCGTCCTCACCGGTCCGAGCACGTTTTGCTGCCAAACACGTCCAGGCGAGAACGGGTGACGATCATGCGCCGCGAAGGGCGGCGCACCGCCGCCCGAGCCGCACGATTCGGGCTTTTCCTGAACCACGGTACGGGCTGACCAGAACCTGCGATGTCAGGCAAAAGGCGCCCAAATCAGGGATCCGCGGGCATGACGAAAAACCTCTCGAAACGGAGAAACGGACGAGCCAAAATGCAATGCGACCTGCGCGCTCGAGAGCGCACACAAAAGCCTTTACGTGCGCTCCAAAGTCAGTATCTACAGGATCACGACGTGGGAGCGGCGACGTCGAGCCGGCCTCCGTCACGCGGCAGAGGTGCACTGTCCTACGGGCGCTGGAGACGTTGAAGAGGGGGGCCACATGGCGGGGTGTTGCGGCCGGACGGGAAGCAGCGGCGTGCATCGGGTCGAGGTGTCCACTCCGCTCCGTACCGCACCGATCCCGCCCTAGCCGGGACGCCGATGCGACGCGCCGGTTGTGCCGCCGTGTTCGTTGTCTCGATGGCGACGACCCCGGCGCACGCGGATACGCCTCGGTCTGAATCGGGACGGGAGACTCAGGAGGACGACCACATGTTCCGCGGCGAGATCTCCGCGTCACCGCTGCTCGCAATGGGCATCATGCCCGCGCTCGGCGGAGGGGCCTCTTTCGCCACGGCGTTCCGCTGGCCCAGCCTGTCGATCGGCGTCGAGGCGCGGATGTTCACCTCCCTGGCAGATACCTTTGCGGACGGCGTCCTGGTCCATGCGAGCCTGGCGATGCCGACGCTCGACATCTGCGGTCATCGCGGGCTCCTGTCGGTGTGCGCCGTCTTCGACGCCGGCGAGCTGCGGATCACGAGCGACCCCGGCGTCAGCATTCAAGCTCGCCAGCCGTGGGTCAGCTCGGTCGGCCTGCGGGTCGCGGGCGACTGGCGCTTCTCCGAGCAGCTGTCGCTGCGCGGGTTCGCCGAGCTGCACACGAACCACAGCCGCCCGTCCCTCTGGGTGAACAACAGAGAGGTATGGCGGGTCCCTCCGCTCTCCGGTGTGGTCGGCGTGGGGCTCGTGCTCCCCGTGGACGCCTTCTGAGGGAGGCACCCTGGCCGCTCCCTGGATGGGAATGCGGCCGACACCACCTGGCCTGAACAAGCGGTCACCACGCCGCGATGAGCACCATGTCAGCAGCATCAGCAAGAGACACCGGGGCTGACGCGGCAACACGGGACCGACCGAGGATCCGAGCGCCGTGGTCGCTCGTCGCTGCGGCCGCGGCCCTGCTGTGGCCCTGGCGCGCCGGGGCCGCGCCGCCCCGCGCCGCGGTGCAGCTCGAGTACCGGCGCGCGCCAGGGGCCGAGCGCTGCCCGGGCGAGGGGCTCCTGCGCGAGGAGCTGGCCAGGCAGCTCGGCTATGACCCTGTGGAGCCCGAGGCGGCCGCGCAGGCCAAAGCCCTTGTCTTCCGGGGACCAGGGAGGGAGATACACGCCACCATGGATCTCTACGACGCGGATGGATCCATCGCATGGTCACGGCACCTGGTCGTCTACCACGACGATTGCCAAGAGCTCGTCATGAACATGGCGCTCTCGCTCCGGGTCGCGCTCGATCCGAGCCTCCACGTGCCGCCCGCCCCGCCACCGCCGCCGCCCTCCCCTGCCCCGCCCCCAGCCGACGCCGCTGCCGCCACGCCCGCGCGGCGCGCGTGGCCCGACTTCAGCGTCGGCCTCGCGGGGGCCGCTGTGTTCGGAACCCTGCAGGAGACGACCGCCGGGACGGCGCTCCACGTCGCGCTCCGCTATCCATCCTTCTTCCTCGGCATAGAAGGCCAAGTTCAATTACCCGTCACGATTCAGCTCGATGAGACGACGAGCATCTCGGCCTGGCTCGCGGCGGCGAACGTGATGCCGTGTTCGCGGCAGCGTCACCTCTTCGCTTGTGCCGTCGTGTCGGTCGGCGTCGTGACCACCTCCAGCACCGACGCCAGGATCGTCGACACGTCGGCGCTCTGGCTCGCCACGGGGCCGCGCGCCGGCATCGAGATGCCGATCTCCGATCGGCTCGCCATCCAGTTCTATGGCGACATCGTGCTCCGCCTCTCGGAGCTCCGGGTCGAGAGCCAGGAAGGTGTGCTCTGGACCCCGCCCGCCTACGGCGGGCTCGTGGGGCTCCGTCTGGACGTCAATCTCGATCCGCGGAGCGAGGCGCCCGCGCGGCGCGCTGCCCTCCCTCGGGGTGCCGAGGCAGCGCATTGACCAGCTTCGCGACCACGCCGTCGCCACGCTCGAGGGGGGAACAGAGATGGGGTCACAGTCACGCAAAAACACGTCCGCAGAGCCTTCCCACGCCCGCATGGCGGAGATCGCCGACGAGCACTTCTCGTTCATCGCCCGCTACCTCGCCCGCCTCGGGGTTCGCGCGCAGGACATCGAGGACGTCGCCCAGGAGGTCCTCGCCGGCGCCTACCGTGCGCTGCCGCGGTTCGATCCCAGCAGGGGCACCGTGCGGTCGTGGCTCATGGGCATCGCGACCCACCAGGCGTCGAACCATTTCCGACGGGCCCACCGCCGCCACGAGCGCCTCCGGCCGTTCGACGATCTCGCGGCGCTGCCTGACGTCACCCCCGACTCCGAGCAGCACGCCATCGCGAGAGACCGGCGCTGCGTGCTCCACAAGCTGCTCCAGGAGCTGCCCATGGAGCGCCGCTGCGTGTTCGTCGCCCATGAGCTCGAGGAGATCGACATGGCCGAGATCGCCCAGCAGCTCTCGATTCCCCTGAGCACCGCGTGGAGCCGGCACCGGCTCGCCTGGGTGGACATCGAGGCGGCCATGCGTCGCTGGCAGGCGCGGCAGCGCGGCCGCGGGCTCGCGTTCATCCCCTTCAGCGCCGGCGCGCTCGTCCAGGAGGCGCGCACGGGACGCGAGGGCGCGCCGACGTTGCTCGCGCGGCTGTGCCGCGGCGCCCGCGGGTTGTTCTCTCCGTGGAGGCTCCCGATCGAGGCCGGCACGCCGACGCGGGCAGGCTCGCTCCATCTCGCAGCGAGCATCGCAGTCCCGCTGGCGAGCGCCGCCGCCGTCATCGCGCTCACCCTGGGCGCGCTGCGCGCCGCCTCGACCCCGACAGCCGCCGGACAGCGCGCCGCGAGCGGGCTCGCCGTGGCGGCCATCCGGACGCCGCCGCCCCCGGAAGCGTTGCCGCCGTCCCCGGCCGCGCTGCCGCCGCTGTCCCCGGCCGCGCTGCCGACGGCGCCCGGCGCAGCTGCAGCGGCGGGCGCCCTGCAAGGCGGCGGGATCGCGGGCGCCGGGAGCCCGCGAGCGACCAGCGCGGCGCCGCTCGCCCAGAAGTCCGCGCCCCGTCCGGCTGGCAGAGCGACCTTCCCTCCCGCAGGAGCGTCCGGGGCGTCGAACGATCAGGAGATCGCCGCGGAGCGCACCCTCATCGACGGCGCGATGACGGCGTTGTCGAGCGGCCATTATGAAGAGGCAAAGAGCCTCCTGATCGAGCACCGAATGAGGTTCCCTGCTGGCCGCCTCACCGCCGAGAGGAACGTGGCGCTCCGCGCGCTCCGCGCGAGGACGGCTGCCGCCGGGCCCCGCCCGCTTCTGTAGAGCACTGCTCGGATGGCGAGGATTCGAACCGCCGAGGACACCAAGAGTCGAGCCCTGGCCTCTCTCCACCTCCCGTCTCTCTGAGCCCCCGCAGCACGCGCAGCCGAGAGCCGGTCGAGAGCGATTCCCCCGTTCAGCCCCCCCGACTTCAGTGCTGCTCCCCTGCACAGGATACGATCCCGCCCAACCGCCGCCGAGCGCTGCTCTCCCGTCCTTGGCGATTGAGGGTGAGCTGCAGGGGATCGCGCGCGCACAGAAGATCATTTTTCAGAGCTGATGGCTTTTTTTTGAGATGGGAGATCTGCTCCTCCTAATTAAGCGAGCATGGGACAACCGCATCGCACTCTCGCACCGTCGATGCCGCTGGATAGACAGCGGGCCTTCGTCCGGCTCTTTCGGGGGAAGACCTACGATTCCGTATGGAACTGGCTTAGGCGGCTCGGGGTCCCACGCCGCGATCGGCGAGACATCCTCCAGGATGTGTTCCTCGCCGGATACCAGAGCTTCCCTTCCTACGACCCGCTCCGCGCGCGACCGGAGCGGTGGCTCAACAGGATCACGGTCCACGTGGCCGCCCACTACCGCGACCGCGCGCACCACCGGCGCGAGGAGCTGTCCTCCGGCCACGCCCCGCGCCGCGTCGCCGACGAGCGCCCGAACGCCGAGGAGCAGATCGACGCAGAGCAGACGCGCTCCCTCATCCTCTCGCGGCTCAGGTCGCTGCAGGCCGAGGAGCAGCGGATCCTGATCCAGCACGACATCGAAGGCGTGCCGATGGCGACGGTCGCCGAACAACACGGGATCCCGCTGTCGACGGCGTACAAGTGGCGCACGCGCGCGCTCGCGTCCCTGCGTGCGCTGATCGAGGAGCCCCGCGCGGAGCGCAGGCATCAACGACCGCCGCAGCCGACGGCGAGCAACGTCGCCGAGGCGGCGGCGCGCTCGGCGAAAGGCGCACGATCGGCGAACACGCCACGCCGGACGGCGCTGGCAGAGCGACCCGTCCGCTCGACCACAGCGGGCGCGAACCGGCCCGCGGCGCCCTGCCATGCGCAGCCGAAGGGCGCGCCGTTCCTGCCGCGGCCGGGCGGGGACCGGGCGCACTCGCCAGCGCGCGCATAGATAAGGTTGGATGGCCGGCGGAGGCCGCCAGCGCGGTCGGGCCAGCGCTCGCGCGAGCGCCGGCGTCGGCCCGGATCCGGCGTCCCCGCGTGGTTCGATGGCCCGCCCGCGCATGGCGAGACAGATCTTCAGGCCGACCGCAAGCCGTAAGGGAGTACGGGGCGCCGTACAACGACCAGAAAGTGCCTCCGGGCCACGCGCGGGTAGTCGGGGCGTATGTCGTCCGCTATGCTGGAGCCTCAACGATGTACTACTCGACCGACGACCTTCGTATTGCAGGGCTCAGGCCCTTGATCCCCCCGGCGATCCTTATCGAAGAGATCCCCGTCAGCCCCGCGGCCTCCGAGACCGTGGCCTTCACGCGCAAGGCCGCCGAGCGCGTGATCTCGGGCGACGACGACCGGATCATCGTGGTGGTGGGCCCCTGCTCCATCCACGACCCCAAGGCCGCCCTGGAGTACGCCGCGCGGCTCCGGGAGGCGCGCGACCGGCTGAGCGACGATCTGCTCGTGATCATGCGCGTGTACTTCGAGAAGCCGCGCACCACGGTCGGCTGGAAGGGGTTGATCAACGATCCCGACCTCGACGGGAGCTTCTCGATCAACAAGGGGCTCCGCGTCGCCCGCGGGCTGCTCCGCGACATCGCCGAGCTCGGGCTCGCGAGCGGGAGCGAGTTCCTGGACACGATCTCGCCGCAGTTCATCGCCGATTTCATCTCCTGGGGCGCGATCGGCGCGCGCACGACCGAGAGCCAGATCCACCGCGAGCTCGCCTCCGGGCTGTCGTGCCCCGTGGGCTTCAAGAACAGCACCGAGGGCGACGTCCAGATCGCGGTCGACGCGGTGCGAGCCGCGCGCGAGGCGCACCATTTCCTCTCCGTGACGAAGCAGGGAATCTCGGCGATCGTGGCGACGCGCGGCAACGCGTCGTGTCACGTGATCCTGCGCGGCTCGCAGCGCGGCCCCAACTACGCGGCCGAGCACGTCCGCGAGGCGGCCGACCGCCTGACCAAGGCGGGCCTGCCGCGCCGGCTGATGGTCGACTGCAGCCACGGCAACAGCCAGAAGGATCCGGCGCGCCAGAGGACGGTGGCCGAGAGCCTGGCCGACCAGCTGCGCTCCGGCTCGCGGGACATCCTCGGCGTGATGATCGAGAGCCACCTCGTGGGAGGCCGGCAGGATCTCGCGCCGGGCAAGCTGCCCATCTACGGCCAGAGCATCACCGACGCCTGCCTCGGCTGGAACGACACCGTTCCGGTGCTCGAGCTGCTCGCACAGGCGGTGCGGGACCGGCGAGCCAGCAAGGCGGCGTGAGCCCTCCGCGCGGCGCCTGCGGCCGCGCGTGACGGCGGCCGCGCGTGACCGCGCCGCGGCCACCGTGTGTGGCGGATCCCTCAGAAAATTTCATCATAAACGCAATCCACGACCCGCGGCACGCTGCAGCCACGGCCGCCGGGGTTTCGTGCGCCGCGGGCCCGGCGCCACTGCCGTGCGGGCGAGCGACACGCTATGCCTGCACCCGGGAAAGCCGCGGAGGGAGCTGCCATTCTCTCGGAAATCCTCATCATCCTGGCCCTGGTGCTCGTGAACGGCGTCTTCTCGGGCGCCGAGATCGCGGTCGTCACGGTCCGCAAGACGCGGCTCGACCAGCTCGTCCAGTCGGGGAGCCGCCGGGCGCGCGCGGTGAAGCGCCTGCGGGGCAACCCGGAGCGCTTCCTCGCCACCGTGCAGATCGGCATCACCGTCGTGGGCGCGACCGCGAGCGCCTTCGGCGGGTCGACCCTCGCGAAGGACCTCGCGCCGGTGCTCCGCGCGGCGCCGTGGATCGGGGACGCGGCGGACGAGCTGGCGTTCGCCGCGGTGGTCGCGCTCGTGTCCTTCCTGTCGCTCGTCCTCGGCGAGCTCGTCCCGAAGTCGCTCGCGCTCCGCGCTTCCGAGCGGTACGCGATGCTCGTCGGCCCGCCGCTCCGCGGGCTGTCGTCGCTGGCCCGCCCGCTCGTCTGGCTGCTCACCGCCAGCTCCAACCTGGTGCTGAGGCTCTTCGGCGACCGCACGAACTTCGTCGAGGCGCGCCTCTCCCCCGAGGAGATCCAGCAGATCGTCGACGAGGCCGCCGAGGCGGGCTCGGTCGACAAGCGCGCCGGCGAGATCGCGTCCCGCGCCATCGATTTCGCCTGGCTCACCGCGCTCCAGGTGATGCTCCCCCGCGGCCGCGTCGTGGCCCTCCCGCGCGACGCCGCCGCCCAGGAGGTCCAGCGCGCGGTGCTGGAGCACGGCCACACGCGGATGCCTGTCTACGAGGGGTCGAACGACAACGTGATCGGCTACGTCACGATGCCCGAGGTGCTCGCGCTCCTGTGGGGCGACGGCCAGTTCTCGCTGGAGAGCATCCTGCGCCCGGCGTACTTCGTGGTCGGGTCGATGCCGGCCGTCGATCTCCTCGCCGAGCTGAAGCGGCGCCGGCTCCAGCTCGCCGTGGTCGTGGACGAGCAGGGCGGCATGATCGGCATCATCACGATGGAGGACCTCGTCGAGGAGCTCGTCGGCGAGATCTTCGCCGAGAACGAGGCGCACCCGCCCCACGCAGAGACGATCCGGCGCGAGCCGGACGGGTCGGCGCTCGTGCCCGGCGACATGCCGGTCCACGAGGTCTGCCGGCAGCTCGCGATCGCGCTGCCGGACGACGTCCGCTGGTCGACGGTCGCGGGGCTCTGCCTGGGGCTCGCCCGGCGCATCCCGGCGCCCGGCGACGTCGTGACGACCCCGGACGGGGCGGAGCTCCACATCGTGGACGCGAGCCCCCGGCAGATCCGCACGGTGCGGGTCCGCATCCCGCCCGCGCTCGCGAGCGAGCCCGAGGACGAGGAACCGCGCGGCGAGGGCTGAGCCGGCGCGGCGCGTCAGGACGCAGGGACGGGCGCGCCCGCGGGCCTCCGCTGGAAGTAGTCGACCACCACGTAGCGCCGGGCGAGGAGGCCGAAGACGACGGCCGCGATCAGGATGAGCGCCGCGAAGAAGAGGTATTGGAGCGCGCCCGTGAAGACGTTGAGCGCCGCGACGCCGGCGGTGATCAGGTTGCCGACCGTCACGGTGAGGTTCCAGAAGCTCATGATGGTGCTCTTCATCTCCCGCGGCGCCTGGGAGTAGGCGAACTCGAGGCCCGTGGTGGACACCAGCACCTCGGCGAACGTGATGAGCAGGTACGGCCCGGCCTGCCAGAGCACGCTCGGGCGCTCACCCGAGGTCATGGCGAGCTCGATGGCGGCGACCGCGACGAACGAGAGCCCCGTGATCGCCATGCCGGCCGTCATGCGGCCGAGCGCCGTGAGGCGGACGCCGCGCCGCTCGAGGGCGGGGTAGAGGATCATCGTGTTGAAGGGGATGATCAGCATCACGAGGAGCGGGTTCAGCGCCATGAGCTGCGACGGAGCGAGCTTGTGGCCGAGGACCTCGAGATCCATGCGGGTCGCCTGGACGATCCAGGTCGACCCCTTCTGATCGAACAGCGCCCAGAACACCGGAATGGGGGCGAAGATCGTCATCACCCGCAGGACGGCCTTGGCGCCGTCGATCGCGCGCTCCGGGTGCCTGCCGCGCGCCGCATCGAGGAAGTGCCCGCGCGCGGCGCCGGCGCGCGCGTCGCGCCCGACCCGGGCTGCGTCCCAGAGGACGCGAAGGAACGAGTGCGGGTTCTTGCCGGTCGGCGGCACGTGGACATACCGGTCGCGCCCCATCCAGAACACGAGCGTCGCGATGAACATGAGCGCGCCCGGGATCCCGAACGCCACCCTCGGCCCCCACCACTCCAGCGTCTTCGGGATCAGCGCCGACGCGAAGAACGAGCCGAAGTTGATGATCCAGTAAAAGAGGGCGAACACGCTCTTGACGAGGTGCTTGTTCTCCTCGGAGAACTGGTCACCGACGTGCGCCGAGACGCAGGGCTTGATGCCGCCCGAGCCGAGGGCGATGAGCGCGAGCCCCACGTAGAAGCCGGCCGGGCGGGCCTCGAAGATGGCGAGGCAGGCGTGCCCCGCGCAATAGACGAGCGAGAGCCAGAGGATCGTCCGGTACTTCCCGAGGAAGCGGTCGGACAGGAATCCACCGAGGAGCGGGAAGAAGTAGCAGGCGCTCACGAACAGGTGGTAATTGGCCTTGGCCACGTGTTCGTGGATCAACAGGGTGTTGATCATGAAGAACGTTAAGATGTTCTTCATCCCGTAAAAGCTGAAGCGCTCGCACCCCTCGTTTCCGATGATGTACTTGATCTGAGGGGGAAATCGGTCGGTGCTCGGAGCGGTTGGCGTCATGGCGGGCCCTCGCGCGCGCCATCCATGCGTAGACCGCCTCCCGCGCCAGGGCAATCCGCGCTGCCTCCCTCCCCTCCGGAGCGCGCCGGCGCTGGCTGGCTCATCAGCCTAGCCGCGCGAGGCTAGGCCGGCCCGAGCAGCGCACCCTGTGGTCAAGGTGTACGACGGTGGCAAAACGGCGCGCGCGCGCACCGACGAGGATCGACGATCTGCGCGCGGGATTCAGGCTGCAAGCATTGACATCCTGGAAGGCCATCGTCGTATCCTCCCGGTAGCTCCGCGTTACGACCCCCGTCGTCGGCAACCCTGCCGAGGGAAGGTTCATGGAAAAGCTCAAATCGCGCTTCAGGCTCGCGCCGACGTATACCCTGCTCTGGCTCGCCGCGGCGGCGCTCTCCGCCGTGGCATCGTGTTCGGACGGCGGCCCCAGCACGAGCGCGTGCGTCGCGCCGGAGACGGAGTGCGACGGCATCTGTATCAACACGGGCACGAGCACGAGCCACTGCGGCGCGTGCGGCGTGGCGTGCGGCGACGCTCAGACCTGCCGCGACGGCGAGTGCGTGGCCGCGTGCGACGACGGCCTCGCGGCGTGCGGCGACAGCTGCGTCGACACCCAGAGCGACGAGGCGAACTGCGGCCGCTGTAACAACGCCTGCGAGGAAGGGCAGACATGCCAGGCCGGCGCGTGCCAGGACCAGGGCGGCTGCCCGACGGGGCGCACCGACTGCGGCGGCTCGTGCGTCGACGTCTCGTCCGATCCGAGCAACTGCGGCGAGTGCGGCGCCGCGTGCACGGACGACCAGACCTGCGAGTCGGGCGAGTGCCAGGACGGCGAGTGCTCGCAGGGGCTCACCGACTGCGACGGCGCCTGCGTCAACCTCCGGAACGACGCCGGGAACTGCGGCGAGTGCGGCACCGCGTGCACGGACGACCAGACCTGCGTCGCCGGCGAGTGCGAGGACGGCTGCGGCTCCGGGCTCACGGCCTGCGCCGGCGTCGACGTCTGCGTCGACCTCCAGACCAACGCCGAGCATTGCGGCGAGTGCGGCGCCGCGTGCAACGACACGCAGGTCTGCCAGGCCGGGGCGTGCGCGTGCACGGTGAGCCCGGGCCACGACCTCGGCAGCGCCGTGCCGCAGATCGTGAACGGCACGACCGCGGGCCTGCCGAACACGTATTCCCCGACGTGCTCCGCCACGAGCTCGAGCGAGCGCATCTACTCGTTCACCGCCGCGACCGCGGGCGTCTACTCGTTCGACAGCACGAACTCCGGCTACAGCGTCGTCCTCGCCCTCCTCGACGCGACGGGCTGCTCCGAGATCGCGTGCAGCGCCGACCCGAGCGCGGTCATCACGGCCGACCTGGCCATGGGCCAGACCGTCTACATCGTGGTCGACGGCGCGGAGGGCCAGGCGGGCACCTTCGAGCTGAACGTGACGCGGGCGAGCGCGCCGAGCTGCCCGGCGGGCACCCTCGCCTCGTCGGTGCCGCAGACGATCACCGGCAGCACGGTCGGCCGGCCCAACAGCGTGCAGCCGACCGTGACGACGGCCTGCCGCGCGTCGGGCAGCCCCGACGCGGGGTACGCGTTCACGGCGCCCGTCGCCGGCGACTACACCTTCGATACGTTCGGCTCGGCGTTCGACACGATGCTCCACGTGCACGACGCGACCTGCAGGGGGGCTCAGCTCGCGTGCAACGACGACACGCGGGTCGATCAGTCGGAGGTCACGGTGACGCTCGCGGCCGGTCAGACCGTCGTGGTCGTGGTGGACGGCTCGACCGACACCAGCGACGGCGCGTTCACGCTCAACGTGAAGCGGGCCGTCCCGCCGCCGGTATGCGACGGCTCGGGCACCTGCGGCGACGGCAGCTCGGGGTGCGTCCGGTGCGCGCTCGAGACCAGCTGCGCCGACGCGCTCTCGGCGTGCACGGAAAGCACCCCGTGCCTGGAGTACGTGAGCTGCTTCCGTACGTGCGACACGGCCGCCTGCAAGGAGGCCTGCAGGACGGTAGACCCGGCCAGCGCGGCCCTCTACGAAGCGATGCTCCAGTGCGCCCTCTGCGACGTGTGCCGGAACGATTGCAGCGGCTCGTCGGAGGTCGTGTGTCGCTGAGCGAGCGCGTGAAATAGAAACGCTGCGTCGCCCGTGTTACGAACGGGATGATGCAGCGCATCCTCCACGGCCACTTCTGGACGGTCGCTCCCTGGCTCAAGCATCAGATTCGCGCCCCGCGGCTCGCTCCGTCTTCCCCCTTCGCGGTCCACGTCGATGAGACTCCTGCCGGGCCCGTCCGGTTGCTCGGCAGGATCCGCCACCGAGAAGGCGCGAGCTCGATCCTCGTCGTCGTCCACGGGCTCGGCGGTACGAGCGAGAGTTATTATATGGTCGAGGCCGCTCTGAGGGCCGAGCGCGCCGGGCTCGCCTGCCTGCGCGTCAACCTGCGCGGCGCCGGGGGCGACGGAGACGACATCTACCACGCTGGCCTGTTCTCCGATCTCCACGCCGCCATCACCTCCCCCGAGCTCGACCGGTACGAGCGCGTGCTCGTCCTCGGCTACTCGCTCGGCGGGCATATCGCCCTCCGTTACGCGGCCTCGGGCTCGCTCGACGGGCGCGTCCACGCCGTGGCGGCCGTCTGCCCGCCGCTCGACCTGGAGCGATCCGTCGCCGCGATCGACCAGCCCGAGCGGTGGGTGTACCGCAGGCACGTGATGTCCGGGTTGAAGGAGATGTACACCGCCGTCGCCTCGCGCCGCGCCGTGCCCGTGCCCCTCGACGAGGCGCTCGCCATTCGCACGATCCGCGAATGGGACCGGCGCATCATGACGCGGCGCTTCGGCTATGAGAGCGTGGAGGCCTACTATGCGAGCGAGAGCGCCGCCCCGCGCCTCCGCGACATCGCCGTCCCGTCGCTGATCGTCGCGGCGGAGGCCGACCCGATGGTGCCGCTCGACACGGTGCGGCCGGCGATCGAGGCCCACCCGCGCTCGCCGCTGCTCGACGTGCAGTGGCTCCGGCACGGCGGGCACGTGGGCTTCCCGCGGACGCTGAGCCTCGGGTTCGGGGCGGCGCCGGGCCTCGAATCCCAGGTCATCCACTGGCTCACGAGGCATTGACGCGCAGGAGTCGCCGCGGCCGTGCCCGCGGCTCGCTGGCTCGGCGCCCCGGGGCATCGGGGCGCGGGAGCGCGATCGGATATCACCGCGCGGCCGCGGCGCGGCGGCGTCACCCGCGCGGCGCGGCGGCGTCACCCGCGCGGAGCGGTCGGCGTCAGCGCATAGACGTCGACGTCCACGCCTGGGCTGTAGAGCACGTGCGGCGCCCCCGTCGGGGCGGGCAGGCCGGCCGCGGCGACGACGCTCTCCTCGACGTGGGTCACCTCGGCCCGGTGGAGCGGATAGGGCGCGTGGTGCACCTGCCCGATCCTGAGCGCGTCGCCGCTCGCGGCGAACAGCAGGTAGCGCTCGGCCAGGAAGTGCTCGAAGGTCCCCGGCGCCGCGGCGCCGCCGTCGATCGCCGCGCCGACGCGATAGCGCGCCTCGAAGCGCGCAGGCACGGGGCCCGGCCAGCGCCGCGCGCTGCGGTAACGGACCTCCCCGTCCCTCGATTCGAGATCCATCGAGGCGTAGTGATACGGCAGGTGCCAGCCGACCCGGGCCGCTACGACCGCGATCGCCTTGGCCGCGTCCAGGCTGAAGAACCAGACGCCCGGCGCTCGCCCCTCCTGGTGAACGTAGGTGCGGACGTTGAGCTCGTGGAAGTTCGAGATCCCCGGCACGCTCGGCGACCACCAGGGGCTGACGTCGCGCATGGTGAAGGCGACGACGCCGACGTAGGCCTTGCCCTCGAAGGTGTCGAGTTCGAGCGCAGGCGGCACGACGGCGCGGAGCGCGGCGATCGGCGTCTCCCAGTGCAGGAAGAGCAGCTCTCTCCAGCGCTGGAAGCCCGCAGGACGGCCAGGGGGGCGGAGCGTGGGGGCGATTCGATCCACGGCGACCTCAGCATAGGACGGCGCGGTCAGAAGATCTCCTCTCGCGGCGGGCAATGGCATGGGGATATCCTGCGCGCGGAGCCGAACGGGCACGGAGCGGAGGCAGGATGAAGAAGCTCATCAATGCGCCGGACGATCTCGTCGATGAGGCGCTCGAAGGCATGGCGCTCGCTCACGCCGAGCTCCTCCGGGTGAACGCAGCGCCGCGCTTCGTCACGCGCGCGGAGGCGAAGGGCAAGGGCAAGGTCGCGCTGCTCTCCGGCGGCGGCAGCGGGCACGAGCCGCTGCACGCCGGGTTCGTCGGGCGCGGCATGCTCGACGCCGCCTGCCCCGGCGCCGTGTTCACGAGCCCGACGCCCGACCAGATCTTCGAGGCGACGCGGGCAGTCGACGGCGACGCCGGCGTGCTCCACATCATCAAGAACTACACCGGCGACGTGATGAACTTCGAGATGGCCGCCGAGCTCGCGCGCGAGGCGGGAATCCCGGTGGAGGGCGTGCTCGTGAACGACGACGTGGCGGTCGAGGACAGCCTGTACACTGCCGGACGGCGCGGCGTGGGGACGACCGTCCTTGTCGAGAAGATCTGCGGCGGCGCCGCCGAGGCGGGCCGCCCGCTCGAGGAGGTGGCGGCGCTCGGTCGACGGGTCAACGCGCGCGGCCGAAGCATGGGGGTCGCGCTCTCCGCCTGCACGGTGCCGCACGCCGGCAAGCCGTCGTTCGAGCTCGGCCCGGACGAGATGGAGGTCGGCATCGGCATCCACGGCGAGCCCGGCCGGCGGCGGGCCAAGCTGGAGCCGGCCGACCGGGTGGCCGAGATCTTGATGCAGCCGATCCTCGACGACCTGCCGTTCGAGCCGGGCGACGACGTTCTGCTGTTCGTCAACGGCATGGGCGGGACGCCGCTCCTCGAGCTCTACGTCGTGTACCGCAAGGCGCGCGCGATCGCGCAGGGCCGCGGCCTCAAGGTCGCGCGCAGCCTCGTGGGGTCGTACATTACGTCGCTCGAGATGGCCGGCGCGTCGGCGACCCTGCTCAAGCTCGACGACGAGATGCTCCGCTGGTGGGACGCGCCCGTGCACACGCCGGCGCTGCGCTGGGGGACCTGAGCCATGGACGCCTTGACCGGCGCGCACATCGCGGCGTGGATCGAGCGCGCGGCCGACGTCATGGAGCGCGAGAAGGCCCTCCTGACCGAGCTCGACGCGGCGATCGGCGACAGCGACCACGGCGTCAACATGGCGCGCGGCTTCACGGCGGTGCGCGCCCGGCTCGGCGGCCTCGATCAAGGCGACGTCGGCGCGCTGCTGAAGGGCGTCGGGATGATCTTGCTGTCGACCGTCGGCGGGGCGAGCGGCCCGCTCTACGGCACGCTGTTCCGCGACGCGGGCCAGCGGGCGGCCGGCGCCGAGGCGCTCGACCTCGCGGCCCTGGCCGGGTGCCTCGAGGCGGGCCTCGACGGCGTGAAGCGGCGAGGCAAGGCATCGCCCGGCGACAAGACGATGGTCGACGCGCTCTCCCCTGCCGTCGACGCGCTCAAGGCCGCGCTGAGCGCGCCGGCGCCCACGGGCGAGCCGGCGCGCTCCCCGCTCATGGACGGGCTCGCCCGCGCCGCCGAGGCGGCGCAGGCCGGCGCGCTCGCGACCGTGCCGCTCATCGCTCGCAAGGGCCGGGCGAGCTACCTCGGCGAGCGCAGCGCTGGGCACCAGGACCCCGGCGCCACGTCGTGTTCGCTCTTGCTGCGGAGCCTGGCCGCGACGGCAGGCGCATGAGCGGGGCGGCGGGCCGCGTCGGGCTCGTCCTGGTCTCGCACAGCCGAGAGCTCGCCGAGGCCACCGAGGCGCTGGCCCGCCAGATGACCGGCGACGCGGTCGCCATCGCCTGCGCGGCGGGCGCGGGCGACGGCGGCGCCGAGCTCGGCACCGACGCGACCGCGATCGCCGCGACGATCGAGCGCGTCTGCGGGCCGGCCGGCGCCGTCGTGCTGATGGACATCGGCGGCGCGATCCTGAGCGCCGAGACGGCGCTCGAGCTCGTCGATCCGGCCGTCGCCGCGCGCACGCGCCTCTCCGGCGGGCCGATCGTGGAAGGGGCGATCGCGGCCGCCGTGCGGGCGGCGGCGGGCGGCACGCTCGATCAGGTCGCCGCGGAGGCGCGGCAGGCGCTCGCTCCGAAGGCCGAGCATCTCGGCGAGGCGGAGCGCCCCGCGGCGGCGGCCGGTGCCGCGACCGACGCGACCGCGCCGGCCGCGACGGTCGAGCTGGCGATCGCCGATCCGAGCGGCCTCCACGCCCGCCCTGCCGCGCGGCTCATCACGCGCGCGGCGGCCTTCGACGCGGCGATCACCCTGGAGAACGTGACGGCCGCGCGCGGTCCGGTGCCGGCCTCGAGCCTGATCGCGCTCGCCTCCCTCGGCGCGCGCCGGGGCGACGTGCTGCGCCTGCGCGCGACCGGCCGGCAGGCGCGCGAGGCCGTCGAGGCGCTCGCTGCGCTCCTGCAGCGCGACGCGCCGGCGGCCGCGCATACGGCGCCCCCCGCGTCGTGCCACGCGATCCCCGTCGCGCCCGGCATCGCGCTCGGCCCGATGGTCCGGCTGGTGCGGTCCGTCCCCGAGGTCCCCGAGACAACGGTCGACGATCCTGTGGCCGAGGCCGAGCGGCTGCGGCGGGCGCTCGACCTGGCAGCGCAGGACCTCGGCAGCGCGCTGCGCGGCACCGACATCCTCGACGCGCATCAAGCGCTGCTCTGCGACCCGGCGCTCGTCGACGAGGCGATCGGGCGCATCGAGCGGGAGCGCTGCAACGCCGCCTGGGCCTTCCGCCAGGCGATCGACGCTGCGGCCGCGATCTACCGCCAGCTCGACGACCCGTACCTGCGGGCGCGCGAGGCCGACGTCCACGACGTGGGCGACGCCGTGGTGCGCGCCCTGCTCGGCGGCGCCGCGGCGGTGCTGCCCGAAGGCCCGCCGGCCGTCGTCGTGGCCGAGGACCTCACGCCGTCGGAGGCCGCGCGGCTCGAACCGGGGCGGGTGCTCGGCGTCATCGACCGGCGCGGCGGTCCCACCTCGCACGCCGCCATCCTGCTGCGGAGCGCCGGCATCCCCGCGGTCGCCGGGGCGGCGGCGCTGGTGCCGGACACGGGCGGCGCGCGCGCCGGCCTCGACGGCGCGACCGGCGAGGTGTGGCTCGACCCGGATCCCGAGACCACGATCGAGCTCGAGCGGCGGCAGGCGGCCCTCCGCGCGTCACGGCGGCCGCCAGGCGCCCGGGACGGCCGGTTGCGCCTCGCCTGCGGCCGCGAGATCGAGCTCTGGGCGAACGTGGCCGGCCCCTCGGACGCGCGCGCCGCGCGCGCGGCCGGCGCCGTCGGGATCGGGCTCCTGCGCACCGAGATGCTGTTCCTGGACCGCGTGGACGAGCCCGGCGAGGACGAGCAGGCGGAGCTGCTCGCGGAGATCTTCGCGGCGTTCGCCGGCGCTCCGATCGTGGTCCGCACGCTCGACGTCGGCGGCGACAAGCCGCTGCCGTACCTCGAGCTCGACGCCGAGGCGAACCCCAGCCTGGGCGTCCGCGGCGTCCGCCTCTCCCTCGCGCGGCCGGCGCTGCTCGAGGCACAGCTCCGCGCGATCCTCGTCGCGGGGCGCGGCCATGACGTCCGGGTGCTGGTCCCGATGGTCTCGACCGCCGCGGAGGTGAGCGCCGTGCGCGCCGCGCTGGAGCGCGCGCACGAGACGCTCGCGGCGACGGGCGCGGCGCACCGCTGGCCCGTGGCCACGGGCATCATGGTCGAGGTGCCGTCGGCGGCGCTCATGGCGGAGCGCCTCGCGCGCCTGGCGGACTTCTTCAGCATAGGGACCAACGACCTGACGCAGCACACGCTGGCGGCCGAGCGCGGTCACCCGCGGCTGCACGCGCTCGCGGATCCGGCGCACCCGGCCGTGCTGCGGCTCGTGCGCGGGGTCGTGGAGGCGGGGCACGCCGCGAGGCGGCCGGTCTCTGTGTGCGGCGAGGCCGCCGGCGATCCCGGCGTCGCGCCGCTCCTCGTCGGGCTCGGGATCACGCGCCTCAGCATGTGCGCCTCCGCGTTCGACGCGGTGGAGGACGCGCTCGCAGGTGCCTCGTTCGCCGATCTCGCCGCCATCGCCGAGGAGGCGCTGGCGGTCGACGACGCTGCGGCGGCGCGCGCAGCCCGCGCGGCGGCGCGGCGTCCGGGCTGACGTCGCTGCCGTGACCGAGCAGCCAGAGCCCGGCGACGGACAGCCAGACGTCTGGCCGGCCCGGCGCCCGACCTCCAGGGCGATCCTGGCCGCGACCGTCGATCGCCGACGTTACAGCGCCCCCGCCGGCGGGGCGCCCTCGTGCGCGGAGCGCGCGGCGGCGTCGCCCGAGGGCTGGCTTGCCCGCACCGGGTGTCCCAGCAGGCACGCGCTGTCGTCGGGCAGCTCCGTCGCCGCATCGCACGCCGCGAGCTCCCAGCCGATCGCCTGTTCGGCGTCGCTCCCGGTGAGGTCGGCACCTCGGAGGTTGGCAGCGGTCAGATCGGCGCTCCCGAAGGTCGACTCCATCAGCGCGGCGTTCGAGAGATCCGCCCCCGCGAGGCGCGCGTTCCGGAAGCTGGTCTGGGTGAGATCGGCCCGGGAGAGATCGAGCCCCGACAGATCCAGCCCCTCGAAGCTGCGGTGACCGCTCCGCGCGAGGAGGCGTACGGCGGCGGACCGTTGCGCGGCGTCGCCCGAGGCGAGCGTGGCGCGCAGCCGGAAGACCGCGAGGCGCGACGGATCGAGGCCGTAGACGAGCGTCGCGGCGAGCGCGGCGAGCACGAGGCGGGCGCCCAGGGAGCGCGCGGCGTCGCGCTCGGTACCGAAGAGAGGCAGCGCGAACGTCATGAGCGCCGCGCCCAGCACGCTGCCGGCGTGCGCTACCGCGAGGAGGCCGTGCGGAGGGATCTTCGCCAGAGCGACGGCGGCCGCGAGGACGAGGAGCAATGCGCCGCCGGCGAGCGCGAGGCGCAGCTCGGTCGACCGCGCGAGCAAGGGCGAGTCTGGCGCTCTCCGAGGGCCGCCGGACAGGCCGGGGCGGCGGACCGGCGGAGCCTCGCGCTCACCGGCAGCGCGGCGCGAGGCGCTGGCGGCCACGCCCTGGCGAGGCCCGTCGGTCGCGATGGATATCCGCTGCGACTCGGGTATCCGCTGCGACTCGGGTGGCGCCGAGATCCGTTGCGATGACCACGCCGCCTCCATCCGTCGCGAGTCCGGCGCCGCCTCCATCCGCCGCGAGTCCGGCGCCGCCTCCATCCGCCGCGAGTCCGGCGCTGCCTCCATCCGCCGCGAGTCCGGCGCTGCTTCCATCCGCCGCGAGTCCGGCGCTGCTTCCATCCGCCGCGAGTCCGGCGCTGCTTCCATCCGCCGCGAGTCCGGCGCTGCTTCCATCCGCCGCGAGTCCGGCGCCGCGGGGAGACGGCTCCGCTCCGCGCTCTCGGGGACCGCGTCGGCGCTCGCGAGGGCGTCGCGCAGCGGCGAAGGGAACGACGCGATGTCGTCGAACGACGCGCCCGCGCTCGCCAGCGCCAGGATGGCCTCCTCGTCGAAGCCGGAGCGCGCGCACGCCGACGGATCGACGCGCGCGCCCACGAGCGAGCCCGCCGAGGAGAACGAGCGCGGGAGCTTGGCCCCGCGCAGGTCCGCGGCCGCGAGCAGCGCCCCGCCGAGCAGCGCCCCCGAGAGATCGGCCCAGCGCAGGTCGGCCCCGGTGAGGTCGGCGTTGACGAGCGACGCGGCGTCGAGCCGCGCCCCCCCGAGGTTCGCGCCGGTGAGCTTGGCCCCGTCGAGGCGCGCGCCCGCGAGGTTCGCGCCCTGGAGGTCGGCGCAGCGCAGGTGCGCGGCCGCGAGGTCCGCGCCCGGGAGCTCGATCGCGGTGCTATCGCCGCCGCGACGCGACGACAGGGCACCGAAGAGCGTGTGGAGAGCTGCGGTGTCCATCGCGGCGCCGCCTACTCATCCGGGTCGATGGTGCCGATCGTGCTGGCGAACACCACCTGCCCGTCCTTCATGTAGCCGTCCAGCGCGAACCACGCGTGCGTGCCGTCCCCGTCGAGGTCGCCTCGTGCATAGGCGGCCCACCTGCGATCCTCCGGCACGTCCGCCGGAAAATGGTTGACGGAGACGGGCATGGGAGAGCCGCCGAGTCGATATCGATACTGGTACGACTGGGGCTGGGTGATCGCGAACCCAAGGCACTTCCAGCCCACGGTCGGGCTGCCGGTGTTGTAGTCAACACCCGGGCTGGGGTCGGGCTGATACTTCTTCCCCTGGACACGAGAGAACCCGTTGGGCACCGTGACCGCATCGCTGCACAGCGGCTGGATCGCCGTGGTGCCCGACATCGCCTGGAGGCGCTCGGCCGAACCGACGACGGCCCTGGCGATGCCGCCGATCGTCTGCTTGGCCTCGGCCGATTTGGCGAACACGAGGTACTTGGACACCCCCTGGGTCGCCAAGGCGGCCAGGATCGTCACGACCCCGCCCGCGACCATCACCTCGACGAGCGAGAAACCTCGTTGACCTCGCCATCGAGCCGCCCACTCCACGCCAGGTCGAAAATTTCTTGCCACGATACAACTATATACCGGGGCTGTTCATCGATAAACAAGCACAACCCAGAGCGCTCTGTCCCATGGAACGCTGTTTGGTCGGGGGTTGTGGGGAGTGTGGTCGCGCGGGCGGCTCGACTCCCACGTAGGCCACGGAAGAAGCGATGTGGCGCGCGGTGAGCGCGCGTGGTGCATCCTGCGCTCGGCGTTGCGTCAGTTGCGTCAGTTGAGTCAGTTGCGTCAGCCGCTCCCGCCGCACCGGCCGCTCCGGAACGGCGGCGAGCGCGGACGGGCGGTGAGCTCAGGCGCGCGGGCCAGCGGTCTTGGGCGGCGGATCCCCCGCGAGGAACGCTTCCAGCGCATCGGCGATGCGCTCGCCCGTCTTGCCGTCCCATCCTTCGGGTACGGAGCCTCGCTTGGCGCGGCCGTCGAGGATGGCGTCGACCTCGCGCGCGATGAGCGCGGCGTCGAGCCCGACGACGATGTTCGTGCCCTGCGTCACGGTGATGGGCCGCTCGGTGCCCTGACGCATCGTGAGGCACGGGATCCCGAGCGCGGTCGTCTCTTCCTGGATGCCGCCGGAGTCGGTGGCGACGAGCAGCGCATTGCCCATCACGGTCACGAAATCGTCGTATCCGAGCGGCTCCATGATCCGGAGCCCCTTGGTCTCGCGGAGGCGCGCCGACAGCCCGAACGACTCGGCGCGGGCGACGGTGCGCGGGTGGACGGGGAACACCGTCGGCAGGCGCTGCGCGATCGCCTCGAGCGCGTCGAGCGTCTCGGCGAGCCGCTCGGCGCTGTCGACGTTGGCCGGGCGGTGGAGCGTCGCGATCGCGTACTTCTTCGGCTCGAGCCCGAAGCGTGAGAGCGCGTCCGTCTGGCGCTTGAGGGCGTAGTGGACCGAGTCGATCATCACGTTGCCCACGAACCGGATGCGCTCGGGCGCGATGCCCTCGGCGAGCAGGTTGGGGTGGGCGTCGTGAGAGGGGGTGAGCAGGAGATCGGAGAGCTGGTCGGTGAGGACGCGGTTGATCTCCTCGGGCATCGTCCAGTCGCGCGAGCGCAGCCCGGACTCCACGTGGACGACAGGAATGCCGAGCTTGGACGCCGCGAGCGCGCCTGCGAGGGTGCTGGTGACGTCCCCGACGACGACAACCACCTTGGGCCGGTGCTCGATCATGTCGGCCTCGGCGCCGACGAGGACCGCCGCGGTCTGCTGGGCGTGCGAGCCGCCGCCTGCCTTGAGCGTGTGATCCGGCGTGGGCAGGCCGAGGTCCCGGAAGAACACGTCGCTCATCGTCGTGTCGAAGTGCTGCCCCGTGTGGAGCAGCCGCATCGGTAGGCGGCGCGCCTTGAGGGCGCGGCAGATGGGGGCGAGCTTCATGAAGTTCGGGCGCGTCGCGGCGACGAGGTAGATCATCTCGACCGAGGATGATGCCGTGGTACCCGGCGCAGCACCAGCGTTTTGACGGAGCCGCGGGCGCGGCCGATCCTCGATTCTGCTCTCCTGCCTCCGCGCTCCCCTCGCCTCGCCTCGCCTCGCCTCCGCCGCGGCCGGCGCTCGATATCCTCACTACCTACGATACCTACGCGCCGCGGTTCACCATCGCGCCCGCGACGCCGCCCACGTCGGACGCGTCGGACCTGCGCTCGCGCTGCGCCGAGCGCCGCGCCCGGCGTGTGCGCCACCACCGCTCGGCGCTCATCACCGGCAAGATCGTCATCGCCACCAGCGTCGACTTCACCCACGCATCGAGCGAGAGCGGCGCCGAGCCGAACAGCGTGTGCATGAACGGCGCATAGACGAAGCAGAGCTGCAGGGCGAGCAGCGCGCCGATCCCGACGTAGACCCAGGGATTCGAGAACAGCCCGATCTTCAGCATCGAATCGCGCAGCGACCGGCAGTTGAGCACGTAGAAGATCTGGAACAGCACGACCGTCGTGACCGCCGCGGTCTGGGCCTCGCGGTAAGCGATCTCCGAGACGACGCCGCCGCGCACCTCCATGAAGTACTCGTAAAAGAACAGCCCGATCGCCCCGGCCGTCATGAGGACCGCGACGATCGCCGTGCGCACGAGCACGAACCGGCTCAGGATCGGCTCGCTCGGATCCCGGGGCGGGCGGCTCATCACGTCCTTCTCCATCGCCTCGAACGCGAGCGGCAGGGAGAGCGCCACCGTGGCCACCAGGTTGACCCAGAGGATCTGGACGGCCGTGATCGGCATGAGCGGCGCGCCCCCGACGATCGGGAAGCTCATCACCGCCACGAGCAGGATCAGCGCCTCGCCCAGGTTCGTCGGAAGCACGAACGCGAGCGCCTTGACCAGGTTGTCATAGACGCGGCGCCCCTCCTCGACCGCCGCCCGGATGCTCGCGAAGTTGTCGTCCGTCAGCACGACGTCGGCGGACTCCTTCGACACCGCGGTCCCCGTGATCCCCATGGCCACGCCGATGTCCGCCTGCTTGAGCGCCGGCGCGTCGTTCACGCCGTCGCCGGTCATCGCGACGACCCTCCCCTCGGCTTGCAGCGCCTTGACCAGGCGGAGCTTGTGCTCCGGCGCGACGCGCGCGAACACGTGCGTGGACGTCGCCGCCGCGCGCAGCTCGCCTTCCGAGAGCCGCGAGAGCTCGGTGCCGTTCATCGCGCGCGCCCCGTCGGGCACGAGCCCGAGCTGCCCGCCGATCGCCCGCGCGGTCGCCAGGTGGTCGCCGGTGATCATCTTCACGGTGATCCCGGCCGCGTGGCACGCCTTGATCGCGTCGATCGCCTCGGGCCGCGGCGGGTCGATCATCCCCTCCAGGCCGAGGAGCTCGAACCCCTCCGGGAGGTGCGCCTCGTCGAGCGAGGCCGCGTCGCGGCCCGCCGGCCGCGAGGCCACGGCGAGCACGCGCATGCCCTGCGCCGCCATCCGCTCGACCTGCGCCATCACCTGGGCCCGCCCCGCCTCGCCGAGCGCGGCGCGGCCGAGCACCGCCTCGGGCGCCCCCTTCATGAAGATCACCCGGTCTCCGCCGGGGGCCTCGTGGAGCGTCGCCATGAGCTGCCGCTCCGAGGAGAACGGGACGACATCGACGCGGGGGTGCTCCCGCCGCGTCCCCTCGACGTCCACGCCGAGCTTCTGGGCCGCGACGACGAGCGCGCCCTCGGTCGGGTCGCCCTCGATGCCGCAGGCGTCCGCCTCGCGCGTCATGCGGGCGTCGTTGCAGAGCAGCCCCGCGCGGAGCAGCGCGCGCACCGCCTCGGGCACCTCGCCGACCGGCGCGCCGTCGCGTCGGAGCTCGCCCTCGGGCGCGTAGCCGACGCCGGTCACCTCGAGCGCCGCTCCGGCCTGCTCGAGCGCCGCCTCCCCTTGCGCGCCGGCCGCGGGCGTCCACAGGGCCCGGACCGTCATCTCGTTCCGCGTCAGCGTTCCTGTCTTGTCCGAGCAGATGACGCCCGTGCTGCCCAGCGTCTCGACCGCGGGCAGCTTCCGGATCACCGCGCGGCGCCGCGCCATCCGCTGCACGCCGATGGCGAGCGAGATGGTGATGATCGCGGGCAGCCCCTCCGGGATCGCGGCGACCGCGAGCGAGATGCCCGCGAGCATCGCGTCGACCGGCGGGTAGCCCCGGAGCAGCGCGACCCCGACGATGAGCAGCGCGACGGCGACGATCGCGATGGTCAGCACGCGGCCGACCTTGGCCATCGAGCGCGTGAGCGGCGTCTCGATCTCGGTCGCCTCGTGGAGCATCGAGGAGATGCGGCCGAGCTCGGTCGCGGCGCCCGTGGCGACGACCACCGCGGTGGCCGCGCCGCTGGTCACGAGCGTCCCGCCGAAGGCGAGGTTCTTGCGGTCGCCGACGCCGGCGTCCTCGGGGACCGCCGCGACGTGTTTGTCCGATGGCACCGACTCCCCGGTGAGCGCCGACTCGTCCACGTGGAGGTTCTTCACCGAGAGCAGCCGGGCGTCGGCGGGGACCTTGTCGCCGGCGTCGAGCACCACCACGTCGCCGGGGACCACGTCGGCGGCGGGGATCACGCTCCGCTGGCCGCCGCGCACGACCGTGGCCGTCTGGGGCACCATGTCGACGAGCGCCTCGATCGCCTTGCCCGCGCGGAGCTCCTGGACGAAGCCGATCGCCGTGTTGAGCACCACGACCGCCAGCACGACCGACCCGTCGATCGCCTCGCCCATGGCCATCGCGAGGGCCGCCGACGCGAGCAGCACGTAGATGAGCGGGTCGTTGATCTGACGGAAGAGCAGCTTGAGCGGGCCGTCGCCCTTCGCGCGCTGGATCACGTTGGGCCCGACGTCCTTGAGCCGCCGGGCGGCCTCGTCGCCCGCGAGGCCGGCCTCGGCGCTCTCGATCCTGGAGAGCACATCGGGGACAGGCAGGCTGTGCCAGGCGATCGCGGCCGACGGGGGGAGGACGCGTTGGGACATGGAGTCATCTCCTGCGGCGGCAGCCGCGCTGTGCGCGCTGATCCGACCGGCTGTAGCTGCTCATCACGTGGTCTTCACGTGGCTGGCGCGTGGTTTCCCCCGTCATTCGGCACGTCTCATGCCAGACCGCGCCGGAGCGGAGCCGGGCTGTTCAGCACCCTGGGTGGCTGCGCGGACAGGCTGCCGGCGGGACCTTTTCACCCCGGCGGGGAATTTTGCCCCACGACGCTCGCCCCGCCCGTCCGGCGACACGTCGGAGAGGGGCGCGGGCTCGCGGCGCCTGCTGGTGGCCTAACCGCGCGCGTACGCGAAGGTGCCGTCGATGTTGAGCAGCCGCGTCGCCTGGACGAGCTCGGCCACCGTCACGCCGAAGCGCCGCACGAGCCGGTCGGCGACGTCGCGCCGGAGGATGTCCCTGCGAAAGACGTGCAGCGCGCGGGGGGCGAAATACCCCTCGAGCTCCGCGAACGTGAGGCGCTGGTAGTCGGCGGTGCCGGGGACGGGCCGCCGCGACACGACGTCGTAAAAAAAGAAGATGCCGCCCGGCCGGAGCAGGCGGAGCGCCTTGTCCATCAGGCCTCGCTTGAGCTCCGCGTTGGTCACCGACGACAGGACGGCGAACATCATCACCACGTCGAACGGGCCCCCGACGTCGGCCGTCAGGAAGTCGCCCGCGACGAAGCGGATGCCAGCGAAGCGAGAGCGCGCGACCTCCGTGCGCTGCGCGACGAGATCGATGCCGGTGAGGCGCGTCGGATCCGCGCCGAGCTCGACCAGCCACGCCAGGTTGGATCCCGACCCGCAGCCCACGTCGAGCACCGACATCTCGCGCAGCGCCTCGGGCGTGCGCACGCCGCACGCGACGAGCGCATCGCGCAGGCGGCGCTGGCGCTGCCGCGCGACGAGGTACGGGTGGGCGTTGAGCAGGCTCGCCCAGGGGTTCGCGGGCAGGAAGCGCTCGGTGTAGTGCCGGTTGATCGCCGCGAGATCCCGCTCGAAGCCGCCCTCTTCAGCCATCGGTCCGCCTCCCTCCCCCGCGCGCGCCGCCTGCCTGTCCATCAAGGCTGCCCCACGGCCCACGCCGGCAGGCGCTGGACCCCCCAGCGCACCGCCTTGAGCAGCCCGAGCGCCACCGTTTGCTCCACCGTGAGCCGCCGGTGCGGCTTCCGCCGCGCGAGGTACGCGTCGAGGTAGCGCAGGAACTCGGGGTCCGGCTCCATGCCGCCCACCTCGCGCCGGATGCGCCGGTACTTGCGCGTCTTCCAGATGAAGTTCTCCCAGCTGTCGAAGTAGTCGTGCCGCATCAGGAGATCGGGCACGTAGACGACCCGCAGATCGGGGAAGTCCTTCGCGATCCGGTAGACGAGGTAGACCCCCTCGGCGCCGTAGAACTGATCGGGAAAGCCCCCGGTCGAGAGGTAGACGCCGCGCCGGATCGCCATGTGCCCCTCGGTCGCGAGGACGTCGTCGACGACATCGTCGCCGCGGTCGTAGTGCCCCGCGAGCGTGCAGAAATAGGGGTGCTCCTTGGGGATGATCCGGCCGCGCATCGCCGCGATGCGGGGGTCCTGGAAGACGCGGCAGACGACCTCGACGAACGTCGGCGCGATCAGCCCGTCGTCGTCGATGAACGCGACGTACTCGCCCCGCGCCCAGGCGATGGCGGCGTTGCGCGCGGCGTTCAGCGGGATGCCGTCGGTGAGGCGCAGCTCGACGTCGACGAGCGGGGCCGAGCGCGGCCGCAGGTGCTCGATGCCGCCGCTGTCCGCGAGCAGGATCTCGAACGGCACGTCGAGCGCGGCCGTCTGGCCGCGCGCGTGCTGGAGGCACTCGATCAGGTAGTCCTTCGCCTTGTAGGAGATGACGATCAGCGTCAGCTTCGGCGACGGGACCTCGCGCCGCACGATGAGCTCCTTCACCTCGGGCGCGTACTTCGCGCGCCACGCCTCCTGAAGGGCGCGCTCAGCCTCGGGGAGCCCCGCTCGATCCTGGAGAAGATGGTCAGGCATCGCGGGCTCGCATGCCACGGGGGCCGCCGCGCAGGCAAGGATGTCGAGCGGGCGCCGCCCGGGGAGCGGCGTCGGCGCGCGCGCTCAGCGCGGAGAGCGCGGCTTCAGGCGCGCGCGCCCAGCGCGGAGGGCGCGGCTTCAGGCGCGCGCTCAGCGCGGAGAGCGCCGCGTCAGCGCCTGTGGCTCGCCGCGACGCGCTCGAAGAGGCCCGCCAGCACCCCCGCGCTGGCGCGCGCGCTCAGCGCGGAGAGCGCCGCGTGATCGGGCTCGACGAGCGGCCGGCCGGCCGCGCGCGCGTCGAGCGCGTCCTCGATGCGGCGCTCGATCGCCGCGGCGTCGCCGGCCGCGTGCGTCCAGCCGAGGCGGGTCGCGTCGAGGATGCGCGCGACCTCGGGGGACGGCGAGACCGCGAGGATGGGCGCGCGCGCGAGGAGGTAGTCGTAGAGCTTGCCTGGCAAGAGGTGGGGCTCGTCGCCGAAGCCGGTGAGCAGCGCCAGGTCGGCGCCCGCGACGATGCCGAGCCCCTCGGCGTACGGCAGCACCGTGCGGTGCTCGAAGAGCCGCGACACCCCGAGCTCCTCGGCGAGGCGGAGGTCGCTCTTCGCGACGCGCCCCAGGTTGAGCAGCCGGATCGCGCCCGGGCCGAGCGACCTCCGGCGCGCGACGGCCGCGAGCGCCCGGACGAACGGCGCGAGGGTGCGCTCGCTGTAGCAGTTGCCGAAGTGCACGAGCGTCACCGCCTCGCCGCGCCGCGGGGCGACCGCCGCGTCCGGATCGAAGCCCGTCCGGATGCACTCGACGCGGCGCGCGATCCCCCGCTCGGCGTAGGCGTCGCGGGTCATCTCGGACGTCACCGTGAAGGCCGCGGCGGCGCCCACCACGGCCCGCTCGACGAGCGCCGCGGCCGCGCGGCTCCACGCGGGCCGCGTCGCCATCACCGGGCCGAACGACCACGGATCGCGGAAGTCGACGACCACGGGCCGGCCGATGGCCCTGCCGGCCAGCACGCCCGCGAGCACGGCCTCCCACGGCGCCCCGCTCGCGAAGATCACCTCGGCGCCGACCTCGCGGGCGAGGCGCGCGACGCGGACCGCCAGGGCCGGGACGCGCCCCGTGTTCGGTCCGATCACCGGGACGTAGCGGACCTCGGCGGCGAGGCGCGCGAGGCCCCTGCGGCGCGCGATCGGCGGCGCGGCCTCGGTCGGCGCCTCCACGGTGCCATCCGATCCGAGCACCCGGCGCGGCATGCGCGCGAGCTCGGCCTCGGAGAGGTAGTCGCGGCGCACGTCGCCCGCAGGAAGCGAGCCCTCCGCGAACGAAGGATCCAGCCGCTCCTCTGGAGGCGGCCTCGCGGTGAGCACCGTCGCTGCCCAGCCGTGCTCCGGCAGAAATTTCGCGAAGCGGTACGCGCGCTTACCGCCGACGCTGAACCGCGGTGGAAAGTAGTAGCTCACGAGGAGCGCGCGCCTCATGGCCGCGCCTATATCACGGCCGACCCTCGCGCCACGCGCTCGCCTCGGGAGGCCGCTCCTGCCCGCGCATGTGCTACCGAGCCGCCATGCAGGACGAGCAGCCCGCCCCGGTCGAGCCGAGCGCGCCCTCGCGGGCCCCGGAGGTCGCGCCGGCTGCCAAGGAGGCGCCGCGCCCGGGCGAGGCGCAGGGCACGTCGCTGGCCGACCGGATCGGGATGATCGTCGGCGGGCAGTTCGTCAACACGCTCATCGTCCTCGTGCAGGGCGTCGTCGTGGTGCGGCTGCTCGGCAAGGCCGAGTACGGCGTGCTCGCGTTCGCGACGATGCTGTTCATGACGGGGCGCGATCTCGCGCAGCTCTACCTCCCGGAGTCGTTCCTCTATTTCGCGCCCAAGGTGACCCGCGCCGAGCTCCGCGGGCTGGTGCGGCAGAGCATGCTGCTCCTGGTCGGCCTCGGGGCGCTCTCCGCGCTGGCCTTCTCGGTGTTCGCCCTGGTCCCCAGCGTCTTCCTCGATGGCCGCGAGGGCGTCACGCGGCTCCTCCTGCTCATCGGCCTCATGAGCGTGATCTCCTATCCGGCGAGCGTGTTCGGCCCGCTCTTCATCGCGACGAACAACCACCGCAAGTCGGCGGGGGTCGCGCTGATCGTCACGCTCTCGAGCGCCGCGGGCGCGATCGTCCCCGCGGCGCTCGGGTGCTCGATCGCCTGGATCGTGGCCGCCCAGTGCGCGGCGCAGGCCCTCCGGCTCGGGCTCTCGTACCGGCTCTACGCGCGGCTGTTCCAGGACGTCGCCGCGGCCCCGTTCCCTGGCGGCGTCAGGGCGCAGCTCGCCTACGCGCTCCCGCTCTCGGTGACGCGCTTCGCCGGCCTCTTCAACCAGAAGCTCGACAAGTTCGTCATCGGCCTGTTCTTCAGCGCGGGCCTGTATGCCGAGTTCTCCGTCGGCTCGCAGGAGCTCCCGCTCGTCGGCGTCCTCGCCTACTCCGTCGCCTCGACGATGCTCCCGGACCTCGTCGCCCGCGTCGAGAACGGGCGGACGCCCGCGGAGGGCGCGCGGGCGGCGATCGACCTGTGGCACTCGGGCATCCGCAAGACGACGCTGATCATGCTCCCGGTCGCGGCGTTCCTCCTCCTCTTCGCCGAGCCGCTCATGCGCACCATCTACGGCGACGCCTACGCCGGCGCCGCCGTGCCGTTCCGCATCTACTCCGCGCTCCTGCCGCTGCGCGTGACCGCGTACGCGATCATGCTGATGGCGTTCGGCAAGACGTCGTTCATCCTGCGGATCCAGGTGCTGTCGATGGTGTTCAACACCGCGGCGAACCTGGTCCTCCTGCCCACGATCGGCATGGTCGGCGCGCCGCTCTCGGCCGTCCTGACCCAGGTGGTCGTGATCACCGCGACGGTGGCCTGCATCGCTCGCTTCTCGGGCGTGGGCCTCCGCGGCGTCTTCCCGTGGGGCCATTACGGGCGCGTCGCTGCCACCGCGATCGTGGCCGCGGCGCCGCTCGCCGCGTTCCTGCTCACGGGCGCGACCGATAGGCGCCCCGCGCTCTGCCTCACGCTCTGCGTCCCGCTCTACGCGGGCCTCTACCTCGTGGCCGCGCGGGTCACCGGCGTGCTCGCTCCCGAGGACCGGGCGTTCGTGGCGCGCTGGCTGCGCCTCGAACCGCTGCGCAGTCGCCCCGGCTGACGCGTCCGCGCGCGTCACACCCTCGCTGTCTCGGGCGGCGAACGAGGGCTGCCGGCGCGGAATCAGCGCAGACTGCTTCAAAGGGCCCTCGCCCGGAAGGAGGAAAAGATTGACAGTCGTCCGGTCGTCTCCCTCGTGGCGCCCGCCTTCGGGTGGATTTCCCGCCGATCGGTGTTCTAGGCTTACTTGCCGGCCTCATCGGCGCCTTGTGCGATGGAGACGACCATGAGCGAAGACCAGGAAGCAGGGCTCGTCCTCCGGGTCATCTCGGGCCCCCTGGCCGGGCAGACGGCGCGTATCCCAGGCGACCGTCCGCTGCTCGTCGGCCGCGCGCCCGAGTCGGATCTCTCGATCACGAGCGACGGCGAGCTCTCTGCGCTGCATTTCTCGGTGGAGCAGATCGACGGCAGCTATCTCCTCCGCGACCTGGGGAGCCGCAATGGGACGCAGGTCAACCGAGAGCGGGCGCGCGAGGTGTCGCTCCGGGACGGCGACGAGATCCGCGCGGGGGGGACGCTGTTCGCGGTGGCGCGCCGCGAGGTGGGCCGCCGCTACGCGCCGACCGAGCCGGCGCCGCCCTCGCGCCGCGCGCGGAGGACCGCGGCGCTCGCGACGGGGGCGCCGTTCGCCGCGTCGGCGCGGGCGCGGCTCCGGCAGGAGCGCTCGCCCCTCTTCGCGGTGGTCGACGCCGCCCGCGACCCGCGCATCCGCCTGCTGCTCGGCGAGGCGGGCGAGCAGACCGCCTCGCTCTACACCGGCTTCCAGGGCGAGATCCTCGCGGACGTCGGCCCCACGCTCGTGCACCTGCCGCACGGGTCCAGGCTGCTCGACGCGCTGGTCGACGGAGGCTGGGGCGACTGCTGGGGCGTCTTCCTGACGAGCGACCGCCCGTTCGGCGACGTGCGGAAGCACCTCCGCCGATTTCTCCTGGTCGAGAGCGGGACAGGCAAGCAGCAGTATTTCCGGTTCTACGACCCACGCGTGCTCCGCGGCTTCCTGCCCACGTGCGGTCCTCGAAAGCTCGAGGCGCTGTTCGAGGAGGTCGAGGCCTTCGCCATGGAGGCCGAGGATCCAGGGAAGCTGCTCCGCTTCACCGCCCGGGGCGGCAAGGCGCTGCGCGAGGAGTCGGCGCTGGAGCGCGAAGGCTGAAGGCGCAGCCGGCCCCGCGGGCCGGCGTGGATCAGCGCGGCGGCGCGCCCGCGGCGCTGCCCGGGTCCAGGGCGGGCAGATCCCAGGCGATGAGGCGCAGGAGCTCCGCCACGCTGAAGGCCTGCGCGAAGCTGCCACCAGGGTGGTGCGGCGGCTCGCCGGAGGCGATCTCGGGCACCTGGCCGAGCGCGATCTCGTTCGCGGCCGCGGAGGCCGCGAGCCGATGCAGCAGCGGGATCACGTGCTCGCCGAGCGTGGAGAAGCGCCGGGCGGCGCGCGCGTAGAACCCGAGCAGGAACGGCCAGGCCGTGCCCTGGTGGTAGGCGGTGTCGCGCGCCTCGGGGCCTCCCTGGTACCGGGGGGCGTAGCCCGGATCGGCCGGCGAGAGCGTGCGCACGCCGGCGGGGGTCACGAGCTCCAGACGGACCCGCTCGAGCAGCGACGCGGCCCGCTCCGGCGTGAAGCAGGCGGGATCCACGGCGACGGCGATCAGCGCGTTGGGGCGGATCGACGCGTCGCGGAACGCGCCCTCCCCCTCCGCGTGCTCCGAGATGACGTCGTACGGGTAGCCGGTCTCCTCGCACCAGAAGCGGGCGGCGAAGCCCTGGCGCGCCGCGCGCGCGGCCGCCTCCGCCCGCCCCGCGAGCCGATCGTCGCCGGCGGCCCGCGCGAGACGCGCGAGCGTCTCCGAGCCCTTCGCCCACAGCGCCGTGAGCTCGACCGGGCAACCGGCGCGCGGGGTCACCGCGCGGCCCGCGACGCGCGCGTCCATCCACGTGAGCCCGTCGACGGCGCCATCGCCGAGGCGCCCGGCGGCGAAGAGGCCGTCGGCCGTGACGTGGATCCCGTTCCGGGTCCCGCGCACGGCGGCCTCGAAGGCGTCGCGCAGCGCGCCGAGCAGCTCGCCCGTCACGAACGGGTGCGTGTCGCCGACAGCGTCCGCGAGCAGGCGAGCCGCCTCGAACAGCCAGAGGGTCGCGTCGGCCGCGTGGAAGTCCGCGGGCTCGCCCGCGTCGGGGAGCCGGTTCGGCACGAGGCCGTCCTGCATGGCGTCGATCATCGAGCGGAGGACGCGGATCGCGGCCTCGGTCTTGCGCGGCACGAGGTAGAGGCCGGGCAGGGAGATCAGTGCGTCGCGGCCCCACACCTCGAACCAGGGGTAGCCCGCGATGACGCCGGGCCGCGCGGCCGCGTCGGCGCGGAACGCCTCGGCCGCGATGGAGAGCTTCCGCTCCAGGAGCGGGCGCCGGGGCCCCGGGTCCTCGGCGCGGATCGCCGCGCTCGCCGCCGCGAGGAGGTTCTCCGGCTCGTCCTCGGGCAGCGCGCCCACCGCCACGAGCAGGTGAACGGGCTCGGTGCCGATCACCGTCTCGAAATGGCCCGGCGTCCAGAGATCCTCGAGGAAGTCGAGGCCCCGATCCTGCTCGCCGAGGTACTCGAAGCGCCGCCACCAGTCCTGCGAGCCGACGAACGTGCCCTGGTAACGGAAGCAGATCCTCGGCAACGCGCGGTTCGGCTGCACCCGGACCTCGCCCATCACGGGGCGGTCCCGACCCGAGCCGGGCTCGCCGCGCGCCGCCCCTGCGCGCAGCTCGACCTTCTGGGAGATCCCGCCGTTCTCGCGGAGCAGCTGGTGAATGTGGCGGGCGGCGAGGAGCGGGCGCAGCGTCAGCATCACCGGATCCGCCCCGCTCCAGGCATAGCGGAGGACGGCGGCGTTCTCGCCGCGCACGAGGCCGAGCGTCACCTCGAGCTCGCCGCCCGGGACGGCGTACGCCCAGCGCGGGAGCGGATCCTGATCGAAGCGCTCGAGGTAGAACGAGCTGCTCTCCGGATCGATGCCCGGGAACTGGTGCTTGGCGAGGTCCCAGCGCGGCCACGAGGCGCGGCGCTCGGACGGCGCGCCCTGCTGCCGGACGGGGCGGACGCAGGCGTCGACGTGCGAGAGCATGACGTGCCGGCGCCGCGGAGGGTCGAGGGCCGCGACGAGCAGGCCGTGGTAGCGGCGGGTGTGCATGCCGGCGATCGTCGAGCTCGCGTAGGCCCCCGCGCCGTTCGTGTGCAGCCACTCCTTGCGCGCGATCGAGAACTGGCCCCGCACCTCGACGTGCGGCCACGGCGAGGCGTGCTCCAGCGCGGCGCCCTGGCCGCGGGGCGCCGCGGGCGTGGACGACAGCGCGTCGTGGGTCGGGGAATTCCGCCGGGATCCGTCCGAGCTCATCGACCGCCGGTTGCCTTCCTGAGCGAGTCCTCGGCGGCGGCGCGCATCACCTCGACCGGCGCCGGGAGGCCGGTCCAGAGCGTGAAGGACTGCGCCGCCTGGCCGACCAGCATCCCGAGCCCGCCGTCGGCGCGGAGCCCTCTCTCGCGCGCCGTCCGGAGGAAGGGCGTCACCGGGGGGTTGTAGACGAGGTCGTAGAGGCACACGCTCGGCGAGAGCGCGTCCCACGGGATGATGCTCGTGACCTCCTCCCCGGGCGGCCCCCCGAGCATGCCGGCGCTCGTGGCCTGGATGATCAGGTCGGCGGCGACGGTGAACTCGCTCCAGTTGAGCCGCAGCGCCACGGAGGACTTGCTGCTGATCGACCTGTCGGTCGGGATCGGCCAGGGCGCGGTGAGCGCGCCGAGCTCGGACGCGCGCTGCCCCGCGGGCGACTCGAGCATCGCCTCGGTGCTTGTCCACGAGCGGGTGGTCACGCTGATGAGGTGATAGCCGAGCATCTTGCACGCGGCGATCGCCGCGAACGCCGCGCCGCCCGCGCCGATGATCACCGCGCGCTGGCGCGGGCTCGAGCGCGCGCCGTACGGCCCCTCCGGATCGTCCAAGCGGGGCGGGGCGGATCCCAGGAGCAGCGCGAGCTCGTCGCGGAGCGCGGCCACGTCGGTGTTGTACGCCGTCACGCGCCGCGCCTCCGTCGCGCAGAGGACGTTCGCGGCGCCGACGTCGGCCGCGCTCGCGTCCACGTCGTCGACCATCGACATGATCGCGCGCTTGTGCGGGATCGTGACGTTCGCGCCGGCGATGAGGCCGCTGCGGATGTCGCTGACGAAGCGCGCGAGCTCCGGGCCGGTGGGCACGTCGAAGGCGCTGTAGATGTGCGGCAGGTGGTGCGCCCGAAACGCGGCCGAGTGCATCGCCGGCGAGACCGAGTGGCCCACCGGGTGCCCGACAAGACCGAACATTCGCCGCTCAGCGTTCGACATGGTGCCTCTCCTCAGGGCCGGCCTCCGCGCCGCCCTGCCCCACCGAGACCTGGCCGGCGGCGCCCGTGCGACCGAGGGTCGGGGCGCGCTCCTCGGCCGCGAAGCCGAGCCCGAGCTGCTCGCACGCGGGCGCGCCGGGCTGCGCCCTCTTGCGCCTCGGCGCGCGGCCGGACGCGGCGCGCGGGCCGCCGCCCTGGCGCGCAGGCGGCGCGGGCGCCGCCGCGGCCGACGCGGCCGCCGCTGCCGGCGCGGGCCCGTGGCCCTCGACGAGCGGCTCGTCCGGACCCGCGGTGACGACGACCCGCACGAGCAGCGCGCCGTGGTGCACGCGCACCGCGATCGGATCGCCCGGCGCGACCTCGCGGTGATCGCGGACCGCGCGCCCCGACGCGTCCGTCGCGATGGCGTAGCCGCGCGCGAGCACGCGGAGCGGCGACATCGCCTCGAGCCGGGCCACGTCGCCCGCGAAGCCCTCCCGCAGGAGGGCGACGTGGCGGTGCGCGGCGGCGCCGAGGCGCACCGACAGCGGCCGGAGCGCCCCGCGGGCGCCCGCGAGCACCGCGCGCGGGTGGCGCGCGGCGAGCCTCCGCTCGAGGCGCTGGAGCGCGGCGCGGTCCTCGACGAGGATGCGCTCCATGCGGCGCCGGAGCCTCGCCATGGCGTCGTCGATGCGCTGCTGGGGCTCCGCCAGGATCTGCGCGGGCGAGCCGAGCCGGGCGCGCTGCCGGTCGAGATCGGCCCGAGCGCCCCGGATCCGGTGCGCGATCGCGCGGCGCATTCGGGCCTCGAGGTGCTCCAGCGCCGCGCGCCGCGCGGCAGCGTCCGCGACGAGCATCTCTGCAGCCTGCGAGGGCGTGGCGGCGCGCGCGTCGGCGGCGAGGTCGGTCAGCGCGACGTCGATCTCGTGCCCGACGGCGCTCACGATCGGCACCCGCGCGGCCGCGACCTTCCGGACGACGATCTCCTCGTTGAACGCGCTGAGGTCGTCGGCCGAGCCGCCCCCGCGCCCCACGATGATCACCTCGATGCCCGGGAACTCCTCGAGCAGCGAGATCGCGCGCACGATCCGCTGCCCTGCGCCGGCGCCCTGGACCGGCGTGCGCGCGAGGATCAGCCGGGCCCCGCCGCGGCGGAACGCGACGGTCACGATGTCGTGGATCGCCGCGCCGTCGCCGCTCGTGACGACGCCGATGATCTGCGGATCGACGGGCAGCTTGCGCTTGCGCTCCGGCGCGAAGAGCCCTTCGGCGGCGAGCTTCTCCTTGAGGCGGGCGAGCGCCTCGAGGAGCGCGCCGCGGCCGGCGAGGCGCGCGTCGTCCGCGGAGAACTGGAGCCGGCCCCGAGGCACGTAGACGGTGGCGCGGCCCGTGAGCACGACGCGCGCTCCATCGGCGAGCAGCTTCCGCGCGCGCGGCGCCGCGGTCCTGTACATCACGCAGTCGATGGCCGCCTCTTCGCTCTCGTCCTTGAGCGTGAAGTAGGCGTGGCCGCTGCCCACGACGCGCAGGCCCGAGATCTCGCCCTCGACGCGCACGTCCGCGGTCGATCCCTCGAGGATCCGCTTCAGTCGGCGATCCAGCTCCGCGACCGAGACCACCTCCGGCTCGGCGCCCCGCTGGCGGCGCGAGGGCGGCGGGCTCGTGAGCTCGCGAGGCTCGGCGACGGGAAGGGCCGCGAACGAGAGCTCGGGCGGGATATCGCGGCGCTGCACAGGGCAGACGTACCCTTTTGCTCGGCCTGTGGAAAGACTCTCGCGGGCCTGATCCCGCGTCAGGCGAGCCCGCCGTCGGCCGCGCTGCGAGGCTCGGCGCGGAGCGGCGGAGCGACAGTCCGTTCGCGGAGGCGATTTCGTGTGAGAGGGCCAGCTCGCGATCCGTAAGGTCCTCCTCTCCTGCGGCGGCGAGATCGCCGTCCGAGTCCTCCGATCGCTGCATGAGGCCGGCCTCCGGCGCATCGCCGTCTGCAGCGACGCAGACCGCGACGGCCTCCATGTCCGCCTCGCGAGCGCGTCGTACGCCATCGGCCCCGCGCCTGCGTCCGAGAGCTACCTCCGCTTCGGCCGGATCCCCTGCGTCACCAGGCGTTCCGAGGCGGGCGCTATCCATTTCGGGTACGGAAAGCCGCGAGTTCGAGGAAGCATGCGAGGCGAGCGGACCTCGTCGGGTTCCTCCTTGCCGAGGAGGGATTGCCTTGATTGCCCTCGCAGAAGCCGGCCGCCCTCACCAGCGCGCCCCTTGCCGCAGCCGCTCCCATGGGAGCGCGATCGCCCGCATGCGCGTCCTGCAACGCGGCGTGACACGTCGCAGCGCGTGCCATCCGCGACCCGCCGGGGACGTCCTCGGTAGGTCGTAACAGGTCGTAACCGCGCGTAACGGGTCGTAACAGGTCGTACGGGGTCGCAACCGATCGTAACAGACCGGGGCGCCAACAACGCGCAGCCACCTACGCAGCGCGTTGTCCAAAGTCCCCTCGCTCCGGCCTCGGTCAATGCTATTCTACCGCGAACTTTCGGCCGGGGTGGAGGTGCGATGGGACGCGAGGCGAAGGGCCAGAAGGACCCGCTTGGGTCCGTCGCGATGCTCCCGCCGATCGAGGTCCGAGCCCACGAGCCTCCCTCTGCGACAGGCAGGTCGGCGACGCAGCGCGCGGGCGAGCCGGTGAGCGACGCCGCCGTGACGCCTTCTCCACGAGCCCGGTGGTTCGACGCGACCGCTCCCGACGTGACGCCGGCGGGGGGCACGGACACCCGGCGGCGCTGGGCGATCCCGCTCTTCCTGGCCGCGCTCGTGCTGGTGGTGACCGCGCGCGGCCTGATGCTCCGTGCGCTGTTGCCGGTCGCCCTCGTGACGGCGGCGGTCACGCTGCTGGCGCGGGGACGACGGCACCACCTGCCCCCTCCGCAGGTGAGCCGCCGCGGGCTGAGCCTCGAGGGCGATCAGCTGCTCCTTCGAGGCCAGGGCAGCGCTGCGCCGCACGTGCTGCTCACCACCCGCGAGCGGTTCGGCGTCACGCTCCTCGCTACGCCGCGGCGCGATCGCATCGTCGCCCTGCTCAGCTCCAGCGCCGGGATGTCCTCCATCGGGGCCGGCTTCGACGGCCCCTCGCGGCGCACCTTCGCCGCGCTCCTCGACCACGCGTCGGTCGTGGGCTCCGACGAGGTCGGGCTCGAGGCGATCGGCCCGGACGGCGAGCCGATCTCGCTCAGCCCCGCGGCGCTCGCCGCGCTCCTCGAGGAGCTCACGCTGCGCTCGCCCGGGTGCCTCGATCGCTTCCTCCTGACCGACGCGCGCGGCGCCGCCCTCGGCCTCGACAGCCGGGAGCTCCGCGCCGGGGGCCGCGTCTTCGATCTGACGGCGCCGCTCGAGTGGCGCGCGTTCGTCTTCCAGGAGGCGCTCGGGCAGGCGATCGCGGTGTACCAGGGAACGTGGGTGCGCCAGGGTACCAACGAGCTCTCCCTCGTCTGCCTCCTCCCCGCGATGACGCCGGCGCTCGACGGGCTGGGGGCATCGCTCGGCCCGCTCGATCGCGGCGCGCTCCGCGACCTCCGGCTGATGCAGGGCATACCGGAGAGCCCGCCGCCCGCCGATCAGCGCGTCGCCATCGATCGCCTGCTGATGGTCCCGATCCGATCCGCGCTGGACAAGGCGCCCCGGCCCGCCGCGCAGGCGCCGCGCGCGCGCGCATGACGCATCGACCGTGAACGCAGCAGCGCCAGGGTTATCCTGATGGGTCGACGGACAGCGCGCCGGGCCTGTCCTGATGGAGCGACGAGCCCGTGCGCGGGCGTCGTGCTTCGCTTGACTCCCGCGCGCGAGCACGGGTAAACCGCGCTCGGTATCCAGGCGATTTCAAGTCACCACGTCCCACACGACATCCGGAGGCGATCCATGGCCGTCGATATCCAGAAACTGTTCAACGAGGAGCTGCCCGCTGCGCTGGCGAAGCACACCGACGCGGCCAAGCAGATCGGCGGGAAGTACCAGATCAACGTGACGGGCGAGGGCGGCGGCGAGTGGCTGATCGACCTGTCCGACAGCGGGCCCAAGCTCTCCTCGGGCAACCCTGGCAACGCGGATGTCACGATCTCGCTCACCAGCGAGGATTTCCAGAAGCTGCACGAGAACCCGCAGGCCAACTCGATGCAGCTCTTCTTCGCGGGCAAGCTGAAGGTCACGGGCAACCAGATGCTCGCGATGAAGCTCCCGAAGCTGTTCCAGCTCAACGCGGGCTGATCCGGCGCCGGCGGAGCTCCGGCGAGACCATCTGCGCCGCCGTGCGCCCCCTCACCGACACGCGCATCCTCGATCTTTCGAGGCTCTTGCCAGGCCCCTTCGCGACCCTCGTGCTCGCGGATCTCGGCGCGACGGTGGACAGGATCGAAGACGTCGCCGGCGGGGACCTCCTGCGCCAGCTCCCCCCGCAGATCGCCGGAGAATCCGCGGCGTTCCAGCTCTTGAACCGCGGCAAGCGAAGCGCCCTGCTCGACCTGAAGAGGCCCGAGGGTCGCGACGCCTTCCGCCGGCTCGTCGCCAGCTACGACGTGCTCTTCGACCAGTTCCGCCCGGGGGTGCTCGATCGGCTCGGGCTCGGTCACGCGGCGCTGCGCGCGGACAACCCGCGGCTCATCGTCTGCGCGCTGACCGGCTACGGTCAGACGGGCGCCCTGGCGGCGCGCGCGGGGCACGATCTGAACTACATCGCGCGCGCGGGGGTCCTCGGCGCGCAGGGGCCCGCCGAGGGGCCGCCGCAGGTACCGGGCTTCCAGGTGGCCGACATGAGCGGCGGGATGTGGTGCGTGATCGCCATCCTCGCCGCGCTGCGCGAGCGGGAGCGGACCGGGCAGGGCGCGGTGCTCGACATCGCCATGACCGACGGCGTGCTCGGCTTCGCCCTCCCCACGCTCGCCGCCGCGCTCGCGAGCGGCGCAGGAGGGGCCGGGGAAACGTCGCGCGCGGCGGGCGGCGAGCCGCTCACCGGCGGGCTCGCGCCGTACAACACCTACCTCTCGAAGGACGGGCACGCGATGGCCCTCGCCGCGCTGGAGCCGAAGTTCTGGGTCTCGTTCTGCGAGGGCGCCGGGCTCGATCCCGATCCGAGCGCGCTCGTCCCCGGGCCGCACCAGGCCGAGCTCAAGCGCAAGCTGGCCGCCGTCGTCCGGGAGAGGACGCGCGCCGAGTGGGAAGCCCTCGCCGCCGAGCGCGACTGCTGCCTCGAGCCGGTCCTCGATCCGCGGAGCGCCGCGGCGGATCCCCACCTCGCCTCGCGCGATCTCCTGTTCGAGATCGCCTCGCCGCGCGGCCGGATCCCCCAGCTCAGGACGCCGGTCACGCCGGCGGGCGTCGCGTTCGCGCCCGCGCCTCGCGCCGGCGAGCACACGCGCGCCGTGCTCCGCGACGCGGGCTTCTCGGAAGGCGATATCGATGCGCTGATCCGCGCTGGAGCGGCGCGGGAGGCGCGCTGACGGCCACCGGTCGCCGTTCGCGAACGCGGCGCGCGCCGCGCCGGCAGCGGCGACCGGCGCTCCTGCTTCGCGTCAGATCTTCTTCAGCTCGTCGACGAACTCCCAGTCGGCGATGAGGTGCTTCTTGAGCATCAGCGACAGGAGCGCGGCGAACATCGCCTCCCAGCGCACGTTGTTGCCGAGGATCTCGCTCGCGTCGGCCCCGTGCGACACCGCGCGCAGCGCGGAGACGAGATCGCGCGCGGTGAGGCCCGAGTCGTCCGCCGTCGGAGGAGGAGGCGGCTCGGAGGCCGCGGTGGCTCGGGGGGACGGAGCCTCTTTCCGCGGCTGCTGCTGCTGCTGCTGGGACTTGCTCCCGCGCGCGGGGAGCGTGATCGTCGTCCCGTCGAGGAGGGTGAGCGAGACCATCCGCCGGCGACCGCGGCCTTGCGGCGCGGGGATGTTGCGCACCTCGCGCTCGCTCGGGGGCTCGTCGCCGTAGTCGGGCACGCTCTCCGGGACGGCGCGCGCCGCAGCGCTGGCGCGTCCGAGCACGGCGCCGAGGAGGGCCGCGGCCGGCGTGCTCGACGTCGGGGCCCCGTCCACGCTCGGCGCCGCGTCGCCGGCGGGCCCCGGCGCGGCGCTCGGGCGCAGCGTCTTCCGGCGCTCCGGCTGCGCTGCCTGCGTGGACGGCGCCTGCGCTGCCTGCGTGGACGGCGCCTGCGCTGCCTGCGTCGTCTGCGCAGCTTGCGCTGGTTGCGCGGATCGCGCTGCCTGCGCCGCCGCGAGCAGCTCGGGCGTCGGCGCGACCTTCAACGTCGGCCGCGAGCGCTCGTCCGGGCGGCCGCGGATCTGCCGCTCCTCCGGGGAGCTGCGGACTTCCCTGGCCGCGGGGCGAGGCGCTTCCCACGCCAGCTCGTCATCCATGACCCCCACGTCGGAGGGGTCGACGTCGGAGGTCTCGATCGCCGGCCCCGCATCCTCGACCAGCCGCGACCCGGATCGCATGACCGGCCTGGTGAGCAGCAAGGGCTCCGGCGTCGACGTCGGCATCGGCGTCGACGTCGACGTCGACGTCGACGATGGCTCATCGGCGTGGCGCGCGGTCTCGGGCGCGCCGGAGAGCTCGGACGGAGGCGGCAGATCGGCGGGGCGCGCCCGCGACTGCGGCTCGCTCACCTGGGCTTGCTTCGCGGGCGCGGGCGGCGGCACCGAGCGGGCGCGCGCTCCGTAATAGACCCGGATCGCGTTCCGGATGTCGCTCGGCGGAGCGATCATCGCGCGCACGGGAAGGCCGGAGAACGCCATGCACTCCTTCATGCCGTCCTCGTTCGTCGGATCGTCCATCGCGACGTAGAGCGTCTCGCCCTGGTTGCGGACGTGGCGAACGTAGATCGGGACGAGGCAGTAACGCTCGGCCACGTCGTGCGGGACGAGGTTGAGCAGCTGCCGCGAGAACTCGATGTGCAGGAGCGACACCCAGGGGACAGCGAGCTGGTGCGACAGGATCTGCGTCAGCTGGGTTTCGTTGATGAGACCTTGCTCGACAAGGAGCGTCCCCAGCCGCCGGCCATCCGTGCGCTGCTGCTCCAGGGTCCTCTCGAGGGCGTCCTGGGTGATCATCCGCGCGTCGACCAGGAGCTGACCGAGACGTAGGCGAGGCGTAACCATCGCGCCCGAGGTTACCCCAAGAAGGATCCAGGACCTAACAGACGGCTGGACGAGCCCCTCCGCCCCCTCCAGACGGCGCCCCCGCGGGCCGAGGGAGACCTCGACTCCAATCGCTATCCCGAACGTGGTAAGGTCCCGCGCGTGTCCACAGTGGTCTGCCCGCAATGCGCGAATCCGTGCGAGCAGGCGCACAAATTCTGCCCGGTGTGCGGCTTCCCGATCTCGGAGTTCAACCGGACGTCCGACGATCCGCTGATCGGGACGACGCTCCCGGGCAACTACGTGATCCTGGAGCTCGTCGGGGTGGGCGGCATGGGCCGCGTGTACAGGGCCGAGCAGAAGGCCCTGGGACGCACCGTGGCCGTCAAGATCATCCATCCCCACCTGCTCGGCGACGAGAGCGCGTCGGTCCGGTTCATCACCGAGGCGCGCGCCGCGAGCCGCCTCAACCACCCGAACTCGGTCGGCGTCATCGACTTCGGTAAGAACGGCGGGCAGCTCTACCTCGTCATGGAGTTCCTGCGCGGGCGCGACCTCGCCCGCGTCGTCTACGAGGACGGCCCGCTCCCGTTCCGCCGCATCGTCGACATCCTCTGCCAGGTGCTCGCGGCGCTCGCCGAGGCGCACCACCTCGGCATCATCCACCGCGATCTCAAGCCCGAGAACATCGTGCTCGAGCCGATGCGCTCGGGCGGCGACTTCGTGAAGGTCGTCGACTTCGGCCTCGCGAAGCTGAAGGGGGAGGTCGCGACGTCGAACATCACGAGCCCCGGCATCGTCTGCGGGACCCCGGACTACATGGCCCCGGAGCAGGGGCGGGGCGATCCGATCGACGCGCGGAGCGACCTCTACGCGTGCGGCGTCATCCTGTTCCAGCTGCTCACCGGCCGGCTCCCGTTCGAGGCGGAATCGCCGACGCAGGTGGTGCTGATGCACCTCTCCTTGCCGCCGCCCGATCCCGCCCTGCTCGCGCCGGAGCGTGAGATCCCCGAGCCGCTCGTCGAGGTCACGCTGCGGGCGCTCGAGAAGGACGCCGCGCGGCGCTACCAGTCCGCGGACGAGTTCGCGGCGGCGCTGCGCGCCGCGCTCGGGACGTTCGACACGCCCTCGGGGCGCTTCTCGTTTTCCGACGCGACGGTCATCTGCGGCTCGTGCCGGGCCATCGTGCCGCGCGGCCAGAAGTTCTGCGGCGAGTGCGGCGCCAGGATCGCGCAGGCCCACTCGCCCGCCCCTGCGCCGCGCGCGGCGCCCCAGGCCGCCCGGCGGGATCGCGCCCCCTCGGCCCCCACGCTCCCGCTCCCGTTCGCGGCGCGCGAGGACGACCTCGCGTGGCTCGACACCTGCCTCGCCGACGTCGAGGGCTCGGTCGTCGCCGCGCGCATCGTCGGCGAGCACGGCGTCGGCAAGACCCGGCTCCTCCGCGAGTTCCTCGACGTCGCCGCGAGCCGGGGCGACATCGTCATCCAGACCGGCCCGGACCCGTGGGGCGCGGAGGTCGGCTACTACGCGCTCCGCTGGGCGATCGCCGGGCTCGCCGAGCTCCCGCCCGACGGCGGCAACGCGTCGAACTGGAGCGGCGCGACGCCGGAGGCGCGGCGCGGGCTGCTCGAGATCTTCGGCAAGGGCGATCGCGGGAGCGACGTGCGCAGGCACGCGTGGAACAAGCCGACGGCAGGGGGCCTGTCGCCCGACGATCGCCGCTTCATCGCCGCGGAGGCCCTGCGCTGGGCGCTCTCTCGCGCGCAGCAGACAGCGTTCCCGCACCGGGTCCTGCTCGCGATCGACGATCTGCACGCCGTCGACGGCGCGAGCCGGAACGCGTTCGCCGACGTGATCGCGGAGCCGCCGCTCGCGGCGCTGCTCATCGTCGCCAGCCACACCCCGGGCTTCGAGCCCGAGTGGGGCGGCGCCGTGCGGGCGCTCGGCGGCCTCCCGAAGGACACCGCGCTCTCGCTTCTCCGCGGCAGCGTGGGCCTCGACCACCGCGCCGCCCGCAAGACGCCGCCGAGCGTGGGCGGCCTGCGGCTGTCGCCGCGGCGCGATCCGTCGGACGGCGCCGCCGATCAAACCCCGCTGGCTCTGCCGCCGAGCGCGGCGACCCCGGCCGTCCTCGGCGGCGAGGCCGCGACGGTGCCGCCGCTCTACATCGACCAGCTGGTCCGCTACACGCTCGAGGGGGGCAGCGATCCGCCCGCGCGGATGGCCGACCTCGTCGCCGCGCGGATCGAGCGGCTGCCGCAGGACGCGCGCCGCACGCTGCAGGCGCTCGCCGTCATCGGCGACGCGGCGGACCGGTCCACGCTGCAGCGCCTGCTCCCGGACATCCGCGCCTTCGACGACCTGCTCGGCAAGCTCGCGGCGGCGGGCATGATCGAGGAGCACTCGAGCGGCATCCGCACGGCGCACCCGCTGCTCCGCGACGTGACGCTCGCGACGATCCCGGCCGGCGTCCGGCGCGATCTGCACGCCAAGGCGACGTTCGACAGCGCGGGCGACCCGCTCGCGCTGCCGCTCGAGGTGCAGGCGATCCACGCCTACCACGCGCAGAACGCGTTCGTCGCGCTGATGCTCCTCGAGCAGGCGGCGGACCGCTCCGCCGCGCGCGGGGACAGCGCCGGAAGCGTGCTCGCGCTGCGCCGCGGCCTCGATCTGGCGCGGCGGGAGATCTTCCGGGGCGAGCTCGACGATCCGGTGCGCGCCGTCCTGATCTTCAGCCGGAAGCTCGGCGAGGCGCTCGCGCGCGCCGGCGACCTGACCGACGCCGACGGCGTGCTGCGCGAGGCGCTCGACCTCGCCGGCCCAGGCGGGCCGGATCGCGCGCTCGTCCTGGGCGCGCTCGCGCACGTGGCGCACCAGCGCGAGCGCACGGGCGAGGCGTCGATGTACCTCCGCGAGGCGATGGACCTCGCCCGGCAGGGCGCCGACAGCGACGTGGTGCAGTCGCTCGACAAGATGCGGCGCGAGTGGATGGCGCGCTGAGCGAGAGACGGTGAACGACGAGGAACGACCGCGAGGGCCCCGATCGCCGGCGAACGCAGCGGCGTCGCCGCCGCGCGCGCCGTTCATCGCGCGGTGGGACCTCGACAAGACCTACCTGCGGACCGATTTCGACACGCTGCGCGACCTCGTGCGGACCGCGATCGAGCGGCCGGATCAGAAGCGCACCGTGCCTGGCGCGGGGTCGCTCTTGCGCGAGCTCGGCCGCGCGGGCGTCGAGACCCACATCCTGTCGGGCAGCCCGGAGCAGCTCCGCTCCCGCATCGAGCAGAAGCTGCGGCTCGACGGCGCGCGCTGGGCGTCGCTCACGCTGAAGCCCAACCTGCAGAACATCCTCCGGCTGCGCTTCCGCGCGCTGCGCGGGCAGCTCGGCTACAAGCTGCCCGCGCTGCTCCAGCGGCGCTGCGAGCTCTCGGATCAGCGCGACCCGAGCGGCGCGCTGATCCGAGAGGTGCTGCTCGGGGACGACGCGGAGGCCGACGCGTTCGTCTACTCGCTGTACGCGGACGTCTGTGAGGGCCGGGTCACCCCGCTGGAGCTGGGCGAGGTGATGCGGCTCGGGCACGCCTACGACGACACCATCCTCGATGCGATCCGGTTCGCGAGCTACGTCGAGAAGGGCCCCGTCGTCGAGCGCATCCTGATCCACCTCGATCGCCAGTCTTCGCCCTCGGATTTCCGGATCTTCGGCGACCGGGTCGTCCCCTTCTACAACTACCTGCAGGCGGCGTTCGTGCTCCACGAGGACGGCCGGATCGCGGCGCACGCCGTGCTCCGCGTCGCGCAGTCGCTGGTCGTCGCCCACAATTTCGACAGCGTCGCGCTCGCGCGGAGCTACGTCGATCTATCGCGCCGCGGGCACGTCTCCGGCAGGGGCATCGCGTCCCTCGCGGCCGCCTACGGCGAGCTCGCGCAGCGCAGGGCCGCGGGCGCGAGCGATCTCGGCGCGATGGTCGCGGAGCTCACGCGGCTCTGCAGCGATCTGCGCCCCGCCGTGAGCCGGCCGCACGCGGAGATCGACTACCGCGCGCTCGCCGCCGGCCACAACCGCCGCTCGAAGCGCGGCCGCTGACGGCGGGCGCGCGAGGTGGCCGCGCCTGCCCCGGCGTCGCGCCGCCGCGGCGACGCCCGCGCGCTCACAGCCAGGCGTTGTTGAGGATCTCGCCGACGCCGCCGGCGCCCGGGACGATGTACTGGATGCCGTTCAGTCCGCGCTCCTCGTCCCAGTGCGTGCCCGGCTCGGTCTTGAGGACGCGCGCCGGCGAGAGGCCGCGATCGAGCCGGAGCGCGTAGATGATGGCGTCCGGGTGAGCCTCGGTGACGCGGCGGATGTACTCGGGCGTGACGATGAGGTGCATGGCGATGCACTTGGCCGGCCGCCCCTCGAGCGCGGTCTTGTAGTACGTCATGGCGCTGACCATGGACGAGCCGGTGGCGCCCATCGGGTCGGGGAAGAGCACGTGGCGCCCGTCGACGTCGCGGCCGATCTTGGCGTCGTGCCAGGTCGCGCCGACGACCTCGCCCTGCTCGTTCGTCTGCCGGCTCATGAACAGGTGATCCTGCCGCACCAGCGCGGGGTCGAGGACCTCGTTCATGAGCTCGTAGACGACCTGGGAGGGCATCGTCCCGGCGCGCGCGATGCCCACGGTGACGGCCTTGGTCGCGCGCGAAAGCGCGGTGCCGCGATAGACCGCCTCCGGGTGGGAGGAGATCATCCGGGTCGGGACGTCGACGCGCGCGCGCCCCAGCTCGGCGGCGAGGACGGCGCGCGCCAGGTTCTGGTAGAGAACACCGACGAGGCGCCCGACGTCGGGCTGGACCGTCTCCGGGGAGCAGGCTCGAGCCAGCAGAGTCCATGCGAGCGGGTCATCGAGCAGGTGCACGCCCGGACCGTACCGATGGGCGATTTCGGGGGGCCGGAATCGACTCTCAGCGTACGCAACGTCGACCATCGTTTTTCTGTTACACTACCTGGCCCGGCGCGGGGTATTCCTCCGGGTGCGCGCCGGTGCTCTCCCCGGGAGCGGAGTGGTTTCGAAGCGATGAGGGCGCCCGCCCAGCGGGCTGTCCCGGTGGACTTGCAAAGGAAGGGATGTTCGGTGGATAGCGACCTTGCCGAGTCGGTTACGGCGCTCAAGGATGCCTTTGTCCGAAGAGGCATCCCTGCGAGGTTCGGAAAGGCGGCTCCAGCGGCGGTGGAAGAGCTGCGCAAGACGCTGCGGGTGCCCGCGAGGTACCGCGCTTTCCTGCAGGAGGCCGACCCGCTCGACGTCGAGACGGTGACTCCGGTCGAGCGTGTACGCCTCATCCCCTCCGAGAAGCTCGCGGCCGAGCAGCAAGCGAACGGCGGCGACAGCTCCCTTCCGGGCTGGCGCAAGAGCTGGATCCTCATCGCTCGCAGCGCCCTGCTGGGAGATCCCTATTTCCTCGACATCTCGAAGCTCGACGCCGAGGGGGACTGCCCCGTGTTCACCTGTATGACGGGGACCGAGTCGCTCAAGCCGGAGCTCTGTGCGTCGAGCTTCCAGCAGTTCCTGCGCATCCTCGCTACCTCGATGGAGGTCGCGTCCGGCTTCGGAGAGAGCGGCCTCGACGACGACGACGAGGCCATCTTCCGCGAGGCGCTCGCGCCCAAGATCAAGACCATCGACTCCGCGGCGCTCCGCGCGGGCCACTGGACCTGACGTAGCGTCCACGGCGCGCTGCTCGCCGGGCGCGCCGCGGATCGAGCTGATCGCGCCATGGCCAGGTGCCTCGTATGCAACGCGGAGAACCCGGGCTCCGCCCGGTTCTGTGTCGCGTGTGGCGCGTCGCTGGCCGCGAAGGAGGCGGGCGTCGGCGCGGCGCCCTCGGCGCCTCCGGCGCCCGGCCCGCGGACGACCGTCCCTGGGCAGCCGCTGCTGGGCGCGCTGCTGCCCGAGGATCCGGCGCACAGGGCCAGCCTCGCGGCCGGCGGCGCGAACGGGCCGGCGGCGGACGTCCGCGCGCCGCATGTCGTCCCGGCGCCGGTGGCGGGCTCGCTGCCGCGGCGCGGGCCGGGCGGCCACCTGCCGGCGGGGACGCTCGTCGACCAGAAGTACGTGGTCGAGCGGGTGCTCGGCGAGGGCGGCATGGGCGTCGTCTACCTCGCTCGGGACGTCCACACCGGCCTGCACGTGGTGCTGAAGGCGGTGCGCCAGGAGCTCGGGCACCGGCCGGACGTGCGCGCGCGGACGCTCGCCGAGGGCCGCGCGCTTGCGCAGATCGATCACCCGAACGTCGTCCACCTGAAGGCGGTGGTGGCGGAGCGAGACGACCTCTGGCTCGTCATGCAGTACATCGACGGCGAGAGCCTCGAGCAGACGCTCGCCAGGTACGCCGAGGAGCGCCGGCGGATGCCCCTGCCCGAGGCGCTCTCGATCTTCCGGCAGATCGCCTCCGGCATCGCGGCCGCGCACCGCGAGGGGGTGATCCACCGCGACCTCAAGCCGGCGAACGTGCTCATCCGCGGCAAGGACGGTGTCGCGAAGGTCACCGACTTCGGCATCGCCAAGGCCGAGGCGGACGCGCTCGCGGGGCGCGGGCTGACCAAGGGGATCATCGGCTCGCTCTATTACATGTCGCCGGAGCAGGTCCTCGGGCGCCGCGAGCTCGACAAGCGGGTGGACATCTACGCGCTGGGCGTCGTGCTCTACGAGATGCTGGTGGGGCAGGTGCCGTTCGACGCCGAGAGCGACATCGAGATCATGCGGCAGCATGCGGAGGTGCCGCTCCCCCTGGTCAGCGCCGTGCGCCACGACGTTCCTCCGGCGCTCGACGCCTTCCTCCAGAAGGCGTGCGCCAAGGAGCGGGCGGATCGCTTTGCCAGCTGCGAGGAGCTGCTCGCCGCGCTCGACGCGATCGCCCACCCTGCGCCGGCCGCGACCGCTGCGCCGCTCGGCGCGTCGAGCCGCCCGCCGCCGCCCGCGGCCACGACGGTGGACGAGGTCCGCGACGGGCTGCGGTCGCCGTCGGGCGCTGCGCTGGCGAGCGGGCCTTCGGGGTCGCCGCGCGCGCGCGGCTCGTGGCTCGCGATCGGCGCCGGGGCGCTCGTAATGTTCGGCGGGGCCGCCGCGCTGCTCGGGCTGGGCGTGCTCGACAGGCCGCGCGACGGTCGCCGGCGGGCCGTCTCGTCGAGGGAGCAGCGCCCGGCGGCCAGCGCGAGCAGCACCACCCCGGCGGCGAGCGCGGAGCAGCCGCAGCCGTCGCCGCTCGCCAGCCTGACCGGGCTGTGGGTCGGCAACGGGCGCGAGCTCGAGGCCGTCCTTGCCGGCGAGTCGCTCGAGTTCCGGGTCCGCCGCCCGGAGCAGTTCGCGCCGCAGGACTATGCCGAGGGCGAGGCCCGCTTCTCGCTGCGCGAGATCCCCGGAGAGACAGCGGTGTTCGCCGTCGAGGACCGGCTCCGCTTCATCGCCCCCGAGTCGCGCAGTTTCGATCCGGCCCGTTCCCGGGGCACCTGCCAGGACGTCCGCAGCGCGGTGGAGGGCCGCCCCCTGCGCGCGAGCTTCGACGGGGCCCGGCTGAGCGTCGAGTTCGCGAAGATCGAGCCCTCCACGAGCAACTTCGTGGTGGAGCGCGGCAAGGTCGTCAGCTGCGTCGGCCTCAGCGCCCTCCCCGCCACGCGCGTCGTGAGCACGCTGTCGCGGCCGTAGCGCGGCGCCCCTCGCTAGAGGCCACCGACGGCGGGCACCGGCTGCGGCTTTCCGGCGTGGATGACCGCGCAGCGGACGGTCGTCGACGACGTCGGCGCGCTCGCGCGCCCGCCGCCCAGCACGAGCGTGCCGAAGATGCTGCGCGCCGCCGCATCGACCTCCGCGGCGCCGCGCGGCGGCACCGGGTTCCCGCTCGCGTCGAACACCGTCACCGCCTGCACGACGCCGCGGGCGATCTCGCCCTCCGGGAAGGACATCATCACCGTGGCGCGGACGTAGGCCGAGGCCCCCTCGACGATCCCGAAGCTGTACGGCTTCTTCGCGAAAGCGCCGCAGAAGCCGCTCGTACCCATGCCGCCGTCGGGCCCGTAGTTCGCCGCCGCCCACTGCCCGACGTTGACCGTGAGCCCGCTCTCACCCGAGCCCTGCGCGTACTGGACGCACTGGGCGAGCGCGGGATCCCACATCGCGCCCGTTGGGCAGCGCCCTACCTTCGCGCAAGCCTGGCCGGTCCAGACCTCGTCGCGCGCGCAGGTCTGCGAGAGCGGCACGCACGCGGCGGTCGGACCGTCGACGACGAGCTCCTGGCCGGGCGGGCACCCGAGCTTCTGCCCGGCGCCGACCGCGACGCCGATGTTGGTCGCCACCTGCTCGCGCGACACGCAGTAGCCCGTGCTCTGGTCGATCTCGTCCCCGGGCCGGCAGCGATCGGGAGCGCAGCCGCCGGCCTCGTAGTGGCGGCCCACGCCGCAGTAGGCGTTCGCCGCCTGGGGCGTGAGGCACTGGCCCGCGACCGAGAGGTAGCCCTTCAGGCATCGGCAGCGGTTCTGCTTCGTGTCGAAGCCGGCGCCGTCGCTGCACGACGAGATCGAGCAGCGGCAGCTGCTGCCCTGGCAGATCTTGAGGAAGCAGGAGTTCTCCGGGCAACCGACGAGCACGGCAGGCGCCAGCGCGAGGAGCACGACCGAGAGCGCGGCGGAGGCGAGACCAAACGAGCCGGACCGCATCGGGCGACCCTACTCGATCCGCTCAGGCCGGGGAACTCGGGGAGCGACGCGCTGCAGCCGCCGCGATGCGCTGCTTCGGCCGCAGCGCGCGTGGCGCTGTCGACCGCGCGGCCGACGTACCGGCGGCCGGGGTGGTGTGGTACGGGGTGTCGCCGTCCACGCGGAGATTCCACCGCGCCGGTCCATATCAAGCCATGCTGCCCATCTACATCGAAGGTTCGCCTCAGTTCGAGTCCACCCTGTCAGCCCTGCGCACCCGCGGCACGGGCGACCTCGCGAACGTCACGCCGGCCGTGACCGAGATCATCGACAACGTGCGGCGCGGGGGCACGTCCGCCGTGCTCGGCTACATCGAGAAGTTCGAGCGGAGGACGTCGAAGGCGCTCGTCCGCCACGCAGGCCCGGAGGCGGAGGGCGGCTTCGGCGGGGCCGAGGCGCTCGCGAGGCTCTCGCCGGAGGTCCGCGCCGCGCTCGAGACCGCGGCGGCGAGGATCGCGCGTTACCATGAGCGGCAGCGCGACGCGGGCGATCTCGGCCCCGCGGACGTGACGGCGAACGGGCCCGCGCTGCAGGCCGGCTTCAGCTACGAGGAGGAGGGCGTGCTGCTGGGCATGCGCGTGCGCCCCCTGCGCCGGGTCGGCGTCTACGCGCCGGGCGGCAAGGCCCGCTACCCCTCCAGCGTGCTCATGTCGGCCATCCCCGCGCGCATCGCCGGCGTGCGGGAGATCGTCCTCGCGAGCCCGTCGGCCGACGACGCCACGCTCGCCGCGGCGCACCTCTCCGGCGTGACGACCCTGCTCGACTCGGGGGGCGCGCAGGCGATCGCGGCCTTGGCCTACGGGCTCCCGGAGCTCGCGCCGGTCGACAAGATCGTGGGGCCCGGCAACGCGTACGTCGCCTGCGCGAAGAAGCTGGTCTTCGGGGATGTGTCGATCGACGGCATCACCGGGCCGAGCGAGATCCTCGCGCTCGCCGACGAATCCGCGGATCCCCGGCTCGTCGCCGCCGATCTCCTCTCGCAGGCCGAGCACGACGAGGCGTCCTACGCCCTGCTCGCGACGACCTCGGCGAAGCTGGCGGAGGCGGTCGCGCGCGAGCTCGACGCGGCGCTCCCCGAGCTCACGCGGCGCGCGATCGTGGAGGCGTCGCTCTCGACGCACGCGGCGGCGCTGGTCGTCGGCTCGCGCGCTCGCCTCGCCGAGATCGCCGATCAGCTCGCGGTCGAGCACGTGGCCTTCCACGTCGCCGACGCCGAGGGGTTGTTCTCGGAGATCGGCACGCTCGGCGCCGCGCTGCTCGGCGACCTCACCCCGGTCGCCGCGGGCGACTACCTCGCGGGGCCGTCCCACGTCCTCCCGACCGGCGGCTCGGCCCGCTTCGGCGCGCCGCTCGGGGTCTACGACTTCGTGACGCGCGCGAGCCTCATCCGGTACTCGGGCGCGGCGCTCCGGACGCAAGGCCCGATCATCGAGAAGCTGGCCCTGGCCGAGGGCCTGCAGGCGCACGCCCGCGCCGTGTCGCTCCGCCTCGCGAGCAAGGCGATCGACCCCGCGAAGCGCGGCACGTCGCAGTCCTGACACCACGCTGCCGCCCCGCGCGCCGCGCCTTCGGGAGCGCGGCGCGCGAGGACGCGCTGCCGATCGCTCTCCCCCGACCTATCGATTTCGGCTCAGCCGAGAGCTGCGCGCACCGCCGCGATGGGCCGCGTCGCGCGGCCTCGCGACACCGTGCGCTCCCGCCCGGCTCACTCGGCGCGGAGGTAGCCCGCGTTGATCATCTTCAACACGGACTGCGCGGTCTCCAGATCCGTCGCGGGGCTCTTGTTGAGGACCATCGCGAGGTGCCCGTGGTTGTAGACGACCTGGAGGACGTCGAGATCGACGGGCGAGAGATCGCGGAGCTGCGGCTTGAGCGGCTGGGGGATGACCAGGCGCGCCGACAGGTCCGGGAGCTGGTGGCGGATGTTGTTCAGCTCGTCGATCTGCCGGAGCCCCTCCATGAGGAGCTCCTGCACCGTCGCGCTGATCTCGCCGGTCATGACCCGCTCCTCGGCCGCCTCGAGGTCGAACGTCCCGCCGGCCCACGTGAGGATCCGGTAGACGCTCTTCAGCGGCGGGACGTCGGTCAGATCGTTGATCGTCGCAAAGGTCACGATGCCCTTGCGCAGGTAGATCTTGCCGACGTCGTCGTCGGAGCGGACCACGAGGACGCCGCTCTTCTTCGACGTGCCGAAGAGCTGCAGCAGATCCGGGAGCGGGATCTCGTCGATCGACCCGGACATCGACCGGGTCTGACCGCTCCTCAGCGATGGCTCGTCCATCCGTTTCCGCGCCGGCGGCGCGCCTGGGTCGGTGGAGACGACCTTGAGGATGCTGGTGCCGATGAGCACACGATCGCCCTCCTTCAGGGTCGTCTTCTTGATCTTCTCGCCGTTGACGAACGTTCCGTTCGTCGAGCCGAGATCCTCGATCACAATCGACTGTTCGGTGCAGGCAATCCGGGCATGGCGCCGGGAGACCATGTCCTCGACGAGGACCATGTCGAGGTCGCTGGAGCGACCTACGACGATCTCCTGCTGCTCCCCGAGGGGGAATTCGCCGCCTTGGTACTTCCCGGAGATGAAGCGCAACGCTAGTTGCCGCGTTGCCGACACCTTGGGAGCGTGGTTATCCATCGCAGGGAGTAAAAACCTTCGTGCGCTTACGAGAGCGCCAGCAGGGGGCAAAGCTTAGTTTCACCGAGCAAAGGTGGTCAAGAGATCCGGTCCGTTCTTTCAAATGAGTCGGCTCGTCCGATCCTGACGCAACGCGCCGGCCCCCCTCCCTCGGTCGCCACAGAGGCGCACCGCGGGGGTAGGGGCCAACGCACTCGGCGCACGCGAGTGTATCCAATTTGAGGGAAAGAGGGCGATTGGCTCCGTCGAAACGGTCGGCACCGACGGTTTCCGGGGCCTCCGGGCCCTGGGCGGAGCGCCGGGCCGCCTCAGCGAGGAATCCTGCGGCCGCTCGGCTCATTGCCCTTGCTTTCGAGCCCGGCATGTTGAACGGCCTCGGCGTGAGCTCCGCAGCGACGCGACCCACCCTCCCCGCAGGCGATCCGCTGGGCACGCACCGCGTGCTCGATCCACCGGGGGCGATGCCGCAGCCGGCAGAGCGGCTGGACGCCGACGCCTCGCGCCACTTCGAGACCGAGATCGTCGTCGATGTGCAGACGCTGAACATCGACGCCGCGAGCTTCCGCCAGATGGAGGAGGCGTCCGGCGGCAGCCCGGACGGCGTGGCGCGGCTCGTCCTCGAGACGGTGGCGCGCCGGGGCAAGCAGCACAACCCGGTCACCGGCTCGGGCGGCATGCTGCTCGGCGTCGCGCGCCGGGTCGGCTCGCTCGCCGAGCACCGCGGCGTCGCCGTCGGCGATCGCATCGCGACGCTCGCGTCGCTGTCGCTCACGCCGCTCTCGCTCCGCCGGATCATCGCCGTGCGGCCCGCGTCCGCGCAGATCGATGTCGAGGGCACCGCGATCCTCTTCGGGTCGGCGCCGCTCGCCCGGATGCCGACCGACATGCCCGAGCGGCTCGCCCTCGCGCTGCTCGACGTCGCCGGCGCGGCGCCTCAGGTGGCGCGCCTCGCCGGCCCGCGCGACAGCGTGGTGGTGCTCGGCGCGGGCGGGAAATCGGGCCTCCTGTGCGCGGCCGAGGCGCGGCGCTGCGTCGGCCGCGCCGGGCGCGTCATCGGGATCGAGGCGTCGCCGGAGCTCGCCGCCGACCTGCGCTCGCTCGCGATCTGCGACCACGTCGCGGTCCTCGACGCGCGCGACACCCTCGCCGTGCGCGACGCCGTGCTGCCGTTCACCGGCGACGCGGGCGCCGACCTCACGCTCTCGTGCGTGAACGTCCCGGGCGTGGAGCTCAGCGCGATCGTCGCCACGCGCGATCGCGGCAAGACGTACTTCTTCGCGATGAGCACGAGCTTCACCGCCGCCGCCCTGGGGGCCGAGGGGATCGGCAAGGACGTGGATCTCTACATCGGCAACGGCTACGCCCACGGACACGCCGAGCACACGCTCGCGCTCGTGCGCGAGCACCCCGCGCTGGAGCGGCTCATGACCTCGCGCTACGGCTGAGCACGCCGCTCGACGCAACGCGCGCAGCGCGCATGCGCCCGGACGCCGCGGGCGCTCCACGGGCGCTCCACGGGCGCACCGGACTCAGCCGGGCCGCTCCTGAGGGGCCGGCTCGGCAGGCGCCAACGCCGCGGGCGACGGCTGCGCTGCGCCCAGCTTGTCGACGGCGGCGGGGAGGATCACGGCGAAGGTGCTCCCCTTCCCCTCGTACGACCGGACCTCGATGCGGCCGCCGGCGCTCTGCGCGATGCGCTGGCTGATGGACAGGCCGAGCCCGGTCCCCTTGTCCTTCGTCGTGAAGAACGGCAGGAAGATGTTCGCGAGCACCTTCTGGGAGATCCCGGGGCCGTTGTCGGTGACGTTGAGCTCGACGAACGGCTCGTCCGAGCCCGAGCCGGGCCGCGTGCCGCGGCCGAAGCGGACGCGCGTCGAGATCACCACCTTGCCCCGGCCCTTCATGGCCTGGACGGCGTTGCGGAACAGGTTCATCAGCACCTGCCGCAGCTGCTCTGGATCGATGGCGACGCGGGGGAGACCGGGATCCAGCGTGACCTCGACCTCGAGCTGGTCGTTCCTGCGCTCGATCGAGAGCACCTGCAGGGTGCGGCGCACGATCGCGTTCACGTCGGTCGGGACGACCGAGCCTTGCGCCGGCCGCGCGAGATCGAGCACCGAGCCCACGACGCGATCGAGCCGGTCGACCTCCTCGAGGATGATCCCGAGGAACTCGCGCGACGCCGCGTCGATCTGCGCCTCCGGCACGGGATCGGCGAGCAGCTGCGCCGCCCCCTTGATCGCGCCGAGCGGGTTCCTGATCTCGTGCGCGAGCCCGGCCGCCATCTGGCCGAGGAGCGCGAGCCGGTCTCGCTCCTTCATCTGCGCGTAGAGCCGCGAGTTCTCCAGGACGACGCCGATCTGCGCGGCGAGCGTCTCGAGCAGGGTCAGCTCCTCGGGCGAGAACGCGTCGCGCACGCGCGTGTCCGCCACGACCAGGAGCCCGATGGGCTCGCCCTGCTCGTCGCGCGCGCACAGGACCACGCCCGAGCAGAGGCTGCCGAGCACCTCGGCCGCCGCGAGCACCGCGTCCTCGGGGACCTGGGGCCGCACCTCCGTCCGCCGCGCGAAGTTGCCGTCGTCGTCCGCGTCGCTCTGGCTGCGGCGCGCCCGCCGCTCGCGGGCCTCGCGCTCCAGCTCCTCCATCGCGAGCGGCCCCCGGTCGAGGCGATCGAGCAGCGCCCTCGCGGTCGCCACCTCGATCCGCTCGGGGACCCGCGGCCCGAGCGAGGTGAGCCGGTCGAAGCCCGTCCCGTCCTGATCGCGCAGGTAGAGCGCCGCCGCCGTGACCCGGCGCGACTGCTCGAGCGCGCTCATCACGATCGAGCCCATCTCGTCCACCTCGAGCGTGTGCACGAGGCGCCGCCGGGCCTCCGCGAGCGAGCGATCGAGATCGAACCGCTCCCGCAGGAAGAGGCGCTGGAGCTGCTCCTCGACGCGCTCCCGCAGCGGGTCGAACAGCACCAGGATGACGATCGCGGCGAGCACCGCGTTCAGGTACATCGTGTTGAAGCCGCCGATGAACGTGAGCAGGAGATAGAAGATCAGCGCGATCAGGAACGCGACCGCCGTGGCGACGAGCAGGCGCGCGAGCATCTCGTAGGCGTCGAGCAGGCGCTCGTGACGCAGCGCCTGGGCGAGGACGAACAGGAACACGATCGAGAGCGCCGCGCCGACGGGCGGCGGCTCCGCGCCGAGGAACCAGGCGAAGTCGGCGACGCTGGCGAGCCCGGCGAGCGCGCCGATCACCACGAGGAACCGCACGCGCCGCTGCGTCGCGCGCGAGGAGCTCTGCTTGCCGCGCTGGCCGAGCGTGTACAGCCCCGCGGTGAGCAGCGCGAAGACGTAGAGGAAAATGCAGCCGCGCGTGAGCCAGTCGAGCCACGAGCCCGGCTCCCGGCTCACCAGCACGAGGATGAACAGCGGGATGACGAGCACCCCCGCGAACCGGAGCAGCCGCGAGCGCCGATCCGCGTCATGGGGGATCATCGCCTCGAAGAGCTGCAGCGCGAACTGCGGGAGCAGCACGGCGAGGATCGCCGTGAAGCGCTCCCAGATCGAGGCCTGGAAGAAGCCGAAGAGCGACTGCGAGAGGTACCAGAGCCCGACGTCGGCGGCGAACGCGGCGAAGAAGAGGTGGACGCGGCGGACGCGGCCCCGCAGCAGCGTCGACGCCGCGATGGCGAGGGCGAGGGCCCCGCAGACAAGGGTCGTCCGTGTGCGGAGATCGATCCCGAGCGGCGCCACGCGCGAAGGCTACCGCGGCGAGCCGCGCGGCGACCGCAAAACGCGCCGGGGAGCGGCGCGCGGCGACCGCAAGACGCGCGCCGAGGCGCGGGCGCGCTCAGGCCGCCCGGGCGCGCGGCTCAGCGCGTCCCGTCGCTCTCGGAGGGAGCGCTGTCGCGTCTGTCCGCGCTGCTGGGGTTCCACGGGAGCGGGTCCGGGTTGCAGCGCCCCCGCGACCGGACCTCGATCGACGTGGGCGCGCCGTCGTCGCTCGACGGCGGCGCGACGTCGCGCGGCGGGAGCGACGCAGGCGTGACGAAATCGGTGACGGGTACGACGACATCACCCTCCGCGCCATCGCTCGATCCGGACGCCTCTTCGGAGATCATCGGGTCGAGATCGCCCCACGCTTCCACGCTCTGCTCCTCGTGGTCTGCGGACGTGATCGCGCAGCCCGCCAGCAGCAGAGGCGCCGCGAAGCCCCCCGACAGCCAACTCGTCCAGCAACCTCGCATCACTTCAATCCTCCGAAGTCCCGCCAAAGCCATACTGCTTCACAAGCTGGGAAAGCCGTGGGCGCTTCATGCCCAGGAGCACGGCGGCGCGCGTGATGTTCCCACGACTTTCGTCGAGCGCCCTAGCAATGCACTCGCGCTCGATCTCGCGCTTCATGTCGCTGAGGCTGACCCCTCCGCGGACCTGAGCGTACGCGAGCTCCAGCGGCGTGCGATCCGCAGGCGTCGACGGGGAATGTGACACCGACGTCGCCTGCTCTGGCGCCGACGAGCGCGGCGCGCTGGTCGGCTCTCTGGACGACTCTTTCGATGAGTCTCTCGACGAGTCGAAAGCAGGGTGCATGCCAGCCCTCGGTGTCATCGGAGCGCTCGCCAGCTCCGCGGGTTCGAGCTCCCGCAGCCCTTCGACGTTCGTCGTGAAATCCTCGAGATCGATCACCTGGCCGTCCGCGAAGATCGCCGCGGCGCGCAGGGCGTTCTCGAGCTCGCGCACGTTCCCCGGCCAGGAGTGCCGCGAGAGCGCCTCGACGGCGCGGCTGGAGAGGCGCTTCGGCGCCACGCCACGCTCGCCGCCGATCCTCTCCAGGATCGCCGCCGCGATCGCGGGCAGATCCCGCGGCCGATGGCGCAGCGCGGGGACCTCCAGGACGACCTGCCGGAGCCGGTAATAGAGATCTTCCCGGAACTCGCCCCGGGCGACCATCGCACGCAGGTCGCGGTGGGTCGCGCAGAGGATCCGCACGTTGGCGCGCAGCGGCGTGACACCCCCGACCCGCTCGAAGGTCTTGTCCTGCAGGACGCGGAGCAGCGCGACCTGAGTGCGCGGCGAGATGTCCCCGATCTCGTCGAGGAAGAGCGTTCCCCCCTCGGCGAGCTCGAAGCGCCCGCGACGGCGCGACGCCGCGCCGGTGAACGACCCCTTCTCGTGGCCGAACAGCTCCGACAGCAGCAGCGTCTCGACGAGGGCGGCGCAGTTGACCTTGATCAGCGGGCCCGCGCGCCGCGCGCTCACCTCGTGGATGGCCTCGGCGACGAGCTCCTTCCCGGTGCCGCTCTCGCCATGGATCAACACGGTCGCGTCGCTCGCCCCGACCTTCTCGATCTGGTGGATGAGGCTGAGCAGCGCGGGCGTCGTCCCGACCATCCGCTTGATCGCGGGGACCACGCTCGCCGGCCTCGGCGCGCGGGCCGCTCCCCTGGCGCACCCGGCGCACGCGCTGGAGCCGCAGAGCTCGCAGCCCCTCGGCTCCGCCTCGGCGGCGCTGCGCGCGCACGCCTCCAGCCGGGCGAGCTCGGCGAAGCTCCGGCGCGAGAGGAACTTGCGGGCGATCTCGGGCGGGAGCGACCCGGCGATGCGATCGCGGAGGACGATCGCCGCCTCGAGGTGCGAGCGCGCCGCCGTGGGCTCGTCCTCGAGGGCGCGCGACACACGGTCCCCGGCGGACGAGGCGTGGTGAAGCAGCACGTGCGCCTCCAGGGCGCACTCGTGGCTGTGGGCCCGGCGTGACAGCGCGAGCGCCTCCGCGGCGATCTGCCCGAACGGCGCGCCGGCGGCGCGGGAGCACATCGCCTCGAGGAGCGCGACCTCGGCGCGGTGCCGGTCGGAGGTCGCCTCGGCGCGCGCCCGCTGGATCATCTGACCGGCCTGCAGGAGGTCGCCGTCGTGCAGCGCGATGCGCGCGGCGGTCGCGTAGCACTCGCCGAGCTTCGAGCCGGCGCCGCAGGCGAAGGCGGCCGTGAGCTCGGACCAGGCGTCCACCGTGCGCCGGCACTCGAAGTGGATCTGCGCCGCGACGTAGGCGACGTGCGTGACGCGAACGCCAGGGATGACGTGGCCGCAGGCCTTCCGCGCGAACGCGAGCGCCTGCTCGGCCTCCTCGATCATCCCGAGCTGCAGCCGGATCTCCGCGAGGTTCGTGATGAGGTTCACGAGCGCGACCTTGTCGCCGATCCTCCGGAAGATCTCGATCGCGCGCTCGAAGAGGCGCAAGGCCTCCGGGTACTCGTGCTTCAGGTGGGCGATGACCGCGAGGTTCGTGAGCGCATAGCCGGTCGCCGCGCGCTCGCCCCGCCGCTCGCCTTCCTCGAGCACGCTGGCGAGCATCGTGCGCGCCTCGTCGAGCCGGCCGCTGGAGAGCAGCGAGATGGCGCGGTTCAGCCGGGCGCGCAGCTCGCTCACGTGCTCGCCCGCGCACGCCGCCTCCCACGCGTCGGCCGCGAAGTGCAGCTCCGCCTCGGCCCAGGCCTGCTGCGCGAGGAGCAGCTTGCCGAGGATGTTGCGCGCCTGGAGGCGCGTCCCGATCTCCCCCGCGCCGGCGAGCCCTTCCTCCGCGCGCGCCTTGGCCGCCGCGAGGTCGCCCGTCTTGCAGCAGAGCTCCGCCATCTCCACGGCGCCGCGCGCCCGCTCGTCGGGCGTGGCGGCGAGCGACAGCGCCCGCGAGAGCACCATCGCGGCGGTCGTCAGGTCGCCGCGCGCGCTCGTCGCGCGGCCCCGGACGAGCAGCGCGGCGAACGTCTCCCGCTCGCGCTGGGCCGCGGACGAGAAGTCGATGGCGAACTCGATGTCGCCGAGCCGGAGCGCGAGCTGCGCCGCGCGGAGCAGCCGCTCGCCCGACGCGGCGCTCTCGCCGGAGAGCGTCCGCGTCGTCCGGGCCCAGCGCTGCCAGAAGTCGGCGCGCGCCGACGGCTCGCCGACCGAGGAGATCGCGAGCATCGCCGCGGCCTCGGCCCGCTCGTCCTGGCCCAGCGAGGCGAGGAGCTCGCTCGCGCGCGAGAGGCTCCACGGATCGGACGATTGCTCCTCGAGCGCCTCCGCGATCGCGAGCACATCCTCGGGATCGACGTCGGCCGGATCGACGACCGCGCGCGGCGCGGCGACCCACCCACGATCGTCGACCTCGATCAGGCCGAGGGCGGCGAGCTCCTGGGCGACCCCCTGGCACGCCGCGTCCCCCGGCCCGGGCTGCGCGCGCCGCGCCGCGAGCTGGCGGAGCTGCGCGGACGGCCAGGGCCGCTGGCTCAGCGCGAGCCGATCCAGCAGGCGCGCGGCCTCGCGGCTCGGCGGCTGCCGCGCGGCGCGCTGCTCGGGCGGCGCAGCCAGCACCGCGGAGCACCAGCCCTCCAGCGCGTCGAGCCGCTCGATCTTCGCGACGACCCGACGCTCCGCGTCCGCCGCGAACGCCTCCCAGAAGCGGTGCAGATCGTCCGGCGACGCGACGCCGTCGATCGTGAGCGCGCTCGTCCAGGGCCGCATCGCGGCGTCGCTGCACACGATGACCAGCGCGGAGCACGACCCCTCCGCGATGAGGCGCGTGACCTCGTCCAGCACGAGGCTCCCCCAGCTGGTGGCCTCTCGCTCGGCGACCAGCAGGATCGCGCCTTGCGCGGCGGCGCTGATGCCCTGCGCGGCCGCGGCCGGATCGGCAGAGGTGACGGCGCAGCGAAGCGCGAGATCGCGCCAGGGATCCCGATCCGCGGCGTGCGCGGCCGAGATCAGCGATCGTCCCACACCTCGAGCGCGGCGCGCGAGGTGGGAACAAACCGCGTCCAGGACCGGCCGCTGTCCATGGACGTGGAGCACCCCACGCGACGCGGCATCACGGACGCGCTCATCGAGCGCCCGGAACCCCCCGGAGTCGCTCGTGATGACGGAAGGAACGCAGGCTGCGGCAACGGATCCCAAGGCAACAAAAGCGTACCTCTCCGCCGGACCTCGCATCAACGGATCCCGCCGTTATCTATAATGAGGCCATTACCTCATCATAAGAAAATTACACTCTTATTGCTGTATTCCGTCCAGGACCTGCTGGATGGCGTCGAACGCATCCGCAGGTGCTTCGCCCAGGACGCGGGCCAGCGGGAGCTGCGTCGCCGCGGCGGCCACGTAGAACGGCACGAGGTGCGGCGCGAGCCGGCGGAGCGTTTCGAGGTGCCGCGCGACGCCGGCCGCGTCCCCGCGGCGCACCGGCCCCGTCAGGGCTTCGGGCACGCCGAGGACCTCGACGTTGTCCGCGACCGTGCGGAGCAGCGGGCCGAGCATCTCGGCGGCCGTCCTTCGATCGATGCCCGCGCGCTCGAGCAGGTCGACGCCGGCGGCGGCGAGCGCGGCAGCGCCGTTGGCGACCAGGCCCGCCGCCGCGTGGTAGGCGACGCGGTCGAGACCGGAGAACGTGCGCGGCGTCATGCCGAGGCACACCCCGAGCGAGCGCGCCGCGCGCACGGCGCCGGGATCGCCGTCGATGTGGAGCTGACCACGCTCGAGGAACGGCGCGAACGAGGGCGATGCGAACGAGATCATCGGGTGCATCTGCGCGACCCAGACGCGGTCGCCTCGCACCGCCGCGAGCGCCTCCGGGCCGAGCGCGCCGGCGCAATGCACGACCGCGACGTCCTTGTGGCCGACGAGCCGGCGATCGCGCAGCGCCTCGGCGCAGGGCGCGATGTCCCGATCGCGCACGGCGAGGATCACGAAGTTGGCTTCGATGCGCTCCGATGGCAGGCCATCCCGCGCGGGCCGGAGGGTCACCCGCAGCCCCGCGTCGCGGATCGCGCGCGCGAGCCCGCGGCCCACCTTGCCGCCCCCATAGATGAACACCTCGAGGATGGTGTTGTCCTCCGGGTGCACCGGCGACGGGCGCGTGCTGTCCATCTCGGTCATGGGCCACTCCCGTATAGCCGGTGCGCGAGCACGTACTCCAGCACGGCGCGCGGCACGCGCTGGTGGACGGCCTCGAGATCGCCAGCCGCGAGCGCCCGGCGGATGTCGCTGCTCGAGATCCGAGGGAGCTCCACGTCCGCGGGGCGCAGGTGAGGACGGGCATCGGCCGGCCCCGCATCGAGGCGCTCCGCGGCGGGCGCGACGACGCCGGAGCGGCCGAGGACGATCGGCGGGGCGAGCTGCTCGATGCGGTCGAAGCGGTGCCACCTCGGTAGATCGGGGAGCACGTCGGCGCCCACGAGCAGGCGCATCGCCCAGTCCGGGTGCGCCGCGGCGAGGTGCTCCAGCGTGCGCAGCGTGAGGCTCTCGCCGCCGAGATCGCGCTCCACGGGCGACACCGACACGCGCGGGAGCCACCCGAGCGCGAGGTGGCACATGGCCAGGCGATGCTCGAACGGCACGAGCTCCTTCGAGAAGGGGTGGCGATAGACAGGGACGACGAGCACCTCGTCGATCGGCGCGATGGAGAGCGCGTAGGTGGCCGCGAGGACGTGCGCGACGTGGGGCGGGTTGAAGCTGCCCCCGAAGATGGCGACGCGGCGCGCCTCGGGCGCGGGCGCGGCCTGGGCGCGGGCGGGCGCCTCAACCGTGCGAGCCACCTTGAACCCTCAGCCTGGGGCCGGCCGCGGGCGGGCCCACGATCTCGCGCGCCGTCACCGCGCCGCTCGCGTTCATCACCTCGATCCGCACGCCGCCCTGCCCATCGTCGAGGAGCGCCGTGCCGCCGTCGGAGCCGATCGGCCCGGGAGAGAAGAACGTCCGCGAGCCGACCCTCTTGATGAGCGGCTCCGTGCTCTTGCCGAAGACGAGGAGAGACGCCGCCACGATGTCCTCCTCGTCGAGCGCCGCCTTGTCGAACACGAACAGCGCGACGCGCCCGTCCAGGATCTCGATGGTGCGCCGGCCCGACGGCAGGCTCATCAGCACCCGGAGTCGCAGCCGAGCGCGCTCGGACGCCACGAAGGCGTCGATCTTGTCCGGGGTCGCGGCCGCGCACCGCGCAGCCCGATCGAACAGCCCGCCCTCGGTGGGGTCCGCGCCGACCAGGCGCTGCGCCCAGCCCACGACGACCCGGTCGAGCGCGTCGTCCTCGGCGACGTAGATGACCCGCTCGGCGTGGCCTTCGTCGAGCAGGTGCTGCGCGCCGCGAGCGAGCGCGGGCAGATCACCCTGAGCAGGGCCGAGGACGCCGAGGCGCATCGGACACAGCATAGATCACCGCGCGAAGGTGAGGACACCTTCTCCACTCCGCCCGCTCTGCGCGCTCCCGCGCCTCCGCTGCCTCCCATGCTTCCCGCGCCTCCCGCGCTTCCCGCGCCCTGCGTGATTGCGCGCCTCGCGCTTCGGGCGCCTGCCGCCGGCGATCGTCTGTCTTTCCCTGCTCCGACCTCTCTCCGGCTCTCTCCTCCTGCTCGCTCTCTCCTCGTGCTTGCCCCGGCGCCCTCCTCTGCCGGCGCGCGTCTGCTAGCGTCCGCCCATGTTTCGGCGAGGTCGCGCGCTCCAGCATCCGGTCACCATCACCCTCGACGGGGCGGCCGTCCCGGCGGAGCTGGGCGAGCCCCTGGCCGTGGCGCTGATCGCCTCGGGGCGCGTGACGCTCGCGCGGAGCCCGAAGCTGCACCGCCCCAGGGCGCCGACCTGCCTGCGTGGAGGCTGCGACGGCTGCCTCGCGCGGGTCGACGGCGTACCCAACGTGATGACGTGCCTGCGGCCGGCGGCCGGTGGAGAGCGCATCGAGGTGCAGAACGTCGTGGGCTCGCGGCAGGCCGACCTGCTCCAGGTGACCGACTGGTTCTTCCCGCAGGGGATCGATCACCACCACCTGATGGCCGGCGTCCCCGGCCTGTCCGGGGTCATGCAGTCGATCGCGCGCAAGCTGGCGGGGCTCGGGCAGCTGCCGAGCGCGGCGCTCTCACCCGAGCGCGCCGCGCGGCTCGACGTGGACGCGGCCGTGATCGGCGCCGGGCCCGCCGGCGTGGCGGCTGCGTCGACGCTCTCGGCGCGCGGCCTCCGTGTGGCGCTGGTCGACGACGGCCTCGCCCCCGGCGGGTCGCTCGCCGGCGCGCCGCGCCGCGCCGCGGAGCTCCTCGCGCGATACCCGCTCGACGGCGTCCGCGAGCTCCGCCGTCACGTGGCCGCCGGCGTCTACCTCGGCGAGCTCCTGGTCGCCGGCGACGCGGGCGCGACCGTGATCAGGGCGCCCGCCAAGGTCTTCGCCACCGGGGCGCACGACGGCGTCGCGGCGTTCCCGAACAACGATCTGCCAGGGGTCTTCTCGGCGCGCGCGTTCTGCCGGCTCCTCGCGTGCGGCGTCGAGCCGACCGGCCCCGTCGCGCTCGCGGGCGAGGGCCCCTGGGCCGACGAGCTCGCGAGCGCCCTCGGCGACCGCGTCGCGGTCCGGATCCCGCTCGCCGCGCTCGCCGCGGTGAACGGGATCTCGCAGGTGAAGAGCGTGACGGTGCGCGACGCGCCGTTCGCCCCCGACAGCCCGACGAGCGACGTCCGGGTCGTGGCCGTCGCGGTGGACGCGCCGGCAGCGCCCGCGTTCGAGGTCGCCGCGCAGGCGGGCGCGCGCGTCGAGATCGACCCGCGCGCGGGGTACGCGGTGCAGGTCGACGCGCGCGGCAGGGCCGACGACGGCCTGTGGGCGATCGGCGAGTGCACAGGCGCCTCGCTCGATCTCGCCGGCATCGAGCGGGCGGCGACGATCCTCGCCGACGACGTGCTCGCGGCGCGGTCGCTGACACCCGCGTGAGCCCGAGGGCGTCAGCGACCGCGCCGCGGCTCAGCCCTCGATGATCAGATCGAAGAGGCCGATCCCGCCCGCGAGGAACACGACGTCGAACACGCCCATGAGCGCCACGTAGTCGGTGAGCTCGCCGATCGCCGCGCCGCCGAAGAGCTCCCGCGTCCCCGCGACCGCGGCGAGCAGGGTGGGCGCGAGCAGCGGGAAGAGCACGCTGGCGAGCACGAGGTCGCGGGCGCGGGTGCGCACGGTCATGGCCCCGAAGAGGGTGCCGCTCGCGGCGATGCCCGGCGTCGCCGCGAGGCAGAAGAGCGCGAGCCCCGCGCCCGTCTCCGCGAGATCCACAGCGAAGAGGAGCGCCGCGACCGGGATGATGATCACCTCGACCGCGATGATGAACGCGCAGAGCCCGAGCGCCTTGCCGGCGAAGAGCGCGCTCCTCGCGATGGGCAGCACGAGCAGGCCCGAGAGCGCGCCGTCCTCGCGCTCCCGCTGCCACGTGCGGCTCAGCGCGAGCACCGACGCGAACGCCACGCTCACCCAGATGACCCCCGGCGCGACCCGCTCGGCCGCGTCCTGGCCCGCGTAGAACGCGAGCGACGCGATCACGGCGACGAGCACCGCGAAGAACCCGCTCGTGGTGACGATCTCGCCCGTGGCGAGCTCGATCGCGAGGTCCTTCCGCGCGACGAGCGCCGCCTGGCGCGCCCACCCGGGCCGGCGCCGGGGGAGCGACGCGCGGACCGCGGGCGCCGTGCTCTCCGACGTCACGGCGCGGAGGTGAGGCTCAGGTACGTCTGATCCTTGAGCCCACGCTCGTAGTCGGCGAGGAGGCGCATCCCCTCCGTCGGCTTGAGGAGGTCCTGCTTGATCGCGCCGTCCACCTGGGCCTTCACCTTCCCCACGAGATCGCGGTTGTCGTACTGGGTCAGCGCCAGCACCTCGTGGATCTTGTTCCCGGCGATCGTCTCCTCGATGTAGTACCCGCTCTCCTCGTCCTCATCGAGGAAGACGTGCACCTCGTTGACCCGGCCGAAGAGGTTGTGGATGTCGCCCATGATGTCCTGGTACGCGCCGGTCAGGAAGATGCCGACGTAGTACGGCTGGTCGCCCGAGATCGGGTGCAGCGGGAGCGTGTCCTTCACGTCGTTGAGATCGATGAACTTGCTCACCTTGCCGTCGGAGTCGCAAGTGATGTCGACGAGCGTGCTGTCCGACGAGGGGCGCTCGTTCAGCCGGTGGATCGGCACGATCGGGAAGAGCGCGCCGAGCGCCCAGTGATCGAGCAGCGACTGGAACACCGAGAAGTTGCAGATGTACTGGTCGGCGAGCTGCTTGCGGAGCTCGCCGAGATCGTCCGGCACCTCCTCCGGCTCGAGCGACGACGCGATCTTCTGCATGCTCTCGGCGATCTCCCAGAAGAGGATCTCGACCCGGGCCTTCACGTCGAGGTTGAGGAGGCCGAGCTCGAACATCTTCTGCGCCTCCTCCTTGATCTGGAGGAGGTCGTGCCACGACTCACCGAGGTTCGGACCGGAGATGTTGTCCTTGATGTAAAGGAGGTTCTGGATGAGCTTGTGCTCCTCGGTCTGGATGTCGATCGGCGACATCGGCGTCTTCTCGATCGAGCCGAACGCCTGGACGACAAGCACCGAGTGGTGCGCGACGATCGCTCGCCCGGACTCGGAGACGATGTTGGGGTGAGGCACCCGCTCCTCGTCGCAGATGTCCGCGATGTTGTGCACGATGTCGCGCGCGTACTCCTCGACCGAGTAGTTCATCGAGGAGTGGAAGGTCGAGCGCGAGCCGTCGTAGTCGATGGCGAGCCCGCCGCCGACGTCGATGTACTCGATGCGCTGCCCCATCTTGCGGAGCTTCGCGTAGTAGCGCGTCGCCTCGCGCACGGCGCGCTTGATGATCAGGATGTCCGGCACCTGCGAGCCGATATGGAAGTGGAGGAGCTTGAACGAGGAGCTCATGCCCGCCTCGTCCATGATCCTGATCGCCGCGAGGATCTCGGCGGTGGAGAGCCCGAACTTCGCGTTCTCTCCGCCGGAGGTCTTCCACTTGCCCGCCCCCTCGGTGAGCAGCCGCACCCGGAGCCCGATCATCGGCTCGACGTTCATCTCCTTGGCGACGCGGGTGATCATCCGCACCTCGGAGAGCTTCTCCGCAATGAGGATCACCTTCTTGCCGAGCTTGCGCCCGATCAGCGCCGTCCGGATGAAGTTCTCGTCCTTGTAGCCGTTGCAGACGATCAGCGACTCCGGGTCGCTATGGACCGACAGGCCGGCGAAGACCTCGGGCTTGGAGCCGACCTCGACGCCGTAGTGATAGGTCTTTCCCGCGTCGAGGATCTCCTCCACGACCTCCCGGAGCTGGTTCACCTTGATCGGGAACACGCCGCGGTAGGTCCCGCGGAACTTGCTCTCGGCGATCGCCCTGTTGAAGGCCTCGTTGAGCGCCCGCACCCGGTGATGGAGGAGATCCTGAAAGCGGATGAGCAGCGGCGTGCGGAGCCCTTGCTCGAGCGCCGCGTCGACGACGTCGCGGATCGCGATCTTGCTGCCGCGCTCCTGGAGCGGCGCGACCGTGAGGTTGCCGTCCGGGCTCACATCGAAGTAGCCGCGACCCCAGCGGTCGATCATGTAGAGCGACTTGGCGTCTTCGGTCGTCCAGACGTCGGTCTCGGTCTCGTGCGCGCTGCTCACAGTCGTTCTCCTTGGAGGGGGCCGCGGCCGGCGGCGCCCACACCTTCTCTGGGAGGGCCCCCAGGAGGGGGCTTCTGGCTCATCAGGGGGACGTCAGATCGTCGGTCCGACGCAGGACGGCTGGACGCCGCGCGCTGGCGACGCGGCTCATTACGATAGGAACGCCTGACCTTCAAGGGCAGGCAGCCCGGTCACGACCGGCGGGAGGGGGCTCCGAGCAGCGCGCGCTCAGGCCTGGGCCTTCGAGGCCGCCTTCGCCCGCTTCGAGGCCGACTGGTAGAGATCGTAGAGGCGCGGGACGGGGTACGCCTCGAGGCGCTTCCTGTACCCCTGGTCCTTCGACCGGTTCAGGACGGTCAACGTCTCGTCGATGAGCTTCGCCCGGGTCCCGAACTTCTCCTTTACAACGCTGAACGTCGCGTGCAGACGGAGGAGCTTGGCGTTCGAGACGTGGTCGAGACCCTTCGTGCCGCCCCGATCGGAGCTGACGCGCCCGAGCCAGAGGTCCTCGGTCGCGAACCCTTTCACGGCCTCGACGAGCTTCGCCTTGTCGCCGAAGCGCTCCTTCACGATCGCAAGCGGATTTTTGCTGGCCATTGCTGAGACTCCCACGGGCAGGCGAGGCCTGCGCCGGACATGCGCGAGATGACTCGCGCGGCTTTGAAGAGGGGCGCGATCTAGCAGAGCCGGGCGGGGCGCCGCAAGGCCGCGCTGCGGAGGGGCGGCGCCGGCGGCGGTCGAGACCCCGTGTCGCCCGTGTATCGCCGCTGTGCTGGGCCGCGGATCGTGGTACACGGCGCGCCGATGCTCAACCTGGGGAGCTGGCTCGTGGCGCACGTCGACCGGCTCCGGCCGCTGCAGCCACCGCTCTCGGACGTCAGCTCCCGCCTCGCCGGGCCCTCGTCGGCCCTGGGGAGCACCGTCCTCAAGGCCCTGTTCCCGGTCATCGCGTACATCGCGCTCGCGCCCGTCCTCTGGCTCTTCTTCCGGCGCACCTGGCGGGAGCTCGACGTCGAGGCCCACGAGCACCAGCGGCGCACCCTGGCCGCCGGCGGCTACGACCGCCGCCCCGCCGTCCTGTTCACCATCACCGCGGTCGTGCTCATGCTGCAGCAGTACTACGGCGGCCGCGCCGTCTACGACGAGCACATCCGGCCGTGGCTGCGGGAGATCGAGCTCGCTCAGACGCTCTCGCCGGCCGGGACGCTGCTGCCCGTCTCGCTCCGCCGCTACGACGAGCTCTACGGCTACGTCTGGTGGTCGTTCACCCGCGTCTTCGGCTACGTCGCCATCCCGATGGTCGCGTGGAAGGCCTGCTTCCCGAAGGACAGCCTGCTCGACATGGGGCTGCGCGTCCGGGGGCTCGCGAAGCACGCGTGGATCTACCTGCTCTGCCTCGCCGTCGTGGTCCCGGCGGTGTTCGTCGTCGCGAGCGCGCCCGACTTCGGGACCTATTACCCGTTCTACAAGCAGTCCTCCCGCTCCTGGTTCGACCTCATCGCGTGGGAGACGATGTATTTCGCCCAGTTCTTCGCGCTGGAGATCTTCTTCCGCGGCTTCTGGCTCGCCGGCCTGCGGCACACGCTGGGCTCCGGCGCGATCTTCGCGATGATCGTCCCCTACTGCATGATCCACTTCGGCAAGCCGTACCTGGAGGCGGCCGGCGCCGTGGTCGCCGGGATCGCGCTCGGCTCGCTCGCGATGCGCACGAAGAGCATCTACTCGGGCTTCCTTGTCCACGTGACGATCGCGCTGCTCATGGACCTCGTCGCGCTGTCGAACCGGGGCGCGCTGCCGCGATCGTTCTGGGGGACGTGACGTCTCCTGACATCTTCGCACATCTTCGCACGTCTTCGCGGCCGGCCGGCTGCGCGCCCGATGACGCGCCCCCGCGCCGCGGGCTCAGCCGAGCGTCCGGGTCAGCTTGCGCATGATCTCCGCCCGGCTGCGGTCACGGATCCCGCGCCGGTAGAGCGCCTCCAGCCCGCCGGCGGCCGCGCGCACCGCGTCGCGGTGCTCGCCGTCCCAGGGGAGCACCGCGAGCCTCCGCCAGAGGATCTTCTCGAGGAGCCGGGGCTTGCGCTTGGCCAGCGCGCCGCTCGCGAGCTCGATGACCCGGGCCGAGGTCGGGTCGGCGCGCATCGCGCGCACGAAGAAGCCCACGGCCGCCGTGACGCGGCGGCCGCCGTGCATCGCCTGTACGCCAGCGTCGCACAGGGCCTCGGCTCGCTCGCGCGGGGTCGCGGCGCGCCGCGCGCGCTCCCGCGCGGCCTGCACCTCGGCGCTCAGCGCGTCCCGGCGCCGCCGGGCAGGGCGCATCTTGACGACGAGGAACAGGATGAAGAGGGCCGCAACCCCCGCGAGCACGTGCCGCCAGCCGATCTCCATGGCGCCCGCCTTACTACAGCGCCCGGGACGTGCTCACCAGACCGAGCTTCTACGACTGGGGCGCGGCGCGCCGGATGGCCTCACGACGGGGTCCTCGGAATGACGGCGTGGGCCCGCGGCGTTGCTCTCCAATTCGGCTTCCTCCGATTCCACCGGCACGACGATTTCCGCCGATACGGTGCGGTTTGCGCGAGCGGACGATCGCAACCTATGCTGAACCGAGAGATGCCTGCCCCGCCGACCTCCGGGCCTTCCCTTCGCGTGCCCCTGCGCGCCCTCGCCGCCGCGCTCGGGCTCGCCGTCCTCGCGCTGCACCCGGGCAGCGCGCTCGCGGACATCTTCACGTACACCGACGCGGATGGGACGGTGCACTTCGCGAACCGCCCCACCGGCGACGCGCGGTTCAAGCTGTACATCAAGGGCGACGGGCGCCGCTCCTCGGCGCGCGCCGGCGTGACGCCCGTCGCGCCGAGCGACAAATCGCTCGAGCGCTTCAGCCGCTACGACGCGTGGATCCGGCAGGCCGCGGCGCTCTACCAGATCCCCGAGGAGCTCGTCCGCGCGGTGATCAAGTGCGAGAGCGACTACGATCCACGGGCCGTCTCGCCCGTCGGCGCGCGGGGGCTGATGCAGCTGATGCCAGAGACCGCGCTCCGCATGCAGGTGCGCGACGCGTTCGACGCGCGAGAGAACATCTTCGGGGGAACGCGGTACCTGCGCATCCTGGCCAACCTCTTCAACGGAGATCTCGATCTCACCATCGCCGGCTACAACGCCGGTGAAGGGGCGGTCATGAGGCACGGCGGCATCCCGCCGTACGCAGAGACCCAGGCCTACGTGACGCGCGTTCGGACCTACTACGCGCGCTACCGCACGACCCGGGACACCACGGTCGCATCGATCGAGCCCTGACCGGCTCGCCCGCCGCGCGCGTATACACGCCAACCAACCGCCCGCCTGCCCGCCGGAGACGCCTTCGGCGACGAGCGGCGCACATCGCCCCCGACGGGGTACCGCGATGCTACGCTCCCAGGAACCGCTGCCGCAGCCTCTCCCGGGCAGGCCCCGAGACGCGCAGGCGCAGGCACGCGGCCATCCCTCGACGCTCTCTTTGCTCCGCGCGAGCAAGGGTCCACGACATGACGACCACCTCGAGCCTCATCGAACTCACCAAGCGAAGCCACGACATCGCGCCCCTCAAGCCGCCGGTGGACCCGGCGTCCCTCCATCACGCGAACCTGCTCGAGCTGCCCGATTTCCGGAGGATCCCGGCCTACGCCGACGTGACCGACGAGCAGTTCATGGACCACCGGTGGCAGGCGAAGAAGTCGATCACCCGCCCCGACAAGCTCCTCGACACGCTGCGCGGGATGGTGTCGGACGACTTCATCCGGGACGCGACCGAGGGCTTCGCGCGCGCGCCGATGAGCGTCCGGGTCTCGCCGTACATGCTCTCTCTGATCGACTGGAACGATCCGTACGGCGATCCGCTCCGTACGCAGTTCATCCCGCTGGCCTCGCGCTTCCTGCCGGATCACCCGAAGCTCGGGCTCGACTCGCTGCACGAGCGCGCGGACGCGCCCGTCCCCGGGCTGACGCACCGGTACGCCGACAAGGCGCTCTTCCTGCCGCTCGACACGTGCCCCGTGTACTGCCGCTTCTGTACGCGCAGCTACGCGGTGGGCATCGACACGGAGGAGGTCGAGAAGACCCACTTCAAGGTCGACGAGGAGCGCTGGAAGCGGGCCTACGCGTACATCGCGTCACGCCCCGAGCTGGAGGACATCGTCGTCTCCGGGGGCGACGCGTACAACCTGCGGCCCGAGCAGCTCGGCGCGATCGGCGAGACGCTCCTCAGGATGCCGAACATCCAGCGCATCCGCCTCGCCACGAAGGGCCCGGCCGTGATGCCGCAGAAGATCCTGACCGACGACGAGTGGATCGACGCGGTCACGCGCACGGTCGAGCTCGGCCGGAAGCTGCACAAGGAGGTCGTGATCCACACGCACTTCAACCACCCGAACGAGATCACGGGCATCACCCGCGACGCGATGAACAAGCTCTTCGAGCGGGGGATCACGGTCAGGAACCAGTCCGTGCTGCAGCGCGGGGTGAACGACACGCCCGAGACGATGAAGCTGCTCGTGAAGCGCCTGGGGCACGTGCACGTGCACCCCTATTACGTCTACATCCACGACCTCGTCCGGGGCGTGGAGGACCTCCGGACCACGCTGGCGACAGGGCTCACGATCGAGAAGCACGTGCGCGGGTCGACCGCCGGGTTCAACACCCCGACGTTCGTCGTCGACGCGCCCGGCGGCGGGGGCAAGCGCGACGCGCACTCGTTCGAGCACTACGACCGCACGACCGGGATCTCGGTGTTCGAGGCGCCGAGCGTGAAGCCGGGGCAGCGGTACACGTACTTCGATCCGATCGATCAGCTCCCGCCCGAGGGGCGCGCCCGCTGGGCGGATCCGGCGGAGCACCAGAAGATGATCGATGAGGCGCTCAACGCCTCGCGCTGAGGCGGGTCGGCTCCGTGGGTCAGCGATCTGCCAGGGGATCGCTGGACCGCGGAGCTAGACCTCGGCCGGCGGCTCCTCGTAGCGGGCGAGCGCGCCGGCGAGCTCGCGCTTCACGCGGTCCACGAGGTCGGGCGGCTCGACCACGCGCGCGGTCTCGCCGAAGCCGAGGACCCACGTCGCGAGCTCCGTCATGTCGCCGATGAGCATCGTGAGCCGCACGCCGCCGCCGGACAGCGGCGTGATCTCCTGAGAGGGATGCACCTTGCGCGTCCGCACGAACTCGGTCACGCGCTCGTCGAAGTCGATCACGACGCGCCGGGGCTCGCCCCCGCGCCAGATGCCGAACTGGCCCTGGAAGTAGTCGTCGATCGAGAAATCCGGGGGCAGCTCGAAGCGCTCGGTGACCGCGCACTCCGTGTCGCGCATGCGATCGAGCAGGAACGTGCGCACCTCGCCGCGCCCCACGTGGAGGCCCACGCAGTAGATCGCGTCCTTGTAGAGGACGAGCGCGTACGGGTGGATGAGCACCCGCTCCTCGCGCCCGTCCCGCGAGCGGCGGTAGCGGCACCGCAGGGGTCGCAGGTCGGCGACGGACTGGAACAGGTCGTCGAGCTCCTCGGTGCGCGCGGCGTAGTCCTTCGGGGCGAACGGGAGATAGAGGAAGCGCTCCTCCAGCCGCGCGTCGGCGACGCCGGCGTTCGGGCCGCGCCCAGGCCTGCGCGCGACGCCGAGCAGGCGCTGCGCGGCGAGGTCGATCTCCTCGAACAGGGTCGAGCCGCGCATCGGCTCGAACAGCCGGCGGGCGGCGAGCAGGGCGTACGCCTGCGTCCGCCGCACCTCGACGCGCCGGGGCGCCTCGCTCGGAGACAGCCGCCAGAGACGAGGGCCCCCGGGGCGCGTGGCGACCGACACGAGATCGAGCTCGCGCTTGACCTCGACGAGGTAGCGCCGGAGCGAGCGCGGCGTGACGTTGAGCTCGCGCGCGAGATCGTAGATCGTCAGGCCGGCAGGGTGCTTCTGCAGCAGGCTGCGCAGCGAGTCGAGGCGCCGGTGCTGCGTGAACGGGCCTCGCGGCCGGCCGCGCTGCGCGCCGCCCCGCACGTCATCGTCGTCGTCATCGTCGTCCTCCGGCGGAGGAGGCCTCTTCGAGGCGGCCGCTGGAGCACCCGCGTCCGCCCGCGCAGGGGCCGCTGGAGGGCGCACGCTCGGCGCCGCTGGAGGGCGCACGCTCGGCGCCGCTGGAGGGCGCACGCTCGGCGCGGGCGGGGCCGCCGTGCTCGACCTGACGTCGAGGGCCGTGTCCCCCGTGAGCCGCGGCGCCGCGCCCGCGCGCGGCTTCGAGGGCGGCGTCGCGCCGCTCGAGAACGGGTCGGCGGCCTGGCCGACGCGCGGGCGCGGACCAGCCGCTGCACCGCTCGATCTGCCGGCCCCCCGCGCGCGAGTCGACGAGGTGGCAGGCGCATGGGCACCCCCGGGGCCTGTGCGAGCAGCGCGCGCCATCAGATCAGCGCTCTATCGCATCACCCCCGCCCGTCCAAGATGTTTGTCCCGCGCCCTGCCGGCCCAGCAGCGATCGCGGGCCGGGCGCGCGGCTGCGACGCTCGCCGCTCGCGGCGTTCGCGGAAGCGGCGCGCAGCGCTCGCGAGGGCGCCGTGAGACCGCGAAATGTCGTTCGGTTACGGGAACTTCGCTGCGTTGAGCCGCGGGGGCGTTGCGGCGAGCGGCGCGAACCGGAGCGGGTCCGCCGCGCCGCCTGCGGGCGGCTCACCAGGGGCGATCGCGCATCGTCTTCTTGTACTGCTCCTTGTAGAGGTCGTGGCACTGCTTGCAGCTCGCCTTCGCGCCGTCGACGTCGCCGGCCTTCGCCTTGGCGATGCCGGCCTTCGAGATGCCCACCCAGCTGCCCATGCCGGGCGGCGGCTTGCTTGCCACGTACTGCAGCGCCGACGCGATCTTCGCGGCGTCGCCGCTCGAGGTCGCGGAGGCCATCGTGCTCTTCATCCAGGCCTGCATCGGACAGAGCTTCTGGCCCTTCGCGCCGCACTCGAACTTCTTCTCGCCCGCCTGCGCAGCGCCGGTCGACGCTGGTCCCGCGGCCGCGCCGGCAGACGCAGCGGCCGTCGCCTTCGGCGCGGCCGTCTCCGCCGGCTCGGCGGTCGCCGCGGCCGTCTCCGCCGGCGCGGCCGACGCAGCGGCCGTCGGCTCGGCGGTCGCCGCGGCCGGCACGGCCGCCGTCGCCGCCGGCGCGGCCGTCGTCGCCGCAGGGGCGGCGCTCTCGGTCGGCTTGCCCTCGGCCACCGCCCCCGGGGTCGCGTCGCTCCCCTTGCTATCGCAGCCGAGCGTGGCGAAAGACAGGCTCGCGAGCAACAGCGCGAGCGGCGTGATCGTTCTCCTCATGCAGTCTCCTTGGGTGATGAACGGAAGCGCTCCTGACGAGCGCGAGGCCGAGGGATGCGTGCCGCGGTCCTCGGTGCGCCGCGCAGTGTAATCGGGTCGCCGTCCGTCCGCTGCGGTCGCGCGCCCCCGCGCTGCGCGGCGCTTCACTCGCGCGTGCCGGGCGTCGAGGCGAACGTCGACCACTGGAAGTTGTCGAGGAGGGCCACGGAATCGTTCCAGGGATCGCCGGTGTCCCAAAGTGCGAAGCGCAGCTCCATGATCTCACCTGGGGTGACATTGCCGTGCATGACCAGCCATCCGGTCCCGCCCCCCGCGCGCTCGCTCGATCCGCACCAGCCGGGCTCACCGTCGAACTGGGCGGGCGGCCTCGTGGCATCGAACCCCGTCCCCCGGAGCTGGGCGATGCTCGTGCAGGTGGTCGTCGTGCCGGGGATGGCGCCGCCGCCGCACCCGGTCGGTCCGTTCACGCACTGGGTGAAGAGCCCGGTGCCACCGAACGCGAGGTTCGTGCCCAGCGGGTAGACCGGCGCCCCGGCGGGCGGCGGGTCATAGAAGGCGAGGTTGCCGTCCGCCGGGTTCGCCGTCTCGCCTGGAAAGGGCTCGAACGTCGAGTCGAGGAGCGCCAGAAAGAAGTCGTTGAAGCGGCTGCACACCCACTCGGGGTACTCGGACGAGAGGAAGAACGTCGAGACGCTGAACGCGCTCGCGTTGGTCGGCACGCGGACGCGCAGCTTCAGCATCACGGGATCGTGGGCCGTCGCGCCGCCCTGCGGGTCAGGGCACCCGGGCGCGTTCGGGAGGTTGTCGCCGTTCGCGTCGAGCCAGTCCGCGGGCACCGTGCTCGACGTCCCCATGTCCTGGCCGCCCTGGAACGGGGCGAAGCTCGGCCTCGTGTTGTTCGGCGCCGCCTCGGCCGCGGCGACGCCGGTCGAGAGCACAGCGAGCCGCGCGCCCCGGAGCGGAGCGATGCCGGAGCCGAAGCCCTGGCGGATCGACCGCTGGGCCGCGACCGGCGCGCCGGCGCCGTCGGCGCGGTGGAAGCTCGCGGAGAGGACACCCCACGTGCGCTGCGAGCGCGACGGCGGGTTCGCCGTCGTGGTGACGCAGAGGTCGATCGCCTTCGCGTAATCGAGCGCGGTCGCCGAGTCGCTCGTGAGCCCGGCGTCGCAAGGCGCGGTGTTGTCCGCCACGCCGTCGCAGTCGTCGTCGATCCCGTTGCCCGCCACCTCGAACGCGCCCCGGTTCACGAGGGCCGGGGCGCTGCAGCCGTCCGACGGCGAGTCGCAGCAATCGCCATCGCAGATCGTCCACCCGTCGCCGTCCTGATCGGGTGTGTTGTCGACGGTACCGTCGCAGTCGTTGTCGACGCCGTCGGCGCATACGTCGAGCGCCGGCAGCACCTGGTGGAGGCACGGCCCCCACGAGAGGCCGCTCGGCCTGCACGTGGAGATCCCGGGGGCACAGGGGGCGACCCCCTCGGTGCCGGGCGGTCCTTCGTAACACGCCCTCGTGTCGCCCGGCGTGCACGAGCAGCGCCCGCGCTCTGCTTCATCGTGCTCGCACCCGTCCGCCGGGTCGTGGTTGCAGTCGAGGAACCCGTCCTCGCAGGCGGTGAGCGCGCACGCGCCCGAGACGCAGCCGATCCCGGCGTGCGAGAGCTCCGGACAGGCGCGACCGCACATGCCGCAGCTCAGCGCGTCCGTCTGGAGGTCCCGGCAGACTCCATCGCAGCACGCCGCGCCGCTCTCGCACGGGTGCGCCGCCGAGCAGCCCTGAACGCACTCGCCCTCTCCGGTGCACAGCGCGCCCAGGGGACAGTCGCCGTCGACGATACAGGCAACACAGGCGTGCTTCGCTGGATCGCAGGTGAGCGGAGCAGCGCAGTCGGACTCGGCTTCACAGCCGGCCAGGCAGCGCTTCGCCTCGGGATCGCAATAATGACCGGGCGGGCACGCGACGGGGCCGGGCAGACAGGCCACGCAGGCGCCCGTCTCCCTGTCGCACAGCGGGGCGGTCGGGTCCGCGGCGCAGTCGGCCGGACAATCGGCAGCGCCCTCGCCTCCGCCTCCTCGCGGCATGTCGGGGCCTGCCGCGCCGGCGCAGGACGGCGCGACACCGGACGCCAGCGCGAGCCCGACCGCGGCGGCGAGCCCTCCGCTCCAGGCCAGCGGGCGGCGACGGACTGCGCGGGTTCTTGTCGACATCGGCAAGCGGCTCCCCTCCTCGGCGCGACGCACCCGAGGGGTGGCCGACCGCAAGGATCGTAGACTACCCTGTCGGTGCCTGGAACGACGGCAGATCGGCGGGGATGAGGCGCCTCGCCTGGACATCACCGATGCGCGCCGGGTGTTCGGCAACACGCGACACACGGCCGCGACGCGCTCGACCGCGCCGAGCGGAGGTGCGACCGGGGCGTCGCTCAGCGCGTGTGCTGGTACAGCGTGAAGGCGCCATCGCGCTCGATCCGGCGAAATGAGGGGTGCGCCGCGGTGAACAGCGGTTTATCCGGTCGCTCGTTCCGGAGGATCACGTAATCGTACGCAACGCCATGGACATCCGGCTTGAACCACTCACCGCGGTTCGACGGCGGCGCGGGGAGACGACGCTTCAGCGTGAAGGGGAAACCCACGTTGTGCCAGCCGTCCGCGCTGAAGCCCCCGTGCAGGATCTGCACCCACGACGAGAAGTGGTTCGTGCCCTCGATGATCAGCGATTCATCGGTCCGCGGAGGCAGGGTCAAGAAGAGGACCTCGGCGCCCGGCGGGATCCGCTCCACCATCCGGGCGAACGGCTCGACCCGCTCGTCGAAGCGCGCATATTTCTCCGAGAGGTGGAGCGGCAGCACGAGCGCCGCCGCCGCGGCGGGGGCCATCAGGAGGCGCGAGCGGCCCTGGAGCGGCGCCGTGATGGCCAGGAAGCCGAAGAAGCAGATGAACGGCGAGAAACGCCCGCTCACGAACCACCAGTCGAAGGGGCGAGCCAGGTGCAGCGGCACGAGGAAATAGCAGAGCGCCATCGCCGCGCAGAGGGCGAGAGAGCGATGGCGGTGCAACCGGTCGAGGAACGAGCCGGCAGGCGGGGCCGGCTCGCGCGCGGGAAGGCTGCGGCCAGGGAAGAAGCGCCGAGCGACGCGCGCGACGCGCGCGACGCCGGAGACGCCCAGCAGCGACGCCACCGCGACGAGCACCCAGAAGAGCCGGGTGTCGAGATCACCCGATACCGAGTCGAGCGTGTACTCGGGGAACGATCGGAGCATCTCGTGCCATGGCACCCAGACGCCCTGGAACCGCGGGCCGCTCCGCAGATCGACCATGGGGCTCTTGAAGGCGACGAGCTGCCAGAGGACGAGCGCGACGGCGGGCGCGAAGAGCGGCAGCGCGACGGCGATCCGCGACCACCGGGGCAGGTGGCAGAGCATCAGCACGGCGACGCAGACGTAATAGCCGAAGAGGATGAGCGGATGGCTGAGGCCGCAGCCGACGCTGAGCAGCGCGACGGCGACCCCGCGCCCGGGGCTCGGCCGATCGAGGTAGGTGTCCAGCGCGACGACGCCGACGAGCAGCAGCGCGACCCCGACGAGGAACGGCAGGAAGCCGCACGCCCAGGAGAGGCTGAAGGCCAGCGGGAAGGTGAGGACCGAGAGCCAGGGGCTGCGCCGCGTCCGGCGCGCCCAGCCGAGCGCGGCCGCGGGGATGGCGAGCACATAACCGGAGAGCACGACGCGATTCGCGTTCTCGAGGCCGACGGCATAGGCGATCACGTGCGTCAGGATGTGATAGGCGCCGTACGGGGCCGGGCGGAGGCTGAGCTCGTAGAAGTCCCTGAAGCGCGTCCACGGCTCATCGAAGCTGTGCCAGATATGGACGGCCGCGAGGTGGTTCGGCAGATCGAGCAGCGGCAGGAACCGCACCCGCCATATCGGCACGACGGCCGCGACGGCGAGGAGCACGAACGTCGCGACGAACGCCCTGTCGCTCGACCAGCGCTCCTCGCTCCCGACCGCGGGAGGCGCCGCCGCGCCGGGAGGTCGGGGTGGTGGGGCGGCGGACGCGTCGGCCCGCGGCGCGGGATCGCTGTCGGGCGGGCTCGAACCGGGCATTTCCATAAGAAGTGTGGCGCTCCCCTTCCCTCCGCTGCTGCACGAGGAGCGGGTAGGCCGCGAGCGTTAGCACAGCGCGCCACGCGGATTGCAGCGCCGCGTGTCTTCCTCTAGTTTCCCGGGCACCTCGCCGCGTGGACACGGCGCGAGGTGACGACCACTGGCCATCCGGAGCGGCACGGGGCGCTCCAGGCAGCCCTCCAGGAGACCTGAATCCATGAGGCACCTCGCTCGCGTCGCAGGCGGCGCCGCAGTCCTGCTCGCCGCCGCGACGCCGCGCGCGCAGGAGCCCGAGCCCGCGGCGGAGGAGCCCGCCGCCGCGGTCGCGAGCCCGGGCGACGCGCAGGCAGGAGGGGTCGAGGCGGCCGGCGAGCCGGAAGGCGCAGCGGCGCCGGCCGCTCGGGCGAGCGCGCCCGCGCAGGAGCCGCGGCCGCGCGAGGCGCCGGCGCCCGCGAGCGGCGACCGCGGCGACCTCTTGCCGCCGGGCTTCCGGGAGCGGGTGCGGGTCGCGCTCGGGCCGCTGGAGATCGCGCCGATCGCGCTGCTCGCGCTGCAAGCCGCGCCCTACGTGGGCGAGGACGCGCTGAGCCAGGCCGGCGACAGCGCCGAGCGGCCCGGCTTCCGGCTGCGCCGGGTCCGCGCCGGGCTGCGCGGCGACGTCGCGGGGCTCGTGCGGTTCGCCATCTCCACGGAGCTCGCCGGGGACGACGAGGGGACGGCGCGAATCCACGAGGCGTGGGCCGGCGTCACGGCGGCGCGCGCGTTCGAGGTGATCGCGGGCGCGCGCACCGTGCCCTTCTCGCGCTCGGCGATGACCGGCGCCGGCGACGGCGCCCTCGCCGAGCGGCCGCTCGCCGTCCGCGCGATCGCCCCGTTCACGCAGGTCGGGATCCAGGCCGAAGGGCACTTCCAGGACCGCGCCTTCAGCTGTCACGCGGGCGTCTACAACGCCTTCCAGCGCTCGGATCAGTTCTACGCAGGCCCCTCCGAGAGCCTCGCTCCCCTCGGCAACCGCTTCGAGGGGATCGCCGTCGCCGGCCGGGTCGCCACCGAGCCGCAGGGATCGCTCGGCCGTACGCTCCAGGACGTCGCCCGCTCGCCCTTCCGCCTCGGGGTCGGCGCCGACGGCTTCTTCAGCGACGGCGGCGCGCGCGCGCTCTATGGCGCGAGCGCCGACGTCCTGGTGCACGCCGCGGGGCTGCACGCGCTCGGCGAGGTGCTCTGGACCGGGGCGAGCCCCAAGGCGGTGCCCACCCAGCCGATCGCCCAGATCACCTCGGTCTCGTCGCTCGCGCTCGTCTTCGAGGCAGGCTACATGCTCATCGCCCGGAGGCTCGGTGTCTCGGGTCGGGTGGAGTGGATCGACCCCAACCTGGATATCGACGATGAAGGGGACAACCTCGTGCTCACCGGCGGCGTCAGCTACCACGCGTACGACGATCTGGTGAAGGCGCAGCTCGAATACACGCATCGTGAGGAGCTCGGCGGGCTGTCGCTCTCGAACGACGCGCTCCTCCTGCAACTCCAGCTCTCGCTGTAGGGGAGATCTCTGTGCGGCGAACCCACCGCTCGCTCACCCGGGTAGCGCTCGTCCCGCTCGCCGCCGCCGCGCTCGCCGCCCCCGCGCTGCCGAGCTGCGGGGGCGATCGGCTGCTCCGCGCCAAGCGGATAGAGCAGCGCGCCGAGCTCGTCGGCGGCCCGGTGGCGATGGCGGACATCGGCGACTTCCTCCTCGAGAACGACCAGATCCGCGTGGCGATCCTTGGCGGGCGGGACTCGCCTGGGCCGGGGATCTTCGGCGGGGCCATCGTCGACGTCGACCGGCGGCGCGGCCGGATCGGTGAGGAGGGCGGCCAGGGGCGGGACCGGTTCGCGGAGATGTTCTCGCTCGCCAACCTCATCGTGCCCGACCCCACGGCGACCGACGTCTCCGTGCTCGCGGACGGCTCCGACGGCGCAGAGGCCGGGATCCGCGTCGAGGGAGACGGGGAGTTCCTGTTCGAGGCGATAGGCCTGCTCCGGGCGCAGGAGGATCTTCTCGGCCTCTTCTTCCCCGACGTCCGCTCCAGGATCCGCTTCCGGACAGACTACCTCCTTCACCCGGGCGATCGGTTCGTGACGGTGCGCACGGTGCTCCTGCTCGACGACAGGCCGCCGCCCGGCTGCGAGCCCCAGAGGAGCTGCGCGCCGTGCCCGAACGGGGTTCGGCAGGATCCGGGCGGCTGCCTGACCTGCGCGTGCAGCGACGTCCTGCCGCTGGACAACGCCACGGCCCCTGTCTCGGTGTTCGGCGGCATCCTCGGCGATCCGCCGGAGGCCGCGCAGGAGGCGTCGTCGCGCCGCGCCGGCATCGTCGCGGGAGATTTCGTGTTCTTCGGCAACCAGAACGACGTCTTCGCGCCCGGGGCGGGCTTCGACGAGGACACGGCGGTCCAGGACGCGTGGAACGCGGGGCGAAACTCCTTCCAGGCGCCGCTCACCTTCGATTTCGTGGCCGCGGCGGGCGGCGACGTCAGCTACGGCTACTTCACGAAGGCCGAGGAGGGCGCGGCGCCATCGGTGGTCAACGTGCCCCTCTTCGCGAGCGCGGCGACGGCGTTCGTGTCCGCCAGCCGATCGTGCCTGTTCAGCGAGGAGGACGACGCGGCGTGCGACGCCCACCGCGCGTTCAGCTACGAGCGCTACCTCGCCGTGGGCGACGGCGACGTCTCGAGCGTGACGGGCGTGATGCACCGGCTCCGCGGGACCGCGACGGGCGCGGTCAGCGGCCACGTGCTCTGGGAGGACACCCTCGAGGCCGCGCCGAACGCCCGCGTGTTCGTCTTCGCCGATCCCGATCCCGCGCGGCCGTTCGCCTCGCTGGACGAGCTCGTGGCGGCCAACCGCGAGGCGCGCGGCGACGTGGGCCTCATCGACGAGATCGACGCGGATCTCGGCCTCGACCCGTCCGAGGACGGTGATTTCCGCGGCGCCCTGCCGCCCGGCAGCTACCTGCTCGTGGCGAGGAACGCGGCGGGGACAGCGATGTCGGCGCCCGCCCGGGTGAGCCTGCGGGCCGGACAGGAGGTCGCTGTGTCGCCGCGCCTCCCCGCGCCGGCGAGGGTGCGCTACCGCGTCGCGGACGAGGCAGGCCAGCGGGTGCCGGCCAAGCTCGCCTTCGCCTCGCTCGACGAGGCGGGGCGGAGGCTCCCGGGCGACGGCCGGCGCAGGGTCTACCTCGGCGACGGGCGGCTCGGGAACGGCAACCGCGCCGTCGAGGTCACGGCCACCGGCGAAGGCGAGGTCGAGATCGAGCCGGGGCGATACCGGATCACGGTGTCGCGAGGCATCGAGTACGGCATCTACGTGGAGCGCGACGTCACGCTCGCGCCGGGCCGCACGTTCCAGCTCGACGCAACGCTCGTGCGCGAGGTCGACACGAGCGGGTGGATGTCGGCCGACATGCACCTCCACTCCGAGCCGAGCTTCGACAGCGGCATGGCGCTGCCGCGGCGGGTGGCCACCGTGGCGGCGGAGGGCGTGGAGCTCGCGGTGTCGACCGACCACGACGTCGAGACGGACTACCGGCCGACCGCGCGCGCGCTCGGTCTCGCGCCTCACCTCGCCACGGCGGTCGGGGCGGAGATCACCACGCTGGAGCAGGGGCATTTCATCGGGTTCCCGCTCGAGTACGACGAGCTCGACGTCCCGGGCCACGGGGCGCACGACTGGACGTGCGAGCCCGGCGGGGGGATCCTCGACGCCATCCGGACCTCCGGCGACGGCACGGTGGCGCCGCTGACCATCGTCGCGCACCCGCGCGACGGCTTCTTCGGCTACATCGACCAGCTCGGCGTCGACACGTACACGATGGGCCGGACGCCGACGTTCCTCGAGGAGAACAACCCCGTCTTCCGGACCGCCAGCTGCGCGTTCGACGCGATGGAGGTCATCAACGGCAAGCGGTTCGATCTGGTGCGCACGCCGAGCGTGGCCGAGGTCGTCGACTGGAACCGCTGCCTCGCGCGGCTGAACGCCGCCGGGAGCGCCGCCGAGATCGAGGCGGCGTGCCCCGAGGTGGCGGGCTGGCTGCGCGCGCCGTGCGCGGCGGCGTCCGCGCCGGGCGGCGCTTCCGGCGCAGGCGCGGCTGCCGCCGCTGTCGCCTTCTCCGATTGCAAGCGCCGCGCCCGCACCGAGCTCGCCTGGGCGCTGATGAAGCGCATCCTCGCCCGGACGCCCGACGAGCAGGCGAAGAACTGGGGCTTCTCCGGAACGACCTCCGACAGCCAGGAGCTCTGCGGGCCCGCGGCGCTCGGCGGCGATCCGGTCCCCGAGGACGCGCGCGACGCGCCGTGCACGTACCGCGCGGGCCAGGTGGACGACTATTTCCGCTACCTCGAGCGGGGCTTCGCGCCGGCGCAGATCGCCAGCAGCGACAGCCACGACGGGTCGAAGGAGCCGGGCTTCCCGCGGACCTATTTCCGGAGCGCGACCGACTCCCCTGCCGCCCTCGAGGCGCCGGCTGCGGTCGAGAGCTTGCGGGGCGCGCACGCCTTCGCGACGTACGGCCCCTTCATCCGCGCGACGATCCGCGGCAAGACGTATGGTGAGGTGGCGGCGGCGAGCGCCGGGGAGTCGCTCGAGCTCCTGTTCGACGTCCAGACGGCGAGCTGGTTCGGCGTCGATCGGGTGGAGATCTACCTGAACGGCCGGATGGTCCGCTTGCTGGAGCCGGCCATGCCGCCGAGCGCGATCGTGGACGTGCGCGGCAAGGTCACCTTCACGGCGCCGGATCGCGACTCCTGGGTGGTGATCATCGCCATGGGGCTCGAGGACAGGAACCTCATGAGCCCTGTCTCCCTGGACGTCCCCTTCGGTGAGATCCAGCTGTCCCGGTTGGCCGGCGACGCGTTCGGCAGGATCCCCGCGCTCAGCGCCCTGTTCGCGCCCACGCCGACGGTGCCCGACTGGTCGCCGGTCCCGCCCTATGCGATCACCAACCCGATCTACATCGATGTCGACGGCGACGGCCGCTACGACGCCCCGCTGGCGAGGCCCGATTTCTGCTCTCGCCCCTGCGATCCGGACGTCCTCGATCCGGAGCAGTGCCCCGCCCAGCAGGTTTGCCTGACGGAAGAGGCGGTCTGCGGCTTTCCGATCCCCGGCAAGTGCGACCATCGTCGCCCGGCGCTCGCGCACCGCGACGACTGAACGCCGGTCCCCAGGAGCGCCGACGCGCGCCCGCGTGGCCGGGCCGAACTCGGCCGGCGCTCAGGAGATGACGTTTGCGTGCACATGACGGGGCACGTGCACGCAAACGTCGCTTGATCTCGGGGGAGGGTCGGCCGGCCGCTCCGGCCGGAGCTTAGCGGCCCTCGATCGACTGCGACTTGATGTGGAACTCGACGCGCCGGTTGCGCTGCCGGCCGTCCGGCGTGTCGTTGGACACGAGCGGCCGGCGGGAGCCGTAGCCGACGGAGGTGAGCCGCTCCGACTGAATGCCCTTGTTGATCAGGTAGACCCTGACCGCGATGGCGCGGTTGTGCGCGAGCCGGTCGTTGTAGTCGATGGTGCCCTGGTTGTCGGTGTGCCCCTCGATGCTGAGCAGCTTGATCTCGGGGTTCGCCTTGAGCAGTCGCACCACCTCGTCGAGGATCGGATAGCTCTGCGGGAGGATCCTGGAGCTGTCGAACTCGAACTCGACCTGCTTCATGATCTCGATCTCGGCGGAGCCCGTGATCCTGCGGATGTAGAAGGGGCAGCCGTTCTTCTCCGGGTCTTCGACGACGACCTGCCCCGGCTCCTTCGGGCACTTGTCCTCGGCGTCGGGGATGCCGTCCTGGTCCGCGTCCTCCTCGGGGCAGCCGTCGCGATCGTCGATGCCGTCCTTGTCCTCGGGATCGTCCGGGCACTTGTCGACGACGTCGGGGATGCCGTCGCCGTCGCGATCGGGCATGTCCGGACATCCGTCGCTCGGCTTGGGCTGCTTGCCGTCCTCGGGATCCTCCGGGCAGAGGTCGATGACGTCGGGGTAGCCGTCGCCGTCGGTGTCTTTCTCCGCCGTGATCACGTAGTTGAAGCCGGGCGAGCGGGCGTCGGAGTCGGCGATGCCGAACGAGCCGCCGACGAGGGCGACCCCCCGGAAATCGGGCGCGTAGCCGCCGCTCATGCGGGTGCCGACGCCGGCGCCGACGTAGACCGCCTTGTCCTTGGTGAGGAACATCTTGCTGTTGAGCTGCCACTCGATGGGCGAGGCATCGAGCTCGCCCGCGGTCTCCTTGAGGAGGCCGAACGAGCCGAAGATCTCGGCCCCGAGGCGGAGCTTGCCGTCGAGGAGCGGGACGTAGCCGCCGACGCCGTACGTGAGCTCGCTGCCGACGACGAGCTCGTGGAGCTGCACGCGCGGCCGGATGGCGACGCCGGTGTTCAGGGTGACGACGAAATCCTTGAAGTCGTACTCGGCGCCGAGGCCGAACGAGCTGCTCACGCCCCGGTCGCCGGCGAAGGAGTAGTTGTTGCCGATGGGCACGAAGACCGCGCCGGTGAGGCCCAGCCGGAAGCGGCGCTCGTCGAGCTCCAGGGCGACGAAGCGCGCGTCGATCCGGAGGTCCATCGGGGTGGCGGTCTTCAGGTCGACGCTCTGGTTGAGGCCGATCTCGCGGTGGTAGGTCTGGTTGCCGTCCTGGAAGAGGACGATGGGGAACGAGACCTGGAGGGCGCCGCGGCCGAGGATCTCGACGCCCGCGTTCAGGTAGGTGATGAGCTGGGAGGTGACGGGCCCGTCGCCCTCGATCCGCTCCTCGACGGCGAGGTTGTCGACGTAGTTGTCGTCGCGGAGCGGGTGGACCGACATCCCCAGCCCGAGCTGCCCGAAGAAGCGCGTCCGTTCCCCCATGTGCGGGCGCCAGACGCCGATCCCGTCGTCGGGGGCGCCGGCCATCCTGAGGCGATCGAGGTAGAAGGTCCGGTCCTGCGCGAGGGCGGCGGAGGGCGCCAGCGCGGCGAGGGCCGGTGCGGCCAGGGCCGCTGCGGTCAGCGCGCAGCGAAGGCGCGACGGGCGTCGCGGCGCACGGCCCGGCAGGTTTCGTCGATCCATCACGGTGAGCTGTCCTCCAAGCAACGCTCGAAAAACGAGGTTGACGCGGGCGTTCCGCCGCATGCGGGCCGGCGTCCGGGCGGGAGACTACTCGGGCCGGGGGAGGATGTCTCCTGGGTCGAACCAGGAGGTGCGAGGACCGCCGCCCAAGCCGCCGGCTGTGTCCGGGGCGCGCGGAGTTGAGGCGGCGAGCTGGCGCGCGGTGCTTCCGCGGCCTCGGCACGGTGTGTAGCGTGGGCCGCATGTCGACGGTGAAAAGGCGGCGCACGGGCCACGCCGCGGGCGCGCGGATGGCTCCGCTGGCGATTGCGGCCGGGATGACGAGCTGCGGCCTGGTGCTCGGGCTCGACGACTTCAAGGACGCTCCGCGGGCGAGTGCTGGAGGAGAAGGAGCCGGCGGCCACAGCGACTCGAGCTCCGGCGCAGGAGGTTGCGAGCACGGCAAGCGCGACTGCGTCGGCGATACGCCGCGGCAGTGCGCGGATGGGGAGTGGATTCCCCAGCGGCCTTGCAGCGGAGAGGCGCCAGTCTGTGCAAAGGGCCGATGTGTCCCATGCACCGAGGGCGAGCGCGGGTGCTCAGGCGACAAGCCGCGGAAATGCGAAGGGGGCGCGTGGGTCGAGGAGGCGCCGTGCGCGCCGCCCTTCCCGGGGTGCCGCGGCGGCGTGTGCGTCCCGACGAGCTGCCAGGGCGGCGACGCGCCTGGCACGGGAGTGAGCTGCGGGCCCGACGGAGACGCGGATTGCTGCGCCGCTGACATCGTGCCGGGAGGCACGTTCTACAGGAGCAATGATGAGAGCTACCCAGCCACCGTCGGCGACTTCAGGCTCGACAGATACGAGGTCACGGTAGGACGATTTCGGGCGTTCGTGGAGGCGCTGAAGGGGACGCGCAGAGATCCCCCGGCGCTGGGAGCCGGGGAGCGTCCCGGTGTGACCGATAGCGGGTGGCAGTTCGATTGGACATCCTCGCTCACCGCAAACACCGAGCAGCTCAAAGCACAGCTAGAATGCCAGTACTACCCGACATGGACCGCCGAGCGGGGCCCCAACGAACACCGGCCGATGCATTGCGTCACGTGGTACGAGGCCTTCGCATTCTGCGCATGGGACGGGGGCTACTTGCCCACCGAGGCCGAGTGGAACTACGCCGCCGCTGGCGGCGCGGAGCAGCGGGTGTATCCGTGGGGCGCCTCGAGGGAGCGCGGGTTCGCCGCCAACGAGTGCAGAGGAGACGGCTCCTCCAGCGGATGCAGCGTCGCCGCGTTCCTGCCTGTTGGCTCGTTCTCGCCGTCCGGCGATGCGAGGTGGGGCCATGCCGATATGCTAGGAAACGTCTCGGAGTGGACCTTGGATTGCAGCGGAGACTATCCGATGCCGTGCGAGGACTGCTCGAACCAGGGCTGCTCGGGCTCAACAGGATACGTGGTTCGCGGTGGGAATGCCATCGTAACGCTCTATGATACGACGTTCAGAAACAGCGAAGATCCCACAAACCGGACCCAGGGCGTGCGCTGCGCCAGAAAAATGCAGAGTGAGTAACGAAACCGCCAAGGCCGAGACCTTGGGCGCCAGCGCTGACAGACGCGTACGAGGACCGTAAATAGAGGTTGATGCGAACGTTCCGCCGCCTGCGGATCCGCCCCCGGCGGGAGGCTGCTCACACCGGCGGCAGACGTCTCGCGCGTCGAACCACGAGACCCGAGGAGCGCTGCGGAAGGTGGCGAGCGCGGCGCGCACGTCGGCTTCACCGGTGCGCCACGGCGAAGCCGAACTCTCTATCATCCGAAGGTTGCGAAATCACGGCATCCTCAGTCATAGGACTTTCTACCACAGAGCGCCCGAAATAGAGGTAGACGACATTCTGCTCCGTCATGGCGACCGTGAAATCCGAGTAGCCGTCCCCATTGACATCTCCAGGCGACCCCAGACGCTGCCCTGTCCGGTCTTCAATAGCATCCCTGTAGATTGCGGCATCCGGCTCGCTCAGATTCGATTCACCTTCACCCAGATACAGAAGCACCTTGGGCGATCGGTCGACAACCGCAACATCATCGAACCCATCATTATTGACATCACCAACCGCCGCAACCGTCACGCCAAACGAGTCACTTCCCGTGAGGGTCACGCTCGGCGTCGTCTCCAGCCCCTGGGATCCACCGAGGTAGACATACGCACGATTATCTCTATCGACTCCAATGATGACGTCATCAAATCCATCGCCATTGACATCACCAGCGGCACCGAACGAGGTAACAAACCTGGATTGACCGGAGGGGTCTACGAGCTCTGCCTTCGGCGTGGAATCGAACCCGCGGCCCGGGTTTCCTTGATAGACGCGCACGATGTCACGATCCAATGTGTGAAACACCACCATCGCGTCGGAAAACCCGTCTCCGTTGACGTCACCGGCCGATGAAACGAGAGAAATCGCGTTCTCCCGGTTCTCTACGCGCTCGCCGAGCTCGAGTTCGATCGGCGCATCGAGCCCCGACGGGCCACCCAGATACAGAGACGCAATCACCCAAGAGCGCTCAGTTGTTCCGACGATAACATCCGCGAATCCGTCACCATTAACGTCGCCGGCAGGTGCCATATAGGGCCCGATATACCCCTCTACCGAATTACCATCGATATCAAAACTATCCGAATCGAACCGATCCCTACTGCTGCCACGATACACGAACGCCTTATCTCTATAAGGCGCCGCAACCAGCACATCGGCATACCCGTCTCCATCGACGTCACCGGCGCACGACAAAGACGTCCCGAAGCCATCGTTGGCCCCGATGGGACTGGAGACGACTCCATCGTTATCCAGATTGAATTGCGCACCGGAGGTTCCGTAGTAGAAATATATGGCGCCTCTGGTAGGACTGCGACCGTAGGCACTGATGGCGACATCGTCATAGCCATCTGCATTGTAGTCGCACTTGGTCCGGCCAACATTGACCCATCGCTCGCGCGAAAAATCTGAGCAGCTCCCCTGCACGCAGGCGCGTACACGCCAGTAGTATCGCCGCCCAACGGGCGGAAGCAGAGCTATCTCCAGATCCTCTGCCGGCTGGTGCTCCGTAAGCTCGGTAATGACCGAGACTGCATCATTCGCCCCTAGATCGGTGCCATACTGCAATTCGTACTCGATGGGAGCGCCGGACGGCGACGTCGACGCCTCCCACACAAACCTGGGCCTACGCGAACCAGCCTTCCGTTGGGCCCCCAGATAGGCGTCGTTCCTCGGGAGCCGCAGGACGGGTACTGTCGGCGGTGCCCTCGATCCGTCGCCACCGCCAGACGTCGCCTCCCCACTACCACCGCTGCCAGACGCCACCCCCCCGCCGCTGCCAGCCACCGGATCGGTAGGAGTGTCGACGAACTCGTCGAGGCCGAGGATCTTGCTGCAGCCCGTGAGAAAAACGACTACGGCGAACCATCCCACTTCAGGCCCGAAGACCACATTGGACCGACGAGTTCTCATGACATTGACAAAATCGTACCGAACACACCGATGTCAAGGGACGGCACTAGTTTGCCACGGGAGGGATCTCGACATTGTTGATGGGCAGGAATCCGGCACCGGCGGGGTATGCGTAGGAAACACGATAATTTTGCTGAATTGCACCCCATCCCCAAACCGTGACGCCGAAGGGGAGTTCACTCCGCATCTCGTGTCGACCGTTCACGCACCCATTCACCGACTGCCACTCCCCGGTCATCAAATCAACAACAGTATATTCGTAGCTACCGTCACCGACAGGAGTCCACCCCGTGAGCTTTCCAGCACAATCCAGCTCAACATCGGCAAATTCACCATTCACCCTCGATCGGGTACGGACGACGACGAGACTCGTCTCCGGGTAAGTCGGATCGGTGAAAAATGCATAATAATCGAGGTACTGAGACGGCGGGATTACATTGACCCACTCTGGATCCCCAATACCCCCGAAGAGAGAACCACCCGTCATATACTGACCGACATAGAACGGATGGTTAGCATCCTGACTCTTGACAACAAAAGGCTCACCTGTCGCAAACTCATACACTTCGCCCAGCCGCAGCTCCTCAGGTGCATTATCTGGCCTCGATGGCTCCCAGGTGAGCCGCGTGCCGTCAACCATGCCCACAATTCGGTACGGCGGCGACTCATCCTGTTGCGTTCGGTTCCGGTGTCGAACCGCGACGTACTCGCTCCCGGTAGCTCTAACGGGCGCGATTTGCTGCTGTCCAGAGTCACAATCACGAACATCACTGCCCGCAGGCACGAGCATGCAAGCATGCGCTCCGAACAGGCCAACAGGCTTGGTGGATTGAATTGGACTCCCGGTCAGCTCAGCCCGCTGTGTAATCTGCAGGAATTCGCCAGCATTCAGCGCATACGTCTTCGCTTCCCCCGCGTTCGCGGGCTCAACGCCGTCCCCCGCCTCTACGCTCACCTTGGGCAGGATAGTAACCGCAGTATCATCCTCATGGGCAACGATAGCCAACGAAGGATAGGCTCCATTATACGCCGGAGACTGCGACTCTGACTCCGAGTAACCATTTATGGCGACGTAGTTGCTATCCCACGCACTCGTCGGAAGCAGAAGCGTAGCCGAGGTAAATGCCGCCTTACCTCCGCCGTACGGAAGGATCTGGTAGGCTACGACTGGGAAATCGGTCGTGATATGAAAGGCCTTTCCGCGACCGGTGACTGGCTCGCCCGGAAACTCCGGGACGCCGGTTTCCTCATCCAGCGCACCGGGCGCTGGGCAGTCCTCAATACCGCCGCCAGCAGACAACCTCGACAGGAACAGGACAGCAACTTTCCCTGCGGCGAGCTCATTGGTGTCAGCATACTTTTTGTAAGAAACGCTCTTTGTCTGCTCGTTCCATTCGGGAATGTAGGCGAAGGTGTTAACCGGAAGCTGCTCTCCACCGCGCTCAACGTTGATGTGAACCGGCAAGTTCCACGTATTCGCAACAATTGCAGCGAAACATGCGCCCTGCGTGGTCGGCCGCAGCGCCGTCTTCAGCGCCCAGTAATCGCATCCGTACGAGCTCTTCGACTCCCGCGCCGCCTTGCACGGGTCCGGTACGCACTGCGCATTGAGGCATCCCTCCTCCGGCTCGCAAGTCTCCAGCGTCACCCCGTTGCAGCTGATGACCTTCTTCAGATCGTTGGAGCACGTCGAATCGCACCGCCCCCCCTCCCCGAACGTCCCCGTGCTCCCCGCCTCCCCGCCCGCGCCGCCGGTGCCGCTGCTGCCGCCGGTCCCGGTGGGGCCCGAGCCGGAGCCGGTGAGCCCGTGACGGTACGAGTCTGTGCACGCGGCGAACGAGCCCGTCACACCGGCTGTCGCTGCAAGTAACCCCACAATCGCGTGTCGACGGTATCTAGCCATGTTCGCCATCTCTACAGGGCTCCTTCCCCCACAAGCATCCTGAAAACTTCGCGCGTGCGAGCGTAACACGGTTCGCCCGCCGTGGGGAGGCCCGCGAAAGCGTTCGCATTTTTTCGAGGGAGCCGCGAGAGCGGGTTGCAGGTCCCAGGAATGCAATGGGCCGCCGGCATCGCGCCATCGCCCCCTAGCGCCGGGACGGACACACAGCCACTGTTCAGCCAGCCGTCCTCACGCCTCTCGTGCGGGTAGGTGAGGTGGTGCATCAAATTTGGCCACCGCGACTTCCACGTACGTCGTCCCCACTCCCGCTCAATGCTCGTCGTCGCCGTCCGACGCCGCCCCCGCCCGGCCGCTGCCGAAGACGCGGAAGAGCACGTACAGCGAAGGGAACAGAAGCACGGATCCGACGCCGAGCACCCAGACAAGCAATCGCAACGTCCTCGGGTTCGCCGCCGCGCCCTCGAGCGTCACGTCCGGCACCACAAGGAACGGGTACTGCGAGGCCGCCCAGCCGAGCAGGATCAGGGTGACCTGGGCCGCCGCCGCCAAGCGCGCCAGACGGAAACGGCGGGTCCACAGCCCGAAGAACGCCGCGGTGGCCGCGAGGCCCGTCGTGACGTGGAGCGGCCACGTGATCGGATGATCCATCAGCCCCTCTCGAATGAGCGGGGCGCCCCGGAACGACGCCGCGAACGACGCCAGCGCGAGCGCCGCCACCACGCAGCCGGAGGCGAGCGCGCGCCGCCGGAAATCGTCGACGAGCGCAGGCTCGCTCGCCTCGTTCGTCAGGTACACCGCCGCGAGGAACGCGAACAGGGCCAGCGCGAACAGCCCCACCACGAACGGAAACAGCGAGAGCCACGGCGCGAAGAAGCCGCTCGTCACCACCCCCGACGCCACCCGGATCCGCCCGGACGCCACCGCGCCGACGATCATGCCGAGCAGCACCGGCGCGATCACGCTCGCGAGCGAGAAGACGAACCCCCAGCGCTTCTGCCGCCGATCCCCCCGGGAGTCGTAGCTGCGGAAGCTGAACGCCGAGCCGCGAAACACGACGCCCACGAGGAACAGCGTGATGGGGACGTGCAGCGCGATCGAGATCGCCGCGAACGCGGGAGGAAACGCTGTGAAGAGCAGCACCACGACCAGGATGAGCCACACGTGGTTGGCCTCCCAGATCGGGCCGATGACCCGCTCGATGAGCGCGCGCTGCTCCCGCTTCCGCGGGCCGGAGGCGAGCAGATCCCACACGCCGCCGCCGAAATCGGCGCCCCCGAGCAGCGCGTACAGCACGAGCGCCGCCATCATCACCCCGCCGAGGAACCACTCAGTGCGCATCGGCCTCGCCTCCGCCGGACGCGCGCGGCGCGCCGCCGCCTCCCGGCCCCCCGAGCGGCGCGCCGCCGCCGCCGCCCGTCACCCCGAGCGGCGCCGCGCGCAGCTGGCGCACCAGCAGGTAGACCACCACCACGCCGAGGAAGACATAGAGCGCCGTGAACGTCCAGAAGGGCGCCGCGAGGTGCGGGAACGGGGTCACCGCGTCGCGCGTGCGCATCGCGCCCCGCACGATCCACGGCTGGCGACCGAGCTCCGTCACCAGCCAGCCGGCCTCCATCGCCACGATGCCGAGCGGGCTCGCCAGGATCACCGCCCAGAGGAACGGGCGCTGATCCGGGATCCCCCTGCGGCGCCACGCGAGCACCGCCCCGACGACCGCGAGCAGCGCCATCGCGGAGCCCGCGCCCACCATCACCTGAAACGAGAGGTGCGTCGCCGTGACCGGCGGCCACTCGTCCCGAGGGACCGCATCCAGCCCGGGCACCACCGCGTCAGGATCCGCGTGCAGGAACACCGAGAGCCCCGCCGGGATCTCGATCGCGTAGTCGACCTCGCCCCGCTCCACGTCGGGCAGGCCGCCGACGAGGAGCGGCGCGCGCGCCGAGGTCTCGAAGTGCGCCTCCATCGCCGCGAGCTTGGCGGGCTGCCCCGTCCCGACCTCCACCGCCGCATAGTGACCGACGAGCGGCTGCGCCAGCGCCGTCACCCCGGCGACCGCGAGCGTCACCGCGAACGCCTTGCGGAACAGCGGGCTCGACGGGTGCCGCAGGAGCACCAGCGCGTGGATCCCCGTCATCACGAACGCCGTCGCCTGATAACACGCGAGGATGCCGTGCAGCGTCTCGTGCTTCCACGGCGGGCTGAACATCGCCGCGACCGGGTCGATGTCCGCGGGGCGCCCGTCGACCATCGTGAAGCCGGCAGGGTGGTTCATGCACGCGTTCACCAGGATGACGAAGAACGCCGAGAGCGCGCCGCTCAGCGCGACCAGCGCGCCCGAGAGCAGGTGCAGCCTCGGCGAGAGCTTGCCGCGCCCGTAGAGGTAGATGCCGAGGAAGATCGCCTCCGTGAAGAACGCGAACCCCTCGAGCGAGAACGGGAGCCCTATCACCTCTCCGAACGTCCCCATGAAGCTCGGCCACAGGAGCCCGAGCTCGAACGAGAGCACCGTCCCCGACACGGCGCCCACCGCGAACAGGATCGCCGTCCCCTTCGCCATGCGCTTCGAGAACTCGAGGTAGTCTCGATCGCCCGTCCGGTGCCAGAGCGCGTCCGCGATGACCATGATCAGCGGCAGCGCCACCCCGGCGGCGGCGAAGATCATGTGAAATGCCAGCGACAGGCCCATCTGGGCCCGGGCATAGAGGAGGCTGTTCATGAGGCCCAGTGCGGCTCCCTTCTCCCGCGCGACCGTGACCGGCGCCGTGTCCGCTCTCCTGCGGGGACGGTCCGCGCGCTCCCGCCGACCATAGGGGGGCCCGCGCCTGGGACAAATAGGGGCGAACCCGGCTAAGCTCGACGCCGATGCAGACCCTTGTCGAGCTCGTCGCGAAGAAGCGCGACGGCGGGCGGCTGGCCGAGGACGAGATCGCGCGGATCATCCGCGCCCACAGCGACGGCGAGCTGGCCGATTACCAGATGGCCGCGCTGCTCATGGCGATCTTCTTCCGCGGCATGGACGACGCCGAGACCGTCGCCCTCACGCGCGCGATGCTCCACTCGGGCGACGTCCTCGACCTGTCCAGCGTGCCCGGACGGAAGGTCGACAAGCACTCGACCGGGGGCGTCGGCGACAAGGTCTCGATCTGCCTCGCCCCCCTCGTCGCCGCCTGCGGCGTCCCCGTCCCGATGGTGTCCGGCCGCGGCCTCGGCCACACAGGCGGCACCCTCGACAAGCTCGAGGCGATCCCGGGGTTCGACGTCGCCCTCGACGTCGACGCGTTCGCGCGCATCGTCCGCGAGGTGGGGGCGTGCATGATCGGGCAGACCGCGCGGATCGCGCCCGCGGACAAGCGCATCTACGCGCTGCGCGACGTGACCGCCACGGTCGAGTCGATCCCGCTCATCGTCGCCAGCATCCTCTCGAAGAAGCTCGCGGAGGGCATCGACGCGCTCGTGCTCGACGTCAAGGTGGGGCGCGGCGCGTTCATGAAGACCCTCGGCGACGCCCGCGCCCTCGCGACCGCGCTCGTGCGCGTCGGGACCGCGGCCGGCAAGCGCGTCTCCGCGCTGCTCACCGACATGAGCGCCCCGCTCGGGCGCGCCGTCGGCAACGCCATCGAGACCCGCGAGGCGATCGAGGTGCTGCACGGCCGCGGGCCGGGCGACCTCGTCGCGTGCACGCTCGCCCTCGGCGAGGAGATGCTGATCGCCGGCGGCGCGGCGGCGAGCGCGGCCGAGGCGCGGCCGAAGCTCGAGGCCGCCATCGCGAGCGGCGCGGCGGCCGAGGTCTTCGCGCGGATGATCGCGGCGCAGAAGGGCGATCCGGCCGTGGTGCACGACGCCGGCCGGCTGCCCCGCGCCCCCGTCGTTGTCGAGGTCGCCGCCCAGGACGAGGGGTACGTCGCCGCCGTCGATCCGCTCGAGATCGGCCTGTCGGCGGTCGCGCTCGGCGCCGGGAGGACGCGCGCCGACCAGCGCGTGGACCCCGCCGTGGGGATCGAGCTCGCCGCGGTGCGCGGCGATCGCGTGGACCGCGGCGCGCCCCTCGCCCGCATCCACGCGCGCCGGGCGGACGACGCGCGGGCCGCGGCCGATCGCGTCCGCGCCGCCTTCCGGCTCGGCCCGGCGCCCGCCGAGGCGCCCGCGCTCGTGCTGGAGCGGATCGAGGCGTAGCCGCGCGCGGGCGCTCGCGGACGGTCGCCGCCGGCGCGGGGCCCCACTAAGCTGCCGGCATGCGGACCCCGAGGCGCGACCTCACCACGCTCGGCTACCGGCGGATCATCCAGCTCCTCGTCTACCTGGTGATCATCCCCGGCGTGCTCCTGTCGGGCGTCGGCTTCCTCCTGCTCGTCCTCGGCGAGGCCCAGTACAACCTCATCATGGGGATCATCGTCCTCACGTTCTGCGGGACGCTCGCGACCGGGGTCATCCTCGTGTGGGTCTTCCTCCGGCGCGAGCGCAACCTGTCCGAGCTCCAGGCCGATTTCGTGTCCAAGGTCTCGCACGAGCTGCGCACCCCGCTCACGTCGATCCGGATGTTCACCGAGACCCTCACGCTCCGGCGCGGCGACACGATCAGCGAGGATCGCTGCATCGAGGCGCTCACCAAGGAGAGCGCCCGCCTCCAGCAGCTCATCGATCGGCTGCTCGACTGGGGGCGAATGGAGAGCGGCCGGCGCGTCTACGAGCTCTCGGAGCACCACCTCGGGGAGATCGCCGACGAGGCGATCCACGCCTTCGAGCCGACCCGCGAGAAGCGGAGCGTCGACCTCGACGTCTCCATCGACGCGAACCTCCCGCCCGTGCTCTGCGATCGCAGCGCGCTCGTCGACGCGATCGTGAACCTCCTCTCGAACGCCTACAAGTACGGCGGTCAGCCGAGGAAGATCAGCGTCTCCGCCCATGTCCTCAACCGGTCGGCGATGCTCACGGTCCGCGACAACGGCAAGGGCATCGCCCGCGCGGAGCACAAGCGGATCTTCGAGAAGTTCTACCGGGTCGACGATCTCCTGGCCCGGCAGCAGGAGGGCTCGGGGCTCGGGCTGTCGATCGTCAAGCATGTCATCCGGGCGCACGGCGGCAAGATCCTCGTCGACAGCGAGCCCGGGAAGGGCAGCACGTTCACCCTCGTGCTCCCGCTCCGGAGCACGCCCAAGGCGAGCGCCGCGGAGCGACGCCCGCAGGTCGCGGCGCCCGCGGTCGCCGCGGCGCACAACGACGCGTCGGATCACGGCGCCGACGCGAGCGCGCCGCCGTAGCGCGGCCGCCGCCGGTCAGGACATGAACATGCTAGAGGACCTCCTCAGCATGACCCGAACCCCTCAGACACCGGCGCGGACCGTCCTGCTCGTGGAGGACGACCCCAGCATCGCGATGGGTCTCGAGATGAACCTGACCGCCGAGGGCTACCGCGTCCTCGTGGCGGAGGACGGTGAGCGCGGGCTCGCGCTCGCCCGCGCCGGCGGGATCGATCTCATCATCATCGACGTCATGCTCCCCCGGCTGAACGGCTTCGAGCTGCTCCGCATCCTCCGGAACGAGCGGCGCACCCTGCCGGTGATCATGCTGTCCGCGCGCGGCGCCGAGATGGACAAGGTGATGGGCCTCGAGCTCGGCGCCGAGGACTACATCACGAAGCCGTTCAGCCTGGCCGAGCTGCTCGCGCGCGTGAAGGCCGTGCTCCGGCGCGACGCGATCGCGCGCGCCGACGGGGCGCAGCTGCGCGCCGGCGACATCGTCATCAACGCGGCGACGCGCGAGGTCCGCCGCGGCGACGCGCTGATCGAGCTCACTGCGACCGAGTTCGACGTGCTGCTCTGCCTCGCCGAGGCGGGCGGCCGGGTCCTGTCGAGGGAGCAGATCCAGGCCAAGGTCTGGGGCCCGACGCACCACGGGACCCCGCGCACCATCGACAATTTCATCCTCCAGCTGCGCAACAAGCTGGAAGAGAACGCGACGACGCCGCGCCACCTGCTGACGGTGCGCGGCGTCGGCTATCGCTTCGTCCCCTAGGGCTGCGCCGCGCTGCAGGCGGGACGGCCCGAGCCCGCAGCGATCGGAGGGCGAGCGCCTCGGGGGCGCGCCCCGTCAGGGGGCCTGACAGAACTTGTTGATGTTGTCGACGAGGGGATCTTCCTGCTTGATCGCCTTCTCGATCGCCGCCTGGGCGGCGTTGCTCTTCTCCGCGTCGTTGGCGTCCGCCGCGGTCGCGAGATCGCGCGCCGCCTTGGCGACGTCCTTCGCCATGGCCTGGTACTCGCCCGAGAACTTCTGCAGCTCCGGGGTGGTCAGCTTCACCTGCGCCGCGTCGGCCGCCACCTTGTCCATCGCGTCGGCCATCGTCTTCAGCTCGCTCGACCCGCCCTGGTCGGTGCCGGCCTTTGTGCCTTTCTCGATGCTCTGAACGCCCTTGTTGATGACCTCGATGAGCGCGTTGCACTCCGAGACCTTGTTCTGGCCGCAGCCGCCAGCGCCGGCGACGAGCCCGAGCGCAGCGACGAGCGCTGCGCGGGTGACCTGGGTGCGCATTCTGCTGTGTCTCCTCATGTGGTGAGCGAGGCCGGTCCGCCCATCCCTAAACGCCTAGGCATGAACCCACATTTTGCGGGTACGTTTCAACATGGAATCGGCGTTCGGCGTCCGCGGCCGCCGCGTGGGTCAGGACCGCACCCGCCAGTTCCCCTGGAAAGTTCGGCCGATGTCGTCTGCTGTCGGATCGGTGATGATGAGCTCCGGCCGGCCGCCTTGCGCGAACACGATCGTGTTCTGCCGGAAGACCCGGCCGAAGGCGATCGCCTCGTCCCGGTCCATGCCGTGGACGAGCCACGCCGGCTCGCGCCAGATGCCCTCCGGCTCCGCCTCGGAGCCGACGCACGGCTCCACCCGGTAACAGCCGAGGATCAGGAGATCGCGGAGGACGTGGTGGCGCTGATCGTTGACCCGGCGAGGGATGAGCATCGAGCGCGGGTTGTAGGCGGTGAGCACCGCGAACTTGCGGGTCAGGAGCTCGGGGAGCCCGGCCTGATCCTGGACGATCTCGCCGTCCAGCGAGACGCGCAGCGTCCCCGCCGGGGTGGGGAACTCGTAGATGGTCGAGAAATACGACCGGAGGAGCGTCTGATCCATCGTGCAGCGGTGGGTGTGAGGGGGCCGCGGCGCTCGGCGTACCGGGTGCGTCGCCTTGCAGAGGGGCCCGTGGCGTGAGCGCCCGGGCCGCCGGGCGCGACGGCGCAGGGTTACCAGAGACGCGCGGCTCTGGCTACTCGCCGGCGCCGCTCGTCGCCAGACCACCGCCGGACCACGCCAGAGCCCGGCGCGCGCTTCCCCTGACCCGCCCGGTGCGCTAAGCGTTCCGCGCGATCGACCGGCCTGCCCGCGCGCACCGCGCCGGCGGCCCTGACCCCCTGCGCCCGATGCCACGATGATCGAGGTCGAGCACCTCTCCAAGTCCTACGGCCCCCACCAGGCGGTGAGCGACCTCTCGTTCCAGGTGAGCCAGGGGGAGATCGTCGGGTTCCTCGGGCCGAACGGCGCAGGCAAGAGCACGACCCTCCGCATCCTCGCGGGGTTCCTCGGCGCGACGTCCGGCCGGGTGCGGATCGCCGGCCACGACATCGCCGAGGAGCCGATGCGCGCGCGGGCCTCGCTCGGGTACATGCCCGAGACCTCGCCGCTCTACCCGGAGATGCGCGTCTCGGAGTACCTCGCGTTCCGCGCCGAGCTGAAGCTCGTGCCGCGGCGCGCGCGCGGCGAGGCGGTCGCGCGCGCCCTCCGCGACGCGCGCGTCGAGGACGTCGCGAGCGTCCTGATCGGCCACCTCTCGAAGGGCTACCGCCAGCGGGTCGGCCTCGCGGACGCGCTCGTCGGCGACCCGCCGCTGCTCATCCTGGACGAGCCGACGGCGGGCCTCGATCCGAACCAGATCCGCGAGGTGCGCGCGCTCGTGCGCCGGCTCGGCCGCGACCGCACGGTGCTCCTCTCGACGCACATCCTCTCCGAGGTCGAGACGACGTGCACGCGGGCGCTCGTGATCGCCCGCGGGAGGCTCGTCGCGGAGGGCTCGATCGACGAGATCCGCGCGATGCGCCGGTCGTCCGGCGCGCGCGTCGTCGTGCGCGGGGCGGCGGACGCGGCGCTCGCGGTGGCGCGCGGCGCGGCGCAGGTCCGCTCGGCCGAGGCGGAGGACGCCGGCGAGGCGGCGCGGCTCACGGTCGAGTTCGACGCCGGGGCCGACGCGGGCGAGGCCGCCGAGCGCCTCGTCGCCGCGCTGGTCGCCGCGGGCTTCGGGGTGCGCGAGCTCGTCCCCTGCGCCCCTTCGCTGGAGCAGGTCTTCTCCGAGCTGACCGCGGCCGACGACGCTGAGTCGCGGGGCCCCGCCGGAGAGACGGCCGAGCCCGGGGCGGAGGGCGGCGAGGCGCCTCGGCCGGCGGCCGGGAGCCGGAAGAAGAAGGGCAGCGCGGCTCGGCGCGGCGAGGGCGGCGCGGTGAAGGAGCGGCGGTGAGGGGCTTCTGGCCGATCTTCAAGCGAGAGCTCTTCTCGCTCTTCGTGACGCCGCTCGCGTGGGTGCTGATCACCACGTTCCTGCTGGTGCAGGGCGTGCACTTCTTCCTGATCGCGACGCAGTTCGCCGGCGAGGTGGAGCTCTCCGCCGACACGGGGCCGGTGCAGGTCTTCTTCGGCCAGACGATCCTGATCTACCTGCCGCTGCTCTTCGTCTGCCCGCTGCTCACGATGCGCCTCTTCGCGGAGGAGCGCAGGAGCGGCACCATCGAGGCGCTCCTCACGGCGCCGGTCGGCTCCGCCGGCGTGGTGCTGGCGAAGTACGCCGCGGCGCTCGTGACGTACGTCGCGATGTGGGCGCCGACGCTGCTCTACGTCGTCCTCATCGGCAGGACCGGCGAGCTCGACTGGCGGGTCGTGGGGTCGAGCTACCTCGCCGTCTTCGCGGTCGGCGCCGGCTACCTCGCGATCGGGACGATGACCAGCGCGCTCACGAAGAGCCAGCTCATGGCCGCGGTGCTCAGCACGATGGCGGTGATGGGCATGTTCATCCTCGGCATCGGCGAGTTCATCTTCCCGGACGGCCCGGCGCACGACCTCTGCGCCTACGTCTCGGTGTGGACGCAGATGAACGACTTCTCCCGCGGGATCGTCGATCTGCGCCGCCTCGTGTTCGACGGGACGGTGGTCGCGCTGCCGCTGTTCGTGACCGTGCGCGCGGTGGACGCGTGGAGGTGGGGCTGATGTCCGGAGAGCGGCCCGCGCAAGCCGGAGCTCCGCCGCCGGGCACCTCGCTCGGCGAGAAGCTCTCGACGAGCGTCGGGATCATCGCGGCGATGGTGCTCGCGGTGCTCGTCAACTTGCTCGTCGCCCGGCACTACAGGCGCTGGGACTGGACGCAGGGCGGGCTGTACACGCTGAGCGACGCGACCGTCTCGACGCTGCGCTCGATCGAGGAGCCGATCCGCGTCTACGTCCTGCTCTCGGAGGGCGACCCCCTGACGCTCTCGGTGCGGCACCTGCTCGACGCGTACCGGGCCGAGAACCCGCGGATCGAGGTCGAGGTGACCGATCCCGACCGGCGCCCGGCGGAGTTCCTGGCGGTGCAGCAGCGCTACGGCGTCGTCGCGGGCAAGACGGACGACGGGCGCATCGTCACGGACGCGGCGATCATCGTCGCGCGCGGCGATCGGCCCCATTTCCTGACCGCGAGCGACCTGGTCGAGGTCGAGGAGGAGGACGACCTGCGGTCGCGCCCGCGGCTCGAGCAGGCGCTGACCGGCGCGATCCGGAGCGTCCTGCGCAGCGAGCGGCCGATGGTCTGCTTCGCGGCCGGGCACGGCGAGAGGTCGATCGAGGCCGGCGGCGCCGGCGGGCTCGCGGCGCTCAAGGACCGGCTCAACAAGAACAACTACGAGGTCGTGGAGCTCGGCGGCGGCCGCAGCGGCGGCGGCCGCGATGACGACGGCCACGGCGACGAGGAGGAGGCCGGCGCCGCGCCGTCGGAGCCCGCGCCGGAGGTCGATCTCGACCGGTGCCGGGTGCTCGTCCTCGCCGGGCCGAGCCAGCCGGTGCCGGCCAGCGACGTGGCCCGCTACCGCGCGTTCATCGAGAAGGGCGGCAGCGCGCTGATCGCGCTCGGCCCCGTGCCGGACGAGAGCGATCAGCGGTACGTCGACCTCGGGCTCTCGGGCCTGCTCGCCGTGGCGGGGGTCGAGCTCCGGTCGGACTTCGTGTTCGAGCTCGACCCGAAGCTCCGGTCGACGCAGGGCTTCGGCGAGACCTTCGCGCCGATCGTCAGGCCGCATCCGATCACCGAAGGGCTCATCAAGGCGGCCGATCAGGGGCTCGGCCCGGTGCTCACGGTGGCGAGCTCGCTCGCGCCCACGGCGAGCGGGCCGGTGGCCCCGGCGCCCCTGCTCGTGACGAGCGACCAGGCCTTCGGCATGGTCGATTTCTTCGGCTGGGCCCGGGACCCGTCCGAGCCGAAGCCGCGCGACGGCGATCACCCGGGGCCGCTCACGGTCGCCTGCGCCTCGGAGCTGCCGAAGCCCGCGGGGTCCAGCGCCGCGCACGGGCCGCGCGTCGTGGTGGTCGGCTCACCCGGCGTGCTCTACGGCGCGAACTGGCAGAGCCCCGAGCTCCGCGGGACAGCCGTGTTCGTCGAGAGCGCGCTGTCCTGGCTCGCCGCGAGCCCGCCCATGCTCGACATCCCGGACAAGCCGGCGTCCACGGCGGGCCTCCGGATCAGCGAGGACTCGCTCGCCGGGATCTTCCGCTACGTCATCGTGTACATGCCGCTCGCCGCGGCCCTCCTCGGCCTCGCCGTGTACCTGGCCCGGCGCGGCTCCGAGCGCCGCCCCGGCGACAAGGGGGGCCCCGGCGCGCCGGCCGGACGCGGCGCGTCGGCCGAGGCCGAGCGCGAAGGATCGCCGTGATGCGGCCCCTGCGCCGGCACGCGACGACGTTGCTCCTGGTCGCGCTCGCCGCCGCGGCGGCCGTCGCGCTGCTCGTCCTCGACCGGGGCTCGGTGTCCACCGACGAGGCCGAGCGCCGCAAGAAGCACCTCTTCGAGGCGTGGCGGCCCGACGAGATCACCGAGCTCACCGTGACGATGGCCTCGCCCGGCGCGCCGCAGACAGCGCGGCTCACCCGCGGCGAGGTCGACGACGCTGGCCAGCGCCCCTGGAACGTCGAGATCGACGGGCAGCGCTACCCGGCCGACGAGCCCACGGTCGACCAGCTCCTCGGCACGCTGGAGTTCGCGACAGCGGAGCGGCGCGTCTCCGCGGAGGCGAGCGACCCGGCCGCCCTCGGCCTGGCCTCGCCCAGGCTCTCGATCGCGCTCGCGATGGGCCCGCGCCGCGAGCGCCTGCTGCTAGGCGGCGGCGCCCCGACGCCGCCCGGCGCGGTCTACGCCGAGGTCGCGGGCCGAGGCGTCTTCGTCATCACGAAGCAGCTCGCCTCGGCCCTCAATGTGCCGCCGGATCGCTTCCGCTCGCGGAGCTTCGTCCCCTACGTCGCCGCGGAGCTCTCGGGCCTCACGCTCGACGGCGACGGCGGATCGCGGCGGTTCTCGCGCGCCCCCTGGGGCGGCGGCCGCGGGGCCGGCTTCCGCTTCGCGGAGGGCTCGCCCGAGGGCAGCGGCGTCCGGGTCAGCGCGCCGGCGCTCGACCTCGTGCTCTCGGCGCTCGGCCGCATGCAGGCCGACGCGTTCCTCTCCGAGGAGGAAGCGCAGCAGGCCGCGGCGTCCGGCGGCCCCCGGGTCACGCTGACGCTGGAGCCGAGCGATCCTGCGGCGAAGCGAGGCGTGATCGACGTGGGCGGCGCCTGCCCGGGCCGGCCCGACCACGTCGTCGCGGTGCGGCGCGAGCCCACGCGCGCGGCCGCCTGCGTGCCCGCGAGCGTGCTCGATCCGCTCACCGAGGAGGCGCCGCGCTTCGTCGATCTCGCGCTCGTCGCCGCGCCGCTCGACGAGGTCGCCGAGGTGAAGCTCGCCGCCGGCCAGCGCTCGCTGGAGCTCGCGCGCGCCGGCAGCGAGTGGCACCTGCGGGCCCCGCAGGACCGTCCTGTCCCGACGGAGACGGGCCGCGCCCTGGTCCAGGCGATCCTGGACGTCCGCGCCGCGCGCCTCCTGCCCGGGGCGAGCGATCTCGCGGCGCTCGGTCTCGCCTCGCCTCGGGCCACCCTCCGCGTCGTCTCGACGCCGCCGGGCGCGGCAACCGAGGGCGAGCCGCAGGAGCGGATCGAGACGCTCGAGATCGGCGCCGAGCAGGCCGGTGTGGTGCACGTCCGGCGGCTCGAGGACGGAGCGATCGCCGAGATCCCTGCCCTTGCCGCCGGCGCGCTCCTCCCTTCCGAGGTGTCGCTGCGCTCCATGAAGGTGTTCGATTTCACCCCCGATCAGGTCAGCGCGCTGCGGATCGAGCGCCCCGGCCTGGTCCAGCGGCTCCGCCGGACGGACGAGGGCGCCTGGCGGCTCATCGAGCCGAGCGGCGACGGCCTCGAGGCCGACGGCGGGCTGGCCGACGAGCTCGCCGAGCTGCTCGCCGGCCTCCAGGCCGAGCGCTGGATCGCCGCGGACGCTGACCAGAGCTACGGGCTCGGCGCGCCCCGGCTCACGGTCGAGGCCGAGCTCGATCCCGCGAGGGAGTCCGGCGCCGGGAGCACCGGCGCGGCGACGCGCGCGGCCCGGGTGGAGCTCGGCGCGCGCGCCGGCGCGGGCTCCTTCGCTCACGCCGGGGACGGCGCTGCGGTGTTCGTCGCGCCGCCGTCGCTGGAGGCCGCGGCCGGTCGCCTGCTGCTCCGCCGCGACGTCTTCCTCGTCCCGCCTCACGAGATCGCGCGGGTGACGCTGGCCCCTCGGGGCGCGAAGCCGGTCGTGATCGAGCGCACGCCGGAGGGCTTCACGATCGCGGGAGCGGCCGATCGGGCGCGCGCCACCGCGCTGGCCGCGGGCGTCCGGGACGCGCTCGCCGATCTTCGGGCCGAGGGCGCCGTCGCGCTGGGCGAGCCGGAGCGGCACCATGGCCTCAGCCCGCCGCGCCTCCGGATCACCGTCGAGCTTTCCCGGCCGCAGGCCGCCCCGGCGGAGGACGGCGACGCGGTCCCGCCGCGGGCGCCGGCGGGGTCGTTCACGATCGCGATCGGCGCGGGCGATGCCTTCCGCGGCACGAACGTCGTCTATGCTCGGCGCGACGGCGTGCGCGCGGTCTACGCCATCGCGCAGTCCCGGGTGCGGCCGCTCCTCGAGGCGGCGGGCATCGCGGGCGACTGAGCGGCCGCGGCCCGATCGAACGGACTATTTCGTTCCGATGGCTCACCTGTGCTAGGCGACGTGCTGGACATGGCGAAGGCGGACATGGCGAAGAGGCAGCGCCCGCTGACGGTCGACATCCCCCGTCCCGGCGATGAGCAGCCGGTCTGGTCACGGGTCGGGGTGATCGCGCTGGTGGGGTTTGTCGTCGGCGTCGCGTGGCCCAAGCTCGCCGGCGTCCGCATCGGCCCGAGCGTGCCCTCCGACGTCAAGGCGACGGCCGAGGCCACGGCGGCGCCCGCGTCCCCTCCCCCCGCGGCGGCCGCGCCCGGGACCGCGGAGCCCGAGGCCAAGCCTCCGGAGGCCGCCGCGAAGAACCAGCAGCAGATCGTGGTCGGCCCCGGCAGGATCACGCGCTGCTCCGACAAGAAGAACAAGAAGGTCGAGGACTGCGGAGAGCTCCAGTTCGATCCGATCGCGCTCCCCCGGCTGAAGGAGCTCGCCCAGTGTCCGGCGGCGCTCGGCGTGGACGGCAAGCTCCCGATCGGCTTCGAGCTCAACTTCGAGAAGAAGGAGGTCCAGGTCGTCAAGGGGAAGAAGACGAGCCTGCCCGCCTCGACGGTCAGCGGCATTCTCCAGTGCGCAGCCCGCGAGTTCTCGAACGTGTCCCTCGAGGAAGTCCCGCACAAGTACCGCCGATACTCCCTCGTTTACACTGCCACCTTCTATCCCCCCGGCGCCCAGGCCGACACCGCGAAGGCAGAGGCCGGCGGCGGCGAACAGGAGCAGGCCGCCGGCACGACCACGAGCGAGACCGCCGCCAGCGGCCTGGCCACGGTGAGCTGGGATACTGCGCTCGTCCGCGGTGCGCCCAAGGAGGGAGATGTGGTGATGCGGCTGGTGCGTGGCACTCGGGTCAAGCTCGTTGGCCGGCAGAACGACTGGTACAAGGTCGAGCACCGCGGCAAGACGGGGTGGATGTACCGCGGCGCCATCGGCATGTAACCGACGGTTACCGAGGGCCGCGAGCGCCGGCCTGCCTGGAAACACGCAGGCGGCTTCAGGCGCGGATTCCAGGGCTGCATCCGAGCGAGGGCGCGTCGGTTCGCGTAGAATGGTCGGGGCCGATGACGCGCAAGTTTTCGCTCCCCCTGCTCCACCTGGGCCGCGCCGATCGCGCCACGGCGCCTGCGTCGACCACGCCCACGGTGGACGCGGTGCGTGAGCGCCTGGGCGGGCGCGCGTCGACCGAGCCCGGCGTGGGCGAGCTGGTCTTGCTGACCACCGCCGCGGGCGAGGCGCTCCCCGGGGTGGTCCTGTACAGGCGTGGCACCACCGTCGATGTGTGGATTGACACCACAACAACCACATCATCCACCCGGGACGAAGCTCGAAGCTCGGCTCATGCTCAGGCCGTGACCGGTCGGGGCGTGGTTCACCGAGCGCGCTCTGCCAACCTCGCGCCGTTGCGCGCCGGCGCGCCGGACTCGCTCGTTGCCGTCGCGGCCGACGCGCGCGTGTTTGCGGCCCTGAGCGAGGGCCAGCGCATCCGGTTTCAGGACGGCGACGATCTCGCCGAAGGTACGCTGATGGAGAAGTGCCGCTTCGGCGGCCTGGTGCAGCGCGACGACGGCGCGCTCCTCGGCGTCGGCTTCCGCCGGCTCTGGCCAGCGCAGGCCGATGGTGCCGCGAGGAACTGAACGGAGCTGAACGGAGCCGCGCGAGAGTCGAGCAGAACGAAACGAGGGAGGGCGGCTCCGGAAATGCCTGCGTGAGAAGGGGCCCGTGGCCAACACCGCTGGTTTTCGGCGCGAGCTCGGCCGTAGACGCCCGGATCGGGCTCATGATGCCTGGCAGCAACCGAGTCGCGCGCCGCGCCCCCGGCGTGGCACGCCGAGGGCTGCAAAGGCGCCAGGAGGCGCCCGGCTTGACGCGCCGCCGCGCGCGTCCAGGACGCCGAACGTGCGGCTTGTACCCCCTCCGCGGACGCGATAGACAGGCCACAACATCGTAGCTCGCGCGACGCGCGACCAGTCGGAGGTACAATGTTGAAGCTCGCTTGCTCGTTCACGGTCGTCCTCGCGCTCGCCATGCTTCCCGGCTGCGGGCCCTCCATCTCGGGTCTGTGCGAGGACAGGTGCGATTGCACCGGAGACTGCAGCCCGGACGACGAAGATGACTGCGTGGACAACCTCGAAGACGCCGAGCGCGAGGCGGCTTCGCAGGGCTGCGAGGAGCAGTTCGACGAGGCCCTCTCCTGCGTGGATGACGAGTTCGCGTGCCGCAGCGGCGCGGTCGACGTCGATGGGTGCCGCGAACAGGTCGACAACCTGAGCGGCTGCGCCGATCTGGCGACCGGGCTCAAGTTCTGGGCCGCCTTCAATCTTAACTGAGGGTTGACCGCGTGACGGGCGCCGGGCGCCTGTGCGGGCGGAGGCTCGGCTCGGCTCCCGGAGCCCAGCCTCTGGCGGCCCGCGCGCCCCGCGCGCGCCGAGGGGGCGAGATCCCTTATTCGCCTAGGTGGGTGCGGACCTTCGTGAGCAGCGTATTGCTGTCGAAAGGCTTGATGAGGTAGTCGGTACACCCGTTCGCGAAGCCGATCTTGATGCTCGTCTGATCGCTCCTCGTCGTCATCATGATGATCGGGACGGTCTTCGTCGCATCGAACGCGCGGAGCCATCTGCAGGCCTGGAAGCCGTCCATCGCCGGCATGACGACATCCATCAGGATGAGATCGGGGCGCTCCGCAATCGCCTTCGCGATGGCCTCCTTGCCGTTGCGCGCGATGACAATGTCGTAGTCGTCCACGCCGAGCGTCAGCTGCTGTGACAGCAGCGAAGTCAGCGAGTCGTCGACGACGAGGATCTTCTTCTTTCGAGCGGTCTCGCTGGGCTGGCTACTTGGCGCGGACGGCCGGCTCCGCGGCGCCGAGTCGGAAGCGGAGGCCGTTTCCGGAGAGCTCTTTCGCGAGGAGTCGACACGACGATCGGCCATGAGGGAGCCTCCATGAGGAGGCGCGTTCCCTGGGGCGCCTCCGGAGTGTTCAGGTTGCAACGAGTGATCCCCCCGTCACCTTATCAGGATCGCTACCGCACCGGAACCAAGTTCCACTGTCACCCGATGTGGCCAAACCCGCGAAAGTACTCCTGAACAGACCGCTGCGCCCTGCCCTCTTCCGCAGCGAGCCGACGAGGCCAGCTGGCGAGAGGCGGAGTTACCCGTGAACCCACGACAAGCGGCTGCGCCGTGCGGAACGGCTGCTCACGCTAGCGTGTGAAGACGGTGCGGCGGCGTTTGCTCGCCGGTCCAAGGAAGAAAACAGTAGTGCCCAGGGACGGAATCGAACCGCCCACACGAGGATTTTCAATCCTCTGCTCTACCAACTGAGCTACCTGGGCTTTGCTGCGGGCCCCGCGCTTACGCCAGAAGCGTCGGTCACGGGCGGGCTACGTTACGTGGATGTGGCCGAATGTCAAGGAATTCTTCAGGGCGCGTCAGGGCGCGGAGCGATCGAGCAGCCGGAGGGCGGCCGCGAGCCACGAGGCGCGCAGGTAGGCCGCGACGGCGAACGCCGCGAGCTGCACGGCGAGCGCGGCCGCGACGCGCAGGCCCGTGCTGACCCCGGCGAGGTGCATGACCCACGCCCCGCCGGCGAGCGCGACGGCAGCGAGGACGCCCCTGGACGCATAGGCCCAGGCGGCCGCGAGCGGAGCAGCACGCAGCGCGTCGAGCCCTCTGGAGACGGCGGTGTAGAAGCCGCGCTGCTCGCCGACCACAGCGACCCGCGCGACATCGTGAAGCAGGCCGATGGCCGCGACAGGTACCAGCGCGGCCGCGGCGACGGCGATCGCCGCGAGGTCGCGGCCGCGCGGCAGGACCGGGAGCTCCGCGCAGAGCTTCGTCCCGGGGAGCAGGACGAGCGCCGCGGCGGCGACCTGCGCCGCGAGCGCGACGCCCCAGAGCAGCGCGAGCGGACCCAGGGCGCGCGCCGCGCGGCCTCCCAGGTCCTGCGCGGAGAGCGGTCCCTCCTGGCTCAGCGCGACGAGGAGCACCGCGAGCGGGAGCAGGCCGAGCGCGGCTGCCAGCAGGGTGCCCAGGCCGAGCTGCGCGGCGAGGGCAGCGGCGACATGCGCCGAGAGACGCGTGAGCTCGCCGAGCATCAGGCCGCCGGGATCGAAGAGGATCGCGTCGCCGCGCGGGTACTCGCCGACGACCTGGGCCACGAAGACGGACAGCGGCGCCGCGACGAGGAACGAGGCGAGCGCCCGGTAGCCGAAGTACAGCGCGACAGCGGCTGGCCGCTCGTGCGCGGCGGGGCGCCCCACCGCACGCCGCGCGCACCCTGGCTCGGCCACCGCGGCCCCCTGCGAGCCCGGATCGCTCGCGCCCTGCTCCGCCGGCGCGCTCATGGCCCGAGGAGCGTGAGCGCGAGCCCCACGGCGAAGCTCGCGCGCGAGAGCATGCCAGGCGCGAGCAGGTCGGGGCGCGATCGGCGCGCGTTGTTCGCGAGGTCCTCGTCGAGCAGCACCCGGTGGTCGGGGTCGATCACCACGGCGACGAGCGGGGAGGCGCCGGCGTAAGGGATCTCGGCGACGCTCTCGCGCGCATCCCACCGCGCCCGCTGCACGGTCCCGTCCTTGCCGTGCAGCGCGACGTCGACGGGGAGCACGAGCGAGCCGCGGCGCCGCACGACGGCGCGGCCGCGGTAACCCGCCGCGTCGATCCCGGCCTCGCCTGGCGCGGGCGCCGCGCCGTCCGCGGGCCACGCGTCGAACGCCCCGACCGTGTAGTCGACCCAGGCGCGCTCGAAGAGCCCGGCGCGGAGCGCCTCGGCCGCCTCGTCGCCCACCTCCCGCCGCACCGCGTCGAGCAGCGCCTCGGGGCCGGGGTGCCGGAACCGGTTCTCGCGCGAATAGCGGCCGACGGCCCGCCGCACGAGATCCTCGCCGTACACGCCGGCGAGGGTCGCGAGGAGCACCGCGGGCCTCCCGTACACCAGCCCGAGGTAGTCCGTCCCGTCGACGAAGCCGGCGGCCGACTGGGCGACGGCGCCGTTGTGGCCCGACCTGAGCGCGTCGGCGCGGTACTGCGTGCGGAGGTCGATCTCGAGCCCGAGGAGGCGCGCCGCCGAGCCGTCGCCGTAGCGCGCGCGCAGCGCGTCCGCTTCCGCGTAGGTGGTGAGGCCCTCGTCGAGGAACGGGTAGCGGTGCTCGTTCGTCGCGACGAGGCCGTAGAACCACTGGTGCGCGAGCTCGTGCACCGTGACCGCCTCGACGTAGCGCACGCCCACGACGGGCCAGAGCCAGCTGCCGCCGGTCGTGATGAGCGTCGGATACTCCATCCCGCCCGCCTCCTCGGCGCCCTCCGGCGGGTGCACGATCGTGAGCGTGCCGTACGGGTAGCGGCCGAACGCCGCGCCGAAGCGCTCGAGGCCGAACCGGACAAGGTCGATCTCTAGCGCCGCCTCGCGCTCGCTTCCTTCGGGGAAGAGGCACCGGATCGCGACGCCGTCGCCCGTCGTGGCGCGCAGCTCGCGGAAGTGGTCCCACGCGGCGAAGGCAAAGTCGTGCACGTCCTCCTGCACGAACCGGCGGATCGCTCGCCCGTCGGCCCGCCGCTCCTCCACGAGCCGGCCGGTCGCCCCGACCGCGAAGCGCTCCGGGACGTCGACCGTCACGTCGTACGCCCCGAAGTCGGCGTAGAACTCCGAGAGCCGGTGGTGTGGGAAGTGCGCCCAGCTCCCGTCGGGCTCGAGGCGCGCGATCTTCGGGAACCACTGCGCCACCATGTGGAAGCTCCCGTAGTGACCCGTCCTGAGCGCGAGCGACGGCAGGTCGGCGTCCCACGCGAGATCGATCGTGATCGTCTCGCCCGGAGCGACGGCCCGCGGCAGCTCCACCCGGATGTCGGTCTCGTCGTCCTGATCACCGGGCGTCGTGGGCTTCCCCTTGGGCCAGACGTCCGCGCCTTCCATCTCGCGAACCGCGAAGCGATTCACCTGGATATGCCCGTAATCGTACAGCATTTCGCCACCGCGAAAGCCGTCGATGGACGAGCGGAGGAACACGGTGCGCTGGTCCTTGAAGGCGTTCAGGTAGAGGTGGACGAACAGCTCGCGCTGCGGCTCGCGCGACGCGTTCCGCCAGACCAGCGTGCCCTCGCCGTGCATCGTGTGCTGCGCCGGATCGAGGCTCGCGCGCAGCGTGTAGCTCGCGACAGGATCGGCGTGCGCCGCGAGCTCGGCGTCCGGCGGAGGCGCGGGCGCCGGAGCTGCCAGCGCCGGCGCGGCGCTGGCGCCGGAGGGGGCGGACGGGGACCGCCGCGCCGGAGCGTCGGGCTCGATCGGCTGGATCGTCGAGAGGAGCGACGCGCCCATGCGGCCGGCGAGCAGCGCGAGGAGGAGACCGACAGCGGCCTGAAGAGCCGTGCGCACCGGTGCAACCTAGCGAGCTTGCGCCGTCGCGGAAAGGCGGCTCTGGGGACGCGGCGGCCCGCTCGGAACGATGAGGCGACGCCGCGACGTCAGGCGAGGCCGGCGCCTAGACGCTGCAGACGATCCCCTCCTGCACGAGCTCGTACAGGAGCCGCAAGGCCTCGAGCGTCTGCATGCCCGACACGTCGAGGATCTCGTCGATCGAGCTGTAGCCGTCGATGCACGAGAGCAGGAAGCCCGCGCGGTGATCGAGGTTCAGCGAGCGGAGCTGATCCGGGGGCACCGCGAGCCGCAGCACGCGCGAGCCGTCTCCGAGGCGCGACTGGTACATCTGCCGGAGCGTCTCGACGCAGCTGTCCGCGTACTGCCGCGCCATCCAGTCCTTCGGGTTCTCCTCGAGCAGGCCCTCCGCGAGGACGAGCGCTCCGCCGAAATCGCCCTGATCGAACCGGTGCTGCATCTGCTCCCGCGGCCCCTGGGCGCTCAGCTGGGGCTCGGTCGCGCGTGAATGAACCCCCTTGTCGGCCTTCGCGACGGCCGCAGGCGCGCGCTCGGTCTCGGATCGGCGCGGAGCGCGCGCCGCGCCCTGCGCCTCGCCCGAGACCCTGTACGAGGTCGAACCGGCGAGCGCCCCCGTCCCGCCGCGGAACGCGGACTCGTCATCCTCCACGAGCAGGCCGTAACGGAGCGTGCCGGGCGGCGGCGTGATCGGCGGCTCGTCCATCGGCGGGCCCGGCTCCTCGAACCCGAGATCGAGGCGGAAATCGATGCCCAGCGGCCCGCCGTCGTCCGGACGAGGGACGCGCCCCTTCGCGGCCGGGGGGACGTGGACGTCCCGCGCGTCGACCGGCGGGCCACCGAAGACGTCGATCTCGCCAAAGCTGCGCGGGTACGGCTGGCTCGGCTCGCGCAGGAGATCGTCGTCGAGCTCCGCCCCGAAGTCGCGCTCGGCGTCGAGCGATCCGAACCCCATCCGCCCGCCGGGCCGCGACGGGACCCCGGGCTCGTCGCACTCCAGGCCGAGCCTCGCCGCCTCTCGGCCGGGAGCGCCGTGTTTGCTCGAGAACGAGGAGCCGGGCGGCGGCTCCCAGGGGATCGTCCTGCGCGGCGGCGGGACGGGCGGGTACCCCTCCGGCGGAAAGGACTCCGGAGGGCGCTGCCGCTGTGCGGTGATCTCGGAGCTCGAGTGGGAGCGGCGGGTCATCATCTTTGCCACGTAGTCGCTGACCGGGATCGGCGGCGGGAGCGTGATCTTGCCCTCGCCGTCCGGCAGCAGGGGCGTGCCGGCGGGCGGGGTTTCCATGCGCGGTGAGCCATTCTCCTCGCGGGCGAGCGCGGCGAGCGCGAGGAGCTCCTCCGAGGCGACCGGTTGGGTGTCCTCGAGCTCGTCCACCTCGTCGAGCCCCCAGGAGGAGTCCAGGGTCTTGGAGTCAGGCGGCACCGACCGCATCGTCTTCCCTCATCGCGGTCACCCATCACCCCTGTGGCCTGGCTACGACGCCCTTGAACATCCGGTGGGTGCGCGAGAGCGCCTCCATCTGCTCCTTGACCGCGGCGGCGTCGCGCCGGCCGATGGCCTGCCGCGAGCGATCCACGATCCCGCGCGCCTTGCCGATGGCGTCGCGGCCGAAGTCGCTGGACGCCACGATCTGCTCGACCTGCGGGAACATCCGCTCGATCTCGGCGATGAGCTTCTCGGCCTCCTGCCGGACGCCCTCGAACTGGTCGCTCGCGCGGCGATCGACGAGGTACTCCTTCGCCGCCTCCATCATCTCGCCGACCTCCTCCTTCGTGAGGCCGCTCGACGCGGTCACCTGGATCGACTGCTGCTGGCCCGTCTCCAGATCCTTCGCGCTCACCGAGACGATGCCGTCGCTGTTGATCTCGAACGTGACCTCGATCTCGACCTGCCCCTTCGGCGCGCGGCGCAGGCCCGTGAGGATGAACTCGCCGAGCAGCTCGTTGTCCGTCGCCTTCTGGTGCTCGCCTTGCATGACGAGGATCTTCACGGCGGTCTGGTTGTCGCGGCTCGTCGTGAAGATCTTCGACCGGCTCGTGGGCACCGTGGTGTTCTGCGGGATGAGCTCCTCGAAGTTCGACCCGAACGTCATGATGCCGAGCGCGTGCGGCGTGACGTCGAGCAGGATCATCTGCTTCGTCTCGTCCACGAGCGCCGCGCCCTGCACCGCCGCGCCGAGCGCGACCACCTCGTCGGGGTGCACCCCCTTGCACGGCTCGCGCTCGAAGAAGTCGCGCACCGCCTCCTGCACCCTCGGCATGCGCGTCATGCCGCCGACGAGCACGACGTCCTCGATCTCGTCGCGATCGAGCCGCGCGTCCTCGAGCGTCTGGCTGCAGATCTCGATGCACCGCTCGACGAGGTCCTCGCACAGCTCCTGCAGCGTGGCCCGCGAGAGCGTCCGCTGGAGGTGCAACGCCTCGTTCCGCGCGCTCGAGATGATGAACGGAAGGTTGATCTCGGTCTCCAGGACGCTGGACAGCTCGCACTTCGCCTTCTCGGCAGCGTCCTTGAGCCGCTGGAGCGCCATCCGGTCCTGCCGCAGATCGACGTCGTGCTGCTCCTTGAAGCCCTGCACCAGCCAGTCGATGACGCGGGCGTCGAAGTCCTCCCCGCCGAGGAACGTGTCCCCCGCCGTGGCGATGACCTTGAAGACCCCGCCCGCGCCGATCTCGAGCACGGAGATGTCGAACGTGCCGCCGCCGAGGTCGAAGACGGCGATCGTCTTCTCGACGTTCTTGCCGAACCCGTACGCTAGCGCCGCCGCCGTCGGCTCGTTGACGATGCGGATGACGTCGAGCCCCGCGATCTGGCCCGCGTCCTTCGTCGCCTGCCGCTGGTTGTCGTTGAAGTAGGCGGGGACGGTGATCACCGCCTTCGAGACCGGCTCGTTGAGGTAGTCCTCGGCGAACAGCTTCATCTCCTGGAGGACCATCGCGCTGATCTCGGGGACCGAGTACGTCTTGTCGCGCAGCTGGATGCGGACGTCGCCGTGCGGCCCCTCGACGATCTTGTACGAGGCGGTCAGGATCGCGTTCTTCACCTGCGGGGACGACCACTTGCGGCCGATCAGCCGCTTCGCGGCGTAGACCGTGTTCTCGGCGTTGGTGATCGCCTGCCGCTTCGCGATGTGCCCGCAGAGCCGCTTGCCGGCCTCGGTGATCGCGACCATGGACGGCGTCGTCTTGTACCCACCGCGATTCGGGATGACGGTCGGGACGCCCTCCTCGACGATGGCAACGCACGAGTTCGTGGTGCCAAGGTCAATGCCGATGACACGCTCCATCGATGCCGCTGCTCCTCTTGTGATCTTCGGCCCGAACGGCCGCTGAGGCCACGATGCTAGACCGTTTCGCGGAGCCGAGCGGGCCAATCGTGCGCCGTCCCTGCGGAAGGCGCCGCCCCGGGCCTGCCCGAGGCCGGCGCGCCTTCTGTAAGGGCCGGCGCTAGACTTGCTTCCCCTGCTGTTTGGCCTGCTCGCGCGCCTGCGCGACGAGGCCGCGCAGCCTACCATCGTTCCCTGCGAGCTCGGCGGCGCGTTCGAGCTCGCCGGCCGCGCTCTTCGCGAGCCCCGCGGCCGCGTACGACAGCGCGAGCGTGAGCCGGTACTCCACGGAGGCGGGCACGAGCTCCACCGCCCGCCGCGCAAACTCCACCGCCCGCCGCGTGCTCTCCCCGGCCTGGAGCGTCGCGTACGCGACTCGCTCGTGCGCGCCGGCGTCGTCCGGGCGGCCGTTGCACACCTTCACATAGCTCAGCGCCGCATCGACCCAGCGGCCGTTCTGTGCCTCGTACTCGGCCTGCTTGAGGTAGCCGTCCGCCAGCGCCACCGCCGCGAGGCGCTCCACCTCGGCCGACGCCCTCTGGAGCTCGGCGTCCTCCGGAGCCAGCGACGCGGCGATCCGGTAGGCGTTGGCCGCGCTCGCGAACTCGCTCCGCTCGAGCGCGGCCCGAGCCACCTCGGAGTACCGCGCGATCTGGCTCCGGAGCGCATCCTTGCGGGCGTTCTCGTAACGCGCCTTGAGCGCCTCGACCGCCCGTATCGACTCCGGCGAACGCACGCCGGAAGGGGTCTTCTGCGGCGCCGCAGGGGCGCCTGCCGAGGCAGCTGGCGCGACGGCCGTTCCAGGCGCAACGGTCGACGCAGCCGGCGGGGTGGCCGCCCGAGGCGCAGCGGTCGCAGCGGCCGGCGCTGAAGCCGCCCCGGACGCAGCGGCCGCCGAGGCAGAGGGCGCCCCCGGCGGATGGCGCCTCAGGCCTCCGGTGAGCTTGCGCGCGAACGTCTCACGCCGGTCCTTGGCGGTGGGAGCAGGCGCGACAGGCGAGGCCGGCGCTGCGCTCCGCGCCGGCGCGCCTCCGTTGTCGGGCGAGCCTCCTGCGGGCGGCTGCGCCGGCGACGGCTGAACCGGCGCGGCGGCGCCGGAGGACGCAGCGGACGCGCCCTGCTCTGCGGGCGCGCGCTCGGAGGAATAACGCCCGGGCGACGCGCCCATGTCGCGGGGATCGGCGAACGCGGCGCGCACCGTGGCGTCGACGGCGGTCGTGATCGTGGCGATGTCGCGCGGCGTCTGCTCGATCAGCGCCGCCATCGTCCGGTTCTTGTGGGTCTGCTCGAGGTACGCGTCGTACTCGGCGCGCCGCTGCTTCGACGTCAGCGCGTCGTGCGCCAGCGTGATGCGCGTGAAGATGGCCTCGATCTTCGGCTTGTAGGAGCCGAGCTGCTTCCGGAAGTAGGTGTCCGGATGGAACTCCGGCGCGAGCTGGTAGTAGGCGCTCTTGATCTGCTTCTTGTCCGCCTGATCCGCGACGCCGAGCAGCGCGTAATAGCTGAGATCCTCGAGGCGGTAGTAGAGGTCGAGGATGCGCCGCTTCCGGTCGGGGGCGAGCTCGACCGGCTCGTCGAGCTCGGCGGGATCGTAGAGCGGCAGGGACTCCATGTGCTGCAGCGCGTCCCGGCCGAGCGGGGCGGCCTCGGACCCGGACGGCATCGTCTTCTCCGGATCCACCGCGGCCGCGCGCCGCGCGGCGTCCCGCGGCGGAGGCTGTCCGGAGGGCTCCCCGTCCAGGAGGATCGCGCCGAGGTCCCGCAGGCGGCGCAGCGCCTCGACGGTATCGCCGTGCGACATTCCCGTGATCAAGGACAGATCCCGATCCGTCAGGACGCCGTCGATCCGGGACAGGAGGAACGCCTCCGCGGGTTTCAGCGGGAGCGATTTGAGATCGTACCCGGGCTTCGGCCTTGGAACACGCAACGTCATCGGGTCGAGCAGCGGCCCCCTCCCGCTCGAGTCTAACGACGAACGCGCGCCCGTCGCAATTGCAGACCACGGTGAGCGCGCCCTTCAGCGCGGCTTTTCCCCGGGGCCCTTCAGGGCCTCGGTGATCACCTGGTCCTGGATCGAGATCGCCCGCTCCAGCAGCCCGACCGCCCGCGCGCGGGCCTGCGTCGCCGCCTCGCGATCCCCCTTGGCCTCGAGCGCCTTCGCGCGGCGCTCCTCGACAACGCCCGCGACCTCGTAGAGGTGGCCCTGATAATGAGAAGGCGCCGGCGCCAACCGGAGGCCCGCGTCGATGTCGCGCGCCGCGGCGTCGAACTCGCCGGCCTCGCTCCGGAGCTCCGCCAGCCGGGCGTACGTATCCGCCGTCACCTCGGCGACCTCCGGCGGCGCCCCCGGCGGCCTCGGCGCGGCGATGATCCCCTCCAGGGCGCGGAGCGCAGCGGCGCGCTCGCCCGCGCCGAGCGCGACGTCGGCGGCATGGTGCGCTGCGCGCGCCCTCGAGAGGAAGGCGAGGAGCGTGGGATCGACGACCTGGGCCGAGGCGCATGCGCACGCCGGATCGCCCGGGTCCCCGGCAGCGCGCGCCCGCTCGTCGCCCGGGGCGCACCCGAGGTGCGCCGCTGCGAGGAGCCCCAGGCAGAGGGCGACCAGGTGCGAGCCCCGCATCAGCGCACCCCCCACGCCGCGTAGCGGTTCTGGCGCAGATCCGACGCGCGCGCGGCGGCGATGCGGTCGATCCGCTCCGTCTGACCGCCCTCCCGAGGAAAGGGCGCGGCCGGATCGAAGAGCGCGGCGGTCGAGCGCGCCTCGATCAGCAGGGGCCGCGCGGCGACCGCCGCGGCCGGAGCAGCGGCCGCGGGCGCGCGCGCGACGGAGGCGCGCTCCTCCCTGCTCTGGCCGAAGATCAGCGCCACGGCCGCCGCGGCCGCGGCGAGGGTCGAGAGCGCCGCCATCGTCACAGGCGCGATGCGCCGGGGGCCGCGCGCGGGCGAGGCGCGGAAGGCCTGGTCGATGAGCGCGCGCCCCCGGAGCTCCGGGAGCGCCGCGGGACGCCACGCGGCTCGGAGCGCAACAGCGAGCTCCGCGAGCTCGTCGCGCGCGTCAGGCGAGCCGAGCGCCCCCTCGCCCCCGGAGCCTCCGCCGTGCCCCGGCCGACCGCCGAACGCGGCGCGGGGCTCGATCGCCTCCCGCAGGCGCTCGGCGGCGCGCAGCTCGGCCTTGGTCGGCGGCGCGCCCTCGTCACCGAGCGCGCGCGCGAGCAGCGCCTCGTGGTCCGCCCTGTCGAGCCCGGCGGGGCGGGCCGCCGCCCTGAGCGCGTCCGCGAGCGGCACCTCGCCGCGATCGAGCGCCTCCGCGAGCTCGCGCGCCGCGCGCTGCTCGTCGTCGGACGCAGGCGCGAAGGGCTCCGCGGCAGGCGCGACGAGCGCGAGCCGCCGGCCGCGATCCGCGCCGGCGCGGCGCTCCAGGGGGCCGTCGCCGGTCGGCGGCGAGCGCGGATCCGAGGGCGGCCGCGGCTTCATCGCGCTCCTTCCTTGCGCTCCGCGCGCGGCGCGGCGAGCGCCTTCTTCAGCGCGGTCATGGCGCGGTGCAGGACGACATCGAACGTCGCCACGCTGACGCCGAGCGCGAGGGCCACCTCGTCGCGAGGCCGCTCGTCGAGCACGCGTAGCCGGATGGCCTCGGCGTAACGGGGGTTGAGGCGCCCGAGCGCGTCCTCGACACGCGCCCGCGCGTCGGCGAGATCGCGCTTCTCGCAGAGCTCGGCCTCTCCACGCGCGGTGAGGTCGGTCTCCGCGGCGTCGATCTCGCGCTGAAGATCCTCGGGCTCGAAGAGCGCCTCGCGGCGGCGCGCGCGGAGCATGTCGAGCGCGATGCGCAGCGCGATGACGCGGAGCCAGGGATAGATGCCGCAGCTCTGCCACTGGAACTGGTAGAATCGCTCGATCACGCGCGCGTACGTCTCGGCCAGAGCGTCCTGCGCGGCCGCGTCGGAGCCGAGGCGGGGCAACAGCACCGCGCGGTACAGCGCTGGCCCGTACTTGCGGAGCAGCTGCCCGAGCGCGAGGCGATCGCCCTGCGCGGCGCGCTCGCACAGCAGGCGCTCCGCCTCGAGATCGGGCCTCGCTGCTGCCACCGCCGTCACAGCGGCGACGATACCCGGACGCAGAACGGAGCGCACCGGTGTCCGCCTCGCGCCCCTCTCGGGCCGGCGCGCCCCGCGGTCGAGGAGCCCCCGCGCGCCGCCGTCGGGCCGCCGCGCGCCCCCGGCGAGGAGGGCGCGCGCACCGGCAGGCGGAACCGCAGGCGAAACCGAGCGCGGGAGGGCCACGGCATTCACCCCTCGACAACGGCCCAAAGCCGTGGACCTTACGGCCAGGAGCCGCCACATTGTGCCGGCCTCCACGCGGAGCGTCCGACGTGAAAGGAGCCCAGGTGACCCTCGATACAGCGTTCAGGTCCCCCCAACACCCCGGCTTCGGGCAGCGCTTCGGGACCGCCCTGTGACGGCGGGGCCGTCCGGCGAACAGAGGCGCTCGCTGCACTGCGCGCGCTGCGGCGCCCTCAACGGCGGCGACTTCAGCCGCTGCATCCGGTGCGGCGCGCCGCTCCTCGCGCCTCCTGCCCACGCCGCGCCGACCAGAGGACGCCTCGACGGGCGAAGCCTGCTCGCGACCAAGATCCTGGGCGGGCTCACGGCGTTCGTGTTCGTCGGCCAGCTGATGGCCGCGCACTCCCGCGATCTCGGCCTCCTCTCGCCATGGGACGCGTCGAGCTACCTCCGCTTCGGCGCGCTCCTCCTCGTGCCCGGCGCGCCCTTCGAGCCGTTCCGGCTGCTCTCTGCGGTCTTCGTGCACATGGGCGTCCTCCACTTCGGCATGAACATGGTGACGCTCGGCATGCTCGCCCGCGCCGCCGAGCCCGCCGTCGGCTCGGCGCGGTTCGCGATCACCTACGTGCTCACGGGCCTGTGCGGCTTCGGCGCGAGCGCCGCATGGAACCTCGTCGTGCAGCCCGAGGTCGTGTGCACCGCGGGGGCGAGCGGCGCCGTGTTCGGCGTGATGGGCCTCCTGCTCGGCTGGCTGCTCCGCCGCCGCGACCCGCGATGGAAGGACCTCGCGCTCCAGGCCGTGTTTTACATCGTCCTCTTCGGCTTCGTCGTGAACGCATCGGGCACGGGCGTACGCATCAACAACGCTGCGCACATCGGGGGCCTGGCCAGCGGCGCGCTGCTCGGGCTGGGCTACGCGGGCCCCGCGCGCGGCCGGTACGAGGGCGTGATGAACGCCGGCGCGCTCGCCAGCGTGCTCGCCTGCCTCGCCGCGCTCGTGCTCGCCCAGCGCTCGCCGGTCTGGCGCGCCGCGGAATCGCTCGACGGGAACGCGCGGCAGGAAGCGCCTGGGCCCGCGCTGCACGGCCAGTCCAAGCGGCCTCCCGAGGACGCGCTCGAGGCGCTCGGCCCTCGGCCGGCAGGCTCGCTCGCGCCGGGGGCCCCTGACGCGATGTGACGCTGATTGCGGCGCACGGCTCGAACGTCTAAGCGCCATCCTCGCATTCACGTGGGGACGGGCCAATCCGCCCGTTCCCTCCCAGGAGACGTCATGGTCCGAACCTCGTCGCACATCGCCTCGTGCGTGCTTGCCGCGTCTCTCCTCAGCGGCTGCCATGTCACCATCCAGAGCGGCAACACGCCGGCAGAGGCCTCGCCGCCGCCCCCGCCGCCCGCAAAGAAAGCCTCCCGGTCGCGCAAGCCGGCCAAGCCCGACCCGGAGCCGGAGCGGCGCAGGACCCAGAAGTGGCGCCTGCCCACGAACAACGCGCCGCGCATCACCGCCCCGAACGCGTTCGGCAACGGGGAAGGCGGCGCCTTCCGGGGGCTCGCCTACGTGCTCCCCGAGAACACCCAGAAGCTCCCGAGCTTCGACGGGCTCGTGCCGTTCGCTGTGCTGTACACGGACAAGTTCGAGGTGAAGTCGCAGGACTTCTCCGGCGGCTTCCCTGGCGCGCTCTCGCAGAACGAGTGGTTCGCGATCCGGTTCGAGGGCGAGTTCAAGGCGCCCCAGGAAGGCGTGTTCCAGCTCAGGCTCACCTCGGACGACGGCGCGATCCTCTACATCGACGACAAGCGCGTGGTCGCGAACGACGGCGTCCACAGCGCGAAGACCGTGGACGGCGAGGCCCGCCTCACGGAGGGGACGCACCGGCTGCGGCTCGACTACTTCCAGGCGCAGCGGGGCCAGGTCGCGCTCTTGCTCCAGATCGGCCAGAAGGACAAGTTCGAGCCGCTCGTCGGGCTCCGCTGACGGAGCGCCGCGCGGGCCGCTCCGCCGGCGATCCGCCCTGGCGGGCACGCGGGGCGCGCGGCGGGCTTTCATGCGCCCGCGCACGCCCCAGCGCCCTCGTCCGCCTTTTCGTGTATCGTCGCCGGCGCCCATGGCGTCGGTGAACCCACTGTCGCGCGAGCTCGTCTTCAAGATCGTCTATTACGGGCCCGGCCTGGGCGGGAAGACGACCACGCTGGAGTACTTGCACGCCACGGCGAAGCCCGAGTACCGCGGCAAGCTCGTCTCCCTCGCGACGCCGGTCGATCGAACGCTCTACTTCGACTTCTTGCCGGTCCGGCTCCCGCAGCTGCGCGGGATGAACGTGAGGCTCCAGCTCTTCACGGTGCCAGGGCAGGTCTACTTCAACGCGACCCGAAAGCTGGTGCTCACGGGCGCCGACGGCATCGTGTTCGTCAGCGATTCGCAGGCCGTGCGCGCCGACGCCAACCTGGAGAGCATGGAGAACCTGCGCGAAAACCTCGCCGAGCAGGGGCGGGCGCTCGATCACGTCCCGCACATCTTCCAGCACAACAAGCGCGATTTGCCTGATTTGCTGCCGCTTTCGGAGCTCGACGCGATGTTGAACCCGTCCCGCGTCTCCTCGCTGGCCACGTCGGCGAAGACGGGGCTCGGCCTCTACGAGGGGCTCGAGGAGATCAGCGCCGCGGTCCTTCGCGCGTTCGAGAGCCGCCTGCCCGACGCGATGGGGAGCGGGCTGGGCGGGTTCGACGCGATCGAGGGCGGGCTCGCCACCGCCCTTCGCGACGCGTCGCCGCCGCCGTCGGCGCCGCTCGACGCGGTGATCTCGCGGCTCGCGCCGCCCAGCAAGCCGTGGTCGACGATGCCACCGGACTCGACGATCGGCGATCCGAGCGAGGGCGCGGCCGCGCCCGGCGCGAAGGCATCGCCTGGCGTCGAGCTCGCGCCGCGCAGCGCCGGCGTCAGGGATCCGGTGAGCCGCGGGCTCGCGTCGTCGCTGCAGCTCGCGGCCCGGAGGCTGGCCGCGCCGGCGGACGCCCCGGCGACCGCGCGCGCGGACGGCCCGTCCGCGGCGACGAAGCACCTCGCCCAGCCGGGCCTCTCGTTCGTCGCGCTCTGGCCGACCGCCGAGCGGGAGGCGATCGCGGAGATCGAGGCGGCGATCGCCGCGGAGGGGTATGCCGTGGCGATCGAGCGCTGCGACGCGCTCGTCGCGGCGATCTTCGACAGAGCGGCGGAGCTCGCGGGATCGAGCGGCACGGCGCGCGACCCCGCGACGGTGCCGGCGCTGCTCGGCCTGGACGGGCGCCGTTACCTCGGCTTTCGCGCCGTGGTCCGCAGAGCGCGCGCTGGCGGCGAGATCACCGAGCGCGACGCGCTCAAGGCCTTCGCGTTCGTCGTCGAAGCGCGGCTCGCCGAAAGCGCGATCTGACGCGGTCCGTACGGCGCGCCATCACAGCCGATCGAGCGAGGCGACGCCGGAGTAGCGGCGCATCGACACGCTCATGAGGAGCGCGATCGCCACCATCACCGTGGTCACGCTCGATCCGCCGTACGAGAACAGGGGCAGCGTGACACCGACGACCGGCAGCACGCCCGACGTCATGCCGAGGTTGATGACCGCGTGCCAGAAGATGATCGCCGCGCAGCCGACGCCGAGCACCGCGCCGAAGCGATCCTTCGCCATCGAGGCGATGCGGATCCCCCACACGACCAGGAACGCATAGAGGCACACGAGGACCATGCACCCGATGAACCCCCACTCCTCGGCGAAGACGGGGAACGGGAAGTCCGTGAACTGATCCGGCAGGAAGAGGAACTGGTTCTGGGTGCCCCTCAGGTACCCGCTGCCGAACAGACCGCCGTTGCCGATCGCGACGCGCGAGTGGTGGGCGTGCCAGCCGCGGTGCAGGAGATCTTCCTCGGGGTGGAGGAACACGAGCACGCGCGCGCGCTGGTAGTCGAGCAGCACGTACTCCCAGACGATCGGGATCGCCACCGCGATGGACACGACGAACAGCGCGGCGCTCCTCCACCGCACGCGCGTGACCGCCGCGATCGTCAGGAAGACGAACACGAGGATGAGCGCCGTCCCCAGATCGGGCTGCTTGAGCACGAGGAGCGCAGGGACCGCCGTCAGCGCCGCCGGGATCGCCAGATCGCGGAGGGTGCGGCCCTCGTTGCGCGGATCGTCGTGCAGGAACTTCGCCAGCGCGATCACGAGGAACACCTTCATGAACTCGCTGGGCTGGAACCGGAACGCGCCGAACTCGATCCACCGCGCGGAGCCGCGCACGTCGCGCGCGAGCACGAAGACGAGCGCCAGCGAGAAGACGCCGAACGTGTAGAGCACGTAGCCGAGGCGCTCCAGGTGGCGGTAGTCGAGCGCGATCAGCACGCCGCCGATGATGCCGCCCATGAACAGCCAGTACACCTGGCTGATGTAGAGCTCCGCGCGCGCGCCGGAGTAGACGCTCGTCGCGCTGTAGAGGTTGACCACGCCGAGCACCGCGATGGACACCGCGGCGATGAAGAGCGGCCAGTCGAAATGATCGCGATCGCGCGAAGAGAGAGAGTCACCCCGGATCATGGCGTGCGCCCCGACACGGCGGGCGCGCGGCCCGCGCTGCTCTTGCCCGCTCGCGGCCCCTCGTTCGGGCCGCCGCGACGCTCCTTCGCGAGCTCCTGGTACGCGCGGACGACCTCGAAGGCGACCGGCGCCGCGTGCTTGCCGCCCGTGCCGCCGTGCTCGACGAGCACGACCACGGCGACCTCGGGCGAGCGCGTCGGCGCGTAGCCGGCGAACCAGGCGTGCTCGCGGTTGAAGTACCAGACCCGCTCGGCCTCGACGCCGCGGGTGAGCCGGTGCGAGACCTGCGCGGTCCCCGTCTTGCCCGCCATCTCCACGCCCGCGACGCGCGCCTTGAACGCCGTGCCGCCCTCCTCGTTCACGCCGGCGACCATCGCCCGGTGCACGAGGGAGAGGTTCTCCGGCCGGATGTCGATCTGGCGGCGCACGCGCGGCGTGAACTCCTGGACGACCGTGCCGGCGCTCGTCTCGACGGCCCGCACGATCTGCGGCTGGTACAGCGTGCCGCCGTTCGCGAGCGCCGCGTACGCGAGCGCGAGCTGGAGCACCGTGACCGTCGTCGCGCCCTGGCCGATCGCCGCGTTCAGGCCGAAACCGAGGCGGAACTGGCCCTTGTTCCGGAGCGTCATCCACGCCCGGGTGGGCATCCTGCCCCCCGCCTCGGCGTTGATGCCGAGCCCCGTCCGCGCGCCGAGCCCATAGCGCTGGCCCATCTCCGCGATGACGTCCATGCCGACGCCGTACTCCGCCGCGAGCCGGTAGAAGTAGACGTTGCACGACTCCGCGATCGCCTGCTGCATCGCGACCGGCCCGTGCACGTGCGTGCACCGGAAGGTGCGCTTGCCGAACGTCAGCGCGCCCCGGCACCGCGAGGACTGGCGGGGATCGATGAGCCCCTTCTCGAGCGCCGCCAGCGCGGTGAACGGCTTGAACGTCGAGCCGGGCGGGTACGCCCCGGACAGCGTCTTGTCGAGCGCGGGCTTCAGCGGATCGGAGTAGAGCCGCCTGAACGCGTCGCGGATGACCTGCTTCCCCGAGCCGCCGGAGAGCGCGTTCGGGTTGTAGCCGGGCTTCGAGTACAGCCCGAGGATGCGCCCGGTGCGCACGTCGATGACCGCGACGCCGCCGGCGAGCTCGCCGCGCATCGCCTTGTCGATCGCCTTCTGGATGTCGGCGTCGAGCGTCAGCCGGAGATCGCGGCCGGGGATCGGGTCCACCCGCCGCGGCTCCTCGATGATCCCGTCGCCGCCCGCCCTGCGCCGCCCCTTGGCGTCGACGAGCACCTTCTCCCAGCCGCGCGTGCCACGCAGGTAGCTCTCCCAGGCGCGCTCGATCCCGGTGACGCCGATGCGATCGCCCTCGATGTAGCCGACGCTGCGGAGCGACGCGAGCCGCTCGGCGTCCACCTCGGCCATGTAGCCGAGGACGTGCGAGCCGACCTCCTCGTACGGGTAGTAGCGCACCGGGACAGGCACCACGTCGACCCCCGGCAGCTCGGCGTCGTGCGTCGCCAAGGTCGCCACGGCGTCGCGCGAGATGTCCTCCTTGAGCAGGATCTGCTGGTTCTTGCGCGGGCCCTCGTCGGCGCGGATCGAGGTGATCAGCGCCTCCAGCCTCGCGCGCTCCTCGATCCCGACGCCGAGGTACTCGACGAGCTTCGGCCAGATCGTCTCCATGTCGAGGCGCCGCGGGACGACGTAGACGTTGTACGACGGCCGGCTCGCCGCGAGCACCTTGCCGTTCTTGTCCCGGATGATCCCGCGCGTGGTCGCGAGCGTCACGCGCCGGACGATGTTCTCGCGAGCGATGGCCTTGTTCTCGTCGACCTCGAGGACCTGCAGGTAGAACAGGCGCCCGAGGAGCACCATGAAGCCGACGACCATGCCGAGCGCGATCCACCGGAAGCGCCGGCGGAACTCGCTCACGTCGGAGCGCTGGACGAGCAGGCTCACCGCGGGCTCTCCCCTGGCCGCGGGACGTTGATCGTCGCCTGATGCACGCGCTCGGCCAGCCGGAAGACGAACGGCGCGAACAGCGCCGTGGAGACAGCGTGCGGCGCGACGAGCCGGGCGAGCGCGCGGGTGCGCGCCGCGTCGCCCCCGAAGATGGCGGTGAGGATCACGATGAGCACCCCCTCGACGAGGCCGAAGACGAAGGCCAGCGCGATCTTCGTGAGGAGCGTCTGCGCGGCGAGCCGCACGCCGGCCGCCCGCGACACGACGAAGGTCGCGACGGTGATGAAGGTGAACAGCCCGACCGGCGCGCCGGTGAAGAGATCGAGCAGGTACCCGAGCAGGAACGCGAGCGCGGCGCCCCGCGCGATCGAGTACTCGTGCACCCCCATGAACACGACGAGCGGCAGGAGAAGGCTCGGCGTGGAGCCGGGGATGTTCAGCTTGCCGATGAGCCGGAACAGGTTCGACTGAAGGATCAGCAGGGCGGCCCCCATCGCCAGGAACGCGGAGTTTCTCATCGCGTCACCTCCGCTGCGCCTGGGGGGGCGTCTCCTCCGGCGGCGTCGTCGTCACGATGAGCACCTCCTCCAGCCGCGAGAAATCGACCGCGGGCGCGACGTACACCTGCTGGTAAATGCCGAAGTCGCGGCGGACGACCTGCGTCACGGTCCCGACCGGGATCCCCTTCGGGAAGCGCCGGCCGACGCCGCTCGTCACGAGGAGGTCGCCGACCTCGATCTCGTCGGTGCGCTGCACGTACTCGACGCTGCAGGAGTACTTGCTCTCGTCGCCCGTGCCGCGGACGAAGCCGCGCGCGCCGGTGCGCTCGACCACCACGTCGACGCCGCTGCCCCCGTCGACGACGAGCCGCACGTCGACCGTGTCGCCGGCGCTCTTCAGCGTCGTGCCGACCACGCCGTCCGCGGAGAGGACCGGCAAGTTGGAGACGATGTCCCGCGCCTCGCGATCGAGCGTGACGCGAACGACCCGGAAGAAATCGTTGGTGCTCTTGCCGACGACCTGGGCGCTCACCACGTCGGTCCGGAGGCTCTGGCGCAGGTCGAGCAGCCTGCGCAGGCGGCGGTTCTCTTCCTCGAGCGCCTCGAGCTTCCGCACCCGCTCTCGGAGGCGGGCGACCTGCGAGGCCTGCCTGGCGTTGTCTTCCTTGACGTCGACCAGGTAGATGTAGTCGCCCCAGAGGTTCGAGATCCCACGCGCCAGCGTCGCGGCCGCGTACTGGATCGGCGCCGCGATGCTGATGATGATCCGGTCGGCCCCCGTGTTCTGCTTGGGGTCGCGCATGCTGGCGCGCAGGAACCAGAACGGCACCGCGAGCGCCAACAGCACGATCACGAAGTCGCGGTAGCGTTTGAGGTTCACCGTGGCTCCCGGACCCAGGTAGTACGAGGCGCCCCGCGAGGCCACCCCTCTCGACGCCGCGCGCGGCGCCCACCCCGGCGCGGGGCGGCTCGCCGCGCGCCGCAAACACCCCCGCCGGCGTGCTCACGGGCGGGACACGAAGACGACCCTCAGCTGATCGTGACCTCTTTCAAGAGCTCGAGGTGATCCAGCGCCTTGCCGCTGCCGAGCACCACGGCGCTGATCGGGTCGTCGCACACCATCACGGGCAACCCCGTCTCCTCGCGGAGGAGCACGTCGAGGTTCTTGAGGAGCGAGCCGCCGCCGGTGAGCACGATGCCCTTGTCGACGATGTCGGCCGCCAGCTCGGGCGGCGTGCGCTCCAGCGCGATGAGCACGGCGTCCACGATGGCGTTCGTCGGCTCGCTCAGCGAGTCGCGGATCTCGTCCGAGTTGACGACGACCGTCTTGGGGATGCCCGCGACCATGTCACGCCCCTTGACCTCCATCGTGAGCTGCTGCTCGAGCGGGTACGCGTTGCCGATCGTGATCTTGATGCGCTCCGCGGTCTGCTCGCCGATGGCCATGTTGTACTTGCGCTTCATGTACGCCATGATCGACTCGTCCATCTTGTCGCCGCCGACGCGCACGCTCTGCGAGTAGACGATGCCGGCGAGGGAGATCACGGCGACCTCGGTCGTGCCGCCGCCGATGTCGACGACCATGTTGCCGCTCGGCTCGGTGATCGGCAGCCCGGCGCCGATCGCCGCCGCCATCGGCTCCTCGATGAGGTAGACCTCGCGCGCGCCAGCGCCCTCGGCGCTCTCCTTCACTGCCCGCTTCTCGACCTCGGTGATGCCGAAGGGGACGCAGATGATGATGCGCGGCTTGACGAGCGTGCGGCGGTTGTGCGCGCGCGCGATGAAATACCGGAGCATCGCCTCGGTGATCTCGAAGTCGGCGATGACGCCGTCGCGCAGAGGCCGCACCGCCTGGATGTTGCCTGGGGTGCGACCGAGCATCTCCTTCGCCTCGCGGCCGACGGCGAGCACCTTCTTGCCGCCGCGAGCATCGCGCTGGACGGCGACCACCGAGGGCTCGCATGACACGATGCCCTTGCCCTTCACGTAGATGAGGGTGGTTGCGGTGCCGAGATCGATCGCGAGATCGTTCGAGAACAGGCCGTAGAGCCAGTCGAAGATCATCGCTTCGCCCTAGAAAGGAAAGAGGTTAAACCGAGCACCACGGAGGACGCAGCAGCCCGACCCGAGGCCCGCTTGCGCGGGCCCGGCGGCAGCGGCCATCGGTGCAGCGTGGCCTAGCCCTTCGAGATCTTGCCTTCTTTGTGCTCGGTGTGCTTGCGCTCGGTCGGGCAGAACTTCTTGATGACGAACTTGTCCGTCATCGTCCGCTTGTTCTTCGTCGTGTGGTAGTTCGCGCGGCCGCAGTTGCCGCACGTCAGCTTGATGATGTCGCGCATCGGAGGTCTCCGAAGACAGGGCCGACCTGTTTCCACAGGCGGCCCTGGTTGAACCTAGGCACGGGCAGCACGGGAAGCGCTAGCACCGCAACCGGCGGGGGGCACCAGAGGACGTGTGCCGGATCAGCGACGCCCGACCGCCCGTCTGGAGGGCGCTACCCTACGAGAAACGATGCAGTTGTCAACCGGGAGCGCTCATTCGTCGTCCCAGTCGTCACCGCCGCGGCCGCGATCCCAGTTCTTGTTGTTGCTGCGCCGGCCGCCACCACCACCGGCGCCGCCTCCGCCGCCGGGAGGACCATCCCCGTCGTGACCGCCGCGCCGCCGGCGATCATCGAACGTCTTGCGCGCAGGCGGCGGAGGAGCACCACCACCACCACCACCACCACCGGCGAAGCCGCCGCCGCCGCCACCAAAGCCGCCGCCGCCGCCGCCGAAGCCGCCACCACCACCACCGCCGAAGCCGCCGCCACCACCGCCGAAGCCGCCCGGGCGGTCCTCGCGCGCCGGCCGCTCACCCTTCGGGTGAGCGAGGTTGACGACGAGCCGACGACCGCGCACGTCCACGCCGCGCAGGGCATCGATCGCGGCGCGCGCCGCCTCGGCGCTCGCCATCGTCACGAAGCCGAACCCGCGCTTGCGACCGTCAGGATCCATGGGGAGGTGGACCCGCACCACCGGACCGGCGCCCGTCGCGCCGATGAGCCCCTCGACTTCCTCGACGCTCGCGTCGTAGGGGAGATTGCCGACGTAGAGGGTGCGATCAGGCGCTGCAGCCGGGCCGCCGCCGCCCATACCGCCACCGCCGCCAGGGCCACCGGGGCCAGCGCCGGGACCACCGCCGGGGCCCATCGGGCGCCCCTCGCGCCGCGGCGGCTCGGCCTGGAAGGGGCGGACCGAGATGGACTTGCCGCCCTGAAATGAACCGTCGAGCGACTCGCGCGCGGCGTTGGCTTCGCCGGTCGTCGAGAGTGTGACGAAACCGAAACCGCGCGGCCGACCGGTCGCGCGATCTTTCGGAAGACTGACCTCGACGACGTTGCCGCCGGTGGCCTCGAAGAGCTGCCGCAAAACGTCTTCGGTGATGGAGTCGGGCAAGCCCGCCACGAACAACTTACGCGAATCTTCAGCCATTGTAGAAAAACCTGGGGTTGGCCCCTGCGTTCCCTCTTATTTTGGTCCACTCGCTCCGTGATCGATGTCGATGATGCGGAGCCTTTCGCGAGCGCGCCTCGATCGCCCCTCCGTCGGCGGAAGGAGCGACCGAGCTCAATCGAGCGAAGGTCGGCGGGCCGACCCTCTGGTGCAAACTCCACCCCACGATATCTGGCGCCCCAGGCGCGTCAAGGGACCCGCCACGGGCGGGCGAGCCAAATGAAGGCCCGGAAGGAGCTGTCCCAGGGCCCCCACGCGCCTCGGGGGCCTTACGCCCCTCACGCGAGCGCCGGGCCGGAAGACCGGGGGCGCAGGTCCAGGCGATCAGGGGCTCCGCAGCGCGCGCGCTCCGTCACAGGCGGGCGTCGCCAGGCCGGCGCTCGGGACGCCCGGCGCTCGGGAGGGCCGAGCGGTCCAGCGCCGACCAGCGCATGAGCGCATCGCGCGGCGTGGATCTGCCCGAGATCCGAAACGGCCGGTCCACGGCGCCCAGCTGCGGGCTCACCTTTCGGCCCGGGCGCGGGAGGCCCGAGGCGCCTCGGGCTCATCGTCCTCGTCGGACGGGTCGTCGTCCGCGACGCGCGGCGAGCCGTCCAGCGGGTCCGCGCCGGCGCTCGACGGCTCGCCGCGCGCCGCCATGCGCAGGAAATAGAGCCCCACCGCGAACAGACCGAAGCAGGCCCACTGCGCCGGAGTGAGACCGCCATAGCGCGGATCGCCGCCGACGACCGTGCCCTCCCGCTCGCGCAGGAAATCCAGCGCGAACCGCACCGGGGCGTACGCGGTGCACATGATCCCCGTGTAGAAGCCGAGCGGGCGATGGGGGTTCCGGCGCCAGAGCACCACGAACGCGATCGCGAGCGGGATCGCGAGCACACACTCATACAGGCCGAGATCGAACCGGCCGACGTGCCCCGTCCCGAGCGGGTATTGGACAGCGAACCATGCGTCGGACATGCGGCCCGGATGATCGTGGACCGACGCGCAGCCTGCGCGCCCGAAGACCCACGCGAGCGGAAACGCGCTGTTGACGACCTCGCAGTAGGGCAGGATCCGCTCGCGGCGATAGAAGCGCCACGAGACGGCGCCGATCAGCGCGCCGGTGAAGCCGCCGAAGCTCGACAGGCCGTCCCAGAGCGCGAAGAGATAGAGAGGATCCCGGGCGACGCGCTGCGGGTGATAGAAGATCGCGTCGAGGACGTGCCCGCCGATGAACCCGGCCGCCACGACCCAGAAGATGAACTCGCTCATCTTCTTTTCGTCGAGGCGCCGCTCGCGGGCGTGCCGCGTGGCGACCATGGCGCCGATGTAGACGCCGAGCGCCACCAGCGTGCCGAACGGCTTGATCGACGGCGGCTTCGCCGGGTCGATGAGCTGCCCCACGAGCGGGATGTGCTCCAGGAAAGCGAGCGGGATCTCGGGGAGCTCGATGTAAGGGATCAGAGGGCCTGACACGACGCTCCCCTAGCGCAGCGACGGGGCGAAAGCCATCCGCCGTCGATGACGTCGGAGCGACAAGGCCGCGCCGCGCGCCGCGGACGGCTCGCTGGGCGCGGCGGGGGCGCCAGGGACGCAGCGAGGCCGCCTTCGCTCGATCGGCCGTAGCGCCGTAGCGCCGTAGCGCCGTCGCGCCGGTGTCGTCAAGAGTTCGCCAACCGCCGGGGACAGGCGTAAATCTGCCGCATGAGCCGCTCCCCCGTGCGCGTCGCCACGCTGACGCTCAGTGACACCCGCACCCTCGACGATGACGAGGGCGGACAGCTCCTCGGCGAGCTCCTGAAGCGCGCCGGCTTCTCCGTGACATCCCACGCCGTCGTCCGCGAGGAGCCCGAGCTGCTGCGAGCCGCGATCGTCCAGATCGCGGACGCCGGCTCGGCCGACGCGGTCGTCACCACAGGCGGGACCGGGATCGCCCCGCGCGACCGGACCCTCGAGGCGCTCGCGCCGCTCTTCGAGAAGACGCTCGACGGCTTCGGCGAGGCGTTCCGGCGCCTGAGCTGGGACGCCATCGGGCCGAACGCAATCCTGTCGCGCGCCGCGGCGGGCGTCGCGCGAGGGCTCGTGGTGATCGCGCTGCCCGGCAGCCCGAAGGCGGTGGAGCTCGCCGTCACGCAGATCATCGGCCCCGTCCTCGCGCACGCGGTCACGCTGGCGTCCGGCAAGGGCGGGCACCACCACCGACACCCGCAGGCCGCGCAGGGCGAGGAGCAGCGCGGATGATCCCCTTCGAAGAGGCGCTCGATCGGCTGCTCGCGACCGCGATCCCGGTCGGCCCCGAGCGGGTGCCGCTCGACGACGCGGCAGGGCGCGTGCTTGCCGAGGACATCGCGGCCGCCGACGCGATGCCGGCCTTCGACTACAGCGCGATGGACGGCTACGCCGTCGCCTCGGCCGACCTCGCGGGCAGCGGGCCCTTCAGGCTGCCCGTCCGCGGCGAGAGCGCGGCCGGCCGCCCGCTGCCGGCGCTCCACCCGGGCACGGCGTGTCGGATCTTCACCGGCGCGCGGCTGCCGCCCGGCGCCGACGCGATCGCGCCGCAGGAGGACGCCGCGCGCAGCGGCGACGAGATCACCCTGCAGGAAGCGCCGCGGGCGGGCGCCTGGGTGCGCCGCCGTGGCGCGGACCTCGCGGAGGGCGCCGTCCCGCTGCGCCGAGGGGCGCGGCTCACGCCGGGGAAGGTCGCGCTCGCGGCCGCGCTCGATCGCCCGAGCGTCCTCGTCGCGCGCCGCCCCGTGGTCACGGTGATGTGCTCCGGCGACGAGCTGCGCGCGCCCGGCTCGCCAGGCCCCGCCGGCACGATCCCGGAGTCGAACAGCTACTTCATCGCCGCGACCGCGCGCGCGGCGGGCGCTGCGGTCCGCGTCTCGCCGTTCGTCCCCGACGACGCGGCGCGCGCCGCCGAGGCGGTGTCGACGGCGCTGCGCGGGTCCGATCTCGTGGTGACCGTCGGCGGCGTGAGCGTCGGCGACCACGACATCGTCCGCCCCGCGCTCGAGGCAGCCGGCGTGTCGCTCGATTTCTGGCGCGTCGCCATCAAGCCGGGCAAGCCGCTCGCGGTGGGGCGCGCCGAGCTCTCGCGGTGCGGCGTCGTCCACGTGCTCGGGCTGCCAGGCAATCCGGCCTCGGCCTCGCTCACGTTCGTCCTCTTCGGCGTGCCGCTGCTCCGCGCGCTCCAGGGCGACGCGGCGCCGCGGCCCCCCCGCGTGATCGTCCGCGCGGACAGCGCGCTCAGGCGCCAGACCGGTCGCGCCGAGTTCCTCCGCACCCGCCTCGACGTCTCGAGCGGCGAGCTCGTCGCCCGCATCGCCGCGAACCAGGCGTCGGGCGCCGTCACGAGCTTCGCCGAGGCCGACGCGCTCGTCCTCGTGCCGGCCGATCGGGAGCGCATCGACGCGGGCGATCGCCTCGAGGCCATCCGCCTCGCGGAGATCTGAGCGCACGCCGCGCTGCGCGCCGCATTGCCGCGCAGCGGGTGGCATTGCCTGCAACGCGCCGCATTGCCACGCGACCGCCGAAATTACGTCACGAACCCGCGCTCCATCACGCCGCGCTCGCGCCGAGGGCTCGCCTTGACCCTCGCGCGGGGGCGCCGGAAGATGGCGGAGCCATGCTCATCCTCGGGATCAACGCCTATCACGGCGATGCGTCGGCCGCCCTGCTCGTCGACGGCCAGCTCGTCGCGGCGGCGGAGGAGGAGCGGTTCAGCAGGATCAAGCACTGCGCGGGCTTCCCGCGGCTCGCGGTCGAGTACTGCCTCGGCGCCGCCGGCGCGCGGGTCGAGGACATCGATCACATCGCGATCAGCCGCGACACGAGGGCGCACCTCGGCAACAAGCTCCTCTACGCGCTGACGCGGCGCTCGCCGGCAGGGCTCCTCAAGGGCTCGCTCGGCGCGAGCGACCCGAAGGTGCACCTCGGCGCCGCGCTCGGCGTCGATCCGAAGCGCATCCGCGCCGCGTCGCACAGCGTTGAGCACCACCGCGCGCACCTCGCCTCCGCGTTCTTCCCCTCGGGCTTCGATGAGGCGGCGGTCCTGTCCATCGACGCCTTCGGCGACTTCGTCAGCACGATGTGGGCGCGCGGCCGCGGCAACAAGCTGGAGATCCTCCGGCGCGTCGGCTTCCCGCACTCGCTCGGGCTGTTCTACTCGGGCCTGACGCAGTACCTCGGCTTCCCGAAGTTCGGCGACGAGTACAAGGTCATGGGGCTGTCGGCTTACGGCCAGCCGGATCTGCTCGACAAGCTCCGGCAGGTGGTGCGCGTCAAGGACGGGGCGTTCGAGCTCGGGCTCGAGTACTTCCAGCACCACACGAAGGGCATCGCGATGACGTGGGAGGGCGAGCCGCGCTACGGCCCCATCCACTCCGAGCGCCTGATCGACCTGCTCGGCCCCGCCCGCAGCCCGAAGAGCCGGATGGAAGATCGCTTCATGGCGATCGCGGCCTCGACCCAGGCGGCGTTCGAGGAGGTGTACTTCGAGCTGCTCGCGACGGCGAAGCACCTCACCGGCTCGACGCGCCTCGCCCTCGCGGGCGGCTGCGCCTACAACAGCGTGGCCGCCGGGAAGATCCGGCCGAAGGGGCTGTTCGACGACGTCTTCATCCAGCCCGCGGCCGGCGACGCGGGCACGTCGTTCGGCGCGGCGCTCTACGTCCACCACCACAAGCTCGACAACCCGCGCGGCTTCCACCAGACGCACAGCTACTTCGGCCCGGCCTTCTCGCAGGAGACCATCGACGAGCTGCTCCGGAAGGAGCAGGTCGCGTTCGAGACCCTCCCCGACGAGGACCTGATCCCCCGCGTCGCCAGGGCGCTCAGCGAGGGCAAGGTCGTCGGCTGGTTCCAGGGGCGGATGGAGTACGGCCCGCGCGCGCTCGGCAACCGCAGCATCCTCTGCGACCCGCGGCGGCTGGACATCAAGGACGTGATGAACGAGCGGATCAAGCGCCGCGAGCTGTTCCGCCCCTTCGCGCCGGCGCTCCCCCTCGAGCGCGTCGGCGACTACTTCGAGCAGACCTCGCCGGATCCGTTCATGGTCAAGGTCTACAAGGTCAAGCCCGAGCGCCGCGCGGAGATCGCCGCGGTGACCCACGTCGACGGCACGGGGCGCCTCCAGACGGTGACCGCCCAGGAGAACCCGCGCTACCACGCGCTCATCAGCGAGTTCGGCCGGCAGACCGGCACGCCCGTCCTCCTGAACACCTCGTTCAACGCGAGCGAGCCGATCGTTTGCACCCCAAAGGAAGCGCTCGACTGCTTCCTCCGGACCAAGATGGACGTGCTCGTCCTCGAGCGGGCCTACCTCGAGCGCGCGCCGGCCCTCTAGCAGACCCGCGCGCGCTCCGGCGCGCTCCGGACAGGCCGCGAAAAGCGCGCTGGAAGCGGCCGAGAAAGCTCGGCCGAAAGTTCGTGGTTGACGTGGAGCGAGGGGACGGCAAATGGGCGTCCCCGGCATGTGGAAGAACGGGACGCCGGGCGCCCTGCCCCACCTCGACGGAGCGCCGGAGCAACCGGTGCCGACGAGCGGGGGTGCTTGGACGCCTTGCCTCGAGCATGATGCCGGCCCGCCGCGCGGCGTGCGCGCGGACCTGGTACCCCATGGGCCCACGGCGCTGCATGCGCTCACGGCCCCTCCTGCGTAAGGGTCCGCGCCGCGGCGGCCCAGGCGGTCAAAGAGGATGGATGCGAATCGGATGAAGCTCGTACTCGAAGACGGGACGACCATGACGGGCCGGTGCTTCGGCGCCCCGCGCGCGGTGAGCGGCGAGGTCGTCTTCAACACCGGCATGACGGGGTACGTCGAGACGCTCACGGATCCCTCGTACAGAGGCCAGATCCTGACGATCACGTACCCGCTCGTGGGCAGCTACGGCGTGCCCGCGCCGCGGAGAGCTGGCAGCGTCGACGGGCCCTACGAGGCCGACCGCATCCAGGTTCAGGGCCTCGTGGTCCAGAGCTACGTGGAGCGGTACAGCCACCACGCCGCGGTCCGCTCGCTCGGCGCCTGGCTCGCCAGCGAGGGCATCCCGGCGATCACGGGGATCGACACGCGCACGCTGACGCGGCGGCTCCGGGAGGTCGGGACGATGAAGGGCTGGCTGTTCCCGGCCGAGATGGACCTCGAGCGGGTGAAGCGCTCGGCCGAGGCCGTGGACATGCGCGAGGAGGTGTTCCGCCTCGTCTCGCCCCGCGAGCCCATCACGTACGAGGGCGGCCCCCTGAAGGTGCTCCTCATCGACGCGGGCGCGAAGGACAACATCGTCCGCTCGCTCCTGCGGCGCGGGGTCACGGTCATCCGCGCCCCCTACCACGCGCCCATCGCCGAGCTCGCCGAGAGCGCCGACGGCATCCTCATCGGCAACGGCCCCGGCGACCCCAAGGACCTCGGCCAGCTGGTCACCGCGCTGCGCGGCCTGCTCGGCACGTACACGAAGCCGATCTTCGGCATCTGCCTCGGCAACCAGATCCTCGCGCTGGCCGCCGGCGGCGACACCTTCAAGCTGCCGTACGGCCACCGCGGCGTGAACCAGCCGGTGCAGGACCTCCTGAGCCGCCGCTGTTACGTCACGAGCCAGAACCACGGGTACGCGGTGAAGCACGAGTCGCTGCCCGCCGAGTGGGAGCCCTGGTTCGTCAACATCAACGACGGCACCAACGAGGGCATCCGCTCGCGGCTCCGCCCCTTCTTCAGCGTCCAGTTCCACCCCGAGGCGACGCCTGGGCCCGAGGACGCAAGCTACCTCTTCGACGACTTCCTCCGCCTCTGCGGCGCGATGAAGGGGTCCTCCGATTCGCGACTCAAGACCGCGGGGGCCGCTGCCGTGGATCCCCGCTCTACCCCCACCGCAGGAAGGAGCTGAGCATGTACGGCGCCTATCTCCCCAAGAAACCCCGGCGCGTCCTCGTGCTCGGCTCCGGCGCGCTCCAGATCGGTCAGGCCGGCGAGTTCGACTACTCGGGGTCGCAGGCGATCAAGGCCCTCAAGGAAGAGGGGATCGCCACCGTCCTCGTGAACCCCAACATCGCCACCATCCAGACGAGCGAGGGGCTCGCCGACCGCATCCACCTCTGCGCGGTCACCCCGGAGTTCGTCGAGCGGATCATCGTCAAGGAGGAGGTCGACGCGATCGCCCTCTCCTTCGGCGGGCAGACCGCGCTCAACTGCGGGCTCGAGCTCCACGACTCGGGCATCCTCGACAAGTACGGCGTGCGGGTGCTCGGCACGCCGATCAAGGCGATCCGCGACACCGAGGACCGGCGGCTCTTCATCGAGCGCCTCGACGAGATCGGCGTGAAGACGGCCCGCAGCCGCGCCTGCCGCTCGCCGGCCGAGGCCATGGCGGCGGCGCGCGAGATCGGGTTCCCCGTGATGCTCCGCGGCGGCTACGCGCTCGGCGGCAAGGGCAGCGGCATCGTCGAGAGCGAGCGCGACCTCGAGGACGCCGTGCGCCGCGGCTTCGCCGGCGGCGTGCCCCAGGTGCTCGTCGAGGAGTGCCTCCGGGGCTGGAAGGAGATCGAGTACGAGGTCGTCCGCGACGGGCGCGACAACTGCATCACCGTCTGCAACATGGAGAACCTCGACCCGATGGGGATCCATACCGGGGAGTCGATCGTCGTCGCCCCGTCGCAGACGCTGAACGACGAGGAGTACCAGCTCCTCCGCTCGGTCGCGCTGAAGACGATCCGCCACCTCGGCATCGTGGGCGAGTGCAACATCCAGTACGCGCTCGACCCGCACAGCGCCGATTACCGGGTCATCGAGGTGAACGCGCGCCTCTCCCGGTCGAGCGCCCTCGCCAGCAAGGCGACGGGCTACCCGCTCGCCTACGTCGCCGCGAAGATCGCCGTCGGCTACACCATGCCGGAGATCGCCAACGCGATCACCCGCAGGACGACCGCGTTCTTCGAGCCGGCGCTCGACTACCTCGTCTGCAAGGTCCCGCGCTGGGATCTCGGCAAGTTCCGCGGCGCGTCGATGCGGATCGGCAGCGAGATGAAGAGCGTCGGCGAGGTCATGGCCATCGGCAGGACGTTCCCCGAGGTCATCCAGAAGGCGCTCCGCATGCTCGACATCGGGGTGAAGGGCCTCGACCCCGACGCGTTCACCTTCCAGGACCTCCGCGACGAGCTGAAGAACGCGACGCCGCTCCGGATCTTCGCCGTGGCCCGCGCGCTCCAGGAGGGGATGGCGGTCGACGAGATCCACGACCTCACCAAGATCGACCGGTGGTTCTTGAACCAGATCGAGCCGATCGTGCGGATGCACCGGGACCTGAAGGCGCTCAAGGTCGCCGTCCCCGCGCAGGCCGACAAGGCCGCGGCGGCGCCGCAGCCCGCGCTCGAGGAGGCCACCCTCCGGGAGGCGAAGCAGCTCGGCTTCAGCGACCGGATGATCGGCACGCTGACGGGCGCGCCGCGGGGCTCGATCCGCGAGGCCAGGAAGCGGCACGGCGTGGTGCCGCACCTCGCCCAGATCGACACGCTCGCGGCCGAGTTCCCCGCCGAGACGAACTACCTCTATTCGAGCTACCACGCGTCGGCCACCGACGTCGCGCCGTCGTGGCGGAAGAAGATCATGGTGCTCGGCTCCGGCGCCTACCGCATCGGATCGAGCGTCGAGTTCGACTGGTGCTGCGTCAACGCGATCCGCGCGGCCTCGGAGCTCGGCTACGAGACCATGATGCTGAACTACAACCCGGAGACGGTCAGCACCGACTACGACACGTGCGACAAGCTGGTCTTCGACGAGATCAGCTTCGAGACGGTGCTCGACATCTACGAGCGGGAGCAGCCCTACGGCATCGTGGTCAGCATGGGCGGGCAGGTCCCGAACAACCTGGCGCTCCGGCTGCACGAGGCGGGTGCGCGCATCCTCGGCACGAGCCCGGGGAGCATCGACACCGCCGAGGACCGGAAGAAGTTCAGCGATCTGCTCGATCGGCTGGAGATCGACCAGCCGCGCTGGGCGCACGTCGTCGACGCAGGCCAAGCGGGCGAGATCGTGAGCGCGCTCGGCGGCTTCCCCGTCCTCGTGCGGCCGAGCTACGTGCTGAGCGGCGCGGCCATGAGCGTGGCGCACGAGCCCAACGAGCTCGATCGCATCCTCGCCCGCGCGAAGGCCGTCTCCCCCGCCTACCCCGTGGTCGTGTCCAAGTTCGAGACCCACGCCCGCGAGGTGGAGATCGACGCGGTCGCCGATCGCGGTGAGATCATCCTCTGGGCGATCAGCGAGCACATCGAGAACGCGGGCGTGCACAGCGGCGACGCGACGCTCGTCCTGCCCCCGCAGTCGCTCTACATCGCGACGATCCGCAGGATCAAGCAGATCGCCCAGCAGGTGGCGCGCTCGCTCTCCATCACCGGGCCGTTCAACATGCAGTTCTTGGCCAAGCACAACACGGTCAAGGTGATCGAGTGCAACCTGCGCGCGTCGCGGAGCTTCCCCTTCGTGTCGAAGGTCACGGGGAACAACTTCGTCCGGGAGGCGATGCGCAGGATGCTCGGCGTGTCGCAGCCGGTCGAGAACCGCGGGCTCGACCTCGATTACGTCGGAGTGAAGGCGCCGATGTTCTCGTTCTCGCGCCTCGTGGGGGCCGATCCGATGCTCGGCGTGGAGATGGCGAGCACCGGTGAGGTCGGCTGCTTCGGCGACGACATGCACGAGGCGCTCCTGCACTCGCTGCTCGCGACCGGCTTCAGGTTCCCCAAGAAGGGCGTGCTGCTCTCGCTCGGGCCCCTCGAGGACAAGTACTGGTTCGCCGACGAGGCCCGCGTCATCGCCGAGCACCTGAAGCTCCCCATCTTCGCGACGCCGGGCACGGCCGAGGCGCTCCGGGCGCTCGGGCTCGCGTGCACGAGCCTCGCGAAGCAGCCCGACGAGGGAGAGACGGCGATGAGCGCCATCGAGCAGGGGAAGGTGGATCTCGTGATCAACATCCCCCGCGAGTACGACCAGCTCGGCCGTCCGGACGGTTACCTGATCCGGCGGCGCGCTGTCGACGCGAACATCCCGCTCCTCACGGACCTCCAGCTCGCGCGGGCGGTCATCGGGGCGATGCGCGCGAAGAGGATCGAGGATCTGCGGACGCTGTCCTACGACGAGTACCTCGCGCGGAGCCCGGTCGCGCTGAGGTGACCTGAGACGCCGGCGCGGCGAGGAGAGGCTCCGGGTGGCTCGGGACGTCGTGCCGAGCTGCCCGGCCCCGCGGCGGACACCGCCGCACGGGGCCGGCCGCCTTCGTGAGAACAGGACAAACGCCGGCCCTCTCCGCGCCCCGTGACGGACACCCCTGCATGGGGTCTGTCACCTTCCTGACAGCAGAACGAACACCGGTCCCCTCCGCGCCCGCGACAAAACACCCCTGCACGGGGCCGGCTGCCTTCCTGAGAGCAGCGCCGGGCTCACGACCCCTGACGGCGGGCTCGCCGTCAGTCGTTCGTGACGATGAACCAGCCGTTCACAAAGCCGTTGCCGGTCGTCGAGGTCGATCCCTGGATCGGGCTGGTCCCCTCATTGCGGAGGCACATGCCGACATTCCATTCGCCCTCTGTCAGCACCGTCGTGGCAGAGACCGAGTAGGTTGTGCGGGTCGGCGTGAAATAGTGGCTCGTAAAGATGCCTCCGAAGAAGTTGACCAGCTCGCCGCCGCTGCGGCGCTGGTAGCAGAGGCCGAGCGGAGCGACGAACGCAGCGCTGGACGACCGCAACCCGAGCGGCGCAGAGGCCGATCCGGTCACGCGCTGGCTGCCGGTGATGGTCACCGACCCCGGGGGGCCGACGAAGACATACGCGGAGCTGCCACCGTCAAAAAGGGGAGCAATGTTGCCCGCAATCGCGATCGTGGCGACCACCCCGGTCGGCCCCTGGGGCCCTGTCGCGCCCGTGGGCCCCGTCGGCCCCTCGGGTCCCCTCGGGCCATCGAGCCCCATCGGGCCCTCAGGGCCCATCGGTCCCTCGGGTCCCATCGGGCCCTCAGGCCCCATCGGTCCCTCAGGCCCCATCGGGCCCTCAGGGCCCATCGGCCCCTCGGGCCCCATCGGCCCCTGGGGCCCTGTCGCGCCCGTGGGCCCCGTCGGTCCCTCGGGCCCCATCGGTCCCCTTTCGCCGGGCAGGCCAGCCGGCCCCGCCGGCCCCTCGGGCCCTGTCGCGCCCGCGGGTCCCGTCGATCCCTGGGGCCCCGTGGGCCCTGTCGGCCCCTCAGGCCCCTTCGGCCCTGTCGGACCCGCCGGCCCCTCGGGCCCTGTCGGACCCGTCGGTCCCCTCGGCCCCGCGATGCCGCTCGAGTCGCCCACCCAGTTGCCGCTCTCGTCGATGACGACCCGGCCGCCGATCTTCACCAGCTTCGGCGTGATCTCACCAACGGCGTTGTTCGCGACCATCGCATACGGGACGCTCCCTATCGAAGCGCGAGGCTCCATCTCCTGGTCGTCCCCGACCGCGATTCCGATGTAGCGGACCGAGCCGTCAAAGACCTTCTCAGCCTGCTCCTCGGTGAAGTCGAGCACCGTGGAGAAATAGCCTTCATCGAACGAGAGCGCGATCACCTCGCTCCAGAGCGGCTCGTCGTCGTCCTCGGCGGCGTAGATGGCGAACGTCACCGAGAGGACGTCATTGACCGGCTCGCCGTTGGCCGTGAAGAGCCGCCCCTGATGCGATATCTGCATCGGCACGGCGGCGGCCGCGCCGCGCACGAGGCCGACGGAGGCGGCGAGAAAAACACCCATCGCGAGGACACGCCGTCCCATCCCGTTCATGGCAAGCTCCCGTTCGCCCCGACCAGACCGCCCTGCACGCGGTAACTCGGTGAGGTCGCCTTTCCCTGCATCTGCGTCGGCTGACCGAGCGTGAAGACCATGCGATAGCTCGGACTCCTCACGACCTTCCCCGCGCTGACCATCTCGCCCGCACCGATGCCCCGCTCCCCGACCTCGGGCCGCCCACCTGCGCCACCCCCGCCCGCCGAAGCCACAGGATTGCCTGCACCAGCCCCGCCAGCACCCCCGAGACCCTCACCCCCCGACCCGGCCCCAGGCACGGACACGTCGGGACTGCCACAGCTACAGCCCGGAAACACGGCGAGCGATGCAACAGTCAGGCCTAGCCACACCGGGAATTGCAGTCGCACCATCAACGTGTTCCCCTCTGCTTCCGGGGCTTACGATCCGGACCAAGAGGGTACGCGCCCCGCCACCAAGGTTCAATCTATTCCCGAGCCATTGTGAGACATCGCCGCTTTACGTCGGGGTCGACAGGAGGCGCCACGAGCTCGAAAGCGCACCGACACGATCACGCCGCGATCAGAAGGAGATGTCCAAGGCGAGGTGAGCGCCGAGAATCCTGGCCCCGCCGGCGGAATGCCCTCGTCCCGCGCTCTCCTGCCCTCCGCGCGAGCGCCGCGGGGGGAGCTCCCGCCGAGCGCTGCCCCCGCGCGCCGAGCCGACGGGCCCGCCTTCGACCGCGCCCGGAGCGCCCCGACCGAGGGGCGTCCGCGGTAAGGAAGATGTTTTTCCGAACCATGGTCTTGCTGAGCACGCTGATCCCCGTCGCGCTCGCCGAGGTGGTGAACCCGCGCTGGACTCAGGGCCTCGCCGGCGCCCTGCTCACCGTGATGGGCGGCATCTACCTGGTCGGCGCGCAGCGCCAAGGGGCGAGCTAGCCGCCCCGGCGGCCCCCGATGCTCTACAGCGCTTTCCGCCCCCCTCTGCCCCATGCCGAGCAGAGCGGCGGTCACCCGCACAGGAGACGGGCCCAGATCGACGTTTTCGGCGCGCAAGCGCACTCCGGTGCGCTGAGCACCGAAAACGTCGAGGTGGGCCCGTATCCGAAGCGGGTGACCGCCGCTCTCCCGTATCCGAAGCGGGTGACCGCCGCTCTAGAGATCGTCGCATACGGGGGGCGCTTCGCCGGGCCCCTCGCCCGCGACGCCCGGCTGGCCCTCCGCCCCGCCGCTGTGCAGCTCCTCCGAGATCGCCCCGGGGTTGAACGTCATGAACCACCGGAGCGACCACCAGAGCAGGTTGAACCAGGCCGGCACAGGCAGCCTGCGCGTCGCCCCGACCTCGGCGAGCCCCGCCGCCGCGAAGACGACCGGCAAGATGGTGCCCAGATCCGCGCGGTAATCCATCGCCTCGCGCACATCGGCGTTGATCCCGGCAAAGGCGTGCGCGACCGCGCGGGCGACGCGCGTCGGGCCAGGGTGGCCCTCGGGCCGCGGCGCGCCGATCGGGTGGCCGTCGTCGTCGCGCGCCCCGTCGACCAGGCCGGCGAGCAGGGCGCGGAGCCGCTCCGGCTCGAGCCTGCCCTCGGAGCGCTCGACGATCACCGAGCCCGTCATCGGACGGATCGAGACGACCTCGCACGCAGGATCGGCGGCGAGCTTCTCCGCGATCCGCTCGCACACGCGGCGATGGCCGGCCAGCGCCGGCGCGCGCAGGCGGACGCGCCGCCCCAGGGCGTGGACGACGAGGACCGGCGGCGACGTCATGACGACGGCTCGCCGTGGAGCCCCGAGGCGCCGTTGCTCTTGTGCGCAGCCGGCTGGCCGCGCGCCCCGCCCGCGGCCTTCTGGCGCACCCGCTCGGTGACCTCGGCGAAGAGATCCTCGACGTGCTCCCGCTGGCGCTCGATCAAGCCGAGGCCCAGCTTGCCCAGGTGGAGCCCGAGCGCCGCGATCTCGACGACCACCGGCCGGAGGTGCTGCTTCTTGCCCATCAGGAGGACGGCAGTGCCAACCCCCAGGGCGAACGACGGTGGATGGAACTTCATGATGCCATGTCTCCCTTGCGCAGCCCGGCGACGCGCGTGGCGCGCACGCCTTGCTTGGGTCTCTCGGCCGCCCCCGCCCCCTCGCCTGTGCCCTCGTCCGTTGCCTCTTCTGCTCTCGCTTCTGCTGCTTTCGCTTCGGCTCCTGCTGACACGTTCGATTCCGATTCCGATGCCGATTCCGATGCCGATGCCGCGCGCCTGCCGTTGACGAACACGATCTCGCGGCCGGCGCTCGCGGAGCGCCCCAGAGGGCCGCGAAGCAGCGCGGGCAGCGCGCCGACGGCCACGGCGAGCGCGAGCTCCCCGGCGCTTAGGCGCTGCGCCCCGAGCAGGCGGCCGAGCGACCGGGAGCCGAGCGCGAGCGCCTGGAGCGCGGACGTGGCGGCGAGCGCGCGGGCCACGTGCGGGCTGTCCCGGCGGAGCGCGGCCCCGGGCGCGAGATCCCCGGCGCCGGCGCGGCAGGCCAGCATGTGGAGCAGCTGCGCGGTCACCAGCGCCGTGAACGCCCTCGTCCCCGCGGTGGCCCGGCCGCCGAGCGCGTACGCCGACAGCGACGCGCCGGACATCGCGGCCGCGTCCACGCCCAGCGCGCGGAGATCGGCCGCGCCGAGCAGCCGCGCCGCAGGGTCGCGCGGAGGGCGCCGCATGACGCCGGGCTCGGCGGGCTCGAGCGCGAGCGCGAGCGCCGGCGCCACGTCGGTGAGCAGGTTGATCCAGAGCAGCTGCAGCGGCGTCAGCGGCGAGGCGCCGCAGAGGGCGCCGACCAGCATCGCGAGGACCTCGCTCGCGTTCGTCGCGACGAAGTAGGCGATCGCCCGGCGGACGTTGTCGTGGAGCCGCCGGCCCTCGCAGACCGCCGCGGTGAGGCTCGGCAGATCGTCCTCGGCGAGGACCACGTCGGCCACGGCCCGCGCGATGTCCGTGCCGCGCTTGCCCATGGCCACGCCGACGTCGGCCGCCTTGAGCGCGGGGCCGTCGTTCACGCCGTCGCCCGTCATCGCCACGATCGCGCCGCCCTGCTGGAGCGCCCGCACGATCTCGAGCTTGGCCTCCGGGGTGACCCGGCTGTGCACGGCGTCCGGCGGGATGCCGAGCTCGGCGCCGATCGCGCGCGCGGTCCGCTCCTGGTCGCCCGTGAGCATCAGGGTGCGGATGCCGGCGCCGGAGAGGGCCTCGAGCGCCTCCCGCACGCCGGGGCGCGGCGGGTCGCGGAGGCCGACGAGGCCGGCGAACTCGAGCGGAGCGTCGTTGTCCGGCCGGCCGTTCTGCCGCCACGCGAGCGCGAGCACGCGCAGCCCCCGCGAGGCCATCGCGTCGTTGTGCCGGAGCGCCTCGCCGCGCTCGTCGCCGACCGCCTCGCCCCGCGGCGGCGCGTCGCAGCGCGCGACGACCTGCTCGGGCGCGCCCTTCACGAGCTCGATGTGCCCGAGCTCCGGGTGGTCGTGGACCGTCACCATGAACGCGCGCTCGGCCGAGCGTCGCGCCTCGCTCACGCGCCGGGCCGCGATGCGCCGCGCCGACACGGGGTAGCCGGCGGCGAGCGCGAACTCCACGAGGGCGCGCTCGGTGCCGCTGCCCTGGACGACCTTGCCCGCCTCGCTCAGCTCGACGTCGGCGTTCAGCGCGGCGATGCGCGCGAGCGCGTGCACGCGCGGGGCGGCGGCGTCGACCTCGCGCCCGTCCTCGCCGATCAGCGCGATCCGGCGCCCAGGCCCCGCGCCGTCGCCCCGGCGGGCGCCGCGCTCCACGCGCAGCGCGCCCTCGCCGGGGAGGAAGATCTCGGCCACCTGCATCCGGTTCTCGGTGAGCGTGCCGGTCTTGTCGGCGCAGACGACGCTCACCGCGCCGAGCGTCTCGGCCGCGGCGAGGCGGCGGATCACGATGCCGGAGCCGCGCAGGCGGCGGCTCGCGAGCGCGAGCGCCGTGGTGCCCACGGTGGGGAACCCCTCGGGGATGGCGGCGACGCCGAGCGCGACGGCGCTCCGCAAGAGCGCGTGGAGCGGCCTCCGGCGCGCGAGGCCGACGACCATCACCGCCGACGAGCTCGCGAGCGCGAAGGTCGCGAGGCGCTGGCCGATCCACGCGAGCTCCTGCTCGAGCGGCGGGGTGCGATCGGACTCGCGGGAGAGCGCGCGCTGGATGTCCCCGAGCGCGGTCCACCGGCCCGTCGCGACGACCACCGCCGCCCCCTCGCCCGAGGCGATCGTGGTGCCCGCGTACACCATGCTGCGGCGCTCGGCGAGCGGCGCGACGCCGCCGACCCTCGCGGCGCGCTTCTCGGCGGGCTCGCTCTCGCCGGTCAGCGTGCTCTCGTCGGCGGCGAGGCCGTGCGCTTCGACGACGCGCGCGTCCGCCGCGACCGGCTCGCCTGCGCGCAGCGCGAGCACGTCGCCCGGCACGAGCTCCGCGGCGGCGAGCCGCTGCTCGCGCCCGTCGCGCACGACGCGCGCCCACCCGACGCGGAGCTCGCCCCACGCGTGCAGGAGCTCCTCGGCGCGCGACTCGGTGTACGTGCCGATCGCGGCGTTCGCGCCGACGACGAGGAGGACGGCGCCAGCGTCGATCAGGTCGCCGAGCGCGAGCGACAGGCCCGCCGCGCCGAGGAGCATCGCCGTGGGCACCGTGAAGATCTGTCCGGCGAGGATCTCGATCGACGAGCGGGTCGCGACGCCGGCGAGCTCGTTCGGGCCGACCGCGCGGAGGCGGCGGCGCGCCTCGGCGGCGGGGAGCCCCTCGCGTGGATCGACGCCGAGCGCGCGGGCGACCTCGTCCGCGTCCTCCGCGTGGGCGCGGAGCGCCACGTCGACGCGGCGGGCGCGCTCGCCTCCGCCCTGCCCGGCCGGCGCGCCCTCACCCTGCCCGGCCGGCGCGCTCTCCCCCTGCCCGGCCGGCGCGCTCTCCTCCTGCCCGGCCGGCGCGCTCTCCCCCTGCTCGGCCGGCGCGCTCTCCTCCTGCCCGGCCGGCGCGCCCTCACCCTGCCCGGCCGGCGCGCCCTCACCCTGCTCGGCCGCCGCGCCCTCGCTCCCCCAGGCCCGCGCCTGCCACGCGCGGCGGTCGCCCTCGCCCGCCGCGCTCTCGCGGGGTCGCGCCCAGCGACGCGCCGCGTGCACGAGCGCGCCCATGCGTTCGGCCAGGGCCCGCGCGGCGCGGCGCGCGGACGGCGGCGGCGGGGCGCCGGGCACGGCGTGGGCGCCAAGCACGAGCGCAGCCTCGTCGGCCGCCTCCTCCCCCACGCGCACGAGCACCCGCCCGGTGCGCGCGCTCGCCCGCGCGGACACGACGCCAGGGATCGCCGCGAGGTCGCGCTCGATGCGCGCGGCGCGCGCAGCGTCTCCGAAGAGGCCGGCCACCTCCGCGCGCACCCGCGCGATCCCGGCGCGCGCGTGCAGATCGCGCGCAGGCGTGCGATCTGCACGCGCGCGCCGGCGCGCGCCGCCGCTGCGGCCCCTGCGCCTGCCACGAAGATCGATCCAGCCCGTACCCCGTCGCTCCATGATCCTCCGCGCTGAGGCGGAGGCCTTTTCAAAGGTCGAGCCAGCGCCTGTGTGCGAGCGAGCCACATCGAGCCGCCGGGCCGGCGCGGCGGCGCGCCGGCGCCCTCGTCGCCGTCACGCCCGCGTCGCCACGGAGGCCAGGAGGCTCTGCAACGAGCCCGGATCGATCGGCTTGATGAAGTGCATATCGAAGCCTGCCTCGCGGACCCGGCGCTGGTCCCGCTCCTGGCCATAACCCGTCAGCGCGATCATCAGCGACGGGGCGACGTCCGCGCTCTCCTCCAAGGCCTTCAAGGCCCGCGCCACGCCGCAGCCATCCATCCCGCCGGGGAGGCCGATGTCGCACAGGATGACCTCCGGCCGGAACGAGCGGGCCGCTTCCACCCCCGCGACCCCGGACAGGGCCACCTCGACCTGATGGCCGTTCATCGTGAGGAGCACCTGCAGCATCTCGGCGGCGTCCTCGTTGTCCTCGATGATCAGGACGCGCAGCGACCTCACGGCGCCGGCCGGCCTCGAGTCGGGGCGCGGCGGCGGCGCGGCGCGCTCCGGGGACGCCTCGGGCCCGCGCGCGAGCGGCAGGCGGAGGGCGATCTCCGTCCCGTGGCCGACGCCCGCGCTCTCGGCCGAAGCCGCGCCGCCGTGGAGTTCGACAAGACCCTTCACGAGCGCCAGCCCCAGCCCGAGCCCGCCCCGGTTGCGGTCCAGGCTGCGCTCGGCCTGGCTGAACGGCTCGAACATGCGCGCCAGCGTCGCCGGCGCCACGCCGATGCCGGTATCGCGGACGCGGATCGCGGCGGAGCCGTCCGACGTCGCCGAGAGCGCGACCGTCACCCGACCGCCGGCGTCGGTGAACTTGTTGGCGTTGTGCAGCACGTTGCTGACCGCCTGCGACAGGCGCGTGGGATCGCCGGAGACCCAGAGCGGCTCGGCCGGCAGCTCCAGCTGGAGCTCCAGGCCGCTCGCCTCGAGCGTGCTGCGGTAGTCCTCGGCGGTCTGCCGGACCAGCCGGGACAGGTCGCAGCGCTCCTTCCTCAGCTGGATCCTCCCGCGCGCCACGCGCGACACGTCGAGCAGGTCGTCCACCAGCCGGGCCATGTGCGCCACCTGCCGCTCGATCACGCCGCACGCCCGCCGGAGCGATGGCTGCTCCATCCCGGTGCTCCGCAGGATCTCCACCGCATTGCGGATGGGCCCGAGCGGATTGCGCAGCTCGTGCGCCAGCATCGCCAGGAACGCATCTTTGTTCTGGTCCGCTTCCCTCAGCGTCGCCTCCCAGGCGTCGCCGGCCCGCTTCCGCTCGGTGATGTCGTGGGCGATGGAGACCAGGAGCCGTCGGCCCGCCGCGTCCTTCCCCAGCGGCGCCGCGCTGAAGACCCACGTGCGCCTGGCGCCGCTCGCCGTGATGATGGTGAGCTCGTTCTCGTCCGAGGCCGCCTTCAGCTCGAACAGGGACGCCACCCTGGCGCGGACGGCGGCCCCCGTCGCCCCGTACGCCCTGTCGTACCACGCCGTCACGGTGGGGATCTGCTCGTGGGTGTACCCGCTGATATCCGTCCACGCGCGGTTGACGCAGACGACCTGCCCGTCCTCGGCGTGGATCATGATGGGGAACGGGGTCTCCATGATGGCGCGGCGCAGCCCCTCCTCCCGCTCCTGCAGCTGGAGCTCCGCCTCCTTGCGCTCGGTGATGTCGATGATCGAGCCGACGTAGCCGAGGAACTCGCCGCCCGGGCCGAGCCGCGGAGCGGCCGAGTCGATGCACCAGCGGTACACGCCGTCGCGGCGGCGCACGCGGAAATCCATCCTGTAGGCGTCGCGTCGCTCGTGGGCTCGCAGGAATGCCTCCTCGGCCGCCGACCGGTCCTCGGGGTGCACCGCCTCGAGCCAGCCGGTGCCCAGGGCGGCCGACTCGGTCTGGCCAGAGAAGTCCAGCCAGCTCCGACTCGCGTAGCTGCACCCGCCGTCGGTGCCCGTCATCCAGCTCATGACGGGCGCGTGATCGGCCATGTTGCGGAAGCACGCCTCGCTGTCGCGCAGGGCCTCCTCGGCGCGCCGCTTGGCGGTGCTCTCGCGCCCGGTCTCCAGGACGAGCCGCCGGCGCTCCACCCCTTCCACGAGCCGCAGGCGGCTCTCGACGAGGATCTCCCGGCCGTCGCGGGTCGTGCGCCGGAGCTCGCCGTCCCAGAGGCCGTCGCGCAGGAGCGCCGCCTCGATCTGCGCGAGCGGCGCCGGCGGGGCGGTGCGCAGCAGCTCGTGGCTCGACCGCCCGACGGCGTCGCGCGCCGGGAAGCCGTAGAGCTGCTCGGCCCCGGCGCCGAAGTACACGATCGCGCTCGATCCGCCGAGCTCCCACGCGAGGGCCGCCTCGCCGAGCCGGTCCAGGAGGGCCGCCTTCAGCTGCAGCTCCCCCGCGATCTGCCCCCTGTCGCCGCGGCCGTCGTCCGGCGAGGCCGCGTACAGAACCGGCGAGGGCGCGCAATGAAGGGGGCTCACCCCCTGGTCAGCCGAGCTGCAACGACGCTCCGGCCGCACCGTCAGCAGGCGTCTCCGTCGGGCCCGCTGGCCCGATAACCACCCGAGATGTCCCCGATGAGCACACTCAGCATTTGTCCGCCTCGAGCGCATGCTGCAAGCGGCGCGCGCGTGAATCGTCACGCGAGATCCGCGGAATACCAGGCGATCTGCGCGTGGCTGGCGAGCAGGCGGTGCGCCGGTCGATCGCCGATCGCTAGCCGCGGCCGAACCGCTCCACGAACCGCCGGTGCGCCTCGAGATCGGGGCCCTCGCCGCCCACGAGCTCCTTCTCGCGGTAGCCCGTCGCCACCGACAGCACGTCGATCCGCCGCCCCTCGGCCCTGAACCGCACACGCCACGACGTCACGGCGAGGCGCATCGCGTCCCCGTCGGCGCGGATCCGGCGGTAGGGGTGCGGCTGCGGGCCGAGCGCGAGCACCCGGTCCACGCGCTCGCGCAGCGCGAAGCCGTGCGCCTCCTCGATCCACGCGGCCTGCTCGGCGGCGCGCGCGCACCACGCCACCTCGAAGCCGGGCTCGGGGTCGACCGGCGCCCCGCCGCCCGGCTCCTCCGCGAGCGGCGTGAGCCAGCCGGTGCGCGCGTGCGGGTGGGCGTCCGCGTACGGCACGTAGGGCTTGAGATCGAGCACCGGCGTGCCGTCGATCATGTCCACGCCGCCGACGCGCAGGGTGAGCCCGTCCACCGCGAGGAGCCTCACCGCGCTGAGGCCGATGGGGTTCGGGCGGTGCGGCGAGCGCGTCGACAGCACGCCGCGCCGCTTGCCGGCGCTCCTCGGCGGCAGCACCTTCGGGCGCCAGCCCTCGTTGAGGTGGAACCAGAAGACCACCCAGAGGTAGTCCCACCCCTCGATGTCCGAGAGCGCGTGCTCCAGACCGAGGCCCGGCACGAGCTCGATCGTCCCCTCGGCGCTGCCCGCCGCGTGGGGCTGCCGCGGCGCGCTCACCTTGTCGGAGAACGGCGTGCGCACCACGCCGATGGGCGTGAACGTGACGGGCTTCAGCACGGCGCCCCGGAAGGATCGGGCACCTCGACGATCAGGACCGCCGGCCCCTCGAGCTCCACCCGGCCGCGCTCGAGCGGCGGACGCCGCGCCGCGCCGCCGAACCGCGGCTCCTCGCTGAACGCGAGCGCCCGCGCCTCCGGGCGGCCGAGGTCGAGCGAGAGCGCGCCCCGGAGCGCGCAGAGCGCGATCACGGCGACGCCGCCGCCGCGGCGCTCGACGCAGATCGCGTCCGGCGAGAGCGCGTCGGCGGAGAAGGCGCCGCGCGCGCGGCTCCGCAGCGCGGGGTGCGAGGCGCGGAGGCGGAGGAGCTCGCGGTACCACGCGAGCACGCCGGCGTGCTCGGGCCGCCGCCGCTCGGCGTGCTCGAGCTTCGAGCGCTGGAACGTCCGCGGGTCCTGCGGATCCGGCACCTCCTCGCCGGCGAACGCCGCGAAGTACTGGAACTCGCGCCGGCGGCCCTCGGTCACGAGCCGGCCGAGCTCGGCCTCGTGATCGGTGAAGTACTGGAACGGCGTCCGCGCGTTCCACTCCTGGCCCATGAACAGCAGCGGCGTGTACGGCGTGAGCAGGAGCAGCGCCGACATCGTCCGGAAGGCCGCCGGGCTCACCTTGTCCCCGAGCCGATCGCCGACGGCGCGGTTGCCGATCTGATCGTGGTTCTGGATGCAGTGGACGAAGCGCGGCGGCGGCACCGGATCCGCGGGCGTGCCCCGCGGCTTGCCCGCGTGCTTCGAGATCTGCCCCTCGTAGAGCCACCCCTTGCGGATCGTCGCCGCGATGTCCTCGGCGGTGCCCGTGTGATCCTCGAAGTAGCCGTCGCGATCCCCGGCGAACAGGACGCGCAGCTCGTGGTGGAAGTCGTCGGACCACACCGCGTCGAGGCCGTACCCGCCCTGCTCGACGGGCGTCACGAGGCGCGCGTCGTTGTGGCTGTCCTCGGCGATCACCAGGACGCGCCGCCCCTCGCCGGCCGCCCGCGCGCGCTCGCCGATCTCCCGGAGGATGTGCGGCTCGGAGTCGTCGACGATCGCGTGGGTCGCGTCGAGGCGGAGGCCGTCGATGTGGAAGTCGCGGATCCACATCTCGACGTTCTCGAGGACGAGCGCGCGGACCTGCTCGGCGCCCGCGCCGTCGTAGTTCACCGCGTCGCCCCAGGGCGTCTTGTGCCGATCGGTGAAGTAGCGCGTCGCGTAGGCGCGGAGGTAGTTCCCGTCGGGGCCGAAGTGGTTGTAGACGCAGTCGAGGATCACGGCGAGCCCCGCGGCGTGGGCCGCGTCGACCAGGCGGCGCAGGCCCGCCGGGCCGCCGTAGGCCGCGAGCGGCGCGAAGAGGTCGACCCCGTCGTACCCCCACCCGCGCTCGCCCGGGAAGCTCGCGACCGGCATGAGCTCGATCGCCGTGATCCCGAGCTCCCGGAGATCGGCGAGCTGCCCGATGAGCGCGTCGAACGTGCCCTCCGGGGTCGCCGCGCCGACGTGGACCTCGTAGAGGACGAGATCCTCGAGCGCGACGCCCCGCCACCCCGCGTCCGTCCACGCGAACGAGGGGTCGTCGATCGCCGACGGGCCGTGGACCCCGAGCGGCTGCGCGCGGGAGTACGGGTCCGGGAACGGCCCCTCGCCGTCGATCCGCACCTTGTAGAGCGCGCCGGCCCCGAGGCCCGGCGCCGTCGCCTCGAAGTAGCCGTCGCCGGTCGAGGCCGCGGGAAGCGCGCCCGTGACCTCCTGGCCGTCGGCCTCGTAGGTGACGATCTCGATCCGATCGTGGTCGGGCGCCCAGACGCGGAAGCGGACCGCGCCGCCCTCGATCCACGCGCCCATCGTGCGCATCGCCTTCATGTCACTGGCCTCGCTGCGCCGCCCGCAGGAGCAGGGCGACGGGAAAGTCGGAGAGCACGCGGTCGAGCGGGAGCGCCGCGCCGTCGCCCGGCTCGGGCGGCGCGTCCGAGCCGCGCGGCGGAGGGGCGGAGGGCGACGCCTCGAGCTCGGCGCCCGTGAAGAGATCGGTGTAGAGGCCGGGCTCCACGTCGACCGACGTGCCCGCCCACACCGCGCCGATCGGCGGGGAGCAGGCGCCGCCGAGCAGCCGCGCGCTGAACCGGGGCGCGACCACGACGATCGAGCGCCCGTCCGGCGCGCGGCGCGCGAAGGAGACGACGTGGGCCTCGCGCTCGCCGATCACGGCGCGCGGCGCGTAGTCCCCGTCGGCCCCGAAGAGCTCCGGGTGGCGCCGGCGCAGCTCGAGCGCGACGTGCGTGACGAACAGCTTCACGCGGCCGTCGCGCGCCTCGGCGCAGAGCTCGCGCGCGAGCGCGCGGCCCCCTCCGCGGGGCCGCCGGCGCGCGCGGATCTCCGCGAGCGCCCGCTCGCGCACGGCGTAGTCGACCGGGCGGCGGTTGTCCGGGTCGACGAGGCTGAAGTCCCACACCTCGTTGCCCTGGTAGATGTCGGGCACGCCCGGCGAGGTGAGCTTCAGCAGCGTCTGCGAGATCGAGCCCCACATGCCGTGGTACGCGGCCACGCGCGCGAGCGGCAGGAGCGCGCCCAGGACCTCCGCGGACGAGAGCGCCTTGCGGACGAACGCCTCGACGGCCGCGTCGTACTCGGGCTGCGCGTCGATCCAGGACGTGTTGACCTTCGCCTCCTTCGTGGCCTTGCGCATGTACTCCACGAGGCGGTCCGCGTACGCCGAGAGCGCGTCCCCCTCGGGCGCGCGCGGGCCGGGTGGCTCGCGTTCGCCGCCGAGCAGCGGCTCGATCGGCAGGCTGCCGAGGAGGGTCTGGTAGAAGAGGTACTCCTCGTTGCTGTCCGGCGCGAGGCGGCCCTCGATCTCGGCCTTGAGCGGCGCGGCGGCGGCGGCGGCGCGGTGGAGCGCCTCCTCCCAGGCCGACGGCAGCTCCGAGAGCACGCTGATGCGCGCCCGCACGTCCTCGCTCCGCTTCGTGTCGTGCGTCGACGTCGCGAGCATCGAGTACGGCCACGCCCTGTGCCGCTGCACGTTGCCGCGGTGGAACGCGAGGACGCTCGATCCGTAGCGCTCGGGCTCGCCCCCGACCTCGTTCAGCGACACGAGCCGGTTGTAGATGTAGAACGACGTGTCCTCGAGCCCCTTCGCCATCACCGGCCCGGTGAGCTGCTGGAACTTCATCACGAAGTCGCAGAAGAGGTGTCGGTCCTCCTCGCGGAAGAGATCCGTGCCGTCGAGCATGAGGACCGAGCGCACGAACGTGAAGATGGATCCCTCCATCGTCGGGTTCTGCCGGCGCGCGAGGGCGACGGCGCGGCCGATGGCGACGCGATCGTGATCGGAGATCGCCGGCGTCCGATCGTTGATGTAGGTGCGGTACACGGGGAAGCACGCGATGACCTCGCGCAGGGCCTCGTTGAGCGAGCCCAGGGTGAAGTCGCGGAAGCGGCGGTCGCGCTCGGTGAGCCGGTTCAGGGCGTGGGTGAGCACGTTGAGCTCGCTCGCCAGGGCCGTCCGGAGGATCACCTTCTTCTTCTCGTAGACGAGCGCCTCGAACGGTATGTGCTCGCCGATGAACCGCTCGTAGATCGCGTTCATCTGCCCCTCGCTCGAGGCGTCGACGAAGAGCTCGCCCACGAGCGCGGTGAAGTCGTAGCCGCTCGTCCCGTGGACGGGCCAGGCCTCGGGCAGCGTCTCGCCGCGCGCGAGGATCTTCTCGACGACGACGTAGAGCGGCCGCGCGTTCAGCGCGCCGCGCGCGGCGCGCTCCGAGAGGGCCGCGCGGAGGGCCGGCTCCAGCCGGGCGAAGCGGGCCTCGGGGCGGCGGCGCGGGTCGTGCCGCAGCTCCGGCTCGCCCGCAGCCTCGGCGAGGAAGCGGCGCCGGCAGCGCTCGAGCACGTAGCCCTGCTGGAGATCCTCGAAGTAGCCGATCGGGTCCCAGAGGCCGTCGGGGTGGTCGATGCGCAGCCCCGTGACCTGGCCCCGCTCGCAGAGCTCGAAGACGAGGCGGTGCGCCTCGGCGAACACCGGCCGGTGCTCCATCCGGATCGCCGCGAGGTCGTTGATGTCGAAGAACCGGCGGTAGTTGATCTCCTCGGCGGCGGTGCGCCAGAAGCTGAGGCGGTAGGCCTGCTCCTCGAGCAGCGCCTCGATCGGGTCGAAGCTCCGCGGATCGCCCGCCTTGCCGTTGATACGCAGGACGCCCTCGGCCACCGCCGCCGCGATGTCGGGCGAGTCCGCGACGAGCGACGCGAGCCGCCGCCTGAGGATCTCCTTCTCCCGGCGCCGCTCGATCACCTTGGCCCGCTGTGTCTCGGTCCGCGGCGGCATGTTGCGGAGCCCGGTGAGGATGCTCTGCAGCTCGAGGAGCGCGTCGTGCTCCTCGCCGAGCGCGGCGACGAGCCCGGGCACGAGCGGCCCGATGATCATGCCGTACGTCCGCGGGTTCACCGGGAAGACGTGATCGAAGTACCGGAGCATGAACGCGCCGCTGTCGAACTCGATCTTGAGCTCGCCGCGCTCGAGCACGCGCCCGAAGTGGTCGCCGAGCACGGGGAGCAGCACCTTGTGCTTGAGCTCCGTCTTGAGCGGCGCCCAGTCGATGTCGAAGAACGGCGCGTAGAGCGAGCTCGGGCCGTTCTGGAGGACGTCGCTCCACCAGGCGTTCTCGGAGGTGCCGATGCCCATGTGGTTGGGCACGAAGTCGAGCAGGAGGCCCATGCCGTGCGCCGCGAGCTCGCCGGTGAGCCGGTCGAGGTCGGCGCGCTCGCCGATCGCGGGGTTGAGGGCGTTGTGGTCGACGAGGTCGTAGCCGTGCATGCTCTCGGGGCGCGCCTTAAAGAACGGCGAAGAGTAGAGATCGCTGACGCCGAGGGCGTCGAGGTAGGCGACGACCTGCCGCGCCTGCTCGAAGGTAAAGTCCTTGTTGAGCTGCACGCGGTAGGTGGCGCGCGGCAGGCGAGGCGCCACGCCCTCGCACGCCGCGTCGACGAGCTGCGCTGCCATCGCCTGCAGGTTGGCGCCGTCCACGTGGCCGCTCGTCTGCTGTTCGTCCGACGTTCCGGTCATCCCTCGGTTGCCTCCGGCGGCAGAATCTACTGCGAACGAAGCGACAGGCATCCGCGGATCTGCGCAGCTCGCGCGGCTCCTGCCGTTCCGGCCTGCGGCACGAAGGAAAGACCTGATGCGCCTACGGGGAACGCAGCAGCGCCGGCATCAGGCATGGAGGGGTGACGGGCTCAGCCGCTGTCGGGCGCGCGCCAGGCTCAGCCGTCGTCGCCAAGTTCAGCCGTCGTCGAAGGGGTCGCCGTCAGCGCGCTGCGCTTCCCATGGGAACGCTCAACCCCCTCATCGCCACCGTTCTCCTTTGCTGTTCCACCCCTTCGTGCATGGCCGCACCGATACCCGAATGCCAAGCGCCGTTCAGGCGGCCCGACTGCATGTTTCGCGATCTCGACGCGGTGGGAGCTTTGCTGCGAAGAGCGCGCACCCTCGCTCTGAAGCACATCGGCTGATATGCGGTCATGATCCCGTGAGGCTGTGACCGTGACACACGGCGGCCGCCATGGCGACGCCGTCCTGATAACAGATACGTCAACCTCTCGGCATCGAAAGAGCATCCACGCAGCGCGCAGTCGCCCGCCCCGCCCCGCCCCGCTGCCCGGGCTGAGACGACGGGCCGTGTCGGGTCCCCGGAGCCGCCCCCGCGAACATCACGGCGAGCGCATTCCTGCTCCGGCGTTCGTTTTCGTTTGCACCGCCCGCGCCCGCTCTTCGCGTGTCTCCTGGGCCCGCCGTCGAGATGGCTCGGCCGGCGCATGCTCGGCGGCGCGCGGCCGGAGGTGCACGCTCGGGAAACGATATGTTGCCAAATGCCCGTACTCGCGGGCGGAGTGAGACAACAACTGTTTCCGTCATGAAGGATCAGGAGAGGTATTGATGACCAGCTCTTGGAGATTCGTCGCGCACTCGGAGGCGCGGCGCAGGGCGCTCGGGTTCGCGAAACAGGCAGCGTCCGCAGACTGCTCGGTCCTTATCGTCGGGCCGACCGGGGCGGGGAAAGACATCCTCGCGCGCGACATCCATCAGCACAGCAAGCGTTCGAAGCACCGACTCATCACCGTCAACTGCGCGGCCCTCACGCAAACGTTGTTCGAGAGCGAGCTGTTCGGCCACGTGCGCGGCGCGTACACGGGGGCGACCGTATCGAAGCGCGGCGTGGTGGAGCTCGCGTCCGGAGGCAGCCTGTTCCTCGACGAGATCGGCGAGCTGCCGGCGGAGGCGCAGGCGAAGCTCCTCCGCTTCCTCGCGGACGGCTCGTTCTGGCCCGTGGGCGGCAGCGAGGAGAAGAGCGTCGACGTCCGCGTCCTCGCCGCCACGAACCGGGACCTCGCCGCCGGTCTCGACAAGACGTTTCGAGCCGACCTGTTCTTCCGGCTCAGCGTGCTCACCATCGTCGTGCCGCCGCCCAGCCGGGAGGACCTGCGCAGCCTCTCGCGGGTCCTCGCCCTGGAGCTCGGGGAGCGCTACCGCACGCTCCTCCCCGCGCGCGAGGTGAGCGCCATCGGCGAGCTCGCGAGCAACGGAGTGTACAGGGGCAACGTCCGCGAGCTCCGCAACGCCGTCGAGCGGTACTTCCTCGTGCGAGACCCGGAGCGGACCGTCGAGCAAAACTGGCGGGCCGCGTGCGCGCTCGACCTCCTGGCCCAGCAGGGCGCGCCCCCCCACGACGACACAGCGGCGGTATCCCAGGTGCACCCACAAGAGGTCGAGAAGCTCTACGACCTCCTTTTCCTGACGTGGGCCAGCGAGACCAGGAACGCGCGCGAGCTGTCGCGGCGAATCGATCGCTCGTTGCCGTACGTTTACAGCCGCCTCGCGAAGCTCGGTATCAAGCCGAAGGATCTCCAGAGCACCGAGATCCTCGAGCGCGCGTCGGCGAAGATCCGCGCGGCGCTCGCCCCCCATCGCTCCACATTTCTCCAGCTTCTTAAAGAATCTTAACGAAATAGATCACCCCCTCCCGAGGGCGCCGCCGGAACCGTCGCGCCGGTCGATGGAACGACCCTTGCGAAACGGCTGAGACGGAACCCGGGAGGGCGGTGGACGTCCCGACCGAGAAGGATGGAGGAGCGCATGCTGACTCTGGGCCTCGCAGGAGGCTTGGATCCCGTCTACGACTGCCGCTACGACTCGCCGCAGTTCTTCACGTACGACGCGGCGGCCGTGCTGGTCGAGGACGGGCAGGTGGTGGCCGCCATCGAGGAAGAGCGGCTGAACCGCGTCCGGCGGACGAACAAGTTCCCGTTCGACGCGCTGCGCGCCTGCCTGAGACAGCGAGGCGTCGCGCTCTCGGACGTGGACCGGATCGCCTATTATTCAGGCGAGGAGACGGCCAACCTGCTCGTCGGGCGCCTGCGCGCGGCGTTCCCGGAGCTCGCCGGCGTGCCGGACGCGCGCGGTCTGCTGCACGCGGCCATCCAGCGGGAGATGCGGTGCGCGATCGATCCGGCGCGGCTCGTCTTCGTGCCGCACATGATGACGCACGCGGTGAGCGCCATCGCGGTGTCGGGCTTCGATCAGGCGCTCGTCTACGTCATCGACAACGAGGGCGGGGTCCTCGCCGGGACGTCGGCGAGCGGGAGCCGGTCGTGCCTCACGTCGCTCGCGGCGTTCTCACCGCAGAAGTCGCTCGGCGAGCTGTGCCATCGCACGATCCGCGCGCTCGGATACAGCCCGTTCGAGGAGGCCGAGGCGATGGAGCTCGCCCCGCAGGGCGACCCCGCCGCGCTCCGCGGCGCGATGCGCGAGGTGTACAGGCTGCTGCCGGACGGCGACTACGATCTCGCCTTCCAGAACCTCGCGGCGGTGCTCTCGAGGGCGCCGGGCAGGCTGCGCGGCGATCCGGTGGAGCAGGCGCACAAGGACGTGATCGCCGCGCTGGAAGAGGCGATCTCCGAGATCGTGCTCCACGTGCTGCGCCACCACCGCACGAAGAGCGGGCTCCGGCGGCTGTGCCTGGCCGGCGGGGGGGCGCAGATCTGCGCCGTCAACTCGCGCGTCCTCGCGAGCGGCCTGTTCGACGAGGTGTTCGTGCAGCCCGCTGCGCACGACGCGGGCTGCGCCCTCGGGGCCGCGCTCTTCGCGAGCGACGCGCCGCCGCGCCGCGCCCCGCTCGACAACGTGGCCTGGGGCTCGGACATCGGGAACGCGGACGCGGTGATCCCGGCGCTCAGGCGCTGGGGCGCGCTCGTGACGGCGGAGCGTCCGGCCGATCCGGCCCGCGAGGCCGCGGAGCTGATCGCCGGGGGCGCGGCCGTGGGCTGGGCGAACGGGCGATCGGAGATGGGGCTCGTGGCGCTCGGGCGCCGCGCGATCGTCGCCGATCCGCGGGACGAGCGGCGGCGGGAGGCGCTGAACGAGCTGAAGCGGCGCGCGCCGCACCGGCCGCTGTCGGTCGCGATGCTCGCCGAGGACGCGGCCGAGTGCCTGATGCTGCCCTGCCCGGCCGAGCAGCTGCGCTGGAAGAGCTTCGCCCTCCGCGTGAGGCGCGAGCGCCGCGCGGCGCTCGCCGCGGCGCTGCACGCGGACGGCACGGTCCGCGCGCAGGTGGTGCTGAAGGAGGCGGATCCCCGGCTGTTCGCGCTGCTCTGCGCGTTCAAGGAGATCTCCGGGGTCGGGGCGCTGCTCGCGACGTCGCTCGATCACGGGGCGGAGCCGCCCGCCGAGACGGTCGACGACGTTGTCGCGCTGCTCCTCACGAGCCGCCTCGAGGCCGCCTTCGTGGACGACGTGCTCGTCCGTGAGAAGGACCCGTCGCTGGAGGCCAGGCTCGGCATGGTCGTGGAGATCCCGCGCTCGACCCAGGTGTGCCGCACGCGCGGGTGGCTCGACGGCACGCGCATCGGCGACGCGTGGGAGCTGCGGACGAGCTACGACCGCGGGATACGCCGGAAGATCTCGCGCCCCGCGTACGAGGCGCTGGTGAAGGCCGACGGGAGCCGGCCGCTGTCGTCGCTGCTCGACGGCGCGGGGGCCGACGTCGCGGGCGAGCTCTGGGCCCTCTGGACGGAGCGGCTGGTCCGGCTCGCGCCGGCCGAGCGCGGGTGAAGAGCGGGCGCCGAAGCCAGACGCGCGTGAAGAGCGCGCCGGCCTCACGGACGTGCAGTGAGCGCGCCGGCCGGGCGCACAGGGAAGAGACGACGCAGGCCGGAGCGGCCGCGGGGCTCGGGACACGACGGGTGCAAGGAGAAGAGCGCTGTGAGCTCGGATGACATGACCATGAGCGCTGGACGCAAGGCGCGCCCGAGGATCGACCTCGATCGGCAGACGCAGCTCGCGGCAGAAGCGCTGAAGAAGGCGCTCGCGGAGCGGGATCTGCCGGCCTTCTACCGGGTGTTCCGGTCGACGGATCTGCCCTTCTTGGGGCGCATCTACGAGGGAGACGCAGCAGGCCTGTTCCGCGCGTGCGCGCACGTGCTGCACCGGCTCGCGGGGATCTCCCCTGCTGTCGCGCTCGCGGTGGAGAACCATTTCTACGTGACCTCCGCGATAGCCACCTTCCCCATCGCGGACGACGCGCGGCTCGACGCGCGGCGGCGCGCGCTGCTCTCGGAGGTCGTCGAGGGGCGCCGGCTCGTGGCCAACACGAACTCGCGGGTCCACGCGGACCGCGTGAACGCGGTGGGGACGCGGGCGCGGAAGGTGCCCGGAGGCCACGTGGTGAGCGGCGCCGCGTCGTACACGTCCCTCGCGACCGAGGGAGATCTCCTGATCTTCACGACGGCGCTGGAGGAGGGTTTCCCCGCGGTGTTCATGACGCGGCCGCGGGGCAACCCGGCCGTCGAGATAGGCCCGTACCTGTTCCCGGACGCGATGCTCGACTCCGATACACGCCGGATCGTGTTCCACGATCTCTTCGTGCCGGAGGAGGACCTCCTGCTCGGCGGCCCCGGGCCGGAGGTGGTGCAGCTCCTCCTGTTCGAGATGGTGTGGCACCAGGTGCTGATTCCATCGCTGTACCTCGGCGCCGCGGCGCAGGCGATCGACGAGTCGCGCCGGTTCCTCCGTACGGTGCGCGGCCGGGACGGGGCGCCGCTCGCCGAGCTGGACGGCATGGTCGTGGACATCGGCCGCCTCGTGATCCGCTACCGCGCCGCGTGCGCGGCGGTTCGCGAGGCGGGCGAGGCGATGGGCACGATCGCCTCCGCGAGGGACCGCGCCGAGCGGCTGCCGCGGCTCTACGAGCTGGCCGGGGCCGCGAAGTACACGGGGACGAGGTGCGCCGAGGAGACCGTCTCGGCGGCGCGCGGCATCGTCGGCGCGCGGGCGTACGCGGGGGACGGCGCCCTGGAGCGCCTGTGCAAGGAGGTCGTCTTCGGCCCGCTCGGGCCGGAGGTGAACGCCGTCATCGAGCGCGCCCACGGGCGACGAGCGCTCGGAGAGGGCGAGTTCGACGGCGCGGCGTCGTCGCCGTGGCTCGATGGCGCGATGAGCGCGAGCGGCAAGGAGGAGACATGCTGACGCTGGGCCTTTCCGGCGGGTTGAGCTTCGCCCACGAGGAGATGTACGACATCCCGAAGAGCTTCACGCACGACGGCGCGGCCGTGCTCGTCGACGGCGGGGAGGTCATCGCGGGGATCGAGGAGGAGCGGCTCAACCGCATCAAGCACTCCAACAAGTTCCCCATCGAGGCGATCCGCTTCTGCCTCGCCCGGGGCGGCGTCGACATCGATCGTGTGGACCGGATCGCGTTCTACGCGAGCGAGGAGTACTGCAACGCGCTCCTCGGGCGGGTGCGGCTCCTGACCGGGGGCGCGCTGCCGCGGATCGACGCGCGCACGCTGCTCGCGGCGAAGCTCGGCCAGGGGCTGGGGCGCCCGATCGACCGCGACAAGATCGTGTTCGTGCCGCACCACCAGGCGCACGCGGCGAGCACGTACCTGCTGTCGGGGTACGACGACAGCCTGATCGTGGCGATCGACGGGTCGGGAGACTTCCTGTCCGGGCTCGTGGCCGTGGGCTCGGGCGACAGGATCGACGTGCTGAAGACGATCCCGGAGTCGAAGTCGCTCGGGAACTTCTATGTCTCCGTCATCGCGCTCCTCGGATACGGGGTGTTCGACGAGTACAAGGTGATGGGGCTCGCGCCCTACGGCGATCCGGCGAGGTACCGCGCGCTGATGAGCTCGCTCTACACGCTCTTGCCGGACGGAGATTACGAGATCCACCGCGACCGCGTGGGCGCGCTGGCGCAGGCGATCGAGGTGCGCAGGAAGGGCGGGCCCTTCACCCAGCAGCACCGCGACGTCGCGGCGTCGCTGCAGGAGGCCCTGGAGGCGCTCGCGCTGCACGTGATCCGCCACGAGCGCGAGGCCACGGGCAAGACGCGGCTCTGCCTGGCCGGCGGGGTCGCGCACAACTGCACGATGAACGGGAAGATCCTCTATTCGGGGATGTTCGAGCGCGTCTTCGTGCAGCCGGCGGCGCACGACGCGGGCTGCGCGCTCGGGGCGGCGCTGCACACGACGCTCGCCGCGGGAGCGCTGAAGTCGCGGAGGCGGATCGAGCACGTGTTCTGGGGCCGCGACGTGGGCGGCGAGGCCGAGATCGAGCGCGAGCTCTCGGGGTGGTCCCGCTTCCTCCGCCACGAGCGCGCCGAGGATCTGCCGGGGCGCGTCGCCGAGGTGATCGCCGCCGGGGCCGCCGTCGGCTGGGCGCAGGGAGGATCGGAGTTCGGGCCGCGGGCGCTCGGGCACAGGAGCATCCTGGCCGACCCGAGGCCGGCCGCGAACAAGGACCTCGTGAACGCGATGGTCAAGAAGCGAGAGGCCTACCGGCCGTTCGCGCCGGCCGTCCTCGCGGAGGACGCGCGCGAGTTCTTCGAGCTCCCGCCCGGTGAGGGCGAGTTCCCGTTCATGATCTTCGTGCTGAAGGTCCGAGAGGACAAGCGGAGCGTCCTCGGGGCGACGACGCACGTGGACGGCACGGCCCGCGTCCAGACGGTGGCGCGGGGCTCGAACCCGCATTTCTGGGGCGTCCTCAAGGCGTTCAAGGACAGGACGGGCGTGCCGGTGCTGCTCAACACCTCGTTCAACAACAACGTGGAGCCGATCGTCGACTCCGCGCACGACGTGGTAACGAGCTTCCTGACCACCGGGCTCAACTACCTCGCGATCGGCGGCTTCTTCGTCGAGAAGCGCGCGTGGACGTGGGAGGACGTGGCGACGCTCGCGGTCGACATCCCGAGGCACGTCCGCGTGGACCAGATCCGCCGCTTCGTGGCGATGGATCGCGCGGCCACGGCCTTCGAGCTCCGGAACACGTACGACGCCGGCGCGCGGGTGAGCGTGTCGGCCGACCTGGGCGAGGCGCTGATGCGCGCGGACGGGGCGCGCTCCCTGGCCGAGCTGCTCGCGGACGCCGGCGTGGACGAGCCCGCGCGCGCGCAGAAGGCGGCCCAGGAGCTCGAGGGGCTCTGGGCGGAGCGGCTCGTCTCCCTGCGCCCGCGAGGAGCCTAGAGCGAGAGCGCCTGTCCGTCGTCTCGTGATGAGCCTTTGGCGCGAGGGCCCTCGTCCGCTCGCGCGTCGCCTGTCCGCTGTCTTGAGGGTGGTGAAGCTTGCATGCTTAAACAAGAGCAACTCCTGGCGCGGGCGGCCACGCTCGTCAGCATGCTCCGTGGGACGCCGGTCGTGAAGCTCGAGCACGAGCGGCTCGATCTCTCCGTGAAGCTCGAGTACTGCAACGCGGTCGGGAGCATCAAGGACCGCCCCGCGCTCTGGATCCTGAAGACGGCGATCGAGCGCGGCGAGGTCGACCCGCGGACGACGGTCGTGGAGTCGTCGTCAGGCAACTTCGCGATCGCGCTCGCCGCGTACGCTCAGCTCCTCGGGCTCGACTACATCCCCGTGATCGATCCCCACATCTCCGCGGTGAACGAGCACGTGCTCCGCTCGCTCTGCGCGAGGGTCGTGAAGGTGGAGGAGCGCGACGACACCGGGGGATTCCTGAAGACGCGGCTCGCCCGGGTGCAGTCGCTCTGCGCCGCGCTCCCGAGCTCTTACTGGCCCAACCAGTACAAGAACCCTGACGGGATGATGGCCCATTTCCACACGACGGGCCGGGAGATCTGCGAGGCGTTCACGGCCCTCGATTTCGTGTTCGTCGCCGTGAGCTCGGCGGGGACGATCGCGGGGCTCTCGCGGCGCCTGAAGGAGCACTTCCCGGGCGTGAAGATCGTCGCGGTGGACGCCGAGGGCTCGGTGATCTTCGGCGGCCCGCCGCGGCCGCGGCGCATCCCGGGCATCGGCGCGGGGGTCGTTCCGGATCTGCTCCGCGAGGCGCTGATCGACGATGTGGTGATCGTGCCCGAGGTCGAGTCGATCGCCGCGTGCCGGACCCTCCTCGACCGCCACAAGCTGCTCGTCGGCGGCTCGACGGGGACGGTCTACGCCGCGATCCAGCGCTATTTCAGCAAGGCGACCGGCCTCGTGAGGCCGAAGGTCCTGTTCCTCTGCGCGGACCGCGGCGTGCCTTATCTGGACACTGTTTACAACCCTGCTTGGGCGTCGCGTTACGCCGAGGGATGAGCGATGCGCTTTGGTGTGGTATCTGGCAATGTCATCCGCCGCCTCATCGAGGAGAGCCCCGAGGAGTGCGTCAAGGCGGTCGAGGACGTGTACCTCGCAGGCCACCGGGGAGAGGTGGTCTGTCCCAACAGCTATTTCCTCCGCTTCCCCGACCGGCCGGACGCGCGGATCATCGCGCTTCCAGCCCACCTCGGCGGTGGTGAGCCCGTGTCGGGGATCAAGTGGATCGCCAGCTATCCGGCGAACATCCGGCAAGGCATCCCCCGGGCGTCGGCGGTGATCGTCCTCAACCGGGCGGACAACGGCTATCCGTTCGCGTGCCTCGAGGGCTCGATCATCTCGGCGGCGCGCACCGCGGCGTCGGCGGTCTCGGCCGCGGCGGCGCTCTCCGGGGGGCGGCGCGCGGGCACGCTCGGCATCGTCGGGACGGGGCTCATCGCGCGGTACGTGGTGTCCTTCCTGTCGCGCCTCGGCTGGGAGATCCCGGAGGTGCTCCTGTTCGACACGAACCCCGCGGAGCCGGAGCGGTTCCGCGAGGTCGCCTTCGCGCCGGAGCGGCGCCGCGACGTCCATGTGGCGAAGGACCTGGAGTCGGTGGTGCGGCGGAGCGATCTCCTCGTCTTCACGACCTCGGCCGCCACGCCGCACGTCCACGATCCGGCCTGGTTCTCGCACGCGCCGGTGGTGCTGCACCTGTCGCTGCGCGACCTGTCGCCGCGCGTCGTCCTCTCCTCGTTCAACGTGGTGGACAGCGTAGAGCACGTGATGAGCGCCGGGACGTCGCTGCACCTCGCAGAGCAGGAGTCCGGCGGGCGCGAGTTCGTGACGGGGACGCTCGCCCAGGTGCTCCTCGGGCAGCGCGCGGCGCCGCGGACGAAGCCGATCGTGTTCTCGCCGTTCGGCATGGGGACGCTCGACCTCGCCGTGGCGAGGTGGGCTTACGCGCGCGCCGAGGCGGCGGGCGACGTGGTGTGGATCGACGACTTCTTCGACATGACGCGCTGACGCCAGGCGGGCTTCGCAGAGCGCGACAGGGCGCTGGAGAGCTTCGATGAACGGTGATGTGTTGTTGGGCGGTCTGGATCGCTGCGAGACCCTCGTGGATCTCCTCCGGCTGCGCGCGGAGGCCCAGGGCGACGCCCTCGCCTTTCGGTTCCTGACCACCGGAGACGTGGACGGCGGCTCCGAGGAGTGGACGTTTCGCGATCTCCACCTCCGCGCGATGGGCATCGCCGCGTCGCTGCAGGCGGCGGGGGCCGCCGCGGACCGCGCGCTGCTCCTCTACGCGCCCGGGCTCGACTTCATCGCGGCGTTCATGGGCTGCGTCTACGCCGGCGTCGTCGCCGTCCCGACGTACCCGCCGAACCCGGCGCAGCTGGATCGCACCCTGCCGCGCCTCCGCGCGATCGCCCGCGACGCCGGCGCGAGGTTCGTGCTCACGACCGGGCTGATCGCCTCCCTCTCGGAGGCCCTCCGGGCGCAGGCGCCCGAGCTCTCGGAGCTCCGCTGGATCGCGACGGACGCGCTCGAGCCCGGGGCGGCCTCGGCGTGGCGCGCGCCGGACATCTCCGGGGAGACGCTCGCGTTCCTCCAGTACACGTCGGGCTCCACCGGGCACCCCAAGGGGGTGATGGTGAGCCACGCGAACGTGATCGCCAACGAGCGCGCCATCCGCGCCGGCTTCGAGCACGACGCGGGCTCGTCGGGCGTGGGGTGGCTGCCGCTCTTCCACGACATGGGGCTCATCGGGAACGTGCTGCAGCCGATCTTCGTCGGCTTTCCGTGCACGCACATGTCGCCGCTCGCGTTCCTGGAGAGACCGCTCCGGTGGCTCAAGGCGATCTCCCATTTCCGCGCCACGACGAGCGGCGGGCCGAACTTCGCGTACGACCTCTGCGCGCGCAAGGCGACCCGCGAGGATCTGGCGGCGCTCGACCTCCGCTCGTGGACGGTGGCGTTCAACGGCGCGGAGCCGATCCGCGCCGAGACGCTCGACCGGTTCGCGGCGGTGTTCGCGCCCTGCGGCTTCCGCCGGGAGGCGTTCTACCCGTGCTACGGGCTCGCAGAGGCGACGCTGTTCGCCTCCGGGGCCTCCGCGACGCGCCGCCCACCGGCGTGAGCGTCGACGCCGGCGCGCTCGCGCGAGGGGTCTCGCTCCCGGTGGAGCCGGCCGCCGCGGGGGCGCGGCGGCTCGTGTCGTCCGGGGCACCCCGGGCGCGCATCGCCGTCGTGTCGCCGGAGCGCGGAGAGCGGGTCGCGGACGGGCAGATCGGCGAGATCTGGATCGCCGGCCCGAGCGTCGCCGGGGGGTACTGGGGCCGCGCCGAGGAGACAGCGCGCGCGTTCGGCGCGCGCCTCCAGGGCGACGGCGAGGCGTCGTACCTGCGGACGGGGGATCTCGGCTTCCTCTCGGGAGGCGAGCTGTTCGTCACCGGGCGCATCAAGGACCTCATCGTCATCCGGGGGCGAAACCTGTACCCCGACGACATCGAGCGGACGGTGGAGGCCGCGCACCCGCGCGTTCGCCCGGGCTGCTGCGCGGCGTTCTCGATCGAGGTCGGCGGTGAAGAGCGGCTCGGCGTCGCGGCCGAGCTCGACGGCCGCGGCGGCGACCCGCCGCCGGACGTCGTGGAGGCGCTGCGATCGGCGGTCGCCAGGGAGCACGACGTGCAGCCGCACGCGGTGCTGCTGCTCCGCCCGCGGACCCTGCCGAAGACGTCGAGCGGCAAGGTCCAGCGGCACGCGTGCGCCCAGGGCTTCCGCGAGGGGACGCTCGAGACGCTCGCGGTGTCCGTGGCGCAGGAGGCGCCGGCGCCCGCGGGGGCCGAGGGCGCGCGCGCGGCGGCCGATCCGGCGCGGGTGCTGCGCCTCGCGCTGCGCGCGGTGCCCGCCCCGGGGCGGGTGGGCCTGCTCGTCGAGGTGGTGCGCGAGGAGCTCGCCCGGCTCGCGCGGGTGGACCTCGGGAGCGTCACCCCGACCTCGAAGCTGATGGCGCTGGGGCTCGACTCGCTCGCGAGCGTCGAGCTCCAGGCGCGCTTCGAGGAGCTGCTCGGCGCCGCGGTGCCGCCGCAGCTGCTCTGGCAGGCGACGACGGTCGAGGAGCTCTCGGCGGCGCTCTCGGCGGCGGTCGACGCGCCGGCCGCCGGGCCGGCCCCCGCGCCCGCCGCGGCGGACGGCGAGCCGGCGGAGCTCTCGTCGCACCAGCTCCGCCTGTGGTTCTTCTGCCGGTTCGCTCCGGAGAGCCCGCTCTACCACGTGGTGTTCGGCGCGCGGATCGTCGGGGCGCTCGACGAGGCGCGGCTCGAGGAGAGCCTCGCGGCCGTCGTCCGCCGGCACCCGGCGCTGCGCACGGTGTTCCGCGAGATCGCCGGGGAGCCCCGGCAGATCGTGCTGCCGGAGGTGGCGGTGCCCCTCGCGCGCGCGCGGGTTGTCGACGACGCCGCGCGCGCGGAGGAGCGCGAGGAGCGCCTGCGCGAGCTCGCCGCGGCGTGGGGCCAGGCGCCGTTCTCGCTCGAGGAGGGGCCGCTCCTCCGGGTGTGCCTGGTCTCGCTCGGCGAGCGCCACCACGTGCTCCTCTTCGCGCAGCACCACCTCGTGACCGACGGCCGGTCGATCGAGGTGCTCGTCCGCGATCTCGCCGCGAGCTACGCCGCGCGCGGCGCCGGCCGCGCGGACGCGCCGCCGCACGCGTACGGGTACGCCGACTACGCGCGCGCGCAGCGGGCCGCGCTCGCGCGGATGGACGCGGCGCGGGCCTACTGGAAGGCGAAGCTCGAGGGGCTGCCGCGGCTCGAGCTGGGCGCCGAGCGCCGGCGAGCTGCGGCGTCGCCGTTCGCGGGCGGGACGGTCCGCTTCGCGCTCTCGGCGCCGCACGTCGAGGCGGCGCTCGCCGTCGCCCGGGCGGAGAACGCGACGCTCTTCGTCGCGCTGGCCTCCGTCTACGCGGCGCTGCTCCACCGCACGACCGGGCAGGAGGACCTCGGGATCGGCGTCGTCGTCGCCAACCGGAGCCGCCCCGAGCACCAGGGGGTCGTCGGCTTCTTCGCGAACACGGTCGTCCTGCGCGTGGATCTCGGCGGGAGGCCGACGTACCGCGAGCTCGTCCGCCGCGTGCGCCGGACGATGGCCGAGGCGATGGAGCACGCCGAGCTGCCGTTCGACGAGGTCGCGCGCGCCGCGGCCCCGGCAGCGGGGCGGGACGGGGAGCGGGACGCGCTGATCCAGGCGAGCTTCGTCCTGGAGAGCGCCTCGGAGCCGCCGGCGGAGGTCGAGGGGGCGCTGTGGCGGCCCGTGCTCTGGGCCCCCGACGGGGCCGTGGAGGGCACGGCGAAGTTCGATCTGGGGCTGAGCGTTGCGCGCCTCCACGGCGAGCTCGCCGCCGCGCTGGAGTTCCGCGCGGACCGCTTCGCGCGCGACGAGATCGAGCGCATGACGGGCCACCTCGGCGAGCTCCTTCGCTCGGCCGGGGCGGAGCCGGATCGCCCGATCGACGAGCTCCGGCTGCTCCCGCCCGAGGAGGAGCGCTACCTGCTCGCGGGCTGCAACGACACCGCGGCGGCCTTCCCGCGGGACGCCTGCTTCCACGATCTCTTCAGGGAGCAGGCCTCCCGGACGCCGGAGCGGATCGCCGTCGCGTGCGGCGAGCAGCGGCTCTCGTACGCGGAGCTCGACAGCACCACCGACCGCGTGGCGCGGGCGCTCTCGGCGCGCGGCGTCGGGCCCGATCGCCTTGTCGCCCTGCTGACGCGGCGCGACCTCGACTTCATGCTGCTCGCGCTCGGCGCCTTCAAGGCCGCGGGCGCGTACGTGCCGCTCGATCCCGCGCACCCGGCGCGGCGCAACGCCGACATCCTCGCGCGCGCGGGCGGCCCTCCCCTCCTCGTGGGTGCCGCGATCCCGGGCGCGCTGCTGGACGAGATCGCCGCGGCGGGCGCCGGGGCGCTCGAGGTGCTCCCGGCCGGCGCGCTGCTCGCCGACGCCGCGGCGGAGCGCGGGGCGCTTCCGGCCGCGCGCGCGGAGCACCTCGCCTACGTCATCTTCACGTCCGGATCGACCGGCGCACCCAAGGGCGCGATGGTCGAGCACCGGGGGATGCTCAACCACCTCTTCGCGAAGGTGCGCTCCCTCGGCATCGGGCCCGAGGACGTCGTCGCGCAGACCGCGCCGATCACCTTCGACATCTCGGTGTGGCAGCTGCTCTCCCCGCTGCTCGCCGGCGGGACGTGCCGCCTCGTGCCGGACGAGATCGCGACGGATCCCGTGCGGCTGCTCGACGCCGTGGGGGAGCTCGGCATCACCGTCCTGGAGATCGTGCCGTCGCTCCTGCGCGGGGCGCTCGACGAGCTCGAGGCGCGCCCGGCGTGGCGGCCGCGCCTCGACGGCCTGCGGTGGCTCGTGCTCACCGGCGAGGCGCTCCCCCCCGATCTCGCGCGCAGGTGGCTCGCGCTCTACCCGCGGATCCCGCTGATGAACGCCTACGGCCCGACGGAGTGCTCGGACGACGTGGCCCAGCACGTCATCACCGAGCCCCCTGCGGAGGACGCGGCGTACGTGCCGATCGGCAGCGCGATCCAGAACACGCAGCTCTACGTGCTGGATCGACGGCGGCAGCCCGTGCCGCTCGGCGTCGCCGGCGAGCTGTACGTGGGCGGCGACGGGGTCGGCCGGGGGTACCTCCTCGACCCGGAGCGCACGGATGCGGCGTTCCTTCCGGATCCGTTCTCCACCGCGGCGGGGGCGCGCCTCTACCGGACGGGCGATCTGGTGCGCCGGCTGCCCGGCGGCGAGCTCGTGTTCCTGGGGCGCATCGACCACCAGATCAAGCTCCGCGGCTTCCGCATCGAGCTCGGCGAGATCGAGGCGGTCATCGCGCGGTGCGCCGGGATCCGCGATGTCGTCGTGGTCGCGCGCGAGGACGCGCCGGGGGAGCCGCGGCTCGTCGCCTACGTGGTCCCCGAGGCGCCGTCCTTCGAGCCGGGCGCCCTCAAGGACCAGCTCTCGTCGCGCCTGCCGGGCTACATGATCCCGGCCGCGATCGTCGCGCTCGACGCCCTCCCGCTGAGCGCGAACGGCAAGGTGGACCGCAAAGCGCTGCCCGCGCCCACGTGGAACGCCCCGGGCGAGCTCGCGGCGCAGACGGCGCCGCGCACCGGCCTGGAACAGGCGATCGGCGAGGTGTGGCGCGCCGTCCTCGGCCTCGATCGGGTCGGCGTCCACGACGACTTCTTCGCGATGGGCGGGCACTCCCTCTCGGCCACGCGCGCGGCGGCCCGCCTGCGCGACGTGCTCGGCGTCGACGTCGGCGTCCGGTCGCTCTTCGAGGCGCCGACCATCGCCCGGCTCGCCGCGCACATCGAGCGGTCGACCCGCGGGGAGGCGCGCCGGGCGCAGGCGCCCCTCGCGCCGGCGCCGCGCGTCGGCGAGGAGGCGCCGCTGTCCTTCGCGCAGCAGCGGCTGTGGTTTTTGGATCAGCTCGATCCCGAGAGCGCCACGTACAACGTGCCCGCGGCGCTCCGCCTGCGCGGCGCGCTCGACCTCACGGCGCTCGCGCGCGCGATCGCCGAGGTCGTGCGGCGGCACGAGGTGCTGCGCGCGACGATCCACGCGGTCGACGGCCGCCCTGTCCAGCGCTTCCAGGGCGCGGGCCGGACGCCCGACGCGTGGCCCCTCCCCCTCGTCGACCTCTCCGAGGTCCCCGCGGGCGATCGGGAGATGACTTTACAAAGCGACGCGTCGCGGGAGGCCGCGAACCCGTTCGACATGGAGAAGGGGCCGCTCCTGCGCGCGACGCTCTTCCGGCTCGCGGGCGACGAGCACGTGCTGGTCGTCACGCTCCACCACATCGCCTCGGACGGGTGGTCGCTCGGCGTGCTCGCGCACGAGCTCACGGCGGCTTACACGGCGTTCGCGAGAGACGCGGCGCCGGCGCTCCGCCCGCTGCCGGTCCAGTACGCCGACTACGCCGCGTGGCAGCGGCAGGAGCTCACCCCGGAGGTGCTGGCGGCAGAGCGGGAGATCTGGCGTCGGAGGCTCGACGGCGCGCCGCCGCTCGACCTCCCCACGGACCGCCCCCGCCCCGCGGCGCGCTCGTCGCGCGGGCGCACGCACCGGTTCGCGCTGCCGCAGGACCTCGCCGCCGCGCTCCGGCGCCGGAGCCAGGAGCTCGGGGCCACGCTGTTCATGACGCTCCTCGCCGCCTTCGAGGCGCTGCTCCACCGGTACAGCGGCCAGCAGGACTTCTGCGTCGGCACGCCGGTGGCCGGCCGCGGGCGGACCGAGCTCGAGCCGCTCATCGGGCTGTTCGTCAACACCCTTGTCCTGCGCGCGCGGCTCGACGGGGACCCGACCTTCGCGGAGCTCGTCGGCCGCGTGAAGGCGGACGCGCTCGAGGCGTACGCCCATCAGGATCTGCCGTTCGAGGCCGTCGTCGACGCGCTCGCCGTGGAGCGTGATCTCAGCCGGAACCCGCTGTTCCAGGTGATGTTCGCGCTCCAGAACGTGCCCCCGCCCGCGCTCGCGCTGCCGGGCGTCGAGGCGTCGCCGATCCCGCTCGACGTGGAGCGGGCGCGGTTCGATCTCACGCTCTTCCTCACCGAGTCGGGCGACGCGATCGAGGGCGCGCTCGAGTTCGATCTCGATCTGTTCGACCCCGAGACCGCCGCGCGGCTCGCGGGGCACTACGAGACGATCCTCCGCGCCGTGGCCTCGGACGCGGGGGCGCGGGTCGCCGAGCTCCCGCTGCTCACGGCGAGCGAGCGGCGGGAGCTCCTCATCGCGTGGAACGCGACGAGCGCGCCGACGCCGCCCGCCGCGTGCCTGCACGAGCTCTTCGACGCGCAGGCAGAGCGGTCGCGCGGGGCCGTGGCCGTGGCGTCCGAGGCCGGCGAGCTCACGTACCACGAGCTCCGCCGCCGCGCCGACGCGCTCGCCTTGCGGCTGCGCGCGCTCGGCGTGCGGCCGGAGACGCGCGTGGGCCTGTGCGTGCGGCGGACGCTCGACATGGTCGTGGCCCTCTGGGCCATCTTCAAGGCCGGCGGCGTCCACGTGCCGCTCGACCCGGGCTACCCGCGGCAGCGGCTGCAGGTGATCCTGGAGGACGCGGCGGCGCACCTGCTCGTGACCGAGAGCGCGCTGTCGGGGCTCGTGCCAGCAGGATCGGCCGAGGTGCTCCTGCTCGACGAGATCGTCGCGGGCGCCGACGACGCAGCGGACGCGCAGGGCGGGCCGCGCGACGCGCTGCCGGCGGGGCGGCCGGACCAGGCGGCATACCTCATCTACACCTCCGGCTCGACGGGCCGGCCCAAGGCCGTCGTGATCGAGCACCGCCAGGCCGTCGCGCTCGCGTGGTGGGCCAGGCGGACGTTCTCGGACCAGGAGCTCGCGGGCGTGCTCGCGTCCACGTCCACCTGCTTCGATCTCTCGGTCTTCGAGCTCGTCGTCCCGCTCTGCTGGGGCGGCAAGATCGTCCTCGCCGACGACGCGCTCGCGCTGCCCGCGCACCGGCGCCGCGACGAGGTCACGCTCGTCAACACGGTGCCCTCCGCCGCGGCGGCGCTCCTCGCGGTGTCGGGCATCCCCGGGTCGGTGCGGACCGTGTGCCTCGCCGGCGAGCCGCTCCGCGCCTCGCTCGCGCGCGACGTGCTCGCGCTGCCGCACGTCGAGCGGCTCCTCAACCTCTACGGCCCCAGCGAGACCACGACGTACTCGACAGGCGCGACAGTGACCGCCGCGGCGCGCCCGACGATCGGAAGGCCCATCGACCACACCCAGGTCTACGTGCTCGACGCGCGGCTGCAGCCGGTGCCCGTCGGCGTCGCCGGGGAGCTCTACATCGCCGGCGCGGGCGTCGCGCGCGGCTACCTGGGGCGCGACGAGCTGACGGCCGAGCGGTTCGTCCCCTGCCCGCTCGAGGAGGCCCGCGGCGCGCGGATGTACCGCACCGGCGACCGCGCGCGCTGGCTCGCGAGCGGTGAGCTCGAGTACCTCGGGCGGCTCGATCATCAGGTGAAGATCCGCGGCTTCCGCGTCGAGCCGGCGGAGACCGAGGCCGCGCTCGCGGCGCACCCGGACGTGCGCGAGGCGCTCGTGCTCGCGCGGGACGACGGCCCCTCGGGCCGCTGGCTCGTCGCCTACCTCCTCGTCCGGCGGCCGGTGGACGCGCAGGCGCTGCGGGCGCTCGTCGCCGAGCGGCTGCCGGAGCCGTTCGTCCCGTCCGCCTTCGTCGAGCTCGACGCGTGGCCGCTCAACGCCAACGGCAAGGTGGACAGGAAGGCGCTCCCGGCGCCCAGTCGACCGGAGATCGCCCCGGAGATCGCGCCGGACATCGCGGGCGAGGCGCGGCGCGCGCCGGCGACGCCGACCGAGCAGGCCCTCGCGGGCGTCTGGGGCGAGGTGCTCGGCCGCGGCGCCATCGGGACGACCGACGACTTCTTCGCGCTCGGAGGGCACTCCCTCCTCGCGGTCCAGGTGATCGCGCGCGCGCGGCGGCTGTTCGGCGTCGATCTGCCGCTGCGCGCCGCGTTCGACGCGCCGACGATCGCGGCCCTCGCCGAGCGCATCGATCGGGCGAGGCTGGACGGGCGCCGCGGCGCGCCCGAGCCGCTCCGCTCGGCGCCCCGCGGCGGCGACGCGCCGCTGTCCCACGCCCAGCAGCGCCTCTGGTTCATCGAGGCGCTCCAGCCGGGCACGGCGGTCTACAACATGCCGATCGGGGTGCTGCTCCGCGGGCCGCTCAACCGCGTCGCCCTGGAGCGGAGCCTCGATCGGCTGGTCGCTCGCCACGAGGCGCTGCGCACCCGGATCGAGGCGCGCGACGGCCAGCCGTTCCAGGTCGTGCTCCCCGAGGCGCGCCTCGAGCTGCGGCTCGTCGACCTGTCCGCCGTCCCCCGGCACGAGCGGGACCGGGCAGCGCAGCGCGCCGCGGAGGAGGAGGCGCGGCGGCCGTTCGACCTCGCCTCGGGCCTGCCGATCCGCGCGGCGCTGATCCGCCTCTCCGACGAGGCGCACGTGCTGCTCGTCACGGCGCACCACATCGCCTGCGACGGTGGCTCGATCCCTGTCCTGTTCCGCGACCTGTCCGCCTTCTACGAGGCCGCGCGGGCTGGCCACGCGCCGGATCTGCCGCCCCTCCAGGTGCAGTACGCCGACGTCGCGATCTGGCAGCGCGCCCAGGCCGACGCGTGGCGGGGGCAGCTCGAGTACTGGAAGCGGCAGCTGTCCGATCTGGAGCCGCTCGAGCTCCCCACCGACAGGCCGCGCGGCAGCGCCCTCTCCCACCGCGGCGACACCGTCCCGGTGAGCCTGCCCGCGCCGCTCGTCGAGGCCCTCCGCGCGCTCGGCAGGCGCGAGGGCGCGACGATGTTCATGGTGCTCCTCGCCGGCTTCGTCGCCCTCCTGCACCGCTACACGGGCCGCGCCGGCGTGGCCGTCGGCTCGCCGGTCAGCGGCCGCACGCAGGTCGAGATGGAGCCGCTCGTCGGCTTCTTCGTGAACCTGCTCGTCCTGCGCGTCCGCGTCGACGACGACCCCACGTTCGTCGAGCTCGTGCGGCGGGTCCGGCAGGCGACGCTCGAGGCCCAGGAGCACCAGGACGTCCCGTTCGAGCAGGTCGTGGACGCCCTTCAGGTCAAGCGCGACCTCGGCCGCACCCCGCTCTTCCAGGCGGCCTTCGCGTTCCAGGGCGCGCCGGAGCGCCCGCGGAGGCTCGGCGACCTCGATGCCTCGCCGTTCGAGGTCGACACGGCGACAGCGAAGTTCGACCTCCTGCTCGCGCTGGAGGAGGACGACAAGGCCGTCTCCGGCGGCATCGAGTTCAGCGCCGATCTGTTCGACAGGGCCACGATCGAGCGCTGGCGGGGCCACCTCGAGGCGCTGCTCGCGGCGAGCGCCGCGCAGCCCGAGCTGCGCGTCGGCGACCTGCCGCTGCTCGGGCGCGACGAGCGCGACCTCGTGGTGCACGCGTTCAGCGGGGGCCGATCGGCGCAGCCCGCCCCGGAGGCCGCGTGCGCGCACCGCCTGTTCGAGGCGCAGGCCAGGGAGGCGCCCGGGCGGGCCGCGCTCCTCTTCGAGGGGGCGACGGTCAGCTACGGCGAGCTCGACCGCCGGGCCAACCAGCTCGCGCACCACCTCCGCGCCCGCGGCGTGCGGCGCGGCGCGCTGGTCGGCGTGTGCCTGCCGCGCTCGCCCAACATGATCGTCGCGCTCCTCGCGGTGCTCAAGGCCGGCGGCGCGTACGTGCCGCTCGACCCGACGTACCCGCGCGATCGGCTCGCCTTCATGATCGAGGACGCGCGCCCCGCGCTGCTCATCGCCCAGCCGGAGCTCCTCGCCGCGCTGCCCGCGGCGCTGCCGCCTGTCGTGCGGCTCGGGGAGAGCGAGCCCGCCTTCCCGCACGAGCGGGCCGACGCCCCCGACGCCGGGTCGCTCCCCGAGGACCTCGCGTACGTCATCTACACCTCCGGCTCGACAGGGCGCCCGAAGGGCGTGCTCATCGAGCACCGCTCGCTCTCCGCGTTCGCCGTGGCGCAGCGCAAGCTGCTCGGCGTCGAGCCGGGGACCCGCGTCCTCCAGTTCACCCGGCTGAGCTTCGACGTCTCCGTGATGGAGATCTTCGTGCCGCTCTCCGCGGGCGGCGTCGTGTGCCTCGCGCGCGCCGAGGCGCTGATGCCCGGGCCGGGGCTCGTCGACCTCCTGCGCGAGCAGCGGATCCAGGTGGCGTCGCTGACCCCCTCGGCGCTCATGGCGGTCGGCTTCGACACGCTCCCGGACCTGCGCGTGCTGTGCGTTGCCGGCGAGGTGTGCCCCGCGGAGCTGCCGCGGCGGTGGGCGCGCGGCCGGCGGTTCGTCAACGGATACGGCCCCACCGAGGCGACGGTGCTCGCGACCGCGGCCGAGTACGCGCCCGACGTCGCGCGGCCAACGATCGGCCGCCCGCTGCCGACCACGCAGACGTACGTGCTCGACCCGCGGGGCCAGCCGGCGCCCGTCGGCATCCCCGGCGAGCTCCACATCGGCGGGATCGGCCTCGCGCGGGGCTACCTGAACCGCGACGACCTCACCGCAGCGCGCTTCGTGCGCGCGGCGTTCCCCGAGGCGCAGGGGGCGCGGCTCTACCGCACGGGCGATCTCGTGCGGTGGCTGCCGAGCGGCGAGATCGACTTCCTCGGCCGGCTCGACGAGCAGGTCAAGATCCGGGGCTTCCGGATCGAGCTCGGCGAGATCGAGGCGGTGCTCGCGTCGCACCCCGACGTGACCGAGGCGGCGGTGGTCACGCGGGAGCACGCCCCGGGCGACGTGCGGCTCGCGGCCTTCTTCATCCCGCGCGGCGGGCGCGCCGCGGCGAGCGACGCGCTGCGCGGGTACCTGTCCGATCGGCTGCCCGACTACATGGTCCCGCCGGTCATCGCGCCGGTCGAGCGGTGGCCGCAGACCCCGAGCGGCAAGATCGATCGCCGGGCCCTCGCCGCGTCCGTCCCCGCGGCGCTCGCGGCGCTCGCGGGCGGAGCGCGCGTCCCGCCGAGGACCGGGCTCGAGCTGGAGCTCTGCGCGCTGTTCGAGGAGCTCCTCGGCGAGGGCGGCGTCGGCGTGACCGACGACTTCTTCTCGCTCGGCGGGCACTCGCTGCTCGCGGTGCGGCTCATGGCCGAGATCCGCGGGCGCTTCGGCCGCGATCTGCCGCTCACCAGCCTGTTCCGCGCGCCGACCGTGGAGGGCCTCGCGGCGCTCCTGCGCGAGGATCGGGGAGCGCCGCGGGGCCGCGCCTCCGTCGTGGTCCCGCTCCACGAAGGGGGCGCCCGCGCGCCGCTCTTCTTCGTCCACCCCATCGGCGGCAACGTCCTCTGCTACGCGGATCTCGCGCGCGAGCTCGGGCGGGATCGGCCCTTCTACGGCATCCAGGCGTTCGGGCTGGAGACCCCCCCGCGGCCGCTCGCCAGCGTCGGCGAGATGGCCGAGGCGTACTGCGAGGAGCTCCGCCGCGTCCAGCCCGAGGGGCCGTACCTGCTCGGCGGCTGGTCGATGGGCGGCGTGGTGGCGTTCGAGATGGCGCGCGTCCTCGAGCGCGGCGGGCGCAGCGTGGCCGCCGTCGTCCTCGTGGACGCGTACCTCCCCCCGTTCGACGAGCCCGGCGACGACCTCCCGCCGATCGCTCAGTTCGCCGCGGATCTCGCGCGGATCGCGGGCGCGCCGGCCGCCGCGGCGCTCGCCGGGCCGGACGGCGGCGCGGCCGACGCCGCGTGGCTGCTAGCACGCGCGCAGGAGCTCGGCGCGCTGCCCCGCGGGACGACGCTCGGCGAGCTGGAGGCGCTGCTCGACGCGTTCCAGCGGAACGCGGCGCTGCTCGCGCGCTACGCCCCCGGCGAGGTCTCGGCCCGGGTCGAGCTCTTCCGCGCCGAGGCCTCACCGCGCAGGGATCCGCGGCCCGCGTGGGCGAAGTGGGCCCCCGGCCTGCGGAGCCACGTCGCGACCGGCGACCACTACACGCTGCTCCGCAGACCGCACGTCGGCGCGCTCGCCGAGCGCATCCGGGCCGCGCTGCTCGAGGCGGACCCCGGCGCCCCGCGCGAAGGCGCCGGAGCCGCGCGGCCGCCGGGGTGATCGGCGCTCGCGCCGCCGCGCTTCGCCGCCCTGCCGCGCTCGTTGCCAGGCAAGGGCCTTTGACTGACTCGTCTCGAATCCATCAACCGAATCCAAGAGGATCATCATGCCCAACATCGCAGTGCTCACCAACGACCTTCAGTACGAGTTCATCGACAAGATGCCGGGAGGTCGCGAGCTCCTCTCCAGGGTGGCGCCGCAGTTCAACATGTTCCTCGGCGCCATCCGCGCCCTGGGGCACGTCGTCGTCCACCTCCAGCTCATCAATGATCCGGCCGATCCCCAGATCCAGCGCCGCTTCCGCGGGAAGGAGATCCCGGCGATCAAGGGCACGCCCAACGCCGAGCTGATCAAGGACTTCGTCCATCCGTCCGACATCGTGATGGTCAAGCACCGCGACAGCGGGTTCTACGAGACGCCGCTCGACGACAAGCTGAAGGAGCTCGGCGTCAAGACGATCCTCGTCACGGGCATCCAGACCCAGATCTGCGTGCAGACCACGGCGGCGGACGGCTTCTTCCGCGGGTACAAGGTGTGGGTCCCCGAGGATGGCGTGTTCTCCCTCAAGGAGGAGGACAAGAAGCGCTCCCTCGAGTGGATGGCGTCGTACTGCGCGGCGATCGCCCCCGGCGCGGAGATCATCAAGCGCCTGCGCCAGAGCGACGACCTGCCGAGCCGGGAAGAGCTGCTCGGCTGACACGGCACGACGAGGCCGCGGACCCGGGCGGCCTCGTCTCTTTCTCGACCCTCACCGCAGCTCTGCGGTGCCAACGCTGGAGCCTCACATGACGAAAGAACACGCGAAAGAGAACGAAGAGGTCGTCCTCGACCACGGGACGGGCGCCCGCCTGAGCCGGGAGCTCGTCGAGCGGATCGCCGCGACGCTCGGCGACACGTACATCGGCGCGATGGAGGACAGCGCGATCCTGGAGGTGCCCACCGGCCGGATCGCCGTCACCACGGACTCGTTCGTGGTCACGCCGCTGTTCTTCGGCAACGGCGATATCGGCAAGGTCGCCGTCTGCGGCACCGTCAACGATCTCGCGGTCAGCGGCGCGAGGCCCCTCTACCTGACCCTGGGCCTCATCATCGAGACGGGCTTCCCGATCCCCTTGCTCGTCCGAGCCCTCGAGTCGGCGCGCGACGCGGCCAGGGAGGCCGGGGTGAAGATCGTCGCCGGCGACACCAAGGTCGTCGGCAAGGGCGAGGCAGACCGGCTCTTCATGAACACGACCGGCGTGGGCGTCTTCGAGCGCCCGCCGCTCGTGAGCCGCGCAGTGCGGCCGGGGCACAAGATCATCGTGAGCGGGTATCTCGGCAACCACTCGATCCACCTGCTCTCCGTGCGCGAGGGGCTCGGCTTCGAGAAGCGGGTGCAGAGCGACTGCGCGCCGCTCAACGGGCTCATCGACGCGGTCCTCAAGGGCGTGCCCCAGGGCGCCGTGGCGGCCATCCGCGACGTGACGCGCGGCGGCCTGTGCGCCGTCCTCCACGAGTTCGCCCGCGCGTCGGGCGCCGAGCTCTCCTTCGCGCGCGCGGCGCTGCCCGTGCTGCCGGAGGCCGTCATGGCCGCCGACATGCTCGGCATCAACCTCATCCACCTCGCCAACGAGGGGTGCCTCTGCCTGTTCGTCGAGGCGGACAAGGCGGGTGACGTGCTCGGGATCCTCCGCGCGCACCCCTACGGCCGCAACGCGGCGGTCATCGGGGAGGTCAAGGCCGCGACGGAGCCCGTCGTGTCCATGACCGAGCCCGATGGGACTCAAACCCTGCTCGAGGAGCTTTATGGAGCCGAACTCCCCCGACTCTGCTGACGCGCGGCCGGTGATCGTGACCCGCCGATTCCGGGTCTCGGGCATCGTCCAGGGCGTCGGCTTCCGGCCCTTCGTGCACCGGCTCGCCCGCGCCGTCGGGGCGCGCGGCTGGGTCCTCAACGACTCCCGCGGCGTGCTGCTCGAGCTGCAGGCCGGCGACGAGGCGATCCAGGCGTTCCTGCGCGCGCTCGTCGAGTCGCCGCCGCCGCTCGCCCGGATCACGGGCGTCCGCGAGGAGGCGCTCGCCGAGCCCGCCCCTCGATACGACGACTTCCAGATCCGCGGCAGCGTGGATCTGCGCAGCACCGACACGCTCATCCCGCCCGACTCGGACGTCTGCGCCGAGTGCCTGCGGGAGCTCAGGGACCCTTCGAACCGCCGCCACCGCTACCCGTTCATCAACTGCACGCATTGCGGGCCGCGCTACTCGATCATCTGCGACATGCCGTACGACCGGCCGCAGACCACGATGAAGAGCTTCCCGATGTGCCCCGCCTGCGCGGGCGAATACGAGGACATCGAGGATCGGCGCTACCACGCTCAGCCGAACGCGTGCCCCGTATGCGGCCCCCGGCTCACGCTCACCGATCGGCTCGGCGCGCCGATCGAAGCGGACGATCCGGTGCGCTTCGCCATCGAGCGGCTCCGCGAGGGTGCGCTCTTCGCTGTGAAGAGCCTCGGCGGCTTCCACCTCGTCGCGGACGCGCGCAACGAGGCGGCGGTGCGGGAGCTGCGCCGGCGCAAGCGCCGCGACGCCAAGCCGTTCGCGATCATGGTGGCCGACGCCGAGGCGGCGAGCCGCCATGTCTCGCTCAGCGACCCGGAGCGGGCGCTGCTCGAGAGCCGGCAGCGCCCCATCGTGCTCCTGCGCAGGCGGCCAGGCGCCCTGTCCGAGGCGATCGCGCCGAGGAACCCGAGCTTCGGCGTCATGCTGCCCTCGACGCCGCTGCACTACCTCCTGCTCGAGGACCCTGCGCTCGACGTCCTCGTCATGACGAGCGGGAACCTCTCCGGACACCCCATCGCGTTCGACAACGACACGGCGCTCTCGCAGCTGCGCGACATCGCGGATTACTTCGTCCTGCACGACCGCGATATCCGCACCCGCGTCGACGACTCCGTCGTCCGGCTCACGGAGGCGGAGGGGCTCGACGCGCCGCTCGTCTCGTTCATCCGCCGCTCGCGCGGCTATGCGCCGTATCCGATCCACCTCCCGCAGGACGTCGGCGCGGTCGTCGCCCTCGGCGGCGAGCTGAAGACCACCGTGGCCGTCGGCAAGGACAACCAGGTCTTCATCAGCCAGCACATCGGCGATCTCAAGAACGACGCGACGTTCGGCGCCCACATCGACTGTTCGTCGCACGTCCAGCGGCTCCTGTCCGTGCAGACGGACACGGTCGCTTGCGATATGCACCCGGCGTTCCGCTCCACGCGGGCGGCGAAGCGCCAGGCCGGCGCGGAGGTCGCGACGGTGCAGCACCACCACGCCCACATGGCCGCTTGCATGGCCGAGAACGGCCTGAACGAGCGGGTGATCGGCGTCATCTTCGACGGCTCCGGCTACGGCCTCGACGACACCATCTGGGGCGGCGAGTTCCTGGTCGGCGACTACCGTGAATTCGTGCGCGCCGGCAACGTCCGGCCGATGTACCTCCTCGGCGGCGACAAGGCGGTCAAGGAGCCCATCCGCGTCGCGATCTCGCTGCTCGTGGAGACGTTCGGGGACGAGCTCGGCGGGATCCGCGTCCCGGCGTTCATGGATATCGCGGAGGAGCGCCGCGACGTCTTCGTGAAGATGGCGCAGCGGAGGCTGAACGCGACGGCCACGACGAGCATGGGCCGGCTGTTCGACGGCGTGTCCTCGCTCCTCCGCATCTGCCACGAGGTCGAGTACGAGGCGCAGGCCGCCATCGAGATGGAGGCGCTGCTCGACAGGGACTTCGGGACGGCGCCGCCGCTCCAGTACGGGATAGACGAGCGGGACGGCCGCCTCGTGGTCGATTACCGGCCTCTCGTCCGGGATCTCCTGCGCGCCCTCGACGAGCCGGACGCCACGCCCGCGCACCTCAGCCGCCGGTTCCACTCGACGATCGTGGACGTGATCGCCGCGATGTGCCTGCGCCTGGCCGATAAGTTCGACGTGCGCCGGGTGGTCATGAGCGGCGGAGTCTTCATGAACGAGTTCGTCCTGATCAACGCGCTCCGACGCCTGAAGAGCGAGGGGCTCACCCCGTATTGCCACCGGCTGGTCCCGCCGAACGACGGCGGGATATCGCTCGGCCAGATCCTTGTCGCGGCCGCCCGCGGCCCGTCGGCGCGAGGGGAGCGCCCCACCACCACCGAGCATCCATGAAGCTCCTCGCGTTCGTCGCCGGCTACTCCCGGCGGATCCTCGTCCTCGCGATCCTCGCGGGGGCGCTCTGCGGCGCCTGCAACACGGCGCTCCTCGTGCTGATCAACGAGGCGCTGCAGCGCAAGCGCGGCGCGGTGATGTGGAGCTTCGCCGCGGTGTGCCTGCTGCTCCCGTTCGCCCGCTACCACTCGGAGATCCTGCTCACGCGCCTCAGCCAGGGGGCGCTCTTCGATCTCCGGGTGAAGATCTGCCGGAAGATCCTCGGCGCGCCCCTCCGCCAGATCGAGGAGATCGGCCCGTCACGGGCGCTGACCGCGCTCACGGACGACGTCCCCGTGATCACCACGGCGCTGATGCAGATCCCCATCGTCTGCATCAACCTGGTCATCGTGGTCGGAGGCCTGCTCTACATGGGGTGGATGTCTCCTGTCATGCTGGCCTCGGTGCTGGCGCTCATCGTCCTTGGCATCGTCGGGTATCAGCTCCCGATGAGCCGGGCGACACGGCACTTCCGCCGCGCGCGCGAGGCGACCGAGGAGCTGATGAAGACCTTCCGCGCGCTCACGCGCGGCGTGAAGGAGCTGAAGCTCCACGCGCGGCGCCGCGAGGCGTTCCTCGCGACGTCGCTCGAGGGGGAGGCCGGCGTCGTCCAGGCGAGCAACCTGCGCGGCATGGTCGCGCTCACCGCCGCGAACGGGTGGGGACAGGGGATGGTGTTCACCATCATCGGCGTGACGCTCTTCGTCGTGCCGCTCTTCCAGGAGGCGAGCTCCGAGGCGTCGATAGGCTACGCCCTCGTCCTGCTCTACCTGATGACGCCCATGCAGGTCCTCATCGGCGCGCTCCCGGCCCTGAGCCGCGCGGGCATCGCCGTGCAGAAGGTCGAGGACCTCGGCGCGAGCCTCCGGGTCGAGGCGAGCGGGGCAGAGGCAGGGGCCCCGCTCCCCGAGAGGTGGAAACGGCTGGAGCTCGCCGGGGTCACGCACGCCTACAGGTCCGAGGGAAAGGACGACACCTTCACGCTGGGCCCCATCCACCTGAGCGTGCGGCGCGGCGAGCTGATCTTCCTCGTCGGAGGCAACGGCAGCGGCAAGACGACCCTCGCGAAGCTGATCGCGGGCCTTTACGCGCCCGAGTCGGGCCAGATCCGGCTCGACGGCGAGGCGATCACCGATCGGAACCGGCAGGCGTACCGTGAGCTCTTCTCGGTGGTGTTCTTCGACTTCCACCTGTTCGAGAGCTTGATCGGGCTCGACTCTCCCGAGCTCACCCAGCGCGCGCGGGGTTACCTCTCTCGCCTCCAGCTCGACCACAAGGTCTCTGTCGAGGGCGGCGTGCTCTCCACGACGTCGCTGTCGCAGGGGCAGAGAAAGCGCCTCGCGCTGCTCACGGCCTACCTGGAAGACCGGCCGGTCTACCTGTTCGACGAGTGGGCGGCGGACCAGGATCCGGTGTTCAAGGACGTCTTCTACCGCCAGATCCTCCCGGAGCTCAGGGCCAGCGGCAAGACGATCCTCGTCATCAGCCACGACGACAAGTACTTCGGGCTGGCGGATCGCGTCCTCAAGATGGACTTCGGCCAGCTCGTGGGCGACGCCCAGGTTACCGTGAGATCGGACGAGACATACGCCAGCGCCTGAGTTAGAAACCGGCGCGTTCGTCGTCCGACGGCGAGCCGACGGGAGGTGTCATGGAACCGCTGGTGCTGTATCTTGGTACGAAGACGTATTCGACCTGGTCGCTCCGCGCCTGGCTCGCGCTGAGGCACACCGGCGCTCCGTTCACGGAGGAGGTCATCGCCCTCTACCAGCCGGGGTCGCGCGAGGCGCTCCTCCGGCGCTCCCCCTCGGGGCGCGTGCCGGCGCTGCGGCACGGCGACCTTGTCCTCTGGGACTCCCTCGCGATCTGCGAGTATGTCGCCGAGCTCTTCCCCGAGGCGCGGCTCTGGCCGGGCGATCGTGCGGCGCGCGCGCTCGCCCGGTCGGTGTCGAGCGAGATGCACTCCGGGTTCACGGCGCTCCGCAACGCGATGTCCATGGATCTACGCCGGGAGATCGCCCCGATCGCGCGCGACGCCGCGGTGGATGCGGACATCGACCGTGTGACGTCGATCTGGACCGAGTGCCGGCGGGCCCATGGCCAGAAGGGGGAGTACCTCTTCGGGCATTTCACGATCGCCGACGCCATGTTCGCGCCGGTGGTCACGCGCTTCCGCACGTACGCCGTCCCGCTCGCGGGCGCCGCGGCAGCGTACGCCGAGACGATGTGGCGGCACCCTGGCCTCGCGGAGTGGGTCGCGGCTGCACAGACGGAGTCGCTGGCCGGCTAGTTCCGCCCGCCAGAGGTCCGGCCAGGGATCCGGAGGGAGATTTCAACGCAAAGTCGCAAAGACGCAAAGTCGCAAAAAAGAGAAGATTATTTGTATTTTTGCGTCTTTGCGACCTTGGCGCCTTTGCGTCAAATCTCTCTTCCTTTGCGAGACAGATCCCTGGCGGGATTTGTGGCACGCGGAACTAGGTGTCTGTCCCCGGCCTAGTCGGGTTGCACCAACTTCCCGCAGTAGAGCTAGAGGCCGCAGCCTGCCGGCGCGGCGCGCCTCCGTCAGGCCCTGTCACGCCGTCGCTTCGTACCAGAGCACGACGTTCCCGTTGCTGAAGCTGCGCGTCTTCTTCAGCCGGAGGTCCGCCCTCTCCTTGACCCCCTCGAACAGCGTCCTTCCGCTGCCGAGGACGAGCGCGTTCACCACGATCTGATACTCGTCGACCAGACGCGCGTCGGTCAGCTGGGAGACGATGCTGCCGCTCCCCATCACGACCATGTCCGGCCCGGGCTCCGCCTTCAGCTTGCGCACCTCTGCCGCGAGATCGCCCTTGATGAGCCGCGTGTTGTTCCACGACGCGCTGTCGAGAGATCTCGAGAAGACGACCTTCGGCAGGCTGTTCATCCGCTCGGCGACGGCGGGGGCCGCCTCGAGCGCCGCGCGGGTGGGCCAGAAGCTCGCCATGAGCTCGTAGGTGACCCGCCCGAACACGAGCTCTCCTCCGCCGCGCGCGTTCTCCGCGGTGAACGCGCGCCACTCCGCGTCCGCTTTGTGTGCCCAGCTCATGTCGCCGTGGCCGTCCGAGAAATAACCGTCCAGCGAGATCTGGTTGAAGACGGTGAGCTTGCGCATGCTGTTCCTCCTGCTGTCCGCGTCTGCTTTAGTCCTATTCTAGGACCATTTGGTCCTCTTTCGCAAGTGATGCGCAAGTGCTGTAGGATGTGGCCGTCATGACCGGTCTGAGAAGCTACGGGGATCCCTGCGGCATCGCGCGAGCGCTCGATCTCGTCGGCGAGCGGTGGGCGCTCCTCATCGTGCGTGAGCTCCTGCTCGGTCCGAAGCGGTTCACGGACCTCCGCGACGGCCTGGCCGGCGCGAGCCCCAACGTGCTGTCGCAGCGGCTCCGCGAGCTCGAGGGCGGCGGCGTCGTGCGGCGGCACAAGGTCGGCGCGCCGACCTACGAGCTCACGGACTGGGGCCGCGAGCTCCATCCGCTGCTCGTGCAGCTCGGCCGCTGGGGCGCGCGATCGCCCGTCCGGCCCGCGGGCGCCCTGAGCGTCGATGCGCTGATGATCGCGCTCGAGGCGACGTTCGTCGCGGGCGAGGCCGCCGATCTCCGCGCGACCTTCGAGCTACGGCTCGGCGAAGAGCGGTTCTCGATCGAGGTCGATCGCGCGACCATCACCATCGCGCGGGGCGCTCCGCGCACGCCGGACGCCGTGATCGCGACCGACCCCGCCACGTTGCGGGCGGTCGTCTTCGGGGATCAGAAGCTCGCGGACGCGCCGGTCGAGCTCCAGGGCGACAGGCGCATCGCTCGAACGTTCTTCCGCCTCTTCGCTCGGCCGCGATCGACTCCTGGCAGCACGCCCGCTGGCAGCACGCCCGCTGGATGACGGGCCGGCCCGACGATCACGGCGCGTCCGAGGCCCCCGCGGGGATTCACCAGGTGGCGCCGAGGCGCCCTTCGCGGTCGACGCTCAGAAGATCGCGCTCTTCCCCGTGCCTGCGTCGGTCGTCCGCTTTCGTGAGGGCGCCTTGCCGGTGCTCACCGGCGCGCCGGACGCGCGTCCGGGGCGCGCCGCGGTCGGCCGCGGCGCGGGCACAGGAGGTGCCGAGACGGGGCGCGCCGCGGCTGACCGCGACGTGGACGCCGGCGACGTCGGGACGGGGCGCGCCGCGGCTGGAAGCGGTGCAGGCTCCGGAGACGCGGGCACGGGGGACGGCGCTGTCGCGGGCACGGCCGCGGGAACCGTCGAGGTCGTGCCCGCCCGGGGCGCCGCGGGCGCCTGCGCCACGAGATCGCCGCGGCTGGCGGCGAGCATCTCGCCGCTCATCGCCCGCAGCCCGGCGGCGGCTTCCAGGCGCTGCGAGGGCATCGCGGTGGTGAGCGAGAGCCCCAGCCCGAGCGCCACGACGACGCCAGCCGCAGCGAGGTGCAGCCGGGTCCGCCGCGCCGGCGCGGCGGGCGCGGGCGCGGTCGCCGCCTCCGAAGCGCCGACCGCGGCAACGAAGGCGGAGATCATCGGCGAGATCGAGGGGAATCGCTCCGCCGGATCGAGCGCGAAGGCGCGCGCGAACCACGTCTCCAGCTCCGGCGGCGCGCCGGGGCACAGCGTCGACAGCGGGGGGCGCGCGCCCTCGAGGATGGAGGCGAGCACATCGGCGATGGTGCGGCCGGCGAAGGGCTGCTGGCCGGTGAGCGCCACGTGCGCGACCACCGCCAGGGCCCACATGTCGAGCTGCGGGTCCGCGTGCCCGTCGCACGTGTGCTCCGGGCTGAGGTAGCCCGGCGTGCCCAGCACCACGCCCTCCGCGGTCTGGCGCGGAAAATCGGCCGCCAGATCCTGGCGGATCCACTTGGCGATCCCGAAGTCGGCGACCTTGGCCCGCAGGCGCCCGTCGCGCCCCTCGCGGAGCAGGATGTTCGACGGCTTGATGTCGCGGTGCACGATCCCGAGGCCGTGCGCCACCGAGAGCGCCTCTCCGATCTGACGGAGGAGCGCGGCCAGCTCGGCCGCGGGCACCGGCCCGCGCTCGTGGATCAGCTGCCGGAGGGACCGGCCGCGCACGTACTCCATGACGAGGTACGGGCCTGCCTCGGCGTCCTCGCCGGCGTCGTGCACGGTGACGATGAAGTCGGTCTTCCGCCCGAGCTGGGCCGCGACCTGCGCCTCGAAGCGGAAGCGCTCCATCGCGTCGATGGCCAGGTTCTGGCGCGGGAGCACCAGGAACTTGAGCGCGACATCGAAGCGCCGGACGCTGTCGTGCGCGCACCACACCTCGCCCATCGCGCCCTGGCCGAGCGGATGCACGAGCCGGTACCGCCCCGCCACGACGCGGCCCGGAAGGAGCGCGGCGCGCGCCTCGTCCCGCCCTGCGCCGCCCGGAGCACGAGGACCGAGCGGCGCAGGCTGCCCGCCCAGCGTCGTGGCGTCGCGCGCGGCGTCTCTCGCCGAGGAATCGGGCGGTCGACCCAGGGAGGGCGGCTGCAGCACGCCGGTGATCTTCGTGCCGCCACCATTTCCCAGACCGGTCGATGCGTCCATGGGACAACGACCTGAGGAGAGGGGCGACGACATGCCCTCAGCGTAACGCGAATGCGGATGCCTTTGAACGGCGAAGACCCCGCCCTCCTCGCGCACGTGCGCCTGTTGGCCCGCGCGGCAGCGTCGCGAGGCGCAGCGCTGCTGTACTTGTCGATGGTTGGCGCCGTGGGTACGCAAAGAGGTCCAGGGTAAGCCTCGCGAGCTCGTACGCCTGCTCGTCCGAGCTCAGCCAGCCGCACGGCGTCGGGACGACTATGCCCGCTGCGCCTTCACCCGCTTGACCTTCTTCTTCTCCTTGCGCTCCAGGAGCCGCAGCACCGCCACGGACCGGTCGACGAGCAGGTAGCGCTCTCCTCCTGCCCTCGCGGGCACCGTGCGCGCCGGCTCCCCGGCGGTGCGGGTGTCGATGAGCACCTCCCACCGCTCGCCGAACTCGATCGCGGGCAGCACGAACTCCAGCGGCGAGTGGTTCGCGTTGATGAGCACGAGCAGCGTATCGCCGGAGATCGGCTCGCCGCGCGTCCCGAGCGCCGAGAGGGCGTCGCCCCCGAGCAGGTAGCCGATCGCCCGCGCGTTCGGGTGGGTCCAGTCCTCCGGCGTCATCTCGGCGCCGTCGGGGCGGAACCACACGATGTCCTTGAGCCCGCTCCCGTGCACGTAACCGCCCGAGAAGAACATCCGCCGGCGCAGCACAGGCTGGCTCCGGCGCAGGGCGATGAGGCGGCAGGTGAACTCGAAGAGCTGCTTCCGCCGCTCGTCAAGGTCCCAGTCGTGCCAGGAGAGCTCGTTGTCCTGGCAGTAGGCGTTGTTGTTGCCGAGCTGCGTCTTTCCGATCTCGTCGCCGGCGTTGATCATCGGCACCCCCTGCGAGAGGAGGAGCGTCGCGAGGAGATTGCGCTTCTGGCGCTCGCGCAGCTCGACGACCGCGGGGTCGCTGGAGGGGCCCTCGACGCCGTGGTTGTAGCTGTGGTTGTTGTTCGTGCCGTCCCGGTTGCCCTCGCCGTTCGCCTCGTTGTGCTTCTCGTTGTACGAGACGAGATCGTTCAGCGTGAAGCCGTCGTGCGCCGTCACGAAATTGATGCTCGCGTAAGGGCGGCGCCCGCTCGACGCATACAGATCGCTCGACCCGGTGAGCCGATACCCGAGATCGGCCGCCAGCAGATCCCCCTTCCAGAAGCGGCGCACCGAGTCGCGGTAACGGTCGTTCCACTCCGTCCAGAGGACCGGGAAGTTGGCGACCTGATAGCCGCCCTCGCCCACGTCCCATGGCTCCGCGATGAGCTTCGTGCGCGAGAGGACCGGATCCTGGTGGATGATGTCGAAGAACGAGCTCAGGCGATCGAAATCATGGTGACCGCGGGCGAGGGCCGACGCGAGATCGAAGCGGAAGCCGTCGACGTGCATCTCGGTCACCCAGTACCGCAGGCTGTCCATCACCAGCTGGAGCGTCTGGTAATGACGCGTGTTCACCGTGTTCCCGCAGCCCGTGAAGTCCATGTAGTAGCGCGGGTTGTGCGGCACGAGCCGGTAGTAGGTCCAGTTGTCGATCCCCTTCAGGGAGAGCGTCGGGCCGAGGTGGTTCCCCTCCGCGGTGTGGTTGTACACGACGTCGAGGATCACCTCGATGCCGGCGGCGTGGAGCGCCTTCACCATCGCCTTGAACTCGGTCACCTGCTGGCCGAGCCGCCCGCTCGACGAGTAGCGGCCCGCGGGCGCGAGGTACGCGAGCGTGTTGTAACCCCAGTAGTTGACGAGCCCGCGCTCCCAGATCTCGCGCTCGCTCGCCATCTCGTGTACGGGGAGCAGCTCGAGCGCCGTCACGCCGAGCTTCTTGAAGTGCGCGATCGCCGCCTCGGAGGCGAGCCCGGCGTAGGTGCCGCGCAGGTTCGCCGGGATGCCCGGGTGCCGCTGGGTGAAGCCCTTGACGTGGACCTCGTAGAGGATCGTGTCCTGCCAGCGCGTCGCCGGCGGCCGGTCGCCGTCCCACGCGAAGCGGTGGTCGACGACGACGGACTTCGGCGCGCCCCAGGCGCTGTCGCGGTGGCAGATCTCCAGGTCGTCGAGCGGGGCCGGCGGGGGCGGCGGCGTGGAGTCCTTCCCGCGCGCCTCGGCGGCGCGGCGATCGCTCGCCGTCTTGCCCCCGCGCCCGCCCTCGCCCTTCTCGGGCGCCGCGCCGTCCCGGCCCGCCTCCTTGGGCCGGCCGGCGCCGCCCTCGCCGCGCTCGGGGTGCCCCCCGCGGTCGTAGGCGAAGAGCGGCGCCTTCCAGTTCGGCTCGCTGGCGAGCGCGTACGCGTACGGATCGACGAGGAGCTTCGCCGGGTTGAAGCGCTGCCCGGAGCGCGGGTCGTAAGGCCCGTGCACGCGGTAGCCGTAGAGCTGGCCGGGCTTGAGCCCCGGCACGTAGCCATGGAAGACGTGGGCCGTCCGCTCGGGGAGCTCGATGCGCTCGCGCTCCACGACATCGTCGACGGCCTCGAAGAGGCAGAGCTCGACCTTGGTGGCGGACTGGGAGAACAGCGTGAAGTTGACCCCCTCGCCGTCAAAGACGGCGCCGAGTGGGGTGGGCGTGCCGGGCCATATGCGTCTGGTCATCTGAAAAACCTGTGAAGCCGCCCTATTCGCGAGATCGGCGCCGCTGTCGAGACACAAGCGCGCGCGGCCTGATTTTTCGGCCGCCGCCCCCGGGGATCGCCCGGCGCCAGGCCGCTCGGCGGGCCGCCCCTCGCGCCGTGCGCGATGTCGCGGCCCCCTGTGCGAGCTCGGCAGCGGCCGCGGCGGCGGCGCGACGGCGCTACCGCACGGTCGCAGAAGGAGCATCCAGGGCGGCGCGACCCGGGATAGACTCCGCCCCTGAACGCCTGGAGCCAAGCGAAAAACGCCCATGTCTTCCCCCTCTGCTGAAAATCAGTCCCAGAGCACGCCGTCCCCTTCCGGTCCCGCTTCCGGCGCGCGCCGCCGCACCGCCGGCGTGACGGTGCCGCTCTTCTCCCTGCGCAGCGATCGCTCGTGGGGCATCGGTGAAATCGGCGATCTCCCCGAGTTCGCCGCGTGGATGCGCACCGCGGGCCTGCGCCTCGTGCAGCTCTTGCCGCTCGGCGAGGTGTCGGGGGGCGAGACGTCGCCGTACATGGCGCTCTCCGCGTTCGGGATCGATCCGATGTTCATCTCGCTGTCCGCCGTCCCCGAGCTCCCCGAGGAGCGGCTCGGCGAGGCGCTCGGCGACGACCTCGGGGCGCTCGATCGGGCGCGGAGCAGCGCGCGCGTCGACTACGATCTCGTCCGCCGCGTGAAGCGGCGGGCGCTGCGCTTCGCCTTCGACGTGTTCGAGCGCGAGCACCACGCGAAGCAGACGCCGCGCGCGGCCGAGCTGGCCGAGTTCGTGAAGCGGCAGTCGGACTGGCTGCCCGACTACGCGCAGTTCCGCGCGTTCAAGGACGCCTTCGAAGGCGTCGCGTGGTGGGACTGGCCCGAGGCGATCCGCGAGCGCAGGCCGGAGGCGCTCGAGTCGCTGCGGCGCGAGCGCGCGCGGGACATCCTCTATTACGAGTACGTCCAGTGGCTCGCGCACGCGCAGTGGGAGGCGGCGCGCGCGGATCTCCGGGGCAAGGGCGTCGAGATCATGGGGGATCTCCCGTTCATGGTGGCGCGCGACAGCGCCGACGTGTGGGCGCACCAGGGCGAGTTCCGGCACGACATGACGGTCGGCGCGCCGCCCGACCAGTTCGACACGGAGGGGCAGCGGTGGGGGCTCCCGCCGTACTTCTGGGCGCGGATGCGCGAGAACGACTTCGCATGGCTCCGGCGGCGCTGCCGCTACACGGGGCTGCTCTACGACCGGTTCCGCATCGATCACCTGGTCGGCTTCTACCGGACGTACATCTTCCCGGAGCAAGGGCAGACGGGCCCGGAGGGCCAGCGGCCCAGGGCGACCTTCGATCCCGCGGAGGAGCCGGAGCAGCGCGAGCACGGCGATCGGGTCGTGCGGGCGATGCTGGCGGGGGCGGCGGAGACCGGGGCGCAGCTCGTGGCGGAGGATCTCGGCGCGGTGCCGGGGTGGGTCCGGGAGTCGCTCTCGGAGCTCGGGGTGCCCGGCTACAAGGTGCTGATCTGGGAGAAGGACGACGTCGTGTTCCGCGATCCGGCGGAGTATCCGGCGCTCTCGGTGGCCTGCTTCGGGACGCACGACACCGACTCGGTGGTGGTGTGGTGGGAGTCGCGGGACGACCGGGAGCGCGCCGGGGTCCTCGAGCTGCCGCAGCTCGCGCCGCGCCGGCAAGCGCTCGGCCCGCAGTTCACGAAGGAGACCCACTGCGCGCTGCTCGACCTGATCCTCGGCTCGAAGAGCGAGCTCGTGCTGCTGCTCCTCCAGGACGTGCTCGCCACGCGCGATCGGATCAACGTCCCGGGGACCGTGGGGCCGCAGAACTGGTCGCTCCGGCTGCCGGCGCCGCCCGCTGCGCTCGATCGGGATCCCGAGGTGCGGGCCGCGCTCGATCGGGTGCGCGAGAGCGTCGAGGCCAGCGGGCGCGGATAACGCGTCATCTCCCGCCGCCTCACGCCCCCTCGGCCCGCCGGCGATATAGTCTCACCAAAAATCCCAAGATCCGCTGTAGCAGCGAGTCGGCCAGCGCGCCGACGGCAGAGGCGCCCACGCGCTGACTCGCTGCGTCGTCGCGGTATGCTTCGTGCAGTCACGAAGTATATCCCGACGAAACATTCCCGAAAACTGCCTTCTCTTACTGTCGCGGTCGAGGAGGCCACCAGTGAACGAAATCAACGCCTCGGACACCACCTGGCTCCTGGTCTCGTCGGCAATGGTTCTGCTGATGACGCCAGCGCTGGCCCTGTTTTACGGGGGCATGGTCCGAACGAAGAACACGCTCAGCACATTCATGCACAGCTTTTTCGCCATGGGGATCGTGACCCTGGCGTGGGTGACGCTCGGGTACTCGATGGCGTTCGCCGAATCCAAGGGCGGGTTCATTGGCGGCTTCGACTACGCGTTCCTGAACGGCGTTGGCACCGAGCCGCGCGTCGGGACGACGGTGCCTCACCTCCTGTTCATGGCGTTCCAGATGATGTTTGCCATCATCACGCCGGCGCTGATCTCGGGCGCCTATGCGGAACGCATCAAGTTCTCGTCGTATGTGGTGTTCACGCTGCTCTGGTCGCTCCTCGTCTACAGCCCGATCTGCCACTGGGTCTGGAACCCGGGCGGGTGGCTCCTCGCGCGCGGCGCGCTCGACTTCGCCGGCGGCACCGTCGTTCACCTCGCCTCGGGCGCGAGCGCGCTCGTGATCGCGATCGTGATCGGCAAGCGCAAGGGGTACCCGACGCGCAAGATCGTGCCGCACAACCTCACCATGACGCTGCTCGGCGCCGGCCTCCTGTGGTTCGGCTGGTTCGGCTTCAACGGCGGCTCCTCGCTCGCGGCGAACGGGCTCGCCTCCGTGGCGTTCGTGAACACGCACATCGCCGCGGCGATCGCGGCGCTCGCGTGGGCCCTCATCGAGGCCGTGCGCTTCGGCAAGCCGTCGCTCCTCGGCGTGGCGTCGGGGCTCGTCGCGGGCCTCGTCGCCATCACCCCGGCGGCGGGCTTCGTCGGGCCGATGGCGTCCGTCGCGATCGGGCTCGCCGCGGGCGCTGTGTGCTACGGCGCCGTGATGCTGAAGGGCAAGCTGGGTTATGACGACAGCCTGGACGCGTTCGGCATCCACGGCGTGGGCGGGCTGCTGGGCGCGCTGCTCACCGGCGTGTTCGCCTCCAAGGTGTGGAATTCGGCCGGTCAGGATGGCCTCATCAAGGGCAACTCGGCGCTGCTCACCGAGCAGGCGATCGCGGCCGCGGTCGCGGCGGCTTACGCTGGGGTGGTCACCTTCGTGCTCGTGAAGGGGATCAGCGCGGTGATGGGCTTCCGGGTCGACGAGGAGGTCGAAGACGAGGGCCTCGACGGCGCCCTCCACGGCGAGGAGGCCTACTCGCTCGGCGAGGGCGGCGCTCATGCGGTCGAGAGCGAGCCCCCGGTCGCCAGGCCGGCGCCGGCGCCTGTCCTCGCGCGCGAAAGCGCCTGATCGAGCGCAGCGGAGGCTCGCTCGCGGAGGCCGCCTGGCGGGTGCCAGGCGGCCTTCGTCGTTTTGTCCCCTTGGCCCCCTGCCCTTCCCGGCAGGGAGCGGTCACCTGCAACTGAAGGCGGGCTCGCCGGTCTCCTCGCAGCCGTGGTCGCACGTGACCTTGGCGCACCCGCAGCGGCGCAGCCTTCCGCGGTCGCCGTCGGCGCTGTGATCGCAGTCGTCGCTCAACGTGCGGCACTCGTCCTGGCAACGCTCCTTCTGCGCGGGCGACGGCGCGCAATCGACGACCGCCGCGCCGCCGGAGGAGCCCGCGTCGCTGCACAGCTCGACGGACGCGACCTGCTCGAGCAGCGGGATGATCCCCCCGATCATGCATTGCGCGTGCGGCTCGCAGACGTGGTCCCCCAGCACCGCCAGCACGCGGACGCGCTGCCCGCTCAGCGCGCGCCAGTCCGGACCGAGCCAGCGCTCGGCGTCCTCGCGCGACAGGATCCTCCCGGCGATGAGGGGCTGCGAGCCCTTCGTCAGCGTCATCGTACCGACCCAGCGCTCGCGCGCCGGCGCGTCGCCAGGGCGCTCCCCCTCTGTCGGCGGAGACGCTGGCGGCGTGCCGGCGGGCGCGGCGCTCACGGCGGGCGCCGGCGCAGCGACCCGCGCAGCGGGAGCGACCCGCGCCAGCGGCGCCGTCGAGGGGGGTGCGCCCTCCGCGCAGCCCATCGCCCCGGCGCAGCACGCGCCGGCCAGCGCCCGGCGAAGCCATCGCCGCAATCCCGCGACGGGGAGCCGCGGGGCACGCACCGAGTTCATGGAAGGCACAGGACACTTTACCACGCGTCGGCGTGGACACGCGCCAGGGCGCGCCGGCTGCGGCCGAGCGCCGGCGCGGAGTCAGCTCGCGGCGCAGCCACCGCCGGGAGAGCTCGAGCGTCAGCTCGCGGCGCGCAGCCACTGCCGGGAGAGCTCGAGCACGCGCGCGTTCTCGGGGATGTCGAGGAAGCTCGGGCGCTGCGCCGCGGGCAGCGCCTCTGCCCGCACGAGCAGCCGCTCGCGCGCGCCGGCGATGACCGCGGACGCGCGCTCGCGGTCGCCCGCCGCGTGCAGCGCCTCTGCATGGACGAGATCCGCCAGCGTGCTCTTGTACCCCGGCGCGCTCCAGCGCTCGTGGGCCGACGCGGCCTCCCGCGCCGTGGAGAGCGCGTCCGCGGCGCGGCCCGCGGCGAGCTGGATCGAGGAAAGGAGCGCCTTCGCCCCCACCTGCTCGAGCGGGAACGACGCGAGGAGCTCGATCGCGGCCAGCGCTTCGCGCTCCGCGGCCTCGAGGTCCCCCTCGCGGCGGAGCAGGCTCGCGAGCGCCCAGCGCGCGAACCCTTGCTGCAGCGGGGTGCGCCGCTCGATCCCGACCCCCAGCATCCTCGCCGTCTCGGCGCGCGCTCGGTCGAGCGCGCCGAGGTCGAGCAGCACCTCGATGCACAGGAACGTCCGGAGCCACGAGACCGGCCCCAGCTCTTCCCCCGCGGGCATCGTCTCGCCGAGCTCGCGCTCCGCCCGCCGGAGATCGCCGAGCAGCCGGGCGATCATCCCGATCGCCACCTGCCCGACGATCGAGCCGCGCCAGTACCCCGCCTGCACGAAGCTCGCGCGCGCCGCCTCGGCCATGCGCAGGCCCGTCCACAGGTCCCCGTCCCTCCACGCCTCGTGGAACGCGAGCGCGATCTGCAGCCACCCGCGCGCGACGGGGTCCCGCTCCGCGACCGGCTCGGTCACCTCGCGCACCCGCCTGGTCAGCGCGTCGGCGAGCCTGAACTCGCCGAGCTGCGCTGCGTAGTAGCTCCCGGCGGCGAGCGCGAACGCCGCCGAGCCGATCCCCTCCGGGGCGAGCTCGACCGCCTGCAGCGTGCGCACCGTCGCCATGAGCTCGTCGAGCCTGCCGAGGTGGATGTCCGCGGTGATCTTGGCGGGCACCGTCCTCACCCAGGGCATGCTCCCGGGCGTCAGGAGGCGCTGCGCCTCGTCGAGGTACAGGAAGGCGTGGTCCCATTCGCTGCGCCACGCGTGGACCTCCGAGAGCACGCCGAGCAAGCTGAGGTGCACGGCGTCCGGCGCGCCGCACTCGAGCCCCCGCCGGGCGCGCGCGATCGCCGCGTCCGGATCGCTCCCCCGGAGCGCCTGCTCCGCGGCGCGCAGGTAGAAGCTCCCGGCGCGCGCGAGGTCCAGCCCGCGCTCGAGGTGCTCGGCGAGCATCGCGGGATCGCTCGCGCCTCGCTCCTCCAGGAAGGCGGCCGCGAGCCGGTGCCCGAGGACGCGATCCGTCTCCGTGAGCATCTCGTAGGCCCCCTCCCGCAGCAGCGCGTGCCGGAACATGAACTCCTCGTCCCCCGGAAAACGGCTCTCCTCGCGGCGGACGATCACCTCCCCGTCGACCAGCTCCGCGAGCACGTCGTGCGGCGAGACCCGCGGCGCCGCGCTCCCGAGGAGCGCGCCGATGCCGGCGCGCCAGAAGACGTCCCCGAACACGCTCGCCGCGCGCAGCACCTTGCGCGCCTCGCCGCCCAGCGCCGCGAGCCGCGCCTGGACCATCGCCAGCACCGTCTCCGGCAGCGCGTCGCCCATCCCCTCGGCCACGGCGCGGATCAGCTCCTCGAGGTAGAACGCGTGGCCGTCCGCGTGGGCCACGAGGCGCGCCACGGTCTCCGCGTCCACGCCGTCGCCGAGCGCGTGGCGGACCAGGCGCTCGCAGGCCTTCCGCGGCAGCCGGGTCAGGTGGATCACGTTGAGCGCGCGCCCGCCCCAGAGCGCCGGGAACATCTCGTGGACCTCGGGGCGCGCGAGCCCGAGCGCCAGGAACGGCCGCTCGCCGAGCGAGCCGAGCGCCGCGTCGACGAAGCGCACGGTCGGCAGATCGCTCCAGTGCAGGTCCTCGAGCACGAGCACGACGGGGTGCGCCGACGTCTCGGCCGCGAGGAAGTCCTCCCAGGCGCGGCGCATCTGCCGCCCCATGGTCTCCGTGTCCGCGCGGGCCGCAGAGAGCAGCGCGCTCTCCTCGCCCTCGAGCTCGACGCCGGCGATCTCCCCGAGGAACACCGCCACGCGCTCGCGGTCGGGGCCGGGGACGTGCCGCGCCACGCGCGCCACGAGCTTCTGCTTGCGGACCGCGGCGGCCTCGCCGTCCTGGATGCGGCACGCGCACCGGATCGCCTGCCCGAGCAGGCCGAACGCGGAGCCCACGCGCAGCGGATCGCCGCACGCGGTCCAGATCTCGACGTGCTCGTCGTGCGCGCGGAGCGCGCGCGTGAACTCGTGGGCGATCCTGGATTTGCCGATGCCGGCGGGCGCCGTCACGAGGACGGCGCGGGCGATCGGCGCCTCGGCGCACTCGGTGAAGAGCGTCGTCAGCGTGAGCAGCTCGCGCTCCCGCCCGACGAACGCGCTCGCCTTGCCGAGCAGCGTCCCGGCGCTCCCCGCGGCGTCGCGCTCGCCGTGCAGCTCCCTCCGCTCGCCTTCGCCGGACACCTCGAACCGCGCGCCGAGCAGCCGCGCCGTCACGTCGTCGATCGCGATGGGCGGCCCGCGCGGGTCGGGCTGCCGCTCGTGGGCCCGCCTCGCCTCGCACGCGTCGAGCAGCCGCGCGGCCCTGTCGATCGCCTCCCCCATCGGCAGCTGCCTCGCCAGCTGCGCCCGGCCCGTCGAGAGCGCCATCGGCCGGGTCGGAGCCACCTTCCGGAGCGCCAGCGCGCAGCGCGCCGCCTGCGACGCCTGGTCGGTCGCGTCCCTGCCCGCGACGATGGCGACCACGGCGGAGCCGTCGGCGAGCGCTTCCATGTGCCCTCCGTGCGCCTCCACGACCTTCCGCAGCTGCGCCCCCACGGTCACCTCGAGCGTCTGATCGAGCGGCGCTGTGTCGGCCATCGCCGGCGTGGCCTCCCGCCCCACGAGCAGCACGGAGAGCAGCCGCCGCTCGCTCGCGGTGAGCGCCTCGGGGCGCTCGTTCGCGGCCCCGCGCGCCGAGGCCCCGGCGGCGCGCAGCGTGCTCAGGATCACGGCGGCGGTCGCGCCGTCGCCGATGCGCTCCTCCGGGTCCTTCGCGAGCATCAGGTGGACGACCGCGTCGAGCTGGGCGGGGACCTCGGGGCGGAGCGAGCGGATCGAGGGGACCTCGCCGAACAGGATCTTCGCGAGGATCGCGGGGATGTTCTCGCCGACGAACACGGGGGCGCCCACGAGGCACTCGAAGAGCACGCAGCCGAGGGCGAACACGTCGGCGCGCGGCGTGAGCGCGCTGTACCCGACGCGCGCCTGCTCCGGGGCCATGTAGGCCGGCGTCCCGAGGGCGACCCCGGTCAGCGTCATCGGCGTCGCGTCGAGCCGCCGCGCGATCCCGAAGTCCAGGATCTTCACCTGCTCAATCTGCCCGTCCACGAGGAACAGGTTGCTCGGCTTGAGATCGCGGTGGACGATCTCGCGGGCATGCGCCTCCGCCAGCGCCTCGGCGGCCTTCACGCCGAGCGTCAGCGTCTCTTCGACGGTGAGGCGGCCGCGCAGGAGGCGCCGCGAGAGGTCCTCTCCTTCGAGCCATTCCATGGCGAGATAGGACCTCCCCGAGGAGGTTTTCCCGTGGGCCACGTGCCGCACGATCCCAGGGTGCGAGAGCTCCGACAGGAACCTTGCCTCCCGGTCGAACCGCGCCTCGTGCGCGCCCGCCCCGAGCACCACCTTGAGAGCGACGGTGGCGCCTGTCACCCGATCGAGCGCCCGATAGACCTCCCCCATACCGCCGGAGCCGGCGAGCGCGAGCAGCTCGAACCGCTCCCCGACGACGTCGCCGACGCGCATGGATCGAGTATCGCCCGGCGGCGGATCTCCTGTCCAGCGCGCGTCGGGCCGGGGGAGACACGGCACATCGTTCAGCATCTCGCGAGCTCTCGCGATACCTCGCGACGCCTCGCAATGTCCCGCACATGTTGCGTGCTCGACAAGCACCGTGGGAGACGACATGCACGTTCGAGACGTGCTCAGCGGCAGACGAGACCGGTGCCGGCGGCGCGCCGAGGGCGGGGGCCACAGCGCTGCGCGCGCGCTCAGCGCGGCGCGCGGAGCGTCACTCCGATCCTCCGCGACGCCTCCTATCCGAGATCGCGTTGCGCGACGACCGCAGCGGCGCTTCAGCCACGTCATTCCGTCTCGTGCGGAGCGAGGGGACCTCGGTCGACGCGAGGTCCTCGAGCGCCGACGCCAGCGACTGGTGGCTGGACAGATCGCCCAGCTGGATATCGAGGGCGACGAGGCGCATCGCGAGCTCGGGGCGCACGCCGACGAGGCGGACGCGGGCGCCGAGCAGGGAGGCCGCGCGCTGCGTCTGCCCGAGCGCGTGGGCCACCTGGGCGTCGATGCTCGGGACGCCCGTGATGTCGAGCAGCACGCAGCGCGCCCCGTGTCGGCTCACCCCATCGACCACCCGCTCGAGCATCTGCCGGGCGCGATCTCCATCGAGCTCGCCGACGAGCGGGACGAGCAGCACGCCGGGCATGAGCGGGATGAGCGGGCAGCCGAGCTCGCGCACCGCGGCCGAGAGGGTGCGCTCGCGCTGATAGGCCTCCTGGAGGCTCGCGTGCTGCTCGGAGAGCGACTGCACGAGCGCGTCCCGCTCGAGGGCGGCGCCGAGGAGCGCCCCCCAGATGGAGATGGTGCCCTCGTCGCCGGCGACCTCGATCGAGCTCGGGCCGACGATCGCGAGGACCCCCCAGTCGTGGCGGAGCGTGCGGATCGGCAGGAGCGTCACCATGAACGGGCCGCCGGCGGTCGAGGGCGGCAAGTGCTCTGCGAGCGGGAAATCCTCCCGCGCGCAGAGGGCGCCGAGCGGGGGAGTCGGGCTGCCATCGCGGCTGTAGGCGCCTGCGATGACGAGGCGCGCGCGGGTGGTCGGGTCTTCCCAGAGCGCGAGACAGCCCCAGACGGCGGCGGTCGAGTCGAGCCAGGAGAGCGAGCGCGACTCTTCCTGGGTGCCGCCGAGCAGCGCGAGGCTCACCTCGTGATCGGACCGCGTGAGCGCCCCGAGCTCGTCGACGAACTGCCGCTCGGTCTCGACGCGAGCCAGCATGAGCGAGAGGCGCAGCCGCTCCTGGAACTCCTCGGCTCGCTCCTCCGCGGACTCCGCTGCTTCCCTGTCCAGGCGCGCGCGGCGTCGCTTTCCGGACCGGCCGAGGAGGCGGACGACCCCCATGAGGCTCTCCACGTCAGGCGTGAGGCGGACGGCCTGCTGACAGGCCTCGTCGATCTCGGCCGCGGGCGGGGGCGCGGCGCCCTCGAGCGCCGCGGTATATCCCGCGATCACGGCGGCGACGCCGGGCCACACCGACGCCGGGGGCGCCTCGGGCGGGAGCGGCAGGCGGAGGAGCAGCTCGACCATCTGCCGCTCGAGGTCGTCGTCCGGCGCCGCGCGCTTCCCGTGGAGCACGCCATGGAGCGGGTCGCACCCGCACGTCCGCCGCCTGACGAACGTGGTCGGCGCGAGCACGGGCCCGGACGGGACGACCTGGCCCGCGACCTGCGCCAGCACGAGCTCGTACGCGAGCGCTCCGATGGCGTCGAAGCGCTGGCGCACGGTCGTCAGCGGAGGGGCCGACCACTGAGCATCGGTGATGTCGTCGAAGCCGATGATCGCCAGATCGTCGGGGATGCGGTATCCGGCGGCCTGGAGGGCCGACATCATCCCGAGCGCGTTCTTGTCCGTGGCGACGACCGCGGCCGTGAGATCTCCCCTGCGCGCGATGAGGGCCTCTGCGGCGCGCTGGCCGCCGGAGTGCCAGTTGTTGTCGGCGTCGAAGACGAGGCCGGGATCGAAGGGGATCCCGCTCTCGATGAGCATCTCCATGTAGCCGTCGAAGCGCGCGCGGATGTCGTCCTGATCGATGCAGCCGACGAACGCGATGCGCCGGTGTCCATGCTCGATCAGGTGGCGCACCGCGCTCCGGACGCCCTCGCGGTTGTCCGGCATGACGGTCGGACAGCCCGCCTCGGGGGCGCAGGAGCTGACCGTGACGAGCGGGACACGCGCCTGCGCGAGGAGCTCGATGCCATCCGTGGCGAGCACGACGATCCACCCGTCCACCTGGTCCCGGGCGAGCGAGGGCGCCTGGACGTACGCCGGCGTGCCGCGCACCACCAAGACACGATGGCCGCGCTGCTGCGCCTCCTGATGGATCCCCCTGAGGACCGAGGTGAAATAAAAGCCGTCGAGGAAGGGCGTGAGGACGCCGATGGTGGTCGGGCGGGAGTGCATGGGCTGCGGGCTCGCGAATGGATGAATACCGGATCTCCGTCTCGCTCACCGACGGCCATCACCGCCACCTGCCAGAAATTCCGGTGACTCGCGAATCGTCCGGGTGTACAGCATCGCCGATCCGTTTGGCCATCGATCGAAACATCCTCGCCGTCATGGCGCGCCCCCGTTACGAGCCCACGTCCTTCCCCGCAGAGGGATCGATCGGGCGAGAGGAAGGGAGCGGAGGGTGAGCGCGCCGGCCGTGCGTGCGCTCGTCTCGGCGCTCGGCGCCTGCGCAGCGCTCACGCCGGCCAGCGCGCGGGCGGAGTGCGATCGTGCGGCCGCGGACGTGTCGTGGGTGCGCCTCGCGGGCGCGGAGGGGCGGTGCCCGTCGGCGTCCCGGTTCCGCGCCGAGATCTCGCGGCGGCTCGGGCGGGAGCTCGTCACGACGGGCAAGGCCGCCTCGATCGAGGCCGTGGTGCAGGGGCCCCCCGGGGCCTGGTCGGCCACGATCCGCACCGAGCTGTGCGACGGCTCCCCGCCGACGGTCCGCGAGCTCTCCGACCCCACCCAAAGCTGCGACGGCATCGTGGCCGCAGCGGCGGTGCACATCCTGCTCACGATCGATCCAGAGGCCGGCCTCTCCCCCCCGACCGCCGAGGCGCCGCGCTCCCCGCAGGCCGCCGAGGCGCCGCGCTCCCCGCAGGCCGCCGAGGCGCCGCGCCCTCCGGCCCCTCCTGCGCGCCCTCCGGCCGCGGAGCGGGCGCCGGAGCCGCCGTTCCCTTGGCCGGCGGAGGCCGAGACCACGCCGCCCCCGGCCGAGGGCCCGCCGCCCCCCGGGCTCTCGGTCGCCTGGCGCGGGCTCGCTTCCATGGGCATCGTCCCCTCGCCGGGGTTCGGCGTCGCCTTGTCGGGCGAATGGTCGATCCTGCCGCGGTGGACGCTCGAGACGGGCGTGCTGTGGCTCCCGGAGCAGCGCGCGGCCCAGCGGACGTTCGCCTTCGGGCTCACGGCGGGCTGGCTCGGCGCGTGCTTAGAGTTGGAGATGGTCCGGAGCCGCTCGGTCGCCCTCGGGCTCTGCGGCCGGGCGGTGGCGGGCGCCATCTACGCCGTCATCTACGGGGACGACGGCGTCCTCCCGACGATCCTGCCGACCGACGTCGGCTCGCGCGCGTGGCTCAGCCTCGGGGCCGGCACGCGGCTCGGCGTCCGCGTCCTCGGGCCGCTGCGGCTCGAGACCGGCATCGACCTCTTCGTCCCCGTGACGCGGTACGATTTCCAGCTCGAGGGCGGGCGGCCGACGGGCCTGGAGCAGGCCGCGCTCGCCGCCGCGGCGTTCGGGGGGGTCGGCCTCACATTTTGATGAAGGATCCACGGGCTGCCGGCATTCAGCCTCCCGTGGAGCAGTGCTTACGAGCCGACGTCCTGCGCGACGCCAAGCAGCCGCCACGGAGCCTCGTCGCCCTGCACGCCGAGCACGGCAACTTCGTCTGGGCGACCCTCCAGCGGTTCGGCATCCAGCACCCTGACCTGGAGGATGCCTTCCAGGACGTCTTCGTCGTCGTCCAGCAGCGGCTCCCGTCCTTCGACTGGGCCTGCCCCATCACCACCTGGCTCTTCGCCATCTGCCGCCGCGTCGCCGCGTCGCACCGCCGCCGCGCCCACACGCGCCGCGAGCGGCTCGGCGAGGTGGTGGACGACGTGCCGGACCCAGCGCGCGGCCCGGAAGAGATCACCTCCCGCCGCGAGGCGCGGCTGCAGCTCGAGGGCATCCTCGCGGCCATGGATCTCGATCGACGGGCCGTGTTCGTCATGTTCGAGATCGAGGAGATGCCGTGCGACGAGATCGCGCGCCTGGTCGGCGTCCCGATCGGGACCGTCTACTCGCGGCTCCACGCGGCGCGGAAGGAGTTCGCGACGCTCCTGAAGAAGTCCGACGTCGAGCGCGCGCGCAGGGGGGCCAGATGAGCGATCCGAAGCGATGGAACCAGGAAGGAGGAGGCGCTCCGCCGGGCGCGCGCGAGCTGCTCCGCGCCGCCGCGCCCATCCGCCCGATGACGTCCGCCGAGCTCGCGCGCACCGCGGCCCGGGTGGCGCCGCTCGAGACGGCCGCCGGCGCCACGGTGCCGGCGTGGATCAAGGGGATCTTCCTCGCGGTGGGCATCGGGGCCGGCGGAGCAGGGCTCCACGCTGCCCTCGGCGAGGCCCCGAGCGCCGCCGCGCCGGTCGCGCCCCCTCCGGTGCTCACCGATCTGCCGCTGGAGCGGCTCCTCTCACGCGCGGGCGGCCGCGAGCCGGCCGGGTCGCCGGCGGCCGGGCCGCCGGCTGCCGAAGCACCGGTGGCCGACGCGCCGCGCCCGCCCCCGTCCGCCCTCCGCCGCGAGGCGCCGCGGAGCCCCCGGCCGGCCGCGCCGGCGCCGGAGGCGACCGCCTCGGCGGACGGCGACGACCTGGTCCGGGAGTCCAACCTGGTCGACGCGTCCAGAGCGGCGCTCGCGCAGGATCCGGCGGCCGCCCTCGCCGCGCTGGAGAGGCACCAGGCCCAGTTCCCGAAGGGGCGGCTGGCGGAAGAGCGGGAGTTCATCGCGATCCGCGCGCTGGTGCGCCTCGGGCGCGCCGACGAGGCGCGGGCGCGCGCGGCGGCGTTCTTCGCGCGGTATCCATCGAGCTCCTTCGCCGAGCCGCTGCGCCGCATCGTCGCCGCGGCTCGGTGATTGCTTCCACGACGACGGCTCCACCCGCGAACTCCACACGACGTTCGAGCAACCGAGCCGGATCGCCTCGCCTGTGCCAGCGGCGACGACATCGACGCTCACACGGACCACAAGAAATCGACATGAAACCGACGCTCACGCGGACCGCGAAAAATTAACGCGAGTACAAACACGAGCGCTCATATCGCTTGCCCGGTACCTAAACAGTATTAACATACGCCCCACGTTCACGGGCGGCCGCGCCGAGAGGCGCCGGCGCCCTGGCGTTTCATCGAAGAACGGTGGATTCAGCGGCTCGATGAGGCCAGGCTGCCGTGGCAGCGCTGGCCGCGGCGAGGCACGCCGCCCATGCGACGCGCGCGCTCGCCGGCGGTCGTCCTCCTCGGGCCGCTCGTTCCATCCGCGAGCGCGCGTTCGCGCTCTCGCGCGGCTCCGCCGTTCTTCGTGGTCATTTCAGGAGGTTTCATGTCGTCGAAGCTGTCGAGTTCGAGCAGTCCGGTGCGCTCTCATTCTGATTCTGCCTCCCCCGGCGCGTGGCAGGGGGCGCGGCGCGCCGCGCTGGCCGCGCTCGCGATTCTGCCGATTTCTTGCGCGGATCTCGGGCCCACGGACGGCGCTCCTGCCGATCTCGCCGAGGGCGAGATCGCGGAGGCCGGCCAGGCGCTCTCGCTGACTTTCCCCATCAAGGAGCGGAGTTCGCTCGTCGTCACGAACACCGAGATCGTCGGCGCGTTCAAGCTGAAGGACGTGCTCCAGCAGCTCATCGATCAGGCGGGCGTCAGCCTGACGCCCCTCCAGCTCTTCCGGCAGTTCATGGACACGAACCGGAAGGCCGCAGACGGGATCGGCCTCGGCCCGCACTGCGACGACGTGGTGATCCCCGGCTCGGCCGGATCCATCAACGGGTGGCCGATCGACTGCCCCCGCGTCGTGGGCCTGGAGGCCGACAGGGATCCTTTCGCCGATGAGGAAGCCCCGAACGCCTACGTCGCCACGACCCTGTCGAACCGCTTCGACCTCGCCCCGCCGGACGGCGCCAACTGCGGCGAGTACCGCGTCGTCTTCGCCAGGCGCTCCGGCATCCCGGAGGGGGCGTTCCAGATGCGCAACTTCATCATTTTCGAGGGCCGGCTGCCCAACCCGACCCCGAGCCTTGGCCGAGAAGGGTGCCGCCCGGTCGTCGACTTCTGGTACCACCTGTCGGATCCGGCGAAGAGCCTGGCGGAACGGAGGGACGATCTGCTCTCCTTCTATTTCGACGGCCTGCCCGGGGGGTTCGAGCCCGTCTTCCACATCAATCATTACGGCCAGAACGCGGGGCCGTACGGCGGCCAGATCCGGACCAACGAGTTCCTCTTCGCCCCCGCGGTCGACAACACTGCGCCCGAGCCCTTCACGACGTGGAACCTCCGGGAGTTCAGGCTCCTTCACAGCGGCTCGGGGAGCAGCGGCACGCTGGTCGTCACGCCGTCGTTCGTGAAGGACACCCCGGCCGCGCCGCTCTTCGATCCCGCCTCGACCGACGCGCGCGCCGTCGCCTTCAGGAGCACGTCGTTCCCGGGCCTCGTGGAGCGGCTCGCCGCGGCGGACGACATCAACCGCTTCGCCTTCGAGCCGAGCTATCCGACGACGATGAACGCCGGAGAGAGCCAGATGATCGGCCTCCAGAACAACTACTTCGCGACGTTCGGCGCCGGGCCCTCGGCCCTCAGGACAAGCATCCAGAACAAGCTCACCGCGATGGGCAGCGCGCTCACCCCGGATCAGGTCGTGGGTCGCGCGTTCTCCCTGTCGTGCAGCGGGTGCCATGAGCCGATCGGCGACGCCACGGGCTCCCCGACCGTCGGGCTCGATCTCGGCACGACCGCGACGCTGGCGAAGCTGAGGCCGTTCACGCAGACCTCCGAGCAGCTGGAGGCCGATCCGGACGAGCCGGGCGGGCAGCGCTTCAAGATCTCGGAGGCCCTCACGGGCGTGTTCATCCCGTTCCGGAAGAACGTGATGGCGGACTTCCTCCTCAACAACCCGATCCTCGGGTTCGAGAAGCCGGGCGCGTGGACGTCGGCGCAGGCCCAGCTGTCGGTCCACACGGGCCGGGTTGTGGAGGGCATCTCGTCGCTCCAGGTGAAGACGCCCTCCGCGTTCAACGCGATCATCAGCCCGAACTTCAGCTCGGCGAACCTCGCCCCGGTGGGCAACAAGATCACGCTCGATCTCTTCGTCTCTCCCGCCCAGCCGAACCCGAGCTGGGTCGGGAACATCGAAGTGCTGATCTCGATCCCTTCGGCCGGCATCCACAACCAGTGGGCCGGCAACGTCGCGCTCACCCCGCTCACCCGGGGCCAGTTCGTGAGGATCCAGTTCGCCCAGCTGCCGACGGCCACCAAGAACGCGCTGAACGCAGGGGCCACCGACGTGAAGCTGCAGTTCAACCTCAACGTGACCAGCAACTCCGGTCCGTACTACCTCGACAACGTGCGGTTCGAGAACTGACCGCGAGCGAGCGCTCGTGAGCGTGAGAGCGAGCGTTCGCTCATGAAGAGGGCGCCGGCCACCCACCGGCGCCCTCTTCTTCTCTTGTTCTCTTGCCCTCGGATACCGATCCTCCCACACGCGCCCATACACCGCCTCGTCGCTCCTCCCCGCCAAGAGCGCCCGCGCCTCGCGCCAGACCAACGAAGGTGCGATATAGAGCGACAAGCCCCCCTACGCCCCGGGTGCGAGCACGGCTCGTGCAGCACGAGCGGACTGAGTGTCCTGCATAACAGATGCACCGATTGCGTGTCCTGCACAACAGACGCGCACGCGATGCGTGCTCCGAGCCTCGCAGAGCGCGTCGGGTCGCTCTTTTCACGTTGGCGCGCGGCGTGCGAGCCTGGGATCGTGCAGGGCCGGACGGCAAGGCGAGGAGGGTGTTTGTATGAGCTCAATCCATCCCGGTGCGGCAACGAATGTAGTCGCAGCGTCCCTGGCGCGTCCCGCGGCGAGCGCCGGCGCGACCGTTGATCCCGGCGCAGGGGCGCCGGAGCTCTCCGGAGGGGAGCTCGAGCCGCCACCCAGCGTGACGCGCGCGCTGGCCGCCACGGCGGAGTCGGAGGGCGCCGAGCGCGCCGCGTCCTGGGAGCTCTGTACCGCGATGCTCGCGATCGCCACCGGCTGGCTCGCGTGGACGCTGCCGGAGCCCAGCGCCCGCGACGTGCTGCTCGTCGCGCTCTGTCTGGCGCTCGTCACGATCGAGCGCCGCAGGGCAGGCGCGCACTTCAGGAAGGCGATCGCCGCGGCCGCGGGCGCGCGCGGCGCGACGGAGGGCGAGGCGTCGCGCGCGGCGTGGCGGCTGGACGCGGCCTTCTGCGCGGCGCGCGCCACGGGGCGAGGCGCGATGGGCGAACGGCGCCGCTGAGCGACCTCCCCCGCCGGAGAGGAGCGGCGCGGCGGGGATCACCGGCACATCACGAGCACGTCTCCCCTGGCGCTGACCCGCGAGCGCCTCCGGGCTCTCCCTCGGCGTCGAGCGCCGGGCCGGGCTGCCCGCACCGCGAGCGCCATCCTCCACCCACGTCGCGCTCGCGGAACTCGGGGCGCAGCTCGCTGCGCGCGTCGGCCGCGAGCAGCTCGCACGGATCGAAGTAGTGCGACGTCCGCGCCTGCGCGGCGATGGGCGGCAGCTCGCCCGAGAACTCCGGCACGCCGGGGCAGCGATGATGCCAGAGGGCATAACGCTCCGGGACGTCGCCGAAGCAGAGCACTTCTTTTACGCCGCCGTTGCAGTTCGTGCTCACGACGAGCACCGGCGCCGGCAGCGGCGCGAAGCGGTGCACCCGGAGGACCACGTCGTGGTGGAACTCGCCCTGCTTCCAGTGGGCGAGGAGATCGAACTCGCCATGTCGATCCCGGATCTCCTGCAGCAGCGACCCGAGATCCATGGCATCTGCGAGGGATTGAACTGACGCATTGGTCATGGCGCGCTCTCCTTCGACGGTAAGCTGTGCCGATGGTGTAGCACGGCGCCCGCGCGGAGCCGGGACGCGGGGCTCTCCCTCGGTGGAGGAGCACGCCGGAGCGGTTCCGCCCGCGCCGCGACGTCGGGCGCGTACGCGTCGATCAGCTCCTCGTCGAGCCGATCGAGCCCATCCTCGCATGCAACGCGCTCTGAGCGCCGCCGGCGGCGCCTGGCCGCTCGCTCCACGACACGGGCGTGCCCCGGGGGTATGCTCCGCGGATGAGTACCATCGAGCTCAGCGCGGAGAATTTCGAGAAGACGGTCGAGTCGAACGGCATCGTGCTCGTCGACTGGTGGGCGCCCTGGTGCGGCCCGTGCCGGGTCTTCGGGCCCGTCTTCGAGAAGGCCTCCGAGAAGCACGCGGACATCGTGTTCGGGAAGATCAACACGGACGACCAGAAGGATCTGGCGCAGGCATTCAACATCCGCTCCATCCCGACGCTCTTCATCTTCCGCGAGAAGGTCCTCCTGTTCGCGGAGGCGGGCTCGCTGCCCGCATCGGCGCTCGATCAGGTGATCGAGAAGGTGCGCTCGCTCGACATGGACGAGGTGCGGGCGAAGATCGCCGAGGAGGAAGCGAAGGAGGCCGCCGGCGAAGACAGCGCCGGCTAGCTCTGGCTGCCGGCCTTGTCCCCGCGATAGTCCGTGGCCCCCTGGATGGGGGGCAGCCAGGGCACGCGGTGCACGGTCCAGAGCTGGAAGGACGGCGGCGGCACGTCGCCGGGCCTGTCCATCGTGCCGAGGAAGATGTCGAGTTCCCGCGCCCCGTCGCGGCGCCAGAACAGCGACGAGCCGCAGGTCGCGCAGAACTGGCGGACGGCGAAGCTGGATGAGCGAAACGTCGCGGGCGCGCCGGAGAGCAGCTCGAACTGCTCGTCAGAGAAGGACGCGAAGGCCGGCATCGGCGCGCCGCTCTGGCGCCGACACTGGCTGCAATAGCAAACATTGACGCTCACCGGCGCGCCGCGCGCGCGATAGCGGATCGCGCCGCACAAACAGCCGCCGGTGTGGTGAGCCTCGGACATGGCCATCGCCTCCTGGTTCCTGGATCTCGCGATCGCCAGCCTGGCCCCTCACGGCACGCGCGGCAACCGGCGCGCGCGCTCGGCGCGGCGCTGGCTTCACGCGGGGGCCCGGAGCGGCCGGCAGAGCCCGTAACCCAGGACGCAGCCGAGGCCATACAGCGCGAAGTCCGCCGGATCGAAGCCGCCGTTCGCGCCGAGCATGAGCCGCCCCGGGGTGGTGCTGCGCGCGGCCCACAGCCACGGCGCCTGGCTCAGCTGGAGCAGCTCGATCGCGCACGTCGCGGCGAGGACCGCGAGCGCCAACCGATGCGTGCGCGCGGAGATCCACACGATCTGCGCCGCGGCGATCCACACGACCTCGTAGAGCACCGCGCCGGCGCTGTTGCGCAGCCAGACCGGGCCGCCGTGGAACCGGGCCATCAGGCCGACAGGGACGACCGCGACGATCAGGAGCGCCAGCGCGAGGCGCTTGCGAGCGACTTCCGGCATGCGCAGAGCCTACAGCGGTTTCCGCCCACCTCTGCACCATGCAGAGCGGCGGTCACCCGCACAGGACACGGCAGAGCGGCGGTCACCCGCACAGGAGACGGGCCCAGATCGGCGTTTTCGGCGCGGAAGCGCACTCCGGTGCGCTGAGCACCGAAAACGCCGATCTGGGCCCGTATCCGAAGCGGGTGACCGTCGCTCTAGCGCGCAGGGCGGAGGGCGAGCGACGCGGTGCCGGTGAGCAGCCCCGCCGCGAGGGCGACGACGCCGCCGAAGCCGACGCAGGCGCAGCCGAGCGCGCCCGTCAGGGCGGCGATGCCGCACGCCGAGGCCCACGACGCCCCGAGCCGCTCCGAGCGGCGCAGCACCCGCGAGAGCAGCACGCCGGCGGCGACCCCGCCCGCCAGGCATGCAGGGACGCAGACGGATACGCACCCTTCCGGCGTGCACAGGTGACCGTAGATGCGCGCCGCGTGAGCCGCTGCGAAGGGCACGAGCCCCGCCGCGACGCCCGGGAGCACGCCTCGCCCGAGGTGCTGCCCGCGCCACGAGAGCAGCGCCGCCGCGACGTAGAGCGCCGCGCCGAGGATCGCGGTGGTGACCGGACGGTCGCTCATCAGCGCCGCCACGAGCGCCACGGCGATCGTCGGTGTCGCTGCCCAGGCGGCCCTCCTCGCCCTCCCCCGCTCGTACGCGCGATAGGCCCTCTCCTTCAGGCTCAGGCCGGCGAGCGCCTCACGTTCCATAGATCCTCCTCCACGCCTCCCGCAGGCGAGCAAATGCGCGCTCGCGGCGCTTGCGGAGCGCCGCGCCCGACACCGAAGGATCGCGCTCGCCCTCCAGCAGGGTCGCCCTCAACGTCTCGCGATCCGCCTCGGCCAGCGTGCCGAGCACCTCGCGCGCAGCGTCGTCCAGATCCCTGGCGATCGCCGCGTCCTCCGGCGTCGGCGCGTCCGCCGCGATCGACGGGACATGCTCGTCCGGCGCCTCCCTCGACCGGGAACGCCGCCGCCGCGTCGTGCGACACTCCCACGTCGCGATGGCGAGCGCCCAGGTCAGCGCGTCCCCGTCGGGATCGAACGAGCTGGCGCGGTCGAACACCTTCAAGAGCGCCTGCTGGGCCGCGTCCTCCGCGTCCGCTCCGCCCCCGAGCATGCGGCGGCAGAACGCGCCGATCGCCGGCCAGAGCGCGGCGTAGACAGGATCGAACGCCGCGCGATCGCCGTCGGCGAGGCGCCTCATCGACGCGTTGAGCAGCGATCGCGCGCGCGGTTCCAAGGGCGCTGGGTCCTCAGCCGCAGGGGCAGTCCGGACACGGGCAATCCGCGCACGGACAGCCGCCCTTGAGCTGCGTCCCAGCATAGGCCACCGCCGGGATTCCGAGGACGGCCGCGATCAGGGTCACCTTGAGCCAACGACGCATGGGATCTCTCCTTGTCTTCTCTGGCCGGCTGTCCTCGCCGACCTTCCTCGGCTCTAGGCGCGAGCGGGGCGAGCGTGACACCCGCGGCGATCGAAATCCGGCGGCCCGGCGCCGTCGCCGCAGATCGCCGCACGAGCGACGACCTCCTCCCCGCTCGCGTCGCGGCGCGAGCGCCTTTGTCCAGCCTGGCACGTCGTTCCGACGGCCGGGCTCGACGTGCTAGGGTCTCGTGCCTATGCCTGGCCGCTCGTGGTTCGTTGCCCTCGGCGCCCTCTGGCTCGGGTGCACGCCGTCGCGGCAAGACGCCGGCTCGCGCGCCGACGCGGCCTCGAGCGCGGGCGTGGCGGTCGCGGAGCCCTCGCCCGCCCCGCGCCCCGCCGCGCCGGAGCCGCCGCCGGAGGCGCTAGCCGCCTCGACCTCGTCCGCGCCGGTCCTGGAGGTGGAGGCGGCGCGGGCGCGATCCGCGCGCGTGTACTCGAGGGGCCGCGAGGTGTGGATTCGGTCCGCGCCGCGGCCCAAAGCCCAGTGGATCGGCATGCTCGCGATCGGCGGCTCGGTCCGCCTGAAGAGCGTCGAGCCCATCCGCGGCGCAGGCGGCTGCCCGGCGTTCTACGCCGTGGAGCCGCGCGGTTACGTGTGCGTCGACGGCGAGCGCGCCACCCTGGACACCGCCGATCCCGTGCGCCAGGCGCTGATCCCCCATGCCCCGCTCGCCGATCGGCCGCTCCCGTACCGCTACGGCGAGTCGCTCGGCCTCAAGCGCCTCCTCCGCGTGGACGGCTTCGACGCGCCGGCGTGGCCGGAGGGGATCCACGATCTGCGGCACATGCAGGTCCGCCCGCGCTCGTCGGTCGCCTGGACCGAGGAGGTCGAGGCCGGCGGGACGACATGGCTCTGGGCCTCGGATCTGACGTTCATACCGAAGGACAAGGTCAAGCCGTACGAGCCCACCACCTTCGAGGGGGTGTACCTCGGCGCCGAGGCGCGCCTGCCGATGGCCTTCTTTCGCCGCAAGGCGCGCCCGAAGCACCGCCTCACGGAGGGAGGCCGGCCCGCGAAGACGGACGCCGTGTGGGACCGCCTCGCCCGGGTCGGGCTGACGGGCCGATCGAAGCGGGTCGGCGAGCTGACGTACCTCGAGACCCGGGACGACGGGCACTGGGTGCTCGAGCGAGACGCGGTGGTCGTCCAGCCGCGGAGGGCGCGGAACCCGTGGGGCCGCCCGATCCAGCTCGGCGGCGAGCCGCCCTCGGCGCCGGCCGATGGCCCAAGGAACACGTGGGTCGAGATCGCCGCCCTCGACGGCTGGCTCATCGCCTACGAGGACGACCGCCCCGTGTTCGCGACCCTCATCTCGGCCGGGCGCAACGGGGCCGAGGAGCCGGAGAAGGTCGAGCCGTTCGTGCCGCCTTCCACGACCCCGCTCGGCCAGTACAGCATCGGCCGCAAATGGGTGACGAAGACGCTCATCACGCCTCACGTCGACGCGGACGACTGGATCGAGGCGGAGGTGCCGTGGAGCCAGCACTTCTTCAGCAAGTACCTCCTTCACGCGGCCTACTGGCACGACCGCTGGGGCGAAGGGCAGAGCGGCGGGTGCGTGAACCTCTCGCCGGTCGACGCGAAATGGCTCTTCCACTGGACCGAGCCCTCCGTGCCCGATGAGTGGTACGCGGTCCAGGCCACGCGCGACGACCCGTCCACGCGCGTCGTGATCCATCGCTGAGCCGCCGCCCGGCGCGGGAGCGCGCCCGCGTCGCGCCTGCCGGAGCCCGCTATTTCGCCGGCGCGCTGGCCGCCGCGGCTCGCTCGACCCCCTCGCCCGCCGCGGCCATGCGCCGCATGCAGAGCTTGAGTCCGGCGCGGAGGTTGCCGACGGTCGTGACGCCGGAGAGGTCGAGTCCGAGCGCGATCATCGTCTGCGCCACGTTCGCCCGGATCCCCGTGATGATCCCCTCCGCGCCGAGGAGCCGGATGGCCTTGATCATCTCGATGAGGTACCCGGCGGTCTGCGTGTCGACCGCGTCGACGCCGGTGAGATCGAGGATCGCGTACCGCGCGTCCTTGTTCACGATCGCCGAGAGCAGGTTGTCCATCGCCTCGGAGATCCTCAGGCTGTCCACCACGCCCACCATGGGGAGGGTCAGCACCTTGTCCCAGACCTCGATGATGGGCGTCGAGAGATCGCGGATGACCTCCTGCTGCGTCTCGATGAGCTCGATCTTCGCCCGGAGCTCCTGCTCACGCCGCTTCGCCGCGGAGCCGTCCAGGCTGAGGGTGATCATGCCGTCGGGCTCCCCGTTGCCGTCGCGCACGGGGACGTGCCATGACTCCCAGGAGGCGCCGTACGCGTCGTAGACGTTGTATGCGCCTTTGCCCGCGAGCGCCTGCCGGTTGGTCTCCAGGGTCGCCGGGTCGTTCGCGAAGAGCTCGAGCACGTTCGCTCCGAGGAGCTGCCCCGGCTTCACGCCGACGGCCTCGAGCCCCTTGCCGTCGTGGAACGTGAAGACGCCCGCACGGTCGTACCGGCACACGGTGATCGGAATGTGGTCGAGGATCGCGCGGAGCAGCAGCTGCGCCTCACGGAGCTTCGCCTCGAGCTCCTCCCGCGTCTCCGCCCCCGCCGCGCCCGACTCCGCGTCCCCCGTCATGGGAGCCTTCTACCGCGCACGCGCGCTGGCCGTCGAGGGGCTGTCGGTCGGCCGACGACGTTTCCCCCGCGCCGAGGAGCCGAGCCCCGGGGCGCGGTTGACATGGTGTTCGAATGACACCAAGATTCGTGTGCAAATTACACGGAGGGCTGAATGTCCGTCTCCTACGAGCACCCGCGGCCGGCGCTGACGGTGGATTGTGTCGTGTTCGGCCTCGACGAGGCGGATCTCAAGGTCCTCCTCATCCGGCGGGAGCTCGATCCGTTCCGCGGCAGGTGGGCGCTCCCGGGCGGGTTCGTGCGTGTCGAGGAGGCGCTCGACGACGCCGCGCGGCGGGAGCTCGCGGAGGAGACGGGGCTCTCCGGCGTGTTCCTGGAGCAGCTCTACACGTTCGGCGCCCTCGGGCGCGATCCGCGCGAGCGCGTGGTCTCGGTGGCGTACTACGCGCTGGTGAAGCTCGGGGATCACCGGGTCAAGGCAGCGACCGACGCGCGCGAGGCGGCGTGGTTCGCGGTGGACGACACCCCGGCGCTCGCCTTCGATCACGACGAGATCCTCGCGGCCGCGCTGGAGCGGCTCAAGGGCAAGGTGCGATACCGGCCGATCGGGTTCGAGCTCCTGCCGCCGAAGTTCACGCTGTCGCAGCTCCAGCGGCTCTACGAGGCGATCCTCGAGCGCCCGCTCGACAAGCGCAATTTCCGGAAGAAGGCGCTCGGCACCGGGCTGCTCGTGGAGCTCGACGAGGTCGAGCAGGACGTCGCGCACCGCGCGGCGCGGCTCTACCGGTTCGACCGCCGCAAGTACGAGCGGCTCGAGAAGGACGGCTTCAGCTTCGAGATCTGAAGCGGGCGCCGGCTCGTGTGTCGGCGACGCGCTCGAACGCCTCCGGAAGCGCGGCCGGAACGCCGGCGACCGGGTTGACAATGTGTACAACGAACACTAAGCTTGGTGTGTAAGATACACGAACGATCGGGCGCTCGCCTGGCGCGGGCGCTTACGGTCGGCGTTGACCGCCGAGCGGACGATGGAGCTCCGGCGCCGGGAGGACCGCGCGCCCCGGCCTCCGTCTGCCCGGGTCCGGCCGCAGCGCGCCCTCGCCGGGCGCAGAAGGGAACTCCATGCTTCGGGACGTCGCTTTCTTGGCGGACATGGGAGGGGGCTCGGCCTTCGAGGTCGCCGGAGGGACGGTGACCGGGACCGATCACCTCGCCGTGGGGCGGCCCAACCAGGACGCCTACGCCTTCCGGGCCGAGGGCGGCTCTCTCGTCGCCGTGGTCTGCGACGGCTGCGGCAGCGGCGCGCGCAGCGAGGTGGGCGCGGCGCTCGGGGCGCGGATCGTGACCGAGCAGGTGCTCGGCGCGCTCCGGAACGGCGGAGACCTCGATTCGCCCGCGACGTGGGAAGACGTGCGGCGCGGGGCGCTCGCGCCGCTCCGCGCTGTGGCCGCCGGCATGGGCGGCAGCTTCGCCGAGGTCGTGTCGACCTTCTTCCTCTTCACCGTGGTCGGCCTCGCGATCTCCGGCGACAGGGCGTGCGCGTTCTCGCTCGGCGACGGCCTCATCGCGCTCGGCGACGAGCTCCTGCGGCTCGGCCCCTTCCCGAGGGACGAGCCCCCCTACCTCGCGTATGGCCTGCTCGATCGGCCGCCCGGCGGCGAGGCGCCGCGCTTCACCGTGCACCGCGCCTTCCCGTCGAGCGCGCTCAAGACTGCCCTGCTCGGGACCGACGGCGCGATCGATCTGCTGGAGTCGTCGTCACGGCAGATCCCGGGGGGCGGCGAGGTCGGCCCGCTGTCGAGGCTCTGGGAGGACGACCGGTATTTCCGGAACCCCGACGCGGTGAGGCGGCGGCTCGCGCTCATCAACCGATCCGTGGCGCGGCCCGTGTGGAAGGAAGAGCGGATGGAGCGCGAGGGCGGGCTGCTCCGCGACGACACGACGGTGATCGTCGTGCGGAGGGCGCAAGGCGCCCGCGATTGAGGCGCGGCCCTGCGCGGAGGCGCAGGAGTCGCGGAGGGAAACGACAGGGCGTCTGCGGTCGATTGCGGTCGATTGCGCTCGATTGCAATCGATTGCGCTCGATTGTGTTCGATTGCGTCCGGAGGAGGCAACGGTGGACGTGGTTCTTGGTTCAAAGCGGGTTCGGCTCGACCCTCGGTCCTCGATCGGCAAAGGCGGTGAGGCCGACGTGTTCGACCTCGGCGACGGCCGCGCGCTCAAGGTCTGGAAGACGCCCGATCACCCGGATTATGCCGGGCAGGACGCCGAGCAGCGCGCCGCCCAGGCCCGCATCGAGCGCCACCAGGACAAGCTGCGCGCGTTCCCGCCGGCCCTGCCCGATCAGGTGATCGCGCCCCTCGAGCTCGCGACCGACAGGAGCAGGAAGCGGATCGTGGGCTACGCCATGCGCCTCGTGCGCGGCGCGGAGCCGCTCCTGCGCTACGGCGAGCCGTCGATGCGCCACGGCGGGCTGTCGTCGGCCGCGGTCTCCGAGGTGCTCGCGCGGCTCCACAGGGCCGTCGCGGCGATCCACGACCGGGGCGTCGTGATCGGCGACTTCAACGATCTCAACGTGCTCGTCGCCGGCGGCGAGGTGTTCGTCATCGACGCCGACAGCTTCCAGTTCGGCCCGTACCTCTGCCAGGTGTTCACCGAGCGCTTCGTCGATCCGCTGCTCTGCGACCCTGCTCTCCCGCGCCCGCTCCTGTCGAGGCCGTATTCGCAGGAGTCCGACTGGTACGCGTTCGCCGTGATGGTCATGCAGAGCCTGCTCTGCGTGGGGCCTTATGGCGGCGTCTTCCGGCCGCGGTCCGCGTCGGCGCGGGTGCCCGAGAGCGCGAGGCCGCTCCGCCGCATCACCGTGTTCGACCGCGAGGTGCGGTATCCGAAGCCGGCCATCCCGTACCGCGTCCTGCCGGACGATCTCCTGGACGCGCTCTACCGCATCTTCGTCGAGGACCGGCGCGGCGTGTTCCCGCGCCGGCTGCTCGACGCCCTCGCCTGGACGAGGTGCCCTTCGTGCGGCGTCGAGCACGCGCGCCCGGCCTGCCCGGCCTGCGCCGGCGCCGCGCCGGCCGCAGTAAAGGAGTCGACGGTCGTCCACGGCGAGGTGCTGGCGACGCGGATCCTGAGCACGCGCGGGGTGATCCTGGCCGCGGCCCTCGGCCCCGGCGGGCTCTCTTATCTCGTGAACGAGGGCGGCCGCTTCGTGCGGGAGGATCGGTCCGTCGTGATGTCCGGCGCGCCGCACCCCGCGACGCGCTTCGCGGTGCATGGGAGAGCCACGTTGATCGGCCGGGGCGGCGATCTCGTGGTGCTCTCGCCGGGGGCCGCGCCCGAGCGGATCCAGGTGGACTGCGTCGGGACGAGGCCGATCTTCGACGTCAACGCGCGCGCCCGCTACTGGACGCGCGGCGGGCAGCTCCTGCGCAGCGGGAGGCCGGGCGCCGCCGCGCTCTCGGGCGAGGCGGACGCCGTCCCGATGGGCGAGGTCCTCGCCGGGCAAACGCTGTTCTGGGTGGGCCCGAGCTTCGGACTGGGCTTCTACCGCGCCGGGAACGTCTCGATAGCGTTCGTCTTCGACGCGGAGCGGCCCGGCCTCAAGGACACGGTCAAGCTGCCTTTCCCGGGCGGCAAGCTCACCGCGGCGACCTGCGTCTTCGACGCCGGCCCGAGCTCGCGGTCCGACGAAGGCCGCGGGCGCCCCAACGAAGGCCGCGGGCGCCCCCGCGCCGGGCGCGCATGGCTGTTCCTCGCCGCCGAGCAGGCCGGCCGGACCGTGCATCGGTGCGTCGTCGTGAGCGAGGAAGGCGCGGTCGAGGCGGTCGCCGACGGCGACGGGGAAGGCGGTTCGTGGCTCGGCGCGCTGACCGGCAAGTGCGCGGCTTCCGGGTTCCTGCTCTCCGCGACCGACAGCGGCGTCGTCCGCGTCGAGGTCCGCGGGGGCGCGCTCGTCGAGACGCGGCAGTTCCCCGGCACCGAGCCGTTCGTCACCCAGGCTTCCCGGCTGCTCGTCGGGCCAGAGGGCCTGTTCGTCGTCGACGCACAGGCGATCACGTTGCTTCGCATCTCGTGAATCCACGCTGAGCTGACGGCCCGCGCTCGCGGGCCGATCGAGAGGAGAGAGAGACCATGAAATCGACAGAGCTCCCCCTGCCCGCCTTCTATGACGCCAAGAACGCCGAGCGGTGGGGCTACCACCCCAATGAAGAGGCGCTGCACGGCGCCGCCGCCGCGTGGCGGAAGGCGCATGGCGTGAAGCCGTCGGCCGCGGACGCGCAGAACGTCCACGTCCTGCTCATCGACGTCCAGAAGGACTTCTGCTTCCCGCAGGGCTCGCTCTACGTCGCCGGCAGGAGCGGCACGGGCGCGGTCGACGACAGCCGCCGCATCGCGGAGTTCATCTACAGGAACCTCGCGTCCATCACGAACATCACGGTCACGATGGACACCCACTTCGCTTACCAGATCTTCTTCCCGGCCTTCTGGGTGGATCGCGAGGACCGCCCGCTGACCGCGCACCGGGAGATCACGACCGCGCAGATCGACGCCGGGGAGGTGCGGCCGAACCCCGCGGTGGCGAAGTGGCTCTGCGGCGGGAGCTACCCGTGGCTCATGAAGCAGGTCCGGTATTACTGCGAGGAGCTCGAGAAGGCAGGGAAATACAAGCTCTACCTGTGGCCGCCGCACTGCATCCTCGGGAGCGACGGCCACGCGCTCGCGGGCGTCGTGCACGAGGCGCGGATGTTCCACGCGTTCGCGCGCGGGGTGCAGTCGTGGGTCGAGGTCAAGGGCGGCAACCCGCTCACCGAGAACTACTCGGTGATGCAGCCCGAGGTGCTGACGCGGCACGACGGCCAGCCGCTCGCGCAGCGGAGCACGGGCTTCCTGAGGACGCTGCTCCACGCCGACGCGGTGATCATCGCCGGCCAGGCCGCGAGCCACTGCGTCCGCAGCTCGATCGAGGACATCTTGACGGAGATCGCGCTCACCGACCGCGCGCTCGCCAAGAAGATCTACGTGATGACCGACTGCATGTCGCCGGTCACCGTGCCCGACGGCAAGGGGGGCTTCGCCGTCGATTTCACCGCCGAGGCGGACAAGGCGCTCGCCCGCTTCGCCGCCGCCGGAATGAACCTCGTGAAGAGCACCGACCCGATTCCGTGTTTGGGCGCATGACCGTGGAGGATCCGATGAGCAAGAACAAGGAGAACGACAACGGAACGAGCCAGGGTGGCTCGCTCGACATCGAGCAGCTCTTCGAGGCAGCGCGGGACGACGGCGCGCTCTCGCCCGAGGCGATGCAGGCGCTGCACATCACCGACCTGGGCGCGCAGATCCAGGCCGGGTTCGGCGTGCAGGTGGACGACGTCGCGTCGTCGGAGGTGGTGCTGGTGACGGTGATGCCCGACGACTCGGGATCCATCAAATTCGCCGGCAACGCCCCGTCGGTGAGGGACGGGCACAACCTGGTCGTGGGCGCCCTCGCCGACTCCAGGCAGCGCGACTCCATCCTGGCGCACAACCGTTACCTGAACGGAGCGGTGCTGTATCCGTACTGCCCGATCGCCCAGGCCGTGAAGATGGACACGAAGAACTACGATCCCATGCTCGGCACGCCCCTCTACGATCAGACGGTGGTATTGCTCGGAACGGTGATCGCGAAGGCGCAGGAGTTCGCGCTGAGCGGCGTCCCGGCGCGCACCGTCACGCTGATCATCTCGGACGGCGCCGACGCGGGCTCGACGTGGGCCAAGGCCAAGGACGTGTGCGCCCTCGTCCGTGACATGCGGCGGGCCGAGGCCCACATCGTGGCGGCGATCGGCATCGACGACGGAAACACCGATTTCCGCGCCGTCTTTCGCGACATGGGGATCGAGGACCGCTGGATCCTGACGCCGAAGAGCGACGCGGCGGACGTCCGTAAGGCGTTCGCGCTGTTCTCCCAGTCGGCGGTGCGCGCCAGCCAGGGCGGCGCGTCGTTCTCGAAGACGGCCGCCGGCGGCTTCGGAGGGTGAAGCGCGCGCCCCCGGCTCGCCGCGGGCCCCCCTGCGCCGCGGCGAGCCCTCCACACCTCTCGGCGGATTCAGCGGAGGACCCGGATCAGGCCGCGGCCTCCCAGGGGACGACACCGTAACGGCGGCGCAGCTCGTCGAGATCCACCGCCATGTCGGCCCAGAAGTCCCAGTCGTCCATCAGGTCGACGCTCATCTTCGTCCCGCGAACGAACGATCGCACGAGCTCGTCGGCGAGCCCGGGCGTCGCGAGCATCCCCTGCTGCGACGGCGCCAGCACGGTGAGCTGGATGCCCTGCTGGAGCTGCACCAGCAGGAACACGAGGATGCCGAACGGGTTCTCGCGGCGATACCCCGCCTGAAACGCGATCGTCATCGCCTCTCCGCGCAGGTCGGTGCCGTAACCGGCGAGGATGTGGCTCAGGTCGTGGGTGAGCACGCCCTCGGGCACGCCGCGCTTCTCGCCGGGGAACGAGAAGCCGTTCTCTCGATAGAAGGTGAAGAGCGCCTTGCCGAGGGTGCCCTCTCTGTACGCCTCGAGCGAGCGGTAGCGCGCGGCGACCGGCTCGTTCTCCAGGATGCCCGCGAAGCTCGCGACGTTCCTTGCGAGCCCGTAGAGGCCGCCCTCATCGAGCATGCGCCGCACGTTCTTGCCGAGCAGCGAGCTCCGGCTGATGTCGATGCGCAGCAGGAGCAGCCGCCGCTCGTAGAGGTGGTGGAGCTGGCGGACCGCGTTCGGCCGCGCCCCGAGCGCCGCGGCGAAGCGCTCGACCTCGAGCAGCTCGCGCTCCTCGACGCGCTCGCCGCACAGGGTCATGGCGCAGAGACCGTTGACGAGCTGCTCGCGCAGCGGAGGGTCCTCGACGGCGCGCGCGAGCTCCTCGGGCGCTATCGGGGCGAGCGCGTCGATGTCGAAGTCGGTGTGGAGGAGGTGCCGCTGCACCGCGCCGATCGCGTCGCGCCGCGACCCGTCGAGGGGGCCGGCCGAGGTAAGGACGACCTTGATGGCACGCAGACCCGCGTGCGCCTGTTCTTGGCTCGGGATGAGGTAGGTCATGCCGGGGAGGATGATGCCGCGCGCGCGTCCCGTCCTTGACCGGCGACGCCAATGTCTTGACCGAGCGCGCCGCCTGGCCGAGGAGCGGGGTCCGCGGCGGCTCGACGCCGCGAGCGCTCGGCTCGGAGCCACCTGCCATGCGCTGCGCGAACAGCGTCCGGGACATAGCTCATCTCGATCTCCCGCTGTGCCCAAGGTTCTCGCTGGCCGGCCACTCACCATTCAACTATTTGCGGGTGGGTGAGCCCGAGGGCGTCTCGCGGAGGTCTCATGCAGCCGAGATTCGTTGAAGGACACCAGAAACGTCTCGAAAACCTCAAGCTTCCGAGCGCGTTCACGCAGGGCATCCGAAGGTTCTTCGCAACGTCCAATGCGCTTCGTCCGGATGGAACCTGGCGGAACTGGGGAGCCAACCATCGGTGCAAACCCGAGAGCTTCCATGAGCCGGGGTCGATCGACGAGCTCGTGGCGATCGTCGACGGCGCGAGGGCCAGGTCCAAGAAGATCCGGATCGTCGGCGCGGGACATTCCTGGTCCGACATCGTGTGCACGGACGAATGGATGGTCAGCCTCGCGCGCATCAACAAGCTGATCGAGCTCGATCGGAAGAACAAGACCGTCACCGTCCAGGCAGGGATGCGCGTCGCGGACCTCATCGATCACCTCGACGCCGCCGGCCTCGCGCTCGTCAACCTGGGAGAGGTCGACGCGCAGCACATCGGAGGCGTCATCGCGACCGCGACGCACGGCTCCGGAAGCACCGGCTCGTTCTCCAGCGCCGTGCTCTCCGCGAAGCTCTTGCTGTCGTCTGGCAAGGTCATCGAGATATCCAGCGCGCGCAACGCACAGTACCTCGATGCGGTCAGGACCAACCTTGGCTGCCTCGGGATCGTGGTCGAGGCGACGCTCGCGGTCCGCGAGTCGTTCAACGTGCTGAAGCACCAGAAGGTCTTCGAGACGAAGGCGGCGATCGCGAACGCCCCCCGCTTTCTCTCGCTCTCCGACCCGTACGCGATGAACAAGGTGTTCTTCTTCCCGTACGGCACGCAGCACATCTACGCCGCGAAGGCGGAGGAGCTGTCGGAGCCGTCCCTCTGGGACAGGCTGCGCAACCCGGTCCTCGCCGTGGGCGACAGGCTCACGTTGAGCGTCTTGATGAACGCCGCGCGGCTGGTCCCGATCGACCTGAAGCCGCGCTTTTTGAAGGCGGCGCTGGCCGCGGTGAGCACGAGCTCCTACCAGGTCGGAAAATCGTACGATCTCCTGCTCTTCGCTCACGATCCTCGCTTCAAGGTCGTCGCTGGCCACATCGAGTCCGAGATCGCGATCCCGATCGAGGGCCTGGGGCCGGCGATCGCCTCGCTGTTCGAGCTCATGGAGCGGAGGACGTTCAAGATCAACGGGTACATCCTGGCGCGGACGGTCACCAAGGAGACGGCGTGGATGAGCCCCGCCTACGGTCGCGACTCGGTGTTCCTGACCTTCGCGCACTTCCCTTCCGAGGCGGAAGATTGGAAGGCGATCTTCGCCGAGATCGAGGCCTTCATGATCGAGCGCCATCAAGGCCGACCGCACTGGGGGAAGATCAATTTCACGAATCGAGAGTACGCAGAGAAGGCATATCCTCGGTACGCCGACTTCGCCGGCATCCGGAAGGAGCTGGACCCGATCGGCATGTTCGCAAACGACTTCATCCGGCGGCACTTCACCGTCGCGAGCGAGGCCGTTCCCATGAGCGCCCGGCCGGCCCCCCTCTGAGCGAGGGCGCCGGGCCCCGGACGGGCTCATGCGACAGGGGCCCTCGCGCTCGCCCTCTTGATGTCGGCTGTCGCGCCTGGTAGCCGTGCTCGCCGTGCGGCCGTCCGTGCTCCTCGCCCCTCCGAGCGGCGGCGCCGGAGCGGTCGCGGCTGCGAGGTGGGTTGGTCATGACGGTCGTGCGGTGGAAGGCATTGGAGCGGCGCGTGGTCCAGCACTCGCCGTGGCGGAGGATCGAGGACGTCACCTTCGAGCTCCCGGACGGGCAGGTCCGCACGTTCTCGCTCAAGAAAGAGGGACGGGTCGTCTGCGTCCTCGCCATCTCCCGCGAGGAGAAGGTGATCCTGGCGCGCCAGTACAGGCCGGGGCCCGATCGGATCCTCGACGAGCTCCCGGGGGGCGGCGTCGAGCCAGGCGAGGCCCCGGAGGAGGCGGCGGCGCGGGAGCTTCTCGAGGAGACAGGGTATGTCGCCGGGCGGCTCGTGCCGCTCGGCCGCCCGCTGGAGTGCGCTTACTCGACCATCGAACGACACGCGTTCCTGGCGGTCGATTGCGTGCGCGACGGGGCGCAAGCGCTGGATGAGACGGAGTTCATCGACGTGGTCGAGAAGCCGATCGAGGACTTCGTGGAGCAGCTCAGGGAGGGCGCCTGCACCGACCCCGAGGTCGGGTGGATGGGGCTTTACGAGCTGGGCTGTCTGAGGGCGAGCGCCTGAGCCTCGCCACGGGGCCGCGCGGCGGAAGTGCGCGGACGCCGGCGCCGCGATCCTCGCCGGTCGCTGGCTGCGCTATGGTGGAGCTCATGCGCAGGCACGACCACGTCCTCCTCGCTCCCGGTGCCGGCGCCTCCGGTCGCACGGTCCACGCGCCTCCGGCCGGCAGGGCGCGCCCGCACGTGCCGCACGTGGACGACCGGCTGGCGCCGCCCGAGACGCGGGTGGAGTACCTCCACGGCGGCGAGGTCTACGCCGCCCCGGCCGATCCGCCGCACGCGACGCAGCATTTCGATCTGACCTACGTCCTCGGCGCCCATGTCGCCGAGGGCTACCGGGGCGCCGTGGACATGCTGACCCGGACCGACCTCGGCAGCGATTATGCGGCCGACGCCAGCATCTTCGCGCAGAAGCCCGACCGCGCGGGCCGCCGGCGGCTGGAGGAGCTGGCGTTCGAGGTCAGCGACAAGCAGGCCCTCGCCGTTCCGACCACCAAGGCGCGCCAGCTGATCGCTCGCGGCGTGCGGCGGGTGTTCTGCATCCTGGTGAAGCAGCGCCGGGTGATGGAGTGGTCGCGCGAGACCGACGGCTGGCGCCCGCTGCCCAAGGATGCGGTCATCGAGGATCCCTGCCTCGTGCGCCCGCTGCCGATCCAGGCGCTCCTCGAGGCCGCGTCCTCGGACGACGCCGTGGCCCGCGCGCTGCTCGACAAGCGCGTGCCCGCGCTCGAGGCAGCGCTCGCGGAGGGCGAGGCGCGCGGTGAAGCCCGCGGCGAGGCGCGTGGTGAAGCGCGTGGTGAAGCCCGCGGCGAGGCGCGCGGTGAAGCCCGCGGCGAGGCGCGCGGTGAAGCCCGCGGCGAGATCAGGATGGCGCAGGAGGCCATCCTCACGGTACTGAAGTCGCGCGGGATCGCCACGCCGGCCGAGATGGCCCGCGCGATCGCCGGCTGCGAGGATCTGAGCAAGCTGCGGCGATGGCTCACCCGCGCTGCGACCGCGACGACCGCCGCCGAGGTCGTCGCCGGCTCCCGGCGCAAGCGCTGAGCGAGGGCCGGCGCGGGCGCGCGCGCCGGGCGCCCTCCCCCGCGCGCCCCGTCACTCGTGATCGCCCCCGCCGCGGCGCACGTGCTTCTTCTCGCCCGTGCGCCGCTTCTCGTCGAGCCGCCGCGCCTTCGACGCACGCGTCGGCCGCGTCGGTCTTCGCCGCACCGGCACCTCGAGCGCGCGCAGGATCAGCGCGCGCAGCTTCTCGCGCGCGTCGTCCAGGTTGCGCAGCTGGTCGCGAGTCAGCTGGCTCACGATGAACAGCCGCCCCTCGGCGTCGAGCCGGCCGCGCGCCAGCTCGCGCAGCCTCGCCTTGGCGTCATCGGCGAGCTCCGGCCACGCGCCGAAGTCGAAGCGCAGCTCCACCTTGGAGGCGACCTTGTTGACGTTCTGACCGCCGGGCCCCGACGCGCGCACGGCGCTCCAGCTGAGGAGCGCGGCCGGGGCGGTCAGCGCATCGTTGACGACGAGGGGATCGGACACAGCGGCTCTCCTGCCCTGCGGGCGGCGCGAGCGCCGTGCGGAGCGCCTGACGCCTAGCACGCGCCCGCCGCGCCCGCCGCGCTGCGCGCAGGGCGCGCTCTGCCGGGGAGGAGGCGCGTGTGCGATAGAGTCGCCATGCAGTGCCCCCCCGATCCCGCCGCCGCGCCGCCGGGCGCCCCTCACCGAGGCCGGCCGCCGCCTGCGCGGCTCAGCCTGCTGCGCTGCCTCGGCGTCGCTTCCGGTCCAGCCGCCGCCCTCGCGATCGCGCTCATCCCGAGCGGGCTCCACGCCGTCCCCGGCTTTGGCCACCGCCCTGCGTACGCGGCCGCGGTCGCTGCGTGGATGGCGCTGTGGTGGCTCTTCGAGGTGCTCCCCGTCGCGCTCACCGCCTGCTTGCCGCTCGTGCTCTTCCCGCTGCTCGGCGTCTTCGGCCGCGGGCTCGCGGGCGACGCCGCCCGCGCCGCCGCGCCGTTCGTCGACGCGTACATCTTCCTCTTCCTCGGCGGCATGGCGATCGGCGCCGCCATGGAGCAGTGGAGCCTTCACCGCCGGGTGGCGCTCCACATCATGCGGGCGGTCGGCACGGACCCGAAGCGGCTCCTGCTCGGCATGCTGGTCGCGACGAGCTCCATCTCGCTCTGGATCTCCAACACCGCGACCGCCGTGATGATGGTCCCGATCGGGCTCGCCCTGCTCGCGCAGCTGGAGTCGGCCGCCGGGGGGCGCAGGCTCACGCACTACGGGACGGCGATCATGCTGGCGGTGGCCTACGCCTCCAACGTCGGCGGGATCGGCACGAAGATCGGCACCGGCACGAACTCCATCTTCTGCGGCTTCCTCGCCGACAAGCTGGGCCACGACCTCGGTTTTCTTCGGTACATGGCGATCGCCCTGCCGTTCGTGGTCCTCTTCGTCCCGCTGCTCTGGCTCGCCCTGTGGCGCGTGGGCAAGCGGGACGGGCTCGGCCCCGGCCACGCGCGCGACGCGCTCGACCGCGAGCTCGCGGCCATGGGCCCGATGAGCCGCGGCGAGAAGACCGTCGCCGCCATCTTCGCGGCGGCCAGCGCGCTCTGGATCCTCGGCGATCCGCTGCGCGCCGCGCTCGCGCCCCCGCTCCAGGCCGCGCTCAGGGGCCTCGGCGCCGCGCTCGGCTCGGGCGCCGCGGCCGGCTTCAAGGTGCAGGGCAAGCACTACGAGGCGACCGTGGCCGTCCTGGCGGCGCTCGGCCTGCTCGCCCTGCGCGCCCTCTCCCTCGCCTCCCTGCGCCGGATGCCCTGGGGCACGCTCGCCTTGCTCGGCGGCAGCTTCGCGATGGCGGCCGGCATCGAGGGCGGCGGGCTCTCGGCGTGGATGGCCGCGAAGCTCGCGGTCGTCGCCGAGGCGCCGCTGCTCGCGCAGCTCGGGCTCGCCAGCGCCGGCACGATCGCCCTGTCGGCGCTGGCCTCCAACACCGCCACGGTGAACGTGGCGCTCAACGTGCTCCCGCAGGACCTCGGCGTGCTGTTCGCGGCCGCGATCGCAGCGTCCTGCGACTTCATGCTGCCGGCGGGCACGCCGCCCAACGCCATCGTGTTCGGCAGCGGGTACGTGCGGCTCCCGGTGATGATCCGGACAGGCTTCCTGCTCGACGTGGCCGCCGCCGCGCTCATCACGGTCTACGTGTACGGCTACGCGCGGCACCTCATCGGCGGCTGAGCGCAGGGGCGCAGCGGCGCTCGGCGCGCCGTCGCCGGCCTGGTCGCTCCCGTCTCGCTGCCGGGGCCGGCGCCCGGGCGCGGCTCAGGAGACCTTGCGCCGCGCCGACTCCCACCCGCGCCGCACGGCGCTCTTGGCCTCGTCCCAGGTTCGCCCGCTCTTGAGGTCGTTCCACTCCTCCTTGAGCTTGCTCTCGACCCGATCGTCCCAGTCGGTGTGATCGCTGTAATGGCTCGCCGCGCCCCAGCCGTAGCGCAGCCCCGGCTCGACCTGGTTCCAGTCGGTGTTCGGCGCGTAGCGCGGCGGGATCGGCTGCTTGCCGAGCGCCTGCTTCACCGTATCGCCGACGTCCTGATTGAGCTCCTGCCCCTTGGTGTCGGTGAAGTCCGCCTTGGTCTGCTCCCAGTCGCGGCGCAGCGCCTCCTTCACGCGATCCCAGCCGGACGTCTTGTGATCATCCCACCACCTCGGATTGACTGCGTGGTTCATCGGTACCTCCATCGACTCCGTTGAACGAGCGCCGGCGCGAGGGCCGATCGCTGCGGTGAGCCTGGCGATACACGAACGGTGCCGCCCCGAGCATTTGCCGGAAACCGCCTTGAATCGGGCTGTTCGCAGCGACGTGCGCGGTCCCGGACTGACCCTCTCCGCCGCCCCAGGCGGAGGCTCGCCTGCGTCAGGCCGCCACACATGAGACAAGGTGCCTCGGAGGTGTCAGCCGGGCGGGCGCACCGGAAAGCGCTCGGCCATCCACGCCTGCCATGCGGGCTCGTCGCGCGCCGCCGCGGCGGGCGCCCTGTCGCCGTACAGGTACAGCCGGATCGGCAGGAAGATCTGCCCGGCCATGGGGAGGGCGAACAGGTGGGCGATGCCCGGCGCCGGCGCATCGAGCCGGAGGAGCAGCTCCGGATGCTCGCTCGGACCGACGCGCTCGACCACCCCGGCGAACGGCGGCGCGCCGGCGGCGGAGCTCACCCGCTGGCCCTCCGCGGCGCCGGCGAGCCCGAGCGGGCCGATCAGCGCGTCCCATGTCGCGGATCGAGGCTCGGATCCGGCGCCCATCAGCTGGAACGCCGCGCAGGGCTGGCCGCGGAAATGCGCCAGATAGAGCCGAAGGATGCGGAAGAAGGCCGCCCAGCCGTGCATGTGGCCCTCGAACTGGTTGTCCCAGTCGTCGGTGCTCGCGAACCAGCTGTGCACCACGCGCACGACGCACGTCCCGCCGGACCGCGCCTCCACGATCCACTCCGTGGCCACCTTGGGGCCGCCTGGTCCCATGTCCTCCGGGGCCTCGGCGGAGAACCGGCGAGGCGGCTCCCAGGCCGTGATGGTCGCGACCGCATCCATGCTCGTGCCCGGGCCGAAGTGAGAGACGGTCGTGCCGCCTTCGCGCTCCTCGACCTCGCTCGGCACGAACCACGACGAGATCCCGGGCCCGGTCGCGATGGCGCTCCACACCTCTTCGGGGCTGCCGGGGACCTCGACTTCGGCCTCGACGCTGCGACGGCCGGACGCGTCTTTTCTCACGGGCATGATGACTCCTTTCGTGGTGCTTCGTTCGGTGTGGGGGTGGGGTGAGCGACGATCACCAGGCGGTGCGATCGCCCGCCTGGCGCCGAATCATCGTGGTAGCGCGCGACGAGCGCCGTCACCGCGCGGGTGAGCTCGCCGGTGAAGGCGGCGCGCTCCGCCGGGGAACGGAAGCGGACCTCGGCGTCGATCGACAGCGACGCGAGGCGCTTGTCGGCCTCCCGCGACCGCCGGAGGAGATCGCTGACCTCGCGCACGACGCGCGCGCCCAGGGCGATGAGGTAGGTCGCGGAGAGGCGGTCCGAGGCGCGCTCCGGGTCTGCGGCGACAGGCCCGAGCGCGCCGGGCGACACGACGTAGGAAGCCGCGCTCGCGACCAGCAGGCGCTCCGTCAGCCCACCCCATTTGCGCGTCCCGGCCATGCGCACGAGCCCGTGCGCCTCGAGGGCGCGCAGGTGGTAGTTGATCTTCTGGCGCGCGATCCCGAGGCGCGTGGCCAGCGTCGCGGCGGAGGCGGGCGCCGAGAGCTCCGAGAGCAGCCGGCTCCTGACAGGCTCGAGCGCCGCCGCAGCCGCGGCCGGATCCTCGATGACGTCGACATCGAGCACACCCCCGTGGGTATCATTGACAGTTTTTTTTGTCAATGACTGCAGGCCGTACTTTCCCCACCACGGCGAGGGGCGCGATCCCCTCGCCGTCGGGCGCCGAGCCCCGCCTACGTCACCCGCCGGCGGCGGCGTCCGGGGGGAGAGCGTTCAGATCGCCACTTGCCTCGATGGCCCGGTAGCTCGCCGCGAGGCGCTGCGCCCAGACCTCCACGCCCTCGTCGCTGATCAGGCCGTCCTGGCGGATCTCGAGGAGCACGCAGGGCAGGCCGCGGGCCTCGCCGTGCGTGGGGATCCCGTAGTCGCCGCCCTCGGTCACGCGGTAGGGCTCGTTGTCGCCGACGCAGAGCCCAGGCTCGCGCCGCAGCGCCTCGAGGAACGGCGCGGCGAGCCTGCGGTCGCGCCCGTAGAGGACGGCCGCGTGCCACGGCCGCTCCTGACCGGGCATCGCGGGCGTGAAGCTGTGGATGCTGAGGATCGCGGTGCGCTTCCGGCGTTCCCGCCGCGCGTCGAGGAGCGCGGTGATCGCATGGTGGTAGGGCCAGAAGCACGCGTCGGCGCGGGCGCCGGCCTCCGCGGCGTCGATGGCGTTGCCGGGGATGGGCACGCCGCAGCTGATCTCGGGGATGGACGTCGGCGAGCCCAGCGGCCGGTTGCAGTCGATGACGAGCCGCGAGTAGCCGGAGAGCACGAGCGGCGCGTCGAGGAGCGCGGACATGCGGCGCGAGAGGCGCGCCGCGCCGATGTCCCAGCCGGTGTGCTCGCGGAGCGCCTCGTGCTGCCTGCCCAGCTCGGGGAGGCTCCTCGGAACCGCGTTGGACGCGTGGTCGCAGAGCAGGACCGCGCTGGAGGGGCCCTCGGGGTTCACCACCTCGAACGCGGGCGGCTCATCGGGCGCGAGGATGCGCAGGGCTGGCGAAGCGGACGAAGAAGAGCTCATGACGTCTCGGCCAAGACATAGCAGACACCGGCGCGCCCGCGCCGCGCGCGCTCTCGCGAGGGCGCGCGGCGCGCGGGCTCAGTGCGGCGACGTCATGCACGCGCGCAGCGCGAGCTTGGCCCGGTGCAGGAGCACCGCGACGTGGCCGGCCGAGATGCCCAGCGCGCGCGCCACGTCCTCTCCGGGTTGCTCCTCGAGCATGCGCAGCGTCACGACGGCCTTCTGGATCTCGCAGAGCTCCTCGACGCACGCGCGCAGGCGGACGTGCTCCTCGGCCCGCGCGATCGCCTCGTCGGTCGCCGGCGCGTCCCCAACGGCCTCCGGGTGCGCGTCCACGTCGTCGTGCGGCCGGGCGCGGAAGTGACGGCGGCGCCGGTTGCGCGCGACGTTCCGCACCGTCCCGGCGAGCACGCCGCCCCACGCGCCGACGTCCGCCGGGAGCGCGCCCCGCTGCGCGAGCGTGAGCAGCGTGCAGAGGCCCTCCTGCACGCAGTCGACAGCGTCTTCGGGCGTCACCCCCTCCGCGCGCGCCAGCGCCGCGAGCGCCGCACGTTCGGAGCGCACAAGGTGCGACACATGGTTCAGGATGTCGTCCGCGTCCTTGATGGCGTCCATGGTCCAGGAGGTCAGGTGTCGAGCCGCGCCCACATTACAACGGACGACCGCTGTAATGGATGCCGCCCTCGAGACCTGCCAGGGCATGGAGGTTCACGCCATGTCCACGAATCCTGTCCGCGAGATCGATGAGGCGAGCTTCGACGCCGAGGTGCTGGAGGCCGGGGTGCCCGTCCTCGTCGAGCTCACCGCGCAATGGTGCCCCCCGTGCCGCGCGCTCGCGCCCGTCCTGCACAAGCTGGCGGAGGAAGGCGCGGGGCGCCTGAAGGTGGTGGCGGTCGACGGCGATCGGTGCCCGGCGCTCGCCCGCCGCCTCGGCATCCGCGCGTTTCCGACGGTCGTCGCGTTCGCCGGGGGCAAGGAGCTGGCCCGTCACGTGGGGCTGACCACGAAGGACAAGCTCCTCCGGCTGATCGAAGGGAGCGGGCTCCCCGGCGGGACGGGGAGGGACCGGGCGCCCTCGCCGCCCTGAGGGCGGCGCGATCGGGCTCCTCCGCCGGCGTGCGGCAGAGATCGGCGCGCGGAGCTCCTACGCGCGCCGATCTCGGGCTCGCCCGTGGCCTATCGTCGTGGCCTCTCGTGACGCCGGTGCGTATCGCGCTGCCCCTCGGCCGGGAAGGTGACCTTGCGCGTCGTCGCCTCGGACGCGGAGACATCGAACGGCCCCACCGGCAGCGGCTCGCTGACCGCCTTACCGTTCTCATCGACGAGCGAGATCGTCCCGACATACTTGTCGGCGGCGACCTGCACGCTCGCGTCGAATCGATCGCAGGGGACCACCTGCCGCGTGATCTCGTTGTTCTTCGTGTTGATGAGGACCAGCTCGACCGCCTGCGCGCCGCGCGCCTTGCACTGCGCGGCGTCGGTCTTGTCCCCGATGGACCACTGGACGGTGGCGAACCCCATGTCTTCAGGGTGCGCGCCTCCAGGCTCCGTCTCGCCGGTCGTATTTTGTGTGCACGCGACCATCATCACTGCACATAGCCCTGCCAGACCGTAGACACTTCGCATACCTACCTCGCTGTGCTCGGTGCGGACTCCAGCGCCGCGCCCCGCGTCCAGCAACGCGAATGCCATGCGGCCTCGCGGCGGGCCTGCGAGCCCGGCTCTCTCGGGCAGGGCTTGAAATGGCCGAGCAGGTTCGCCATGTTCGCCGTCCGATCGAACGCGAGCGGCGCCCCGCAGCGGCGGCGCCGGGCGACGGGCGGCGTCGAGCGACGCCCGCCGAGGAAGCACGACCCCGATGCGCACGCCCGAAGATGCTCGCGACAGTCCCCGGGAGGCCGCGTGGGGCGTCGCCTACGGGATCGCGGCCTACAGCTCCTGGGGCGTCGTCCCCGTCTTCTGGAAGCAGCTCCGTCACGTCGGCGCGGTCGAGCTCCTGGCCCATCGCACCGTGTGGAGCCTGCTCTCGTTCGTGGCGCTCACGCTGGCTGCAGGGCAGGGCCGTGCGCTCGGCGCGGCCCTGCGCGACCGGCGCGTCGTCGCGGCGATGGCGGTGACCGGCGCGCTCGTGTCGGCGAACTGGGTCCTCTTCATCTACGCCGTCGCGGTGGGGCGCGTGCTCGACGCGAGCCTCGGCTACTTCATCAACCCGCTGCTCAGCGTGCTCCTCGGCATGCTCTTCCTGCGCGAGCGGCTGCGGCCCGCCCAGTGGCTCGCGCTCGGCCTCGCCGCCTCGGGCGTCGTGTACCTGGCGGTGCGCGCCGGCTCGATCCCCTGGATCGCCCTGGGCCTGGCCGGCTCGTTCGCGGTGTACGGCCTGCTGCGGAAGGTCGTCGCCGTCGGCTCGCTCCCCGGCTCCACCCTGGAGACGTCGTTCATCGCCCCGCTCGGCGCGGCCTACCTGGCCGCCCTCCACGCCGAGGGCGCCGGCGCCGCGGGCCACGCCGATCTGCGGACCCACGTCCTCCTCGCCGCGACGGGCATCATCACGGCCCTGCCGCTCGTCTGGTTCACGAACGCGGCGCGCCGCCTGTCGCTGACCACCGTCGGCTTCCTCCAGTACCTCGCGCCGAGCGGCCAGTTCCTGCTGGCCGTGCTGGTCTATGGCGAGCCGTTCACGGCGGCCCAGGCCGTGAGCTTCGCCTTCATCTGGACCGGGCTCGCGGTGTTCAGCGCCGACGCCGTGCTTCGCGCGCGCCGCGCGCGCAGCGCACGAAGGGACGAGCGCCCCCTGAGCGCACGGCAGACGAGACAGGAAGAATCTGAGCCACCGAAATGCCAGGGGCGTCAGGCGAGAGGAGCCGAGGCCAGACGATGAGCGCGGAAGAGACCGCACCGAGCACCGACCTCTCGCAGATCCCGGCGCAGATCCCCGGCCCCGCGGCCTGGTACGGCCCCGCGATGGCGCAGAGCGACGGCTGGATCGAGCACATCACCCAGGCGGAGCTCGAGGAGGTCGAGGCCGCGGTCCGCCGCTTCGCCGAGACGGGCGAAGACCCGGCGCACCTCCGCAGCGAGGCCTTCCCGCTGCCGTCGCTCGCCGCGCGCCTCCGCCGCGTGCTCGCGGAGGTGCTCGATGGCCGCGGCTTCGTTCTGCTCCGCGGGCTGCGCGGCCCGTGGCTCGACCGCGGCGACCTCCGCGCGGCCGCGATCGCGTTCCTCGGCATCGGCAGCCACCTGGGGAGCGCGCGCTCGCAGAACGCGCGAGGGCACATCCTCGGTCACGTGAAGGACCTCGGCCTGTCGAGCCAGGATCCGAGCGTGCGCATCTACCAGACGCGCGAGCGGCAGACCTTCCACACCGACTCGTGCGACGTCGTGGCGCTGCTCTGTCTCCGGACCGCCAGGGCGGGCGGGCTCTCGGCGCTGGTCAGCTCGGTCACGCTGTACAACGAGATGCGGCGGGCGCGCCCGGACCTGGCGGAGGCGCTGTTCGCGCCGATCGAGACCGATCGCCGGAGCGAGGTGCCGGCGGGCGAGCGGCCCTATTTCCGCATCCCGGTGCTGAGCTGGCACGCGGGGCTCCTGTCCGCCATCTACCAGCGGCAGTACATCGAGTCGGCCCGGCGCTTTCCCGACGTCCCGCCGCTCACCGCGCGGCAGATCGAGGCGCTCGACCTGTTCGATGCCCTCGCCAACGACCCTGCGCTCCACATGACCATGGAGCTCCGCCCGGGCGACATCCAGCTCGTGCACAACCACGCGCTGCTCCACGATCGCACGGCCTTCGAGGACTGGCCCGAGCCGGATCGCAAGCGGCACCTGCTCCGCCTCTGGCTCGCTCCGCCCGGGGCGCGGCCGCTGCCGCCGGTGTTCCGCGAGCGCTACGGCTCGCTGACCCCCGGCGACCGCGGGGGCATCGTCGTGCCCGGCACACGGCTCCACGTCCCGCTCGATCCGGCGTGAGCGGCCGCGCCCGCGAGCGCCGGGGCGCTCACCGCGGCTCGTCCGGAGGGCCCCACTGAGCTCCTGCTTGCCGAGGAGCTCGACACTCACCGCCGCGTGCGCGCGCTGCATGCCATGGCGCGCGCTCCGCGAGGCAGCTCACCGCCGCGTGCGCGCGCTGCATGCCCATGGCGCGCGCTCTGCGAGGCAGCTCACCGCCGCGTGCGCGCGCTGCACCCACACGTCACCGGCACGCTCCTCGCAGCGCCCCCTTCCCATGGCTCCCTTGCCTCCGGCCCGAGCGGCAGAGGAATGCGCCGGCGGCGATCCCGGGCCCGCGCCCAGCGGCGGGGCGCGCGTCCATCCCGTTCCGCCCGCCGCCCCGGACGCGCCCGCCGCCCGCCGCGCGCGGCGAAAGGCGCTGCTCCACGCGGCGCTCGGCGGCCTCGGCCTGGCCGCCCTGGCCGCGCTCATCCGCCACGTCGGCGCGGCGGAGATGCTCGCCGCGGTGACCCGCGCCGCGCCGTTCGTGCCTTTCCTGATCGCGCTGGAGGCGGCGCGCATCGGCTGCGAAACGCTCGCGACCGGCGTGCTCTGCGCGCCGCGGCGCGTCCCGATTGCAGAGCTCCTTCGCATCCACGTCGTCACCTACCCCGTCATCACGCTGATGCCGGCCGGCCGCCCCGCGGGCGAGGCGGTCAAGGCCGCGCTGCTCTCCCCCCACGTCGGCGCCGCGCGCGCGGCCGCGATCGCCACGGCGAACCAGTCGCTCGCGCTCCTGTCCTCGGCCCCGCTCTCCCTCCTCGCGGCCCTCGTCCTCTTCCACCTCGGCGGCGGCGCCTCCCCGCTCGCCCTCGGCGTGCTCGCGCACGCCGCCCTCCTGGTCGCGAGCGGCCTCGGCATCGCCTTCGCCGCACGGCAGCGCACCGCCTCGGCGTGGATCACCCGGCGGTTCGCCCGGGCCGGCCAGCTCGCCGCCGCCTTCCAGGAGGCCGTCCACGAGCGCCCGCCCGTCCCGGCCTGGCCGTTCGCCGCCTGCCTCGCGGGCCGCGCGCTCCAGGCGGTGCAGTACGGCGTGCTGCTCGCCGTCGTCGGCGCCGAGAGCGGCCCCCTCCGCGCGCTCGCCGCGTACGGCGTGGGCGCCGCCGGCACGGCGGCCGGCGACCTCATCCCGGGCCAGGTCGGCGCAACGGACGGGGCCTTCGCGCTCGCCGCCTCGCTGCTCGGCCTCACCGAGAGCTCCGCCATCGCGATCTCGCTGCTCGTCCACCTCCTCCAGGCGGCCTTCGCGCTCGCAGGGATCGCCGCCGCGCTCGTGTGGCGCCGCAGCCCTCCGGCGCCCTGAGCCGAGCTCGACTGGGGCCAGGGAGTCGCGCGCCTCCGGCGTGCGCTCAGCCGCGCTCGCGCTTGATGCGCTCCAGCTCAGCCAGGGCCTCGGCCAGACGCCGCTCGGCCTCGTCGGCGCGCTGCCGCTCCGCATCGAGGCGGCGTCGCTCTTCATCGAAGCGGCGCCGCTCTTCGTCGAAGCGGCGCCGCTCTTCGTCGAGGCTCGTCTCGGTCTCCTCGATGCGCGCCTCGAGGTCGCCCACCATCGAGCCCAGCCGGGCGAGCAGCTCGTGCGTCTCCGGCAGCGGCGCCAGCCCGTGGAAGAAGCGCAGCCGGTCTCCCTCAAGGCTCAGGTCGAGGTCGAGCACCGTGCTCGCGAGCCGGCCCTCCTGCGGGACGATCGGCTGGTACCGCGCGCTGCCCTCGGCGAGCCGGAAGCCGCGCAGCCGCCTTCGCTTGCGGTCGAAGACGAAGTACTCGGAGATGCCCAGCGACGCGTAGCGGGTGACGTTGTCCTCGAGGTCCTTCTTGCTGCTCCCGCTCCAGAGGATCTCCAGCGCGAAGTCGATCCCCTTGCCCTCGGCGCTCACCGACCAGCGGGCGCGCTCCTTCACCTCGACGTCGAGCACCGCGATGACGTCGGGCGCGAAGATCCGCTCGGCCGGGTAGTAGACGGGCAGCTCGCATGCGAGGTACACGCGCCGGCCGATGCGCTGGAAGTACCCGCCCAGCGCGTCCCTGGCCGCCACCTTCGGGTTGAAGTGGAAGTCGCCCTCGGGAGGGCACGCCTCGGAGATCTCGAACTCCGACGGGAGGGTATCGAGGACGCGCTGCCGTTCCTCCGGCGTCATGCGGTCCCAGAGCTCCTGCGGAGGGGCCCGCGGATCGTCGGGATCGATCACCCAGGACGTCGGCGCGCGCTGCATGATCCGAGCATAGCGGGCCCGCGCAGGTGCAACCACGGCGCACGCACGGCATCGGCCCCTCGAGGGCGCTCCAGGTCCAGGGGCGCTCCAGACCACGCCGAGCCGCGCACCCCCGCTCGCGCGCCTTGCGCCCGGAAGGGGGTCTGGCACCCCCACAAGCGCTCTGCTCTGCGGTCCGGAGGGGTCCGGCACCCCGCAAGCGCTCTGCATTGCGGTCCGGAGGGGTCCGGCACCCCCTTGTGGCACAACGAAGAGGGTGCATGCTGGGTTGTTGGCACAGAATTTCGCCGAAAAATGCGTTGTTTGGCACAACCTTGCCCTGAAAATCGCTCGACCAAGCGTTATTGAGGGGTCCGGACCCCGGTGTGTCACAGTGCACTGCGTTTGAGCCAGTGCCGGACCCCCTCCCCCGGCACAGCGCCGCCCCGTTCTGGCACAGAACCAGGGCGTACAGCTCTCTCCGGAGGCCGCCCGCGGCGTCGGGCATCCCGGCGGCACGGGTGAGGCCGACGCCCCGGGGATCGCTCCACGCACCCTCGAGCATGCGACGCCGGCCGTACAGGGCGGCCTACTCGCCCGGTCGTCCGCTCCCTCGCCCGGCCGCCTGGCAGGCGCCCCCCTCGTGCGCCTCGCGGTCACGCGGCAGCCGGGCACGCGGCGCGGCGGCCGCCCGACGGCGCAGCGACCACGACCGCGGCAGATCGCTGGCCACCCTCCGGCGGTTCGTCCTAGGGTGTGCAGTCATGACGGAGACGACCGGCGGCCCTGGAAGGGACGTGCTCACCCAGACAGAGGCCGAGGAGCGCGCCGCGCGCATCGGCAATGCGCGCTACGAGCTCTCCCTCGACCTCTCGCGCGACGCCCGCGGTTACCGCGGCGAGGCGATCGCCTACTTCGACGTCCGCGGCCACGGCGACACGTTCATCGACTTCCGCGGCCGGCGCATCGAGCGGCTCGAGATCAACGGCGTCGAGGTCGAGCCCGCGTGGTCCGACTGCCGCATCGTCCTCCCGGGGAGGCTGCTCGCCCCGGAGACGCGCGTGCGCGTCGTCTACGAGAACGACTACGATCACACCGGCGACGGCTTCCATCACTTCCGCGACCCGGAGGACGGCGAGGACTACCTCTACTCGGACCTCGAGCCGTTCAGCGCGCACCGCGTGTTCCCCTGCTTCGATCAGCCGGACATCAAGGCGAGCTACCGGCTCTCCGTCACCGCGCCCGAGGACTGGGAGGTCATCGGCAACGCCCGCGTCAGCCGCACGTTCGGCGCGGGCCTCGGCCGCATGACGCGGGTGTTCGAGGAGACGACCCGGTTCAGCACCTACGTCTTCGCGCTGATCGCCGGCCCGTACAGCGGCGTCCGCGACGAGCACCGCGGGATCCCCCTCGGGCTCTACTGCCGCAGGTCGCTCGCGAGGCACCTCGACGCCGAGGAGCTCTTCACGATCACGAAGCAGGGCTTCGACTTCTACCCGGAGTTCTTCGACTACCCCTACCCCTTCAGCAAGTACGACCAGGTCTTCGTCCCGGAGTTCAACGCCGGCGCCATGGAGAACGTCGGCGCCGTGACCCACAGCGAGCGCATGATCTTCCGGGACCCGCCGACGGACCACCAGCGCCTCACGCGCGCGGAGGTGCTCCTCCACGAGATGGCCCACATGTGGTTCGGCAACCTCGTGACCATGCGGTGGTGGAACGATCTCTGGCTGAACGAGAGCTTCGCCACGTACATGGCCTTCCTCGCGATGGACCAGGCGACCCGGTTCCAGCCGGCCGTGTGGAAGGCGTTCAACGTCATGAAGAGCTGGGCCTACCGGCAGGACCAGCTCGTGACGACGCACCCCATCGCCGGGGAGCTCGCCGACACGGAGCAGACGTTCCTGAACTTCGATGGCATCACGTACGGCAAGGGCGCCGCCGCGATGAAGCAGCTCGTCGCCGCGATCGGCCTCCCGGCCTTCCGCGACGGGATGCGCCGGTACTTCAAGCGCTACCAGTACGGCAACGCGACGCTGCGCGAGTTCCTGTCCGCGCTGGAGGAGGGCTCCGGCCGCGACCTCGGCGCGTGGTCGCGCCTCTGGCTCGAGCGGGCGTCCCTCAACACGCTGACGGCCGAGTGGGAGCCCGAGGGCGACCGCATCGGCCGGCTCCGCGTGCTGCAGACGGCGCCGGCCGACTACCCGACCCTCCGGCCGCACCGCATCGACGTCGCGCTGGCGCGCGAGGAGGACGGCGCGCTCGTCGTCGACTCCGTCCCCGCGGAGATCGACGGCGCGGCGACCGAGGTCGCCGCCGCGCGGGGGCAGCGGGCGCCGCTCCTCGTGTTCCCCAACCACAACGATCTCACGTTCGCGAAGATCGCGCTCGACCCAGCCTCGCTCGCGTTCGTGCGCGAGCACATGGGCCGCGTGGAGGATCCGCTCCTGCGCCAGCTGCTCTGGTCGTCGCTCTGGAGCATGGTGCGCGATCAGAAGCTCGCCTCCCCCGCGTACCTCGCGCTGGTGAGGGACAAGCTGCCCGCCGAGCCGGACCTCTCGCTCGTCGACCCGGTGCTCGCGAACGCGGCGACGGCGCTCGCGCGCTACGTGCCGGATCCGCTGCGCGAGGCCGAGGCGAGCGCGTTCACGGGCCTCGCCCTCGCGGCCCTGCGGGCGGCCCCCCGCGGCGACGCGCAGATCGTGTGGGCGCGGGCGCTCTTCAACGCGGCGTACTCCGCGCCGGATCTCGCGCTGGCCGCGCGCCTCGCGGACGGCGAGATCGAGGTGGAGGGCCTCGAGATCGACCAGGAGATGCGCTGGACGGTCGCCGTGAAGTGGATCGCGCGCGGCATGAAGGGCGCGGAGGAGCGGCTCGCGGCCGAGCGCGAGCACGACCCGTCCGATCGCGGGCAGCGCGCCGCGCTGCGCGCCGAGACGGCGCGGCCGGATCCGGCGGCGAAGGCCGCGGCGTGGGCGCGCTTCCACGAGGACGGGTACGGCTCGCTGCACCTCACCGGCGCGGCCATGTCGGGCTTCAACTGGTCGTTCCAGCGCGCGCTGCTCGAGCCGTACGCGCAGGCGTTCTTCGAGCGGGTGCAGCAGGTCTTCGAGGCGCGGACGCACGAGTTCGCGTCCGCGTATTTCACCCATCTGTTCCCCTCGTACCGCGTCGATCGGGACCTCCTCGCCCGCGCGGAGGCGCGGACCGCGGCGCTCGGGCGGGCCCCGGACGGCGCGCCGGCGACGCCGCGGCTGCCGATGCTGGTCCGGATGCTCCGCGAGGCGAGCGACGACCTCGTGCGGGCGCTCGCCTGCCGGGAGCTCGCGGCGGCGAGCGCCGAGGGGCACCGCCCGGGGGGCGGGGGCGCCCCCGGCTGAGCGAGGAACCCAGGAGAGCGGCGCTCGAGGCGACGATGATCGTGCAGCTCGGCAAGACGTCCCTCACGTGGACGCGCGCGGACCTCGAGGCGAAGCTCGCCGGCCACGCGCGCGTCCTCATCGACGTCGGCACGGGCGACGGCCGCTTCGTGTACCGCTCGGCCGGCGCCCACCCCGACACGTACTGCATCGGCGTCGATCCCGCGGGGGAGCGGATGCGCGAGGTGTCGTGGCGCGCCAGCCGCAAGGTCGCCCGAGGCGGCCGGCCGAACGCGCTCTTCGTCGTCGCGTCCGTGCAAGCGCTGCCGGCGGAGCTCACCGGGCTCGCCCACACCCTCACGCTCAATTTCCCCTGGGCCTCGCTGCTCTCGGCCCTCGTGCTGCCCGAGGCGCCGGTGATCGAGGCGCTGCGCCGGCTCGTCCGGCCGGGCGGAGAGCTCATCGCGCTGCTCAACCAGAGCGTCTTCGACGACCGGCCCTACGCGGCGCGGCTCGGGCTCCCCGAGCTCTCGGACGCGTGGGTCGACGACACGCTGCGCCCCGCCTACCGCGCCGCGGGCTTCGAGATCCGGGCGAGCGAGATCGTCGAGGGGGACATGCCGCACCAGACCAGCTGGGGACAGCACCTCACGCTGGCGTCGGGCCGGCGGACGCGCCTGCTCACGGCCGAGGCGATAGGCTGAGCACCGGCAGGCGTTCACCAGCTCGAACTCGCGGAGCAGCCGCCTGCGCTCGATGAACGAGCTGGTGCGGATCGGCCCCATCGAGTCGCCGTACCCGCCGGAGCTCAGGGTGGCGCCTTGGCGGTCGACGTGGACCACCGGCCCGAGCTCCGGTGGTCCATCGAAGTAGAACGCGCGCAGCAGCTTCGCGCCTCGCCTCGTCGTCGATCGTGGTCAGGTCCGACAAGAAGCAAGGGGGCGTCCTCGGGCGGCCCGGCTGACGCCGGCGCCCGTGGTCACTGCGGTGCTGCGATCGTGATCGAGGGATCGAACCAGTAGTTACCGATATACTCTCCGCCGATCGAGCAATAGAACTCGAGGCCGTACTGCAGCACGCCCGCGGTGGCGAGCGCCGGAACGAGGATGTACGGGTTGCGCTTCACGGGCGAAGTCAGGCTCGCGTCGTGGCGGGTGACCAGGTAATTGGTGTTGTCATTCTCCGGCGCCCACGGAGAGTTCGAACCGGTGACATAGTCATAACCGTACGAGTTGACGCGAGTGTCCCGGAAGCTGATGTCTCCGATGACCGCATCCCCGCCGGTGAGGTCACCGAGGGTAATCGGATTGGACTGCCAGGTCATCGCGACGAAGCCCACCGGGGCGCAAGCCACGCCGATGTTGGAGTTCGAGTCCTGGACGGAGATGAGGACCTCCTCGTTGAAGTACACAGTCACGGGAGTGTCCCCGCTCTGGTTGGTGTAGGGATTGGGGTCGTTTCCTCTCCCGTACTTGAGAGGGGGGTGCGGCCCCGGATAATCCCTGGGGATTGCCAAACCGGCCTCCCGGACTTTGCTTGAGAGCATTGCTATCGATCAGAAAAATGATGTGCATTGTCATGTCGTTCTCTTCCATTCCTGGGCGCTCGGCGCGCTCGTGCTGCGCGCGCTGGCGAGCCAGGACTACCGCCCATGCTCGCAGGCCTCGCGGGCGCGTCGGCCGTGCTCGGGGGCAAGTTCTGGCGCGACGCGCTGCAAAGCATCGTGCGGGGCGTGATGCTGCCCTTCTGGGACGAGGCGGACGACTACTCTCTCCATCACGGCGTCCCGGCCATTTTTAATCAGCCGACGGTCGACCTCCCGAGCTACGGCCTGATGGGTATCCCCAACCCGCTGCGGTCGTTCACCCTGCCCATCTCGGTCTCCGACAGCTACTGGGGGGACCAGAACGCAGACGCCGACGAGGCGCACCCGTACTACAAGCGTGCCGGCTACACGACGGTGCGGTACCCGCTCTCGGGGCTGGTGGGCGACTTCGGGGACTCCGAGCTGACGTACGCCCACAACCAGAGGTATCCCGGCCAGAACACGAACGACGCGCTGCTCGACAACAACATCATGGCCTGGCTGAACGGCCCCGATGGTCAGGGGCATCGATCGCGCCCTGTTCCAGGGGTCGTTCCTGCTGACGGCGCACGCGACCGTCGCGGACGACGGCGGCAAGACCAGGGAATACTACCTGGGCTACCACGCTGTCTTGAGCCGTTACAGCGTGAGCAACTGCGCGAACTGCCGCACTCACCTCGAGGTCATCGCCCACTTCTCCCTGAAGAACATGCCGGAGGACGAGGTGGATCGCGCGATCTTCACCGTGAAGGTTCACCATCGCGGGTCGGTGCTCCATGCCGGCTTGAAGGCCGTTCTCAAGATCCGCGGCTAAGCGCGCCGGCGGCGCCGCGGCACGCGCGGCCGCCGCGGCGGGCGATGCGCGGGGCGAGGGCGAACGTCGCAGGTTCGTCGCCCGCGCCGCGCGCCGCCGCGAAGCTCGGACTATCGCCCGGCGAGCCTATCGCGTGCTCTCGTGCTGCACCGCCTCCCGCTCGGTCACCCGGCGGACGGTCTGCGCGGTGTGCCTGTCGTCCTCGCTCTGCGCGATATCCGACAGGCTGATGATGCCGACCAGGCGGCCGTCCGCCTCGGTGCACAGGACGCGCGACTTGTGGTGCTGCCCCATCAGCTGCTCCGCGCGCTGCACGTCGTCGTCGGGCCGGCACGCGACCACCCCGCGCGTCATGACGTCGCCCGCCTTCGTGCTCAGCGGCCTGCTGTGGGCCAGCACCCGGATGGCGAGGTCGCGGTCCGTCAGCGCCCCCAGCACCCTCCCGGCGCTGTCGCAGACAGGAAGGAAGCCGACGTTCGCGTCGCGCATCTTGCACGCGGCCGTCTGGATGGTGTCGTCGGCCAGGACGCTCTGGATGTCTTGCTTCATGATCTCCTTGCACAGCATGGTTCCCTCCTTCGGTTCCTCTTGCAGCGCCCGGTAGCGTCACAGCGCACAAAAGGACCTTAGGGGACCATCGCGGGCGAGGGATGGAGCATCATGATGAATGCGGCGTCGGGCACCGCTTGATCGCGCCTCCGGCCGGCGAGCGCGCCGGGCGGCGCCCTGGCGGAGCGCCGCGGCGCCAGCCAACCTGAGGTGCGAGACACCATGTCAGAGCGGATCACAGGGGCGGTCATCCGCCAGGCGCAGCCGGCAGACGCGGCCGTCATCGCGCGCATCGAGGTCGACTCCTGGCAGGCGGCCTACCTGGGCCTGATCCCGGCGGCCGATCTCAACGCCCTCTCCGTGCCGGCGCGCGAGGCGAGCTGGCGGCGCATCCTCGGCCGCGACCCCGCGACCGGGACGCGGACCTGGATGCTCTGCGCCGAGGGCGCCGGGCTCGGCTTCGCGAGCGCCGGGCCGACGCGCGACGACGACGGGCCAGGTGACGTCGGCGAGCTCTACACGATCTACCTCCTGCCCGCCGCGTGGGGGCGCGGGCTCGGCGCCGCGCTGCTCGACACGGCGCAGGCCGACCTGGCCCGGCGCCGCCACAGGACCATGACGATCTGGGTCCTCGAGGGGAACACCCGCGCGCGCCGCTTCTACGAGCTCTCCGGCTTCACCCGCGACGGCGCGCGGCGGTGGGCGCGGGTCGGCGCCGGCAGCCTCCCGGAGATCCGCTACCGGCGAGCGCTGTAGCGCGCCCCGGATGCCGGATGCCACGCCGAGGGCGGCGCCGGCGCGTGGACCGGCGACCAGCGACGCCCTGGGCCCCAGCGCGCCGGCGCTAGCCGAAGCGCACGACGATGCTGCTGTAGCCGCCCCGCGGGTCGTACTGGGAGGTGATCTTTCCCCAGGGATACTCGTACGGCGGCGCGCCGAGGATCGACGCCAGCCAGGCGTCGTGGCTGGCCTTGCGCTCCGCCTCCTCCTTCTCGGACCAGTCGTTCCAGAACGCCTTCGACTCGGCGCCGACCTCGAACAGCTCGACCCACGCGATCTTGCCGCTGCAGAAGTGCAGCGTGATGCGGAAGGTCCGGAAGCCGATGCGCTGGCGCGACGTCCGGTATCCGCTCCACGGTTGCGTCTCGCTCAGGGCGTTGGCCATCCGCGCGAGCGGCGACGACAAGAACTGCGCTTCCGAGTACGAGGGTCCGATGCGAAGCCCGGATGTGAGCTCGATCTCGCCCGTCTGTCGATGGATCATCCAGCCCTCCGACCGCTCGGAACAGCATACACGACGGCTCGCGGATCGGCGCGGCTCAGCCGAGCCCCGCCGACGTCCGCGCGCGACAGTCACGCGAAGACCCGATTCCACGTCTCCGAAGGTGGGTGTTCGACGGAGGTTCACCCCCTGCCGTTCGCGCGCCCGGCTTCTCGGAGGACAACAGCCGCGGTCCCTCCCACGGAGCGCGACGGAGGCCGCCGCTGTCCTCCTGTGTCGACACGACGCCCACGATGTCGCGGGTGACCGAGAAGACCGAGAAGACCGAGAAGACCGAGAAGACCGAGCACGCACTTTCGCTATGGGCATAAGGGGGTGTGGCGCAAGGCGGTTTTCCTGCTCGTGGCAACCCCGATAACCGGTAATATCGGTCACGGATCGCGCCGGGCCCCACCCGAGGTCATCCGAGGTCTTCTTGCCGCGTTGCCCTTCCTGCCATCGCCGACTCGCAGTGCTCACCTCCTGCCCGACGGACGGAGCCACGGCGCCGTCCCGCCCAGCGCCGGTCGATCTCGGCGCCGAGACGCCGCCGTCCGTCGCGGGCTTCCTCGTCGGCCCGCCGCTCGCGGCGGGCGCCTTCTCGGTCATCTGGGCCGCGACGCGCGCGGAGGACGGCGCCCCCGCCGTGCTCAAGGTCAGCAGGGCCCACTCGCTGCTCGCGCGCGAGCGGTTCCGCAGCGAGGCGTGGGCGCTCGAGCAGCTCGGTCCCCCGGCCTCGCCTCGCCTGCTCCAGAACGGCGTGCTCGAGGACGGCCGCGCGTACATCGCGATGGAGCGGCTCCGCGGCGAGACGCTGGCGGCCCACCTCGAGGGCCTGCCCGCCGCGCCCGACCTGCGCTCCGCCCTCGACGTCGCGCTCGGCGTGCTGAGCTGCCTCCAGGTGGTGCACGAGCGCGGCCTGGTCCACCTGGATCTCGCGCCCGAGAACGTCTTCCTCGAGCCCGACGGCGGCGTGCGGCTCCTCGACTTCGGCCTCACGCAGCGCGAGCGCGGCGTCGTCTGCCACCCGGCGGACAGCGCTCTCACAACGCTGGGCGCCATGCTCGGGACGCCCGAGTACGCCGCGCCCGAGCGGCTCCGGGGCGAGCCGCTCGACGCGCGCGCGGACCTCTACGCCTTCGGCGCGCTCCTCTTCGAGCTGCTCACGCTGCGCCCTCCGTTCGCGGGCGATCGCGCGAACGTCGCGCAGGGGCACCTCGGCCGGCTCCCCCCGAGGCCGAGCGAGATCGCCCCGGTCCCTCCGTCCATCGAGGCCCTCGTCCTCGCCTGCCTCGCCAAGGAGCGTGCGCTCCGCCCGGCCGACGCCGCGGGCCTGCGGGCCGCGCTCGCGTCGGCGGGCGCCGAGGCGCTCGCCCTGGCCGGCGGCGCCGCCGGCGCCGCGGCGACCGCGGGAGACGACGTCGCCACGGGCTCCACGGACCGGCACGACACGGTGGTGCTCGCCCTGGAGGCCCGCGGCGCCGAGGCCGAGGTCCGCGCCGCCGTGGCCCGCCACGACGGGCACCTCGCGCGGCAGCGCGGCTACCGCTTCGTCGCGATCTTCCCCGGCCCGAAAGAGGCGGCCGCGGAGCGCGCGCTCCTCGCGGGGCGGGAGATCGTCGCTTCGGTCGGCGCGCCCCTCGCGATCCACATCGCGCCGTTGAAGCTCCGCCGCGACGCCGAGAGCGTGCACGCCGCCGGGATCGCCGTGGAGCGGCCCGAGTCGTGGCTCCCCGCGGATTCGTGGCGGGGCATCGCGCTCAGCGCCGAGCTCGTCACCGCGCATCCCGGGTTCGACGTCGTCGCGGCGAGCGAGGACGGCCGCTACTTCTTCGCCCCGGACGCGCCCCCGCCCTCGGGCCATCGCGTCGCCGCGCGCGCCGCGCCGCCGCTCGTCGGGCGCGGCGACGCTCAGGGCGCCGTCGAGGAGAGCCGCGAGCGCGCGCTCGCGGGCCTGGGGCCCGGCCTCTGCGCGCTGATCGGCGAGCGCGGCGTCGGCAAGTCGCGGCTCGCCGAGGAGCTCGCCGAGAGCAGCCGCCGCGCGCACCCGGGCGCGCTCGTGATCTCGCTGCGCGCCGAGCCGGAGCTCGGCGCGCGCCCCGGGGGCGGCTTCGGCCGGACCGCGGCCGCCTTGCTCGCCGAGGTGCTCGGCGCGAGGGACGGCGCCCCCGCGGCGCCCGACGACCCGCGCGCGTTCTGCGTCGAGCGGCTCGGAGAGCCGCTCGGCGGCGAGGTGTGGCCCGCCGTGGCCGCGATCCTCGGCTGGACGGGCGGCTCCGCAGGCCGGCCGCCGCCGCGCCGCGGGAGCGTGATCCGGGCGCTCGCCGAGGCGCTCCGCCGCCGGGCGATGGAGCGGCCCGTCGTCGTGATCGTCGACGACGCGCACCTCGCCGACAGCGCCACGCTCGACGCGCTCGACCTCGCGACGCGGCGCGAGGCGTCGGTCGCGCTCTGGGTGCTGCTCGCCGGCGCGCCGGCGCGCTGCTCGCCGACGCCGCGGCGCCACGCGCTGAGCGCCCGCGGCCACGCGCGCGATCACGTCGCGCTCTCGCCGCTCGACGACGCCGCCGGGCTCCTGCTCTGCGCGGAGCTCCTCCGGCCCGCGGAGCCTCCGCCGAGCGCGACGCTCCGGCGCATCTGCGCGTGGGCCGGCTACAACCCCCGCGGCCTCGTGGAGCTCACCCGGGCGATCAAGCGGGCGGGCCTCGTGCGGCTGCGGGCGAGATCGAGCGGCCACCAGCTCGCGACCGCCGAGCTGGAGAGGCTCCCGCCGTCGCCGGCGTGGCAGTGGTTCGCCGCGCGGCAGCTCGAGGCGCTCCCGCCGGAGCTCGCCGCCTGCGCGAGGCTCTGCGCGGTGCTCGGCTTCGAGGTCTCGGAGGACGTGGCGGCGAGCGTGCAACGCGCGTTCGAACGCGAGGGCGCGGCGGCGTACGTCGACCACGTCGACGTCCCGAGCGCCCTGCGCGCGCTGGTGGCGCGAGGGCTCCTCGTGCCCCGCGGCGCGCACGACGCCGCGCCGCGAGACGGCGCCCTCTGCGGCGGCGCCAGCTACGCCTTCCGGAGCGCGCTCTTGCAGGAGGCCATCTACGCGCTGCTCCCGGAGGAGGAGCGCGCGGCGATGCACCGGCACGCGCTCGCCGTCTGGGAGCTCAGGGCCGAGGCCCGGCCGAGGGCGCCGGAGCTGCTCGAGCCGATCGCGCGCCACGCCGCGGCCGCCGGGGCGCGCGCGCGCGCGGCGCACGCGTACCTGCTCCTCGGCGATCTCCAGCGCGACCGGCACAACAACGCGGTGGCAGAGGGCCACTACGCGTCCGCGCTCCTCTGGGCCGACGGCGACGATCAACGCCAGCGGTACCTCGCGCTCCTCGGCCGCGCGCGCGTGCGCTACCGCGTCCTGCGCACCGGCGAGGCGCTCGACGATCTCCGCTCCGCGGGGGCGCTGGCCCGGACGATGAAGGACCCGCGGATGATCGCGGAGGCGCTGCTCGAGGAGGCGACCGCGCTCGACTGGGCCGGCGCCTGGGAGGAGTCGGCGGCGCGCGTCGAGGAGGTGATCCCGCTGCTCGACGTCCGCGAGGGCCGCGCCGACGCCGCGCTCGCCGCGCGCTTCGAGGTCGCGGCAGGCCGCTCGGCGTTCCGCAAGGGCAACCTGGACGACGCGCTCGAGCGGCTCACGCAGGGCGTGGAGCGCGTCCGCGAGGCCGATCACGACACGCACGTGACGGGGCTCACGCTGCTGGCCTGCGTGCTCGCGCGGTCCGGCCAGCTGGAGGAGGCGGAGCGGCGCTTCGACGACGCCGTGCGCAGCTGCGAGGAGCGCGGCGACCGGGGCCACCTCTGCGCGGCGCTCGTCCGCCGCGCGGAGCTCTGGCCGGCGCTCGACGCCCCGGATCGCGCGATGGCGGACCTCCGGCGCGCGGTCCAGCTGGCCCGCGAGGAGGCGAGCGCCCTGGCGGAGCGCGACGCGACGATCAAGCTCGCGGAGCTGCTCTACCTCTGGGGGCACGAGGACGAGGCGCTGCCCCTGGTGCGGCAGGCGCGCTCGCTCGACGAGCAGCTCAAGGACAAGCCGGCCTACAGGAGCGCGCTCCTGCTCGCGCGGATCCATGCGATGCGCGACGAACACGCGGACGCGAGCCGGCAGCTCCGGTGGCTGAGGGCGCAGGGGGCGGTCGCGGATCTGCCGCCGTACGCCCAGGCCCTCCTCGGCGTCATGCAGCTCGCCGTGAAGGACCCGAGGTCCGGCATGGAGAGCCCGCGCACGCGGGCGACGGTGCGCGAGGAGGGGGAGCCGACCGGCGAGCTGGGCGGCGGCCTCAGCGCCGATCAGCGGGTCGAGCTCCTCTACTGGCGGGCGCGCGCCCTGCTCGACGCCGGCCGCCCCGAGGATCTGGCGCTGCTCCTCGCGCGCACCGCGCCGCTCCTCGCCGAGAGCCGGGCCTGGCGCCCGCGCTTCGCGAAGCTCCGGGCGGGCGACGGGCAGCTCGCGGGGTAGCGCCGCTGGGGCGCGAGGCCTTCACCTCGGATCGACGCGGAACACCTCGCCGGTCAGCATGACGACATAGAGCTCGCCGGCGGCGTCCTCGCCGAACGAGGCCGCAGGCAGGCGCGACTCGAGGTCCGCCGTGATCTCGACGTGATCCCGCACCCGCGAGCCGTCCCACCGCAGCGTCCAGAAGCGGTGCGTCCCGTAGTCGCCGTAAACGTACCTTCCCCGGAGGCACGGGATCGCCGAGCCGCGGTAGACGTAGCCGCCCGTGATCGAGCCGCCCTCCCCGCTCGAGTGGCTGTGCTCCACGGCGGGCGCGACGCCGACGCGGGAGCACCCGGCGGCGACGCAGTGGTCGCCCTCCATCGCCGGCCACCCGTAATTGCGCCGCCCGGTGCGCGCGGGCTCGATGTCGAGCTCTTCCCAGGCGTTCTGTCCCACGTCGGCGATGTAGAGATCCCCGGTGCTCCGGTCGAAGCTGATGCGCCATGGATTGCGCAGGCCGTAGTCCCAGACGAGCGGGTTCACGCCTGCGCCGGAGAGGTTGCCTGACGGGCCGAGCCCGCTATCCACGTCGATCCGCAGGATCTTGCCGAGCGGAGACGAGAGATCCTTGGCCGGAGAGGCCGAATACGGCGTGACAGCCGAGTCGCCCACGGACGCGTAGAGGTAGCCGTCGGGGCCGAACGCGAGCGTGCCGCCCGCGTGGTTCCAGCCGCCGTGATTCGCGTCAAGGAGCTTCCGGACAGGCACGCTCCCCGCCGACGTGTCCGCGACATCGGGGTTCGAGGCCGAGCGGCGGAACTCGGCGATCGTGACGTTGCCCCTCGGCGCGGCGGTGTAGAAGAGCCAGAACCTGCCGTTGCTCGCGTAGCCCGGGTGAAACGCCATCCCGAGCAGCCCGCCTTCCGCGGTCGGGCTGGGCGTGCACACGAGCGGGTTCGCGCTCGCCGGCCGCGCCGGCGGGCACGAGGCGCCGCCCCGGATGTCGAGGAACGGGGTGGACCGGAGGACACCGTCCTTGATCAGGCGGACGATGCCGTCCTTTTCGAGGACGAACATCCTCGATCGGTCGCCCGGCGGGCTGGCGAGGAAGACGGGTGTCGCCAGGCCGGCCGCGACCTGCGTGAGCTTCAGGCGCGGCACCCCGGCGCACGCGGCGCCGGAGCCGCCGCTGCTGGCGCCGGAGCCGCTGCTGCTGGCACCGGAGCCGCCGCTGCTGGCACCGGAGCCGCCGCTGCTGGCACCGGAGCCCGCGCTCGTGCTGCTGACGCCAGCGCTCGCGCCGCCTGCGCCGCTGCCGCCGCTCCCTGCCTCGGGCGGCGGCCCGAGGCCCTCGATCCAGGAGCGGACAGCGGCGAGGCCCGCCGCGTCGGCGGTGTCCGACGCGATCGGGGGCATCTGGGCCCTGGAGCCGCGGTTCTCCATCCGGCGCACGACGGCGCTCGACTCGGGATCTCCCGGCGTGATCCGGTAGAGCGCGCCGGGCTCCCAGAAGCTGGGCGTCACGCGCACGCCGGTCGTGTACGTATCGGTGCTCTCCACCGTGGTGTTCGCCGCGAGGAGGCGCGTCCGCAGGGTCGCGACGCCTGTGCTGTTGTGGCAATTGCCGCAGTTCGCATGGAGATAGCCGAGCGCGGCGGCGGCCCGGGCGTCGCCCGGCGGGCGCACCCCTCCCCGCATCGGGACGGTGAGCCACCCGGCGTCGCTCAGGGACGCGATCGTCTCGCCCGGTCCATCGTGGCTCAGCTGCAGCGCGCTGAAGCCGAGGACGCGCTCCGGGAGCTTGCCGTGGCACTCCCAGCAGTCCGCGGTCCGGGGGATGTCGTGCGCGGTCCCGCGCGCGTCCTCGACGCCCTCCTCGACGAGGAACGCGTCATTCCTCGCAGGATCCCACGCGTACGCGGCGAACAGCCAGTCATCGATGCCCGGCCCGAACCGGTGGATGAACCGCGTCTCCACGGCCACGCCCTCCGCGCGGAACTCCTTCCAGAAGCGCGCGCCGACCGGCAGCGACCAGTGATCCATGTCGCTCGTGTCGACGGTGGAGCAGGGCGGCAGGTACACGAAGCGCCGCTTCGCCGCCCCGTCCGACCAGAGCTCGTAAGCAGGACGAAACTCGCGCGTGCCCGCCGCCCGCGATCGCGTCGTGATGTCGGCGTAGAGCCCGGTCTCGGAGAGCCGCGCGGGCGGCAGCGGATCGGGCGGCAGCGCGGCCGCGCCAGCGCACGGATCATCGGCCGCCGCGCTCGACGCGCCGGTCGAGCTCGACACGGCGGCGCTCGACGCTGCGGCGCTCGACACAGCGGCGCTCGACACAGCGGCGCTCGACGTGCCGACCGTCGCGCCCGTGCAGGGAGCGCAGTGCGGCCCTCCGCAGTCGAGGCCCACCTCGAGGCCGTTCATCACCCCGTCCGAGCAGGTCACGTAACAGACGTCGAGCCTGGGGCGCTCCTGCGTGCTGCCGATCTCGCTGCTCCTCAGGTAGGTCGTGTGGGCGCGCTCCTCGTCGCCCTCGGCGAGCAGCACGCCGTCGTTCCGCGCCGTCCCGAGCGCCCACGACTGCACGAGCGCCGACACGTCCGCCGCCCGAGCGCCGACGCCCGCCTCGGCCGCGATGGTCGCCGCGCTCTCGCCTTCAAAGCCGCTGTCCCGGATGCTCGACCACGTGACGGTGCGCTCGTCCCACGGGATCGTGACGCGGTGTACGCTCACAGCGCTGCTCTCCACCGCGTACGTCTGATGGAAGGCCAGCGAGGCAGAGAGGACCGTCGCGCCGACCGGCACGGGAGAGAGCCCGAAGTACACGACAGACCGGCGGCGGCCGGCGCCCGCGGCCCACCCCGTCGAGAGGTTCGGAGATGCGGAGTCGTTCCACCCCGGAGCGTTTTGCCACAGTGTCGCATCTCTCACCGTGCCGAGAGCTCCACGCTGGATGGTGACGCACACGGCACCATCGCTCGATAGCGCTGCTGGGGCCGCTCCGAGCGCCATCGAATCGCCCTCTCCGACACCGTGGCTCGCGCCGGCGGGGCGCCCGGGCTCGCCCGCCGTCCCGGGCGCGGTGCTGCAGCCGATCGCCGCCGCCGCCGCGGCGCCGGCCAGGACGCCGCGCATCACGAGAAAAGGGAGGCCCGTCATCGCCGCCAAGCGATGCGGGCGGCGGCGCGACAGCCCGAGTGGCCAGGGCGGCCCGAGCGAGAAGCGTCGTTGTTTCATTCAGCAATACCCTCCTTGCAGGGTCGCCCGGCAGGATCTTTCCCTCAGGTGAAGGCGTATGTGCGCGAGGCGCGCGGTGGCCGCACCGGATCCATGGACACACCTGGGCGCCGATGGACGCCATGTTCGTCATCGACGAGCAGGATCAACGAGCATGCCACTCCGCCGCGGACAACGCGTCGCGTTATGCCCTGGCGCGAAGTGCGCCGACGCGCGAACTGCGAAGCGCATCACATTCCGAGGTGAGAACCGCATCACATCGGAAGCTCAATGGCGGAGGCGGAGGCGGAGCTCGCTCCGGGCGCCCTCTCTGTTCCGCGATCGCCCTCACGCTCTCACGGGAATCACGAGAGCCACGAGAGCCACGAGAGCCACGAGAGCCACGAGAGCCACGGGAAGAAGCCGCGCCGCCCGCGGAACTAGTGGTTGGATCCTGCGCCAGGGCGGCGTAACATAACAGATTGTGTCATCCCCCGAACCGACGCAGAGCGCCTCGCTATTCCTCTGCATCACCTTCTTTCCGAGCGAGCGCCTGGCGACGGCGGTGCTGCGGCTGGTGTCCAGCTTCTGCGGCGCCGTGCTGGACGACGCGAATGTGAGCTCGCGGTTCTACATGGCCGCGCACGAGCTCGCCGAGAACATCACGAAATACTCCACCGGCCCTCGCGTCAGCCTCGAGCTCGCGCTGGAGGAGGACGAGAGGTCGCACATCATGAAGATCCGCGCGCGCAACGAGGCGTCGCCGGAGCGGCTGCGAGAGGTCGAGAAGCGGCTGCTCGACCTGAAGACGGCGAGCGACCCGCTGAAGCACTACGACGACCTCATCACGGAGACAGCGATGGTCGAGGGCGTCTCCGGCCTGGGCCTCGCGCGCGTCCGCGCCGAGGGAGGGCTCGACGTCGACTACAAGATCGAGGGCAACGAGCTCACGATCATCGCGCACGCGCCGCTCGAGCGGTGGAGGATGAATGGACAGCCTAAGGGTTGATCGCGTCACCACGGACAGCTTCGGCATCGAGCCGGCGCTGCTCGGCGATCGCCTGAGTATCAAGCTCACCGGGACGGGCGACATGGCGGCGGCCGCGCCGCTCGGCGCCTATTGCAAGGAGGTCCAGCACGAGGTGCGGCGCCTCTCGCTCGCAGCCGTGGAGTTCGACATACGCGCGCTGTACTTCCTGAACTCGAGCTGCCTGAAGGCGTTCATCGCCTTCATCGCCGGCGTCACCGGCGAGGGCCCCAGGTGCAAGGTTCGGTTCGTCACGGACGCGAGGCTCGGGTGGCAGCGGCGGAGCCTGGCGGCCCTGGAGCGCATGTCCCCGGGCCTCGTCTCCATCCACGACAAGTGAACGGGGAGCGATAGATCATGGCGGCGAAGCGCCACACGATCGCCCTCCTGACCGACTATCTTTGCGGCGAGTACCAGTCCGAGGCGCGCTTCGGGGTCGAGCGCGCGGCCGAGGCGCACGGCGTCAACCTCATCGTGGCCTTCGGCGAGACGCGCGCCCGCCAGGGCTACACGCTGGACGCCCGGGGCGGGATCTATGCGCTCATCGGCGCGACGACGGTCGATGGGGCGGTGATCATGTCGTCGGCGCTCACCAACTACGTCGGCTCCGAGGGAGCGCACGAGTTCTGCCGAGCGTTCGCGCCCTTGCCCGTGTGCAGCGTGGGGCTCGCGCTGGACGGCATCCCGAGCGTCATCGTCGACAACGCGGTCGGGGGGGAGGCGGCGGTCGCGCACGTGCTCGACGATCACGCGTGCAAGCGCGTCGCCTACATCAGCGGGCCGGCCAACAACGAGGAGGCGAAGCTGCGCGCCGGGGCGTACCGGAGGGCCCTCGAGGCGCGCGCGCTCCCCTATGACGAGCGCCTCTTCGTGCACGGCGATTTTCTGATCGACGGCGGCCGCCGCGCGATGCGCGAGCTCCTCGGGCGCAGGGTCGAGTTCGATGCCGTCGTCGCCGGCAACGACAACATGGCCCTCGGCGCGATGGACACGCTGAAGGCGCACGGCGTCGACATCCCTGGCGACGTCCTCGTGTGCGGGTTCGACGACGTCGCCGTCTCGCGCGTCACCAGGCCGTCGTTGACGACCGTCCGCCATCCGATCAAGGAGCTCGGGGCGCTCGCCGTCGAGACGGTCGTGCGCCAGCTCCGCGGCGAGCGTGTGCCGGAGTGCAGCCTCCTTCCCGTCGAGCTCACGCGGCGCGAGTCGTGCGGCTGCGGCTACTATTCTGCCCTCCCGCGCCCGACCGGGGCGCCTCCGCGCCGCGAGCCGCCCTCCGTCGCCGCGCAGCAGGAGCCCCTGGAGCGCGCGCTCGCGCGGTGCGTGACCGTCCCGGCGGCGTCGCTTCAGGCCTGGCCCCGAGAGCTGCTGTCGGCGCTCGAGGAGGAGCTGACGGGGCGGGAGGACCGCTTCCTGACGGCGCTCCAGGACGTCCTCGACGCGGCGGCGCGCGAGGGCGTCGCCCTCGACCAGTTCCAGGGCGCGATCACGCTGCTCCGCGCGAAGATCGGCCGGGCGCCCGGCCGCGCCTCCGACGACCGCCTCGAGCGGCTCTGGCACAGGTGCCGCGTCCTGATCAGCAACGCCTCCGTGCGCGCCGAGGGCGAGAAGCGGCTGTACCTGGAGCGCGCGTCGGTCAACCTCAGCTGGACCGGCATGTTCTTCTCGACCTGCCTGGGCATGCCCACCCTCCGGCGCACGCTCGCGGCGGAGCTGCCGAAGCTGGATCTCACGCACGTCGCCATATCGCTCTTCGACGACCCCCAGCGCGCCACCTTGCAGTCGCTCTTTCTGATGGAGAACAGCCGCGAGGTGGAGCCGCCGCCCGGGACCTTCGCGTCCGCGTGCCTCGCGCCGCCCGGATTCCTGAGCTCGTCGGAGCGCTGGAGCGTCGTCGCGATGCCGCTCACGTTCGGGGAGACGGAGCACTACGGCATCGCGCTCGTCAACAGCGGCGCGAACGAGACGGTCTACGACGCCGTGCGCCTCCAGATCGGCTCCGCGATGAAGGCGGTGTCGATGCACCGGGAGATCGTCCGGCACGTGGAGATCCGCGAGCGGCTGGAGCAGGAGAGGGTCGACCAGGAGACCCTCGTCGCGAAGCACATCCAGACCACGCTCGTCCCGGCGCACCTCGTGGTGGACGGGCTCGAGCTCTCCGCGATGATGCGGCCGGCCGCGGAGGTCGGCGGCGACTACTACGACGTGCTCCCGACGCGGGATGGCGGGTGGCTCGGGATCGGCGACGTCGCGGGGCACGGGCTCGTGGCGGGCCTCGTCATGTTGATGATCCAGAGCATGGTCGCGGCCATGACGCGCAGGGATCCGAGCGCCCGCCCGAGCGAGGTCGTCTCGGCGCTCAACCGGGCGATCTACGACAACATCCGCGACCGGCTGAAGCGCGACGAGCACGCTACCCTGCTGCTGCTGCGCTACGAGCGCGGCGGGCGGGTGACGTTCGCGGGCGCGCACGACGACATCATCGTGTGCCGCGCGAGGACGCGGAGGAGCGAGTGCATCCCGAGCTCCGGCGTGTGGGTCGGCGTCCTGCCGTCCATCGACGCGATGACCAGGGACGCCGAGCTCCTCCTCGAGGACGGCGACCTGCTCGTGCTCTACAGCGACGGGGTGACGGAGGCGCGCAACGCGCACCGGGAGCAGTTCGGGCTCTCGCGGCTCTGCTCCACCGTCGAAGCCGCCCAGGACACGCCTGTCGACGACATCCGCGACCGGATCCTGCGGGAGGTCGACGGCTGGTGCCCGAGCCCGGACGACGACATCACGCTCGTCGTGGCCAGGTACCGCGCGCCGCGGTGATGGCGGCTCGCCGGGCTCGTCAGCCCGTGACGCGGCCCTCGATGATCCCGCCGTCCGCGGTGATGGCGACGACCACCTCGCCGTCGACGAACAGCGACACGACCGGGCCGACCCACGCGTCGTTCTCCCAGACGCACTCCCACACCCCCGCCATGGGCGGGATGCCGCCGCGCCGCACCCAGATGCGCCCCGCGCTGCCCGCCCAGGCGCGCCCCTCCGCGTCGATCGTCGCGGCCGACAGGGCGCGCCGCGGCTCGATGTTCTCCGTGAAGACGCTCTGCCCGTACCGCCAGACGACGCTCCCCTCCGCGCCGACGGCGATGCCCACGCCGAGATCGGGCCGCCCGGCGCACGCGACGAACGCCCGCGCGGGCGGCGCCGGGATGCGCTCCAGGTGCCAGTCGAGCGGCGCGTAGAGCGCGACGAGCCCCTCGCCCTTGCTCGACCGGCCGACGACGAGCCACCGCTCGTCCTCGACGCGCGCGACCGCGGCGAGGAGCGCGACGCCGTCGGCCGGCATCGGCCGCAGCCAGCGCTTGGCGATGAACGCGTGGAGGAGCGGCCGCGGATCGTTCGGGGTCGTCGAGACGAGGATGCCCATGTCCTCGAGGTCGCCGCTCAGCGCGACGTGGCTCTGCGGCTCTCCCGGCAGCTGGAAGACGCCCGTCACGCCGCCCGTCGTGTACACAGCGAGCGTCGAGGCGTCGCCGCCGATCAGCCACCGGCCGGGCCCGATCCGGTGCACGAAGCGCACGCCCTGCGGGCTCGGGAGTCCGCCGGACGACGCCTCGCTCCAGCTCGTCCCGTTCCAGAAGAGCAGCCCCCCCGTGGCCGCGGCGAGGCACCGGCCGTAGCCGTCCCAGGCCACGCTCCGGATGACCGAATCGAGGCTCGGGTGGTGGAGCACGCTCCACGTCCAGCGCTCGACGACCGCCGACAGGCGCGGCGCGGGCTCCCGCGAGGCGCGCGGGGGCACAGTGATGATCTCGGCCTCGATCGGGCGGTCCGGGCTCGGGCGCTCGGCGGCCTTGGCGTTTCGCGGCGACAGCAGCGTCTGGCCGAGCTCCCCCTTGAGCACCACCGGCGCCTTCAGGTGCGTGGACGGGACGGTCATCGGACCGACCTCCTCGGCGGCGCGCACGCGCTGCTCGCCGGCGCTCGCCACGATCCGCTGCTCCAGCGCGGAGATCGGCGAGGCGGGGCGGAGGTACGGCGAGAGCATCGCGGCCACGGCCACCGCCTCCTGGAGGCGCTCCTGCGCCTCGCCGGTGGACGCCCAGCGGAGCGCGAAGTCGATCGACTTGCACGCCTGCTCGTTGGCGCGCAGCGCGGGGTGGAGCCACCGCGTCTCGACGATGCTCCGGCGCGTACGCGCCATGGCGGCCATGAGCGCCTGCGCCTGCGACTCCGCGATGATGTACTCCTCGCCCGTGAGCAGGAAGAAGATGACGGACGCGAGGTTGAAGATGTCGGTCCACGGGCCGATCGTGCTCGGATCCGCGGACAGCATCTCCGGCGGCGCGACCCCGGCGTTGCCGACGACGCCGGCCATGATCGTCTCGCGGATGCCGCGCGGCCGCGCCATGCCGAAGTCGCTGATCTTGAACAGCTCGTCGTCGCCGGAGCCGCAGCAGAGGATGCTCTCCGGCGTGAGCTGCCGATGGACGACGCCGACGTCGTGCACCGCCGACAGCCCGCTCGTGATGCACTCGATGGCGCGCGTCGCGCGCGCAGGATCGAACGCGTGGCCCGTGGCCTGGATGGTCCCCTGCACCCGCTGCCGGAGCGTCACGCCCTGCACGCCGCCGTGCACGTACTCGATGGTGATCCAGGGGAGATTGAGCGCCTTCGTGCCGCGGCGGACCTCGAACGTGCCGGTGTCGATGAGCCGGACCACGAAGGGGGTCGGAGGGACCTGCTCGTTGAGGCGGCCGAGGGACACCGCCTCTTTCTTCACGATGACGGCCGCTGACGGACCCATCTGCCTGAAGAGCGACGGCCGGAGGATCTTGACGACCACGGGCGTCTCGCCTTCGGGCGCGGTGCGGACCGCGTAGAACGAGACGAACATCGCCCCGGCCCCGGCGCGCGACACGATGCGGTAGCCGATGCTTGACGAGAGGTCGCTGGCGATCGTGGCACCCTGCAGACCTCCGAGGGCCTCTTCATCGCTGGGTATTGTGAGCACGTGAACGACCATAGCGCACCCGGCGCGGCGTGGAACAACTTGCCGAGGGGGAGCAACGCCCCCGCCTCGGGCATCGCCGGAGCGCCTCGGGGAGCGGCCCGCCGGTCTGCTCGCCGCGTCGAGCGCGCGGGCGCCGAAGCGCGCGCCCCCCTGTAAGCCGCCGTGGGCGGCGCGCGTTGCACGGGCATGAAGAACCAGCGTTCCCTGTCCCGCACGTGCCTCGCCGGGCTCCTGCTCTCGGTCACACCGCTCCTCGCCGCGTGCGCGGCGCAGGCGTCGCCGCCCCTGGCCAACGCTCCGGAGGTCAACACCATCACGGTCGTCGGCCGCGGCGACGTCAGCGCGAGGCCTGACGTCGCCCGGGCCCAGATGGGCATCGAGGTGATGGCGCCGACGGTGCACGAGGCGACGAAGCTGGCCGCGGCGCGCATGACCGAGATCCTCGCCGCGCTCAAGAACGCCGGCCTGGCCGAGAAGGACATCCAGACCAGCAACTACTCCATCCAGCTCGTGCGGCAGTCCGACGTGCCGCCCTGGATGGCCACGGGCTACGCGCCGCCGGCGCCCGTGCCCGCGCCCGCGCAGGCGGCGCCGACCGCGGCGCCCGCGGGGCGCGGACCGAAGCCGACGCCGCCGCCCGCGCCGAAGCCGCCGCCCGCCGACCTGGCGCCGGCAGCGCCGCCTCCGCCGACGCACTTCTATCAGGTGAGCAACACGGTGATGGTCGTGATCCGCAAGCTCGATCAGGTCGGGGCGGTGCTCGACGCGGCCGTGGCCGCCGGCGCGAACAACGTCTGGGGCGTCTCGTTCGGCCTCGACGAGACCGACCCGCTCGAGGCGCGCGCGCGGGAAAAGGCGATCGCGGACGCGCGGGCTCGCGCCGAGGCGCTCGCCAGGCTCCAGGGCGTCTCGCTCGGCCACGTCGTCTCGATCAGCGAGGTCGTCGAGCAGGGCCCGATCTACGCCCCCCGCCCCATGGCCGCCTCCGGCGGGTACTCCGCGGACATCGGCACGCCCGTGTCGTCCGGCGAGGTCCCGTTCGGCACGCAGGTGAAGGTCGTCTACGCGCTGGAGAGCGCGCCGGCGACCCCGCGCAAGTGACCTCGCGGCGCGCGTGGCGGGGCCGCGTGGGCCCCGCCCTGCGCGGCGGCCGCCAGATTCCAGCTAGATCAACCGCACATCGCCCCAGCAGGTAGAGTCCCAGAATCCAGCACGGCCCCAACCCCATCGGTCCCTGCACAGCGCCACCATGATCGCTCCGTCCCGCCCTTTCCTTCGCCGCGCCGCCGTCCTCGCGGCGCGCTCGCGCTGCCACGCCGCGCTCGTTCGCTCGCTCGCGGCGGCAGCGCTCGCCGTCTCGACCACGGGCTGCCTCGTGATCTCGCCGCCGTCGTACGAGCATCCCGAGCAGACCGCGCCCGTGCTCACGGCGGTCTTTCCTCCCCCGCACAGGCCCATCCACATCACTCCGGAGGACAAATTCAACGACAAACCCAAGGAGTTCGTCGCGACGGTGCTGTCCGAGGACAACGGTGATCCCGTGCAGATCGCCCTGTACGTCGACTATGGGAGCCGCACATCGGAAGACTACCCGTACCCGTACCGGAGGTTCGCGGGATCGCCCTCGTTTCCGGCCGGGACCATCGCCGACGGACAGCGCCTCATCACGGCCAAGTTGAACTTCGGCCTCGTGACTCTCCCGAACGACGGAGCGGCGCCGGGGCGCGAGTGTCATACGGTCACCATGGTGGCAACACACGCCTTGAACGCGAACAAGTGCAATTGTCCGGACGACCCCGGCGACATGGGCTCGCTCACCTGGCAGATCATCGACTGCGACCCGAGCGAGCCGACATGCCCCACGTCGTGCCCTCCGCTGGATTGCGAGACCATCCCGTGCCTCTTCTGCGATGATCCCTCGCTCGAGGATCGCTGCGCGAACCTCTGACGCCGCGGGGCCGCCGCGCTCCACGCGGGGCCGCGCGCTCGAGGGGGGATGGCGCGCGCCCCTGGCGCCGCAGGGGCGTGGTACATGGGGTCGATGATCGCTCCCCCTGATGTCCAGCCGTCCGTCGCGCCGCGCGGCGGGGTCGTGCGCCCTGCGCGCCGGCCGCCCGGGTGGGTCGCCCCCGGGCCGCAGCCGGCGACGCCGGATCGCCCGGAGGTCTGGCCCGGCCCCGGCGAGGACCTCTGCTATCTGTCCGGCGACTTCCGGATCCTGCAGCGGCTCGACGGGCACCGCTGGTCGGCCGACGACCTCGTGACCGCCTGGTTCGCGGCCGAGCGGGTGGCGCACGCGCCCCCGCGCCGCGCGGTCGACCTGGGCTGCGGCATCGGCACGGTGCTCCTGTTCACCGCGTGGCGCTTCCCGGACGCGCGCTGCGCGGGCGTGGAGGCGCAGGAGGTGAGCGCCTCGATGGCGCGGCGCTCGGTCGCGTGGAACGGCGTCGACGCGCGCGGCGAGGTCCGGTGGGGGGACCTGCGCGATCCGGCGGTGCTCGACGGGCTCGCGCCTGCGGACCTCGTGACGGGGACGCCGCCGTACCTGCCTGTCGGCACCGGCATCGAGTCCGGTCGGGTCCAGTGCGGTCCGTGCCGCTTCGAGCACCGCGGCGGCGTGGAGGACTACTGCCTCGCGGCCGCGCGGCTGCTCGCTCCCGGCGCTCCGTTCGTGGCCTGCGCGGCGGCGCGGCAGCGGCCTCGCGTCGCGGCGGCGGCGGCGGCGGCGGGGCTCGCGCTCGAGGCGTGGCGCGACGTCGTCCCCAAGGAGGGCAAGGCGGCCCTGTTCTCGGTCTATGCCCTGCGCCGCGCCGAGGCCGTGACGTCGTGCCAGGACGAGGCGCCGCTCGTGTTGAGGGGCGGGAACGGGCGCTTCACCGAGGAGTTCGACGCGCTCCGACGGACGATGGGAATGCCGGTGTAGCCCGGGCTCCTGCGCGGGTGTCGCGCCGGGGGCTCACCGCTGTTGGACAGCACTCGTTACCGGCCGATCCGCACCGGCAGATCCGCCTCTTTCGGCGGCGGTCAGCTCGGCTGCGACACGAGCGGAAGGGTCATGGTCTGCGCGCGGAACAACGGCCGTCCGTCGCGCGACGCGGGCGCGTCCTTCGCCTGCTGGCCCTGGGCCGGGCGCGGGCGCGCCGGGCGCGCCGGCTTGTCTCCAGGCTCTGGCGCAGGCGCAGGCCCAGGCGCAGCGGACACGCTCTCGACCGAGGCCTCCCAGGCGTGTCGGGTCCCGCCGGCCTCGTTGGCCTGGAAGAACACGGCGCGGAGCGCCCTCCCCTCGACGTCCGTCTCGACGGCCATCATCCAGAACCACGGGCCATCCGGCTCGGTTTCTTCCCCCATGAACGAGAAGGCCATCTGTCGCGACTCCGCGCGGCGACCGTGCTCGCTGCGCGCGGCCTCGAGGTGCCGCTGCGAGGGTTTGTCGGCCGGACCGCGGTACACGCGCACGGCGACGCCCTCGATGTGCGGCATGAAGTACAGCCCATCTCGATGGACGGACAGCCAGGGGTGTTTTCCGCTCTCTTCCAGCTTGCAGAGGGAATGACCGAACCGCTCGTGCGCCTTGCAGCCGATGCCCCAGCTGGTATCGCCCTCCTCGCGGTTCGCCTCGCTGAACGCCTTGTTGCGGACATCGACCGCCGTCTGCGCCAGAAGGACGAGCCGACTCTGCTGGAGGACGGGGTTCAGCTCCCAGGGCAAGGACGCATCCATCGGGTCTGGCACGGTACGCGTGTTCACTGAAAAGTCAATCGGTACCGGCGCTTGCACGTGCGCGAGGAGGCTTCGTGCGCCGCGCGGGCGGCGCGGCTCGCGCAGCGGGGGCGGCGGGTCGACCGGACGCCTTCCGAGCGGCGCCGCTGGGGCGTGGCGCCGTGCTAGAGCGCGCGCCACGCACGACGGGTGTCGCGCGCGGGAGGTGTCCTTGGGAGAGGCGATCGTCGGAGGGAACGCCGCGGAGCGACCGCTGGTCGGCGTGGGCGTCATGCTGGTGCGCGACGGGCGCGTGCTGCTCGCGCGGCGGCGCGGCAGCCACGGCGACGGCAGCTACTCGTGGTGCGGCGGCCACCTCGAGCTCGGCGAGTCGTTCGAGGACTGCGCCATCCGCGAGGTGCGCGAGGAGAGCGGCCTCCTCGTCAGGAAGCTCTCCTTCCTTTGCCTCAGCAACATCCTCGCCTACGGCAAGCACTACGTGGACATCCAGCTCCTCGCGGAGGAGTTCGACGGCGAGCCCGAGGAGCGCGAGCCCCACAAGATCGCCGGCTGGGGCTGGTACCCGCTCGACGCGCTGCCCAGCCCGCTGTTCCGGCCGGTGGAGCTGGCCATCGCGAGCTACCGCAGCGGCCGCCGCTACAATCCATGATCCCGGCCGCATGCGTGCCGCCCTCCCGGCGCCTGCACCGTCCTGGGGAGGCGCGGAGACTGCGCGGTCGTGATCTTCATATCGATCTCGCCTTCGCGCTCAGCGGTCGTGGAAGCGGCGGAGCCAAGCCTGGCTGCGCTCCAGATCGAAACGCGGACCGATGCCACCGTATTCGAATGGCCGATGCTCCGTGATGCCGATCGGTTTCAGGTACGTCGACAGCTTAACGAACAGCTCCGGCCAGACGTTACGCCCAGCGTCGCCGAGCTGCGGATGTGGCATGGCTTGCAGGATAGTCCGCTTCCAGCCCCGGAACCCGCTGAGCCCATGGATAGACAACAGGCTCGTACAGGTTACTCACCGAGCTATCAGGAGACTCGACACGCCGATACCTGCGTAGCCGCTCACCGGCTCAGCTTGCGGCACACCTCAAGGATCACACCTGGAAGCGACTCGGACTCCAGCCGCAGCACGTCGCCGCTGCGCACGTCACCCGTCTCCCAGCCGCGCCAAGACGCACGTCACGTTGTCCGGCCCCCCGTGCTCGTTGGCGATGTCGACCAGCAGGCTCGCCGCAAGGCTCAGGTCCCGGTGCCTCCCCAGCACCCCCTCGATCCGCGCTTCCGGCACAGGACCCCACAGCCCGTCCGAGCACACGAGAAACACGTCGCCCGGCTTCGTCGCTTCCACCCGCGACTCGATCTCCACGCTCTTGTCGCACCCCAGCGCCCGCGTCACCGCGTCCGCTCGGCCGCTCAGCGCCTCCAGCGCCGCGAGCGCGCCGTCGCCCTCGTTCAGCAGCTCCTCCAGCAGCGTGTGATCCCGCGTCAGCCGCTCCAGCTTCCCCTCGCGCATCCTGTAGACGCGCGAATCGCCCACGTGCGCGATGTACGCCATCCCCGCCCCGAGCAGCACCCCCGCGAACGTCGTCGCCATGCCGCGCACCTCTTCTCGCCGCTGGCTCGCCTCGTAGATCGCCCGGTTCGCGCGCCGCACGCTCAGCACCAGCCTCACCTCGTCCCTGTCGTGCGCGCTCCCCGTGCCATACGGCCACGTCTCCTCGAGATCCTCGTCCACGTCGAAGCAGCTCTTGACCACCTCGATGGCCATCCGCGACGCCACCTCGCCGCCCGCGTTGCCGCCCAAGCCGTCAGCCACCATGAACAGCCCCACGCACGGCAGCGCCGCGAAGCTGTCCTCGTTGTGGCTACGCCGCCGGCCCACGTCCGATTGGGCCGCTGCCTCGATGGCAAGCGTTGGATACACGATCGTCCTCCTCGCACGCTCGTCGACAAGACGAGCCGAGCCATGGCGCGCCGCGCTCTGCGGCGCGCGTTTCCCTGGTTGGTGAGGCCGCACCGCGCGCGGCCCGTTCGCTACGTTGCTACGTCGCTGATTCGCTGCGTCAGCGCAGCCACACGCTCGCGATCACCGCGCCGCACAACAGCGCCAGCGCCAAGACCACCGCGCCGATCCGCGACCAGCGCCTTTCGCCTCCGCTCTCCACCATCGCCGCGCTCATCCATGCCCCGGCGACCTCTTGCTCCATGGCCTCCATCGCCTCCGCCTGGGCCTCGAGCTGCGCGAGTTCCTTCCGCGTGTCCTCGCCCCGCACGATCCGAAACAGCAGCGAGCCCCGCGCCTGCGCACGGGCCAGCCCCCGCAGTTGCTCCTCCCTCGCCTGCAGCGTGTCCGAGCTCCACACCGGGTCGGCCCATGTCGGCAGGCCCTCCGGCGGCGCCTTCGGTGATGTCATCGCTTCACCCTCCACACGGCGCTTGCCCTGCGAAGTCCCAGCAGCTCCCGTCGCTCCCCGGCGCGCCGGCGTTCTCCGGTGCTCCGCCGGGTCCGGCGTTGCCGCCGGCGCCGGGTGTACCGGCCGTGAAGTCCACCGCCGGCGCTTCGCTTGGCGTCACCGCATACGCAACGCCTACGGCATAGCCGCCCCGGCCGCCACCTCCGGCGCCACCTGGACCGCCGAGACCACCGTTTCCTCCCTGGCACCCCGGTCTGGAAGGCGCCGTCCCGGACGCCGTCCCGCCGGCAGCCCCATTGCCTCCAGCGGCTCCACTTTGCCCCGCCGATCCGGCGCCTCCGTTACCGGCCTTACCCACCGCGATCGTCACCCCGGTCAGCTTCAGCCGGTTGCCCAGGCTCACAATCCCGATGCTCGAACCGCCCGCCTGCCCGCCGCCGCCTCCCTTGCCTCCGCAGCCCCCGGCTCCGCCGCCTCCACCGCTCGCCCCGACGCCGTCAACGATGTCCGGTCCGACCTGGCAGAACAGCCCCGCCTTCGCTCCGCCGCCTCCCCCTCCGCCTTGACCACGGCCGCCGGTTGTGCCCGGAGCGCCGTCGCCGCCGCTCAGGCCCGTCAGCGCCAGCGTCGCACCGTTTCCGCCGGCGCCGGGGGGACCAGCGGCGCCGCTCTTCCCGTTCACTCCTTGCTCACACTCCTGGCTCGCCGTTTCTCCGATCCCTCCAAGGCCTCGCCCTGTCGGATTCTCCTCCGGCACCGGCCCGCCATCCGTCCCGACCTGCCCGTTGCCCTCGTCCGCCTCCGTGATCCCGCCCAACCCGCCGCTCCCGCCAGCCGTCTCGCCGTCCTCGCAGCTCGTCACCGCTCCGGCCCCGCCGATGACCAGGTTGGTCGCCGCGCATGCATTCGACGCGCTCCCGGCCTCCGCGCTCGCCCCGGCCACCGGCGCCTCGCTTGGCGTCGCCCCCTTGGCCCCGTCCATCCCATCGCCCACGGTCACCTCCACCTCCGCGAGCTCCGCTTCCACGTCCGCCACCACCACCCCGATCGACGACCCGCCCGCCTGCGTCGCGTTCGCCGCGCGCACTGCGAAGCTCCTCACCTTCGTCCCGCTCGCGCCCTCCGACAGCACCAGCGCGATCTCGTCCGCGGGCGCCTCGATCGCGCTGCGTGCCTCGGCACTCCACGTCCAATCCGCCGCACAGTCGAAGCCGCCGATCACGTCGACCTCGGCGCCGATGGTCACGCTCTCCGCGAACGCTCCGCTCGCGCACGCAAGCACCCGCTTGCCGTTCGCGTTGGCGACCGCTTCCGCAAGCGAGGTATACGGCTTCGCCCTCGTCCCGTCGCCGCCAGGCTTCGCGCTCGCGCTCGCGAACACCGCGCACGCCTCCGTCGCCGTGCTCGCGTCCTCGGTCGGGTCCGCCTCGCATCCGGGGTTCTCGGTACCGCCTCCGGGGCCTGTCGATAGGAAGTGATCACATGTCCGCATCCGCTCGCAGTCTCCTGTGACGTCGAGCCACAGTACATTGCAGCCGGCAGCCATCGTGACCGTTCCCGCCGTCGCCCATGCCCAGAATTTCGTTTGGATTTTCATTGTCGCTCGCCCGAACTCGTCACCAAACGCTGAAGAGGGTGACCCCTGCGCCACGAGCACTCACATCAGGGAGCACGTGCACCGGCGCCGCAACCCGCGAATCCGCTCGAGACCACAACGCATAGGTCACCGCGGCGATGGCCAGCGCACCCGACGCTGCAAACGCTACCCGTGCTGCGTTGCCGAACGTCTCTTGCCGTGAGCCCGCATCGTGCAGTTCCGCGCAAAGGCCGGCGAGCGCGGTCGTCGGCCTTTTGCATTGCCCAGCGGCATCATCGACGGCCTTCCCGTACGCGTCGACGTCGGCGCTCGCATCGTTCGACGCCACCGTGAATCCTACCGCGACCCCGAGCCCTACCGCGCTCGCCGCCCCCAGCGCGATCACCGGCACCCAGCTCCTCTTTTCCGGCAGCGGTTGCGTCTCCACCGGCACCGCCGGCTGCCCCGCCACGGGCCCGACAACCCCCGCCCCCGTCGCGCTCCCGCCCCCGCCCGGCGTCGGGACCAGCGCCGGCGGAGCGGGCTGCTCCCGCGGCGGCCGCAAGACGAGGTTCGCGGTGTTCGTCTCGCCGGCGGGGACCTCCAGCGTCACCCGCGCCGGCTCGTGCCCCGCGAGCCGCGCCTCCACCGCGATCGTTCCCGGCTTCACGAACACCTCGTGCCGGAGCGGCGTGCGCCCCATCGCCGTCCCGTCGAAGGAGACCTCGGCCCCGTCCACGTTCGCCTGGACGACGATCGACCCCACCTCCTTGCGCACGGCACGGAACTGCGCCCGGATCTGCTCGTGCTGCGCTGCGTTCCCGGTGGCCGGGAAGCTCCGCAGACAGAACGCGAGGTGCTCCGCCGCCTCCACCTTCATCCCCCGCTGCAGCTCCGTGTTCGCGAGGTTCGCCGCGATGTCGTAGCTCTGCTTCAGCGACCACGCCGTCCGGTACGCCTCGTACGCCGCGCCGAGCTTCCCGAGCCGGTACAGCTCCTTGCCCCGCGCGAACGCCGCGTCCGCGTCGCGGGAGGCCTGCGCCGCATCCGCGCCCGCGGGCGCTAGCTGCGCCCCCGACGGCGCTGCTTGCGCGCTCGTCGTCGCCGGCTGCGCCCCCGCCGGCGCTCCCTGCGCGCGCGCTGCCGGCGGCGCCGCGACCACCGCGCCCGCGACCAGCACCAGCCAGCCCGCCGCGCGGGCCCTCCTCGCTCTCGCCTTCATCTCAGAACACCTCCGGTGGCAAAGAACCCGCGCCCGAGCTGCTGGCCTGCGGCGCCCCTGCGGGCGCGGAGCTTACTCCGGCGGGCGCGGCCTGGGGCACGGCGACGTGGCCCGGCGGGCGAGGCGCGGCGGCGTCCGCCGTTCGCTTCGGGGGCGCCGGAGCCGCGGGCACCGGCGCGCTCGACGGCGCAGGCGCGCTGCCGCTCGCGCCGCGCCCCCTGCCCTCGCTGCCAGCCGCGGGCGCGCTCGACGGGCCAGGCGCCTCGCCGGCCGCGCGCCGCTCGGTCCCCTCGCTCCCCGCCGCCGTCGGCGCGGAGCCCGACCCCGCGGCCATCGGCGCGATCGCAGAGGCGGCGGCGCTCGGCGCGCTGCTCGCCGCCGTCTTCCGCGGCACCGGCTGCGCGCCGGCCGCCGCGCCCTCGGACGGCTCTCGCTCCGGCGCCGGCCCCGACGCCGGCGCACCGCCGCGCGGCGCGCGCGCCGCCGACCACAGCGCGATCGCGCCGCCGACGGCCACGATGGCCGCAAGCAGGAGCGCCGCGCCCCACAGCCGCCCGCGCGGCGGGCCCGCGGCCGCGCGCGACGGCGCCAGCGCCGCCGCGCCGCCGCCGCTCCCCTCCCCGCTCGCCGCGACCACCGCGGGCCGGACCGCCTTGCGCGCCGCCCTGCCGAACCACCGCCGCGCGACCGGATAGAACGGATCGCCGCCCTGCCCGTCGTGCCGGAGGTCCTCGATCAGCCTGTCGAGCCTGGGGTCGTCGCCGGGCTTCACCACCGGCCGCTTCGGGTCGTCCATACGCATCGCTTCCCTCGCCCTGCGCTCATTCGCGCGGCGGCATCTCCGTCACGCCGCCCTCGAGGAGCGCCGCCGCCATGCGGTCGAGCAGCGCGTCGTGGCGGCGCCTCGCCGTCGACAGCGACACGCCGAGCCCCGACGCCACGGCGTGCATCGGCAGCCCCTCCACGTAGCGCAGCGCGTACAACCGGCGCTCCTCCTCGCCCAGGGTGTCGTAAGCGCCGCGGACGATCTCGATCGCCCGGCGCCGGTCCTCCGTGTCCACCGCCGTGTCGTCGAGGGGTGTCCCCGGCCTCGACCACCCCCAGGACCATCGCCTTGACGAGGTGCCTCGCGTACCTCGCGAGCCGGCCGCCGTTCGTCGCCTCGTCGTCCCAGGCCACGTCGAACCGATCGGAGGTCTCCGCGACGAACGAGCGCGCCGCCCAGCTCGCCGCGCGGTGCAGCCGACGGTGCTGCCGCTCCCGGTGGAGGCCGTCGCGGATCTCGCCGTCGATGAATGCATACGCATAGGTGGTGAAGCGGACCCCGTGCGCCGGGTCGAATCGAGACGCCGCCATCACCGCCCCGGTGTACGCGTACGCGAGGAGTTCCTCCTGCTGCTCGGGCCGCACGTGCGGCGCATACACCGCCACCCTGGCCCGGACCAGGCCGATCGCCTCCGCCACCAGCGCCTGCTGCTCCGGGGTCAGCGGTCCCCCAGGAGGCGCCGTGCCGCTCCGGCTCATCGCTTGCTCGCGGCGCGGCGCCGCCCCTTGCCCCGAGGATCGCCGCGCTCCGCGCCATCCGCCGCGGCGGGCGCGCCGTCTCGCGCGAGCTCGTGGCTCTCGTCGGGCGGGGGCCGCTGCTGCAGGGCCCGGAGCAGCGCGACCGGATAGGGGTGCGCCGACATCAGCGCCAGCGCCTCCTCGCGCATGTGCTCGATCAGCTCCGGCGACAGCTTGCCCCGGTACGGCGCGAGCGCGCGCTCCACCGCCTCCACCAGCACGGGATCGAATTCGCGCGACGTCGTCTTCATCGTGAGCCTCTCTCGAGACCGCCCCGTGGGCCGCCTCCCCGCCGGGACGCGCCGTCCCGGCCTCTCTTCCAGTTATCCAGCGATCCTCTCGGGATCGCTCATGAACACCCGGCCGGGGGCCTCGCTCGCGGCGTCTCCCGGCCGGCCCATGCGCTGGGCCAGGCCGCTACTCCAGGAACTCGTCATAGAAATGGGGGTCTCGAACGACGCGCCGCCGCTTCGGCTTGGCGGCAGGCGGCGCCGCGGCCGGCGCGCCGGCCGGACCGATGGTCGAAGTGGCCGGCGCTGGCATCGCGGCGGCGGAACCCGGCACCGCGGCGACGGGCGCCGGCGCCGTGGCCAAGCCTCGTTCGCTCCTCTGAGCTCCGGCGGCGCCTGCCACCGGGGACTCCTCGGCCCTCGCGCTCGCGGAGGAGGCCCCTGCGGGACGGCCGGCGCTCGCTGCCTCCACGGCGCTCGTGGCCGCGGGCGGCTCGGATCCCGCGGCCACCGCGGCGCTGGGTACCGGCGCCGAAGCTGCCTGCGCCAGCGCCGGCACCGCTGGCGGGGCGCCCTGGAGCCGGAGGATGACGTCGAGGAGGAGCAGGCTCACCAGCGCCCCCAGAGAGAGCCCGATCGCCGCCGTGCGCAGGGTGACCCACGCCCGCGGCCGCGCTCCGGCCGCGCCACGCGCGCTCGGCGCCTCCGGGCGCGCTGCGACCGGCCCGACCGCGGCGGCGGTCTGCCCCGCACCGGCGCGAGAGCCCCCGGCAGGCAGCGCCGCGCCCGCGCGGGAGCCCTCGGCTGTCGGCGCCGCGCCCGCGCGGGAGGCGCCGACAGGCGGCGCCTCGCCGACGCGAAGCGTCCCGGCGCCCGTCGCCGCGCGCGCGAGCGGCACGGTGTTCTCCACCGGGACCCACGCCGCCGCGGGCTGCTCCGGCGGCGGATCCGGCGCTCGCTGCGCGAGAGCGGCCACGCAGCTGGGGTCGCGCAAGCGCTCCGGCAGGCGCTCGGTCATGGCCCACCCGGCGCCCGCCTGGCCCAGGTCGGCAGCGCCGCCCGCTGGATGGCCTCCGTCCAGCGGGTCGCGCGGCCCGGCTCCGCCCGGCGGTCCCGACAGAGCGGCCGCCGCCACGGCGGCCCCCTCGACGCGCCCCCGAGGTCGCTCCGCCGCTGCGGGCCCCGTGGTCGCGGCGACCTTCTCGTTGCCCCACCGCAGGACCTCGGACATCTCGGGCTCGCCCGGGTTGGTGTCGCGCGCGCTCGGCGCGCCGCGGGTGGCGAGGAACGCGCCCCACAGCGTCTCGGCGAACGCCACCCCGTCCCGGTGCCGCTCGCGCGGGACCTTGGCGATCGCCCGCGCGATCACCTCCGAGATCGGCTCCGGCACGCCGATCCGCGACAGCGGCGGCGGGACGTCATTGAGATGCCTGGCGAACAGGGCGTCGATCCGGCCGGCGGCGCGGGCATCGCCGAACGGGTGGAACCCGGCGATGGCCTCGTAGGCGATGAGGCCGAGAGCGTACACGTCGGTCGCCGGCGTCGGCACCTCGTCTCGGATCTGCTCGGGCGCCATGAAGAGCGGCGAGCCGTGGGTCTGCGCGTCGAGCGTGTCCGGGGTGCCGCTGAGCCGCGCGAGCCCGAAGTCGAGGAGCTTCACGTCGCGCGGCTCGCGCAGGATGAAGAGGTTCTCCGGCTTGATGTCGCGGTGGACGCCGCCGAACGCGTGCAGGTGGCCGGCGCCGAGCGCCGCGGCGCGCACGGTGGCGCACGCGAGCGGAAGAGAGAGCGCGCCTCGCCGGCGGAGCTCCTCGCGGAGCGTCACGCCGTCGAGCAGCTCCATCCGGTACCAGGCGGTGAGATCGTCGGCGAGGCCGACCTCGTGGACCTGGACAACGTTCGGGTGCCGCATCCGCGCGAGCACCTCTCCTTCCCGTAGCAGCCTGCGGCGCTGGCCCGGGTCGTCGAGGAACTCGGAACGCACGATCTTGAGCGCCCACGTCTGCCCCTTGTCCTTGACGGCGTACACCGCCCCCATGCCGCCCTGGCCGAGGAGCCGCTCGACGCGGAAGCGCCGCAGGAACCAGGTGCCCGGCGCGAGGAGCGGGGGACGGCTCCGGCCGGCCACCCGCGGGGGCGTCTCGCCCCCGCGCGCCACGTCGTCCTCGTCCCGTGACCTCCGCTTCACCGTCTCCCTCCGCGCCCCGCGCCGGACGCCGCCAGGACCGCCCGGCGCCGCGAGCCGTGCCCTCCCACGGTCCCGCGTCGCTTTCATGCCTGGTTATCCGGAAAGGGTTCGCGAGGTGCTCACGCCGCGGAGAGCCCGCGCGAGGCTCCGAGGCAGCGCTCCAGTGCGTCCAGGCATCGGGCACAGGCGCGGCGTGGGCGGCCATGGGTCCCGGGATGCTTCCGGCGCACCGATCCTGGCCCCGGGGAGGCAGCTGGCTGCCTCCGGCGCATCGATCCCGAGCCCGGGGAGGCAGCTGGCTGCCTCCGGCGCACCCATCCCGGCCCCGGGGAGGCAGCTGGCTGCCTCCGGCGCATCGATCCCGGGTAATGGTCAAAGTGCCAGTCGATTGGTCAAAGTGAGCACTTCGCGATAGCGGAGCTCGGATCGGGCCCGTAGGTTCGGCCTCAAGCAAGTGCAGCCCGCGGGTGTACCACCACCCCGGGCTGCGTGGCCGAACCCCGCTTCCACGGAGTCCGACAGTGCAGCTATACCTGATCCCACCCGACGGTGGGCAAGGCGGAGGTGTGCCTACACGCCGCCGCCGCCCCTTCGTCACCCGTTCCCTCACCGAACCCGAGCGCAAGCGCCTCCGTGCCGCGCTCAAGAACCTGCGCGCCGCGTACGGCACGTGGGCATGCCTCGCCGAGGTGATGGGCATGCCGACCCGTTCGATCCGCGCGATCGCCTCGGGCCAGTTCGCCGGGTCGCCCGGCACCGCCATGCGCGCCGCGCGTGCGGCCGGAACCACGATCGAGCGGCTCTTGGGCCGCCCCGTGGCCGCTGACCGCTGCCCAACCTGCGGGAGGAGCGGGTGAAGCGCCCGCGGAAGGGGGCCGGACGCCCGCCTGCCGCACGACATCCCAGGAAGCGACCGACGATGGAGGCGATCCTCGCGGAACGCGGGATCGTCCTGGCGACGCTCGCCGGCATCCCGATGCGCGACCGCCGCGACGTGGAAGCCGAGGTGTTGCTCAACGCCTGGAACGCCGTCCGCCGTGGGCTCTATCGTCCAGACCCCCGGGACAAGCCGCGCGACGCGCTTCGGAAGTGGCTGCACGGCATCGCCTGGCGCCTCGCCTCGCACTACGTGCACAGCGCGTACGTGCGTCACGCGGTCCTCCATCCGAGCCCGCTCGGGTTGCTGCGCGAGCCCGTTGGCATCGACATGCACGCGCAGATCGAGGCGCGCGAAGTGCTGGACGCCATGGCCAGCCTGCCGGACTGGCAGCTGGAGGCCCTGCTCTCCGTGGACAGCCCGGAGAGCCTCGTCGCGTACGCCAAGCGGCGCAGGATGAACCCGAGCACCGCCGCGTCCAGGCTCCGCATCGCCCGGGAAGCGCTCGCCTTGAAGTTGCGGAGGTGGAGGCGATGAAGCCCCGCGACCCGAAGCGGCGCGTCCGCGTGACCGTGCCCGGCAAGCCCGTCACGCGCTCCGTGACGCCCGAGCAGATCGACCGCTACCTCGCCGACACCGGATGGGTGGACGACGGCTTGCTGCCCGCCAGGACCGACCGGAGCGTGCCGCTGACCCGCATCGTCGCCATGATCGCGATGCGCGAGCGTCGCTCCCCCGGCGAAGTCCTCGCCGACATCGCTGCCGGCAGGCGCCCGAAGCGCCGCCGCTCGCGGCGGATCTGGCGAACCTGGGACTAGGCCGGGCGCTGCGGCGGCGCCTCGTTCTGCGTGCTCGCTCGCCAGACACTTCCACATTTCCACGCTTACTGCCTGTCAATTCTGAACGGACGGACAGATTCTTGCTTGACGCATCGCCCAACGGACGCTGTCCTACATAGGTGAGAGACCTGAGCGTTACCGGCGCCAGGTCTCTCAGGTCGCCGACCCCTCGATCGGCGGAACGCTATCGCGCACTCCCCAGGAGTGCCAGACAGCGTGGCCGCAGTCAAGGATCGGCTCTCGCACGAGCCCCTCGCGGGCGGGAGCACTGTATGACAGTTATTGGACATCCACGCCAGCTGACGCTCACGCAGCGTCTTGCCAAGGAGTACGAAGAGAAGATGGCGTGGGAACGAAAGCCATACGAGTTTCTACTGAACACTCTTGACCAAGTGCAGAAACTCCTAGGCATAAGCTGGGAGTATGCCGAGCTCGGCGAAGCCCACGCCTCATGGAGGACAGTTGGCAATAAGGGCGACTTCAGGATCGGAGACGATGGCAGCGTTGCCTGCGCCATCTCGCTCACAATTCCGACCAAAAACAGATTCCTCTCAATCCTGCTACCCGTAACCTTGAAATCCGTCGCGCCGCCTCAAGACATGTCGACTCATCCGTCATTCAAAGTGTACGAGGTTGCCATAGGCTTGGCGGTTGCTCAGCTTAACGCTGATGGCAGCACGTCAGTGCTAGAGCTTGCCAACGAGCTTTCGGCACAGCTGTTTGATGAGATCGACAAGCGCTGCATGCCGGAGCCTGCTGTGTCGTCCGGCACGTGACTCGTACCCCATGAACTTGCCGCCAATCCACATGGGTCTGTATGCGGCTGGGTTGCGCACCCGCAGGTACCCAACCACCTTCCCGTCGTCGCCGAAATAGGGCAAGCGGCAATCGCTGGTAGTTGTGCCGTTGTGTGCCGTCTGCATCTGTGCGTAGCTCCGTTCGCAGGCGTAAGCGCCTACGCGATGTCCATGCAGGAAGCGGACCGCGTCACTCATCGAACAGCGACAGCTGGACCATCCGCCTCGGCTTCGGCGCAGGCGGTGGTGCTGACGGCGGAGGCTCCGGAGCGGGCGCAGGCGCCACAGGCGCAGCCGGCGCGCTCCCGACGAGCCGCAGGAACCCGCGCCCGTTCGGCAAGGCCCTGGCGGGCGCCGTGGGGGCCCCAGGGGGCGGCGTCCGAAGCTTGAGCGGCTGCGGGGTCGGCGGATCGGTCTCGGGCTCCGCGAGGGCGGCATCGACGAGCTCCGGGATGCTCCAGACGTGCCGGGCGATGCCCGCCTCCATGGCCGGCGTACAGCGGATCGACTCGTGGATCCGGCAGAGGTTGTACCAGGCGACGTGGAGCGCGACCGCGGCGCGATGATTCGCCAGCTTCCGCGAGAACCCGTTGCAGAGCCGAGTGAACCTGCGGATGTGCATCCGTATGGTCCAGTTCTGCCGTTCGATATGGCTCGTGCTGGCATGCTCCACATCTGGTATGCCGAAGACCGGCGTCTTCGTGATGAAGGGATCGCGTGGCGGCTCGTACCTGTGATCGTCGTCCTTGCGCGCCTTCCGGTTGTAGCGCTTGACGACCTGGCAGTAGTCGACGCCGCCAGTGAACGACGAGCCGACCGCGGCGATGTACGGCTGCCACCCGTCCGTGTACAGCTGCGGTATCGTGGTGAGGCGAGCGCGAAGGTCCTTCACGAACGCGACGGTGTTCTCCTCGTCCCGCTTCCCCACGCGGTAGCTGATGATCAGCTTCGACGCGCTGGCCATCCCAATGAACGTGTACGCGTCGCCGAACTCCGCAGGATCGGATGCGGTCACCCGAGATTGCTTCTTCTGGACGAAGGACCAGATCTCGTCGCACTGCGCAACGTGGCATGTGACGCCACGGACGATGCGATTGTGCAGCCGTTCGCACCCGGCTCCGACGCGGAGCAGCAGAGCGAGCACGGTCGGCTTGCTGACTCCGGTCAGCCTACACGTGGAGGCGATGGAGCAGCCTTCGACGAGCTGAGAGACGACGCGAGCGCGCGCCTCCGCCGACAGCAGAGACATGGCCGGGCCTTGCCTTTCTCAGCGGCATGGCCCATGCTCGACGTTGCGGGCGACGGGCGGGCCTACCGCTCGGTGCTCTGGCGCCATGCTCGGGTTCCAGCCGGGCATGGCGCTTTTGCTTGGTAGGCCCTAATTCTAGCTGATTTCGCGATTACTCGCCGTCAGAGACGTGGGTCAGATAGGACAGCTTGTGTCCGACCATTGGTCAAGGTGAGTGGCACCTTGACCATTACCCGATCCCGAGCCCGGGGAGGCAGCTGGCTGCCTCCGGCGCATCGATCCCGAATCCGGGGAGGCAGCTGGCTGCCTCCGGCGCATCGATCCCGAATCCGGGGAGGAACCTGGCTGCCTCCGGAACCTCGATTCCCGAGCCCGGGGAGGCAGCTGGCTGCCTCCGGAACCTCGATTCCCGAGCTGGGTGGGGAGGCAGCTCAGGAGAGCAAGCCAGCGACGTTGACGGCCTGATCAGGATGATTATCCCAGGCTGAACGTCCGGCGCGCGCCGGGCGTTCTTATCGAATCCAGCGCGGGGGACCGAGAGCACAACGGGGTGCTCTCCGCCTCTCCGCGTCGGACATCAACGAGAGGTGTTCCCCTCATGGCCAAGCCTTCTGCTCCGCTCAAGAAAAAGCCAGCTCCCAAGAGACCCGCGACACCTCCCCAGGCGGCGGCGGCGTTCGACAAGGTCGCTCCCGAGATGGATGCGCTGGAGCGTGACGCGCTCCTCCCCATCAACATCGATATCCCCCGCGCGGTCTCCCAGGTGCTCGGGGTGTTGCCCGGCCTGCTCGCGCTGCGTCCGCTCATCGCCGAGCGGCTACCGACACACGATGTCGGGCTGGTCGATCGGCTGGAGACCTACGCGCTCGCCGCCTGGTATGCGCACCTGGCGTGGCTGTCCAGCGGAGGAGCGCAGAACGGGCTGAAGCAGCTCGTCGAGGAGGCGGTGCCGCTGCGCGCGAACCTCCTCGGCGACGCGGAGGCCCTGGCCCGCCGCGGCCTGGTCGACGCCGAGACGGTCGCGGAGATCCGGACGGGGAACGGTCACATGGACACGGCGAACGACCTCGTCGCGCTCTCGGCGCTGTTCAGCGGCAGCTGGCCCGAGATCGCGGGGAAGACCGCCGCGACCGAGGAAGAGGTGAGGCGCGCCGGCGAGCTCGGGCCTGAGCTCCTCGCCTCCCTCGGCGTGAGGGAGCACGGCGCCGCCCCGGGCCCGAGCGAGGCCGCGGACAGGCGGGCGCGCGCGTTCACCCTGTTCGTGGACGCGTACGACCAGACCCGCCGCGCCGTCACCTATCTCCGCTGGAAAGAGGACGACATCGAGGCGATCGCGCCGTCCCTCTACAAGGGCCGCGGCGGTCGCGGAGCGTCGTCGAGCGACACGGACGCGGCGCCGCAGGTCGCTCCGCCGGCGCAGCCCGGCGCGGCGGGTGCCGTGCCGCCCGGCGCGGCGGCGCCTGCACCGCCCGGCGCGCCGGGCGCCGTGCCGCCCGGCTGAACCGATACCACCGCTCCGCGCCCCCATCGCCCCCGCGCGCCGGCAGGGTACCCGGAGCGCGGGACGGTCTCGCACCCCATCGATGTCGTCACGGGCCGCGTCTTCACGCACGCGATCCCGATCTGCGCGCTGCCGGGTCCGCTGCAGTTCGTCTGGGAGCGGTCGTACAGCTCCGCCATGGCCGATCGCGACGCCGGGTTCGGATGGCGGGGCGTATGGGCGGGGTGTGGGCTCGCCGTCCGGGCAAGCGTAGCCGGACCCGCCTTGCCTGGTTGGCTGCTTTTCCTTTTCCTTTCTTTATGGAACGCAGACTCATGACGCCTGCGACGTGAGGCACAAGATCCACGCTCATGTCGACAGCGCATGGCATCACGGTCCGTCACGTCTTCACAGGATCCTGCCGGCACGGGGCGCTGAGCCCGGCTGGTATGGATTCGAGCCCGCGTGATGCGCTCAATCACGTTCTCGGTCCGGCTCGGCGGCCCGGCCGGCGACGCCCGAGCCCTGTGGAGCACAGCGCACGCGGCCCCATCGTCCCCGCCGAGCGTGTCGCGCATCAGGAACCCTCTCCATGCCCCTCGCCTCCCCGTACAAGATCACCATGCCTCTCTCCCTCGATGGCAGAGCCGTCGTCTATCGTGCGGTCAGGAGCGCCGATCGCTGCCCGGTAATCCTCAAGGTGCTCGATCCGCGGCGCAGCCGCCCGAAGGACCGCGAGCGGCTGAAGCACGAGTATGAGCTCGGGCAGCTGCTCGACGCCCGAGCCGTCATCAAGCCGCTCGCCCTCGAGACGTACCAGGGCATGCCGGCCCTCATCCTGGAGGACTTCGGCGGCCAGTCCCTCGATCGCCTGCTCGGGACGCCCATGGGGATCGAGCGCTTCCTCCCCCTCGCGATCCGCATCGCGGCGGCGGTCGCGGACGTTCACCAGCAGGACATCATCCACAAGGACCTGAAACCCGGCAACATCCTCGTCAACCCCGCCTCCGGCGAGGTCAGGATCGCCGACTTCGGGTTCGCGTCCCGCCTCCCCCGCGAGCAGCAGCGCGCGCAGCCCCCCCGGCTCATCGAGGGCTCCTTGCCCTATCTATCGCCGGAGCAGACAGGCCGGACGAGCCGCGCCATCGACAACCGCACCGATCTCTACTCGCTCGGCGTGACGTTCAATCAAATGCTCACCGGCAGGCTCCCCTTCGAGGCGCGCGACCCGGTCGAATGGGTCCATTGCCACGTGGCCCGCGTTCCCACGTCGCCCTCGGAGCTCGTCCCCGAGGTGCCCGAGACGATCTCGCGCATCACCCTGAAGCTCCTCTCCAAGATGCCCGAGGATCGCTACCAGAGCGCTCGCGGCCTCCAGCGCGACCTGGAGAGGTGCCTCGCAGAGTGGAGCGCGAGCGGGCGGGTGGAGCCGTTTGCGCTGGGCGAGCGGGACACGACAGGCCGGCTCCAGATCCCGCAGAAGCTCTATGGCAGAGAGGCGGAGGTCGCCACCTTGCTGCAGGCCTTCGGCCGCGTGGTCGCCACGGGGACGCCGGAGCTCCTGCTCATCTCCGGATACTCCGGGATCGGCAAGAGCGCGCTCGTCCATGAGCTGCATAAGCCGATCATTCGGGAGCAGGCCTTCTTCCTTTCGGGCAAGTTCGATCAATACAAGCGCGACATCCCCTACGCCACGCTCGTCCAGGCCTTCCAGGAGCTCGTGATCGAGCTCCTCGCCGAGAGCGAGGAGCGGATCGCGGCGTGGAGACGGCGCCTGCTCGACGTCCTCGGGGTCAACGCCCAGCTCATCGTGGAGGTGATCCCGCAGGTCGAGCTGGTCATCGGACGGCAACCGCCGGTCCCCGAGCTGCCGCCGACCGAGGCGCAGAACCGCTTCCGCATGGTGTTCCGGCACTTCATCGGGGTGTTCGCCCAGAAGGAGCACCCCCTCGCGCTCTTTCTCGACGATCTCCAGTGGGTCGATGCGGCCAGCCTCGGGCTGCTCAAGGACCTCTTGGCCCACCCTGAGATGCGCTATCTCCTCATCATCGGCGCCTACCGCGACAACGAGGTATCCCCCACCCACCCGCTCCTGGTGACGTTGGACGAGGTGCGGAGAGACGGCGCGCGCGTCTCGAACATCGTGCTCGGCCCGATACCGCACGAGCACCTCGCCGCATTCGTCGGCGAGGCGCTTCGCTGCCGCCTCGAAGACGCCGCGCCGCTCTCCGAGCTCGCCTACGAGAAGACGGCCGGCAACCCCTTCTTCGCCATTCAGTTCCTCCTCTCGCTCCATGAAGAGCGCCTGATCGAGTTCGACGAGCGCACGGAAGCCTTTCGGTGGGACGTCGCGAAGATCCGCGAGAAGGGCTACACCGACAACGTGGTCGACCTGATGGTCGGCAAGCTCAGGCGGCTGCCCGCGGAGACCCAGGAAGCGCTGAAGCAGCTCGCCTGTCTGGGAAATACCGCCGAGGTCGCCCTCCTGGCGATGGTTCGCGGCAGCGTGGAGCACGACGTACACGCGGATCTCTGGGAGGCCGTCCGCGCGGGCCTCGTCATCCGCGTGGACAGCACATACAAGTTCCTCCACGACCGCATCCAGGAAGCGGCCTATTCGCTCATCCCGGCGGAGCTGCGCGCCGAGAAGCATCTTCAGCTCGGCCGGCTCCTTTTGTCTCGGTTGCCAGAGCAGGGGTTCACAGAGCGGGTCTTCGATGTCGCAAACCAGCTCAATCACGGTGCCCACCTCCTCACCGACCCGCGCGAGAAGGAGGCGCTCTGCCGGCTCAACTTCCAGGCGGGGACCAAGGCAAAGGCCTCGGTGGCCTACGCGTCGGCTCGCAGCTACCTGGCCCAGGCGACATCCCTGCTGCCGCCGGACGCCTGGAGCGCACGGTACGAGGATGCATTCACGCTCCACCTGGAGCTCGCCGAATGCGAGTACCTCGTCGGCCGCTTCCAGCGGGCCGACGAGCTGTTCGACTTGATTCTCCAGAACGCCCGCTCCAAGCCCGACCGATCCAGGGCGTACCGATTGCGCCTGCGGCTCTATCAGATCGCCGGACGGCACCGCGATGCCGTGGCGGTCATGATCCAGGCCCTGCAGCTCTACCGGGTGATGCTCCCGGAGTCCGACGCGGAGATCCAGATGGCCGCGGAGGCCGAGATCCGGCAGGTCTCGATCAACCTGCAGGGGCGCCCCATCGCCGACCTCGTCGATGCGCCTGTAGCCACCGACGAGAGCGTGCGGGCCCTCATCGGCCTGATCGCCGAATCGTTCCCCATCGTATACACCTCGCGACCAGCGCTCTGGGTCCTGCTCACCGCCAAGGGGGTGAGCGTTTCCCTACAGTGCGGGCACGCCGAAGAGTCCTCTTTCATCTATAGTAATTACAGCATGGTGCTGGTCTCGGTCTACCGCGACATCCCGCGCGCGCTTCAGTTCTCCGAGATGGCGCTCAGGTTGAATGAAAAATTCAAGAGTGCCACGGCAAAACTGAAAGGGAAGCTGCTCTTCCAGAACGCGAGCGTCATCAAGGTCTGGTGCGGGCGCTTCGCAGCGAGCCTCCCGCTCATGGAGCAGGCTCTTCTCGCTTGCCTCGACATCGGAGATCTCGTCTTTGCCGGCTACTTGACCTACAACATGGCATGGCTCGCTCTGGAGAGCGGAGAGCCGCTCGTTCATGTCATCGATGTCGCGCGGAAGCACATCGCGTTCGCCCGGCAGACCCACAATGACGTGGTGTACCATGTCCTCCGGATCGAAGAGCAGTTTGCAGCGAGCCTGAAGGGAGCGACGCAGGCGCCCACGAGCTTCAGCGACGACACCTTCGACGAGGAGAGCTGTATCGCGGCCCTCAAGAAGGCAGGCTTCGGCCTTGGAATTACATACTACCACGTCATGAAGCAGATCGCGACATTTACCCATGAACGCTATGCCGAAGCGCTGGAGTCCGCGACCAGCGCCACGTCGATGCTGCACCAGGTGGCATCCATGGCGATCGAGGCGACGCATCACTTCTACCACGCGCTCACGCTGACGGCGCTCTATGCGCAGGCCCCTGCCGAGCAGCAGCGGCAGTTCGCGCAGACGCTCGAGAAGCAATTGCAGAAGTTGGAGCTCTGGGCCGACAACTGCCCCGAGAACTTCCGGACCCGCTACGCCCTGGTATCAGCCGAGGTCGCCCGCACCGAGGGCCGGGACCTCGACGCCATGCGCTTCTATGAAGAGGCCGTCCACTCGGCGCGCGACAGCGGCTTCGTCCACGTTGAAGCGCTTGCCTACGAGCTCGCATCTCGGTTTTACCGGGCGCGAGGGTTCGTGCGCTTCGCCGACACCTACTTGCGCGAGGCCCGCTCCTGCTATGTCCGCTGGGGCGCCGACGGCAAGGTCCAGAGCCTCGATCGATGCTACCCCGAGCTCGTCGAGCGACCATCGGTCGCGCTCACCGCCACGTTCGTGGCCGCGCCCGAGCAGCTCGACCTGTTCTCGGTGGTCAAAGCCTTGCAGAGCATCTCGTCCGAGATCCTCTTGCCGAAGCTCAGCGAGACGCTGCTGCAGATCGTGCTCCAGCAGGCTGGCGGGCAGCGAGGGGCGCTGATCCTGGTCCGCGAAGGCGAGCTCGCCGTCTACGCCGAGGCCACGACCGACGGGACGGAGCTCCGCGTCGCGAGCCACAAGGGCGTCCCGGCCTCGGCGGCGGCGTTCCCGATGTCGATCCTCCACTACGTCGCGCGGACGCGTGAGCCCGTCATCCTGGACGAGGCCGCCGTGGCGACGCGGTTCGCTTCGGACGAGCACCTCACCCGGAGACGGCCGCACTCGCTGCTGTGCCTCCCCATCGTACGGCAGGCGCGCCTGAGCGGCCTTGTATACCTGGAGAACAACGTCGCGACGGGGGCGTTCACGGCCGGCACGATCCGGGTGCTCGAGCTGCTCGGCGCCCAGACGGCCATCTCGCTCGACAATGCCATGCTCTACGCCGACCTCGAACGGAGCCAGATGGAGATCAAAGCGGTGCTCGACAACATGGTCGACAGCGTCTTCGTCGCCGACCGGAACGGGCGCGTCACCCTGGCCAACCATGCGGCGGCGCGTCTCGCAGGGCTCGCGAGCCCGGACGAGGCGCGCGGGCCCATCGCGGAGCTGATGCGGCGGCTCCGCTTCGACCGCCCGAACGGGACGCCCTATGAAGCGGAGCAAACGCCGCTCGTGCGCGCGCTCGGCGGCGAGACGGTGACCCTGGATGAGGGGACGATCTCGCTCCCCGGCGCGGAGCGGACCCGCTACGTGCACACGAGCGCGTCGCCCATCCGCGATGCGGGGGGGCAGGTGGTGGGCGCGGTGGCGGTCGTGCGGGACGTCACCGAGCTCGTGGAGCTCGACCGGCTCAAGGACCAGTTTCTCCGCGTGGCCGCGCACGAGCTCAAGACGCCCGTGACGGTGATCATGGGCTATGCCGAGATGCTCTTGCGCACGGCGACGGAGCTGCCGCCGAGTCAGCGCCGGATCCTGGACGGGCTGCTGCGGGGCGCCGACCGAATCGAGCGGATCGTGGCCGATCTGCTGTTCCTTTCGCAAGTCCAGCTCGGCCGGCTGGATCTGGTGCTCGAGCGCGTGGATCTCGGGGAGCTGGTCGATTGCATGGCGGCGCGCCTGGAGCAGGGGGCGCGGTCGCGCCGCATCCGGGTCACGTGCGCCGAGCCCGTGGTGCTCCAAGGTGACCGCGAGCTCCTGGAGCGGGTCGTGGCGCACCTGCTCGACAACGCCCTGCGGTACTCACCGGATGGCGGCGAGGTGGAGCTGGACGTGCGGATGGCGGACGCGCTCGACGCCCTGGTGTCCGTGCGCGATCAGGGGGTGGGGATCCCCGTGGAGAAGCAGGCGCGGATCTTCGAGCGCTTCCATCGCGCCCACACCGATACGCCCCACGATCACGGAGGGATGGGGACGGGGCTGTACCTGTCGCGCGCGATCGTGGCGCGCCACGGAGGCGAAATGTGGTTCGAAAGCGAGGAAGGCCGTGGCAGCACTTTCCACGTCCGCCTGCCCCTTACATGCGAAGGTGCGACCGTACCATCCTGACCAGCTGGTCGCAGTGAAAGGGCTTCGCGATCCACCCTGCGGCGCCGATCTCCTGGGCTCGAAGGGCGGCGTGCTCGGCCGCGGTCAGGACCATGATGGGCACCGACCGGCCGTATCGGATCTGAAACTCCCGCGCGAAGGTCCGACCGTCCATGACCGGCATCTTCATGTCGAGCAGGATGAGGTCGGGCATGTGTTCACCTATCCTCTCCAGAGCCTCTTGTCCGTGCCGCGCTGTCTGCACATGGAATCCCTCCACCGAGAGCATCATGACCACGAGCTCGCGCAGGTCGTCGTCATCTTCCGCAACGAGAATATTCATCGTCACCTCGATCTCCATGGCCCCCAGAGTGACCGATGGGGCTCAGGCCACCTTTCCGTTCACTCAGCCGGGAGCCCGATGACTCCGTCGAGCTCTCTTCACTATCGATCCGCTAGCCGTTATCCATCAACACTCATTTTCTATCCTGTACTGTACTGTGCAGCCATTCCTCGCTCCTGGCGCGCCGGCACAGACGGACTCAACCGAGAGCATCCTCATGGCCATTCGAGTATAGCCATTCCGATTCACGTCGGCCTTCAAAAACTCCCTCATCGCCGGACGGTTACTCCCGCGGCAACCGCCTTTCCGCCGACAGGCAGGTTCGACGGCAGGCATGCGGCCTGGCTCTGCCTGCAAGCCCACGGTCGAGGTGATCGTGACGACCCTGCCGCCGTGCTGGCTCGCCCGTCGCTATGCTCGGCGGGGAAAAGGCGAAGCTCGCCATGGATTGACGAGAGGGATCGCTTCTGGACGGCTGAAACAATCGAGGCCGGCGACACGCGTCAAGGCCATCGCTTCTTCGGCGTGCCCCGAGCAGCGTGAGCCAGCCGCCCGCCCGGCCCCCCCCGCGCAGCGCCGCGTCGCCGCGGCATGATTGACCCCAGTTCAATAGCTCTGGTATGAACGCGGAGCGGCGCCCGCGCCCCGCTGCCCCGCGCCCGGGACGGGCTCCCCAGGCCCCGCGCACGCGAAGGCGCACGAGCGGCTCTTCGACCTGCTCCGCGGTCAGGGCTACGAGATCGACCGGTTCCTCCGCGCCCACGAGCGGCTTCGCGCTCGCCACGGCCGCGCTCTCGATGTTCTGGCTCGCGGCGCCGCTCGTGCTGCTCGTCCAGCCGCGGCGAGCGCGGAGCGCGCGAAACGGCCGGCGAGCGCGGCGCAAAGCCACGCTCGCCGCGCAGCGTGGCATCCTGCCACAGCAGCGACATCCCGCTTGACCGTGCCGCGCCCGCGACACGCCGCCAGACCGCCGCGTGCACCGCGGTTCGCAGCTGCAGCGCATGACGCTCTCCGTTGATAGGCATGCGCAGGGCACGTATCATGCGCACCATGGCAGACGCGGCGGACGGCTCGCCCGGCTTCAGCACTGGAAGCGCAAACGGCGGCGATCCCCCCGCGCCGCTCGTGCCCGACGTCGCGGATACGCTGCAGGGCGTCGACACCGTGGTACGCGACCGTCCTCCCGCGCGGGCGGAGCCGCCGGCCGAGCGGGACGGCGACGGCTCCACGCTGAGCGACGAGGACCTCTGGAAGGCCGCGGCGCGCTCGAGCATGCACGAGGGAGGCAGCGCGGTTCAGGTGCCGCCCGAGGGCACTTTGCTTGGAGGGGTCTACCGCGTCCTCGGTCGCCTCGGAGAAGGGGCGATGGGCGTCATCCTCCTGGCGCGCGACGAGCAGCTCCAGCGGGACGTCGCCATCAAGCTGCTCCGGCCCGAGCAGCTCGACAACGCGCAGATGCAGGCCCGCCTGCTGGCGGAGGCGCGCGCGATGGCGCGCGTCCACCACCCGAACGTCGTCGAGATCTATGCGTTCGGCGAGTACGAGAACGCGCCGTATTTCGTCATGCAGTACGTGCCCGGGGTCACGCTCGACACGCATGTCCACAGCAAGGGAGGCCGGCTCGGCCTCGACGAGGCGCTGAGCGTCCTCGACCAGGCCTGCCTCGGCGTCTCGGCGATCCACGCCTCGGGCATCGCCCACCGCGACGTCAAGCCGAGCAACATCCTCGTCGGCCAGGCCCTCCGCGTGGTGGTGGCCGATCTCGGGCTCGCGAAGCGGATCCCCCGCGGCGATCGGATCGAGCTCGCCTTCTCCGGCACCCCGGCGTACCTGGCGCCGGAGGTGGCGCTGGGCCGGCAGCTCGATCCCGCGCTGCTGCCGCGCATCGACGTCTACGCGCTCGGGGTGGTCGCGTACTACCTGCTCGCCGGCCGCCTGCCGTTCCAGAGCACGAGCACCGTCGATCTGGTCATGCAGCACGCGTATCAGCCCCCGATCCCGCCGAGCGAGCTCTGCACGGAGCTGCCGGCGTCGTTCGACGCGCCGGTGCTCGCGGCGCTGGCCAAGGAGCCCGACCAGCGCACGGCGAGCGCGGAGGCGCTGCGCGAGGCGCTGCTCGACGCGCGCGGCGCCATGCCGGCGTACGCGCGCACGACGCGCGTCATGGTCGCCGACGACAGCCCGTCGTTCCGCAGCTTCCTCACCAGCGTCCTCGCGGAGGCGCTGCCCGGCGCGGCCATCGAGACGGCGCCCGACGGCGCCGCGGCGCTCGCGGCCATCGAGGCGAACCGCCCTTCCCTCGGCGTGTTCGACCTCGACATGCCCGGCCTGGACGGGATCGCGCTCACGGCGGCGGTGCGCAAGCTCCCACAAGGGGATTTCCCGATCATCGTGGCGACGGGGACCGGGGGCGCGGCCGACTGGCAGTGCCTTTCGCGCCTCGGCGCCTCGGCGTTCCTCGTCAAGCCGTTCGACGCGGGGCAGCTCATCACCCTGGCGCGCGCGCTCGTGGGCGTCGCGGAAGAGCAGAAGCGCCGGCAATGAGGGTCGGGGCGAAGACCCTGGCCTCCGCCACGGCGGGGGCGATGCCGGGGGCGTGGCGCGAAGCTTGCCGGCGGGAGATCGCCGATGTCCGGCGTGGTCGAGGCTCCCGATGAACGACAGCGAGATGAAGGTCCTGCTTGTGGATGACGACGAGGTCGACCACCTCGTCACGCGGAGGCTCCTGCGCGACGCTCCCCGCACCCGGTACGACGTGACGTGGCTGAGCAGCTCGGACGAGGCGATCCGGGCGCTGCGCGCCGGCGGCTACGACGTCTGCCTCCTCGACTTCCGGCTCGACGCGCGGACGGGCCTCGACGTCGTGCGCGAGGCCAACCACCTCGGCTGCGCGATCCCCATCATCATGCTGACGGGGGTCGGCGACGACGAGATCGACATGGCCGCGATGAGCGCGGGCGTCGCCGATTACCTGGTGAAGGGGAGGTTCGACGCGCAGATCCTCGAGCGCACGATCCGCTATGCCATCGAGCACAAGCGGAGCCAGCTCAAGCTCAAGCAGTACGCCGACACGCTGGAGGAGAGCAACCGGCAGCTCGTCCAGATGCACGAGGAGCTCGCGGCGAAGAACGCGGAGCTGGTCCGGCTGAACGAGGAGAAGAACCGCTTCGTCGGCATGGCGGCCCACGACCTCAGGAACCCGCTCGGCGTCATCCTGGGCTACAGCGATTTCATGCTGATGAGCCACCGGCGCGGGGAGCCGTCGTCGCTGCTCAAGGAGGGTGGCGTCGAGATCGTCAACATGATCAGGAGCTCGAGCAAATTCATGCTCTCGCTCATCAACGATCTGCTCGACGTGTCGATGATCGAGCTCGGCAAGCTGAACCTCGACAGGAAGAGCACGGATATCGTCCAGCTCGTCGAGTCGAACGTGGCGCTCAACATGGTGCTGGCGGGGCAGAAGAACATGAAGCTCGTCGTCGAGAGCGACGAGGGCGTCCCGCGGGTCGAGGTCGACGTCCACAAGCTGGAGCAGGTGCTCAACAACCTCATCAGCAACGCCATCCACTACTCGCCTCCGGGCACGACCATCCGCGTCCGGGTCGAGGGGGGCCGCGGGGGGGATGCCGGCGGAGGGGCCGAGGTGATCCTGTCGGTGAGGGACGAGGGGCCCGGGATTGCGGCGGAGGACCTCGGGAAGCTCTTCCGGCCGTTCGGGCGGGCGAGGACGGTCAGCACCGGGGGGGAGCGCTCGACCGGGCTGGGGCTCGCGATCGCGCAGCGGGTCGTCGAGGGCCATGGCGGGCGGATCTGGGTGGAGAGCGTGGTCTCCAAGGGGTCGACGTTCTTCGTGGCGCTGCCGGTGGCGCGATTGGAAGAGAAGGAAGAGGCGGCCTGATCGGCGAGCGAGAACGCGAGTCTCGCCCCGCTCGACGTCACGATAGAGGGCGTTGAGCGCCCCGCAGACCGGCACGAGCCGAGGTCAACCAGCGTCGCGTCGCGTGGGCAGACGCCGCCACATGTAAGCGTTCGGCGCTCCGCTCCACCCAAGACACCCTGCTGCGCCACGCCGAGCGATCCGCTCTGCCGCCGTTCCGTCGCAGCATTCCACGTTGAGCGGCTCCTCCAGAAGGTGGATACTCCACTGGATGCAAGCTTACGGTCCGCCGTAGCACGAAGGCGCGAAGACCGGCTCGATCGCGGGCAGCGCCGTGCCGGACGCGCCCTCGATCGCTCGCCGGGACTCGCCGCAACGCCGCCCTCGAGCCGCGACGTTCCGACCACGTTGAACCGTGGTCGAGCCATCGATGTGTGCAGTCTCCGTACCTCGAGCGAGGTACCAGGGAGGAGTGAGCCGTGGTGATGAGAAGAGCACTGTTCAGAGGCGTGCTGTCGGCGCAGGCCAGCGTGATGGCCGCGCTCCTCTTGATGCTCGGACAGGGATGCGGGCGCGACGGCACCAACCCCGTGCCCCAGGAGCAGACCCCGCCGGAGCCGGAGGAAGAAGAGAACGAGAACCCTCCGCCCGAGGAGGAGGAGCCTGACCCCGATCCTCCCAAGGAAGAGCCCGAGGAGCCAGAGCCCGAGACCCCACAGGGGCCCACCGATTTCGTGTCGGCCGATGATCCGTTCACCGAGGGGTACCTCGGCGAGGAGGAAGAAGAGGAAGAGGAGGAGGAAGAAGAGGAAGAGAGCCGCGAGCTCGAGGAAGGCGACATCTACCGCGTCCTCGGCGGCGGGCAGCTCCTCAACCTCAACACCTTCCGCGGCCTGCAGGTCATCGACATCCAGGACCCGTCGGACCCGAAGTTCCTGGGCCAGATGCAGATCGCCGGCACCCCTGTCGAGATGTACGTCGTCGGCGACCGCGCGGTCGTGCTCCTGAACGACTGGGCCGGCTACCAGCTCAAGGCCGATGGCCTCACCGTGGAGCGGCGGACCGGCGGGACGGTGCTGTTCATCGACATCGCCGACCGCGCCGCGCCGAAGCTCCTGTCGCAATACCCGGTCACGGGCGCCATCATGACGAGCCGCCTCGCGCGCGGCGAGAGCGCGAGCTCGCTCTACATCGCCTCGAACGGCTCGGAGCTCGAGGAGATCAACCCCGGGCAGTTCCAGTGGGTCAACAAGACCCTCGTCCGGAGCTTCGATGTCGGCGCCGACGCGCTCGTCGAGAGGAGCGAGATCGAGCTCGGCGACACCGTGACCGCCATCCACGCGGAGGCGGACGTGCTCCTCGTGGCGCGCAACAGCGGCAGCTGGTCGCAGGATCCCAGCGAGATCTCGATCATCGACATCTCGAACCGCGACGGGTCCATGGTGCTGCGCGACAGCGTGAGCGCGGCCGGCTACGTGCGCTCCCAGTTCCACATGGACTTCCGCGACAACATGCTGCGGGTCTTCTCCGGTCCGCAGTGGGCCGACGGGTCGCCCAGCTACCTCGAGACCTGGAACGCGGCCGATCCCGACAACATCGTGCCGATCGACAGCGAGGATTTCGGCGCCGAACAGTCGCTCTACGGCGCCATCTTCCTGGACGACAGGGCGTTCGCGGTCACCTACCGGCGTCAGGATCCGTTCCACGCCTTCTCCATCGATCCGAGCGGGAACATCACCGAGGAGAGCGAGTTCATCGTGTCCGGGTGGAACAACTTCTTCCGCCCGGTCTTCGGCGCGACCCGCCTGATCGGCATCGGCGTGAACGATCAGAACGGCCGGAAGCTCGCCGCCAGCCTCTACGACATCACCGATCTGACCAGCCAGGATCCGCTGGTGGCGCGCGCCGAGATCGACGGCGGCGCCCAGGGCTGGAGCTGGTCCGAGGCCGACTGGGACCATCGCGCGTTCACCGTGCTCGACGACGCGGTGGACGCCGTGGCGCCGGGCGGGGAGCCAGAGACGGGCCTCGTGCTGCTCCCGTTCTCTGCGAGCAGGACCGTGGACAACTACCGGCGGCCGTTCTCCGGCGTGCAGATCTTCACCTTCTCGGACACCACGCTGACCCGCCGCGGCGTGATGGAGCACGGGACGCCCGCGCGCCGCACGTTCCGCGCCGAGGACATCGCCACCGCGAACGTCTCCGATGAGGAGCTCACCCTCTATGCGCAGGACAAGCTCGACACGCCCGAGAAGCTCGGACACCTCGATCTCGCCCCGGATTATGTGAAGGTCTTCGCGTTCGGCGAGCACCGCGTCCGCGTGAAGATGCCTTACGATCTCTACTGGACCCCCGCCGAGAACCGGAAGATCAAGGCGGAGGTCGTGCCGAGCGCCGGGCTCACCCAGCTCGCGCAGCCGATCGCCACCTTCGATCTGCCGGCCGACGCGCAGCTCCATCAGGTGGGCGACCTGCTCGTGTCGCTGACCACCACCTTCGAGAACTGGGTGGGCAAGGTGACCCACCTCGAGGTGATCGACCTGTCCGATCCGACCGCGCCGCGGCGGGCGGGCACGCTCGACACGAGCGATCTCCCCGCCACGGGCGGCTACTACGGTGGGGCGAGCTCGTTCTCGACCGTGCACCCCGGGCGCGATGCCCTCGCCTTCCTGCGCGTCATCGGCCACTCCGAGGACCTCGGGGTCGGCTGGGCGTGCCGGACCAACTCGGTCGAGGATCCGGGCTGCTTCGGGCAGGAAGGCTGCACGTACATGGCCGGAGAGCGCACGTGCCGCAACATCGGCGGCGAGGAGTACTGCAACGGCGGCTTCGCGGAGTGCACGGACCACCCCGGCGCGGACACGAGCTGCACGCCGGTCGAGGTCGACCGGAACGACATCGTGGGGATCACGTCGACGTATTGTTATGAGTACGTCCCGCGCCGCAGCTGGGCACAAATCGAGGTCCACGTGGTCGACCTCTCCGACCCGGACCACCCGACGGTGGCGCCGGCCGTCGCGCTGCCGGACGACAACGAGACCGTGAATGTCCTCAACGACGACGGGGAGCTCTACTTCAACATCAAGCGCTCGATGAGCGGGCTCGCGCCGGACGATCCGCGCCCGCGCACGCAGTACTTCCTCACGCACCTCGATCTGACCGACCCGTCGCAGCCCGCGCTCGATCCGGGGATCAACGTGCCCGGCGAGGTCCTCGCGATCCAGGGGGCGTCGATCTACGCGAGGGACAGGGTGTGGGGCCAGCAGTTCATCGAGACGGCGATCGCGCGGCTCGAGGTGCACGAGGGGCTCGCGTACCTGCAGGAGTACCAGAAGTTCCCCGACCGCCAGGTCAACGCGATCTCCATCGACGGCCGCGGGCTGCCCGTCCTGTCCCACAGCCTGATCTGGCGTCCGGGCAACGGGTGGTACGGCGGATGGGATCCGAACCAGAAGCTGACCACGCTCTCGCCGGCGGGTGAGGCGCCGCCGCCCGAGCCGGAGAACGAGAACGAGAACCCCGCGATCCCCGAGTTCGACGTGCTCTCCACCGTCCGACTCGCCTCGTGGGCGTCGCTGCGCCACACGGCCGACATGCGGGCGCTCTTCGAGGTGCCCGGCGGCGCCCTGGCGATCTCGCTCGAGGAGCCCGAGGCGCCGAAGGCACAGGCGTTCTTCCCCCTCTGGGGCTGGCCCGAGAGGTTCGTGACCAGCGGCGAGGAGGTCCTGTTCGCCGCCGGGCGCTTCGGGATTCACCAGCTCGATCGCGAGACCGTCAACCTCGTCCCCTACCTGGGCGAGTAGCCGGGCCGCAAGGCAAGCCGGCCGGGGCCGAGCGCCCCGGGCCGGCTTGCCGCGACGGCGCGAGGCGGTGAGATCCGGTTTCGCGGAGCGCCCGACAACGCTATGGAGGAGCCCCATGGTCGAGCAAAGCACAGCGGAAAACGGGGAGGGGCAACCGGAGAGCGCGGGGCCCGTCGAGGAGCGCGCGACGGAAGCCGCCGGAGGGGCGGCGGAGGCGGGCGTGGAGGCCTCTTCCGGCGGCACGGCGACGACCACGACGGCGGGCGCAGCGAGCGCAGCAGACGCCGCGGTCGTGCCGGCCGCCGCTGCGCCCGCCGCCGCGGCGCCCGCTCGATCGCGGCCGCCGCGGGTCATCGACATGCGCCGGCCGCGCACGCCAGCGCCCTCGCAGGAGCCGCCGCCGCGGCGCTCGGCGCGGCCGGCAGAGCGTGGACCTGACGACCGTGGAGCGCACGAGCGCGGGCCGGCGGAGCGCGCAGGACGCGACAGCGGCCCGGCCGAGCGCGGGGCGCGCGACGGCGGCCCGGCCGAGCGCGGGGCGCGCGACGGCGGCCCGGCCGAGCGCGGGGCGCGCGACGGCGGCGCGGCCGAGCGGCGCTCGCCGGACAAGGCCAGGCGGGCGCGGGATGGGGCGACGCCGCGCGGCCGGACAGGCGCCGGGGGCGCTGCCCAGACCCGCGCGCCCGCGGCCCATCCCGCTCCGGGCGCCGCCACGCGAGAGCAACGAGCGGCAGCCGCCGCGGATCCCGCGCAGAACGAGGCGGAGCGCAACGCCGCGCTCGCCGACGCGAAGCGCGCGCCCGCCGCCGGAGAGGCCAACGCTTCCCGCAAGTCGTCGCGGCAGTCGCAGCCCGCCGAGACGCGCGGCGCGGCGCCGGCTCCGGCGCCGGAGACGACGGCGACTCCCGAGCCGCGCCGGGACGCCGTGTGGGTGCCTCCCCCCAGCGCCGCATTCCCGCGGAAGAAGAAGCCCGCGCTCACCGCCAAGGAGGCAATGAAGGCCAGAGTCCAGGCGCGGGCCGAAAAGAACGCAGGGAAGCAGGCACCGAGCCGCGCGGCCGAGCGCACCGCGGACAAGAGCGTAGAGGCCGCCCGTGAGGAGCCCGGAGCACCTCCTGCTGCAGCAAAGCCCCGTGACGCCGCTGTGGCAAAGCCCCGCGACGCGGCGCCAAGGTCAGCACGCCGCGACCAGGCGGAGCCGGCGGCGGCCGCGCCGACCGCGAAACCGGGGCTGCTCAAGCGATTGATGAGCTTGTTCCGGCGATCCGGCTAGCACCGCGGGACAGCAACCCCGCCATCCGCTGACCGCTGAACCATCGTCTCTCAAAAAGCCTCGAATACTCCAGTCTCAGGCGAATTCTCCAACCTCGCCCTGGTCACGATTTCCCGAGCTCTATAGGCCGGACTGCCGGGCTGAGGAGTCGACATCTTCCCTGACGTACAGGGCCCTCGCCCCGGCAGCCATGCGAGAGAACACAACCATGCGGCCAAGCAGCCGCACGACGCCGACCACGCTCCGCAGCATGGTGACGTGAACGGCGAGCTATCGGGTCAGCAGGCTCGTGCTTTGGCGCAGCTCTCGTGTTACGAGGTTGATGTCCATGGGGGATGCTGGAACGCCGGGCGCCACGGTCGCGAAAGAACGGTTCCGCACGTGGAACGACTTCGTCCGCGAGCTGGATCTCGCCGACCCGCTGCGCCGTCTCGTACTCGACTCATGGGAGCGCAGTCGGGCGGCGGCGGTCGACCCCGTTCGTCCGCCCTTCCGGCGGATCAACGACGAGGAGCTCGCGAGAAGGTTGGAACGAAGCGCCGACCTGGTCCGGGCCGCCATCCCTCACTTGCACTGGGCCGCCGCGCTCCTACGGGCGTCGGAGCCGGCCGTCTACGTCGTCGATGGGGACGGCATCGTCCTCGACTCGATCGGCACGTCCCGTTCGATGATGGAGACATTCGGACTCCTGCCCGGATTCGACTGGTCGGAGCGGGCGATGGGGACCAACGGCGCCGGCACCGCCATTGCCGCCAATCGCCCGGTCGCGATCGTCGGGCCGGAGCACTTCGCGAGCGCATTCGACGACTGCACGTGCACCGGCGCGCCGATCCACGCGCCCGACGGTACGATCATCGGCGCGATCGACGTCAGCACGTCCGTCGCGACCGGCAGCCCCGAGCGGCTCGCGCTGGTGGCGCACATCGCCTACACCATCGAGCGCGAGCTGCAGGCGTCATGGGAAAGTCGCCGCCGTGAGGCCGAGGAGGCGGGGCGGATCCAGGCAGAGGAGGCGCGCGAGCAGCTCGCCCGCCTGCAGGCCGTCACGGCCGCGCTCGCCCGCACGTGCAGCGCCGGAGAGTCGGCCTGCGTCGCGATCCGCGCGATCGGCGCGATCCTTCAGGCCCAGGGCGCGCAGGCCTACCTGCGAACGGACGACCCACGAGGGCTGCGCCTCGTGGCCTCGATCGGCGACAACGGGACGTCGCCCTTCCCGTCGATCCCGTCCGATCCGGAGCAGCCGGTCGTCCTGGCCCTGTGCCGCGGCGAGCTGGTCATCCTGCCGGACCCCGACGAGGTCGAGGGGGCCGCCACGCGCTTCGCCCCGAGCCCCACCATGTCCGCCATGGCCTCGCCACGCCTCGTGGCGCTGCCGCTCCGGCTCCACGGTCGGGATCTCGGCGGCCTGGTATTCGTCATCGAGGGTCCGTGCCGCCTCGATCCGGCGATGCGCCAGCTGGTCGCCATGATGGCGGATCAGTGCGCTCAGGCGGTCGAGCGCAATTCCCTCTTCGAGTCGGAGATGCGCGCCCGCGCCGAGGCACAGGATGCGGTCCGGAAGCGGGAGCAGATGCTCGGCATCGTGGCCCACGATCTTCGCAACCCCCTCAGCGCCATCATGCTCCGGGCGGCCCTGCTGAAGCGGGAGCTGGCGTCCCGCGTCGACGAGGAGAAGTTGCGGGATGGCGTACGGACGATCGAGCGCGCAGCGCGCCACAGCAACCGCCTCATCGCCGACCTGCTCGACGTGGCGAGCATCGACGCTCGCCGACTATCGATCCTGCCCGCCCCCCACGAGGTCTCCGACCTCGTGGCGGATGCGACGGAAACGGTGCGCTTCGGCGCGACCAGCCGCTCGTTGTCGGTGCACGTGGAGGTTCCGACGGATCTGCCGCGGGTGCTCGCCGATCGCGACCGGGTCGTCCAGGTCCTCTCCAACCTGCTCGGGAATGCCCACAAGTTCACGCCCGACGGCGGGGCGATCTGCGTGCGTGCCGAGGCGCTCGACGGCGAGGTGGGGATCTACGTCCGGGATTCCGGTGTCGGAATCGCGGCCGAACACCTCCCACTCATCTTCGACCCGTACTGGACGCGCCCGAACAACAGGCAGCGCGGCACTGGCCTCGGTCTGGCGATTGCGCGGGGGATCGTCCAGGCGCACGGTGGGCGAATCTGGGTGGAGAGCCGGGTTGGCGACGGGAGCACCTTCTCGTTCACCTTGCCGCTCGCCGATCGCTGAAGCGCACCTCGCGCCCGCACCGGGCCGACGGTTCTTCCACGACGACGTCTCCTTGGTGGAAGACTGCCGGGGCATTCTACGCGGTGGCGCTCCGCTGCGTGGGCGGTCCGAACCAGGTGGTGAGGGCGTCGCGAAGGCCGTGGTCCGTCCCTTCTCCGACCCACGCGACGTGTCCGTCGGGTCGGATCAAGACAGCAGTCGGCGCAGGTACCGCGCCGAGCACCGGGAGCTCCCACACACCAGCGGGGCGAGCATCGAGCAGCCGAACACGAGCGGCCCAGGGACCGATGTCGAAGGCCCCCGGCTCACCGAGGTTGAGCAAGACCGGCCTTGCCTCGTGCAGCAGCGTGAATACGCGCAGCGGTCCGCCCTCGGTGACCAGGTCGAGATCGGGCATGCGACGTCCGAGCAGCGGGTGTCCTTCACCGAGGTCGTAGCGGATGTCGAGACCCGACATCATCGCGGCGTAGCGCTTGCGAGGCTCGTCGATCTTGAGCAGCTCGGTCACGGTCTCGCGCAGGGCCTCCGTTCGATCGTCGCCGCGACCGAGCGCGGTTTGTGCCATGGTCAGGCGCAGCACGCGGGCAGCGATGGGGTGCCGCTCGGCGTGATAGGTATCGAGCAGGCTGTCGGGCGATGTGCCGCTCACCACCTGGGCGAGCTTCCATCCCAGGTTCACGGCGTCCTGGACGCCGATGTTGAGCCCCTGTCCACCTGCCGGCGCGTGCACGTGCGCCGCGTCGCCCGCCAGGAGGACACGCCGGTCTCGGTAGGACACCGCTTGCCGAGCCATGTCGCTGAATCGGGATAGCCAGGTCGGGTTACGAACACCGAAGTCGGTGCCGTAGACCGCGACGAGCGCGTCGCGCAGGTCCTGCAGCGTCGGCTTGTCGGCTTTGCCGACGTGCGGCTCCACGAGCACGACGCCGACACGCTTTCCGTCCTCCAGCTTACCCAGCGCGTTGACGCCCTTCTCGCCGCGGCGGACGCCCCACGCGGGCTCGTCCACCATGTCCACCTCCGCGATCAGGTAGCTCGTCGACGCGTCCCATCCGGCGAAGTCGATGCCCGCCTTCTTGCGGACCAGGCTGCGACCGCCGTCGCACCCGACGAGATACTTCGCTCGTAGCGTCACGCCGTCAGACAGCTCGACGTCGACGCCCGTATCGTCCTGCGCAAACCCCGTCACGTCACGCCCGCGATAGAGCTTCACCGGCAGCTCGGAGACCCAGTCGGCCAGGATGCGCTCGATCCGGTTCTGGCGGAGCGCGAGCCCGTAGCTGTGGCGAACGGGGAAGTCGCTGATGTCGAGAGGGATGAACGAGAAGCCGGCGACCTGCATCACCTGCCCTTGTGAGAGGAAGCGCTCCGCGACGCCACGCTGATCGAAGACCTCGATCGTGCGCGCGTGCAGGCCGCCCGCGCGCGAGCCGGCGAGGTCCTGGTTTTCGCGCCGCTCGACGACGGCCACGTCGATCCGCGCCAGCGCTAGCTCGGCCGCCAACATGAGTCCCGTCGGACCTCCACCAGCGATCACCACGGCGTGCTTCGGCATCTTCATGGTGCAGCATGGTGCGGCATGCCCGGGGGCTTCCGGCAAGCCCCCATGTCTGGTATACGCTGGGGCTGGAGACGGACGGGAGGCGCGCTCGTTTCCTCGCTGCACGCGCGCCTCTCGGCACACGGCGGCGCGCCGAATTTTCCAATCGTGCGGCGTTCGTGGGGGATCGTGGCGACGGGCCCCAATGGACTCGCTCATGAGGTGGGCAGCTCCGACGGCACGCCGAACAGGGGGTACACCTCGGGCAGCATGAAATGGTCGACGGTCGCGATCGCGCCGTCGCGCGTGGTGACGAGCTGAATCGCCGACAGGGTGTGTGGCGCGCCAGCGGCTCGGGGACGATAGAAGGCCAACGCCGGTTGTCCGTTCGCGGCGATGCGCAAGTGCAGGAATTGCCGAGGGACGATGCTGCCGAACATCCGCCGGTAGAAGCGCTCGTTGGCGGCGCGCCCGGAGACCCAGGTTGGCGCCGGCGGCATGGTGGTGCGCATGTCTTCGTGGAATAGCGCGACCAGGGCGTCCAGGTTCGCCTCCTCGAAGGCGCGCACGTACTGTTCGAGCAGACGCGGATCCACTTGCGTGGTCGTCGCGATGTCGACCGGCTCCGCCCCGCCGAGCTTGCTGCCGATCGCGGTGCGGGCGCGGAACAACGCGCTGTTCGCGGCCTCCACGCTCGTGGCGAGCGCTTGCGCCGTCTCCGCCGCCGACAGTCCGACCACGTCGCGGAGCAGCAGCGTCGCGCGCTGCAGCGGGGACAGGCATTGTAGGGCCGCCACGAAGGCCAAGGCGACGCTCTCCTTGAGCGCGTAGCGCGCCTGGGGGTCGCGCTCCTCGACGCCTTCCAGCCAGGCGCCGGGCATCGGCTCCAGCCAGACGGGCTCTTCGACGCGCGGCAGTGGAGGCCTGGCGTCCTCCGTCGCGGGGAACGCGTCCGTCGGAAACAAGCGCCGCGGCCGGCGCTTCAGCTCGTCCAGGCAGACGTTGGTCGCGATGCGGAAGAGCCACGGCTTGACAAGCGCCTCGTCCGCCAACGAATCCTTGGCGCGCCAGGCGCGCAGCCAGGTCTCCTGCACCACGTCGTCGCCGTCGTGCGCGGAGCCGAGCATGCGGTAGCAGTGCAGGCGGATCGCGCCCCGCAGGGGCTCGACCGATCGCAAGAACGTGGCGTCGTCTTTAGGCGGCATGGAGCCTCATGGCAGCTTGGGCGTCGGCGAGGGCGCGGCGCATGCTATCGCGGCCGAGCACGCGCGTGAGCCACGACTCGATGCGCGGAAACTCGGCCAGCGAAAGCCCGCACAGGGGCGCCAGGCTGTAGTGCGACGCGAGCGCGAAGTCCGCGAGCGAGAGCGATCCGGCCAGGTAGTCGCGCCCGGACAGCGCCGCATCGAGCACCTTGCTGAGGTGCGCGAAGTCGGCGCTGCTGGTGGCGATGACCGCCTCGTTGGGCGCCCCCTGGCCGGTCAGGCGCTTCACGATGCGCTCGAACGCGACCGCTGTCATGGCCGGTCCCAGGTGCGCGAGCTGCCAGGCCAGCCAGCGATCCAGCTCGGCCTGGGCGCGCGCCGTGGCCGGCACCAGGCCGCCGCCGCATTTTGCGGCCAGGTAGCGCATGATGGCGGTCGACTCCCAGAGCACCAGGTCGTCGTCCACCAGCACCGGGACGCGCCCGTTCGGGTTCAGCTCGAGAAACTCGGGCGCGCGGGAAGCTCGTTGAAAGAGGTCGACATGGACCGGCTCGAACGAGACGCCGAGCTCGTAGGCGACGGCACGGACCTTGCGGCAGTTGGGAGAGAACGCGAAATCATAGAGTTTCATGGCGATCTTGACCTCTCCCATCCAAGACTGCCGCCGGGGCCGAAACTGTTCGGGGGCCGCGAAGTTTTTTCAACCGCGGCCGGCCGAAGCGCCCGCGCCCAGTCGGGCCAGGAGCTCGTCCACCTGCTCCTGCTGCCCATCCCGGGGACGAGCTCGCTCGCGCACCTGAAAGAGAACTGGGGAGCGCGACGCATCGCGCTGGAGCCGGGCGAGACAGCGGCTCTCGCTCCCTCCGGCTCCGCCGTTTCCGGCGGGCGAGCTGAAATCCGCGTTCGACCGTAATGCGGCGGAGGCCCGCGCGTCTTCCACCCAGAACCTCAAGGAGATTCTCTCATGAAGACCACACACGCAATCTTCTCGATCGCGCTCGGCATCACCTCCGTCGCCTCCGCGCTCGGCTGCTCGCAGCCCGCGAGCGCCGAGCCACAGAAGGCGCCGCGCGTGGTCGAGATCATGGTCCACGGCGCCTTCGTGCCCGACAAGATCGCCGCGGTCGAGGGGGAGCGGCTGGAGCTCAAGCTCGTCCGCCACGACAGCGGTGACTGCACCAAGGAGATCGTCTTCCCGAGCCTCGGCATCCGCAAGGAGCTGCCGACCGGACAGCCGGTGACCATCGACCTCCCCGAGCTGAAGGCAGGGGAGCTCAAATTCGAGTGCGGCATGGGGATGATCAAGGGCACCATCGCCGTCGCGCCGAGGAAGTGAGCAGCAGACGGAAGCGCTCCCTGGCTCACCGCGAGCGAGCCCTCCGGTTGGCAGATCCGTCGACAGGTGGGACACGGTGCCTCCACGTAGGAAGCGCGCCGTGAGCGACGCGCCGCACCTCGAGCACGTCGTCACGGCATGCAGCGTCGCCTGGCACACCACCGCCTGACATGCCATCGAAGACGGATGCATATCCTACGATCGATTGTCTTATCCTCAGGTGACCGGACGTGCGCCGATTGCAACGTGTTTGGAATATACCGGAGCTTGTCCGTCGGTCTGGGCTTGCTCACCTCTCTCCTGCTCGCGGACTGCGCCCTGCGCGACGGCGTTGGGTGCTGCGAGTCGTGCGATGGGAAAGGCATCGTCGCCCTCAACCAGAGCGCGGATCTCGGCGCCCTCGTTTGCCCCGAAGAGATCGTCGCGTGCCCTCCCTGCGCGCCCGTGTATCCTGAAGGAATGACGGCGGTGTGCTCGGAGGGCAGGTGTAAACCGCAGCTCTCCGAGGCGCCCTGACCGACGGGTATTCGTTCCTCTCCTTCGCGCTCGTCCAGGCCGGGAGACGGCGGCGCCGATCTCGAACGATCTCCGCGAGCGGGTGGTCGCGGCGTACAAGGCGGGTCCGCCGCGGAGAGCCGCCGCTCGGCGCCGTGGTAGCCTCGACCCGATGTCGCACGGCCAGCCATCGCCCTCCTCGCCCGACGAGACCCGCGCGCTCGAGTCCCGCTCCACGGAGCTCGTGTTCAGGCGCTTCCGGCTCAAGGTCCTGGAGGGCCCGGAGCGCGGCCTCACGCGGGACTCGGACGAGCCGGAGCTCGTGATCGGCTCCGCGCCGGGGACGCACCTCACGCTCACCGATCCGACCGTCTCCCGCCATCACTGCGCCATCACCGCGACGGCCGAGGGGTTCCTGCTCCGCGATCTCGACAGCAAGAACGGCACGACCATGGCCGGGTACCGCGTCCGCTCCGCCTACCTCAAGGCCGGGACCGTGCTCGGCGTCGGCGAGACCTCGCTGCGCTTCGAGCACCTCGACGAGGAGGTCCGCCAGCCGCTCAGCCACGAGGAGCGCTACGGCCGCGCCCTCGGGCAGAGCGCCGCCATGCGCCGCCTGTTCGCCCTCCTGCCCAGGATCGCCGGGAGCGCCTCCACCGTGCTGATCGAGGGCGAGACCGGCACCGGCAAGGGCCTGGTCGCCGAGGCCATCCACCAGAGCAGCCCGCGCGCGGGCGGGCCCTTCGTCGTCGTCGACTGCTCCGCGATCCCGCCGAACCTCATCGAGGCCGAGCTCTTCGGGCACGTGAAGGGCGCCTTCACCGGCGCGGTCGCGTCGCGCCCGGGCGCCTTCGAGGCGGCGCGCGGCGGCACCGTCTTCCTCGACGAGATCGGCGAGCTGCCGCTCGACATGCAGCCCAAGCTGCTCCGCGCGCTCGAGGAGCGCGTCGTCAAGCGCGTCGGCAGCCTCGATCCGGTGCCGCTCGACATGCGCGTCGTCGCGGCGACCCACCGCGACCTCCGGAAGGAGGTCAACCGCGGCCGCTTCCGGGCCGATCTCTTCTACCGCCTCAACGTGGTGCGGATCCGCATCCCGCCGCTGCGCGAGCGGATCGAGGACATCCCGCTGCTCGTCGCCCATTTCTACGAGCAGCTGGTCACGGACGGCGATCCGAGCCCGCCCGCCGAGCTCCTCCAGGCGCTCGCGCAGCAGGACTGGCCCGGCAACGTGCGCGAGCTGCGGGCCGCCGTGGAGCGCGCGGTCCTCCTCGGCGACGCGGCGCCGTGGCGCGACGGCGGGGACGACGAGGGGGGCGCGCCGGACAGCGCCGCGCCGCCCGCGGCCGAGGATGCCTTCGACCCGGCGCTCTCGTTCCGCGCCGCCAAGGAGAAGGCCACGTCGCGCTGGGAGCGCGCGTACCTCCGGGGGCTGCTCCGCGCGCACGGCGGCAACCTCTCGGCGGCCGCGCGCGCGGCGCGCATGGACCGGAGCCACCTCCACGAGCTGCTCCGCCGGCACGACCTGTCGGCCCGCGAGGAGTAGCCGCGTAGGCGCGCGCCTACACCTGTGGGCGCGCGCCTACGGGGACAGGGGCGCGCCGCGCGGAAAGCGCCGCCGGAAGGAGGACGGCAGCGCCGGCGATCCGCGAGATCCGCCGCCCGGCGCGGGCAAACACGAGCGCTGCGCGCCCGGCACGAGCGCTGCGCGCCCGGCACGAGCGCTGCGCGCCCGGCACGAGCGCTGCGCGCCCGGCACGAGCGCTGCGCGCCCGGCACGAGCGCTGCGCGCCCGGCACGGGCGCTGCATTAAAGAGCCGCGACACCATGACAACGCAAGGCACTCCCCGGTACCTGCTCCTCGCGCTCCTCGCATCGAGCCCCGCCGCGCTCGGCTGTGTCGCGGCGACGGACGACGCCCCCGCCGCGCTCGGCGAAGCGGCGCAAGCCGTGCTCAGCGGCGATGAGCCGCCGGAGCCCGAGCCGGTGCCGGTGCCGGGCGGCGACCCGGGGCCTACGGTCATCTCGTTGAACGGCATCGACGCCGATTTCACGCGGGACCCCGGCGTCCTCAACTTCCTCCGCGAACTCGCGGCTGCCTCCCTCGCCAGCAAGTCCGAGAGGATCTTCAAGCGGGTGACCGGCGAGGGGAACGGGCTGCGCCGCAAAGCGATGGCGTACATGATGTCGTGCGCCCTGAGCCAGGGACAAAAGCTCGTCGTAGCGAATCCGCAACGGGTCGTAGGGGATCCGCGACCGACAGATTTCGTTCAGTTCAACGGCCTCCACGGCCTTGCCCCGTCCTGGAGTGACAAGCAGCTCACCGACCAAGAGCAGCGCTGGGTGAGCGCGTGCCTGCTCGCGCACGCGAACAAGCTCGGCGAGCCGGTCAACATCTCGTTGCGCGCGCCGCGCATGACCCTCACCCCCGAGGAAGGGATGGACTACACCGCTCAAGAGGCCACGTACTTCGGCAACCTCTTCGACCTGGAGCCGAAGAAGTTCGCGTGTATCGGCGCGACGAACGACATGAAGGCGATGGGCCGAGGGCGGACTTGCCACACGTCAGGCGAGGAGTGCGGGTTCCAGGTCCTCGGCCCCTGCGCCGAGCATTGCTCCAGAGACGGGGACATCTTCGGGCAGTGCGGGGGCGGCGGCGTCACGTACCCGGAGGTCATCACGGTCTACAACCGATCGAGCCACGATCTCGCCCCGACCACGCCTGGGGCCACCGGCGTCGGGATCTTTCGTGCAGGCGCCTGGGCGCTCGATCGCAACGCCAATGGCTACGACGACGATGCGCCGATCCAGCTCTCCGTCACCGGCAGCACGCCTGTCGTGGGCGACTGGACCGGCGACGGTCACTCGAAGCCCGGCGTGTTCCGGAACGCCGACGGGATGTGGTTCCTCGATCTCGACGGGAACGGCTGGTCGCCCGGCGTCGATCGGCAGATCCAGTTCGGGCTGCCCGGCGACGTGCCCGTGGTCGGCGACTGGACCGGCTCCGGCAAGACGCGCGTCGGCGTCTTCCGGGCCGGCGTCTGGGTCTTCGATCTCGACGGCAACGGCTACGACTCGTCCGATCGCGTCGTCCACTGGGGCAATCCGGGCGACACGCCGGTCGTGGGGAGCTGGGACGGCAGCGGGAAGGCGCGCCCCGGCGTCGTCCGCGTGCTGCCCGATGGATTGATGTACTGGTACCTCGACATGAGCGGCAATGGGACGGACGGCGGCGCCTACCGCGTCCTCCAGTTCGGCCTGCGCGGCGACGTGCCCCTCGTCGGCGACTGGACCGGTACCGGCCAGACGCGCGTCGGCGTCTTCCGGAACGGGGAGTTTCACCTCGATCTCAACGGCAACGGGTACGATGGCGAGGTGCCCATCCGCCTCGGCCAGGCAGGCGATATCCCCGTGGTCGGGCGCTGGAGCGGCACCACCCGGAGCCTCGTCGGCGCCTGGCGGCCGCAGACCGGAACATGGCTTCTCGATATGAACGGCAACGGCTGGGACGGCGCTGACCGCGCCCTCCAGTTCGGCCTCCCCGGCGACGTCCCCCTCACCGGCTGCTGGTGAGCGAGAGCGGCGGGCACCCGCTTCGGATACGGGCCCATCTCGACGTTTTCGGTGCTCGGCGCACTGGAGTGCGCCTGCGCGCCGAAAACGTCGATCTGGACCCGTCTCCTGTGCGGGTGACCGCCGCTCTGTGACGCAGGGGGCCTGGGCGGGGAGATCAGAACGACTGATTTGGGACAGCTGATCTCGGGCGGCGCTGACGCGGGGCGCAGCGAGAACGCTGTTCGCAGATAGGCGTGTGTCGTCATGCCGGCGATCCGCGCCATGAACGATGGACCATTGAGGATAAGGATGAAATCCATGAATTCGATGTCGACAAAGTCCAGTACGCTGCTTCTTCTGATCGCCGCTGTCACCGCCGCGGCGGGCTGCGGGGAAGCCTCGATCGACGGCGGCGACGCGATCGAGGGCTCGCTCGGCGAGGCGGACGGCGCGCTCGAGGGCGAGATCGAGGGCGGCAGCGACAGCCCGATCTCGCCGCCCGTGGCGCGGGTTCCGACCGGCGTCGGGGTCTTCCGTTGGCCGAGCAGCTTCGTGCTCGATCGCAACCGCAACGGGTGGGACGGCGACGCCGGGATCAGCTTCTCCGTCACCGGCAACACCACGCCTGTCGTGGGCGACTGGAGCGGCGACGGTCACTCGAAGCCCGGCGTGTTCCGCGACGCCGACGGGATGTGGTTCCTCGATCTCGACGGCAACGGCTGGTCGCCCGGCGTCGATCGGCAGATCCAGTTCGGGCTGCCCGGCGATGTGCCCGTGGTCGGGGACTGGACCGGCTCCGGGAAGACGCGCGTCGGCGTCTTCCGGGCCGGCGTCTGGTACCTCGATCTCGACGGCGACGGCTATGACTCGTCCGATCGCGTCGTCCACTGGGGCAGTCCGGGGGACACCCCGGTCGTGGGGAGCTGGGATGGCAGCGGGAAGGCGCGCCCCGGCGTCGTCCGCGTGCTGCCCGATGGATTCATGTACTGGTACCTCGACGTGAGCGGCAATGGGCTGAACGGCACCTACCGCGTGCTCCAGTTCGGCCTGCGCGGCGACGTGCCCCTCGTCGGCGACTGGACCGGCACCGGCAAGACGCGCGTCGGCGTCTTCCGGAACGGAGAATTCCACCTCGATCTCAACGGCAACGGGTACGACGGCGAGGTGCCCATCCTGCTCGGCCAGGCAGGCGATATCCCCGTGGTCGGGCGCTGGAGCGGCACCGCACGGAGCCTCGTCGGCGCCTTTCGGCCGTCGAACGGGATGTGGCTCCTCGACATGAACGGCAACGGCTGGGACGGCGCTGACCGCGCCCTCCAGTTCGGCCTCGCCGGCGACGTCCCCATCACCGGCGCATGGTGATCGCTGGGAGGGCGCGCGCGCAGAGCCGCGCCACGGCCCCGGCCGGCGCCGCCTCGAGCCCGAGCCCGTCGAGCAGCGCCGGCGTCGCGAGGTCGAGCAGCGCCGGCGTCGCGAAGAGGCCGGCGGGCAGGCCCTCCGGGAGCCACGCCGCGACGTCGAGCAGCGGGCCCCCAGCCGGCGCGCCGCCGTCGAAGCGCGCCGGGGCGGCGTGGAGGCACAGCGCGACGTGCACCCGCGGATCGCGCGCGGGCCGCGCCTCGAGCGCGCCGAGGAGCGCGCGCGCCGCGTCGATCGCCGACCGCCGCGCGGCGCGCTCGCCGCCGGGGAACCCGCCCGGATCGACGACGTAGAGCGCAGCGTGGCCGGCCTCGACCGCGACGCGGAAGCCGCGCTCGGCGAGCCACGCCTGGGCGGCGGGCAGGATCGCCTCCAGGTCGTCGAGCAGGCCCGGCTCCGCGTCCTCCAGCGCCGCCGCGTCGGCGTGCGCCTCGACGTGGAGGGCGACCGCGAGCCGCTCGGCGCCGGACGGGAGGCCAGCGCGGCCCGCAGCCTCCCGGAGCTCGGCGAGCAGCGCCGCCGCGCCCTGCTGGCGCCGCCCCGGGTCCTTGCTGAGCGCCCGCAGCACCACCTCGTCGATCGCAGGCTCGACCGGCGCGCGCGCGCTCGGGCGCGGCGGGCGGGCGTGGAGGTGCAGCTGCGGGAGCAGCGTCGACGTCGCCGGGAAGGGCGGCTCGCCGGTGAGCAGGGCATAGACGAGCGCGCCGAGCGCGTAGACGTCGGTGCGCTGATCCGTCGGCAGGCCGCGGATCTGCTCGGGCGCCATGAACGCCGGCGTGCCGACCATCTGCCGCGAGCCGGTGATCGCCGGCCCCGAGTCGTCGAGCAGCTTGGCCACGCCGAAGTCGAGGAGCACGACGCGCCGCGCGCCGCCTTCGTCCGCCAGGAAGACGTTCGAGGGCTTGATGTCGCGGTGCACGATCGCCTGCGCGTGCGCGGCCGAGAGCGCTGCCGCGAGCGGATCGAGGATCGAGAGCGTCTCGTCGAGCGACAGGCGCCCGGCCGCCGCGAGGTGCGCCCGGAGATCCACGCCGTCGAGCAGCTCCATCGTGAAGTACGGGTTCCCGTCCGGAAGCTCGCCGACCTCGTGGACGGCGATGACGTTGGGGTGCCGGATGCGGCCGATCGCGCGCACCTCGCGCGCGAAGCGGAGCGCCGCCTCATGGCTCGAGACGAGATCGGCGTGGAGCACCTTGAGCGCGCGCGCGGCGCCGCCGCGCTCCGCGGGGACCACGCGGTACACAGCGCCCGCGCCGCCTTGGCCGAGCAGCGATGCGACGACGTAGTCGCCGACGCGATCCCCAGGCGAGAGCACGCGCCGGTCCCCGGAGGAGCATCCCCGCGCCACGACCGTGGTGAGCGGCACAGGGTCGGTCGCGTCGCACTTCACAAGACATACAGCGTAGCATGCGGGGCGCGCGGAGCGCCGCCGGGCGCGGTCCGGATCTCAGCTTCTCGTACTCATCCCCTCGCCCTCGCCCTCGCCCTCGCCCTCGCCGCACCGGACGCCGCCGCCCGAGAGGTCCTTTGCCTCGCTGCCCACGTTGCCACATCCGGGTCTCCGCCTCGTGCCCGTGTCCCCGCGACGGCTTCACGGCGCCCGCGGTCACGGAGGCGGGCGCCGGGGCGCCGTCGCGCATCGAGGGCTTCGCCGTGGGCGGCGAGCTCGGCCGCGGCGGGTTCTCGGTGGTCTGGGAGGCCACGCGCCGCGACGACGGCGCGGCCGCGGCCATCAAGGTCGCGCGCGCAAGCACCGGGCTCGCGCGGGCGCGCTTCGCGCGGGAGGCAGCGGCGATGTCGCGCGCCGGCGCGCCGCCCGCGCCTGCGCTCCACGCGCGCGGGCAGCTCGACGACGGGCGGCCGTACCTCGCGATGGAGCGGGTGCGTGCGCCGACGCTCGCCCGGTGGATCGAGGACCGCGCCGCGGGCGCAGGCGCGGCGGCCGCCCCCGACGGCGCGCTCGCTGTGGCCGCGGCGGTGCTCGAGGCGCTCGGCGCCGTCCACGCGCGCGGCGTCGTGCACCGCGATCTCACGCCCGACAACGTGGCGATCGACGCGACCGGACCCGCCGTGCGCGCGACGCTGCTCGACTTCGGCCGGGCTTGCACGCTCGGCGGCGGCGCCGCCTCCGCGACGGGCGACGGCGCGGCGTGGGCCGGCGCCGAGCGGACCGGCGCGGGCTTCGCGCTGGGGACGCCCGAGTACATGGCGCCCGAGCAGATCCGCGGCGAGGCGGCGGCGGACGCGCGGACGGACCTCTATGCGTTCGGCGTGATCCTCCACGAGCTCTTCGCGCTGAGGCCGCCCTTCGTCGGCGATCGCAGCGCGATCGAGCACGGCCACCTCCACCTGCGCCCGCCCCGCCTGCCGGAGGAGGCAGGCGCCCCCGACGCGGTGCAGGAGCTCATCCTCGCCTGCATGGCCAAGGACCCGGCCGAGCGCCCGCCGAGCGCCGGCGCCCTCCGGCGCGCGCTGGAAGACGCGCTCCCGCGCACGCTGGACGATGCGCGCCGCCGCGCGCCGTGCGCCCTGCCCGTGGCCGCCGCCGCGCCCGCGGCGGCCGAGACGCCCGCGGCGGCCGAGACGCCCGCTGCGGCCGCAGCAAAGGCGCCGGCCGCGGCGCTCATCGCGGAGGGCCGCCGGCTGATGGCGCTCGTCGCCGTCGAGACCACGGCCGACGCCGCGCAGGTGAGCGCCGCCGTCGCGCGGCGCGCGGGCTTCGTGGCGCGGCGCCGCGGCCGGCGCTTCGTCGCGGTCTTCTCGGGCGCCGACGTCGAGGCGCCGCTCGCTGCCGCGCTCGCCGCCGCCGAGGACCTCACCCGCGGCGGGGAAGCGCGCGCCGCTGTCCACCTCGCCCCGCTCCGCAGCCGCCCGCGCAGCGACGGCCCGCCCGCCGTCTACGGCGCGGCGGTGGAGCAGCCCGAGACCTGGATCCCCGAGGGCGCGGCGGATCCCGTGGCGCTCACCGAGGCCGCCGCCCGCGCGCTCCCGGCGGCGCGCGGCGGCGCCGGCGCGGAGACGGACCTCCTGCGGCAGCGCGCGGGACCGCCGCTCGTCGGCCGAGACGACGTCCTCGACGCGCTCGCCGCCAGCGCCGGCGCCTGCTTCGCGCGCGGCGCGCCTGGGCTGTTCACGCTCCTCGGCGAGCGCGGCCTCGGCAAGTCCCGCCTCCTCGCGGAGGCGGCCGCGCTGGTGCAGCGCCTCTGGCCCGACGCGGCGGTGATCGCCGCCGCCGCGGAGCCGCCCGCGGCGGGGGATCCGGCGCGGCCGCTGCAGGAGCTCCTGCGCCAGGCGCTCGCCGGAGCGCCGCCGGGCGACGAGCACGGCCCGCGCGCGCTCGCCTCCGCGCTGCGCGCGCGGGCGCGCAGCGGGCCGATCGCGGTCGTCCTCGACGACGCGCACTGGGCGCCCGACGGCCTCCTCGACGCGCTCGAGGTCGCCACCCTGGACGGCGAGCGCGGGCCCTGCTGGGCGCTCGTCGCCGCGGATCCGCGGCTCGCCGCCGCGCGCCGGGGGTTCGGCGCGCGCGCCGCCCGGAGCGACGCGCTCACCCTGGCCCCGCTCGACGCGGCCGCCGGGGTCCGGCTCGCCGCCGCGCTCCTCGCGCCCGCCGAGTACCCGCCCGCGGCCGCGCTCGACCGGCTGCACGGCTGGGCCGCCGGCAACCCCGCGGCGCTCGTGGAGCTCGCCGCCGCGCTCAAGGAGGCCGGCATGGTGCGCCGGCGCGTGCGGACGGGCAGCTTCTACCTCGCCACCGCGGCGCTCGACCGCATCCCGCCCTCCCCCGCGTGGCAGTGGCTCGCCACGCGCCAGCTCGACCTCCTGCCGCGGGAGATCTCGGCGTGCGCCCGCCTGTGCGCGGTCCTCGGCGTCACCTTCAGCGCCGCCGAGGTCGAGCGCGTCCAGGGCGCGCTCGAGCGCGGCGGCGGCGCGACCACGCCCGTCGACGCGCGCGCCGGCCTGCGCGCGCTCCGCGACCACGGCCTGCTCGAGCAGCGCGCGCCCGATCGCTTCGCCTTCCGGAGCGCCGCGCTCCGCGACGCGCTGTACGGGATGCTCGACCCGTCGCACCGCCGTCGCGTCCACCAGGCTGCGCTCGAGGTGTGGCGGGACGCCCGGGATCCGGGCGCGGACGCGCTCGAGCGCCTCGCCCTGCACGCCGCGGCGGTGGGGGCGCGCGCGGAGGCCGCGGCGGCGTCGATCCGGCTCGCCGAGGCCGCGCTCGCGGCGCACGAGCACGTGGCCGCCGACGCCCATGCAACGCGCGCGATCGAGGTGATCGACGTAATCGACGCGGGCGACGTGGGCGACGTGATCGACGCGCCGGCCGAGGCACCGGGAGGTGTGCCTGGCCAGGCGCTCGGCGGCGCCGACGGCCTGGCCAGGGCGCGCGCGCTCACGCTGCGGGGCGCGGCGCGCTACCGGATGTCGCGCACGCGCGAGGCGCTCGAGGACCTCACCGCGGCGGCCGCCGCCGCGCGCGCGTCGGGCGCAGACGCGCTGCTCTGCGAGGCCCTTCTCGAGGAGGCCGCGGCGCTCGATTGGGACAACGACTTCGCCGGCTCGGCGGCGCGCGTGGAGGAGGCGCGGCCGATCGTCGCGCGCCTCGGCGACCGCCGGCTCTCGCGCCGATTCCTCGTGGCCGAGGGGCGCTGCGCGTGGCGCCACGCGCGCGTGCCCGAGGCGGTCGAGCAGCTCGGCCGCGGCGCGGCGATGGCCGAGGCGGACGGAGACTACGAGGCGCGCGTCGTCGCGCTCCTCCTGCTCGCGTGCGCGCTGGTCGTGGCCGGTCGGCTCGCGGAGGCCGAGGCCCGCTTCGACGAGGTGATCGCGCTCGCGGCCGGGGCGAAGGACAGCGTCCACCTCTGCGTCGCGTACTGCAACCGGTTCTTCCTGTGGACCGCGATGGAGGCGCTGGACCGCGCGATCGACGATCTCCGGCGCGCGGTCGATCTGGCGCGCGAGGTGGGCAACCCGTGGCCCGAGCGCGCGGCGACCGGCAACCTCGCCGAGCAGCTCTTCTGGAACGGGAGCGACGACGAGGCGCTCGAGCTCGCCCGCCGAGGCCGCGCGCTCGAGGAGCGCTTCATGGAGCGCCCGGTGGTCGAGCTCTCGCTGATGCTCGCCCGGCTCCACGCCGCGCGCGGCGAGGGCGCCGAGGCCGCGGCGGCGGTCGCGTGGATCCGCGCGAGCTGCCCGCCCGGCCCGGCGGCGCCGAACGCGCAGGCCCTGCTGGACGCCGTGGCGCTCGCGATCGGCGCGCCCGGCGGCGCGAGCTGGGAGGAGACGCTCGCGCGCTCGCGCGGCCTGCTCCCGATCGAGCGGCTCGAGGCGCTCTACTTCCTGGCGCGCGCCGCCCGCCGCGCCGGCCGGGAGGCCGACGCACGCACGGCCTTCGCCGAGGCCCGCCCGCTGCTCCCGTCGGGCCTCTCGTTCGCCCGGCGCTTCGCCGCGCTGGGGATCGACGGATAAGCTCCCCTGATGCCGAAGGAGAAGGCCAGGCCGGGCGAGACGCTCATCGCGCGCAACAAGCGCGCAGGCTTCAACTACGACCTCGGCGACCGGTTCGAGGCGGGGATCGTCCTCAAGGGGAGCGAGGTGAAGATGCTTCGCGCCGGCAAGGCCGACTTGACCGACTCGTTCTGCACGGTCCTCCGGGGCGAGGTGTTCCTGCACGGGGTGAGCATCGCCGCGATGGCCAGCGCCGCCTTCGGCCACGTGCCGAAGGGCGCGCGCAAGCTCCTCCTCCACCGGCGCGAGATCGAGCGCATCGATCTCTCGATCGCCCGCGAGGGCATGACCGCCGTCGCCACCCGGCTCTACTTCAAGAGCGGTCTTGCCAAGGTCGAGATCGCGCTGGCGCGGGGGAAAAAGAGCCACGACAAGCGCGAGACCATCAAGGAGCAAGACGCCGAGCGCGAGATGCGCGCCGTGGTGGTGCACGGACAGCGAGGGTACGGACGCGCGTGACGCTCCGGCGAGCTCGCGGAGGACCCGGCTCGGGCGTCGATCGCAGGTCGATCGCAGGCCGGCGCCCCCGTGACGAGGCGGCTCGTCTGGCTGGACATCTCTAAACGTCTTCGCAACGTCTTCGCAACGTCTTCGCGACGCCTTCGCCCGGAACGCCGCGCGCCGTGGAGCGCGCGGTGAAGTAGGATGCCGCGCGTTGCCCCGCCCGAAACGCCCGCCGTCAGGCCCCCACCCGCTCGAGCTGCCGGGCGACGCCATGCGCGAGATGGTCGAGCTCGCGATGGACCGCATCGTCCAGCACATCGAGAGCCTGCCGGAGCAGCCGATGCACGCGACGCGGGGAGGCAAGCGGGTCGCGCGCTCGCTCCGTGAGCCGCTGCCGGAGCGCGGCGTGCCTTATGAAAAGCTCCTCCGGAAGCTCTTCGGCAAGCTCATCCCGATGAGCCTGAACACGGCGTCCCCCGGTTACATGGGGTACATCCCGGGCGGCGGGCTCTTTCACGCGGCCGTGGCCGATCTGATCGCGGACGCGGTGAACCGGTATGTGGGCGTCTTCCAGGCCGCCCCCCTGCTCGTGCAGATCGAGGCGAACGTGATCGCCTGGTTCTGCGCCATGCTCGGCCTGCCCGAGGGCTCCGGGGGGATCCTCACGACGGGCGGCTCGCTCGCGAACCTGGTCGCGGTGATCACCGCGCGCCGCGAGCGCCTCCCGCCGGACTTCCTGCGAGGGACCCTCTATGCCTCGGAGGAGGCGCACCACTCGGTGACGAAGGCCGCGCTCCTCGCCGGCTTTCCGCCGGAAGCCGTGCGCGAGATCCCGGTGGACGGGCGCTTCCGCATGCGGCCCGGCGCGGCGGCGGAGGCGGTCGCGCGCGACCGGGCGCGCGGCCTCTCCCCTTTCCTCCTCGTCGCCTCGGTGGGCACGACGGGCACCGGCGCGATCGACGATCTGCCCGCCCTCGCCGACCTCGCCGAGGCCGAGCGCCTCTGGCTGCACGTCGACGCGGCGTACGGCGGCTTCTTCGCGCTCACCGAGCGAGGGCGCGCGGCGATGCGCGGGATCGAGCGCGCCGACTCGGTGACGCTGGACCCGCACAAGAGCCTCTTCTTGCCGTACGGGACGGGCTGCCTCGCGGTGCGCGATCGCGAGGCGCTGCGGCGCGCGCACGCGCTCTCCGCGTCGTACATGCCGCCGATGCAGGCAGAGGACGATCTCGTGGATTTCTGCGCGATCAGCCCCGAGCTGTCGCGCGACGCGCGCGGGATGCGGGTGTGGCTGCCGCTCAAGATGCATGGGGCCTCCGTCTTCCGGGCCGAGCTCGACGAGAAGCTCACGCTCGCCCGCGGCGCGGCCGACGCGCTCCGGCAGATGGCGCACATCGAGGTCGTGGCGGAGCCCGAGCTGTCGCTCCTCGCCTTCAGAGCGCGCCCGCCCGGCGTCGACGACGGGCCGGCGCTCGACGCGTTGAACCGGCGCCTCCTCGCGCGGGTGAACGCGAAGCAGCGGGTGCTGCTCACGGGGGTGGTGGCCGGGGGGCGGTTCCTGCTGCGGATGTGCATCCTGAGCTTCAGGACACACGCGGACCGCGTGAACGCGGCGCTCGTCGACGTCGCGACGAGCCTCGCGGAGGTGCTGGAAGAGCTCCGCGATGGGCGGCTTTCGCCCGCGCGCGGAAGCGAGCGGCACGGAGGAGCGGACGACGACTGAAGGGGCGCGACAGCCCAGCTCGCCCGGCGCGGGGCTCAGCTCGGTCTCGTGGAACGGCCAGCCGTCTCGACCCCCACCGGCGAGGAGATCCCGAAGCTCGTCATGGCGCTCACGGTGGTTTGGCTCCGGCGATCCATCTACGATCGAACCGAGGAGGTTCTCCATGCGCATACAGCGACCTGTCTTGTTCGCGACGCTCCTGTCGGCCGTCCCCGTCGCGATGTCCGCCGTGCCCGGATGCGGGGATGACGAGGCGCGGGCGCGGGCAGGCAGCGATTTCCTCTCCAGCTATGCGAAGGCCCTCTGCGACCGCACCTTCGCGTGCTGCGACGCTGCGACCCGCGCTGCGCACGACCTGGACGCGAGCTCCGCCGACGCGTGCGCCTCGGAGCTCGAGGCGATCCTCGTTGCCGTCAGCGACGGAGGCGAGGTGAAGGGCACCTTCGTCCCGGAGAAGGCGGAGGCGTGCCTGGCCGAGGTGGACGCGGCCCCCTGCGCCGAAATTCAGATCGTGAGCGTGCTCTTGGGGGTGAACGCCAAGTTCACGCCGTCCTGCCCCGATGCGTGGGACGGCTCCGTGCCCGAGGGCGGGACGTGCGGCAACAACTGGGACTGCGCCCGGGACCGCTGCTTGCACACCGTCGACGCGAGCGGACAGTCGACGTCGGCGTGCAAAGCGAGGGCGGTGGCCGGAGAGCCATGCTCGTCGAGGTTCGACTGCGACGACGGGCTCCGGTGCGACCAGCCCTCGGCGCCCGACGCGGGGACGTGCGCGCCACGGCTCGCCATCGGCGAATCGTGCAAGGGAAGCCTCGACTGCCAGGACGAGCTTCGCTGCGGCGAGGACGGGACGTGCCAGGCGCGCGAGCAGGCGGGCGGTGCATGCGCGTCGGACGAAGACTGCGCGGCCGGCGCGGCGTGCGATGGCGCCACGTGCACGCCGCTCGGCGCCGCCGGCGCGCCCTGCTCCGCCGATTCGGACTGCGCGTCCTTCGCGTGTGCCGATGCGACGGGCACCTGCGCCGACGTCTGCAAGGGCGGCTGATCTGGATCTCACCGGCGTCGAGCCCCGCGCCGGCGTCGTCGCGTCAAGCGGGCGCCTTGACGGGCGACGCCGCCTGGTCGAGGAGCGTGAAGGCGCGGAGCGCCTCGCCGACGCTCCACGCCTGGGCGATGCAGCCGCGCGGCACGAAGGGGGCGTCACCATCGAAGATCTCGCTGATCGAGCCGAGTCCGGCGGCGTTGATGTGATCGCCCATCGGCGCGAGCAGCCGGCGGGCTGCGTCGGGATCGCGGTAGACGCGGAGGTGCGCCTCGATGAACGGGCCGATGAGCCACGCCCATACAGTGCCCTGGTGGTAAGCGGCGTCGCGGCGCTCCTGATCGCCGAAGCAGACCCCCTGATAGGCCGGCTCCGACGGGGCGAGCGAGCGCAGCCCGTACGAGGTCAGGAGCGCCCGCGCGCACGCGTCGACAACGGCGCGCTGTCGCTCGGGGGAGAGCAGGCTCTCGGGGAGCGACACGGCGAAGAGCTGGTTCGGCCGGAGCGCCGCCTCGGCGCCGGAGGGCCCGTCGAGGACGTCGTAGCAGTAATCCGCGGCGGCGTTCCAGAAGCGCTCGAAGGACGCGAGGGCCCTCGCCGCCATCCCCTGATAGGGCTCGGCGGGCTCGCCGAGGCGGGCGGCGAAGGCGACCATCGCCCGCAGCGCGTTGTACCAGAGGGCGTTGATCTCGACCGGCTTGCCGATGCGCGGCGTGATCACGCGATCACCGACCTTGGCGTCCATCCAGGTGAGCTGGACGCCTTCCTGCCCGCCGCGGAGCAGGCCATCGCCCGGGTCGACCTGGATCCCATAACGCGTGCCCTTGATATGCCAGTCGACGATGTCCCGCAGCACCGGGAACAGATCGCGCAGGAGCCCGTCGTCGCCGGTCGCCTCGTGACAGGCGCGGATGGCCTGGAAGTACCAGAGGGTGGCGTCCATCGTGTTGTATTCGGGGACCGTGGCGGCATCGGGGAACCGGTTGGGCAGCATCCCCTGATCCACGAAGGCGGCGAACGTGCGGAGGATCGGCGCGGCGATGCTCGCCTGTCCTGTCGAGAGCGCGAGCCCGGGGAGGCTGATCATCGTGTCGCGGCCCCAGTCCTCGAACCAGGGATACCCGGCGATGATGCTCTTGCCGGGGCTGCCGCCGGGGCTCTTACCGGGGCTGCCGCCGGGGCTCTGCGCGCGGTCCACGACGAACTGGTCGGCGGCGAGGACGAGCTGTGCGATCCACTCCGAGGCGGCGGGCGCGCCCGACGGCCTCGCTCCGCTCCACGTTGAGAGGAGGGCCCGATCGCGCGCGCGGCGGCGCGCGAGGGCCTCCGGATCGACAGCGGTGGTGCCGTCTCCGGCGGCGGCGAGGAACACCACCGTCTCGCCGGGCAGGAGGGTCGTCTCGAAGGTCGCGACGTGGATGTGGTCGTCGCGATCGAGGAGCCCGCGCGCCGTCTCGGCCGGGAGCGCGAAGCCGCGGTAGAGCTCCGTCGCGGGGGTGGCCGCGGCGCCTTCCAGCTTGAGGAACAGCGGCAGCGCGTCGCCGGCCGTGACGACGCGGACGCCGCCCGAAGCGGCGCTGACCCCGGCCGGCCACGCGACGGTGCCGGTGTTGTGGAAGACGCGGTTGTTGGCGATCGCGCGCGCGGTGAGGCGCAACGGCTCGCGCGCCTGGAGCGCGGTGTAAGCGACGTAGGTCGTGTTCTGGCCGTGCTCCATCCAGACGCGCTTTTCGAGCAGCGCGTCGGCGCAGGCGTAGCGCCAGCAAGGGATCGAGCCCTCCAGCGCGAAGTGCTCGATGTTGACGAAGCCGCTCGGCGCGACGGCGCCGCTCGCCCAGCGGTTGGTCGCGAGGTCCCAGGCCGCGCCGCGGTACGTGACGGTCTCGTCGAGCTTGACCAGCATCAGCCGCCGATCGACGGGCGGCCGGAGGGCAGCGACGAGGAGCCCGTGATAGCCGCGCGTGAGCGAGCCGGCCACCGTCCCGGAGCCATAACCGCCGATGCCGTTGGTGACGAGCCACTCGCGCTCTTCGGCGATCCTCAGGTCGCCGCAGATCTCCCTCCCCATCCCGACCATGCGCTCCTCCTCCGGGACATCTATAGCTGACCGAGCGGGCTCGACGCGACCCTCGAAATCGCCGAGACGCCCTGGGTCGGCCTCACACCGTCGGGGGTAACGTACCAGTTACACGCATCATTCTACAACCCTGCCCGCCATGCTGGCCGGCACGTCGAGGATTTCGTCGAGGGAATTGCGTCCTGCGGTGACTTCGATCTGCGTGTGACTGTTCGTCGGAAGAGCGGCAACGAGCTGGCCGTCCGGTGGCTTTCGAGCGCGTTGCGCGAGTTCATGACGTGGGGCCGGCATCGGCGATCATTCACGCGATTGAGAGCTCGAGGAGAAACACCGCGAAGTTCTCCTGCATCGCGGACGGCGCCGCCGCGGCCACGGGCGCGCGCCTCGGGGAACCAATCGAGCTATTCAGGAAACCGGAGCGTCTCCACGGCGAGACCGTCCTCGCCCGAGATCATCCTGCCCTGGTCATCCCAGCTGATGCCGCCCTTGCCCGGCAGCCCCAGCGTGAAGGTGACGCCCTCGACGGTGAGCCGGTCTTCGTCGAGATAGGCGATGCCGATCGAGTCGCCGCCGCGCCCCGGGCCGCCATAACCGCCCTCGCCGCCGTAGCCCCCGGGGCCGCCGTTGCAGGAATAGGCCGGGCGGTCCTCCAGTACGCCGCCCGGTGCGCCCCGGCCGCCTCGGCCGCCTCGCTGGGGCTCGCCGCCGTCGCCGCCCTGGCCGCCGTGGGACGCCTCGATCTCGCTGTCGCGCACGGTCACCTTGGCGTGCAGCGCAACGATGGAGATGCTCGGGTAGCCGTTCTCGCCCCCCTTGCCGCCTCGTCCGCCGCATCCGCCGGCCCCGCCCGAGCCTCCCCCCGCGCCCCCCTTGGACGCCGCGCCGCACGCGCCCAGCCCGCCCCTGCGGCCGCCGCCTCCGCCGCCGCCCTGGCCCGGCGTGCCCCGGCCGCCGTCGCCGGCCCAGTCCGCTTCCCAGCCGGCCTCGCTGATGCGCCCGATGCCCTGGCCGGGGGCGCCGGCCGTGCCCCGCGCGCCGTAGATCCCGTAATCGCCGTCCGTGCAGCCCACGTCGGCCACGTCCCCGCGTCCTCGCCCGCCGTAGTTGCTGGGGTTCGGCGTCGGGGTCGGCTCGCCGTCGTGCCCGTCCTCCGCGCCGCCGGGCAATCCGTCACCGCCCTTGCCGCCGACGCTCGGGAGCCCGCCCTCGCACGGGTTCACCACGGCAGCCCCGCCGGCCACGGTCTCGGCCGAGCACGCGTCGCCGCCGTACATTCCATCGGCGCCGTCGGGTGCGTCGCTGGGCTCGGGCAAGTCCTCGCCGTCATGCCCCCCCCACCCGGCTGTGGGGCGAACCCTGCCTCGGAGCATCTCGACCTCGGTGTTCGACTGGACGAGCATCGCGATCGGCTTTGATGAAGTGATGTCGATGTCGACGATTCTCGATACCCCGTCCGCAGCGCCCGTGTCCTCGGCGGTCGCCGGTACGACGGTCAGGGCAATCGCTCGATCGTGGGTAGTCTGAAGCAGGGATCTGCTCCCTGCCTGACGCCACCACTGGAAGCAATGGAACCCTCCGAGGAGATCGACCCCGGAGGGCAGCACCAGCGGACCGAAGAACCCGTCGGCACAGACGAACACACGCCCGCGCCCGGCGCGCGCGAGCTCGACAGCGCGCTGGAGCGTGCGCACCGGCTTGGCTTTCGTCGTGCCGGGGTTCGCGTCGTCACCGCCTCCGAATTCGTTGGTCACGAACACGCCGCAGCCGTCCACCAGCTCATCGGCGGCAAGGCGCTCGAGACAGACCGACTCCGGCGGCGCCTCGTCATGACACTCCGCGGAGCCGTCACACGGTGCTCCGCCGGCGTCGCTCGCGGCCGGTGTGGTGCCGCACCCGGCCACGACGAACAGCAATGCAAGAACCGGACAGGTCGTTCGGATCGTTGTCATGGTCCTCTCTCGGCGCCGCACGGCGCGCACCGCCTCGGTCACTGGGGGGGTCGTGGAGCGGGCGCATCGAACGGACGGTAGGCCATGCCGTCGCCGGACTCGCCCCAGCCCCGGTCGTCGTCAGGCGCCGCATTGCCTCCGGGGCCGCCGCCGGCCCCCCGTCCAAAGTGGACGATCACGTCCGGATCGAGGCTCACGAAGGCGCCAACGAACGCGACGCCGTACGACGAGCCCCCGATGCCGCCGCCGGCGTCCCCGCCCCGGCCGCCACGGCCTCCACCCCCGCCGCCGCACGCGCGCAGCATGTCCGTTCCCTCGAGATCCCCGCCGGACCCGCCACTCCAACCGATGCCTCCCGGTTGGCCCCTTCCGCCAGCGCCCCCTTGACCCCCGTTGCCCGTGGTGATCTCGGTCGCCTTGAGCGTGATCGCGCTCCCCTGCAACGCGACGATGCCGATGCTCGATCCGCCGTAGCCGCCCCCCATGCCGCCCCGGCCACCGCAACCGCCGCTCCCGCCCGAGCCGCCGGCAGCGCCGCCCTGCGGTCCGCCCGCGCGGCACGAGATCGTGCCGTCTCGCCCTTTGCCGCCGCCGCCGCCTCCCCCTCCTTGGCCGACGCCGCCCCTCTTGCCGTCCTCGCCCCGGATGCCGACCCAGCCATACGATTCCGAGAGGTAGCCCGCGTCCACGGCGCCGACAGCGCGCCCGGCATCGTCGCCGTCGGCGCCGTCTTTCCCCGGTGTGCACGCGCTGCTGCCCGCGCCGGTCCCCGCGAGGCCTTTGCCTTCCGGATTCGCCGCCGACTCCGGCTGTCCCGGCTCCCCGTCACCCCCTGCGTCGAGCCCGCCGTCGCCTCCGTAGCCTCCAATGGACTCGGATCCATCATCGCACACGGTCACAACCGGAAGGGCGCCCGTCGCGAAGTCCGCCGTGCAGGCGTGTGCGCCGTGGTTCCCCGGCGCCCCGTCCTGCGCCCGCTCGCTGAACGCGTCCTCTCCCGGCTCCCCGTCCTTGCCGTTGCCCGCGACGATCGCGCTATCCCGCACGATCGCCCAGGTCCCGGGGCTCAAGATCATCGCGATCGACGACTTGCCATCGGGCGCCGAGGCGTCCGCCGCCACGGCGCGCACGCCGAAGATCATGGAGGTCGCGTCGTCCCCCGGGATGGCCCCCAGGTCCTCGCCCTCGAGGATCCGCAGCGGGATCCCCTCGGGCGGCGCGATGACGGTGGGCTCGTCCGGCCCGCCGAACGACCACGCGTACGACCAGTCGCCGTTCTGACAGCGCCGGCCGCCCCAGAGGTCGACCCCGGAAGGCAGCGTGATTTCCTCCTCGAACGACCCGCCGCACGCGTACACGCGCCGGGTCGGCGGCTTGCCGTCGCCCCGTCCGTGCACGGCGAGCCCGATCGCGTGTTGCAAGGTCTTCACCGGCGCGCCCTTCGTGCCAGGGCTCCCGTCGTCGCCTGACGACTCGCTGACGAACACCCCGCACCCGTCCTTCGCCGGGCTCTTCGCAGGATCGCCGTCGCACGGCGACGCCGGGAGCTGTGGCGGCATCTCGCCGGGGAGCGGCTCGCACGTGTACATCGTCGCGCAGTCTTCGGCGTAGGAGCACCCGGAGATACCGGCGACGCCCATCGAGGCCATCGCGAGGAGCGAGATGGCACGAGCAACCCCGCGGGCTCGATCATCGACCCGACGACGCATGAGCTCCCCTCCGCCTCACCGCGCGTCCCGACGGAGCAGCCCTGCTTGCTCGCGAACCGCCACCGGAACGGCGCGGAGACCCTCGGCGGCCGGTGTGGTCCCGCCGAGCGTCGGGCAGCCGTGCAGCGATGGCTCAACGACACGCACGCGCGGACGGTACGTGCGCGAGCCGCACGGCGTCAACGGGGTTGAAATCGCCATACCCTGCGCTTCGGGCGAGAAAAATCAGTCCGATGCCGCAATGCGTTTGTCTGTCCCTGGCATCGGAGGCCGTGCGAATTGGTCAGAGGAGAGCACGAGTCGCTCCCGTCACGAGCGAGGAGCTGGGGCCGAAGGTTGGGAGCGGCGGTGCACCGCGGCATCGAGGGAGCGGCGTGCCCGGCGCCGCCGGCAGCAGGCCACGGAGCTGGCGGAGGGGGCGCACGATGGAGAAAGAGTTGCGTAGCAACCACAAAAGGCACGCGAGGCCACGCCGGGGCTGCGCAGGAGAGGCACCGGGGCTGCGCAGGAGACGGACGATGGTGACAAAGGACACCAACAGGGGTGTGCAGGAGGGGCGCAGCGGCCGCGCAGGACGGGAGCAAATGTAGCGCAGGACACAGCGTGGGTCCCCGGGAGGGACGCCGGGGCCGCGCTGGAGGGCGCCGGGGCCGCGCTGGAGGGACGACGGGGCCGCGCTGGAGGGCGCCGGGGCCGCGCTGGAGGGACGACGGGGCCGCGCTGGAGGGCGCCGGGGCCGCGCTGGAGGGCACCGGGGCTTGTAAAGGAGAGCCAATGGGCTGCGCAGGACGGCCGACGGCGCTGCGCGGGAGGCCGCCGAGGCTTGTGCAGGAGGGTCAATGGGCTGCGCAGGACGCGCCGACGGCGCTTCGCTGGCCGCTAACCGCTGCGCGATGGGCAGGACCGGCGCGATTGGAGCGGTCAGATCATCGACACGTGCAGTCGACCGAGATGGTGTAGCTGCCTTCGGCCCCGGCGTAGCCGTCCACCACCAGGTAGGATGTCTGGCCTGGCGCGCTCGTCCAGCTCACGGTCTCGACGGTCTGTAGATCCAGCGGGGTCGAGGAAGCCATCTCGTTCGACCGGATGGGGTCGCAGGCGGAAAGCAGCAGCAGGTCCAGGTCCGTCGCGAGGTTCTCGAGCTTTGCGACCACCATGCACTCCGTCGTCGAGGAGAAGGCATAGACCGTCTCACGCCCGGACTCGGCACGAGCGGTCCGGCCGTAGCCCGTCCACACATTCGCGCGCCCCTGGCTCGTCGTGCTGTGATTCAAACGATCGCCACACGTGATCGGCAACGCTCCCCCACACGGGTCGGCCGCACCGTCCACGCCCCCGCCCGCGACACTGCCCCCGGTGCCGCCCGGGTCGCCGCCGGCGCCGGTGCCGCCATGGCCGCCCTCGCCGCCGGCCGTTCCCGCCGAGCCGACGGCGCCGCCCTCGCCGCTGTTCGCGACGGATCCGCCGGCACCGGTGGTGCCACCGGTAGCGCCAGAGCCATTGCCGGCAGCACCCCCCTCGTGCACATCGTTGCCGCACGCTGCAACCATGAAAACCGCGCAACCAAGGGCCAGGTGAAGTCGAAGCACATTGCCTCCTTCCGTTCCGCCTGCGCCCCGCAGCCTATCATGCCAATTCGGTGATCTGCCCCGAGGCGTTCCTCGCCGAGCGCGGCCTCCTGCGCGCTATGCTCGGTCATGCTCGCGTCCAGAGGTCACCTCATGTCCCGCGCGCACATCGCAGCGGTCCTCCTCGTTCTCCTCCTGCCAGCCGCGTGCGCTCACGGCCCGGCGCCGTCGCAGCCCGCCGACATCGCGGCGCTGCGGCTCGCGGACTGGCAGCCCACACCGCTTGTGGCGCTCGAGCGCACCGCGATCACCCACCTGGCCGTGCCCGCCATCGATGTCCACACGCACCTGCGCCGGGTCGTGGACGTGGCCGCCGAGGTCGCGCGCATGGACGCGTTTCACGTCGAGACCATCGTCAACCTCGATGGCTTCTCGGGCAAGCGCCTGGCGCGCGAGCTCGAGCGCTTCGACCGCGCATATCCAGGGCGCTTCCTGACCTTTGCCAACCTCGACCTCACGCTCGTGGGCGCGCCGGGGTGGGGCGAGCGCGCGGCCGCTCAGCTCGCGACCGACTTCGAGGCCGGGGCCAAGGGGCTCAAGATCTTCAAGGAGCTCGGGCTCACGGTGCGCACGCCCGAGGGCCGGCGCGTCGCGCTCGACAGCCCGGAGCTCGAGCCGGTCTGGCGCACGTGCGCGCGCTACCGCCGGCCCGTGCTCTGGCACGTGGCCGACCCGGCGGCGTTCTTCGTCCCGCTGGACGCGAAGAACGAGCGCTGGCACGAGCTGCGCGAGTTCCCGGGCTGGTCGTTCGCAGACCGGACGCGCTTTCCCACACGCGCGCAGCTCTTCGAGGAGCGCAACCGCGTCCTCGAACGCCACCCCGACGTCACCTTCGTGGGCGCGCACATGGGCAGCTCGTCCGAAGACCTGAAGCAGCTCGCGGGCTGGCTCGATCGCTTCCCCAATTTCAACGTCGACATGTCGGCCAGCATCAGCGAGCTTGGCCGGCAGCCGCGCGCGGCGCGCCGCTTCTTCGTCCGCTACCAGGACCGCGTGCTCTTCGGCACCGACCTCAAGAGCGCAAAGACCGCAGGCTACGAGGTCTACGCGCGCTTCCTCGAGACCGAGGACGACTACTTCGACACCGAGGCCGCGAACGGCCGCCAGGGGTTCTGGAGGATCTACGGCATGCACCTGCCCGCGCCCGTGCTCCAGAAGATCTACCACGACAACGCACGCCGCCTGCTTTGGCCCGCAGATCCCGATCCGCCCGCGGCACACCCGTGACGCGAGCGCGTGCGTGGCCCGATCCAGGGGAGCCTACGCGGGCGGCGGAGGGGGGGTGTCCTCGTTCACGTAACCCTGATTCAGCTCGATGATGTTCCCCTCGGGATCTGCGATCCAGGCGACGCGCATCCCCGGGATGAACTGGCTCATGTCCACGGGGCCGAGCGTGATCCGGGCGTCCGGGCCCATGGCCGCGATCTTCGCATCGAGGTCGTCGACGAGGAACGCCATGTGGCGGTAGCCCGGGTACGCCGGCCCGGCCCCGCCGACGGCGGGACACGGACGCGCCTCCGTGGCACGAAAGAGCTCGATCGCCACGGGCCCACGCTCGATCTGCACCACCTGGTCCGGGCCGGGCGAATAGACCCGGGCGCGCCTGAAGCCGAAATGCTTGGTGTAGAATCGCTCGACGGCGATCGGGTCGTCACACGAGAACGCCAGGTGCGAGAAGCAGAGCAGCGCCATGAGAACCCCTCTCCTCGGCCGTTCAGAGGCCGGCCAGCATGTCGATGATCTTCCGGGCGAAGATCGGGGCGTGGTCGCCCGTGCGCGCGGTCACCAGGTCGCAGTCGACGACCAGATCCTCGTCGGTGTAGTCGATCCCCATGTTCCTGGCGTCGCCGACCAGGTTGTTGTGGACCACCGCCCGGCGCCCGCGGACGAGCTCGGGCACGGTGGACAGTAGCCACATGCCATGGCAGATGATGCCCTTCACGATGGTCGGCTCGGCGAACGCTCGCTCGAGCAGCTCGGTCGCCGGGGCCAGCTTGCGAACGTCTTCCGAGTAGCGTAGCCGATCGGCCACCATGCCCGACGGGACGATGATGGCCGAGTAGCTCCGCAGGTCATCATCGCTCATCCCCTCGAAGCTCTCCCTGCACTCGAAGGGAACGTGCCACTCGTGCCCCTTGAAGGTGAGGGCCGGTTGACCCCAGAGCCGGGTCAGGAAGCGCAGGTCCGCCTGCTCCTCCTCGAAGCGGCGCTGGTAGTAGAAGATCTCTGGCTCGTAGTAGTCGCTCTCGATCAGAATGGCGACCTTCTTCCCTTTCATGGACATGGCCCTCTCCTCTCCGGGTAGGCTCCGCATCACCCGCTCCCCTGGACCTCCGGCGCCCATGGCGCTCCTGCGCGGGTCAGGGAGCGCCGAGGCTCGCGGAGCCCTGCATGGGCGTGAGCGAGTCGACGACGTAATGCACGATCACCGGCCTGCCGCCGGCCGGATAGCTGCGCACGAGCCACCGTTGCGCGGCGTCGAACCCCAGCCACAGGCTGCTCGCGGCGGGCGGGGTCCACGTGCGAGCCTGCCAGTTCACGACGAGCGTCACGTTCGCCTCGGTCTCGGCGACCTCGACGCGGAGATCGACGAGCTCGTGGAGCTCGTCGAAGAACTTCCGGGTCACGCCGCCATACCAGGCCCTGAACCCCGCGTGGCCGCGGACCGTGCCCTCGGGGAGCTCGAGCGAGAGATCCTCGTCCGCGAGCAACGGGAGGAGTTCCTCCACCGGCGCGTGGGCGTCGAGCTTCTCAAACCAGGCGTGGACCAGCCGCTTCACCTCATCGGCGTCGAGGGGCGCGCGCTCGGTCATCCGCTGAAGCATGGCGACGTTCGGCTGATCCATCGTGAGGCCCCCTCTCTCTGTCTATCCATTCGACCGGATCGCTCCCGGCATACCGCTGCGCCGCGCGCCGACCCTGCTCCGCTCCCGGTACGGCGGCGCATCGTCGACCAGGTCGAGCCGCCGGCGCGGTCATTGTCCGCATGGGGCGGCGGCGCGCCCGCGCGGGTCACCAGCTATCACGGCGTCGACGAGGAACGGCCCCGAGGTGCCCAGGGCCTGCCGGATGGCCGGCCCCACCTGCTCGGGCCGGTCCACCCGCGTCGCCGGGACTCCCATGGACCGCGCGAGCTCGTGGAAGCGGATGTCCGGACAGGTGAGATCGAAGGCCGGAGGGAAGGCGCGCTCGGGCAGGCCGCGCTCGCGCCAGTAGGCCTCCAGGTTCTGCTTCAGGAGCTCGTAGCTATGGTTGTTGCAGATGACGATCTTCGCGCCGATCCGATAGCGGACCGCCGTCCAGAGCGCCTGGATGGTGTACATGCTGCCGCCGTCGCCGCTCACCCCGACCACGGTCCGCTCCGGGCACGCGAGCTTCATCCCGAGCGCCCCGGGGACGCCGACGCCCAGCGAGCCTCCCCGCGTCTGGAAGAGCTCTCCAGGGCTGACCGGAGGCCGGTAGCGCCAGAGCTCGGGAGAGCAGGTCAGCGCCTCGTCGAAGATCATCGCGTCCGCCGGCAGCGCCGCCGCGAGCTCCTCCATGAGCCGTGAAGGGCGGATGGGCGTCGCGTCGCGCGCCGCGCGGTCGGCCGCGATCGCGGCGGCCCGGGCGCGATCGCGGGCCTCTCCGATCCGGGCCAGGCGGCTCCGGGCCTCGTCCCGCTGCGCCGGCGTCATGATCGAGGAGAGCGCCCTGCGAAGGGCGCGCAGCGTGCTCTTCGGATCCGCGAGGAGCCCGAGGTCGACAGGGAAGTTCTTGGCGATCGCCTGGAGATCGAGATCGACGTGGATCACCCGCGCTCCTTCCGCGAAGACCCCGGACAGGGCGGGGAAGACCTCGGGGAACACGTAGGTTCCACAGATGAGGATCACGTCCGCCTTCCTGGTGATCGCCCGGCTGTCCTCCCCGAACATGTGGCCGAGGAGCCCCTGGAACAGAGGGTGCGCGGCGCTCATGTTCACCTCCGAGGAGTCGGCGCCCCAGACCTCGGCCCCGACCTGCTCGGCCAACCGCGTGAGCTCCGCCTGCGCCCCCGAGAACGCCACCCCGTCGCCGACGATGAACGTCGGCCGCGCGGCCCCGGCGAGGATCGCTGCCGCCCTCGCCACGTCGGCCGGCTCGGGCACGACACGGGTGACCGGAACCCCGGTGGGCACCACCGGCTCTTCGTTCACGGCGTCCAGGACGTCCATGGGCAGGCAGACGAACACGGGCCCCATGGGGGGCGTGAGCGCCGTCTTGATCGCCCGCCGAATCACCCGCAGGAGGGAGCCGGGGTGGACCACCCGGGTCGCCCACTTGGTCACCGTCGCCGCCATGGCCGGCAGGTCGGCTGCCATCTGCGCTTCCAGGGCGTCGTAGCGCAGGCCGGCCTCCCCGGCGAGGACCAGGAGCGGCGCGTGGCCGCGCTTCGCCTGGTAGAGCATTCCGATGCTGTTGCCGAGCCCCACCCCGCTGTGGGCCTGGACGACGCCGAGGCGCCGGCCGGCCCGGGCGTAGCCGTCGGCCATGGCCGTCGCGACGGTCTCCTGCAGCGCCAGGTAATAGCGCGGCGTCTCGTAGTCGGTGAGCGCGTCGACGAGCCCCTCCTCCGACGAGCCCGGGTTGCCGAAGATGTATTCGACGCCGTCGGCGCGGAGCTGCTCGATCAGGGCATAACGCCCCGTCCTGTGGTGCGCGCGGTTCATGGCTCAGGCCTCCCAGCCGTACTTGCGGAGCCCCTTCTCGAGCACCGCGACAACGAGCTCACCGCAGAGGTAGGAGTCCGGGGTCGAGCGGCTCGTGATGAACGGGTAGTCGACGATCGCCGACGTCGGATGGCCGATGTTGGCGTGGTACTCTCCGCCGGGCTCCACGGCGTCGCGCAGGATGTACTCCAGGGGATAGGGCGGCGGGCCCATGACGAAGTCCGTGCCCACGAAGCCAGTGCCCTCCTTGTAATCGTATTCCAGGAGGTGCCCGGTGACGTGCTTGCCGCGGATGATGCTCTTCCGGTCCTCCTCCCGCGCGAAGGCGAGGCAGCCGACCGCGTAGCACTCCGTCGCGATGGGCTTTCCGAGGCGGTAGAACGCGAGGATGAGGTCATGGACGCGGAAATTGTTGACAAGGTCGAGGAGCGCGCCGCTGCCGCCGACGAGGAGCAGGGCGTCGTACGCCTCGATCTCCGACTGCCGCTCGGCCAGCGCGCTGTGGTACGCCTCGAGCTCCCGGAGATAGGTGGGAGACGAGATGTAGGGCCGCTCCGGGAACCACCGAGAGAGGTCCTTCGGTCTTGCGAGGCGGCCCGAGCTCTCGAGCTCGAGGGCCCTCTTGGCGTTCTCCTGCGAGGTGACGCTGCGGCCGAGGGGCGGGTCGACGTAGCTGGGATCGAGGCTGGCGCCGAGGGCGACTGGCCTCTTCCCCTTCGGCGTGAAGAACGTGACCTCGTACCCGGCCGCGTCGAAGGCGTGAAGGGGTCCCACCAGCTCCTCGCCCCAGTAGCCCCACTCGGAGAGCCCGACGAGAATTCTCTTTTTCATTCGTCCTTCTCGGTTTGCAGGATCGGAGAGCGGCGCGAACGGCACGGTGTCGTGGACATTCGTCATGTAGGCGATCTTGCCGGCCGCGTCGAAGACGAAGTAATTCATGACAGGCGCAGAGATGACGGCGCCCGTGTGGGTCCTGCCGGTGATCCGCGAGAGCACGGCGCCCTCCGCGCCAGAGACCAGCACGCGCTCGGGGACGTTCTGGAACGCGGCATATCCGACGAGCCCGTTCTTCATCAACCGGCGGAGCGCCGGGAGCCCCTCGATGTGCCCGGCGAGCTGCTCGTCAACGACGGCGTTCTCCGCGAAGAGGTCGCACCACGCGGCCCAGTCGCCCGCGTTGGCATAGGCGTAGTAACGCAGCAGGGTGTCCTTTATATCGGTCATGTCCCTCACGCCCAGCGCCATGGAGAAACCGCGAGCGTTACGCCGCGCAAGCGCGACGATTCCCCCGAATGGTACGCCTCCCCCGGGCGACATTTAGCTCCCGTCGCCCATGGCGACAAGCCTCGTGCAGCGCCGCGCGTTCGCGACAAACGAGGAGTACGATCAGCCGCTCAGCGCAGGAACGTAGAGCTTCCGGCCAAGCGCCGGAGGCGCGTTGACAGCAGAGCGGACGAGCTTCATGACAGGAGCGTCCCTGGAGCAGATCTGTCGATCTATCGAGGGCGGGAGGGCGGGGAGATGCGCTTGCTCACGATCACGACGACGCTGATGGGCACGGTACGAGCCGTTGACCCGGACGGCGCTCGGTTCGAAATCGAATGCCGGAGCGGGGACAGGTTCACCGTCATGGTCGGCCGAGCGACGGCGTTCGGCGTGATGCGGAACCTGGACGGCCTGGACCTCGACCGGACGCTCGACCCGGTGGACGCGACGGGCTCGAGGGACACCCCATCCTGGGAGCTGAAGAAGTACGTCTGGGCAGATATGTTGGTGGTCGTCGAGGGCGTCTATTACGAGGGCAAGACGTTCGCCGCCAAGGTCGTCCACATCCTCTACCTCTCCACGCCGACGTCTGCCCTGCCTGTGGATGTCGCGACGACCGTTCACGTCAAGGACCTTCACGGCGATCGTCGGCGGCCGCTGTTCGAGCATCCGCGCTGGTGGACCTGGCACGCGGGCGTCCTCGCCGACCAGTGGCTCGACTCGCTGTTCGGCGACAAGCGCGGGTACGCCATCGAAGACTTCGTCGCCGGATACCGCACCAAGCTGAACGTCATCGGGCTGCCGACGGACGACGACCTGCAGGAGTGCGCGGTCCTCTCCCGGTTGATCTACGGCCTCGCGTCGGCCTACATGATCACCGGCCAGGAGCGGTACCTCCTCGCGGCGCGCGCCGGGGTGCGGTTCCAGCGGGAGTCGTTCCGCATCTCCAGCACCGATGGCGACAAGTGCATGTGGGCCCACGCCCGGCGGCGGCGGCGCTACGGGGCGGAGCTCATCGTCCCCTCGTCGTACGGGGAGGACGAGGGATCGATGCCGATCTACGAGCAGATCTACGCGCTCTCGGGGCTCGCCATGTACTACCGTGTCACGCAAGATCCCGAGGTCCTCTGCGACATTGCCCGCACGATGCGGATGTTCGACGATTACTACCTCGACCGCGCGGAAGGAGGCTATTATTCCCATATCGATCCCCTGACGCTGCGGCCTGATCGGAACCTTCGCGAGGACAATAACCTCAAGAAGAACTGGAACTCGATCGGGGATCACATCCCGGCCTACCTCGTGAACGTCATCCTCGCGCTCGATCCCCTGCCCGACCATGGCAGGGAGGACATGCGCCAGCTCCTCGAGCAGAGCCAGAGGATGCTGCATGATCTGACCCTCCTCATCCTCGACAAGTTCCCGGACCCCGATCCGTCGATCCCCTATGTGAATGAGCGATTCAACCGGGACTGGAGCCCGGATCACCATCACGGCTGGCAGCAGAACCGCGCCGTCATCGGGCACAACTTCAAAATCGCCTGGAATCTGACGCGCATCGCGAACTATTACCGGTCCAGCGCAGAGAGGGTGCGGCTCGCGGGGGGGCCCGAGGAGCGACGCGCGTCGGGCGAGGCGATGGCCGCGCGATGCCTCGCGATGGCCGAGCGGCTCGGCCGATCGATGACGGAGATCGGGCTGGACCAGCTCCGCGGGGGCTGCTTCGACGCCGTCGAGCGCGAGCCGGCGACAGGGATGCGCGTGGAGTTCACCTGGGGCACCACCAAGGACTTCTGGCAGCAGGAGCAGGCGATCCTGGCCCACCTCATCCTCTACGGGGCGACCCAGGACCCGTTCTATCACCGCGCCGCTCGCGAGACGCAGGCGTTCTGGAACCTGTTCTTCCTCGACCGGGAGCACCGCGGGATCTACTTCCGGGTCAACGAGAGCGGGTTGCCGATCACCCAGGGCGAGTACGGGCTCCGCGGCGGACACTCCGACGCCTCCGGCTATCACACGTTCGAGCTGAGCTACCTGGCGCACGTCTACAACCGCAGCCATGTGGGGGACACCGAGACGGAGCGCACGCTGTGCCTCTACTTCAAGCCCGACCCGCGCTCCGGACTCGGGTCGATCAACGTGGCGCCCGACTTCCTGCCGCCGGGCCAGCTCGAGGTCTCGAAGGTCTTCACCGAAGATGTCGAGCGCAAGGTCGAGGACCGGAGCTCCTTCCAGATCTCGGATCCCGGTCGAGTGACGGCGGTCCAGCTCCATAGGGCCAGGTAGAGAGGAGCCGAGCATGAGCGGTATCCCGGTACGCTTCATCTACCTGACCAGCATCGCCGCGGAGATCTTCCGGCGCCCGAGGCTCCACGGGAGCTGGGATCCATCCGTGACGACGCCGATGCGGGTATCGACCGGCGAGGACGGCTGCCCGGTCTTCGAGGTGACGGTGGAGATCGACGAGGCCCTGGCAGGCGCCGAGCTCCGCTGGGGGGTCATCCTGGACGCGCCGTGGCGAACGAACCTGTGGGGGATCGCCACCGAGGTCGGCGACCCGGGCTCCGCCGATCGGTACCGGTCGTTCAAGCTGAAGCCGCCGGGCGGCGGCGCGCCTCCGCCTCAGGAGCAGCGGTACTACCTCACCCACTGCCGGCGGCTCGGGGCGCAGAAGCGGTTCTCGCGCGGGGCGGCGCCGGGGATCCAGTTCTCCGTCTGGGCGCCGAGCGCCCGCCGCGTGGAGCTCGTCTTCGGCAGGTTCGGGTGCTGTCACGACGAGCAGAGCGGGTACATCGCCGACGACGGGTCGGGCAGCGACGGGGCCCCGTTCCTGATGACCCGGGACCAGGAGGGTATCTGGCACACCGATCCGACCGCTCCCGAGCTCGCGGACTTTCATGAGTTCGATCACCGGCTCTACATGTTCCGGATCACCAAGGACGACGGGCAGATCGCTTACCGGACCGATCTCTACTCGCGCTGCCAGGTCGGGAAGGGCCGGGTGAACCCCGAGGGCCGGCCCTTTTCGGGGCGCTACACCGAGCTCGACGGCTCGGTCAGCTGCTCCGTGGTCATCGATCAGGAGAAGGTGACGAGGAGGTTCAGCGAGCCGGCCTGGCCGGAGACGGAGTTCATGCCCGCAGAGGAGTTCTGGCGCGACGAGTACGATCCCAGCCGACCGCTCCCGAGGCGGGTGGAGGATCTGGTCCTCTACGAGCTCCACGTCGGATCCCTCGGCTACCGGGCGAGGCGGCCTGGCAATTTCGGCGACGTCCTGGCGTTCCTCGACCATCTCGCGGATCTGGGGGTGAACGCGATCGAGCTGCTTCCGGTGGCCCAGTTCGAAGGCGACGAGGGGTGGGGATACGGGACGTCGCATTACCTCGCCATGGAGTTCACGGCGGGTGGGCGCGATCAGCTCAAGTACCTGGTGAGGGCGTGCCATCAGCGCGGCATCGCGGTGATCCTGGATGTCGTCTACAACCACTACAAGCAGGCTCGCGCGGACCGCGCCGAGTGGATGTACGACACGAACGCCCACGACCGGAACATTTACTACTGGTACGAGGGCGCTCCCAGCGAGTATCCCGACCCCCTGGGTGGTTATGTCGACAACCAGTCGACGGGCTTCGCCCCGCGTTATGACGAGGAGATGGTCCGGAAGCTGTTCATCAGCAGCGCCGTGAGCCTGGTCGTGGAGTTCCACGTGGACGGGCTGCGCGTGGATCAGACCACCTCGATGCACGCGTACAACCGGCTGCACGCGGACGGGCGGCCCGTCGGGCGCGCCAACCAGTTCGGGCAGAAGCTGCTCCGGGAGCTCACGCGCACGCTCCGCATGGTGAACCCCCGTGTCATCCTCATCGCCGAGGATCACTCGGAGTGGTACCAGGTGACCGAGGACGCCGAGCAGGGCGGGCTCGGGTTCGACGCGACATGGTACGCCCAGTATTACCACCACCTGGTGGGAGACGCGGACGACCGTGGCCCGCGTGACGCGCGGCTGATCAAGGAGGCCGGATACGGCGACGACCGGCCGCTCCCGATGGATTACCTCGCGGGCGCGCTGGGCCGCTCCGGGCACAAGAAGATCGTCTACCACGAGTCGCATGACGAGGCTGGCAACGCGAGGGGGACGCACCGGACCATCGTGACGGCCGTGAACGGCGCGCCGCTCATCGGGGAAACACGCCGGTTCGCCGAGGCCAGGTGCCGCTTCGCGTTTGGGGTGACGATGCTCTCGGCGGGAACGCCGATGTTCTTGATGGGAGAGGAGATCGGGGCGACGCAGGACTTGATTTATAACCGGCTGATCGAAGGGAAGGTCGATTTCGCGGGGCAGCGCCCGGGCTCCGGCGCGAGGCTGTTCGCCTATTACCGGGACATGATCAAGCTGCGGCTGGCGTACGAGGCGCTGCGATCCAGGGAGATCGAGGTCCTCTCCACGGATCGCGAGCGACGGCTCCTGTGCTTCCTCCGCTGGCACGGCCCCGACGCGCTCCTCGTCGCCGCGACGCTCTCGAACCACCCGCTCCGGGACCTCGTGCTGGACCACCCCAGGCTCGGCGGCGGCGAGTGGAAGGAGATCTTCAACAGCGACGCGGAGATCTACGGCGGGGACGGGGTCGGCAACTACGGATCGACGCTGCGGTCCGAGGGCGGGCGGCTGCGACTCACGATCCCCGCGAACGGCGTCGTCGTGTTCGTCCGAACGTCGGCCCCTCCCTGAGCGGCGCCAGGAGGGGAAACCTCGGCGCGCGGGCAAGGCCGGCCGCATCGGCGCCGCCCCCGCGCCGCCGCCGGCGAAGGACGCGGTAGGCCAGGCATTCACGATGAGACCTCGCCGAGGAACCGGTGGCCAGCACAGCAATGCGCGTCATCCACGGAAGACGAACCACCACGCAGTGCGCAAAGCCGGAGCCCGCTCGGCGGTTGTCGACCGGCCCCGCCCGGCCTGTGCGCCCCCGCCCCCGTCCACAACCGCTCGCCGCGCAGCCGCTGCTGCGAGCGCTAGCGCCACACCCCGCCTGGATCGCCGCCCGACAGAGCGGGTGGGGCTGGGAGCGGGCGTATCGCACACGGCGCCGGCGGGCGGCCGAGATTCTGCCGGGTCCCAGAGGTGCTGGTGTATACTGACGGCCGATGGCCCACGCAGGCTCGGACGCGGCGGAATCGGCTTCATGGCGCAGGATTCCGCGCGTCGGGGACGTCGTCGGTGGCAAGTACCGCGTCGAGCGGGTGCTCGGCCGAGGCGGCATGGGGATCGTCGTCGCGGCGCACCACCTCTCGCTGCGCCATCGCGTCGCGCTGAAGTTCCTGCTGCCCGAGGGGCGCACGACGCCCGGCGCCACGGAGCGCTTCTTCCGAGAGGCGCAGGCCGCGGCGGCGATCGCCAGCGAGCACATCGCCCGCGTCATCGACGTGGGGCAGACCGACGACGATCTGCCCTATTTCGTGATGGAGTACCTGAATGGCATCGATCTGGAGGCGCTGCTCGAATCGCGGGGCCCGCTGCCCGTGGAGCAGGCGGTCAGCTATGTGATCGAGGCCTGCGAGGCGCTCGCCGAGGCGCACTCGCTCGGGATCGTCCACCGCGACCTCAAGCCGGGCAACCTCTTCCTCGCGAGCCGCAAGGACGGCTCGACCCTGATCAAGGTGCTCGACTTCGGCATCTCGAAGGCGTCCGAGGAGGGCGTGCTCGGCTTGAACGCCCAGCTGACCGCATCCGCCGTGGTGCTCGGCTCTCCCCGCTACATGTCGCCAGAGCACATCCGCAGCACCCGCACGGTGGACGCCCGCAGCGACATCTGGGCGCTCGGCATGACGCTCTATCAGCTCCTGACAGGGCGGCTGCCGTTCGAGACCGAGTCCGTCTCGGCGCTGTTCGTCAGCATCGTGACCGACGTGCCCGTGCCGCCGCGCAGCCACCGGCCGGAGATCCCGCTCGCGCTCGAGTGGATCATCCTGATGTGCCTCGAGAAGGATCCGGCGCGCCGTCCCCAGACGATCGCCGAGCTCGCCACGCTGCTCGAGCCGCTCGGGTCGGAGTCCGCGCGCCAGACGGTGGCGCGCATCCTGCGCAGGGCGATGGGGAACGAGGCCGTCGACGCGCCGCCTCCGGCGGATCGTCCGCGGGCCATCGACGAGGAAGCCGAGACCCTGACCGGGCCGATCGGCCCCACGCGTGGGTCCCGGCACAGCTTGAGCGAGCAGGCGAAGGAGCGCGCCCCCTCGATGCCGCCCACGCAGGCGTCCGTCGCTCCACCCGCCCTCGCGATGGCGGCCTCGCCCTCGATGCCGCCTGCGCGGGTGTCCGTCGCTCCTCTCACGCTCACCGCGACGGCCTCGCCGTCGGTGCCGCCCGCGCGGGCGTCCGTCGCTCCTCTCACGCTCACGGCGGCGGCCTCGCCGTCGATGCCGCCGGCGCAGACGTCGGCTGCCGGACCTCCCTCCGTGCACGCGTTGCCCCCGGACGAGTCGCTGGCGCCGACGGCAGCGCCGTCCAGGCGGGGCGAGCGCGTCGCCGCAGGGGATCCACAGGAGCGGCGCCGGCGAAGCATGGTCGCGCCCATCGCGGCGGCGGCGCTCGTCGCGCTCCTCGGGGGCGTGGCGGCGACCGCGTGGCTCGGGCGCGGCGCGGCGCCGGCCGCGGGCGCGCCGCCTGCTGGCGAGGCGCCCTCGCAGGTCGCGCCGGCGCAGGGCGAGCCTTCTGCGCCCTCGGGCGAGGATCCCGGGCCCTCGTCCCTCCCGCCGTCCGAGGCCGCCTCGCCGCCCCCGGCCGCGGCGGCCGCCGCGGCGAGCGGGTTCGCCACGGCCGGGGCCGCGCTCGCGCCGCTCGGCTCGGCGAGGGCGGGCCGCCCGCGCGCGGTGCTCGCGCCGTCGTCGCCGTACCCGGCCAGCAGCGAGCCGGCGCCGACGAAGGCGACGCGCCTGCGCGAGCACCGCTAGCTGCATGCGTCGAGCGCTCTCGAGCACGCGCGCTCGCCGGTGGAGGCTCGCCGCGGTGCCCCTCCTCGCGGGCGCCCTGCTCCAGGCCCCCGCCGCCCGCGCCGACGGCGAGGGCCAGGCCGACGAGGCCGATCTCCACTTCGACCTGGGCCGCGATCTCTACAAGCAGGGGCGGTTCCAGGCCGCCCTCGAGCACTTCCTCGCGTCGAACCGGCTCGTGCCGAACCGCAACGTGGTCTTCAACATCGCGCTCACCTACGAGGAGCTGGGCCGCTTCGCCGACGCGCACCGGTACTACGACGACGCGCTCGAGGGCGAGACCGATCCGGAGGTCGTCGCCGAGCTCCAGGCCGCGCTCCAGCGGATCGCGCCGCGCGTGGCCGTGCTCCAGATCGTCACGTCGCCGCCGGGCGCCAGGATCTACGTCGATCGCAAGGACCTCGGCGCGCGCGGCACGGCGCCGCGCCGGCTCGCCATGTCCGAGGGGCGCTACCGGATCCTCGTCGAGCTCGCGGGCTACGAGCCCGTGGCCGTGGACGACGTCCCGGTGAAGCTGGGGCAGAGCAAGGAGGTCCTCATCGTGCTCCGCCGCATCGTCGGCACCGTGCGGGTGGACGTGCGCGGCGCGAGCGAGGCCACGGTGCACGTCGACCACGAGGGGGCGCCGCCCGCCTGCACCGCCCCGTGCGATCTCGATCTGCCGCCGGGCCGCCACGTGCTCCATTTCTCGCGCCCGGGCTTCGAGGCGGCGCCGCAGCCGCTGACGCTCGCCGCGCACGAGACGGTGCCGATCACGGCGACGCTCAGCCCGCTCACCGGCTCGATCCTCGTGCGCGCCGACGAGCCCGCCGCCCTCGTCGAGATCGACGGCCGCCCCATGGGCTTCACGCCGTCGGTGATCCAGGGCGTCCCCGTGGGCCGGCGACGCGTCCGCGTCAGCCTGCGGGGCTTCACGCCCGTCGAGCGGACGATCGAGGTGGCGGCCGGCCAGCAGGCGGAGCTGCGCGACGTCACGCTGGCGCCGCTCCGGGAGGTGTCGTCCGCCTCACGCGTCCTCGAGCGCCTGGAGGACGCGCCCGCATCCATCAGCGTCATCGACCAGCAGGAGCTGCGCGCCTTCGGGTACCCGACCATCGCCGAGGCGCTGCGCGGCACGCGCGGCGTCTACCTCTCGAACGATCACGTGGTCTACTCGGCCGGGATCCGCGGGCTCGGCGAGCCGCTCGACTACGGCAACCGGCTGCTCGTCCTCTCCGACGGCCACTCGACGAACGACAACGTGCTGAACGCCGCGTTCGTGGGCTCCGACGCGCGCGACGACCTCCACGACGTGGATCACATCGAGGTCGTCCGCGGCCCTGGCTCGCTGCTCTACGGCACGGGCGCGCTCTCCGGCATCGTCAACCTCGTCCCGCGCGGGCGCGACGAGCCCACGGCCGCGCACGTGGCGGCCGGCACCTACTACGACGGCGTGGGCCACGCGCGCGCCGGGTTCCACTACAACGCCCGCAAGGACGCGGGCGTGCGGGCGAGCGTCACGGGGGCGCGCTCCGACGGGTTCGACGTCCCGGTGTCGCTGCGGGAACCCGGCGAGGGGCCGCGCGCGCAGATCGCCGAGCGCGCCGAGACGTTCCGGGCCGGCGGCACGTCCGGGCGCGCCTGGTACGGGCCGTTCACGGCGCAGTGGATGTACCACACGCGCGAGCAGCTCGTCCCGACCGGCTACGTGGGCACGCGGCTCAACGACCTCGGGACGAGCTACGAGGACGCGCACATGATGGCCGAGCTGCGCTTCGAGCCGCGGCTCGCGCCCGACCTGCAGCTCATGGCGCGCGCCCACGTGAACCGCTTCGTCTGGCGCGGCGTCTACGCGTTCGAGGAAGAGACGATCTTCGAGCAGCAGCACGGCACCTGGCTGGGCGGCGAGCTCAGGGCGGCGTGGACGCCGCTCCCCTGGCTGAGGGTCACCGGCGGCGGCGAGGTGCAGGCGCACCCCGAGGCGACGCTGGGCAGCGTGCTCGGGGACGGCCGCGTCACCACGAAGCCCGAGCCGTACCGCTTCGGCGCCGGTTACCTCATCCTCGACAGCTCGCCCGCCCCGTGGGTCCGCCTCTCGTGGGGCGCGCGCCTCGACGTCTACAGCACGTTCGCGCCGATCGTCGTGCCGCGCGCCGCGATCATCCTCCGGCCTGCGCCGGGAGGGGTCCTGAAGATCATGGCCGGGCGCGCCTTCCGCGCCCCGAGCATCTCCGAGCAGTTCTACACCGACGGCAAGACGCAGGTGCCCGCCGTCGACCCCGCCCGGGGCCTCGTGCTCAAGCCGGAGTCCATCGCCTCGGCCGAGATCGAGTACTCGCAGCGCCTCGGCGACGACTGGACCGCGCTCGGCGCCGTCCACGCGAGCAAGCTGTCGGCCCGGATCATCTCCGCCGAGGACAGGCCCGGGGTGCCCGGCGTGGTGCGCTACGTGAACAGCCGTCCAGACGCGTTCGTGGCGGGGGGAGACGTCGAGCTCCGCCGCGAGTGGCGGCAAGGCTGGATGCTCGCGGCGACGTACGGCTACCAGCGCGGCGAGCTCAGGCGCGGAGAGCGGCTGATCAACGCGCCGGAGCACCTGGCGTCGTTTCGCGGCGTCGTGCCCGTGGTGGAGCGGCTCGTCGCCGCCGGGCTCCGGATCAACCTGGAGGCGCCCCGGCGCATCGCCCGCAGCTCGGCTGACGAGACCGCGGGCGCGATCGTCGCGGACCTCACGGTGTCCGGCGAGCTCCAGCGCTTCCACAGCCGCTATGTGATCGGCATCTACAACGCGATGGACACGCGGTACGACTACCCGGCCGCGGAGAGCTACCTCTCGGCCACGAGCCGGCAGAACGGCAGGACGTTCCTCGCCGAGATCACCGTCAGTTATCCCTAGTTTCGCCCGCCAGGGGTCCAGCCAGGGATCCGGAGAGAGATTTCAACGCAAAGACGCAAAGGCGCAAAGACGCAAAAAAGAGCAGATTATTTGTATTTTTGCGTCTTTGCGCCTTTGCGTCTTTGCGTCAAAATCTCTTCATTCGCGCTACAGATCCCTGGTTGGATTTCTGACAGGCGGAGCCAGTTCGGTCGATCGGACTGGCGACCAGCGAGCACGGAGAGCGATCAAGAGCGCAGAGGGCGCTGGCCCAGGTCGGTGAAGAACCGCAGGAGATAACCGTCAGGGTCGGCGACGACGAACTGGCGGTTGCCGAGCTCCGTATCGCCCTCGCGGTACCACCTATCCTCGAAGGGGATCACGATCTGGAAGCCGCCTGCGCGCACGCGCTCGTACAGCGAAGTGACGTCGGCGACCTCGATCTGAAAATTGACGCCGCGCCCGTAAGGATGCTCCAGCGGTGCGGTGCGGAACCTGCGGCCCGGCCCTGCCGCCTCCTGCAGCATCAGCTGCGCGCCCTCGAGGTCGATGAAGGCAAATCTCTCCTCGGGCCTCTCGAACCGCAGCGTGCAGCCGATGACGCCAACGTAAAAGCGGAGCGAGGCGCCGAGATCCGCCACGTCGAGCTCCGGTATGAGCTTCTGCCCGTTCATTGTCCGTGCCCATCGAGATCGACCGATGGCTCGATCCGAGCCGCGGTTCGTCAGGCAGAGCCTAGCTCACCGCAGGGACATCCAGGCTAGGTTGGATCACATGCGACGTGCTGCCATGACCGGAATCCGCAGGGGGAACTGGCCAGGCCGACGAGCTGCACCGGCGGCGACGAGCGACGGCGCTCCACGCGCGTCGCAGCGGCACGCTCGCCTCAGCTCTGCAGGGCGGGAGACCCCGAGAGGCCATCCGCCGTCCGCCCGCGCCGGGGCAGCAGCGCGCCGTGGCCCCCCACCTGCGCCACGGGCTCGCCCGTCTCGAGGTCGATCTCCTTCTTTGGCCCGTCGGGCCGGGGTGCCCTCGAGTCGAGGAGCGTCACCCGGCGATATCCGAGCGCCACGAGCTCGCGCGCAGCCACGGCGAGCTCGAGCCCGATCGTGACGTCCGCTCCCGGCGCTGTCGGCTCGGCCGGCGGGGGCACATAGACCACCGCGCCGGCGCCCGCGGCCTCGATGTCTCGCAGGGCGTCGAACAGATGGGCGTCGCCGAGGAGGTCCGAGACGAGCGCGGCGCGGTGGGTGTACACGAGGGCGGGGTCGCCGGCGTGCGCCGGCGCGCCGTGCGTCAGGAGGAGCAGCTGCCTCTCGCGACGTAGCGTGTACGTGTGCGCCCGCCACTCGCCGCTCGGGCTTCCTGCGGGCCGGAACGGGGCGCTCCGGACGCGCGCGGCGACGTCCTCGGACCGCACCCGGTAGCGGATGAGGTCATCGATGGAGACGAGCGGCAGCCCCTGTCGCGCCGCGAAGCGCGCGAGGTCCCGGCGGCGCGCCATCGTCCCGTCGTCATTCAGGATCTCGCAGATCACGGCGGCCGGCAGCGCCCCGGCGAGCCGCGCCAGGTCGACGGCGCCCTCGGTGTGCCCCTCGCGCTCGAACACCCCGTCCCGGCGCGCCCGCAGCGGGAACACGTGCCCTGGCGACACGACGTCTCGCGGCGACGCGTCCCGCGCGATGGCGGCCGCGATCGTGCGCGCCCGGTCGCGGGCGCTGATGCCGGTGGTGACGCCCTCGCGCGCCTCGATGCTCACCGTGAACGCCGTGGACCGGCGGGCGCCGGGCCGGGTCGCCATGAGCGGCAGCCCGAGGCGGTCCACTTGGTCCTCGGTGAGGGCGAGGCAGATCAGCCCCCGGCCGTGGGTCGCCATGAAGTTGATGGTGGCCGGCGTCGCGTGCTCCGCCAGGACGACGAGATCTCCCTCGTCCTCGCGCGCCTCGTCGTCGACGAGGATCACCATACCGCCGGACTGGAGCTGCTCGACGGCAGCCTGAACACGCAACGTGGATGTCGAAACGGCCATGGATTCCTCTTCGCTCAGCGGGCCGGGAGCGGCGCCAGTCGATCGATCTCTTCCAGATCGGCCCCGGTCAGCCGGAAGCCCACGGCGGCGGCGTTCGCGCGCACCTGCTCCGGCGACGTCGCGCCGGCGATCACGGAGGCCACCGCAGGCCGGCAGGCGAGCCACGAGAAGGCCAGCTCCAGCAGCGTGTGGCCCCGGGACGCCGCGTAGGCGCCGAGCGCCGCGGCGGTCTGCCGGTTCCGCTCGGTCAAGAAGCGCGCGGAGAGCGCCGTGTCCTGCGACGAGAGCCGCGCGCCGACGGGCGCCGGGCCGTCGGGCCGGTACTTGCCGGAGAGCAGCCCGCTCGCCAGCGGGAAATAGGGCAGAAAGGCGATCCCGAGGCGCTTGCTGTCCGAGAGCACCTCCCGCTCGGGCTCGCGCTGGAGGAGGCTGTACTCGTTCTGGACGCTCACGAAGCGCGCTTTCCCCGGGCGGATGGCCTCCTCGGCGACGCGGATCTGCGCGGCCGAGAAGTTGGAGCTGCCGATCTCGCGCACCTTGCCGGCGCGGACCAGCGCGTCGAGCGCCTCCAGCGTGTCCTCGATGGGCGTCTCGGGATCGGGGCGGTGCAGCTGGTACAGGTCGATCCAGTCGGTGCCCAGCCGGCGCAAGCTGTCCTCCACGGCGCGCTGGATGTACGCCGGCCGCGCGCCGCCCCTGCGCTCGTCGTCGAGCGGGACGCCGAACTTGGTCGCGATGATCACCGAGCTCCGCCGGCTCCCGAGGGCCTTGCCGAGCAGCTCCTCGCTCTTCGTGCCGCCGTAGACGTCCGCCGTGTCGAAGAAGTTGATGCCGACGTCGAGCGCCGCGCCGACGACCGCCACCGTCCTTTGCTCGTCGATTCGACCGCCGAAGTTGTTGCACCCCAGGCCCACGACCGACACGTCGAGCGAGCCAATCCGCCTCTTCTCCATCAGGTCATTCCTTGCAGCAAGTTGGGATCGAGCGAGTCGCCGGTGCTGGCGGCGCAGACCGCGCGTCGCGGCCCGCGCCCGCGTGCCGTCAGCCCTTCGGCTTGCCGTTCGCGTCCCACTCCGCCCAGAAGCGCTCGAGTCCGGTGTCCTTCAGCGCCCGGTTGAGGAAGCGCCGATCGGTCCAGGGCTCGACCTCGAACGTGCTCCTGATCAGGCCGTACTTCTTCGAGTCGGCGACCGCCGACTTGTACCGGGCGATGGCGTACTCGTCGAGCAGCGGGCTGGCGTTCTGCTTCATGTCCTCGCCCTGCTGCGCTTCCTTGTAGTTCGCGAAGGGCGTGCCGGACTTCGACCAGAGCTGGAAGGCCTGCGTGCGGTTCTTCTCGTCCGAGACCCACGCCGCCGACTTCACCGCGAGCGTGATGATCTTCTGCACGACGTCGGGGTACTCGTTGATGAAGTCCTCCCGCGCGATGATGCCTGAATTGCTCGGGTAGGTAGGGGAATCCCCCTTGGTCGTGTAGACGATCTTCCCGATCCCCTGGTCGCGGAGCGAGAGGTAGTCCGTGCCGCCGAACACCGCGTCGATGTCCTTCGTGGCGATCGCCGCCTTCGCGGTGGAGGCATCCATGCTGATGGACCGGATGTCCTTCTCGGTCAGCCCGTGGCCCTCGAGGATCCGGTTCGCGGACAGCTGCGAGGCCGTGCCCTTCTGGAAGGCCACCTTCTTGCCGCGCAGATCTTTGACCCCGGTGATCGGCGAATCGGCGGGCACCACCAGGTAGGCGTGTCCGCGCCGGCTGGCGCTGGCCAGGAGCCGCGTCTTGAGGCCGCTCGCCCGGCCGACCACGGAAGGCAGGTGACCGTGGGTCCAGATGTCGAGCAGGTTGTTCGCGACCGCCTCGTTCACGGCCGGGCCGGCGCCGCGGAAGAAGTTCCACTTCACCTCGATGCCGTCCTTCTTGAACTCCTCCGCCAGGGTCCCCTGGAGGTGCAAGAGGGAGAAGAAGCTGCCTCCGGTGACAGGGCGATTGCCCACGCCGACACCGGGCACCCCGACGCGGATCACGCTGGGCCCGGCGGCCCGCGCCCTGCCTGCCAGAAGCGCTGCCGACACCGCTGCAGCGGCGCCTCCCAAGAACTGACGTCTTTGCATGGCGCCGTGATGTGCACCGTGCGTGCCATTCCATGAAACGCTTGGAATCAACGGTCTGCCGCGCGGCACTGTTGCCAGGGAAGCACCCGATCCGCAGGGCTGCTGGCCCAGCGGTCACCACCGTGAACGTGGTCGTGGTCGTGAACGTGGTCGTGGTCGTGGTCGTGGTCGTGGCCGTCGACGACACGATCGTAGACGTGAACGTTCCGCCGGTACCTTGGTCGACGAGTGTCGCTGCCCCCGGCGACTTCCGGGGACGTTCACGTTCACGACAAGCCGTTGACGACCACGACCACGACCACGACCACGTTCACGACCACGACCACGTTCACGACCACGTTGGTGACCGGGGGGGGCGGGCTTGGGGCTCCACGGCACTCCCGCGCATCGGGTGAGCCGCGGGGGCCGCTTCAGCCACCGAGCCCTCCCGGCCGGGCGCTGGCGAAGATCGCGACGTTCCTCGGCGTCACCTCGGTCTCGAACACGATGGCCACCTCGACCTCGTGCCCTCGCTCGCCGAGGGCCATCGCGCGATCCAGCGCGACCGCGACCTCCGTGAGCCGGGCCAGGAGCGCGCGCGGCAGCGTGAGCCGGCGCATCTGGCCGAACGCCGCGCGCGCCGCCACCTCGCGCTCGCGGAGCTCGGCCTCGGTCGCCGGGCCGAGGCCCCGCAGCGCGAGCGCCCGGGCCGCGAGCTCGCGCAGCCCGCCGTGCGCGCGCCGCCGGTTGATCCCGCGCATCTCCTCGCCCAGGGCGACGTCGAGCCCGCGGCCGCGGAGCAGCGACAGCAGCGCGTGCCGCCGCTCGCGCGCCAGGAGCTCCTCGTCGAGGCTGGCCTCGACCCCCGCGGGGCGCGCCGTCAGGTTGGTGAGCCCCAGCGCCTCGCGCTTCAGGACGAGCCCCGCCGCCCTGGCCGCGGCCGAGAGCGGGGCGCGGGCCGGCGCGCCGATCTTCTGCAGGCAGCACGAGACGAGCGCCAGGTCGCAGGGCGCCTCGGCCGCCGCCGTCACCGTGCGGTCCCCGAGCTCGCCGCAGGCGTGCAGGCCCACCGCCAGGTCGTCCGGACCGAACGCCAGCGCCTGCTCGAAGGCGTCGAACGCCACGAAGCGCGCCCGGCCCCCGGCGGCCAGCGCGGAGGCGGTGGCCACGCGGTCGGGCTCGCGCTCGAGGCCGATCGCGTCCCTGTCGAAGCGCGCGGCGGCCAGGCGGGTGAAGTGGCCGTGCCCCGCGCCCACGTCGACGAGGCGGCGGGCGCGGGCGGCCATGGGGGCCACGGCGCCGAGCAGGGCCTCCAGCTGGAGCCGCTTGCGCGCAGGCACCGCCCGCAGCTCGTCCAGCGACGCCCGCGGGAGCGGCTGGACAGGCCGCCGCGGCAGCCTCGCGGCCTCGTCCGCGGCCCGCGCCAGGGCCACGAGGCTCGGGGGCGGGCGCTCGAGGCCGTCGATGCACGCGGCGAGCCCCTCGGCCTCGCAGCGGGCGAGCTCGGCGTCGGAGAGCGACAGGAGGAAGCCCGTCCAGCCCCGCGCCTCGCACCAGGCCGGCGGCGCGCCCTCGTCGACCCGCGCTTCGACGATGTCGAGCGCCGGCACGAGCACCTCTAGGGCGCGCGCGAGGCGCTCTGCGACGGAGGGAGGCGTGGTCGACGGGGGCATGCGAGAGCCGGAGGCCGGGCGAGGACTACCGGATCCGCGCCGCGCCAGGAAGGCGCCTCTGGATCATCCGGCGGGGGTCGAGCGAGGTCGTATCTGGGCGATCGTACGCCATCGACCAGGAAGCCGCGTGGCGGCGGTGGTCACCTTCACAGCCGCCCCTTGGCAGGGCTGGAAGCCCTCGTTCCGAACCGTAGTAGAGTGCCCTGAGGAGGGTTCCGATGGAGTACGTAAAGCTCGGCCGGACCGGGCTGGATGTGTCGAGGATCTGCTTGGGCTGCATGGGTTTCGGCGTTCCCCAGCCGGGATTCCACCAATGGGTCCTCGGCGAGGACGAATCCCGGAAGGTGATCCGCCACGCCCTCGACCTGGGGATCAATTTCTTCGACACCGCCAACGTCTACAGCGCCGGCACCAGCGAGGAATTTGTCGGTCGGGCCCTGAAAGATTTGGCCCGCCGTGACCAGATCGTCCTGGCCACCAAGGTCCACGGCCGGATGCACGAAGGCCCTAACGGCGCCGGCCTGTCCCGCAAGGCCATCCTCAGCGAGGTGGACAAGAGCCTGGAGCGGCTCGGGACCGACTACATCGATCTCTACCAGATCCACCGCTGGGACTACGGTACACCCATCGAAGAGACCCTCGAGGCCCTCCACGACGTCGTGAGGGCCGGCAAGGTCCGTTATCTCGGCGCCTCGGCCATGCGCGCCTACCAGTTCCTCAAGGCGCTGCACGCCGCCGACCGCCACGGCTGGACCCGGTTCGTCTCGATGCAGAACCACCTCAACCTGATCTACCGGGAGGAGGAACGGGAGATGTTGCCCCTGTGCCAGGAGGAGGGGATCGGCGTCATCCCCTACAGTCCCCTCGCAGGCGGACGGCTGACCCGCGACTGGAGCGAGACGACCGCCCGAGAACAGAGCGACCAGGTGCTCCACCAGAAGTACGACGCGTCCGCCGATGCCGACAGACCCATCGTCGAGCGGGTGGCCGACCTTGCCGCCCGCCGCGGTGTCCCCCGGGCGCAGATCGGCCTGGCCTGGCTTCTCCAGAAGGCCCCCGTCGCGGCGCCGATCGTCGGCGCGACAAGAAGCTCCCACCTGGACGACGCCGTGGCCGCGCTGTCGGTCAAGCTGAGCGCCGAGGAGGCCGCCTCCCTCGAGGAGCCCTACGTCCCCCACCGGATCATCGGGTACCAGTGACGGACACCGATCAGGAGACCGACCTGTAGAGCCGATCCATGTTTGCCGTTCTAGCGACCTCACGCGCGCGACAGCCCTACTTCCCTCCTCGCAACCGGACGGTCCCCGTCGCGGCGTCGTCGGCGCACTCCCGGTCGCATGCGTGCGCATCAACCTGAAAAGCGGCGGGGCCCCCGGCGAACAGCGCGTCCGGGTCGTCGACCAGCGCGCTCCAGGTGGCAGAGCCCTCGCAGAAGACCGACGCATCGATGGGTCCCTCGACGATCGTTCGCCCCGCGCGCTGGCGGAGGCTCCCGCTGATGGAGACGTCGACCGGCCTTGTACACGTCACCGTGCCTGTCACCCGCGCATCGCCGGTCCCGACGAACATTGAACCACTTGGATTGAGTGTGACGTCGATGGCCAGCGCGGGCTCCACGGTGAAGACGAGGTTTCCTCCTGGATTGTCGAAGATCGACCCAGCCATGATGTAGTACGTTTCCCCGGCAACGGCGTCCCACGATACCAAGGAATTCTGATTGAAGACGTCGTTGCATGCGATCTGCGACAGCGCCCCCGGGCTCCCGGTGTACACCGACAGCGTTGTGAGGTAGTCGCTCCCGTCCGTACGTGCTTCGATGCGCCGGCTGACCGTCGGCGTGTAGGTGTACCAGACAGTATGGCCGTTGCCGGAGCAGGACGGGTCGTCCAGCGCCGTCGTTGCGGCCGCCGTCTTGATGTCGTCGATGAACGACAGCGGCTCCGTCACGACGGTTGCGCGCTGGATGTCGTCGTTCGCCGGCGGCAGCGGCAGGACGTCGGCCGTGGCGACGCACACGCCGGTGAGGCTCGAGAAGCGCGGCCTGCTCGTCGCGATCTCGTCGACGTGGCCCCCCGTCGCTGCGTCGAGCACGGAGACGGTCGTGAACTGAGAGACGTACAGACGCGTCCCGTCAGGATGGACGGGCAGCTGGTCCGTCCCCGGCTCGGCGAGCCCGCCGATGGAAAGCTCCGAGGTAAAGAGCGGCGCCTGGCTCAGAGCCCCGGTCATCGGCGCGAACCCGAAGGCATCCACGAAGCCTGGTTCAAATTCCAACCCAGACGAGCTGCGCGCGTAGAACTCTCCGCCCGTTCCATCGAAGGCGCCCGACATGCCGACCACAGCCGACAGGGGACGTGTGTCGACCGCCACGAGCCCCTGCACTGCGAACGAGACAGCATGGCCATCGTCCCCCGTCAGAACCACACCTGCCGCAGCGTCGGGAGCGCAATAGACATTGCTCGGTCTGGCGAAGAACTGCAGTTCCTCGCCTGTATCCATGAGGCCCCCGCTCGCGTTGATGGTGAGCCGGCGAACGGTCGACATTTCGTCCGGTGTTCCGTCCGATGTGACGAGCACCGAGCCGTCGCTGCATACGTCGACCGAGGTGCAGTTCGTGCCAAGGCCAAGGTCGAACGTGGACGTCTCCGCGGATGTACGGACGTCGATGACGCTTACCAGCGGAAACGGGATCCCGCTGCACACGACGAGGTAGTTTCCGTCCGGGGTAAGCACGATGTCTTGCCCTGGGTTCGAAATAGGAATCGTCCCGATGACCTCCGGTGGACCCACGTCAAGGTCGACGATGTAGATCTGGGAGGAGAGGGTGGCCACGTATCCGATCGTCTCGGTCGCGGTCGCGCGAATGGCGCAATCCCCGCTGGAGAACAAGCTGGAACCGACCAGCTCCGCGCCGCCTAGGCTCTCATCGGTGTCGGCATTGAAGGATTCGACATGCGCGTTGCCCGCTACCATCCCGATCGTGCCGGCGTGGGCGGTTTGCTCGAGCAAGACGAGCGAGACAGTCAGGCCGAGACTGCAACGGTAGATCATCCGCTTCCAGGCGTTCATTTCATATCCCCCCTGGATTCCAAGACTACGCCCACTTCACCACGCTCACGGGCGCTGCGCTGCGCGGCCCGATCCGGTTCGGTACGGCGCTCGACATCGAGGACGGACCGGGCCGCACGGTCCACGAGGTCGCGCAGCTCTTCCGCCGCCAGATCGAGCAGTCGTGGGCCTCGCGATGCTGCTCGCCGCGCTGCGTGGTGCTCTCTTCACGAGCCTCCTGGTACACACACGGCACAGCCTATCGGAGATCCTCGATGCACCGCAGCCGCGCGTGGCCCCGGCGTGCGTCCGCAAGGCTGAAGAATACATGGCTGCGCACGCCGCGGAGCCCATCACGCTGGCCGACATCGTCGCCGCGGCGGGCGTGCCGGAGCGGTCCCTGCGAGCAGCCTTCGTGGCGAGCCGGGGAATGCCGCCGATGGACTTCCTGCGGCGGCGCCGGTTCGAGCTCGCGCGCCGCCAGCTGGCCGAGCCCTCGGCCGGCACGTCGGTCGCGGGCGTCGTGGCCGCGCTCGGGCTCGGCAACCCGGGGCGGTTCAGCGTCGAATACAAGCGCCGGTTCGGCGAGAGCCCCTCCGGGACGCTGTCCGCGGGGCGCGCGGCCGCGGGCCTGCCGCGGCGCCGGCCCTGAACGTCACGAGCGCTGGCACCCACGAGCAACAACCCCGGCGACAACGCCACCCCGGGCCAACCGCCCGCAGCTCACCATGGCGTACCGGTAGTCGGGCTCGACCTCGACGTATCGCGCAGATCGCCATCGATCGCGTGCGCGAACGATGTCGCCTGTCCAGAAACGGCAGCGAGCTGTCCACGAACGGCAAGACAAGCGCGCGGACGAGCTCGTCGCTGTTGCATCCTCGCCTGAACCTATGGTGGAAGATCGCTCCGTCATCGAACTCGGCAGGGTCGCCGCGGTCGGTCACGGCGGTGCGCCGTGGACTCCGCAGGTGAGGCATTCAGGCAGCAGCAGGCGGCGGCGCGCGACCGGACCTGGGCGACGGGAACCGGCGGCGCGCACACACCGAATGCCATGCAGGGGCCTGCGTCAACATCACCTCCGAAAGCGCCGATTCGACACTGGCATCTAACTTGAATAGCTAACTTGAATAGACCGCCAGCCCCTTCTCCAGCCAGCGCAAGCACAACCTTGAAAGGATGACCACCCATGCGGTATCTTGCAGGCTCACGTCTCCACTCTCTGACGATCCCGGCTCTCTCCACCCTGCTGCTCGCAGGCTGTACCAGCGCCGGCCCCTCCGCGGCCGACGGCGACGAAAGCCGGGAGGTCGTGGGCGAGGCCCATGACGCGCTCACCCCCGAGCAGTGCACCTACTTCGATCCAGGCGGCACAGTCCAGATCTGCCACCATACCGGCTCCGCGAGCAAGCCGTACAAGATCCTTCGTATCAGCGACCAGGCCTGCATCAACGCGCATAGCGCCCACGACGGTGACTACATCACCAGCACCGACCCGAGCTCGCCGCTCTACGACCCGACCTGCAACGGCCAGGGCTGCCTGCCGGTGGGGGCGCCGTGCGACGCCACCCTCCCGTGCTGCGACGGCCTGCTGTGCCAGAACGGCACCTGCACCGACCCCTGCGCCTCGGCCCCCTGCCAGAACGGCGGCGCCTGCGCCGCGACCGAGAGCGGTTACACCTGCACGTGCGCGCCCGGCTGGACGGGGACGAGCTGCGAGACGCCCGTCTGCGTCCCCACCACCTGCGCCGCTCAGGGAGCGACCTGCGGCTCGATCGCCGATGGCTGCGGCGGGGCGCTCGACTGCGGCTCGTGCGGGTCGGGCTTCACCTGCCAGAGCGGCACCTGCCAGCCCACAGCGCCGGCGTGCCCGTGTGATGGCATGCCCGGGTGGGGTCCCCCTGCTCCCCCCGTCGAGTGCATCAACTACTCGGGGTTCATGGGCCCCGGCAGCATCTACTACTATCTGAAGAGTAACAGCAATGGCCACGAGGGCCCCTTCGTCGAGTTCGCTGTCAACGGCCAGCTCGGCCCGGAGCCCGACCAGTGCGGATACGTGTCGGTGGCCAACACCCTCACCTCCTTGCCGCTCACCAGCCAAGCTCAGGCGGACGCCTGCGTACAGAGCTTCCTGAGCTTCGCCGGCAGCTGCCCCTGAGCTGGGCGACGGCCCAGGGAGGTCATCCGGCGCAACGCCTTGCCGGATACGAACGGTGCCATCGTCGGCTGTTTCCCGGTCCTGGTCTTGAATCGGTGTGACGGCATCGAGCTAGCTGCGAAGCGGCTGCTCGACAACGTCGTCCAGATGGCGGTCCACCCGCTGTCGTCTTCTCGTCACGTCCGACCCGGGCCGCGGCTGGATACGGGATCTCCGTCGGGCCGCCCGAACGCCCTGGCCAATTCAGCAGCTCCGCCGGGTTAACCCGCATCGGGGTGGCCCCTGCTTGCCGTGGTGGCCGCGTCGAGCGCGCGCCGGCCTCGGAGCCGCTTTGGGATAATCCGGACTGACGCCACCCTGGGCCTTTCACTCTCTCCGGGTTTGGTTTAGGGTACGCCCCATGAAGCGCTTCGCCTCGATTCTGTCCTTCTCCACGATGGTCTTGCTTCCAGCCGCGGCGCACGCCGCGGCGGAGAAGCTCCTGCTGATGGAGGTCGTCGTCTCCCCGACACAGGCCGAGTCCGTCGCGATCCGGAACCCCGGAAACACGCCGATCGTCCTGACCGATTATTATCTCGCCGATTACAATACTTATTACGACGTGGTCATCGCTGGGGCACCCGCCGGCACCAGCGACTTCATCGTGCGATTCCCCGCCGGTGCTGTCATCCAGCCGGGTGAGACCCAGTACGTGTCGATCGCCGGCGGCGAGTGCTTCAGGACCTCCTGCGGCGTGACGAGCGCGTTCACCGGATACGGGATCTATCCCACGTACGAGATCGCAACGGGCGCCGCGACCACGACGAGCCCCGCTGTCCCTGACATGCTCGTGCCGGTCATGAACGGGGTCGGCACCGCGTGGGGGTTCACCAATGGGGGCGAGCCGGTCATTCTATTTTACTGGGATGGCATGACGAACCTCGTGACCGACGTCGACTACGTGCCTTATGGAACGGCAGGGACCCAAGCCCCGGTGAACAAGACGGGCGTCACGGTCAACGGCTCGACGTATCTGCCGGATACGGCGGACAATCCCGCGCTGCACGCACCCCTGTCGATGAATACGACGACGATCAACACGTGTCGCGTGGACCTCACGGAGGCCGGCCAGGTCATGACGGGCAGCAATGGCGTCAGCGGCCGCGACGAGACCAGCGAGCCCTGGTCGACGACCTGGACCGCGTGCGCCGTGCCGAGCGCCGCCGATATCGACCTCGACACGGTCCTCAACAACATAGATAACTGCCTCACGGTGTCCAACACCGCGCAGATCGACACCGACGCCGACGGTGTCGGCGACGCCTGCGACAACTGCCCGACCGTGGCCAATAGGGTGCAGTCGGATGTGGATGCCGACGGCGTCGGGGACGCCTGCGACAACTGCCCGACCGTGCCGAACCCCGACCAGGCGGACTCCAATGGCAATGGCATCGGCGACGCCTGCGACGCGTCCGGCGCGGGCGGCGGGGGTGGCATGGGCGGTGGTATGGGTGTCGGCGGTGGTACGGGCGTCGGCGGCGATGGCACCGGCGGCGGCGCCGGCGGCGATGGCACCGGCGGCGCTGGCACCGGCGGCGCCGGCGGCGATGGCACCGGCGGCGATGGCGCCGGCGGCGATGGCGCCGGCGGCGATGGCGCCGGCGGTATGGGCACCGGCGGCGACACGACATCCACGACCGCGGCCGCCACGACCGGCACCGGCGGCGCGGGTGGCAGCGAGGATGACGGCGGCTGCGGCTGCCGCGTGACCGGCGAGGAGTCGCCGCGGGGCGCGTCCTACGCTTCGCTCTTCGCGATCGCGGCGGCCGCGCTCGGGGTGCGGCGCCGGCGCTCGCGATCCCGCTAGAACACCGATCACGTTCTTCAAGCAAGAAATGAACCGCTAAGGCGCCAGAAGACGCCAAGACGCCAGAAAATAAAACAAACGTCTTGGTGTCTTATGGTGTCGTGGCGGTTCGAAATTCTGCGCTTTTCAGGCAATTTCAGCCCGTTTGTCGCTCTAGAGAGAGGTTGGTCGGCCCTCGCAGCCCTACCACCGTGGCTCAACGAGCTCGTCGAGCGCGGGGGCGCGACGGTCGTAACGCGGGGTTGAGCTGGCCGCTCGCGCAATGGGGATGGGGAGCGGTCGCCGCGGAGGTCGCGTCCGCCGCGGATCCATTCGCCCTCATCGACGCATCGCCCGACGCGCACGCGCGGCGGCTCGCCACCGCCGAGAGCCTGAACGTCGAGGCGGGCGTCGCGGAATACCATCTTGTGATGGAGTGGGTCTCCGACCGAACCGACCACGGATGAGCCAGCCCGCGTGGCGCAGCGCGCGCGTTGCTCTCTCCCCCTCCCCTCCCCTCACCGCCGCGCCGCCCCTACAACACCGCGCGACGCGGCAGTCCGCCGCCCACGAGGATCCATGGGACGAACCTTCTCCGAGCTGGACGACGACCTCATCGGCTTCCTCGCCGAGCAGCGCCTCTTCTTCGTGGCCTCCGCCCCCTCGGGCAGCGGCGGGCACGTCAACCTGTCGCCGAAGGGGCACGACACCTTCCGCGTGCTCGACCCGCGGACCGTGGCCTACCTCGACCTGACCGGCAGCGGCGTCGAGACCATCGCGCACCTGCGCGACAACGGCCGCATCACGCTGATGTTCTGCGCGTTCGACGGCCCGCCCCGCATCCTGCGCCTCCAGGGCCGCGGCGAGCCCGTCTTCCCAGGCGACCCGCGCTTCGGCGCGCTGGCGGACCTCTTCCCGCCGTTCCAGGGCGTCCGCTCGGTGATCCGCGTCGAGCTCGAGCGCGTCGCCACGTCGTGCGGCTACGCCGTGCCGCGCATGGCCTACGAGGGAGAGCGGGACACGCTGTCGAAGTGGGCGGAGCGCAAGGGGCCTGAGGGCCTCTCGCTCTATCGGCTGCAGAAGAACACGACGAGCATCGACGGCCTGCCGGGCCTGCCGCCGCCGTCGGAAGATGCGTGATCTCAGAGCCTGCGGGTCTCGCCGACGTCGAGGATCCAGAGGCGCTCCATGTCGCCGCGGCCCTTCAGGAAGGCCTCGCGCGCGAGGACCGGCGGCTCGCCGATCGGCTCGTCGGTGAGCTTGTACGTGCCCCAGTGCATCGCGACGAAGGTGCGCGCGCCGAGCAGCTTGGAGGCCTGCACGGCCTCTTCCGGGCCCATGTGCTGCGGCTCCATGAACCAGCGCGGGGCGTAGGCGCCGATGGGCAACATGGCCCAGTCGATGGAGCCGCCGTTGCGCGCGCCGATCTCGGCGAAGCCGTCGAAGAAGCCGGTGTCGCCCGAGTGGTATGCGGCGCCCTCGGGGCCGCGGATCACGAAGCCGCCCCAGAGCGCCTCGTTCCTGTCCCAGGGCATGCGCATCGACCAGTGCCGCGCGGGCACGAGCGTGATCTCGACCTGGCCGACGCGGACGGACTGCCACCACGCGAGCTCGTCGATCGCGCCCGCGCCCAGCTTCGCGAGGAGCGCGCCGTTGCCCTGCGGCACCACGAAGCGGGGCCGGAGCGGCGGGTTCTTCTTGCCGAGCTTGCCCGGGTGCACCGCGTGCGCCGCGAGGATGCGCGACAGCGTCGGCGTGTCCAGGTGATCGCGGTGATTGTGCGTGATCAGCACCAGATCGATCTCGGTGAGGTCCTCGAGCGGGATGCCCGCCGGGGCGAGCCGCTTCGTTGTGCCGAGGCCCGTCGCGAGGATGGGATCGATCAGGATGCGCAGGCCGCCCAGCACGAGCAGGAACGACGCGTGGCCAATCCACGTGAGCGAGGCGCGGCCGCTCTCGACGAGCGAGCGGTCGTACGTGCGGTGCGGCGTGACGAACCCGTCAGCGACGGCCTTCTCGCGGGCGCCGAGCTTCCACTTGAGGACGTCGGCCGCGCCGCGCGCGGGCGTGGTGGCAAGATGATCGAAGCGTCCCACGCAGGGGGTATACCACGCGGAGCGAGGCGGCGATCGTGGCAGCCCGGCGCGCGAAGCGGAGCGCCCCGGGCGCCTGCCGCGGGGCGCGGATCAGCCGAAGGCGTGTCAGCCCGCGTTCGCGAGAGCCACCGGCGCCCGCCGCAGCGCGAGCTTCTTCAGGAACGTCACCGGGTCGAGGTAGTACGGATTCTCGTGCACGTGGCCGCCGATGACCACGTGCGAGTGCGTGGCGAGCACATCGGCGATCACCCGGCCGCTGAAGCGATTGACGTCGTAGCAGCAAAGAAGCGTGCAGTCGTGCTTGGGCGCCAGCGTGTTCACCTTTGCTTCGTAGACCATCAGGTCCTCGGTGCCCGGCAGGCTCTTCAGCGCCCATTCCATGTCGCCGCAGGTGCGAACGGACTTGAACTCGCCTTCGGCTGCGCCCTGGAGCACGCCCTCGAGCGTCGAGAGCATGCGGTCCGCGACGAACACGTTGTCCTGGAGGTACGTCTGCTCGGAAGGCACGACCTTGAGCTGGCCACGCTGAATCGCGTCCTGCACGGGCACGCCGCCGCTTTGCATCCGATTCACATGGTCGTCATGCACGCTCGACTCGAGGATGGTCACCACCTCGTCGCCGGTATCGATTCCTTCCTGGAAGTACGGATTGAGGATGTCGTACATTTCCTTGCGCGAATCGAAGAACGCGCAGATGTGCTGCAGGCCATGCAGCTCCTTGCCGCAGAGACTCACTTTTCGCGTGCGCATCGACGCCATGTTGCACTCCTAGGGCTCGTACGCTTACCACCTCGTCGCATCCGCGTCGACGCATATCTCGGCCGCGCTCGATCAGCTCGCGTGCTTCGGCGTGTGGTGGAATTCGAAACGCGAGGCAAGCGCGCGGCCCCACTCGGCCCGGAGGCCTCAACGAGCATCGCGAGCTCTGCCATGCATTCGGCCTCAGCCGCGCTGCAACGGCACAAGCTGGGGTGGATGCGCGAACCCTGCTTCGCCACGAACATGGATGGAAAGCCCGGTGCATGACGAAAGGTGCACGCCGGGTTTGGACGGGGCGGCCAAAGACCGATCCGGCGCAAGCCGGGCACGGCGCCGGCCGTCCACCGAGCTACGAATGCGACAGCCGCGCCCTCTCGCCGGAGACGCCATCCTGTGCCCGGCGTCGCCGTCGGCTGTGATGCACGACAGATCCACACGACAAGGACCATGGCGAGAACACCGAGGCGAACGCGCATATCCGTTGCGAAGGACATATCATCCGTTATAGTGGACACATGCCGCCGACCTCGCTCGTGCAAGCCACCGCCGTCGAGCTCCTCGCGCTCTACCGATCCCGCAGCGCTTCCCCCGTCGAGGCGCTCCGCGCCGTCCTCGCCCATGTGGAGCGCCAGGGAGCCCCGCTGAACGCGTTCGCGCTCCTCGACGAGGAGCGGGCCCTGGAGGCCGCGCGGGCGTCCGAGGCGCGCTGGGCTCGAGGCGAGCCGGTGGGGCGCCTGGACGGGGTACCCGTCTCGGTGAAGGACCTCCTGCTCACGCGCGGCTGGCCGACCCGGCGGGGCTCGCGCACCGTGGACGCGGCTGGCCCCTGGACAGAGGACGCGCCCGCCGTCGCCCGCCTGCGGGAGCACGGGGCGGTGCTCTTCGGGAAGACGACGACCTCCGAGTTCGGCCTGAAGGGCCTCGGCGACAGCCCGCTGACCGGGATCACGCGCAACGCGTGGGACCCGCGGCGCACGCCGGGCGGCAGCAGCGCCGGCGCCGTCACGGCGGTGGCGGCCGGCTTCGGTCCGCTCGCCGTCGGAACGGACGGCGGCGGCTCGATCCGCGTGCCGAGCGCGTTCTCCGGGGTGGTGGGGTGCAAGCCGACCTTCGGTCGCGTGCCCGCGCACCCGGCGAGCGTGGTGGGGGTGCCCCCGCACGTGGGGCCGATCGCGCGCACCGTCGGCGACGCGGCGCTGCTCCTCTCGGTTCTCTCCGGTCCTGACGATCGCGATCCGTTCCGGGCCCCGCCGCCGCGCGAGGACGCGCTGTACCTGGGCGCGCTCGTCGCGGTCGACGCCCCCGACGCCCCTGACGCGTCCGACACGCTCGGCGCGTCCGACACGCTCAATGCAAGGTTCCTGCGCCGCGTGCGGGTCGGCGTGAGCGCCACGCTCGGGTACGTCGATCTGCCGGGCGAGACGCGGGCCCGCTTCGACGCGGCGGTCGCGCTCCTCCAGCGGCTCGGCGCCGAGGTGGAGGAGGTGGCGCCGCCGTTCGCTGACCCGGGGGGCGTGCTGCGGACGCTGTTCGCGGCGCGCGCCGCGCACACGGTGCGGGAGCTCGGACCGGAGCAGCGCGCGCTGCTCGATCCGGCGGTCCAGAGCGCGGCAGCCCAGGGAGAGGCGCTGAGCGCGGTGGCGTACCTGGAGGCGGAGCGGCAGCGCGCGGAGCTGGCGCTGACCATGGCCGCGTTCCACCGCCGCTTCGATCTGCTGGTGACGCCGACGTCGGCCGGGGCCGCGCCCCTGATCGACGGCGGCGCGCTCCCCCCCTCCTTCGTCGCGCCCTTCAGCCTGACGCGCCAGCCGGCGATCAGCGTGCCGATGGGCCTCACCAGCGTCGGCCTGCCGCTCGGGCTGCAGATCGTGGGGCGTCACTTCGAGGAAGCGCTGGTCCTGCGCGCCGCGCTCGCGCTCGAGCGCGAGAGCGCCCCGCTGCAGGCGCCGCCGCTCCGCGCGAGCTGAACGGTCGCGCGAGGCCGCGACCCGATGGGCGCGGCGGTCCGCTTCGTGTCGATTCCATCCTCCTTCCCACGGACCCTGAGCCAACGCTCGAACGCGTGCGGCACGAGGCGGGCACGCTCGTGCTGGCCCCCCCGAAGCTCGCGGTCCTTCAAGCAACGCGGCCTGCCGCGGGGCCCGAGCTCGCGACCGCAGCCTGGGACCGGCGGAGCGCCCGCGATGCGCGACTACGCGCGCACGTGAGCGAGGTTTCGCTCAACTACGCGCGCACGTGAGCGAGGTTTCGCTCAACCTGCCCACGCACGCCTCCAAGGAATAGCCCGAAGAAGCGGGGGGTTTGATGCGCGGGCACCTGCCTTGCTCTGAGGGAACAGCGAACCCTCACAAGGAGCTGCTCAGATGAAGAACACCATTCGCGCCGCGCTCGCCGTCCTGTCTCTTGCCTCCGGCCTCCTGGCCGGCTGCGTCGTAGCCCCCGAAGAAACGACCACTCCCGAGGAGACGACCGCCGTGACAGAGGAGCTCGTGAACAACGGTGGGGGCACTGGTTCGCTCAGTTGGTGGTGCAGCGAAGACGGGAGCTGCACGTGCGAGGGTGGAACGCTGTCGTCAGACTGCTGGGGGCTCTCTCCGTACTGCATCGACAGGTTCGAGTGTCGCATCAACCCGCCGTACCTGTGCTATTGCCACTGGAAGGCCGTGCGGCAAAACCCGGGCGTCAAGGCGACGACAGGGACAGTCGGGAACGCGACAGTCGGGACGGCGATCAGTCCGTGAGTGCCCGCACGGCGGTCAAGGAGACCAGCCGAGCGGCGCGGGGGCGCGCGCGGGCTCCACACGGGACGACGAAGGCGTCAACAGGTGCCCCACGAGCGCCTGCGGGGGGGCCTGCGGGGGGGGGACAACGACCGCTCCGTAAGCCGAGCTCGCACTTCGGCCCATCCTCACCCTGGTCCCACGCCTTCGCACACAAGCTCTGGGGCCGCGCCTCTCACTCTTCCTCCTTGCAACTGGCCAGCGAAGGTGGCCTCCTGAATCCTGGGGACTACTAGCCTGGTTGATGCTGGTTGAACACCACGGGAGGAGCGCTCCATGCAGCCTCGAACGACAGCGAGCAACGCACCCATCGCCCCGGTTCGCCGGTCCGGCGCGCCGCCCATCGACATGGCGCTGAACCACGGCACGTACTGTTCCGAGCGGTGCGCGGACGTCCTGCGGCGCCACGCCGGCAACATCTCCCTCCGGAGCTACCCGGCCGGAGACAACGGAGATCTCCGGCGCGCGCTCGCCGCGGACGCGGGCGTCAGGCCGGAGAACGTGCTGGTCGCCAACGGGAGCGGCCCGCTGCTCAAGACCTGCATCCCGTTCCTGATCGAGCGCGAGATCAAGCGCTCGGCGATGCGGACCCTGCGCTTCTTGCTGAAGCGCACGGCCTATCCCATCATCACCACGCGGCTCACCTACTCCAAGGTGCCTGCCTCCGGCGTCCGCGTGGGGCTGCGATGCGAGCTGCTCCCGCTCTGCCCGGAGAACGGCTTCGCGCTCGACATGAACATGCTCGAGTCGCGCCTCTCGCGGCAGGACGGCCTGGTTTACCTCTGCAACCCCAACAACCCCACGGGCAACGTCCTCATCACGAGGCAGGAGCTCGGTCCGCTGCTCACCCGGTTCCCGAAATCCCTCTTCTTCATCGACGAAGCGTACGTGCACTACCTCGAGGAGAGCCCGAACACCCGGATGGCGGACCTGGTGCTGCGCCATCCCAACCTGATGGTGCTGCGCAGCTTCTCCTTCGCCTACGGGCTCGCGTCGGTGCGCGTGGGGTACGCCATGGGGAACGCGAAGGTGGTGGCGCAGATGGAGGCCAAGATGACGCCGCACCGCGTCGGGCAGCTGGCCGCAGAGCTCGCGATGGCGTCCCTCCAGGACAGCGGACACCTCGGATTCGTCCGGCATCAGACGGCGAGGGAGCGAGCCAGGCTGATGGCAGCCATCGGAGCTCATCGCGCTCTGGAGGCCTATCCGTCACAGACCAACTTCATCCTGTGCCGCGCGCGCGGGGCGTGGTCCGGGGCGAAGATCCACGACGCGCTGCTCGCCCGAGGCGTGAAGGTGAAGGCCTTCGAGCCGTTCGGCGACGAGCGATACGACGAATACTTCCGCGTGACCGTCGGCCTGCCGGCGGAGAACGCCTGCTTCATCGAGCAGCTCGACGCCCTGATGAGCCCGCGCCGCAGGGAGGAGCCCTCCATGACGACGGCCCCGGCGGTGCGCCAGGTCGAGCTCTCGGAGCTTGCTTAGCCGAGAATTTGCTCAAGGTTCCGGGAATGGATCCCCGAGGACCGAAACCCGTCCCTGCCTGCCTGACCGATACGCAGCGGGAGATCGTGGAATCCCTGGTATCGGCGCCTGAGCCCGCTCTCCAGCCTGTATGAAGCATGCGGAGCAGGTGACGCTGATACGGCGCACGCTCGATCTGATCCAGCGGCGGACCACGGACATGGACGCGGAGCCGGACCAGAGGCCGGTGGACATCTACACGTCACCGACGCGGCTCGAGAGGGAGCGAGGGCAGCTGTTCCAGCGCTACCCCATCATCCTGACGAGCGCGGCGCTCCTGCAAAGGCCGGGCGACTACGTCACCCACGACGGGCTGGGCGTGCCGATCCTGCTCTCCGTCGACAAGGAGGGCCAGATCAGGGGGTTCTTGAATGCGTGTCGCCACCGAGGTGCCCGGCTCCTGGACGGCCCCACGGGCGTCGCCCGGAGCTCCTTCACGTGCCCTTTCCACGGATGGACCTATGGGCTCGATGGCAAGCTGCTGCACGTCCCGCACGCCTACGGCTTTGCCGAGGGGCATTGCGAACGCACCGCGCTCACCCCGTTCCCAGTTCGGGTGAAATTCGGCATGGTGTGGACCGATCCTGGGCCGGATCTGGACGCCTTTCTGGGTCCCCTCGCGCAAGAGCTCGCCGGCTGGAACCTCTCGCGCCTCCAGCCGGCATATCAGCTCACCTTCTCGCCCAACGCGAACTGGAAGCTCCTCATGGAAGTGGCATTCGAGGTCTATCACTTCCGGAAGACGCACGCGCAGACGATCGCCCCCTGGTTGCACGACAACATCGCCCTGCATGACGACTTCTATCCCCACCAGCGCATGATCGTCCCCAGAAACAGGATCAACGCGTGCCTGGACCGCGATCCAGCGAGCTGGGACCTCCTCTCCGTGGCGAATGTCGTCTATCTCATATTTCCAAATACGGTCCTCATGCTGCGAGAAGGTCCGACCATTCTCCAGACGGTGTTTCCGAGCAGCCTGGATCGGACGCTCTGGCGCACGTGGGCGAGCGCCGCCCGCGTCCCGCAGACGGAGCGCGAGGTGCGCCACACAAGAGCAGACAGAGAGAGCTTCGAGACGACACTGGACGAAGACTTCAGGAGGGTGACGTCGATCCAGAGCGGGCTGCGCTCCGGCGCGAACCAGGTCGTCACGTTCGGCCGCTTCGAGCTCGGGCCCATCCGGTTTCACCGCGCGCTCGACGACTTCCTCGCGAGGTGAACGCGCGTGTCCACCGGCGCGCAACGGCTCCGGAGCTCGATCGCCGGTGGCTCAGGAGGAATCAGGAGCAAGACGATGACATCCGCGGTCACGCACAAGGAATGGTCAGCGGACAGCTTCGACGCGCTGGATCCCGCCTTCGTGGCGGAGCCCTACCCGTTCTATGCGCGCCTCCGGGCGGAAGCGCCGGTCCATTTCGTCGCCTCGGTAGGGGAATGGTGGATCACGAAGTATTCCTGCGCGAAGCTCGCCCTGGCCGACAAGCGCTTGACCACACAACGTGAAAAGGTCATGGCCGTCCCCCCGCGCAGCGGCTCCGGATCCTGCCCATGGACCCCGAACATGATGGAGCTGGATCCACCCGAGCATGACCGGGTGCGCGCCCTCGTGGGCAAGGGGTTCACGCGCGAGGTGGTCCAGCGCCTCCGGTCGAGGATCGAGGAGATCGCGCACGAGCTCGTGGGCCTCGTCGAGGGGGGCGGGCGGATGGACGTCGTGGCCGACTACGCGTATCCCTTGTCGACGTTCGTGCTCTGCGAGCTGATGGGCTTGCCGGCATCGGAGCGAGAGCGATTTCGCGCGTGGACGACCCGGATTCATCTGAAGTTCGACCAGGCTCAACCGCCGGAGGTGCGGCAGCACGGCGAAGAGGCCTATGACGCCGCGCGGGAGTACCTGAGCAGGGTGATCTCCGAGCGGCAGGTACGCCCGGAGGCCGATCTGATCAGCGCGCTGATCTCTGCCGACGACCACGGCGATCGGCTCGCGCTCCCGGAGCTCTTGTCGAACCTCACGTTCTTCCTCTACGCCGGCTTCGAGACGACGGCCCGGATGATCTCGGCTGGCGTGTACACCTTGCTCTCGCATCCCGATCAGCTGACGCTGCTTCGAGGCCACCCGGAGCTGACGCAGACAGCCGTCGAGGAGCTGCTGCGCTACACGTCGCCCGGGCAGCGAGGGATGGAGCGCTGGGCGCTCACGGATCTCGAGCTCGGGGGCAAGCTGATCCACAAGGGGGATCGGCTCTCCATTGTCCTGGGCGCCGCCAACCGTGATCCCGAGGTGTTTCCGGAGCCCGACCGGCTGGACATCACGCGGAGGCACAACCCGCACCTGGTGTTCGCCCGGGGCACGCATGCGTGTCTGGGCTCCTTCCTCGCCATCACCGAGCTCGAGATCGCCTTCTCGGTGCTGCTGCGCCGGCTGCCGCGGCTCGAGCTCGCGACCCCGGAGCCGACATGGGAGCCCAACACCAAGCTCCGCGGGTTGGCGGCGCTGCACGTCCGTTTCCAGGGCGGAGGAAGAAGATGACATCCGCGATCACGTACAAGGAATGGTCAGTCGACAGCTTCGACGCGCTGGATCCCGCCTTCGTGGCGGACCCCTACCCGCTCTATGCACGCCTCCGGGCGGAAGCGCCGGTCCATTTCGTCCCTTCGGTAGGGGAATGGTGGATCACGAAATATTCCTACGCGAAGCTCGTCCTGGCCGACAGGCGCTTGTCCACACAACGTGAAAGGGTCATGGCCTTCCCCCCGCGCCACACCTCCGGATCATGCCCGTGGGCCCACAACATGATAGAGCTGGATCCACCCGAGCATGACCGGGTGCGTTCCCTCGTCGGCAAGGTGCTGACGCGCGAGGCGATCCAGCGCCTCCGGTCGAGGATCGAGCAGGTCGCGCATGAGCTCGTGGATCGCGTCGAGGGGGACGGGCACATGGACATCATGGCCGACTACGCGTATCCCCTGCCGACGAACGTGCTCTGTGAGCTGATGGGCTTGCCGGCATCGGAGCGAGAGCAACTTCGCGCGTGGATGCCCGGAATTCATCTGCAGTTCGATCAGGCTCAACCGCCGGCGGTGCGACAGCAGGGCGAAGCCGCCGATGGCGCCGCGCGAGAGTACCTGAGCCGATGGATCGCCGAACGGCAGGTGCGCCCGGGCGCCGATCTGATCAGCGCGCTGCTCTCGGCCGAGGACCACGGCGATCGGCTCGCGTTTCCGGAGCTCTTGTCGAACCTCAGTTTGCTCCTCTACGCCGGCTTCGAGACGACGGCCCGGATGATCTCGGCTGGCGTATACACCTTGCTCTCGCATCCCGATCAGCTGACGCTGCTTCGAGGCCACCCGGAGCTCATGCAGAGCGCCGTCGAGGAGCTGCTTCGCTACGCGTCGCCTGTACAGCGAGGGGTCGAGCGCTGGGCGCTCACGGATCTCGAGCTCGGGGGCAAGCTGATTCGCAAGGGGGATCGGCTGTCCGTCGTGCTGAGCGCCGTCAACCGCGACCCCGAGGTGTTTGCGGAGCCCGATCGGCTGGACATCACGCGGAAGCAGAACCCGCACCTGGTGTTCGCCCGGGGCACGCACGCGTGCCTGGGCTCCCTCTTCGCCATCACCGAGCTCGAGATCGCCTTCTCGGTGCTGCTGCGCCGGCTGCCCCGGCTCGAGCTCGCAACCACGGAGCCGACATGGGGGCCCAACACCAAGCTCCGCGGGATGACGGCGCTGCACGTCCGCTTCTAGTTCCGCGTGTCAGAAATCCCGCCAGAAAAAACGGCCGATGACGAGCGGTCGCTGGAAACAGTAGCGATTCTCATGGCTTCCGCCTGTTTCGCCGCCGAGGGCGGCTCTGGTGTGGCCCAACGGGGCGCCCTCCGCCGTCGCGTCGCCCGCGGTGAAGGGCCCGCGGCATCACCGATCGGGGTCGGCGCCTGGCCTGGCGGTGCAGCGCCGCGGGATTCTCCTTCGTTCGCCGCCCTGTTGTCGGGCCCCTCGATGCGCTGCCGCCTGTTTCGGGATCGTGCCTGCGTGCCCGCACTCTGCCAGCCCAACGTTGAATTGACCTGCCGCGCGAAGCGCCGTCAGGTCCAATTCTGTGTTGGGCGGTGCCTGGTCGCGCATCATGGGATCAGACATCCGAGAGCCGCCCCTTGCCGGGCTGAGAGCCGCCGCTCGCCGGGCGCACGGACGGGCTCGGTCGGGTTCCCTCAGAGATTCGGCTCGAGCTTGAACGTTCACGTCCATTTTCACGCGATGGCAATCGACGGCGTTTTCGAGAAGACCGCCATGGGCGTGCGCTTCCAGGATGCGCCGCCGCCTTCAAAGGACGATGCCAGCGAGGTGGCACGACGGGTGCGCGAGCGTGCGCTTCTTTGGCTACGGCGCCGCGGTTACCTCGACGAGCGCGCGGCCGAGGAGCGCAGCAACGAGACCATCGAGCCCCCCGCGCTCGATGCGTGTACCCAGCTCGCACTCGCAGGTGGAGCGTATCTTGCGCGGCCTTTCGAGCACAAGGACAGTCCCGACGCGGCTTTCGAGCGCCGAGAGCGACGCTTCTCCGCGGCGTGCGACGGGTTCGACGTGCATTGCGCGGTGCGCATCGCAGCGGATGACGGCGGTCGACGACCCGCGCGCGAGAGGCTCGTGCGGTACTGCTCCCGCCCGGCCTTCGCATTTGATCGAATCGAGCTCCTGCTCGACGGGCGTATAGCGTACTTGCTGAAGACACCTCGGCGGGTACGCACTCACCGCGTCATGAGTCCAATGGAGTTCATGGCCCGGCTCGTGGCTTTGATTCCTCCGCCGAACATCCCGCTTGTTAGATGCCATGGCGTGTTCGCGCCTCGCTCGTCGTGGCGCTCTCTCGTGACACCCAAACCTCCGGCCCGCGCCGCGAAGTCTGAGCGGTGCGCGGGGCACGCGCCTCTGCCCGCCGCGCCCGCGCCCGCCGCGCCCGCGCCCGCATCGCCCGCGCCCGCGTCGCCGTGCGCTCCGCCGGCGCTCTCAGCGAGGTCGCTCGCGCATGCCGAGCCCACGGTGCGAGTTGAGTCGATCCTGATCTCGGTCTTGCACTGGGGGCGGCTGCTCGAAGGGGAGTTGTTCGCAACGTCGCGCTACGTCGAGTGGGCCGTGCTCATGAAGCGTTCGTTCGGCTTCGATGCGCTCCGCTGCCCGAAATGCGAACGGAGGATGCGCGTGCTTTCCACGATCACCGACTCAGCGGTGGTGCGCCGCATCCTCGATCATCTGAACTTGCCCTGGCAGCCCCGAACGGCAGCACCCGCGCGCGATCCAACGTGGGAACCGATGGCGTTCGGGTTCGACGCGGCGTAGGTGGGCACCCGGCCCGAGCCCGTCATGGCGAACGCACGTCGCGGTCCGTCGAGCCAGAGCTGCACCCAATGCACGGCGCGCGGGCCCTGCGACGGGGCGAGCGGGTGTTTGATGCGCGATAGACGGCTCGCCAGGCGCCGTTTCCGCGGGGCTTGACACGGGCGAGAGCTCTATCGTTTCCTATCCGCTTAGATGGCTGTTCCGCAGGAGTAGCCGCTCCGCGGAGCGGCGACACGGCAACCCACAGCCAAGCGCATGTCAACCATCGCATGCAGCGTGGCTGTACGATTGGACGGCCGCTACGAGAGGAGCTTGACTTTCGGATCGAGTTTGGATTTCTTAGCCTATCGAGAGGATTGGAGGATGGCATGCAGCACGCAGGGGGCGCGGCCCCGGACATGGGCCCCGCGGCCCCGGACATGGGCGTCGCGACCCCGGACATCGGCGCCGCGACCCTGAAGCGGATCACCCGTGGCCTGATGCCGCTCTTCTGCCTGATGTACCTGATCGCGTACATCGACCGGCAGAACGTCTCCTATGCCAAGCTGGAGATGGTGGGCGCCCTGGGCCTCACCGAAGCCGCATACGGCCTCGGCGCCTCGCTGTTCTTCCTCGGCTACTTCCTGTTCGAGGCGCCGGCCAACCTGATCCTCGTCCGCGTCGGCGCCGGGGTCTGGTTCAGCCGGATCATGGGCACCTGGGGCCTCGTCACCATCGCGCTGGGGTTCACCCAGAGCCCGGCCATGTTCTTCGTCCTGCGCTTCCTGCTGGGCGTGACGGAGGCCGGCTTCTTCCCGGGCGTGCTCTACGTCCTGACCCTCTGGTACCCGCATGCGCACCGCGCCCGCATGATCGGCGCCTTCATGATGGCCAGCGCCGTGGCCAACGCGGTGGGCTCGGTCGTCGGCGGCGCGCTGCTCGATCTCAACGGCCTCCTGGGACTGGCTGGCTGGCAGTGGGTGTTCGTGGCCACCGGCGCTCCCGCCGTCCTGCTCGCGCCCTACGTCCTCTGGCGCCTGCCGAGCCACCCCGAGCAGGCCCGCTTCCTCACCCCCGACCAGAAGGCCTGGCTCGCCAGGACCCTCGCCGCGGAGCCCCGCCAACAGGCGGAAGGCTCCCCCTGGCGGGCCTTGCTGGACATACGAGTGATGGCGCTCGCCGGCCTGTATGTCGGCTTGCCGCTCGGCGCTTACGGCCTCAGCTACTGGCTGCCCACCCTCGTGAAGGGCTTCGGCGCCTCGAACATCCAGAACGGCTTCATCAACGTCATCCCCTGGGTCTTCGTCGCCTTGGCGCTCTGGTGGGTGCCGCGCCATGCCGCCCGCAACGGCGTCAGCGCCTGGCACATCTCCGGCCCCATGCTGCTGGGCGCCGTCACCCTGGTGCTGAGCGTGGTCGTGCCGGGCGCAGCACCCAAGTTCGCCCTGCTGTGCGTCGCCGCCGCCGCCATCTTCGCCGGCCAGCCGGTGTTCTGGAGCGTGCCCCAGAAGCTCCTCGCGGGCCCGCACGCCGCCGCTGGCATCGCCGCCATCAACTCGGTGGGCAACCTCGGCGGCTTCGTGGCCCAGAACGTGGTGCCGCGCATCTACGACGCGACCGGCAGCCAGCTCGCCCCCATGCTGTTTCTGGCCGGCTGCCTGCTCATCGCCGGCGTCAGCATCCGGGTGCTCGTCCCCCGGCTGGCAGGCTGGTAGGGCGCCGGCGGATCAGGCCTGGCGGCCGCAGGCCGCCGCCAGCATCCGCAACTTCTACCCAGCGTCCGCAAGGCCAGCGAGCGAATGTCGCGTGGCAGTGCAGTGGGCTCCGTCCGCGTGGCGGAGAGAGCGCTGACCTCGCCCGCGTCGCGCGGACGGTTCATGACGCAGTGATGGTGGTGCCGTGCGGCCTGGGCAGGCCAAGCCGATAACCACGGTCCTGCACCGCAAACTCGCCCGGAAGGAGCCTCGACCAACACGCGCCCTGCGCGGACGCGCGTGGCGAGGTGTCGCCTGGCCCTTTCCCGTTCGCTTCACGCGGTGCAGGACTTCTACGCACACCCGAACTGGGTCGAGCTCGGCGACGACGTCCTCGTGGACCAGTCGCTCACCGTCACGAGGAGCTCAACAAAGACAAGAGCACATTGCCCGGTCGCACGGCGCAGCATCGAGCGGAGAAGCCGCTCGCGATCCGACAGACACGCCATGAGTGGTGCCGACTCGATCAGCTCGCTCACGATGCGTGGGCGATGCCGGAGCTCGTGTCCGCGCAGGATCCGGAGCAGAACGTCTGCCCATCATCGCAAGCGGGCAAGCCGCCGCCCCCGCCGGACGTCCCCGTGCTCGTGGCGTCGGAGCTCGCTGGATCGAAGTCCGGGTTCTCGGGGCTGCACGCGACAGGCAGACACAGCGTGCTCATCAGGAAAAGCTCTTCATGATGAGCATTGTACACCGAGGCACTGCGCCCCTGCAGAGGGAAGTCCTCGCGTCGCGGTGCGTGGTTGCGCACAGCAGGAAAACGGCGCGATCCGATGCGGTTCGAGCGAAGGACGACCGGGGTTGCCGGCATCCACCCGGTAACCGTCGAGCGGCGGCGCAGGAGCCAGCCGAGCCTCGAGAATCGCCGATGTCTGCCGTGCGGGGACCGCGAGCGGTGCTATGGTGCGCCGCACCCCGTGGTCCCCGACATGCTCCGAGCGTGACGGCTCCTCTCGGGGCGCTTCATGTCTTACGCAGGGAGATCAGATTCATGCGACAGTCTTATTTTACTCTTGCAAGAGTGTTGTGTGTCGCGGGGGCGGCCCTGGCCGCCTCGGCCTGTGGAGGCGACGAGGGCGCTTATTCCGATCCGGCTCCTGACATCGAGCGCGCCGGCACGGGATCGCTGCTAGCTAGAGGACGCCGTCGACTCCCCGCCGTCCGGCGCGGGCTCGCCGGGTGACGAAGGATCCCCCGGAGGCAACGCGAGCGGGACCTGCCAGCTGCCCGACGGCTGCCCGACGGTCCGCGCTCGTTCGACGAGCTCAAGGGCCCGCCCGGAAGCCTGGCAGCCGATTGCGTTCCCACGTGGACCGGGGAGCAGCTGAGCTCCGGGTTCGCCGCGATCCGCGACAGCCGGCTGCTCACCGTGCCGGAGCAAGCCGAGTTTCTGCGGCGGATTCCCTGGCTCGCGGCCGACAACGGCTGCGAGGAGCGGGCCGAGGCAGCGGTCTACTTCTTCCACCAATGGGACTATCCGACGCCCTACTTTGCCAGAGTCAGGGCAAAGCCGCGCAAGCGGCTGGTCTTCCAGACAACCAACGAGCCGTCCGGAACCGTGACGTGGTCCCACCACGTCGCGCCCGTGGTCCGGGTCGGTGGACAGCTCATGATCCTGGACGTCGCCATCGATCCGTCGCGGCCCCTCCCGATCGCGGAGTGGCTCTCTCGGTTCAGCGTCGCCGACGACATCGACGTCGCTTTGTGCCGCGACCACGCTTCCACGATCACCGACTCAGCGGTGGTGCGCTGCATCCTCGATCATCTGAACTTGCCCTCGCAACCCCGAACGGCAGCACCCGCGCACGATCCAACGTGGAACCGATGGCGTTCGGGTTCGACGCGGCGTAGGTGGGCACCCGGCCCGAGCCCGTCATGGCGAACGCACGTCGCGGTCCGTCGAGCCAGAGCTGCACCCAATGCACGGCGCGCGGGCCCTGCGACGGGTAAGGAGGGACGCCGCCCCGTCGCCGCGACGCTGAGGATTACGTCCGGAGTATGCGAAGATGGCCGGAACGATGCCAGGGGGCGTTCTGGAACGGCGGCGTTCGAGGAACGGAGCATTGAGTTCACTCATTCGTGTGAGATTGTCCACCCCACGCTGGCGACAAGACCATGGATAACGACAAGCCCCAAACCCCCACGCCTTCCCTCACGGATCTGATGGGCGCGATGGCGGCGGCCCAGGCCGCGCAGGAGCCGTTCTTCCTCGGCCGCCTCCGCGGGCACTTCGGCGCCGACCCCCGCACCCCTCCCCGTTGTCGCCGAGGAGTTCCCGGCCTTGGATCACGTGCTGGCACCAGGCCGAGCAGCCTCCCTTTCGCCTCGTGAACGATCCGCGCCGCCTCCTCATCCCCAAGGACGACGGCGCTCCTTGAAAAGTGACGCTGTATCAACAAATTATCCATGCATCGACGATGAGGCAGCCTTCACTCCACAGCCTGCGGGGAGTCGTCGCACTGGTCTAATCTGAAGGTCAGTGCGCGGCGCCGCGCATTCGTCATCGATCGGGATAGGTCATCATCGGCGACCCGCTTCCTCCGTATCTCAACGGTTTGGCAGCCTGGAGCCGACACAAAAAAATCACCTATCGATTTTGGCGATCGAGCATTGCGTAGAATTGCTTGGCAGCGGGACTGGTAGTTGCATCGCCGCACTCAGAACCACGCAACGTCAACGTTGGCGATTCGCAGTGGCCGGCACCTTCCCATACAAGCCAAAACGCAAGAGTATCGTTCTAGAGAGCGCGCAAGGTTCGCGCTTTACGGACCAACCCACAGAGCCATGTAAACGTCGTCAAGATACTCGTTCGGACCGATCTTCAGCCGCCTCGTCTTACGCCCCTCTTCGACGAACCCGAGTGATCGATAAAGCGCGATCGCGGGCTCGTTCGACGAGCGCACCTGAAGCTCGACCTTTTCAACGCGCGGGTTTGACCGCGCCCAGCGCAAGAGCGAGTTCATGAGGGCTCTGCCAACGCCTTGGCGTTGATGGCCTTCGTGAACGGCGATCATCAGCCTGACGACGTGCGACGTCGCGGCAAGTGAGAGCGGTTCCAAGAACGCATGCCCGACGACCGTGCCCGCGTGTTCGGCGACGAGATAGATGCCGCCGCAGCGATCGTCGAGCTCGACTATCTTCTTTCGAAGGTCGTCGTCGACGATTTCGTCGGGCATCGAGGCGAGCTTCCCCGGAACGCTCGCGATCGCGCGCTCGGCTGCCGCGAGCAGCGGCGCGTCCTCCGGCCGTGCTTCTCGGATCAAAGGCACATCGAACCCCATGACGTTCTCTTATCACTCGACGGGGCCGGTTGCAGACGCCGTCACGCGGAGAGCTCGTCCGCTCGCAGCACATCGCGAGGTCAGGAGCCCGTCGCTAGAATGCCGAAGCCATGCATGCCGAAGCCATGCCCTTGCGCCAGCAGACACCGCCCGGCGGAGACCGGCGCGCCGCCGTCCCCGGCGCGCCCGGTCGGCTCGCCTGCCTGAGGTCCCCGTGATCCGGGCCGCTCGCCCCGAGGAGGCTGAGCTCCTCGGCGCGCTCGCCCTCCGTTCCAAGGTGCACTGGGGCTACACGCGCGAGTTCATGGAGGCGTGCCGCGCGGAGCTCTCGATCTCGCCGGCGTACGTGGCGCGGCATCCGACCTTCGTCCTGGTGCGCGGAGACGAGGCGCTCGGGTTTTACACGCTCGAGGCCCTGAGCTCGACCCGGGTGGAGCTCGGCCACCTCTTCGTCGAGCCGGAGGAGATCGGGCGCGGTCATGGCCGCGCGCTCCTGGCGCACGCGCGCGACGAAGCGCGGCGACGCGGGTACCGCGTCCTCGTGATCCAGGGCGATCCGAACGCCGGGCGGTTCTACGAGGCCTGCGGCGCGCGGCGCGTGGGCGAGAAGGGCTCTGCCAGCATCCCTGGCCGGCTGCTCCCGCTCTTCGAGCTCGACCTGTCGCGCTGACGCGCCGCCGCTCGCGCTGGCCGAGCCTCCACGATATCGGCAACGTGAATCGATCTCCGGATCCTGTTCGTCCTCGATGGCGTGTCGTACTGAATGTTCGGTCGGCCCGGGGCTTGGTCTCCGTGAACACGGAGAGCAGGCGTCGGAGACGCGGCGACCCAAGGGCTCAGCTCGTTCACTCGATCGGGCGCGAACAGCTGTCCTGTGCCACATCGGCCGCCATCTCCGACAGTGCCGGCCAAGGCCAAGACAGTTCGGTTTCCGCGGATCTCCGCACCTGTCCTATCCGGGCGCCTCGTCAATGCGGCTTGCTACCGTCGGCGCGACCTTTCTCTCCCCTCCGGTGCTGGCACCAGGCCGAGCAGCCGACCGATCGCCTCGTGAACGATCCGCGCCGCCTCCTCATCCCCAAGGGCGACGGCGCGGTTCAGGGGGCCGGCGAGCGAGGCAACCACGAGGGCCCGAGGCGACGCGTCGGCCGACGCGAGCTTCCCAGGATCGAGGCTCGCCGGTTGGGCCCGGGTTGGGCCCAACCCCACCGACGGGCAGCGATCCGTCGTCACGCCTCCCTGAAATTCGGGGCAAAGCACCGGATCGCGACGGTTCGCCCCCGCGGAATCGTCCCGCCAGAAAAAACGGCCGATGACGAGCGGTCGCTGGAAACAGTAGCGATTCTCATGGCTTCCGCCTGTTTCGCCGCCGAGGGCGGCTCTGGTGTGGCCCAACGGGGCGCCCTCCGCCGTCGCGTCGCCCGCGGTGAAGGGCCCGCGGTGAAGGGCCCGCGGCATCACCGATCGGGGTCGGCGCCTGGCCTGGCGCCGAAGCGGGCGCGCGCGTCGAAGCAGGCCCAGCTGGCGGCCGCGGTGCCGGTGGCTGGGGATCGCGCCGGCTTGATCGAGATCCAGTCCGCGCCAGCGGACGCGCGGTTCGAGCTGGAGCTCGGCCGGGGCCGTTGCCTCCGAGTGCCATCGAGGCGACGGAATCGACCTTATCGGATCTGAACGCTAGGGTCTGGATGCGGCCGAAGGCCGCTGGCCGCCAGTTTCCTCGAGTCGCCCGCCGCCCTCGACTGGCGCGAGCACGGCGCCGGCCTGTGCCTTGAGGAGGCGTTCTACCGCTTCTGCGAGTATGTCGGCCTGGGCAACCCGGCGGTGCGGCCGGACGAGTGGCTCACCGCCCAGCTGCGCGCCCTCGCGCTCTGTCCCGAGCCGGCCTTCGTGGTGCCCGCCGAGGTGCGCCGCGCGCCGCGCGGCTGGTTCGCCATTCGCCGGCGACCCGCCGAGCCTGTACGCCGCGCTCGCCGGCCGCGCCATCCGCGGCGCGATCACCCCGAACATCGCCGCGGTGCTGCGCGGCGAGAAGGCTCCCGACGACGCGCTGGCCCGCGAGCTGGGCGCGATGGGGCTCCTCTGCGTCAGCGCGCGCGCCGGTAGTGCATCGCCACCGCGCCGCAGCGGAGCGGCTTGGCCGAGACCAGCTCGAGCCGCCGCGTGGCGGGCAGCCCGCTCTGGTACAGGGTCGGGCCGTGGCCGGCGAGCTTGGGGTGGACGAGGAACTTGTACTCGTCGATGAGATCCAGCCGATCCAGCTCGGTCGCGAGCTTGCCGCTGCCGAGGAGCACGCCGGCCGGGGTCGCGTCCTTGAGCTTCTGCACGCCCATGCGCAGATCGCCGGCGATGGGGTGGCTGTTGGTCCACGGGAAGTCCTTGCGCGTGGACGACGCCACGTACTTCGGCTTGGTCTCCAGCTTGACCGCCCACTCGCGCATCGCCGGAGGCGCCTCCTCGTCGCCGCGGGCGACCGCCGGCCAGTAGCTCTCCATCATCTCGTAGGTGACGCGGCCCCACAGCATCGCGCCGCTCTCGTCCATGAGGCGGGTGAAGAAGGCGTGCGTCTCGTCGTCGGAGATCCCCTCCTGGTGGTCGACGCAGCCGTCCAGGGTGACGTTGATGGAGAAGGTCAGCAGTCCCATGCGGCGAGTCTCCTTCGGAACGAGGTATCGGTCAATGTTCCGGTATTGCGCTGCGCACCGCGAGGCTCTCGGCTTTCTCATCTCGCAAGACGCTCGAGTCCGTGGTGTCGCAAAGCACAGGCCCAATCTGACGTCCTGGCAAGATGTGCTGGTCCGGGCGGCGCCGAGCGAGCTGCTCCACGCCGCCCCAGCGGCTCAGCGTCGAGACGACGCGTGACGCACGCGCGGTGCAGCGTCGCGAGCGCTCCCTGCGCGAGCGCGACCCGCACGAAGCTCGAGATCGCGTCGGACGGATTCACCGCCTCTTCGACGGCGCCGGATCGAGCTCCGGATAGTGCCGGAAGATGCCGTCTTCGTTGAAGGGTATCCGCCGATCCGAGGCCAGGTGGGCGGCGATCCGCGGGCGCTCGGCCATGCGGTCGTGCAGGGCGACGAGCCCGGGGATCCTGGGCGCGAAGGCGGCCATGGCGTGCGGGAACGCGTAGCGGAGGCCCGCGATCACCTGGAACAACGAGAGATCCACGTAGGACATCGCGCCTCCCAGGACGTGACGGCCGCCGTGGCGCTCGAGGACGCGCTCGAAATAGCCGAGGAACTTGGGCATGCGCTCGGCGAGGAAGGCCTGGCTGCGGCGGAGGGCCTCGGGCTTCTGGTCCTCGTAATAGAGCTCGACAGAGATGGGGTGGTGCGTGTCGTGCACCTCGGCGACCAGATCGGTGATGGTGAGCTGGAGCTGATGGGCGCCGAGCCTGCTCGCCTCGTCGTCCGGCGCGAGGCCGAGGCGCGGGCCGAGGTAGAAGAGGATGTTGGCCACCTGGGCGATCACGAGATCGCCGTAGCGGAGGAACGGCGGCGCGAAGGGCTCGAGCGCGAGCGCGTGGCTCTTCATGAGCTTCTGCATGGCGGCGACGCCGCCGTGCTTCGCCGCGGGCAGGCGGGCGACATCGGCATAAGGAGCGCCGGCGTCCTCGAGCGCGAGGCGCACGAATTCGCCGCGGCCCTGAATGCCAGGCCAGTAGTACAGCTCGTACGTTGGCGCGTTCATGATGGATACCTCGCGCCGGCACGGGCCGCGGTCAATGGGCGCGCCGCCGAGCGGTCCGCCGGGCCCCGCGCGGGCACGCGAGCCGGTGCCCCCTGCGCCGCGCCGCCGAAGGAGAGATCCATGGCCCAACGTCTAGCGAGTAGATCGATGTCCTTCAGCGCAAGGGCGGTGGCTCCGAGCGAACCTCGTTCGCGCCACGACCCTCCATGACGGTGAGGAGCGCGCGCAGGCCGAGATCCGGCCGCGGCATCAGCAACGGCCTCGGCCGATCGCCCATGGCTCGCAGGATGCCCGGAAGGATGCGCCGGGTGGAAGATCGAAATGCGCTCGCGGGTCGGCGTCTCCGATCGTGCGCGGGAGACGCACGTCCGCGCCGCGGCGATCTCGCTCAGGATCACGGGGCGCTGTTCGAGGCCGTCAGGGATCGAACCGGGTCAAACCCCCTTCCTCCGAGCGGGGCGGCCGTCGCGGCGGAGGCGCCGATGAGCGTCCGTTCGTTGAACAGGCGTTCAAGGAGCAGACGGGGACAACACCGCTGCAATGGCTGCTGCGGGCTCGACACCGCGCACCAGGGCAATATGCCGTTCGTGCGGCGCGATGAATGTGCTCCTATGATCCATCACGGCCCGCCGCGGGAGCGCGGGCTCGATCAGGGAGACGTCCATGAAAGCGAAATCACTCGTCCGTATTGCGCTCGCCGGTGCGTGTCTCATGTCCAGCGCCGTCGCGACGGCGCAGGACCTCCAGTTCTTCGGCACCGGCGGCACCGGGCTCGACATCGGCCACGGCGGCGGCAAGGCCTGGGCGGTCGGCACCACCGGCAAGGTCTACCGTTTCGACACCCCGCCCGGCGCGTGGACCGAGATCGGCGGCATCACCACCGGAATGCGCATCGACGTCGATAGCGGCGGCAACCCGTGGCCGTGACGAGGGACCAGAAGCTCTTCACGTGGAACGGCGGCTGGTATCAGGTGTACGGCGACATTCGCGACGTCGGGCGCAGCGCCGTCGGCGACCACATGTGGGCGATCGGCGGCGGCGGCGACGGCCGCGGCAACTTCAACATTTACCGGTGGGAAGGGCAGGCGGGCTGGGTGCAGAAGCCCGGCATGGCCGCGCGCATCGACGTCGATCCCGATGGCGTGCCGTGGGTCGTGAACGCGTACAACGCGATCTACCGTTGGAACGGGGCCGCCTGGGACCAGATCGCGGGCGGCGCGCAGGACATCGGCATCGGCGCGGAGCGCTCCGTCTGGGTCGTGGGCAACGACGGCACGCTCTTCTGGTGGAACCGCCGGGGCTGGGATCGGCGAGGCGGCCGGCTCGCGCAGGTGAGCGTCGACGAGGGCGGCAATCCGTGGGGCGTCGATCCGGCGGGCGGCCTGCTTCGCGGCAAGCGCGCGGAGGTGAGGATCGTCCACGGAGTCTGGGGCACAGAGCTCGTCGCGGACGAATACTACCCAGACAGCTCGCATTGGACAGCGCTATTCGCCGTGAACAACACGGGCGGCCCCGCCTCGCGCTGGATCTTCGGCGGCGACGGATCGCTGCGCAACGTCGCCGCGAACAAGTGCATCCACCTGGACGTGCGCGATGGGTACGGCTGGATCCACATGCTCGATTGCAATGGCGCGCCCGCGTCCCTCGGCTGGTCGTGGAGCGCCTCGGACCGCACGATTCGCAACAGCTCGCACCCTGCCGGCTGCGGGTTCGGAAACGGCTGGAGCGGCTTCGAGTTCAGCCTCACGTGCATGCTCGACTTCCAGAGGCGCTCCACGAACATCATCGACGTCAGATAGGCATGAGTCGTCGCAGGCGTGGGGGGCCGTCGCCTCTGGCGAGCGCGACGGCGCGATCACAGAGGAGATCCTTCAAGGCCCAGCCTTGTGCGGTCGAGCACGCTTCTTCTACAACGGAGACGCCCTCCGCTGCCGGCTGCTCGGCACGGCGCGCGAGGTCACGCTCCGCATGGGGACGCCTGAGCGAAGAGCGGCATGACGACGAGACGGACAAAGCGAGACCCCTACACGCGGACAGTCGTCAAGCTGCGCTCCAGACGACGGAAGCGGGCGGGAACGACCTGGTCTGCGAGACCTTGCTGCCCGACGGCGTCGAGGCCCTTGTCCCGCCGCCAGCGGAGAAGCGCGTCGCGATCGGCGGCAAGTTCCTGGACGAGGTGCAAATCAAGCAGAGCGCGACGTCGGCGCGTAGGTAAAAGAAGCCGGATCGCAGCGCGAGGACCGGCATCTTCCTCTCCGAGGGGTTCGAGCGCACGCACCGATTCCCCCTGTGGGGTAAGGGGTACTGCTTCTACGGAGCTCCTGCGCGGAGGGCCACGTCCCGCGGCGTAGACAGGCCATGACGAGCTTCAGATACGTTTGAATTTTCTGCTCCTGATGTAGAAGGTCTCCGGGGTTGCGGCCGGGGACGCCGAGCTTTTTTGTCGAAGAATTTTTGACCCGTTCGACCCACCGCTGCCCACCGGGAAGGACGCTGGCGACGTGGGGCCTCCGACGTCGTCCCGTGCGGGTTCGATGACTTCTGGCGGTCGGGAAAAGGGGCGAGACATGATGGCTTATCGGCGGATGGTGGTGGCGGTGTCGGCGTGCGTGACCCTCGTGGCGGCGACCGCGTGTGCAGGAGGGACCAGCGACGCTGGTGACGCTGCCTCCTACGGCGCCGGGACGGCGAGCGGCGGCTCCGGGACGGCGAGCGGCGGCTCCGGGACGGCGAGCGGCGGCGACTTCGGGCAAGATCCTTCTTTCGGCGAGATCGGGGGTAGCTCGGGCGGTAACCCGAGCTCGGGCGACGACGCCTGCGGCAGCGATCTCATCGCAATCGCCCGCGACTTCAAGGACACGCACCCTGATTTCGAGGCGGGCCGGTTCGGGAGCGACCGGGGCCTCGTCGAGGCTCAGCTCGGCGCGGACAGCAAGCCGGTGTATGCGGGCGGCAGCGAGGGCACGCGGACCACGACCGGCAAGGAGGCCTTCGATCAGTGGTTCCGCGACGTGCCCGACGTGAACACCGCCGTCCAGATATCGATCCCGCTCGCCGACAACGGGAATGGCACGTCCACGTACGACAGCACCGACTTCTTCCCGATCGACGACATGGGGTTTGGCAACGAGGACCGGAGCCACAACTACCACTTCACGCTCGAGCTCCGCACCAAGTTTGAATACGAGGGCGGCGAGGTGTTCACCTTCTCGGGCGACGACGATCTCTTCACCTTCATCAACGGCCACCTCGCGATCGATCTGGGCGGTGTTCACAGGCCGGAGAGCGCGACCATCGACCTCGACGCGCGCGCTGAGGAGTTCGGCATCACGCCGGGCAACAGCTACACGCTCGACTTCTTCTTCGCCGAGCGCCACACGACCGAGTCGAACTTCCGCATCGACACGTCGATCGGTTGCTTCACCCCGGTCGTCAACTGAGCTCGGTCGCCCGCTGACCCGGCGCGACCTGAGCCCACAGCGCCCTTCGCGAGGAAGTGTAGCGCAGCGAACCTAAAGGGTGGGACGGCGAGCGTCGTGATGGCTCGGTCCTGGGTCGAAAGAGCGTGGTCCGGGCGGCGCCGAGCGCGCTGTGGGGCGCATCGGCGTGCCGTGGGCACACCTGCCCGTCCGGGCGCTGGTCTGGCCCAGGACGCGCGACGCGAGACGCTCTACGGCGTCACCGGGCGCCTTGCGGCGCAGAACGGTGCTCTTCCAGTACGGTGGCCGGCGCGTGGACGCTGGGAGAGCGTGCTGGGACGTCGGTCGGCTCGCCGAGCGCGGAGAGGAAGCGGGCGATGTTCCTTGGCGCGGTCACCACGGCGACGAGCTTCATCCGCCCCTTGCAAGCTGGGCACTCGAGGACATCGATCGCAAATGTGCGGCGCAAGAGCTCGGCCCACGGTCGACGGCCGCCACGCTTGCGTTTCGGAGCGGCGTCATCGTCCGCCTTCGTAGGCTCTTCTGGCTTCGCAGGTGACCGAGTTCGTTCCACACGAGCTCGGTGCCGTCTTCGTGATAAGCCCCGTCGAGGAAGACCACGTGCAGATGCGGATTGAGCCGCATGTCGCCGGCCAAGCTTGCTCACCCCTCCGGTGCCACCGGCAGCCCGAGCAGCCGACCGATCGCCTCGTGAATGACCTGGGCTGCCACCTCATCCTCGAGGGCGACGGCGCGGCTCAGGGTGCTGGCGAGCGAGGCGACCACCGCAGCCCGAGGCGACGGATCGGTCAAGGCGAGCGCCCCAGGCCCTGGGCTTGACCCTTGGGCCCGGGTTGGGCCCACGCCTTCCGAGGGGCTGCGATCCGTCGTCACCCTCTCCCCAAATCCCGGGGCATCCGACGGATCGCACCGGTTCGCCCCCGCGGAATCGTCCCGCCAGGGATTTCTGCGACAGCGAGAAGGGGCCGGAAGATAGCTCGGCATTTTCAACACTTTCCGTCTGTCTTTCCGCCGAGCGGGGCTCGGCCGTGGCCCAACGCGGCGGTCGCGGTGGAGCGCGCCGATCTCCCGCTGTTCTGCGCGGCGGTCTGCGGCGTCGGTCTGCAAGGCGCGTTCGTGCAGCAGTATCGCTTCGCGATCCTCGAGGGGCAGCCGAGCAGCAAGGGCGCCGGGCCTGCTGACCATGATCCAGCTCGCCAGCGCCGCTGGCATCGTCCCCGGCATCTCGCTCTTCGGCCTGCTGGAGGGGCGGACGTCCAGGTACATGCCCGCTGCCCTGCTGATGCTCGCGGCGCTCCAGCTCATGGCGGCGCTCTCGTTCGCGGCGCACGGGCCGCAGGAGGCGCGCGCCGCCGAGGCCTCCGCCGCGCCGGACGCGCGCGCCCGCGCGCTGTACTGGCCCATGGTGGCCATGGGCGCGGGCGCCTTCCTGGTGATGAGCCTCCTCATGGTGCCGACGCCGCTCCAGATGTGCGGCGTCGAACAGTGCTCGGTCCAGCAGGCGAGCTGGGTGATCCAGGTGCACCTCCTGAGCATGTACCTGCCCTCGCTCTCGGTCGGCGCCCTCCTGAAGCGGATGTCGATCGCGCAGCTGCAGGGCGTGGGGCTGCTGTTCCTGCTCGTGGGGTTTCTGGTCAGCTGGGTTCCGGGGTTCGAGGGGGCACCTGGTCGGCTGGCGCTGGTCGGGGTCGTGTGGTGTTACGTGTTCGTGACCGCGACGACCCTTGTCGCGCGCAGCCGCCCGGGCTCCGAGCGCTTTCGCGCGCAGGGCGTCGCGCGTCGCCTCCGGGGTGCTGTATGCTCGGCCGAGATCAGGCTCGGATCGGTACGGGAGCAGCGAGCGCATGGAGTCCTCGGAGAGAAAGCCGGCAAGTCCAGAAGATTCGGTTCGCCAGATGCTCGTCGAGTTCGCGCGCGCCTTCGAGCGAGGCGACGTGGACGCGTTATGCGACATGTTCGTACGTGACGATGCCCTGATCTTCTACGGCACACACGACAAGCTGCACTTCACGCGCTGGGCCGAGATCGAGGCCTCGTTCCGGCGGCAGAGCGAGCTCCTGAAGGACCTCGTGTGCAGGATCACCGGCGATGTCCAGGTGCGTCTGCTGGCCGGGGGAGCGGCCGCCTGCGCCGGGACGGCCGGCTTCGGTATCCACGCCACCATGGGCGGCGTGCGCTTCGACCTGCCCGCGCTCCGACTGACCTGCACGGTGGAGCGCCACGGGGATCACTGGCGGTTCGTGCAGCTCCACCTCTCCGTGTCGGACAGGCCGTTCCTCGACAGCGTGGGCCACGTGCTCGAGAGCGCCTGAACGCCGCGCCGCCACACCACGCCGGTGCGGCGGCGCGGCCCGCGCCTCACGTGGGGACGTCGCTCGACTCCGCCAGATCCCGGAGCGCCCTCTCGCTCCGGCGCAGCGCCTCCTCGGTCCGCTGGACCTTCAGCGCCTCCTGCTCCAGCTCGCCGCGGAGCACGGTGTTCTGCAGCGACAGCGCGGCCAGGAACTCGAGGAGCGGCAGCCGGCGCAGGATGAACGCGCCGTGGACCAGCCGGTTCTCCAGGTAGAGGAGGCCGCCCACCTCGCCGGGGTTCTTCATGAGCGGCATGCACAGCACCGACTTCGGCCGCTCGCGCACGAGGTACTCGTCCCCGGCGAAGGCGCCGCTCGCCCCGACGTCGCTGAGCACCACCCGCTCCCGCGTCCGCTCGACATAGTTGACGATCGACGCCGGGACGCGGGTCGCGAGCGGCGCCGTGCTCCGCTCGTACACGCGGATGCTGATGCCGTCGCGGTCCACCACAGCCTCGGCGGCGAGCCGCAGGCCGTCCCCGGTGAGCAGGAGACAGCACCGCTCCGCCCCCTCGTGCTCGACGACGAGCCGCATGAGCGACTCCATCATCTCCTTCGGCGTCATGTCGCTCGAGAGCGACCGCGAGACCTTCACCGCGGTCTGCGCGTCGATGGCCTCCGCCGCCATCGTCATGACGCCTCTGCTCGTCGCGCGGCGCTGCTCCTGATTCAGGACGAGCGCATGCCGCTGCTCGAGCTGCCTCACCTTCTCGCTCGCGCCCCAGCGCGAGTACGACGCCACCGCCTCCCGCAGATAGAGCCCCGGCAGGCCGCTGTAGCCGCGATCCAGGTAGAACCGGGCGGCGAGCTCGCTCGCGAGCGCCTCCTGGTGGATGAACCGGGACTCGCGGAAGGCCACGATCGCCTTATCGTAGAGCGCCGCGGCCTCGTCGTGCCTGCCGTCGACGCGCGCGCGCTCCGCCGCTACGAGCGCGTGTTTGCCGGCGAAGTTGTCGGGGCAACTCTCGGCCCAGACGCGCAGCTGCTCCTCGTGGCCGGCGAGCGACCGCCGGAGCCCGGCCTGCTCCTCGGCCGGGGCCCCGGAGAAGCGGGCCGCCCGGGCGAGGGCGCCGAAGTAGTGGTACTCGGCCGAGAACAACATCCCGTTGCCCCCCGAGATGTTGCGCTCCGCCTTCTCCGCGGCCAGGGCCGCCTCGTCGGGGTTGGAGGCCAGGAGGTGCTGCGCGGTCTTCATCACGTAATGGACGAGCCGCACGCTCGGGAAGCTCTCCTTCTCGAGGCGGTCCTCGAACGCCTGCTCGTCGAAGTCGTCCGCGCTCATCGTGCCGAGGTGGCGCGTGGCGCCCCTCATCGCCTGGACCAGGCGCAGCATGCTCGTCACGGCGTCCGCGGCGAACGTGATCTTCGCCTTCGTCGCGTAGTCGAGCGCGCTCACCGCGCCCTTGTACACCTCCTCGATCGGGTCGCCCCGCACGATCACGTTCAGGGTGAGCTGGATGTTGCTGAAGCTCCCCCACGTCAGGTTCCCGACCTCGTTCGCGGCCTGGATGCTCACGCGCTGGCAGGCGATCCCGGTGTCGATGTGGCGCGTCCAGACCGAGATCAGACAGCCATAGAGGTTGGCCACCTCGGGCTTGTAGACGAGCGCGTTCATCTTCTCGGTCAGCTCGTAGCCCACCCTGCCGATCCGGTCGCCGTCCTGGTACGCGCCGAGCTTCTGGCAGAGCGCCTTGCCGAGGCACGTGTACCCGATGCCGGTCGGCTCCGCGTTGCCGTGGAGCAGGCTGAGCCGGACCATCTGGCAGACCAGGAGGTCGTTGAGGTTCGGATCGGTGTAGAAGGTCGAGGCGTACATCACGGCCATCACGCCCATCGCCGCGAGCATCGGCGGCGCCGTCATCCTCGGCTGGCCGAGGATCTCGTCGGCCGTGCGATCGCGGAGCGCGTCGCGCAGCGCCGTGATCTCCGCGACGACCTCCTCGTCGGCCGGCTGCCTCCCGAGCTTGATGCCGAGCAGCGCGAGGCACTCCAGCCCGACGCCGATGCACGCGTCGTGCTCGGACCGGGCCATGTGGTTCTGCATCAGGACGCGGTAGGCCGCCGCCTTGTCGAGCTGCGTGCGCGCGCGCTCGAGGAGCACCGAGCAGAGGTCGATGGACCGATCGAACTCCCCGTTCACGCACGCGCTCTCGGCGAGATCGAGGTGCAGCGCGAAGGCGAGCAGATCGTCGGCTCCCGCCCAGTCGTCCTCCCCGATCAGCGCGCAGCCCGCGGCGAAGTAGGCCACCGCGGAGCCGTAGGCCCCGGAGGCCCTCGCCTTCCTGCCGGCGCGGAGGTTCAGCTCGGCCGTCCTGCGCCGCTCGCCCGGATCGGTGATGAAGGAGGCGCCGATGTTCAGCTGGTTCGTGATCTCGAACAGCCGGTCCTCCAGCGCCTCCTCCGGCGTCTGGACGAGCAGCAGGCGCCCGATGCGCAGGTGCGTCGAGGCGTGGTTGCCCTCGCGGATGAGCAGGTACGCGGCCTGCTGCACGCGGTCGTGGAGGAACTTGTACGTGCTGCCTCGGCGCGCCACGAGCCCCTCGCGGATGGCCGGGGAGATGGCGGCGTGCGTCGTCTCGGTCGACTCGCCGTACATGGCCGAGAGGACCTCGGCGTCGAAGCGGGCGCCGAGGCACGCGGCGAGGGAGAGGACCCGCTGCGTCTCGCCGTCCAGCCGCCTGAGGCGGCCCAGCACCAGGTCGACGACGTTGTCGGTCAGGTTCTGCGCGGCGATGGCCCCGATGTTCCAGCACCAGATGGCGCTCACGGGATCGACCCAGACCAGCTTCTGGCGATAGAGCTCCGTCAGGAACTGGCCCACGAAGAACGGGTTGCCGCCCGTCCTCTGGACGAGGAGCCTGGTGAGCTGAGCCCCCAGCTCGTCCTCGCAGCGGAAGGTGTCCGTGACGAGCTCGAGGACGTTCTCGTGCGGGAGCGGGTCGAGGCTGAGCGTCGAGACGCGCGCGCCCGTGGCGTGGATCTGCCGGAGCACCTCCATGAGCGGGTGCGACGGGGTCACCTCGTTGTCGCGGTACGCCCCGATCACGAGCAGGTGCCGCTTCTCGGGCGCCGCGACGACGTCGCGGATGAGCCTCAGGCTGGCGGGATCTGCCCACTGCAGGTCGTCCACGAACAGCACGAGCGGGTGCCGCTTGCGCGCGACCACGCCGAGGAACGCATGGAACACGCGGACGAAGCGGCTGCGCGCCTCGTTCGGCGCGAGCGGCGGCACCGGCGGCTGCTCGCCGAGGATCAGCGAGAGCTGCGGGATGATGTCGATGATGACCCGCCCCTCCTCGCCGAGCGCGTCGCTCAACCGGTGCTTCCACCCCGCGAGCGACTGCGGGCTCTCCGTCAGGATCTGCCGGACGAGCTCCCCGAACGCCTGGGCGATCGTGCGGTAGGGGATGTCGCGCTGGAGCTGATCGAACTTCCCGGAGATGAACGCCCCGCGCTCGCGGACGATGGGCGCCTGCACCTCCTTCACGAGCGAGGTCTTCCCGACGCCCGAGTACCCGGCGACGAGCACGAGCTCGGCCGTGCCCGTGGCGACCACACGCTCGAACGCCTCGAGCAGGATCGCGCGCTCGCGCCTCCTGCCGTAGATCTTCGTCGGGAGCTGCAGCCGGTCCGGGATGTCGGCCGTCCCGAGCGGGAACGAGTCGATCATCCCGAGCTCCTCCAGCTCGGTCTGGCACATGAGGAGATCCGACCAGAGCCCGCGGGCGGTCTGATAACGCTCCTCCGGAGACTTCGCGAGGAGCTTCATCACGATCTCGGAGACGATCCGGGGCACGTCATGCACCAGCTCCGCGAGCGGCACAGGGACCCTCGCGATGTGGGCGTGCGCCCACGCGGGCGCGTCCTCGGCGTCGAGCGGCAGCTTGCCGGAGAGCAGCTCGTACAGCGTGACGCCGAGCGAGTAGAGATCGGCGCGCTCGTCGATCGGCCAGTCGACGCGGCCCGTCCGCTCCGGCGCGATGTAGGGCAGCGACTCCGGGTTGATCTTCGTCTCGTCGGAGAGGCCGAGATCGCCGCGCACCACGGCCAGCCCACCGTCGAGCGACACCTCCCCGCTCTCCGGGTGCACGGAGAGGTTCGCGGGGCGGATGTCCAGGTGAAGGGTGCCTGACTTATGAAGTTTCGACAGCGCAGATGCGATCTGCACCGCGTGCGTGAGGAACCGGCGAAGATCCATGAGAGCCCTGGTGATCGTCGATAGGACGATCCTGAGTGTACGGTACTCGAAGCAGGATCCCTGTCAACGTTTCCTCCGGCCTCGCCGGCGAGGCGCCGGCCGCCGGAGCGCTTCGACGCGGTCGACGCGGTCGGCGCGGACGTCGATCACGACGCGTCAGGGATCCTCGTCGTGTGGTGCACGAGGGCTTTCCATTCACCGCCCTTGAGCTCCCAGACCGCGGTGAAGGCGATGGTGTTATCGAGCTTGACACCGCCCTTGAGCTCGGCACGCGAGCGGTAGACGCCGCTCACGATAGCGACGTCCCCGCCGACGATACGCACGTCGCACTGCCGGAGCTCCTGCGTGTACGTCAACATGCTGTCGACGAGCTTCAGGTACTCGTCCTTGCCGCGCTGCACTCCGTTGTAATCGACGTACCGCCAGCCTTCGGCCAGGTGGCGATCGAGGAAGCCGTAGTCCTTGACGGCCCCCACCGCCTTCGTCCACGCCTTGAGGAGCGCGACGTGCTCCTCTCTCGCCTGCTCCGCGGTGATCTTCGACATTCTCCACCTCCGCCGCGCGCCCTGGCCGCACTCGAGCCCGCGCGACCGCGCGGGGGCGTCGCCGTCGCCGCTCCACACCCATGGTAAAGAGCCCGCCGGCCGGGCGTCAACATCAGCCCTGATGTCCCGCCGCCTCGAGGGCCGCGCGCAGATGATCGGCCATGACTTGCACGTTCGGCGGCAAATTCATTGTGATGTGATTGCCAGGGACCTCGTGGACAGTGAGCTGGCCCTGGATCAAATCGAGCCATCCCCGCGCCGGGTTGTTCACGGTCATGGCGTCGCGCTCGCTCGCCTCGAAGAAGAGCACGTCACCCGGGTAGGGGCGGGGGACATAGCGCAGCATCGCCTGCAGGTTGGCGGTGACGATCTTGCGGAACGTGGCGAGCTCCTGGAGCGCCAGCTTCGGGAACATCCGGGAGACACCCTTCTTGCGCTGGAGCACGTGGAGCAGCTGCTCGTCCGGGGAGAGGTGCCGGATCTCCTCCGCGGGGACGGGGAGACTCGCATCGCCGCTGATCAGGTAGGCGAGGCGCTCGGGGGTGTCGAGATCCTCGGGGAACACCGCCGAGGGCGCGGGCGTGTCGATCATCATGAGAAGCGCGACGCGCTCGCCCCCGGAGATGAGCTGGTGCGCCATCTCGAAGGCGACGACCCCGCCGAAGGACGACCCGCCGAGCACGTAGGGGCCCTCCGGCTGGATGTGCCGCCGTACCGCCTCGAGGTAGCGCGCGGCCATCTCCTCGACGCGGGTCAAGGGCGGCGCCTTGCCTTCGATGCCCTGCGCCTGCAGCCCGTACACGGGCTGCGCCGGGTCCAGGCAGGTGGCGAGATCGTGGTAGAAGTAAACGTGCCCTCCGACCGGGTGCATCAGGAAGAGCGGCCGCCCGGTGCCGGGCTTGATCCGCACGAGCGACGCGGGCAAGAGGCGCGCGGGAGAGCGCCTCGACAGCGAGGTGGATGAGGGCGAGTCGGACTGCGCGATGAGCTCGGCCAGGGCCGCCACGGTCGGCGCGTTGAGCAGGCTGTGGCCGGGGAGATCCATGTTCACGACGCTGCGCAGCCGGGAGATGAGCTGGACGGCGAGCAGCGAGTCGCCGCCGAGCGCGAAGAAGTCGTCGTGGACGCCGATCCGCTCGATGCCGAACAGCTTCTCCCACGTCTCGGCGACGGCGCGCTCCAGCGGATCGCGCGGCGCCACGTAGGCCGTGCCGAGGTCGGGCCGCGGGTGGACCGATCTCGGGATGCCCTCGGACTCGACGTCCCGCGAGGGCGGCGCGATCGAGCTGGCCGAGGGGCGCTGCTTAGCCTGCGCTTCCCGCTTCAGGACCAGGACGTGGGGCGTGGGGCTCGTGAGGACGCGCATCCAGGCGTCGAGCGCCTCGTCGCGCGAGATCCCCTCCTCCGCGGCGGCCGCGCCGCCCTCGCTCGAGTCGGCCGCGGGCTCGGGATCCTTGCCGCGCGAGGCGTCCTGCCGCTGCCACGGGTCCCACTCGATCGCGATCGTGAGCGGGCCGTCACCGGCGGCCCGCCGCTGCGCGAAGGCGCCGAAGAAGGCGGTCGCGGCGCACTGGCCCGCGAGGCCCGCCCCGCGGGCGCCCGCGGTCCGCGCGGCGCACAGCGCGACGAAATCGGGCCGGAGGCCCCGGAGCGACTCGTCGAGGACGAGCGCGCCGTCGAGCTTCGGGGCGAGGAGCGCCTCGCCCTCCTCGCGCGTCATGCGCTGGAGGGGCACGGCGCGGCGGGCGCCCGCCGCGTGGATCACGCCGTCGATCCGCCCGAAGCGCTGGAGCCCCTCGGCCACCGCGCGCTGCATGTCGTCGAGCCGCGTGACGTCGGCCGTCACGAGCAGCACCTCGGCGCCCAGCCGCTCCATCTCGAGCACCGCGCCGATCTTGCGGCGTAGCGCGTCGAAGGCGCCCGCGCCGGCGAGGCCGTCCCAGGCCTCCCGGGGCGGGAGCGCCGTCCGGCCCGCGAGCACGAGCTTCGCGCGCGCGACCTTCGCGAGGTGCTCCGCGAGGGCGGAGCCGACGGCCCCGAGCCCGCCGGCGATCAGGTAGACGCCGCCCTCCCGGAGGCGCGGCGGCAGGCCCTCGGCGCGGTCCATGCGCGCGGGCTCGAAGATCCGGACCCAGCGCTCCCCGTTCCGGTAGGCGATGACGGGCTCGGTCTGCTCCAGCGTGACCTCGGCGAGGAGCTGGTCGATGAGCCTCGCCTCCTGCAGCGTCCGCGGCTCCGGCAGGTCGATGTCGACGCTGATGCACGAGACGTTCGGGTACGCCCTGGGGATGGCCTCGCACGGGCCGAGCAGCGTGGCCTTCTCGGGGCAGAGCACGGCCGCGTCGGTCACCTTCTGCATGTGGCTCGTCACGACGCCGAGCCGCACCTCGTCGCGAATCCCCGCGTCGCCGATCCCCTGGGCCAGCGCGACGAGGCTGGCGAACCCGAGCCGCTGGGCCTCCGCGAGGCGGCCGGCGTCGAGCGGCGCGCGCGCGGGCTTGGTCACGCCCCACAGGAACATGATGCGCGAGGGGGACACGCCCGCCGCGCGCAGCGCGCCGAAGAGGGACGCGTGGTCCGCGCGGCTCGCGGGGGCGACGGTGAACTCGCCCTCGCCCGTCTCGGCGAAGCCCTCGCCCGGCCGCACGGTGATGACCTTGTAGCCGTCCCGGCGGAGCCGCATCTCCATCCGGGCGCCCAGCCCGTAGCTGTCGGCGAAGACGACGCAGCACTGCGCCCTGGCCGGCCGGGCCGACGCCTTCATCGACCCCGACAGCACCGAGCGCTTCCAGGCCAGGAGGTGGATCAGGCCGGCCGGCTCCGGCGCGCTGCGCGCCGGCCGGCGCGCGGCGCTCGAGGGCGGGTCGATCCAGTACCGCTTCCGCTCGAACGGGTAGGTCGGCAGGGGCACGCGCCGGCGGGGCTCGTGGGTGTAGAAGCCCGACCAGTCGACGCGGACGCCGGAGAGCCAGAGCTGGCCCAGCGTCTCCAGCAGGAACCCGATGTCGGACTGGCGGTGGTGGACGTGCCGGATCGACGAGAGCATCACCCGGCGGGCGCCCCGCGCGGGGTGCTGCTTGGCCAGGGTCGCGAGCACCCGGCCCGGGCCGACCTCGAGCAGGGCGCGCGTCGGATCGGCGAGCACCTCGCCGAGCCCCGCCATGAAGCGCACCGGCTCGCGCACGTGCCTCGCCCAGTACCCGGGGTCCTGCGCGTCGGCCGCGGACAGCCAGGTGCCGGTGACGTTCGACGCGATCGGGATCTTCGGGGCGCTCGGGCGCGCGCGGGCCACGATCGCGGTGAACGACGCGAGCATCGGCTCCATCATCCGGGAGTGGAACGCGTGCGACGTCTGGAGGCGCGTGCACTCCAGCTCGCGCTCGGCGAAGAGCCGGTCGGAGAGCGCCTCGACGGCGTCCTCGGGCCCGGCCACGACGCAGGCGGCCGGCCCGTTGACGGCCGCGAGCGAGAGCGCGCCGCCCCCCTCGTCGAGCAGCGGCTGCACCTCGGCCTCGGGCAGCGGGACCGCGAGCATCGCGCCCGGCGGCATCTCCTGCATCAGCTTGCCCCGCCGGGCGACGATCTTCAGCGCGTCCTCCAGCGAGAAGACGCCCGCGAGGCAGGCCGCGACGTACTCGCCGAGGCTGTGGCCGATCATCGCCGCGGGCCGGATGCCCCACTCCATCCAGAGCGTGGCGAGCGCGTACTCGATCACGAAGAGCGCGGGCTGGGCGAAGCGCGTCTGCTTGAGCAGCTCCGCGGCCGCCGCCTCCCGCCCCGGGGGCGGGTAGATCACCTCGCGGAGATCGAACCCGAGCTCGGGCTGGAGCATGGCCGCGCAGAGATCGACGCCGGCGCAGAACGTGGGCTCCCGCTCGTACAGCTCCCGCGCCATGCCGGCGTACTGCGTGCCCTGCCCCGGGAACATGAGGACGACCGGGCGATCGATGGCCTCCTCGACGTGCGCGAGGACCCGCCGCTCCCCGAGCGTCGACAGCAGGTTCACCGCCTCGTCTGCGTCGTTGCAGACGAGCATGCGCCGGTGCGGGAACGTCTTGCGGCCGACCTGGAGCGTGAACGCGACGTCCGGCAGGCTGACGTCCGGGTGCGCCTTGAGGTACCCGACGAGGTTCTCGGTGTTCGTGTCGAGCGCGGTCCTCGTGCGGGCGGAGAGCAGGAGGAGCTGCCAGGACCGCCCGCCGGGCGCCGCCGCCGCGTGGGGCGCCTCCTCGAGGATGGCGTGGGCGTTGGTGCCGCCGATGCCGAACGAGCTCACGCCGGCGCGGCGGGGCCCGTCGCCGGGCTCCCAGTCCGCGAGCGCCGCGTTGACGTAGAACGGGCTGTTCGCGAAGTCGATCTCCGGGTTCGGCGTCTTGAAGTGCAGGCTGGCCGGGATCTGCCGGTGGCGGAGCGCTTGCACGACCTTGATCACGCCGGTGATGCCGGCGGCGACGTCGAGGTGCCCGACGTTCGGCTTGACCGAGCCGAGCGCGCACCAGCCCTTGCGCTGGCCGCGGGACCGGGCGCGGAACGCCCGGGTGAGCGCCGCGACCTCGATGGGATCCCCGAGGCGCGTGCCGGTGCCGTGGGCCTCCACGTAGCTGATCGTCTCGGGATCGGTGTTCGCCATCGCCAGGGCCTGCGCGATGACCTGCGCCTGCCCCTCCACGCCCGGCGCGGTGAACCCGATCTTGCCCGAGCCGTCGTTGTTGACGGCCGAGCCCCGGATCACCGCCTCGATGTGATCGCCGCTGTCGAGGGCGTCCTCGAGCCGGCGCAGCACGATGACGCCCGCGCCGTTGCCGACGACCGTCCCCTGCGCCTCGGCGTCGAACGCGCGGCAGCGCCCGTCGGGCGAGAGGATCATGCCGTGCCGGTACAGGTAACCCGACCGCGTGGGGACGTTGATGGCCACGCCGCCGGCCAGCGCCATGTCGCACTGGTAGGTGAGCAGCGCCTGGCAGGCCATGTGGACGGCCACGAGCGAGGTGGAACAGGCGGTCTGGACCGCGACGCTCGGCCCGCGGAGGTTCAGCTTGTACGAGGTCCGCGTGGGCAGGAAGTCCTTGTCGTTGGCGACGTAGACTTGATAGTCCATCGCCTTCCTGAGCTCGTGGTTCGGGTAAAGGTTGCTCAGGAAATACGTGTCGTGGCCGCTCGCGCCCGCGTAGACGCCGATGGTCCCCTTGAACGCCTCGGGGTTGTACCCGGCGTGCTCGAGCGCCTCCCACGCGCACTCCAGGAAGAAGCGGTGCTGCGGATCCAGGATCTCGGCCTCTCGCGGGGTCATCCCGAAGAAGGCCGCGTCGAACCACTCCACCTCGTCGAGCACGGCCCGCGCGCGGACGTAGCTCGGGTCCGAGGCCACCTCCGGGGGCACGCCCGCCGCGGCGAGATCCTGATCCGAGAGCGCCGCGATCGACTCGACGCCATCGCGCAGGTTCTGCCAGAAGGCGTCGACGCTCCTCGCGCCCGGGAAGCGGCCGGCCATCCCGATGATCGCGATTTGGTCCTCCGGGACGGGTTGATCAAGCGGATCCATTCTGTCTGCTCTTGGCTGCCTGCTTCTTTCGTTTCAGGATCTCTCGCTGCTTCAGCGCCCGGGCGTCGGCCTCCGAGAGGTCGCTCCCGCCGCCGCTGCCGCTCGCGAGGAACGCGGCGAGATCGGTGACCGTCGGGCGCGCGAACAGATCGACGATGGAGAGATCGCTGCCGAACGACTCCCGGACGCGCTCGTGGAGGCGCATCAGGAGCAGCGAGTGGCCGCCCAGATCGAAGAAGTTGTCCTGCACGCTCACGCGCTCGATGCCGAGGACGTCCTGCCATATCGCGGTGAGCCGCTCCTCGAGCGAGCTCCGCGGCGCCACCATGGGCGCGCTCTCGGGGCGGAGCTCGACGGGGGCCGGCAGGGCGCGGCGGTCCACCTTGCCGTTGCCCGTGAGGGGCAGCGCGTCGAGCAGCACGATGGCCGAGGGGTGCATGTAGTCGGGCAGCCGCCGCTGCGCGTGATCGCGGATCGCACGCTCGAGCCCGCCGGTCGGATCCGCCATGAACGGGCGCGCGCGGGCCCCGGCTTGCGCGGGCGGCGCCGCGGCCCTGCCGCCGTGCGGGACGACGTACGCCACGAGGCGCCGGTCGCCCGAGCGCGCCGGCTGCGCCACCACGACCACCTCGCGCACGGCCGGGTGCTCGCCGAGGACCACCTCGATCTCGCCGAGCTCGATCCGGTAACCGCGGACCTTGACCTGCTGATCCATGCGGCCGAGGAACTCGAGCTGCCCGTCCGGCATCAGGCGGACGCGATCGCCGGTCCGGTACAGCCGCCCTCCCGGCTCGCCGCCGATGGGATCGTGGATGAACCGCTCCGCGGTGAGCTCCGGCAGATCGAGGTAGCCGCGCGCGAGGCCCTCTCCGCCGATGCAGAGCTCCCCGGGGACGCCGGCCGGGACCTCGTTGAGATCCCGGTCGAGCACGTGCACCCTCGTGCCGGGGATCGGGCTTCCGATGGGCACCGTGTGGCCGACCGGGCGCTCCACCGCGGCGCAGCAGGCGAACGTCGCGGCCTCCGTGGGCCCGTAGCCGTTGATCATCCGGCACCCCGGGAGCTCGGCGAGGACCCGGTTGACGTGCTGCGGGGACAGGACGTCCCCCCCGGCCACGATCTGGCGCAGGCCGCGCAGCGCCGTGATCCGCTCGTCCACGAGGAGGTGGAAGACGCCGGCGGTGAGCCACACCGTGGTCACCCCGTGCTGCCGGATCACGCGATCCAGGTCGTCGAGCGACGCGGGCGCGGGGGGCATGACGACCAGCCGGCCGCCGTTGAGGAGCGCGCCCCAGATCTCGAACTGCGACGTGTCGAAGGAGATCGACGCGAGCTGCAGGAAGACCTCGTCCGGCGCGAAGCGCGCGTACGTCGTGCCCTTGACAAGCCGGGCCACGCCCCGGTGCGGCACGGCCACGCCCTTGGGCCGGCCGGTGGAGCCCGACGTGTACATGACATAGGCGAGTTGGTCCGGCGTCGCCAGCTCCGTCGGGTTGTCGTCGCGCGCCCGGCCGATCTCCTCGGGATCCGCGTCCAGGCAGAGGACGCGCGCGCGGCACCCCGGCAGCACCGCGCCGACGCGCACCTGGGTGAGCATCACGCGGACCCGGGCCTGCTCCAGCATGAACGCGAGGCGCTCGGTGGGGTAGGTCGGATCCAGGGGCACGAAGGCGAGGCCCGCCTTCAGCACGCCGAGGAGCGCGACGATCATCTCGATCGACCGGTACATGCACACGGCCACGCGGTCTTCGGGCGCGAGGGCGCCCTCGTCGGTGCGCGCGAGGGCCCCCTCGTCGGGGCCGGGCGCGGCCCCGGGCCCCGGCGCCCCCGGCGCGCGGAGGCCGAGCAGGGTGTGCGCGAGCTGGTTGGCCCGCCGGTTCAGCTCCCGGTAGGTGAGCGACGTGACGTTGCCCGCGCCGTCGTCGAAGACGACCGCGACGGCCTCGGGAGAGCGCTCGACCTGGGCCTCGAAGAGGCGGTGAATGCACGCGTCCGACCCGGGGCCGGCCGGGGCGGTGCCCCACGCGCGGAGCGCGCTCCGCTCCTCGGGCGTGAGCAGCGGCAGCGCCGAGAGGCGCAGATCGACGTCGCGCGACGCGCCCTCGAGCAGGGCCTCGTAGTGGCCCGCCATCCGCTCGATGGTGCGGGCGTCGAACAGCGCGGTGCTGTACTCGATGCGCCCGATGATGCCGTCCTCGCGCTCGTCGAGCTCCAGCATCAGGTCGAACTTGGACGCGCCCGTGTCCACGTCGAGCTGGCTCAGGGTCCAGCCCGGATCGAGCGCCGGCACGGGCGGCTCCAGCACGAAGGCGACCTGGAACAGCGGGTTCTGGCCGGGGACCCGCTTCGGCTGGAGCGCCTGCACGACGCTGGCGAACGGCACGTCCTGGTGCGAGAGCGCGGCCTGGCTCACCGCACGCACGCGCCCGAGCAGCTGCCGGAACGTCGGGTCGCCGCGCAGGTCGGTGCGCAGCACGAGCGTGTTCAGGAAGAAGCCGAGGAGGTCCTCGGTCTCCGGCGGGTGGCGGCACGACGCGGACGTGCCCACGACGACCTCGTCCTGCCGCGCGTACCGGTAGAGCATCGCCTTGAAGGCCGAGAGCAGGACCACGAAGAGCGTGACGCCCTGCTCCCTGGCCAGCGCCTTCAGCCGGAGCGTGAGCTCCCGCGACAGGGCGACGCAGTGGCGGGCCCCCGCGAGGCTCGGGGCGGCCGGGCGCGGCCTGTCGGTCGGCAGCTCCAGGGTGGGCAGGTCGGCGAGCTGTCGCCTCCAGTAATCGAGCTGCGGCTGGAGGGCGCCGCTCAGCTGCTGCTCCCGCTGCCAGACCGCGTAATCGGCGTAGTGGATCGCGCGCTCGGGCAGCGGCGACGGCCTGCCCGCGGCGAACGCCTGGTAGAGCGCGTGGAGCTCCCTCGGGAGCGCGTCGAAGATGGAGACTCCATCCATCAGGATGTGGTGCACCACCACGAACAGCACGTGGTCGGCCTCGTCGAGCCGGACCAGCGTGGCCCGGAGCAGCGGGCCGCGGGCGAGATCGAACGGGCGCCGGGCCTCGTCTGTGGCGAGCGCGACGGCGCGCCCCCACCGCGCCTCGGCCGGCAGCGCGGTCAGCTCGACGAGCGGCAGATCGAGCGGCGCCGGGGGCAGGATCTGCTGCACGGGCTCGCCGCCGACGACCGCGACGACGCTCCTCAGGATCTCGTGGCGCCTGAGGAGCTCGTCGAGGGCACGCCCCAGGACCGGGACGTCGAGGGGCCCGCGGAGGCGCAGGGAGAACGGCTCGTTGTAGAACAGCGCGCCCGGGTGGAGCGAGGCGTGGAGCCAGATCTGCCGCTGCCCGTGCGAGAGGGGGATGGGCCGGTCGCGCGGCGCAGGCCGGATGGCCGCGGCGGCCGGGCGCTGCTTCGGCCGGGGGAGCGACTCCACGAGCTCGGCCAGCGCGGCGACCGTGGGGGCGTCGCACAGGCTCTGCAGGGAGAGCTCGACGCCGAGCGCGCGGCGCAGCCGCGACAGCACCCGCGCGGCGAGCAGCGAGTGCGCCCCGAGGTCGAAGACGTCGTCGTGGACGCCGAGGTGCTCGATCCCGAGCGCCTCGGCCCACGCCGCGGCGATCGCCGCCTCGATCTGGTTGCGCGGCGCGAGGGGCTCGCCGTCGCCGCGATCGGGCCGGGCGGCGTCCGGCGGCGGCAGGGCCGCGCGGTCCACCTTCCCGCTGGGGCCGAGCGGCAGCGCGTCGAGCAGCACGAACGTCGACGGGATCATGACCTCGGGGAGGCTCTCGCGGAGGAAGCTGCGCAGCGCGGGCACGACGGCCCGGGGGGCGGCCGGGGGCGCGTCCGGCGCGTCCGGGCGCGCGACGACGTAGGCGACGAGGCGGCCCTCGCTGGCGACGGCCACCGCCGCGCGGACGGCGGGGTGGCGCCCAAGCGCGGCCTCGACCTCGCCGAGCTCGACGCGGTGGCCGCGGATCTTCACCTGCTGGTCGACGCGCCCGAGGAAGGCGAGATCGCCGCCGGGCAGGCGGCGCACCACGTCCCCCGTGCGGTAGAGCCGGGCCTCCGGGGTGGAGCTGAACGGATCGGGGACGAACCGCGCCGCCGTGAGCTCGGGCCGTCCCAGGTAGCTCCGGGCCAGCCCGGGTCCACCGAGGTAGAGCTCGCCGGCCTCGCCGTCCGGGACCGGGCGCATGGCATGGTCGAGCACGTAGCAGCGCGCGTTCCTGATCGGCCGGCCGATGGAGAGGGGCTCGCCGGGGTCCCGAACCGGGTCGAGCCCGTCGGCCATCGTGGCGCACACGGTGAACTCGGTGGGACCGTAGGCGTTGATGAACCTGCGCCCCTGCGCCCAGCGCGCGGCGAGGTCGGCCGGGCAGGTCTCGCCGGCGACGATGAGGGTCCGGAGCGCGGGCAGCGAGCGCTCCGCGCCCTCGGGGAAGGCGGCGAGCGCGGAGGGGGGGAAGGTCGCGATCGACACCTCCTCCGCGCGCATCCGATCGAGCAGCGCGGGCCCGGGGATCATCTCGGCCTGCGCCCCCATCACCAGGGTGCCTCCCCGGGCGAGCGTCATCGCGATCTCCCAGACCGACGCATCGAAGCTGAGGGACGCGAACTGGAGCACGCGGCAGCCCGGCGCCACGTCGAATCGCTCGGCCAGCGCGCGGGTGAGGTTGGTGAGGCCGCGGTGCGTCAGCAGCGTGCCCTTGGGCCTGCCGGTCGAGCCCGACGTGTAGATGACGTAGGCGAGGTCGTCGGGGCCCGTGGTGTCCGGCGGGTCCTCGCCGCTGAAGCCCGCGGTCAGATCGCGATCGCCGTCCAGGAGGACCACGCGCGCCCCGTGGCGCGGCAGCGACGGGAGCAGCCGCGCCTGGGTGAGCAGGACGGGCGCCCCGGCGTCCTCGAGCATGAAGGCGACCCGCTCCCGCGGGTACGCGGGGTCGACAGGGACATAGGCGCCGCCGGCCTTGAGCGCCGCGAGCAGCCCGATGAGCGCCTCCAGGGAGCGCTCGGCGCAGAGCGCGACGAGGACGTCGCGGCCGACGCCCAGGCTCCTCAGGTGGTGCGCGAGCTGGTTCGCGCGGCGATTCAGCTCCTGATAGGTGAGCCGGTCAGGGCCGAAGGATGCGGCCACGACGCCGGGCGTGCGCCCGGCCTGGAGCTCGAACGAGCGGTGAATGCTGGCGTCCTCGGAGCTGAAGTCGTGATAGGTCATGTCGTGTGTGGTGGCAGGAGTCTCTTCAGGGGCAGAACATCAGCCGCCGTGTGCGAGCCCGAGCAGCGACGCGAGGGCGTCACGCATCTCGTTCAGAACCGTCCCAGGAGCACCGGAGTGAGCTCCAGGGCGGCAGCCGGTGACACGGGCGCGCCCCCGACGTTTCAGGGGCGCGGTCGGCACGGATACCATGCTGCATCACGCTGGTACTCACGCTTCGATGGGCGAGTCCATCGACGCCGTGGCAGGGTGACGGTCCACAATTCAAGGCTATTCGCAGCGCAGCCGATTACACACAACCGCGGAATGAAGGTCAAGCGGGACGTACGGCTTTTTTCGGCGTGGAGGGGCATGTGGTCGCGGCGCTGCGTCATGAGGCGATCGCTCCCGGCCGGCAGTCGTGGCCCGCGCGGCCCGCGTGGCCCGCGACGACCGCGCCGGGCTCGCACACCGCGACGGAGCCCGCCGCGAACGAGGCGTCGGGAGCACTCGTAATCAGGTGGTGATCGACGATGTCCCGATTGCCGATCGTACGGGTTTCATGAATCGAACATCGCCGATCTTCAGAGGTCGCCGAGAGGGGCTGTCGAGCGTCCGCCCCGGCCCCGACCGCGCCGAGACATCCCTCGCGCGGAGCCCTGCCGCGGGGCGGGCCCGCGGCGCGTCCATCGCCGGCGCCGCCTCACCGCGCCTCCGCGGCGGACGCGCCGCGACCCGGACCGGCGCCGCGCTCACCCGATACCCACGCGCTCCTCGTTGAAGCCCTCCGTCCGCGTCATCGCCGACTGGAAGAGGCTCGCCAGCACTTTGACCGGCCACGACAGGCTGTCCATCGACCGGCACCACTCGAGCGCCAGGAAGCCCGCGGCCCCGACCGCGAGCAGCACCGCGGTCGTGATCAGCACGACCCGGCTGTGCAGCGACAGCCGCGGCGGGCGCTCGCCCCGGAGCCGCAGCCTGGCCCGGCGCAGGAGCTCGTCGTGCACCGGGAAGCCGAGGCCGCCGAGGATCACGAGCGTCATCACGACGATGCAGGCCGCGGGCGTCGCGGTGGACTATGGAATACATCATGGACGCCGCTGCGGAGGAGCGGCTTCAGCAGTACATTGACGGCATTGGCACGGTCCTCGGTCATCCCAAGCGCCGGGAGGCGTTTGCGAGCTACACGCTGGGGCTTCTCAGCGATCTGGAACGCAAGAGCGTTGAGCCGATCGCCGCGTTGGGAGTGTGCCAACGATCCAAGTCGCCGGCGCGAAGCGCAGATCCCTGACGGCATTCAGTTCAAGAGCAAGGTGGATCTGGCACTCGACGCGATCGAGCGCGCTGCGGCCGACAACGTGCCGGGTCAGCTCGTGCTTGCGGACGCCGTCTACGGTCGCTCGGCAAAGTTTCGCGACACCGTGCGCCTGCTCGGCTTCGACTACCCCGTCGGTGTGGACTCGACGACGATGGTCGTCGCCCTCGGTCCCGGCGGGCGCTGGAACAGGACGCCCATGACAGCCGACGAGCTCGCGCGCAAGCTTGGCAAAAAGGCGTTTCGTCGGATCACATGGCGCGAAGGTACGGGCAAGAAGCTCGCGTCGCGGTTCGCCTTGCGCCGCGTTCGGCTCGCCAATGACGATTGACGATGGCATCCCGGTCGAGGAGCACGAGCCGCTGTGGCTGCTCATCGAGTGGCCGTTCGGCGAAAGCGATCCCTCGAAGTTCGCGGTCACGACGCTGGGGACCAAGATGTCCAAGAAGCAGATCGTACGCCAGTACAAGGAGCGCTACCGAACTGAGCAGGCCTACGAAGAGATGAAGGGCGAGCTGGGGCTCGATCACTTCGAAGGGCGGCGATTCCGAGGCTGGCACCACCATGTTTCCGTCGTCCTGTGCTGTTACGCCTTCATCGTGGCCGAGCGTGATCGATCTTTTTTTCCCTCGGCAGACGCCGAAGGTCACGCCCACCCGCTCCGCTTCGCGGCCTGAGCGTCACTTCGCCGACTAGCTCGCGACCGTTCGCCGCGCGATCGCTCGCGCCTTGATCGCGTGGCTGCCTCGTTGCCCTGCGTGCCACCGCCCGCCGTTACGCCGCAGCGCGCATTGGTTCATGTCCGCGCCGCGCTGACACGACGGCGTGCTCTATGACCTGACCGACCTCGCGCTCGCAGGTGACCGAGTTCGTTCCACACGAGCTCGGTGCCGTCTTCGTGATAAGCCCCGTCGAGGAAGACCACGTGCAGATGCGGATTGAGCCGCATGTCGCCGGACGTGCGTTGCACGACGGTCACCGCGCCGCTTTTTACCGCGCCGCACGCGCCTCGGCGGCGAGCGGCAAGGCTCCGCCAGCGAGTCGACGCGAGCGGCGGGCTCGACGTTCGGCCCAAGCTTGCTCACCGCTCCGGTGCCACCGGCAGCCCGAGCAGCGGACCGATCGCCTCGTGCACGACCCAGGCTGCCTCCGCGTCCCCGAGGGCGACGGCTCGGCTCAGCGTGCCGGCGAGCGACGCAACCACGGCGGATCGAGGCGATAGATCGACCGTCGCGAGCTCTCCGGGCCCAGGGCTCGGCGGTTGGGCCGGGGTTGGGTCCATGCCTCCTGAGGGGGTGCGATCCGTCGTCACGCCCTCCCAGAATCCCTGGCGATGCGACGGATCGCGACGGTTCGCCCCCACGGATTCGTCCCGCCAGAAGCACCGCGCGATGACGAGCGGTCGCCGGAAACTCGGGCTCGGTATGCTCGCGAGCCTCCCCCTGCTCGATGGAGAGTGGTTGAACAGCGTCTTCTTCGCAGCCGGCGGCCGATGGGAGCACCTGTCATGCTGGTGGATCGAGTTGCCGCCGGCAGACTGGCTCGTGTAGCCTTTGACGATGCGAGCGGTGCTCTCGATCTGCCTCTTGACTCTCTTGGTCGTGCTCTCCAGCGCCGGCTGCAAGCGGCTCAAGACAGGCGCCCGCGAAGACTTCGCGGAGAGGTATAGTTGCCCGGAGGACAGGGTCGAGGTGCGCGAGCGTGACGACGTCAAGTGGAGCACGGTCGTGCTCGGCGACGCGCCGCGGGAGGCCCCGCCGGCCGAGGTGAAGAACGACCCGGGACGGCTCGCCAAGTGGCACGCAGACCGCGCCGAGCAGGACGCGGAGACGAGGGAGACGCTCGACGATCTCGACGTGTTCCAGGTGCGCGGGTGCGGGCACGACGAGCTCGTCGCCTGCAGCCACCCGGCGGACGGCGATGGCGTCGCGACCGACAGGGTGGTGTGCTTCCAGGGGCCGAAGCGACCCAACCCCTGACCGGACAGGCCGTGCTCGCGTGAGCCAAACAGCCGGCGTCGCGCCGAGGTCGATCATGGGCGCGCCGAGAGGCGCGGCGCCACGCCAGCTCGCGCTGAGACTGGCCAGCGCGGTCCAGGGCATCGGGGAGGGCCACCCAGCGTGTTCTCTTGGGCCCGCTCGGGCTTGCAAGCGCGCGAATTGTTGCGCTTGCCGATCCGACCCGTGAACGGATATCCAATGTGCTGATGGGTGGAGCCGCCAGCTGGAGGCCGTCGCCTCCATCCAACGCTTGACGGACGCACACGCCCTCGTCCCCAGGACCACATTTTCCCGGAAATCGACGTGGATCGACGCGACAATCACCGGTCGACCCGCGCCGGCATGGTTGTTGCCGAAGCACGATGCGTAAGACGGAGAGCCATCATGAACAAATCACTCGCAGTGTTCATTGTCGCCGCCTCCTATTCCATCGCCGGATGCGTCCTCGATGCCCCCAATGGCCCCGATACGCACCTCGGGGCCGAGCTTACGAACGAGCACGCTGAAGCACTTACGAACGGCGAATCCCCCGTTGCCGACAAAAGCCCCCTGGCAAAATCGACGGTTCGAGTCTCAACTCAGACGCACCCATCGTGGTTCCCCCCCGGAATCGACTGGGTAGATGACTGCACGGGGGTCATCGTCGGCCCTCGGCACGTGCTGTCGGCGTCGCACTGCGTTCCGCCAGCGGGCGACACCACGGTGACGTTCTATGACGGTCCGCTGCCAACGGGGGACTTCGCCACGGTGGTCGCGACCGTAGCACCGAGCGGGGTCGAGCTGGGCTCGCATTCGGATGACGGCCGCCGGGACACCAACGGCAAGTTCGCCGACATCGCGATACTCACGCTCGACTCGGATATCCCGAGCTATACGCGCCCGGCGTTGCTCCCCCTGGGCTACCCCGGCAACGATGTTTCCGGTTACATGGTCGGCATCGGATATCACGACAATCAGCCGAACGACGACTGGGATATGCGGAAGCTCTCTGATGCCACGTATTCGAGTAACGTGAATGACGGGCATTTCTTGGTCAATGACGAGCACCTTTTGACAGATTGGCCGAACGCCAGCCATGGCGACTCCGGAGGCCCCTTCCTGGTCTGGGCGAGCACGCCGGGCCGATACGTCGTTCACGGCGTGGCAGCCTCGAGCGTCGACGAGTGGGGTACGTGGAAGACGAAGTACACGAGCATCACGCACCGGCTAAACTGGGTCCTCAACAAGATCAGCTATACCGGAGGAATGACCCGCAATGTGGGCGTTCGACTCGTGTCAAGCAGCTTCACTATCGCTCCATCGGTCGATCAGAGCCGCAAGTGTGCCTTGTATTGCGAGCACGCCCCCAGCTGCTCGAGCTATTCCTATTCACTCACTGGCCAGTTGTGCACGCTCAACCTCGGGAGCGCGACGCCTGTAACGGCGAGCGGCTTCGTCTCGGGAGAGAAGCCATGAACGACGCCCCCCCGGCGCGAACCGCGCCCCGGGAGCCGCGGCCCCATCAAACCGCGTGCCTATAGACCCAAACGCTCCTCGCCTTCACTGTAGAAACCGAAGGCGAGCCGCCCCCCGAAGGACCACGCGCAGCGAAATTTCGCAAGCTCCCAGCTCGCCTCCACCAGGTGGATATCGCTTTCCCTTGCGTCCCTTACGCTCTTGCGGTGTCCTCTCCATGGATCACGTCGTTGGTGGCGCGGGATCGCATCGGAGGACGAGCATGGAGAGCTTCTTGCGGTGGACGATGGGGGTGTCTGGGCTCGGGCTGGTCGTGGCCCTGACGGGAGCCGCCGGCTGCCTCGGCACGGCCGAGGGGGAGGACGCAGCGCTGGCCGAGCCGAGCGCGGCGGGGGCGCAAGCGCTGACCGGGTGGCAGTGCGCGGCGTGCGTCAGCGGCGAATACACGCACTCCGTGTCGCTGAGCCAGGGCAGCGCGCTCGGCTGCGCGAACGGCGAGGCGTACCGCTGCGAGCTCATCCCCTGGGCCACGCGGGCGTCCTTCGCGCATTGCGACGCCTCCGTCGCCTGTCCGCCCGGCTGGTACGTGAGCAGCTCGCAGAGCGGGCCGAGCTACTGCGCCGGGATCTACGATCGGATCTCGTGCGGTGCGGTGCCGTACCCGAGCGGGGCTTACGCGACGTGCGACCCGATCTGTTACCCTGGCTTCACCCAGACGGTGGTGAATGCCGGCGTGCCGAGCTGTGATTTCCAGGACAAGCGCACCTGCGTGAAGTGAGCGGCGGCGCCACCTCCCGCCGCGACCCCAGCTCCCTCCGGCGAGCGCGCACACGAGCCGCGGCGACAGCATCGATCCTGCCCGTCGTCGACGGCCGGGCGCTGGCGGGCAGCACGGCTGGCGCGGCTCCCGCTGCGCTTCCGCGCCGCGGCGCCGTGAGCCGGCCTAGCCGCCGGCGACCGGCGGGATGAGCGCGACATCGTCGCCGCAGCGGATCTTCTCGTCCGCATGGGCGTAGGTCCCATTGACAGCGAGGCGGATCGAGCGCCGATGCGGCGTGAGCGCCGGATAGCGCCGGCACACCTCGCCCATGAACTCCTCCACCGTGCAGGGGCCGCTCAGCTCGAAGCGCACCTCCGAGGCCCCGACGATGTCGCGCGCGCCTCCGAAGGCGAGCAAGTTGACGGTGTTTTCCATGGCCGAAACGTACCATCCCATGCAGCTCGACGCCGCGACGCCCGATCGATCATCCCCCTCCCCGCTGAGGCAGCGGACACGCTCGAGCTCGAGCGCCGAGCGCCGAGCGGCTGAGCTCCGCGGAGATCATCGCGAGCGACCGGCCGACGTCGGGGGCCAAGTCGATCGCGGTACTATCGAGTCGAACAGGCCCAGGAGGCGATGGCTTTCCATCGAGTCTCGCCTTTCATGAGCTGGAAACGCGGCCGCCGTCCCTTGCGGGTCCGCGCCTGGAACACCATCAGCGTTGCATGCTCGGCGCTGCGGTCGATGTGTAAACCGGCCAGGTGGGCGCAGGAGGAAGGTGGCATGCTCGCGACAATGCCGCTCCCAGGTGCCGCCGGTGCCCGGCGATCGGAGGGCCAGACGTCGACGGTCGACGTGCACGGCCGGCCGATCGGCGATCTGCGAATCTCGGTCACGGATCGGTGCAACCTCCGCTGCTCCTATTGCATGCCGGAGGAACAGTACGCCTGGCTCCCCCACGAGGACATCCTCCGGTTCGAGGAGATCAGCTTCCTTGTCGACGTCTTCGCGGCGCTGGGCGCCGCCAAGGTGCGCCTGACGGGCGGCGAGCCGCTGCTGCGCCGCGATCTCAGGACGCTCGTACGGTTCATCGCCGACAAGCCCGGGATACACGACATCGCGATGACGACGAACGGCGTGCTCCTCGCCGAGCACGCCCACGCGCTGCGTGCGGCCGGCCTGCACCGGGTCACCGTCAGCCTCGACACGCTCCACCCCGAGCGCTTCAAGGCGCTCACCCGCCGCACGACCCACGCCCGGGTCCTCGATGGCCTGCGCTCCGTGCCCGCCGCCGGGTTCGCCGACACCAAGATCGACGCCGTGGTGATCCGCGGTGTGAACGACGACGAGCTCGCGGATCTCATCGAGTTCGGCAGGACCATTCCCGCCCAGGTCCGCTTCATCGAGTACATGGACGTCGGGGGCGCGACCCAGTGGTCGTGCGACAAGGTCGTCTCGCGCGCCGAGATCCTCAGGTCGCTCTCGCGCCGCTACGGCCGCGTGGAGGCGATCCCGAGCGAGGGCGCCGCGCCGGCCGCCCAGTTCGCGCTCCCCGATGGGACGACGTTCGGCATCATCTCCTCGACCACGCAGCCGTTCTGCGGCGCTTGCAATCGCAGCCGGCTGACGGCCGACGGGATGTGGTATCTGTGCCTCTACGCCCCGCGCGGCACCAACCTGCGCGAGCCGCTCCGGCAGGGCGCCTCGCTGGAGGAGATGAAGGCCCTCGTCGCCCGCGTGTGGGGCGCTCGCTCCGACCGCGGCGCCGAGGCCCGCCTCGCCGACCGATCACGCGGCGCGCTGCTCCCGGCCATCCAGCTGAAGCGCGACGCGCACCTGGAGATGCACACCCGCGGCGGGTAGGTGTGATCCGCTCGAGCGAGGCTGATCCACGGGGCCCCCAGGTATCGCGGCGCTCAGGCGACAGCCCCCTGACGCTCCAGAGCCCACGCCTCGGCGAGCGCGAGCGCCCGGGCGTTCTCGGGGATGCGCTCCAGGAAGCACTGCCGCAACGCCGGCCTGCCGATCTTCGCGGCGCGCTCGAGGAGCCGCGAGCGCGCCGCCTCGATCATCTGCGCGGCGCGCTCGCGCTCGCCGGCGGCGCGCAGGGCCTCGGCGTAGGTCAGGCGGATCAGCGACTCTCCCTCCTCGGCCATCCCCGCGTCCTCGATGAGGCGGAACGCCTCCTGCGCGTCGAGGAGCGCCTCGGCCGCCCCCTCGGGCTCCCCTCCCATCCGGGCGCGCGCGAGGAGGGCCAGCGCCACCGCGCGCAGGAGCGGCGCCACGTCGAGCAGCGCCGCCGCCGCGCCGGCCTCGCGCGCGGCGGCCTCGCGGTCGCCCGAGAGGAGCGCCGCCCGGGCGAGGTACGCGCGCGAGAGCCCCTCCATGCGCCGGTTGCCCTGCCGGCGCGACGCGTCGATGGCCTGCTCGAGGAGCGCGCGGGCCTCGTCGATCTGGCCCGCCTGGAGGAGGACGTTCCCGAGGTTCTGCCGCGCGGTCGGGAGCACCTCGTGCAGATCCATCTGTGTCGCCTGGGCGACGGCCGCGCGCAGCAGCTGCTCGGCGCGATCGAACGCGCCGAGCTCGGTGAGCATGAAGCCCATGTTCAGCTGGACAGAGCAGGCCTGCCGGCGGTCGCCGGCGCGCCCGAACGCCCCGACCGCCAGCTCCAGGGCGTCCACCGCGGCGGCGTGATCGCCCGCGAGCGCGGCGCGGAAACCGACGGTCTGGTGCAGCCCCCCGACCGCCTCGTCGTCGACGGCCGGAGGATCCCCCGCGAGGCGCAGGCACTGCTCGAGCAGCGTGTCGGCGGTCGCGTGCTGGTTGGCGAGCATGAGCTCCGCCGCGCACCAGGAGAGGCAGAGCACCACCGCGCTCAGCGCCCCCTCGGCGGGCGCCGTCGCCGCGAGCCTCGCGGCCCACGCCCCGGCGCGATCGACGGCGCCCTGCTTGCTGGCGCTGGCCAGGGCCGCGGTGAGCGCGCGGTACCATGGGCCCGACCCCGGCTCGAGCAGCGCGACCGCCTCCGTCGCGCGCGCCTCGGTGGCCGACAGCTCGCCGCGCCACAGGTGCGCCTCGGCCTGGACCAGGCGCAGCGCGCCGAGATCCCGCCCGCTCGCCCCGGAGGCCACGCCCCGCTCCGCGCGCGCGAGCGCGGCCGCGAGGTCGTTGCCGCGGAGCGCCTCGTCCGCCGCGGCGCAGAGCCACCGCACGGCCCGCGCGGGCTCGCCGCCGCGCTCGCAGTGCCCGGCCAGGACCAGCGCGTCCCGCTCCCCGGCGTGCTCCAGCCACTCGGAGGCGAGCCTGTGCCCGAGCCGCTGATCCGCCTCGGTGAGCATCATGTACGCCGCCTCGCGCACGAGCCCGTGCCGGAACGCGTACTCCACCTCGCCCGGGAACCGAGACGCGGGCCGCCGCGCGATCCACTCCTGCCGCTCCAGCGCGAGGAGGCAGCCCGCGAGCGCGGCGTCGTCCCGGTCCACCCCGAGCAGCCGGGCGACCGCGCCCCACCAGAACACCTCGCCCAGCAGGCTCCCGGCGCGCAGCGCCCGGCGCGCCTCCAGATCGAGCCCCTCGAGGCGCGCCTGCACCATGGCGAGCGCGGTCTCGGGCGCCTCGCCCGCGTCGCGGCCCTCGGCGCCCTCGGCCGCCACGCGCAGCATCTCCTCCAGCAGGAACGGGTGCCCCGCCGCGCGGTGGACGAGCCCCTCCACTTGCGCCGTGGGCGCCTGCTCCCCGAGCGCCGCGCGCACCAGCCGCTCGCAGGCGAGGGCCGGCAGCGCCCCGAGCCGCATCGCGGTCGCTCCCCGCTCGGCCCACAGCCCTGGAAACACCTCATCCACGTCGGGCCGCCCGAGCCCCAGCACCAGGAGCGGGCTCGACCGGAGCTGCCCGAGCGCCGCGTCCACGAGCTGCACTGTCGGCAGGTCGCCCCAGTGCAGGTCCTCGAGCACCAGGAGCACCGGCCCGGCGCGGCACTCCGCCTCCAGGAAGGTGAGCCAGGCGCGCCGCACCTGGTCGGCCATGAGCATCGGGTTCTGCCGCGCGGCGCGCAGCTCGCGCCGATCCGCGTCCGGGAACAGCGCGCCGATCACCTCGCCCAGAAACTCCGTGACCCGCGCCTGCTCCGCGGCGTCCACGGATCGCGCGACGCGCGCGGCGAGCTTCTCCCGGCCGCGCTCCCGGGGCTCGCCCTCCGCGATCTGGGCCGCGCGCCGCACCACCTGGGCGAGCAGCCCGAGCGGCGTCCCGGCCCGCACCGCGTCGCCCTGCGCCGTCCAGATCTGGGGCGGCGCCTCGCGGCCGCGCATCCTGCGCGCGAGCTCGATGCGGAGCCGCGATTTGCCCACGCCGGCCGCGCCGATCACGAGCGCCGCCTGGGCGCACGACTCCGAGGCGCACTGGTCGAAGAGGAGCTCGAGCCAGCGCAGCTCGCTGCTCCGCCCCACGAACGGCGTCTGCTTGCCGAGCAGCGCGCGCGCCTCCTCCAGCGGCTCCTGCTCGCCGAGCAGCGCCGCCCCGCGCTCGCCGTGCGCCACCTCGAAGCGCGGGCCGAGGAGGGACGCCGTCATCGCGTCGATCGCGATCGGCCGGAGCGCCTCCTCCGCGCCCCGCTCCGCGGCCGTGAGGTTCGCGACCGCGCGGTCGATCACGGGCCCGAGCGGCAGGGTCCCGTCCACGACCTCCCAGCCCGTGGCGAGCGCCACGTCGGAGGCCTGGAGCAGCGCCTTGAGCGAGAGGGCGCACCGGGCCGCGCTCGCCGCGAGATCCGTGGGCGCCTCGGCCCCCGTGAGCAGGGCCGCGATCGATCCGTCCTGGAGCAGCTCCACGCGCGCGCCGTGCAGGTCGGCGGTCCTCCGGATCTCTCGGAGAAGGGCGAGCGGCCAGCGGCGCTGATGGGTCAGGCCGCGCGCCGGCGCCGTGCTCTCGTCGCTGGCCACGGCCTGCGCCGGCTGCGGCGGCCGCGCCGGCTCGGGCTGGCGCGTCGCCAGCACCACGGTGACCAGCCGCCGCTCGGCCGTGGTCAGCCCGACCGACGGCGCCAGGGGCGCCGCGCTCGCCTCCCGGATCTCCGGTGAGCGCAGCTCTGCCGCGATCGTGAGCGCGTCCCCGGGCCGCAGCTGCCGATCCTTGCCCAGCAGGCGCGAGAGCAGCGCGTCGAGCGCCGGAGGCGCGCCGGGCCACAGCTCGCGGAGGCGGGGCGCCTGCGCGAAGAGCACCTTGGTGAGCAGCGCGACGACGTGCGACCCTACGAACGGCGGCCGCCCGGTGAGGCACTCGAACAGCACGCACCCGAGCGCGTACAGGTCGGCGCGCGCGTCGATGTCGGGCTCGCCGCGGACCTGCTCCGGCGCCATGTAGGCGGGCGTCCCGACGGGGGCGTCGGGGTTGGTCAGGGTGTACGTGACGTCGGAGGCCCGCGCGATCCCGAAGTCGAGGATCTTCACCGCCTCGACGTCCCCACCCGGCAGGAAGAGGTTCGCCGGCTTGATGTCACGGTGGACCACCCCGCGCAGGTGGACGGCGCCGAGCGCCTCGGCGGCGCGCGCGGCGAGCGCGAGGCTCTCGTCGAGGCCCAGGGGCCCGCGCCGGAGCCGCGCCGCGAGATCCTCGCCGTCGAGCCACTCCATGGCCAGGTACTGCCGGCCCTCGTCGGTGACGCCGTGGGCGATGTGCCGCGCGATGGCGGGGTGGTAGAGCCCCGCGAGGACCCGCGCCTCCCGGCGGAACCGCTCGGTCTGCTCGCCTTCCGCGTGTTCCGCGTGCAGCCCCACCTTGACGGCGACCGGCTGCCCGGTCTCGCGGTCGATGGCCCGATAGACCGCGCCCATTCCCCCGGATCCCGCGACGCGATCGAGCTCGAAGCGACCTGCGAGCAGGTCCCCGGGGCGCATGCGCGGAGTATCGGGCACGCACGCCGCGCGTGCCAGCGCGGAGCGCGCGGGCAGGACCTACGCGGCGTCCTCTGCGAAAGGACTCGGGCTGGGGCTCTTCATCGTCCAATCGATCGTCGACGCGCACGGAGGCTCCATCCAGGTCACGAGCACGCTGGAGGAGGGCACCACGTTCCGCGTCAAGCTCCCCCGTTCGTCGTAGCGCGGTCGTTTCGCCACCACACGCCGCGGCGCGGCGCTGGCTCATACCGGCCTGAGCGCCGGCCAGGCCAGCTCGATGCCCTCGCGGACCAGGAACGCCTGGAGCTCTTCACGGAGCGAGCGCCGGGCGCGCACCTGCCGCGGCACCACGCGGCGCTCCAGGCAGAACGTCGCGAGCAGCCCTGCCGCCTCGCCGACGCTCCACTCCACGGGGTGGACCCGGTAGGCGCCGTTCGTGATGTGCGTGACGCCGAGGTTCTTCCCGCCCGGCAAGAGGTTCTCCACCCGCACCGGGATGAGCGACCCCAGCGGTATCTGGAACGGCCAGCAGCCGAGATCGAGGTACCCGGCGCCCCCGACGCGCGGGTGCAGATCGATACGATAACACCCGATCCCGACGCTCTCCTCGAACGTCGCGGGGCCGTCCGGCCGGAGCGGATACGCGATGTGCTGCTCGAGCACCGTGAGCTCGGCCCGGATCCGGCGGGACTCGCGGATGTAGGGCGCCGGCGCGAGGCCGTCGACCGTGCCGCCGACCACGTCCCCGCGGAGGCGCAAGCCTGGATAACCGACCCCGCCATCTGGACGAGACGCTTCGGTCTGCATCCAGTACAGAAGGCTCCGGCTGAGGTTCCGCGCTTCCTCCAGGTGCCGCGCGGCCTGCGCCTCGTCGACGCCGCAGACGGGCCCGAACCAATAGTCGTTCTGCGGCCAGTTCACGATGGTGATGTCGCTCGGCGCGAACCCCGCTTCGAAGACCGTCCTGTCGAGGATCCGCCGGAAGCTCCACCAGGGATGCCGGTCTTCCGCGGCGAACAGACCTCGAGTCAGAGGCTCGAGTGTATCGGGTCGAACCGCGGTCCAGTCCAGCAGTCGGCCCGGCCAGCCGGGCGGCTCGAGGGAGCGCCAGCGCTCGTACTGAGAGGGCCTGTCGATGGTATGGTCCTCTCCCGGGTGGTGCTCGATCGCAAAGCAGACGGTGATCGCCTGCTGGGCCCTCGGATCGGCGCGCTCGGGGGCGTGCGGCTCTCCGGTCTCCGCGCGCGACTCCGCCCCGAGCGCGTGCTCCACGCCCGCGAGCGAGAGGAGCTCGCCATGAGGCGTGGCATCGATGAAGAGGTCGGCCACGAGGAGGACATCGCGCCCCGATTCGAGCCCTCGGACCACGACGCCGGTCACCCGATCGCCGTGCGTCGACGCCGAGATGGGCCGGTGAGCAGGGAGCGCGAGGAGGCGCCCGTTGAGCCGATACGGCGCGGTCATCTCGTGCAGGACCGCCACCGCGACCCGCGGATCGTGGCACAGGCGGCTGACCCAGCCGTTGCCGGGGTTGAGCTCGCGGAGCGCCCTGGCCGACGCGGTGAGCGGCAGATGCCTGCGGTAATACTCGCGGATCCCCTGGCGCAGCGCGCGGTAGCTCCGGGTCGCCCCGATGTCCTCGATCCACGGGTGCTCGTCCGGGGGGACCGCCTGGTTCGTCAGCTGGCCCCCGAGCCAGTGAGTCGCCTCCGTCAGGACGACGCGGCGGCCCGTCCGCGCCGCCGCGAGCGCAGCCGCGCAGCCACCGAGCTCTCCGCCGATGACGGCGACATCGGTCCGGATCACGTCCATCGCCAGCTCCCCGCGCTCACGCGCTCTTCCGCACGGGCTGCGCCGCCGGAGCGCGCCGCGCGAGGAGCTCGGTGACGAGCTGGTTGGTCTCCCTCGCCCTGGCCTTCAGGCCAGGGAGCAGCCGGCGGATCTTCGCGCGGATCTCGTGACGCGTGTCCCACGAGCGATCGAGCCTGGCGATGAGCTGCCCGGAGCTGATGCTCCCGAGGGGCGGGGTCTCCATCTCGAGGTCCTCGATGAACCCCGCGACCTTGGACGCGTAGGGCAGCGCCACGAACGGGGTCTCGCGGAGCGCCGAGAAGATCAGGAAGTGGAGGCGCATGCCCACCACGAACTCGAGGTGCCCGACGAGGCTGAGGATCTGCTGCGGCGTGTACCGGCGCCTCAAGACCTCTGCCCGCTCGGCGTTCTTCATGTGGGCGACGACCGCGTGGCTGTGCTGCACGTCCGTCCGTTCCATGGACACGAACACGACGTCCGCGTCGAGGCGCTCGACGACGAAGTCGGCGGCGTTGGCGAGCAGGCCATAGTACTCGTCAGTGTCGATGTCGGGCGCCGCCGGGCCCGGCTCCCTGACGGAGAAGCCGACGAGGTGCCGCTCGAACTCGACCCCCTCGGCCCGGATGGCCTCGATGGGCAGCGCCTCCTCGCGCAGCAGCAGGGCCGGATCGGCCGTGAGGCGGATCTCGCGATTCACCCCCACCTCCTCGAGCAGGCGACGTCCCTGCTTGTCTCGTACGGTCACGATGTCCGCGGCGTTCAGCGCCGCCCGTACGGCTTGCTTCGCGCCCGGGTCCGACAGCGGCCCGGCGCTCACGGCGTAGATCACGACGGGGACGCTGCGCTCCGGCAGCAGCAGCCTGCCCGGTCGTCCGAGATCGACAGCGCGGTGCGGGAGCTTGCCACCGCGGCAGCGAGGCGCAATGTCCGTCGGCGGAGGAGGCACCATGGGGCACGCGCAGGCGCGGACGACCTGGAGTGGCTTGGGAAAGTCAGGCGACGAAGCGCGCCGGGCCAGGGAGCAGCGCGCGGGGCGAACTGCGGCGCCGGGCGCGCCGACCGTGCCCGTGGCTGATGTCGTGGAAGAGGCCTGTCAGCAATCCTTTCCTGCGAGCGACCCGCCCGCCTGGACGCCTGCGAGAGCCGGCATGCCGCGCGACGACCGGTAAGCCGGACAGCGGACACCTCGGGATCGAGTGTCCGGACGCGAGGCTCAGTCGGGTGTCGCTACCACCACGTGCGTCAGGCCGACGCCGACGGCAACGGGCCGGCGCGCCCTCGTCGACGCGCGCCTCGAGAGAACGGTCATGATACCGTGACCAGCCGATGCTTCCTCGCACCCTCGCCGTGCTCGCCCTGTGGACCTGCGGCTGCGCCCCGGCGCTCTCCACGTTCCAGCCAGCCCATGTGGCCAAGAAAGGCCATGTCCAGGCCGAGCTCGGGCTCGACGTCTCGATCCCCACAGGCGCGCTCGCGTCGATGGTGGACGCCGGCGTCGTGCTGGCGGACGTCGCGGAGTCACGGGAGCTGTCCGAGGCCGAGCGTCAGGCGCTCTTCGAGGCGGGCGGCGCGCTCGCGTTGAACCCGCCCTCGGTCACGCCGCACATCGGCATCGGCTACACCGCGCTCGACCGCTGGGAGCTCAACCTCCGTTATACCGGCAGCGCGTTCCGCCTGGGCACCCGCTACCAGCTCCTGAAGAGCGACGAGCACGGCGTCGATCTGACGGCCGGCGCAGGCATCGGGCGCTACGTGATGGAGTTCCCTGTCGGGAGCATCCTTGGCATCGTCGAGCTGGAGGACTTCACGCGATGGCAGGTCGATCTGCCTATCGAGATCGGGAAGGCCGGCACGTGGTACCGGGTCTGGGGCGGCCCGCGCCTGATGTTCACGACCTTCGGCACGTCGCTCGTCCTGGACCTGCCCGCCTTCACCGGCTATCCGGGCGAGCGGGAGCTCGCGTCGTTCTCCGGCACCGGCTTCTACGTGGGCGGCCAGGCCGGCGTCGCGCTCGGCTATAAACACGTATTCTTCGGCTTCGAGCTGACGATGGCGGAGATCTTCTCGAGCGGTGAGCTCACGGTGCTCGGTCAGCGGGCGGTCGCGCTCGATCTCGACAGCTTCATCGTCTACCCGTCGATAGGGCTGATGGCTGAATTCTAGATCCGGAGCACCGGACGACCGACGCGCGCACCTCAGCGGAGCGCTCGGCGCCCCGTAGCGCGCTGCTCCTCGCGTGGGAACGGAACCGCGCGGCGTTACGATAGCTTATCGCTCCTGAAAAGCGGTCGAAACAGGCGCCGTCGGACGATGGAAGCGTCCCCGCGGCGGTGCTCGCCGGAGGGGCGCTGTTCTCCCCACCTGGAGGCATTGCGCGTGGTGACCCCTGCCGACCTCGCCATCAAGGATCTCGGCCCTTGCCGGCACCCCTCGCCCGTCGCCGAGAAGCTCGGCGAAAAGGCCACGGTGTACGTCGGCGAGGCCGACAAGGTGCTGTTCAACGATCGCCTGTCCGCCGTCCTCGCGGACGCCTCCGGCGAGCGGCCGCCGGCGTTCGAGCTGGCCGGGCCGCGCAACCGCGTCTTCTGGGATCCGAAGGAGGTGCGCGCCGGCATCGTGACGTGCGGCGGGCTCTGCCCCGGCGTCAACAACGTCATCCGCGGCCTCGTGCTCACGATGGCGCAGAGCTATGGCGTGCCGGAGATCTTCGGCTTCCGCTACGGCTACGAGGGGCTCGTCGCCCGCTTCGGGCACGCCCCGATGCGCCTGGATCCCCGGAGCGTCGAGGAGATCCACCGCATGGGCGGCACCGTGCTCGGCACCTCCCGCGGCAACCAGGACCCGCACCAGATGGTGGACACGCTCGAGGCCCTCGGCATCAACGTCCTCTTCGTCGTCGGCGGCGACGGCACCATCCGCGGCGCGATGTCGCTCGTCCGGGCCATCGAGGAGCGCCGCCTGTCGATCGGGGTCGTCGGCGTGCCGAAGACCATCGACAACGACATCAAGTTCATCGATCGCAGCTTCGGCTTCGAGAGCGCCTTCGCCGCCGCCGTGGACGTCATCCGCAGCGCGCACGTGGAGGCCTCGGGGGCGAAGAACGGCATCGGCCTCGTCAAGCTGATGGGCCGGCACTCGGGCTTCATCGCCTGCGCGGCGGCGCTCGCGTCGGCGGACGTGGACGTGGTCCTCATCCCCGAGGTCCACGCGGAGCTCGACGGCCCCTGCGGGCTGCTCGCGCACCTCGAGCGCCGGCTCGCCCGCCACGGCAACGCCGTGATCGTCGTCGCCGAGGGCGCCATGCAGGAACACTGCACCTCCAGCGCGGAGCCCATGGCGACGGACCTCAGCGGCAACCTCAAGCTGAAGGACATCGGCCTCTTCCTGCGCGACCGCATCAACGCGCACTTCCGGGCGCGCGGCGTCGAGGCGACGCTGAAGTACCTGGACCCGAGCTATCATATCCGCAGCGTCCCCGCGTCCCCGTCGGACAGCGTGTATTGCTGGAACATGGCCCGGAACGCGGTCCACGCGGCCATGGCGGGCAACACCGAGATGCTGATCGGCCGGTGGCACGGCCGCTTCGTGCACGTGCCGATGCCCCTGGCCGTCCGCATGCGCAAGCAGGTGGACCCGACGGACGACCTGTGGATGGCCGTCGTGGAGGCCACGGGGCAGCCGCTCTCGTTCTACTAGCTACTGGCAGGGGTCCGGCCGGGGAGCCGGAGAGAGATTTCAACGCAAGGTCGCAAAGGCGCAAAGTCGCACAAAGAACAAATGGATCGGCCATCGCCCCGCGCGCCGCGGGCTCGCTCCGTGCCATCATGGCCGGCATGAAGATCCCGCTGCCCTCTCGCTCGCTCGTGCTCGCCGGCCTCGCCGGCCTCGCCTGTCTCGCCGGCTGTACCAAGGAACCCGCGCCGCAGGCCCCGTCGGGGGCCCAGGCCCCGTCGGGGGCCGAGGCCTCACCCGCGTCGCAGGCCCCGCCGGCGGCCGAGACCTCGCCGGCGGCGCAGCCCCCGCCGGCGGCCGGCGAGCCGCGCGCCGCGGCGACGGAGGCTCGGTGCGAGGCCGACGCCGACTGCGTGGTGTCCTGCGCGCAGGCCGGGCAGTGCTGCGACCAGCTGTGCCCGCCGTGCAACCAGGCGTTCCACCGCGACGCGCTCGCGGAGCTCCAGAAGTGGCGCGCCGCGAGCTGCGCCGCCGCGAGCTGCCCGGTCGCCAAGTGCATGGCGCCGAAGGAGGACTCGGTCGCTCGCTGCAAGGCGGGCGCATGTGTTGTCGAGCGCGTCCCGCACGTCGACCGATGAGCCGGCGCCCAGGGTGAAACCTGCCCGACACCTGCACGAAACACAGGGAACCCCCTCGCACAGCGCCCACGGCGCGTTTTGCCACAGGCTGCATCGACGCCACACCGATCGAGCTCGACGCCGGCGGGCGGCCGTCTCCGGCTTCCTTCATGCCGAGACCGCCGTCCGTGGCCCTGCGCTTGCATTGCGCAGCGCGTAGGGCGCGGGAACATCGCGCTCCCGGCTGCGAGCTCTCCTGAAGCCCACGGCGCTCGCCGTGCTGGCGGACGGGCCCTCGCCGGGATCGCAGGGGAGGTCCCTTGGGCATCGAGATCCAGCAAGACCATTTCAAGACGGTGGATTATCGGCTCTTCAAGACCCGGCTCCAGCAGAACCTCGCGGCGCTGGAGATGGTGCTCGCGCGGCCGGGGTTCGGCCACGGGGAAGCGACGATCGGCACCGAGCTCGAGATGTTCCTCGTCGATCGCGAGGCGCGCCCCGTGCCGATCGGGGCGGAGATCGCGCGCGCCGCGGCGAGCCCGATGATCACGCCGGAGATGGGCGCGTTCGACATCGAGCTCAGCACGCAGCCGGTGCCGCTCGCCGGCAGGCCGCTCTCGGCGCTCCGCGAGCAGATGCGCGCGACCGTCGAGGCGATCCGCGAGCGCGCGGCCGCGCGGGGCGCGCGCGTGGTCCCGGTCAGCATCCTGCCGACCTTCCAGCGGCGCGACTTCAGCCCTGCGACGATCACCAACCTGCCGCGGTATCGCGCGCTCGCCGCGGGGCTCTGCCGGCTGCGCAAGGCGCCCTTCCATATCCGGATCGACGGCGCCGAGCCGCTCGAGCTCACGTCGGACGACCCCGCGATGGAGGCGGCGAACACCGCCTTTCAGATCCACCTCCGGGCCACGCCCGACGCCTTCGCGCGGCTGTTCAACGCCGCCATGATGATGACCGCGCCCGCGCTCGCGGCCGCGTGCAACTCGCCCACCTTCCTCGGCCACCGGCTGTGGCACGAGACGCGCGTGGCGGTGTTCAAGCAGGCCGGCGACGATCGCCCGCCGGCGCCCGGCGCGGACTGGAAGATGCCGGCCCGCATCGGCTTCGGGACCGGCTGGGTGCGCGACGGCGCGGCGGAGCTCTTCATGGAGAGCGTCGCGCTGCACGAGCCCATCCTCCCGGTGTGCGGCGACGAGGACGTCGTGGGCTGCGCGCGGGCCGGGGGGATACCGCAGCTCCACGAGCTCCGCTTGCACCACGGCACGGTCTGGAACTGGAATCGACCGGTGTACGATCCGGACGGCGACGGCCACCTGCGGATCGAGCTGCGCGCCTTGCCGTCCGGGCCCACGCTCGATGACATGCTCGCGAACGGGAGCTTCCTGCTCGGAGGCATCCTCGCCCTCGCGCCCTCCATCGGAGAGCTCCTGCCGTCGTTCCCGTTCGAGCTCGCCGTGAGGAACTTCTACCATGCGGCGCACTACGGCCTCGACGCCGAGCTCATCTGGCCGGCCGCACCGGGGGCCGCGCCGAGGTGCGTCCGGGCGCGCGATCTCCTCCTCTCGCTCTTGCCGCGGGTCGAGGAGGGACTCGTGACCGCGGGGGTCGACGGGGACGAGGCCCGCCATTATCTCGGGATCTTCGAGGCGCGGGTCGCCAAAGGCATCACGGGCGCCACATGGCAGCTCCGCGCGCTCTCGGCGCTGGAGACGGGCTCCGCGTCGCGCGAGGAGGCGCTGAGGAGGATGCTGGAGCGGTACATGGCCGAGGTCGACTCCGGCGCGCCCGTGCACGCCTGGGGGACCCCGCGCGCGGGCGCGACATGAGGTCGCCATGAGCCAGGACGCCACGAGATCCCTCGCGGAGCAGCTCGACGCCCGGCTCGCCGCGCCGGGGGCGATGGATGCGGCGCGGTTCGAGGCGTTCCTCGACGCCCAGCGGAGGCTCGGGCTGGTCCACGGCGCGCGCCCGCTGTGCCGCCACCTGCGGCCGTACCTCATCGCCGAGCACGACCTCGCCGCGATCGCCCGCGCGGCCGAGCAGATCGCCTCCGCGCTGGAGAGGGTCGCGCAGCGCGCGATCTGGGACGACTTCCTGGCCGAGGAGATCGGGCTCTCCGCGGACGAGCGCGCCCTCGCGGCCATCGTGCCGGGCGCGGGGCCGCTCCACACGGTCGGGCGCCTCGACATGCTGATCACCGACGGCGGCTTCTCCTTCATCGAGTACAACGCCGACTCCCCCGCAGGCCTCACCGACCAGCTCCTCGTCGAGCGGACGCTGATGGCGCTCCCCCACCTCGCGCCGCTCCGGGACGGGCACGGCCTGCGCACGCCGGCGCCGCACCGGGCGCTCCTCGGCGCCCTGCGCGAGGGCTACGCCGCGTGGGGCGGGCGCGAGGCCCGACCCGCGATAGCCATCGTCGACTGGACCGCGGTCGACACCTCGGCCGAGCTCAGGGTGCTCGCCGACCTGTTCTCGGCCGAGGGGCACCGGACAAGGATCGTCGATCCGGACGAGCTCACGTACGACGGCCGCCGCCTCGAAGCGCGCGGGGAGCGGATCGATCTCGTCTACCGGCGCGTGATCACGCAGGAGCTCATCGAGCGGCGCGGCATCGATCACCCCCTCATCCGCGCCTACCGCGACCGCGCCGCGTACGTGGCGAACTCGTTCCGGATCAGGCCCCTCAACAAGAAGGCGGCGTTCGCCGTGCTGAGCAACCCCATGTTCTCGGGCATGTTCTCGCCCGAGCAGCGCGCGGCCATCGCGGAGCACATCCCCTGGACGCGCAGGGTGACCGCCGGCCGCGCCGCGTGGCGGGGCCGCGAGGTGGATCTCGTCGAGCTCCTCCTCGGAGAGCAGGAGAGCTTCGTGCTGAAGCCGAACGACGAGTACGGCGGCAGAGGCGTGCTGCTCGGCTGGAAGGCGGCGCCGGCGGCGTGGAGGGAGGCAGTCCGGGCCGCCGCGGATCAGCCCTGGATCGTGCAGGAGCGGCGCCGCCCGCGCACAGCGCGCATGCCGACGTTCCGCGGCGGCGCCGTGGAGGAAGAGCAGGTCTATTTCGACCTTTGCCCCTTCGTCTTCGCCCGCGGCGCGGAGGGCCCGCTCCCCACCTTCATCTCGCGCATGGAGGGCGCCATGGTGCGGCTCTCCGCCTCGGAGGTCAGCAACGTCTCCGCCGGAGGCGGGGTCACGGGGCTCGTGATCGTCGATGGCGCGCGCGCGCCACGGGAGGGAGCACGCCATGTGTGAGCTCCTTGGTATGGTGTCGAACGTGCCGACGGACATCGTGTTCTCGTTCACGGGGCTCGCGCTCCGCGGCGGGCAGACGGGGCCGCACGCGGATGGCTGGGGTGTCTCGCTGTACGATGGGCTGTTCGCGCGGACGTTCCTCGAGCCTCACCCGGCCTTCTCGAGCCCGCTCGCGCGGTTCATCCGCGAGAACCCGATCCATACGGCCCTCGCCATCGCGCACGTGCGCAAGATGACGCGCGGGGGAGCGGCCCTGAAGAACACGCACCCTTTCATGCGGGTCCTCCACCGCCGGCACGTCGTGTTCGCGCACAACGGCACCTTGCCCACGGTCCGGGATCGGAAGCTCCACGTCGAGACGCCGGTCGGCGACACCGACAGCGAGCACGCGTTCTGCGTCCTCCTCGAGGCGATCCGGAGCGCGTATGGCGCGAGCTACCCGGCCGACGGGCGGGAGCTCGGGCGCACGCTGTACGAGCTCGGGAACGAGCTCGGCGCCGATGGCGTCTTCAACTTCCTGTTCGCGGACGGCGAGCACCTCTTCGCCCGCTGCGGCGACCACCTGTCCTGCATCCTGCGCCAGGCGCCGTTCGGCGAGGCCACGCTCGTGGACGCGGATCTCAAGGTGAATTTCAACGACCTCCACGGCGTGGGCCCCGACGCCCGGATGGCGGTCGTGGCCACCGAGCCGCTCACGCGCGACGAGCTCTGGCGCAAGGCGACGCCCGGCACGCTGTGGGTCTTCCGCGCCGGCGAGCTCCTGGCGACGTTCCCCGAGCCCCGCGAAGGCTCAGGCGCCGAGGAGTCCGCCCCCGAGGTCCCCTGATCGAGCGCGCCCCCGAGGGCAGCCGGGCGGGCTCCTCGAGGCTGAGCTGCACGGAGGAGGAGGGCCCGTGTCCGCGGCTCCGGGCGCCGGCGCGCCGTCAGCTGCGCGGGCGCGCGAACAGGTCCCGGAAGAAGTCGCTCAGCGTGTGCTCCTTGTAATCGCGGAACTCGCCGGCATCGAAGTAGACGCCGCCGCAGACGCTGCAGTTCTCGTACCAGATGTGCGACTGCTCCGGGTCGACCATGCGCACCATCGGCGTCGTGCAGCGGGGGCACGGCACCCGCCGGATCTGGTTGTTCTTCCGCCCGACCGACGGGTCGCCGGTGTCGATCTGCTGGGAGCCCTCCATGGCCTTGAGCGACTCTTTCTCCCGGCTGTCGAACCAGATCCCGCCGCACGCCGTACACCGGTCGACGTCGATCCCGCCGAAGGTGACGACATCCATCGAGGCGGTGCATTTCGGACAGTTCACGTCACGCTCCAGTGCGGCGTCCGCCGCGGTCGGGAGCGATGGTATCAGACGACCCGGATCGCGTGAAGGGCCGAGCGTTCGTGGAGGCGTCGGCAGCGTCAGCGCGCCGGCGCCGCTTCGTCGAAGAGCTCGACCTCGTCGATCGCGATGTGGCCCCAGCCCTTCTTCTCCTCGTCGATCACCGCGAGCTGCGCCGTCTTGCCGCGGAAACTCCGCACGTCCCACGTCACCTCGGTGAGGATGTCGCTCTCGATCCCCACCTCGCTCAAGACCTTCTTTCCGTCGACGCGCAGCTCGACGCGCGTCGCCGAGGACTTGCCGCCGCCGATCAAGAAGCCGAGGCGATCGCGGTCGACGACGAACGCGGGAGAGATCGCCTGGCCCACCGCCTCGTCGTAGAGCTTGGGAGCAAAGCTCGTGAGCAGCTTGTGCCGTGAGGCGCCCACGACGCCCGGATTGAACGCGTCCCCCGACGTCGTCCAGCCGCCGAGCCCAGCCTCGAAGTCGAAGAGCACGCGCCGTTCCTTCTTGTTCACCGGCTCCCGCAGCCGCAGGAGGTTCCGCGGCGCCGAGGGGTAGCCCATCAACGGGTTGACGCGCGCCCGCTTGGGAAGCTGCTTGTTCGGCCTGTAGAGCTGGTGGATCCAGCCGCGGATCGACGGCCCCTCGAGGCCCGACAGGATCACCCATGTCGCCTGGGTGCGCTTCAGGAAGCCGGGCAGATCGATGCCGGGCATCCGCCCCACCATGGCATCCCAGTAGGGCATGTCATGGAACTGGGGTGTCGTTTGCCCATTGCGGACGGCGAGGAACGGGTGGCTCGGGATGAGCACGCCGCCCTCCAGCGAGGCCACGTACTTGTTCAGCTCGATCGCCCTCTTCCAGAGGTCCTCGGAGGGGATGTAGCGCGCCTTGTCGTACCGTTGGTGGACGAAGAAGGCGGCGGCCAGCGCGAGGGCGCCGATCTCCGCGGCGGCGCGCGCGCGGGGCGAGGACCAGAGACCTTGGAGGACGTCCCCCACGAGCAGCGCGAACACCGGGCCGGACAGGAGCGCCACCGGGATCAGGTTGTTCAGGAAGCCGCCGGCCTTCGCGTACGGCAGGATCGCCGCCGGGAAGGCCGCGATGAGCATGCCTATCCAGAGCGCGGTGCGGGGCCGCAGCCAGCGACGGCGGCGCGCGAGGATCGCGATCAGCGGGAGGAGCGCGAGGAACGGCGCGAACTCGAAGAGGATCCGCAGCCCGTCCAGCGCCTGCGACCCGCGCACCTGATGGTGCGAGAGGTTCTTGACCGTGTAGATCCAGAAGCGGCCCTGCGTGGCGATCTGGAGCCCCGCGAGCAGGGCGCCCGACAGGACCGCCATCGACAGGCCGAACACGATCGCGCGCGGGAAGCGGCGCACGAGCAGGAACAGGCCGACCCAGGCGGCGAAGAAGATCCCCGTCTGCTTCGTGAACAGCGCGGCGGTGAACACGGCGGCCGAGGCGATCAGCTGCTTGCGAGAAGGGTTTTCGCCGCTGACGAGCGCGGCGCCGAGGAGCGGGAGCGCGATGGCGAGCGAGTCGTTGCGCACGACATCGTACCAGCCGCCCACCACGGGAAAGCTGGCCGCGGCCGCCGCGACCGCGGTGAGGCCCAGGGCGACGCCGAAGCCGCGGCGACGGCCCGAGGCGCGCATGGCCTCCACGAAGAGCACGGCGCACGCGAGCGCGAAGGCGGCGATGGAAACGGCGCGGCCCGTCGCGTAATCGAGCCCGGCGAAGGTGGCGGCGAGCCCGACGGCCGTGAAGTGGACCGGCGGGTAAGGGTACGGCAGAAACCCCTGGGACGGCGGCCCGTAGACTGCCTCTCCCGCCAGCAGGCGATGGGTGTGGAGGAGAGCCCCGCCCTCCATCCACTCGATATCCATCGGGTAGTCGATGCGGGCCGCGAAGATCTGCGCGAGCGTCGCCACGTGCCAGAGCGCCGGCACGAGCAGGGCAAGCCCGAGGACGAGGAGCAGCGCGCGCGCAAGGAGCGCCCTGACCATGGGCGTCAGCCTCGCTCGACCGGCGCGGGCTCGTCCGCGCCGCGTTGCGCGCCGGGCGCCCCGAAGAGCGACCACGCGCCCCAGAGACAGAGCGGCGGCAGCACCGAAGCGGCCCGGTCCACGACGACGGCCACCGTAGCGGCGCCGGCGTCGATCGCCGTGAGCGACGTGAGGAGCGCGACGCCCGTCAGCCCCATCACCCCCTCGGAGATCGGGAGCAGGGTCAGGATCCCGGCGATGATCGAGATCGGGTACACGAAGAAGACGACGCCGAGCTCGGCCTCGAAGCCGAGCAGCACCATCACGAGGTACAGCTTCGAGAACTCGATCGCCCAGGCGACCGCCGACAGCAGCGCGTAGCCGGCGAGCCGCGCCGGCGAGCCGAAGCTGCGATCCCACGCGGCGAACAGCCCCTCCAGGAGCTCCAGCGCGCGGCCCTTCTTGCCCGATCCCATGACGCGCCCGGCGAGGTGCGAGAGGGCCGCGAGCAGCGGCGTGCGCGCGCGGCGCACCGAGATCACCGCGACGCCGGCGGCGAGCCCTGCGAGCAGCGCGAGGCTCGCGCCCCGCCACGCGTCGGCCGCCGCGCGCCCGGACAGGAGCGCGCCCGTGACCGCGATGGACGCGGCGATGACGAGGAGGTCCAGCGCCCGCTCCACCAGGACCAGGCCGACCCCCGCGCTGCCCGAGACGCCATGCCGGCGGACGAGCTCCGCCTTGATGAGATCGCCCGCTCTGGCCGGGGTGACCGCCGCGACGCTCAGCCCCGCGAGGAAGATCCGCGCGCCGTCGACCCAGCGGTAGTCCCGCGGCCGTTCGCGCATGAGGAGGGCGTGGTAGCGGAGCGCCCGCGCCGCGATGTGGGCGAGCGAGACGGCGACGATGAGCAGCAGGTGGACAGGCCGGAGGCGGGAGAGGCCCTCGATGACGCGATCGCGGTCCAGGTTGCGCCACGCGAGGGCGGCGATCGCCGCATAGCCGAGCGCCCCGACGAGGAGCCGCAGCGTCCGCGAGCGCGCCGGCGCAGGCGTCGCCCTTGCGGCGTCCGCGCTCACGACGCGCCCGGCGCTGCGCCCGCCTTG
>NZ_CP150336.1:0-3115000 GCF_051473845.1 Sorangium sp. So ce381 | reverse complement strand
TCCGATACGTCGGTCACGTTCTCCCTCGCGGAGCTCGCGAAGCTCGAGGAAGCGCGCGTGCGGGAAGAGCACCTCCAGCGCGCGAAAGCGCGCGAGAAGGAAGCCCGCGAGCAGCGCGAGGAGGAGGCGCGCCGGCGCGCTGCGGAGACGACGCGGGCCGCCGCCGAGGCTGAGACGCGGGCGCGGCGCGAGCGGGAGCAGGCCGAGACAGAGGCGCGCGCGGAAGCGCGGGCGCGGGCGGAGATCGAGGTGGCACGCATCGAGGCCGAGGCGAAGGCGCGCCTCGAGGCGGATAACGCGGCGCGCGCGCACGAGCTGGCCGTCGTCCGCGCTCGCGCCGAGGGACGGCGCCGCAGCCTGGCGCACGCGCTCGCCGCTGCGCTCGGCCTCGTGGTGTGCGGGGGCGCAGCGGCGGCCTACGGGGTCGCGCGGCACGTCGCAGGCCTACAGCAGGAAGCGCAGCAGCTCCGCGATGCACATGCAGCGCTGGCAGAGGAGCGCGAGAGCGCGAGGGCGGCCGAGCTCGCGGCCCTCGACCGGCGCCACGCGGCGCTGCGAGGCCGGCCCCTCGCCCGCGACGCCGAGGAGGCACGGGCGACCGCGGAGGCGGCGCGGAACGCGCTCGATCCGCGGGCGCTGGACCACAGCCGGCTGCGGGCGTTTGGGGACGCGCTCGATGCGCTGGAGACACGGCTCGACGCGCTCGAGAAGGTCGCGGCGCTCGATCGGCGCCACGCCGACCTCGCGGCATGGGCCGCCGAACGGCGGCGGCCCGAGGCCACGGCGGCGGCCCAGGTCGCCGCGGCGCGCGCGAGGACGCCGGGCGCAGACGAGGGCGCGATCCGCGCCTACGAGAGCGCGCTCGCTCAGCTGCGGGAGGCGCTCGCTCGGCCCGCAGCGCCGGGCCCGCGACCGCAGGTGGGGGTGGGATCCCGACAGCCGGAGTGCGCGAACCCGGGAGACCCGATGTGCGGGTTCGACGGGCGGCCTCTCTGAGGCGCTGAAGCCGCGATTCGCTGTGCGCTGAAGCCGCGATTCGCTGTGCGCTGAAGCCGCGGTTCGCTGTGCGCTGAAGCCGCGATTCGCTGTGGGGAGCTGCGCTGCGCTCCGGGCGAGCGACATCACCGTCGACCCCCGGCGCGGCGCTTCCACGCTCCGGAGGTGCATGGCACCCTGCGAGGAGAATGGCCAAGGACGTGTCGAGCACCATCGAGCACCGGAGCCCGGTGCGGCCCGAGGCCGGGCGGCGGCGGCCAGCGCTGGTGTGCGCGTTCCCGCGGCCCATGGCGTTCCCGCTGCCCGACTCGGGGACCACCATCGGCCGCACCTGGCTCGCCGAGCGCGGCCTCGCCGACGAGGAGGTGTCAGGCAAACACCTGCGGATCGATCGCGCCGGCGGCGCGCTGCGCGTCGCGGACGTCGGGTCGCGCAACGGCACGTGGGTGAACGGGTCGAGGCTCGCGCCGCGCGACCTCACGCCGCTCGACGACGGGGCGGTGCTGCGGCTCGGACGGGTCCTGTTCGTCTTCCGCGAGGAGCTCCTCGGCCCGCTCGATCCGGCGCCGCCCGTGGGCGGGCTCGTCGGGCCGTACGGCCTGCGCGCCGTGGCGCAGCCCCTCGCGGGCCTGCCGCGGAGCCGCCCCGGCAACGTGCTCATCGAGGGGGAGACCGGCGTGGGCAAGGAGCTCGTCGCGCGCGCGACGGCGGCGGCGCTCGGGCGCGCGGCGCCGTTCGCGGCGGTGAACGTGGCCGGCGTCGCCCGCGGCGTGTTCGAGTCCCAGATGTTCGGCCACGTGGCGGGGGCATTCTCGGACGCGCGCAACGCCGCGCCCGGGATCGTCGTGGCCCACGACGGCGGGACGCTGTTCCTCGACGAGATCGGGGAGCTCGATCTCGATCTCCAGGCGAAGCTGCTGCGGCTCCTGGAGAACCGCGAGGTGCTGCCCGTCGGGGCGCAGCGGCCGGTCCACGTGAACGTGCTCGTCGTCGCCGCGACCCACAGGGACCTCGAGGAGATGGTGGCGCGCGGGGCGTTCCGGCACGACCTGTTCGCGCGGCTCGCGATGGCCCGCCTCCACGTGCCGGCGCTCCGCGAGCGGCGCGAGGACCTCTTCAGCGTGGCGTGCGAGCTCGCGCGGCGCGCAGGCGTCGCGCTCCCGGCCGAGGCGGTCGAGGTCGAGGCCATGGAGCGGCTGCTGCTCGATCCGTGGCCGAGCAACGTGCGCGGGCTCGACGCGGCCCTCGGGGAGATGCGCCGCCTCGATCACGAGCCCGGGCTGCGGCTGTGGGCCGTCGAGGAGGTGCTCGGGAAGGCGCCGGACCACCAGAAGACCGCGCTCACGCAGGAGCGCGTCGAGTCCGCCCTCGCGGCCGCCGGAGGCAACGTGACGTCGGCCGCGGAGCGGCTCGGCGTCTCGCGCGGTAAGCTGCTGCGCTTCCGCAAGCGCACACAACAAGGGGAGTGAGCACGGCTGGCTCCGCGTGTCAGAAATCCGGCCAGGTGAAGCGCCTCCTGTCCTTTACAGGCGGAACGCCTTCGGCGAGCCCGAGAGCTCCGCGTTGAGGTCGCCGGTGGCGTCGAGGCCATACGCGTGCAGCCGGTACTCGGTCCCGTTGCGCCACGCGTCCGGAATCCGGAACGAGAAGCCGTGATGCCCCGCCATGTTGAGGTGGGTGTTCACGTCCAGGCGCGGCAGGTCCGCGCCCGTGCCGCCGACGAACTGGATGCCGTTGATGCCCGGTCCGCTCGCATAGAAATGCACCGCCACGCTGGCCGGCGTGTCGGGGTCGGCCGCCCACCCCGAGGCCACCCCGGTCGTCGGATCGATGCTGTCGAGCCAGCCGACAGGGGTCCGCCGCAACCTCCCCGCGTTGACCCGCTGCGCATAGGCCGAGTCCCCTTCCCCGTAATACGCCGCGGCCCTGTCGCCCGGGAAGGGGTTGCCGTCGCCGTCGAGCTTCAGGTGGAAATAGCAGAATCCCCAGACGTTCCAGGGAAGGACAAGGCTGCTCTCGCCATAGTGCATGAACCCCGCCATGCGCTCTCCCTTCCGCGCCCTCGTCTCATCCGTGTGCAGGCCCACCTCGGTCATGATCCATGATTTCGTGGGCGCGTAACGGCCGTAGAGACCGTGCACCAACGGGAGATCTTGGCAATGATACCAGGACTCGTCTACCCCGTCGCGCGTCCCGTTGTACGCGTGCACGGCGACGTAATCCGCGTTGTGAAGCGGGCTGTCCGTGCCTTGCGCGTAGATCTGCAAGAACCACTCGATATCGAGGTTGACGCGCGGGGCGAGCGAGCAGGTGACGATCTTGGCTTGAGGGAACCGCTTCCGGCAACGGGCGATGGCCTCCGCGAGATAGTACCGGTTCTCCCAGATGTAGCTCTCCTTCCACGCGCGGCTCTGGCCGGCCCAGAACGCCCCTGTGCCGTCCGGATCGTTCACCGTGTTGGGCTCGTTGCCCAGCTCGATGATGAGATCCCTCTTCTTCTCCTTCGCCGCGTACCAGGGGGCGATCTCCGCCTCCACCTCGTTCGGATCGACATGGTACCTGTCGCCGGTCTTCGTCCGGACGAGGGTGATGGGCGTCAGCGAGCAGAGCTCCGAGATGGTCGCCGGGTCGTAGATCGAGCGGTCGAGCAGCCCCCACCCGGTGACCACCTTCAGCATCTGATAACCGCCGCGGCGGATGGCGTCCTTGAGGTGGCCGATCTTCGCCTCCGTGAGCGTGAGGCCGGAGACGCGCGGCGCGAACGTCACCTGCGCTCCGGCTTCATGCTCGATCCCGGTCACGACCCCCGCCACGCCGGCCGCTGTCGCCGAGATGAAGGCGCGGCGCGACAGCGCGAATGAGTTCCCCTTGTCGATCCTACGCATGACAACCCTCTCCAATCGTGTTGGTTCGAGACGACCGCGCGCATCCCTCGACAGCCGCTGGCCGAAAGCCGCCAGCGGATGGCTCGCGCGTCTCACCCGCGACCGATGCACGCGTCAGGCCAGGGGGAGATTGCGCTCCGCTGGCCGCGAAGGCGCGCCCTCGATCCCAGGCGCCGGCCGCAGGCTGTAGGCGGGGACCAACACCTGTCGGCGTGCGCCTACGATCGCCTCCGCGGCTGCGCCGCGGCAGAGATCGCGCCGCTCGGACGGAGGGGCGATGAGCAGATGCCGTTCGAGAGGATCGCAGCGAGCTCAGGGGTCGAGCGGGCTCAGAGATCGAGCGAGCTCACGGGTTCGCGTAGAAGTAGTAGGCCGCGCTGTAATCGACGCGCGCCTCGGCGCCGTCGTGCGCTTTGTCGCAGCCGTCCGCCGGCGCCTTGCCGCCCACGGTCTGAACGCGCTGAATCCACGCGACGTGGCTGAGCACGCCTTGCCCCTCGGTCGATTTGATTTCCAGGAGCAGCCAGGGGATCGCGGTGGCGTCGGGAGCATCGACCTTGGCCTTCATGGCGCCGACGACCTTGCTCCCGTCCGGCGCTTCCCACGTGGGGCCGCCGTAGTGCTTGCCCAGAGGTTTTCCTGCCTCGTCCGACAGCGTCGCGTCCGGGGCCTTGAGCGTCCATTCGAATTTCGCCTTGGGCTCCTTCTTCTTGCCGCACACGTAGATCTGTGCGCCCTTGGCGTTCGCCTTCAGTACGAGATTGGCCGTGCTCGGCGCTTTGATGGCCTCCGGTGTTTCAGGGGGCGCCAGCTTGGGGACGCTGGCAGCGGCCGCGGGCTCGGCCGCGGGCGTCGCTTGCACAGGCGCCGGTGCCGACGGCGGGGGCGCGACGGGCGCGGGAGCTTCGGCGCTCGCAAGCGGCTCGCTCGGCGGCGGGCTCGAGGGGCTCGGCGTCGACCCCGCGCAACCAAAACCAATGAAGATGAACCCGATCGCATAACGCGCATTCATGATGAATTCCTCTCTGATCGCAGCGGCACCAGGAAATCCAAGCGCGATTCGAAAGTCAATCTCCTCGTAGTCGCCGTCCCACCGCACAGCCGCTCTGGAGGGCGGCCGTCCTCCGCGCTGGCAAGCGGCTCCGACGCCAGCGGCGGACGCATGGGTGACCGGAAGGCGGGCAACCTGGGGTAAACCCGGGGGTGCGGATGGGGTCGCTCCGTCCGCTCGCGGCGCCCTCGTCTCGCGGCGCGCTCGTCAGCCAGAGTGGGCAGGTGAAGCGCATCTCGTGGGCGAAGTCGTCAATGGCGACGGGCACCATCACCGGCAGGGGTAAAATCGGCCAGGCCGGCGGCCCTGCTCGTGAGGGCCGGCGCGGGCGCGGCGCAGGCGGGGACTGACAGCCGACCGAGGTGCGGCGGAGGTGACAGGAACACGATCTCGCCGGTGGCCGCGACGCTTGACGACGGGGGGCCGGACTCGATGTAGCGCGCATGGGGCGACCATCCACCGGGCGACGTCCGCAGTTCCCTTCCACGGTGCCACGACCGGTCCGGGCGCGCGCCGGGCGCACACCGACCGAGCAGACTCCGTTGGCGGTGCGGACCTTCGGCGTCGGCGTCGACGAGGCGACGAGGGCGCACGTGCGCCAGAGCCTCGGGGCGAAGCTCGGGCGGTTCGCGCGCAGCATCGAGCGGCTCACGGTGCGCTTCACGGACGTGAACGGGCCACGGGGCGGCGTCGACGTCACGTGCGACGTGAAGGTCGTCCTGAGCGGGCACCCCAGCGTCGTCTACCAGATGCGAGGCCACGAGCCGCGCGAGACGATCGACAGAGCCGTCCCGGGGATCGTACGGGCAGTGCAGAGCGCCCTCGAGCGCGCGCCGCGCGCCGCATCACGCGCGCCGGCGCGCAGCCCGAAGCGCACGGCCCGAGCGGCGAAGCGCAGCGCCGCGGCTCCGGCGCGGCTCGGCCATCCGTCGCCCGAGGGCAGCTTCATCGGGCGGCGCGTGGGGCGCAGCGAGGAGAACCTCGAGAGCGCGCTGGAGCGGCCCGAGAAGTCGCGGCGTGACTTTCCGGTCGACACGGCCGCTCCGGGGCGGAGCGCGACCGACCGAAAGGCGGGCGGCGGCTCGACGGCGCGGCGTAACACGATGCGGAGGGCACGGAAGGCCACCGCGACGCTGGAAGACTCGGCGCAGGACCGCCCGTCGCGCAAGTCGACGCGCAAGAGCGCCAATCGCGCGAAGCAGGGATCGAAGCTCCAGCGACGCCAGGTCCAGCAGGCGACCACTCCGAGCGCCAGGGCCGCGAAGGCCACCGCCCGCTGATCCGGCGGTGCGCTCCTGGCCGCCCTCGGCCGTGACGCCTCCCACGAGCGCCAGGCACAATGTTCCCGCGGGCGCGCTGGCACGGACGATGCTCGAAGCGGACAGGGTCCCGGCCACCTCGTCCGCGCGCGGCGGGCGACGGACGGGACACGCATGCTCCACGAACCGGAGGGGTGCCCATGGTCGGTCCGCTCGGAGAGTCCCCGAAGCCGCTGCGCTTCGCGCCCGTCGACGTTGCCACCGTGCGGGAGAACCGCGGTTGGTTCCTCGCGATCGGCGTGACCTCGATGGTGCTCGGGGTGCTCGCGTTCCTCCTGCCCTTCGTCGCCCCTCGGGCCACCGCCATCGCCCTCGGCTGGTTGATCGTGCTCGCCGGCGTGGTCGAGGGCAGTCACGCCATCCAGAGCCGCGGCTGGGCCGGCGCCGGCGGGGAGTTCGTGAGCGCCCTCGTGCAGGTGGCGTTCGGGCTTCTCCTTGTGCTCTCCCCGATGACCGGCAAACTCGCGCTGATGGTGATCGCAGCGGCGTACTTCGTCGCCGAGGGCGCGCTCAAGCTCATCCGCGCCTATCAGCACCGCGGGCTGCGGGGCTCGGGGTGGCTCGTGTTCGACGCCGTCCTGTCGCTGGCGCTCGGGATTCTGATCCTCACGGGCGGCGTCACCACCGCCGTGAGGGTGCTCGGCTTGCTCGTCGGAATCAGCCTCCTGACGGGCGGCATGTCGATGATCCTGATCGCGCTGGGCGCCGCTCGCGTGCTCCACACGCGAGCGTGACGGCGACGGGGATCATCGGACGCCGGCTCGAGGGCGATCCCCTCTAGGGCAGATTGGCAGAGGAGATGTTCCAGGTCCTGTCGTTGCAGAAGCGGCAGTTCGCGCCGACGAGCATGCCCTTGCCGGTGGCCGATTCGTCGCCCTTGAGCCACCAGTTGAGCCACGCCAGGCTGACCTGAGTGAACTCGCCGCCGTTCCGGGCCCACAGATCGCCCCCGTGGTCCGCGCCGACCTTGGCGAACATCATGACCGGGATATCCCCCTGGGCGGCGATGTTCTCGAAGTCTCTCGCGCCGTTCTCGTTCGCGCCCAGGCTATCCGCGGTGCCGGTGACGATCAATACGGGGGTGTGAATCGAGTTGTAGAAGGCCTGATTCACCGAGAAAGAGCCGCTGCTCGTGTGTCCCCAGGTCGTCATTCTGGGATCTGCGGCGGTCCCCGCCGCCATCAAGCCGCCGCAGGAGAAGCCGTTCGCGGCGACCTTCTTGGTGTCGATCCTCTGGTAGTAGGCGCTGCAAGGCTTGTCGTTCTCGGCGATCACCCAGTCGACGTAGGCGAGCAGCACGTCGCCTCCGCCCCCGAGCTCGCGGTTGGGCTCCTTGCCCCCCGGTGTCCCGTCCGCCACCACGAAGTAGCCATGCGAGGCAATCTGGGCCATGGCCGCTTCCGTCGCGAGCCCGTCTCGCGAACATGCGCCCTCCCCCCAGACGTAGATCGGATACTTGGCGTTCCCGTCGAGATCCGCCGGACGAAAGATGGTGCCCTGGTTGATGCCCGGGTCTGAATTCGTCTCGACGACGACCTGATGAGGGCCGCTCCCCGACACGTTTCGACCAGCCGGTTTTGACGCGGTGCACGTGCCGGTAAAGGCGCCGCCGCTGCCGTCGCCCGAGCCTCCGTTCCCGCCCGCCATGTCCCCGCCGCCCGCAGGCGCGCCGCCCGAGCCGGAGGGCTCAGCCCCTCCGGCCGTGCTTTGTGAGCTGCTCGGGCCCGTGGGCAGAGGCCCTCCGGTGGAGCTCGCCTGCTCGCCGCCGGAGCCGCTCACGCTCCCTCCCGTGCCCGCCGTGGCTCCGCCGCTCCCACCAGGGTTGCCGTCGTCATTTGAACCGCTGCAGGCGCCGACGATCATGCCCAGCGCGGCGCAGGTGAAAGCCCAACTCAATTTGTTTTTCATAGCGACACCGTATTGGCTCGAACGACGGGGCACACGGTCACGGTCGTCAGGCGCCTCACGGACCCTGGCGGCACACCATCGATCGACGAAGCAAAAGGATACCCCTCCACGCAAGTGTGAGCATTCACATTCTCGATGTCAATTCCAATCGACCTGCCTTCGACTGTCGTCGATCTCTGTTGACATCCACAAAGGCGCTTGGACGTCCCGCTCAAGGCTCGCGGCCAGCGCTGAGCCACCGCAGCTTGTCGGGATTGGCCACCGCCCGGATGGCGCGCACCACGCCGCCGTCGATCTCGAGCGAGCAGGTCGACCAGCCCGCGCAGGTCGCCCGAGCCCACGCTGCGGGCGAAGCGCGCGATCAGCTCGCGGTGGGCCTCGGGGGTGGGCGGAAACCGTGGCCGCTGCCGTTCGAGGTGCTCGCGGCACGTGAGCTTACAGGAGCTCTTTGGGGAGCTCGCTCCCGCTCATCACCTGCCGCACCTCGATGGCCATGTTGAGCGGCTCGCCGCCGGGCCCGGGCGCGGCGGACGCCTGCGCGGCGAGCTCGTAGGCGCGCTCGGGGCTCGCGACGTCCACCATCCAGAAGCCCGCGAGGAACTCCTTGGCCTCGGGAAACACGCCGTCGGTGATGGGCCTGCCGTCCTTGCCGGCGCGCACGAGCCTGGCCTGGTCGGGCGCGGTCAGCGCTTCGATCCCCACGAGCTCGCCCGACTCGCGGAGCTTCTGGTTGAAGCTGTTCAGGAACGCGAGGTGCGCCTCCAGGTCCTTCTGCGGCCAGCTCATCAACGCGTAGGGCTCTCTGGTCGGCACGTGCATCATCAGGACGTATTTCATCGTCAGCTCCCTTTCAGCGGGCGCGCCCCGCGTCGGGCGCGCGTTCACAGAGGAGTCGGAGCCCAGGCGGCGTTCTCGACATCGCGGAGGACGATACTCCTCAAAGGAGTAGTTCACGCGCAATCAAGGGCGCCCAGCCCAGGGAGCCGTCGTCTTGGCTCACGCCGCCGCGCGGACCGGCGGCAGGCGGAACGCGGCGCCCTCGGAGCGGCTGCGCCGGCGGAACGCGCCCGGCGCCTCGCCCGTGTGCCGCTTGAACGCGCGGCTGAACGCGAACTCCGAGTCGTACCCGACCTCGGCCGCCACGGCGGCCACGGAGCCGTCGCCCTCGGCGAGCAGCTCGGCCGCCCGCTGCATGCGGAGCTCGGCGAGGTAGCGGAGCGGCGGGACCCCCAGCTCGGCGAGGAACCGCCGCGCCAGCGCGGCGCGGGAGAGGCCCGCCGCCTTCGCGAGCGCCTCGACCCCCCAGCGCTCGGCCGGCCTCTCCTGCATGAGACGGAGCACGCGCGCGACGCGACGGTCGAAGGCGCGCGCGCCGCGCCGGTCGAGCGCGCGCGACGCGCGACCTTCGCGCGCATGCTCGTGGCAGTGCAGCGCGTAGGCGAGCAGCGGCTCGAGGAGCGAGCGCGCCAGCTGGGCCTGCCCGGGGGAAGCATCCGCGAGCGCGGCGCGCAGCAGGCCCACGACCGCGGAGAGCCCCGGCGCGCGCCGCACCTCGCCGGCAGGCAGGTGGACAACGGGCGCGAGCGAGGCGAGCGTCTCGCGGGGCGCGGCGGCGTAGGTCGCCGAGATCAGCTCCGCCTCGGCGGGAGCGCGCCCGGGCGGCGGCGCGACGCAGCGGAGGCTCTGCTCGCGGGGCCCCGCGCCGCGCGGGCCGAACCCGAGGAGCACGACGTCGCCGGCGTCGAGCTCCAGCGCGCACACGCCGTCCTGCGAGAGGCGAAAGGCGCCCTGAACGACGACGTGGAGGCTCGGCGGATCGCCCGCGCTCGCGCGCCAGGGCGCGCCGGGATGGCCGTGATGCCGGGAGACCACCACGCCGCGGGGAAGCAGCCGCTCCATCTCGTCCGCCATGCCCCATGGTTGCCCGCGCCGAGGCCGCTCGTCCAGCGCTCGCTCGCGGATCGAGACGCGCGAGCATGACTCCGCGCCTCGCGGTCATGGCGCGCGGGCGAGGGCCGCCGGAAGCTCGGGGCCATGACGCGCCTCGATTCCACGCCGAACGATCCCACGCCGAACGACGAGCCGCACCCCCGCGCGCTGTCCGAGAAGGTCCAGAGCAGCCTGCTGAGGAGCCGGACCGTCCTGATCTTCGGGGAGATCACCAGCGAGCTGGCGCAGGCGACCACCGCGCAGCTCCTCGCCCTCGCGAGCGACGATGGCGAGAAGCCGATCCGGATCCTGATCCACTCGCCGGGCGGGCACGTGGAGTCGGGGGACACGATCCACGACGTGATTCGCTTCATCCGGCCCGAGGTCAAGGTGATCGGCACCGGGTGGGTCGCCAGCGCGGGCGCGCTGATCTTCGTCGCCGCGCGGCGGGAGAACCGGTTCGCGCTCCCGAACACGCGCTTCCTCCTGCACCAGCCGCTCGGCGGCGTGCGCGGCCCTGCGTCGGACATCGAGATCGAGGCGGCCCAGATCATGGCCGCGCGCGACCGGCTCAACCGCATCTTCGCGGAGGCGACGGGGCAGGCGCCCGCGAAGATCGCGCAGGAGACCGAGCGCAACCTGTGGATGACGGCGCGCGAGGCCCAGGAGTACGGCCTCGTGCATCGCATCGTCGAGAGCGCGCTGGAGGTCTGAGCGCGCCGCGGCGGCCCCTCCGGCTCACCGCTGGCAGCCGCCGGGCGCAGGCGCCCTGAGCAGCTCGACCGCGGAAGGCGCCGGGCTGTGTAGGGCATCGACTCGGCCTGCTGCAGGGCGCATGGAGGTGCCCTGCAGCAGGCCCTCTTCGCCGCGGAAAGGACCTACGGGAAAGGCCGTCAGTAGCCGCGGTGCACGTGGAAGACCAGGTTGTTCGCGACGGTGGTGCCGTCGCGGTTGATGATCGTCCACTTCTGGAGCGTCGTGTCGTAGCGCAGCGCGCTCCGCTTCGTGTGCAGGGTGCCCGTGCCGCTGAAGCCGTGCGTGAAGAAGAGGCGGGCGTCGGCCACACCGTTGATGTTCGGCTCGTCGATGACGAGGGCGTTACCGACCCGTGTCGCCGGGCTCGATGTCACCTTGAAGTCGCCGCCCAGCTTGACCGCGAACAACGCTCCGGGCGGGAGCGTGCCCAGGTCCTCGTTGTAGACGGTCCACTTCTGCACGCTCGTGTCATACCAGACACCCACAGGATGGTTGTTGTAGACGCCGGGTGCTCCCGGCAGGTTCCAGATGCGGCTCACCTGCACGGCGATGGACGAGCGCCCGTTGAGCGCTGGATGATCGATGGTCGAGATCGAGCCCGCGGGTTTGTTGGCAACCGTGACCTCATGGATGAAGACGCTGCCGCTGGGCGGCATCGCGCGGACCGAGAAGCGCACGCCCAGCGGCATCGCGGCGAGGTCCTCGTTGTAGACGGCCCACCGCTGCAACGCTGTGTCGTACCAGACGCCCACGTGGTGGTCGTTGCTGACGGCGCCGGCGACGGGCGACACGAGGAGGATGAGATCCGGCTTCCCGTTGAGCGCCGGATGATCGATGTGGCTCATGCTACCCGTCGTGGACGTCACGTCGTGGAACAACGAGACGGACCCCGCCTCCTCGTTTCGCGCCGCTTGGCGCATCGCCTCCTTGATGGTGCTCGCCGTGTTCATGTCGACGGTGGTCGGCGTCATCTCCGTGGGATCGGGCAGGCCGTTCGGACCGGTGGCCATGAACAGATAGGTCTGCGCGCTCTGATTGGCGGGCATGCCTCCCGTGGGGTTCTCGAATACCTGCCCATTGGGCGCCACGACCTTGAATCTATCTCCCGCCCACAGCTCCAGGCTGTCGCCGAGCTGGAGCACCATGCCCGGCGCAGCCGGCGTGCTCTGCCCCGCGTGGACGAGCCGCGCCTGTCCGCTCACTTGCACGATGGTCGCCCCCTCGGCCCAGGCCAGGAAGACGCCGCCGCGCGCCGGCGTCATCGGCATCGGCAGGTCGGTCACCACGCGCGGATCCACCGGCGGCGGGAGCGTCGTGAACCAGTCCGAGTCGAACGAGCAGCCGAGGCAGGGCCACGGCCGCGGCAGATCGGGCAGGACCGCTTCTCGGTAGACGCACCCCCCGGAGGGGCAGATCTTCGACCAGTCGATGTTCTGAGGGAACGACTCGTCCGCGCAGTTGACCGAGATACCATCGAACGCCGTCTGCGGATCGACCCAGCTCTGGCAGGCAGCGGAGGGCGTGTCAGCGGCGAGCGTGCCGTCGTTCTTCATGTCACCCACTTGGAGCTGCGGGGGCGAATCGAAGTCGGTCTCGGAGACCCCGACGCCGTGGGGGACGCCCTCCAGCATGAACTGCGGCGTCTTGACGAACACCTCGCAGAGATCTCTCAGGGCGGCATTCCCCAGCGCCGCCGTGGTGTACGCGCTCGCAAACGTCGCGGTCATCGATTTCCCGAGGAACGTGCTGAGGGCCGTCGCCTCGCCGGAACCGGCCGAGAGGCCGCGCCCGAGGAGGCGGAAGCGCAGCGCCTCCACGGCGCCGCGCACGGTGACCCCTCCGGTCATGGCGCGGTCGGTGAGCGCGTCGATCCAGTCGCGTGAGATCGCCGCCGGTCGATCGCAGCGGCCCGCGGAGGCCTCCCACCCGAGCATGGAGTACTGCGATGACGTCGGGTTCGCCGTGCTCAGGCGCGAGAGATGAAGACCCATCGCCTCCGCCTGGGAGGGCGTCGGGTACGTGGTCGATTGGGGGAAGTGAGTGACCCAGCGCTTGCCGCCGACCTTCCAGTCGAGCGCCGACGCCTTCATGCGGAAGAGCAGATCCGCGGAGCGTCGATGAACGGCGTCACCCACGTAGTCCTGGGCCGGCGTATCGATGAACGGCTCGAAGACCTTGGGCATCGTCGCCGAGGATTCAGGCAAGCGGTTGAAGTAGGGCGACGTGACGATCTCGGTGAGCAACCCCTTGAGCGACCAGCCCCGCCCGACGACGTGGTTCTCGGCGAGGTTCCAGAGCAGTTTGTGCTCGTGCGTGTTGCGGGAGGTGAAGTTCGAGATGGTCAGCGGAGCGCCGAAGAACTCCCGCCAGACGTCGTTGGCGAAGGCGGCCGCGAGCCAGAAAGCGCCGAGCGTCCGGCCTTGATTCGCATGGTTCGCCCCCGTGTCGAGATCACCGGAGTCGTACGATTTACGCAGCGCGAGGAACCCCTCCTTCAGCCGATCATCGAGCGCCCACACCGTCGTGCTGCTCGCGTCGGGGAGCAGGAGGCCGGTCCCGCCCGCTGTCTGGGTCGACGTGTCGTTCGAGAAGGTGCCGCAGCTCGCCCCGTCCCAGCCGGCGAAGGGGACGTTCGTCCCCTGGGACCGACGGAAGGACCCTACCCAGTCGGCGTCCGTCGGTGCCGGGAACGAAACGGCGGTTGCCCATGCCGAGATGCCCGAGAAGACGCGCCCCTCCTGCCCCTTCGCCCAGTCGTAACCGGGAGTGAAGAGGGACGCCGACGACGACGACACCGAGCTGAAGTGCGTGCGATGGCACTTCAGGCATTCCATCGATTTGTTCGCATAGACCTGCGTGAAATGATCCGCGATCTGGCGCTGCTTTTCGTGCGTCTTTGCATCATCGGATCCATACTGGCGTACCAGCGCGAAGACGAACCCGCGGTAGGCCGGAAAGACGTTGTCCATGAGGAGCGACCCGCGCACGACGTCGGCCATGTTGTACGTGCCCGGGGACGCCGGAACAGGGGGCTCCGCCACGGCCTCCGACAGGGAGAGGGCGTTCCCGAGGCGCCGCGTGTAGAGGACGACCTTCGCCGCCCTGATCTTGTCGTTATCGCTCGACAGCAGCGGCTGGGAGAAGCAGTCTGACTGGCTGCGCGCGCCCTCCCGATCCACGCGCATGCGGTCGAGCAGCACGCCGGTCCAGCGATCGACGAAGGCCGGATGGCTCATGAGCGCCTCGGCCATGCGGGCCCGGCCGACGCGCGCGGTCATGACGGTGAGGAACTTGAGCTCGCCGAAGCTGCGCACAGGCCTGCCGAGCAGCGCCGGTACGACCTGCTCGACCCAGGCCGCGTCGCCCGCGTCCACTCCACCGGGGGACGTGGGCTCCGGCGCGAGCGCCGCTTGGCTCACGCCGGGAGGGGCTTCTTGCGGCTGCGGCTCGGTCGTGCTGCAGCCCGCCAGCAAACCACCGGCGAGCAGCACGGCGAGCGCTCCCCGCGCCGACTCCAACCTCTTGGGTTTCATACGATCTCCTCTCACGCCTGGAAGAACGGCTGCTCGTAGGACGACGGCATCCCCGGCGGCAGCTCCTGGAACGCAAAGTTGTCCGTGCCGTGCGGATCGATGCCGGCCGCGGTCAGGGCCACGCACGCGAGGTTGGCCGGCGTGTACCTGCCGGCCGGAGGACCAGCCGTCCAGTCCATGGTGCCGATCAGCTTCGGCTCCCCCGAGGCCGTAGGCTGGATGGGACCACCGATGAGCACGACCACGTAGCCTCGACCGTAGTGGTCGCGGCCCGTGCCTCCGATTCCTTGCGGGTCCGGGTCCGGGGTGCGGCCGAACTCCGTGTTGAGGATGATCAGCGTGTCGTCGACGCTGATGCGGTTCGCCTGCGGCGTGGCCGTGCTCGTCACCCGAGACAGCTCCTTGAGCAGCAGAAACAAGTTGCCGAACGTCACGCCGGCGGTATGCCCGTGGCCGTCGTACGCGGCTCCGGTGTCTTTTCCGATGCCGACATCGACCATGCCCACGTAACGCGTGCCCTTCGTGTTGAAGAGCCACGCCGCCATATCGAGGCATGCCGCCGTGGTGTTGAGCGGCGTTCCAGGGGCGACCACGTTCGTCGAGCAATGCGCGAGCGACGCGCCCTCGCCGCGGAGGCTCGAGTTGAATACGCTCGTGAGGCTCGGGCTCCCGGACAGGCTGTCGAGCGCGGCCCTGTAAGCGCCGTACCCGCGAGATCGAGATCCGTCGAGGTTGGTCTCATAGAGGTCGGCGTAGTAGCTCGTCAGCGCATCGGCTCCCGCGTTGACGCCGGTCCGCGAGGCCCAGTCGGCCATCTCGCTCACGCCGGAGCTCATGGGGACGAGCACGGGCCGCGCCGCGGAGCCGTGCGCGCCGACCGAGAGCCACGCGGAGAACGCCTTGTCGTCTCCGCCGAAGAAGCGCCCGCTGTCGGGCATCAGGACGTAGGACGTGTGCTGTTCCGGGTGGCGGCGCTTGATCGCGGCCCCGAGGCTCGCCGCGCGCGCATCGCCCAGAGGACGTCCCGTGAGCGCGAGCGGGATCGCCACAGGATGCGCGGAGAACTCGTGCGTCATCGTGACGACGCGCGTACGGGCCAGGAGGTCGGGCCGGCTCCACAGGGGGGACGTCGCGACACTCCATTTCATCCCCCCGAACGTCTGCACGGTCGCTCCAGTTTGGGTACTTCCGCAGTGCGTCAGCAGCGCCGTCGAATTGAATGCGCTGAGGAGGTTGGCTTTGAACAGGGAATCTCGCAGATCGACATGGAACGACTCCCACGCGGAGAGCCCCCCGTAGAGGAAGATCTCGAGGATCTTCTTCGGCCCACCCCAGGTGGCCACGCTCGGATACGGGGCCCAGGACTCCCCCACTGGGCCATCTGCCCAGACGGGCCGGCCAGGCAACGCCGCTGCGGCGGCGAGCGCGCCGGCGCCCGTCAACAGTTTTCGTCGAGAAATCATGCTCTTCACCTGCATCTCAACACGGCACTGAAAGAAGCGCCGCGCCCGGCCGTGATCGCGATCGACGCGCCGGGCTGCGCAGCGGACAACACGCTCGCGGAATTGCGAGCGAAGCGAGGTCCATGGCAAGTTCCATTCCTGGTGGGTGAGCTCGGGACGCGGGGTGGCGATCGCTCAACGAGGGCGCGCGAGCGTGGCTCGTGCTTCGACGACGCTGCGGACACGAGCGCACGTGCGCACGCGCACAACGGACGAGAGAGGAAGACGGGAGGCGGAGGCGGGACGATAGCCCGCGCAAAGCCATTCCGACCCAGAATTTTCCGCCGACAACCGGCAGTCGACACAACGTACAGAAAGTACGGATCCGCCTATAAAAACGAACAGATTCAACGAGCTCACTCGGCTGTGGATGATTGCCTGCACCGCGCCGAGACCATCTCCTTGTCGCTGGTGATGGGTCCTCGAGCGACCGCCTCGCCCGGCGCCCGGCGCTCGCTCCGCCGCACGAGGCGCTCAGTCATGCCCGAGCGTGACATGTCACGGATCGAGCGTGACATGTCACGGATCGAGCGTGACATGTCACGGATCGAGCGTGCCCCCATGGGTACGAGCGGAGCCCTGGTTCGCGCGCCGCGGATTGCCTACCGGCGCGCGGTGCGATACACGGTACATGTGCACTTCGCTCCTTGGCTCGGACTGGCGGCAATCTGCTTCTTCGTGGCGTGCTCCGGGGAGCGGGACGACCCTCCGGACGGACGCGGCGGCGCCGCCGGTGACACGATGACAGCGGGGAGCGGCGGCGCGGGCGGCGGCAGCCCGGCGGGCGTCGGCGGGGGCGGTGCAGGGGGAAGCGGCTGTGATCCGGAGCTCGCGCGCGCGAACAAGGCCCTCGTCGGGCAGGCCCTCGACGAGCTGCTCGTCGGCAAGGATGTCACGGCGGTCGATCGCACCTGGGCCGACCCGTACCTCCGGCACCATCCGGGGGCGCCGAGCGACCTCGCGGCGTTCAGGACACTGATGAGCTATGAAGTCGCGTCGCTGGGGTTCGGCTACGAGCGCCTGCGCACGCTGGCCGAGTGCGACCTGGTGGTCGTGCATGGCCGCTACTCGGACGCCGGCGTGATCTTCGACATGTACCGCGTCAAAGACGATAAGATCGTGGAGCACTGGGACTCCAACACGGCCGAGGCTTCGGATGCCGCCGGCCCGACGGAGATCGAGGACGAGGCGCCCACGGCGCAGAACCGCGCGCTCGCGCTGAGCTTCATCGACGCCGTGCTCGTCGACGGGGAGCACGCGCGCGTCTCGGAGTTCCTCGACGCGAGCTACGTCGAGCACCGCTATGCCACGGCGACCGGCCCCGCCGCGCTCATCGAGTACGTGGAGAGGGACTACCTCACCTACTACAAGGTGCATCACGTCGTCGCCGATGGAAACTTCGTATTCACCCTCTCCGAAGTGTCGCGCGGCGGAGGCGCCTACGGTGTATATGACCTGTTCCGCGTCGACGATGGCGCCATCGTCGAGCACTGGGACTCACGGCGCATCGTGCCCGCCTCGACCGACAGCGAACTCCCGATCTTCTAGTGTCCCGTCCCTGAAGAGCGCGAAATGACTTGGTTCGCGCTCTTCAGGGACGGGGCCTAAGGGTCCTTGGCGCAGCGGAAGCCGATGCTCCAGCCGCGCGCCGTGGAAGCGCTCGGGCGGCGGTGGGCGGAGCGCACGTACTGGCTCTCGACCGTGTCCCACCCGCCGCCGCGGAGCACACGGCGGGAGTCGTCGCAATCGTCCCTGTCGTAGGGGCAATAATGGCTCTCGGTCCACTCCCAGACGTTGCCGGCCAGGTCCAGGGCGCCGGCAGGCGATCTCCCGGCCGGCGATCGCCCGACGGGGGCGGTCGCCGGGGCCGCGTCGCCGTCGTTGTACATGCGAGGCCACGGCCCCTTCCCCACCTTCTCGAGCCGCTCCGTCAGCATCCGGCTGCACTCGGGCCCGCAGGCGTTGAGGCGTTCGCCCGAGGGAGGCGCGTGGCCCCAGGGGTAGGTCCATGCGTCCTTGCCGCGCGCCGCGAGCTCCCACTCGGCCTCCGTGGGCAGCCGCGTGCCGGAGGCGGCGCAATACGCCTTCGCCTGGTACCAGTCGACGCAGTTGATGGGGTGGTCCAGCGCCTCGGGGCCGTTGCAGAACTGGCTCCAGAAGGAGCGGCCGTTGGGCGTGAGCCCCTCCGACTCGACGGTTCGCCGCGGGCGCTCGCAGGCCTTGCAGTCCGAGTAGGCCTTCACCGTCACCTCGGTGACGTCGAGGCAGAACGGCCTCACGGTCACGCCGTGCCGCGGCGTCTCGTCGCTGGGCGTCTCCGCGTCCGCGTCGGAGCCCATCTGGAACTCGGCGCCTTCGATGAGCACCATGCCGTCCGGGCAGCCGCCCGAGCCGGCCGACGGCTCGCGCAGGAACAGGAAGAGGACCACCCCCGCGCCCGCAGCGCACGCGGCGGCGGCGAGCGGCGCGGCCCGCCGGAGGCGCGTGGCGCGCGCGCCCGAGGGGCCCCGCGCCGCGGGCCGCTCCGCGGCGCGCTGGTGGAGCACGGTGTGGCCAGCCCCGGAGTCAGGGGCAGGGCTCGCCGGCCCAGGATCGCCCGCGAGCACGCCTGAGCTCGCGAGCCCGCCTGAGGTGACAGGCTCTCTCGCGAGCTCGTCGGCATCGTCAGCCGCGCCCGGAAGAGCGACCGGCGCGGCCACGGTCGTCGCGAACGCGGCCGGGTGATGGCGGCCACCGGGCGCGTCGACCTCCGCGGTCCGGGCCTCCAGGCCCGGAAACGCATCGACCATCTCGCGCGCCGACTGGAATCGGCAGGTCGGATCGACGGAGAGCGCCTTGGAGAACCAGTCGTCGATCGGCGCCGGCAGGCCTGGCCTCTGCTCGCTGGCGGGGCGGAACCTCCCCTTCAGGACGGCCGCGCCGACGGCGACGAACGAGCTGCCCTGGAACGGCAGCGCGCCGGTCAACGCCTCGTAGAGGATGACGCCGAGCGACCAGAGATCGGAGCGGAGATCGACGTCCTTGCTCCCCTCGAGCTGCTCGGGGCTCATGTACGGCGCCGATCCGATCACCATCCCGGTCTCGGTGAGCGCGGGGTTCGCCGCCGGCACCGCCGCGTCGCCGGCGACCTTCGCGACGCCGAAGTCGAGCACCTTGACGAAGAGCGGGTATCCCTGGCCCCCCTCCGTGATGAAGACGTTGTGGGGCTTGATGTCGCGGTGCACGATGCCGAGCTCGTGGGCGCTCTCGAGCGCGCTCCCCACCTGCCGCACGAGCGACCTCGCGGTGGCGAAGCTGAGGCGGCCGCCGCGCTCGAGGAGCTCGGCCAGCGAGAACCCGCGCAGGAGCTCCATCACGAGGTACGGCACGGCGCCGTCGACGACGCCGTAGTCCATGACCTGCACCACGTGCGGGTGCGCGATCCGCGCCGTGGCCCTGGCCTCGCGCTGGAAGCGCGCGACGAGGGCAGGACGCTCCGCCGCCCGCTCGGGGCGGATGAACTTCACCGCGACGTCGGTGTCGAGGGCGAGGTGCCGAGCCGCCCACACGACCCCCATCCCGCCCTGCCCGAGGGGCCGCAACAGGTGCAGCTTGTCCGCGATGACGAGGTCGGGTCGGAGCTCCACGAGGACCAGGCGATGGTACCACCGGCGCGCCGGCGGCTGCACCGCGGCCGGCGGAGCCTGCCGTCAGGTGGTGGGGGCACTCCCCCACCCTGCCGGAAGGATGAAACCGCCAAGGCGCCACAAGACGCCAAGATTTTTGTATCTCACTTGGCGTCCTTGGCGTCCTTGGCGGTTCAAAAGACCCCGCCTTCGGCCAGCGCGGCTACGGCTTCGCCTTCTCGTCGAGGAAGCCGGTCACCCACGCGAACGGCGCGTTCCAGTTGATCGTGATCTCGTTCAGGCTCCAGGCCTCGATGTTGTCCACGAAGCACCGCTGCGGGACGCACCCCTTGAGGCCGGCGCTCTGGGCATAAGGATCCTGGAGCGAGGAGTTCGGCCCGCCGGAGACGGCGCCGGGCGGCGCCTTCGGGTACTTGCTGTTCGCCTGGTGCGACCAGAACCGGTGGTGCGGGTTCTCGAGCGGCTTGTCGCCGTAGCCGGTCACGTACGACTGCCCGAGCGGGTTGCGCCCGAGGATGTAGTCCATGCCCAGCACCACGCCGTCGAGGTACTTCGGCTGCTTGGTGAAGTCGTGGGCGAGCGCCACAACGAGCATGTTGTTCAGCAGGCCCGAGTTCGAGCCCCAGTCGTACTTGCCTTCATGCGTCCGAGCGATGAGCGTCCGGTACCCCTCCTTGTCGGCGATGGCGAGGTACTGGTCGGCCGCCTTCGCGATGCGGCCGCGGATCTCCTTCTGCCACGCCGCGTCCACGTGGCCGGGCACGATCGCCATCGAGATCTGGCCGAGCGCGTCGGTGACCCGCCAGTTCATCGACGCCGCGCCCCCTTCTACCTCCGTCGGGAACCGCGCGTTGAGCGGCGAGTCCTGAAGGAACTTCTTGTACTCCGGCTTCCCCGTCGTGACGAACAGCTCCGCCGCGGCCCAGTAGAACTCGTCCTTGACGTCCGTGTCGTCGTAGGGCCCGCCGCCCTTGTCGCCGCCGGGCGGCGCATAGAGCGCCGGGTTCTGCTTCGCCGCCGCCCAGGCACGCTCGGCGGCCTTCAGGCACTTCGCCGAGAACGCCGCGTCCACCGTCTTCCAGACGCGCGCGCACTGCGCCCCCGTGGCCGCGACGTTGAGCGTCGCCGCGGTGCTCGGCTTGTGGAGGAAGCGCGCCTGCTTGTCCTCGTGCGGCGCGAGGCCGAGGCCCGTCCACGACTCGTCGTGCATCTTGTGGTGGACCATGCCGGCGAGCGGCTTGCCTTCCGGCACCTGCATGCCCATCAGGAACTCGAGCTCCCAGCGCGCCTCGTCGAGGATGTCGGGCACGCCGTTCTTGCCCTCGGGGATGTTGAGCTTGCCGTCCGCGAAGTCGGCGCTCGAGGTGCCGAGGTGCTTCGTGCGCTCGTACCAGTTGAGCAGCGTCCACACCGAGATGCCGCCGTTGACCACGTACTTGCCGTGGTCGCCGGCGTCGTACCAGCCGCGGGACGCGTCGAGCGCATAGTCGCAGCCGCTGTCCTTCAGGCAGCGCGTGCTCTTGTCGCTGAGGTGCCCCGCCGGGCGCGCCAGCTCGGGCTTGCCGGCGAACGGCATCTTGATCTCGATGCCGCTCCGGTTGTGGTAGAAATACGCGAGCGCGTCGTACTTGAGCTTCTGGTAAAGGCCCGTTCCGATGTCGAACGGGAAGCTCTTCTCCTCCCCCACCTTGAGCACGTAGCCCTGGCCCGGCGCCTTGACGGCCGTGAAGTCGACGAGGTGGACGTGATCGCCGGAGGCGCCGTCCTTTCCGAACACCTTGGTCTGGCCGTGGGCGACCGGCTTGCCGGAGGCGTCGAGCAGCTCCCACGCGACCGGCGCTGTCGCCGCGCTGTTCACGCTGGCGATCTTGATGGCGCCGGGCAGATACCCGACCTGGTTCACGGCGACCTTCGGCGCCGCCGACTCGGTCACGGGCGCTGCGGCCTTGAACTGCGGGTCGTCCAGGCGGATGTCGTCGATGCAGACCTCGAACGGCTCCTTGGCCGACGCCATGGCGCCGCCGATGTGGAACGCGAGCTCCGCCGTGGCGTCATCGGCCTTCCCCATCGTGAACTTGCCGGAGAAGGTCTTGGGCTCGGTCCCGAGGATCACGGTGTCCGACCAGTACTCCTCGTAAGGCGGCCCCGACATCCCGACCTTCGGGCGCGCCTTCGTGGGCGAGGACGCCCACGCCTTGTACTGGATGGTGTAGCTGTGCCCCTTCTGGATCACCATCTCCCGGTGGCGGAACTGGGCATCCCAGTTGTTTGACCCCTTGTTCGTCACCGTGACGCAATAGGCCCCCTTCTTCACCTCGGCGCTGCCCGCGCCAGGCGCGGTGAACGAGGTGTTCCAGGGCAGGCTCTTGTTGTCGTCGAAGTCGGATGCCTTGAGCAGGTTGGTCCGCGCGGGCTCGGAGCCCCCCGAGGCGCTCGCGTCGGCGCCCGCGCCGGCGGGAGGGGCGGCCCCCGCTCCGGGGCCCTGCGTGACAACGCATCCAGCGCTCAGCCCGAGCGCGAGCGCGAGCGCGGACACCCGCCCCGCTCGGCGGAGGATCGACTGCTTGAGAAAAAGGTCCTTCATAAGTCCTCGGTTCACGACTGGGAGCAATCGGCGCATAGAAAGCGGCGATTCTGTCCGTCTTGTCAAGCGCAATCCTTACGGACGCGCGGGTTCGAGGCGTCGCGGCGGCCGTCCCGTCAACGTTCGCCAGCCAGCGATGCGCAGCCTGCCATCACCCGCCATCCCGCGCGGCGCTGCGGCGCGCAGCGATTCCGCGCGATCTGCGGCGCGCGGGAGGCCCGGCAAGTTCGCGCTGGTACCCGTGGCGAGGCCGCACTAACCTCCGCCGCACCTCGCGCCGTACCAGGATGGCGACCGAGCACCCCAGGAGACGACATGGCAAAGCACAGCTTCTCAGTCCCCTTCAGCGGTTCCTCTCAAGACATCGTCGCGAAGGCCAAGGCGGCGATCGAGAAGGCCGGCGGCAAGTTCACGGGCAACGAGGGCAAGGGCGACTTCTCGGTGCCGACGCCGGCGGGGACCGTGAAGGGGACGTATGCCGTCTCGGCTCAGAGCTTCTCCGTGGACATCACGGACAAGCCCTTCATCGTGCCCGGCAGCGCGATCGAGTCCCAGGTGCGCAAGTTCCTCGAGACGGCCTGAGCCCTCTCGGGGCGCACGCCGGCGAGCGCTCCCGCCCCGGAGCGGGAGCGCGGTGGCTCGGAGCAGGGGCGGCGAGCGCGGCATCGAGGACCGCTGCCTGCGCCTGCCCGGCGCGAGCCGGGCCGACATCAAGGTGGTCGACCGCCTGGGCCCGGAGGGCCCGAGGGGCACCGACATCAACCTGCCGGGCCTCGTCGTGCCAGAGGCGGCGCCTCGGGACGGCCTTCGCGGCCGGCAAGCTGGCCGCGGTCGGGCCGGTGCTGCCGCCCGACGAGCGCCTCCAGGAGCTCCGTGACGCCACGCGGATAGAGCCTCTCGACGACGCCGCGTGATCCCTCGCTGCGTGCTGGAGGCGAGAACGCAACGCGAGGCACCATAGAAACCAGCGCGTGCGATCGAGCTCATTCACGATAGCGAGTGACAAGCGCCATCGCATCGTCGAGAATGAAACATGGACCACGTTACGGGGGAGGTCCTGCAGACGGATACGTGCGTCGCTCGAGCGGCCGAGTCCAAGAGCTGCGCGCCAGCGATGCAGAACGCTCTCTGCGGCGAGCCGCCGAGTCCGCGCGCGCTCGCGAAGCCGGTCCTCGTGCTGGAGCCCTGGGGCGATACCTCGCTGGCGCGCGTGCTCGACCAGGGCCCGCTGCCGGTGGGGGGCGCGCTGCGCCTGGGCGCCGCGCTTGCGCGCAGCCTGGGCGAGGTGCACCGGCGCGGCGTCCTCCACCGCGACATCAAGCCGCACAACGTCCTGGTCGACGCCGAGCGGACGCGCGCCTGCTTGATCGACGTCGGGCTCGCGACCCGTTGCGCGCCCCGGCTCGCCGCGCAGAGGTCGCCGGAGGCGGTCTCCGGAACGCTGGCGTACATGGCGCCCGAGCAGACGGGCCGGATGAACCGAGCGCCGGACGCCCGGGCGGACCTGTATGCGCTGGGCGCCACGCTCTACCAGCTGCTGACCGGCGCGCTGCCCTTCGACGCGACCGACACGCTGGAGCTGATCCACGCGCACATCGCCCAGGCGCCCGTGCCCCCGCACGAGCGCGCGCCCGAGCGAAACATCCCCGAGGCCGTGAGCGCGATCGTGCTCAAGCTGCTGGCCAAGAGCCCCGAGGACCGCTACCAGACGGCGAGCGGCGCGGCCTGGGATCTGGAGCGGGCGGCGCGGGCCTGGGTCGAGACGGGAACAGTGGCGCCGTTTCCGCTGGCGAGGCGCGACTGGGACGATCGGGTCCGAGCGCCCTCGCGCCTGTTCGGCCGGGAGCGCGAGGGCGCCGCGCTCGCGGCGCTGTTCGACCGGGCGTGCGGCGGCGCGACGGTCCTGGCGCTGGTGGCAGGGCCGTCGGGCGTGGGCAAGTCGGCGCTGGTGCAGGCGCTGCAGGGCCAGGTGCGCGCGCGGCGGGGGATCTTCGCCACCGGCAAGTTCGACCAGCTGCAGCGCAGCACGCCGTACGCGGCGCTGGCGCAGGCGCTGCGGTCGGTGGTGCGGCGGCGGCTGGCGGACCCGGCCGAGGTGCTGGAGCGCTGGAGGCAGGCCTTTCAGGAAGCCGCGGGGCCGAACGGGCAGATCCTCGTCGAGCTCATGCCCGAGCTGGTGCACATCCTGGGCGAGCCGAAGCCGCTGGTCGAGCTCGGGCCGATGGAGGCCAAGCTCCGCTTCCAGACGACGGTGCTGCGCTTCGTGCGGACGCTGGCCACGGCCGAGCACCCGCTGGTGCTGTTCATCGATGACCTGCAGTGGGCGGATGCGGCGTCGCTGGCGCTCCTGGGCGAGCTGCTGAAGGAGCCTGCGGGCCAGCACCTGCTCGTGGTGGGGGCCTACCGGGATGAGGCGGTGAGCCCAGAGCACCCGTTGAACGCGCTGCTTTCGGCCTCCGCGGCCCCGGGCGCCGTGACCGGACGGATCGCGCTTTCGCCGCTCGGCGCGGAAGCGGTCGCGGCGATGGTGGCGGACATGCTCGACCGGCCCGAGGCCGAGGTGGAGGAGCTCTCGCGGCTGGTCAAGGACAAGACGGACGGCAGCCCGTTCTTCGTCGGGCAGTCTCTGCGGCTCTTGCACGAGCGGAAGCTGCTTTCGCGCGACGCGGAGACGGGGCGGTGGCGATGGCAGCGAGAGGCGATCGAGCGGGCGGGGATCACGGACAACGTCGTCGCGCTGCTGACCCGCAGGCTGGAGCTGCTGTCGCCCGAGCTGCAGCGGGCGCTGCAGACGGCGGCGTGCGTCGGCGATCGGTTCGACGCCGAGCTCTTGGCGCACCTTTCGGGGCAAGAGGTGGAGACGGTCAGCGCCCTTTTGGCGGAGGCGGCGCGCGAGGGGCTCTTGGTGCACGAGGCCGAGCGGGGGCACGAGGCCTACGCCTTCGTGCACGACCGGGTCCAGCAGGCCGCCTACGAGGCGCTCACGGCAGAGCAGCGGCTGTCGCTGCACCTGTGGATCGGCCGAGCGCTGCGGGCTCGGTACGGCGTCGCGTGCGCCGATGGGGAGCTGTTCGCGACGCTCTACCACCGCAACCGGGCCGCCGAGCGGCTCACGGACGCCCAGGAAAAGCGCGATCTTTCGGAGCAGAACCTGCGCGCGGGGCAGCGGGCCAAGGCCAGCGCGGCCTACGCACAGGCCGCGGCGTTCCTCGGGACGGCGGCGTCGCTGCTGGGCGAGGAGGGGTGGACCGAGGCCCCGGAGACGACCTTCGAGGTGCACCTGGTCATGGCCGAGGCCCTCTGGCTCGCGGAGCAGGTCGACGAAGCGGAGCGGCTCTTTCAGCGCTGCCTGGAGCGATCGCGGGACCCGCTCGAGCGCGCGCGCGTGGCCAGCGTCTCGATCGTGTTTCTTCATGTCACCGGCCGCTTCGCGCAGGCCATCGAGCTCGGCCTCTCGGCGATGGCGTGGCTCGGGCGGCCGCTGCCGAGGACCCCGGAGGAGCAGCAGGCGCTGTTCGACGCGCTCATCACCGAGATCGAGCCCGCCCTGCATCGCATGACCGTCGAGGACTGGGAGGCGCTGCCGATGAGCGCCGACCGCGCCCACGCGCTGCGGTGCAGGATCCTGGAGGTGCTGGGGCCCTGCGCCGCCTTCTGGATGTCCTCGCTGAGCCGGTGCTGCTGGCCGATGATCGTGCTGGAGACGCTGCGGTACGGGCTGACGAAGAGCTCGTTCGCGGGCTGCGTGTGCACCGCCTTGCTCCTGGCCTACCTCCTGGGGAAGCTGCCTCTGGCGCGCCAGCTGAACGAGCCCATGCTGGCGCTCATCGATCGGTACGACGTCGCGCGCGCCACCGCGCGCTTCAACGCCACGGTGGCCGCCATGTACTGGACGCCGCCTCCGAAGATGAGGGAGCTGTACGCGCGCGCGGCGCGCACCGCCGCCGAGGAGCGCGACCCTGTCGCCGAGGCGTTCAGCGAGATCCAGGGGGCGATGTTCCAGCTGATCGCCGGAGACGACCTCGATCGCGTCGCGCGCGACCTCGACCGCATGGCCTACCGCGACCCGATGGCCATGGACTTCCGGAACATCATCGCCCGCTCGGCCGCCGCGCTCTCGCAGGCCCAGGCCGCGCGCGCCGTCGAGCGGACGCTCGCGGAGATCGCGCGACCCGCGCGGGACGCGAAGGCGATGGCGCTCCTGACCGCCACGATGGCCATGGCGGGGTGGACCGGGGTCCATTTCGGCGCTGACGCGTGGGCGGTCGAGGCGGTCCTCGCCGTCGAGCCGGAGTGGCAGGTCTCGTGGGGCACGCCCATGCTCATCGCCCTGACGTTCGCGCTCTGCGTCGCCGGAGCGCACGCCCTCCCCACCGCCACCGCCGAGCGGCGCGCGCTGCTCGAGGATCGGCTGGCCTTTCACGGCGCGCGCCTCGCCCTCTGGGCCCAGGGCTGCCCCGAGAGCTTCGAGGCCGCGCGCCTGCTGATGGAGGCGGGCCGCGCTCGCGCCCGGGAGGAGCACGAGGAGGCCGGGCGGCTGTACGACCAGGCGATCGAGCACGCCCGCGACCAGGATCTGGTCAGCACGGAGGCGCTCGGCTTGCGCTTGGCCGGCGAGCACCGCCTCGCCCGCGGGCACCGCGCCCTGGCCCGCGCCTATCTCTCGGCCGCGCACGACGCCTACCTGCGCTGGGGGGCGCGCGCAGCGGCCGCGCGGCTCGCCCGGCGCTACCCGGACAGCATCGCGGCTCGGGGCCGCCCGGCGCTCGCGGCGGACGAGCCGCCGGATGGGGCGTCCGCGCCGACGAGCACGATCATCACCGACCGCACGCTCCACGCGTACCTGGACATCGCCTCCGCGCTGCGCGCCGCGCAGGCGCTCTCCGGCGATCGCAACCTCGGCTCGCTCGTCGGCCACATGCTCCGCCTGCTCGCCGAGTACTCCGGCGCCGAGCGCGCCGTGCTCGCCCTCATGCAGGGCGGCGAGCTCGTCATCGCCGCGCTGCTCACCGTCAATCCCCAGCAGGTCAAGCTGGCGCTCGACGAGCCCGTCGCCGGCTCGACGCGGCTGCCGGCGACGCTGGTGCAGTACGTCGCGCGCGGCAAGGAGCCGGTGGTGCTCGGGCAGGCGGCGAGCGACAGCCGCTTCGACGAGGACCCCTACCTGCTCGCCCACCGGCCCGGCTCGGTGCTCGCCGTGCCGCTCGTGCACCAGGGGCGCCTCTCCGGGGTGATGTACCTGGAGCACCCGAGCGTGGAGGACGCCTTCCCCCAAGCCCGCGTCGAGCTGGTGACGCTCCTCGGCGCGCTGGCGGCGACGGCGGTGGAGAACGCCACGCTCTATACCGAGCTCTCGGCCTACAGCGAGCGGCTGGCGCGCGAGGTGGAGCAGCGCACCGCCGAGCTGAAAGCCGCGAAGCAGACGGCCGACCGCGCCAGCGGCGCCAAGAGCGAGTTCCTGTCCAGCATGAGCCACGAGCTGCGCACGCCGCTCAACAGCGTCCTCGGCTATGCGCAGCTGCTCGGCCGGCTGCCCGACCTGCCCGCCAAAGCCGCGGACGCGGCCCGCATCATCCACACCGCCGGCACGCACCTGCTCGGGCTCATCAATGACGTGCTCGATCTGGCCAAGATCGAGGCCGGCAAGATGGACGTGCGCCCGACCGCGGTCGACCTGCCCACGCTCCTCCGGACCGTGGCCAACCTCTGCCGGGTGCGCGCCGTGGAGAAGGGTATCTCGTTCGCTTACGAGCGTGTCGGCCCCGAGCGGCTGGGGGTGCGCGCCGACGAGAAGCGCCTGATGCAGGTGCTGCTCAACCTGCTGGGCAATGCCATCAAGTTCACCGAGCAGGGCGGGGTGACGTTGCGCGTCGAGGTGCAGGAGCCGCCGGAGGACCGATGGCGCACGGTGCGCTTCCAGATCAAGGACACCGGCCCCGGCATCGCCCCCGAGCACCTCGGGCGCATCTTCGAGGCCTTCGAGCAGGTCGGCGACGAGAAGCGGCACGCCGAGGGCACTGGGCTGGGGCTGGCGATCACGAAGAAGCTCATCGAGCGGCTGGGCGGCAGCATCGAGGTCGATAGCCAGCTCGGCCGAGGCACGGTCTTCACCGCGACGCTCCGGCTGCTCGAGGCGACCGCGCCCCAGGGGAGCGCGGGGCTGTCGTGGGAGGCGATCATCGGGTACGAGGGCGAGCGCCGCACGATCCTCGTGGTGGACGACGACGCCGAGAACCGCGCGCTGCTGCGCGACTTGCTGGAGCCGCTCGGCTTCGAGCTGCTGGAGGCCGACGGCGGCGAGCGCGCGCTCGCGCTGGCCCTCGACCGGACGCCGGACGTCATCGTGATGGACCTGGCCATGCCGGGCATGGACGGGTACGAGGCGACACGGCGCTTGCGGCAAAGGCCGGAGCTCGCCCGGACCGCGATCATCGCCTCGTCCGCCAGCACCTCGGAGGTCGAGCGGCACGAGAGCCTGAGCGCGGGATGCGACGACTTTCTGCCCAAGCCGGTGCAGGCCGGCGCGTTCCTGGAGCTGCTCCGAGGCACGCTCCAGCTCGAGTGGCAGCGCCGAGCGGGGCAGGGCGCCGCCGTGACCATGCCCTCGATGACCGACGCGGAGCTCTGCAGGCTCCCCGCCCCACGGGCCCAGGCGCTGGCGCGGCTCGTCGAGCTGGCCGACAGAGGGCTCGTCTCCCAGGTGCTGAACGAGCTCGATCGGCTCGAGGAGGCCGACCCCGAGCTCGGAGCGTGGACCGGGCAGGTGCGCGCGGTGGCGCGGAGCTTCCAGATCAAGCGGCTCCGCGGTCTGCTCCAGGCGCAGCTCCGATACGGCATCACGGCAGCTCCCCCGACCGCGCAGCCCGAAAGACGGCAATGGCGGGCGCGCCCAGGCGAAAAATTATAGTGAGGGGACGTGTTAGAAGGTTGTCGCGACCGGTTCACGCAGGCGCTACGTTGCCATCGTCTCCGATGAACAGAACCTCAGAGCCCGGTGTCCCGTCGTATACCATCCTGATGGTCGACGATGTGCCCGAAAGCATGGCCGTGACAGCCGCTCAGCTCGAAGAGCGCGGCTTTCGGGTGGCGGTCGCTCAAGATGGTGAAGATGCGTTGGAGCGGGCCGAGCTCCTCTCTCCCGATTTGATACTGCTCGATGTATTGATGCCGGGAATGGACGGCTTCGAGACGTGCCGGCGCCTGAAAGCGTCTGAAAGCACCAAGGGCATTCCGGTGATCTTCATGACCGCCCTGGGAGAGACGGCCCACAAGGTGGCCGGGTTCGAAGCCGGCGGCGTCGATTACGTCGTCAAGCCTCTGGAGCTCGACGAGGTTCTGGTGCGAGTCAAGACACACCTGGAATTGTATACGATGCGCGCGGAGCTCGAGGCGCAGAACGTGCAACTGCGGCGGGAGATCGAGGAGCGCGAGCGATTGCAGGCCGCGCTGCGCTGCGCCCACGATAAGCTGGAGCGGAGAGTGGCGGAGCGCACGGCCGAGCTCGCCGCGGCCAATGATCTCCTGAAACAAGAGAACGGCGAGCGTAAGCGGGCCGAGGAGACGTTGCGCGAAAGCCAAGGCATGCTGCAGGCGATCATCGACAATTCGGCGGCCATGGTCTACGTCAAGGACCTGCAGGGCCGATACCTGCTGAGCAACCGCCGTTTCAGGCAGCTGTTCCACGCGACGCCGGAGTCGATCGCGTCGATCATCGGCATGACCGACCACGACCTCTTCCCTCGGGAGCAGGCGGAGATATTCCGCTCGTTCGACAGGCGGGTGCTGGAGGCCCAGGAGCCCCTGGAGACCGAGGAGGTGGTGCCGCAGAGCGACGGGATGCACACCTATATCTCGGTCAAGTGCCCCCTGTTCGACGCGGAAGGCAAGCCCTACGCTGTGTGCGCTATCTCCACGGACATCACCGAACGCAAGCGGGCGGAGGAAGAGCGGGAGAGGCTGCTGGCCAGCGAGCAGGCGGCGCGTTCCAAGGCCGAGGCCGCCGACCGGATGAAGGACGAGTTCCTCTGCACGCTCGGCCATGAGCTGCGAACGCCGCTGACCTCTATCCTCGGCTGGGCGCATATCCTTCTCCGCGCGGACAAGTCGGACGTGGCCAGGGTGCAGCGCGGCCTCGAGGTCATCGAGCGCAACGGCATGGCCGAGCTGGAGCTCGTCGAGACCCTGCTCGACGTCTCCGCCATCCTCTGCGGCCAGGTGGACCTGAAGCGTCAGCCGGTCAGCATGGCCGAGGTCATCCAGGCGGTCGTCGACTCTGTAACTCCAGCCTCTGAAGCGAAGGACGTCTGCATCTCGCTCTCGCTCCGCTCAACGACCGGCCGGGTCTGGGGCGATCGCGGTCGCCTGGAGCAGATCGTGCGCAATCTGCTGAGCAACGCCGTCAAATTCACGCCCGCTGGCGGGCGCGTGGCTGTGTCGCTGGAGGAGATGGGAGCAAAGACCCAGCTCCGCATCAGCGACACCGGCGAGGGAATCAGCGCAGAATTTCTTCCCCACGTGTTCGACAAATTTCGCCGGGCAAACAGCTCGACCACCCGCTGGCACAGCGGACTTGGGCTGGGGCTCTCGATCGTGCAGGATCTGGCGAGGATGCACGGCGGAGAGGTTCACGCCGAGAGCGCCGGCGAGGGTCGGGGCGCGGTGTTCATCGTGGACTTGCCTCTGATGCCGGTGGTCGAGGAGACCGCTGCTCCGCCTTCGGCCGACGCAGGGGAAGCGCGCTCGGTCTAGCGCTGCTGCGGGAAGGCGACGGCGCCCGGCCCGTCAGATGCCGTCGCCGGCGAGGTGGACCTTGAGCACGCTCTCCTCCGCCGGCACGCCGAGCCGGAGGGGAAACCCGTAGTGTCCTGTCCCGCGATGGACGTAGAGCCGATCGGGGCCGCGGGCCCACAGGCCATGATCGGGCATCTTCACGAAGAGCTGGAGCGCGGTCCAGGAGCCTCCGAGGCTGACCAGGCCGAGCTGCCCGCCGTGGGTGTGGCCCGAGAGCACGAGATCGCCCTCCCCCTCGCCGAGGTGGCGGAACGCGCCCGGATCGTGGAGCAGGACGAGCCGGAGCGCGCCCTTCATGCGCGGGTGACGGGCGCAGACCGCCGCCATGCGCTCCGCGCGATCGCGGTAATGGAAGTCCATCCCGAGGACCTGGACCGGCCCGGCGGCGGTCTCGACGAGCGCCGCGTCATCCACGAGCAGCCGCACCCCCGCGCGCGCGAGCGCGGTCGCGACGTGGCGGGGCGACTCGTGATCATGGTTGCCGTGGCACGCGAACACACGCCCTTCCAGGGCGCGGAGCGGGGACAGGGCCTCGGCGAGGTGATCCGCGGTGTTTTGAGACTCCATGGTCAGGTAATCGCCGGTGAGCACGACGAGATCGGGATCGCGCTCCACGGCGCGCTCGCAGATGCCGCGGAGCCGAGCGACCGACATGAACGGACCGAGGTGCGGATCGGTGATCTGGACGATGCGGAGGGGCCGGCGCGCGCCGGGCGCCCCATCGCGCGGGAGCGGGTGGCGGCGCAGCCCGTCGACGGGGGCGCGGTCGACGACGAGCTCGATCTCCTCCCGGCGGGCGGTGAGCGACTGGAGGATACCGACGACGGCGAGGGCGAAGGGCACCCAGAGGCCGTACGGCGTGGCCCCGAGCCCGCTCGCGATGGCCCACGGGAATGACAGGAAGATCGCCGCCACGAAGTAGGACGCCGGGATGCTCACCAGCACGCGGTAGGCGAGCGGCCGCATCCGGGGGCGCGAGAGCAGGAGGAAGTGCAGGTACACCGCGCCCTGGAGGTACGCGAAGCCCGGCGCGAGCGGGCCGACGTGGCGGAAGAGCGCGCACGAGATCAACGTGTGGATGCCGAGCAGCACGCCGACGAACCGGGCGTAGAGCCCGCCCCGGCGGCGCCTCGCCGCTGCCACGACGACGAGCCAGGCCAGGACGGAGGCCGCCCAGAACAGGACGATGGGGGACACGAACTTCAATCGACGGCTCCAGGCGACCCAGGCGCACAGGACCACCGTGGTCAGCTCTGCCTGGACGGACGCGGAGTGTCCCGCGTCCAGCGCGTCCGCGCCAGGCGCCACCGGAGACCGACCGCCTGATTTGCGGGGCGCCGGCGTGGACGCGCCGGTCGGGCGCCCTGCTCGCCACGCTCGCCGGCCGGCTCGCTCCCGGCGGCGTTGCGGCGCGAGGATTGGTACGTTCGATGAGGGGCTGAGGCCTCTTCATGTCCATGGCTCCTTCCGGTGCTCCGGAAGGGCATCGCCGCGAGGGTCGTCCCGATGATCCCCTACACCAGGCGCGCTTGGCTGCCGATGCTTGTCTCGCCGCGGGGCTCCTTGTCGCCGGGCGTGATGCGACGCGTGCTGGCCTTCGGGGCCATCGCCGCCGCGCTCTGGCTGGCGCACAGGCTCATCCCCCGCGTGTCGCTCTCGATCGGCATTCACGAGGTCGCCGGCGCGGTGATCGCGCTCATCCTCGCGTTCCGCACGAACACGGCCTACAACCGCTTCTGGGAGGGTCGCACCCTCTGGGGCTCGATCGTGAACTCGAGCCGCAACATCACGCGCATCGTGAACGCGCACGCCGCGGTCGACCCGGGCGCGGCGCGCGAGGTCGCCGTCTGGGTGGTGGTGTTCGTCCATGCCGCGCGGCGCTCGCTGCGCGGGCAGGCCGAGCGCCCGGAGATCGACCGGCTGCTCCCGGCGGAGCAGATCGAGGCCCTCGCGGAGCACGCTCACCCGCCGCTCCGTGCAGCGCAGCAGATCTCCGAGCGCCTCGCGGCCTTCGTCCGGGCCGGGAGCCTCGAGCGCAACATGGCTGTGTGCGCCGAGGAGCAGCTGAGCGTCCTCGTCAACTGCCTGGGAGGCTGTGAGCGCATCCTCAAGACCCCCACGCCGCTCGGCTACATCCTGCTGCTACAGCGGGGCGTGGCGCTCTACCTGGCCACGCTGCCCCTCGCCCTCGTCGAGGCGCTCGGGGTGCTGACGCCCGTCGTGACGATGATGGTGGCGTATCCCGTCCTGATGATCGAGGCGCTCGGCGGGGAGCTCGACGACCCGTTCGGCCACGAGCCGAACGACCTGCCCCTCACGCGCATCTGCGACACCATCGAGCGCGACCTCCTGGGGTCGTCGCCGCTCAACCTGGTGATGGCGTCGAAGGCCGAGAGCTACCAGGACTGAGCGCGGCGCGGCGATGGGAGCTCCTCTCTCGCCTCTTCCCGAGGAGGGCGGTGGAAGGCGCTCTGCCTCTCAGCCGCCATGGCGACGCCGCGCGCTCTTGGCAATCTGCTGGACAGTATCGTAGATCTGCGGCGCTCGCGGGCGTGGCCCCGCGTCGCTGAGGCCTGCACACTACCATGACCGACCGCTACGCCATCATCGGCAATCCCATCTCCCAGACCAAGTCGCCGGCGCTGCAGACCGCCTTTGCCGAGCAATGCAGGCAGGACATGGTGTACGGCGCGATCCTCGCCGAGCTGGATGGCTTCGCCGCCGCCGTGCGCGAGTTCCAGAAGAGCGGCGGCAAGGGCATGAACATCACCATGCCCTTCAAGATCGAGGCCTTTGCGCTGGCCGACGAGCTGACGCCGCGCGGCCGTGCCGCCGGAGCGATCAACATGTTCACGTTGCGCGCCGACGGCACCCTCCTCGGCGACAACACCGACGGCTTCGGCATCGTGCGCGACATCACCCACAACCTCGGTCGCTGCCTCGAAGGCGCGCGCGTGCTGCTCCTCGGCGCGGGCGGCGCGGTTCGCGGCGCCTTGTTGCCGCTCTTCGATGAGCAGCCGGCCGAGATCTTCGTCGCCAACCGCACCGCCAGCAAGGCCGTGGAGCTCGCGGCCGAGTTCGGCCCGCATGCCGGCGCCATCCAGCTCGCCGGCGGCGGCTTCGCCGACATCTCCGGGCGCTTCGACGTGATCATCAACGGCTCCGCCTCCTCGATGGCCAACGAGGTGCCGCCCCTGCCCGCCGACGTGTGGAACGAGGGCTCGCTGGCCTACGACATGGCCTACAAGAAGGAACCGACCGCGTTCGTGCAGGCCGCACGCGCGGCCGGCGTGGGTCAGACCACCGACGGCCTCGGCATGGTGGTCGAGCAGGGCGCCGAGTGCTTCACCCTGTGGCGCGGCATGCGGCCCGACACCGGGCCCGTGATCGCTGCGCTGCGGGGAGCCTGAGAGGCGCGCCCGAGCCGCCGGGGTCGCGCTCCGGCGCGCCTTGGCACAGAACGCCCCCTGTCTAGCCACGTAAGTGCCGGAAATCACACGGCTCTGACCCGGTACGCGCCATGCATCGCGGCATGTCCGGCCGCGTCCGACGTCGGCATGCGACGACCCAGGCGGCCGAGGAGATCCCAATGCATACCCGTTTCCGCTTCGCTTTCATGGTGGGAGGCCTTCTCGCGCTGGGAGCGTGCTCGGGCGGATCGAGCTCGGCGGAGGGCGGTGACGGAGAGATCCCGGGGAGGGGCGCCGGCGCTGACCCCGGTGCTGGCCCCGATGCGAGCTTCGGCACAGGCGCTGCGGTCGGCTCAGCCGCTTCGGGAGGTGTGTCGGATGGAAGCGGCCCTCCGAGCGAAGGCTCCCCCGGCGGAAGCCTGGGCACAGGAGGCGGCGGAGGCGCAGGCGGCGGAGGCGGCGGAGGCGCAGGCGGCGGAGCCAGCATCGCGCCTGGCACGCTCACCGCGGGCGTCTGGGACGACAACCGCAACTTCGACTTCTTCCTCTCGTACCGGAGCACGCTCTATTCGCAGCAGCTCCCGGGCATCTTGCCGTTCACCGAGGCCGACCATCAGGCCGCGCACAGCCTCTTCGCGGCACCTCCAGGAAAGAAGGAGACGCTGGACGTATCGCTCATCATCGACACGACCGGCAGCATGGGCGACGAGATCACGTATCTCCAGACGGAGTTCATCGCGCTCTCCGACTCCATCTTCGCCAAATACCCGAACGCCCAGCAGCGCTGGTCGCTCGTCCTGTACAGAGACACCGAGGACGATTACATCGTCCGCTGGTTCGACTTCCGCGCCGATCCCGACGAGTTCCAGGAGAAGCTCGCCGAGCAAGGGGCGAACGGCGGCGGCGACTTCCCGGAGGCGCCGGACATGGCGCTATCCAAGACGGCCGACCTCTCCTGGCGCACGGGCGACGACACCGCGCGCCTCGCCTTCTGGGTCGCGGACGCGCCCCACCACGAGAACAACGCCGCGGCGATGGCAGGCGGGATACGAGCCCTCAAGGACCTCGGGGTCGCTGTCTATCCTGTCGCGTCGAGCGGCGTGGATGAGCTCACCGAGCTCAGCATGCGCTCCGCCGCGCAGCTCACGGGCGGTCGATACCTCTTCTTGACGGATGACTCCGGGGTCGGCGGGGCGCACAAGGAGCCGACGATCCCCTGTTATTACGTGACCAAGCTCGATCGCGCGATCCTGCGCATGGTCGACATCGCGCTCTCCGGCGTCTACCGCGAGCCGGAGCCGTCCGAGATCCTCCGCACCGGCGGTGATCCCCAGGACGGCGCGTGCGAGCTCGCGTCAGGGAGCGAGGTGCTCGCGTTTTGATCGGACCGCCTGTCGTCGCCCCCGCTGCGGCGGCTGACGTCGCCCGCAGGCCTGGAGCCAAGGCGGCTCCCGCGGGCCGCGGAGTGAATACCGCCCCTTCGATCGCCGCAGAGACGAGCGCGGTTGCACGCACCGCGTCTTCACGAGACCGGGCGGACCGGAGTAAAACCGGCGTAAAACCGACGTAAAAACTGCTCTGCCAGCCCGGCGCAGATCCCGCAGTTGTGGCTTGACGCCTCCGGAACATTTGGGTTTCCTGTGCCCCGTCGACATGGGTGCGCTGCAATGACGGTGAAGGGCAAGGGCTTCGAGGTCGTCTTCGGCCGCCCGGCGAAGGTCCTGGGCGAGGCGCCGGGGCGCGTGAACCTGATCGGCGAACACACCGACTATAGCGGCGGCTACGTGCTGCCGACGGCGATCCCGCAGAAGACGCGCGTCGAGCTCGCGCCGCGGGACGACCGGCTCATCCAGGTCGCGACGGCGAACGTGGACGGCGGCGCCCAGCTCTCGTTCCGCGCCGGCGAGGAGGCGCGCCGCGGACTGTGGCTCGACTACGTGCAGGGCATCACCGCGGTCCTCCGCAGCCGGGGCGCATCGATCCCCGGCTTCGACGCGAGGATCGAGTCGACGGTGCCGCTCGGAAGCGGCCTGTCGTCGAGCGCATCGCTGCTCGTGGCGCTCGCCCGCGCCCTGCGGACGATGCTCGGCCTCTCCATCGACGACGTGGAGATCGCCCGGATCGCGCACGCCGCGGAGCACGACTTCGTGGGTGCGCCGGTCGGGACGATGGATCAGATGGCCGCGAGCCTCGCCGACGAGAGCACGGCGCTCTTCATCGACACGAGGACGCTCGCGTTCGAGCGCATCCCGCTGCCCGCGGAGGCCGAGCTGCTCGTGATCGACTCCGGGGTGGCTCACCAGCACGCGAGCGGCGATTACAAGACACGGCGCGCGGAGTGCGAGCGCGCGGCCGCGGCGCTCGGCGTCCCACAGCTCCGGGACGTCGACGCCACCGTGGAGCCGCGCATCGCGTCGCTGCCGTCGCCGCTCGACCGGCGCGCCCGCCACGTCGTGACCGAGAACGCCCGGGTGCTCGCCGCCGTGGCCGCGCTCCGCGCGGGGGATCTCGGCCGTCTGGGCGAGCTCTTCGACGCGTCCCACCGGTCGATGCGCGATGATTTCGAGGTGTCCGTGCCGGCGGTCGACGATCTGGTGGAGAGCGCGCGGGCGCAGCCGGACGTCTTCGGCGCCCGGCTGACCGGCGGCGGCTTCGGCGGCGCGATCGTGGCCCTGGTGAAGCGCGGGCGCGCAGCGAGCGTGGGGCGAGCCGTCGTGGAGGCCTACGCGCGCACGCCGAACCGCCGGGCGAGAGTGCTTGTAGGCGGGCCCGTCCCCTAGCAGAGAAGCTCGGCGTCGGCGTGATCGTCAGGCTCGTCCACCGCGGGAAGGGGCCGCCGTGGGGAGGCAGGGCCCATCAACCAGGGTACCACGTGACGCGCGGATCATCGGGCGCGCGCACGTAGTCGAAGGCGGCGTCCGTGAGCCGCGCCAGGTCGTATTGCGGCCGCCAACCGAGCAGAAACTTCGCCTTCGAGTTGTCCAGCCACGTCGAATGGAACGGCGTCTTCACCCTCACGCTCGGCAGGCCCCGTGTCGCCTCCAGGTAACGCGCCAGCTCCCCGTAGTCCACCGGCTCGTCCATGCAGATGTTGAAGGTCTGCTGGCGCGCCTTCTCATGATTGATGGCCTTGAGGATCGCGGTGACCAGATCCTCCACATGCACGAAGTTACGCTTCACCGGCTCGCCGCGGCGGTCGAGCATCACCGGCACGGCGCTCGAGCGGACGTACCCCTCTGCGGCCTCGGCACCGACCAGATCGCGCCACCTCGGCCCTCCGAACACGTCGTCGCCGAAGGATAGCTGCGCCTTGAAGTCGTCCTTCTCCATGATCCAGGGCGCGCGCAGGCAGCATCCGTTGAGCTCATATTGAATGTAATACTGCTCGAGCATGACCTCCTCGAGCACCTTGGACAGCGCGTAGCAGCCCGGGTAGGCGCTGTGCCGCTGCGCCTCCGTGACGGGGACGGGGTGCGGATAAAAGAAATGGCCCATCCCGGCGTCGCCCCCGACCAGGATGAATTGCTCGAACGTGGGGCTGACGCGGCAGGCCTCCAGCAGCCAGAACATGCCTTTGACGGCCACGTCCATGATGCTCTCGGGGGTCTCCTTGCTGGTCGCCAGGTGCAGCACGTGGCTCACCCCCTCGGTCGCCTCGTTGACGACGGCCCTGTCCTCGATGGCCCCACGCAGCACCTCCACGCGCGCCGTCCGCTCCAGCATGCGGTTGTGGCACAGCGCGCGGACCTTCCACCCCTCGAACGCGGGGTTCGACAGGAACCTTCGGATGAATGTCTGGCCGACCTTGCCCGCCGCCCCGGTGACCAGAATTCGCTTGGTCTCGCTCATTCTATCGCTCCTCGCTCTCCGGCATCATCGATGATGACCGTACTCCACCCCCCTGGCTGCGGGGGCCGATCGGATCAGGACCTGCTGCATGACGATGAAGACCAGCAGCAGCAGCCCGATGCTGATGTGGTGCCAGGGCGACGGCAGCCGTCCATCCAGGTTGATCACCGCCCGCACGATGCCCGTGATCATCACGCCCATCACGGTGCCGACGACGCTGCCAGCCCCCCCGGTCAGCAGCGTTCCACCGATCACCACCGAGGCGATGGCCTCGAGCTCCAGCCCGGCGCCGATGTTCGGCTTTCCGGCGCTGTCGATCAGCGCCGTCGTGACCCCGCCGAGGCCCGCGCACAGGCCGCACAACGCGTAAAGACACACCGTCGTGGCGCCCAGCGGCACCCCCATGAGCAGCGCGGCCTGCCTGTCCCCGCCGATGGCGAGGACGTTCCGGCCGAAGCTCGTGCTACGGCCAAGGATCACGCCGAGCACGAGGACGATCAAGAACAGGAGCGCCGTCGCCGGGACCCAGGTCCGGTCCAGGCCCGGGATCGCCACCGCGAAGCCGAGCTCATCGACGATCCAGTCCAGCGCAGGGTGATCGATGCCGATGGGCTGCATGCTGACGAGGAACGCCGCGCCGCGGGCGAAGAACATGCCCGCGAGCGTCACGAGGAACGGGGGCAGAGAGAAACGATGGATCAGGTGCCCCGTCATCGCGCCGAACGCGACCGACACCGCGAGGCCGACACAGAACGCCAACAGCGGGTGGCAACCACCGGCGACCAGCGTGCCCACGAGGACCGTCGTGAGCGCGACGACGGAGCCGACCGAGAGGTCGATACCCCCCGACAGGATGACGAAGGTCATGCCCACCGCGCAGAGGCCCATCGCCGCGTTCCCCTTGATCAGGTCGACCAGGAAACGCAGGCTGCGCGCCGCGTCGTAACAGACCAGCACCCCCGCGTAGAGCGCGATCAGGAGGACCGCGGTCACCATGAGCGGCAGATCCCGCCGATCCCAGCTGAGCATCCCTACTGCCCCCGCTTGAGGCCGAGCAGCTCGAGCAGCCGCCGGCGCGACTCCTCCGAGACCAGCAGACAGCTGAGCAGCATCACGCCGGCTTTGGGCATCGGCTCGATCTCCGAGGGGACGTGCTGGATGTACATCGTGGTGGAGAGCGTTTGTATCAACAACGCTCCTATCAGGGTGCCACCCAGGTAGAAGCGCCCGCCGGTGAGCGCCGTACCGCCGATCACCGCGGCGAAGATGGCATCCAGCTCCCGCAGGCGCCCCACGCGATCGGGGTCGGCCGTGGAGATGTACGAGGCGGCCACGAGGCCGGCGATGCCGGCGCACAGGCCGGAAAAGCCGTACAACCAGAGCTTGATGCGGCGGTCGTCGACGCCGGCGAGCCGGCTCGCCCGCTCGTTGTCGCCGATCGCTTCCATGAACAGGCCGAGCGCCGTCCTCCGGCAGAGCAGCGCGGCGACGACGAACACGGCGGCCACCAGCAACATGGAGAACGGCAAGCCACCGACGTGACCGTTGCCGATGAACGCAAACGTCGCATCCGTGTGCGTCACGGGCTCGGCGCGGGTGATGAGCATGGCGACGCCGCGAACACCGACCATGCTGATCAAGGTCACGATGATGGGCTGGATGTTCAGCGCCGTCACCAGCGCGCCGTTGAACAGACCGACGCCGCCGGCGACGGCGAGGGACAAGAGCGCAGCCAGGAGCGGCCCGCAGTGAGCCTCCTTCATCAGGATCACGCAGGTGGCGCCGGACAACGCCATGACCGAGCCGACCGACAGGTCGATGCCCCTGACGGCGATCACCAGGGTCAGGCCGATCGCGAGGAGCATCACCTCCGAGCCCTGGTTGAGCAGGTTGATGGGCGTCCCGTAATAGGCCCCGTCGCGCTCGACGATGGAGAAGAAGTTCTTGGACAGGACCGAATTGAACAGGAGGAGCGCCAGGAGGCCGAGCAAAGGCCAAGCCTCGCGGCGCCCGCGCATGAGCAGCAGGGCGCCGGCGCACCCGGTGAAGAGGAGGATCGCGATGCCCGTGGGGTTGGCGTTCGTGGGCGCCGCTTCCGTGATCTTCTCAAGCATCGGGCGGCGCCTCCTTCTGATGGGCGATGGCCTGGATGATGGACGAAGGCGTCACGGACTCTCCCACGAGCTCGCCCTGCTGCTTGCGGTCTCTCAGGACCACCACCCTGTAGCAGTTGCGCGCGACCTCCTCGAGCTCCGACGAGATCAAGACCGTGGCGACCCCCTTCTCGCTGAGCGACTTCACCAGCGCCTCGATCTCCAGCTTGGCGCCGATGTCCACGCCGCGCGTGGGCTCGTCGAGCAGCAGGATCCGCGGCTGCATGGCCATCCAACGCGCGAGCAGCACCTTCTGCTGGTTGCCGCCCGAGAGCAGCTTGACGGGCGTCTCCGGGGACGGCGTCTTGATGCTCAGGGTCTTGATGTAGTGCTGGACAAGACGCTCCCGCTCGTGGCGCGGGAGCACCCGCAGCGCCCCCTGGGAGGCCTGCAAGGCGAGCAGGAGGTTCTCTCGCACGGAGAGGTTCGGGATGATGCCATCCACCTTGCGGTCTTCCGGGCAGTACGCGAGGCCGGCCCCGATCGCGTGCCGTGGCGTCTTGATCTCGGTCGCGCGCCCGTTCACCGCGAGCTCGCCGCGATCGGCGGGCTCGATCCCGAAGAGCATCCTGGCGGTCTCGCTTCGACCAGAGCCGAGCAGCCCCGCCAGCCCCACCACCTCGCCGGGCCGCAGCGCGAGCTCGATGGGTCCGATGACCCCCTTTCTCTCGAGGCCGCGCGCGGCGAGCGCCGGCTCCGCGGCGCTCGCCCCCCCTCCCGGACCGGCAGGGCCGCCTGGCGCGGCCCTGTCTTTTGCGCCGAGCTTGACGCCCAGCATCGCCTGGACGAGCTCCAGGCGAGGCAGCGCGCTGCTCGCGTACTGCCCCACCAAGCAGCCATTCCTGAGCACCGTGATCGTGTCGCTGACCGCGTAGACCTGATCCAGGAAGTGAGTCACGAAGAGGATCGCCAACCCCTGCGCCTTCAGCCCCCGCATGACGTCGAAGAGCCGCAGCGTCTCCGCTTCATCCAGGCTGGAGGTGGGCTCATCCAGGATCAGGATCCGCGCGTCCACGGCGAGCGCGCGGGCGATCGCGACCATCTGCTGCAGCGCGGTGGGCAGCGCCGCCACCGATCGCGACACGTCGAGATCCAGCGAGAGGCGCGCGAGGGCCTCACGCGCCTTCGCGCGGACGGCGCGCCCGTCGATCAGGCCGAAGCGCCGAGGCTGCCGGCCCAGCATGATGTTGTCCGCGATGGAGAGGTGCGGGATCAGGCTGATTTCCTGGTGCACCGCGCTGATCCCCAGCGATTCAGCGTGGCGGGGAGAGGTCGGCCGGATCACCGCGCCGCCGAGGCGCAAGGTCCCGGCGTCGGGAGAATAGACGCCGGTGAGCAGCTTGATCAGCGTCGACTTGCCGGCCCCGTTCTCCCCCATCAACGCCTGGATCTCGCCGGCGCGCGCCTCGACGTGCACGTCGTGCAGAGCGCGAACTCCGGGGAAGGACTTGCTGAGGCCCTCGACAGAGAGCAAGGCTTTCGAACCAGGCATGCGGCTGCTGCTCCGTACGTGAGCGCCGCGCGACGGGCGGGCTCACGAGCGTGATGGTGCTCGCGCCGCCCCAGCGGGGCGCCGGCGCCGATCGCTCCTCAGTAGGGCCGCGAGGCGATGGCCGCCGCCGCCTGCTCGCGTTCGAAGATCTGGCCAGGGACGATCGTGCGCTTCGGCACCTTCTCACCGCGCACGATCTTGTCGATCGTATCGAAGAGCAGGGGGCCGTGCAGGGGGTTGCACTCGACCGTCGCGTTCAGCTTCCCCTCCATCATGGCCTCGAACGCCGGCTTCACGGCGTCGATCGATATCACCAGGATGTCCTGCCCGGGCTTTAACCCTGCCGCCTGGATCGCCTGGATCGCCCCGAGCGCCATGTCGTCGTTGTGCGCGTAGACGGCGTTGATCTCGCCCTTGTGGGCCGAGAGCAGCGTCTCCATCACGGCTTTTCCCTTGGTGCGCGTGAAGTCACCGCTCTGGCTCGCGATGATCTTCATGTCCGGATGCTTCGCGATGGCCTCGGCGAAGCCGGTCTTGCGCATCACCGCCACGTCCGCCGCTGGCGTGCCCACGAGCTCGATGATCCGCGCGTTGCCGTTCGTCTGCTTCGCGAGCCACTCCCCTGCCCTGCGCCCCTCCCAGACGAAGTCCGCCACCATCACCGTCTCGTACAGATCTTCCTCGGCGTCCACGCCCCGGCTCGTGAGCACCACCGGGATCCCGGCGCGCTTGGCCTCCTTCAATGTGGGCTTCCAGCCCACGGATTCTTGCGGCGCGATGACGATGACGTCGACGCCCTTGGTGATGAACCCGTTGACGGCGTTGACCTGGTTGTTGTGCACGTTCTGACCGTCTGCGAAGAGGAGCTGCACGTGGCGCTTCTCCGCTTCCTCCTGGATCGACTTGCTGTGCGCGATCCTCCAGGAGCTCTCGGCGCCCGTCTGCGAGAAGCCGACCACGATCTCGGACAGCTTCTTCGGCTTCCGCCCCGCGGCGTCGGCGTCCGACGCCGGCTTCTGGGAGGCGCGCGGCGCGTCGCTCTCCTCGCGGGAGCAGCCGGCGGCCACGGACGCCGAGCCCAGGATGGCCAGGAAGAGCCTCCGTGACACGTGGTTTTGAGGGTTCATGCTCTTCGACATAGATCACGCCGCCCCCGACGGTGGTCAGCCGGCCGCGTCGCCAGCACCGCCGGATCTTTGTAAGGAATCATCTCCGGTGAACAGCACTCGAGATTTCACGACAGCCGCCGAACGAGCGCGGTATGACGTGTTCTCTGGGAGCACCCTCGGCCCGATGCCAATCCCCATCGTTCAGCGATCGCTTCCGCGACGACCGAGCGAACGGAGCTGGTGTAAAAATCGTTCAGAAGACGAATGCCTCGGTGCGCGTGGCGACCCGAGCAAGGCACAGCAACAAGGATACCCCTCGCCAACAATGTGAACGATCACATGAGCACCGTCAATTCCAATCGACCGGGCCGTAAGGTTCCCGAGCCCGAGGGAGCACGAGGCTGGAGGGGCTCCTCCGGAGCGCCGCGGCAAGAGGCGCGGGCGCCTTACCGCGATCATCGCCGGCCCGCCGCGCGCTGGCGGCGACCGCGCTGAAGCGCCTGTGTGACCGCAGCCCGATGCCCGCCCCTCTTGACGCGGCGCTCCGGAGGAGACCTGTCCGCCATCGGGGCGCGAGGACGGTCGCTGACGGCCGTTTCGAATTGACATCGGTATTGTGAACGTTCACATTATGCCTCTGGGCCCGTTTGGCTTTGCCCAGGACTGGGGTCGTCATGAGGACCGGGACCCCCTTCATCCGGACCGACCTCGCCCCCGCTCACTCCGCGCAGCGCGTCACGTCGCTCGTGTCGGGCTGGAAGCATGTGACTTCCTCGCCGCTTCCTTCTTCACCACAGTCCCAGTAGTAATCAGCCACATAGCCGTAGCGGTCGTCGAAGCGAACGCTGCGGAGCTCGCAGCTATCGCTCTCGCGCTCTGCTCGGTCGAACAGGGCTTCCACCGGATCTGCTTGCTCGGGCGCCTCAGCGAACGTCCAATCGCCGCGCGGAGCGTCGATCCCGCTGTGAGCGGTGGCGACCACGGTATCGCCGGAGACCGCGGCGAGCGTACAGCCACCGTTAAAGCCAGTGCCGCAGATCTGGATGACATACTCCGCTGGCCGGTCGGCGCGCCATTTCGCGCGGTTGTCGTCGAAATCGGCACCGTTGCAGCCAGCGAGCAACCAACACCCCGCCACCATCATAGCCCATGTTTTCATGCCCGCGGAGCTCAGCAACTCGCATGCCGGAGCGAGAAGCGAACGGGGTTGGCCGACGAGGAGCGCGCAGCGCATGACACCCCGATCATGGCCGCTGGCGCACCGAGCAAGGTGTGCCGTCCCGAGGTCGGGGTGCCCTTCTCCTCAAGTGAGGATCAGGTCGAGCGCCATGGCCGTTCCTGTCACGCCTGCAGCACGCGCAGCGATCCCCGCACCACCCCGTAGCTCCCCTCGGCCCGCAGCCCGCGCGCGACCTCCGCAGGCGCCACCTCCCCGGCGAGCAGCCGCCGGTACGCCTCCACCACGCGCCGCGCCCCCTCGGCGTCCTCCCGCACCAGCTCGATCCGGAACCGCCGCACGCCGCTCTTCGCGAGCCTCGGCACGAGGTGCGCCGCGCTCTGCGGCGCCGCGTGGAACACCGTGTTCCGACACCCCACGTCCGCCTCGAGCGGGTGATCCATGCCCGCCCGGTCCCGCAGCGACAGCGCGTGCTGCTCGCACGGGCGGCCGCAGGTGCGGTGATCCTTGCCCTCGGACAGCGTCGCCGCGATCACGCAGTGCTCCATGTGGAAGAGCGGCATCGGGTGGTGCACCACCACCTCGGCGAACGGCCCGAACGGCGAGTCCAGCAGCGACTCGAGCTGGGCGGCGTCGAGATCGAACGACGGCGTGAACGCGGCGAGCCCCCGCGAGAGCACCTCGCGCGCGGCCAGCTTGTTCGTGACGTTCAGCGAGAAATCGCCGATCCGGGGCACGCCGGGCGTGGCGTCGAGCAGCGCGCCGAGGCTGCGGACCAGGATCGCCGCCGGCCCGAGCGAGAGCAGGTACCTGTCGATCTTCTCCTCGCCCGGCTTGCGGATCCGCGGCGGCGCCACCCCGACGGAGGCCCCGGCCGCCATCAGCTCGCGCGCCGCGGCGCCGAGGCCGACCATCTCCAGGAAATCGAGGTAGACGCCGCTCGCGCCGGCGTCGAGCGCCGCCCGCGCCTGCGCCACGTTGCGGCACAGCACGAAGAGGCCCGGCGCCGGCGGCGGCGCGTCCGGCGGAGCGATCCCGGCGACGAGCCCCTCGGCCTCCAGCGGCGCCGACGGATGGGGGCGGTGCGACGCCTCGATCAGCGCCGCGACGAGCGCCCGGCGGGCGCGGTTGAGCGCCGACGGCGGCACGAGCGCAGGCCCGTCGAGCGACAGCCCGACGCCGCGCAGGACGAACGGCGTGTCGCCCAGCCGATCCAGCTGCTTCCGCAGCGTGGCCTCGTCGAGCGGCGATCGATCGGCGCGGCCGAGCGGGGTGTCGATCTCGACCGAGGCCGACGCCCCGCCCTCCGTCGCCGCCGAGAGCCGCGGGCGCTCGCCGAGGCGGCCCTCGAGGCGGACGTCGATCGGCACCCGCCGCGGGGCGCGGTCGAGCACCTCGCGGACCGCGCGCGTGGCGACGGGGTCGCTCGTGCGAAAGACCCGGCGCCCGTGCAGCCCCCGCGCGCCGCTCAGCACGTCCTCCGGCAGCCGCCGGTCCGGCCCGAGCCAGACCTCGACGTCGCCCCCCGCCGGCGCGCGCTCGACCTCGCGGCCAGCGGCCCACAGGCCCCAGATGCGGCCGCCGATCTCGCCCTCGCCGGCGAACCCGCCCTCCACGAGGATCCCCTCGCCGCGCGCGAGCGGCCGGGCGGCGCGCACGACCACCACCTCGTGGCCGCGCCGGCGCCCGGCGCCGCGCGCCTCGCCGACCTCGATGCCGCGGTGATCGCAGGTGCGGCCGTCGACGAGGCGCTGGTGGTCGACGCCGCGCAGGAAGCCGGGGCCCGAGCCCCGCGAGAACGCCTGGAGCGCCGCCTCCCGGTCCGTGGCCCCGGGGCCCGCTCCCGCGCCGACCGCCGCGTCGATCGCGGCGCGGTAGAGGCGCGCGGTGGCGCCGACGTACTCCGGGCCCTTGAGGCGCCCCTCGATCTTCACCGAGGCGACGCCAAGCGCGACGAGGTCGGGGATGACGTCGGTGGCGTCGAGGTCCTCCGGCGACAGGAGGTAGGCTGCGTCGCCGAGGTCGCGCAGCGCGCCGTCGACGACGAGGCGGTACGGCAGGCGGCAGGCCTGGGCGCAGGCGCCGCGGTTGGCGCTGCGGCCGCCGATGGCCTCGCTCGTCAGGCACTGCCCCGAGTAGGCGATGCAGAGCGCGCCGTGGACGAAGACCTCGAGCTCGACGTCGGTCGCCCGGCGGATGGCGGCGATGTCGTCGAGCGAGAGCTCCCGGGCGAGGATGACGCGCGCGGCGCCGAGCGATCGCGCGAGCTCGACGCCGGCCGCGTCGGTGCAGGTCATCTGCGTGGAGGCGTGGATCGGGAGCCCGGGCGCGAGCGCCCGCGCGAGGCGCATCACCCCGAGGTCCTGGACGATGACCGCGTCGACGCCGGCCGCCGCGCACGCCTCGATCGCGCCGCGGACCGCCGGGAGCTCGTCGTCGAACACCAGCGTGTTCAGGGTGACGTAGCCCTTCACGCCGTGGGCGTGGAGGAAGCGCACCGCCTCCTCGAGCTCCGCCGCGTCGAAGTTCGCGGCCCGCGCGCGGGCGTTGAAGGGCGACGCCGCGCCGCCTCCCGCGGCGCCCCCCCGGAGGCCGAAGTAGACGGCATCGGCCCCGCCGCGCACGGCGGCTTCCATGGCGGCGCGATCACCGGCGGGAGCGAGGACTTCAGGGCGCGCGGGCCGCGACATGGGGGCGGTTCTAGCAAGGGGTGGCGCCGTTGTCGCTCTCCAGCGCGAGCTCGCCCTCCCGAAGAGCCTGCCAGACCGCGCGCCTTGACCTCGCTTCGCGACGTGAGGCACGATCGTGCAGCGGCCCACCCGGCCGAGGTGCCGTCGGGTCGTCGCCGGCCGGCGCAGCGAGGCCTCGATGGCAGGGTCGGATGAGCGGAGCGGCCACGTCAGCCATCAACCACCAGCGCGGAGCCCGGGAGCCGGACGTCGGAGAGGCGCTCGCATTCTCCGCCGGCTCGCGCGGGTCGACGGCGCGCGCCGCAGGGGGATGCCGATGAACAGACACGGATTTCGCTTCGGGCACGCGCTCTCGATGGCCGCGCTCTGGCTCCCGGCCGCGGTCCTCTCGGCGACGTCCGCGTGCGGCGGCGACGACGCCCTGGCGCCGCGCTGCGAGGCTCCCTACTCGGTCTGCGACGGGACCTGCGTGGCGCTGCACGCCGATCCGGAGCACTGCGGCGCGTGCGGCCAGGAATGTCCGGCCGGGGCGGCGTGCGTGAAGGGCGCCTGCGAGCCGCTGGGGACCGGCGGTGACGACGGCGGCGGCGACGGTGGTAGCGGCGGCGGAGGTGACGGCGGCGGGCCATCCGAGTGCCGCGAGGGCCGCTACGTGAAGCGCTGCGGCGACGCGTGCGTCGACACGCGCACCGACCCGGACCATTGCGGCAAGTGCGGCGCGCACTGCCCGCCGGGCCGCGCGTGCGCCGGCTCCACATGCCGGCCGATCTGCCTCCCGGGCCTCACCGACTGCGCCGGCAGCTGCGTGGACCTCGCCGCAGATCCGCAGCACTGCGGCCGGTGCGATCGCGCCTGCGACCCCGGGCGCCCCTGCGAGGGCGGCACCTGCGCGTGCAGCGCGGAGCCCTCCCGGGACATCGGCTCCGCCGTCCCGCAGCGGGTGACCGGCACGACGCTCGGCGCCGACGACGGCCGCTGGCTGACCTGCTCGGGGCCCGGCGCGGCCGATCAGGCGTTCCTGTTCACGGCGCCTCGCGCGGGGACCTACCTGTTCGACACCTTCGAGTCTCCCTACGACACGGCGCTCGGCGCGCTGCGGGCCGACACGTGCGAGGAGCTCGCCTGCAACGACAACGCGGGGAGCCTCCAGTCGCAGATCTCCGTCGATCTCGCCGACGGCGAGCGCATCCTCGTGGTGGTGAGCGGCGCGCGCGGCGCGCAGGGCGACTTCACGCTCCGCGTGGCCGAGCCCGGGCCGGTCCAGTGCGCGCCGACCGCCCTCGATCCCGTCGTGCCGCAGACGGTGACGGGCACGACCGTCTTGCGCGAGGACACGGTGTCCGCGACCTGCGACATCAGCGCGACCCCGGACGCCACGTACTCGTTCACGGCCCCGTCGGACGGCACCTACGTGTTCAGCGCGCACGCCCCGTCGGACCTGATCGTCCAGGTCCTCGACGGCGGCACGTGCACGGGCCCCTCGCTCAACTGCCGCTACGGCGCCGGCGAGTCGAACGCGTTCGCGACGCTCGAGGCCGGTCAGACGGTGCTCGTCGCCGTGGCGGACCCGGCCGGCCCGCTGGCGAGCTTCACGCTGGATCTCTTCGAGGCCCCGCCGTGCCCGGGCGTCCAGATCGGCGGGACCCTGCCGCAGGCGGTGACCGGGAACAACGAGCACCTCCGCAACCTGATCTCGGCCTGCGCGACCTTCTCGACCGGGGGCGAGGCGACCTACGGCTTCACGGCGCCGCGCGAGGGCCTCTACACGTTCGATGCGTCCGGTTCGAGCTTCCCCGTCCTCATGGAGGCGCGCCGCGCCTCGTGCGACGGCGAGCTCATCGCGTGCGTCGACGGCCTGTTCGAGCCGGCGCTCATCACGCTCTCGCTCGCGGCCGGCGAGACCGTCGTCCTCGTGGTGGACACCGCGGGCGCGACGGGCGACTACCGGCTCGAGGTCGACGAGGTGCCGTGCCCGTTGATCGATCTCGGCTCGACGGTGCCGCAGACGGTCACGGGCACGACCGCGGATCTCGCCGATCACCTCGCGCCGGACTGCGCCTCTCGCGGGGCCCCCGAGGCGACGTACCGCTTCACCGCCCCGGCCGACGCGCTCTACGTCTTCGACACGAACGGCTCGGCGCTCGATACGGTCCTGGAGGTGCTGGACGGCTCGTGCTCTGGCCCCTCGCTCAGGTGCAATGACAACGTGGACCCCGCGGGGGTCGTCACCCACTCGCGGGCGAGCCTGTTCCTCTCCGCCGGTCAGACGGTGATCGTCTCCGTGGACAGCGTGTCGACGAGCGGCGATTACATGCTCAACATCACCCAGCGGGAGGCGCCGCCGTGCCCCCTCTTCGAGCTCGACGCCGTGGTCCCGCAGTCGGTCACGGGCAACACCGAGGGCTATCCCGATCTCCTGGCGCCCTCCTGCGCCTCGGTGCCCGGCGGGGAGGCGACTTACAGCTTCACCGCGCCCGCAGATGGCTTCTACCGCATGAACACCGTGGGTTCCACGGTCGATACGGTCCTGTCCGTGCGCGACGGCGGGTGCGAGGGCGACGAGATGGCCTGCGTCAACGATAGCAGGGACTCGAGCAAGCTCGTGTGGCTGGACGCCGGCCAGACCGCCCTGATCAGCGTCGACAGCCACGGCGCGGAGGGCGCCTACATGCTCAACCTGGACCTGTTCGACGGCACCGGCACGTGCGATAAGCCCATCGAGCTCACGCCCCTCGCCTCGCAGACCGCGACCGGGACGACCAAGGGGAGCCTCGCCGAGGTGGACGCGAGCTGCGGCGGCATCGACGCGCCTGAGGTGGTCTATCTGTTCACCGCCCCGGAGGCAGGGACGTACACGATCGATACGGTCGGCTCCGACTACGACACCGTGCTCGCCGTGTTCGACGGGGACTGCTATGGCGAGGAGATCGCGTGCAGCGACGACGTGCTCGGGGAGGAGCTGCACCTGTTCACGTCGGAGGTCACGGTGTCGCTCGACGCTGGGCAGACCATCGTCATCGTGGTCGACGGCGCGTTCCAGGAATCCGGCGTTTACAAGCTCAACATCCATCCCTAACCGCGCACCGCCGAGCGGCGTCGCGTGTCACATCGAGAGAGGCTCCGTCGGACGAGCTGCTGTTCAGGAGCAGCTTCCCGGAGGAGCGCTACGGGTTCCGGCTTCCCTTGAGCCCTGCCAGAGGCTGGAGCTGATAAACGGACGGCGCGATGCATCGCACGCGGGGGTCCGTCCCGTGGAGGCCCTCGGCGTGCCCGAGGAACAGGTACCCTCCGGGCGCGAGGCTGGCGATGAGCTTCGCCACGATCTCCGCCTTCGTCACGGCGTCGAAATAGATGAAGACGTTCCGGCAGAAGATCAGATCGAACAGGCCGAATCGCTCGGGCGCCGCGTCGAGCAGGTTGAAGCGCCGGAAGGTGACGATCTGGCGTAGCTCCGGCCCGGCCTTCATCAGGCCCGCGCTTGCGCCCGTCCCGCGGAGCATGTAGGCGCGCAGGCGCTCGTCGGGGATCTCCGAGGCCCGCTCGATCGGCCACACCGCGCGTCGCGCCTGCTCGAGCGCACGGACGGACAGGTCCGTCGCCAGGACGCCGATCCCCGGAACGCCGGCAGGCGCGCCGCCTGCCCAGCGCGACGCCCGTCCCGCGGCGCCGCTGCCGTCGGAGGAGGAGGACAGGCTGTCGAGCAGCGTCATCGCTATCGAGTAGGGCTCTTCCCCGGTCGAGCAGGCCGCGCTCCACGCGCGCAGCGGGCGGCGGACGCGCGCGCGGGGCGCTCCGCGGTCCGGCGCGCCGTGCCCCGCGCTCTTCTCCCACGCCGGGAGGATCTCGCGCTCGAGGAGCGCGAACTGCTCGCGTTCCCGGAAGAAATGGGTCTCGTTGGTGCAGATGCAGTCGAGCATGTGCACGAGCTCGTCCTCGCCGCCCGCCGCGGTCACCCGGCGGTAGTACTCGCCAAAGCTGCGGAGGCCGAGCAGGCGGAGCCGGGGCCCGAGCCGGCAGAGCAGGAGCGGCTTCTTCTGCGGGCCCAGCGAGATGCCCGAGAGGCGCTTGACGAGCCTCTGGAACAGGACGAACTCGTCGTCGCTGAGCGTGCGCGCGCCCGGCTCGGCGATCGCGATCATGGCCTGTCCCCTTCCCCGGCCGGCGCGCCGTCGAGCGGTTGATTCATGCGCACTTGCGTGCCGAAGGCCGGCGCGGGCTCGATCACAGGTTCACCCCACTCACCCCTGACAACATCACCGTACCACGGGAGTCCGTGGCAGCTCCATGCGGAACTGCGCAGCTCGTACACGTGTGCTCCCTGGTACACTGTCCTGACCCCGGTCGGTCTCGGCGCCTTCCCGACACGCACGGAGCACCTGGCATCCTCGGAGCAGGTCAACTACCTTGGGGCCATGATCAACGGCGTGGTGGAGCCGGTCCGGCTCGGGAAGACGGCGCTTCCAGACGGCCGGCGGCTGGGCTGGGCGGAGTGGGGACCGGAGGACGGCATCCCGGTGCTGCTCTGCCCCGGCGGCGCCACGAGCCGGTCGATGGGGTTCGGGGGCGACGTCGTCGGCGGGCTCGGCGTGCGGCTGATCTCCGTGGATCGCCCGGGGCTCGGGGCGTCGGACCAGGCCCCGGGCCGCACGCTCGGCGACTGGGCGCAGGACATACGGCGCTTCCTCGAGGCGCGGCAGCTGTCCGGCGTGGCGGCCGTCGGGTTCTCGGCGGGCGCGCCGTTCGCCCTGGCCTGCGCGGCGGCCGGCGTCGTGGGTGGCGTGGCCGTGGTCGCTGGGACCGATGAGCTGGCGAATCCGGTGTTCGCCGATGCGCTGGCGCCGGACGTGCGGCGGCTCGTGGAGCTCGTGGCGACCGACCCTGCGCGCGCCGAGGCATTTTTCTCCGGGTTCAGCGCCGAGGCGATGTGGAGCTTCGTCATTCCGACGCTCGCGGACGTCGACCGCGCGGTGTACACCGCCCCGGTGTTCGAGCGCGTTTACCGGCGCGCGATGGATGAGGCCTTCTCGCAGGGGCCGGCCGGTTATGCGCGCGACACGGTGCTGACGATGAGCCCATGGCCGTTCGACCCAGGGAGCATCCGCGCGCCGGTCGACCTGTGGTACGGCGCGCGGGACACGAGCACGGTGCACTCGCCGGACTTCGGTGCGTCGCTCGCCGGACGGCTGCGCGCGGCAGAGCGGCGCGTGCTCCCGGAGGCGGGAGGGTCGCTGCTGTGGACGCATGCGGAGGAGATCCTGCGCTCGCTGCTGGGACGCACGCGCGGGATGTGAGCCCCACGCGGGATGCCTTCGGGGGTGGTGGACGACTTTGGCCAAAGGTGGGGGTCTTTTGAACCGCCAAGCCGCTAAGGACGCCAAGAGAATCACAAAGTCTTGGCGTCTTATGACGACTTGGCGGTTCCATCATTTGACCCGGCTGCTTCGCGTAATGGCTGGAGCGGGGACAACCCCGGCCGCCGTGGCGGTCGCTGCCGACGCCTCCTTCCGGTTGCCGCCCGGGCGCGGCCACGGGGAACATCCTGCGCGCGCCGCTGTCCCGCCGGTCCATGCCTCGTCCGGTGGCCCGGTTCTTCCTCCTCGCCTACGCCATCACATGGCTCTGCCAACTGCCCCTGCTGCTCCAGCAGTGGGGCGCCGGCATCCCTCCCGGCGTCGCCATGGCGCCGCTCGTGCTCGGCGCCGTCGGCCCCTCGCTCGCGGCCGCGGTCTGCGCCTGGAAGGAGGGCGGCCGAGCGGGGCTCTCCGGGCTCCTGTCACCCCACCGCGCCCCGACGGGCTGGGGCTACGCGCCGCTCGCGCTGTGCATACCGGCGGCGCTGCACCTCCTCGGCCTCGGGCTGCTGGCGCTCGCCGGCGGGAGCCTCCCCTCGACGCTCCTGTATACGCCTGTCACACCGGAACACCGAGGGATCGCCGTCCTCGCCCCGCTGGGTGAGGAGCTGGGATGGCGCGGCTATGCCCTCCGGCGGCTCCTTCCGGCGCAAGGACCCGTGCGCGCCAGCCTCGTCCTCGGCGTCGCATGGACGTTCTGGCACCTGCCCGCCATGTGCCTGCCGGGCGTCCCGTGGTGGTCGTGGCCGCTCAGCCTCCTGTTCATCACGTCGCTCAGCGTGCTGATGACGGCGCTGCACCTCCGCGCCGGCGGCAGCGTGCTCGTCGCGTGGGCGGCGCACCTGGGCATCCACTTCGACAACGTCTCTCGGGCGCACATGTCCGGCGACGGCGCCACGCCGCTCCTGGTCACGACGATCGTCGCGCTCGTGGCCGCGGTGATCACGGCGCGGTGGATGCAGCTACAGGCACGGGGCGCCGCCACGGCGCAGCCTGCGCCCCGCCCGGCGTGACGCGTCCGGGGTGCTGGGATCGGGCTTGCTCGCTCGGCGCCTAGCTCACGCGCCCGACCCGCCGGAGCAGGCCGCGTCGGCGACGTCGACCATGAGATCGCAGTCGTTATCAATGCCGTCGTCGCAGATCTCGGCGGCGTCCGGGTGCACCTCGGCGTTCGCGTCGTTGCAGTCATCCGACGCGTCGAACCCGTCGCCGTCTCGATCCGGGGACGCGCCGCACGCCGTGACGAGCGCGCAGCCGAGGACGATCACGAGCCTCCGGAGAGGGTCAGTTGCCGCTGAAATCACCATAAAAATCTCCTCGCGGGGCGTCCGCCTTCATGAGGTCCAGGAGCGCGGGCCAGAACGCCGCCTCCTCGTCGATGCCGACGTCTCCTATCGCCGCCGCGTCGGCCGCGAAGCGCGCGAGCGCGGGCTCCAAGGTGGCAATCGCCGCGGCGTGGTCCGAGCCGTACTCCTGCGCCGCGTCGTGCATCGCTTGCACGAGGAGCGCGAGCGCCACCGTCTTGTCGACGCTCGCCTGCGGCATCACCACGCCGCGCTCGTCGAGCGCCTCGCCGTCATAGCGCGCCGAGAGGGAGCTCGTGACCGGCTCTCCCGAGCGGTCGACGTAATTGAGCGCGATCTCCACCTCCGACCCCGCGATCTCCTCCGGCGACGCCGGCGTGAGGGAAAGGAGCAGCGCCCCCTTGCGCTTGCTGAGAAACACGCTCGCCACGTCGAGCGACGCGATCGACGTCGCGCCGGCCTCCCCCGTGGGGAAGCCATAGGCGTGCGCGAGCGAGAGGCCGGGCGAAGGGGTCGCGACGAGGCTGAGATCATGGGCGATCGGCGTCGCCATCCACGGCCAATTGTCTTGCATGAAGAGCCCGACGTCGTCGGCGTTCATCAGGCTGAAGGCGTTGGCCCCGCGCAGGTGCGACATCCGGTTCATGACCTCGGCGCCGAGCCCCAGGCCCAGGCCGAAGACGCTGATCCCGATGCCGTCGTCCGCGCCCTTCGCGACCAGGCGCTCGAACTCGCTGCCGCCGGTGGCCCCCACGTTCGGCTGAACGTCGGTGAAGAGCATGACGCGGACCTCGTCGGCCGTGCCCTTCGCCTCGCGCGCGAGCTCGTACGCCCGAAGGAGGCCCGCCTCCATGTTGGTGGAGCCGTCCTCCGAGAGCTCGCCTATGGCCTCCTTGATCTCGGGGTCGTTCCCTCGCGTCCAGTCGAGCGGCGTGTCGACCGACGAGCCATACGTGACGAGCGCGAAGCGATCGTCGGCGTCGAGGTGGCTCGCCACGTTCCAGAGGAGTGAGTGCGCTATCGCCGCGGGCATCCCGCCTCCGCCATCGCCGTAGCTCCACGACATCGAGCCGGATACGTCGACCGTCGCGACGATCGCCATCGACGGCCGCTTGAAGGTCTCGGGATCGATCGTCGACGACATGCCGACCTGTACCCACGCGGCGCTCTCCCCCTGCGCGTCCGGCGCGATCCCCATCGCGGCGCGCACGCAGAGGAGCGTCGCGCACGGCGCGCCCTCGAGCGGCAAATCGTGCTCCGAGAACATCGCCTCGACGACGAACGCCTCGGGCGGCGGCACCCTGCCGTTCTCGACGAGACCTCGGGCGAAGCCCATATCCTTCACGCCCCCGGGCGTCGCGCCGAAATCGCCAGCGTAGCCCGAGGCCATGTCGTTTCCGCAGCCGACAACCGCGATGCTCGACGCGGCCGTCATGATGAACCCAAAGAGTCGATTCATGCCGTCACTCCTTCGAACGCCTGAGCGGACAGGTCGCGCAGGATCGCGACACGTCCTCGCCCCGCATCCTGCCGCGGAGGGTGCAGCTTCAGTGCCAACGCCTCGACGCGCACCTCGTCTGGCGGGGGCGCGCATCCACGCGCCTCTCCAGCCTGCTCTATGACAGCGGCGTCAGAGCGCAGGCCCGCTCCGGTGAGCTATCCATCGCGGCGACCGCGCCGGCTCAAGCCCCCTGACTCCATCGGACTCACGCGTTTGCGGCGCCGGGCGGTGCCACAGGTCAGGCCGTGGGTGAGTCCAGATGGGCAGAGGCGGTGTCTGGCAGCCCGCTCCACGCTTCGGTGCCATCGGCTCGGTCCGGGCCTCACGCTCTCCGAACGGCGCCATCATTCCAGCGTTGGGGCTTGCCCTGGAGCGAGCACAATCAACGTTCGTCGGTTGGATTTGCGCTCACCGGAACGGCAGCTGCTATCGCGGCGCAATCAGACGTTCGAACGCGCTTTCCTGTCAAGAACAAGGTAGTTCAACTATTCAGCTCACCACGCAATGGGACGGCGATCGATCGTGCTCCGTGAGTCCCGGTCGAATGACAGCTCCGAAAGGTTCAGTGGCGATGGCCGACTTCAGCCCAGATGAAGCGCCGCATCGCCGAAGTTCGTCCCCGAGACCATTTCGGCGAACGCGATCGATCACCTTGAATCACAGATTCGTGAGCTCGAGCCAGCGCGCGAGGGCGACCCGCTCGACGACCTGTCCACGCGTCGAGCGGGCCGCGTTCACCCCGCTGCCGGCGAGGCAGCCGCGCTACGTCGCAGCGGCGAGCGCCCGCGCCCGGGCGAACAGGTCGGGGCGCGGCCGGTCGTGGGACCAGCCCTCGGGGTACGAGGCCACCGCCGAGGGGCGGCTCCGCACGCGGCGCTCGTAGGCGTCGAGCGCGGGATAGCCGGCGAGCGACAGCCCGCGCCGCTGCATGTAGGCGAGCACGGGGTAGAACGCACAGTCCGCGAGCGTGAAGGCGTCCGACGCGATGAACCGTGTCTCCTGGGCCCGCGTTTCCCACAGCGCGAGCTCCCGCTCCACGCCCGAGAGCGCGCCAAGGATGGCCGCCCGCCGGTCCGGCGAGATGGCTGCCGCGCCGGCCTCGAAGAGGCTCTCCAGCGGGTCGTAGACGCACGCCGTGGCCTCGGACTCCTGCGCAAAGGCGAGCGCGCGGGCGAGCGCGCCGGGCTCGGCGAGCGGCGGGAGGAGCGGGGGTTCGGGATACCGCAGCTCGAGGTACGTCAGGATCGCCAGCGACTCGTTCATGACGGTGCCGTCGGGCTCAACGAGCACCGGGGCCTGGCCCCGCGGGTTGAGCGCCAGGAACTCCGGGGTGCGCGTCTCCCGGGGCTCCCGCATCACGCGCAGGCGGCGTGGCTCGAAGGCGAGGCCCTTCTCGTGAACCGCCATCAGGACGCGCCAGCTCGAGATCGAGCCGTTCACGAAATACACCGCGCGCTGCGCGCTCATCGGTCGCCTCCGGGCTCCTGCAACGCGCGGAGCGTGCGAAAATTGAGCGCCTCGAAGCCCGGGCGGTACGCGGCGGCGTCGAAGGTGGGGTCGATGTTCTCGGCGCGGAAGAGCTGCAACATCCGCTCTGCCTCGGCGCGCTCCGCCGCCTCGCGCTCCGGCCCGGGGAGCGCGGATCGGGCTCGGGCGCGCGCCTCGGCCGCGGCGCGATCGGACGTGGGCGCGCCGACGCCCCAGACAGCCCCGGTCGCCGGATCGTGAAACGTGCCGATGTGCCGGAAGGTGAGCGAGATGCGCGATGGCGACGTCGGGCCGTCGCCCTCGCCCTCCGCGTCCCCCTCCTGGCGGATGGCGTGATAAAATCGGCCGTTCGTCTCCAGGTCCATGACGAGCAGTGAGCCGTGCGGCAAAGGGACCTTCTGGAGAGCGTCCCCGTCCTCGGCGCGCTTGGGCCGGAGCACCATGGTGCGCTGTCGTCCGAGCGAGACATTGACGATGAACGACGGGCGCACGAGGTCGAGCGTCTTGTCGGAGTGCTCGCTGATCCAGTCGCGCCCCGTGCGGTAGAGCTGGAGCAGGCAATGGTTGAGCGGGTGCCCGACGCGGCGCTCGACCTCCCTGCGGATGCGGTCGACGGCGGGGGTGAAGGGGCAGAGATCGGGCTGCTCGTCGACCGGGTGGCGATAGAGCGGCATGGCGCCGTCGGGCGAGCGCTCGCCCTGGATCGCGACGAGGCGCGGCACCTCCCCGCCCCGGTGGCGCATCGTCGTCCAGGCGACCTCGCGCTCGACAGCGGCGAAGGCCCCCGCCTCCCCGGCGAGGCGCTCGTCGAGGGCGCCGCACCACAGCGCCGTCTCGCCCGCGCCGATACCTGCGATGTGCACCGGCCCGGGTCCGTCGGAGAGGAGGTCGGCCCAGCTGCGTCGCCGGCCGCCGAGGCCCTCGATCTCGCGCAGTGCCACGGCGTGTTTGCCCGCGGTGCCTGCCGCGGTCGCGTCCCCGAGGACGTCGACGTCGTAGCCGAGCCGGCGCGCGTCGCGGGCGGCGGCGAGGACACACACGTTGGTCGCGACGCCGCACAGGACCACGGCGGTCACGCCCGCCTCCTCCAGCCGCGCGTGCAGCTCGGTCTCGCGGAACGCCGAATACCAGCGCTTCTCGACATGCCATTCCGCGGTCCCCGCGGGGCGCTCGGCGCGCGCCGGGACGAGCGCCGGGAACAGCTCGGCGCCCCATGTGCCGCGGGCGCAGCACGCGCTGCCGGTGTGCGTCTGCCCGCGGAGCGCGTCCGGGGCCGCGTCGATCTCGCCGTAGACCGACGTCACCCACACGACGACCCGCCCCTGCGCGCGCGCCGCACGCACGAGCCAGGCCACGGTCTGCGCGAGCTGGCGCGGATCGCAGTGGCGCTTCGAGAACGCGCCTCCCTCCGCGAGGAAGTCGTTCTGCATGTCGATGATCAGCAGCGCCGTGCGCGCAGGATCATGGGAAGGCGGCCCGGCTCTCACGTCCATCGTGTCCTGGTACCACCGGACGATCGCACGGCCAAGCTCCGGCGCCGCGACGCGCAACCCGGAACAGAGGCCCGCCGGGCTCCGCCAGACACGGGCGCTCTCGCCGTGGCGCCCAGCCTCGCATCTGCGCTGTCGAGGAGGCTGAGTCCGGCGGGCCGAACCGCAGGCTCAGCAGGAAAGACGCTGTATGCCAAAGTGGTCTCGCCTCGATTGATGTTTACTTGGGGCGTGACCCGAGCGTACCTTGAGCAAAGGCGACGCCCCTTGGGGAGAGGTGGCGGTCGAGCCGCACGGGCGAGCGCTCGAGTGGTCTTCGTTGCCTGAAAGGGGAGGCGGCGGTGTCTCGAAAGAAGATCCTGCTGGTGGACGACTCGGAGACCGTCCTGATGATGGAGCAGATGATCCTCCGGAAGAGCTATGACGTGGTCACTGCCAAGGACGGCAGCGCCGGGGTGGTCAAGGCGCTCGCCGAGCGGCCTGATCTGATCCTGCTCGACGTGATCATGCCGGCGATGGATGGATTCGAGGCCTGCCGGAGGCTGCGATCGGAGGAGGCGACGCGGGAGACGCCGATTGTCCTCGTCACGAGCCGAGGCGAGGTCTCGCACAGGGAGGAGGGGTTTCGCAGTGGCTGCTCGGACTACATCACGAAGCCGATCGACTCCCTGGAGCTCCTCGAGAAGGTCAAGAGCTGTCTCGGCGAATGAGGTGAAGACCGACATGTCGCGTGATGGACAAGCTGAGCGCTGGGTGGAGCACGCGGTGCGCCGCGAGGGAACGCCGAGAGCGCACGTGAGCGCGCTCGAAGGGCAGAAGAAGAGGCTCGCGCGGCGCGCCCGCGCGCTCGGCCGGCTGCTCGGCCGGGCTCGGAGGGCCCATGGGCGCCTCGAGGCCCGCGCCGCCCGCGCCGAGGCGGCGCTCGCGCACGCCGAAGGCCGATGCGCAGCAGAGGAACAGCAGCGCTCGCAGCTCGCGAGCCTCTATGTCGCGAGCCGCCGGCTCCTGCCGCTCCGGACCCGTGAGGAGGCGTGCCGCGCCCTCCAGGACATCATCGCGAACCTCGTCGGCTCGGAGGAGATCGCCGTCTTCGAGATCGATGGCGGCGGGGCGGCGAGGGTCGTCGCGGCCTACGGCGTCGATCCGTCGTCCGCCGTCCTGGTGGCGCCGGAAGAGGGCGTCGTGGGACGCGTGGCGCGGCGGATCGAGCCGTATTTCCGGCAGGGCGCCGCGCTCGGCAGCGACGCGGCCGCCCCCCAGGCCCCCTGTGCGCGCGGCGAGGGCGACGTCATGGCCTGTGTCCCGCTCACGATGGACGAGCGCGTGGTCGGCGTCATCGCCGTCTTCCACCTGCTCTCGCAGAAACCCGCGCTCGGGCCGCTCGATAAGGGTCTTCTCGAAGCGCTCGGCACCCTGGCTGCCGGACCGTTCTGCGCGGGGCGGGAGCGCTGCGGCGCCCTGGAGGTGCGATGACGATGCTCAAGCCCCCGTCGCAGCGGTTCGGCGCGGGAGGAGCGCGGCTGAGCGTGCCCCCCCCGAGCGGCCCGCTGGCCCACTACCTCACGCCGGGCAACATCTTCGCGTCGGACGAGCCGACGATCATCACCACGATCGTCGGCTCGTGCGTCGCGATCTGCCTCTGGGAGCCGGCGCTCGGCGTGGGCGGCATGAATCACTACGTGCTCCCCAGCTGCCCCAACCTCAACCTGGCGCTCGGGCGCTTCGGAGATACCGCCTTTCAGCAGCTCGTCGATCGCCTCGCGGCCTTCGGCGCCACGCCCCGCTCGCTCCAGGCCCGGATCGTCGGAGGCGCCTGCATGATCTCCGCCTTCCGGGAGCGGGACTCTCACCTCGGACACCAGAACGTGGCGGTCGGGCTCATGATGCTGCGCGCCGCCGGGATCCGGGTCGTCCACCAGGACACGGGCGGCAGCCAGGGCCGGAAGCTCATCTTCCGCACCGACGACGGCAGCGCCGCCATCCAGCTCCTGTGATCGCGATGGATGCCGAGCGGGCCGCGCTCATGCAGATGTTCGCCGCCGAGACAGCGGAGCACCTCGACGAGCTCGAGGGCGCGCTCCTCGAGCTCGAGCGGCGGCCCGACGCCGGCCACCTCCTGGAGCGCATCTTCCGCGTCGCCCACACGATGAAGGGCAATGCGAGCTCCGTCGGCGCCCACGGGCTGAGCGAGCTCACCCACGCCGCCGAGGACGTGATCGAGGATCTCCACCGGGGCACGCTGCCGGTGACCGGCATGGTGGTCTCCTTGCTCCTCGAGACGGTCGACTCGGCGCGCCGCCAGCTCGCGGAGATGGACGGCGGAGAGGAGCCGCCGGGGTCGACCTCGCTGCCCGCGGGCGTGCTCGAGCGGCTCAGGAACGCCCGGCGCACCGAGCGCGAGGGGACCCCCTCGGCGTCGAAGGGGGCCACCTCGAGCGCCGCGGACGAGGGCGACCGGGGCTCGGGCGCGAAGACGGTCCGCATCACGGTCGAGAAGCTCGATTGCATGGTCGATCTCATCGGCGAGGTCGCGATCACCCGGAACCGGATCGCGCGCGAGGTCCAGCTCGCGGGCGGAGCCGTCGGCGCGGCGCTGCGCGACGGCCTCGAGGAGCTCGATCGGCTGAACACCAAGCTCGAGGAGGCGATCCGCCGCGCGCGGATGGTGCCTGTCGGCCCCTGGTTCCGGCAGTACGAGCGCGCGGTGCGCGATCTCGCGCGGTCGCACGGCAAGCTCGCGCGCCTCGTGGTCGTGCACGGCGAGGTCGAGGTGGACACCGCGGTGATCGAGCGCCTCCGCGACGCGCTGACCCACCTCATCCGCAACGGCATCGATCACGGCCTCGAGCCGCCCGAGGTGCGGAAGGCGTGCGGCAAGGACCCGCGCGGGACCATCACCCTGCGCGCCACCCACGAGGGCGGCGGCATCGCGCTCCGCGTCTCCGACGACGGCGCGGGGATGGACCGCGCCCGGATCGCGGCGCGGGCCAGCGCGCAGGGCAGGTGCGCGGACCCCGCTGCGCTCTCCGACAGCGAGATCTACGGCATGGTGTTCGAGCCGGGCTTCTCCACCGCCGCGACCGTCTCCGACCTGTCCGGCCGGGGGATGGGCATGGACGTGGTGCGGCGCCGCGTCGAGTCGCTGGAGGGCTCGATAGGCATCGAGAGCGCCGCGGGGGTCGGCACCACGTTGATCCTCCGGCTCCCGCTCACCCTCGCGACCATCGAGGGCTTCTCGGTGAGCGCCGCCGGCGAGCGGTACGTCATCCCGCTCCGCGCGGTCGTCTCCTGCGTCGGGCTCCCGAGCGGCGCCTCCGCCGCGGGCCCTGGCGGCATCCTCCACGTGCACGGGCGCGCGCTGCCGTGCGTGCGGCTCCGCGACCTCTTCGCCCTCTCCGGGCCTGCGCCGGCCCGCGAGAGCGTGGTGGTGGTGGCCCACGAGGGGGGCCAGGCCGGCCTCGTCGTCGACTCGCTCGACGGCGAGGGCAGGACCGTCATCAAGCCGCTCGGCCGGCTCTTCCGCCGCACCCGGGGCATCACCGGCTCCACGGTCCTCGGCGACGGCAGGCTCGCGCTGATCCTCGATGTGGACGCTCTGCTGAACGACCTCTCCCGCGGCCGCGACGGCGGCGGCGAGCTCCCGCCCTTGGATCGACGGCGGCGAGCTCCCCCCTCGGTGGCGCGGGAAGGGGCGATGGATCCGGAGGGAAGGACACGATGAACCGGCTCAGGATAGCGCTGCGTCTCTCGCTCTCGCTCGCGTTCATGGCGATGCTCATGGTCGCCATCGCGATCTCCGGGCACCTCGGCCTGACCTCCGTCGCGGAGAAGACGCATTCGATCCTGGTGTCGGACGTCCGGGAGCTCGCGATCGCGATGGAGCTCGAGCGGGACCTCATGGAGCTCCGCCGCTACGAGAAAGACTGCTTCCTCAGCATGGGCGATCGCCCGGTCCAGCAGGGGTATCAGGAGAAATGGAACGAGATCGAGGTGCAGACCCAGCGCCGGCTGGACGATCTCGACCGCCTCGTGACGCTGCCCCACGAGCGGGAGTCGGTCGCCGCGATGCGGCGCGACCTGGCGAGCTACGTCATCGGCTTTCGCCGCGTGATGCAGGACGCGCTCGCCGGGCAGCTGCCCACGGCCCAGGCGGCGAACGCCGTGATGACCGGCGTCAAGGACGACATCCACCGGTTCGAGGAATCGGCCGAGGGCTTCGCCGAGTCGAGCACGAAGGACATGCAGGCGCTGCAGGCGTCCCTGAGCGGCGACGCGCAGAGCGCCTCGAGGGAGATGGGCTTCATCGCCTTCGCGGCGCTCGGGCTCGGCGTGATCGTCAGCGTCCTCGTCTCGCGCAGCATCACCGGGCCGCTGAGCTCGGCCGTGGCGCTCGCCAGGCGGATCGCCGACGGCGATCTGCGGCACCGGGGCGTGGCCGCGGGCCGCGACGAGCTCGGGCAGCTGGAGGAGGCGATGGCGGAGATGGCGGACAAGCTCTCGACCGTCCTCCTGGAGATCCGCACGGGCGCCGAGTCGCTCGCCGCGGCCTCGACGCAGATCTCGGCCACCTCGCAGAACCTGTCGCAGGGCACGAGCGAGCAGGCGGCTGCGGTGGAGGAGACGTCGGCGAGCCTCTCGGAGGTGAGCGGCTCGATCCAGAAGAACGCCGAGAGCAGCCAGCAGACGGGCGAGCTCGCCACCGGCGCCGCGGCCGCCGCGGAGCAGAGCCTCGCGGCGGTCCAGCGCACCGTGGCCGCGATGCGCGACATCGCCGAGAAGGTCTCGATCGTGCAGGAGATCGCCTATCAGACCAACCTGCTCGCGCTGAATGCGTCGATCGAGGCGGCCCGGGCCGGCGAGCACGGCCGCGGCTTCGCCGTGGTCGCGAGCGAGGTCCGCCGGCTCGCGGAGCGGAGCCAGGCTGCTGCCAAGGAGATCGGCGCGCTCGCGTCGACGAGCGTGCAGGTCGCCGATCGCTCGGGGCAGCTGCTCGAGGAGATGGCGCCCTCGATCCGGCAGACCTCGGCGCTCACGCAGGAGGTGGCGACCGCATCTCTCAGCCAGGCCGACGCGGTCGGCCAGGTGAACAGCGCCATGCGCCGCGTCGACGAGGTGACGCAGCGGAACGCCGCGATCAGCGAGGAGCTCGCCAGCACGGCCGAGGAGCTCGCGGCGCAGGCGGACGCGCTCTCGGGCATGCTGCGCTTCTTCCAGGTGGGCGACGAGCTCGCGTTCCCCGAGCGCCCCCGCGTGCCGCGCGCCCCCGGCGCGGGCGACGCGCGGCGCCTCCCGCCGCCCTCCCGGCAGGGCTCCCCGGCCTCGCCAGGCGGCTCGAACGGCGCCGCCGTGCTCGCGACGCTCGCCCGGGCCAGGACGAACGGGGCCGCGCGCGCCCCCGCGGCGCTGCACGAGGACGCCGAGTTCGAGCGCTTTCCGCCGCGGGGCGCGGATCGGGCTACCTCCGGGCGCGCGGAGGTCCCGTGAGCGCCGCGCCGGAGCCTCGATCGTCGCAGTACATCTCGTTCTTCGTCGGCGGGGACGAGCTCGCGGTGGACATCCTCCGCGCGCGCGAGATCGTCGAGATCACCGCGATCACGCGGGTGCCGAGGATGCCGCAGGCCGTGCTCGGCGTGCTCAACCTGAGGGGGCGGGTGATCCCGGTCATCGACCTCGCCGTCCGGCTCGGGCTCCCGGCGTCGGTGATCACGCGGCAGAGCTGTATCCTCATCGTCGAGACGGAGTTCGACGGCGAGCTCACCCGGATGGGCCTCTTCATCGACGCCGTGGGCGACGTCGTGGACCTCGACGCAGCGGCGATCGAGCCGCCGCCGCCGTTCGGCACGCGGGCCCGCCTCGACCACCTCCTCGGCCTCGGCAAGGTGGGCGACAGGCTGCTCTTGCTGCTCGACATCGACCGGATCCTCTCGCCGGAGGAGCTCTTCGCGGCCGCGTCGCTCGAGGCCGAAGGCGGCGCCCGCGCGGCGCTCCCGGGCGCGCCGGCGCAGGGCGAGCCCGCGGGCGTCGGCGCGCTCGGCACCGGCAGCGGCGGTCCGCGGCCTTCCGCGTAGGCGTAGGCGTCAGCCGCTAAAGGGAGAGAGCAGCCGTAGCTGCTCAGTTCCCGGCGTGGTGGCCTGCGCGCCGCTCATCGCGAGCGACAGCGTTCGGGCTCAGCGACGAGGGCGGTGCACAGCCCCGGCCTCGTCCGCCGCAGCGGATTGTCCGGCCACACCGGCCGCCGCGTCGCGCAGCACGGACATCGCTTCGTTGTATGCAGGACTGCCTGGCGCGCAGAGCGCCACATTTCGCGGCCCCGACCACGGATTGCTCTCCAGTGCGCGGATGGCGCTGTCGATCGTGTCGAAGTGAGCGAACCACCGCTTTGCGGCGGCCACGACCCGAGGGGCCAGCAGCCGAAGGACCTCGACCTGCTCCGATTCCGACAGGCGAAACGACCAGGGTGAATCCTCCCAGTTGAACGAACGCGCCGGCTGCGTACGGAACTGGCAATGCCGGGGAGCCGGATTGTTTCGGACGGCGTTTCGCAGCCCAGAGCCAAACTCGACCTGGAAGATGCCGGCGCGCGGGCAATGAAACCATACGACGTCGACGAAGTACGGGCGAACCCGCCACATGGCACGGCCTGGGTTGTTGAACCCGAGATCGGCGAGTCGCGGGCCCACGATCTGCGAGATCAGCCGCTTCACTTCAGGCCATGAAAGCATCGCCTCCCCTTTCCTGCCGAACGGGCCTCTGTCGCGAGCGGGGACGCCACGAGCACGTGGAGAACACAGAACGGCGCCGGCAACGGTCGCAGGAGATCGAAGATGTCGGCCTCTGTCTGGACGATGTCGCAGTCAACAACGACAGCTCGCATACCTCCCAACGATCAGCAGTTAGACAGCATCAATCCACCCGCGCGCGTCGCACGCGTCGCAGGGGAGCTCGATTCCGAATCCGGGCGCCGGTTCAGCTACGCGTTTGCCGTTGCACTTTGAGCAGGCTGACGACCCCGGAGGTGGCTTCGGGATCAGCTCCAGAAGCTCGGCGATGCCCGTCTTCCGGGCGCCGACGATCAGCGCGGAATGTGCGTGCAAACCGCCAACCTCGACGATCTCATCGCCGTCCCAACCACGGAGGTCTTCGAGGACGCGGCCGTCGGAGGTCAGGTAGGTCATCGGTCCCATGCCGGGATCGAGCAAGAACGCGTCGTACTTGTCTTCAACCTCGCGCTGCCAAGCGTTCATGGCCGCGACGTACCGCCCTGCCACCTGATCGACGGAAGAAGTTCCAGAGAAGAGGTGTCGGATGGAATCGACGAAGTTGCCGCCCGTCTGCTCACGCGGCGCGCCGGGAGCGCTGCGGGTTGCCCGCAGCTGACGTTGGTCAAGACGCCGAGCGCGCAGGCGTTCAAGCAGGAGCGGTGGAACTTCGAAGGGCATGCGAGGACCTCCTGCGGGGTTGCCGTGTCTGCCTGACGACTGCCGTTCTGCCGAGGGCCGCGCAGCCTCGCTCCGCTCGGTGGCGCGGCCCCTCGGTCAGCAACGGCGAGTTAGCCACCTGTCTCAAGGACTGCGCCCTCCAGGACGCCGCGATCTACGGCCCACGAGCGTCCACATGCCTGGCAGACGAGAGCTCGTTCCACGGCACGGAAGCGCGCCGCGCTGGTGCGACAGTGCGGACAGGTCATGGGCTGCTCGAACACGGCCCACACCTTTCTCGCCGACACCCATCGTTCGATCTGACCTGGGTTCTCGGGTTGGATCTCCTGGGTCGCCTCTCTGCAGAAAACGAGAATTCGCCGAGGCTCTTCATAGAGCCATAGCCAGCGGTCGGTCCTGGTCTCCCCGATCCGGATCTGCCTGAGCTGCTCGGTGTTCAAAGAGAAGCGCGCGGACGGTGAGCCAAGATGAGAGCGGCACAAAGCGTACAGCGTAGGTGCCGCGAGTTTTGGCCAATACGACAGCGATCCCTGGCTGAATCCGAAGTCCACCTGGAAGCCGCCACGGGATATGCTCACGTCGGCCTGCTGCGGCGCCAAGATGATCGTGGCCATCTTCCGCACCTCGGGAACATCCACCGCATGGACGGCGCCGCGTAACACTGCGCGCGATTGTTCGAAGGCCGTGCTTGGGTTCAGGTCTTCGGGGAGCATGGTCATGTGTGGCCAACGAGCAGTCGCCTGGTCAACCGAAGCCGCAGGACCAGGTCTGTCCAGTTCGTCGCCTTTTGGGACCTCCACACGAAAAATCTCACAGACCAGCTCTGCGCCGCAAGCCACAAATGCTGTCCAGCGCCGTAGAGTAGATCGGTCTAACACCGGGTGCAGGCGCCGCCGTTCCAGGGATCCGAGGGCACCCCACAGACTCGGGCCGACGGGCCGCCGGTGCGCTGCGGACGGTCAGGCCGCCGCGGCTGGGAAGACCCCTTGCCAAGGCCATTCCCGGTCGGCGTTCGGATACTTGCGGTCCCGGACATCGGGGCGAACCACCCAGCCGGGGCCGGCCACGACATCGGCGGCGTGCTGGGCGCACACGGCGGCTCGCTCGCGCGAGTTCGCTCGGGTGAAATCGACGTGCCGCGCGAGGGGGAGCGCGAGGGCCGTTCAGCCCTCGCTTGACCTCCGCGGGTCATCCGAGGACCATCCCGGCAGTCACCGGGACGGGTGCCGGAGGCACCGCGGATGGGAGGGAGAGCCAGATGATCGACCTGTACACGTGGACCACGCCGAACGGCTACAAGCCTGTCATCCTCCTCGAGGAGCTCGGGCTCGCCTACCAGATCAAGCCGATCGACATCGGGTCCGGCGCGCAGAAAACGCCGGAGTACCTGCGCATCAATCCCAACGGGAAGATCCCCGCACTCCAGGATCACGACCCTCCGAGCGGGCCAGTCACCGTCTTCGAGTCGGGCGCGATCCTCATCTACCTCGCCGAGAAGACGGGCAAGCTCTTGCCCGCGAGCGAGCCGGGCCGGTCGCGCGTCATCGAGTGGCTGATGTTCCAGATGGGCGCCGTGGGGCCGATGCTCGGCCAGCTCGGCCATTTTCGCAGCGCCGCGCCCGAGAAGATCCCCTACGCGATCGAGCGCTATCAGAACGAGCAGGACCGCATCTACAAGGTGCTCGACGGCCGCCTCGCCGAGTCCGAGTACCTCGCCGACGAGTACTCGATCGCGGACATCGCCACGTTTCCGTGGATCTCCGGGGTCGCGCGCATGGGGGTAGCCATCGAGCCGTACCCGAACCTCGCGCGCTGGGAGCAGGCGATCAAGGCGAGGCCGGCGGTCACACGGGCGTTCGCGGCCAAGATCAAGCCCTGAAGGCCCCGCTCAGCTAGAACCTGCAGCAGAGCACGCCGCGCTCGCGTACACTCCGGGCGCTCGGCATGGATCAGCCCGTCCCCGGGGACAGCAGGGCGCAGCAGGCAGACGTCGCGGGCGCGCTCGCGGAGCGGGCCTTCGACGCGCTCGGCGTCCTGCTCCGCGGCTTCGAGGACGCGGCCGAGCGCGACGGGACGGGCGCGCTCGAGGACGCGCTCGCCCGCGGCCCGGAGCACCTCCACGGCGGCCTGCTCACCGCGATCCTCCGGCTCGTCTTCCTGCTGCACGCGGAGGACCGCGGGCTCCTGCCGGCCTCTGATCCGTACTACGCGGCGCACCTCGGCGTGCGCCCGCTGTTCCAGCAGCTCGCGGCGGAGCGCGGCGCACGCCCGGGCGCGCTGCGGCGGCGCTTCGGGGCGTGGCCGCGGCTCGTCGCGCTGTTCCGCGCCATCTTCCACGGGCTCCACCGCCCCGAGCTGACCCTGCCGGCGCGCGGAGGGCAGCTCTTCGACCCCGAGCGATACCCGTTCCTGGAGCGCGCGGGGCCGGCGGAACGCGCGAAGCCGGCGGGACGTGCGAAGCCGGCGGAACGTGCGGGGCCAGCGGAACGCGCGGGGCCGCCAGAGGACCGTGCGAGGCCGACGAAACACGCGGCGCCGGACGCCCCCGCGGCGCCGCGCGCGCCGTCGGTGGACGACGGCACGGTGCACGCGGTGCTCGAGCGGCTCCTCGTGCTCGACGGGCGCCTGCTGTGGTACCGGGCGATCGACGTCGAGCAGCTCGGCGGCCTCTACGAGGCGCTCATGGGCTACCGGGTCGAGCGCGCCGCCGGGCCGACGGTGTGCCTCCGGCCCGACAGGGTCTGGGTGGGCGCGGCCGAGGCCCTCGCGCAGCCGACGGCGCGACGGACGGCGTGGCTCGCGGAGCGGGCAGGCATCTCGCGGCGGGAGGCGGGGAAGCTCGGGGAGGCGCTCGTCGCCGCGGAGACCGCGGCCGGCGTCCTCGAGGCGCTCGGACCGCTCCGCGCGAGAGACACCGACATGCTCGGGGCGGGGCGGCTGTTCCTCCAGCCGATCGCCGAGCGGCGGCGGACGAGCTCGCACTACACCCCGAGGAGCCTGTCCGCGCCGATCGTCGCGCGCACGCTGGAGCCGCTGCTCCGGCAGCTGGGCGAGGAGCCCGCGTCCGAGGCGCTCCTCCGGCTCGCGATCTGCGATCCGGCGATGGGCTCCGGCGCGTTCCTCATGGAGGCGTGCCGGTACCTGGCCGACCAGGTGGTGGCCGCCTGGGCGCGGGAGGCCGCGCGCGGCGACGCTGCTGCGGCGGCGCGGCTCGCCCTGCCGGGCGAGGGCGCCTTGAGCCACGCGCGGCGGCTCGTCGCGCGGCGCTGCCTTTACGGCGCCGACAAGAACCCCTTCGCGGTGAGCCTGGCGAGGCTGTCGCTCTGGCTCGTGACGCGCGCGCAGGACGAGCCGTTCACGTTCGTCGATCACGCCCTCCGGCACGGCGACTCGCTCGTCGGGCTCGACCTTGCCCAGCTGCGCGGCTTCCACTGGAAGCCCGCCGCGCCGGCATCACCGTTTTGCGAGGCGATAGACGCCGCGGTAGCGCGGGCGCTCGAGCTGCGGCGGCGGCTCGCCGAGGAGGCGGACGAGGCGCTCGCCCGGGCGCGCCTGCTCGGCGACCTCGTGGTAGGGGCGTTCTTCGCGCACGAGAAGGACCGTGACCGGCTGAAAGAGCGCGACCGGCGGGCCGCGCTTGCGCTCGCGTGGCTCCGAAGCGGCGAGCCGCCTTCGGAAGAGCTCCTGTCGATGCAGCGGGCGCTCCGCGAGGGGACGCCCGGGGGGCCGCCGCCGCTGCCGGCGTTCCACTGGCCGCTGGAGCTCCCGGAGGTGTTCCAGGAGCCGCGCCCGGACGGACCAGGCGGAGCCCTCGAGCCGCGGCCAGCGCGGCTCTGCGCGTTCGTCGGGAACCCGCCGTTCCTGGGCGGGAAGCGGATCTCGACGGATCACGGCGAGCTCTACGCCGCGTGGCTCGAGCAGCTGCACGGCGCCACGAAGAACACCGATCTGGCCGCCCACTTCTTCCGCCGCGCGGCCGCGCTGCTCGGGCGCCGCGGGACGGTGGGGCTCATCGCCACGAACACGATAGCTCAGGGCGACACCCGGCGTTCGGGCCTCAGGCCGCTCGTGGAGGCGGGGGGCGCGCTCATCTACCACGCCGTGCGCAGCGTCCCGTGGCCAGGAGACGCCGCGGTCCACGTCGCCGTCGTCCACCTCGCGCTGGGCATGTCGCCGGGCGACGGCGTGCCGCCGCCGCGGCTCGACGGCGTGCCTGTAAGCCACATCAACTCGCACCTGCGCGCGATGCCCGAGCGCCCCGACCCGCGCCCGCTCGGGGCCAGCCGGGATCTGTGCTTCATCGGCTGCTTCCTCCGGGGCGACGGCTTCGTCCTGACCGACGCCGAGGCGCGGGCGCTCCTCGCGGGCGATCCTGCGGCCGGCGAGGTGCTCCGCCCGTTCCTCGGCGGCGAGGAGGTCAACTCGTCCCCTTCGCACAGCCCGCACCGCCACGTGATCGACTTCGGCGAGCGCGGGCTCGAGGAGGCCGGCCGGTGGCCCGCGCTGCTCTCGATCGTGCGGAGCCGGGTGAAGCCCGCGCGGGATCGCCTGAAGGGCACCGGCATCGACGCGGGCCACCGGGCGCGGTGGTGGCAGTTCGCCAACACGCGGCCGGAGCTCCGGCGCAAGATCGCGCCGCTCGAGCGGTGCCTCGTCGCGGCGCGGGTGACGAAGCACCTGTGCTTCGCCTTCCAGCCCGCGGGCCGGACGTTCTCCGACCAGCTGTGCGTCTTCGCGATCGACGACTACGCCCGCTTCGCGGTGCTCCAGTCGCGCGCGCACGAGTCCTGGGCGCGGCTGCTCTCCTCGACGATGGGAGAGGGCCTCCGGTACGCGCCGTCGGACTGCGTGGAGACGTTCCCCTTCCCTCGCCCGGACCACCTCGCCGAGGGCGGCCGCCTCGAGGCCGCCGGCGAGCGCCTCTATGTGGCCCGCGCGCGGTGGATGCTGGCGTCACGGCTGGGGCTGACGGAGACGTACAACCTCATCAGGGACCCGAGATGCAAGGAGCCGAGCATCGTCGAGCTGCGCGGCCTCCACGAGGAGATGGACCGGGCCGTCCTGGCGGCCTACAGGTTCGACGCCGTGGAGGTCCCCCCGTACGCGGAGCCAGCGACGCCGGAAGAGCGGCAGGCGCGGAGCGCGTTCGAGGACGCGCTGATCGACCGGCTGTTCGCGCTGAACGAGGCGCGCGCCGCGGAGGAGAAGCAGGCTGGAGCCGAGGGCGGGTCGTGACGGAGAACGGCAAGAAAACGGGGCACGCCATTCGTGTTCTCGCAGCGACGCTCTTGCTCGTCCCTGCCTTTGGCTCTGGCGTGCTGGTCGGCAGATCCCTCCTGGACCAGAGGACGCCAGCGAAGGAGAAGAGAGCGGAGCCTGCTTCGGATCCCTGGATGCCGATAGACCGGAGAGAGCTCGCTGCATGTCGAGAAGAGCTGGCAGCTCGTTCGGAGCCGCGAACGACCGCCTCGGCGGCCGAGGCTCCTCCGGGGGAAGAGAGACAAGACACGCCCGGACGAGTGGCTACCGTCGATGAGCTCGAGGCGGAGCTGAAACGGTGCAAGAAAAGCGAAATCCTGGTCAACGCTGAGGTTTGCAGCGCCGCCGCTCGCCAGTTCAATGCGCTGATGGCTCTACCGAAGGATGGGTTGATGTGCGGGCCGAAGTCCAGGTCTGCCGATCTCATCGAGAAGAACTTCGAGAGCTGCGCGGCGCTTTCGGACATTCCCGCTGATTTTCGCTCGGACGATCTCACGAAGGAAGAATCGAGCCTCGTCGCGGAAGCGCTCCGGGTTCGCCGGACGCTCACGGAAGACGAGCTGCTCCGCAGCCTGAAAGAGTTCGTCTGGACGTGCACGGAGACGCCCCCGAAGCTCCCTCCGATGCCGAAGCAGGCACCGAAGCCTCAGGGAGATTGACGCATGAGCGAACGCCCCGAGAGCGCTGGCCTCATGGTTCGTCTCCTTATAGCGGTGGCCGTGCTCGGCCTCGTCTTTGGTGGTGGCGTGCTGGTCGGCTGGGCGACGCGGGAGCGCAGACCTCCGGCCATGGGAAAGAGCGCGGCGTCCATCCCTGATGCGGAGGTGAAGCGAGCGCTCGCTGCGTGCCGACGAGAATTGAGAGCGCGCGCGAAACCGACAGCCATCCCGCCGGCCACGGCGGCGTCTCCTCCGGGAGAAACGGACGACGCCGGATTGGAGAAGACCGCCAAGGTCGAGGCACTGCAAAAGGAGGTAAATGAATGCATAGCACGAGAGACCTTGGCCGATGCTCATGTTTGCGGCACCATCACAGACCACAGCAACTTACTGTTCGTCTTGACATACAGCGCGTCATGCGTGGACGAGGCGGGGGTTGGAGAGTTTCTCGTCAATAGCCTCGAAAAGTGCTCAAAATTCGAGGGCTTTCCAGAACATCTGAACGAAGACGAGCTAACGCAAGAAGAAAAATTCAGAATCTCACAGTCACAACAGAACCGCGCAATTAAGACAAAGAACAACTTGACCAACGAGGTGCGAGAGACATTCCGCAGATGCCGCAAAAGGTTCGGACTGTCTGCCGAATGAACGGAGGTCATCATAATGTCATCTCCCAGGCCGTCTGGGTGGGTGGGGCGGCTTCGACGGGTGAACGGACCAGGTCGAAGGAAGGCCGGTGCGTTTGCGTGTCGCGCGCGTGGTCGTCCAGCTTGTCGAGCGCGAAGGTCAAGGCTCCCCAGAGCCGCCACCGAACGGGTATCGGGCCACCAGAGAACTCGATGGGTGAGCGGACCTCTAATCCGATCGCAACCTTATGACTCCATATCGCCAGCTCGCTGCCCCGGACCGCGAGCGAGGGGACAGCGTTGACAACAGCATTCTTGCCGCCGACCATGATCCCCAAGTTCGCTTGCGCGTGCTTGTTATGAAGAGCGTAGAACCGCACACCGCCCAAATACGCAATCGACAGGGGAACGTCTGAGGACTGCGGCATGATGGCCGCCGACACAGCCCCCGTGAGCTGGATCAACGGCAGCGAGGTCTCCCAAAGGTTGATGTGGCCCGCGGTGGCGGGTGCGCCCGTGATGACACCGCTCACGGGTTCGTTCGACCTCTGCGAGCCCTGCCCCCGGGCGGCCATTTGCAGAAGCAACCCGCCGCGCCGGTTGTCGAAGAGAGGGATCCCCACGCTGATGCTCGCTTCGCCGACCCCAGGAGGGAACACGGGAATCCCGCTGGCGCAGGGAGAGTATCGAATCTGCCTGTACCATAAGCGTGTCGTGGCGAGGAGCGGAATTCCCGCCACGCGCTCTCTCACTTGAACCTGCCCACCGCCCCAGAACCCGTTGAAGGGCTCGGGGGCCGTGCAGGGGCCCTCGTGGGCAAAGACCTTCGAGGGTCGGACGAAGGCGGAGGCGACGATGATGGCGGTCGCGAGGATGCGCGCAGGCATGACCATCACTACCCCCCTCACTCCTCGGGGATGATCTCCACATCCTCCATCGGGTGCGCCGCTGGCTGTCCCCTCGGCGGGCAGACCAAGAAGCTCAACCCCGCATACACGGGCTGTCCATCGGGGCCGAACTCTTTGACGACGTCGGGGGGCTCAACGATTGCACAGTATCCCGACTCGAAGTAGGTAAAGCCCTCAGTGCATCAATTCTGGACGTCCAACATCAGAGAAACGTACTCCGAATAGGCAGCATTTTTACTCCGAACGTTCTCGCACTGAGTGCCATACCACTGTCCTCCGTGGAGGAGCGGCTTTCTAGAATAACTCCACCCCTGGCAACATTCGAGCAAGCACTCCACGGGGATGCAGTGCTGATCGAACCAGTTCCCGACGATGGGCTGCGCCCTCTGCGGATCATCGCCGAACGTGCAGCCCTCGAGAGCGAGCGCCGCGGCAGCAGCGGTAATGACCATGGATGCCAGCCGAACCGCCGTCCGGGTGTTCCGGGCAGCCACCCAGTTCCTCAATTCATGGCGCCACATGAGAAAATCTCCGCGAGGGGACGACACTCTGGACCTTGGCGTGCGTCGCGAAGGGCCCCTCGACGCGTCCGGCAAGCGCCGGCCACCCCAGGAAGGCCCCTCCCAGACATAAACGACTGGCTCGGCCGCTGCAACGTTTGCTGCAGGTATCGTCGAGCTCCTCAACGACATTGCTGTCGCAGCCGAGGCTCATTACGGGGCGAGCTCGCGCCGCCTCGCGTCGCCGCGTCGGCCATCACGCTCCCTGCAGCGCTGCCCTATCTCGCAACCTGTGAAGCACAGACGGGGGTCAGGCACCACAGCCGCTCGTCTCAAGGATTTCGCCCAGATGGAATCCTACATTGCGTATTCCGGCGTATCTGACCACCCGTTCCGACCTGGCCCGGCCGCCGCAACCCCGGCGCGTCGATGTCTGACGCTGTGTTCCAGGCGCAAGCCCTGCGAGAGTTCAAAAACCGCATGGCACGTTTCCCGCGCCCGCACTCTCGACCGTTCCTCCAGCACCGCTTTCTTTCGCCCACACCACACGTACCCGCAGCCACACGTGCGCATAGCTGCGCCCAAGACACCGCATGGCCCGATCGCCACGCTCGTATCATTGCTCGCGCTTGCCCGGCCGGTAGAGCATGGGGGGCGACGGGCGACGCTCACGCCGGAGCTGTCGCGCGGGGGCTCGCGTGGCTGGAGCTGGAAATCAAGCAGCCTGTAGCGCTTCGGAGTGAGCGCCTCCGCATGATTTTGGATCTCCGGAAAGGCGCGGGAAGTGATAGTCTCAGGGATCATGACAAGACTTCATTTCGCGACGCGTTGTTGCGCTGTGCTCGCCGCCCTCTGGCTGCCCGTCATCGCCTGTTCATCGGGCGGCAACGGCAACACCACGGGGAACGCCGAGGTCGGCCAGGGCGCCGGCGGCTCCGGCGGCGCCAGCAGCGTCAGCAGCGTCAGCACCACCAGCACCGGCGAGGATCCCGGCGGCGACATCGGGCTGAACAGCACGGGTCCGGGCGGCGACCCGCCGCCCGACGCCGGTCACGAGACGACGTGCGACGACGCGGGCAACTGCACCTGCATCAACATCGCGTCGATCGGCCGCGAAGGAGTCTGGGGCCCGTGCAGCAGCGACAGCACCACGGCGCTCCAGGATTGGCTCAACACGCAGAGCACGGCCCAGGTCGACAACTACAACAGGGAGAAACCGACGCTCACGGCGGAGTTTCTCGCCAAGTACGACGTGATCCTCCTCCAGTGGATGGTGACGAAGGGCGCGCAGAACGACGACGGGGCGCCGTGGGAGTTCACGCCGGACGAGGTGAACGCGCTCAAGGACTGGGTCAACAACGGCGGCGGACTCATCGCGCTGAGCGGTTATCAGTGCAATGGGCAGGGATGCACCATCCACGACATCACGGCGACCAACCAGCTCCTCTCGTTCACGGACATCCAGTTCAACTCCGATGGCCTGATTGACCCTGCGCGGAACGGCTGCGCGAACTGCAACTGCTGGGGCGGCTCGCTGCCGCTCGGCGGCGACCTCCCCGTGGCCGTGGGCACCTGGAACCAGGACACGCCGATCGGCAGGAACATCCAGAGCGTGGGCGCCTACATCGCGCGCTCGATCAAGTCGACGACCGCGACCGTCGATAGCACCGACGGCAGGAACAATTTCGCGGTGCACGAGGAGATCGGCAAGGGCCATGTCGTCGCGTTCGGCGACGAGTGGGTGACCTACTCGGGTCAGTGGCGCGGTACGGCCGCGTGCCTCAATCCGCAGATGTATACGGACCCGAACAGCCCCTGCTACGAGAGATCCGCGGCGCAGGTCTTCCAGATCTCGCAGTTCTGGTACAACGCGATCAAGTACGCGGCGTCGTCCGTCGAGTGCTTCACGATCGAGGACCCGGCCATCATCAATTGATGCCCCACGGCGAGCGCGACGACGGCGGCGGCGCATCGGCTCATCGAGCCCGCCGCTCGTCGCGCTCCGCCCGATCACACGGCGTGGAGCGTCATCTTGAGCCCATGGCGCGGCCGGAGGGTGGTCAGCGCCTGCGGCGACACCGGGTGACCGGGCACGAGGCGCATGCGGAGCCGCCTGAGCAGGACGGCGATCAGGATCTGCGCCTCCATGATCGAGAACAGGTTGCCAATGCACTGACGCGGGCCGCCGCCGAACGGCATGTACGCGTAGCGCGGGCGGGAGGCGGAGCGCTCCGGTGTGAAGCGCTCGGGGTCGAACTCCGCGGGGGCCTCCCAGAACGCCGGGTCGTGGTGCATGACGTACTGGCTGACGATGAGGGTCGCGCCGGCGCGCACGGGATAGCCGCAGATCTGGTCGTCCTCCTTCACCGTGCGCGGCAGGAGCCAGGAAGGCGGATACATGCGCATCGCCTCCTGGATCACCATCTTCGTGTACTCCATCCTCGACAGGTCGGCGGCCGTCGGCCGCCGGTCGCCGACGACCTCCTCGATCTCCGCGCGCAGCTTGCGCTCGACGACGGGGTTCCTGTCGAGCAGGTAGAAGAGCCAGGTCATCGTGATCGCCGTCGTCTCGTTGCCGGCGATGAACATGGTGACGAGCTCGTCCCGGAGCTGGCGGTCGTCCATGCCGGAGCCGGACTCGTCCCGCGCGCGCAAGAGCAGCGACAGGAGGTCGTCCCGCTCCTCCTTGCTCCTGCGGCGCTCCCGGACGAGGCGCAGGATCGCCTGGTCGATCCTCGCGATCGCGTCCCTGAGCGCGCGCTCGCCCGGGAGCAGGCGATCGGGCATGAAGTAGAGGAACATCCTCGCGTTCAGCGCCTGGAACGCGACGAGGATCGCCTCGCCGAGGCTGTCGGCCTCCCGGGGGCCGATGCTGACGCCGAACATCGTCGCCAGGATGACGCGCTGGGTGAGCTGCATCATCTCCCTGTCCATGTCGACGACGGCGCCGGCGCGAGCCCGCTCCTCGAGCCGCGGCAGGTCGCTCTCGACGACATCGAACATGAGATCGACCAGGCCCGCGAGCTGCCGCGACGAGAAGAGCGGCTGCATGCGCCGGCGGTTCCGGAGCCACTCGTCGCCCCCGGCCGTCACGAGGCCGTTGCCAAGGAGCCGCCCGATCGGCTTCCACATCCCGCCTTCCTTGGTGAAGTTGCGCCAGTTGTCGTTGAGAACGTACTGGGCCTGCTCGGGGTGCGTCACCAGGTAGGCCCGGGTGAGCCCGAGATCGAGCTCGATGAGCTCACCCGGGTGCTGCCGCGCGAGCTGACGGAGGACGCTCGGCGCGTCGCGCGCCAGCGCCGGGAGGAGCCCCACCACCGGATAGCCGCGGGCGCGCGGCGATGGCTTGCGCGCGGAGGGTGGGGCAGCTCGGGACAGAGGGTCGAGTTGTTCGAGCATGGTCGCGCTCTCCTGGCCCGCAGCGGGAGGTCTGCGTTCGGCCGGAGAGCATCGTACGACGGCGCGCGCCGAGCGCTCCAGGCCCGAATCCGATGAGACGATGTCGCAGGATCGGCGGAGATATCGCCATATCACCGTCCGGCCCCTTCGGGCCGGACGCCCCTGGAGCGACAACCTGGTTGACACCAGAGAAGCGCAGAATCTGGGGCCGCCAAGGCGCCGAGGACGCCAAGAGAAGATCCTGTGCCTGGCGCCTTGGCGCCTCCATCATTCCGGCAGGCCGGGGGCGCTCGCCCTCACGGCGCCTTCGGGCGTGAGGCGAGGACCCGCGCCTTCAGCCAACCGTCGATCGCGAGGTCGATCTCCTCGAGAACGCTCTCCCTGGTCCGCCCCGCGGACTTGAGGAGATCGAGCGAGTGGTCGCCGCCCTCGATCACATGCAGGCTGGCCCGCTCCCCGAGGCGCTTCAGGACGGGCCGGAGGAGCGTGAGATCACACAGCGGGTCACGCGTGCCCTGGAGGAACAGGAGCGGCGCGGGGATCGCGGGCAGGTGCGCGTCCCGGAGCGGCGAGCGCTTGCCCGCGGGGTGGAGCGGATAGCCGAGGAACAGCAGCCCGTCCGCGCGGACCCCGCGGGCCGCGAGGAGCGACGCGATCCGCCCGCCCATCGATTTGCCGCCGATCACGAGGCGCTCCGGCCGGTCCTCGAGCACCCGCCCGATCGCCGCCTCGAACGCCTTCTCGAGGAGCGGCTGCCGATCGGGCGCCTTCCGGCCGAGCTCCTTGTAGACGAAATTGAAGCGGAGAACGGTGTGCCCTCGCGCCGCCAGTCGCCCGGCGACGTCGACGACGAGGGGCGCGTTCATGTCGTTGCCGGCGCCATGGCCGAGGACGACGGCCAGGCCGGAGCGCTTCGCTCGCGTCCTCGGGGCGTGGATCACGCCCGAGACAGGGCTGCTGCCGACGATCGGGATCGAGAGGGAGCGCTCGGCCATGAGGCCCATCCATGCCATGGACCGGCGCCGCTCGTCGAGACGCACGCCGGTCGAACGCCCCGAGAGGGCGCGGCCGCGCCGAGCTCGGCAGGATCCCGACCTTCACTCGCCGGATTCCTGGAGGTGCGCTCGCCTCGATCTGGTACGCTGCGGTGCAGGCGTGCTGGCGCGAGGGTGTTCTGTGTCCTCCGCGCGATCCGTGGTCGCGCCGAGGATCGAGTCCATGCAATCTTCACAGCCACTCCGCTCTTCACACGCGGCGTCGGGCGCAGGCCGGCGAGCGCGCGCAAAGGCCCTCTTCCTGCTCCCGGCGCTCGCCGCCGCCGTATCCATGTGCGGCGGTCGGAGCGAACTCCTCCTGGAGCCAGGCACCGAGGGAGCAGGCCCGGAGGAGCCAGGCCCCGTGGAGCCAGACCCCGACGAGCCAGACCCCGGGTGTGTCCCGGCGCCGGAGGTGTGCGACGGCCTCGACAACGACTGTGATCGGATCGTCGATGAAGGCTGCGTTTGCGCGGAGGGCGAAAGACGGAGCTGTTACTCGGGCCCTCCGGGCACCCAGGGCGTCGGGGTGTGCAAGGCGGGCGATCAAGTCTGCTCCGGCAATGCCTGGGGTCCGTGCACCGGCGAGAGCGTGCCGGCGCGCGGGGAGGCGTGCGACCTCGTCGACAACGATTGCGATGGGCAGACCGACGAGGGCACATGCCCCGCTGGAACCGCCTGCGGCGTGAGCCTCGCCGCGGACATGGCCTCACCGCCGGAGGGGTGGTCCTTCAATGGAGACGCCTTCTGGGATGCCGACAGGCTGGCTGGCGTGCTCACCGAGGCCAGACACGGGCAGGCTGGCACCATCATCTACAGGAATCCCATCGCCGCCGATGTTTTCACGGCAACGTTCGAGTTCCGCCTCGGCGGCGGCGACGGGATGGGCTTCATGCTCCAGACGACAGGAGAGACGGCCGTGGGCGATGGCGGCGGCGGCCTCGGTATGGCCGGGCTCGCCGGCTTCGGCGTCGAGATCGACACCTACCACAACCTCGGTTGCACAGACTCCAACAAGAACCACGTGGGCGTGGACGATCTCACAAAGCCTTGCGACGGGGGCGTCCTCGGCTCGCTGGGCCAGGGGACGAGCGGCGTCGCGCTCGGCGACGGCGCGTTCCATAAAGCGCAGATCGAGCTCGACAAGGGCAAGGTGAGCCTGAACATCGACGGCAAGCTCCAGTTCCAGGGGTTCGCCATCCCCGGCTTCCCAGTCGGGTCGAAGTTCTTTTATGGCTTCGCCGCCGGCACGGGAGACGCCACCGCGCGCCAGGAGATCCGGAATGTGAAGATCACTTTCCCCTCTCCCCGCTGCCTCTGAACGCCGGCGCCAAAGGACGTTTCGTCGCGCGATCGTCGAGGTCTGCGGCGACCTCCTGCTCGTTCCGGGGAGCAGGTGCGCCCCAGCAGCAGGTGCACCCCAGGAGCACGGCGAGCCGCGTGTGGGGCGCCCTACCGACTCGGTCTCGGGCGCACATTATCCCCATGTCAAAATTCTCGAACTGCCCTGGAATTCCCTTCCGGAGCCCCTTATCCTTCGGGTCCGCCTCGTGAAGCTGTATGCTTGGGAGACAGCGGCCGATATACTGCCGGTTCGGCACCACCTCGGGTGCCGCCCGCGCGCGACGTGGACCCGCGGATGATCAAGGCACCAGGTCGCGTGAGTTAGTAAATACATTTTACTTTGGAGCATGCGAGCATGAGATCAGCACCCTTTACACTTCTCCTCTCGGCATTCCTGGTTGCAGCCGGCTGCTCGGACAGCGGTGACGGCAATGGAGACGAGACGACCGGCAGCGGCGGCGCGACGGGCGGCACCGGCGGAGGCACGACGAGCGCCAGCAGCGGCGCGACGAGCGGCAGCGGCGGCGGCGCGACGAGCGCCAGCAGCGGCGCGACGAGCGGCAGCGGCGACGCGACGAGCGCCAGCAGCGGCGCGACGAGCGGCAGCGGCGGCGCGACGAGCGCCAGCAGCGGCGCGGGCGGCGAAGGCGCGGGCGGCAGCGATGGCGCGGGCGGCGGCGCCAGCGCCAGAGTCCCTGCGGCGAGCGCCAGCACGCTGCGGGAGGCCGGTGAGAAGGCGAACCCCCCGATCTTGATCGGAGCGGCCATCTCCGGTGGTGGTCTCGGCAACAACGACTACAAGCGCGTCGCCGGCGCTGAGCACAGCTACGTGACGGCTGAGAACGAGATGAAGTGGGACTCGCTCGAGCCCAGCGCGGGGAACTTCAGCTGGGGCTCCGCGGACAACATCGTGAACTGGGCGCGCCAGAACAACATGAAGGTCAAGGGCCACACCCTGGTGTGGCACAACCAGCTGCCTGGCTGGATGAGCTCCATGACCGGCAAGGACAATGTAACGGCGGCCATGCGAAGGCACATCACCCAGGTCATGGGGCACTTCAAGGACCGGGTCGACACCTGGGACGTCGTCAACGAGGCCGTCCAGACCGACAGCGACACCGGGGTCGGCAATCCCCGCATGAGGCCCTCGGTGTTCCTCAACCAGATCGGGGAGAACTACATCGACCTCGCCTTCCAGATCGCGAGAGAGCAGGATCCGAAGGCCAAGCTCTATTACAACGACTACAGCATCGACGCGCGCAACGCGAAGGTCGACTTCGTCTACAACATGGTCAAGGGGATGGTCGATCGGGGGGTCCCGATCGACGGCGTCGGGTTCCAGATGCACATCGGGCCGCCGAACAACGAGGCCACTGGAGCGGACGTGGCGGCGAACCTGAAGCGCTTCACCGACCTGGGCCTGGAGGTGCTGATCTCCGAGATGGACATCAACCGCTGCGGCGGCGTGGTCACGGCGGAGGAGCAGCTCGCGTACTACCACGACATCGTCGAGGCTTGCTTCAAGCTGCCCAAGTGCACGGGCATCACCTTCTGGGGCATCAACGACGGCAGGTCGTGGCTCAACAGCTGGAGCGGGGCGCTGTGCAACGGGCAAAGCTCGCAGTCGCTGCTCTTCAACGACCAGTACGGGAAGAAGGAGACCTACAACCGGGTGATGAACGCCCTGCTGGGCAAGTAGCGCCTTCCGCGATCCGCGGGCGGCGACCCTTTCATCCCCGTCTCCGCCCGGATCCTCGCCTGTCTCTCCGCCCCCGCCGCCGGCGGGCGGGTCCTCGTCCTCCCGCACCAGCCGGTGCGAAGCCCGCCCCCCTCCACCCCACCATCGGTCACCAACGTTTACGTTTACGTTTACGTTTACGTTTACGTTTACGTTTACGTTTACGTTTACGTTTACGTTTACGTTTACGTTTACGTTTACGTTTACGTTTACGTTTACGTTTACGTGGTCGTGGTCGTGGTCGTGGTCGTTCACGGCCTATCGTTGACGACCACGACCACGACCACGACCACGACCACGACCACGTAAACGTGAACGTTCGGCGGTAGGAGAACGCGGCGCGAGGGGAAGAGATCCGGAATCTGGCCACGGCCGTCTTCGCGACGAAGCCCGACGAGCTGGCCTGCGACGACGCGCCGCAGTACGCCGAGCTCGTCGCGGAGGGGGCGCCAGTGCCGGAGGCGCTGCGCGAGGCCGCGCAGCACCTCGAACCGTGCCCCGAGTGCGCCTAGGAGCCGCAGCTCACTGCGGGATCACGATCTGCTGGCACACGCCGCTCAGGCACACATCGCCGTCCGAGCAGCAGTCCGTGTTGGCCGTGCACTCCCCACCGGACTCCTTGCATTCCACGTCTCCGCCCGGATCCTCGCCTGCATCGCTGCCCCCGCCGCCGGCGGGCGGGTCGTCGCCCTCACACGTCGTCGGGGTGGGGCACGGCCCCGGCGTCACGGTGACCGTGTCCGACGGGTACTTGCTCGGAGAGGCGTGCACGTAGCTGATGGTCGCGTCGCCGAAGCCCGCCGCGCCGAACGCCGAGGCGCTCACCCACACGTCGTACACAACGCGGTAATCCCAGTTCGGCGTCTCCGCATTGGGGGTGTAGCTCTCGTCCGTCTCCGGGGAGTCTTCGAGGTACGCGCCGTACCCGCACGCGTTGAGATCGCGGTCGAGCGAGGTGGTCGCCGCGACGACGGCGCCGGCGTCTCCGAGGAGCATCTTGCCCTCTCCGCCGAGCACGCCGAGCGACGCATAACCCGAGGGGCTCGCCTCGTCGACCGAGAGGTAGTCGACGTAGAAGTCGAGCACGAGCTCTCCCTTCCCGTCCGTCAGCTGGAACTGGGCCTTGTCGCTGCCCACGAGATCCTTGAAGGTGTGGCCCCCATGCCCTTTCGGCTTCGGCCCATCGCCGGGCTTCGGGCCGCCGGGCTGCGGGCCTCCGGGCTGCGGGCCGGCAGGCTCCTGGTCGCCGCCCCACCCGATGGCCGTCTCGCCATACGTGTTGTCGACGAACGCGGGGTTGAGCGTCAGCCGCACGTGCACGAGCTCCTCGCTCTCGGCGATCTCGACGACCCGCTCGACGAAGGCCATCGGGGTCGTCGGGTTGTTGTTCGTGTAATAGCAGTCGACCTGGGCGGTGTTGTCCACGGGGACACCCAGGGCGCTCGCGCCGCACGACTGCGGATCGAGGTCCGCCGTGATGGGGTCGCCGGCGCCCGACATGCCGGACCCAGGGAAGCTCGGCGCCGGCGCATTCCCCCCGTCGTCCGAAGGGACGCAGTCTTCGCCGGAGATGATGCGGCCGTCTGCATCTCCTGTGCCCGATAGGGAGCACGCCGTGCCGAAGGCCGCGAGCGACAACAGCCCACCACAGAACCACCCTGTCAACGCGAATGAACGCATCGGGATCCTCCCAATTCGAAAGCAAGCACGACCTGGAGCGCAGCCGGCGAACCCGATCGCCGGCGCGATGATCTCCTCGATGAAGTGAAAGTCGCCGGAGGCGCCGGGAGCAGGCAGGGTTCGTCAAAAAAAAATCGAGACGGCCCCGCGCGCGGGCGCTCAGGGGCGAGCGCCGCCGGGGCGGGAGGCGGACGTGGCCTCCTCGCGCCCGAAGCCCTGCGGGTAGTCCTTGAGGTACCGGCGCGCCTCCGCCGCCGTCCGTTCCTTGTCGCCGAGCATCTCGATGGCGCGCAGGCGCTCCACGCGGGCGATCTCGGCGAGCGGCGAGTCCGGGTAGCGGGCGAGGAGGAGATCGAGCCGCTCGAGCGCCCGCCTCGGCTGCCCGCGCCGCCGCGCCGCCATCGCGCCCTGGAGCAGCTCGTTCTCGGCCGTGAGCGAGGTGCGCGCCGGGGCCTCGCGCGCGTCGCGCGGCGCGCGCGGCTCCCCGGCGCCGCCCTCGCCGGCCTTGTCGCCCCTGCCGCCCTCGCCGGCGGCGCTGTCCTGCCCATCGGGAGGCGGCGCCGGCGCGTCGCCCGGCTGTCCGTCGGCGGGCCGGTCCGACCGGCGCTCCTCGTCGCGGGACGACCACGTCTCGCCTGGGCTCAGGAAGCGCTCGACCTCGCCGCGGCGCACGGCGACCCGCCCTTCCACGACCGACACGCGCGTCTCGGCCAGCTCTCCCGCCGCGTCGGGCCGCCGCTCGACGGAGAAGCGCGTCCCGTGCACGGTGACCACGGCGTCCGACGTGTGCACCGACAGGCTCATGCCCGCCGGCAGCGGCGGCACCTCGACGGCGATCCTGCCCTGCTCGAGGGCGACGACGTCGCCTGCGCGGTCGCGCCCGGCGCCCACCGGCGCGAACCTCACGCGGGTCGAGGGCCCGACCTCGACGGTGGCGCCCGTCGCGAGCGACGCCTTCGCCCGCGCGCCCTCGCCGGTCCGCAGCTCCTCGTCGCTCGCGAGCGGCACGAGGGAGAGCGACGGCGGCGAGCGGGTGGCGCCCTCGGCCGCGATCTCGACCGAGCCCTCGAGCGCCGTCACCTGCGCCGCGGCGGGCGGGGCCTCGCGCGTCCGGACCATGATGAAGACGCCGGCGGCCGCCGCGGTCAGGGCGGCCGCCAGCGCCGCCGCGGCGAGGGCGGCCCGCTTCTGCCGGGCGCCGCGGGCGCGCCGCTCCGCCGCCTCGGCGGCGAGCTGATCGATGCGGCCGGCGATCCGCTGCTGGAGGTACCTCGCCTGGACCCTGGGCAGCGGCGGCACCGGCTGCTCGACAAGCGCCCGCAGCGAGGCCTCCACGCCGTCCACGCCGGCCGCCGCGGCGCGCTCGTTCGGGGTGGCGTCAACGTCGTCCTGCTTCATCGTGGCTCCTCGGGTCGAGCGGGGTCGCGTCGCGCCGCCGCCTCGGGTTCAAAGCGCGCCTGCAGCTCCCGCCGCCCCCGCGACAGCCGCGACTGGGCCGCGGCCACGGAAACACCTGTCAAATCAGCGATTTCCTTGAGAGAATAGCCCATGGCGTGGAGCAGCAGCGCGGCCGCGCGGTCGCCGTCCATCGCCGCGAGGTGCCGGCGCAGGGCCTCGAGATCGCGCTGCGCGCTCACCTCTCGCTCGGGGTCGGCGCCCTGCGAAGGCGGCTCGGGCTCGGCGTCGAGCTCCGGCGACCCCGGCGTGCGATCGATGACCTTGCGCTCGCGCCGGCGGGCGCGCAGCGCGCTCAGGCCGACATGGCAGGCGATGACCGACGCCCAGCCCGCCAGGCTGCACTCCCCCGCGAACCGGCGTTTGGTAAGTGTGCTCACGATCTGCTCGAACGCGCCCTGCACGAGGTCGGCGTGGTCCTGCTCGCGGCAACCCAGGATGCGGTAGAGGGTCCGGTCGACGACGGGCAGCAGGTGCTCGTAAAGGCGCAGGCCGATCCCTCGTTCGCCCCGCTGGAAGGCAAGCAGGAGCTCCTCGTCGCTGGCGGTCGCGGGGGAGGGCTGGCCCCCGGCGCCCTGCCCCCCGGCGCCCTGGGAGGAGACGAGCCTGAGCCGGCGGCTTGGGGGGTGTGGCTCGGCGGTTCCCATGCTCCTTCAGTAGCCGATCCGCCGGAAAGCAGGCTGGCCGGCGAAGGATCGTCCTGGATGCCCGCCGCCGCGCCCCCTATCCACCCCGATCCCGCCGCACCGCCCCCCTGGTTCCGCCCGGCAGGAGTCCGGCAAGGCTCCGGAGAGAGATGTCGACGCCTCCGTTGCCTCTGCTGGACCGGGTGCGGAGACGGAGGCGCTCACGCTCGCGAGCGATCACGAGACCATGCCGTCGTGTGGTTACCGGGAGCCCGGGTGAGCTGGCTCAGATCACGTGCAACGCCGCGCGCCCCCCTCCCTCCTTCGAGAGTCCGCAGCGAGCGTGTCGCGTCGACGAGAACCCGGTCCCTGTTTCCAGTCCTCCCGGAGCAGGGGCCCGTGGCTCAAGGGAGTGTCACCGCAGCTCCCGGTCACGAGTTCGGCCACGGCCCGCTCGGGAGCGAGATGTACCTCAGGGCGCGGAGTTGCCGCTTCGGCGCCCTGGGCGAGCCTCGCCCCCTGCGAGGTCATTCACACCCCCTTCTTCCTCCGCGGATCTCGTAAGCGCCCATTCGCCGAACGTCTGCGAGAACTCGTTCGTGCATCTTAATACCTTCGCGTAGAAGTCAAAGTATTCTTTCATCGTGCCCGAGAACAGTCCACCTGAGCGGCACGTGCAGCGCGCGATTGTTACGAAAAGTAGCACAAAATCAGCTTGAAGACGACCGGCAAAGTGGGGAATAACTTCGGCGGCACTCGCGGGTCGGGCCCTCGTCCGCCATCCCATCGCCCGACCCCGGCGGGAGCCTGCTTGACGACCCCCCGCACGAGGAGCGCTCAACATGCGTCTACGCACTGCACGTCCCACGATCTCCTTGGTCTTGTTCGCAGCGCTGCCTTGGATGCTTGCCGCCTGCGCCACCGGAGGCGAATCGGATCCTATCGGTCCAGGAGGAAGCTCTGCAGTCGGCACGGGGGGCGGCACCGGCACCGGCACCGGAGGGACGCCGACGGGCACTGGTGGATCGTCCTCTTCTTCGGGCGGTACCCCGACCGGGACGGGCGGCGACGTGACGACGGGCGAAGCCAGCACCGGTGGCGGGGGCCCGGCCGGAACGGGAGGAGCGCCGGGAACCGGTGGTGCCGGGGGCAGTGGCGACGGCGGCAACGCCGTGAGCGCCGAGTGGGGCGAGGTGGAAAACCCTGGAGCCGGGTGCACCGTCGGACCGATGCCAAGCGTCGCTTCGCTCACGGCGAACTCGAAGCTGCCGGACCCCTTCAAGAAGATGGACGGCAACCGCATCGCCAGCAAGAGCGAGTGGGCCTGCCGGCGCGAAGAGATCCTCCAGCAAGCCTACAAGTTCATCTACGGCGACAAGCCTGTCCCGGCAAAGGGAGCCGTGTCCGGTACCGTGAGCAACAGCAGGATCACGGTCGAGGTCAAGGATGGCAGCGGCAGCGCCTCGTTCAACCTCACCGTGAACATGAACGGGGCGACCGCGCCCGCCCCGGCGATCATCGGCTACGGCGGCCTGAGCGGCATGCCAGTTCCGAGCGGCGTCGCGACGATCACCTTCACCGCGGTCGAGTCGCAAGGCACCAGCGGCGCGAAGAACGGGCCGTTCTACAGCGTGTACGGTTCGGATCATCCCGCGGGTTACCTCACGGCACAGGCCTGGCAGATCAGTCGCGTCCTCGACGTCCTGGAGCAGAACCCCGGCGTCATCGATCCACGCCGGGTGGGTGTGACGGGTTGCTCGCGCTGGGGCAAGGGTGCCTTCGTCGCCGGCGTGCTCGACAACCGCATCGCCTTGACCATCCCGGTGGAGTCGGGTCTCGGGGGCACGATCGGCCTGCGCCTCGTCGAGGTGCTCGATAGCTACAGCGGCTCCGAATGGCCCTATCATGGCATCAGCTACGTCCGCTGGCTCTCGGAGGTGGCGCTCGGTCAGTTCACCACGGGCAACAACGCTGGGGCCGACAACACGAACAAGCTGCCCGTCGACATGCACGAGATGATGGGCCTCATCGCTCCACGCGGCCTCTACATCGTGGACAATCCGAGCACCATGTACAACGGGCTCGATCGGAACTCGGCGTGGGTCACCGCCAACGTCGGCAAGATGATCTTCGAGGCGCTCGGCGTCGGAGACCACATCGCCTATACGGGCGCAGGTGGGAGCCACTGCAGCTGGCGCTCGCAGTACACTGCATCCCTCAACGCCATGATCGACAAGTTCCTGAAGGGCAGCAACGCTACGGCGACGGGCAATTTCGCCACGGACCTCCCCAACAAGCCCAACCACCTGGACCACATCGACTGGACAGCGCCGACGCTCAGCGGCGAGCTTTGATCCAGCGCAGAGGTAGCGCATGAACCCTAGCTCGTTTTTCTCTCTCGGGGTCGCCCTCGCCCTGACGCTGGGCGCTTGCGGCCCTGGCGAAAACGGTGACGCCACGGGCGGGACCGGAGGTGGTGGAGCCTCGGGCAGCGCGGTGGGCTCGGGCGGCCAGAGCTCCGCGGGAGGCGCCGGCGGCACGCCGCAAGAGACCGGCAGCGCCTCATCGAGCGGCGCCAGCGGCGGCGCGACGTCGACCGGCGGCGCGGGGCCGAGCGGCGGCACCTCCAGCGGCGGTGGCTCCGGAGCGGCCACCGGCGGAGCGACTGGGGCGGGCGGCGCTCCGGGTGGCGCCTGCACGCGCGAGCTCTTGGATGGCCTCCTGGACGACTACTTCGCCGCCCTCGCCGCCGGAGATCCTTCCAGCCTACCCCTGGCAGAAGGCGTGAAGTTCACCGAGAACGGCAAGCAGGCCGAGATCGGCACGACGGACTTCTGGAGGGACGCTGGCGAGGTGAAGTATTCGCAGCGTGCCCTGGATACCGAGGCGTGCAGCGCCGGCGCTCAGGCGGTGATCCCGGAAGGCGGCAGGGATCTTCCCGTCGCCCTCCGCATCAAGGTGGAAGGCTCGGAGCTGACGGAGATCGAGACGATCGTCGTCCGCCCGGGCGACTACACGGCATCGTTCGCGGTCGCCTCGAATCCCGCCGCGATCATCGCCATCTCGGACGAGATCGGTTGGCACGACGAGGTCCCGGAGGCCGAGCGGGCCACCCGGGAAGAGCTGACGAGCTGGATCGACAAGTACTTCCGCGCGTTCCCCTCCGGCGTCTGCGACGTCACGGGAGCCTGCAAGCGCTTGGAGAACGGGGGCGGCAACTTCTCTTGCCGCACCGGAGCATCCTGCAGCGCCGGCGATCCTGGGTCCGGCGGCACCTTCATCCCGCGCGTCATCCTGGCCGACGAGGTGCGCGGCATCGCCATCGGTCTCACCATCTTCGACTTCATGACGGACGGGCATCTGGACATGCATATGATCAAGATGTCCGGCGGTCAGGTGCGCGCCGTCCACGCCATCCTGCGCGACACGAACGGCGTGTCCGGCTGGGAGTGATGGCGACCTCCTTCGCGGCTCGCGTCGAACCGCCGCGCGGTTGACGCTCAGCAGGGTACAGCTCTACGTCAGGACGCCTTCCGCTTGGTGCTGCGTCGCGGAAATCGAAGGCGTTTCAGGCGTGGAAGGCCTGCCTGGTCGCATGAGGTGTTCTATGTCAACCAGCGCGTGCGGCGTGGCTGCAGGGTGGGACCGGTGATGCCGCGGGCCCTTCACCGCGGGCGACGCGGCGGCTGAGGGCGCCCCGCTCGGCCACACCGGAGCCGTCCTCGGCGGCGAACAGGCGGAAGCTACGAAAATCGCTGCTGTTCCCGGCCGCCGCTCCTCATCGACAGATGGGATGAGGCAGCCCACGCGGCGCCTGGACCCACGATGCCGACCGCACCGACCCGAGCTTCTGCTCGACGCGTTCGCGCGGCGGGGCCTGCGAAGACAGCCCGCAGCACCGTGGAGGTCAGCCCAGCGGCAGCAGAGCGTGCTGGAGCGCGCAGGAAAGAGCCGCTCGAAGCAGCAAGCAACGTGGCTGACCTCTCGCCTGCAGGGGTGCCTGCAGGCACCCCCACGCGTTCGATGACGCAGTTGACGGGGGCCCACGAGAGGTCAGCCATGCGAAGTGTAGCGCTGGATCTGGGGGTCAACGAGATTTCGTTCTGCGAAGTGGCGGGCGGGGCCGTGGTGCTACGACGCACGGTCCGCTCGCTCGATTCGCTCCAGGATGTCCTCGGTCCGTCGTCCTCGCCGGCCCGGGTGGCGATCGAGGCGTGCCGCGAGGCCTGGGTGGTTCACGACAAACTCCGCGACTGGGGTCACGACGTCTTGGTCGTCGATACCACGCGAGCACGTCAGCTCGGCATTGGCCAGCACGGCCGCAAGAATGATCGCCTCGATGCCGAGGCGCTGGCGCGCGCCGTCGAGCGCGGGGGCATTCCGCTCGCTCACGTGCTGTCGCCTCACCGGCGGGCCATTCGTCACCAGCTGGCCGTCCGGCGCGCTCTGGTCGAGACGCGGGCCCAGTATGTCACCACCGTGCGCGGCCTGCTGCGCGCCTGCGGACACAAGCTCGCGACCTGCACCACCGAGGGCTTCCTCGCGCGGCTGAGCGAGGCCGCCTTGCCGGCCGGGACCCGTCAGCTGATCGGGCCCTTGGTGACCGCGCTGGAGGTGCTCAACCCCCAGATCGCGCTGGTCGATGCCGCGCTCGAGCAGCTGTGCGCCCACGAGCCGGTGATCGCGCGGCTGACCACAGCGCCCGGCGTGGGGCTGGTCGTCGCCGCCGCGTTCGTCTCGGTCGTGGATGAAGCCAAGCGCTTTCACCACGCCCACCAACTCGCCTCCTACCTGGGTCTGGTTCCCTTGGAGGACACCTCCGGCGGGCGCGACCAGCGGCGGCTGGGCGCGATCACCAAGCAAGGCAACGCGTACCTGCGCACGTTGCTGACGCAGGCCGCGCACACGATCCTGCGGCATAAGAACAAGAGCGGCGACGACCCGCTGCGTCGATGGGCCGATGCCATTGCCGAACGCCGGGGTCGACACATCGCGGTCGTGGCGCTGGCGCGGCGGCTTTCGGGGGTGCTGTGGGCCATGTGGCGCGACGGCACGCTCTACGACGCACAGAGCGCAGCGGCCGCCTCGGCCAAGGGCCTGCGCCTGCAGGCGCAGTCGGTCGAGCAGCAGGCACAGGCCATGAAGCAAGCCACGGTCAAAGCGCGCCGCCGGCAGCGGTCGATCGACAAGGGACTCGACGCCGCCGCGGCAGCGGATCCATCGAGGCCGACCTCGACCTCAAGGAGGACCTCGATGAACTGACTTCCCCCACCCGGGGGACATGCGCCACGAGCGCGCCACGCCAGGAGCGTGAACGAGGGCTACGTGGATGAGCGCGGAAACACCGAGGGTGATCCACCTCTGGGTCGAACACGCCGTTCGACAGATTGCGCCTCCACGATCCCGTTTCGGACCACAGCGTGCATCCAGGCCACCAAGGCGACTGCCGGCCTGTGAATGCGGATCGTCGATTGAGCCACAGCTCGCTCCTGCGGACGCGACGCGGCGCTCCAGTCCAACCGTAACGACGCCCCACCGGGGCGAAGGGAGACGTCCATGCCGAAACGACCTGCACTGACGACACCGAGCGCTACCAATGCCGAGCCGAAGCCGACCAGCCGCGGAAAGAGAGCGCTAAAGCCCTTGACCTCAGGGCTGCCTCATCGTCGGTGTTTCTGGCGGGACGATTCCGCGGGGGCGAACCGGTGCGATCCGTCGCATCCCCGGGGATTTTGGGAGGGCGTGACGACGGATCGCACACCCTCGGGAGGGATGGGCCCAACCCGGGCCCAAGGGCCAAGCCCCGGGCTTGGGGAGCTCGCCGTGACCGAGCCGGCACGTCGGGCTGCGGTGATCGCCTCGCTCGCCAGCGTCCTGAGCCACGCCGTCGCCCTCGGGGATGAGGTGGCTGCCCGGGTCGTTCACGAAGCGATCGGTCGGCTGTTCGGGCTGCCGGTGGCACCGGAGCGGTGAGCAAGCTTGGGCCGAACGTCGAGCCCGCCGCCCGCGTCGACTCGCTGCCGGAGCCTTGCCGCTCGCCAGTGCCCGCAGGCTCTACTGGGATCGCCCGCGCGCGGTGGTTGCGTGCCGAAGCGCCCCGGAGGCATCCGGAAAGTGATGTTGGCAAGCACCAGGCCTGTGCCGGGAGGCAAGCGCGGCGGCGTGCGCAGGCGACGACCCTCTCGCCGCGATGCTGCATGGCGCCGCCATGGCGGAACTGCCGACGCCACGGGGAGCGTCGAGCAGATTCTTGACGTTCTCATTGAGACTGCTCGCGATTGGCTTGCCAAGGACGAGCGCCCGCTCGCATACGCCGGCACCGAGCCATCCATCGGCGAGATGAGAGACATGCGCACCTCATCAACCATTGAACGACTATCTAGCTATGCGCCCTGCCCTCCCTCGCGGCTCTGCTTCTCTCGGGCGAGAACGGACGTGTACGCAGGGATCCATGCATATTCACCCACGAGCGATGACGCGAACTCGTTGAGCAATATTTTCGCCAGGTCTCGGATCTGATTCTGGACCTTCTTCGATGAGCCTGGTCCAGCGATGTCCTTGATCAATCCAGGCGTTTTACCACCGCCCAACACCTCGCGTACGCCCCTCATGTCGACGGCTTCATCGAGGCCAGTGTGCTCAGCGCTGAACGCGACATGGACGCAGCCCGTCCAATCTTCGGAGAAGAACAGGCTGCACCTCGGAAAGGCGACGTCAATGCCGTCCGGCAGGTCTTCGTCGTTCAACGTGTAGGGGGCAAGCCACTCGAACTCGGCCAGTACATCACCAAGCACCTTTTCGGTCATGAACGCAGGATCAGTCATGTTATGTTCCCTTCACGGCAGTTCCATCTGGCTGAAACGTATAGCCGTTGGCCTCGAGGTAGTCTACTTCACGTCCGAAGATGGACTTGACGTGTTCGCCATTGTGCATGATCGGCGCGCCATCGTCATCGTAGTAGTGTGTCGCTCTCGGGTCTTTGGGATCCGACACGAACCGAAAATTGTCGCCGCGGGCAACTGCATCGTCTAGCCATGGCTTGTTCGCTGTCTCCCAGAATTCATCCGACACGGTGCGCCAGTAGCGCTGCTCATCGCCGGCGTCGAGGATTGGCTTGTGCTTCTCCTGGATCTCACCCCATTTCGGCGAGCGGAGGATGTTTATGCCTCCAGGATCTCGCCGCTGGCAGTCAGGCCCGGGGCACGGGCGCCTCGCTCGACGACGACGTTGACATCGCTGAGGCTGCCCGTCAGCGTGGTCGTCTTGTTCGGATCGAGTTTGATGGTGTTGCCCCCATAAAGCGGTGGCTTATTCTTGCCCACCCGGTTGATCTCCAGCCTCTCGCCAGGCATCCAGGTGCCGATCGGCTTGCCCGCCTTGCTCCGGATCTCGACTGGATCTCCGCGCGTCGGGGGTGCGTCCTCGCTGGGGTTCTTGTCCCTGTCCTTTGGCGGCTTGTCCTGCTTGCTCTTGTCCTGGTCGTTGGACTTGCTCGACTGCCCATCGTGGTCGAGGCCGAGCACGTCGACCTGGACGAGCGGGTTGGGTCAATAGGCATACAGGTTGACGGGGCTGCCTTCGTAGCCGATCGGATCGCTCTGCAGGTAGCGCCCGAGCCGAACGCGCGAGGTCGGTCAAGTCCTAGAGCACGCCGTCGGGCGGATGCTCCGAACCCTCCGGCGGCACGGGCATCTCGAGATCGAGCACGACGTCGAGGAGGACGACGAGCCCGAGGCCGCGCTCTGTGCTTCCGCCGTCTCGGGACGAGAGCCGCGCCACACGTCGTCGCCCCGCAATGGCTCCGCGGGCTCTCGTCGTATTGTCCGAGCGCGCTCGCGTACGACAAGCCGCTGTGCACTGCGCTCGACGGCTTCACCTTGCACGCAGCGACGCGCGCCGGTGCGCACCATGCCGCGGCGAGGGAGGCGCTGCTGCGTTACGTGCTGCGACCCCCGATCGCAAACGAGCGCGTCGAGCCGCAGCAGGACGGCCTGGTGCAGCTCTCGCTCAAGCGCGCCTTCGCTCACGGGACTGTCGCGGTGGACATGGATCCGCTCTCGCTCCTGTGCCGCCTCGCGGCCAGCGTCCCGCCGCCGCGCTTTCCCACCGTCAAGTACGCGGGCGTGCTCGCCTCGGCGAGTCGCCCACGTTGGCGCGCAAGCGCATCGGACCGCGCCCTGCCATCACGACGCTCGCGGTCCCACCCTTTCGCTCTGCCGCGCTACGCTTCCTCGCGCTGCGATCCGGCTTGATTTGCCTCCGCGCAAGCACCACCTGTCCGTCGACTGCGACAAGGTCATCCTGTATTGCAGCGGTGACTTCACCTCGCGGCGCGGCGTCGGCCCCGGCAGCACCTCCCACCACCCCGCGGGCGTTCCACACGGGCCGCACCCGGGCGCGTACGAGGCGAGCCTGGGGAGCCGCGGGACGAGCGAGCTTGCGGTCATGCTCGACACGATCCGCCCGCTCTCGGCCACCGCAGACGCCATCGAGGTGGAGGACCCGGGCTACCAGGACAGCTTCATCGCAAGTCCAGGATCGGGGCCCGGCAGCGCATGACCGCGCGGCGGGGTTCGAGCCGCCGGACGAAGGAGAGCTCACGAAGGGGGCGTACGTGCGGCTCCAGCCGCTGCGCGGCGCGGGCGAGATCGAGGTGGCGCCGCCCTCGTTGCTGCTCGACGTCGAGGGCGAGGAGCTGGCGACGAAGCTCGTCCAGCGCTTCGTGATCGAGCGGAACGGCTCGGTGAGGGAGCGGCTGTGGCGGCTCGCCTACAGCCCCGACGACCCGCTCGACGACGCCGAGGCGCCGGTCGAGCGCGACGTCTGCTGGCTGGGCCACATCCCCGAGACCATCTGGCAGCTCGTGCGCGACAACGTCCTGCGCTGCCTGTAGCCTCGATCCGCTCGCCCCTCCCGTGGCCAGCGCCGGGCTGCGTGGTCGCCGGCGCCTGCTCGCCGAGCGCGCGAGGCCGGAGCGAGGGGCGGCGGGACAGTCCGGGTTACGAAGACGATGGAACACGATGCACGGGAGAACGCGGAGGAACTGCGGCGTCGCGTCGACGAGCTGACGCGGTCGCTCGCGGAGCACCAGCAGACCGTGGCGCGGCTGGCGGAGACCGAGCAGCGGCTGTCCCGCTTCGTGGACGCCTCGCCGGACGTCATCGCCATCAGCGAGCAGGGGATCCTCGTCGAGGTGAACGCTCGCGTCGAGGATCTCATGGGGTATCAGGCCCACGAGATGATCGGCCGGAGCGCCCTGGATTTCGCGGCGCCCGAGGACCGGCACATCGTGATCGATCACGTCCGCTCCGGGAGCGAGGTGACGTACGAGCACCACATCCTCCGGAAAGACGGCTCCCGGTTCTTCGCGGAGGTCCGCGGCCGGAAGGTCCCCTATCAGGGCCGGTCGGTGAGGGTCTCGATCATCCGGGACATCACCGACCGGAGGCGGGCGGAGGAGGCGACCCGCGTCGCGCTCGTGCAGCGGGAAGCGCTCCTCGCCCAGCAGGCGATGGTGGCGCAGCTCTCGACGCCGCTGCTGCCGATCACCGACGACACGCTGATCCTCCCGCTCATCGGCGCGGTGAGCCCGGAGCGGGCGAGCGCCGTGATCGAGGTCCTCTCGCGCGGCGTCGCCGAGAGGCGCGCGCGGGTCGCCATCCTGGACATCACGGGCGTGCCCGACGTGGACGAGCAGGTCGCCGACGCCTTGCTGCGCGCCACGCGGGCCGTCCGCCTCCTCGGGGCGCGGGCGATCCTCACCGGGATCCGCCCGGAGGTCGCCGAGCACATCGTCCGCGCCGGCATGGATCTGACCGGGATCACGACGTGCGGCACCCTGCAGCAGGGCGTCGCCGACGCCCTGCGTCGGCGCTGACCCGCGCTCAGGCGCCAGCTCCGTCGCAGGCCGAGCCCCCCAGCGCCTCGCATCGAGTCGATACCACCGGAGGTGCTGCTCAACGGCCTCGATCACTTCGAGCGTGTGGGTGTCGAGGCAAGAGGTGGCGTCGGAGCGCCATGGCTCCCGCGCCTGCCGCGGCAACATGGCTCGTTGGCAGTACGAGGACTCATGACGCGATCCTCGTGCTGCGTAATTCCCCTCTGAGCTCCCTCATGAGCTGGGAGGCGAGGTCGCGCTCGGCCGGAGTGAGCCCCAGATACATATACGCCAAGGAGATCTGATCGGGGGAGTAGCAGCGGATATGCGGATTGAAGATGGACGCGAGCTTCATCACCGCCCGCACGACAATGCTCTGAGTCACCACCGCGAGCGGCGGAGGGTTGGGATAGCCCTGACGTGCCACCACCTCCATGGCCTTACGCTGCCGCCCATCAGGGGATCCACCATCGGTCCACACCAAGACCCTCAGATTGGGAATGTTCACGTTCTCACGCACGTGATTGAGATAGATGTTCCACTCAAGATCCGTGGGCGCACACTCGTTGTGCACGACCACGGAGAGACGGTCCTGAGTCTTCCAGGTCAGGTTCTTCCCCATAGGGTCTATCTTCCCAGAAATTCGGGTACTTTGTCGAGCCAGTAGGGTACAGTCGTACGGTAACATGCCTTCCGCTTGGTGCGACGTCGCGGTAATCCCAGGTGTTTCAGGCGTGGAAGACCTGCCTGATCGCACAAGGCCCGTTCTGTCAATGATCTCGTACAGTCGGACTGCACGAGCCAGGAACGGCTCCGGGAATCTTGACGTTGCGGAACGCGTTTGCTTGTCCCAACCCGGCGGAGCAGGCCATGGCGCAAGCGCATCGGACCGCGCCCTGCGAAGCCACAAGAGCCTACGAGGGCGGACGAAGGCGCCGCTTCGAAACGCAAGCGTGGCGGCTATCGACCGTGGGCCGAGCTCCTGCGCCGCACATTTGCGATCGACGTCCTCGAGTGCCCAGCTTGCAAGGGGCGGATGAAGCTCGTCGCCATGGTGACCGAGCCAAGGAACATCGCCCGCTTCCTCTCCGCGCTCGGCGAACCGACCGACGTCCCAGCACGCTCTCCCAACCGAGGGCCGCCGTACTGGAAAAGCACCGTTGTGCGCCGCAAGGCGCCCGGGGACGCCGCATAGCGTCTCGCGACGCGCCTCCCGGGCCAGACCAACGCCCGGACGGACACGTGGGCCCACGGCACGCCGATGCGCCCCGTAGCGCGCTCGGCGCCGCCCGGACCACGCTCTTTCGGCCCAGGACCGAGCCATCACGACGCCCGCGGTCCCACCCTTTCGGTTTGCTGCGCTACACTGCTTCGCGCTGCGATCCGGCTTCTTTTACCTACGCGCTACGCGCGCATCGCCGGGTACACCACCCGAGCGGCGGCGGCGCGCGGCAGCGACGCCGGCCGCGGGAGGCGCCCGGCACGCGCGGCGGCGGCCCGGCCGGCGCTCCAGGGGTGAAGCGGGGCGCCCGAAAGGCGCCCGGGAGCGGTGCTCAGCCGCGTCCGGTACATGAGAAACAGAGCGGCGGTCACCCGCACAGGAGACGGGCCCAGATCGGTGTTTTCGGCGCGGAAGCGCACGAAAGGGAGCTGAGCACCGAAAACGTCGAGGTGGGCCCGTATCCGAAGCGGGGGCCCGCCGCTCTAGAGGATCAGAACGTGCAGGTGGGGGTGGGGCCGGCGGTGAAGGGCTCCCAGCGGACGTCCTCGATCGCCACGTCCATCGGCGACTCCGAGTAGAGGAGGAAGGGCGTGTTGACGTTGGTGATGTCGAGCCCGTTGTCCGTCAGGCACTTCAGCGGGACGGAGACCTCGTGCCACTCCCCGTCCGCGATGGAGGTCAGCGTATTGGCGATGTTGATGTCGCCGAGGCAGGGATACACGCAGTGGGCTGACAGCGTGACCAGCGGGCCCTCGGGCGGAGCATCGACGCGCGCCCGGAAGACGATCGAGGTCTCCGAGTTGTAGTAAGGCGACAGATCGACCCCGGGCGCGCCCGCCGAGACCTGCGCGTAGATCTGGCCCGTCGCGCTCCAGGTCACCTGCTTGGCGCTGCCCTGGATCTCGCCGTCGATCGTGCTCACGCTGACCTCGCCGCCGGGCAGGGTGGCCCCCATGCCCACGTCGATGCCGCCCCAGTTCGAGGGGCCGCCGATGCGCAGCACGTAGTCGCCCTTGTCCTCGCCATCCACGAAGATCTCGAGCGGCTCGCTCGTGGTGCCGGCCGCCCCCGGGTCCGGGGCATCGCAGCCGTGGCCCGTGGAGACCTCGGGCAGATCGTCGCCGAGCGCGTCGGCGTCGGTGGTCACGAGGCCATAGCCATACGCGAAGAGCGGCTCCTCGCCGTCTCCCCTGTTGATGGACGTCTGGCAGTCGGCCGAGGGCCACGAGAACGACAGCTTGCCCTGGAACTCGTGATCGCCGAAGAGCACGTCGGCGACGCCGCCGCCCTCGCTGCCCGGCAGCCAGGCCGCCACGAACGCGTCTGACCGGTTGAGCTCCTTGTTGGTGTGGAGCGGGCGGCCCGACACGAACACCGTGACGATGGGCACGCTCGGCGCCTGGGCGCGGATGGTCTCGATGACGGCGAGGTCCTCGGGGTAGAGGTTCGCGTGCTCGAGCGTCTCGAACTTGCCTATATCGCCCTGGCCCTCGGCGTAGGGCGTCTCGCCGATGACCACGATCGCGGCGTCGAAGGTGTCGGCCGCGGCGGTGCCGTCGGGGCTCAGGGTCGCAGCGCCGCTCAGCCCGGCGGCCGTGATCGTCTCCTCGATGCCGGCGTAGATGGACTGCGCGTTCGGGAAATCGGCGTTGGTGTTGCCGGTGCCCTGCCAGGTCAGCGTCCAGCCGCCGGACTGGTTCTGGATGTTGTTTGCGGTCTTGCCGGCCACGAGGACGTTCATCGACTTGCTGAGCGGCAGGACATCGCCCTTGTTCTTGAGCAGGACGAGCGACTTGCGCACGGCCTCGCGCGCCACGGCCCGGTGCTCCGGCGCGGCGAGGAGCGCGGCGTCGCCGGCGACCGACCGGGTCGACGGGGCGCCCTTGCTCGCCCTGGGGCCGAGGAGGCCGGCCCGCATCTTCACGCGCAGGATCCGGGTCACCGCGTCGTCGATGCGGGCCATCGGGATCTCGCCGCTCTCCGCCTGGGCGATGGTGTTCTCGATGAACGCCATCCAGTCGTTGGGCACCATGATCATGTCCACCCCGGCGTTGATCGCCGCGGCGCACCGCGTGTTGTTACAACCCGGGAGCTGGCCGTGCCCGTTCCAGTCGCCGACGACGAAGCCGGTGAAGCCGAGCTGGCCCTTGAGGATGTCGGTGAGCAGGTACTGATTGCCGTGCATCTTGTCGCCGTTCCAGCTGCTGAACGACGCCATCACGGTCTGCGCGCCCGCCGCGAGCGCGGAGAGGTAGCCCTGGGCGTGGATGTCGCGCAGAGCCTCCTCGGAGCAGACGGTGTTGCCCTGGTCCTTGCCCTGCTCGGTCCCGCCGTCGCCCATGAAGTGCTTGGCGGTCGCGACCACGTGCGCGCCGTTGAACAGGTCCGCGCTGTCCGCCGGCCGGCCCTGCAGGCCCCGGATCATCCGGCCCGCGTAGCTCCTCACGATCTCCGGATCCTCGGAGTAGCCCTCGTAGGAGCGGCCCCACCGATCGTCCCGCACCACGGCGAGCGTGGGGGCGAAGGCCCAGTCGAGCCCGGTGACGGCGACCTCGGCGGCGGTGATGGCGCCGATCTCCTCAATGAGATCGGGATCGTTCATGGCGCCGAGCCCGATGTTCTGCGGGAACAGCGTCGCGCCGATCACGTTGTTGTGGCCGTGCACCGCGTCCACGCCCCAGATGACGGGGATGCCGAGGTGCTCGCCGGGCGCGCCGCTCGTGTCGATGGAGGCCGCGTAATAGGCGTCCGCGAGGTCGACCCAGTCGGCCACGGTCGCGTGCTTGGAGCGGCCCGGCCAGGAGCCGCCGCCGTTCAGCACCGAGCCGATGTGGTACTCCCGGACCTGGTCCGGCGTGATCGCCAGGATCTCGGGCTGGACCATCTGGCCGACCTTCTGCGCCACGCTCATCTGCGCGAGCAGCTCGGCGATGGCGTCCTCGATCTCCGGGTCGAGCGCGATCTCGCTCGTCACCGTCGGCCATTCGACCGACGCGCTCTCGCCGCCCGCGCCGCCGCCACCGGCGGTGCCGGTGGTGGAGCCGGCGCCGGAGCCGCCTTCGCCGCCGCCGCCGGCGGTGCCCGTGGAGCCGGCGCCGGAGCCGCCCGCGCCGCCGCTGCCGCTGGTGCCGGTGGTGGTGCCTGCGCCGGAGCCGCCCGCGCCGCCGCTACCGCCGGTGCCGGTGGTGGAGCCTGCGCCGGAGCCGCCCTCGCCGCCGCCGCCGGCGGTGCCGGTGGTGGAGCCCGCGCCGGAGCCGCCCTCGCCGCCGCCGCCGGCCGTGCCGGTGGTGGAGCCCGCGCCGGAGCCGCCCTCGCCGCCGCCGCCGGCCGTGCCGGTGGTGGAGCCCGCGCCGGAGCCGCCGTCGCCGCCGCCACCGGCGGTGCCGGTGGTGCCGGTGGTGGAGCCTGCGCCGGAGCCGCCCGCCCCTGTCGCGTCAGCCGGGGGATCCGTGGAGTCGTCCCCGCAGGCGGGAACAGGGATGGTCAGGGCTGCGACCAGCAGCCATCTACCGTATTGGTTACAATGCTTCATACCAGCGCCGGAGCATGGTCCCGGCGCAGTGGGGCGTCAAATTTATAGTCCCGCAGTCTGCTTCTATCAGGACCTCTGTCGGCCATCGCTCACGCCACACCTACACGCAGACCACGATTCATCGCTTCTCGGCGAACCAGGCTTTCGGTATCCTCGATCCTCCTCCAGCCACCAAGGCAGCAAGGAAGAACGCCATGTCGCAACATTGGACGATCGCGGGCGCGCTGCTCGCCTTTGCGCTGCTCGACGCCGCCTGCGCCGACCCCGAGCAGGACGCTTCCTCCGGCGCGGCGAGCGGCGGTTCCACCTCGGTGAGCCTGCACGTGGTCTTCCTCGACGGGGCTTATCACGAAGACGGCACCGAGCTCGTGTGGAACGAACTCGGTCACCTGCGAACGCGCGAGGTCGGTCAAGTCCTAGAGCACGCCGTCGGGCGGATGCTCCGTTACCTCCGGCGGCACGGGCATCTCGAGATCGAGCACGACGTCGAGGAGGACGACGAGCCCGAGGCCGCGCTCTGTGCTTCCGCCGTCTCGGGACGAGAGCCGCGCCACACGTCGTCGCCCCGCAATGGCTCCGCGGGCTCTCGTCGTATTGTCCGAGCGCGCTCGCGTACGACAAGCCGCTGTGCGCTGCGCTCGACGGCTTCACCTTGCACGCAGCGACGCGCGCCGGTGCGCACCATGCCGCGGCGAGGGAGGCGCTGCTGCGTTACGTGCTGCGACCCCCGATCGCAAACGAGCGCGTCGAGCCGCAGCAGGACGGCCTGGTGCGGCTGTCGCTCAAGCGCGCCTTCGCTGACGGGACTGTCGCGGTGGACATGGATCCGCTCTCGCTCCTGTGCCGCCTCGCGGCCAGCGTCCCGCCGCCGCGCTTTCCCACCGTCAAGTACGCGGGCGTGCTCGCCTCGGCAAGTCGCCCACGTTGGCGCGCAAGCGCATCGGACTGCGCCCTGCGAAGCCACAAGAGCCTACGAAGGCGGACGATGACGCCGCTCCGAAACGCAAGCGTGGCGGCTATCGACCGTGGGCCGAGATCTTGCGCCGCACATTTGCGATCGATGTCCTCGAGTGCCCAGCTTGCAAGGGGCGGATGAAGCTCGTCGCCATGGTGACCGAGCGAAGGAACCTCGCCCGCTTCCTCTCCGTGCTCGGCGAGCCGACCGACGTCCCTGCTCGCTCTCCCAACCGAGGGCCGCCGTACTGGAAGAGCACCGTTCTGCGCCGCAAGGCGCCCGGTGACGCCGCATAGCGTCTCGCGACGCGCCTCCCGGGCCAGACCAAAGCCCGGACGGACACGTGTGCCCACGGCACGTCGATGCGCCCCGTAGCGCGCTCGGCGCCGCCCGGACCACGCTCTTTCGGCCCAGGACCGAGCCATCACGACGCTCGCGGTCCCACCCTTTCGGTTTGCTGCGCTACACTGCTTCGCGCTGCGATCCGGCTTCTTTTACCTACGTGCCCGCGCTGCGATCCGGCTTCTTTTACCTACGCGCTACACTGCTTCGCGCTGCGATCCGGCTTCTTTTACCTACGCGCTCGGCAGGACATGCACCGTGTCTTCCAGGACATGGCCGCCGATGACGCCGTGGCCATCCTCCCGTCGGGTCATCTGGATTCGAACGAGGACAACATGCGAACAGCTCAAAGCAGCGTCCATCGACGCACGGGTTTGGGGGTCGTCGCCGCGCGTGCGGCGCTGGCAGGGGTCCTGACGCTCTCTGCATGCAACGACGGCGGCACGGCCGGCGGGGACGCGGGCTCGCCGACCGACAGGCTCGTCGCGGCGCTCGGCGGGCGCGACGCCATCGAGGCAACCACCAACGAGAGGATCACGGCCAGCGGGGAGCGCTTCGATCCTGGCGAGTCGAGCGTCCCCGGCACCACGTGGCTGGTCTCGGAGTTCACCATGACGGCGACGACCGAGCTCGGAGCGGACAGGGCGCGCACCGAGCTCAACGTCGACGTCGCGTTCCCGAGGCGCGCGGAGCTCGCCTTCACCGAGGTCAGGAGCGGCGGGCGCGGCTACGTGGCCGGCCATGACAACGTCTTCGCGGTCGGGCCGACGCCCCCTCTGGCGATCCCGGCCGCGCGCGTCGCCAGCGCGGAGAAGCACGCCGACCTGGTGTCGCCGCTGCGCCTCCTCCGCCGGGCGCTCGCAGAGGAGAGAGGGATCCGGGCCGACGGCCTGGCCGAGGTCGACGGGAAAGAGCTCGAGGTCCTGCGGATCACGCTGGCCGGGCGCCCCGACGTCCGGATGTTCCTCGACCCGGCGAGCCACCTGCCCGTGAAGAGCGAGACCACCGAGGATCATCCCCCCGTCGGCGACGCCACCGTCGAGGCGATTTACGGAGATTACCGCAAGGTCGACGCTCTGACGCTGCCCCACGCCGTCACGCTCCGGGTCGACGGCCTGGATATCCACAAGGAGGTGCGTTCGAAGATCGAGCTCAACGTCGGCACGGACGCGGATTTCTACGCGTTGCTGGGGGACACCTCGGCCGCGCCCCACGACCACGGGCACGCCGCCTTCGCGCAGCGCTCGTCGGAGTGGCTCCTCAGCTTCGAGTTCATGGGACTGCCCATCTTCTACGACATACAGACCGGCACCCCGAAGTCCGCGGAGCTCGCCCCGGGCGTTCATCTCCTGACAGGGACCACCCACCACAGCTTGCTCATCGAGATGAGCGATCACGTCGTGCTGGTCGAGCGCACACTGTCAGCCCCGACCGCTTGGAGCAGGCGAAGGTCCCGGTCGCCATCGACGAGGTGGAGTCCCTCAAGCGGCTCACCGATCCGGCGGGACGGGAGGTGGAGCTCCACGTGATCGAGACCGAGCACGCGCAGGGGATGGTGGTCGTGTACCTGCCCGCGGAGAAGCTCCTCTTCAACGCCGACCTCTTCAGCCCTGGGGACCCGATCAACGAGAAGTCGGCCGGCGAGCTCTACGACGCGATCACCCGCCTGAAGCTGGACGTCGAGCGGATCGTCGGGGCGCACGGCGCCGGCGCCGCGGGCCCGGTCGCGACCCTGGCAGCGCTGAAGGAAGCGGCGAAGCGCTGAGACGACGAGGCCGAGCACGAACGAGCCGGCCTCGGGCGGCCGCCGATGCGAGCGCCAGCGCGGCAGACGCGTGGGCCGGGCAGCGCCGCGGCTCACGCGTTCGGCTCCTCCTGTCCGCCCCGTGGGCCCGCGGATCACGGCCGGAATACACGACAGCGATCACCGCACGATTTCAGCGAGTTGTGCCAGAGCGTGACAGCCATGCCACCCGCAAGAGCTGGAGTGCCCGGGCTTTTTTTCGGCGGCCCTCATCTTGCAATTCCGTTGCGCAGAGGAAGGTGAATTATGAAACTCTCAGCAAGGCTCTTGGCCGGTGTGGTCCTGTCAGCGCAGATGTTCTCCTGTACCGTGGATGGGGACGGTGGCGAATGCGTCAGCCCCACGCAGAACCTCGACACGGCGTATGCGCCAGGCGCCGTCGGCTGCGCCTGCGCCGACACGGACCAGGACGTGTGCGTTGAAGACAGCACCGGGCGCGACGTCGCCCTCGTCTGCGACGCCGGGCGCTGGAAGGCCGTCGAGGATGGCCCGTGCGCGCCTTTCCCTCCCGTGTGCTTCAGCCCCACGCAGAACCTCGACACGGCGTACGAGCCAGGCTCGGTCGGCTGCGCCTGCACCGACGCGGACGAGGACGTGTGCGTCGATGACAGCACCGGGCGCGGGGTCGCCCTCGTCTGCAACGACGGGCGCTGGGACGCCGTCGAGGACGGCCCGTGCGCGCCTCTCCCTCCCGTGTGCTTCAGCCCCACGCAGAACCTCGAGAGGGCGTACGATCTCGGCGCGGTCGGCTGTGCCTGCGCCGACACGGACGAGGACGTCTGCGTCAAGGATAGTCACGGAAGAGCTGTCGCCCTCGTCTGCGAGGGCGGAGCCTGGCTCGCCGTCCTGGATGGCCCGTGCGGCGGCCGCTGAGGGACTGCTCGATACCAGCGCAGGGCGCGCTCCCGCCGATCGCCGCGTCGCCCCCTGGACGCGCCCCGCGCGCGTCCGCTGGAGGCCGCCGCGGGGGATTGCCCCTTATATAGGCCCTGTACGTACTCGGTGAGCATCTTGATCTCGGCCTCTTGCTCGCGGCTCGCCCAGTGCACGAGATCGCCGATCGAGATCATGCCGACCACCCGCCCGCCCTGATGTGCGCGAGGCACGTGGGCGCGTTGCTCGTGAGCATCGACTCGTCCCCGAGCGGCATCCTCAGCGAACGGGACGTGATGACGCGGGTGATCCTGGCCCGGCGCAATCCGGCCATCACCCTGGTCGTGGAGGTGATGACCCGCGAGGTCATCTGCGTCGAGCCGAGCACCCCGGCGCGTGGCGGCTATCGGCCGTGGGACGAGCTCCTGCGCCGCACATTTGCGATCGACCTCCTCGAGTGCCCAGCTTGCAAGGGGCGGAACCGGCGGCCCACCCTGTTCCTGCCGCCGCCTACTGTGGAGTGAACGCGGCCCCGTTGACGACGCGGCGACGGAGGGCGCCCCGTTGGGCCACATCGGAGCCGCCCTCGGCGGGGAGACAGGCGGAAACCATGAAAATCGCTACTGTTTCCGGCGACCGCTCGTCATCGACCGATGTTTCTGGCGGGACTGTTCCGCGGGGACGAACCGTGGCGATCCGTCGCTTCCGCGGGGATTTCGGGAGGGCGTGGCGACGGATCGCACCCGTTCGGAGGGCGTGGACCCAACCCGGGCCCAATGGTCAAGCCCCGGGCCTGGGGAGCTCGCCGTGACCGATCCATCGCCCCGGTCGGCCGTGGTCGCCTCGCTCGCCAGCACCCTGAGCCGCGCCGTCGCCCTCGGGGACGAGGTGGCGGCGCGGGTCGTTCACGAGGCGCTCGGTCGGCTGCTCGGGCTGCCGAGCTCGTGTGGAACGAGCTCGGTCACCTGCGAAAACGCGAGGTCGGTCAGGTCATAGAGCACGCCGTCGGGCGGATGCTCCGTTACCTCCGGCGGCACGGGCATCTCGAGATCGAGCACGACGTCGAGGAGGACGTCGAGCGCCGCGCTTTCACACCGTCAAGTACGCGGGGGTGCTCGCCTCGGCGAGTCGCCCACGTTGGCGCGCAAGCGCATCGGACCGCGCCCTGCGACGTCAGATGAGCTCTTGCGCGGCACATGTGCGATCGGACGGAGCCATCACGACGCTCGCGTTCCCACCCTTTCGGCTTGCTGCGTTACACTTCCTCGCGCTGCGATCCGGCTTGATTTGCCCACGCTCCGAGCAGCCGCGGGAGCACCCCGCAGCCCACGGAGTTGCGGTGGCGCTCCAGGGTGGCGCAGCACTAGTATCGGTCCCGTGTTCGGCATCGTGCTCGATCGCGCCTCGCGGCGCTCGCTGGCGCTCCAGCTCGCGGACGGGCTGCGCAAGGCGGTCGTCGCCGGCGAGCTCGCGCCTGGCGCCAAACTCCCGCCCTCGCGCCAGCTGGCGGCGGAGCTGGGTATCTCCCGGCGGCTGGTGACCGACGCCTACGAGCAGCTCACCGGCGAGGGCTATTTTGAGACCCGCGCGGGCCACGGGACCTACGCCACCGCGCTGCCGGTGCGGACGCCGCACGCCAGCGTCTCGGGGGCGGCCACCCCCCGGGGGCGCCGGCCCACCATCCGCTTCGACCTCACCCCCGGCATCCCCGATCTCGCGAGGTTCCCGCGGCAGGCGTGGCGCCGCGCCGCCGAGGACGCGCTCTCGCTGGCGCACGCCGCCGATCTCTCCTACGGCCCGCCGCTCGGCGATGTTCGTCTGCGCCAGGCCATCTCCGATTACCTGTACCGGTTCCGCGGGCTGGCCGCCGATCCGGAGCAGATCTGCATCACCTCTGGCACCTCGCATTCCCTGTCGCTGCTCTCGCGGCTCCTCCCCGCCACGACCCTTTTCTGCGAGGAGCCCGGGCTCACCTTCGCGCGCGACGTCTTCGCGTCGGCCGGTTTCCGCTGCCGCCCGGTGCACGTCGACGACGTCGGCGCGCTCCCGTCCGGCCTGGGCGAGGTGCCCCGCGGCGCGCTCTTCTATCTGACGCCCTCCCACCAGTTCCCGACCGGCGCGCTCCTGCCGCTCAAGCGACGGGTGAAGTTCCTGGAGCTCTGCGCCCCGGCGGAAGGGCTGGTGCTCGAGGACGACTACGACTCCGAGTTCCGCTTCCGCGGCAGCCCGGTCCCGCCGCTCGCCGCGCTCGACGCCGAGCGCGTCGTCTACCTGGGGACCTTCTCGAAATGCCTCGCGCCCTTCGTGCGGGTCGGGTACCTCATCGCCCCGCCCCACCTCGTCGGCCCGATCGCGGACCTGGTGCGGCGCACCAACCTCCGGGGCTCTATCCCGCACCAGCGGACGCTGGCCCGCTTCATCGAGGAGGGCCACCTCGAGCGCCATATCTTCGCCATGAAGCGGCGCTACCGCGCCCGGATGGAAGCGATCCTCGCCTTCCTGGAGGCCCGGTACGGAGATCAGGTCCGCACCGGCGGCAGCGAGACCGGCTTTCACCTGCACGTCCGCTTCGCCGGGCGGCACTTCGGCCCGACCTTCGCCGACCTCTGCCGCGCGGAGGGGCTGCGGATCTCGACCGAGGCCGAGTTCCGGGCCGAGCCGCCGCGCGAGAGCGACGCGCTGGTGATCGGCTACGGCAATGTGGCGGACGAGAAGCTCGACGAGGGCCTCACGCTGCTTGGAGCCCTCGTCGAGCGGAACGCAGGCCGTGAGAGCCGTTCGCCCTGAGCCCGTCGTCTCCGCGCCTGCGGCGCTGCGCTCAGGACAGGCGGAGTTGAAGGGCGGCCCTACAGATTCCGATCCTCGTACGCCACCAGCTCCGCCACCTGTCGCGCCTGCTCGGCGGTGAGCGGCCCCTTCTCCATGGCCCGCGCGTTCTCCACGGCCTGGATCGTGCTCTTGAAGCCGGGGATGGGGATGGTGTTCGGGCTCTTGGCCCAGATCCACGCCAGCGCGCCCTGAACCAGGGTCCGGCCGTTGCTGGTCAGGATCTCGCGAGCGGCCTCCAGGCGGCGGGCGTAGTTGGGGTTCACCTTGCCGTCCGTGAACCAGGTGATCCACTCGAAGTTGCTGGTCCGCACGTCGCCGCGAGGCAAGGTCTCGCCCTTCGTGTACCGGCCCGAGAGCATGCCCATGGCCAGCGGGCTCCGGCACAGGAGCGCCATCCCTTTGCCCTCGCCGTAGGCGATCAGCCGCTCGTTCCCCTCGAACACGTTGAGCAGGATCTGGGCCGCGCCGCAGTGCGGGCCGCGGGCGAAGGCCTCGACCGAGGCCTTCACGTCGGTGCTCCAGCCGTACGTGCGGATCTTCCCTTCCTTCACGAGCTGCTCGAGCACCTCCACCACCTCGCCGGCTCTCTCCGGTGGGTACTCCCAGATGTGGAGCTGGTAGACGTCGATTCGATCGGTCCCCAGCCGCCGCAGGCTCCCCTCCACGGCACGCCGGATGTACGCCGGGCTGGCGTCGGTCGTGCCCAGGTTGGCGTGCTTCTCCTCGTCGAAGAGGTGCCCGAACTTGGTGGCCAGGGTGACGCGGTCGCGGATCCCCTGGATGGCCTTCCCGACCAGGACCTCGCTGTGCCCCGCCCCGTACACGTCCGCGGTGTCGAGCAGCGTGACGCCGGCGTCGACGCCGGCGCGGATGGCCCGGATCGACTCCGCGTCGTCGGTGCCGTGCCATTCCCAGCTCGCGCCCGGGTCGTTCCACTTCCCCGCGATGGCCCAGCACCCCAGGCCCAGCGCGCTCGTCTCGATACCCGCTCTCTCCCATCGTCGCTTCATGGCGTCCTCCTCGTGGACCGTGTGTCCGGGCCCAGGTATGAGGCCGCAGGCGCGCCGGAACGAGGACCGCCGCTGCGGCTCCGGCGTGGACCACCCGCGTGCGCAGCGTGGACCACCCGCGTGCTGGTCACGAGATCGGCGGGCTCCGAGGGCACCGCCGCCGAAGCGAGCGGATCCCGGGAGGCACAGCCGAGGCCGAGGCCGCCGAAGAGGCTCAGGACCGTCGCCCGGAGCACGTTCGAGAAGAGCGCCATCCCCGCGAAACCTCGCAAATATAAGCCGAAATACAAAGAGCGGCCGGCGACACCTTTTTCGACGATGCACCGATGAGTTCCGCGCGCTCCGGCAGTCCATCGTTCGGACCCATCCCCGGCAGCACCCGCACCGGGCGCGGCCCGTTCCCGATGACAATGGAGACTTACCCATGACCCGGATCGAACTACCGCGCGTCGTCTCGCGCGCCGAGTGGCTGGAGGCGCGCAAGGCGCTGCTCATCCGCGAGAAGGAGCTGACGCGAGCGCGCGACCAGCTCAACGCCGATCGCCGGCGCCTGCCGATGGTCGAGGTGACCGAGCCGTACGAGTTCTCGGGGCCCCACGGCAGGCTGCGCCTGCTCGATCTGTTCGAGGGCCGGCAGCAGCTGATGGTCTATCACTTCATGTGGCTGTTCGAGGACGGCAAACCCAAGGATCGCGGCTGCCCGAGCTGCTCGGGCTTCGCCGATCAGATCTCGAAGGGCCACCTGCGGCACCTGCACCAGGTCGACACCACGTTCGCGTTCATCTCGCGCGCTCCCTGGGAGAAGATCGCGCCGTTCAAGGCGCGCATGGGCTGGCCCGTGCCCTGGTACTCGTCGGACGGCAGCCGCTTCAACCACGACTACCACGTCACGCTGGACGAGTCGGTCGCGCCGGTGGAGTACAACTACCGTACGCCCGCCGAGCACGAACAGGCGGGCTCCGCGTATTATCTCGGCGGCGAGCAGCCATTCGACCTGCACGGGCTGAGCTGCTTCCTGCGCGACGGCGAGCGCGTGTACCACACCTACTCGACCTACGGGCGCGGCACGGAGTCGACCGGCGGGTCATACTATTTCCTCGATCTGACCGCGCTCGGGCGCCAGGAGGACTGGGAAGAGCCCAAGGGGCGCAACACCGGGCGGGGCGCCAAGGCCGGCGACGAGCGCATCCGCTACCCCGACGAGCAGGAGGATCTGTCCGACTCGAGCGGCGCGCGGCCCGCGAGCGCCGCTCCCGAGGCCGACGACTGTTGCTCGCGGCTGCGGCGCTGAACCGCGGGCCTCGCGCCGCGCGCGGCGCCGGCGCGACCCCCGACGGCCGGCACCGGCCACGCCGGCCGCGCGGCTTCGCCTCGCCGTGACGGATCTGCCTGCACGGCATCACGCCTGAACACCTCTCACGGTGGGTGTCAAGATAGTTGTCCGTTGATTCGGTCACATCCTCGTGAGTGCTTGAGCCTCGTGCGTGTGGGGGTTGAGGGTCACGGGCCGATAGGCGTCCAGTTGCGTGTCTGGCCGGTCCAGCGCCGGGGCGTCCTGCGGCGGGCCCGCTGGTAGAGGGCGTGCCGGGCGGCGAGGAGCGCGCCATCGCGGCCCCGGTGGCGCTCGTCGGGCGTGACGACGCGGATGCTGCTGTGCAGGTGCCGCTCAGGCGGCCTCGCGTTTCGCCAAATGCTCGCGGGCGTGGGCTTCCGCATCCGCGCCGAACATCTCCTGGAAGCCAGCCGCCGCTTCGGGGGCGAGCGCCTGAGCGCGCGCGATCATGTTCTCTTCGTGCGCGCGCACCGCCACGCGCCACGCGGGACCGCTCGAGAGTGCAACCGCGAGGTCGGCTGCGTCCTGCATCGCGAGGTTCACACCCACGCCGACCGGAGGCATCAGGTGTGCTGCGTCGCCGACGAGCGTAAGCCCCGAGTTCGATGTCCAAGCAAAGTCCGGAGGAAGGGCGTGGATGGGGCGGCTCGCGAGGTGATCGCCGGAACGCTCGATAAACGCGATCAGCGCCGGGGCCCAGCCCTCGAAGTGCGCGCAGAGCACCTTCTTCGCAGCAGCGATACCTGCCGAGCGAAGGAGCTCGGCGCCCCAAGTGTCGGGGACGTGGATTACGACGTAGACGCGCACATGGCCATGCGCGTTGCGCTGCGCGACGATGCCCTTCCGTCCGTGGAGCGCGAACATCGTCCCGTGCCCGAGGAGCGCGGCGAGCTCCGCGTGGCGCGCGTCGACGTCGTCGAGCCAGCACTCGAAGAACGTGACGCCCGTGTAGACCGGCCTCACGTCCGTCAACGCCGCGCGCACCTTTGACCAGGCCCCATCGGCGCCCACCACGAAGTCGAAGTCGTCTGTGGTGCCGTCCTCGAAGACGAGGCGCTGCAGATCGCTCACAGACTCGACGCGCACGAGCTTCTTGCCCCAATGCAGCGCTCCGGGGGCGAGTGAATCGAGCAGGAGCTCTCGAAGCTCGCGGCGATCGATCTCCGGTCGCGCGTCGATATCTTCGGGACGCGAGTCGTGGACGATCGTTGCGCTCGCGTGTGCGACGAGGCGAGTGCCCTGGTCCTCGAATCGAGCCTTCGCGCGAAACGCTTCTTCGAGGCCGGCGAGCTTGATGGCGACTCGGCCGCTGTCGGAGTGCAGGTCGAGCGAGCCTCCGTGGTCGCGGGCGTTCGCGCCGATGTCGGCGTCGAAGATCGTGGCAGCGATGCCGCTCTGTCGGAGGACGCGGGCGGTAGTGAGGCCGGCAGGGCCGGCGCCGACGATGGCGATGCGAGGGAACTGGTTCATGAGCATGTCTCCGGAAGATATATCGGTGCCAATGTATATTACATTGGCGGTGATGCAAGTCCTCCCCGACGATTTCGACCCGACCAGCTCCCCCGGCTACCTCGTCGCGCGGCTCGCGCGTCTGCTCGCGCGCCGGAACGACGAGTTGCTCGCGCGCTTGGGCGTGAGCGTCGCGTGGCTCCCTGTCCTCGGCGCGCTTCGACAAGGCGAGACCCTGGCGCAGAAGGAGCTCGCTCGGCGCGCGGAGATCGGCCAGCCTGCGATGGCGCAGATGCTCGCCCGGATGGAGCGCGACGGATTCCTCGTGAGCACTCCCGACCCCGACGATAGGCGCGCGCGACGCTATCGGCTCACGGAGACAGGACGCGCCTGCGTCGAGCCCGCCGTCGCCACCGTGCGCGACGCGAACGACGCGATCTTCGGCTGCCTCACGAAGATGAAGCAAAGGACGCTCGTCGCGTTGCTCCGCGAGGTCTCCAGTGCCCTCGGCGAGGACGCGCACGCGGAGCGCGAACGCGCTACACGCCGTAATCCGCGCGGGCGTCGGCGGTGACCCCAGCAGGCGCCGCATCCGACGCCCCCCAAAAGGCACTTTCCCGATCGCCCTCCGGCGAGGCGGTGCCCTGCCCCACGCCGGAGCGGCGGCGCCTACTTCAGCATCCGCGCGATCTGCTGCGGACGCCACGGCCGACCGGCCCGCGTCGGAACCCTGTGCTGATCCCCATGTCTTGCCGCCTGGTTCGGCAAGCGAGCGGAGGGCGCGGTTTCGCCCGGTGGGGCAGCATGATACCGAGGCGCGCGGGTGTCGCAGCGTCATGTGTGGGTGCGAGTGTGGCGCGGCGTCGCTCGACGAGGGCGATGATCGCGTCGACGCCGTGGGGGGCCGAGGCGATCGAGGTAGGCGAGGCGGAAGGTGTGCAGCGCGCCTGCGACGAGGTCATCGACGACGCATGCGTCGTGGATCTGGAAGAGGCGCCGGAGGGCGGCGGTGAGCCAGCCGAGGCCGAGCCCCTCGCCGTCGAGGAGCGGCGCGCGATGGCACGCGTCCCACTGGAGCGCGGCCAGCGCAAGCGCGTCGCGGAGCCAGGCGGCGGGCGACGCGACGGCGGAGGGCGCCCCATTGGGCCACACCGGAGCCGCCCTCGGCAGCGAAACAGGCGGAAACCATGAAAATCTCTACTGTTTCCGGCGACCGCTCGTCATCGACCGATTTCTCTGGCGGGACGATTCCGCGGTGGCGAACCGTCGCGATCCGTCGCATCCCCGGGGATTTGGGGAGGGCGTGAGTGCGCCGGGATAAACCGGCACGGAGATGGGTATGCAAGAGACCTACATCAAAGGCGTAGCGAGCCATGATGGCCCCGAGTCATGCGCAGGCATCCGTGAGGAGGTCGGCGAAGCGTTGGCAGGGGTACGCGCAGGCAGGGACATTGAGCCGCGAAATACCCTCGATCGGGGTGCCGACGCTGTTCACGCAAGCGGAAGGCCACACGACCAGGAGCGCCAGCGCGAGCTCCTGGGCGACCCCGCGCGGTCGAAGACCCCGAGCATGTGCGGACTCTCCGTGTGCGAGAACCGGGAGATCCCCTGGCCTCCCACCCTCGATGGCGAGGTGGGACGCAAAGGAAAGGCCAAGGCCGTAAGCCGATGATGAACGGCCAGGGGAGGTCAGACAGGCCCATAGTACCGACGAAGCTGCCGAACAAGGCCGGGCAACCGGACGCGGAGGCCGTGGAGGGAAGGGGTCTGGCCAAGGGGAACGCGAACCAGCAAAACACGCCCCGGACGCAGCGCCGGACAAGCGTGCCCAGTGCGTTGGATCGCGTACGGGAAGTCGCAAGATGGGACAGGAAAGCGAAGTTCACGGCGCTCTTCCACCATCTCACCATCGACCGACTACGAGCCGCATTCATTGCCCTGCAACGGAATGCGGCACCCGGAGTCGACGGGGTGACGTGGGAGCAATACGCGGGCAAACTGGAGGACACCCTCCTGGATCTGCACGCTCGATTGCGCAGTGGGGCGTACCGGGCAAAACCGTCGCGGAGGGTGTACATTCCGAAGGCAGACGGGCGGCAGCGGCCGCTCGGCATAGCCTCGTTGGAGGACAAGATCGTCCAGCGAGCCGTCGTCGAAGTGCTGAATACCATCTACGAAGCGGATTTTCTCGGCTTCTCGTACGGATTTCGGCCGCGGCGCAACCAGCACCATGCGCTGGATGCCCTCGCCGTCGGGATTCGCCGATGCAAGGTGAGCTGGGTGCTCGATGCCGACATTCGTGGTTATTTCGATGCCATCGATCACGGGTGGATGGTGAGATTTCTCGAGCACCGAATCGCGGACAGGCGGATGCTGCGTCTCATCCAGAAGTGGTTGAGCGCAGGAGTGATAGAGGGTGAGGAGTGGACGAGAGGTGAGGAGGGTACTCCGCAAGGAGCAACGGTTTCACCCTTGCTGGCGAACATCTATCTCCACTATGTACTCGACCTGTGGGTCCAGCAATGGAGGATTCGGCATGCGCGCGGGAGCGTCATCATCACGCGTTTTGCGGACGACTTCGTCGTTGGATTCCAGTACCGCACGGACGCCGAGCGGTTCCTGCAAGATCTCCGCGAGAGATTGCGGAAGTTTGCGCTGGAGTTGCACCCCGATAAGACCCGCATCCTCGAATTTGGTCGCTACGCGGCGTCCAATCGACAGGAGAAAGGTCAGGGAAAGCCGGAGAGCTTCAACTTCCTGGGCTTCACGCACATTTGCGGGAAGACTTGGATGGGGAAGTTTCTCATCGTACGGCGAACCATGCGGGAGCGGATGCGGAAGAAGCTGCACGAAGTCAAGGCCGAGTTGCAGCGGCGCCGACATCACCTCATCCCCGAGCAGGGGAAGTGGCTGCGAAGTGTAGTGCAAGGACACTTCTTGTATTACGCCGTTCCGTCCAACGGTCAATCGTTGCAGTGGTTCCGTACCCAGGTGACCCGTCACTGGCATCGAGCGCTCCGCCGCCGAAGTCAGCGTGACCGCACCACCTGGGCGCGAATGCAGCGACTCGGTCAGCGCTGGATCCCCCCTGTACGCATTCTGCATCCCTGGCCAGAAGAGCGCTTCCGCGTCAGAACCCGAGGCAAGAGCCCAGTGCGGTAGTGCCGCTCGCTGGGATCCGCGCGGGGGGCGGCCCGAGCCCACAAGGCGAAGGGCCGTCCCTACCGCAATCGACCGATCGCAGCCCGTCGGTGGGGGTGGGCCCAACCCGGGCCCAACCGGTGAGCCTCGATCCTGGGAAGCTCGCGTCGGCCGACCCCTCGCCTCGGGCCATCGTGGTTGCCTCGCTCGCCGGCACCCTGAACCGCGCCGTCGCCCTTGGGGATGAGGAGGCGGCGCGGATCGTTCACGAGGCGATCGGTCGCCTGCTCGGCCTGGTGCCAGCACCGGAGGGGAGAGAAAGGTCGCGCCGACGGTAGCAACCCGCATTCACGAGGCGCCCGGATAGAACAGGTGCGGAGATCCGCGGAGATCGAACCGTCTTGCCCTTGGCCGGCACTGTCGGCGATGGCGGCCGAGGTGGCACAGGACCGGAGCAGGCGAGAACCAGCGCCAGCAGGCCGAAAGCGAGCCAGACGATGAGAGGATAGCCCGCACAAAGCCATTCCGACCTGCGTAATACTGTCTACACCACGCTGCGATCCTGTCGGGATCAACCTCGATGACCTCGACGGGCAGACGGGTGAGATCGAGCCACCGCCGACCGTGCGGGTCGCGTCGCTTGTCCGGCTTGTTGGCCTTGGGCTCGTGGGTCTTGTCGCAGGACGCGACAGCCGCGGTGTCGTCGGGCTTCTTGGGCAGCTCGGCAGCGGGCAAGTCGTTGGCGGGCGCGAGGTCGCCGAAGGTCGCGACGACGCGCTCGAGGGCGAGCTGCATCTCGTGGCTGGGCGCGCGCTCGGGACGGTTGGGTCGAGAGCGCTCCTGCTCTTCGCGGAGCCGATCGAGATCGGTCTTCTGTACGTCGGCGAGCTTGAGTGCCTCGCGAAGCTGGCCGCGTAGCGACGCGGTCTCCCTCTACAGCTCGACGATTCGACGGTGCGCGACATCGAGCTCGGCTCGAAGAACGTCGCACTGCGAGCACGCCGTCAAGTCCAAGATGGGCGCACGAATAACCATCGTGCGGCTGGGCGCAAGGACGTCGTGAAGAGATCAGGAGAGGAGATCAGCGCGGCAGCGCGGCGGAGGGACGTGCCGCGCGGAGGACGGCGCAGTCGGCCCCCTCGAGCATGAGGGCGAACTCGCGCGCACCAACGGTGACGTGCGCAGCATTCGAGGGGATCGCGAGCGGGATGCGGTAGGAGCCGCGATCAAGTCGCTTGTACACCACCCAATATCCGGAACCGTCGTGCCAAAGCAACTTGAGGTGGGTGCGAGCACGATTATGAAAGAGCCATCTGCTCGATCAACTGCACAAGCTCCTCGCTCAGGGGCGGACGACCCATGCGTTGCGACTTCCACGTCCAAAACCGGGCAAAGCCGCGGCGATGCCATGCGATCACCGTCGCCGGCCGGACGATCGCCAGCACGTCGGTCCACCGCGACCAGACGCGTGACAGAAGGACCCAGAAGGCTCGGTCCACGGGGTGAAGATGCGGCCGGCGCACCTCGCGGCGCAGCGCCGCCAGTTGCTGAAGGAGCGCAAGGTTCTCAGTCACCAGGCTCGCTCGTGGCTTGAACGCCGACAGCAGCACCCCGATCACGGCCGCGACGATCGCGAACATGGCCGCGACCTTTGCCCAGCACGGGGAAAATGTCATCGACGAATCCCCTCGCTAGACGAGCTACCGTGACCCCGGTCCCGCGCGTCCGCGCAGCCTCAGTTTTGGCGGTAAATCGGCTATTTCGCCACCACACCACGCGCGAAGCAAGTACCATCGCGGCACCGAGGGGCGCGCCATGAGCACCGGCACCAGCATGAGCGAGAAATCGGTCTCTCTCCATGACGACACCGTCGACCCACCTCGCGGGCGGACGTGGATGGAGGTCGTCACGCCCGCGCTGGCAGATCTCTTCGCGTACGGGCACGGGTGGACCCTCGCTCAGCAGAGAACCAAGGACAACTGCACCCTCACCTTCTCGTCGATGCTCGCGGCGATGGTCGCCGGTCGCGATGACGTCTGCGTATGGCTGCGCGGCCACCTCGCCAGGCGGGGCGTCGGCACCGCCGCTATCGTTGGCGCGCGCTCGAACGTGAAGGGCGGCGTCTCCACGAGCCCCACCCTCACGACCACGTCCTTCCGCGATGCGCTCCACGAGGCGAAGGCGATCCGCGACGCTACCGGGTCCGGGACGCTCGACGTCCGCCATTTTCTGGCCGCATACGCGATCCGCAAGAACTACCACCTCGCCGACTTCCTGCGCCTGCGCATCGATCGGCGCGCCCTGTGCCTGGAGCTGGCCGAGGAGATGTCCACGCGCTTCCCCGCCGAGGCGGCGGCATGGAAGGAGTTCGCGGCGCGCGCCCCGGCCGTCTCCGTGCCCGGCTTCGACGCCGACGGTCCACGTGGGCCCGATCTTCTGAACATCGAGCGGGAGGTCGAGGCGTTCGCCATGCTCATCGCCGGGCGCATGACGATCACGCCGCTCTCGATCGGCATCTTCGGCGCGTGGGGATCGGGCAAGAGCTTCTTCATGCGCGCCGTGCGCGAACGCGTGGCCGCGCTCGCCGCGCTGGCCCGCCACGTGTCCAGCGAGGAGCGCGCCGCCTGCGCGTACCACGGGCAGATCGCTCAGGTGGAGTTCAACGCCTGGCACTACAGCGAGCGCAACATCATCGCGAGCATGGTGGATCACCTGTTCCGCAACCTGCGCTTCGACGCGCAGGCTGACGCCGAGAAGGAGCAGGCCGAGCTCGCGGCGCGCAAGGAGGCCTTGCTCAAGGCCATCCGCGGCGCCGAGGCGTCCGTGAAGGAGCGCGAGGACGAGGTCGAGCGGGCCAAGGGGGAGCACGAGCAGGTCGCCGCGGAGATCCAGGGCCTGGACCAGGACATCAAGGCGAGGCAGGCCGAGCTGAGCACCGCGGAGCAGGCCTTCGACGCGGCGCGCGACACGCTGGCGGAGCGCCTCCAGAGCGTCGCGGACGAGATCGAGCGCCGGCGCGCCCAGGCTCCCGCGCGCGCCGCGCTCGACGTCGTCATCGGCGAGCTCCGCGAGGATAACGAGATCAGCCGCGCGGAGGGCGCTCTCGACGACCTCGTGAAGCAAGGCCGCGAGGTATCCGCACTCGGCGTCGAGCACCTGCTGCTCGGCGTGGGAGCCGTCGCGCTGATCGCCGTGGTGGCCCGGTTCATGACGACGAACACGTACGCTCACGTGATCGCCCCCACAATCGGCTCGGCGCTGGCGCTGATCGCAGCAGCGCGCCCCGTCGCGGAGGCGTGGCGCGAGCGGCTCAGCAAGGTCGCGGCAAAGGGGAAGGAGCTGAAGAGGGCCATCGAGGGGCGCGCGGAGGCCGCCGCGAAGCAGGTGACCGACGCCCACGAGGCCGAGCTGGCCAACGCCCGCGCGGCCGTCGACGCGCACGTCGCCGACATCGCGCGCCTGCGCGAGGAGCTCGGCCGCCTGGAGAACGCGCCCGCAGCCAAGCAGAAGGAGCTCGCGGAGCTGGAGCGCAAGCGAGCCGAGGCCGTGGAGCGCCGCGCGAAGGCCGACGCCGAGCTGTCAGAGCGGAGGCGCGAGCTGGAGCGGCTCTCCACGAACGTCCTGCTCGAGGAGTTCGTGGGCGACCGCGAGGCGACCCAAACCTACCGGCGCGAGCTGGGCATCTTCGCGCAGGTGCGGAACGACTTCGAACGCCTCTCGCGCCTCATGACCAAGGCCTCCGAGGAATACTACGACCCCGAGAAGAAGGATGCGCCGCCGCCGACGGTGAGCCGGATCGTGCTCTACATCGACGACCTCGATCGCTGCCCCGAGGACAAGGTGATCGAGGTGCTGCGCGCGGTCCACCTTCTGCTCGCCTTCCCGCTCTTCGTGGTGGTGGTCGCCGTGGACCCGCGCTGGGTCACCCAATGCCTGCGCCAGGAGCCCGGCCTGCTGCTCGCCGCGTCGGCCTTCAGCGAGCAGGAGCTGCAGATGCTCGGCGGCGCCACGACGGCGGCCTACTACCTGGAGAAGATCTTCCAGATCCCCCTGTGGCTGCGCCCCATCCCCACCACGCAGCGGCCCGCGCTGGTGCGCGCCCTGCTCGGTCCCAGGGCGCCGGCGCCGCCGCGATTACCGGAGACGCCGCGGATCCAGGAGAAAGCGCTGGAGCAGCCGCGCGCCGGGTCACCGCAGACGGAGAGCGCCGCCGAGGACGCGGGCGCCGGGCACACGAAGCGGTCCGAGCGCAGCGCCACGCTCACCAGCAAGGTGGAGATCACCCAGGTCGAGCTGGACCACGTGGAGGCGCTGGGCTCGCTCCTCGATGGCAACCCGCGCGCGCTCAAGCGCTTCGCCAACACCTATCGCCTGGTGAAGACGGCGCTGTCGGACGTAGAGCTGGACGTGTTCACCACGACGAACCCGGCGCCCTACCGCGTGTGCATGGCGCTGCTCGCCATGCTGGCCACGCAGCGCCGTCGCGCGCTCGCGCTGGTGGCGAGCGCCGAGGCGCAGCCGCCGCAGACGAAGGTCGGCGCGTGGCTGGCCACCCTCGCCGACAGCTCGCACGAGCAGGACCGCGACGTGGCGAGGTGTCTCGGCGCCGCGCTCGGCGACGACGCGCATGTGCTCGATCTCGCGACCTTCACGCTCTGGCTGGAGCGGACGCGTCGCTATTCGTTCTATCTGTGACCTGTGGTTGTGGTGACGAATAGCCGTTTTGGAGGATAGCCCGCGAAAGCCATTCCGACCTGTCAAGAATCTCCCGCTAACGTACAAAAAGTACGGTCCACTGATCCGCCTACAAAAACCAACAGATCCAACGAGTTCACTCGGCTGTATAATATTGTCTACACCACGCTGACCCCTGCAGCACAAATCGTTGCCAACCAAACATGAGAGACACGCATGCGAGAGCCGTCCACTGAACACGCACGCACATTTTTTTCCTCCCTGGGCTGCGAGGTCGAGGATATTTCAGTTGTGGAGGGGCAAAAGCGTGCAGATCTTCGGGCCATTTGGAACGAAGAAGAGTACGTCGTCGAAGCAAAGTTTCGCGAGCCACACCGTGAGTGGCATGCTGCCAGAGAGCGCGCTCACGCTAACGGATATGCCACGACCTCGCGAGAAATCGAGCCCTGGACGATTCTGTCGAACACCATCATAAAGGCACGCGCGCAACTAGTCGCAACTCCGGCTTCTCCCGAAGCCTTTCGCATTCTCTGGGTCGTTGCTCTCCATCAAGACGACAGGTTCGTGATCGACTGCATGGAGAAGCAGCTCCTCGGAACTCACCTACTTTTCGCGCTTCGTGACCTCTACAAATCACCCGAGCCACTAAAATGTTATTATTATAACGACAATGAATTTGAGCGCTGTCCGGAAATTGATGCGGCCATGCTGTGCACACGAGAAGGCGGCCAGCTTTTTGTGAACCACCATTCGCCCAATCTCGACCGATTTCGCTCCAGTCATGTATATTCACGGGTACACGAAAAGGGCGCAGTAGTGGACGCCGAAATTTTAGCCAGGGATGGTCGCGCCCTCATGCTGGATACGGACTTCAAAAATCCACGCGTAGGAAATTCTCAGTGGGAATACATCAGGAACAAATATGGCGTTCTCACCAGTAAGGCTATCGAGAGCCAGTTTTTTGGCGTGGCAATCGTCCCAGCGTCCGCCATAGCGTTGCACGAAGAAGCGCGTCGCCGGTCGGATCTAATAGCGAGCAACATACCTGGAGATAGGTCCGACCAACATCTCAATTCGGAAGAGTGTCGAAATGAGGATGGCAGCGATGAATTTAAGTAATTGACCGAGCCAGCAACAGAGTATGCTTACTGGAATTCAGGTATCCGTTCGGCGGCCAGCATCCGGACGCGGAGTGGGCTGCGGACATAGGCTTGTCCCCGCGATGCGACAGCGACGGCAGAGCGCGGGCAACAACGGCGACGCCCGAGGAGCGCGCGACCGGCGACGCCCGAGGAGCGCGCGAAGACGGCGCCCCGTGAGCGCCCGACCATCGCCATGGGTACGGCCTGTTGCGGCTCTCGCGGGGGTCGACGATGTTGGACGCGGGGCGGCGTCGGCGCACGACTCGGCGCAGGCGCAGGCGGTCCTGAAACAGGGGCGAGGGCCCGGCGAGGTGGCCTCCGCCTGCGACGCTGACGCGACCTGAACAACGCGAGTCTCGGCCGCCGATGCAGGCAGAGACCGCCTCGCCAGGCTCTCTTTCAGGACCACCTGTGCTCGCGCCGAGTCGTGGGCCGACGCCGCCCCGCGTCCAACATCGTCGACCCCCGCGAGAGCCGCAAGGGGCCATGCCCATGGCGATGGTCGGGCGCTTACGCTGAAGAGGTACCCCCTTCCGCGGCCGCGCATCACGCGCCCCGCTCCTGCCCGCTCGTAGCTGTTGACGCTCAGGCTGATTGATGGCGTTGCGCGCCGTCTGGTTGATGGCCATCACGAGCCTGCGCGGGCGAGGTCGAGGAGGGCGATGGCCATCACCCGCGTGCACGGGCGGCGCCGCTGGGCGATGGCCATCTCCGGCGCGCGGGGGCCCTCAACGCGCGATGGCCATCGCGGCGGATGACCCGTAGGCGCCGACGGCGCGATGGCTGCCGGCGCCTGCCACGCGTGAGCGTAGACGCCGTTCAGTCGGCGTCACTCTTCACGTCGCCGATCACCCGGGCCATGACGTCCCGCTCGACGAGCTTCTTTTTCCGCCGAGCCGACTCGCGCAGCGCGGCGGTGGCCACGCGGTCGATCTCGCGCAGGCTCGAGCCGGCGGCCTCGTGCAGCGAGGTCAGCGCCTCGGAGGTAAAGAGATCGCGATCGCAACCGGCACGGCCGAGCCGCAGGCGGACATACTCGCTCGTATCATCCGCCGTCATCGGTCCGATCGACAGGCGCCGGTCGATCCGCGAGTACAGGGAGCGGTTCTTGCGCAGCTCAAGCCGGTCCTTGAGGTCGGGTAGCCCGACCAGAATCAGACTCAGCAGCGCGCGGCTGTCCCATTCGTAATTCGCCAAGATGTGAAGATGGTCCAACGTGTCCTGATGAAGCAGATGGGCCTCGTCGAGCAGGAAGACCGGGTGAATCCGCTCTCGTCCGAGGTTCTCGACGTGCGCGCTGACCGCGTAGAAGACGGCGGCTGCGGTCGCTGCAGGGGTCAGGCCGAGGGCCTGGCAGAGCTGCCGGTAGAAGTCGCGGCGCCCGAGCGTGGCGTTGTGGCAGTAGGTCAGGCGGAATCCGGCCTGCGGCAAGCGATGGCGCAGCGCGCGCAGCACGCACGTCTTGCCGGCGCCCGGCTCGCCGACGAGCAGCACCTGGGAGCGCTCGTGGACCGCGTCGCACAGCTCCTCGACGAGCTCATGTTTCGAGGGCGGCAGCCAGAGATCGCTGTCCGGGATCTCCTTGGAGAAGGGCGACTCGGAGAGCCCGAAGCATCGGACGAAGGACTCGCTCATCGAGCACCTCCCTCGGAGCTGTCGTCGGGCTCCGGGGCCTGCGGCCTTTCGCCTCCAGCCCGCAGCAGCGCCCTCGTCGGAGCGAAGTCGGTGGGGCGGCTCGGCGCTTGTGCGAGCGGACCGCCGCGTGGCGGCCGCCGGCGCCGCGCGTTCTTCGCCGGATCGAGGTGGCGGAGCGGCAGGCGCTTGCCCTCGTGCTCGACCCACGGGGTCGCGTCCGGGGCGACGTGACAATGAGCCACCGTGACGAGCTGGCCAGCCAGGTAGCCCTGGTCGAGCTCCCACGCTTCGCCGTCGATGGAGATCACATTGTCGCTGGACACGCGCCGCCGGCTGCGCTCGGTCAGCGCGGCGCGCAGCGCCCGCTCCTCGACCGCGCCCTCGCCGGCGGGCTTTTGCGCGTACAGCTTCGCGGGGCTCTTGCCCATGAGCCCGGCGTGCGGCGCCGCGTGATAACGCCGTTCGAGGAAGGCCTTGAGCCGTGCGTCGATGTCCTTGAGCGACGCGACCTCGCCGAGGAAGCTCAGGCACCCCTCGCGCAACGTCCGCCAGAAGCGCTCCATCTTGCCGCGCGCCTGCGGGTCATAGGGCTTCGCATGCAGCAGGGTGATACCGAGTCGCGAGCACGCCGTCCGGAGGACTTCGCCCCGGTAGGTGGAGCCATTGTCCAGGTAAAGGGCATCCGGTTTGCCGTGACGGCGAAGCGCGTCCACGAGCAGCCCGAGCATGTCGACCTCCCTCTCGGTCGAGTGCGCCTCGAGCGCGACGACGTAGCGAGAGGCATCGTCGAGCAAGCCATGGATGCGGACAGGCACCGTCCGACCGCCCATGTTGCACTGCGGCAGGTGGCAGACGTCACCGTGCCAGAGCGCTCCGGGCCGCTCGGCCTGCCAGCGCAGCCGTGTCTTGGGCTGTTGCTCCGAGCGCGCCGCCCGACGCGACAGACCCGCCGCCGCATACAACCGTCGCACGGTCGGCGCCGAGACCTGGCCCGGATCGATGCGCCCCTCGTCGACGAGCGCGCTCAGGATGAGCGACACCGAGGCGGCGGGATGCTCGCGCCGGATGTCGAGCAAGAGCTCGCGCAGCTCGGCGCGCAGCTCCTGCGCGAAGCCGCGATCGGAGCGCGGCTCGGGACGAAGGCCGGCGAGGCCTGCGGCGCGGTACGCATACAGCCAGCGCTCGAGCGTGGGGACCGAATAGGTGCGTGTGCTGTCGGCGCCCGGCGGCCGGAAGCGCTGGGCGCTCAAGGCGCGCAGCTCGGTGGCGAGCCGTCCGCGGCCGAGCTCGCGGTGCATGACGGGGCCGATGACCGAAGCGCGAAAGATCGCGACGGCCTCGGCGTGATCGGCAGGTCCGAGATCCATATCGAAGGGTCCTTTCTGCGCCCTGCGGCGCGGGGCCCTTGTGCGCCACCGAGGCTCGTCGAGGGAGGGATCCTCTCAGGTGGGCCTTGTTCTCTGGGCTCGTCGCTGACAGCCGCCCTCACGCTGCGTGCGCGGCGCCGAGGAACGCTCGGTGCTCCAGCGCTTCGCCCCGGGAGGTCGGATCCGCGTAGGCGGCGAGCGAGGCCGCCGCGCTCGCTGCCACGCGGCGCAGCATCGCGCTGGGATCAGACGACGGCAGTGCGGCAAAGAGGCGTCGATGCGCGACGGCGCGCGTCCAGCGGCGGAGCGTGGCCCAGCCGGTGAAGGCCGTGGCGCCCAGGATCGTCTGCGGGCTGATCCGCCGGCGCACCTCGCGGGCGGTCGCCAGCACGAGCCCGTAGAGCGCAAGAGCGAAGCCGATCGCCGCGGCGCTGTAGTGCCGCCGCGGCAGCAGCTCGCGTGGACCGACGAGGATCACCGCCCCGCAGGGCAGGCAGCGGTAACGGCGCAGCTTGAGCACGAGAAGAACGGCGGGCGCGTTCGGGCCGGCCGGGCCACGCACCTGCCGCTCGCGAAGGCCATGGCCGTGGAGGCCAAGAGGTCCCCCGACGGGGTGGCTCGCCGCTCCGCACGCAGGGCAGCGAGCGGGGCGCACGGCCTCGACCGTGGGCAACTGCTGCTGCCAGCTCTTGATATCGAGCGCGCTGTGGACGAGACTGTGACCGCTTCGATTCCTCGACACGCGAACCGGAGCACGACGAGGAGGTTGTCCGCCAAGACTGGGCCTCCTCGTCGCCTTTTGTGGCTGGCACCGCGCCGACGCTCCGCTCCCACTCCGCGGCCGCTCCTACACCCGTGGGCGGCGGGAAAAGCGACGATGAGCATGACAATTTCGGTCGGGACGAAGCAATGCATCTCGGCGTGGCGAGCCGGGGCGGCGACGCGAACGTCCGCGTTCCCCATGATCTGAAAAAAAAGCGCAGGGAAGAGCAGACGGCGTGGGAATTTGAGATAGGTCGCGGGAATGCAGCCGGCGGGCACGACGAGGCGCCCCTGCACTCACGGTGGACGATGCCTCGTGCGGGGATGCGTACCCTCCTCCATCAAAGAGCTTGAGCGAGATGTCGGCCTGAAGCCTTATTGAGGCTGGGCGCTAACAGTAGCGAACCCGTGTCCCGAAGAGCCGGATGCGGGAATTCCGCACGTCCGGATCTGTGGGGGGCCGGGGGATAGTCGACCCCGGCCTACCCGACTAGAGTGCGCCTCGAACAAGACAATAGCATATCTATCATCAAATATTAACAATTATTCAACTTGCGGCGAGCCCTCTCGATCAACAGGGAATAATACGTCGATCTGCCACCATGGTCGTCGAACCTCGGGCAACGGGTGGACCGCTGCAAATGCGCGCCATGCCGCTACCGCAGCTGGTTCGATCACCCCTCGACGAAGGCAGACTCCAGCAAGCGCAGCAGCGAGCATCGACGCCTCGGCCGTGATTGCTACCCGCTCGTCCCCATCAATTTGAAGGTCATCATTCGACGCACGATCTTCTAGGTCCATAACTGTCGATGATTCGCGAACTCGATCCAACCCTCGCTCAAACTGCGGAAAATGCCGGCTCTCCAGAACAAACCGCTTTCGCTGCAGCAATAAGGCGAACCCGCTCAGCACGTGCTCAAGCCCGGGTCGACGATTGGTTTCTATGCACGCTACGGCGAGATCGATAAGCCAACTCGGCGGTTCATCGATCCTATTTGAAAGGCTCAAGTCGTACCATACGACCAAGGCATCAATGCCTCCTTTTACCACCTCAGATTTCTCATTAACTATCGCGCGGTAGATATCGCTAGCCACGGCATCGCGCTTCGTAGCGTCAAGTAGTATAATTAATGGACACACAGCTGCCATTTGCTCATCACGAAGAGACAACATGTCAATAAATACCATGAGCCGCGACTGAACATTGCTATGAGCAAGATCCAAAAATGGAGCAATTGCGGTGGACAGGACATGACCAACACGATGAGGAAGTCCGGTGCTGCTCTTGCGCCACCTATCCAAGTCTGGATTTTTCCACATCAGTATGAATCTATCAAGCCACTCGCTCGCCTCCTCCGACGTCCAGGCGACACCAGGCACTCGAACATAGTCGTGGATCGATGCTGCCAAAGGTGCCACCGCAGAATCGAGCAGAGCGATCCACTCGTCAGGTTCATGCTCCGTGTTGCGTAAGTGATCCACAATTGCTTGCCTAGCTCTACCCGGCGGCGGATCAAACAACTTGATCAGTACCCAAGGAGCGAAACCAATCCCCACCGGGTAACCATCGACATCCGTCCTACTCCAGATGGCTGCGGTGAGCTCCTCTATCTGCGTCGGCGCCAGCACTCCAGCTAGCGCCAGTGCTGCTAGGCGCCACGAGGAGCGGCACCGTGCCTCCGTTTCTCCGATTCGGACAAGATCTAGCAAACGAGCAATCGCGGAACCACAGGCATTCATCTCCGCTGCGCTAGCGTGAGAAGTGTCTAACCAATACATACCACTAAACGGGTCTGGCCAGACCGGAGCGTGTTCAACCTCGAACCCTGGCTCGCCAACAACTGGAAGCGCAAGTAGCCGCGGCAGCCATTTTACGAGTTGCTCAGGTTGTGAAGCAAAAATCACCCGTCGAAATAGATTAGCCAGTGGCTGATGCAATGAGATACTTCTCTGGCATGCCGATGACAGATACATCTCACACGCAAGTTCAAAAAGATTGGCAAGCTGCGCACTGTCTAGACGTACCGTTAGTCGCGACAGGAGTTCAGCGGCCCCCTTGATTCTCCTGCCATCGCTCTTTAAGTCGGGTCGATTCATCCGGCGAGAATCTTCCCACTCGGAAAGGGCATCTCGCAAAACGAACGTTAACCAATCAAAAATGACGCAAAACTGATCCTGTTTCAGATGTAGCATTGAAGCGCGCCCGACCATTGAACCAAGAGACTCGTTTTCCCTCAATTCATCGGAAGCGTTGGATACGATGGCAAGACTTAAGCAAAGTCTCGGAGACGCGCTCCATAGACATCGCACTGCGGCAATAAGTCCTTTGCTCTTCCGGATAGGCCTCAGGCCATCCGACAAAGTACAGATGAGAACCCAAGCATCGATCTGCGAGGACCTTGAGCTCCAACTAAAGCTCTCTCGCTGAGAGCCTGGATCAAATCCGCGCGATCTCACAAGCTGATTACCGAACTCATTGTCGCGTATTGCATTGCTACGATCTTGCAAGTCATCCCATGGGTTGCATTGATCTCGGGTGAGCTCTCGAAACCGACGCTCGCGCAACTCATGCCCGAATTTCAATGCCTCCCACGCATAATTGTCTAATACCTGTTCCAGTATCAGAATCCACCCCTCTTCAGACAGGCTCCGGTAATCGATTTGGGCCAGATCACGGCCTTGCCGCACGCGCTCTAGCGCCTGAGTGACCATCTCCCTTGCCTCTGTGAGTTGGCCCAGTTCACCCAGCACCATTCCGTGCTTGGCATGCCAAAACGGAATCGAAACATCCTGAGGCCAAGCACGCGCAGCCTTGAGCGCCTCAGCGGCCTCGAGCCTCACGATGTGGTACCAGCACTTCGCATGCCACCATCTAGCGTGCCAATCAGGACGGCTTTCCGCAATATAGCGCATCAGAGTGTGCCAGCGTTCATGCAGCGCGAAATCTTGAAATTGCCAAGCGTGACGCACCATCGAAAACGCCAGATCCACCCACACTTCGGTGAGGTGCCCCAGCACCGATGCGCTCACACTGGCAGGTGTGATATCCGCGTCGCGATTGTCAATCAATCGCGGCCTAGGGTTGATGGCTTGTAGAACTTTTTCAATTAGCAGCGGCAGTGTGTTTGGCAGTGGAACGAGACAAGTTGTCGCGCACCATGCAATTTCCCGGAGTGCGATTGCTCGTGCGACAGGATCCATGGCTTCCAACAGGCGCACGCCGGCAGGCCGCTCGAAGTGCCACATCCAATGCAGGGTATCTTGCAGCAACGAACTTAAGGCATTGCCAGGGCATACTGGCCATCCAGGGTAACAAATGCGTCGGCTGTGCCAGCTTTTGAGAAGCGCCTCCAGAGTTTTCATGTCCATCTCGCCCTCAATTTGCTTTGGGGGCGCAGTAATCGGCGGTGCGGCCGGAGATGGAAGCGGGGGCTGCCAAGTTGGCAATGGTAGGACGGTGCGCGAATGTGACTTCGGGCGGGGCCATTTTCCTAAGTCGACCGGCTCTCCGGAGTGCAGGCTTTCAATCAGCCAAGCAAGTGCTATGCTGTGGCGCTCCGAAGCTGCAAAGTCGTGCTCAGGGAATAATGGACCGAGATCGATTGGATTCACCTGCATATGTTGATAGTAGTTTCGATCAGGCGTCGTCAGGTCTAAAACGCCGCAGAGATACATTTTCGGTGCTGTAGATCCGAGCTGGTCCCGTACCCATCCGGCCCACTGAACAAAATTTGGGTCGTCCCCCGAGAATCCTATGAGGCAGAGAACGTTCTCCATCGCTGATTGACGCACGAGATTGATGAACGGCGCAAAATCCACCGGATAGCGTCGGTAGTCTTCGGCAGTAAACACAAATGGACGGGTTGCCGGAAAACTGCCGTGTAGCTTCACGATGCGTGGGCGCTCAGCACGGGTCAGGTCCTGCGGAGTCTCGATGACATCGTAGTTGCGCTCAGGTACCTTGTTGCGCGTCCGCTCTAGCAAGGTGTCGTAGTTCGTTGTGAAGACATCCGACCATGGTAGGCGAAGCAATCGCATATGCAGAGCGCCTGGCTCGTACTTTCGATCGGGAATGAGATCAAGGAGCAAGTCGTCAAGGCGCGCCCGACCGTAGGTGTTTTGATACGTCTGGCCAAGGCGCAGTGGATCGTTGCCCCATGCTTTCGGATCCAGGGCTCTCTTCAGCTCAGCCGCCGTTTCAGGCCAGAGCGGAAATGCCCGAACACCAGGGCTGATCTTTACTGCATTCCGGCTCACACCTGCGCCAACCAGCACAGAAGCACGGCTTACTGGACGCCACAGTGCGTCCCTTAAGGCTTCGATGTGAACGCGGTCGGGCAGCTGGTCTACTTTTATGGTCATGTCGATCGATCCCTTTGTATCGCTTCTGCACTCAGGACGAATCAATGTGGACGCCTGTGCCGTCCTAGTGCGCCGCGGATCGCCTAGTCATCGCAGAACGCCGAGTCAACATGGGCCTCCTCGTGCCGGTTGGCCGTCACAACGCCCGGCGTCCTCCAGAGCGAGCTCGGCAACCGACAGCACGGGCCAGATGAAGGCGGTCAGCAAGTCGGTCGGCTCCGGCACGGGTGGTCATGGTACCGAACGCGGGCGGAGGGCGCCAACGACGGAGGCATCGCGCGCCGCGTGTTCGATGAGCGTAGCCCTGAGCGCCGCCCGAACTTCGCCACGGCGCGCGCACGCCGCCGCTGGATGGCGCTGCGGCCCGACTGCCGACGACGAGCCACCAGGGCTCTCCGCTGCGCCCCTGAGCACGTCCACGCTGCCGCTGGGCGGCCCAGCCGGCCAGCTCGCCGAGCTCGACGGGGCTTGCGTCAGGTGGGCGCCGACGGCGGCGAGCCCGCGAACGTGGCGCCGTGGTCAGTCCACAGCGCGGGGCTGCGGCGTGGCGACGCGCATGCCGCCAACCTCGCGCTCTACGGCCGCACGCCGCGGCCGCGCTCCCGGTCGAGCCCTGGCTTGCGCATGGGCCCGCGTTCGGCGGCGCTTCTCCGTGGAGAAGATGTTCCGGTAGTACGCCTCGCTGCCACACATGAACGCGGGCGGAGGGCGCCAACGACGGAGGCATCGCGCGCCGCGTGTTCGATGAGCGTAGCCCTGAGCGCCGCCCGAACTTCGCCACGGCGCGCGCACGCCGCCGCTGGATGGCGCTGCGGCCCGACTGCCGACGACGAGCCACCAGGGCTCTCCGCTGCGCCCCTGAGCACGTCCACGCTGCCGCTGGGCGGCCCAGCCGGCCAGCTCGCCGAGCTCGACGGGGCTTGCGTCAGGTGGGCGCCGACGGCGGCGAGCCCGCGAACGTGGCGCCGTGGTCAGTCCACAGCGCGGGGCTGCGGCGTGGCGACGCGCATGCCGCCAACCTCGCGCTCTACGGCCGCACGCCGCGGCCGCGCTCCCGGTCGAGCCCTGGCTTGCGCATGGGCCCGCGTTCGGCGGCGCTTCTCCGTGGAGAAGATGTTCCGGTAGTACGCCTCGCTGCCACACATAGTGCGCCTCGCTGCCGCGCCGAGGGCGAGCTACCCGAGCTCCCCGGCGCCCCTCGACATGCCCATGGCGCCGGTGGACAGCGCCGCGGCCCGCATCGCGGAGTTCGATGCGATCGGCGTCGAGGGCGGCCGCGTGCGCACTTGGGGAAACGATCCGCGGTGCCGAACTGTCGCAGTCCGTCACTTTCGCCGGGGCTTTTGGGAGGCATGAGCCCGGATCTCACCCGCTTGGAGCGGTATGGCCAACCCGGGCCTAACCGGCAAGCCCTAGGCGCGGCGGGCTTGCGATGAGTGATCCGTCGCCTCGGGCGGCCGTGGTTACCTCGCTCACAGGCACCCAGAGCCGTGCGGTCGCCCTCGGGGATGCGGAGGCGGCCCGCATCGTTGACGAGGCGATCGTCGCGCAGCTGCTCGGCCTAGCGCCAGCTCCGGAGGGGCGAGCGAGCTCGCGCCGGTAGTCGCTTGCCGTTCGCCTCTGTGCGGCGGAGGTGGGCCAAGCGCCCGCCCGCCTCGCCGACACAACCGCCGCCGGTCACGATCGAGTCCGAGGCGATCCTCGCCGAGATCTGGCTGCTGCGCCACATGCTGACCCGGTGCGGCCTGCCCGCCCGGGACCGGGACGACGTGCTCCAGGAGTGCCTCATCGGCGCCGTCGTGGCGGCGCGAGAGGAGAGTTATGAGATTCCGGCCTCAGCGCGGACTTTACCCGAGGGGGATTCTCCAGAGCTGGCCGGTCGGCATCGGCGTCAGCAGGCCGAAGTCCCACGAGAAGTCGTACCGCCAGCACGAGGTCGCGGTGCCGGCTCTGTGGGCGTACGTCACCGGTCGGGCGCCGTCGCCGCACGGGGAAGTCGAGGCACGCACCCTCCTGGAACCGCTCTGGGTGGTGGAGCCCCGCGAGCGCAAGCTGCTGATCCTAGTCGGCGAAGGCGAGCAGGTGTCGGAGGTTGCCCGGAGCCTCGGGGCGCCGCCCTCGGCCGCATCGAGCGAGACCGCCCTCGGCGCGGTGCACAGCCAGGCCGGGCGCCATGGTCGACGAGCTAGATCCCTCGGGGCGCCTACGGCGCGGAGCTCGGGGAGCCAAGATCCGCCGTTCAAGTCTTTCTCGAACTCGGCGAGGGCCCGACCGTGAGGATGACGAGGGTGCGCGTCTTGACGGCCCTGGTCTGTCCGCGTCAGGGTATGCGATATGCATAAGCCCGCGCGCAAGGCAGCAGTCCACAAAGCGACCGTTGCATCGAAGACGGCCCCGGCTTCGAAAAAGACGGCCCCGGCTTCGAAGAAGACGGCCCCGGTTTCGAAGAAGACGGCCCCGGCTTCGAAGAAGGCCCCGGCTTCGAAGAAGGCCCCGGCTTCGAAGAAGACGGCCCCGGCTTCGAAGAAGACGGCCCCGGCTTCGAAGAAGACGGCCCCGGCTTCGAAGAACGCCATTGCACCAGATAACACCGCCGCCGCAGGGGACGACCGCGGAAAAGAAGCCGAGTCTAGGCCGAGGTGCCCCCGATGCGGGGGGATAGTATCTGTCTCGATCCGGCGTGAAATGGCGGAAATTGACGAGGATGCCACCGAGGGCCAGGAGGCCGACTATTCGGCAGCCCTGCTATCGGGTGATATGGGCGAATGGGCTGTCGAAATCGAGGAACATTATTGCTCAAAATGCAACATGTTCGCAACAGTACAACATTTTTAGCTTAACCGTGCGCGATCCCGCGATAAGACCACCCCGGGATGCGAGTCGCCGAGGTGGTAGACCGGCGAGAACATGCATATAGGCCGGCGCGCGCATGCTCGACCGCGTCCGAGCCTGCAAATGCTCACGAGCGCGTCCGCGCGCTTGGACACGAGTTCCGCCCTTAGCTGAGCACGGACGCGTCGTCTCTGACGAGCAGCTCACGGGCAGGTTCGGCGCCCCCGCCGCGGCGCGGACACTGAGACCGTGCGCACTCCCGGGCGGGCTCGATCTATGTGCCGGACCTAACACCCTCCGAGGCGGGTTCGTCTGCGCCTAGACCCGCTGCGCCTAGAGCGACATTTCCTCGTCAATCAGAAGCACACGGATCTTGTCGAGCAATTCTCGCTTGACACGTTCGCAGTTTAGGTCGTCTGAGCATCAAGAGATGCCTCGATCATTCGCTCAGCCTCATGCTCGTCCAAGTCGCGCCGGAACTGCACTGCCAGGCCTTTGACGCTCATTTCAGCCCGACTCCCTGGGTGGAGATCTCCCTGGATTTCCGAAGCCAAATGACGTCACGTAGTGCGCCGATGGCCTTTGTGCGTCGCTTGTAGAGCGTAGAGATAGGCAGTCCTACGTCTTCGGCTATCTTGGCCATACAGACTCCGTTCAGGTCGTGTGCTACGAGCACAAAGCGCAGCTCCGGATCGAGCTCGTGCACTGCGTCGATGGTGCTGCTCCTGACATTGTCGCGCTCCATCGCAGCAGCAGCGTCCGGCGCTGGATCGAGCACTTCGATCAAATCGACCAACTCCTCCCTGCGGTGCTGCGCGCGCTCGCGGTAGCGCGATGCAACGTGTACGGTGATCGCGTTCAACCAGCGTTCCGGCCTGCCGCGCTTCGGATCGAACCTGGTCCAGTTCTCTCAGGCTTTGAGCCAAATTTGACCTGCGACGTCGCCACGATGGCACCGTGGGACCCCTAGCCTCTCCAGCCAGCGTAGCACGGCACGAACCATCGTCGGGCAAAACAGGCGCGCATGCGCGGCAGCGCGCTCGTCTTCATTCGGCAGACGACACATAGCTTCACCCCCAGGGGCAATCTCCCGTCGTATGATGATGGCTTGCCAGCACATCTGTACGGTACCGGTCAGCGATCCTCCCCGCAGATGGTCTGCTACCAAATAGAGGCGTCAGCTGTAGCTCTTCAGCTACCGGAGCGGTGCGCCCCTCGCCAGCATGCTCCTGAGGGCGAGCAGCGTCGGAGTATCCTCTCCGCGGGACGGGCCGAGCTTTCGCGCTTGGTGAGGGGCTCGCCGAGCGGAATTACCACGGTCTCCTCTGCGTCCATCCGGTAGTCGTCGTGCAGCCGCCACAGGCGCTCCCAGTACCGTGCCGGCGTGCCGGTGAAGGCTTCCAGCTGCCGCGCGAGGCGGGCGTTATGGGGAGATCGCTGCTCAGCAAGCGCTCCACCTCTCTCGGTTCGAACCCCGTGCTCTCGGCCAGCTTTCTCCTCCACGAAGGCATCGTCGCGCAGAACGACTCGAGGACCCTTCCTGGCCAGGGAACGGGGGCGCGCGCGGGCGTCTGTCAGCTCTGCGGGCGCCGCATCGACGTGACAGTCCAGAAGGCGCCGGTATCGGTCCCGCTCCCCCGCGGCCTGCTCCTTCGCATCGGTGAGGGCTGCCTCGTCGTCATCATGTGCGTGCTCGCGCGCCTCGCGCAGCCTGCGCTCGCGTCCCAGCGCCTCGCGCGCGGTGACCGCGAAGCCGATCGCGACGCACGCGATCATCGCGCGCCCGAGCGGCGACACGAGCCACATCGCACCCAGCATATCTTCCATGATATTTCGCCTCCTGGACGTGAGCGTTCTTGTCCGACACAAGGCGGATCTCGGCCTTGCGCTGCGCGAAAGCAGCACCGCTATCCGCCTGCCTAGCTGTTGATGGGTAGCCGACGATTCAGCGAAGCTGCCTGAACAGCGCTTCGCGCTCGGCGGCGAGCCGCCCTCGCGGGAACTGCCGCGCGTGGGCCTCGAGCAGCCGGCGAGCCTCGACGTCGGCCATGACGTCGTTGGCCTCGATGGCCCTCCGCGCCTGGTCGACCAGGCTCCTCTCGACCTCGCCGGCGGTCGGTCGAACGGCGCTCGCCGGAGGCGCGGCCCGGTGACTTGTCGTCTTCGCGTTCGAGGGAGCGGGCGTGCCGATCGCCAGCGCTTCGCCGTGCGCGCTTCCGTGTTCCGTGCGCGACGAGATCTCGTGCGCGATCGCCGCGCCGGGCGCCGCTGAGTCGGGCGCCCCGTCTCCGCCGGCGGGACCCGCGGCGCTGTGGGCGCCACCTCGCGTGTGGGGCGCCACGGCATCCCGCTCCGCGGGCGCGGTGGCAGGGGAGCGGACCGCCGCCGCCCCGGTCCACGATTCTAGGCCGGCCAAGGGCGGCACCGCGGAGACGAGCGCGCCCGTCAGTACGACGAGCGCGGCCTGAACGAGGATCCTCATGCCCAAACGGCGCAGGGAGGCCACCCACGACGCGCGGCGGCCGAACCCCAACGCGACCGGCACGCACGCACTGTCGTCCCATCCATGAGAGCGCTGCCGCGCCCGCCGCCGTCCGCCCTGCACCTCGAGTTCCTCGAGCGCCCGCCGGTGTCGCGTCTTCACCGTGTCGAGCGGGATCCCCTGCTCGGCGGCGATCTGGGCGAGCGGGACGTCCTCGAGGTCGTGCTTGATCACGAGATCCCGGTACTTGGGCTCGAGTTGGTCGATCAGCTCCCGGGCGAGCTTTTCCCGCTGCCGTCTGCGGAGCAACTCTTCCGGCGTGAGGCACTCATCTCGGATCTCGCACTCATCGAACGACGTCAGTACCTCGCCGCGGCCACGTGCGTCACGGACGTGATTGCGCGCATGGTTGACGGCGATCGTGACGCGGTACGGCCCCGGGTCGCCGCCCGGTTCGATCCGCTTGTCGGCGTCCAAGCCCCGCAGCAGCGCTTCCTGGGCGACATCCTCGGCGTCTCGCGCCGGGACACCGTGGCGCCTGGCCAGGCGCCGGAAGAGCTCGAAGCCGAGGGAGACGGTCGCTGGCTTGGCCACGGTAAGCAGCACACCTGAGGCGGCCAAAACGGTTCAGAGAAATGCGTCGACGAGCGACTTCGGTCGGATAATGTATCCAATTGTGGCGATTTGAACCACATTTGACTAGGCCCGGTGGATGGCTGAAGGCATTCCGTCATCCGAGCGCCAATTCTCACTAAAACCGCCGAGACGTGGCGGTTTCCTCCCGGTTGACGCCGAGCAGCCGGCGTCGGTACCGTCGCTGCATGCGTTACATTGCGCATTCGCTCTCGACTCTTCTCACGCTCGGGGCCGTAACAGGCTTCTCGAACTCGTCCAGCGCGGACGATATCCATCCAAAGGCGGGACCGATCGACGGGTCGACGGTGAAAGACCATGTTCGCCGTGGTCGGAGAGCGCGCAAAGCTGGGCTGTGGATCGAGGCATATGCTGCCTACAAGGCGGCTTTCGATGCCGCAGACGCGGCGACCAGCACCGAGGTGGAGCGCGCGGAGCTCGCCGGCGAGCTCGGCCTTTGCGAGCTAGCGCTGCACAAGTACCGCGACGCATCCGAGCACCTGGCCAGGAGCCTCGAACAGCGCGAAGCGTTGCCAGAAGCGCTCCAGCATCGATTCGAGGCAGGGCAGCGCAACGCAGCGCCGCACGTCGCGCGGCTCGTGCTCGGCGTCGATCCGCCCGACGCCGAGGTGCTTATCGACGGTAAGCGCATCGGCCGGACCGCGCGAACCTACACGCTGTTCTTCGAGCCGGGTCAACACATGGTGCGCGGCCGTGCACCGGGCTGTAAGGATGCGTTTCATTACTTGCGCGCCGTGGCAGGCGCGGAGCACGAGTTCACGATGCCGTTGCTGTGTGCGGCGGCGAGCAGCGCTGAGGCGAGCCGTGCCAAGGAGGCCGCATCGACGACGCCGACCCCCGTACGCGCTTTGCCCGCTCCGCGCGTTCAGGCCCCTAGCCCGTGGGCTTCCTGGCCGGGGACACTGCGTATCACGGGCATCGCCGTCACGACGGGTGCCGTGCTCGGGGGCGGTATCTTCATGATCAGGGCTAGCAAGCTTGATGGGGACCTGAGCGAGCGGCGCGACGGACTGACGCATGATACGACATCGAGCTCGTCCACGTGCTGGCAAGCGCCGCAGAACTCCCCATGCGCTGACCTGTTCCGGTTGCGAGACGCGCGCAACCTGTCCGCCGGCGTGGGGACTGGCCTAGTCATCGCGGGTGGTGTGATCGGGGCACTTACCGCGGCGTCGTTCTTCACCGACTTCTCCTTCCTGGCGGGCACGCCGACGCAGGGTCGAATCCACGTCGCGCCCGTGGCGACCGGGCGAGAAACCGGCGTGAGCATCGAGGGGCTTTGGTGAGAACATCTGGGGTAGCGGACATGCGTTCGAGGAGAGGTCAGCGCGCGGCGACGTTCGTCGCTGCTATCGCGAGCTGCGCGTGCGGCGCGAGCACGCTGACGGGGTGCGCTTACACCGATCTTTGCGCAGAGGTGGCGGCGTGTGAACCCGATCCGGAGCCTCCGCCCGGTCCGTGCGAGGGAGCTCCCGGCATGGCGCCGGCGCTCGACGAGTGCGGGGTGTTCGTCAGCGAGCGGGGAGACGACAACAGCCCCGGAACGAAGCGCGGGCCGGTGAAGACGTTGCAGCACGCGATCGGGCTCGCCGCGCATGGGCGAGGCCACGGCGAGGCAGCGACCCGGCGCGTGTACGCGTGCGGCGGGTCGTTCGCGGAGAGGATTACGCTGCCCTCGGGGGTTGATCTCTGGGGCGGGCGCCAGTGTGACGGCGGCGATTGGTCGTATGAAGGGTCGTTCGGCGGACCGGACCACCCGACGCTCATCGCTCCGCCGGTGGGTATCCCGCTGCGGATCACCCCGGGAGAAGAAGAGGGCGCGACGTCAATGGTCTTCGGCGTGCGCGTCGAGGCGGCCGATGCGTCCGCGGACGATGGCAAGTCGTCGATCGCGATGATCCTGAGCTCCGGGGCCAGGGCTATCGTGCGGGAGTGCGACGTCCTCGCAGGCGATGGCAAGGATGGAGAGCCGGGGGAGGATGCGCCGAGTTATCGAGCGACGGATGGCGTGGAGGGGAACGATGGAGCGTCCGCGTGCACTGCGGACGCCGCCGTGGGCGCCCTTCCGGTTATTACATTCTGCGAAGAAGGCATCGAGTCGAGGAGCGGATACGGCGGCGACGGCGGGATTGATAGCGGCGGCGATGGTGCATCAGGAGACCCGGAGTCCACGGTGAACCCGGAGGGCAACGGCCTTGGAGGAAGCGGCGCCGACAGCGTGAGGTGCAACGACGGGGCAAACGGCGCTGACGGCGCTGCCGGCGGTCGTGCTGATGGCGCCGTTGGCCCAGGCTTCCTCAGCCGCCATGGATGGATTGGTGTCCGCGGTGAGGACGGAAAGAAAGGCGGCGTCGGCCAAGGCGGCGGTGGCGGTGGCGGCAGCAAGTCGCGCGGGCGCATGGATGTGTGCCCCGCAGATCTCCCCCAAAGTGGTGCGGCCGGCGGCTCGGGGGGAAGCGGGGGCTGCGGCGGCAAGGGAGGCAGGGGCGGCGCCTACGGCGGCGCGAGCATCGGTATCGTCGCGCTGGAGGGCACAGAGCTGACCATCGAGGACACCGACGTGTTCACTGGCAACGGCGGCAAGGGTGGGGTCGGCGGAACGGGCCAACCGGGCGGCGCCGGCCGAAAGGGCGGCAGATTGGGAAGGGGCTTTGTTGGAACCGACATGTGGGATGCGTGTCGTGGCGGCGCAGGAGGCCATGGTGGCCGCGGGGGTGATGCCGGCGGCGGGCTCGGCGGAGCCTCCATCGGCATTGCGTATGTGGTCCCCAATGTGGCCATTCGGCCCGGCACCGTCATCACGGTCGGAAGCCCCGGCCAGGGTGGTCTTGCCGGGAACGCCGGCAACGATGACGACGCCGGCCAAGGGAAGGACGGGCCTACAGGTCACATCTTTCAGTTCAGCGCGGCGAATGAGCCTCCCCTTTGAAATGCACCCACGAGGCACTGCCGGAGAGCGACACCCATGCGCCTGGATTCCATATTCATCCCGTTCCTTTTGCTAGCGCTCGCCACGTCCGGTTGCGAGGGCGCACCTGGGACGAACGACCCTGGTGGCGCGGCGCCGTGCGACGGTTCGGCCCCGTGTCCAAGTGATGCGCCGCCGGAAGAGGAGTGCGTCGTGGGGCTCGCTGCGGATCGAGTGATCGATGGCTGTGGCGTGTTCGTCAGTCAGGTCTTCTACGGCGGCGACGACGCGAATCCCGGCACGAAAGACAGGCCGGTTCGCTCGGTCCAGCGCGCGATCGAGATTGCGCGCACCGGGCGCGGTCGCGTGTTCGTGACCAACGACGGCTTTGATGACACCATCACGCTTCCCTCCGGCGTGGATATCTACGGAGGCTTCAATCCTTTGACTTGGGAACGCCGGGAAGCGCACGTCGTGACCCAGATTATCTCCCGCGAAAGCCTGCTGATCGCGCTGTCCGTCGAACCGGCACGCCCGGGCGATACGGGGGCCGCGGACGGGGTCTCGACGATCGACCAGGTGCGCATCGCGAGCGACGCGCACGTCGGGATGCTCGTTCAGTCAGGCACCGCAGTGGAGATCGTCCACAGCGAGGTTAGCGCTTCCTACGGCTGGAAGGGCCGCGACGGGGAGGAGTGGCCGTTCCCGAACCGAGCGGGGGACGGCCCCGACGGCCTCTACGGTGGGGACGCGTGCTCAGCCACGACGGTCGCCGGGGGTGCGGCGGTGACGAGCCCTTGTGATGAAGGACCTACGAGCATCGGCGGCAAGGGTGGCGACGGCCTCCCGAACGGCGGCGAGGACGGCGAGACCGGCGCGCCGGTCCCGGCCCCGAACCCCGACCACTCAGGACGCGGTGGCCACGCGGACCGCGAAAACCTCGGCTGTGAGCAGGGATTCACCGGGATTTCTGGCGGCTGGGGAACGGTGGGCGCGGCAGGCGAGGGCATCGGGCGGATCACCGAGACAGGATGGGAGGGCGACAAGGGAGGTGAGGGCGGCCGGGGCATGCCGGGCCAGGGCGGCGGTGGTGGCGGCGGCCGTCGAGGGGGCCTCGCGGCGTGCGGCGTTGCCACGAAGGGGGGGGCCGGCGGCGGCTCCGGAGGCGCAGGCGGCTGCGGCGGCCGAGGTGGTCGAGGGGCCGAGAACGGCTACCCTTCGATCGGCATCATCGCGCTCCACGCGAAGGTCACCGTGCGAGACAGCAGGATCGTGGCCCTCGACGCAGGTGCCGGCGGCGACGGCGGCCCCCCCGAGGAAGGCGGCAAAGCCGGCCGAGGTGCGCCGGGCGGCGCGCTGGGGGACGGCAGGTGGTCGTGCGGCGGCGGCAGCGGCGGCCCGGGAGGCGATGGCGGCTACGGCGGACCCGGGCGCGGCGGCGACTCGATCGGCATCGCCTACCTCGACGAGGACGAGCTCACGCTCGAGGGCGTCACCTACGAACTGGGGCAGCCGGGCAAGGGCGGTACCAGCTGGGATTGGGCCGGTTACGAGATCACAGGGGAGGATGGGAACGCCGTCAAGACGCTCCGGTTCCCGGAGTAGGAACAGCACACATCAGGCGAACGCTGCGAACGATGTGCAACGCATGCGCCGCCGGCAATCCTCCGTAGCCTAAACCCAGATGGCTTCCGCCGTCGATGAAGCCAGCCAGCTCCGCAGCGCGGCCGACAGCGGCGACGGCGCTGCCGATGGCGACGCTCGTGCCGTCCCATATCACCGCCGTGAGCGTCGTCTTCGCGGTAGCACCCGCGGAACTGCACGACATCGCCTGCATGCCACCGCCGCCCGCGAGCGTAGCCCGTCGCGCCGAGCGATGGGCAGGCCGGCGAAACGGAGCGCTGGAATGCTACTCAGAAGCTTTGGAATTCTGGACCGTGCGCTGCTCCGGATTCGGCTACCCGCCCCGGAGGCGCTCAAGGGGCTGTTCGGCAACGTCTCGGGGTCGCTACGCACACGGAGGACGTAGCCCCGCTTGCCCCCGGGGAAAGAACGCCTCGTCAGCCCAGCGCGTTGAGCCGGCGGCGCAACGCCTGCGATACGGTCTCCCGCGTGCTCGAACGGGAGTCGAGGAACGCTCGCAGCGTTGCCTCGAGCTCCGCGGGCCACGGGTCGAGCGCCGCCAGCGCGAGGGCCGCCGCGGCCGCGACACTGTATTCGGGGATCGCGTCGTCGCGCCACCCGAAGCCATCCAACGCTGCGTTCGACATGTCCGCCGAATCCCCGAGCATCGCCGCGAGCGTCCGCCAGGCAGCCGGCTCGCTGCGTCCTGCCAGCGCGTCGGCCGCAGCGATCCTGACGCTGTATGTAGCATCCTCGATCATGGACCGGATCGCGTCGACGGCGTCGTCACCCTTCATCTCGCGGAGGCAGCCCAGCGCATGGGTGCGCACCTGCGCACGCGGGTGGCGAAGCGCCCCGCGGATGCGATCGAACCTTCGAGCTTGAGGACCTACCATCGTCGCGTCGAGCGCGGCGACTGCATTGTCGATATAGCTGTTTGGGGCGAGCCAGGCATCGATCAGATCATCCAGCGGGTGTCCTGCGCGGGCCAGCGCGACCAGCGCAACGCGGGAGGCCGAGAACTTGGAACGGGCGATCTCGGTCAAGATAGGTAGGCACGCCCGTGCGTCGGCGCCCGGCTCGGCGAGAAGAATGGACAGCGCAGCGCGCTCTTGGTCCCCGAACCTCTCCGAGATCGCTTGGACCAGCAGTTGATGCTCACGCGCCGTCCTGAGCTCATATGCGAGCGATACGCGCTCCAAGGGCGGCGACGTCTGCGCCGGCGCCTTGAGCACGACGAACGCGCAAGAGCATCGGGCCCGCCCCTCAGCGGCGTCGAAGCCGAGATCGAAGTGCCTCTCAAGGAGATCCGGCCATTCATGGCTTGGAACCTGGGGTAACAATTGGAGGACCAACTCGAACGAGCTATGACGGGAGAGAATGGCCTCCACGATCGGGGCTCGCATCTCCGCCGGACAAGCGGAGAAAACACGGCGGATAACGTCAGGATCTCGCTCACTGCCGTGCCTCACTCGGTCAGCGAAGCGCTCGAACACGAGCGGCTCGGTCTGTGTTGCAGCCCAGGTCGGGTTGTCCTTCTTCGCCTGCACAGCCAGCAAGGCGTCCACGATGGCCGTGGCGGGAAGCCTCTGCTCGTTTCCAGTTTCCCCCCAATGTTCACTCGCTGCGTAAGAGTCCTCATTGTAAGGGTAAGACTCGGCGACCCACTTCTCATAGGCGCGCTGCTCTGCGACGGCCCGCGCGAGCAATCGAGCGGGGTCGGCGTTTCGGGAGCGGGCGGCGCCGTGAGCGATGACATCGACGAGGAAGGCGCCGAACTGGTCGATGCGGGCCAGCAAAGCATCGAACTCGGCGGATACGTCAACGATGTTGTACAGAAGCTCCACGAGCCGCTCTGCGCCGGGGTGCCGTGCGTCCACGATCGTGGGGAAGCCTCTTCGCACGAACGCTCGGACGATGACGGGTGTGTCGGGGTGCTCCGCAACCCTTCTCAGAGACGCCGCGTTCGTTGCCCACACAGGAGGAATCCATTCTTCCATGTCAAGGAGCTCGCCCCGCCGCGTCCGCGCGAAGCCCTGGGTCAGCACCCGGGCCAGCATCGCCAGCGGGTCGTCTTTTGCGCCGTTCGCCGCCATGATCGAGAGCGCCGCCGTGAACGCGGGACCTCCACCCTTACTGGTCGCGCTCGTGCGGAGGCATTTTTCCGCGAACACAGCCAGGTCCCGCTTCGCGGCTGTAGGGACGAGGTCCCTCGTCGCCACGACGCTGAACACGGACTCGACGTCCTCCGCTCGATCCGCCTCCGCGCAGGCCTGGAGAAGGCGCTGCACGACGCGGGCGGTGAGGGCTTTGCCTTTCGCCAGTACGTGGAAACACGCCTCCATGTATACCGGGTGCATGCGCGACCTCCCGTCCTGCACCCGGAGCCAGCGGTGCTCCACGAGCTTCGTTCTGGCCCCCGACACCTCGGCGCCGAGATCGAGGAGCGCTTCCTCGAAGAACGCGAGCTGTTTGTCGATTCCGTGCCGGAAGGACCAGGCTTCGAGCGCAACCCACACAGCGGCGAGCCCGGCTCGCACGCTCTCCGGCTCTCGCTCGAAGGTCTTCTCCAGATCCTTGCCAAGCTCGGCGATCGAGGACTCCCGGAGGAGTTCTTCCAGCCGAGCATCCGTCCTCTCCTCGGGCGCGAGATCCGCGGCGCGTGTGACGAACACGGAGTACGAGATGGGCCGCTCGAGCGCGGCCACGATCTCGTCCACGTGCGAGACGAGCCATGCGGCAAGCTCTTTGTTCATTCGTGGCTCTTTGACCACGTGCTCCCGGAGCAGCCGGCGCTGGTTGAAGATGTCGCTGCCGAACGGGAATCGGTGCCGCCGGAGGCGGGGCGCGGATTTCGCGTCGTCGAGGTAGCGAGCAGCAAAGGCTGTGCGGGAGGTCACCACGAGCTTGAGATCGTCTCGCAGCGAGGCGCAGAAGCGCTCCAAGACCGTTAGCCAGTTGTCATCGTCGTTCCCGGGCTCGTAGTAGCCGAACGGATCCTCCACGTACACGATGAGCGGCTCTTTCTCCTGGCTAAGCCCGCGAAGCTGGCTCGGTCGCTCCGGGGTCACGAGCCTGAACGGCTCGTCCATGACGCGGTGCTCGTAGTTGATCCGCTCCGCCGCAGTCGACTTCCCCGTTCCAGGCTCGCCGACCAGGACAATGGCGTGCTCCTCCCGCATGACGCGCTGGATCTCTGCCCAGTTGTCCGGCTCAACGAACGGCTCCGGTCCGCCGGGCAGTCCGCCGTGTTGCTGGGCGAGCTGCCGGATCTCTGCCTCGTCGACGCGCGCGTCCTCGTCGCGCAGCATCGCCGCGCGGAAGCGTTTGAAGAGCGCCTCCCGGAGCGGCTCGCGCGCGGCGTGCGGCACGTTCAGCTTGCTGGCCAGGATGACATCGATCTTCGCCTTCAGCCCGTCGTATCGCTGGCCCTGAAGGACGCCGAGGCGGGTGAGCACGTCGTCTCCGGTGGCCGAGAGGTGCTTTCCCCACGTCTCCTCTGCGTTGGCGGGCCGGGGCTCGGCGCGGCGGGGAAAGACGGGGGTCTCGACGAGGAACCAGCCGAGATTGCCGGAGAGCGTCGAGTCGGTGACGAAGAGCAACCCCACGTCTCGTTCGCCCTTCATCACGTCGATGGGCCAGGTGCGCTTCGTCTCTTCGTCGTCGTTCCCCGTCAGGATCTGGTGGAGGTCGCCCCCGGTCCAGTGCCCCACGCGGCGACCTTTGATCTGGACGATGTAACGCCAGAGCGGCTGCGCCGCGCCTTTCGCGCCCTCGGCTCCGGCAGCCGCCCCGGTTGGCTCGCCACCCACCGCCCGGAGGGACGTCGCGATCTCGCTGGTGTCGTGCTCCGCGTTACCGCTTCGGAGCAGCTCCAAGTCCTCGCCGGTCAGCGGCTCCACCTCGACGGACTGGGCCAGCTTCTCCTCGATGAGGAAGACGAGCGTAAGCCAGATCGATACCCAAATCTGATAGTCGAAACCCTTGTACGCGGTGCGGCCGGGCTGCGCCATGCGATCCTCCGTCCCCGGTCAGTAATACTGCGTGATGTGGCCGTGCGCCTTCATCATCTGCCCCTGCCAGCCCTCTGCCTCCCGGCAGCGCCCGAGCGCCTCCTGGAAGGCGGCCACCGCCGCGGGCACCAGCGGGGTATCGGCCCCGACCGGGGGCAGCACGTACCGCGAGATGTTGAGCGTCCAGCCCTCCTTCTCGATCCCCTCGTGCCCGATCCGGCACCGCCTCGAACCGCTGATAGTAGCCAAGGATCTCGGCGGGGGCTCCTTCTTCTCCAGGAAGTTCCGCGCCTGCCCCTTCCGGAAGAGTGCCGACGCGTCGGCGCTGAGCACCTTCCCCCGGCGCACCGCGGGCTTCTTCTTCCGCAGCACCAGCAGGCAGGCCGCGAAGCCGGTCCCGTAGAACAGGTTCGGCGCCAGCCCGATCAACGAGATCCATCTCCAGCAGCTTGCGCCGGATCTCCTCTCTACCCCGCCGCGGAAGAGTGATCCCTAGCGGCAGCACCACCGCCATGCGAGAGGCCGCCGAGCATCTCGGGCAGTGGGGGACCTTTTTCTCCAAGTGGTCGACCACGTACGTCTTAATCCACCGGTCACCGACGATCACACCGTGCCCGTCGACGAGGAGGTCGAGGACTCGACGGGACGCCGTCATCGACGGGGAGCGAAGTGAGTCGTCACCGCTGATTTGACAGTCGGCGTGCGTGGGGGGGATGCCACGGACGCGGGGCACGTGGACCTCGCGAGCGGGGGCGTCATGAAGCGGTCCCCCGTCGAGCGCGTCGAAAGCGGAGCTCATCGCCGCGCTGGAAGATGCGCAAGCGAACGCGGCCGCGACGTCCATCGTCAGCGCGACTACCGCGACCGGAGCCGAGGGCGAGACGACGACCTCCCAGCGCGCGCGGCGGGGCGGCCAGCTGAGGCGCTTCCGTGGGGTGGCCAGGCACTCCACGCGAGCACCACGGACCCGTCACGGCGAAATCCTGGTCCTCGCGGCGCGGCTCGATGCGCGCGGGCGCTGGCCGCGTTCTGCGCGACGCGCCTACCGTGGGTCCGCCTCCGTGTCGCCTCCACGCGCGGCGTCGGCGGAGCGCGCGAAATTACCCAATCGAGCCCTTCGCAATCCACCGTTTTCGGCCCTTCGGCAGGACTTTCCAGAACACCCGACCCCGCGATGTGGCTGTCGGGCGCGCCGGGCGCTTGGAGGCCGCCCGAGCTCGTTGCCGACGAGGAGCGCCGCACGACCGACACCGCACGAAATTGACACAGTTTCATTGGCAGTGTGCGCCCATGTGCGATGGAGATGCTGCGATGCCGCCGATGGCCCCCACCGCCACGGCACGGCCGGACCCGCGATCGCAGCCGATCCCGGTGCCCCCCTCGGTGTCACCTCCGCGAGCGGCGCCGAGGGGGCGCTCAGAACTACCAAATCGAGCCCTTCATTTTCGCCATTTTTCGGCCCCTCAGCGACGCTTCCCAGAACACCTAACCCCGCGATACGGCTCGATGTTCTTTCCGGGCGCGTAGCCCGGTAGTTCGCGGCGAACTACCGGGAGCGCAGAACTACCGTTTCGTGCCCCTTCCGGCGGCGTCGGTCACGGTTGCGAACGAACCCAACACGATGGAGGTACATCATGACACGAGCGGCTCTCGCCCGTGTATCGGCACCCCTTGCGCTTCGTCAGGCGGAACACGGCACACCCGTGGTCGAGAGGACATTCCCGGACGTGCCTGCCCGAGGCTCGTGCCCCCCGAGGGGGCTTGCCCATCCCGTCACGGCAACGGCGACGCTCGCGATCCCGCTGGACGGGCTCACGCTCACAGCGCCGCAGCCGGAGATGCTCTCGCAGAAGAATGTTGAGTCGGTCACCGGGATCCCTGCACGCGTCTTCCTCGACACGATCCGCGGGCCGGGCTTCCCGCTGCCGATCACGAGGCTTGGCAAGCTGCGCCTCGTCCAGCGCGAAGCGTTCGTCGCCTACCTCCAGGCGCTGGCCAGTGACCCACCATCGCGCCGTGACGCAGAGGTGGATGAGCGCACACGGATTGCCGCGGTGCTGGCCTCTGTCGGCCTTGAATCTGTCCCATGCCCGAACACCGACCGGGCGAGCGCTCCTCCCGCAGGAACACGCCGTGCTAGGCTGCCGCCGAAGTAGAGCGGGCCCGCTCGGCGGTGGAACGCCGGACGGGCCCTTGATCGACCCCCGCATCACCGGAGACCGATCCATGACCGACGTACCCCAGCGACGGGCGCGCGCCAAGCGCTCGGCTTCATTCCCCACCACATCCCTCCCTGCTCCGGCGTCGACCGATCGGCGTTTGCGTTCGAGCCGCTCTGGCGGGCGCCCCTCTCCGGCCGCGGAGGCAGCTGTGCCCGTCGCAGAGTCGCCGAGTTCGGCGAGCACGACGGATCGCCCGAAGCTGGCCGCCCGCGCCCCTGGCAGTCCAGCGGGAGAAAAGCGCGCCAACGGCTCCGGGTCCGTCCGGCTGCGCGGGAAGACGTGGACCGCGCGCCTCAGCCTCGGCGAGGCCGGTCGGTCCACGTTCAAGTTGCCGACGTGCCGGACCGAGCAAGAAGCCAACGCGCGCCTGGAGGTGCTGTCCGACCTCTCCGGGCGCCTGCTCGCGGCCGGCCAGATCGTTCTCGGCTTGCCGCTGCTGGAGCGGGCTGCTGCGCGCGAGGGCAGCGCGCTCCGCGACGTCCGGCTTGCCATCGAGCAGCTCTGCAGGGGCGAAGCGCGTGCTCGCGCGTCCGGGGAAACAACCTTCGCTGAGTTCGCCGAGTTGGTTGTTTCTGGAAGGCTCGCCGAGCAATACCCACTGCATGTGAAAGCGCTTCGCCATCCGGAGCAATACCGGCATAAGCTCAATCATGTTCTAGGGGTACTCGGGCCCGTTCCTCTCTCTCGTTTGACGCTCGACCATGCGGATCGCGCGATCTCCATGCTGCCAGGACATCTTGAGGACTCCTCGCGTCAAGGAGTCGCAAAGGTCATTCATCGGATACTCGCGCTCGCGACCTATCCGGCGCGCATCATCGCCAGCAATCCGCTGCCACGTGGATGGATCCCCAAGGCGGAGGACAACAAGGCCAAAGGCTCCCTCTATCCCGACGAGGATAGGCGCCTCATGGCAGCGGTGCATATTCCGCTGTCTTATCGGATCTATTATGGCTTCCTGATTCGCGAGGGAATGCGGGCAGACGAGGCCGGAAGGCTGGAGCCGTCCGACCTCGATCTCGAGCGCGGCGCCGTGGTGCTCGACGAGAACAAGACGGATGACCCACGCGCCTGGGCACTCTCACCCGACGTCGTGCGCGCGCTTCGGACCTATTTCGCTATATGTCCCCCGAAGGAGCGTGTCTTCATTGGGCCGAGCGGGCCCCTACCGGGGCGCAGTGGGGCGCACAACTTTCGAAATCACCTGCGCCGTGCTGGCATCGATCGGCCCGAGTTGTTCGAGACCACGCAGTCACGGCTGAATATACGCTTGCACGACACCCGCGCGACCTTCATCACAATCAAACTCGCAAACGGCCGCACGGAGACGTGGATCTCCGATCGGACCGGGCATAAGTCGAGTCGCCAGATCCACCACTACAAGCGCGCGGCGCGCAAGGTCGCTGAGCTCGGCTTGGGGGACTTCGCTCCTCTGGACGAGGCGATCCCCGAGCTGAACGGCAGGGGCGGCCGTTTGGGTGGAAGTGATCCCGTGTCCGCGGGACCGGAGGCGGGCTCGCCGTCGCCGAGCAACGGCGCGTCCCTTGTCCGCGCGCTGCACCACCGAGCGTCGGGCGCGGTCGATGACCACGCCGGCCAGCCCGCAGCGGGCGCCCCGGTGGCTGCAGGCGGCCCGTTGGGCCCGCGTTGGGCCACGCCGGAGAGCGACCCGGCCGCGAATCCGACAGAACAGATTGAAATTATTGATATTTCTTCCGCCTCCGCCGCGTCGTCTCAGAAATCCTGGCGGGGTTTCTGACACGCGGAGTCAGCGCAGGCGCAGCTGCACCCCCAGCATCCCCGTGACGCCCCCCTTCGGCAGCACGGCCTCGGGCTTCGGGGGGAGGTGGAGGTCGGTCTGGTGGATCCGCACGAACGCCTCGGCGCTCCCGAGGAGGGCCACGCTGCCCTCGGCCGGCCATACGAGGTCGATCGCCGTGCGCGTCCCGAAGGCCCATCCGTGCCCTGTCTCTTCCGGCTTCTTCGGGTCGTGCGGGGAGGCCATCACCCAGTCGGCGGCCGCCTCGATCCTCGCCCGGACGAGCGCGTCGAGCGGCGCGATGGGCGCGGCGATGCCGCCGCCGCCCCCGAGCGTGAGCCACTGGACGGACACGCCCGGGGCCGGCTCGCGCAGGGCCGCAGCATAGGAGACCGAGAGGGTCCCGAAGAAGCCCGAGCGCCGGTCGAGCGCCGTGGCCATGATCCAGCCGCCGGCGCGGGCGGGGCCGGCGGCGCGGGCGGGGCCGACATCGAGGCCGTTGCCGACGAGCCCGCCGGCGGCGAGGAACCAGCCAAGCGGGCGCGGCGTCGGTGCGTGCGCAGCCGGCTCGGCGGCGGTCGGCTCGGCGGCGGTCGGCTCGGGCGGCGCCGCGGCGCCGGCGCGCTCCGACGCCAGGGCCGCGACCAGGAGCCCCGCGGTGCGGTAGCGGTCGGGCAGCGGATCCTCCTCGCGGAACTCGATCTCGCGCGACGACAGCGTGCCCTCGGGCGCGCCGAGGGAGGCGACGTCGACCCGCAGGCGGCGGTAGTCCGGGCCGTCCAGCCAGACGACGGCGAGCGCCCGGAGCGGGGTCCCGCCGCGCTTCGGATCGCCGAGCGCGCACCCGCCGCCGCCGGCGGCGCGGGAGCACGCCTCGACGAGGAGCGCCGGGAGCTCGCCTTGTACGGCAGGGCCCGACGCGATATCGACGACGATCGGGGCCGGCAAGAGGTCTACCCGGGACCGACGCTACCGAGCGGGAGCGGCGAAGGCAAGCAGGAGACGGCCGCCGGGCGCTCGCGGCGGTGCCTCGTATCCGTCGGCCATGAGCAGATGGTGACCGACCCCATGAGGCCCTCGGGGCTGTCGACGTTCCAGTCGACCGCTGGTCGCCCCATGCACGCAGCAGGAGGAACGTTGAGCGCGACGTCCGGACCAAGACCGGAACGGCGTTGTTCGCCTTCATCCTGGAGGACATCCAGCGATTGAATATTTGCAGGACGTGAAGCACGATGGGTATGTCGGAAACCCGACCTGAGGCAGGTGCGGCCTTCCCGCTTGCTGGGCGGGACCCTGGCCGGGCCAGCCCGACACGCAAGGCGGGCGACACGTGGTCGGTCAGCCAGACGCCGTTGGAGGCCTGGTAGACGAGCGGACCGGCGAAGATCGCGATCCTGTGCCGATCCCTCCTGACGCCGCGCTCCGAACGATCCCTCGCTCGACGCGGCGCTCCGAAGGAGACCCGCCGGCCTCGTCCTCCCCCGGGCTCGAGGACAGCGGCAGGCCGGTCGATTGGAATTGACATCCGGAATGTGAACGTTCACATTGACCTGTAGGGGCATCCTTCTGCTTCGGCGATCTCAGTTCCCATCCGGCTCGACCAGCGACCCGAATCGAGGAGAGATGCCACTGGGACTACTGTCTTCGTTCGCTCGAGGCAAACTGGCGTCGCTACGGGCGCCACGGGCCCGTGGCACAGTGGCCAAGTCAGGTGGCCACTTGGCTTTGCGAGCCGCATTCACTCGGCAATAGCGCCCGATCAGGAGAAAAGATGAAAAAGACGCTGATGCTCACGTTCGTATTGGCCGCACAAGGCTTGAGCTGCACCGCTGACAACCCCGGAGCCGAGAAGCCCACGGCGACCGGAGACGCTGGCGGGGCAACTGCTGGAGGAGGCGCTGGTGGTAACGGCGGCGGCGCAGCAACCGGGGGAACGGGGGATGGCGGCGGCGCAACAAGCGGGGGAGCGGGAGACGGCGGCGGCGCAACAAGCGGGGGAGCGGGTGGTGGGGGCGGCGCGGCAAGCGGGGGAGCTGGTGGCACTGGCGGTTCCGGTGACGCGAACGCGTCGACCGGGCCGTGCGATCTTTACGAGAGCGGCGGCACGCCGTGTGTTGCCGCCCATAGCACGGTGCGCGCCCTGTTCGGCGCCTACGCCGGGAAGCTCTACCAGGTCCGGCGTGCCTCGGACAACGCGACCAGGGACATCTCCGTGCTCAAAGCCGGGGGCCCCGCCGATTCCGCACCACAGGACGCGTTCTGCGCCGGGACCTCGTGCGTGATCACGGTGCTCTACGACCAATCCGGACACGGGAATGACCTCTGGTACCAGGGCTCGGACGTGGTGCCCGGCTCACCGAGGAGCAGCCCAGCGAAGGCCACCACGGAGTCGCTGCAGGTGAGCGGGAGCAAGGTCTACTCGCTTTACATCAACCCCGGCAACAGCTACTGGCGCGACGGCCACACCACCGGCGTTCCGACGGGAAGCGCGCCGGAAGGCCTGTACATGGTGACGAGCGGCATCCACGTCAACGGCGGGTGCTGCTTCGACTACGGCAACAGCGAGACCACCCGCAAGGCCGACAGAGCTGGCGCCATGGACGCCATCAACTTCAGCAAGCAGTGTTGGTTCGGAGGCTGCTCCGGCACCGGTCCGTGGGTGCAGGCCGACCTGGAGTGGGGTCTGTTTCCGGGCGGCAGCAGCAGCTGGAACCCGAATCAAAAGGCGCTTCCGCACAAGTACGTCACCGCGATCCTGAAGAACGACGGGACCACGCGCTTCGCGCTGAAGGGCGGCAACGCCCAGTCGGGCGCTCTGACCAAGCTTTACGAGGGCTCGCTGCCGCCCAACTATAGCCCGATGAAGAAGCAAGGCGCCATCGTGCTCGGCAGCGGTGGTGATTGCTGCAAGCCCGACGGCGGCGCGAACGACAGCGCAGGTACGTTTTACGAGGGGGCGATCGCCGCCGGCTACCCGAACGATGCCACGGAGGACGCGCTCCAAAACAATATCATTGCGGCTGGCTATGAGTGAGCGGGCGCGGATGGCGTGTCCAGCGCTGCTGCGGGAGGTTCATGGCGGAGAGAGAGGAACCGCCAAGAACGCCGAGTTCACAGGGAGTGAGCTACGCGCCTGACGCCGGTACGGAGGACGGCCACGTTGAAGTTGAATCAAGGGGTCAAGTCCGCTAGACGAATCCACGACGGGCTTCGCCCGACGCGCGGCGCCTGGCGCGCGGCCTCGACCCACACACCTGCTGGCAGACACTCCCGCGGAGACTCCGATGAACGAAGCCTCGATCACCCGGTACATCACCGACACATTGGATGGCGTCGATGTGGTCGTCGCATCCCGCGAGGCTGGATCTCCCGAGCTCGCCTGGGGCGACACCTTCTTCAGCTACGACCCCGGACGCCAGCTCCCGCCTGCGCGCCGGTTCCCGTTCGCGACGATCGTCACCAAAGACTATGGCGAATTCGACTGCGCCTCCCAGCTGGATCGCCCGGGAGTCTTCCGGCTGAACATCGGCGTCAGCAAGGAGACGTACCGCTCCTTGTTTGGCCCCCAGCCGTCTCCTCCTCCTGTCGGCAGGGCCGTGGAGACCGGCCACGACTTCGCCGCCCAGGATCGACTGCTGCCGCACCCCGTGTACGCACCGCAGTCCTGGGTCTGCGTGCTGAACCCCAGCGAGGCGACCTTCGAGGCGGTGCGGCCGCTGCTGGCCGAGGCCCATCAGCTGGCTGTCAGCAGGTACGCGAAACGCGAGACCCGCGAATGAGGCTGAACAAGGCGATGCGCTCGACCGGACCGCACGCGAGCTTCCCCGGGCGAGCGCGTCGAGGCCGTGCTCCCTCCCCTTCTGGTCGGTCGCGGTGATGTGTCGGCGACGCCGGTGGTGCCCTCGACAGCCGCCGGCGCTATCCTGCGCGCATGTCCGGAGCCGCTTCCGCCCGCCGCCTCGCCACCGCGGACGATCTCCTGGCTATCCCCGAGCGCGAGCGCTTCCACGAGGTCATCGGTGGCGAGCTCGTTCGCAAGGCCATGCCGAGCGGCCCGCACGGGCGCGCCCAGCTACGGATCGGGAGCCGGATCAGCGGACCGTATGATCGACGGCCCGGCGGCCGCTGGCCCGGTGGCTTATGGTTCGCGACCGAGGTCGAGGTCGAGCTGGAAACCCACGAGGTCTACCGTCCCGATGTGACAGGGTGGCTGCGCGAGCGCTTGCCGGAGCTGCCCAGGGAGGTGCCCATCCGGGTGCGGCCGGACTGGGTGTGTGAGGTGCTATCGCCGTCGAACAGCCGCAACGATCTGTTCAAGAAGCTCCGGACCTACCAGCGCTGCAAGGTGCCCCACTACTGGATCGTCGACCCCGAGACGGAGACGCTCATGGTCTATCGGTGGACGACAGAGGGATATCTGCTGGTGCTGGCGGCCGAGCGGGAGGATCGGGTCAGGCCCGAGCCTTTCGATGCGATCGTCCTGAAGGTAGGCGCGCTGTTCGACGACGACGAGGACGAGGAGGAGCAGCTGCGATGACGGACCGCGGCCCCGCGACCTGGAGACGAGGGCGCCGCGAGGCAGGTGGCAGCAGCGGTGGAACGGGTGGATCGCGACGGTTCTCCCCGGCAAATTCGTCCTCATGGGACACCGGGGTCGAGCTCGATCCGTCCTACGGGACCACCTCGATCCACGCCGACGCGCGCACAGCAGCGTCGGACGCCGGATCGATCCGGAAGACGCTCGCTCCGAGGACCCCAGTCCGGCGGTTCCGGGCGAAGGTCACGGGCGGGGCCGGGCCTGCGTCGAAGTCTCGGAGCTGCTCGAGCGCCGCGATCAGCCCCTCCCGCGTCGCATGGGCGCCGGCGCGCTTCAGCGCCTCGATCGCGATCTGCGCCGCGACGTACGCGCTCGCCTGGACTCCGAGCGGCCCCGGCGCGACGCCCGCCCGGCGCAGGAACGCATGCAGCGCGTCCTCCGATGCCCGCTCCCGCTCACCCAGGGAGCCTGGGTACAGGAACAGCACGCGGCCGGCGAGCTCGCGGGACGGCGCCCCGGCGCTCCCGGCGATCGATCCCAGCGAGGCGTAGATCGGCGCGGCCGATCCGATGTCGTCCAGCGCCGCCCGGGCGCTCGCGAGGTCCGCGCCGGGGCCCCAGAAGAGAACGGCCCGCGCCGCGTGCGCCCGCACCGCGCCGACCACGTCGCGCGGCGAGAGGCGGCCTGGCTCGAAGGAGAGCGCCGGCGGCGCAGGAAGATCGCGGTGAGCTGCCTCCGCGCGCGCGCCCGACGCCCAGGCCTCGCCGGCGTGGTCGCGCGTGTGCACGACGAGCGCGAGCGACGCCGCGTTCGCAGGAGCGCCGGCGAGGTGCTTGACCGCCACGCGGGCCAGCACGTCGGGCCCCGGCAGCACCTGGAACACGAGGTCGTCGGCCCCGGCCGCGCCCCCTCCGGCTGCCTCCCGCGCGCGACCAGTGGCGCCGCTGGCCAACCCGGGTGCGGCCGCCGCCGGGGCGCCGTCGGCCAACCCGGGTGCGGCCGCGCCGCCGGCCAACCCGGGTGCGCCCGCCACCGCGAACGGCCCCACGAGCGCCGCCCGCTCCTCCGAGAGGCGCGCCCGCAGCGCTGGATCCCCGTCGAAGGCGCTACCCACCAGCGCCAGCACGCCCCGTTCCAGCAGGCGCGCCGTCGCCCCGGCCTCGCCCGACGGCCCGGCGCTGTCCTCCACGCGCAGCTCGATCCGCCGGCGGTAGATGCCGCCCTGCGCGTTCACGTCGGCGAACGCCGCCATCAGCACGTCGCGCGCAGCCGCTCCCACCGGCGCATCCGGCCCGGTCAGCGGCAGCGCGGCGCCCAGCGCCACCGAGCCCGCCGTGACGCCAGGATCCAGATCCCGGCCGACGCAGCCCAGATATTCAACAAGATCCGATAGATCCGCCTCTTCCAGGCGGTACCGCGGCATCACCGGGCTCAGCCACTGCCCCGCGGGCCCTCGCCCCTCCCGGATGGCCGTCACCAGCGCGGCGGCGCTCATCGCGCCCTCGCCTGGCTGCCTCCCCTGCCCAGCTCCCCCAGCCCGCTCGCCGCTCGCCGCAAGGCGCCGCTCGGCCGCGAGCGGGGGCGCCGTGACGCCGCCCTCGGTCGTCCCCTGCCCGCTGGGGCCGTGGCAGCCCGCGCAGGCGGCCTCGCGGCCGGAGAGCGCCGCGGCGCCGCCGACGATCGCGCCCTCGATGGGCCGGCCGTCCTCGGTCGCGCCGCGCTGGTAGATGCGCTTGCCGCGCAGGGCGGCCGGCGAGAGCTCCTCGCACGACGCCGCCTCGCCCGCCGCGGCCGCATGCGCCCGGGGCGCGCGATCGTCGCGGCCGAGCGCCCACGCCGCGACCGCGCAGAGCCCCAGCGCCGGCACCGCAGCCAGGAGGCCGAGCCGCGCCCTGCCAGGACGACGGGCCCTCGGCCTATCCACCGCCCGCGCTCCGCGCCACGGGCCCTCGCGGCGGCAGGAAGGCCCGGACCTCGTCCGCGAGGCGCCCCGGCGGCGCGATGCCCTCGACCCGCGTCCAGCGGCCCTCCGCCTCGCGCCCGATGAGCGTGATCGGCGCGTGCCGCTCCTTGATCGGCGCGCGCCCCCCGAGCGCTTCCAGCACGCGGTTCACGCGCTCGCGCCGCCCCGTCAGGAAGGACCAGCCCTTCCGCCGGCCGAACTTCTCGGCGTAGGCGTTCAGCCGCTCCGGCGTGTCCGTGGCGGGGTCCAGCGAGATCGAGACGAGCCGCACGTCCCGGTCCAGCGCGTCGCCGAGCTGGGCCTGGAGCCGGCCGAAGATGGCCGTCATCGGCGAGCAGATCGTCGTGCAGGTCGTGAAGATGAAATTGACGACGAGCACCCGATCCTTCGCGAGCTCGCGGAGGCGGACGGACCGGCCGTCCTGATCCACGAGCTCCTCGTCCAGGACCTCGACGCCCGTCGCCGGCGAGGCGCGCACCTCCGACGCGCCGTCCGGGGAGAGCCCAGGCGGCCCCGCGGCCGCAGCGACGTCCGGAGGACGCCCAGGCGGCCCCGCCGGAGTGGGGGCGGCGTGCTCGCCAGGAGGCGCGCTCCCGCGGCCGCACGAGGCCGCGGCGAGCGCGCCGGCCAGGACCAGCGCTTTCAATGCACCGAGCGACAGGAAACGCATGTCGGCCTCACCGTGGGTCATTGAGGTGCTGGACGGCGCGCGCGAGCGCCTCGGGCTCCTCGGTGGCGAACGCCTTCAGCCACATGCCGGTCGACGTGTCGCCGACGAGCAGCGTCATCGTGTGCTCGTCGGGCCGCCGCACCTGGCCGCCGAGGCGCTTCAGCACCGTGGCGACGTTCTCGGGCGTGCCGGTCAGGAAGTACCAGCCCTCGCCCGCCTTGAACTTCGCGGCGTACTCCTTCAGCGCGGCCGGCGTGTCGTTCTCCGGGTCGACCGAGATCGTCAGCATCGTCACCCGCTCCCCGCGCGCCCGGAGCAGCGCCTGCACGCGCGCGAGGTTCGCCGTCATGGTGGGGCAGGCGCCCTTGCACGAGGTGAAGGCGAAGTTGATGAGCACCTTCCGGCCCCGCAGCAGCCCGGCATAGAAGCGGTGCGCGCGGCCGTGCTGGTCGACGAGCTCGGTGTTGGTGAAGTACCGCTCCGCGGCGGCGTCGTCCTCCCTGGAAACGCCGCCGATCTTCATCCGCTCCACGCGCGGCGCCTTGTCCTCCGCGGGCGTGAAGCGCGCGGACGAGGAGATCGCGAGCGCGAGGGCTGCCGCGGCGAGGGCCGCCCCGGGCCTCATCGCGCACCTCCGACGTGCGCGCCGGCGCCGCGCGGCGAGACCCGCAGCGGGACGGACGGGAGCGCGCCGACAGGCGCCCCGCGCCCCGGAACGGCGGCGAGGAAGCGGTACTGGCCCGGCGCGGGCGGCGTGAACGCGACGGAGAACGTGCCGTCCCCCTCGGCCCGCGGCGCGCCGCGGAAGCGGTACCCGGTCGGGAACCGGACGACCATCACCTCGATGTCTTCCGCGTCGAGCGGAGGGCCCCCCTCGCCGGCGGTCGCGCGGAAGCGGAGCGTCGCGGGCTCGCCCGCCGCGAGCCGCAGGTCGGGCTCGAAGAGCGGCGCGATCGCGATGTCCTTCACGGGATCGCCCCCGCAGCCGGACCCGTCGGCCTCGCCGTCGCCCGGGGCGCAGCGCGCGGGCGCCACGGTGGCCTCGAGGCACACCCCCGTCCGCGGGCGGTCGAGGAGGAGCTCGACGTCGTAGCGCCCCCCCTCGCCGAGGCGCACCGTGGTCGCGTACACGCCCGGACGCACCTCCTTGAGCGACCTGTCCTCGACGAGGAGCGATCGCGGCTCGCGGCCGTAGCTCGGCAAGGTGCCGATCGGGGCCATCATGCCCTCCACGTAGACGTAGAGCGCCTTGTCGGCCGGGCTCGCGACGAGGGCGCCGTTGCCCTCGGGCAGGGGGGCGATGGGCGTGGCGAGCGCGGCGGGCCCTGGCCGCGCCGCGGCGGCCAGAGGCGGGCCCTGGCCGACCGCGATGTTGACGAGGGGCGGGGCCGCCGCGCCGCCGAGGGCCGCCCGGTCGACGAGCGAGACCCGCGCGGCGCCCCGGTTGCGGATGTAGGCGAAGGCCCCTGTGAAGGTGACCGCGTCCGGCGCGGCCAGCCCGGTGAGCGTGTGCGCCACCGCGCCCGTCGCGCCGTCGAGGACGGCGACCTCGTTCGCGGTCGGGTTCAGCGCGAACGAGAACCGCCCGCGCGGATCGAACTGGAGCGCGCCGAGCCCGGGCTTCAGGGCGACGCGCCCGGCCACGGCGCGCCGCGCGGCGTCGAGGACGACGACCTCGCCGCGCGCGGCGTTCGCCGCGTGGACAACGCCCGCCTCATCGCTCGCCGCGATGGAGACGATCCCCTCGCCCACCGCGATCTCGCCGAGCGGCTCGAGCGTCTCGCCGTCCACCACCGCCACCGACTCGCCCTGCTGGCTCGTGATCCACGCGGCGCGGCCGCCGCCGGTGAAGGCGATCTCGTGGTGGCCCGGGCCCACCGGGAGCGTCTTCAGGACGTCCGTCGAGCGGGCGTCGATCACGCTCACCGTCCCGTCGCCGTCGTTGCCCACCCAGACCGTGCGCCCGTCGGGCGCGATCACGACGCGCGACGGATCCTGGCCGACGGGGACGTTCGTCCGGACGAGCCCCCGCCGCGTGTCCACCACGGCGAGGCCCCGCCCGCCCCGGAGCGTGACGTAGAGGCTCTCCCGGTCGGGGTGCAGGACGAACGAGACGCCGGGGCCCGCGAGGCTGACCACGCTCCGGAGCTGCGTCCTGGCGAGGGTGACCTGCGGGTTGATGGCCGAGAGGGTGTTGTCCTGGTTCAGCGTCCAGAGGAGGTAGGCGTTCATGTCGACCTCGGGGCGCACGGACAGGAGGCCCGCCATGAAGCTCCTGATCTTCCCCCGGCACGCCGCCTCGTCCGGCGCGGCGTCGACCGCGCCGCTGGCGAGGCTCGCCGCGGGCGCGCCGCTGGCGAGGCTCGCTGCGGACACGCCGCTGGCGAGGCTCGCCTCGGGCGCGCCGCCGGAGAAGCTCGCCGCGGCGGCGCCGTCCGCCCCGGCGCGGCGCGACATCCAGCCGAGCGGCGTGAGGCCACGGACCGGCGCGCCGGTGGACGCGTCGGTGATGGTGAACTCGGCCACGACGTCGGAGCCCGCCACCGCCGCGGCCGGCGCCGCGCCGAGGCCGCTCTCCTCGCCCTGCTGGCCGCGGTCCAGCGGCCGCAGGGCGAACGCGATGGAGAGCCCATCGCGCTCGACCCGGCTCTCCTGCAGGGGAGCCGCCGGCTCCTCGGGCTGCGCCGGCGGCTCGGCCCCCGGGTCCTGCGACGCGGGGAGCGCCTCTCTCCTGCCGCAGCCGAGCGCCGTCGAGGCGCTGAGCCAGGCCAGCGAGAGCCAGAGTCCGCGCGAGCCCATCGAGGTCCCGCCCATCGAGATCCTTCGCATCACAGCGCCCCTCCTCCCGCTCACGGCGTGACCCGCCAGATGCCCCAGAGCCCGCCGGTGAGCATGGCGTTCGACTGGTCCAGGTAGAGGCGATCGCCGGGGACCTCGAACATGCCGCCCGACCTGAAGTAGGGAGTCACGTTCCACGCGGTCATGGGGCCGATGCCGCCATGCGCGCTCACGGCGAAGCTCTTGCTGTTCCGGCCCTGGTACCGGGATCCCGAGCCTTGCGCCCACGGGTTGTACGCCCACTCCGTGTTCGAGAGCCCGAACGAGTGCTGGCGCCGGTGCCCCGAGGCCTGCAGCACGCGGAAGCGCACGCGGTCATAGCGCCCCGCCGTGAAGATCGGCGTCGCGGGATCGCCGCGCCCCGCCGAGCTGAAGACGCCGCTGACGTCGAGGCCCGGCATGGTGCCGAGATGCGCGTCGGGCCCCACGCCGAGCCGCGCCCAGATGGGCTCGGCGCGGTAGTTGAACGCCTTGTGGCCAGTGAAGTCGGGATCGGGCGGGCCCAGGACGTTCGCGAGGACATCGCCGCAGGCCAGGGCCGGGTTGAGGCAGCGGAACGCCGCCTGATCCGACTGCAAGGGCACCTCGTCCTGGTAGAGGAGCACGAACTCGCGGAACCAGATTTCGGAGCCGTTCTCGTCCCGGTACTTCACCTGGGCCGCCGCGCGCGAGTCCCGGCTCGGGTACCAGACGGCGCCCTCCGGCTCGACGATCAACGCGCCGATCCCGCCGTGCATCGGGTGGTTCACCACGTCCGCCATGTCCTTGAGGTTCACGGCGCCGAGCTCGACGGGCTGCCAGCGGACGTCGCCCCGGGTCGTCACGGAGATGTCGCCGGCGTACCAGGTGTACGTCCGCTGCTTCCCGCGCTCGACCGTCTGATCGGGGTTTTCGCCCACGTTCGCGCCGTCGCTCGCCGTGACGTCATACCCCACGAGCTGCGCGTGCAGCGAGATGCGGTTCGACGGCCTCACCTGGTTGACGTTGAACCCGTCGACGATGGGAGCGTTGTAGTTCCACTGAGGCGACTTCGGCAGATCCTCGGGCAGGTCGTTGACGAGCGTGACCTCGACGCACTCGCCGGCCGCCGCGCGCAGGACGAGCGGCTCGGGCGGGCGCGCGCCCGAGCGCAGGGCGGCCAGATCCTCCTCGAGGACGAACAGGATGGCGTCGGGATCGTCGAGCCCGTACGTCGCGTTGTACGTGAGTCGATCGCCCGGCAGGTTGCCCCTCGCGGTGATCGCGTGGACTGTATACGCCCTCTTCTGGGCCTCTGGCGGGCACACCTCGACCTCCGGGCGCCTGCCCCTCGGCAGCGACGCGCCCGAGAGCGGCAGGAGATCCGCCTGCCGCTCGCCGTGGACGCGCAGGATGCCCCACCGCCCCTCCCAGAGATCGTCCGTCGGCGCGCCCGCATAGAGGTAGTCCGCGCCGCCCGCCGCGTTCTTCCGGAAGAGGGGCGCCCCGTCGAGCGCGAGATCCGCCTGCTCCGAGACGCCGATGGGCTGCCCGTTGGCGTAGCCGCTGTCGGGATCGGTCGCCTCGTTCAGCCACTTCTTCCCGTGCACGGTGAACACGTGCTGCTCCGCCTGCGCGCCCTGGGTGAGGCGGATCAGCGTGCGATCGCCCTCGTACGCGCGGAGCAGCGGTGTCGCCGGATCGCCGTGGACACGCGAGCTGAAGACGTTGTGCATGTCGCCGGCGTCGCCGCTCTTCTGGACGACCGCGCGCGTGCTGCAGTTGCGCTCGGCGATCCGGAGCGGGATCGGCTCGTTCCGGTAATTGATGAGCCCGACGCCCGAGTCACGCCACGAGATCGCGTCGGGGGTGGAGGGCCCATGGGTGATGGCCAGCGGCAGCGGCGCCGGCGCCTGCGACGACGGGTTCACCGGGCGGCCGCACTCGTCGTAGATGGGGCCGTAATCGGCGATGCTCAGGTTGAACTCGCGGAACGGGCTCCGGTGGTCGCCCGGGGGAAACAGGATGTCGGCGCGGTAGCTCGTCGGCCCGCCGTCGCTGCGATCGCCGAAGACCGCTCCGGTCTCCGGATCGCGCCAGATCGAGCCGGCCGGCTCGACGACGAGGCCGCCGTAGAGCCCGTGCTGCTGGTGCGACGAGGCGGCGAAGTGATCGTGCGTGAAGGCCGTGTTCAGCGCGCGGTCCTGGCCGGCCTCGCTCAGGATCGAATCGGCCCACCAGCGCTGTATCGTGGTCTGCGCCCCGAACGACGGGGTGGTCATGCGCGGGTGGAGCGTCGGGTCATCGAGCCGGACGCGCGCCCCGGACTCGCGACCCCTGACGTCGGCGGCGAGGGCCCCGCCGAGCGCGTTGGCCGCCTGGATGCGCGCCGCCACCTCCTCCATCGCCAGGGACCCGTCCTCGTAGTTGAAGCCGTTCGCCCCGCCGTCCGAGGCGGTGACGTCGAACTTCACGAGGTGGATGTGCTGGCCGATGACGTCGGTGGGCGTGAAGACCTGGAAGTCGTCCGCCGCGAGCGCCGCCGGGATGAGGTTCGTCGCGTGGAACACGACGCACTCGCCGGATTGCGCGCGGATGAACAGCGGCTCCGGCGCCTTCGTGCCGTCGAGGGTGGCCTCGACGTCCTTCTCGAGGACGATCATGCGCGCCTGCGCGTCGTGCCAGCCGGCCCGGTTCACCGGGGCGTTGGTCTGGACGTAGGCCGCGCGGTAGGTGCGCACCGGCGCGCCTGGCGGGCACGGGTCCGCGAAGGGGGCGCCCGCGGCCGGCGGCTGGCCGTTCACGAGGAAGAGCGCCGGCTTGCCGTCCGCCGTGAAGGCCGGGTAGCCCTTGACGGGGAAGCCGTAGCGCTCCGGCGCGCGCACGGCGCCCGGGAACGCGCCCGCGTGGAAGTTGGCGGCCGCCACCTCCGACGGGGTGCCGTCCTTCGGCAAGAGCTGCACGTCGGCCTTGGAGAGCTGCACGTCGAAGAGGCCGCGGCCGCCGACCGCCGCGCCTCCCGGCGGGACGTTCGCGATGTAGTGGCGCGGGAGCCCGCCGTCGTTCTCCATGTCGCGGGGCGGCTGCGGCGGCCGGTGCCCGGCGACCGCGGCGACGTAGAACGGATAACCCGGCATGGGGTCGCGCTCCTCGGTCTTCCCGTCGGCCATCCTGACCGACGTCCGCGCGTAGGTCGGCATCGGCGCCAGCGCGACGCCGGGGATCGGCACGACCGCGGGCGTGGGCGTCCCCGCCGCGAGCTCGCCGTCCGGGAGCGAGCGGTCCGGCGTGCCCGCCTCGAAGACGTCGTGTGTGCGCCAGAGCCCCCACATGCCCTGCGCGAAATGGGCATACAGGTGGCAGTGGTAGATGGCGTCTCCCACCGAGAGGTTGCGGTTGCCGCCTCCGCCATAGGTGATGTCGTACGTGTAGGCGGCCCTCGGGCCGATGGTCTGCGAGTCGATGTACGCGCTCTTGTCGTTGCCCGGCGACCGCAGCCACTGGTGGCCGTGGACGTGGAAGACGTGCGTCTCGCTGGGGCCGGCGTGGAGGTTCCGTATGCGGACGGGATCCCCGAGGTAACCGTGCGATACGTTGGAGGGGTCGTCCGGATAGAGGGCCTCTGTCGCGTTGCCGGCGTCGTCCCGATCGATGTTCAGCGCCGGATCCCCGTTGACCCACGAGCTCAGGAAGAACTCCTCGAACTTGCACTCCTCGCAGCGCTTGCTCGGGCCGATCCTCTGCTTGTTGGCGAAGACGGCGCTGCCCAGGCTGGCGGCGCCGTAGTTGATGCCGAAGCCGGTGCGCACGCCGTTGTAGCGCGGATCCGCCTGGTACTCCGCGATGGGCTGGACGACGCTCAGGATGTCGTGGAAGAGCACCGTGAACTCGCGGAAATAGCCCATGTTCTCCGAGGCCGGGGTGCCAACCTCCGTCTCCTCGTCGAAGCCCGCGATGATGGCGTTGACGTCGCCGTGCACGATCTCGCCGGCGTCGTCGATCATCTTCAGGATCGGCTGACCGGACGCGTCGACCGCGTCGTAGTCGATGCGCGGGGTGCCGTCCGGGTTCGAGGGGTTCAGGGACGCGTCCTTGAGCTCGGCGGCCGTCACCTGCGAGCGATACGCGACCGCGCCCGGCGGCTCGACGGTGACAGCGCCGTACAGCGTCTGCGAGATCCGCCGCCCCGGCCCGGGCTCCGAGCCGACCGTGGCGCCCCCGCTGTGCATGAGGAACGTGCCCTCGCGGCCGGCGAAGAGCTCGTACGTGCGCGTCTCGCCCGGCGCGGCCAGCGAGCTCTCGTTCTTCCCGACGTCGGCGGCGAGCGCGTCGATGCTCCGGATCTGGAGCCCGACCACCTGGATCGAGGCGTCGCGGGTCGACGTCGAGGTGCTCGGCAGCGCGCCTGTCGCGGGCGTGAGCCAGTTGGTGAACTTGATGGAGAGCCTGTCTCCGGCGTTGACCCGCAGGACGAGGGGCCTCGGGCGCTTGCCCGGCCGCAGCGTCGCGTTGCCCGGCCCGATGGCCTTCGACGGGTCGGCGGCCACCACGTCCCGGCGGAGCGCGTACACCATGCCTCCAGGGTTGAACGCGCCGAGGCGGTCGTAGACGAACATCTGATCGATGGCCACGACGTCCGCGAACACCGTCCTTCCAGACGCGGGTGCATGGAAGTCGTAGCGCACCTCATCTTGGCTCTCCACTACGCTCTCCTCCTCCTGAGGAGGCGCTTCGGAGCCCGAGCACCCAACGACAGCCACCATCGTCATGGCCCATCCGGGCCGCCAGGGAAGCCTCATCAGCACGGGGATCTCCTTGCTCCCGTTGGAGCCGAGCAGGAGCGCTCACGTCGAACGCTTGTCGTTATGAACGCCAGGCACGAGCACGCCGACGGATGCGCGCAACACAATGCGCGGCCATGCGCCGACCGAAGCCTGGCAGTTGTAACAAAACTTTGTCTCCCAGCCCCCCACGGGTCAAGAATCTTCGCGATCAGGGGCCCGCCGAGGAGGGAGAACAGGCGCTGTTCCGAACAGACACGCGCGGGACATGCGCTGTCCCCGCGGCGGGCGGAGCTCCACCTTCAGCGGCGGTACCAGGCGTCAGAAGCCGACGCAGACGGGCTCGTCGATACGCAGCACGGACTCCTGGTTGAAGCGAACCTTGTATTCCTTGCGGATCGCGTCGATGGCGTCCGAGGCGACCTGGCCGCCGTCGTGGAGGAGCATGATCAGCCGGCTGTCCTCGCGGATCAGCTTCCCCGTCTTCGCGAGGTACTGGCCGTCGACATCGAACTGGGTCAGCCCGTCCTTGAAGCGCGGGGTGACCGCCGTGTCGACGAACTGCTGCCACTCCGCCTGCGTCACGGGGGGCAGCTCGAACCGATCCAGGCCGAAGAAGAGCTCGGTCCGCGTCATCGGATCGCCGCGCCCGCAGGCGGCGCCGGCCCGGCCGGGCGAGGGGTGCGCGGCGTCCTGGCGGGCGCCGTGGCACGCAGTCGCGAGGGGCGCCGCGAGGAGCACGGCGAGCAAGGCACGCGGGAGCGTTCGGCTGCGCATGGCGGCGGTCTCCGGGATGAGGGCGTTCGGGCGCGAGGCGCGCGCCACCGTACCACGGCCCCACGCCGAGGGAGGGCGGAGAGGCAGGCCGGTCCGGCGGTCCGACGTCGCGCCGCGGAGGCCGGCCGGAGGCCTAGGCGATGTTGTACGCGAGCAGCGCGATCCCCGCCGCGATCAGGACGATGCCGCCGATCTGCAGCGCCGTCAGCGTCTCGCGCAGGAAGTACACCGAGAAGACCGAGATGAGCAGGAAGCCGCCCGACGACATGATCGGATAGGCGATCGACAGGTTGATGCGCTTGAGCGCCAGGACGTAGAACAGGATGTTCGACGCGAAGAGCACGAGCCCCAGCACGAGGTGGTAGTTCGTGACGAGCGCGAGGGCCTTCTCGACGAGGGACAGCCCCTCCATCGAGGGGACGCGCCGCGACGCCAGCTTCATCAGGATGTTCGCTGTCGCGTTGAAGACGAGGGCGATGATCAGGAAGAGGTAACCTTGAGCCATGGCTGACGTGCGGCGAGCGCGCTCTCGGGGGAGCTCGCCGGTCCCGGGAGGGCACCGGCGCGGCGGGCAGCAGTAGCAGATCCGGGAGGACGGCGGGAGCGACAAAGGAGGGGGCAAGGCCCTCGCGACGCGGCCCCTCGGCGCCTCAGGCGGGCGGGGCGCCGCGCTTCAGGCGGGCGGGGCGCCGCTCTCGTCGCCGAGGAACGCCATCACGGAGGCCACGTCGTACGCGTTCTCCCAGTGCTCCGTGATCAGGCCCCCGCGGAAGCGCCAGACCCCGCAGAACGGCATCGCGAGGCTCGCGCCGCCGAGGTGGGCCCGCAGCAAGCCGAAGGCGGCGCCGAAGTGATCGTTGGCGAAGATGTGCTGCACATCCATCTGCAGGGTGCCGCCGGTCATGCGGATCAGCTCGCGCTCGTGGGTGGCGGCGGCCGCCCTGCCGACGACGCGGCCGGCGGCCCTGTCGCGGCAGAGCTCCCGGTGCGCGGTGTGCAGGACCATGTCGTCGGCGACGAACTCCCCGATGCGCGACAGATCGGCGTAGAGGGTGCGCAGCTTCTGGACGTTCGGATGGGCGGCGCTCGTTTGCTGCTGGGTGCTCATGGCGTCTCCTTCGTGTGGGCGGACCCCGATTCCGACGTCGATGGACGCCACGTCTTCGCGGCGGCGGCGGCGTCCTCGATGGCGGCCAGCTCGCTCTCGTCGAGCTTCATGTCCGCGGCGCGACAGTTCTCTTCCAGGTGCTTGATGGACGAGGTGCCGGGGATGGCGAGGATGGACGGCGACCTGTGCAGCAGCCAGGCGAGGGCCAGCTGGGCGGGCGTCGCGCCGCGCTCCTTGGCGAGCCCGGAGAGGACGCTGCCGGGCTTGGCGAGGTCGCCGTGCCCCATGGGGAACCACGGGATGAACGCCATGCCGTGCTGCTCCGCGTACCGAAGGGCCTTCTCGCCGGAGCGGTCCGCGACGTTGTACAGGTTCTCCACGGCGGCGATCTCGGTGATCTCGCGCGCCTTGGCGAGCTGCTCCACGGTGACCTCGGGCTGCCCGGAGAGCCCGATATGGTGGATCTTGCCCTGCTCCCGGAGCCGCGCGAGCTCGCCGAGCTGATCGGCCAGCGGTACGGCCGGGTCGATGCGGTGGAGCTGATAGAGCTCGATGCGCTCGAGCCCGAGGTTTCGAAGGCTCATCTCCACCTGCTGGCGGAGGTACGCCGGACGCCCGCACGGGACGATGTACGGGCGCCCCTGCACCGTCCAGTCCTCCGGTCCGGAGCGCAGCAGCCCGCCCTTGGTGGTGATCACGAGCCCCGCCGGGTACGGATGGAGGGCGCGGCGGATGATCTGCTCGTTGGTGTCCGGGCCGTAGGCGTCGGCGGTGTCGATGAAGTTGACCCCGAGGTCGACGGCGCGCCGCAGGAGCCGGACGGCCGCGTCCGGGTCGGCCGGCGGCCCCCAGTAGCCCGGCCCGGTCAGGTACATGGCGCCATAGCCCATGCGGCAGACGGGACGGTCGCCTCCGAGCGTGAACCTCAGCGACGGAGTCTTCAGCGATGCGTTGGTCATCAGCCTTCCCTTCCTCTTCTCACACGATTTACACGGCAGGAGCGACAGGGCCGCTGTCACGCGGCGGCGGACGAACGCCCTCCGCCCCTGCTCTGGCCGTGAGCGTTCACCCAGGAACCGACGGCCATCTCCGCCGTGATCCCCGGGCCGAACCCCGCGATCACGCCGCGCGCGCCGTCGGGCATCGGCCTGTCCGCGAACAGGCGTCCTAGAGAGTCGAGCACCACCGCGCTCGCGATGTTGCCGTACTCCGTCAGCGTGGCCCTGCTGTACCGGAACGCCTCCTGGGGCACCTCCAGGTACTTGCACAGATCGTTGAGGATGCGCGGACCGCCCGCGTGGACGATGTAGAAGTCGAGGTTGCCCACGTCCCAGCCGTGGCTCGCGACGAGCCGGCGCATCACGGGGGCGAGGGGCTTCATAGTCCCGGGCACCCGCTTGTCGAGCCGGAAGTGAAACCCGGTGTCCTTGACGGCGTACGAGATCCACTCCTCGGTGTCCGGGATGAGATAAGCCTCGTTCCGCTCCAGCCGGATGCCGGTGCCTCCGCTGCCCCGGACGACGACCGCGCCCACCGCGTCCCCGAAGAGGCCGTCGGACAGGAGCGATCCGACGTCATCGTCCGTCGGCTGGTAGCAGAGGGAGCAGAACTCGCAGGCCACGATGAGCGCGTTGGCCTGCGGGTGGGCCGCGCAGAAGTCGTGCGCGCGGTTGATGGCCGCCGCCCCGGCCGCGCAGCCGAGCTGCGCCATCGGGATCTGCCGCGTGTCGTGCCGGAAGCCCATGGCGTTGATCAGATGGGCCGTCATAGACGGCATCATGAAGCCGGTGCACGAGACGAAGATGATGGCGTCGATGTCCCGCGCCGTGAGCTCGGCGTTCTCCAGCGCCTGCCGTATCACCGGCGGCACCCGGCGCTTGGCCTCCCGTTCGTAAATTCTATTTCGGATCTCGAAGCCAGGGTGAGCGAGCGCCTGCTCCAGAGGCTGCACGATGTGCCGCTTCTGCACCCCGGTGCCGTTGATGAGCCGCAGCACGAGCTTCAGCTGCGGGTTTCTCGCGTGCAGCCGCTCCGCCAGCTTCAGCGTATCTTCCCGCGTGATGATGAACTCCGGAACCGCGACTTCCGGCCTGCACAGTGTGGCCATACTTCCCCCCTACACATGATGAACTCGGAACGTCCGGCGTCGGCCGAGCCGCAGCGAACGGCGCCATGGAGCGGCACACGGAAGCAAGGACGTCGCGTCGATCTACCGCGCTACCGCGCCGTCGGCTCTGCAAAGCCCGGAATTCCCTCCGGACGCCCATGGCGCCGCAGCGTCAGGCCGCCAACGATTCCATCGAGTACCGCAGGAAACACACATCGTCAATGGAAGGCGCGCGATTCCTAACAAGCTGTGTCCAACCAGCGAACACCAGACTCGCCATCCGTGCTCAACGTCGATTGTTCCTCATCCGTGGACGCGTGCGTCCGCGCTCCCCGCCGGAGCGCAGCGCGGGCGGCGGCGCGCCGCGTTCCGCGCTGCGAGCGCGCCAGACGCACCCGGGTCTGCCCCGGGCAAGCCATCTCTCGCGCTCGCAGCGCAGCGCGGACGGCGCCCCCCAGCGGGCGAGCATTGGCGCGCACGTTCAGAGTCGCAGTCTCGCGCGATCGCCCTCTCGGCGCCGACCCGCGTTTTCCATGTCAGGCGCTGAACGCGCGGTCATCGTGCGCCAGCCCCGGTGTGTCGAGCGGCCCAGATCGCTCGCGGCGGCGCGAGGCTTCGTCAGGCCACATGAGGATTCCTGAGCAGCGTGGGCGGCGGGAGGCCCCGCGCATCGCCGGCGGCGCTCGCGAACATGGGTGTTCCCGCGCGAACGACCGATGGATCGATGCCTTTCATCGGAGCCCTGCTATCGTGGGGTCAGGGGCCAATGTGGTCCGCCTCCACACGGTCCCCGCAGGCGCCATTCCTGCTTTTACCGTCAACTTCGTCTCGCGACGTAAATCCACCGATGCCTGCCGCTGCGACGAGCGGCGTGAGCTCGCCATCGATAGCACCTCTCACGCGCGGGAACGAAGGACGAAGGCGAGAAAACCGGTTCAACGACGACGGGGATCCACCGTGAGCGCGCACAACATGACATCGCTGCATACGGACAGCACGACGAGCACGACGACGCCCGCATCGGCCGAAAACCACGAAAGCAACGCGATCGATCGGCCATCGCTCCGGAGCGCGGCGCCTCCGGAGCTCGAACCGACGCTGCGCCGAACGCCCGAGGACGGCCAGGGGCGAGGCGCCGACACCCAGATGACCGCGAGCCTCTTCTCGACGTCGACATCGAAGACGCCGGGAGAGATCGACTCGGCCATGAAGATCCTGGCCAAGTCGGTCGCGCGGGAGCTGAGCAAGCATGGATATGGTCCCCGGGAGGCGATCGTCCTCTCGACGGAGCTCGTGCGGCTCATCTCTGCCGAGCTCGAGCAACGCCGGAAAGTGCACCAGGCCTCGCTGCCGAACGGCGCCGGCCACGAGCGCCTGTCGTAGGCACGCTCACCCGCACGGCCAGCGAGCGCGGGACCGCGCGCAGGCGGATCGATCCCGGACCGGATCGGTCCCTCGGCCCGGTCCGCTGCCGAGGTCTCCGAGGCCGGGGCGCGCGCCCCGGCCCGTGGGGCCGCGCGCGTCGACAGATGGCGCGCGACGAGCGCATCCCGCGCTCGGGGGCGCCCCGAACCTGGCCCAGACGCGGCCCGAGCCTGGCCCGAACGTGGATTGAGCACCGCCCGCGCCTTGTGGGATCACGGCCGCTCGGATAGGCTCCCGCCCGCTCAGCGCACCGGCGCGAGGAGGATGGATCCGGATGATCCGGCGAGAAGGAGCCTGCCAAGTGCAATTGCCTGTTTCGGGTGTCGCAGAGGTGAGCGCGAAGGGGCGCGCCGACGTCTCCCCTCCCCGCGCTGTCCGGGCCGCTTTCGCCGGGCGCGGCCTGGCCGCGCTGCTCGCGTCAGCGCTCCTCGCCGGGTGCGGCTACACCGAGTTCGAATGGCAAGCTCAGCTCGACCGGTCCGAGCGCCTCCAGCGCGAGCTCGTGGCCAGCCAGGCGCGGGTCCGCCAGCTGGAGGAGCAGGGCCCGCGCGGCGGCGCCGCGGCCGAGCCGCGCTGGGCGAACGATCCGATCTCGGGCCTCGACGTCGGCCTGGGCGCGACGCCGTCGCGCGGCGAGCCGGCCGGGGCCCGCCCGGCGTCGGAGCGCGACAGCGACGTCCTGAGGGCGTTCCTGCCGGTCGCCGCCGGAGAGGTCACGGTCGCGCCGCGCGACGGCCGCGTGGTCATCTCGATCCCGAGCCGGGTCCTGTTCAAGGGGAACCGCGACGCGCTCTCCCCGGCGGGGGAGAAGGTGCTGCGGGACATCGCCGCGATCATCCGCGGCAACGAGCCGCTCAAGGGCCTCGGCTACCAGGTCGTCGGCCACACGGCGAGCGGCGCGCCGGGCGTGGCCTGGCGCAACGGCTGGGACGTGACGGTCGCCCAGGCGCGCGCCGTGCTGCTCTTCCTGGCGCAGCCCAAGGAGGCCGGCGTGCCCCTCGCGCGGCTCAGCCTGGCGAGCTTCGCCGATCTGCCGCCTGCCGACGCGGGCGGAGGCGCCCCGGCGCAACCGCCGGAGCCGCGCGTGGAGATCGTGATCGAGGGGACAGCGCAGCTCCCGGAGGGCCCCGTTCGCCCTGCAGGCGCGGCACCGACGGGTGCGGCACCGACGGGTGCGGCACCGGCTAGCGCAGCGCCGGCTGGCGCAGCGCCGGCTGGCGCAGCGCCGGCTGGCGCAGCACCGGCGGGCGCGGCCCGCCCGGGAGCTGGCACGAAGGGTGGGGACGACACGTATCCGTGAGAGCGACGCGAGGGCTGCCGCGGCCATCCGGCCGCGGTGAGCCCGTCATGCGCCGCGCAGCGTGTCGACCCTTCTCCTGAGCGCCGCAGCGTCCCCGAGCTCGCCCAGCAGCGCGCGCACCGCCTCCGGCGCGGCGGCCGCCACGGCGTCGCGGACCTGCGCGCGCAGCCGCCGACCGCTCGCGGCGAGGTAGGCTGCCGCCAGCGCTGCGGCCACCTCCCCGTCGGCGCCGCCGCGCTGGAGGAGAGCCCCGGCCAGCGCGCAGAGCGCCTCGATCGCCTTGGCGACCTGGGCGCCGTAGATGGGGTGGGCCGAGTCGACGCCCTCGTCATGGCACGCCGCGAGACACAGGGCCGTGCTGGAGAGCCGGCCGAGATCGGTCGAGTCGCCGCGCTCCCAGAGCCCGGACGCGAGCTGCTCCTCGAAGAGGCGCCCCAGGCCGTCGCCCTGGGACGGGACCCCACCAGGAACGGCGCTCGGCGCCGGCGCGACGGCCGGGGCCGGCGCGGGCACGTGGTGCGGGGGGCCGCCCGGCGCGGCGGCGGCAGGGGGCGCGGCCCAGCTCGCCGCCCGGTCCGCCGAGCCGCGCGCGGCCGCGGCCCCCTCGGTCGGCTGGAAGAGCTGCTTGGCGCGCGCCAGCAAGCCTCGCGCGGCCGGCGCCGACCTGGGCGGGGCGGAGGGCGCCGCGGGAGCGGGCGCCCCGGGAGCGGCCGCGGAGGCCCTGGCCCTCATGACGACCGGACCGCCGATCATCGGGCCACCCCCGCTCAGCGGCATCGCGGCGTACACGGCGGCCGGCGCCGCCGGGCCGCGGTGGCTCGACATCCCCCACCCCGCCGGCGCGCTCACCGGCACGGGCCGCGCCTCGGGCTGCCCGTGGGCCCGCCGGTCGCCCGTCCGCCGCTCGATCACGACGAACGACGCGTGCTTCGACGCCACCCGGTGCCGGACCGCGAGGTCCACGATGCGCTTCCGCATCGCCTCGGCGCGCTTGCCGGACAGCCCGCGCTCCGACTCCTCGAGCTCGCGCACCCGCGCGCCCGCCCACAGCGCCTCGAGGCCGGGCCGCGACGCCTCCGCCGCGAGCTCGACCGGCACCTCGAGATGAAAGCGCTCCCCGCGCAGGGTCCCACGTAGCGAGAGGCGCCCCATCCCCGGCTGCCCGTAGCGGCCGTAGAGCACCCACGGCTCCCCGTCGACGAGCGCGGGGCGCTCGGCCGGCGCGAGCTCGCCGACGTCGATCCCCTCGAAGCGCGCCTCCAGCCCGGTGACCCGGACCGCCGTCGCCCGCGCGAACTGGGCCGTGACCTTCTCGTCGATGCGCTCGCCCGGGTGGATGAACTCCGCGGCGCCCTCCGTCCGGCGCGCGAGATCGTTCACCAGCACGTCGCTCACGTTCGTGCCGATGCCGAACGTGTAGATCCGCACCCCCTTGCCCCGCTCGACGACGCGCTCGACGATCTGCGCCTCGTTGCCCACCTGGCCGTCCGTGAGCAGCACGACCACGCGGTCTCGCTCCGCGTCGCCGAGCATGCCCATGGCCGCGAGCAGCGGCTCCAGCATCTCCGTCCCGCCGTCCGCGCGGAGGCCCTCGACGAACGCGTCCGCGGCCTTGAGCGACGCCTGTGTGAACGGGGCGAGCGACGGCTCGAGCGACCGGAAACCGCTGGAAAACGCGATCACCCCGAACCGATCCCCCTCGGCGAGGTGGCGGAGGCAAAGCCGGAGCGCCCGCTTCGCCTGGTCGATCGACTCGCCCTGCATGGATCCCGACACGTCGACGACGAACACGACGTCGCGCCGGGACGACGCCCGCTTCGCGTGTGCATGCGTGTCGAAGAGGTCCGGCACCACGGTGAGGGCAAAGGTCCCCTCCTGGCCAGGGGTCCTGTCGCACACCACACCTGCCTGAACGCCCGGCGCGCCCGCCGCGAGCAGCACGATGTCCCGATCGAGCGCGGCCTTGTCGTTCGGGAGCGAGACCCGCTGGCGATACCCCTCTTCGCGGCGCACCGAGAGCGCGTGCGAGGGGCTCTCGATCGCGACGTCGCGCCCGAGATCGAAGACGATATCCACGGTGATCCCGTAGTCGACCCGCGCGATCTCGGGGGAGATGCGGTCGGCGTCGGGCACGTCGCCCGTGGGCTCCTGGACGCCGTGCGCGGTCCGGTCGCCCCCGGTCGCGCCCGGCATGTAGCGGGGTGCGACGAGGGTCGGGATCATGAGCCGCAGCGCCCCCTCGTCGGCCGTGAGCGCCTGCACGAACACGACCTCGACGACCGTCTCCTCCCCGGGAAGGAGGTTGCCGACGCTCGCCGTGAACACGTTGCGCCGCTCCTCGTCGAGCAGCGCCGCGCCGTGGCCTGTGGCGATCGCCTCGTCGTAGGCCTGGAACGCCTCTTCACGCTCCTTGACCTCCCCCTCGAGCCTGCGGCCGGCGCACTCCATCGCGAAGCCCGCGATGCTCGCCTCGCCCGGGAGCGGGAAGGTGTAGATCGCCTCGATCGGCCGGCGCTCCTCGTTCCGGTAGCGCTGCCGCACGACGAGCCGCGCCGCGCCGCCGAGGACCTCGCCCGAGAGGGAGACGCCGAGCAGCGGGACCGGGTGGCCCTCGGAGGAGCGAAGGCACGACATCGGCGACGGGTGCGAAGGATCGTGGGAGGGGTTCATCGCGAGCCTTTCGGGGCAAGGGTTGTGTAGCGAGACTCGATATCGAGGGCGATGCGCCGCGAGCGCTCCGGGGCGTCGGTCCGCACGTGGAGCTCCACCCCGTCGGCGATCTCGACCCGCTCCCAGCGCTCGCCGCGCGGGGCGCCGGAGCCGACGGGCGGAGCCGCGGCGACCTCCTCCGGGGCGGCGCAGCGCGTGCCCGGATCGCGCGGCGGCGCCCCCGCGGCGATGCGCTCGATCTCGTCGAGGCCCGCGCCCGCGAGGCGCGCCTGGATCTCCTCGAGCGGCAGGTGCGCCAGCTGGAGGACCTTGATGGCGCGGAGCCGCGCGAGGTGCTCTCGCCCGTAGGAGGTGTCCTTCCCGCGGAACTCCGGCGCCGGAAGGAGCCCGCGCTGCACGTAATACCGCACCGTGCGCGGCGCCACCCCCGCCTCGCCCGCGAGCTCGTCGAGCTTGTACGTCATCACGAGGAGCACCCTGCATCGAGACACTACAACTGTCAAGTATACAGTTTCAGTCCCTCCGCGCCCCGGCATCTTCGGCGCAAGGTGGAGCAGGGAGCCGGGGAGATGGGGAGATCTGGGATTTTTCTCCTCGCCTCCTTGCCTCCCTGTGGACTTTCCCGGAAAATTCGCGGGGACGTTTCAGAGCAGGTACTTGACCCCGAAGCCGAACTCGATGAACCCGAGCCCAGCCGGGTCCGAGACGACATCGGCCTTCCTGTTCCAGAGGAACTTGTAGCGATAGCAGGTGCCGTCGCACCCCTCCTGATCCTCCTTCTTGAAGGGCGCCGCCAGGCGCAGGGAAGCGCCGGCGGAGACGACGAGGTGCTTCGAGAGGGCGGGCACGCCGACCATCACCTCGATCCGAGGGGTCACGGCGTTCAGGAGGACGCGGCCCGAATCCTCGTACTCGACCGCCTCCGAGCGCCTGAGCGCGAGCTCGCTCAGCGGGGCGAGGAGGTCGATGAAGGAGGGTTGGAGGGCGAGATAATAGGCGTCCGTATAACGCACGACGCCGCGCAGGTTGATGGTGTTCGCGGACGGCACGATCCTCGGCGATCCGCCCTCGCCGTCGATGTAGCTCGGGCTCCACGACACGCGCAGCCCCATGTCCGGCCTGTAGAAGGCGTGACCCCACGGGCGATCCATGCCGCCCCCCGTGCCCAGCTCCCGGAGCACCTCGACGGAGGCCTCCCGGAACACGGCCCGGTCGGCGTCCGAAGGTACCTTGTCGTTGGCCGTCGCGAGCACGTAGACGAGGACCGCCTCGGCGAAGCGCCGGTAGATCTCGACCTGATCCCCCTCGCCTCCGGGCCGCGAGGAGAAGAACGTCCTGATCGCGCGGCTCGCTGCCTCCCCGTACTCGCCCTGGCCGGCGAGCCGGATCGCCGGCCAGAGGTCCGCCTGGAGGTCGCCGATCTTCGTCAGCGCCGAGGACTGTCGCTCGATCTGAGCGCAGACCTGGCCGATCAGGTCCCTGTCACAGAGATCGCGGAGCGCGCCGCCGGCGGCGCCGATGACGTTCACGAAGCTCACGAGCTCCAGGTTGCTCGCGCCGCCCCGGGTGCCGATGTTCCACTGGACCCGGAGGCGATCGAGGTTGCTCAACCTGGAGCGCAGCTCCCGGGCCCGAGCGGCGGCGTCTGCCTCCCCGGCGGCAGGTGCGGCGGACGCGGCGGGCACGGCAGACAAGAGGACAGGGATGATCTCGTCGAGCTTCTTGCCGCCGCGCAGGACGTCTCGCGTGACCAGGACCGCCTCGTCCAGGAGTGCTCTCCTCGCGGCGTCGTCCGTCACCTCGAGGGCCTTCGCCGCGGTCGCCCCGACCACGACCGCGGCTGCCCTGATGAAGTGCTCCTCCGCCAGGGCGTCTTTCCTCTGGAGAATGGCGCGGACGGCGAACGCGAGCTCGCACGCGTAGCTGGTCCCTGACGCGGCGCTCGCGCCGCAATCCTTCTCGAGCGGCGATGGCGCGCCGGCGTCGGTGACGCCCGACGCGAGCTCCTCCCTGAGCACGGAGATACAGGTGTTCAACGACCGCGGGTCGAGCCTCGTCCACGTCAGCTTGCTGGCCGCCGCGCGCTCGGCGCGGGCGTCGTCGGCGCTCGCGAACTTGTGGAGGAGCTCGATGCTCTGCGTCCCCTGCGGCTTCTTTATCTGGCCCTCGTTCGACGTCAGCCCGACATAGACCATGTGCCCCGCGAAGCCCGCGACCTCGTCCGTGACGCTCGTCCGGATCGCGCTGAACTGCCGCCGGAAGACCCGCTGGAGCGTGAGAGGGAAATAGGTGAGGATCGGGAACCCGCTCCGCAGGATGGGCTTCAGCGCGTCGCGCCGCTTCTCGAGCGCGTCCTTCTCGGGGCCCGCCGCCGCGTCTTCGAGCTTGTCGAGGATCCCTGCGTATTCTTCGAGGCGCTGATCCACGCTCGCCAGGCGCGCCGTCTGGCACACCAGGTTCGGGGCGACCGCCTCGGCGACCTCCCGCTGGATCAGATCCTCGATGATGTCCCTCACGTCCTCGTAGACCGCGTCGGCGATCTGCGCGCGCGCCGTTCCCGCGAAGCTGATCACCGCCATCGCAGCGGCCGCGCACGAGATCGCGATCTTCCGGTGGTGTCTCGCCATGGCACTCTCTCGGCTGTCGCTCGATGGACGGCCAGCTCGCTCCCATCGCAGCACGACCCGCGGCGGGAGACCATCGCGCCTTCGACGGTCCCTCCGGCGCGTCACCGACGGGTCAGCCGGTCAGACCGACGCGATCGTCACCCCGATCCCTGGCAGCGCCTCGACCCAGTACACCGACGAGAACCCCGCTTCGGTGAACATCCGCTGGAACTCCTCCCCCGTCCGGTGCTGGACGAACCCCGGGTCCGCGAGCACCGAGATCGTCCGCGCCAGCTCGATGAACCACGCGGGCCCGGGATCGGCGATGAACGCCTTCCCGTGAGGCGCCAGCACCGTCCGGAACGCGCGCGCGGCGGCCGCGCCGTCCGGGTAATGGTGAAACGACAGGCAGCAGAAGATCGCGTCGAAATAGCCCTCGAACGCGGCCGGCGGCCGCGCCACGTCGGCCTGGAAGAAGGCCATGTTCCGGCACCCCGCCGCCCGCGCGTTGCGGTGGGCCGTCTCCACCATGCCTCGCGAGAGATCGGCGGCGATCACCTCCCCCTCCGGGACCAGCCGCGAGAGCTGGATTGCCGCGCTCCCCGGCCCGGCGGACGGATCCAGGATCCTCGCGTTCCGCGCCAGGTGCGGCCGGAGGAGCTCGATCACCTCGGCGACGATCGGATCCGAAAAGGGGCGGACCAGAGCGTCATAGTCCGCCGAGTGCGCGTCGAACTCGCGCACGCCCTCGTAGTCGTCCGGCTCGGCCGGGAGGAGCTCGGGCTCGCCGTGCTGGAGCGTGAGCCGCTGCCCGCCCCCCGCCGGGACGCCGTGCGCCGGCGGCGCGCCGAGCGTCGCGGGCACGTAGAGGCCGAGCTTCTTCCGGTAGATCGCCGGCTGAAACACGGCCGCGTTCCACCAGTGCAGCGAGAGCGCCAGCTGGTGCATGAGGTAGAGTCGAATCTGGTCGTTCACGGCGGATCTCCTCGCTGACTCCAACTCGCGCCCTTTGCCAACACCGGCGGTGCCTCGCGGCGGCGCGCCGCTCCCGCGCAGGGTAGGCGTTGACCGCCGAGCGCCCTACCCGATATAGTGCCTTCGAAACAGGGCTCACGGCCCGGACGCATCGCCCCTGGCCCGCCCTGAACCGCGGCGCCCATCGCGCCTGACGAGGAGACCCAATGAGCCTGTCCCCATCGTTCGCAGGGACAGCGAGGTTCGACGTGCGCGCCGAGCTCGGCCACGGCGCGATGGGCACGGTGTACCGCGTGTACGACCGCGAGCTCGAGACCGAGGTCGCGCTCAAGACCATGCGCCGCCTCGGCCCCAGGGAGCTCCTCCAGCTGAAAGCGGAGTTCCGTTCCCGGGCCGGCGTCACGCACCCGAACCTCGTCGAGCTCCACGAGCTCTTCGTCGGTGAGGACCTCTGCTTCTTCACGATGGAGCTCGTCGACGGGCAGGATCTGTCGAGCTGGCTCCGGCGGGATCTCGCCCTCTCCGGCGGCGCCGCCGCGGCCGACTCCGCCCTCCTCGGCAGCACGCTCGGCGAGGTCGTCGAGAGCGGCACGGCGCCCGTGGACTGGGCCCGCCACGCGATGGCCGAGCAGGCGCTCGCCGCCGGCGCCCCGCCGCTTCACCGCGTTCAACCGGCGCTGCGCGCGCTCGCCGCCGCGGCGCCGGCCGCCACGACAGCCGCGTCGTGGTCGCGCCTGCGGCGCGCCCTGGCAGGGCTGGTGGAGGCGCTGCACGCGCTGCACGAGTCGGGCCGCGTCCACCGTGACGTGAAGCCGGCCAACGTGCTCGTGGCGCCGGGCGATCGCGTCGTCCTCTTCGACTTCGGCCTTGTCACGGAGCTGCGCGCGGCGGAGGCGGACGGCGGCGCGCAGAGGATCGCCGGGACCCCAGCCTACATGGCGCCCGAGCAAGCGCTCCGGGAGACCGTCACGCGCGCCGCGGATCTCTACGCGGTGGGGGTCATCCTCTACGAGGCGCTCACCGGCGCGCTCCCGTTCTCCGGCGAGGTGGCGACGCTCCTCCACAACAAGGTCCACCTGACCCCGCGGCCCGCGCGCGCCATCGCGCCGGACGCGCCGGCAGACCTCGCGGAGCTCGCGATGGATCTCCTCTCGCGCTCGCCCGAGCGGCGCCCCACCGCCGAGCAGTGCATCGCCCGGCTGACGCGAGGACGCGACGCCATCGCTGCCACGGGCGCGCTCGTCGGCGCGCCGGCCGCAGGGCGGCGCCGCCCGTTCGTCGGCCGCGCGGACGAGATCGCGGCGCTCCAGGACGCCGTCGACGAGGTCGCCGAGCTGCGGCGGCAGGTCACGGTGCACATCCACGGGCCTTCGGGGATGGGGAAATCCACGCTCGCGCGGGAGTTCCTCGCGAGCCAGCGCCTCGCCGGCGCCCCGCTGATCCTCGAGGGGCGCTGCCATCCGCAGGAGAGCGTGCCGTACAAGGCGCTCGACGCGGCGGTCGACGCGATCGCGCGCTTCCTCGACACCCTGCCCCCGGCCGAGGTCGAGGAGCTGCTCCCGCCGAACGCCCACGCGCTCCTCCGCCTCTTCCCCGTGCTGGCGAAGTTCCCCGCGTTCCGCGGCGCGGCGGTCCCCGCGGCGCTGCCCGAGGCCATCGAGCTCCGGGCCCAGGGCGCCACGGCGCTGCGCGAGCTCGTCGCCCGCGTCGCGGAGCGCCGCGATCTCATCCTGTGGCTCGACGACGTGCAGTGGGGCGACGTCGACTCCGCGCCGCTCCTCGACGAGCTCTTGCGCGCCCCGGCGCCGCCGTTCCTCCTCCTCCTGACGTACCGGACCGACGAGCGCGAGACGAGCCCCCTCCTGCGGCACCTCTCGAGCGGCGCGCGCGACGCCGGGCCGTCTCGGGTCGTCACGATCGCGCTCGGCGCGCTCGGGGCCGAGGAGGTCGCCGAGCTCGCGCGCGGCTTCCTCGGCGTCCAGGGGCCCGCGATGCAGCGGCAGCTCCAGGCCATCGTCGCCCATGCGGAGGGCAACCCGTTCATCGCCGGCGAGATGGCCCGCTACCTCGACGCGCGCGCCGCCGGACGTGCGAGCGGCGGCGCCGAGGCGCTGCCGGAGCACCTCGACGCCGCGCAGGTCGTGCTGACGCGGATCCGGTCGCTCCCGCCCGAGCAGCGGGCCCTGCTGGAGGTCGCGGCGGTCGCCGGCGGCCCCGTCGAGCGCAGCGTCGCGCTCGACGCCGCGGGGCTCGGAGAGCGGGCGCGGCCGCTCGTCGTCCAGCTCCGCGACGCGAACCTGCTGCGCGAGGTCGCCGCTGGCGGCGCGATCGCCGTCGCCGCGTACCACGACCGGATCCGCGAGGTCCTCGTCGGCGCGATGGCGGACGGCGAGCGCCGGGCGAGGCACCGCGGCATCGCGGAGGCGCTCACGGCGCGCGCCTCCACCGATTTCGACGCGTTGCTGCTCCACTGGGAAGGCGCGGGCGATCGCGCTCGCGCCGGGCAGCACGCGATCCGCGCCGCGGATCGCGCCGCCGCCGCGCTCGCCTTCGACAACGCGGCCGCCCTGTACGAGAAGAGCCTCGCCCTCCTCGGCGACAGCGCCGAGCGCCCGGGGCTGCTCGAGCGGCTGGGCGAGGTCCTCGCGAACCGCGGCCGCGCGCCCGAGGCCGCGGAGCGCTACCTCGAGGCCGCGGCCGCGCTCACCGGCGCCGGCGCGAGCCGCCGCGTCAGCGATCTGAAGCGGCGCGCGGCGGAGCAGTACATCAAGAGCGGCCGCTTCGAGCAGGGGTGGGGCGAGATGCGCGCGGTGCTCGAGGAGCTCGGCATCCCCGTGCCGGGCTCGGCGCTCGGCACCGTCGGAACGGCGATGCTCCGGCGGATCGCGTTCCTGGCGCGCCCCGTGGAGGTCGAGCGCAAGGTGTTCACTCCGGCGCCGCCGGACGAGCAGCACCGGATGGACGTGCTCTGGAGCGCCACGACGAGCTGGGCGATCGTGAACTACACGCTCTCGGATCTGTTCCGGCTGATGCACCTGCGCCGGGCGGTCGCGTCGGGCAACGCCTCGGAGCTCTGCAGGGCGCTCGCCTACGAGGCGTCCATGGAGGCGCACGTCGGCGGGCGCTTCTTCGACGGCAACGTCCGGAAGCTGCTCGCGAAGGTCGAGCACCTGGCGCAGCGCACGGGCGATCCGTACGACCGGGCGTGGCAGCACCTCGCGCTCGCGAACGTCGGCTACACGGGCGGGCGGTGGCGCGAGACGGCCGAGGCGTGCGCGCGGGCGGACGAGGTGTTCCGCGAGCGGTGCCCGGGCTCGGCGTGGGAGCGCGTCACCGTGGCGGTGTTCTTCCACCAGACGCTCGCCATGCTCGGCGATCTCACGAGGCTGCGCGGGCGGCTCGCGGAGCTCCAGAAGGACGCGGCGCTGCGGGGGGACATCCACGCGAGCTGCGAGGCGTACATCAACGAGCCGGCGCTCGTCTGGCTCGCCGACGACAGGATCGGAGAGGCGCGCGAGCGGGCCTCGCAGGCGCTCGCGGCGCAGTCGACGCGGGCCCCGCGGTGGCCCGTGAACGCGTACCGGCGGCAGCAGTACGCGGACCTCGTCGCCGCCGTCTACGCGGGGGCTTACCAGGGCGATCCCTGGCCGGCGTGGGCGGCGGTGGAGGCGCAGTGGCCGGCGATCAAGGCGGCGTTCCTCCTGCCGTTGCGGATCACCGGGCTCTTCATCCGGCACGCGCGCGCCCGGGCCGCCCTGGCCGCGGCCGCTGCCCTGCCCAACGACCGCTGCACGCCTCCGGCAGGCGTCGGCCGGGGCTGGACGAGGAGGGCGCTCCTCGAGGACGCGCGGGGGCAGGCGGAGGCCATCGCCCGGGATCCGGCCGGGTGCGCGGCGCCGCTGGCCAGCCTGGTGCGCGCGGGGCTCGCGCGCCTCGGCGGCGAGGGGTTCGCGGCGCAGCGGGAGCTCGCGCGGGCGATCGAGGGGTTCGATCGGCACGAGATGGCGCTCTACCGGGAGGCGGCGCGCTACGCCCTCGGCGAGCTCCGCGGCGGCGCGGAGGGGGCGGGGCTGGTGCGCCGGGCCGAGGCGTGGATGGCGGAGCAGGGCGTCAAGAAGCCGCGATCGCTCGTCGCGGCGATGGCGCCCGGGCTGGTGCTCACGCGCGGGTAGCGGCGCGCGGATCACGGGAGCGGCTCGCCGCGCGCGGCCCGGGCCGCGTTGCGCATCTGCTCATCGATCTCGCGGCGGTACCTGCGCAGGACGTCGAGCATCGAGTCCCATCCGCCTTCGGGGTAGATGGAGCGCAGCAGGGTCTCGAACGCCGCTTCGAACGAGTCCGGGAGGGAGGCGCCGAGCTTGTTCGGCGCGGCGCTGGAGATCTTGGCGTTGATCGTGTGGGAGAGGAGCGACGGGATCGTCTCCAGGCCACAGATGTCCCACGGGTGCGGCAGGCCCAGGTCGAAGTTCCGCTCGTCGGCCTGCTTGGCCAGCATGAAATCGGGCATCTCCCAGCGCTCCGGGTTCCAGATCTTGCAGTAGTCGCCGCCCGGCGTCGCCGTGTAGAAGACGCTCGAGCGCATGTGGCGCGCCTCCTCGATGCGCTCCTCCTCGTCTTCGTCCGCGCGCGCCCTCATGGCCTCCCGGTGCCGCGGCGACCACCTGCCAGGGCGCGTGGCGAGCCAGTGGTCGAGGATCGCGTTGGCGGCGTGCCGGCCGGACTCGTTCGCGGCCTCCATGGTCGTCATGCGGGTGAAGGTCTTGAGGTAGACGCCGGCGAAGACGAGCTTGTCCCAGTGAACGAGGTAGCCGCCGTGCCTCGCCTGCCACTCGCCCTCGCGCCGCTTTTCTTTCGGGTAATCCGGCGGGAGGTTGAAGGCTTCCGGGCTCGGGTCCCACGGCTGGGCGCCCGGCCGGTTGCGCCAGTCGCCCTTGATGGGAACGAGGTAAGGCGTCCGGTTGCGGACCGGGCGCTCGAAGTCGGGCGGATCCTTCCCGAACTCGATGTTCTGGTCGATGTGGAACCAGGTGGGGCGCGGCGGGACGCCCGCGAACGGGCTCCCGGTGTGGCTGGGCGGGGTTGCGAGCCGGATCTCCTTCGTGATCTGGCGCCAGACCTCTTCGGCGATCTCGTTCGCCGAACACTCCCACATCGACTTGCCGATCACCGGGCCGCCATCGGCCTTCGTGCTCCAGTCGCAGAGATCGACGCTCATCAACGAGGTGAAGCCGTCACGCTTCTCCGCTGGCCGCTGGGCCCAGAACTGCGCGCTGTTGATCGAGGTCAGCGCCCATGCCGCCTTGTTGAAGAAGACATAGCCGTCGTTGAGCTTGAAATCTTCCTCCTTGAAGAAGAACTGGATGCCGGACATGGTCTGGAACCGGTCCCAGTGCGCAAGCCCGTATTTGCCCGACGGGCCTCGTGCCGTGCCGGGCCCCTCATCGGGTGGCTGCGGGCGCACGTGCGTCGTGAACCCGTCCAGCCCGAGCGGGACGCCGATCCGCCCGGGGCTATCGGGCGCAGCGACCAGATCCCGGGTCACCTCCTCTGCGGTCTTCGGATCGGTAGCGATGATGTAGTAGTCAGACGGCTTGGGGTCGGGCCCGGGGCCGCGCTTGTTTTCAACCTCGTTGGGCAGCCACACATGAGGCACGACGGTCTGCTTGCCGTTCTCCTCTTTCAACTCGACACGGACGAGGGTCCCCTGCACGAACTCGACCTCGAGCCGCGTCGTGAGGTAGTGTTTCCACGGTTCCAACCACGCCTCGCTCGTGGGGCCGTTGAGCGTGCCGTCGACCTTCGCCGCCGGCTGTAGCCAATTGTAAAAGAGCTGGACCCATGTGTTACCGCACGTCCGCGCGTCGCCCCAGACCGCGTCGAACGAGGCGAGGGTCCGCGCCTGCGTCGTGATGTCCCGCGTGAACCGCTCGCTGTACTTGTACCGACAAACGCCTGTCCTGGGATCGTATCCCTGGAGGTACTCCCACCAAGAGATCGCCTCCAGCTCCGCGGCTCGCCGCTTCGAGCTGGTGCTCATGTACCGAAGCGTCCTCAGCATGAACTGCAGGATGTCGAGCGGCGTGTAACCCAGGTCGCGCAGCACCGAAAGGCGCTCCTTGCGCTCGTAGGCCGACTCCGGGGGCGAGCGGGGGAGGATGAGCGGGCTGAGCCCATTCTGAGCGACGCCTTGGTTGGGCGTCGGTATCACGTTGTCATACACCGTACGGCCGGTCTCTTGCCCGTCCACGCCGAGGATCGGGATCCGGCGCATCGTGTCGAACACGTGATTGTAGTACGAAGGGAAGAAGCGAAACCCGTGCTCACCGGGCAGCATGACGCGGCGCACATCGACAACAGCGACACGGTTGTGTTTTGCTGGACTGTCGAGCACCGAGGCAGCTAGCTCCCCCGGTCGGGCTGAACGCGGCTCGACGATGAACTCGGCGCCATAAGCATTCTCCTTCAGAACCTCCCGAACAATCTTTTCGACGACCTTGGCGCGCGCTCCCGCGATCCCAGCAAATTGAAGCGGCTTCGCCGATCGCTCATCGCCCGCATCACCCGCATCGCCCGCATCGCTACGGGTATCTACGTACCCCGTGATCGTGACCCGATAAATTTCTCTTTTCTTGCGAGCACAAAGATCAGCCAGTCCCTTCTTCAGCTTTATCAGCTGTTCCTCTGTTTCCAGCGAGTCGCTCCTGGCATCGAACTCGACCATGACAGGGCGCCACGAGCTCGCATGCACACGCAAGACGCTGACACCTTCCGCAGGCTCATCCGAGCCCGGAATCATGAACGGCTCAAATGTCGCGTTGAACTCGTACAGAGAGAGAGAGCTTCCCAGCTTCCTGGTGAGGTCGTTCGCAAATTTCTGGAACTTGGTTTGTTCGGGAGAATCACCCGTCATCCCCTGCGAGGATGCCAGTCGCTCGGCCAGCGGTCCGAACCGGATGCTCACCCGTGCCCCGACGGACCGACCCCGGACCGGAGGGCGGGCCGGTCTCCCGCTCGCATTACCATCAAGCGCGGCCCTCTCGGCGTTGGACAGCCGCGCGCTGGCGGCGGCGTTCCCCGGCACCAGCTCGATCTCGCCCGAGATGCGGAGGGTTCGAGCTGAGTGCACGTGGACCGACGAAGTGAGAAGCGCCCACAGGCTTTCCTTGACTGCGCGGAGATGCCGCGCAGCGAGCCCGCGTGCTCGCAGTTCACGCGCGATGTCGTCATTGTCTACGAAGCTCGCGTCGGACGCGCGCCGGAAATACGGGTACGGGTCCCTGGGCGGCGGGCCGTCGCGCCCCGCCGTGACCACGAGCCGCAGCGCGCGCCCGGCTTGACCTTGAAAATACTCGCCCAGCCATGCCTCTACCGCTGGTCCGTTCTTGATGCCCTTTCCGTGAGCAAAGAGCTCGATTTCAACCGGAGGGGGTTCGGGCCTTTGAGCAGCAATACTGCTTACGCGCTCCGGATCGCGGTAATCGACGCGGATGTCCGGCTCGGGAGCACGGGCCATGACGGGGTGCGAGCGAAACACCGACCCCAGAAGCTGCTTGACGGCCTTCTCCCGCTTGTTTGCGAGTCGCTTCTCCTCCTCTTCCAGCGAAGCACGGTAGACATCGATATGCGCCTGACGCGCCTCTTGAAGGTTAGACAAGCACCATTCGAGGCTCCGCACTACTCTGTCCTGCTCGGATTGTTCAATCCACGTGGCCTTCTCGGAGAAGTAGACCTCCAGTTGAACTCGATGATTGCGGCTCGGATCGAGGCGCGCATCGGACGGGCTCAGCTCGCTCCGACATTCGACGATTTCGGACGACCCACGATCGTTCGGCTTCGCCGCAGCGTACTGCGTGCGGGCAACGCCGCCGATCGCCATGGCCAGATCGCTGCGCCGGTCGTAAGCCCTCTCGCACTCGACCACCCGGACCGCGAAGCCACGCTCGGCCAGCTCGTGGGCGACCGTGAGCCCTGCGATGCCGGCGCCGTAGACGGTCACGGTAGGCGCGCCAGCACGCTCATCATCAGAAGCGGATTGCTCGCTGCCTGGGGTGCTGCCGATGGAGTGGTCGTCATTCGTCATCGTCGCCTCGCTAGAGCAGAGTGGTGTTGCTGCGGGTCACGTGGTCGGGTCCCCAGCCGGCCCTGTGTCGACCTTCAAGCGCTGTTCGATGACCTCGCGGATGCTCATCATCAAGCGGATCAGGGCGTCGCTGGTCCATGGTGACACCTGCTCCGAGGGCGGCGGCTGCTCGCCCTGAGGCCGCGCCCAGCTACCCGGGCGACCCATCTTGGACACCCATGACATGAACATCGGCAGCGCCTCGACTTGAGCGAGATCCCAGATGGACGCAGACTCGCGCGCAAAAAAGAGCTCGTCATTGCGCCTCAGCTTCGCGAGCTCCGGAAGCTCATGTTCTTCTGGGTTCCATATTGCGCAGAGGTCGCTCGCCGGTGCGACGTCGCTCAACGGCAATCCCGCCTTGCGCTCCCAACTCCCTCCGAATGCTGACCAGACCTCCTCGAACACGACGTCCTTTCCGTGCTCGGGCCTCGCATGGGTAGCCCCACGGTTCGCTTCGTGATGAAGGAGTATCGCGTTGACGGCGTGCCGAGCCGACTCGTTCTCGGCTTCCGGCGTAGGGACCCGGGTGTACGTCTTCATATAGGCACCGGCGAACACCAGCTTGTGCCGGTAGATGCCAGGGCCGACCTCCGGCGGTCGCCGCGATCGCTCGTGGGACGGACGGTCCGGCGCCAGAGCGCCGGGCCGCTTGCTCCAGTCCCCCTGCTTCGGGATCGCATACGGCGCTTCACAGCGCACCACCGCACCGCTTCGTCCGGTCTTCCCGTTGCGCGCCGCCGTGAGCGATTCGGCGTCGGTCGCCTGCGCACCGTCGTGGTAAAGCATGCCGTCATCGATGTGGTACCAGCGCGGGCGAAGGCCAGGAGCGTGGAGGTGCGGCGAGATGCGGTTCCAGACCTCCTCGGCCAGCTCATGGCGCGCGCACTGCCAGGCCGTACGCTCCGCGAATGATCCAGCCCCCGCCTTCATATCCCAGGCGTGAATGCCGACGCTGACCATGCCCGTGAAGCCATTGCTCGGCACGCTCGGCGGCATCTCCCAAAGTTTGTCGCTCGTGACAGCCGTGAGGGACCAGCCGAAATCACGCAGGCAAAAGAACGTCGGCTCGATCTTCGCTCTCTGATCGGTGACGAAGAAATACTGTATGCCTCCCAGCGGCTTGAGCCGGCCCGCGGGCGGCGGGGCGTCCTCCTCCGCGTCGAGCCAGGCAGCGAGCTGCTCGGGGACCCCTCCGTCGAGCTTCCATGAAAGCTCGCGCGCGGTGTGCGCGTTGGTCGCGACAACGTAATAGTCGGCATCACAATACGCCTCTTCTTCCGCGCCCTCGAACCGCTTGCAATATGCGCCGACGGTGTCCCCCTCCGGATCGAGGCGCACGAGCTGGCCATGGGTGAATCGGACGTGCAGCGTCTCCTTCAGGTACTCGCGCCACGGGTCGATCCATGCCTCTGTCACGGGCATCGTGAACGCCCGGTAGGGCTCAGGCCTCGGGCGAATCGAGGTCGTGAGGACCTGCAAGAAGATGTCGGCGCACGCGCGAGCCTCCCCGGTCTCGGCGTCCATGCCGGTCACGATCTGGCACAGCAGGGAGAGGTCGCGCCGAAAGGCATCCGAATACCGGTACCTGGGAATGCCGAGCAGGTTGTCGCGCCCCTCGATGTACTCCCAGAACGACAGGCTCGCGAGCTCCTTCTCGCGGCGCGCGGGGCAAGTCAGCGCGTACCGCAGCAACCGGAGCAGGAGCTGTGCGAAGTTGCCGGGGTCGTCGCGCAGACGCGCGAAGAAGGCGGTCGGCGTCCGGAGATCGATCGCCTGGCTGTCCTGTCGAGCGGCGCTCCCACCCCAGTCCGAGGCGCCGCGTCCGAAGAGCGGTTTGAGCCTGCCGGCGACCGTCGCGCCGCGGTCCTCGGCCCTCCCCGGCCGCGGGCGCAAGGGAATGCGCTCGAGGGTGTCGATGATGTGCCGTTCATACGGCGCGACGACGAAGAAGCGGTGCTCACCGGGTAGGATTGTCTTCAGGAGCGTGAGGCTCCGCTTCCGCGAGATCTCCGTGTTCCCTTCAGCGTCCGTCTCCGGTGTCCTCAGCCACTCTTGGACAGCCGCGTGCAAGGAGCTATCGTGCAGGCCGAGCTGGTCGAAGGGCCACCTGAACCAGCGCGGCCACAGCGGATTCGACATGATGACCCGATACGCAGCATCCAGCGTGTCGAGCGCTTCTGCGCTGTCCGGCGTCAGCGTCCCCTCATCAGCGTCTATCTCGACGTCAACGGGCAGTGTAGGCTTGATATCGACGGAGATGGAAAAGCCGAGCTCGGACGTCGTCGAGGAACCTTGCCCGCTCCTGCTGACGCAACAGTCGTCATCGGAGACAGGTTGTTCTACCGTCGTGTGCAGGATGATCAGCTCACGATGCGGCTCGGTGGTCACGAGGTGCGCTCTGGCACGGAGGAGCCCCTCGACGAGGCGCGCTCCCCGCTCGGCCTTCTTTCTGGTTGGGATACGGGCGTCCGCGACAGAGATGAGAATTCGGACGATGAGCCAGGGGGATCTAGTGTAGTTCACGGTGACGCGATCGAGCGTCCTCCCGACCGCCTCGACCTGCCGCTCGCCGTCTTCGGACAGCCGTGGGGCGTCGCCATCCGCTCCGGCCTCGAAGCGGATGGTCATCGGAAACATGGCCCCAAAGCTCACGCAGACCCCCGGGGAGCCGCCCGCTGCGGGCGAGGCAGAGCGCCCGTCGGGCGCTCCTCGTCGAACAGAGCTCTGACGCAGCACGTTGATGCCGGTCGCAGGATGAAGCCACTCAGCCTTCAGGGGGTCGAAAGCCTTGCTCTTGGTCAGGGCGTCTTCAACCTGGTTCATCCACGCTGTCAGGTTCGCGGCAATCGAGGGGTTGCCCCTGCTCGCAGGGCCTTGGCATCCCTGGATGAGCAGGCAGTACCAGGCCAGATTCGCCCCTGCCTTCATGTTGCTCGCCTCATCGCGGCAGACGCTGCGGATGGAATCGACGATGGGCAGAAGCGCCGCTGCCTTTTTGTCGGGCAGCTGTTCGCTCTCGTTCTCATCTGGATCGGCAGGGATCTCGAATTCGATCCAGACTGGCTTTCCGACCGTCTTGCGTCCGTGATCCTGGGCCATCGATGGTCGCCAGCCCGGGGCGGAGGGAGGCATCGTCGTGGTCAAGATGGGGAGCGACGGCTCCCAGGAGTCCGGATCGGAGAAGAGATCGGCAACGACGTACTGCGTCCGGACTTTGCCGCCCAGCGCCGGCGCGCGCTCCGTGCCATCCGGGCCCAAGGCCGTCGCCATCTCGATCACCTCGACGTCGAACCCGCGCACCGCGAGCTCGTGCGCGGCGGTGAGCCCGGCGATGCTGGCCCCGAAGATGACCACCTTGGGTTTACGTCCCTCTCTTGCCACGTCACCCTCCTCTCTCCCCGAACCTCACGCCTCTTCGTCGCCCGCGAGCAGCGCCTGAAACCGCTCCAGTAGCCGCGGGAACGACGGACACCGCACAGCGCCGTGCACGTACGTCGATAGCCCGGAGAGGACCTCCACCAGGCTGTCGACCGGCGCCACCGCCTCCACCTCGTCGGCGAGCACCGCGTCGGCTAGCGACCGCCGCGCCTCGAGCACGTCCCGGATGGCCCGCCGGCTCGCCGTGATCGACGCGTCGGCGGGCGCGTCCTCCTCCGTGCCCAGCCGCCGCACGCGCGCCGCCGCGCCCTCGAAGACCGCCGCGAAGATCTCCCCGTCCACCTCGATCCGCACCGTTCTCCCGGCGAGCCGCGCGCACATCCGCGCGTGCGCCTCCGGCAATTCCCTGGCGAGCGTCGCGAACGACTCGTCGAGCAGCGCCGCCACGGAGCCCCTAGTCGCGGATGAACTCGAAGACACCGGGGCCCTCCATCTCGACGCGCGCGCCGCGGACGCGGCCCTCCACGGTGACCCGCCCGCTCACCTCGTTGAGCGTGATCACCCCTTCCAGGTCGTGCTCGCTCGGCATCACCACCTGGGCGACGTCCTCCGACTCGAAGCGCACCCGCAGGTCGTCGCCGTCGCCGCGCGCGCGCACCTCCATCCGCCGCGGCACGTCGCTCGCCGTGCCGGGCGACAGCATCGCCATGACGCGCGGGATCTTGAGCGGCCTCGTGAGATCGAAGCAGCCGTCGTGCGTCACGCTCATCTCGTCGTCGCGGAAGATCCGGAACGGGTGCGCGCCCCGCCAGAGGAACAGCCCCTGATAACGCGCCACCGAGCGGCCGCGGTCCGCCATCCGCACGTGGACGAGGCTCCACTCGTTGCCTGCGTCCCACGGCAGCGCCGAGCCCCACTCCCACGAGAAATCGTCGCCCCAGAGGAAATGCCCCCAGTTGTGATCGTGGTACGCGGGCGCGGCCTCGATGCGCTCGGCGCGGCCGCCGACCGAGATGGTGCCGCGCGCCACGAGGCGGGGCACGAACGCCCATGAGAGATACCGGTCCCGCGAGAGCGGCTGATTCGACGAGAGCGCGGGGAAGGTCGTCGGCACGAGCTCGAGCTCGGCCGCGATCGGGCGGCCGCGCAGCGCGATCGAGAGCAGGTACCGCCCGCGCTCGAAGCCCATCGCGTTGCGGCCGAAGCGCGCGCTCATGCCGCCAGGGATCACGTCGACCTCGGCCTCCTCGAAGCGGTCCATGTCGCCGTCCCAGCCGGCCCCGACGCGCGCGAGCACGATGAGCCGCCCTGTCTCGGCGCGCCTCGCGTCGCGGGCCCAGCGATCGTCGATGAGGTTGAAGTTCACGAGCAGGTGAGCCGCCTCGGTGTGGACAAGGAAGTGCTGCCACTCCTTGTGATCCGCTCTGCCGGTGAGCCGCGATGGCGAGCGCCGGAAGTAGTCGATCCCGGGCAGCGCGGCCGTGATCTCCGGCGACGGCGCGGGGAAGGGCGGCGCGGAGATCACCGGAGCAGATCCCGCAGCTTCGCCGCCTGGACCGCGGGCTCCTGCGCTCCCGCGGCGTCGCGCCGTGCGGCCTCGGCGTGCGCGGCGCGCAGCGGCTCGATCTCGGCCATCAGCGCGCGACGGAGGGAGATCGCGCCGAGCACCAGGTAGAGGAGCTGATCGCCAGCGCCGCGGCGGTCGCGCGCCGACGTGACACGCTGGGCGCCGTCCGATGGCGGCAAGCCGCGCGCCTCGGGCGCGTCCGTGGGCGGCTCGGGCGCGTCCGTGGGCGCCTCACGCGCGTCCGCGGGCGGCTCGGGTGATGAATCCGCCGGTGCCTCACGCGCGTCCGCCGGCGCCTCACGCGCATCCGCCGGCGCCTCACGCGCGTCCGCGGGCGGCTCGGGCGGCGGCGGCGTCCCGGGGAGGAACGCGTCGAGCCTGCGGCCCACCGAGATGGCGCCCAGGAGCAGGTGCAGGAGCACATTGCGGTTCGCGAACTCGTCGCGGACGCTATCGAGCAGGGGCACGGCCGCCCTCCCCTGGTGCGTCCCGCAGCGCGCTCAGCAGGCCGTCGAGATCGGCGGACTTCGCGGCGCGGAGCAGCGCTTCCAGGTACGCCGAGGGGACGATGGTCTCTGGATCTTCTTCCAGCAGGTTGAGCGACACCGCGTCCCACACGCGCCGGCCGTGGCGGAGCAGATCCGAGGACGCGAGCGCCGCCGTCCACGCGGCGCCCTCGGGGGTCGCCGCGAACCGCCTCCCCTCGGCGATGAGGGCAGAAAAGGCGGCCTGCGCCGCGACCGGGTGCCGGAGCAGGAGGAGCTGCGCCCGGCGCAAGACCTCGACGATCTCGCCCTCGCGCGGATCGGCCGTGGCCCCCTCGGGCGGCGCGGCCCCTCCGGCGCTGTCCGGCGCTCGCGCGGAGGCGCGCATGGCCGGCGCGACGAGGCGCTCGATAAGGAGATCCTGGATGCGTCGCATCTCTTCATAGATGAGCGCCTGGATGCGGATCCAATCGAACATCGAGGGCAAAGGTGGCAGTCCCGGCGCGGGCGCGACCCACCATGGACTGCCGGCGGCGCCCGGCGACGGCGCGCCGGCGTCCTGCGCCACCTGGGGGCCCACGGCAGACTCACCGCCCGACGACCCCGGCGGCGTGGCGCCGCGGGGAGCTCCCGGAAGCGGTACTCCCGGAAATAGCGCTCCAGGAAGCGGCCCTCCCGCAAACGGCACTCCCGGCAGCGGCCCTCCCGCAAACGGTACTCCCGGCAGCGGCCCTCCCGCAAACGGCGCTCCTGGAGGCGGCGCTCCCGCGAGCGACGATCCCAGGAACGGCTGCGCCACGCTGGCGCGATAGGCCTCCGCGAACATCCGAAAGATCTCTTCCATCACTCACCTGACGCGATCGAGCACATACGAGACCAGAGCCTCCAGGAGATCGCGGTGCGCAGACGGCAGCAGCCATCCTTTGCAGGCGTCGAGCGCGCGCTGGGCCTCTTCCACCCAGGCGCGCGCCACCGCCCGCGCGTGCTCGATGCTGTCGTATCGAGCGATCAGCTCCTGCAGAAAGCGTACCTGCTCGGTGGTCTTCACGGCGCCGCCCCCGCGGTGCGCCTCTTCGAGCGCGGCGCGCACCTGATCGCGCCCGGTCGGGGTCAGCTCTCCTCGATCGACCAGCCGCGCGAGGGTCGCGTCGATCGCCGGAGGCACCGCCGGCTCCCCCTCCACGCCGCGCGGGCGGGCCAGCGACAGGATCCGCGCCGCCTCGGCGCGCTCCTCCGGCGTCGCGTGGCGCATCATGTGGAGCAGCATCAGCGTCCGCTTGCCTTCCCAGAGGTCGCCGCCGATCTCCTTGCCGTACTCGCCCACGTCGCCGGCCAGGTTCAGGACGTCGTCCTGGATCTGGAACGCGACGCCCAGCCTGCGCGCGAACTCGGCGATCCGCTCGGTGCGCTCGGGATCGAGGCGCGCCGCAATCGCGCCGAGCACGACGGGCGTGATGAAGCTGTACCAGCAGGTCTTCTGCTCCACCATGTGGATGTAATCGTCGTCCGAGAGGTCCCAGACCTCCCGGCGCACCCAATCGAGCTCGAGGGCCTGCCCCTCCACCGACTCGCGCGTCATCCTCGCCACCGTCTGGAGGATGCGCAGCGAGGGGCCCAGCCCGATGACGCCGACGTTGTCGAGGAGCGGCTGGAGCGAGAGCGCCAGCATGGCGTCGCCCACGTTCACCGCGATGGGCACGCCGTGGGCGCGGTGAAGCGTCATCCCCCCGCGGCGCATCAGCGACTCGTCCTCGATGTCGTCGTGAATGAGGAAGGCGTTGTGGTAGAGCTCGAGCACGGCGGCCGAGCGCACGACCGCCTCCAGCTTGCCGCCGAGCGCGCGGCACGTCGCGATGCAGAGCGCCGGCCTGAGCCCTTTGGCTTCCCGGAGGGGGTAGTCGAGCATCAGCTCGTACAGCGCCCCGCCGGAGCGCCGGTCCGCCGGGATGATACGCCGGATCTCCGCCGCTGCGAGCGCGCGGCACTCCTCCAGATAGTGAATCAGCTCTGCCGGTGTCATCGCCGGGATGGGTCGCTCTGCGAGAGGCACGGGCCCGATTCCTGGAGGTGGGGTCGAACGGCCACGACGGGCATAATGGTCACAAATTTCACTCGTGATCGGAATCGCGAAGGGAGACTCCGGCGAGGATCCTTGCGCCGTGGCGCCGTTATTTCGATTTCCTTGTGTCGTCGCCGGGACCACGGGCGGGGTGCTCTTCCAGTCCGAGCTCGCGCAGGCGCCTCCGCAGACCTCTCTCGGAGACCTCGAGCCATTCCACCATCCGGTCCACGTCGCCGGAGCATGTCGCGTGGGCGCGGGAGATGTCCTCGGCCGACAGGGACCCGGCCGTGCGGAAGCGCGCGTTGCCCTGGATGACGGCGTACAGCGACGCGCGCGAGATGCGGAGCAGGCTGGCTGCAGCGGCGAGGTCCCAGCGGCTCGCGCGCAGGGCCTCCGAGACCTCGTCCTCGCTCAGCTCGGCCGGCTTGCGGCGCCCTTCGGGGTGCGCTGCGTCGAGCGGCGACGAGGCGTCGCGCGGCGCGGGCGCCGGGGGCGCGCTGCTTCCCGCGGCGAGCCTCGGCTGGGCCGGAGCAGCAGGATCGCCCTCCGGGGGGCTGGAGACCGGCGCGGCTATCCCGGCCGGCGGGCTCGTTCCGGACGCGGCTACCCCGGCCGGCGGGCCCGTTCCGGACGCGGCTGCCCCGGCCGGCGGGCTCGTTCCGGACGCGGCTCCGACGGCCGGGCTCGCGTGCATACCGTGCAGGAGCCTCGCGACGCTGGGAACGAACTCGACCCGGCTCCGGCCGCGATTGCCGATGACGAGCTGCCGCGCGACGTTGCGGAGCTGCCGGACGTTCCCCGGCCAATCGTAGTTGACCAGGCGGGCGACCAGCGAGGCGGGGAGCCAGAGCTCCCCCTGCTCCGGAGCCGAGCGGAGGCGGTGCGCCTCACCGAGGTGTGCGAGCTCCTGCTCGCAGAAGTGCAGCAGGAGAGGTCCGATATCGTCACGGCGCTCGCGCAGGGCAGGCACCCAGATATCGTAGGCAGCCAGGCGGTGGAGCAGCGGCGCGCGGAAGCTGCCCTCGGTGATCTTCGTGTCGAGATCGGCGTCCGTGGCGGCGAGCAGGCGCGCGTCGATCTTCTGCGGGCGCTGCGCCCCCACCGGCTGGATCTCGCCTGTCTCCAGCGCGCGGAGCAGCGCGACCTGGATCTCCTGAGGCGCCTCACCGACCTCGTCGAGGAACAGCGTCCCGCCGTGCGCCTGCGCGAAGAAGCCGGCGTGACGCCGCACGGCCCCGGTGAACGCGCCGCGGTCGGCGCCGAAGAGCTCCGAGACCGCGAGCGTGCCGGGGATGGCGGCGAGGTTCACGGCGACGAAGGGCCCGGCGCGGCGCAGGCTCGCGCCGTGGATGGCGCGGGCGACGAGCTCCTTCCCGGTCCCGGTCTCCCCGCGGATGAGCACCGGGACGTCGAGATCGGAGACGCGACGGATGTCCTGGCGCAGCCGCTGCATGGCGGCGCTCTCGCCGAGGAGATCGGCGCGCACCGGATCGTCGCCCAGGGTGACGAACGTGGTGCCGGTCGCGATCGCGGCCCGGGTGAGGTGCAAGAGGAGGACGACCCTGCCAGCGAGCTCCAGCACGACGCCGCGCTGGAGGTCGTGGGCGGAGAGCTCGATCGCGCCGCGCAGCGGCTCGCCCCCGACCGCGACGTGCGTGCGGCAGTCGCCGCGATCGAGCCGCACGCCGCTCCCGTTCGCCGTCAGGAGGAGCGGGCCGCGGCTCAGGTTCCGGTCAGCGAGCGGCTCGGCGTCCGGCTGGCTCCGCGAGGAGAACGCGGGGCTGACGCGCGAGAGCAGCACCGGCTCGCCCGCGGCGATCTCGTGCAGCACCGCGTAGGCGCCGATACGCTCGATCAGCGGGTGGTAGGCGATCGTCAGCGCCGGGACCAGGACCGGCTGGACGAGCCCTTCGTCGACGGCTTGCGATCCACGCCAGGTGTCGAGCGCAGCCGCGGCGACAGCGACGGTGCGCGCGGGATCGGTCTCGGGATCAGGGGCCGTGCGATGCGCCATCGAGCCAACCGCGGAGTGTAGGGCGGTTCGCCGCCCGTCCGCAACAGCGGGTAGCCGGACGGCCTCGGGAGACCGTGAGAGCAGGGCACAACGGCGGAGCGCACCGCCCCGCGGCGGAGCAACGGCCCGTCGCCGACGCGTCGATTGCGGGCCGACGCGTCGATGACACGTCGGCGCGGCGCCAGCCGTCCCGGCGATCGGCCCCCTGCCGTGCCGCCGACACGTCAGCTCCCGGCTGACGTGTCAGTGACGTTCCGCGCAGAGGGCTCCGGGCAATGCCCCCCGGCCGCTGCCCGACGCCGGGAGGCGATTTCGCCCCCAGCGACGAGGCACGCTCCTTGCCATTACGAGAGGATGAGCACCCCGCCGCTGAGCGACGGCGGGCCGCGTCGGATGGCGTCGAGCAGAGCCGAGCGGCAGCGCTCCGCGAGGAACGAGCTCTCGTTCGAGAGAGCGAACACGACGCCGGTTTCCCGCTCGACGCCGAACGGCACCCTCAGAAATCCACAAGAACTCGCCCACACCCCGGAGTGAAACATGCTCAGACATCCTCGATGGGCCGCCGCGTTCATCGCGCTGGCAGCGCTCGCTTCAGCGCGACCCTCCTTGGCACAGCCCTCCACGGCGCAGCCCCCGATCGCAACACCGACCCAGCCACCCACAATTGAAGCATTGTCGCAGAAGATACTCAACAACTCGGAGAAAGCCATACTCCAGGCAGAGGCGGGGCGACTCGAAGAAGCAAAGAAGACGACAGACGAGCTCGACAAGGACGCGAAGACCCTCGCCGCCACGCCGGCAAAAAGCGAAGAGGAGGCCCGCAAAAAGAACGTCGCGGAGGTGACAAAGTCGACGACAGACAAAACCGTGACCGCGAAAATCGATGCCGTGTGCGGAGGCGGCGTCCGGTTTCACCCGTGCTTGTACGTCGGAGTCTTCGTGGCCAGCGGCTCGCTGACTACGGTGTCGGCGGGGGACTACCACGCAGGGCAGACGAGCCACGCGCTCGTATCGGCCGCGATCCCCGCGGCGGGGATCCGTCTCCCGATGGACACGAAGGGGCGCCTCTCGGGCGAGCTCGGCCTCCTCTCGATGCTTGTCTCCAAAGATCTGGCCGCGAGCGAGCGAAACGGCTGCCGGGTCGCGAACGGCGACTTCGAGAAGAGGCTCCCCTGCGAGGCCGACGCCACGATCTCTCCCGCGTTCGGCGCGTACCTGGGCGTCACCCTCGGGACCGGCGACATCGGCCTCCTCACCCTGATGGGCATGGGCGGCGCCGCGACCACCTCGCTCGACAGGTCGCTCCACCCCTACGTGGGATTGGCAGTCGGCCTCGTCAACCTCAGCAAAACATTCAATCTGTAGCGCCGAAGGAGCATTCATGAGACGCTTCGCACTGCGCCTCGTGGCGGCCCTCGCCACGTTCGCCGGACTCGCCGCCGCGACCTCTGCGTGCGACCAGCCGAGCGGCTGCGACGATGCCAAGAGCGAGATAGAGACGACCCTGAAGGACGTCTGCAAGGACCCTGCATATCAGAACACGCCGTTTTGCACCTGCTGCGTGAGCAACGATTTCTACTCGGTCGACAACGAATGCGGCTGCCGCGGGCTCAACTTCGACGCGGAGGCCTGCTACTTCCGAACGGCGGACGAAGCTCGTCCGGCGGCGCGGCAGGCCATCGAGTTCGCGAACAGCATCTGCGAGGAGCGCACGCCGACGTTCCTGAACAGGAACGGCGAGAGCCAGCAGTGCGGCGCGAGCCGCGCAGCGTCATCGTCGTCCCAAGCGTCGAGCTCGAGCGCCGGAGGCGCGGGCGGCTCGACCACAGGCGGCGGCGGCGACGGAGGCAAAGGCGCCGGAGGCAAGGACGACGGCGAGTAGCCGCTCCCCGCCGTCTGCGCGCCGGGCGCTCGCCGGAAGCCCGACGAACGCCCGCGCTGGCGGCGGGCCGCCGCATCCGGAATGTCGCCGGCTCACTGCGGCGACGCACACCCGCCGGGAGGGCATATGGCCGCCGACGTGACCATGGGCGAGACAGGGCTCGTCGAGGGCAGGCTCCGCGCCTCTTCTGTCGACCGCCGCGCCGCGCGCGCGACCGAGCCATCGACGGTTTGCTCTGCCCCATCGCTCGACGGCATCATGCAGCGTTACGCGGAGGGCGAGGCGCGGGCCTTCGACGAGCTCTACCGGACCCTCGCCCCACGGCTGCACCGCTTCTGCCTGCGCCTCACGCGGAGCCGCAGCGACGCGGACGATCTCTTCCAGGACGCGTTCCTCCGGCTCCACCGCGCGCGCGCCTCCTACATTCCCGGCGGGCCGGCTCTCCACTGGGCCTTCGCGATCGCGCGCTCCGCGCACCTGGACCGCGCCCGTCACCGCCAGAGACGTCCAGAGGACCTGCACGGCCCCGACAGCGGGCTCACCACGCTCCGCTCCTTGCCGAGCCGCGACGGCTCGCCGGAGGACGACGCGTGCACGCGCGCCATGGCGCTGGTGATCGATCGCGAGATCGCTCGGATGTCCGAGAAGACCCGGAGCGCCTACGTCCTCTTGAGGGAGGAGGGGCTCAGCGTCGCCGAGGCGGCGAGCGTGCTCGGCACGACGGGTGACGTCGTCAAGCAACGCGCCCACCGCGCGTACGAGCAGATCAGAGCTGCCCTACGCGGCGCTGGGTGGGACGAAGACGTGCCATGAGTAAGCGCCCGACCATCGCCATAGGCATGGTCCTTTGTCGCTCTTGCGCCCGTCCGACGAGACTGGAGGCGGGGGCGGCGTCAACCCGCGTCCTGGGATGCTACCCCGTGACGATCTCGGCCCGCTTCGAAGACCGAGGCTCCCGTCAGATCTCGGCGCGTCGGCGACGGCGGCCGGGGCTCCGCCGCGTTCTGCGGCAGTTGATCGTTGCGCGCGAGCGGCGAGTAATCCGGGATCCGTCTCGCAAGCTCCTTGCATGCTTCCATGACCATCGCCTCAATTCAAACAACCAAGATCGCAGCACACGAGAACACCAACATGTCGGACAAAATCGCAACGAACACACCAACAGCAACAAGCACAGACATGCACTCTTGTTCCATCTGCAGAAAGCCCATCCCATTCGAAGCGGCCGTATGCACCGAGTGCGAGTCAGTGCAGTTCTCTTATCGATGGCACGCCGTCGCCCGCCGCCTCGCGGCCGTGCTTTTAGTCCCCGCCATGGCATGGACGGCAGTGGCCTATTATCAGCGCACAGAGAGCGACCGCGAGACGACGCAGGCGGCGGCCGCCAGAGTCACCGAAGAGCTTCAGGAAGTCCTTGCGCTAGCGAGCGACTTTCAGACCGCCTTCGAAACGCTCGGGACCAATTGTACGGAGGCGGCAACAACATCTACACAGACATGCCTCGCCGAGTACACAAAGAGAATAGTCCAGCTTGATGACCTCGTGGGGCGCCTCAGCTGGAAGACGGGAATCTTGCCCCTCGGCCCGACTGCATATGATGCACACCAGACCTGGAAAGACGCTTACTGGCTCGCAGCACCGAAAAAAAGAGCAACCGAATACGGGGGTGTGCGGGTCGAATTAAAGAACGCGTTCTGGGCCATGAGCAAGGATGACACCCTACTAAAATGTCAGTACGACTTTGAGTCGAGCGACTGCGGAAAACGCGTACGCGAGATATTGGATCCATTCAAACAGAGGACCCTGGTCATGTTCTGCGAGTTCGAGGTCGACATCAACGAAAGCCGATTGGCGCTCTTCGAATCTCTCTCGTCAAGCACCGCGAGCCGCAATCTGACCACAAAAATGCGCAAACACGTAGGACAATCGTGGTGTGGGAATTTTGTACATGAGCGCCGTCAAAAGAACAACAAGGACTGAGGACCCTCGCCCGGCTCGCAAGTGTTGACGCTCACGCTGGCTGATGGTCGGCCGAGCAGGCCGCTGGATGGCCATCGCGGGCGTGCACGGTTGCGGTCAAGGACGACGATGGCCATCGCTCGGACGCGCACCGCAGGGCGGCTCGCAATGGCCATCGTCGTTCGTGGCCGTCGACGCCGGCGAGGTGTTCCTTCGCCGGCGTCGAGGGGGCGCTCGTCGTGTCGGTCAGCGTCAGCTGCCGTCCGTCCCCAGGTCGCCGACGATGCGCGCCATCACGTCACGCTCGACGAGTTTCTTCTTCCGTCGCGCCGCCTCGCGCAGCGCGGCGGTGGCCATGCGGTCGATCTCGCGCAGGCTGGAGCCAGCCGCCTCGTGGAGCAGCGTCAGAGCGTCCGCGGTGAAGACGTCGCGGTCGGCGCCAGCACGGCTCATCCGTAGCCGGACATACTCGCCGGTATCGTCGGGGACCATCGCGCCGATCGAGAGACGCCGCTCGATGCGCGAGTACAGCGAGCGATTCTTGCGCAGCTCAAGCCGGTCTTGAAGGTCAGAGAGTCCCACCAGGATCAGCGACAATAGGGCGCGGCTGTCCCATTCATAATTTAACAATATGTGTAGATGATCGAGCGTGTCTTGGTGGAGCAGGTGCGCCTCATCCAGCAGAAATACCGGATGGATGCGCTCGCGGCCGAGAGTCTCGATATGGGCGCTGACAGCGTAGAAGACGGCCGCTGCGGTCGCAGCGGGGTTGAGGCCGAGGGCGTGGCAGAGCTGGCGATAGAAGTCGCGGCGGCCGAGCGTAGCGTTGTGGCAGTAGGTCAGCCGGAAGCCTGCCTGAGGCAGCCGATGACGCACGGCCCGCAGCACACACGTCTTGCCGGCGCCGGGCTCGCCGACCAGCAGCACTTGGGCGTGCTCGTGCACGGCCTCGCACACCTCCTCGACGAGCTGCTCCTTGGAGGGCGGCAGCCACAGGTCGCCGTCCTGGATCTCCTTGGAGAAGGGGGCGGCGGAGAGGGTGAAGAAGCGGACGTAAGACTCGCTCACGTTGCACCTCCACGCTCGCTCGTGTCCTCGCCAGAGCCCGTGGACAGGCCGAGCGTCCGCGCGGGGTTGAAGTCCACCGGGCGTGTCGGCTTGTCCACCGCAGGCCCGCCGCACGGCAGCCGCTTGCGCCGCGCATTGCGCTGCGGATCGACCGGATGCAGTACCAGGCGCTTGCCCTCGTGCTCGACCCACGGCGGCTCGCCGGGCGCGACGAAGCACCGGGCGACGGAGACGATCTGGCCGGCGAGGTAGCCTTGATCGAGCTGCCAGGCGACGCCGTCGACGGAGATGATGTTGTCACCTGAGACGCGGCGCCGGGTGCGCTCGGTGAGTGCGACGCGCAGTGCCTTTTCGTCGACGACGCCCTCTGCGGCGGGGCGAGCAGCATAGACCTTCGCCGGGGTCTTGCCGAGCAGGCCCGCGTGCGGCGCCGGGTGATAGCGCCTGTCGAGGAAGGAGCGGAGCGTCGTGTTGATGTCGACCAGCGACGCCATGGCGCCGATATAGTTGAGACACCCTTCGCGCAGCGTGCGCCAGAAACGCTCCATCTTGCCGCGCGCCTGCGGGTCATAGGGCTTTGCATGCAGCAGCGTGATGCCGAGCCTCGCGCACGCGGTCTTGAGGACGTCGCCGCGGTAGGTGGAGCCGTTATCGAGGTAGAGCGCGTCGGGCTTGCCGTGGCGGCGCAGGGCGTCGACGGTCATGCCGAGCATGTCGACCTCCTTCTCGGTCGTGTGCGCCTCGAGGGCGATGACGTAGCGAGAGGCGTCGTCGAGCAGCCCATGGATGCGGATCGGCATCGCTTTGCCGCCGACGGTGCAGCCCGTCACGTGGCAGACGTCGCCGTGCCAGAGCGCGCCGGGACGCTCGGCTTGCCAGCGCAGCCGCGTCTTGGGCTCCCCCTCGGCGCGCGCGGCGCGGCGGCGAAGGCTGTACGCCGCATACAATCGCCGCACGGTGGGCTCGGAGACCTTGCCCGCCTCAAGCCGCCCCTCGTCGACGAGCGTCTTGAGGATGAGTGGCACCGAGGCGTCGGGGTGCTCGCGCCGGATGTCGAGCAGCAGACTGCGCAGCTCCTCCGACAGCTCCTGCGCGAAGCCGCGATCGCTGCGTGGCTGCGGGCGTAACCCGTCGAGGCCAGCGGAGCGATACGCATACAGCCAGCGCTCGAGCGTGGGCACGGCGTAGGTGCGCGTGCTGTGCGCGCCCGGCGGTCGAAACCGCTGCTCGCTCAGGGCGCGCAGCTCGGCGGCGAGCTGGCCGTGGGTGAGCACGCGGTGCATGAGAGGGCCGATGACCGTGGCGCGATAGATCGCCACGGTCTCGGCGTGATCGGTGGGGCCGAGGGCCATTGCAAGGGGTCCTTTCTGCGCCTTGCCGGCGCGCGGTCCTTGTCCGGGATCGGCGACGTTTTCGGCAGCGATCCTCTCAGGTGGGCGCTACGATTCGGGCTCCGAAGGGGCAGATGCCGTCACGCCGCGTGCGCGGCGCCGAAGAAGGCGCGGTGCTCGATCGGCAGCGCCCGGGTCGTCGGGTCCGCGCTCGCCACAAGCGCTACCGCGGCGCGGCCTGCGCGCTGGCGGAGCGAAGCGGCTGGAACGGGGTCGGGGGCTTCAGCAAAGAGGCGTCGTTGCGCGACATCGCGCACCCATCTGCGCAGCGTGGTCCAGCCGGTGACGGCGCTGTCGCCGACGATCCCCGCGGGGGCCACGCGGCGCCGGACCTCGGCCGCGGTCGCGAGCACAAGGCCCCAGAGCGCGAGGGCGAAGCCGATGGCGGAGGCGCTGTACAGGCGCCGGCCGAGCACGCCGCGAGGAACCACGAGGAGCACGGCGCCGCACGAGACGCAGCGATAGCGGCGGGCGGTCACCGTGAGCATCTCGGGCGGCTGATCCGGCCCTGACGGGCCCCAGACCTGCCGCTCGCGCTTGCCGTGGCCCTGGAGGCGAATGGCGCCGCCGAGGGGGCAGCTCGCGACGCCGCAGGCTGGGCACCGAGCAGGTCGCGCTTCGACGACCGTCGGCGTTTGCTGCTGCCAGCGCTTGATGTCGATGGCGCTCTGGACGACACTGCGACCGCTTCGATTCCTGGGCACGGGAACCGGAGCACGACGAGGAGACTGTCGGCCAAGATCAGGTCTCCTCGTCGCCTATTTTGTGGCCGGCCCCGCGCCGCTGCTCCGCTCCTCGGGTGGACCTACCCCGCCGTGAGTCGGGCGTGCGAGCAACGATAGCTGGAAATCTTCGATGGCTGAACGGAAGGGGCTGCGATCGGGCATCAGCGGCATCTTCGGACGACGCGAATGTGCTGGGAGGGGTCCATGGTGAGAATTTCGAGCAGCTGACCGGAATGCACGGCGCCGCCACTCTCCGAACGCCATCGCCCTCGTTGCCCGTGCGGAGCGAGCACGCTCCATGATGGCCAGCTTCGCCGGGCAGGGCTCCTCGCCATCAAGAAGCATGCTCGATAAGAGGAGCTTCGGCATCAACGAGAGTGCGCGGCAATAGCAAGTCGGCAGGGAAATTCGACGATCGAGAACATTAAAAATCCAGCAGAGTCCGCCGCCATCGAAGATGGGAATTTTTACAGCTTCCCGAGCGACGCGCGCACGTGCCCGATGAACACCTTGATCTTCGGTATCTCCGACAGCGCCCCCGGGACGCTGAGCCGCACCGGCCGCTCCTGCCCCACCACGTCGGGCAGCACCGGCACGAGCACGTCCGGCCCCACGTCGGGATCGGGCACGAGCGCGTCGGGGACGAGGCCGATGCCCAGGCCGGAGATGCAGCAGTGCCGGATGAAGTGGATGTCCGTCGCGATGAGGGCCGGCTGAACGGTGAAGGGCGCGCCCCGCCATGTCCGCCAGGTGCGCGCGTCCTCGCCCGGGGCCTGCCACGCGAACAGCTCATGGTGCTTCAGATCGTCGATCGTCCGTGGCGTGCCGCGCTTCTCCAGGTACGCGCGGCTGGCGATGAGCCACTCGCGGACGCGCAGGACGACGTGCGATATCCAGTGTCCGCTCGGCGCGTCCTCGCCGAAGTGGACAGCGATGTCGATGTCCGTGAGCGCCTCCCCCAGCGGATCGTTGCTGAAGCGGCAGTGGACGTGGAGCCTCGGATACGCGCTGCGAACGGCGGCGAAGAGCGGCGTCATCATGTGCGGCGGCAGCCCCACGGGCAGGATGACCCGCAGGGTGCCCGAGGGCGCGTCGCCCACCTCCCGGATCGAGGCGAGGAGCGCGGCGGCCTCCTGCACCATGCCGCGCCCCTTCCGGGCGAGCACCTGCCCGGCCTCGGTCGGCACGACGCCGCTCCGCACGCTCTCGAGCAGGAGGACGCCGGCGCGCGCCTCCAGCGACGCGACCTGACGCCGGAGCGTCGTGCGCGACGAGCCGAGCGCGCGGGCCGCGCCCAGGAAGGAGCCGGCCTCGACCACGGCGAGGAAGGCGCGAAGCTCTTCGAGGTCCATACACCCTGCCACTGTCCGCATTCTAGCCAGGGGTGACCGTCTTCGGCCATCCACATGCGGCGCCGCTCGATAGTGTCGCGAAAGGAGGAGACAAGTCGATGGCACGAGACGATTCGCACGCGCTCAGGCGCACAGGCTCGCTCGCGGCGCTGGCCCTCTCCCTCGCGGCGCTCGCAGGCTGCGGCGGAGGCGAGGAGACGAGCACGACGAGCACGACGCCGCAGACGACGTCCACGTACGAGGACCCCCCCGAGCTCCAGCCGGGCGCGGATGGAGCGTACGAGCTGCGTTTCGGCCCGAGCGAGGTCGAGATCGACGGGCGCCGGTTCTGTCTCCGCGCGTACAACGGAATGACGAGCGGCCCCACGATCCGCATTCCGAAGGGCGACGGTCGCAAGGTCCACGTGAACCTGCATAACGACTTCACGAAGAGCGACTTCCGCGAGATCGCGAGCATGATGGGCCATGGCAACAGGTCGTGCCACGACTTCAACCTGACGAACTTGCACGGCCACGGCCTTCACGTGCAGCCCAACTTCGCGACGGACGATCCCGCAGACCCGTGCGAGGGGGACGGCTGCGCGCCCGAGGGGAGGTATTTCGGCGACCACGTGCTGCACGAGGTGGGGCCGGGCGAGAGCGCGCGGTACCGCTGGGACCTGGACGAGGACGGGATCCACCACGAGGGCACGGACTGGTACCACCCGCACATCCACGGCTCCACGGCCATCCAGGTCATGGATGGGGCCGCCGGGGCGCTCCTCATCGAGGGCGCGCTCGACGAGCTGCCCGGCATCGCCAAGGCCAGAGAGCGGGTGATGGTCATGACGCAGGTGCCCATCGATCACGAGAACACGGTGCCCTTGAAGGAGGGAGAGGAGTGCACCGAGGACAGCCTGTCGGTGACCGACTTCCTCGCTGTCGAGTCGCTCCGGGCCACGCTGATCAACGGCAAGCTCAGGCCGCGGCTCACGACGCCGCCCGGGCAGGTGGAGCGCTGGCGCATGGTCTACGCGGGCAGCCCGGACGAGATGGGGATGAAGCTCCACGTGGCGAAGGACGCTTCGTGCTCCGATTTCGACAAAACGCCCATCGAGACGACGCAGATCGCCCGCGACGGGCTGACGCTCCCGCAGTTCTACAGGAGCGACACGGTGTGGGTCTCTCCCGGGTACCGCGCCGACGTGATGGTGAAGATGCCTGAAGGCAAGCAGACGCTCTGCCTCGTCGGGCGCCGGCCGAACGATCTCCTGGGGAGCGTGATCGCGATCGTGGACGTGGACCCGAGCGCGGGCGAGCCCACCGAGGTGAACCTGCCCGCGGAGGCGGACGTGGCCGCGCTCGCGCCGCCCACCTCGTGGACGGGCACGGTCGACGGCGAGCAGATGGAGGTGAGCTGCGATTCGGTCGAGACCGTGCACCAGAAGGTGGTGCTCCTCGTGCCCACGCCGGGGAGCAAGCCGCCCGATCTCAGCAGCGATGTGGCGCTCATGTCGTGTGACCCGGGAGAGCACCCGCACGAGGTCGATCCGGACGCCCCTGTGTGCATCTGCCCGGATCCGAACATCAGCTGCCGCAAGTTCGACGAGCGGCGCGCCCGCGGCTACCGGAGCGATCGCGTCATGACCGCCGGGAGCTCGGAGCGGTGGGAGATCCGCGCGTTCGACGGGCACCCGTTCCATATCCACATCAACCCGTTCCTCGTGTGCCCCAACAAATCGAACAAGGAGCCCAACTTCGCCCACTGGCGGGACACGATGTGGGTCCAGGCCGAAGACGGGCCGCGCGACGTGATCATGAACCCCCGGAGGTTCACGGGGCAGTTCGTGCTGCACTGCCACAAGCTGAACCACGAGGACGAAGGGATGATGGAGCTCGTCGAGATCTGCGACCCCCGAGATGAGGAGTGCCTGTGCCAGGGGACGGACGAGAGCGGCGCGTGCATCTCCCAGGCGGGGTGCCAGCCGGACGATCTCGCGTGCCAGTTCGCAAAGACGGCGACGGACGCGTACCCGGCGCCGCCGGCGCCGAACCCGCAGCTGTGCGGGCCGTGAGCTCCCCTCGCGGTCGCTGACTCGCCGGGTGGCATTCACGTTGCCTGACGCCGCGGGCGAGGTGAGAGCACGATGGGAATGGACGGAGGCAGGCGGCCAGAGGTCGTGGTGATCACGGGGGCGTCGGCGGGCGTCGGGCGCGCCACGGTGAGGCGGTTCGCGCGCGAAGGCGCGCGCATCGGCCTCGTCGCGCGCGGGCTCGACGGGCTCGAGGGGGCGCGGCGCGAGGCAGAGGACGCCGGGGCGAGCGCGCTCGTCCTGCCGACCGACGTCGCCGATTTCGCGCAGGTCGAGGCCGCGGCCGCGGCCGTCGAGGAGCGCTTCGGCCCGATCGACGCCTGGATCAACGTCGCGATGACGTCGGTCTTCTCGCCGGTGAAGGAGACGCGACCGGAGGAGTACGAGCGCGTCATGAAGGTCAACTACCTCGGCTATGTGCACGGGACGCTCGCGGCGCTCTCGCGGATGCTCCCCCGCGATCACGGGGCGATCGTCCAGGCGAGCTCCGCGCTCGCCCACCGGAGCATCCCGCTCCAGTCGGCCTACTGCGCGTCCAAGCACGCGATCGTGGGCTTCACCGAGTCGCTGCGCAGCGAGCTGTTCCACGACAAGAGCCGCGTGCGCGTGAGCATGGTGCACCTGCCCGCGATGAACACGCCGCAGTTCCTCTGGTCGAAGTCGCGCCTCCCCTACAAGCCACAGCCCGTCCCGCCGATCTTTCAGCCCGAGGTGGCCGCCGACGCGCTCTACTGGGCCGCGCACCACGACCGCCGCGACGTCATGGTCGGCCTCCCGACGGTCAAGGCGATCTGGGGAAACCGCGTGATCCCCGGGCTGCTCGATCGATGGCTCGCCCGGGTCGGGTACACGCGGCAGCTGACCGACGAGCCCGCCGATCCCGATCGCCCCGACGACCTGTGGGCGCCCGTGCAGGGCGACTTCGGCGCCCACGGCCCGTTCGACCGGCGCTCGAAGCCCTCGAGCCCGGAGCTCTGGCTCGACCTGCATCGCGGGTCGCTCGGCGCCTTCGCGCTGTGCGCGGCGGCCGTGGTCGGGTTCGGCGCGCGCCGGGCCGCCGCGCGGCGCGCGAGCCCATGGCGGCGCCTCCTCACGTAAGTCCTCACGTAAGCAAAGCGCCGTCCTGCCTGCCCGCGCCCTGCCCGCGCCCTGCCCGCGCCCGCGCGCATAGCGCACGCTCGCACGCGCAGCCGCGGCACGCAGCGCGCGGCGCGGCGAGGCGGCACGTTTGTCGCACGCCGCGCTGGGTCGAGCTCACGTACGAGCTCGCAGTGAGGGAATCATGGCCCAGACCGTCGGCGAGTTCCTGCTGAGACGCCTCGTCGCGTGGGGCGTCCGGCGCGTCTATGCCTATCCGGGCGACGGCATCAACGGGATCGTCGGGGCGTTCCACCGCGTTCCAGACCTCCGGTTCATCCAGGTGCGGCACGAGGAGATGGCCGCGTTCATGGCGTGCGCCCACGCGAAGTTCGCGGGCGAGGTCGGCGTGTGCCTGGCGACCTCGGGGCCCGGCGCGATCCACCTCCTGAACGGGCTCTACGACGCGAAGCTCGACCATCAGCCGGTCGTGGCCATCGTCGGCCAGCAGGACCGCGCCGCGCTCGGCGGGCACTACCAGCAGGAGGTCGACCTCGTGACGCTCTTCAAGGACGTCGCGCACGAGTACGTGCAGATGGCGTCCTCCCCCGCGCAGATCCGCCACCTCATCGACCGCGCGATGCGCATCGCCAGGGCCGAGCGCACCGTCACGTGCGTCATCGTCCCGAAGGACGTCCAGGAGCTCGACGCCGTCGAGCAGCCTGCGCACGCGCACGGGACCGTGCACTCCGGCATCGGCTACGCCTCGCCGCGCGTCGTGCCGAAGGAGGAGGACCTGCGGCGCGCGGCCGACGTGCTCAACGCCGGCAAGCGGGTCGCGATGCTGATCGGCCAGGGCGCGCTCGGGGCCGCGCCGGAGGTCATGCGCGCCGCCGAGATCCTCGGGTGCGGCGTCGCGAAGGCGCTGCTCGGCAAGGCGGCGCTCCCCGACGACCTGCCCTGGGTCACCGGCGCGATCGGCCTGCTCGGCACCAAGCCGAGCTGGGAGATGATGGCCAACTGCGACACGCTCTTCATGGTCGGCTCGAACTTCCCCTACCCGGAGTTCTTGCCGGAGGAGGGGAAGGCGCGCGGCGTCCAGATCGACATCGACGGCCGGATGCTCGGCCTGCGCTATCCGATGGAGGTCAACCTGATCGGCGACTGCGCCGAGACGCTGCGGGCGCTCATCCCCTACCTCAAGCTCAAGACCGACCGCTCGTGGCGGCGCAAGCTCGAGGAGAGCGTCGCCGACTGGTGGAAGGTGCTCGAGGCGCGGGCGATGAACGACGCCGATCCGCTGAACCCGCAGCGCGTCTACTGGGAGCTGTCGCCGCGGCTGCCCGACGACTGCATCCTGACCGCCGACTCCGGCTCGTCGGCGAACTGGTACGCGCGCGACATCAAGATCCGGGCGGGGATGATGGCCTCGCTCTCGGGCACGCTGGCGACGATGGGACCCGCGATGCCGTACGCGGTCGCGGCGAAGTTCGCCTTCCCCGACCGCCCGGTCGTCGCGATGGTCGGCGACGGCGCGATGCAGATGAACGGCATCAACGCGCTCATCACCGTCTCGAAGTACTGGCGCGAGTGGAAGGACCCGCGCCTCGTCGTGCTGGTGCTCAACAACCGCGACCTGAACCAGGTCACCTGGGAGCTGCGCGCCATGAGCGGCGACCCCAAGCTCGAGGCGTCCCAGACGCTGCCGGACTTCCCGTACGCGGCCTACGCCGAGGCGCTCGGGCTCCGCGGCGTGCGGATCGACCGCCCGGACCAGGTCGCGCGCACCTGGGACGAGGCCTTCCGGGTCGACCGGCCGGTGGTCGTGGAGGCGATCACCGACCCGGAGGTCCCGCCGCTGCCGCCGCACATCACCCTGAAGCAGGCCGCGATGCTCACGTCGGCGCTGCTCCGGGGCGACCCGGGCGGGCGCGGGATCGTCCGCCAGGCGTACCGCGACATGATCGAGAGCTGGATCCCGCACCGGGGCTGACGATGGCCGACGAGGAGCAGCGCGCGTCGGTGCCGATCGAGCGGATCGAGGTGGCCGCGTACACCGTCCCGACCGACCGCCCGGAGTCGGACGGCACGCTCGCGTGGCGCGAGACGACGCTGGTCGTCGTGCACGCGTCGGCCGGGGGAGAGCGAGGGCTCGGCTACACGTACGCCGACGTCGCGACGGCGCGGCTCGTGGCCGACCGGCTGGCCGGCGTCGTGCGCGGGCGCGACGCGATGGCGGTCCCCGGCGCGTGGGCCGCGATGGTGAGCAGCGTCCGCAACCTCGGCCGGCCGGGGATCGCGCAGATGGCGATCGCCGCCGTCGACGCGGCGCTGTGGGACCTGAAGGCCCGCCTGCTCGCGCTCCCGCTCGCGACGCTGCTCGGCATGGCGCGCGACCGCGCGCCCATCTACGGCAGCGGCGGGTTCACCTCGTACACCGAGGCCGAGCTCGCTGAGCAGCTCGGCGGCTGGGTCTCCGCGGGGATCCCGCGCGTGAAGATGAAGGTGGGGCGCGACCCAACGGCAGATCTGGCGCGCGTTCGCGCCGCGCGCCGCGCCATCGGCCAGGACGCCGCGCTGTTCGTCGACGCCAACGGCGCCTACTCCCGCAAGCAGGCGCTCGCGTTCGCCGAGCGGTTCGCCGGCGAGGGCGTGCGCTGGTTCGAGGAGCCCGTGACCTCGGACGATCTCGACGGGCTGCGGCTCCTTCGCGACCGGGCGCCCGCCGGCATGGACATCGCGGCGGGCGAGTACGGCTACGACCTCGTCTATTTCCGCCGCATGCTGGACGCCGGCGCCGTCGACGTCCTGCAGGCGGACGCGAGCCGCTGCGGGATCACCGGCTTCCTCGCCGCCGCGGCGCTGTGCGAGGCGCGATCGCTCGACCTGTCGTGCCACTGCGCCCCCTCGCTGCACCTGCACCCCGCGTGCGCGGTGCAGCGGCTCGCGCACATCGAGTTCTTTCACGATCACGTCCGCATCGAGCGGATGCTCTTCGAGGGCGCGGCGGCGCCCGCGGGCGGCGCGCTCGCCCCGGACCTCGATCGCTCCGGCATGGGGATCTCGCTCCGGCGCGCCGACGCCGAGCGCTTCGCGGTGTGAGGAGAGATCATGCAGCACGTCGAACAGGAAAAGAGGCAGGAGCGAGAGAAGGCGCCGGCGGAGGGCAGGCCGGCCGAGGCCGTCCAGCGCGAGATCGATCGCGGCGTGATCCGCTTCCCCGGCGAGCGGCGCGTGCGGCTCGCGCCCGCGGCCGGCCCCGAGGTGGAGGCGCTCGCGGACGAGCTCTCGCGTACGGTCGAGGGGGAGGTGCGCTTCACCGCGGGCGACCGGGCGCTCTACGCGACCGACGGGTCGAACTACCGGCAGCTGCCCATCGGCGTCGTCGTGCCGCGCCACAAGGACGACGTGATCGCCGCCGTCGCCGCGTGCCGCCGGCACGGCGCGCCCATCCTCGCGCGCGGGGGCGGCACGAGCCTCGCCGGGCAGACGTGCAACGTCGCGGTCGTGCTCGACTTCTCGAAGTACATGCGCGCCGTCCTCGAGCTCGACCCCGCGAACAAGCGCGCCAGGGTGCTGCCGGGCACGGTGCTCGACACCCTGCGCAACGCCGCGAACGAGTTCGACCTGACCTTCGCGCCGGATCCGTCGACCCACGAGTACTGCACGCTCGGCGGGATGATCGGCAACAACTCGTGCGGCGTGCACTCGGTGCTCGGCGGGCGCACCGCCGACAACGTGCACGAGCTGGAGGTGCTGACGTACGACGGCCTGCGGCTACGGGTGGGGCCGACGAGCGAGGAAGAGATCGAGGCCATCGTCCGCGCGGGCGGGCGGCGCGGCAGCATCTACGCCGAGCTGCGCGCCATCCGCGACCGGTACGCCGATCTCATCCGCGCCCGCTACCCGCGGATCCCGCGCCGCGTGTCGGGCTACAACCTCGACGAGCTCTTGCCGGAGAACGGCTTCCACGTGGCGCGCGCCCTGGTCGGCACCGAGGGGACGTGCGTGACGGTGCTCGAGGCCACCCTGCGCCTCGTCGGCTGGCCCAGGTTCCGTTCGCTCCTCGTGATCGGCTACCCGGACGTGTTCTCCAGCGGCGACCATGTCCCCGAGGTGATGCGCTGCGGGCCGATCGCCCTCGAGGGGATCGACGACCGGCTCATCGAGGACATGCGCAAGAAGGGGCTGCACGAGCGCTACCTGCGCTACCTCCCGGAGGGCCGCGGCTTCCTGCTGGCCGAGTTCGGGGGCGACACCCGGGACGAGGCCGACGCGCGGGCGCGCGACGCCATGCAGGCCCTCGGGCGCGGGGCGAACCCGCCGTCGATGAAGCTGTACGACGACCCCGACCAGGAGCAGGCGCTCTGGGAGGTGCGCAAATCCGGACTCGGCGCGACGGCGCGCGTCCCGGGCGAGCCCGACACGTGGCCCGGCTGGGAGGACTCGGCCGTGCACCCGGACAACCTGGGCGGGTACCTCCGCGACCTGCGCGCGCTGTTCGATCGCCACGGCTACCAGCCCGCGCTCTACGGCCACTTCGGGCAGGCCTGCGTGCACTGCCGCGTCGACTTCGACGTGACGACGCCCGAGGGCATCCGCAACTGGACCCGCTTCCTCGACGAGGCGACCGATCTCGTGGTCCGCTACGGCGGCTCGTTCTCCGGGGAGCACGGCGACGGCCAGGCGCGCGCGCAGTTCCTGCCGAAGATGTACGGCGAGGAGCTCATCGAGGCGTTCCGACGCTTCAAGGCGGCGTGGGACCCTTCATTCCGCATGAACCCGGGCAAGGTCGTCGACCCCTACCGCGTCGACGAGAACCTCCGCCTCGGCGCCGACTTCCGCCCCGCCGCCGTGGAGACGCACTTCCGCTTCCCGGACGACGACGGCGACTTCACGCGCGCGACCCTGCGCTGCGTGGGCGTCGGCAAGTGCCGGCGCCACGACGGCGGCACGATGTGCCCGAGCTACATGGTGACGCACGAAGAGGAGCACACGACGCGCGGGCGGGCGCGCCTGCTCTTCGAGATGCTGGAGGGGAGCGAGCTCCAGGGCTTCCGCGATCGCGAGGTGCGCGAGTCGCTCGACCTGTGCCTCGCCTGCAAGGGGTGCAAGGGCGAGTGCCCGGTCCACGTCGACATGGCCACCTACAAGGCGGAGTTCCTGTCCCATTACTACGCGCGGCGGCTGCGGCCGCGCGCCGCCTACACGATGGGGCTCATCCACTGGTGGGCCCGCCTCGGGCAGCTCGTGCCGGGGCTCGCGAACCTCGTGACGCAGACGCCCACGCTCGCGGCGGTGGCGAAGAAGATCGCGGGCATCGCGCCCGAGCGGAGCATCCCGCCGTTCGCGCGGACGTCGTTCAGACAATGGTTCCAGGGGCGGCCGCGGCGCAACGCCGGCGGACCGCAGGTCGTGCTCTGGCCGGATACGTTCAATGACCACTTCTTCCCGGAGACGGCGATCGCCGCGACCGAGGTGCTCGAATGGGCGGGCTACGAGGTGATCGTCCCGGAGCGCCAGGTCTGCTGCGGCCGGCCCCTCTACGACTTCGGCTTCCTGAAGACGGCCAAGCGCCTGCTGCGGGACGTGATGGGCGCGCTGCGCGACCCGATCGAGCGGGGCGTGCCGGTGGTCGGCCTCGAGCCGAGCTGCGTCTCGGTCTTCCGCGACGAGCTCCACGGGCTCTTCCCCGACGACCCGCTGGCGACGAAGCTCCGGCAGCAGACGCACATGTTCGGCGACTTCCTGAAGAAGGCGGCGGGGGGCGATCCAGGCCGTCCGTCGCCCGGCGGGCGCGGGCTTCCGCGCCTCGATCGGCGCGCTGTGGTGCACGGCCACTGCCATCACAAGGCGATCCTGGAGATGGACGCCGAGCGCGACGTGCTCCACGGCATGGGCCTCGACGTCGAGCTCCTGGACTCGGGCTGTTGCGGCATGGCAGGCGCGTTCGGCTTCGAGGAGGGCGCCAAGTACGACGTCTCGATCCGGTGCGGCGAGCGCGTGCTCCTGCCCGCGGTCCGGTCGGCGCCGACGAACGCGCTGATCGTGGCCGACGGCTTCAGCTGCCGCGAGCAGATCAAGCAGACGACCGACAGGCAGGCGCTGCACGTCGCCCAGGTCGTGCGCATGGCGGCGCTGCACGGCCCCGAGGGGCCGGCGGGCGACTACCCCGAGCGCGCCTACCTGCCCGGGCCCGCGGACGTCTACGTGACGCCGCGGACGACGGTGGCGGCGCTCGCCGCGGCGCCGGCGGGCGCGGCGCTCCTCTGGGCCGGCGGCCGCCGGCTCGCGGCCGAGCGGCGGCGGGCGCGGCGCCGCGAGCGGTGGCTCCCGGCCGCGGGCGTCGCGGCCGCGGCGCTCGCGGCGGTGGGGCTGCTCGGGCGGCTCGCGCGGCGCCGCGGGGCGCGATCGCCGGCGCCGCGATGATGGCGGGGCCTCGGGCGCGCGCGGGTGCGCGGGTGGAGGAACGCCTGCGCGCCGGGCTCCGGCGGCCGGGCCGGCCTGCGCTGCCCTGTCACGATCGCGCTCGGGCGTTCCTCAGCGCCCTCCACCCCTCCGGGAGCGAGAGCGCGAAGACGACCATGTTGGCCGTCAGGGCGACGAGGCAGTACGCGCACCAGGCCCTCTCCCGTCTCCGCATCTGGACGAAGAGCCACCCGGACACGGCCGCTTCGACGGCCGCCTTGGCCGCCACGGCGACGGGGATCCCGGGCGTGTCCCTGGCGCGCTCGGCGCCTCCCCAGCCGGCCAGCGCCAGGTTGGAGGCGAAGCTGGTGAGCGAGAGCGGCGCGTCCGGCAGCGTGAGCCCGAACGCGATATCGGAGCTCGTCACCTTGTCCGAGTCGAACCCTGGGAGCGGAGGATCGGGCAGGTGCTCGATGATCCCGAGCTGAAACAGCGAGACGACCGCCATGCTGGCGCCGCCCGCGAGGGACGCGACGGCGATGAGACGGCGCCGGGCGAGATCGCTCGATCGGCCGCGCCGGAGCGCGGCGCGAAGCGCGCCGGCGCCGGGCAGGCGCGGCGCCCGCCGCCGCCTCGCCCGCCGAGCATTGCCCGATTCGCCCTGGTCTTTCCTCATGATGTCACCCCCTCTCGAGCGCGCGCCTGCATGCGCCCGGCCCCGAGCGCCTGCACGGAAGGGCCGCACCACAGGCCCAGCGCCAAGACGACTCGATTCGACGATTTACGACAATCGCAAGCAATTGCAATGAAATTGCAAGCCATCGCAAAAGGGGGCTGGGATGGGAGCTCATGAGTCGACTCGTCGTGCTGAACCGGGGAGCGAGCGCCGGCCGCGATCGGACGCCGGAATGCGCGAGCGTTCGCCGAGCGAACGGCAGGAGCGCAAGAAGAAGGTGCTCACCCAGGGCACCTCCTCGATGGCGCAGAGCATCGCGGAGGCGATCGTCCTGAAGCAGGGCGGCGTCTTCCTGGTCACCGAGCAGGGCGGCACGATCCCCCTGCATGGCGAGCATGGCTTTGGCCTCTACTACCATGATTGCCGGTTCCTGAACGGCTATACCGTCGAGCTCGACGACACCCGGCCGGAGGTGCTCGCCTCGACCGCGGAGGCAGACCATGCAGGCGTCTTCCAGCTCGCGAACCCCCGGATCCTGATGCGCGAAGGGCACATCATGTCCGAGCACGACGTCGGCCTCCGGTGGGAGCGGGCCATCGACGGCGATGCGACCGCGGTCTACGAGAACATCACGGTTCACAACTATGCTCGCTCGGCGGTCGACCTCGAGGTGAAGCTGACCTTCCGCGCCGAGTTCGAGGACGTTTACGCGGTCCGCGGGCTCATGCCCGAGGCGCTGGGGAAGCACCACGCCCCCACGGCGAACGACGACGAGCTGCGCTTCTCGTACGATGGCGCCGACGGCCTCCAGCGCGCCGTGACCATCCGCTGGGGCTGCCGGCCGGACGCGATCGACGGCACCTCCGCGCTCTTCCGTGTCCGGCTGCCGCCCGGGCACAGCCAGCCGATCTCCCTCGTGATCTCGCTCTCGGAGTCCTCGGGCGCGGCGCCCGCCCATCGGCGCGCGCCCTCGTGCTCGGGGGCGGACGTCGCAGCGGCGAAGCGGCGGGGAGAGGAGCATCTCGCCGCGCAGGCGCAGGAGAGGGCCCACGTCGAGACCGACAGCCTGCTCGTCAATCGCGTCCTCGCGCGGTCGTTCACCGACCTGCTCCTCCTGCGGACCCCGCTCGATCACGACACGTTCTTCGCCGCCGGCGTGCCGTGGTACACGGCCCTCTTCGGCCGCGACAGCCTGATCACGGCGCTCGAGGTGCTGCCTTACCAGCAGACCGTCGCCGTCGATACGCTGCGGCTGCTGGCGCGGTTCCAGGCGCGCGAGCGGGATCCGTGGCGCGACGAGCAGCCGGGCAAGATCCTGCACGAGCTCCGGGTCGGGGAGCTCGCGCGGGTCGGCGAGATCCCCCAGACACCGTATTACGGGAGCGTCGACACGACCGCCCTGTTCCTGATCCTCGTGGCGCGGCACGCGGCGTGGACAGGTCGACTCGACGTCTTCCACGAGCTCAGGCAGAACGTCGACGCGGCGCTCGGGTGGCTGTCGAGCCCCGAGGCTCACCCGGAGATCAACGGCTACCTGGCTTACGACTCGACCTCCAAATCGGGTCTCGTCAACCAGGGATGGAAGGACTCCGGCGACGCGATCGTCAATGAAGAGGGGCAGATCGCGGAGCCGCCGATCGCGCTCGTCGAGGTGCAGGCCTATGTATACCTCGCCAAGTCGGGGCTGGCCGATCTGTTCGAGCGCGCGGGCGAGGCGGAGATCGCCGCGCGGCTCCGGCGCGAGGCCGCGGACCTGAAGGAGCGCTTCGAGCGCGATTTCTGGCTCCCGGAGCGAGGGGTGTACGCGCTGGCGCTCGTGGACGGCGGCCGCCGCGCCGCGGTGTGCTCGTCCAACACCGGACACGCGCTGTGGGCGGGCATCGCCGACCCGTCCAGGGCGCGGACATGCGCGGAGCGCCTGCTGTCGGAGAGCATGTATTCGGGCTGGGGCATCCGCACGCTCGCGGCGGACGAGGAGGCCTACAATCCGATGTCGTATCACCGCGGGACCGTGTGGCCCCACGACAACGCGCTGATCGTCGCCGGGCTGCGCCGCTACGGCCTCGACCGCGAGGCGCGCACCGTGTTCGGCGGCATCGTGAGGGCCGCCATGCATTATCAAATGTACCGGCTGCCGGAGCTCTTCTGCGGCTTCCCGCGCGGCGAGCACGGCGCTCCGGTCCGCTACCCCGTCGCGTGTCACCCGCAGGCGTGGGCCGCCGGGGCCGTCCCGTACATGCTCGCCTCGCTCCTCGGGCTCGAGCCCGAGGGCTTCGAGCGGCGCCTGCGCGTCGTTCGTCCGGTCCTGCCCCGGCTCGTTCGCCGCGCCACGCTGCGCGGGCTGGCCGTGGCGGACGGCCGCGTCGATCTGGAGTTCCGGAGGAAGCGGGGCGACGCGGTAGAGGTCGACGTGCTGCGGGTCGAGGGCGACGTCGACGTCGTGGTCGAGGAGCGCTGAGCCCGGAGCTCATTGGCCCCCTGCCGGCTGAATTGAATCCCTCCCCGATGCCCGTCGCGCGCTGAGGCGCGCCGCCCCGCTGGCGGGTGATGGTCAACTTTGCCCGAGAAAGATCACAGGGAGACGGGGAGATTTACTAAGTTTTTCTCCCCGCCTCCCCGTCTCCCTGTTCAAATTTGACCAGTACCCGCTGGCGGGGCAGGTCGGGTCAGACTGCCGGCGGCTCGGTCTGGCGTTGCCACGCGCGGTGCATGGCGATCGCCTTGATGAACGCCGGCGCCGCCGCGGCCACCGCGTCGTCCGGCAGGACGAGGAGGCCCGGATCGGCGTCCGCGCCGGCCGCCGCGGCCCTCACGCCCGCGGCCTCGGCGAGCGGCGCGGCCGACGCCGGCACGAGCAGGGGCTTGCAGTGGCGGTACTGGAGCTGGACGAACTCGACAGCGAGCCCGTCGCGCGCCAGCGCCGCCGCGCCCCCGCCGGGCGGCAGCGCCGCGGCGTCGAAGAGGACGCTCGGGGCCGCCTCGATCGTGACCTCGACCGGCAGCTCGTCGCCCTCGGCGGTGCGCACCACCCCGAGGCGCGCGCCGACGTAGCGGGGCACCGCGCCCGCCAGCAACAATGCGTCGTAGAGCGCGCTCGCCGCCGCCCCGCTCATGCCGTCGGCGACGAGGAGCGCGACGCGGCGGCCGAGGATGCGGCCATCGCCGGGCCGGGCGAACAGCGACAGGGCCGGCGACGCCGCGACCTCGGGGTTCTTGACGGGCGGCGCCACCATCGAGAGCGGCTCGGGGAGCGGCATGCCGAGGTCGGCCGCGACGCGCGCGGCCAGCCCCTCGTCCACGTTCCGCAGCATCCGGACCATGCGCTCGCGGATGGCCTGCGTCTGCACGCGCGTCAGCTCGAAGCGGAAGGCGCGCGCAATGTGCGCGCGCTCGACGGGCGTCTGGCTCGCCCAGAAGAGGCTCGCCTGCGTGTAATGGTCCGCGAACTTCTCGGGCTTCGCGCGCAGCTTGCTCGGCTCGGTGGCGGCCTGCTGCGCCAGGAGCCGCTCGGCGACCGTGGCGAAGCCGCGCGCGCCCGCCTGGAAGGGGCAGCCGCCGGCGAGCGAGTTGGGCTCATAGTTCACGCGACCGCGGTTGATCGCCTGGCGGTGGAACCCGTCGCGCTGGTTGTTGTGCACCTCGGCGACCGGCGCGTTGATCGGGATCTCATGGAAGTTCGGCCCGCCGAGGCGCGTGAGCTGCGTGTCGAGGTACGAGAAATTGCGCCCCTGCAGCAGCGGGTCGTTCGTGAAGTCGATGCCGGGCACGATGTGCTGCGTGCAGAACGCCACCTGCTCCGTCTCGGCGAAGAAGTTGTCGGGGTTGCGGTTCAGGACGAGCCGGCCGACGGTGCGCAGGGGCGCGAGCTCCTCCGGCACGATCTTGGTCGCGTCGAGCACGTCGAAGCTCCACCGCTCGGCCTCGGCCTCCGTGAACGTCTGGATCTGCAGGAGGTACTCGGGGAACGCGCCGCCCTCGATGGCCTCCCAGAGATCGCGACGGTGGAAGTCGGGGTCGGCGCCCGCGATCTTCACCGCCTCGTCCCAGTCGAGCGAGTGCGTGCCGAGCACGGGTGTCCAGTGGAACTTCACCAGCGTCGCCTCGCCGGCCGCGTTGACGAGCCGGAAGGTGTGCACGCCGAAGCCCTGCATCGTCCGGAAGCTGCGCGGGATCGCCCGATCGCTCATCTGCCACAGGACCATGTGCATCGACTCGGGCATGAGCGAGATGAAGTCCCAGAAGGTGTCGTGCGCGCTCGACGCCTGCGGCATCTGGTGGTGCGGCTCGGGTTTGACGGCGTGCACCACGTCCGGGAACTTCATCGCGTCCTGGATGAAGAAGACGGGGATGTTGTTGCCTACGAGATCCCAGTTGCCCTCTTCGGTGTAGAACTTCACGGCGAAGCCGCGCACGTCACGCACCGTGTCGGCGCTCCCGCGCTCGCCCGCCACGGTCGAGAAGCGCACGAAGACCGGCGTCCGCTTGCCGACCTTGGCGAACGGCGCGGCCTTGGTGAGCGAGGTGATGTCTTCGGTGCACTCGAAGTAGCCGTGCGCGCCCGACCCGCGCGCGTGCACGACGCGCTCGGGGATGCGCTCGTGATCGAAGTGGGTGATCTTCTCGCGCAGGATGAAGTCCTCGAGCAGCGTCGGGCCGCGCAGCCCCGCGCGAAGGGAGTTCTGGTTATCGCCGACGGGCACGCCCTGGTTCGTCGTCAGCGCCCGACCGAGCGAGTCGACCCGATGCTTCTGCAGAGGTCCCTGGTTCGGGTTTTCGCCCGGCGCCGCCTTGGCGCCGTTCTTCTCGGACTCGTTGCTCTCGGTGATCGTGCTCGCGGTCGCGTCGAGGTTCTCGGGCTTCGCCGTGGCACCCTGCGGCGGCTGTGGCATTTTGCCGCGTAGCGCGTACTCGGCGCTCTTGTTCACGTTCTCGGGAATCGCCGCGACGAGCGCTTCCGTGGCGTCGACCTTCGCGTCGAGGCGGTCGGCTGCCGCGGCGTTGCGGACAGCGGCGTCATCGCTGCTCGTCCCGCTGCCGAGCGCGGTCGCCGCGCGCTCGAGGAGGCTGCGTTTCGTCCGTGCCGCCCGCGGCTTCGCCGACGGGCCGCCCATCGATTGTTTCGCGCTGCCCGCGCCCTTTTCGGTCGGCGCCGGGTCTCTGGACGACAGCTTCGCGGGGTCTTTGCGATCGGTCATGACATGTCCTCCGGGAGAGCCGGCTTTCAGCAAAGAGCGCACCAGCACGCGAGCTTCAGGCAAGCGCGGGCGACCGGCGCACGGCCGAGCCCGTTGCGGTGCCTCGGTCGGCCCGCCGCGACCTGGTGGGGTGTCGCCGTGCCGCCGGCCGCGGGCGCAGACGGGGCGCGCGTGAGCCCGAGTTCCTCCGACCGCGAGGCGCGCCGGACAAGGCCCATCGCGTCGCAGCGCATCATCCCAGACCCGCCAGCCACCATTCGATCGGCCGGTGTTCGCCGTACTGCGGTGCGAGCGCGATCCATCAGAAATGAGGCTGCCGCCACCTCGGCCCCAGCGGTGAGCTGGCGAGAATTACATGAAATGTCGCGCCTCCAGGTGCGCCGCCGTATCACCCCTTTCCTGAAGCCATTCCGAATTACTTCCCGGACCAGGGCGGCGCTCCCTTGAGCTGGGCGGGCATCGACGCGTGGCCTCACGCCACACAGATTCAACACGGCGTCGCTCGGCACCTCGACCCGCCAAGGCGGTCTTCATGGCCAGACCCCGACATACCGACGCTCGCAATCACAGCACCCACAAACAACGGAGAAACAAATGATCTTTGAAAGCATTCATGCCGCAGGGAATTACATACCCGCAAGAATAGACAAACCAACCTCCACGACACACAAGGAACTAAAAGGCCTACGAGTAACAGCAGGCACGGGATTTTTTCAGACCATGACACAGCACTTGACAATGACCAGAAGAGGATTCTACGATCGCAAGATCGCCGAACTTCTTGCTTTCGCGTCATCATGGACATACTCGGACATCAGTACATATGCGTATGCGATGGCAAACCACGGCCTGAAGAACAACAACTGCGTTTCCATCACATTCACAAATGACGCACTGTTCGTCGACACTTCAGCGTTCATCCTGCAAAGCCAATTCAGGGACGCCGCGATCATCTCCTTCCGAGGAACAAAGATCCGTGGCCCGATCAACTGGCTCACCGACGCAACCGCTCGAAGAGAGTCCTTCGTCTCCGCTGGAGAAGTCCACGGTGGCTTTCACCGCGCCATCCGGGCGATCTGGCCTGTACTCAGGCCGTTGCTCATTGCCGTCGCCGAAAGGAGATCCGTTTGCGAAGAGCTCGAGTACCAGAAGCGAATATGGCTAAAGTCCTGCGGAGACACGACGCCGCATGAGTTCCCGAGCGACGAACCCACAGGTACAGTGGAAGAGCCATCGGCCGCAGCCGAGGGACCGCCTGCCCCGGCCATCAACGACCCCATCATCCCAAACGAGCCACCCATATTAATTTTGCCCGAAATGAAGCCGCCCGCGATTTACATCACGGGACACAGCCTGGGGGGAGCTCTGGCGGTTCTCGCTGGCGCGATACTTCATCGAGACGATGACTTCAGCACCCGGTTCGGCCCCGCCGTCCGTGGCATTTACACTTACGGACAACCGATGGTCGGCGATTCCACATTTGCCCACGAGCACAAGGAAAACATCGGCACCATCCTGTTCCGCCATATTTACGAAAGGGACATCGTACCTCACCTTCCACCCGTTACCATGGGGCGATTCGAACACATTGGCCGAGAGTACCACTCAACCGAAACAGGATGGGCGCTACAGGACAGGCCGACGCGTAGGGCGATAACGGCCGGCGTCAGCAACATCATTGGCATCGCGGCCTGGTTGACGCAGGACGTGCTCCCCGTCAGCTGGCTACGCCTGCCATTTTCGTGGGGCCACCACTCGCCGATCAACTATATGCGAGCGTCGATGATCGCCGATCCGGGTGCCGAGTTCGATCCCTTTGCGCCCACCGTGTGAGCGCTACCTGCCGTTGCGAACCGGGCGCCGCCCCTCACGTTGACGGTCCGTTTCGCCCGGCTCGCGCCTCTGCGGGAGCGCCTCCCGGAAGGCGCGGGCGCCGCTGGACGAGGTCGAGGAGCTCCTCGGCCACCCCGACGCCAGCGTCACGCAGCGCTACGCCCATCCCGCAGACTCCGCCCGCGATGCAGCGGCAAGGGAGACCCTTCGGGCGTCCGGCGTATGGGCCGATCGATCAGCCCATGACATCTGGGCCAGCTCTCGTAAATGCCCGAAATCCTTCGGCACCCCCGGCAAGAATTGAACTTGCGACCTTCGGTTTAGGAAACCGCTGCTCTATCCACTGAGCTACGGGGGCAGGGGCGACAGCCGCTACGGGCGCCGGACCCTGGCACACCTCGCCTCACGCATCAAGCCAGATCCCCAGCCACGCCCTCGTCCAGCCCGCTCTTCCGCCGCGCCTCAGCGGCCGCCGCTCCTCCGCCGGCGGCCAGCCCGCGCTCTCCCACCGGCCGCCGCCCTCCGCGCGCCTCGATCACCTCCACACCTCGCCCCAGAGCGCCGCCCCGGTCGCCAGCGCGGCCGCGCCCCGCATCAGCCCGGCCCGCAGCGCCGCCACGGCGCGCTCGCGGTCCCCCCACACCACCCGGGCGATCTGCTGCGCTCCCCGGTAGGCATGGATCGGCCTCACCACCTCGACCTGCACCTCGTCCCCGAGGCCGAGATCGATCCTCTCCCCCATCCCCTTCCCCCCGGCCCGCGCAGCGCTCCCCGCCCCGCCGTCCTCTCCCGCCGCCATCGCACCCGTCTCCCCCGCCTCGATCTCGGCTGCGATCCGCTCCGCGACCTCGTCCCCCGCCCCGCTCCGCTCCCGCGGCAGCTTCAGCACCCTCGCCATCGCCACCGCGTCGACCATGCACAGCCCCGCCACCACGGCGAACCCCATCGCCGCCACGAGGCGTTCGAGGTCGGGCGCCGCCGCCCCGGGCAGCCCCGACCCCAGCTGCAGCGCCACCGCGGTCACCGCCGCCGTCGCCGCCCACACCGCCCGCCTATCCGAGAGCGCCACGATCGAGCCGGTGCGCGCCCGCCCGACGCGGTTCGCTGCGCTCAGCACCACCGCGAGCGCCGGAACGAACGGCAGCGCGAACACGGCGCCGAACGCCGCGCCGATGATCATCCCCGCCGGCCCCGCCACGAGCCCGATGGTCATCCCGTTCACGACGCCGGCCACCACGATGGCCCACAGCGCCAGCATGCCCGCCATGAACGGCCCTCGCCGGGTCCACTTCCCCGGCGCGTCCACCCACGGAGCGTCCACCCACGGCGCGCCGTCCATCGGCGCCTCGCCCGCGCCCAGCGCCATCGCGCCATCTCCCCGGACGCCTCCGATCCGCGACGTCAGGTAGTGGCCCAGCAGCGCCGCGACGATCGGGGTCACGCCCGCGAGCAGGAAGCGGGGCACGAGCTCATCCATCTCGAGAACGTCGGCCGTGAGCCAGCCCCCGACGAGCCCGATCGCTCCGCAGGGGAGCACGAGCGACACAGGAGCATCAGGCGACATGGAATCGGACGTTGAACGCGGCATCTAGAAACCCTCCGGCTCGTTCGTTCCTCTTCGACGCGCGGGCACTCGAGCAGCTTCCAGCTCTCTGTCGCGCTGCCCGACCTTCCATCATCCCACCACGGCGCTCCACGCGCGCTGCACACGGTCCGCACCATCAGCTCGGCCCCGCCTGCGGGTGCGGGTAGTGGCTGAGCGCCACCAGGTTCCCGTCGGGATCGCGCGCGTACATCGTGTAGGCGCTCTCCCGCTCGACGACCACGCCCCCCGCGGCCAGCCGGCGACGCCACGCCTCCCGCTCGGACGGCGCGATCCCGAGGGCGACGCAGTGCCAGCCTGGCGCCTCATCGGCGCGCGTCGGCCCGGCGGCCTCCGCACGCTCCACGGCCAGAAAGGCGCCGCCCCCGAGATCGAGCCACACCGACCGCGGCGCTCCGGCGTCGTCCGTCCAGCGCCGCGCCACCGGCAATCCCAGGACGCCCGCGTAGAACGCCTCGGCCCGCGCCAGGTCGCGCACGACCACGGCGAGGTGATGGACCGACAGCGACGCTACCGTCCCGCTCATACTGCGCTCTCATTTCAGCGCCTTTCACGCGGCGACGCACCCGAAAAGCCACGCAGGCGCCGCGCGGTCGGCGCCTCGCCAACGCCGGGCGCTCGATCGGCCGACGCCGGGCGCTCGATCGGCCGACGCCGGGCGCTCGATCGGCCGACGCCGGGCGCGCGGCGCGCTCGATGTGCTCGACGCGCTCGATCACCGATGCGACCTGTCTTGCCCCGGCAGGGCGCCTCGTCTATGGTCCCGCTCGCGGACGCGCTCTGCCCGGGGAGTCGCACAGTCCGGTAGTGCACGAGCTTTGGGTGCTCGTTGTCGCGGGTTCAAATCCCGCCTCCCCGACCCTCTCCGACGATCCTCGCCCCCTCGCGAGCCCGGTGGTCCAGCTGAGCCCCATGGCCCCGGCCCCGCGGCTCAGCTGGACCGCCGCGCGCGTCCCCATCGCACCCGGCACGCACCCGCCGCGCATCGAACTTGGCCTCCTCGGGTCCGCTGCGCATAGTCCCGCCGATGTCGATGCCCGTAAGACTCCTGCTCGGCGCATGCCTCTCCTTGCCCATCCTCGCAGGGTGCGGCGGGCCGCAGACGGCCGCCCCGGCAGCGGCTCCGGCGCCGCGCGCGCACAGCGCGGCGCCGTCCAAGCAGGCGGCGCCCGCCGGGCAGCTCGCCCGCGCCGACGTCGACCGGGTGCTGATGCAGGGGCCGCCCTGGATCCTGCGGCGCGTGCCGGTCGAGGAGGTCGTCCGGGCGGGCGCGTTCATCGGCTGGAAGATCCTCGCGCTGCCCGCGGACTGGAGCAGCATCGAGCTCAAGACCGGCGACGTCGTCACCCAGGTCAACGGCACGCCCCTGGAGCGCCCGGACGACCTGTTCGCGGCCTATCGCGCCCTGGCCAGCGCCAGCGAGCTCAAGATCGCGTACGAGCGCGAGGGCGCCGCGCGCGAGCTCGTCGTGCCCATCTTCGGGGCCCCGTCCAAGGATACCGTCGAGGCCTTCGCGAGCGACAGCCCCCCGCGCCGCCCGACGACCGCCCGGCCGCGGGGAACGACGGTGATCGAGGAAGACGACGGCGGCGCGCCGCTCGACGGCAGCGCGCCGTGAAGCGCGTACCGGCGCCGCACGCCCGTCGCGCGGCGCGCGGCGCCGCGCCTCACATGTCGAAGGCCAGCCCCAGGACCCACGTCGAGGTGCCGACGTGCATCTGCGGGCGCGAGCCCAGCCCGTCGAGGTTCGCGAACATCCACTCGCCGAACAGGTACGTGTGGTTGATGCCCGTCGTCTCATCGAGCTGGGAGGCCGAGCGGAGGTCCAGCCAGTTGAGCGCGAGCATCCCGCCGAACGCGAGGTGCGTGCCCCACGTGATGCCCTCGCCCCGGACGCCATCGGGCTTCGGCGTGCCGGGGCCCGACGTCGTGGTCCATAACCCCATCCCCAGGCCCACCTTCGCGTAAGGCACGATCGGGACGCCCGTCTTGCGCATCAGCTCGTCGGCGCGGAGGACGGCCGACAGGTGCATCGGCATGATGGTGAGCGAGGTCTCCTCTGCCTCGGCCCTGGCGTCGCTGCCCGCCACGAAGGCCTTCGCCGACGCCGACGTGTACCCCCAGCCGAGCCCTGGGCCGATCGCGCCGACGTACGGGATCCGGAGCGGCAGCCAGTCGACCTCGACCCCGAAATAGAAATTCTGGCCGTCGCCGAATGTCTTCCCGTAGGGGCCCGCGCCGGAGAATTCCTCGTCGACCTGGGGAGAGTACGGGGCGAAGCGGAGCTCGAACGCGAAGCTCTGAGGAGACGCATAGCGCTCCTCCCGCTGGATCCTCGACCGATCGTGCTGCCGCCAGTCGCCCACCCCGTGGCTCGTTTGCGCGCCGGCCACGGAGGCGGCGAGGAGCGCCGCGCCGCCGGCGAGGCCGGCGACCAGCTGATGACGGAGATGACAGATCATTCGCTCTCCTGCGTGAAGGAACGCGCGTGCGCGTGTGCGTGGCGTCGACGACGACGGCTCCTGCGCCACAACCCGAGCGCCGCGCCGGCCGCGACGGCGGCGAGCGGCGCGGCGGCCCACCGGCCCGCCCCCACCGGCCCTTCGATGCTGCAAAAGCCCCCGCCGGCTTGCCCGCCGGCATCTCGGTACTGCTCGAAGAACCCGTCGACGTCGGTCGCGGTCGCACAGGAGAGCGCCGACAGCGGCCCGGCATTGCCGACCTGGTCATAGGCCGCGACGCCGACGACATACGACTTGCCGTTGACGACGCCCTTCGTGGCCTCGCCGCGGCTGGCCCTCCCCACGCTGCCGCACTGGTACTTGGAGTCCGGGATCTCCCCCGAAACCAGGAGCGACGACTGGCACCCAGCGCCGCCGCCGCTCGTTGCGCCGCCGCCGCTCGTTGCGCCGCCGCTCGTTGCGCCACCGCCGGCTGCCCCTGCCCCGTCGCCTCCTCCAGCGGCTCCGCCGCCGCTGCCGGATCCCCCTGCCCCGTCGCCGCCCCCGGCTGCCCCTGCCCCGCTCGACGCAGCAGCGGATTGTCCTCCATCATCGCAATAGAGGTAGTAGCCCTGCACGTCCTCGTCCTCGTTCTGCGTGTAGTCGACGAGGAGACGACCATCTCCGGGGTGCGCCACCACGCCGGTCGGCGGCTTCGGGCCCTGGAGGTCCATCTTGGTGGTATCCCACTTGGCGGAATCCGGATTGTCCTGGTCCGAGGATTCGAGCCGCAGAAAATAGATGTTCAGGGGGACCGCGCCGGTGCTGGCCCTCGTGCTGTCGCACCCCTCCGCGCCGAGGGCCTCGGCGATCGCCTTCGCCGACACCTTGACGACCATCGTGTCATCCAGGTTGGACTGGGCCGACACCTGCTTGCACCGCGTGCCGGTGTCGCGGTTCGAGTACGCAAGGCAGTCCAGCGACTCGCTGACCCAGACGGCGAGCGTATCGCTCGTCGAGAAGCCGCTCAGCGTGAGCGTGAACTCGAGATCGTTGTTCGTCAGGCAGTCCTCGCGGCTGATCCAGAGCGGGTACTGCGCGTCCGGCCGCTGCAGCTCGGTGCGCTTCACGTCGGTGCTGATGGTCACCGTCGCGCCGGCCTGTCGCGCGCCTCCGGCGAGCGCCGCCGCCGCGAGGGCCACCGCGCACAGCCGGGGGAGGTGCCGCCGCCCTCGCGGCCGGGGCCGCACGAGATACCTTGTCGTCTCCATGGGCGCGTCCTTTCAGCACAGCTCGTACCACGCCGCAAATGCCTCGCACAGCCCTTCGAACGGCGGGGAAAACGGTCGTGCGCCCACGCCGGAGACCGCGTCGAACGCGCCCTCGGAGGCCCCTGCGGTCCCGTCGGAGGCGTCCTTGGAGGCGTCCTCGACGCCCCACCTCGGAGGCTCGGAGGCGCGCTGCATGACGAGCTGGCCATGTTCGCCGTCCGTTCCTGACAAGTTGGCATCGACGCCGCGGAGCAGCAGGGTGAGCGTACCGCCGCGCGGCGCCATGGGCCGACGTGCGCGCTGCGTGGCCCGAAACACGCGCTCGTCGAGGGAGCTCGGCTAGCTTGGAGCTGGTGGACTCGACCGACGCCGCTCCCCCGGAGCCGGGCTCGATGGCAGGGCCGAGCGCGAAGGAGCGCGCCACGGCGCCGGAGCCGGCGCGCGCTGGGCAGCCCGGCCAGCCCGGCGCGCGCCCGGAAGGCGCGCCCACGTCCCTCGCGTCCGGGGCCACCCCGTCGGTGCGCCCGACCTCGACCCGGCCCAGCCGGCTGCCGCCGAGCGGCGCCGCCCCTGACGCCGACACCGCCGTCCTCGGCGTCCCGCTCACCCGCGTCGAGCTGCACCGGACCGCGCTGCTCTTCTGCCTGCTCTTCCTCGCCGCCCTCCTCTTCGTCGTCGGCCGCTCCGCGCGCGACGCGCTCTTCCTCACCAGGTTCCCCGTCACCTGGATCGCGCCGATGTGGATCGTGTACGGCGTCGCCTCCGCCGTCGCCGCGCTCGCGTACGACCGCGTCGCCCGCCGCCTGCCGCGCGCCCAGCTGTGCGTCGCCTTCGCCCTCTTCGGCGCCGTCACGTTCGCGCTGCTGCGCGTCCTCATCGGCCAGGAGGTGCGCGCCGCGATCCTCGTCTTCTACATCTGGTCGGAGATCATCGCGAACTTCACCGCCGTCCTCGTCTGGGCCGTCGCCCAGGACCTGCACGACCCGCGCAGCGCCAAGCGCCTCTTCGGCCTGATCGGCAGCGGGCGCGTCGTCGGCACCGTCGCCTGCGGCTTCGCGACGGGCGGCGTCGTCCGGTGGATCGGCACCGAGAACCTCCTGTTCGTGCTCATCGCGGCGCTCCTCGCCATGGCCGCGCTCACCAGCGCGCTGGCGCGGCGCCACCCGCTCGGGCGGCCCCCGTCCGGCGACGAAGCGCTCATCCAGGCCCGCCTTCCGCGCCTGGAAGTGTGGCGATCGCGCTACGCCCTCACCGTCGCGCTCCTGACCTTCCTCCTCTTCACGGTCCTCACGATCGGCGACTACCAGTTCAAGGCGATCGCCCTCACGGCCTACCCCCACGTCGACGACCTCACCCGGTTCATGGGGTTCCTCTACGGCGCCGTCGGCGTGGTCGGCCTCCTCGTGCAGCTCGTCGCGACCCCCCTGGTCCTCCGGCGCCACGGCGTGCTCGGCGGGCTGCTCGCCATGCCGGCCGCGTTCACCGCCAGCACCGTCGCGCTGCTCGCGGCGCCGTCGCTCGCCTGGGGCGCGATCCTCAAGCTGAGCGACAACGCGCTGCAGCTCACGATCTACGACGCGACGATGCAGCTCTTGTTCTTCCCGTTCCAGCCGGCGCTGCGGGAGCGGGTGCGGACGCTCGTCTCCACGATCGCCAAGCCCCTCGGCTACGGGCTCGGCGCGCTGATCCTGCTCGCCGTGGCGCCCACCGCCGCGACGGGCCCCGCGCTCGTCGAGGAGGCCGCGTGGATCGGCGTCTACTCCCTCCCGCTCTGCGCCGCCGCCATCGCCCTCCTCCCGCTCGTGCGGCGCGGCTACTTCGACGCCATGCGCCGGACCTTGATGCGCCGCCAGATCGAGCCGGACAGCGTCGTGTACGGCCCCCAGACGCGCGCGATCCTCAAGGAGGCGCTCTACAGCCGCGCCATGATGCAGGTGCTCTTCGCGGTCGAGCAGCTCCAGCAGCTCGACCCGCCCCTCGTGCGCGAGGCCGTGCCCGCGCTCGCGCGCCACGGCTCGGCCAGGGTGCGCGCGCTCGCGGTGCGCCTCGCGGCCGAGCTCGAGCACGAGGAGGGCGCCAGCATCGCGCGCGCCGCGATCCACGACCGGAACACCGACGTCCGCGTCGCCGCCGTCGCCGCGCTCGCGGCGCTGCTGCGGGAGGACGCGCACGACGAGCTGCTCGCGCTCGCGCGGGAGAGCGACGCCGCGGACGCGGCCGGCGGCGAGGAGCTCCGGGCCGCCGCGATCGCCGCGCTCCTGCGCTACTGCGGCCTCGACGGCATGCTCGAGGGCGCGCCGCGGCTGCGCGCGCTGCTCGACAGCCCGTCGCCCCGCGATCGCGTCGCAGCCGCCCGGATCCTCGGCCTGGTCGGCCACGCGTCGCTCCAGCGCGCGCTCGCGCGGCTCATCGGCGATCCCGACCCCGCGGTGCGGCGCGCGGCCGTGCGCTCGTCGTCGAGCGTCGCCGACCCGCGCCTGCTCCCCTTGCTCGCGGACGCGCTCGCCGAGCGCGCCCTCGCGCCGGCCGCGGCCCGGGCCATCGAGGCGCTCGGCGACGACGCCATCCCGGAGCTCGCGGCGCGCCTCGGCGACGACGGCACCCCGCGGGCCGTGCGGCTCGCGATCCCGCGGGTGCTCGCGCGGCTCTGCAGCCACGACGCGCTCGACGTGCTGCTCGCCCGGATCGACGACCCGAACGAGGCCCTCCGCCAGAAGGTGCTCGCGTCGGCGTCGCGCCTGCGCCTCGCGCTGCGCGCGCCGCCGGCGCCTCTCCGCGCGATCCGCGCCTGCATCGACGACGAGACGGTGGAGCACGTCCGCACGCGCGAGGCGTACATCGCGGTGCGCCCCCGCGTCGTCGGCGCGCTGCTCGATCAGCACCTGCTCCGCCGGCTGCGGAAGGGGCTCATCCGCGTGCTCCGGCTGTGCGAGCTCGCGTACCCGCGCGAGGTCGTCGCGCTCGTGCGCACCCACGTCTTCGGCCCGGATCCCGCGCTGCGGGCCAACGCGTTCGAGGTGCTGGAGTCGCTCCTCGACCGCCCGCTGCGCGAGCGCCTCGTCTCCCTCGTCGAGCGCCTGCTCGAGCTGTCGGCCGCGTTCCCCCGGAGGCCGGTGCCGCCGGAGGCCGGCGTCATCTCCTGGATCCGCCACGAGATCGTGCGCGGCGACCCCTACAGCGCCGCGCTCGCGCTCGATGCCGTCGCCCGGTACTCCATCTCCGGCGCCGCCGGGGACGCGCTCGCCGCGACCTACGATCCGGACCCGCTGGTCCGCGAGGCGGCCGCCATCGCAGTCGCCGTCACGTCGCCGCCGGGCGCCCGCGAGCGCCTGGACGCTCTGCGGGCCGACGAGGATCCCGCGGTGGCCCGTTACGCACGATACTGGGCGGTCACCGGCGGCACCGGCATCGACCCCGAGGACGAGATGTACACGACGATCGAGAAGGTCCTGTTCCTGCAGCGCGTTCCGCTCTTCTCCCGCGTGGCCGGCGACGATCTGGTGGCGCTGGCGCGCGGCTCGCTCGTGGTGTCGCTGGTCCGGGGCGACGTCATCTTCCGCCAGGGCGAGCCGGGCGGCGCGCTCTACTCGATCATCTCGGGCGAGGTGAGCCTCACCCTGGACGGCCGCGAGATCGCGCGCCTCGGCGCGAACGACGTGTTCGGCGAGATGTCGCTCTTCGACAGCGAGCCGAGGGCCTCGACCGCGGTGGTGACCGAGGACGCGGAGCTGCTCCGGGTCTCCGCCGAGGATTTCCACGAGGCGGTGCGGGAGACGGCCGAGATCGCGGACGCCGTGATCCGGGTGCTGAACCGGCGCCTGCGCGAGGCCGACCGCAAGCTGGCCGACGCGCACGCGCGGCTGTCGCTCCTTCCGAAGCCGCCGGCGCTGCCCGGGAGAGCGCCGCCCCCGGGGGACGAGACGCCGGCGCTCGACGACAGCGACCTCGATTGAGGAGCGGCGCTCCGGAACGTGGCCTGCGATGTGCAACGTCGAGCGCGCAGGGACGTCTGAAGAGATCCGAGGGCGCCCGAGGCCAGCCCGACCTCTCCCTGGCACCCCCTTCCAGAAGGACCCATCATGCTGCCGATGCCTCTCCCGCTGTCCTCTTCCCTCTCGCGCCCTGCCCCCGCGGCGCCGGGCATCCCCGGGGCCCGGCTCCGCCGGCTCGGCGGCGCCCTGCCGCTGCTCGCCGCGCTCCTCGCCGCGCCCGCGAGCGCCGCCGCCCAGCCCGCAGAGGCCGCGCCGGTCCAGGTCGATGTCCGCGTGAGCGCGCAGGCGCAAATCGAGGCAGACGAGTACGAAGACACCGACCCGAGCGCCCTCGTCGAGTTCCAGCAGCCGCTCGCCGCGTACGGCACCTGGGTCGACGACCCGAGCTACGGCACGGTCTGGGTGCCCTCCGCGGTCGTGGTCGGCGCCGATTTCGCGCCCTACCAGACAGCGGGCCACTGGGCGCTGACCGACGACGGCGAGTGGCTCTGGGTCAGCGACTACACGTGGGGCCACATCCCCTTCCACTATGGCCGCTGGGTCTGGATCTCCTCCCACGGCTGGGCCTGGATCCCGGGGCGCACGTACGCCCCGGCGTGGGTCGTCTGGCGCGTCGGTGACGCCGGCTACGTCGGCTGGGCCCCGATGCCGCCGACCTACACCTGGAGCAGCGGCGTCGCGGTCTCGCTGTGGACCGTCCCCCCTGCCGCGTACGTCTTCTGCCCGACGACGCACGTCTTCCACCGCCACGTCCACACGCACGTCATCCGCGATCGCGAGGTCGTCCGGCGCATCGCCGCGCACTCGCACACCTACAGGCCGGCGCGGCCGACCGCGGGCAGGCCCGGGCGCGCCGACGTCCGCCCGGGCGATGGGGGCGCGGGCCGCTCGAGCCCGTCCCACGGCATCCGTCCTGGCGGCTACCGGCCGGCCTCGCCGTCGCTCGCGGAGGCCGGCGTCCCCTCCTCGGCCGCGCCGAGGCACCGCGACAGGCCGGATCCTCGCGCCCTCGCTTACGCCCGCAGGAGCACGACGCCAAGCGCACGCCTCGCGGCCCCGCCGGCGCGCCGTCCGGCGTCGCCCGCGGGCGACGACCGTCGCGCGGCGCCCGCGCTGCGCACGCCGCTGCACCCGCGGGGGACGCCCGACGGAGACGCTCCGGCCCCGGTCGCCAGGCCGGGCCTCCCGGCGCGGGGCGTGTCCGACGCGGGCGCGCTGCACCGCGCCGGCGCGCTGCACCGCGCCGGCGCGAGCCCATCGCACCGGCACTCGCGGCCGGCGGTCACGCCGGCGTCGCCCCTCCCGGCCCCGGAGACGCCGGCCTCCCCGGCGCCGCGCCCCGTCGGCACGCCGGCCGCCACGCGCGACCTCCCGCACCGATCGCCGTCGGCCACGGCGCCGCGGCCGCTGCCGCAGGCGCCGCAGCCCGCGAAGCCGCGCGCGCTCCCGAGCGCGCCGTCGTCGCCGCCGCGCCCCAGGATCCACCTCCCGTCGGGCCCGGCTCCGGGGAAGACGGCGCCGGCGTCCGGTCGCCCGCGGTCGAGGTAGCGCTTGGTCCACGTCTTGCGACGTCCACGAGCAGGAGAAGATCCGATGACTCTTTCCGCTGACTTTGTGAAGCGTCGTTCACTGGGGCTGTGGTCGTTCCTTCTCGTCGCCGCGCCCCTCGCCTCGGCCGGTTGCATCATCGTCGACGAGGACGGCGACCACGATGGCCATCACGTCCACGATGACTGGGACGACGGCGACGACGGCAGCGTTCCCCCGCCGCCCGCGGACGACGTGCGGCGCGTCGCCGTCGACACGGACGCCACCCTGAGCACCGAGCCGGGCGAGGGCGTCGGCATCTTCGTCGAGTACACGGCGGGCGGGACGTGGACGCTCTGGACGACCTGCGACACCAACACCTCCAAGGTCGTCTGCAGCTTCGATCTCTATGCCTCGGTCGACACGTCGTCCGAGCTCATCGACCTCGCGGGGATCGAGATCGAAAAGACGGACGAGACGCGCCTCGTGGACATCGGCGTCGCGTATTTCCACGCCGAGACCGGCTCGGACATCGACGCGATGACGTTTGCCACCACCCCGGGCGCCGTCGTCCGGCTGGAGGCCCACCTCGACGGGGCGCCGGAGCCCCGCTTCGTCTACTGGTTCGGCGACGGCGTCCTGCACGAGGGCGCGCCCAGCAACCCGATCGACTTCAAGCCGACCGCGCCCTGAGGGCGCGATCCTGACGCTCCTCCCGCTGCCCGCGCGGCGGGAGGAGCGCCCGGCGAGGACGCGCGCCGCTCGGGGCTATTTCTTCGGCTGGATCGGCTGCCCCTCGACGTCCCACGCCTCCGGCTCGCCGAGGCCGATCGCCTGGAGCTGCGGCAGGATCTCCTGCCGCGGTCCCACGACCACGACGGTCGCCCCCTTCGGATCCACGGCCCTCGCGAGCTCCGCCAGGGTCGCCAGCGTCGCGCCCTGCCGCGCCTTGCTCGCGTCGCCGTCGAACGTCTCCGGCAGCTCGAGCCGCGACAGCGTCCCGAGGCGCTGCGCGGTGCGGTTCACGGTCTCGTAGGCGGAGACGAGATCCGCGCGGTCCTGCGCCTGCACCTTCGCCAGCTCGTCACGGGTCAGCCCGGAGTCGGCCATCTTGGCGAGCTCGGCGAGCATCTCCTTCAGGGCGGGTCCGGTCGCCTCGGTGACGACCGAGGCCCGCGCCACGAACGCGCCCGGCAGCCTCGTCTCGGTGAACGCCGAGCCGGCGCCGTAGGACCAGCCGTGATCCTCGCGCAGGTTCTGGTTCAAGCGCGACGTGAACGAGCCGCCGAGCGCGGAGTTGACGAGCTGGAGCAGCGGCCGCCGAGGATCGCTCGCGGCGACCCCCTCCCGCACGGCCGCGATCACCGACTGCGGCGCCCCCGGGCGGTCCACGAGCACAAGCCGCGGCGGCTTCCACGCCGGCGCGGCCGCCGCGCCCTGCGCTGCCACCGCGCCCTGCGCTGCCGGCACGCCCTTCGCGGCCGGCGCGGCGATCGCCGTGGCGCCCTTCGCGGCCAGAGCGGCCCTCCCCGTGGCGCCCTTCGCCGACCACGCCCCGAGATCGCGCGAGAGCGCCTGCTGCAGCTCGTCCCGGGTGATGTCGCCGACCACGGTGATCACCGCGCGGTCCGGGCGCCACGCCGCCTTGTAGAACGCCTTCACGGCCGGGAGGCCGATCGACTTCGCGTCCGCGACCAGGCCGTCGACGGGGTGCCCGTACGGCGTGCCCGGCCCGTGGAGCGCGGCCATCGAGACCAGCCCCGAGACCCGCGTCGCGTCGTCGCCGCGCTTCCTCAGGTCGTTCTGCCAGAGCTCGCTGACGCGCTTCCACTCCTTCGCCTCGAACCGCGGGCGCGCGACCACGTCGGCGAGCAGCGAGAACGCCTTGTCGAAGTTCTTCTTCAGCACGGAGAGCGTCGCGACGCTGCCGTCGGCGCGCGCCCCGACCGAGAGCGTCGCGCCGAGGTCGTTGATCGCGCTGGACAGCTCCACCGCGCTCCGCGTCCCCGCGCCCTCGTCGAGCATGTCCGCGGTGATGTGCGCGAGCCCCGCCGCGCCCTTCGGATCGTCCGCCGCCCCCGACGCGACGGAGATGGCCACGGACACGATCGGCAGCGTGTGGCGCTCGAGCAGCCACACCTTCGAGCCGTTCGGCCCGTCGAGCACCACCGGCGCCGGCGGCGTGAACGGCTGCGGCTTCGGCAGCTCCGGCTTGGGCCCGAGCGCGTCCGCGGGCTTCGCGGCCGCCGGCGGGGCGCTCGGACGCGGCGCCTCCGCCCGGGCAGCGGACTGCGCCGGCGTCCTCGGCTCGCAGCCGAGGGCCGCGGCGACCAGCGCGATCATCGCGCCTGCGTGTGTCGCTCTCATTTCGTCACCGCCTTCTTCGCCTCTTCGCTGCCCTTCGGCACGACCCGCAGGATCACCCGGGCGTCGGGATCCAGGGTGCTCTTCGCGTACGCCTGCAGCGACTCCGCGGTCGCGTCGCGGTAGCGCTTCAGATCCTGCTCCACGAACCCGGGCTGGCCCTTCGACGTCTCGTACCGGTTGAGCATCGAGGCCCGGCCGGCGACCGACTCGAGCGCCGTCACGAAGGCGGTCTCGTACTGGTTCTTGGCCCGGTCGAGCTCCTCGCGGCTCAGCTTCGCGTCCCGCACCTTGGCGAGCTCCGCGTCGATGGCGGCCTCGACCTTCTCGAGCGGCACGCCTGGCCGCGCGATCGCCTCGACGGTGAACGTCGAGCCGAGATCGCCGGAGTGCTGCACGGCGCTCACCTCCTGGGCGAGCTGCTTGTCGTAGACGAGGGCCTTGTAGAGGCGGCTCGCCTTCCCCTGCTCGAGCGCCGTGGCGAGGAGGTCGAGATCGGCGTCGCCCGGCGCGTACTGCGGGGGGCTGTGCCAGGCCATGATCACCTTGGGGAGGTTCACGTTGTCCTCGATCGTCTTCCGCACGACGCCGCTCAGCTTCACCGGCGCGGGCGTCGTCGCCGCGGGGACGGGCCGCTCCGGGATGCCGCCGAAGAACCGCTCGATGAGATCGCGCGTCTTCTGCGCGTCGAAGTCGCCGGCCACGACGAGGGAGACGTTGTTCGGCACGTACCACCGCCGGAAGAACGTCGTGACGTCGTCGACGGTCGCGGCCTGGAGGTCCTCGTGCGAGCCGATCACGGGGTGGTGGTAGGGGTGTCCCTCCGGGTACATCAGCGAGGGCATGAGGAGATCGACCTTGCCGTAGGGCTCGTTCTCGCTCGTCTGGCGGCGCTCGTTCCGCACGACGTCGCGCTGCGCGTTGAGCTTCGGGAGGTCCATGCTGTCCGCGAGCGACGAGAACCGATCGGCCTCGAGCCAGAGCAGGAGCGGCAGCGTGTGGGCCGGCGCCACCTCGTGGTAGTCGGTCCGGTCCTCGCTGGTCCACGCGTTGTTCCAGCCGCCTTCGGCCTCCATCCACGCGTCGAACTGCTTCGTGGGGACGCGGTGGGTGCCCATGAACATGAGGTGCTCGAACAGGTGCGCGAAGCCGGTGCGCCCCGGCTCCTCGAACCGCGAGCCGACCTTGACCATGAGGTTCAGGGCGACCATCGGCAGCGCGTGGTCCTCGTGGAGGATCACGGTGAGGCCGTTCTTGAGGGTGTACTTGGTGAACGGGATGTCGAGCTTCGGCGCCTGCGAGGCCGCGGACTGAGGCGCGGTGGGTGCGGACGCCGGGGCCGCGGCTGGCGCGGCCTTCGGAGCCGCGGCTGGCGCGGCCTTCGGGGCTGCGGCCGGCACGGACGCCGGGGCCGCGGCTGGCGCGGCCTTCGGAGCCGCGGCTGGCGCGGCCTTCGGCGGTGAGGACGTGGCCTCGGGCGGAGCTGCTGGTGCGGGCTTCGGCCCGGACAGAGAGAGGGCCGCGGCCACGGCGACCAGGATCGGCCCGGTGGAGCGCGGGAGCGGCGGGTGACGCGCGCGGGTCTGCATGAGCCCGAGGGTTGCGCCGGTCGCGGGCGGAGCGCAAGCGGGCGGGAGCATGGATACGGAGCCGCGCCCGGCCAACGGGTGGGGTTGTCAGTTTGTCACGAAGCACGAACGCACCACAGATGCAGAAGGAGCGTGCGACGCGGACGCGATAGGGTGGGGTTTACGAGGGCTGAGCGCCGGCCGGTGCCGTGGACGCCGCGGGCGGAGGCGGAGGCGCTGCCCCCGGCCGGTTGCCGGCCACCTTGCCCTCTGCGGTCTTGCGGGCCTTTTCCCGCCGCGCTGCAGCGCGGCGGCGCCGCTCGTAGGCGCTCGTGACCTCGCGGACGATCTCCGGATGGCGGCGGAAGACGTGCGCCGCCGTCTTCCGGATCGCGCCGATGCGCTCGAGCATGAGGTGCAGGAGCTGATTGCGGGTCGCGCTCGCGGCGGCCGAGGTGTCGCCGTCGGGGATCGTCTCCAGCGCTCGCCGTTGCAGGTCCTCCGCGAGCTTCCTGGCCTCGACGATGAGGCGGACATCGAACTCCTCATCTGCCTCGACCAGGCGTTCCTCGAGCGACGCCGCGAGCCCCGCGTAATCGCGGAGCGCCTGGGAGAGGGCGCTGGAGCGCTGGCCGTCCTGCGCGTGAAACTCCTTGATGCGCGCGAGCTGCGCGTCGGCGGGCTCGTCGACGTCATCGTCGAGCAGGAACTCGAGCGCCGACTCGAGCTCATCGACAACGAACCTGGCGCGCTCTCCGACGTCGGCCACGGCGGGGTCGACGATGAGGAGCAGCCGAGTCTGCGCCTCCTGCACGGCGTGGACGATGGAGAGCAGATCGTCGCTGCTCGAAGCGGGCAGTCGGTTCTTGACGCGCTTGAGGCCCGGGCGATCGCCGTCGGGCTCCCAGTACTTCTTCACGAACGCCGCGGCGGCGACCGCCTCGCGCACGGCGACGTCGTACGGCAGGCTCAGCGGGTTATCGGTCCGCCCCTGCTCGGCGGCGGCCTTGACCCAGCGATCGTAGTCCTTCCCCTGCTTGGCCATGATGATTGCTCGACCCCTCCTCCTGCGTCCCTCGCCCCCTCCGGGCGCGGCGCGGAGACGCGAAGGTGAGTCCGCTCGAAGCGCTGTCCAGAGCAGACGCACGATCCGGACGCGATCGAGGTGCACCGGACGGGAAAGGGTCGGGGTGGGATGTCCTGATGGCCGGCTGCGCGTCCTGATGGCCGGGTGGCCTGTCCTGATGGCCGGGTGCGTGTCCTGATGGCCGGCTGCGTGTCCTGATGGCCGGGTGCCCTGTCCTGATGGCCGGGTGCCCTGTCCTGATGGCCGGCTGCGTGTCCTGATGACCGGGCAGCCTGTCCTGATGACCGGGCCAGGCGCAGCTTAGAAGGGCGATGGGCTAGTTCAACCGCACGAGCCGCCCCACGAGGCGGAAGAGCCCCCGTGACACCGCGTTGATGGTGCCGCCGACCAGCTCGATATCGCCGCTCTCGTGGATTCGGAGCGCACCGAAACCCGAGCGAAGCAACACTTCCTTGCTGCCCTCGATCGAGATCTTCTCCCCGCGGAGGCAGAGCTCGCGCGGCCTCCGCGTCCTGAGCGCGGCGATGATCAACGGCGGCTCATCCTCGCAACTCTCGACGAGCACGGCGTCGCCGTTGGCGCGCGCGCCCTCGATCACCTCGAGATCGACATCGGGTGCGATCTCGGCCAGCACGGGCGTGTTCGTGCCCCGGGCGAGGATCGACGCTCTCCGCGTCTTGCCCTCCATCGACACGACGCGCGCCGTGCACATTGCGACGGCGGCGATCGCCGGCGCCTGCCGTTCCGGGAGCACCGCCGCCGTCGTCTCGACGATCTCGTCCAGCATCACGCCGGTTGTCGCGAGCTCTCCGGCCGATTCCGCCTTGCCCTCGGTCTCCACAGCGCCCGGCGAGACCTGCTCCGCCATGGAGCGAATGTTCCAGGTGCTCATTCCCCTACCTTGAAGGCACGCATCAGCAGCTCCAGTGCCGACGCGGCAACGCCTGCGCCAGCGTACAAGGCCGTACCGCTGCGGGACACGGCCACCTCACTCCTGTGCATCGAACCACAGCCTCTACCGTTGTCCAGCCGTTCGGGTCGCCGGGCCACCGGTGTGCTTGACAGCTCGGAGGAGCTCGGGCCTGCTCCGAGCTCCTTACCAGAGGTGCTCCCTTGGCGCGAACCGCTCCCGTACCCAACATCCCCGCGATTCCCGGCATGAACCCCGGCATTTTCGTGATGGGCGGAGGGGGCAACGGAGGCGGGAGCGGGTCGGGCGGCGGCAAGGGGTCGAAGAACGGCCAAGGCTCCGACGGCAGCGGCGGAGGCAGCGACGCTGGTGGTGGCGGCAAGAGCGCCTGCGGCTCGCCAGGGAAGGATGGCGGCGGATGCCCGCAGCACCACGGCGGCAAGAACAGCGGCGCGGCGTCGCACGGCGACCCCATCGACGTGATCACCGGCCGCGTGTTCACCGCGCCCGTCGTAGACCTCGACTTGCGCGGGCCGCTGCCGCTCGAGATCGCGCGCTCCTATTCCACGACGAGCCGCGAACGGGACATCGGCCTAGGGCACGGCTGGACGCACACGTTCGCGTGGGAGGTGGAGCTGAGCCGCGGCGGGAGCGCCAAAGTCTGGACGGAGGACGGGCTCGACGTGCCCTTCGGCATCGTCGAGCGGGATACGGGCGTGATGGGGCCGCACGGATGGGTGCTCCACCGGCACGAGGAGGGGTTCGCGCTCGACATGCCCGACGGCACGCGGCGGATCTTCGAGCCGGACCTGGTCGACCCGGCGCGCCGGCGCCTCCGCCTCACGGCGGTCGAGGATCGCGCCCGGAACCGGATCCAGCTCCACTACAGCGGGGCATCGCTGTCGCGCATCGTGGACTGCGTAGGCCGGACGATCCGTATCCTGACGACCCGCGAGGGGCGGATGGCGGCGCTCGAGGTCGTGTGCGCCTCCGGGCGCGTCGTTCGCTTCGCGACGTACGAACACGATCCAGCAGGAAACCTCGCCAAGGTGACCGACGCGGACGGGCACGCGACGGCGTACATATACGATGACGACCATCGCCTCGTCTCCTATCGCTTGCCGACTGGCCAGGTCTTCTTCTTCCGCTACGACGACGAGGGCCGCGGCGTCGAGTCGTGGTGCGAGCATGAGAGCGGCATCGACCCCTGCCTCGCGGACGACCTGCCCGAGTTCCTCGCCGACCGGCGCACCAGGGCCAAGGGCATCCACCACGTCAAGGTCGAGTATGGCCCTCACGGCTACAGCGAGGTCGCCGACGCGGCGTGCACATTCCGGTACGTCGGCAACGAGCACGGCAAGGCCGACAAGGCGGTAGCGAACGGGCGCGTCTTTGCCCGGACCTACGACGCGCGCGGCCACCTGACCTCGTACACGGACGCGATGGGCGCGACCACGCGCTGGGAACGCGATCTGTTCGGCAACGAGACGCGTGTCGTCGACGCGCTCGGGCAGGTGACGTGCATCGAGCGCTTGCCGAACGGGGACATCACCCGGATCCTCGATCCGGACGGCGGCGAGACGGTCGTCGAGTACCTGAAAGACGCGCTGCTCATCAAGGAACCGACGGGCGCGCTGTTCGAGGTGCGCTACGACAAGCGCGGGTTGCCCATCGAAACGTTCGCGCCGAACGGGCGAGGGCGGCGCTATCGGTACGACGACCACGGCAACGTCGTTGAGGCCTCGGACGAGCGCGGCGTGGTGCTCTGGCAGGCGACATACGACGAGCTCAGCCGATGCACGTCGGTGCGCGATGAGGCCGGCGCGGTCACCCGCCACCGGTACAGCGAGAAGGGGCTGCTCCTCTCGGTGGAAGAGCCTGGGGGCCTCATGTGGCGGTTCAAGCACGACGGTCTGGGCAACATGATCGAGGAGGTCGATCCCAGCGGGCGACAGACGGTCCTCGTGCGGGGAGGTACCGGCTCGCTCGCCGAGGCGCGGCTGCCTGACGGGAGCACCGTCCGGCTGCGCTACGACCGCAAGGAGCGGCTCGTTCGCATCGTCAACGCGCACCGAGAAACGTATGCGTTCGAGCTGGGACCGACCGGCCTGAAGCTGGGCGAGCGCACGTTCGACGGGCGCGAGATCCGCTACGATCACGACCTGGCGGGCCGCGTGGTACGCGTGTCGTTCGCGAACGGTCACGAGGTGTTCCTCGAGCGCGATCGCCTCGGGCGGATCGTGAAGCGGACGCGAGCCGACGGCAGCGAGGAGACGTTCGAGTACGACTTCCGTGACGACGTGCTGGCCGCCGAGAATGCGTCCGGGAGGGTGGAGTTCGTGCGCGACGCCGGGGGCGCGATCGTCAAGGAGCGGCAGATCGTCGACGGCGAGGGGTTCGAGGTCCACGTCGAGAACGACACCATCGGCCTCCCGGTGCGCCTACGGACGTCGCTCGGCCACAGCGCGGAATGGCGGCGGGACTACGCAGGGCGTCGCTTGACGGTGCGGCTCGACGGGACCGAAGAGATGGCGGTGCGGCTCGACCTCGCAGGGCGCGAGATCGAGCGCGCGCTCTCGCGCGGCGGGCGTGTGCTGCTGCGCTACGATCTCGCGGGCAGGCTCGCCGAGCGGTACGTGACATCGCCGGCGCTGGAGCAACGCGCGCGCCCAGGGCAGCCCGCGTGGGTGGGCGCGCCCGAGGCCGGGGCGACCATCCATCAGCGCATGGAGTACAACGGGGCGTCCGAGCTCACAGCCCTGTGGGACGCGCGCTTCGGATTGACCCGCTACCAGCACGACGCGCTCGGACAGCTCCTCGCCGCGGTCCCGGACGGCGCGCGCGGCGAGCTCTTCGCATACGACCCAGCGGGCAACCTGCACGACGCGAGCAGGACTGACGCGGGACGGGAATACCACGGCGGAGACGTGCTCGTACGCGCGGACGCGACGGCGCTTCTTTGGGATGAGTTCGGAAGGCTCGTCGAACGGCGCACCCAGACCAGCGCGGGCGAGCGCGTCACATCCTACAGGTGGGCGGAGGCGGGCACGCTGTCCGAGGTGATCCTGCCCGACGGGAGCGTGGTCACGTCGACCTACGACGCGTTCGCGCGGCGGCTCAAGAAGGAGGTGTACCGGAGAGCGGTCGACGGTCGCTGGGCGCTGCTCCGACGCACACGCTTCTACTGGCACGGAAACACGCTGCTGCACGAGACCGTCAAGACCGACACGGTGAGCTTCGAGCGGCGCTACAACTTCGGTCCGGACGACGAGCCGTGGGCGCACCGGGAGATCGTGCGGCGCGGCGGCGAGGTCCACGAGGGGGCGTGGGTCTACTATGTGAACGATCTGGCGGGTTTCCCGGAGCGGCTCGTCGACGGAGGCGGCCAGATCCTTGCCGAGATCGCGAGGACGGCGTGGGGAGCAGCCGCGATGCGGGAGGGGGCATAGGCGGCGACGCCGCTGCGTTTCCTGGGGCAGTACGCCGACGCAGAGACGGGGCTCCACTACAACCGCTACAGGTACTACGACCCCGCGCTCGGCCGGTACATCTCGCCGGATCCGGCGGGACCGCTCGGCGGACTCAACGCGTTCGCGTACGCCAGGAACAACCCGTTCGATTACGGGGACCCGTGGGGGCTCGTCTATACGCGCATCGTCGACAACGGCACGCGGCCGGCGACGGTGCTGTACGAGGGATACAACATCGGGGAGGGTGGGAATAGGACCCCAGACGAGGGGGGGCACATCCCCCATGACTACCACAAGAACTCGTGCGCTGAAACCCAAGCGATACAGCGCATGAAGAACGATATCATCCGCGATATCACGGAGGAGCAGGACACCGCAAAAAAGAAGGGGACGAGGCGACAGCCGTTTCGGAGAATGTCGGACTCGGAAATCGATGCAGAGGCAACCCGCAGGCTAAAATCTAGGTTCGACAACCCTAACCTCTCAATCGAGACATTTCAGCGCAGAGGAGGCAAGCCCGTCAACCCTTGCGACCTGTGCCAACAAATGTTCGCGGATCTCGGGATCAGCCACGCGGTCGTCGGCGAGGGCGGAAAGCGTGGCAAATTCGGCCCGTACAAGCCGAGATGGTAATTCGTTCTCAGGAGAACCCGATGAAGCGACGGTTCTTTGGCAAAGGTCAGTCCAGAGCGTTCGAAGCCCTGCAATCCTGGCGCGAGGCGGGCCATCCGGCGGCATGCATTGTCCATGGTTTGCCCGGCGCGGGGAAGAGCACAGTGGTTGAGCGATTCTTCGGCTCGATCACCGGCCCTGGAATGCTGAAGCTCGTCGTCCACGCTGGACGCGTGTTCGGCGCTGCCTTCGAGGAAGAAGCGCTCGCGAGGCTCTCAGCAGGTCCGTGGCCCGAAGGCACAGGGTTCAGCGAACATGCCTTCGGCGTCCGCACGAGCCTCGTGAACCGGATCATGAACTGGGACGGCGACGACGGGCAGCCGCAGCTCCTGCTCGGTCTCATCGCGCCTGACGCGTGCGTGGACTGGCCGGAGAACCCGCGCCGTTCTGTGCTGGACGAGCCAGGGCCCGCCGCGCGCGTGCTGGTGGCGGTATCCGGCACGCGCGATGTCGCCGAGCGGTGGGCAGAGCGCCTCAATTTCCGCACCGAGCGCGTGACGTATATTCCGGTCGACGGGTTCAGCATCGATGAGATCGATCCAGCTCTCCGCGACAAGCTCGCCTGGGCGGCGGTCGACGGTCCAGGTCCACGCGCCCATGTAGAAGCGATCGCGACCTCGCTTCGCGACCGTGGTGCGGTGGGGTTGGAGACGCTCATGGCGATCCTCGCGTGCGCGTTCGCGCCGCTCGACATCTCTGCGCTGGCTCTGCTCCTCGATGCGCAGGTGCCCGAGGTGACCGGGTGGCTCGATGCGCACCGCAACGCCCTGGATTCGGTGATCGAATGGCATGAAGAGGGTCACCGGATTCGCTATCGTCACGAAGCTTTGCGCGCCGCCTGGGCAGCCGCGAACCAGGAGCACGTGGCGCTCGCCGAGCGACGGTTCGCTGAGGCTGCCCGAGCTCTCGTTCGCACCTGGGAGGGTGTCGACAACGCCCAATCTCGCGCGCTGTTCTACCTCCGCCGCTATGCCGGCGATCACCTCGTCGCGTCGAGAGCGCCGCACGCCGATCTCCTCCGGCTATGCGACCCGCGGTGGGCCTGGCCGCGCTCCCGCGAGGATGTCGCCGCGCGCCGGATGGAGCTGGGGCGCGTGCGACGCACGCTGACGGCGCCGGTTGACGTCGCGGACGCCATGGGAATCCCGTCCGAAGCGCTATCGAGCTTTGTGAGGCTCGCGTTGGCGCAGGGCGCGCTCGCAACGCTGCACCACGCGTGGCCCCCTGAAGCGGACGAGCCCGGCAAGGAGGCGTGGAACGACACGGAGCGAGCGCTCGCCGTGGCGCTCTTCGCGCTCGCGGCGCACGCCTCACCATCGCAGCGCGCACACATCGAGGCGCGCGCGCTCGACGTCGTACGTCGGACCGGCGCCGCGTGGCGCGGCGATGGGTGGGAAGATGCGCTCGCATTGCTCACCGCGGCGCGTGCTGCATGCGGGGGCGAGGCCGCGATGTGCGCGCGCTGGGCGGTCTCCGCCACATGGCGTGCGGAGAAAGGGCCCGACATCTACTTGCACGCGTGGCTCACCGCAGCCAGCTTCCTGCCTCCGTCTGAAACGGAGGCGCTCGTCCAACAGGCCATCGAGCGCGCGCTGTCGAGCGCGAAGCCCGGATACGCGCTCGGCCGGCTCGCCACTGCGGAGGGGCTCCGCCAGGACCAGGCGCTCGCCCTCTTTCGCGCGGCAATGCCCCTTGCACCGAGGTCGCGCGCAAACGCCCTGGCACCGCTCTTGTCGAAGCTGCCCGATGAGGAGCGGGCCAGAGCTGCCTCGGTGGTGCTCGATGCGTTCTTCGTCGACTATAACGTCGACGCAGAGCGGATTGAGAACGAGACCTGCACCGCGGCCGTTGTTCCCCTCCTCGGCCCAGTCGAGCTCTCGAGGCTGCTAGACGAGGCTCTCCCGCCGCCTGGCGTCCTGGCCGTGCGGTTCGCCGAGCTCGGTGCGCCGGGACGCGCGCTCGACGTCATCCGAGAGCTCTGTGGCGGCGGCATCCACGGCGCTCGCCCGCTGCTCCGCGCCGCGGCGACCGAGGGCGGCCGCTCCCTCGTGCAAGCCGCTCGCAAGGCGGTGGCTGCGCTCGATCCCGCATGGGTCGCCGCGAAGCTCGTCTGCGAACACCCAGCCGAGGCCATCCGGGTGCTCGGCCTCGATGCTGCGGTCGAAATCGCCGAACGAGCAGGCGGAGGTGGCTCCGAGGCCGCGCGCATCATGGCCCTCGCGGCGCTCTGTCGCGCCGCCCCCGAGCCATGCCGCCCCGCGCTCGCCACGCGTGCCGTCGCTGCCTACCACGACGATCGAGATACCGACGGGCTGGAGAGCGTGGTGCGCTGCGCGCCCTGGATGTCACTGGCGGACGCAGCGAAGCTGTTCTCCGTGAGCCTCGGGGACGCAGCCGAGCAGGTCACGCTCGTCTCGACCCTGAGCCGCTGGGGCGGCGTGGAACAGCTCGCGCCCCTCATCGCGCGCATCGGCGGAGACGACGCGCTCGCCGCCGTCGCCGACGTCCTGCCCGAGGCGCTCCGGTGGATTTCGCGGGCGGAGGCCGGCTGGAACGTCGACTTGGACCCGCAACCCTCGCTTCGGGTCCCAGGTGGGCGATCCGCCGACGGAGTGGAGTAACAACCTCGTCTACAACTGGGCGTTCCACTGCGGATACACCTCGAAGAATCAGAGGTTCCACTCGAACCTGCGCGGCAACTACCACGTCGCCGGTCCCTCGACGCCGGCGGCTCGACCCGAACGACGCGAGCCGCGACCGTCCATGGCGAAGTGCCCGCAGCCTGCTGTGAAGAACCCTGCGCGCCTGGGTAATGCATTGCTCCCCATGCAGCGGTCGCCGCGCTGACCGCTTCGCACCTCGCCCCCCGCGAAGAAGTCGGTGCATTCTGAATTCTCGGAATTTTCGGCATGCGCGACACGCGCTCCGACAGCGCGTCGCAGGGCACGACGCGTGCTTTATCGCCGCCGGCGCCCGCGAAGCGCCTGGTGAATCGCTCGCGTACAGCGCGGGCGGCTTTGCCGCGTTGGAGCTCCTTTGCCTCGTGAGGGTGCTTTGAGACGACGTCTGCCTCGGATTCACGCGTTGCTCGCCCCCTTATCGGCGGCGATGCTCTGGTCCGCGCCCGCTCGCCCCGGCGAGCCGCCGCAGCTCTCCTGGGACAAGCCGATTCGCTGCATCCGGTCGCCAGACGGCGGCGCGGTGCGCGTTCAATGCGAGCCAGGCCCGGAGGGCGAGCGCTGCCTCGTCGCGCCGGATCACCTGGCCTACGACGGCGGCGCGCTCGACAAGGTGCAGCCGTGCAACGTGGTTGAAGACGCGTCGGCCTACCGGGCCCTGACCGCGCGCGGCGCCCGCCTCGTCGCCGCGATCGCCGAGGCGCCGCCGGGCTACGCGCGCTCGGCCGACGGCAAGGCTTTTCAGGTCAAGTTCGATCTCCTGAACCGGCTTTACCTGGGCGCGTCCTGGCTGCCCACGTTCCATGGAAACAACGGGCTCCCCGTGCCCGCGAGCTTCCCCCTGGGCCGCGGGAGGGCAGAGGCCGGCATCCACGTGAGCGTGCTCTCGACGCGCTCCCGCGCCCGCCATGACCTGCGCATCCTCGAGGGATCGGCCACGTTCGACGATCTCGAGCTCTCCGGGGTGCTCCTCAGCTACGATTACCAGCACCTGCACCGGCGGCCGGCCCACTGGCTCAGCACCTTCGTCGGTAAGCCGCGGCTTTACCCGATCTCGCCGCGGATGGGCTGGGGCTTCCGGGTGGTGTCGGTGAACGACCGCCCTCCCGCGCGCCGCGACACGCTCGACGTGGAGTTCGGCGAGGTCCATCTCGCGTGGAATCCGTGGCAGTCGAACGACATGTACAGCCATATCCGGTTCGAGGCGGGCGCCGATCTGGGGGAGTACTGGGAGCACCGATCGGAGATCGACGACGGCCTGGACACCGGCGCTCTTTACGTCGGCCCGACGGGCGCCATCAAATCGCGCTTCAGCCTCGGCGAGGGCGGCCTCCACGCGCTCTCGACCGCGTTCACCTACCGGCGCCCGAGCATCGCGGCCGGGAGCGGGAGGGGCGCGGCGATGAACCGCATCGAGGCCACGATCGCCTACGAGGGCATCCTCCTCGCGATCAACGATCAGCCCATCTCGCTGCGGCTCGCCGCGATGGGGGTGAGCCGCAACGACCTCGACAGCGACGTTCGCGACGTGGAGGTCAAGGCCGCCGCGGGCCTGCGGGTGTCGTTCTGGGCTCCCCCGCGGGTGTTCGAGCCGATGCCCGTCTTCGAGGACCCGTGACGGCTCGGCGCCGCCTCGCCGCGCTGCTCGTCATGGCGGCGGCCGCGTCGCTCTCCCCGCGCGCCGGCCGCGCCGAGCCGGCGCGCGAGGAGAGCGAGCGCGCCGGCGGCGGCGATACCGCTGTTTCCGAGGAGGGCCGGCGCTTCCGCGTGCGCTTCGACCCGGCGAGCCGGGTGTGGCTCGGCGTCGCGTCCGCGCTGCACCGGGGCGCGGGCGGGGGGATCGAGATCGAGCCCGAGATCGACGCGGGCCTGTCCTACCGCGCGCGCAGCGTGACGGGCTCCGGGCCGGGCCGCGTGATCTGGCAGTCGGATCACCGCGTCCTCGCCGGCCGGGTGTCTCCGACGGGGCAGGCGCTCGACGGCGTGCCCGCGCTCGACGCGGCGCTGTACGGCGCATCGTTCCTGCGGCACGACGAGTCGCCGCGGGTGGTCTTGCCGATGTCGCCGCCCATCGCGGTCCCCTTCCCCTTCGACATCGGCGTGGAAGCCGAGGTGGGCCGGGTGAGCATCCCCTCGATCCCGCAGCGCCGGGGCGACGGAGCGCCGGCGCCGATGGTCCGGCTCGGCGTGGCGCGCGCCACGGCGATCCTCGATCCGTGGCGCACGGGCGAGGCGGGCCGCAGCTTCGAGATCGGGCTCGGGGTCCGTTACGACGTCGACGCTTACTACGCCGAGTCCACCTCTCCCCGGGCCGCGCCCGCGCGCCGCACGCTCGGTGAGCCCAGGGTGGTCCACCGGATCGCACCCATGACCGCGGGCTCGCTGCGGCTGCGCCTCCAGAGCGGCGACGGGCTGACGGTCTTCGATGGTCGGGGCGACGTCGTCCCGCACTGGACGAGCGAAGGGCGCTGGCGTGTCCTTGTGCGCTCGGCCGCGCACGCCGAGAGGATCCTTGCCGCGATCGACGATCAACCCATCGCCGCGGTGCTCGAGGGCGAGTACCGGCTGCTGCCGCCCGCCCTGGATGTGCAGGCGGTCCACGATCTGCGCGTGAGCCTCGGGCTCGCGTTCACGCTGGCGCTGCGTTAAGGCGATGACCGGGTTGAAACCGCCTGACGACCGCGTCTCGCCCCCGCGCCCATTCGCCGCGGCGCGCCGCGGGCGATCCTTTGCAGCTCACCGCCGCACACCTCGCTTCGGATGAACCATGGCGCTCGCGCTCGTCGTGGGGTTCCTGCTCGGTTATCTCGGATCGATCCCGGCGGCGGGGCCGCTGGCCGTCTTGCTGGTGGCCGCGGCGCTCGCGGGGCAGCCCCGGCGCGCCTTGATGCTCGCCGTCGGAGGGGCCTTTGCCGAGGGGCTCTGGGCGCTCGCCGCGGCCCGCGGGCTCGGGTGGGTCCTCGCGGCGCACCCCGCGATCGATCGCGCCCTGCGGACGGGCGGCGCGGCGCTCGTCGTGGCGATGGGCCTCGCCCTGGCGCTCGCGCCGCGGCGCGCCGCCGAGGCGCCGTCCTCGGGGCGAGCGACATCGGCGCTCCTGACCGGGTTCGTGCTCGTCGCGCTCAACCCGTCGTTCCTGGCGTCGTGGATCGCGTCGTGCGCCGTGCTCCGCGCGTACCCTGCCCTCGCGCCCGCGGTCGCGCCGGCCCACGCGGCCGCGCTCGCGGTGGGCGCAGCGGTGGGCGTTGTGAGCTGGTTCGCGACGCTCGGGCGCTTGCTGGCGCGCTACCGGGAGCGGCTCGGCGCATGGCACGGGCGCCTGGTGCGCGGCCTCGGGTGGACGCTGGTGGCGCTCGGGCTCGCGGGGCTCCTGCAGCGGCTCGCGTGAGATCCGTGCCCCGTGTGGACGCCGGTCGCGCGCACGCATAACGTCGTTCGGATGGGGGTAGGCGCCGGCAGCCTGCGTCGTCCGGTCGTATGAACGCCCTTCCCACCCCGGCATCGGACCGCGCGGCGAGCCCTCGGTCGCGCGCCTCGGACGCGTCGCCGCGCGCGATCTACCGCAGGCTGCGGGCCGGCGAGCCGGCCCCGGAGGATCTCGCGGGCGAGCCCGCGCTCGAGGCCGCGGCCCCCGACGGCATCGAGGCGTTCTTTGCGGCCCTGACCGCGCTCCGCGACGAGGACGAGCGATGCGGCGCGCCCGGCGACGAGGGCGAAGGCCCCGCGCGGGTCCTGCTCGGCTACGCGCCGGCCGCGCTGCTCGACGGGTGCTGGCTCGCCGCGGCGGTGCGCGTGCGCCACGCGGACGGCGCGCTCGGCGCGGCCTGCCTCGACGCGTTCCATCTGGAGTGCGGCGAGGGCGACCCGGCGCGGCACCACGGCGCCCTGTACGGCGCCGCGCTGGCCGCCGCGGGGCTCGCGCTGCCCGATCTCGCGAGCCCCGCATTCGAGCGCTCCGCCTGCCTCGCCGACGCGGACTTCGCGCTCGCGATCCCGGGGCTCCGCATTGCGCAGCTCGGGGCCGCGAGGCTGCCCGAGGCGCTGGGCCACCACGCGGCGGCCACGGTGCTGGGCCCGCCCGCCGCGGTGCGCCGGGCCGCGTCGCGCGCGCGCTGCGACGGCCTGTATTTCGCCGAGCACGCGGAGGGCGCGGAGACGGCCCGCCGGGCCCGCGATCTCGCGCGACGGTGTCTCGAGGCGCACGCCGCTGGCGGGGCGCCGGACTGGTCGCGCGTGTGGCGCGGCGCGTGGTCGCTCTGGGCCGCGCGGCGCGCGTGGCTCGCGTCGCTCCGGCCCGCCGCGGCGCCTTCCGCGTGGGAGGCGATGCTGGCGCTCGTCGAGGCGAAGGCGCGCCACGCGTTCGGATTTCACGGCCGCGTCCGGCTCGACGGACAGGCGCTGGACGGCGCGCTCGATCCGGCGCGGCTCGACGCGCGCGGCATCCTCCTGCGCCTCGCGCGCTCGCCGTGGATCGTGCCGGGGAAGCCCGACGAGAGCCCGCTCGTCACCCGCTCCGTGCAGTTCGGCGGCCCGATGTTCGGCGTGTTCACCGACGCCGAGGTCGACGTGATGCGCGCCTGGATCCGCGCGCTGATCGAGGCGCCGGAGCCTCCGGCCCCCGTCCGCGCGTCGCGCGGCGGGGACGAGCGCGCCGGCTCGCCGCGCGTCGATCACGACCACGACGGGGCCTCGATCGACGGGAATCGTCGAGGATCCACCCCTCGCGCGCAGGTACGCGCAGGGCTCCCGCTGCCGGAGCTCTACCACCGGCTGCTGTGCGCCCGCGGGCCCGGGGACGTGGACCGCGACGCGGGCGAGCTCGCGCAGGCGCACGTCGAAGCGGTGCTGCGAGAGGTGCACGGCGAGGTGTCCCCCGCCCGGCTCGCCGCGGATGGGCGCTGGCCCTGGTCCGCCGCGAGGCTCTCGCGCTGGGTCGACGCGCGGCTGCGCGAGCAGATCTTCGAGGAAGGGCACGCCCACGCGCAGTCCACGGCGGGACCGCATGCGGCCCGACGCCCCGAGCGCGAGCGCACGCAGCCCACCGACGACGCGGGCATCGCGCGAGAGCTCACGCGCGACGAGGCCGTCTGGCTGCTCACCCAGCTCGCGCCGGCGGCCGTGATCGACGGCGCGTGGCTCCAGGGCGCGACGGCCCCCGGCGCGTTCCGAACGCCGGTCGCGGCGCTCCTGCTCCGGATCTACCGCGACGAGCTCGGCGCGGGCGTGCCCGCCCAGCACCACGGCAACGTGCTGCGCAGGGCGCTCGCGGAGCAGGGCGTGACGCTGCCGCCGTGCGACGCGCGCGCGTTCATCGAACGGCCCGACTTCCTCCCGCAGGCGTTCTCGATGCCCGTGCTCTGGCTCGCGTTCGCGCAAGGGTCCATGGAGCTCTTGCCCGAGCTGCTCGGCCTCAACCTGGCCATCGAGATGGCCGGCATCGGCCGGGGGTACGCGATGGCGGCCGCGATCCTGCGGCGCCACCGGATCGACCCGTACTTCTTCGACCTGCACAACACCATCGACAACGCGGCGTCGGGCCACACCGCGTGGTCGATCGAGGCCATCACCCGGTTCATGGACGCCTGCGCGGCGCCCGGCGACGCGCCCGCGATCGAGCGCGCAACGCTGCGGATCTGGCGCGGGTACGCGGCGTACGCGCGCGCGAGCCGGCCGCTCGTGCGCGCCGTCGCGGTGCGCCTCGGCCCCCGGCTCGGCTGGCGCTGGCTCCGGCGACATCTGCTCGGGGACACAGGGAGGTAGCGCTCGATCATGTGCGGCATCGTCGGAGCGCTGGACCTCGCCGGGCGCCGCACGTTCGATCCGGCGCGCCTCGACCGCATGGCGGCGAGCGTGCGGCACCGCGGCCCGGACGACGGCGCCTCCTTTTCAGCGCCAGGGATCGCCATGGCCACGCGGCGCCTCGCCATCGTCGACGTCGCGGGCGGCCGCCAGCCGATGGCCGACGCGGGCGGCCGCGTGTGGGTCTCGTACAACGGCGAGCTGTTCAACCACGCCGAGCTGCGCCGCGAGCTCGCGGCGCGCGGGCACGCGCAGCGCACGCGGTGCGACACCGAGCTGTGGCCCGGGCTCTACCTCGACGCCGGCGAGGGCGCCTTCTCCCGCGCGCGCGGGCAGTTCGCCGTGGCGCTCTGGGATCGCGAGGCGCGCACGCTGCTGCTCGGCCGCGACCGGATCGGGATCTGCCCGCTCCACTACGCGGTGGCGGACGGCTGGCTCCTCTGGGCCTCGGAGATCAAGGGGATCCTTGCGAGCGGGCTCGTGCGCCCCGAGGCCGATCCGGCGGGGATCGACCACGTCTTCTCGCTGTTCGCCGCGGGCACGCAGCGGACGTGCTTCCGCGGCGTGCGCTCGATCTGGCCCGGGCACTACCTCCGCGCGCAGGGCGGCGCGGTGGAGCAGCGGCGCTACTGGGACCTGGATTTCCCGGCCCAGGGCGAGGAGCGGCGCGTCGCCTCGCTCGACGCGCTGATCGAGGAGACGCGCGCCTGCCTGCGCGACGCCGTGCAGCGACGCCTCGCCTCCGACGGCCCGGTGGCGACGTACCTGAGCGGCGGACTCGACTCGACGCTGGTGCTCGGCCTCGCCCGGGAGGCCCGCGGCGACGCGCCCATCACGTCGTTCACCGTCGGCTTCGACGGCGCCGGGCCCGACGAGCGCCGTCGCGCGTCCCGCAGCGCGGCGCGCCTGGGCGCGCGGCTCGAGACCCTGGTGCCCTCGCCCGCGGAGATCCTCGAGACCCTCCCGCGTGTTGTGGAGGCCGCCGAGGGCCCCGTGATGGACACGGCCGACGGGTGCGTGCTCCTGCTGGCGGAGCGCGCCGCGCGCCGGGGGTTCAAGGTCGTGCTCACCGGCGAGGGCGCGGACGAGGCGATGGGCGGCTACGTCTGGCACAAGACCCACCGCGCCATGGAGCGCCTCGCCCGCGTCCACGCAGCCTTGCCGCGCGCGATCCGAAAAACGCTGGCCGAGCTCGCGGCGCCCGGCACACCCGCGCCCACGTTCCAGGACCATTTCGGCGACGTTCGCCCGAGCCTCCTCGACCTGTACGAGCCGCTCTCCCGCGCGCGCTGGCTGTTCTATTCGGATACGATGGCCGAGCGCGTCGCGGGCCACGATCCGTTCTCCGAGCTCGACATCGCACCAGCGCGGATGCGCCGCTGGGATCCGCTGAATCGGTCGCTCTACGTGGAGTACAAGCTGATGCTGGCCGGACACCTGCTGGTGGGCAAGGGCGACCGCGCGGCGATGCGCTCGGGCGTGGAGCACCGCTACCCGTTCCTCGACGAGGCCTTCGTCGAGCTCTCCAGCGGCCTCTCGCCCCTGTACAAGCTCCGCGGGCTGCGGGAGAAGTGGCTCCTGCGCGAGGTGGCGCGGCGGGTGCTCCCGCGCGACGTCGCCGACCCGCCCAAGGGGATGTTCAAGGCCCACGCACTCTGCGCGCTCGGGCCCCAGCCCCGCTGGATCGCGCAGCTCGTGAGCCCCGAGTCGCTGCGAAAGACGGGCTATTTCTCGCCCGCGAAGGTCGCGCGCGAGCAGCGCTTCCAGCGGATCCTTCCCGCGCTCGCCCCGCGGCGGATCGTCGCCGACGGGAGCTACACCGCCGTGGTCACCACGCAGCTGTGGCACCACCTGTTCCTCGGCGGCGGGCTGTGCGAGCTGCCCGCGTGGTCGCCGCCGGCGCCCGTGGCCGCAGACGAGCGCGCGGTCGCGTCGATCGAGAGGACGGTCCCATCGTGAGCCTCCAGCTCTCCGCCGATCCCGCGCTCCACGGCCACGAAGGCAGCCCTCGAACGCCGCCCCACGACGGAGAGGCGGCCGCGCGCGAGGACCGGCTCCACGCGGCGGTGCGCCGGCGCTGGGACCGCGTCGACTGGACGCGCCCGATCCCGGCCGATGCGCTGGTGATCCCCGAGGCGCACTACATGGACGTCGCGGGCCTCGGCCTCACGGAGCGCCAGCGCGTCGCGATCAACCGGCTGTTCGCGTGCTTCACGTGCGAGCTGTTCATCCACTTCGAGGGCTACGTGATCCGGTACCTCGAGCGGTCGGCCCACCGCGCGCCGTACCTGTCCGCGCCCGTCATCGCCCGCTTCGTCGCCGAGGAGCGCACGCACGCGGAGATGTTCCGCCGGCTCCTTCACAGGCTCCGGCCGGATCTCTACCCGAGCGACGCGGCGCCGCCGCGCTTCCTGCGCTGGGGCCGCGGCGACGACGCGGCGCTGCGCCTGGCCCCGGCCGGCACGTTCTTCCTGCTCGCGTGGTACTTCGAGGAGATCACGCTCTTCGTGCCGCGGGCGATCGAGGCCCGGCCCGATCAGAGCGCGGCGCTCGTCGCCGAGATCATGGCGCTCCACGCGCGCGAGGAGGCGCCGCACGTCGCCATCGACGAGCGCGTGCTCCTGCACCTGAACGAGCGCTGTCCGCGCTGGCTCGCCGCGATCCAGACGGCCCTCGCGCTGCCCTTCCTCGTGTACGTCGACGGCGTGGTCGGCGACGCCTGGCGCCGCCTCGTGGCCTCGGCCGGGAGCGAGCTGGGCCTCGACGCGTCGCAGCGGCGGCGGCTCGGCGCGCGCGCCCCGACGCAGTCCGATCGCTGGGGCACCGAGAGCTTCACGCGCAAGCTGGAGGGCCGCGGGCTCGCGGGAGCGCGGCCGCTCTGCTGGGCGCTGCGCCGCGCGCTGCGCACGGACGCCGCGTGAGCTCCGGGCTCGCGTACATCGGCGACAGCCACGGCATCCTCTCCGCGTGCCGCGACCTCATCGAGGCCGCCGAGCAGAGCGTCGTCCTGCAGATGTACCTCTTCGCGGCGAACGGCGACCAGACCACGCTGCTGCCGCGCCCGGGGGCGTTCCCCTACGCCGACACGGTCGCCGACTGGCTGATCGCCAAGAAGCGCGCGCGGCCCGACGCGACCATCGTGGTGATCCTGGACAGCAACACGCCCGCGAACCCCGCCCTGACGCGCCGCCGCGGCGCGCTGGTGCGGAGGCGCCTCGCGGACGCGGGCGTCCTCGTGCTGAACGCCTGCCTGTTCGGCGCGCGGTTCGACCGGCGCCGCCGGCTCCTGCCCCGGATGAACTTCCACCTCGACCACGCGCGCGTGGCGATCGAGGACTGGGTCGAGCACCAGAACCGCTGGCAGGTGCTGCACAACGTCGAGGACCACCGGAAGAACCTGGTGATCGACGGCGGGCGCGCCGGCGCGATCACGTCGCACAACTTCATCGACGCGGCGTTCGACTGGCACGAGAACCTATTCTGGCTCACGGGCGCCGTGGCCCGCCGGCTCTGGCGCATCGCGATGGCGGCGATCGACGAGGCGCTCACCCTCCCGCAGGCGATCGGCGACGAGGGCCGCGCCGCGCTCCACGCGCTCATCTCCGAAGCCGCGCGCGCCGCGCGCGGGCCCGACGATCTCGGGACGGAGGTCGCCTCCCCGACGCCAACGCTCGCGCCGGTGCCGGGGTACGCCGGCGGCCTGCGCGTCCCCCTCCCCCCGCCCGGCGCGCTCACCGTCGCGGGCGACGAGACGTGCGCGCTCGTCGAGCACGAGGCGATCCGCGCGCGCCTCGCGGAGACGTTCGACGGCGCGGCGGCGGGCGACGAGCTCCTCGTCGCGACGACGTACCTCTCGGACCTGCCGGTGCTCGATGCGCTCGAGCGCGCGGCGGCGCGCGGCGCCCGGGTGCGCGTGCTGATCGACTCCATCGACGCGCTCCCGCTGCCCCCAGCGGCTGCGTGGCTCATCCGCAACCTGGTCAACCACCACGGGATCACCCGCGCGATCGAGGCCGAGGCGCGGTGGCCCGACCGCTTCGCGCTGCGGGTGCACGACTCGCGCGGCGGGGCGATGATGCACCTCAAGACCGCGGCGCGGCTGGGCGCTCGGCCGATGCTCGTGGGCGGCCAGGCCAACTTCACGCCCAACTCGTTCTCGCGCGCCTGGCTCGAGACCGACCTCGAGACCCGCGATCCGGCCTTCGTGGCCGCGTTCGCGGCGCACTTCGAGCGGCTCTGGGATCTGCCCGCCTCGCGGCGCACGTCGAGCGGCCGGGGGGCGTGGGCGCGCTCGGCGCTGCTGGGCGCGTTCGAGCTGCTCGGCCTCCGGCCCTGACGCGCTCAGCGGAGCATGCCGATCACCAGGGCGGCGATCGTCGCGTCCGCGACGATGTGCGCGAGCAAGGGCGCAAGGAGCCCGCGGGAGCGCTGCCGCAGGAGGCCCAGCATCACGGCCCAGCTGCCCGCCAGGAAGACGCCGAGCAGCCCCCGCGGGAACCCGTGCGCGTGCTGCGCGCCGAACGAGGCGGCCTGCAGGACCACCGCGACGCGCGCGCCCCACGCCGCCGCGAGGCTGGGCTGGAGCACCCCGCGCCAGATCACCTCCTCCAGCGTGGCGTTCAGCACGGCGAAGACCGCGCCTCCCGCGATGAGCACCGGCGTCGACACCTGGAGCAGCTCCGAGCCGGTGATGTCGCGGAGGTCGGGCCGGGCGAACGCGAGCCACCCGACGAGCGCGACCGGCGTGACGCCGCCGACGAGCGCCGCCCAGCGCTTCGGGAGCCCGCCGGCCGCGCGCCAGCCCTCGGGCGGACGCAGCGCGGGCGCGAGCCGCGAGAGGCCACCGTAGGCCGCGAGCGCGAGGACCATGGCGAGCTGCCAGACGACGCCGAGGCGCATCGCCACGACGATGCACGCCGCGAGCGCCGCGACGGCGCGCGCCGGCCCCTGCGCCACGCGGGCCGCGAGCAGCGCTACGAGGACCGCGGCCACGGCGACGGCGAGCGTCGCGCGCGGGAACGCGGGCGCGTCGAGCGCGGCCTGGAGCGCCAGGAGGCCGAGGGAGATCAGGCTCAGCGCGCGGTCGGCGCGCGCCTTCGGCTCGGAGAGGGCGGACGAGGGCTCTTGCATCGGGATCGCGCGGAGGAGTGCAATCTACCTGGTTCCACCCGCCAGGAGTCCGCCCTGGGATCCGGACAGAGAGTTCAACGCAAAGGCGCAAAGGCGCAAAGGCGCGAAGGCGCAAAAAAACAAATGTGCATTTTTGCGTCTTTGCACCCTGGCGCCTTTGCGTTGAACTCTCTCCCCGCTCGCGAGGCAGATCCCTGGCGGGGTTCCGACCCGCGGTAATTAGTCTCGCGGCACCAGACGCGACAGGACGACCCCCGGGATCGACGCCGCGAACGCGATCGCGAAGAACGCCGTGAACCCCACGCTGGCGGCCAGGTAACCGCTCAGGCTGCCGGCGAACGTCGCGGAGACCGACATGAGCGCCGACCCGATCGCGAAGTGCGACGACTTGTAGCCGTCCACGCACCGCCGCATGAGGAACACCGCGAGCACCGCCGTCCCGATGCCGGCGGCGAGCTGCTCGAGCGTGACGAGCGCGACGACCCACGGGAGCGCCGGCCGCGCCCACGCGAGCGCCACGTACAGCAGGATCGCCGAGCTCTGCACGAGCGCGATCGGGAAGATGGTCCGCGAGAGCCCCCACCGCTTGATGATCACCCCGCCGAGGATCGAGCCGGCGATCGAGGCGACCGTCCCGACCCCGCCCACGTTGCCGCGCGCCGCCGTGTCGAGGCCGAGGCTCTTCAGCAGCGGCGACGACATCGCGAACATGAGCGCGTCGCCTGCCCGGTAGCAGAGGATGAACGCCAGGCTCGACGCGATCTTCGGCTGCCGGAGGTACGCGCGGAATGGCTCGATGTAGCGCCGCAGCCCGGTCGCTGCTGGCGCGGCGCCGGCTCCGGGCGCGGCGCCGGCTCCGGGCGTCGCGGCCGGGCGCGGCAGCCCCGCGGCGTGCGCGATCGCGAGCAGCGCGAGCCCGCCCGCCGCGACGCCGAACGCAGCGCCAAAGGACGCCCAGCCCGCGAACGCCACCAGGAGCGCGCCCGCGAGCAGCGCGAGCCGGTACGCGCCGACCCGCAGCCCGGAGAACGCCGCCTGCGCGTCCTTGTCGAGCGCCTGCAGGTAGAAGCCGTCGACCGCGATGTCGTGCGTCGCCGCGGCGACGGCGACCGCCCCGAACAGCGCCGCCACGAGCCAGATCGCGCCGCTGTGCGCCGCCGCGGCGAGCCCGAGGACGATCGCGACGAGCGCGATCTCGGCCCCGACGAGCCAGCGCCGCGGGCTGCCGTGGAGGTCGACCAGCGGGCTCCAGAGGAACTTGAGGTTCCACGGGAGCCCGTAGAGCGACGTCAGCCCGATGATCTCCAGGCTCGCCCCCGCCGCCGTGAAGAACTCCCCCGCCACCTTGTGCGCGATCGCGTAGGGAAGGCCCTCGGCAAAGTAGGTCGACGAGATCCACAGGCCCCGGCCCGCCCCTCCCGCCGCGGCGTCGGGCGCCGCCGCCACGCCGGACGACGCGGCCTCACCGGGCGCCTCCGAAGAGGCGCCGCGCCTCGGCGGCTCCGCTCCCTGCTCGGGCAGCGCGGCGCGCGCCGGGACCGCGGGCTCGACGGGCTTGTGGGATGTAACGGCAGCCTCCACGCCTTCTCCGGACCCTTACACGATGCGCCCCGGGACGGAGCAAGTTCCGGGACGCCCGACCGCCGCGCCCGACGGCGGAAGCAAGCGCGACGCCGTGAGGCCGCGACGCCGTGAGGCCGCGAGGACGCAGCGGACTCCATCGCGAGCGACGCTGTGGTATCGGTCCGGCATCTGGTTTAAACGGTGAACTGCATGCGACGGGCTCACGCTCCCTCGGTGTCCCCCTGCCGTCACGGCGGCGACGCCGATCGTGGCGCTTCGTGCCGCTCCGGCCGTGCGGCAGCGCTCGCGCGCGCCGACCTCGCGCCGACACGGCCGGCGCCTTGCCCATCTCCGGTCTTTCCGAGGGAGCCAGCGTGAACGAGTACACCCGGCGCGAGGAGGTCCGCGCCACCTTCATCGCCTCGGCCATCCTCGTCCTGTGCATCGCCGTGGCGGTCCTGCGGCTCGTCACCGTCGAGGGCAGGCTCGTCCCCGACCCGGGCGCGCGGCGCCAGGCCGAGGAGTCCGAGGCCCGCGTCGCGCCAGCGCGGGCGTGCGCCCTCGCCGGCGAGAAGCTGATCGTCGAGATCGACCTGTTCAAGGCGGCCGCGAAATCGGCGCGCATGCCCGACCCGGGCCAGGCACCCCCCGCTCCGCCGCCGCCGCCGGCGACGACCACGAAGGGGCGCGCGCCGCGCAACGCGCCGCCGCCGCCGAAGCCCAAGGAGCCGGACAAGCAGGGCGCGTGGGCCTCGGCCCAGCCGCTCTACAAGCAGGCCAAGACCCTGGCGGGCTGCCGCGAGGCGACCGAGGCGCTCCTCGGGGCTCGGGTGAGCGCCATCCCGGCCTGGGAGGCCATCGTCAAGGCGGCCGCGATCACGCCGCCAGGCGCCGCGGAGGCCGAGCAATTCGAGGCGGCGAAGCAGCTGCTCTCGCTCCTCGGCGACATCCCGGCCGACAAGGTCGCGCAGGCCACGAAGGACGCCGAGGCCGCGTTCAAGGCGAGCGCGGAGCGCGACAGGGAGCGCGCGCTCACCGCGATGGTCCGCGAGCCGCTGCCCCAGGGCGTCTTCTCGCGGCGCGTGGCCGTGAGCGTCGGCGTCGGGCTGACGGTCTGCGCCCTCTTCATCAGCTACCTGGGCGTGCGGGCCGCCTCGATGCGCCGCCTCGCGACGCTGCTCCCGCTGCGCGACGCGGTCCGCAGCGGGCGCCCGGGCATGCAGGCCGCGGAGATCCTGAAGACCGCCGCGGCGCACAACAGCGGCGAGCCCGGCCTCGTGATCGGCGCGGCCATCGGCGGGTTCTCCGCGGCCCTCCTCGCCCCGCGGGACGCCGACCTGTTCGTCGCCGGCGTCATGGCGGGCCTCCTCATCGGCCTCGGCGCGCAGTGGGCCTTCCGCCTCGCCCTCGGCGCGGGCCGCTGGCGCGCCCGCACAACGGAGCTCGCCGAGGTCGAGAAGCCGGCCATCCCCATCGTGCTCGTCCTGAGCGGCGTGAAGCCCGGCCTCGAGCTCGAGTTCATCCAGTTCCTGCGCTCGCTGCCCCCCACCGACGCCGCGGCGGCGGTCGAGAAGCTCGCCTCCCAGGCCGAGGAGCGCATCCTCGCCGCCGCCGATGCGGGCGCCGCCCTCACCCAGGGGAAGCCGCCGCCAGGGTGACGCCGGCAGCGTGACGCCGGCCGGCGCGGGGGGAGTGCCTGCCCCCAGCACGGCCCCAGAACTCCCGCGGGGTGTCGCCGCGAACACACAGCGGCGGCAGCCCTGCACCGAGCGCTCGATCCGCACGCCGTTCCATGGAATGGAGGCGCTCCCGACATGAGACACCCCCTGCAGGCTCGCCGGCCGTCCGGGCGATGGGCGCTCCTCTCGCTGCTCGCCGCCACCTGGTGGCTCGCCGCGCCCCCTGCAGCGGCGCAGGACACGGCCGCTCCGAAGGCCGCCGCGCCGCAGGCCGACGACGCTCCGCCCGCGACGCACACCGCCGCGCTGCAGGCCGATGCGCCGCTGGCCGTAGCGCCGCAGGCCGACAGCCCTCCGGCGGCGGGCGGCGCGCCCCCGACGGACGGGGCAGCCGGCGCCGGTGCGCCGTCGGGCGGCGCGGACGGTGCGGGTGGCGCCGGCGGCGCGGCCTCGGACGCCGGCCAGCGCAGCGCGGCGCGGCGCGACAGGCCCGGGGCGACGAGCAGCCGCGCCGCCCCCTCGAAAAAGCGCCGCGGGGACATCAACCCGTGCATGACGCCCGATCCGGGCTGGGGCGTCTACGACCCGTGGTCCCGCGCGCCCTCGATCGGGCAGATGATCATGCCCCACCGGGGCGGGGTCACGAAGCGCGGCGGCTTCGACGTCATCATCCACTTCCACGGCCACGAGGCGCTCCGGAAGGAGTTCGTGAAGACCGCCGAAGGCGCCGTCCTCGTCGGCATCGATCTCGGCATCGGCTCCGGCGCGTACTCGAGCGCGTTCTCGGCGCCGTACGTCTTCGAGAACCTGCTCGACAGCATCGAGCGCGCCGTCGCCAAGAAGACCGGCAAGAAGAAGGCCTACATCCGCAAGCTCGGCCTGTCGTCGTGGAGCGCGGGCTACGGCGCGATCGAGCAGATCCTGCGGCAGCCGGCCGGCAAGCGGGTCGACGCCCTCGTGCTGCTCGACTCGCTCCACGCCGGGTACGCCGACGAGCAGCAGCACAAGCTCAAGGTCGCGCAGATCGAGCCGTTCATCGCGTTCGCGAGGCGCGCCGCGGCGGGCGAGGCGTTCATGTTCATGAGCCACTCCTCCATCCTGCCGCCCGGCTACGCGTCGACGGCGGAGACGGCGAACTTCATCGTGCAGCAGCTGCGGGGCAAGCCGAGGGGCTCCTCCCGCGCCGACGTGCTCGGCCTCGACATGATCCTGCGCTTCGACCGCGGCGATTTCCACGTCCGCGGGTATACCGGCGACGACAAGCCCGATCACTGCGCCCACATCGGCCTGATGGCGGACGTGGTGCGGATCCACCTCAACCCGCGGTGGAAGTCGCCGCGAGGCCGGCGCTAGATGGGCGGCATCGGCGTCATCATCAACCCCCGCTCGCGCCAGAACCTGAGCGATCCCCGCGCGGCGGTCCGGCTCGCGCGCGCGCTCGGCGACCACGGCGTCGTCCGCGCCGCGCGCTCCCGCGAGGACCTCGCCCGCATCGCGGAGGACTTCAGGAAGCTCTCCATCGACGTGCTCGGCATCTCCGGGGGCGACGGCACGAACCACGTCACCATCACCGGCTTCCTCGACGTCTACGAGAACGAGCCGCTGCCGCCGATCGCCTTCCTGCGCGGCGGGACGATGAACACCGTGGCCAACGCCGTGGGCGTCCCCCGCGGGCGCCCCGACGGCCTGCTCGCGGGGCTCATCGCCCGCTACACCGACCGCGGCCGGGACCCGCTGCGCTGGGTCGAGCGCCACGTGATGCAGATCGGCGCCCACTACGGCTTCATCTTCGGCACCGGCTGCGTCCACGGCTTCATCGCCGAGTACAACCGCAGCGAGGAGCGGAGCGCGCTCTGGGCCGCGAAGGTCCTCGCCCGCGCGAGCGCCGCGGTGCTCCTCAACACGGGCACCCAGGTCGCCGCGCGCTGGCAGGGCCGCGTCCACTTCGAGGGCGGCTCGGCGTTCCCGGACCGCGACTACCTCGCCGTCGCCGCCGGCACGGTGGACCAGATCGGCCTCGGGTTCCGCCCGTTCCACCGCCACGACGAGCGCCCGGAGAGCTTCCACATGCTGGGCATCCACACCTCCGCGCTCGGCTTCGTCAGGAAGCTGCCCGACATCTGGCGAGCGCGGCCGATGGGCGAGGCGCACACGTTCGAGAAGATCGCCCAGCGCGCGGTGCTCGAGGCCAGGTCGGGCGTGGTCCACTACGTCTGCGACGGCGACGTGCACGAGCACGCGGGCCCGCTCACCGTGCGCATCGGCCCGCGGGTGAAGATCCTCGTGGAGCACAAGTCCGGCCATCGCCCCGCCCGCGCCCAGCGCGCGTCGCACGATGTGTGCACCCGTAGCGAGCGCGCGCATCCCTGCGGAATCGTACGCTGATCATGCACGGATCACGCGCTGACCATGCGCCGCCGGCGCGCCGGCGCGCGGGCAGGCAGCGGCGCGCGGGCAGGCAACGACAGACGGGTGCGCGAGACCATGGCTGTGGGAGGCCAGCAAAGTTAGACTGCGATCGCTCCATGCCGCCGCGCTCCATCTCCGCGCCCGCCTCGTCGACGGACTCGACCCCGCGGCCCGAGAGCGCGAGCCGCTCGTTCGCGGCTTCCGCGGCGTTCCCGCGCGGCAGCGCTCCGGGCTCGCTCGATCCGGAGCTGATCGATCCGTCCCTCGTGACACCGCCTCCGGAGGCCAGCACGCCGTCGCCCGCTCCGGGACGGGCGGCGCGGCGCATCTACCGCGAGGGCGACGTGATCGGCGGCAAATACCGCCTGCGCTACGTCCTCGGCGAGGGCGGCATGGGGATGGTGTGGCTGGCCCACAACGACGTCCTCAACATCGACGTCGCCATCAAGTTCATCCGGCGCGAGGTCAACTCGACCGAGGCGACGGTGCGCCTCCACCAGGAGGCGCGCGCCGCCGCGCGGATCGATCACCCCTCGATCGTCCGCGTGATCGACTTCGGGGAGTCCGATCACCGCGACCCGTACATCGTGATGGAGGTGCTCCGGGGGGAGCAGCTGGTCGAGGCGATCGAGCGCAAGAAGCGCTTCTCGCCCACGGGGGCGCTCCGCATCCTCCTGCCCATCGCGAGCGCCGTCGCCGCGGCGCACGACCGGAGGATCGTCCACCGCGATCTCAAGCCCGAGAACATCTTCCTCGTGAAGAACGATCGCGGCGACATCACCCCGAAGATCGTCGACTTCGGCATCGCCAAGGTGTGGAGCGAGACGGCGAGCGGCGAGATGACCAAGGCGGGCACGGTGCTCGGCAGCCCCGATTACATGTCGCCGGAGCAGGCGCGCGGCATCACCGACGTCGACGGGCAGACCGACGTCTGGGCGTTCGCCGTGGTGCTCTACGAGACGATCACCGGCCAGAAGCCGTTCCAGGGCGGCAACTACCACGACCTCGTCGCGGCGATCCTCGTCAAGGATCCGACGCCGATCACCGCGCTCGGCGTGGGCGACGAGGCGCTGTGGGCCATCATCGCGCGCGGCCTCGGGAAGGAGCGCTTCAACAGGTGGCGGACCATGCGCGAGATGGGCGTTGCGCTCGCGCGGTGGGCGACCGAGAACGGCGTCGTGGAGGACGTGACAGGGACCTCGCTCGCCATGCACTGGCTGAGCGACGGCGAGCAGCGGCCCCTCTCCGAGCGGCCGGCGGTGCGGGCGCAGCAGCGGCGCCTCTCCGAGCGGCCGGCGTTGGCGGTGCGGGCGCAGAGGAGCAGCGAGGACCACCTGGAGGCCGCTGTACACCCTGTGCACCACGAGGCCGCTCGCCCGAGCGGGGACCGGCGGCGCGTCGCCGTCGTCGCGGCGGCGGGGCTGGCGACGCTCTTGATCCTCGGCGCCGCGCTGTTCTCCCTGCGCGCCATGAACGCGCGGGACGGCAGCGCCGAGCCCGCGCCTGCGGCGCCGACCGCCGCGTCGCAGGCCGCCGCCGCACCATCGACAGCGCAGGGCCCCGCGCCCGAGAGCCGCCCCGAGCCGGCGCGCACGGCCGAGCCGCAGCCCTCGGCCGGCGCGCCCCGCCTCGGACCGGCGGAGGGCCCCACCGCGAGCGCCCACGCGCGGGAGCCCGCGCCGGCGCCCCGGAGCGCCGGCTCCCGACGGACCGCGCCCTCGCGGGCGGGTGCGAAGACCTCTGGCGCCGCCTTGCCGGTCCCTTCCCGGCCGAACTTCTAGCGTCGCGATGTCTTCCCAGGAAAGCCCCGCGCGCGAGGCGCGACATGGAAGGTCCACGGCCGGCGCGCGCTGGCCGCTGCTGCTCGCGCTGGCCGTGCTCACCGGCGCCTGCTCGCTGCTCGCGGAGAGCGCCCTCTCCGACAAACCCTCCGAGGGCGGGCAGGACGCGACCTCGACGGGCGGCGGCTGCGCGCCCGACTGCCCGGACGGCGCCTGCTGCGGCGGTACGTGCGTCGCGCTGGACACGGACCGGGAGCACTGCGGCGCCTGCGGCAACGCGTGCGGCGACGGGGAGTCGTGCTGCGGCGGGTCGTGCACCAGCGTGCTGAACGATCCCTCGCACTGCGGCGCGTGCGGCGCGGCGTGCCCGAACACCCTCTGCGTGGGCGGCCACTGCTCGTCCGAGTGCGTCTTCGGCTTCGACAACTGCGACGGGAACGTCGTCACCAACGGCTGCGAGGTCGATCTCACGAGCGATCCCGAGCGCTGCGGCGGTTGCTCGCTCCGTTGCCCCTCGGGCGCCATCTGCGCCGCGGGGCAGTGCGCCTGCGCGCCGCCGCTCCTCGACTGCGACAACCTCCACGACACGGGGTGCGAGATCGACGGCTCCTCGGATCCCGCGAACTGCGGCGCCTGCGGCGTCACCTGCGGGCCGAACATGGCGTGTCAGGCCGGCGTGTGCGGGTGCGCTCCGGGATACGCCGACTGCAACGGCTCGCCCGACGACGGCTGCGAGGCCACGCTCGGGACAGAGGCGGACTGCCGGAGCTGCGGGGATGCGTGCGCGGCCGGCATGATCTGCGATGGCCGCAGCGGCTGCGCCTGCGCGGGCGGGCGCCTCGACTGCGACGGCGCGCCTGGCTGCGAGGCGATCGGCATCGACCCGACGACCTGCGGAGCGTGCGACGTGCGGTGCGCGCCGGACAAGGCCTACTGCGACGGCGCGGCGTGCGCCGCCGGCTGCGCCCCGGGCCTCGCCGCGTGCGACTCCTCGTGCGTCGACACGCAGGTCAGCCCGTTCCACTGCGGCGCGTGCGGCGTCGCCGCGGGGCCGCACCAGCGCTGCGACCGAGGCGAGCTGGTGTGCGACGAGGGCTTCGCCGACTGCGACCCGGTCGCCCCGGGCTGCGAGTCCGACCTCACGAGGGACCCGCGGCACTGCGGCGCGTGCGCCACCGCCTGCAAGCCGGGCGCGGTGTGCGCCTCCGGCGCGTGCGCGTGCGGGGCGCTCGCGCCGCACGACTGCGGCGCGGCCTGCCGCGCCTGCTGCTCGGACGAGGACTGCTCGGACGGCGACGGCTGCACCACCGACGTGTGCGAAGACGGCGGCGCGAGGTGCAAGAGCACGGGCTGCGCCGACGGAGAGCAGTGCTGCAGCCTCGTCGCGTGCCGCCAGTGCTGCACCAGCGCGGACTGCAGCGGGGGCGACATCTGCTCCGGCGGCGCCTGCATCGCGCCGTGCGGAGGTGGCCTCGTGGCCTGCGATGGCAAGTGCGTCAGCCTGGGCTCGGCCGAGCACTGCGGCGCGTGCGGGAACGCCTGCCTGAGCGGGCGCGAGTGCCGCACCGGCAAGTGCACGCCCGAGTGGGCCCCGATGACGAGGCTCGGCGCGCCCGCGCCGCGGCAGATGGCCGCGGCGACCTGGATCGGGAGCGCGCTCTTCCTGTGGGGCGGCCGCACGTCGGCCGGGGACGTGGGCGACGGGGCGCTCTACGATCCGGCGCGCGACACGTGGTCGACGCTGGGCAACGAGGGCGCCCCCTCGCCGCGCGTGCTCGCGGCCGCGGCGTGGACGGGCTCCCGGGTGCTCGTCTGGGGCGGCGGCTCGTTCACGAGCTTGTTCGGCCTGTCCACCGGCGGCGTGTACGACCCCGCGGCGCGGACCTGGCGCGCGATGAGCACCACGAACGCCCCCGCGGCGCGGCGGATGCCGATCGGCGTGTGGACCGGCACGCGCCTCCTGATCTGGGGCGGCTCCGCGGGCGGCGCCCCCGTCGCCGGCGGCGGGCTCTACAACCCGGTCGCCGACGCATGGACGCCGGCCTCCAGCGCCGGCGCGGCCCCCGCGCGCGAGGGCGTCGCGTGGGCCTGGTCGGGCACGGAGCTCTACGTCTTCGGCGGGCGAGCCGGCGACGCGACAACGAACGAGGGGTACGCCTACAACCCCACGACCGACGTGTGGCGGTCGCTGCCCAGCGCCGACGCGCCGAGCCCGAGGACCGATGCGTTCGCGGTCTGGATGGGCGATCGGCTCCTCGTCTGGGGCGGGCAGGACCAGGACGGCAACGCCCGCAAGAGCGGCGCGATCTACGATCCGGCGGCCGACGCGTGGCGCGGGATCGACGACAAGGGCGCCCCCTCGGATCGCAGCCGCGCCGAGCGGCGCACCGGCTGGACCGGGTGGACCGGCGCGCACGCCCTCATCGCCGGCGGGCGGAGCGGCCTGACGTTCAGGCGAGACGGGAAGCTGTACGATCCGATGATGGCAGCGTGGGGAGCGAGCATGTCGGCCGCGAGCAAGCAGCACACCTTCGGCGTGGGCGTGTGGACGGGGACCGAGCTGATCTTGTGGTCCGGGCTCGATGGGCCCTCGCTGGTGCCCGAGGGGGAGCGGTTCAGGCCGTGACGCCGCGGCGGACGCGTGCGCTCTCGGGCGTCCTGGCGCTCCTCGTCGCGGCCGCGATGCTCGCCGGGCCCGCGCCCGCCGCGGCCCAGAGCGCGGCCGACGTCGCCGTCGCGCGCGAGATCTTCATCGAGGCCTCCGAGCTCGCCAGGCAGGGCCGCTGGGAGCAGGCGCGGGAGCGGTACGAGCGCTCGCTCGCGATCAAGCGCGCGCCGATCACCCTCTACAGCCTCGGGGTGGCCCAGCAGCAGACGGGGCAGCTCGTCGAGGCGCTCGAGAACTTCCGCGCGTTCCTCGTCGAGCCGTCCGCGCAGGCGACGAAGGGGTACGAGAAGCTCGCGCGGCAGGCGATCCAGGAGCTCGAGCGCAAGGTCGCGGCGCTCGAGCTGCGGCTCTCCCCCGGCGACGCCGCCGGCCTCGAGGTGAAGATCGACGGCGTCGTGGTGCCCGCGGCGGCGCTCGATCGCCCGCGCCCGGTCAACCCGGGGGATCACACGGTCACCGCGAGCGCGCCGGGCTACCGCGAGGCGGAGCGGAGCGTCGCGGCGGCGCCGGGGAGCCGAGCCGTCGTCGTGCTGAGCCTCGAGCGCGAGGTCGTCCCGCCGGCAGCGCCCGCCGGGCCGCGGGTGTCCTCGACGAGCGCTCCGGCGAGCGCTCCAGCGAGCGTCGCTGCGGCCAGACCGGTCCTGCGCGGCGCCCCGCCGAGCTCCGCGCCCGACGATGCGCAGAGCCACGTGGTGCCGATCGTGCTGCTCGCCGGCGGCCTGACCACCGCGGCGGCCGGCGCGGCCATCGGGCTGCTCGGGGTCGCGAGCGCGTCGGACGCGCCGACGCGGGACGGGGACGCCGCCGACGCCGCGCGCGCCCAGGCGCTCGCGGGCGACATCGTCGTGGGCGCCGGCCTCCTCGCGGCGGGCGTCGGCGTGCTCGTGATGATCTTCGACCGCGATCCCGCCGGCGCCCCGCGCAAGCAGCCCCCGCCGCGCGCCGCCCTCGATCCGTTCCGCCTCACCGTGCGCTTCTGATCTCCGATACGGGAGCTAGGCCTTCGGCATCTCCCTGCGGTCGAGGTTCACCACGACGAACGCGCCGTAATTCAGGACCGTGAGCGAGTCCTCGTCCACGATGAGCACGCGGACGCACTGGGGCGGAGACGGCGCGAGCAGGTCGACGTACGGATCGAACGGCGCCTCGTCCGTGGGCGGCAGCACGGCGTGCAGGAACTCGTGGAGCCGCGCTCGATGGTCGACGATGACGCTCGCGCCCGGCGCCTCCGCGCTGCCCCGCGCGTCGATCCGGAACAACGCCCGGCGCGCGGCCGGGGACACGACGAGGATCGCCGCGTCCGTCACCTCGATCTCGCTGGACGTGCACAGCCGCTCCACGCGACGGCTCACGGCCTCCTCCACCGTCTGGAACAGCCGCAGCCGCCGGCGCTGTCCTTCCGTGAGGCCCGGCTCCTCGATGTAGGCCTCGAGGCTGCACCCGCGCATGTTCCGCTCGCACCCGTACGTCATGCGTCTGCACCGTGGCTCGGTCTGCTCACCCGTTCTGGCAGCCGGGTCGGACAGCCGTCACGCCTCCCCGCACGGGCGCTCATGCACGGGATTAGCCAACCCCCCCTGCACCGCGGCGCCGCTCCAGGGTTGGCCGTGGTTGCCATGGTTTCCATGGCTCGCGGGCAGCGACCGGGACGCACACCTGCGTCCTGGAAGGCGGCACGGCTGCGCGGCGGGAGATGCAGGCGCGAACGCCCGCACCTAAGTGCACAGCCGCCAGGGCGATGCGCTCACACCGCCCGATGCACGAGAGCCGCTCCGTGTGCCCCGGGCGGCAGGGCGTGGCGCTGGCGAGAGCTGCCGCCCTCGCCCAGCGGACCGGCGCTACGGCGCTGCCGGCGGTGCGAACTTCGCGGAGAGCTCCACCTGGGCCACGCTGCGCTGAGCGGCCTGCTGGGCGCTGGCGCCTGGCGGCACAAGCAATGCCTGGAGCCGCTGCGAGGCGTCGGCCACGCCTGGCGCGAAGCTCGACGGCGACCAGGTGAGCGTGCCCTTGCCCGAGGAGTCGAGCCGGTCGATGGTCATCGTGATCTCCCCGTTCGGGCCCGGCAGCTTGAGGTCGGCCCCTTCCGCGTACTGGCGCGTGTCCACGCTGAGCGAGACCGCGCCTCCCTCCACCTTCTCGATCTTGAAGACCCGGTACCGCAGCACCGGCAGCTGCGCGCCCGACGCCACCACGCGATCGGTGACCATCCAGTAGGCGCCTGCGCCGACGGGCTTGTCCGGGAGCGGCGGCGTGAGGAGCGCGATGGCCTCCCCGAGCGCGCCGATCAGCGGTTGGAGCCCTGGATCCGCGTCCTTGGAGAGCTCGAACTGGAGGTTGCCGACCACGTTCGCCGGCGAGAGCTCGTACCGCAGCGCGCTCCCCTTCAGCCTCGCGAGCGCGTCCGCGAGCTGCTTCGGCGGGCCGCCGACCGACATCGAGGCGAGCGTCGCCGACGCGATCTTCGCGATCACCTTCGTCGGAGCCGCGCTCGCCGCTGGCGCGGCCGCGCCCTCCTTGGGCGCGTCCGCCGGCTTCTCTGCCTTGAAGCTCACGCCGAGCTCCAGGTTCGGCAGCCCCTGCGGCCCGCCGAGGCGCAGCCCGAGCGTGATGTCGAGCTTCTGCTCGGATTTCGGGTCGGGCTTCGCGGCGAGCCTGGTCCGCGGCTCGCTGCCGTCGCTGATGACCTCGATCTTGTAGGGCACGTCCTTCGGGAGCGCGGCGGCCGCGTCGGACGCCGAGAACACGCCGCTCTCCGGCGGTCCATCCGCCGGGCCGCCCGCCGCTGGCCTCTGCTTCTCGGTGTTGCCCGACGCCGCCTCCGCGAGCTCCGCGCCGAGCTTGCCGCCGACGACGGGCAGCGCCGGGCCGGCATCGAGCGCGCCGGCGTCGGCGGCGACCTGCGCCTTGCTCTTTTCCCCCTCGCAGCCCGCGAGCCCCGAGAGGGCGACCGCCGCGAGCGTCGAAGCCATGACCCAGCGCCACCGAGTGTCCATGACGGCCGGGTGTAGTCAAAACGGGCGCCATCTTCCAGCGCTCCGTTACGTCGCGCGTCGCGCGTCGCGCATCGCGCCGGACGGACGGCTCCCGTCGAGGCGGGGCCGCCGCTTCAGGCGCGCCGCGCGGCCTTGAGCCCGCCGATGTGCTCCAGGAGCTCGAGGGGTCGGAACGGCTTGGCGTAGTAGGCGGTCGCGCCGAGCTTCAAGGCGCGGGCGCGCGCCTCGTGATCGTCGAGGGCGCTGATCACGATGATGGGGAGGCTGGAGGTGCCCGGGTGCGCGCGGAGGCGCTCGCAGACCTCGAAGCCATCCATGCTCCCGGGCAGCATCAGGTCGAGCAGCAGCACGTCGAAGGGCTCGGTCAGGGCGCGCTCCACCGCCTCGCGGCCGGTGCCCACGCCGATCACCTCGTGACCACTCGCTCCGACCAGCGCCTCGATCATGCGCCGGATCGCGTCCTGATCTTCGCAGAGGAGGATTCGCATGGTCGCGAGCACGGGGAGCGTTGCACCCGCCCCATCGCGCGGTCAAGCGGGAACGCTAGGCGCGGCGAGGGCGGGCGTCTGTGTCTGCTCGGTCTGCCACGTTTGCTCCGCCTGCGCCTGCTCCGGCTGCTTCCCTGTCGCGTCGCTGTGGGCGCGCGGCGCTGGTCGGCGGACGCAGCGCGAGCTCGATGCCGACGCGCGCCCCGCCGCCCTCGCGGCGCTCGGCGAACGCGCGGCCCCCGTGCGCCTCCGCGATGCGCTTGCACAGCGCCAGGCCGAGGCCGAGCGAGCCGCGCTCGGCGCCGCTCTCGCCGCCCGCCGCCCGCTCGCGCCGGAAGAACGGCTCGAAGATGCGCGTCTCCTCCCCCTCCGCGAACCCGGGCCCGCGGTCCTCGACCTCGAAGACGACGCTGCGCTGGCCGCCGGGACGGACCCTCAACCGCTCGGCCCCGCCGGCGTGCGCGCGCGCGTTCTCCAGCAAGTTGGCGAGGGCGCGCGCGAGCAGCGTCGCGTCCGCCTGGAACGCCGGCGTCCCCTCGACGACCTCCAGCAGCGTCGGATCCAGCCCGGCGCGCTCCAGGGCGCGGATCCCGGCCTCGGCCGGGTCGAGGCGGGTCACGGTGAGGGCCGCGAAATCGAGGCGCGAGCTGGCCAGGAGGTCGCCGACGAGCGCGTCGATCTCCATGACCTCGCGGTCGAGGTCGTCGAGCACGCAGGCGCTCGGTCCGTTGCCCTCGCGGGCCATCTCCGTCAGCAGGCGGATGCGGGCGAGCGGCGTGCGGAGCTCGTGCGACACGGCGGCGAGGAGCTCTCTCTGGTCGGCGAGCTGGCGCTCGATGCGCGCGGCCATGTCGTTGACCGCCTCGGCGACGATCCCGACCTCGCCCTGCTGCCCGTGGCAGTCGAGCCGGACGCGGCTCGACAGCTTGCCGGCGCCGATCTCGTGCGCGACGTGGGCAAGATCGACGAGCGGGCGGGCGAGGCGGCGCGCGATGAGGCCCGAGGCCCCCCACATGACGATGGCCACGGCGAGCAGCGGCAGGGCGAACCGGAGCGACCCGCCGGAGCGGCCGCGCGCGGGGCAGAGGAGCACGGAGCCGAGCGGCCCTGCTTCGTCGCGGACCGGGGAGACCAGGGTCTGCGCCCGGCAGGGCTGGCCATACCTCGCGAGCCGCCGCCCTGTCGCGTCGATGAGCTCCAGGTCGATCTCGAGATCCTCGGCGAACCCGCGGGCGAGGGCGTCGCGGGCCGCGGGATCGGCCCATACCCGCTCGAACTCGTGGGCCACGAACGACTGGGCGCGGGCGTGCTCGCGCCGCCAGCCGGAGTTGCCGACGCGATCGATGGCCCCCATCGTGGCGACCGCGGCGAGCGCGGTGACCAGGATGGTCGCGCCGAACCACATGAAGAGCCGGCGGTGCAGCCGCGCGCTCAGGAAGCGGCCGATCGAGACCTTGCGCCCGTTCTCGTAGAGCCAGGACCGGTACCGCCTCCTCACACGCGGTCCTTGGCGAGCACGTAGCCGACGCCGCGCACCGTCTTGATGAGCCTCGGCGACCTCGGGTCGTCGGACAGCTTCTGCCGCAGGTGCGAGATGTGCACGTCGACCGTCCGCCCGCCGACGTTGACGTCGCCGCGGCCGGCCTCCTCGAGGAGCGCCTCGCGGGCGACGACGCGGCCGGCGCGCCGCGCGAGGGCGACGAGGATGTCGAACTCGATGCCGGTGAGATCGGCGGGCTTGCCCGAGACGGTGACGACGCGGCCGGGCACGTCGATGGCGATGTCGCCGGCCACGATCCGCTCGCCGGCGGCGTCGGGCGTGGCCCGCCGGAGCACCGCGCGGAGGCGCGCGAGCAGCTCGCGCGGGCTGAACGGCTTCGCGATGTAGTCGTCGGCGCCGATCTCGAGGCCGACCACGCGATCGGCCTCGTCGCCGCGGGCGGTGAGCATGAGGATCGGCATCGAGCTCTTCTGCCGGATGCGGCGGACGACCTCGATGCCGTCCATGCCCGGCATCATCACGTCGAGCAGGACGGCGTCGAAGGTGCCCGCGGCGAGCGCCGCCAGGCCGCGCGCGCCGTCGCACGCGACGGTCACCGCGAACCCGTTCTGCTCGAGGTAGCTCGCGAGCAAGGCGTGGAGCCGTGTGTCGTCGTCGATGAGCAGGAGCCGCAGCGCCATGGAAGGATCCGGGGGGCAGGTGCGGCGGCGACCGGCCGCCGCTCACCCCTTGTATAGCTCAGGGACCCGCGCCGGTGTCGGGGTCGGCCGCCGCGGGCGCGTGGGCCGCGCGCGGGGCGCTCCGCGGGCAGGACGGGCAGGAGCGCTCGGCCTCCCGGGCGGCGTCCACGCAGATGGACGCGACGTGGCGCTGGAAGGCGTCGCGGCGGGCCTCCGCCCGGCAGCGCAGCGAGGAGAAGCCGGAGGCAAAGCCGGCGACGGTGCCGAGCGCGAGCAGCGCGATGGTGATCTGGCGTCGCATCATCGTCTCCTTCACGCCCACCGGCCGTGGGTCCTGTAGGGATCGTCGCCGCGCCACCCGGCCCTGCCGGACCACATGTCGCGGAACGCGGCCGGCCCGATCTCGATGAGATCGGCGAGCTGCTCGCGCTGGCGGTCCTCGAGCACGGCGTGGACCTTCGCGAGCGCGCCGACCGCGGCCTTGCGCAGCGACTCGATGGCCGTGTCATGGCGCGCGAAGAGCTCGCCGAGGCGCGTCTCGTCGAAGCTCGGGCTCCGCATCGCCGCAGCGACGTCCGCGCGCGTGCCGCGGATCTCGCTCCGCTGGGCCTCTGCGGCGGAGCGGAGCTCGTCGATGGCCGCGACGATCACCTTCTCCTGCGTCGGCGTGGTGCCGAGCCGATCGAAGAGGAAGGACAGGAAGAAGCGACGGCGGAAGCCGTGCCCCCCGAAGCCACGCCGCCCGAAGAAGCGCGGCCCAGCGCCCCAGGGCGCACCGCAGTCACCCCTGTAGCCGCGCTTCAGCGTCATGAAGAGGCCTATCAGACAGGCCGTTCCAACCACGAATCCGAACATGATGAGTACCCTCCGTGAGCGTCTCCGCCGTCGATCCGTGCACGGGGCATGTGCGCGCGGCTTCGGCTCGTCCGAACGCGGGCGCCGCCCCGGGCAGCAACGACCGGAGCCGCAGACGCGCGGCTCCGGGACACCTCGAAGCTGCGCAGCGCGTGTGAAGGATGTTCAGGAGCGTGTGTGAAGAAGCATGAAGATCGCCGCGGGGAGCGCGGCCCCATGACGGAGCGGCGCGCCCAGCGGGTGCGGAGCGGCGCGCCATCCACTCGCGGACGGCGCTTCGCGCTCCGGCGGCCCTACTTCACCGACTCGACGTCGCCGATGTCGTCGAGGTCGTCCTTGGATTTCCCGTCGCCCGAGGTCGCCCACGGATTCGTGCGCTCGCTCTCGGGTGCGCCGCCTTCTCCGCCGTCATCGTCTTCCTCCTCTTCGAGGTCGTCGAGCGACTCGACCTTGGCCCCGGCCGGCGAGGCGCCCGGCGCAGGCGGCGTCGATGCGCGCGGCGCCGGGGGCGCGGGCGGCGTCGATGCGCGCACCGCCGGGGGCGCGGGCGGCGTCGACGCGCGCACCGCCGGAGGGGGCGGCGTCGATGCGCGGGCCGACGAGGTGCCAGGGTCGCTCGGGAGCCTGCTGCGCGACGGCTCACCCCCCTGCAGCGACACCGACGCCGCGGCGGCGCCCGCAGCGGCGGGCGGCCTCGCGGCGATCGCGCTCGGCGGCGTGACGCTGCCGCCGGCCTTCGGCCCCGCGGGGGAGCCGGCCGGCGGGCTGCTCACCGATGCTGCGAGGCCTCCGGGCGGCGAGCCGGACGCCCCGGAGGGCGCGGCGCTCGCGGCCTTGCCGGCCTGACCCGCGTCGGGCGCGCCGCCGGGCGAGCCGGAGGCAGGCGCCGACACGGGCCCGCCGCCGGACGACACGGGGGCCGGCGCCGACACGGGCCCGCCGGACGTCGACACCGCCGGCTTCGACACGGGACCGCCGTTGGATGGGACGGGAGCGGAGGCCCCCGGCGCCGATGCGGACGCCGCGCCGCCCGGTGGCGCGGCAGCGGGCGCGCCGCCGCGGCCGGACGAGAGCTCCACCGGCGCCGCCGCCTTCGGCGCGGCGGCCCGCGGCCCATCGAAGCGCATCGCCTTCTGCGCGAGCTGCACCACGGGGAGGATGTCGCGCGGCGGGATGTTCGCGGCGATGACGTCCGGCCCGGCGATCGCGAGCTCACCGTCGGCGTGGAACGGCACGCCCGGGCGCTCGCGCTCCTGCTTGAGCCGCGCGTTGTCGATGGCGACGCGGATCTCGAGCGGGATGCGGGTCTGCCACAGCCGACCGTCGATCGCCGTGCGCACGTCCCACGGCGTCAGGATCGGCGTCCTGCCGATGCCCTCGAACGGGCTGCGATCCGCGAGCAGCGCCTTGAGCAGCCACGCGACGATCTCCTGGAGCTGCGGCGTGTCTTGATCCCACGGCGCCGAGTCCCGGAAGAACTGCCAGTAGCCGCCGGCCGGGCCGTACACAGCGAGATCGCGCGGATCGAACGCGTCCTCGAACGCGCGCGGGGTGATGTCGCCCTCGTCGATGACGGAGTCGATGAGCGCGCCCTGGAAATCGGGCGTCTTGCGGCGGGCGGCCTTGGGCGAGAGGCCGGTGAGGGACGTCGAGATCTGCTGGCGCACGTCGCTCCGCTCGCGGAACCAGCCCATCCGCTCGACCGCGCCGAACTGCTCGCGCAGCTTGACCGGCGTCCACCACGGCAGGTCGAGCTCGCGCAGCCGCGCGATCAGCTCGGCCACGAGCTGCAGCGCCGGCTCGCTCGCGAGGTGCACGCGCGCCTCTCTCCTCAGCGTCTCGTCGTCCTTGCTCTCGGGATCCCGGTGCTGCAGCGATCGCTCCGCCATCGTTCCTCCGTGCTCCCCCGGCCGCACTGCTCAATACCAGAACCGGATCCGCGGCGGACAGCCAGCCCACGCGCGTCCGCGAAGAGCGATCTACGCGCCGCGGCGCCGCGCTCGACGCGACACGGCGCGCGCCTTCAGCGGACCGTCAGGATGTCGTTCTGCAATGCCACGCGAACAACCCATCCGCGTGGCCGAGCCAAGCGCCCGGGATCACCCGACCACGCCGCGCGCCGCCTTGGGCCTCGGCGCTGCGTCGATCCGGGCTAGGCTCTCGCGGCCATGCACGAGGACGCGGGAAGGAGCGCGCCCGAGCGCGCCGCGCGAGGGGTCGAGCTGTGGGAGCGCGGCGGGCGCGGGCTCTCGCCGTGGGCGCGACGCGTCGCGTGGGCCGCCGCCGAGGCGATGCTCTGCGACGAGGACGAGCGCGGGGAGCTCGCCCCGCCGGGCGCCGAGGTGTGCGAGCGCGCGGTCGCTGCGCTGGATCTCTCGCTCGAGCAGGGCACCCCCGAGACCCGGCGCGCTTTCGGGCTGCTGGCCGTCTGCCTCGAGCTCTTGCCGCCCTTCGTGATCGGCGCCTTCGGCCGGATGAGCCGGCTCTCGCTCGGCCGGCGGCTCGCGTACCTGGAGGCGCTCGAGTCGAGCCGCTCCGGGCTCCTCGCGATGCTGCTCCTCGCCTTCAAGGTGCCGATGTGCATGGCCGCCTTCGAGGAGGGCGCGGAGCTCGCGCTGACGGGCTTCGACCGCGAGAGCACCGCGGCGCGGCGCAGGCTGCCCGGGCTCGGCGCCGGGGGCCGCGCGTGAACGGCGGCATCGCGTCGAGCGAGCCGATCGTCAGCGGGCGCGACCTGCCGGCGGGGTTCGACGAGCCGTGCGACGTCGTCGTGGTCGGCTCCGGCGCCGGCGGCGCGGTCGTCGCGGCGCTGCTCGCCGAGGCGGGGCGGCGCGTGATCGTGCTGGAGGAGGGCCCCTACGTTCGCCCTGACGACTACCAGCGCTGGAAGCCCAGCGAGTCGGTGCGGCGGCTGTTCCGCGAGGCCGGCCTGTTCACCGCGCTCGGCGTCGGCCAGACGCCGATGATCTCGCTCACCCTGGGGCGCGCCGTCGGCGGATCGTCGGTGGTGACCGGCGGGGTCTGCTTCCGCATCCCGGGCAGCGTCCACGCGCGATGGACGCGCGACCTCGGCCTCGACGAGCTCTCGGAGCGCGCCCTCGAGGCGGCGTACGAGAGCGTCGAGCAGCGGCTGGAGGTCCGCGAGGTCCCCGAGGCGCTGCGCTCCGCCTCGACGGCGCGGCTCGTCGAGGGCGCGAGGCGGCTCGGCATCCCGATGCGCCCGCTCCGCCGCAACACCGGCGGCGCGTGCGAGGGCAACGGCCGGTGCAACTTCACCTGCCCCGCCGGGGCGAAGCGCTCGGTCGACGTCGCCTATCTGCCGTCGGCGACCGCGCGAGGCGCGCGCGTGGTCGCCGACGCGCTGGTCGAGCGGATCGCCGTGAAGCGCGGGCGCGCCGTCGGCGTCGAGGGGAGGCTGCTCGGCGGCGAGCCCGGCGCCCCGCCGCGCCGCTTCCGGGTGCGCGCGAAGGCCGTGGTCGCCGCGTGCGGCACGCTGCACACGCCGCTGCTCCTCCGCGCGACGGGCGCGTTCGGGGCGAGCTCCGGGCTCGGCGACGGCGTGACGCTGCACCCCGCGGTGCGCGTGGTCGCGCGGTTCGACGACGCGCTGAACGGCTGGGACGGCGCGCTCCAGAGCGTCTACTCCGACCACTTCGACGCCGAGGGGATCAAGCTCGTCGGCGTCTACTCGGCGGTGAACGTGCTCGCGGCCGGCCTGCCCGGCGTCGGGCCCGCGCTGCGGCGGCGGGCCTCCGCGCTGTCGCGCTGCGCCGTCTTCGGCGCCATGATCCACGACGAGGGCGGCGGCCGCGTCCGCCCCGGCCCCGGCCGGGAGCCGCTCGTCTCTTACGCGATGGCGCCGCGGGACCTCGCGCGGCTCCGCCGTTCCATCACGATCCTCAGCGAGATGGCGCTCGCCGCCGGCGCGCGCGAGGTCTACACGGCGCTGCTCGGCGCGCCGCCGGTCACGTCGATGGACGCCGCGCGCGCGGCCGAGCGCGCTCCGATCGACGCGCGCCGCATCGAGTGCATGGCGTTCCACCCGCTCGGGAGCGCGCGGGTGGCGAACGATCCGCGGCGCGGGATCGTCGATCAGAGCGGCGAGTGCTTCGCGCTGCCGGGGCTCTTCGTCGCCGACGGCTCGATCCTCCCCACGAGCATCGGCGTGAACTCCCAGGTGCCGATCATGGCGATGGCGACGCGCATCGCGTGGCGGATGGCCGAGCGGTTCCCGCGGCTCGCGGCGGCGAGCCCCGCGTAGGGGGCGCGGCGCCGCGTAGCGGGCGCGGCGCCACGCGGTGCTACAACGTCGGCCGACGCCGACAGCCGAGGTTCCAGGATGCAAGCGACGATCGATCTCCGCTCCGACACCGTCACCCGACCGACCGCGGCCATGCGCGCCGCCATGGCCGCGGCCGAGGTCGGCGACGACGTGTACCGGGAGGACCCCACCGTGCGGGCGCTCGAGGAGCGCGTCGCGGAGCTCACGGGCAAGGAGGCCGCCCTGTTCGTGCCGAGCGGGACGATGGGCAACCAGATCGCGCTCCTCTGCCACACCCAGCGCGGCGACGAGGTGATCGCGGGCGAAGGCGCGCACTGCGCGTTCTACGAGAGCGGCGCCGCCCCCGCCTGGAGCGGCGTGCAGTTCGCCTTCGCCGGGCGCGGCGGCCTGTTCACGGCGGCCGACGTCGAGGACGCGATCAAGCCGCCGCAGTACTACCTCCCGCGCACGCGCCTCGTCGCGATCGAGAACACCCACAACCGCGCGGGCGGCCGGGTCTTTCCGCAGGAGGACGTGCTCGCCATCGCGTCGGTCGCGCGTGCGCACGGGCTCGCGCTGCACCTCGACGGGGCGCGCCTCTGGAATGCGGCGGTCGCCGCCGGCCGGACGCCCGCCGAGCTCGCCGCGCCGTTCGACACGGTGAGCGTCTGCTTCTCGAAGGGCCTCGGCGCGCCCGTCGGCTCCGCGCTGTGCGGCAGCGCCGACGTGGTCCGCGCCGCGCTGCGCTTCCGGAAGATGCTCGGCGGCGGCATGCGGCAGGCCGGCGTGCTCGCGGCCGCCGCCCTGTACGCGCTCGCGCACCACCAGGGCCGCATCGCCGAGGACCACGAGGCCGCGCGCGCCATCGCGCAGGCGATGCGCGCAGCGGCGCGCCACGCCGTGGCGCCCGCGACGATCGAGGAGCCCGAGACGAACATCCTCTACATCGAGACGCCCGGCATCCCGGCCGAGCGGCTCGTCGAGGCCGCGCGGCGGCGCGGCGTGCTCGTGGGGGCGACGGGCCGGAGCGCCGTCCGCGCCGTGACCCACCTCGATCTCGCGCCGGAGCAGGTCGCGCCCGCGGCGAGCGCCCTCGCCGAGGCGCTCGCCGAGGTGCTGGCGCAGCCGCGCGATCGCGGCGCCGAGGGCGCGCGCGCATGAGCCGCCGCCGCACGAACGCCCCCGCGCCGGCGCTCGCCCTCGCGATCGCCGCGCTGCTCGGCCCTGCGTGCGCGCCGGCGCGCGGCGACGCCTACCTCGCCGCGATGACCGCCGGCGAGCGCGCCTACCACGCGGGGCGCTACCGCGAGGCGGCCCGCTCGTTCGACGACGCCGCGTCGCAGGCGCTGCGCGTGAAGGACCGCGACGAGGCGCGCCTCATGCAGGCGCGCTCGTTCGAGCGAGAGGAGTCCTGGGGCGAGGCGCGCGCGTCGTACGAGCGGCTGCTCGCCGACTCGCCGCGCGGGCCGCGCTCGGAGCGCGCGGAGTTCGAGCTCGCCGATCTCGCGATCGAGCACGGCGACGCGGACGCGGGCTACGCGATGCTGCTGACGGCGACGCTGCGCCACCCGTCGCACGGGCTCGCGCGCAACGCGCTGAAGCGGCTCATCCGGCGCGAAGAGGAGCGCGCCGGCGCGGCGGGCGCGCTCGCGTGGCTGCGGCAGCGCGGCCCAGCGCTCCGCGGGACGGAGCTCGATCAGGACGTCGCCTACCACACCGCGCTCCTCCTGGAGCGGAGCGGCGATCGCGAGGCCGCGCTGCGCGCGCTCGTCGCCGCCGCGCGCGCGCACCCGTACCCCGTCGGCAGCTTGACGGACGACGCCCTGTTCCACGCGGCGGAGCTCGCCGCGTCCCTCGGGCGCCCCGAGGAGGCCATCGGCTACCTGAGGGAGATGCTCTCCGCGCGCGAGCCGGCCGTCACCGGCAGCTACGACCGCGGGAAGTTCGACGACGCGCAGCTCGAGATCGCGCGCCTCTACCGCGACGCGCTCGGCGATCGCGCGGCCGCGCGCCGCGAGCTGCACAAGCTCTATACGGACCACCCCGCGTCCATCCTGCGCGACGACGCGCTCTGGGCCGAGGCGAAGCTGTGGCGCGAGGATGGCCGGAGCAAGGAGGCGTGCGCCACCGCAGCCCGGATCGTCCGGGAGCTCCCAGAATCGCGCTACGCGCGCTGCGCGCACGCGGTATGTCCGTCGCTCCCGGCAGCGCCTCGCCCGTGCGCGGACTACATCCTCCGCGAGCTCGGCGAACAGAAGGACCCCTGACGCGGGGACGCCGCGCGGCGCGTCGCCGCGGCGGCGCGCCGACCGCGCTCAGTCGTCCTCGTCGTCCTCGGGCTCCAGCTCGGCGTCGTCGTCGTCGCCGTCTTCGTCCTCGTCGTCGGCGAGGTCGTCGTCGTCGGCCTCATCGAGGTCGTCGTCATCCTCGCGCGGCTCGTACTTCAGATCGATGCCGATATCGCCGAGCTGGGTCTCGAGGAGCTCGAAGAGCTCGTCTACGTCGTCGCCCCCCCACTCGTCGAGCACGTCGGTCAAGAACTCAAAAAAATCACCGCTGTCCAGACGACGCTCGATCTCTTCGACCTGCTCCTCCGAGAACGCCTCGAGGACGTCCTCGCGCAGCGCTTCGGTGTCGCCTTCCTCAACGGCATCCGCCGCAGAGAGGCGGATCTGCTTTACGGCACGCTTGTCGAGGTGAATCTCCATGAAGGTGGCTTCGTTTAGGCGACCCTCGCAGCTGCCGTCAAGCGGCGTATGGTGTCGAGCTTCAAGAGACCGCTCGCCTCCCCCCTCCACGCGTCTTTTCTTGGGGGCGCGGCGGGGACGCCGCGGAGCGCGGAGCTGCCCCAGGCGGCCACGCGCGCGCCCACGTCGGAGGTGGGCGCGGGCGCGCCCCCGGCGCCCGCGCGGCGGAGGAGCGTTGCCGGCGGCAGATCTCTCGCGTATCTCAAACAACTCGTGCGTTTGCGATCTCCGCCCGGCGCGCTCTCGGCCACGATCATCGCGGCCGGCGCCCTGCTGTCCTTGACAGCGCGGGCCGCGCCTCCGCACCCCCAGGCCGAGGGCGCCCTCCACGGCGCCGCGCCGGGCGCTCCCGCCGGCGGCCGGACGGGAGGAGGCCCGGGCGAAGGGGCCGAGGACGGCCGCGCCGCGCCCGCCGGGAGCGCGCTGCTCGACGCGGCGGGGGACGAGGCCGCCGCCGAGCAGGAGCCATCGCTCGCCGTCAAGCCGCGCGTCGAGCTCGCCTCCCGACCGCCGCCGCTGCACGTCGAGTACGTGCAGTACGGCGTCGCCCTCGTGGCGGAGATGAGCCTCGATCCGGGCGCTGCCTGCCCGCGCTCGGGGCCCCTCTACGCGTGCATCCTGGGCAGCGGAGGCGGGCTCGCGATCCGCGGCGGATACCGATCGCCGGGCCCCTGGTACTTCGGCGGCGCGTACCAGTTCACCAAGATGGACTCGAGCAACCTCTACCGGCTTGGAATCTTCCAGCAGCTGCGGGCCGAGATGAGGTACCTGCCGGACATCGGCTACCGGGCGGCTCCGTACTTTTCCGCCGGGATCGGCGGCGTCGCCTACGGGAACGAGTGGGGCGTCGAGACGGGCGGCGCGCTCATCTTCGGCGGCGTCGGGGTCGAGCTGGAGGTCTCGCGCCGCGCGGTGCTCGGCGTCAGCTGCGTGTACCGGCCGGTGCTGCTCGCTGGCTGGAGGGACACGGCCAACTACGAGCGGGCCACCGCCATCGCGCAATTCGTCGGCTTCGAGCTCCTCCTCGAGGTGCGGACCGAGGTCGGCCGGCGCTGAGCGGTTCCCCTGTCCGCTCGAGAGAACGCACCGGCTACTTGACTCGACCGTCGCTCCGCGGTCCCCTCGGCAGCGTGATCTGCGATGTGTGCGGTCGCGACAACGCTGGCGATCTGACGTTCTGTCAGGATTGCGGTCGGCGGCTGAAGGCTCGAGAGGCGCGGGTCGTCCCGCCGACGCCGCCGAGCGGCTTGCCGCAGGTGTCGCTCCCGGCCCTGCCCGCGCCTGCACAGGCCGAGACGCCGCCGCCCGCGAACGACGCCCGCCAGGCCGCCAGGCCGCCGGGGCCTCGCGGCGCGCCGGGGCGCCTTCGCCCGGAGGCGCCCGTGTTCTCCTTCAGCCCGCTCAGCTCGGCGAGGACGGAACCGGCCATGCCGGCGGCGCACGGCCGCGCGGAGGGCGCATCGCGCCCGGCGCGCGAGGGCGCCGCGACGCCGGCTGCCGGCGCGCTGGACAGCGCGATCCAGATGGTGCCAGCCCTGCAAGCGCCGAAGGTCACCGAGCGGGGCGACGCGCCCGCGCCTCCCGCGACGCCCTCGATCACCGACGCGATCCTGGGGCTCTCCTGCCCGAACTGCAGCGGGGAGAACCCTCCGGGCTACCGCTTCTGCGTGACGTGCGGCGCGCCGCTGAACAGGAAAGATGTCGGAGCGGCGGCGGGCGCTCCACAGCCGGTGAGCCAGGTGTCGAAGCGCGCCAGGGGAGAGCGCGGCGAGCCGGGCGCCGCGCTCTCCCCTGGCGCGCCGTACATGGCGCCCCCGCCGCACGAGGAGATCGGGACGACCGCGCGAGGTCTCGACGACGTCACGCACGTCACGCACGTCACGCACGTCACGAACGCCGCGCCCCGGCACGCACCTCCGGCGGAGGCCGCGCCGCCGGCGGCCCGCGACGAGCGCTCCGGCGCCGGAGACGCGCAGCAACGGGGCGGCGCGCCGGCCAGGCCGCCTCCGCCCCCGCTGCCACCGGTCGCCCTGCCCCCGGCGCGGCTGCCCCCGCCCGCGGCCAGCGGGAGCAGCGCCGACAAGATCGTCGGCTCGCCGGTCGTCGACATCGCGTCCTCGCAGCGAGCGCCCGTCCCGCCGGTCGAGTGCGCGCGCTGTCGCGGTCAGTGCCTGGCGGGCACGCGGTTCTGCAAGTACTGCGGCGCGCCCCTCGAGGGCGAGCGCCCCGCCTCCGAGCGCCCCGCCAGACCCGCCACCGACCGCCCGCAGCCAGCGCCTGCGCTCGCCCCGGACGCCCGGCGCGACCCGCATCGGCCCCCGCATGCTGCCGAGCCCGCCGGGCCGCTCCCGACCGAGACGGGCAGCGCGCCTCCGCCCTCCCAGCAGCCGCTCGCTCCGCTGCGCGCGTCCCTCTCGGCTCGCCCGCCGGCGTGGGTTCCGGCTGACACCCAGCCGACCCGGGCTGACACCCAGCCGACCCGAGCGCCCGAGGGCAAGCTCATCGTGATCGTCGAAGACGGGACCGAGGGAAAGAGCTTCCCCCTCTCCGGCCCGCAGATCGACATCGGCCGCACCGAGGGGGAGATCCTCCTGGAGGACGACCAGTACGTCTCGCCGCGGCACGCGCGGATCATTCCGCAGGAAGGGTCCTGGGTTCTCCGTGACCTGGGCAGCGTCAACCGCATCTACCTTCGCATCCGGAAGACGCACGCCCTCCGAGATGGCGACTTGCTCCTCCTGGGCCTCGAGGTGTTACAGTTTCAGACCGTGAACGACGGCGAGCGAGGCCTCGGCCATGCCATCCAGCATGGAACGTTGCTGTTTGGCTCGCCCGCCATCCACCGCCGGGCGAGACTCTGCCAGCGGACGGTGGAGGGCGTGATGCGGGACGTGTACCACCTCTACCGGGATGAGACGGTGATCGGACGGGAGACGGGAGACATCGTATTCACGGCCGATCCGTTCCTCTCGCGACGCCACGCCGCCATCCGGAGGAACCCGGCCACGGGGGAGTTCACGCTCAGCGACCTGGACTCGTCGAACGGGACCTACGTCGCCATCCGCGAGGACGTCAGCCTCCTCGATCGCGACTTCGTGCGCATCGGGCAGCACCTGTTCCGCGTGGATCTCACCCGATGAGCGACCAGACCGTCCGCGAAACGCCGACCGAGGCGCTGGAAGTCGAGGGGCTCCCCGGCGCGGCGTCGGCAGGAACCGACTCGAGCAGCCACGCCGGCAAGGCGCTTCATGACTCCCCGCACGGCGCCGCGTCGCTCGAGTCCGGCAAGGCGGGGTCTGTGGAAGCAGGCAAGCCCGTGAACTGGAAGCCCCCGCCGCCCAAGACGCGCCCGGCCGCGAACGCCGCGCAGAAGGCTGGCATCGCCGTGAAGCCCGTGAAGGCGCCCAGCGCATCGAGCCCGGAGAAGGTCGGGCGGAAGCTCCCTCCACCGCCGCGGGTGCGGCTCACCGCGGGCGGGTCGCGCGAGGAAGACGCGGATGGAAGCACGACGCGGTCGGACGACCTCGGAGACGCGATGACCCCCGACGCGCCGCCGGCAGCCGCTCAAGCGCACGCCTCCCTCGCGGCTGCGTCGTACGACGGCGCGCTCGACGAGACCCCCGCCGCGGAGGCCGCCCATCATGGCGGCGCGGCCGGGCGCTTCGCGGGCGAGGCGCCGGGGGTCGGCGAGCCGGACGAGGGCGGGCAGCGCCCCGACGGCATGGACGGCGCGGCGACACCGCCCGACGAGCCGCGCCGCCCCGAGGTCGTGCTGCGGCTGTTCGGCCGCACCGACGTGGGCCAGGTCCGCGAGCACAACGAGGACAACTTCATCGTCGCGGATCTCACGAACGCGAGCCGCGGCCTGATGGAGATGGACCGCTACCAGGTCGTCGGCGAGCGGGGCGCGCTGCTCGGCGTGTGCGACGGCATGGGCGGCGCCGCGGCCGGCGAGGTCGCGAGCCAGCTCGCGGTCGACATCATCTACCAGCGGATGAGCGCCGCCGGTCCCCCGGAGAACCACGACGAGCTCGCGGCGCGGCTGGTGCAGTCGATCGAGGCGGCGGGCCTCCGGATCTTCAGCGAGGCGAAGCTCGATCGGACCCGGCGAGGGATGGGGACCACCTCGACCATCGCCGCGCTCATGGACGATCACCTGTTCCTCGGGCAGGTCGGCGACAGCCGCGCGTACGTCCTCCGCGGCGATCGGCTCGTGCAGGTGACGCGCGACCAGTCGCTCGTGAACCAGCTCATCGAGGCGGGCCAGCTCACCGAGGAGGAGGCCGAGACCTTCGAGCACAACAACATCATCCTCCAGGCGCTCGGCACCGCGGACTCGGTGCAGGTCGACCTCACCTTCGTGGAGCTCAAGCGGGGCGACACGCTGATGCTCTGTTCCGACGGGCTCTCGGGCATGGTGCGGAACGAGGAGATCCGTGAGGTGCTGCGGACCGTCGACGATCCGATCGAGGCCTGCAAGGTGCTGACGGATCGGGCCAACCAGGCCGGCGGGCACGACAACATCACGGTGGTGGTCGCGAAGTTCGACGGCGACGGGCTCGCCCCGCCGGAGCTCGAGGACATCGAGGATCTCCGCTACCAGAAGTACGCGCTGCCCGAGCACCTCCTGGCGCAGAACGCCGCCGCGTCCGAGCCGGCGCGCAAGGTGAAGGAGCTCGACGAGAAGAAGATCTCGCAGCGCCCCCCCTCGCCGAAGTCGTGGCTCAGCAGCAGCGCCGACAGCGACATGGACGACGACGGGGACGACTACGACCAGGTCGCCTCGCCGCTGCCGGCCGACGACGCGCTGGACGAGCGCAACGCCCGCGCGCCCGTCCAGGGCGACGAGCCGATCATGATCCCGACCGACGGCGCGCCGCAGTGGCTGGTGATCTTGATGATCGTGAGCGCCGTCGCGTGCGTTACCATCGCCGGCTACTACCTGCTTCGTTAGGGTGCGCGCGGCGCACGTGCGCGCGCCTTCCACCGCGATGCTGCGCAGCAACGACAAGCGCGGCCGGCAGACGCCGGCCGCCCCGCAGGAAGAGTGGCCCCCCGGGCGCCCCGACGCGGACGGCCGCGTCGACGTCGAGACCGCGCAGCGCATCGTCAAGGATGCCGTCGTGCAGGCGATGCGGCGCGAGGAGAAGGCGCTCGCGCTCGTGCGCGCCAAGGCGGACGACGCGAGGCGCAAGGTGTCGCGCCACAACCTGCTCCTCGGGCTAGGCGTCGCCGCGGCGCTCGTCGCCGTGGCGGTGGCGTCCGTGGTCACGTACCGGTCGCGCCGGGCGGCCGACGCGCTGGCGCGCGAGGTCGGCCTCGGGATCGCGCCCGCGGCGCGCCCGTCGGGCGCGATCCCGGAGCAGGTGCTCTCGGGGCGCGCCATCTTCGAGCAGAACAGGCTGGCGCTCTACGTGATGGGCTACAAGGTGGACAACCGCATCGGCGGTTGCTGCTCGGCGTTCGCCATCGCGCCCGATCTGCTCGCGACGAACGCTCACTGCGTCCGCGACTGCCGCGCCCGCGGCGGCACCTCGATCGTCACGCAGAACGACTCGATGGGGAAGGTCCGCTTCCCCATCGTCGCGATGTCGGCCCACCCCGCGTACAAGCCGGGGCAGGCGGGCGCCGGCTCGCCGGACGTCGCCCTGCTCCGGATAGCCGGCAAGGCGACGCACACGGTGAAGCTCGCGAACGACGCCGAGCTGCGGGCCATCGGGCCGGGCGACGACGCCTACGTCATCGGCTTCCCTGGTCGCCTGATGGACCCGCTGAGCCCCTCGGCGACGTTCCTGCAGGGCCGCATCGGGCGCGTGACCGGCATCGACGAGGAGGCGACGACGCCGGACCGCGCCGTCCTGATCCAGCATGACGCGGTCACGCGCGGGGGCAACAGCGGGAGCCCCATCTTCAACCAGTACGGGCACGTCATCGGCGTCCACGCGGCGCACATCGACGACGAGGACGACGTCACGATCGACGGCCGGAAGGCGACGGTGACGCAGAGCTCGCCGTTCCGCATCGGGATGCGGATCGATCTGCTGAAGGGGGTCCCCGCGCCGTGATGCTGCGCGTCGTGCACACCTTCGGGCGCAACGCCGGGTCTGTGGAGCTCCACGACCGGCGCGCGGTGCGCTTCGGTCGAGCGCCGGACAACGACGTCGTCTTCGACCCGAACCACGATCGCGACGCGAGCAGCCACCACGCCGAGGCGCGCCTCGAGGCGACGGGCTGGGTGCTCTACGACCTCGACAGCCGCAACGGGACCTACGCGGGCGGGCAGCGGGTCAAGCGGCACCCGATCGCGTCGGGCGACGAGATCACGTTCGGCGCCAAGGGCCCGCGGGTGCGGCTGGAGCTCATCGAGCGCCGCACGTCGGGTCCGCCGCCGGCGCACGCCGTGGCGCCTCACGTCTCTCCCGCCGCGGCTTACCCTGCGCAAGTGACGGGCCATCCCGCGCCCGCTGCGTACCCCGTGCCGACTGCGGGCTACCCCGCGCCCGCCGCGTACCCCGCGCCCGCTGCGTACCCCGCGCCCGCTGCCGCCCCCCATGGACACGTCCCGGCCGCGCCGCCGGCCGGCGCGCGGCGGGTCGGCGAGCGGACGATCGCCATGATGATCTCCTCCGCCGTCGCGGCCGCCACGGGGCGCGCGAAGCCCCGCGGCACCGTCGAGATCAACGCCATGCTCCACAAGGAGGTGCACGCCGCGACGGCAGGCCAGCGGCGCACGACCTACATCCTCGCCGCGCTCCTCGTGATCGCGCTCGCCAGCCTCGCCGCGCTCATCGTCTACAACCGCTCCTCCCACGACGAGATCAGCCAGCTGCGGGAGGAGCTCGCGGGCCTCTCGCCGGAGGACCCCCGGCGCAAGGAGATCGAGCGCCGCCTCGGGACGCTCCACCCCTCGAACGCCAACTTCGGGCGCAACCTCCACGACCGCTCCAGGAAGGGGATCTTCATGCTCGCCGCCGGGCGCGAGGGGTTCTGCACGGCGTTCGCGGTGCGGCCCTCCGTCCTCGTGACGAACGCCCACTGCATCACCGCGGCCAAGCGCCGCGGCGGCGCGATCGTGGCGCTCGAGAACGAGGGCCGGGGCCAGATAAGCTTCGCCGTGACCGGCATGCGGACGCACCCGCAGTACCGCGACAGCGCGGATCAGCTCACCCCGGACATCGGCACCGTGACGATCGCGGGGCGCGCGGCCGCCGTGCTCGAGCTCGCGACGCGGGAGGAGCTCGCCGCGGCGGGCGCCGGCGACGACGTGTACCTGATCGGCTTCCCGGAGCGGCTCACGGACACCGCGAACCCCGTCGCCACGTTTCTCGCCGCCAACATCGGCCGGATCACGGGCGCGAACGGCCGGCCCGCGCCCGCGGCGGAGGCATGGCTGATCCAGCACGACGCCCGCAGCACGAGCGGCATGAACGGGAGCCCCATCTTCAACGGCCAGGGCAAGGTCATCGGCATCAACGCCGGCGGTTACCTCGAGGGCAACGACGAGACGATCTCTGGCCAGAAGATGGAGGTGGTAAAGGCCTCCCCCTACAAGTTCGGGATGCGCATCGACCTGCTCGACGCCATCCTGCGCTGACTCCCGGCCGAGAGAGATGCTCCGCCACGCGCTCCGCAGGCTCCTCTGGACGCTGCCGACCCTCGTCGGCGTCTCGCTGCTGACCTTCTTCGTGCTCTCCTTCGTCCCGGATCCGACGGACGACCCGCTCCTCGCCAGCTCGCTCTCCAGCGCGGAGCTCGCGCGGCTCCGCCGGGAGCGCTTCCTCGACCTGCCGCGCTTCATCAACCTGGAGCCGCGCGACGTGCGCCTGCGGGCCCTCGCGGCCGCGCAGGCCATCGCGGCCGGCGGCGACGACGCCGCGGCCGCCGCCGACGAGCTGCGTCGCCTCGGCGGCGCCGCGCTGCCGCACATCCTGCCGCTCGACGCGCTCGCGCCCGAGCCGCGCACCCGCGTCGCGCTCGCGCTCGCGCCCGTCGCGGCGCGGATGGGCCTGCCGCGGGCCGACGACGCCGCGGACCCGGCGCACGCTGTCGCGTTCTGGACGCGCTTCTGGGACGACCGCGGCATCGAGTTCCGGAGCGCGTCGGTGCGGAGCGCCGTGCGGCGCCTGGTCCGCTACGGCTCGGCGTCGCGCGCCGCCGAGCTGCTGGAGCTCGACACGTTCGCCCTGCAGGCGGTGATCGCCGCGCTGCAGCCGCCGCGCGACGCCGAGTCGCTCGAGCAGGCGCGCGCCCTCGTCGACGTCGCGGCCCACATCGCGGAGATCGACGACCGGATCGCCCCGGGCGACGACCTCGCGGAGGCCCGCGCGTGCGTCACGCGGTGGAGGTCGTTCTGGAACGTGTACCGCAGCGACTTCGAGGTGTTCACCGGCCCGGCGCAGCTCGCGGCGACCGTGCTCGAGACCCGCTACGGCAAGTGGGCGCTCGGCGCGGTCACCCACCGGCTCGGCGTCGCGGCGACCGGCGAGCCGGTGCTCGACGAGCTCGCGCGGCGCGCGCCCGTCACCCTCGCGCTCGTCTTCGGGGCGATCGCGCTGGCCTACGCCGTGGCGATCCCGCTCGGCGCGCTCAGCGCGGCCTCGCAGGGCCGGCGGAGCGACTCGGCGATCGCGGCCGCCGTGCTCACCGCCGCCGTCCTCCCGACCGCCGTCGTGGCCGTGGCCGCCGTGCTCCTCTCGGGCGGCGCGCGATCCCTGCTCCTGCCGACGGGCCTCATCGCGCTCTCGCTCGTCGCCGCGCCGACGCGGCAGCAGCGCGCCGCGCTCGTCGCGATCCTCGCGCAGGACTTCGTCCGGGCCGCGCGGGCGCGCGGCGCCGGCACCGCGCGCGCCATCGCCGTCCACGGGCTCCGCAACGCCGTGCTCCCGGTCGTGACGCTCGCCATGCTCGAGCCGCCGATGGCGCTCGGCGGCGCGTTCGTCGTCGAGCGCGTCTTCGAGCTCCACGGGCTCGGCGAGCTCACGCTCCTCGCCGTGCAGGCGCGCGACGTGAGCTGGCTCATGGCCATCTCGATCGGCGCCGCGGCCATCGCCGCGCTCGGCGTGATCGCGACCGACCTCGCCTATGTGCTCGTCGATCCGCGGCTCGGCCCGGCGGTGCTCTCGCGGAGGAGCGAGGCGTGACCCACGCGACGGCGTTCCTCCGCCGGATGGTCGGCAGCAAGCGCGTCGCCATCGGCGCCGTGCTGCTCGGCGTCCTCGCCCTGCTGGCCATCTTCGCCGAGCTCCTCGCCGCCCCCGCGCCCATCGCCTGCTTCGGGCCGGAAGGCGCGGAGATCCTGCCCGCGGTCACCGAGGGCGCCACGCTCGATTCGCTCACCGAGGCCGAGCTCAGGGTGCGCTTCGAGGGCTTCGCGATCTGGCCGCCCATCCGCTACGGCCCGGAGCAGCGCACCGACGCCGGCCCGAACGCGTCGCCGTCGCTCGACCACCCGCTCGGCACGGACTTCGAGAGCCGCGATCTCGCCGCGCGGCTGATCTACGGCGCGCGCACGGCGCTCGGCCTGTCGCTCAGCGCGGTGCTCGTGGGCATGTTCCTCGGCGTCGTGCTCGGCGGGCTCGCGGGCACGCTGCGCGGCGTCTGGAACGACGGCCTCGTCCGCCTCGTCGAGACGGTCGACACCTTCCCCGCGATCCTCGTCGTGGCCATCGTGCGGGCGATCGAGCGCGAGCCCTCCGCGCTGTCGCTGGTGCTCGCGGTCGCCTTCGTCCGCTGGGCGGAGATCGCGCGCCTCGTGCGCGCCGAGGTGCTGCGCGCGTCGAGCGAGGAGTACGTGATGGCCGCGCGCGCGCTCGGCAGCACCCGGCTGCGCGTCTTCTACCGCCACATCCTCCCGAACGCGCTCGGCCCCGTGATCGTGAGCTCGGTGCTCGGCGTGGCGTCCGTGGTCCTGCTCGAGGCGGCGATCTCGTTCCTCGGGATGGGGGCGCCCGCGCGCGTCGCCTCGTGGGGGGAGACGCTGGGCCAGGCGGCGCGGCACCCGAGCGAGATCCGGCTGCTCGTCTTCCCCGGCGTGCTGCTCCTGGCGACGGTCGGCGGCTCTTACCTCATCGCCGACGCGCTGCGCGACTCCATCGACGCACGCACCGTGCGCGCGCGCGTCCCGCGCTGACGGCGCGGGGGCCGTACGTCCGCGCGCCAGCCGCCGGCCGTGCAGCGCTCTCGCGCGCCGAAATTGCGCGAAATCCCCTTCATCTCCGCGATCTCGGCGGCGGAGCCCTCGCGCCGCTCGATCTCGCAGGAAAGGCCCGCTATGAATTCGCCCGCCATGGCCGTTCCCGAGATCAACGAGCAGGAGTTCGAGCGCGAGGTGCTCCGCAGCGAGTTGCCCGTGCTCATCGATTTCACCGCCACCTGGTGCGGGCCGTGCAAGACGGTCGCGCCCGAGGTCGACGCCATCGCGCGCGAGCTCGAGGGCAAGGCCAAGGTGGTCAAGGTCGACATCGACCGGTCGAAGCGCATCGCCACCACGCTGCGCATCCAGGCCGTCCCGACGTTCATGGTCTTTCATCGAGGCCGCCCGGTGGCCGCCGAGCAGGGCGTCCTCAACCGAAAGCAGCTCCGCGAGCTGCTCGATCCGTTCCTCCCGCGCGCCGAGGGCGCCATCCGGGCGGCCGAGCTGGCGCAGCTGATCCGGGAGGGCCAGGTGGTCCCCGTGGACACGCGCGAGACCCCCGCCTACGGCCGCGCCCACATCCCGGGCGCTGTGCACATCCCGATCGAGGAGATCGAAGGCCGGCTCGCCGAGCTCCACATGCTGGCCGGCGCGCCGGTGCTCTACTGCCGCTCCGGCGACAAGTCGAAGGACGTCGCCGCGAAGCTCGCCGAGGAGGGCGTGCCCGTCGCGTTCCTCGAGGGCGGCTTCCTCTCGTGGGAGGCCGAGGCGCTCCCGATCCAGCGCCCCGACTGACCGCTGCCGCACGCTGCGCCGCTCGGCGAGCACGGCGCCTCGCGGCGGCACCTGCGCGGCGCGGCGTTACCCCTTGGCGGCCGACAGCGCCGCCGAGACGACCTCGCGCACCGGCACGCCGTGTGTCCTCGCCGCCGCGGCGCAATCGTCGAACTCCGGCTTGATCTGCGGCGGCCCGAACGGCCCCTCGCTGATCTTCACCCGGATGGCTCCGTACGCCGTCTGCACGGTGGTGATCCGCCGCGGCCGCTCGGTGCGCGCGACAGGGATCTTCCGTAGCCCGATGCTGGTCGTCTCGCGGAGCAGCGCCGTCGCGACGGCGTCGGCCTGGGGGGCGGCCGCGAGCGCGGCGATCGTCAGGGCGGGGCGCCCTTTCTTCATGGTGATCGGCACCGCCCAGGCGTCGAGCGCGCCCGCCGCGAACAGCGCCTCGATCGCGTGCCCTGCCACCTCGCCCGTCAGATCGTCGACGTTCGCCTCGACGAGCACGTGCGACGCGCTGCCGACGCTCTCCTCGCCGCCGGTGCGCGTCCCGAGCACGACCCGCAGCAGGTTGGGGCGGTCCGGCAGCTCGCGCTGACCGGCGCCGAAGCCGATCCGATCGGGGGCGAACGTCGGCCAGCGCTCGAACCGGGTCGCCAGCGTGGCGATGATGGCCGCGCCGGTGGGCGTGACCAGCTCGGCGTCGAGCTCGACGCCGTAGGTCGGGACGCCGCGGAGGCACGCGACCGCCGCGGGCGGCGGCAGCGGGAGGATCCCGTGCCGCGCCTTCACGAACCCGCGCCCCATGGGCAGCGGCGATCCGACGACCTCCGCCCCGATGTGCACGATCGCCGCGGCGGAGCCCACGATGTCGACGATCGCGTCGACGGCGCCGACCTCGTGGAAGTGCACGTCCTCGAGGCGGATCCGGTGCACGGCGGCCTCCGCCTCGCCGAGGCGCCGGAAGATCCGGCGTGCCAGCGCGGCGACCGGTGGATCGAGCGGCGCGGCGGCGAGCATGGCGTCGATGGATCCGTAGGTGCGCTCCGGCTGCTGCGCCTCGACGTGCACGTCGAACGAGGTCGCCACGATGCCGCTCCGATGGGCGTGCCCGCGGTGCAGGTGGAACCCGTCGAGCGGCAGCGCGGCGACGGCGCGCTCGATGACGAGGAGGGGCACCCCGAGATCGAGCAGCGCGGCGATGGTCATGTCGCCCGCGATCCCGCTGAACGCGTCGAAGAACAGGACCTTGCCCGCGCCCGCGCCCTCCTCGAGGAGCGGCGCGCGCGGATGGTCGTGCCCGTGGTGGTGGTGCCCTCCGTGCGCGTGCCCGTGGTCGTGCTCGTCTCCGTGCGCGTGGTGGTGATGGCCTCCGTGCGCGTGCTCGTCTCCGTGCGCGTGCTCGTGGTGATGGCCTCCGTGCGCGTGCTCGTCTCCGTGCGCGTGCCCGTGGTCGGGATGGCCTCCGTGCGCGTGCTCGTCTCCGTGCGCGTGCTCGTGGTGGTGATGGCCTCCGTGCACATCCCCGTGCGCGTGGTCGTGATCGTGCCCGTGTCCCATCTCTCGCCTTCTCCGTTCCCCGGGCGCCTTCGCGGCGCGGCGCTCCCGCGGTCGCGCTCGTTCCGCGCTACTCCTTCGGCAACATGCGATGCACCACCATCGCCGCGCCGAAGCCGCTGTCGATGTTGACCACGGCGACGCCAGAGGCACACGACGTGAGCATGCCGAAGAGCGCGGTGAAGCCGCCCAGGGCAGCGCCGTAGCCGACCGACGTCGGCACCGCGATGACCGGCGCCGCCACGAGCCCGCCGACCACGCTCGGCAGCGCGCCTTCCATGCCCGCGACAACGATCACCGCCGACGCCTTGCGCAGCTCCTCGACGCGATGGAGGAAGCGGTGCAGCCCCGCAACCCCCACGTCGTACAGCCGCTTCGCCTCGAGGCCCACGGCGCGAAGCGTCTCGATGGCCTCCTCGGCGACCGGGAGATCGCTCGTGCCCGCCGTCACGACGGCGACCGTCCCGGCGGCGCGCTTCGGCGGCGGCGCGACCTCGATGCTGCCGGTCCGCGCGAGGGGCACATAACGGAACGCAGGCACGAGCGCCGTGACCGCCGCGCCCTTCGCAGCGTCGACCCGGGTCACGAGCACGTTCTGGCCTGCCCCCGAGATCTCCCCGGCGATCAGGGCGATCTGCTCGGGTGTCTTCCCTTCGCCGAAGATCACCTCGGGGACGCCCTGCCTGAGCGCGCGGTGGTGATCGACGGTCGCGACGCCCAGGTCCCGGAAAGGCAGCCCCCGGAGGGCATCGAGCGCCTCCTCGACGGCAAGCTCGCCGGTCCGAACGCGCTCAAGCATCTCCCGGACGAGGCGCGGCTCCATGTGCGCAGCCGCTTAGCGCGGCGGCGTCCCCAGGGCAAACGTTCCGCCCCGCCTGCCCAGCCGCGCCCGGAAGAGCCCTGGCGTGGGCCGCTCGAGCCGTCCTGGTCAGGAAAAGGTCCAGGCACTTTGCTCAGGAGGGGGCGACAGGACTACTTTCGGCGCCGCGTGCCCGCCTTCGTCGCTCCCCTCGTCGGCTTTGCTCTCGGCGCGCTGCTCGCCTGGTTCAGCGCTGCAGCCCCTCACCGCCTGGGCGCGCTGCGCGCGGCGGAGCCTCGGCTAGCGCCGGGCGCGCGCGCTCGGCCGCTCGCGCTCGTCTCCCTGTTCGCTTGCCTCGTCTTCGCGCCGGTCTGCGCGTACTTCCTCGTGTTCGCCCCTGACTGGAGCTTCGCGTACCTCGTCGACACGCGCCGCATCCCGTCCGCCGTCGACCTCGTGGTCGTCCTCGTCAATGCCGCCTCGGTGCCCGCCGGCTTCGCCGCCGCGAATCGCTTCGCCGGGAGCGCTGGCGGCAGGTGGACCGCCCAGCGCGCGGTCCGCGCGCTCGCCGTCCTCGCCGGCGCGCCGCTGTCGATCGCCCTGCTTGCCGTCATAGCCCTGTCGCGACGGCTCGCGCTCGACGGCACCTACCGGCAGGTCGAGGGCGACTTCGGCGTCCACCCGGTCGCCGGCGGCCCGCTCGGCTATGCGCTCCTCTGGATGTACACCATGCTGGCCGCCGGCTTCGCGGTCACCGTGAGCGCCCTCCTCCGGCGCGAGCCCGCGGGCGGCGGGCCGAAGGCCGCGCCCTCCCCCGGCGCGCGCCCCCGCGCCATCCCGAGCGAGCCAGCGCCTGAGGTCGTTCCGCCCCGGCCCGCCTCGGCACGCCCTCAGCGGCGGCTCGGCGTCGGTAGCGGAGGGCGCTCCAACCGGCCGGGCTGAGACGCCTCTCGCCGCGCGGGCAGGAGGCCGCGTCACCGCGTTGACGGAGCCAGCCCGCTCCACCACCCTGTCGCCCCATGTCCGAACGAGCCCGCGTGGAGCAGCAGGTCGAGGAACTCATGGAGCTCGCCGAGCAGGTCGTGACGCGCGCCAGGAAGGGCGGCGCCGACGTCGCGGAGGCGATCGCCCGCTCCGGCTCCGAGCTCACCACCAAGGTGCGCCTCGGCGAGCCCGAGCTCGTCGAGGAGGCCGTCCACAAGGGCCTCGGCATGAGGATCATCAAGAAGCAGCGCGTCGCGCTGACCTCGACGTCCGACCTCACGCCCCGCGGCATCGATCGCTTCGTGGCGGACGCGCTGGAGCTCGCCGACATTTCCCAGGAGGACGCGTTCGCCGGCCCCGCCGATCCGGAGCTCATCGCCAAGGGACCCTTCCCCGCGCTCGATCTCTACGATCCCTCCGGCGGGGAGGTCACGGCCGCGCAGGCGATCGACATCGCGCGCCGAGGCGAGCAGGCCGCGCGCGACGCCGACCCGCGCATCACGAACAGCGAGGGCGCGACGTTCTCGCGGAGCGCGGGCGCCTTCGCCCTCGTCCTGTCCGGCGGGTTCCGCGGCGGCTTCGCCGGCTCGTACGCGCAGCTCGTTGTCTCCCCGGTCGCCGACGACAGCGGCGACAAGAAGCGCCGCGGCTTCTACTTCACCGGCCGGCGCCACCTCGCCGATCTGGACGCCCCGGACGCCGTGGGCCGCGAGGCGGCGCGCCGGACGCTGCGCAAGCTCGGCGCCCGCAAGGTGCCGACCTGTGAGGCGCCCGTCGTCTTCGACCCGGACGTCGCCCGGTCGATGCTCGGGTTGCTCGGCTCCTGCATCATGGGCAGCTCGATCTGGCGCAAGTCGAGCTACCTCGTCGGCCGCGAGGAGACGCGCATCGCCAGCGATCTCATCACGATCGTCGACGATCCGCTGATCCCGCGCGCGCCCGGCTCGCGCCCGTTCGACGGCGAGGGCCTCCTCGCCCGGCGCAACGTCGTGGTCGAGCAAGGCGTCCTGAAGACTTACCTCTGCGACAGCTACAGCGGCCGGAAGCTCAAGCGCCCGCCGACCGCCAGCGCCTCGCGCGGCGCTGGCGGCGGGGTCGGGCCGTCCACGTCGAACTTCCTCCTCCAGCCCACCTCCACGCCAGCGGCGGAGATCGTGCGTTCCACGCCGCGCGGGCTGTACGTCACCGAGATGATGGGCTTCGGCTTCAACGCCGTGACCGGCGACTTCTCCCGGGGTGCGTCCGGCTTCTGGATCGAGAACGGAGAGCTCGCTTACCCCGTGAGCGAGGTAACCATCTCGCTGAACCTCGACGAGCTCTTGCAGCGGATCGACGCCGTCGGGGACGACCTCGATCTCCGGACGTCGACGTGCTCGCCGACGTTCCGGGTCTCCTCCATGACCATCGCTGGAAGCTGAAGCGCCTCCGCCCGAGGAGCCATGCTCCTCGAGCGCGTCTTCCTCCAGGAGACGCCGACGCGGACTCTGCAGCGGGGTTGCGAGCGACCCATCAACCGGCCCCGGGTTGTGCTGCGGGAGGGGGGTTCTGACCTCAGCGGCTCGCTCTGCGCTGCTACGGCCGTGCTGCGGCTCCTGGCGGAGTCTCCTCGGGCGCGACCGGCCGTCCTAGCCCAGCCTCTTCTGCCGGGCGTAGGACGGCCGGGGCCCTGGCTCAGCGTGAAGACCCGCCTGCGGCGAGGCTCCGCGGCGGCTCTTCCGACGCCGGACCGCTCGCCGCCTGGAGCGGCGTCGCCGTCTGCGCGGCCGCTTCGGGCATGAGGAAGCCCTTCAGCTGCTGCGCGTCGCTTCGGCCGATCCGGCCGACGAACGACGGCAGGCTGATCGGCTCATCCGATAAAGCGACGAACGTCCCCTGCGAGTTCGCTCGATGGAGCGCCTCGAAGAGGGAGGGGACGTCCACGTCGCTGGACACCGCCCGCACGTCGACGATGTACACGTCCGCGGGGTCCGCCCCCGCGAAGATCAGCGCGTCATACGGGTGGCTCGCGTGCCGGATGGGCACGCCTTCCCCGAGGGCTCGCGCCACGTGGGCCATCGTATCCTTGGTGCCGATGGCCATCATCGACTTGGAGGTCGCCTTGGCGAGCTCCCGGGGCACCGAATAGCCCCATGCCCGGAGGAACTCGGCCACGTCCGCAGCCTTGAAGCGCAAGTGTCTCCCCGGCGTACGGAAATGGGCAATCCTCCCTCGATCTACCCAGTTATGGATTGTCTTCAAGTCGACCTCGCACAAGGCTGCGAGGTCCGATGCCGTCAACAGCTTTTCACGAACACCAGCCATCGCCGAACTCCACGCGAAAGGCACCTGCCGCACAGCTCGCGTTCACAGCGCGGCAGCGTCTCCTCAGGTGGCGGCCCCCCCACCCGTCTGTCTACTCGATTGAAACCTAGCTCTCATAGACGGGTCCGTCACCCGCTTTGCTCGAATTTTCTCGGCCCCGGGGCGAGTTCGCCCCGCGCGGAGGCAAACTCCCCATCCTTCAGGGGATCTCCTGGTTCATTATGTTCACGCGACCGGGCGTCGGCCAGCTGGTCGTGAAGGAGCCAGCCGAGCCGTCTGGAGCGTGCGGAGCGACGCGGGCCAGGCTCATTCCCGGCTTTGGCGTGGGCGCGGCGGGCGACCTGGACAAGACAGCACCTCCTTGATCCTTCAATTTGAGCGGTTCTCCCGAGTTCGACAGCCCGTGGTTGCCAAGTTTTGGCACGCGGAGAAGAAGCGTCTCGGGAGCAGACGGAGGGTCGAGCTCATCATCAGAAACGTAGTCCTCGTTGACGACCAGAGCGTACGCGCCGGGCATGAGGGAAATAGGGGGCAATTCGGTCTCACCACCCACATCGGCGAGTACAACCCCTGTGAGCTCAGCAGGGACGTCACCGTCATTGTAGAGCTCGACCCACTCCTGTCCTGGCTCCGGCCCGACGGGGTTTGCCAGCACCTCGTTGATGATCACATGGGGCATGGGGGCGAGCGTCATGGCCGAGAACGTCCGGCGCTCCACGACCCCGGCGTTGTCGACGGTCGCAATGGCGAGCTCGACGGGGCTCAAGGGCGGCAGTGGAGCGAGGACGAACGGCTCGCCCGGCGGCACCGCGAGGACTTCGTCGAGCCCCGCGCCCGCGATCGCCCAGAGCAGCGGCGCATCCGCCGAACGAACGAGGATCCGATCGTCGGCGATCTGAGCACAGCCCGGCCCGAGCGCGAGCTCGTCCGGCGCGCACACCGTCGCGATGGCTGGAAGCGGATCCGATTCCAGCACAAACGGACGCGGATCGAGGCTCACCGCCGCCGGCTCTCCCGGGAGCGCGACCGGAGGCCCCACGAGGCGCAGGCCGTCGGTGTCGGGCGGCGCCGTGGCGGTTGGCTCCCCTTCGAAGCGCAGGCAGCGCGCGCCGATGTCGTCGACGGCGCCGCGGCGCAGCTCGCCCGTCGGTCCGCCAGGCGCGAGTGTCGCCGCGGCGACCACCTCCGGGAGGGGCGCGTCGCCGCACCACACCCCCAGGCCGAGGGTCGCGCCGGCGTCGGGCGGCGGCCAGAGCCGTGAGAGCACGGGCGGCGAGCCCTCGGTGGCGATCTGGATGTGGTGCGAGAACACAGGGCTGCCGCTCGCGATGGCGTAGGTCTCCCCGGGCGCGAGCGGGGCGAGCGGCGCCACGGTCAGCGAGAGGTCGCCAGGGGGCGTCCCGTTCAGCCAGGCGATCGAGGGGACGACGCGCTCCGACAGCGCCGTCGACAGCTCGCCTCGCTCAATCTGCCGGAGATGCGCCGCGCTGAGCTTGCCGCGGACGACCAGCGCACGGGCGGGATCGACGCTCTCGAGAGCGGCGCCGGGGAGGAGCACGCGCGCCCGCAGCACCGGAGGCGCGGCGTCCAGCGGCGCGGGGGGCTCGATCTGGAGCTCCGGGCCGGCGTCTGCGGGGCCAGCGACGTCGGCGTCCTCTTCGTCACCGCCCTCATCGAGCTGCGGGGGGACGACGAGCTCCGGCGCGCAGGACAGGGGTGAGGCCACGAGCGGCGCGAGCGCAAGCGGCAGTGCGCGTAACGCGCGGGAGGTCCACGACGGGTGAATCGGGCAACGATGGGTCATGACGCGGAGTTCGGCGGGAGCTCGCGGCCGGTTGCTCGACGTCGCTTTCTTTTTTCGAGGCCGCTACCCTCGCCCCGCATGGCCCCCGAGGACATCAAGAAGCTCCGGCAGGAGCTCGGCTGCACGGCCCGCGAGCTCGCCGGAGCGCTGGGCATCGAGCAGGAGACCGTGCTCGCGTGGGAGCACGGAGATCTCTTCCCCACGAAGCGCTTCGTGGGAATGATGGAGGATCTGCGACGAAGAGGTCCGGAGGCGATCCCCCGCAAGAAGAGGAAACAGGTCGCCGCCTCGCCGCTCCAGATGCTCGCCGATCCCGAGCTCTGGCGGCTCTTCCGCAAGCTCCTCGCCCACCCCGAGCTGAGGAGCGCCGCAACGAAGCTGGCCGAGGCCTATCCCGATCCGACGGATGCCCCACCGCCGTGAGCGACGGGGCGACGCGCTGAACGCTCGGACGAGGATGAACGTTCAGTCATCGTCCTCGTCATCTTCGTCGTCCTCGTCTTCATCATCTTCGTCGTCCTCGTCCTCGTCCTCGTCGTCCTCTGCTTCGTCGTCCTCATCTTCGTCCTCGTCGTCCTCCTCCTCGTCTTCGTCGCCCTCCTCCTCGTCTTCGTCGTCTTCGTCGCCCTCCTCGTCATCTTCGTCGTCCTCGTCTTCGTCCTCGTCGTCCTCCTCCTCGTCTTCGTCGTCTTCATCCTCGTCGCGCTGTTCATCCGCGACATCGTTGGCGTGCTGGAAAGCGTCCTTCTCAGCAGCCTCACCAAGCGCTGCGTCCGCTCCCACGACAGAGATCTCTTCAGGCATTTCGTCTTCCCTTGCTTCCATCGCGACCTCTCCCTCCCGCGGCGCAGCAGACGACGCGCCGACGTCTTCCGATAGGTTTTCCCCCGCACTGGCGGCGACGCTCGTCCGGATCGATCCCTCCGCGCCGGCGAAGCTCTCCTGTCCCGACGTCACCACCCCCGTCTCGGGCGGCTCTTCGCCGAGCTCGCGCTCATAGGCGCGGCGCGACTCGTCGGTCAGCTCGGTGAACTCGCGCAGGGTGGGCAGCTCGCCGAGCGCCTTCAGGCCGAAGAACTCGAGGAACTGCGCCGTCGTGCCGTACAGCATCGGGCGCCCAGGCTCGTCCTTCTTGCCCAGGATCCTCACGAGATCACGCTCCAGGAGCGACTTGAGCGCCGCGCCGGAGTCCACGCCGCGGATCTCGTCGATCTCGGGCCGCGTGATCGGTTGCCGGTACGCGACGATCGCGAGCGTCTCGGTCTGGGCGCGAGACATCTTGACCGGCTTCTGCTCTGTCACCTCGCGAACGAAGGGCGCAAATGCGGCGCTCGTGCGAAAGACATACCCTCCGGCGACCTCGTCCAGGCGAAACCCTCGCCCGTCGTACTCCGCGACGAGCTCGGCCAGCAACTCTCGCACGACGCGGTGCTCTGCATTCGCCGAACGCGCGAGCTCACGGGCCGGCACCGGTCGCTCCGCCACGAAGATGAGCGCTTCCAGCACTCCCTTCAGGTGCTTGCGCGCGACGGCAGAGAGCCCGGGCGCCGTGGCCGCGCTCCGGACAGGAACGTCGGCGCGGCGCGCCGGATGACCGAGCTGGTCCCATGCGCCAGCGCGGAAGCGAGCGACCGGATCTTGCCGCGTCCCTCTCGATGCGCGCGGCTCCTTCTTCCCGCCCCTCGGCCGCTTCGTTCCGCCGAGCCACGCGTGCGCCGCTGCCCTCAGCCGCGCCGGCGTGGCCTGCGCGCTCGCCCTCGCCGGCGTGCCCTGCCCTGTCGTCTTCGGCGCGCGTGGCTCCTTCTTCCCGCCCCTCGGCCGCTTCGTTCCGCCGAGCCACGCGTGCGCCGCTGCCCTCAGCCGCGCCGGCGTGGCCTGCGCGCTCGCCCTCGCCGGCGTGCCCTGCCCTGTCGTCTTCGGCGCGCGTGGCTCCTTCTTCCCGCCCCTCGGCCGCTTCGTTCCGCCGAGCCACGCGTGCGCCGCTGCCCTCAGCCGCGCCGGCGTGGCCTGCGCGCTCGCCCTCGCCGGCGTGCCCTGCCCTGCCGTCTTCGGCGCACGCGGCTCCTTCTTCCCGCCCCTCGGCCGCTTCGTTTCGCCGAGCCATGCGTGCGCCGCCGCCCTCAGCCGCGCCGATGCGCCCTGTCCTGTCGTCGTCTTTGCTATGCGCCGCCGCTTCGCCGCGGCATCAGCCACCGTCACGGCCACTCCCTGCGTCTACCTCATCCACCTCTGCCGGCGGCGCTGCGAAGTCCTCTGCGGCCGGGTGCGCGTTCGGGTCCACGGCAGCATCGCGCTCCGCCTCTCCTGGAGCCGGGTCGGCATCACCTTCCACCGCTTCCACCGCAGGCTCGCCCGCTGGGACGTCGTCCGCACGACTCGTCTCCTCCGCGGCCCCGGGGAGGTCCGTCGCCGATGCTTCGCCGCTCGATTCCTCAGCTGGTTCGGCCAGCTCCGACCACGCCGGTTCGCCGCTCGTTGGCTCAACGGCCTGCGCCAGCTCCGCGTCCCCCGCCTCGACGTTCCTCTCTTCGACGGGCTCGGCCAGCTCCGACCACGCCGGCTCGCTGCTCGACTCCTCCGCTGCCTCCGCGGGCTCCGGTTCTGCCGCCTCGGCGCTGACGTCCTCCACCTGCTCCACGGGCTCGACCGGCTCCAGGCCGTCCGGTGCGACGCTCGGCGCCCCCGCGGGCTCCGCTCCCGACGGCGCTCCGCTCGTCGGCTCGGCCGGCTCGACGAGCTCCGGCCCGGCCGGCTCGCTTCGCCCCACCTCGACGGCCTCCGCCATCTCGCCCTCGGCGGCAGCAGGCGGCGCTCCTGCCTCCTCGCTCCCCGCCGTCTCGATCCGCTCCGCCGCCGGCGCGCCGTCCTCGGAGCCGTCAAATGCCATCGGCACGCCGTCCTCGGAGCCGTCAAACACCACCGGCGCGCCATCGGCGACCGCGAGCTGGATGTGAATGGGCGCCAGCGGGTCCGTCTGGTGGACCCGGATGAGCCTCAGCTTGCACATCTCGAGCACGGCCAGGAACGTGATCACGACCTCGAAGCGCGGGATCACGCCCCCCTTCGAGACGCTGTCGAGCAGCAGATCCTCGAACCGCATGGCGCGCCGCGCCGAGAGCTTCTCCGTGAGCTCGACGATGCGATCCGTGATGCTGATGCGATCGAAGACGACCTCATGATCGATCTGGACGTTCGTCCGCTTCAGCACCCGCTCGAAGGCGTCTAGCAGGCTGAAGATCGCCGTCTGCGCGAACGGAGCCGGGCCCTTGGGCACCTCGCTCTCGCTCATGCCGCGCGTGAACACGTCGCGCCCGAGCGTCCCGCGCTCGGCCAGGTCGGCTGCGGCGACCTTGTACTTCTGGTACTCAAGGAGCCGCCGGACGAGCTCCGCCCGCGGATCCTCCTCCTCGCCCGGCATCCCGTCGTCGTCCTGCCCCGCAGGCACGCTCGGCAGCAGCATCTTCGACTTGATGTGCGTCAGCGTCGCCGCCATCACGAGGTACTCGCTCGCGAGGTCGATCGACAGCGACCGCATGAGCTTCAGGTACTCGAGGTATTTTTCCGTGACGAAGCTCACGGGGATGTCGAGGATGTCGAGCTCGTGCTGCTGGATGAGGTGAAGCAGCAGGTCGAGCGGCCCCTCGAACGTGGGAAGCGTGACGACGTACTCGCCCTCGCGCGGCCCTGCGTCGGCCGCCGGCGAGGCGATCTCCCGGGCCGGCGAGGCGACCTCCCGGGCCGGCGAGGGGGCGGCCTGGCGCGCGGCGGGCGCAGGGGCGGCACCCGCGTTGCCGCGCCCTCTGCCGTTGCGCGCCCGTGCTGCACTCGCCTTGGAACCGCTCACGCCGCGACCGTAGTCGCAAGGCGCCGGTCGGTCCACGTCCGAGCGTCCTCGGGCGCCGCGGCGCGCCGAAACGCCGCTCCGTCCGAGAATTTATGGCGGGAGCGGTGCTAGGATCAGCGCCGTCGATGGAGCCGTCCCCCGCGAAGAGCTGCCCCTCGTGCGGCGAGCGCTACGACGCGGGCGTCCTCTATTGCCCGCGCGACGGCACCCCGCTCGCGAGCTCGCGCAAGAGCCCCACGTTCGGCGCCGCGGAGCGCGACCCGTACGTGGGCATCACGCTGGGCGGGCAGATCCAGACCCGCCACCTCATCGGCATCGGCTCGATGGGCCGCGTCTACCGCGCTTTCCAGGCCGGGATCGAGCGCGATGTGGCCGTGAAGATCCTCCACCGCGAGCTCAGCAGCAACGCAGAGCTCGTGAGCCGCTTCCACCGCGAGGCCAAGATCGCGAGCCGGCTGGTCCACCCGAACGTCGTCCAGGTCCTCATGACCGGGAGCGTGCCCCCGATCGCCGACCCCCGGATCGGCGGCGAGCTCTACCTCGTCATGGAGCACCTCGACGGCATCTCGCTGCTCTCCGCGCTCGCCGCGGCAGGGGCAGGCGGCGAGAGCGAGGCGCTGCCGCTCCCGAGGGCGCTCCACATCGCCCTCCAGGTGTGCGACGCGGTCGGCGAGGCGCACGCGCAGGGCATCGTCCACCGGGATCTCAAGCCCGAGAACATCATGCTCGTCCGCCGCAGCGAGGACCCGGATTACGTGAAGGTGCTCGACTTCGGCATCGCCCGCCTCGACTGGGCCGACAAGGCGATGACCACCCAGGCGGGGCTCATCTTCGGCACCGCCAAGTACATCTCGCCCGAAGGCGCCGAAGGGCAGCGGGTCGGTCCGCCGGCGGACGTCTACTCCATCGCGACGATGCTGTACCAGTGCCTCGCGGGGCGCGCCCCGTTCGAGGGCGACTCGCCGGTCGCACTCCTCGTCCAGCACACGCACGCCCCGCCGGCGGACCTGCGCAGCATCGCGCGCTCCAGCTACGTGCCCGAGCCCATCGCGCGGATCGTGATGCAGAATCTCGCCAAGAAGCCCTCGGACCGGGCCCCCGACGCGCGCGCCCTCGGCCGCGATCTCGCCCTCGCGGTCCGGGCGAGCGGGCTCGACCCCGAGGAGATCGCCGCCCAGCCCGGGCTCCTGCGCGCCAGCGCGGTCATGAAGCTGGCCTCGAAGTCGCGCACCAAATCGCTCGATCTCTCCCCCGCGCTCGCCGCCCAGATCGGCGGCATCGCCGCGCCGACGCTCGAGAGCGCCCACATCGGCGACCTCGAGCCCCGCCTCCCGGGCGGCGATGCAGCGCGCTACAGCGACCCCGCGTCGCATCGCCGCGAGGAGGAGCGCTCCTCCTCCAGCGGCGCCGAGCGCGCTTCACCCAGCTCGTTCAGCTCGGCGCCCTCGTGGACCACGCCGCTCGCAGCCTCGTCCCAGGCCGAGCGGCCCTCGAGCGGCGCGCGGTTCGGCGGCGCGCTCGCCGAACCGGCGGAGCGGCTCGACGCCGGAGCGCGCGCATCGTGGAGCCCCGCTCGCCACGGCGGCGCGGCGGACGAGCCCGCGCGCACGGCGATCGGCCTCGGCATCGATCCCATGCGCGACGCTGCGCCGGTCCCGTCGACCATGCAAGGCGTCGAGTCCGCCGCGCGGCCGCTCCCCCGTCGGGCGATGATCGCGCGCGCGACCGCCCTCCTCGCGTGCGCCAGCGCGGTGGGGTTCGTCGTGTTCCTCGGCGGGCGGCACCTCGGCGCCTTCGGGGGGCCGTCCGCGCGCGACACCATCGAAGGGCACATCGAGCGCGCGCGCGACTGCATGGGCAGGCACGCCTGGGACACCCCGCCCCGCGAGAACGTCAAGGAGATCGTCTCGCAGGCGCTCGCGCGGTGGCCAGGAGACGCGCGCCTCGCCGAGCTCCGCCGCGAGTCGTCCGAGCGCATCGTCGCCGACGCCCTCGGGCGGAAATACGCCGGCGACAAGGCCGGCGCCATCCAGCTTGCGAAGCTCGCGCTCGAGCTGCAGCCGGCGCTCACCACCGCCCAGCACCTCGTCGCCGAGCTCTCCGGGGGCCCGCCGGGCGCCGCCCCGGCGCCGCCCCCTCAGGTCGCTCCACAGAGCTCGGGGACACAGGCCGCAGGCGCAGACCGCAGGCCTGCGCCGCGCCGCCCCGCGCCGGCCGAGGGCCGCGGCGCTCCTCAGGGGCAGCCGCCGGCGCCCGTCCCCCGGGGCGCGCCGGCCCCGTCCCCGACGCCGGGAGGCGCGGGTTCGCCCAACAGCACCGGCGCTGCCTCGCCGCCGGCCAGCGCCGCACCAGCGCCGGTCCTGCCTCCCTCGCCGCCGCCGCTGCCCACGGACGCCGCCTCGCCGCTCCCCTCGTCGACGGGTCCATGGCTATAATCCAGAGAACGTGAGTCCAGGCGGCCGGTACCCGACGTCGCAAGCGCCCTCCGACGCCCGCGCCGGGCAGGGCGGCCGGGCAGCGCTGGCGGGGCGTGACAGCGCGCGAGCGACGAGCGTGCGCTCGCGCGGCGCCGCGTGCGCCGCCGCGCTCGCCGCGCTCGCCGCGCTCCTGATCTCCACCCCCGGCCGCGCCGACGAGAGCAGGGCCGCCCGCCGCGCGGTCGCCGCGCGCGAGCGCGGTTTCCCCTACACCATGGTGGAGGTGAGCAGCGGCGTGATGACGCTCCCTGGCGCCGACGTCTGCCCCGTCTCGGTGTCTCCGGGCGCCTGCGAGCAGGGCGAGACGAGCGTCTCCCTCGGCATCCACAACCTCTACCGCTGGCGCGACATCGGCTTCGGCGCAGGCATCTTCTGGGCGGCGACGCTGACCTCCGACGCCGCGCGCGGCGCGCGCGGCCTCGAGCGCGATCACGCGCGCAGCTACTTCATGCTCGATGGGCTGTTTCGCTATTACGCCCTCCGCATCCACAGCTCGGAGTGGTGGGCCGGCGTGACGATCGGCGGCGTCGTCGTCAACGACTCGTGGTCGGTCGAGGCCGATCGCAACCCCTACTCGGACACGGCGTATGTCGGGCCCAGGGCGGCGACGATCGGCACCGAAGGCGTCGCCGCTGGGCTCGCGTTCGGCGGCGACTGGGCCTTCGCCGACAACTGGAGCGTCGGGAGCCACATCCGCTACTCGAGCTGGTTCCTCCCCGAGAAGCGCAAGGTCTCCCCGACCGGCGATCTCGCCTCGCTCTCCCAGCGCGTCGACATGTTCAACATCGGCGTCCTGATCGCGTACCGCCTCGCGCTCTGACGCCGCGCCGGGCGCGGCCGGCAGCGCCGCACGCTGTGACGCCGCGCTCCGCTCGGCGGGCGGCAGTTGACGCGACATCGCCAGGTCGGTACGCCTGCCCGGCCGTTTCCATCCTGCGAGGAGCCCCCGATGCCGCTGAATCTCTCGAAGGTCGGCTACACGACCCAGCCCAGCGCGTTCACCTTCAACTGGAAGACCCTGGCCACCTACGCGCTCGGGATCGGCGCCAAGCGCGAGGAGCTCGAGTACCTGTACGAGGGCACGCCGGGCGGCATGAAGGTCTACCCGACGTTCGGCGTGATCCCCTCCCAGGGGACGGTGTTCGAGGCGCTCGAGGCGGCCGGGGCCGAGCTGGCGCTCATCGTCCACGGAGGGCAGACGCTCCGGGTGCACCGCCCGCTCCCGACGAGTGGGACGCTGTTCACGACCGCCACGCTGACGGGCATCTACGACCTCAAGAAGTTCGCGCAGGTGATCGTCGAGACGAAGACGACGCTCGACGGCGAGCCGCTCTTCGACACGGTGTGGTCGATCATCGTGCGCGGCGTCGGCGGCTTCGGCGGGCCGCGCCCGCCGCACGCCGAGTCGGAGGCCCCCGTGCCGAAGGACCGCGAGCCGGACTGGGTCGTCGAGCAGGCGACGACGCCCGAGCAGGCGCTGCTGTACCGGCTCTCGGGCGACGACAACCCGCTGCACGCCGATCCGGAGGTCGCGGCGAAGGCGAGCTTCACGCAAGGCCCCATCCTGCACGGCCTCTGCACGTACGGCTTCGCGGCGCGGGCGATCATCCAGAAGGCGGCGGGCGGCGACGCGAGCCGGCTGCGGGCGTACGGCGCGCAGTTCCGCAAGCCGGTGTGGCCGGGCGACACCCTCATCACGCGGGGCTGGGCGCTGGCCGGCGGCAAGGTCGCGGTGGTCACCTCTGTCAAGGAACGCCCCGATCCGGTGCTCACGAGCGCGTGGGCGGAGATCGGCTGACGGCCGGCGTGGTCGCGTGCTAAGGGCCGGGGCCCGGATCAGGGAAGCTTTATGAGCAAGACGAGCGAGAAGGACAGGGCCAAGGACGACGAGGACCTCGACGACGAGGCCGGGTCGGCCGACGAAGGCAACGACGACGGCGAGGAGGAAGAGGCGAAGGCCACCGCGGCCCGCGGCCGTGGCCACGGCCACGCGCACGACGACGACGACGCAGAGGACGACGGCTCGGAGCCGGAAGATCCGTACTGGTGGGCGCCGCACGCCGTGCTGAGCGCGCTCGTGCTGATCGGCCTCCTCGGCTTCTTCGGCATGTTCAACACGACGCCGCTCGCCCGGCTCGCGGCCCCCGTCGCCCCGGAGCCCGACGAGCACGAGCACGCCACCGCCGCCGCTCCGCCGCCCGCTCCCACGCCCCGCCCTGCGCAGGCGGCGCAGGCGCCGAGGGAGATGTTCGGCGCGAAGCACCTGCTCGTCATGTACAAGGGGAGCCGCCGAGCGCCCCCGACCATCGAGCGCACCAAGGACGAAGCCAAGGCCCGCGCGACCGAGGCCATGACGAAGGCCAAGGCCGATCCGAGCAAGTTCGCGGACATCGTGAAGGAGTATTCGGACGAGCCGGGCGCGGACAAGCGCGGCGGCGACCTCGGCAAGTTCCCGAAGGGCGCGATGGTCCCGGAGTTCCAGGCGGGCCTCGAGAAGATCAAGGTCGGCGAGGTGAGCGACCTCGTCGAGACGGCCTTCGGCTACCACGTCATCCTCCGCACGCAGTGAGCGCACGGCGCCGCCCGGGCCGCGGCGCGCGGCGCGCGGCGCCATAGCGTCGCGAGCCCCGGGCGGCTCGACCGCTCCCGCTGCGGTCAGCGCGCGGGCGCGGTGACGAGCTTCTTCAGCCTCGCCGTCTTCTCTTCCTTGGTCAGCGTCAGCTTGGCGTGCTCGTCGGCCGTCATGCCGTTGCGGAGCACGCGGGCCTCGTCGCCGATGCCGTAGACGGTCTTGTCGGCGCGCGCGAACACCCACTCGGTCGCGGAGCCCTCGCCGTCCTTGCTCATGAGGCGCACCGAGCCGTCGCCGATGCCCTTCTCCCTGGCCGCGCCCGGCAGCTTCGCCAGCGTCGACACCACGTCCTTGGCCTGGTCGACGTCGCCGCGCACGACCGCGACCACCCGGTAGCGCTTGTCGACCTCCTTGTAGTAGCCGAACGCGCCGGGCCCAGCGCCATCCACCCCGAGCACGTCCTTGGTCTCGTAGCGGATCCCGAGCGGGATCATGTTGTCCCTGGGCAGCGCCGCCGCGGCGGGCGGCAGCGACGGCTCGCCGGGCAGCTTCGCGCCCATCTCCTTCACGAGCCCAGGCAGGACCTTCTCGCTCGACGACTTGAGCGCCGCCTCGGCCAGCGCCTCGTCGTTGTAGGTGATCTCGGCGAGGTACTGCCCGCGCCAGAGGTACGCGTTCCCGACCCCCATCGCGGCCGCGCCGCCCCCCTCGATCGGGCGCGGCGTCGCCTCGTCGGCGGGGTCGCCGTCGCCCACGGTGCGCTTCGTGAACATCCCGTAAGCGCCCTCCGTGGATCCGAATTTCGAGAGGTGGACGTCGACGGTCGCGGAGCCGCCCTCGCCGCTCACGTACCGCGCCTCGACGACCCGCCGCACGCCGAATCCCTTGTAGATCTCGCACTCCCCGTCGAACATGTCGCAGATGCTGTCGAGCGGCAGGGGCGCCGATTCGCCGAACGTCTTCTCCCCGCCGTTCGGGTCGAGGCAGAATCCGCCCGTCGTGCGCGGGAAGAACGGCGCGCTCGCCGCGTCGCCGATCGTCCCGCCGCCGCCGGCGCAGGCGGCCGGCTTCGCGGCCGGCGGGGGCGGCGGCGGCGCGCCGAGGGGCTCTTCCTTCTTGCTGCAGCCCGAAGACAGCGCGGCCGCGAGCGCGCCGGCCAGCAGCGCGCAGCTCCACGCAGGGGAGCGCAACGGCCTCCCGGAGCACGCGCGCGCCGCGCGGCTCGCGCGAGTCGTGCGAGTCGGAGCTGACGCGCTGTGGTCCAATGGGCCTCTCGGTGAACACCTTTCAGGCGGGAATCGCATGGCCCGTTCGCCTTGCACCTTTTTTCATAGCGCCGCAATCGTTAGCGCCCGCGGCGAATCGCTTTGAGAGATTCACCATGAAATTCAATGGCTTAGCGCATCCCGTCGAGGGCATGCAGCTTGCCTTTGCCGAGGCTTTGGTGCGCCCTACCTCCTGTTCGCGACGTCCTCCTCGTGATTCCGAAAGGCCGCGGGCTTGCTCTCCGGGGCAGCGCGCGCTGCGCCGCCGTGGCGCGCGCGGCTTCACCCTGCCGGAGCTGCTCGCGGTGGTGGTCCTCATCGGCATCCTGGCGGCCGCGGCGTCGCCGAGCTTCGTGAGCGGCATGCGCGATCGCCGCGTGAACCGCACGGCGATGGAGATCAGCGGCATCTACCGGCTCGCGCGCTACCAGGCGATCGGGCGCGGGACGGCGGTCCTCGTGCGGTGGACCGCCTCGACGGGCGAGTTCCAGGTGCGGCAGGCGCAGGTCGATAGCACCGCCGCCGGCCCGATGATCGCGAAGAGCTGCCTCAGCGTCGTCGACTGGATGAACGCGGCCGAGACCGAGCCGGTCACGACGTTCCACACCGAGGGCGTCGAGCTGGCGTCGATGCAGCTGCTCGATCCCACCGGCACGGCGCGCGCCGACGCCGACGTCTGCTTCACGCCGCGCGGGCGGACGTTCGTCCGCTACGACCCCAGCACGGGGTTCGCGCCGCTGCTCGGCGCGCTCCGGGTCAACGTGACCAACACGAGGACCGGCCTCCTGCGCTCGGTCTTCGTCCCGCCGAACGGCGTCGCGAGGCTCGGGCTGTGAGCGCGGCGCGTGCGAGGAGGGCGGCGAGCCGCGGCTACACGCTCATCGAGGTCATGGCGGCGCTCGGCGTGCTCGCGATCGGCGCCACCGGCGTGCTCGCGCTGCAGAAGGCGACGCTCATCAGCAACACGAACGCGCGCAACCTCGCGATCGCCAACAGCATCGCCATGACCTGGGCAGAGCGGCTGCGGGTGGACGCGCTCCAGTGGAACGATCCCATGCGGGTGCCCGACATCAGCAGCGATACAGACTGGCTCGCGCTCAGCGCCACCGCCCCGTTCACGAAGGTGACCCCCACGGAGATCGCCGCGCTCGGGTCGCCGAGCGCTGACGTGCTCGGGGCCGACATCTACACGGGCGACGCGTCGCCGTCCGCGTTCTGCACGCACGTCCGCTTCAGCCAGTTCACCGATCCCGTGTCAAGCGCGCGGATCTGGGACAGCCTCATCCGCGCCGAAATCCGCGTCATCTGGGAGCGCAACGGGAACCCGATCGACTGCGGGGTCGACCCGCTCGACGTCGACGCGAACCCGGGGCGCTTCGGCGCGGTCTACCTGACGACCGGCGTGCTCCGGAACACGAGCGAGGACAGGCGATGACGACGAGCCGACGCACCACCCACCGCGTGCGAGCGGGCGCCTCAGGACAGCGAGGCTTCACGCTCGTGGAGCTGCTCGTGGCGATGGCGGCCGGCCTCGTCGTGTCGCTGGCGGCCTTCCTGCTCTCGAAGAACGCGACGCGCTTCTTCCAGAACGAGGCGAGGGCCTCCGCCTCGCACCTCGCGGCGACGATCGGGATGAACCGGCTCACCGCGGACCTGCAGCGCGCGGGCTATCTCTCGTCGCCCAACATCCTCCTGGACCCGGAGGTCTGTCAGGTCCCGGCCTCGCCGGTCGGCCTGCGGCGGCTCGCCGGGATCTCGATCTTGCGTCAAGGGTCGGAGTTCCTCCACGGGACGGAGCTCAGCCAGAGCATCGCCAACGGGCTGCACCCCGACTCCATCATCATCGGCGGCAGCTTGAACAGCACCGAGCTGTTCGAGTTCAGGAAGATCAGCGATGAGTCGGGCGACTGGATCGTCGAGCTCAACCCGAGCAGCACCGCCGTGCAGCGCACGCTGGAGCGCGCGCGGGGCGGCGGGCAGAGCCTGACCCAGATCTTCGCTCCCCACCGCTTCCTGCGCATCATGGTCCGCGGTCAGGAGAAGTTCCTGTATGGCGTCATCGATCAGGTCAACGTGGTCGGCGATCCGCCCCTCGAGATCCGCATCACGCTGAAGGCTGATCCCGGCCTGCCGACGCTTGTCGGGCTCGCCGATTGCGGCGTGACCCCCGGCGGCTCCACCGGCGACGGAGGATGGGTGAACGTCGTCTCGCGCGTCCGCTACGACATCCGGAGCCTCGCCGGCAAGGGGACGGCCTACGACCCTCTCGTGGCGCCTGTCACGCCGGCGCTCACCGGCGACAACGGCCGCACCGAGCTCGTGCGGGTCGAGCTCAACGAGAACGATGTGGAGCTCCCGGACACGCTCGAGCTCATCGCGGAGTACGCCGTCGATCTGAAGTTCGGCATCTCCGTCGCGCAGGAGAGCACCACCCCTGGAGTGACCAATCCGCAGATCACGCGGTATCCCATCATGGCGACCGACAACGCGCTCGTGTACAGCGCCGCCGCCGCGATCGATGCTGGACCGCCCGGCACGCCGCAGCGCGTGCGGGCGGTCCAGGTCCGGCTCTCGACCCGCACCCGGGCGCCCGATCGCGACGTCGGTCTCCCCGTCCCCGTGGGCCCGGATGGCCGCAGGCTCAGGTTCCTGATCCCCGGCATCGTCGCCAGCGCCAACACCTATGGGAACACGGCGCCCTCGGGATCGCCGCCTGTCTATGCCCGGATGCGCACGCTCTACGCCGACATCGCGCTCCCCAACCAGGCCTACGTCCAATGGTGAACGCAAGCATCGCCCGGTCCCGCCGGCGCTCCCGCGAGCGGGGCGCCGCCGTCTTCATCGTCGTGCTGGTCATCACGATGCTCACCGCCATCGGCCTGTTCGCGGCCCACGCGGCCACGCTGTCGACCATCGCCAGCGGCCACGAGCGCCGGATGACGCAGACCCACTACCTCACCGAGTACGCGATGCAGCTGGCGATCGCCGAGATCGAGCAGAAGGGAGGCCTGGAGATGATCCCCAGGTCGACGACCTGCTCGGTCGCCACCAACGAGTGCTGGCCGCTCCTGCCGCACACGTTCGGCGCGGCAGAGCCGCTCCTGGAGCCACCCACGGCCGGCCCGCCGGAGACGCCCGGGAGCCTTGGTCGCGCCGCCGTCCAGTGGATCGCCAAGGTGGAGATCACTGATAAGATAAGGCCTGCGATAGGGAACCGCGCCGGCAGCGACATGGGCGGCCCGAACCCGGTGAGCGTCGATTACTGCACGGTCACCATGAGCGCGCGTCTCATCGCCTGGCCCGGCGGCTCTGCCATCGCGACGGCGGGCAGCCAGGAATCCATGTCCGTCGTTGCCGATATCCTTTGCTCGAAGTGACGAACCGGAGCGCACGATGCGAAACCTGACGAAGGTCCTTGTCACCATGAGCTCCGCGGCGACGCTCGGCCTCGTCGCGGGGCGCGCACGCGCGCAGGCGATGGATGTGGAGCCGCCGCTGCCCAACGTGCTCTTGCTTGTCGACACGTCGGGCTCGATGGAGAAGACGGTGGCGGGCGGAGAGCCGGACTGCAACCCGGGCACTCCCCCCGCCTCCGAGGCCCTGAAGAGCCGCTGGACGAAGCTCGTCGAGTCGCTCACGGGCCCGATCCAGAACTTCAGCTGCGTCGCGCAGCCCCGCACGGGCGCCGCGTTCGTCAACGAGTTCAGCCTCGGGGGAGAGCCGCCCTACGACAGGAACTACTACATCCCGTTCCACCGCATGATCTCGGGCCACTGCACGAAGGGCCCGGGGGCGACCTACGATCTGGTGGGAGAGCACCGCTGGGACAACGCGGCCACTCCTTGTACGACGCCGTTCACGCAGCTCAACGCCGGCCTGCTCGACGTCTATCAGGATCGGATCCGGTTCTCGCTCATGACGTTCGACACGCTCCCGGACGCGAGCACCGGGCTCCTCTCCGGCGCTCCCGATCCGGTGGGCGGCATCGAGGGGATGTGGAGCTACTTCCTCGGGTTCGAGAGCGGCGCGGGATACCCGGCGCGGGGCAACCCGCCCGCCTGCGCTGCCGCGGACATGGAGGTCGGCGCCAGGAACCCGTCCGCGCCGCTCTGGGAAGGGCCGCTCATCCCCTTCCCGACCTACACGGCGGACACCACCGAGATCCGCAGCGTGAACGAGAGCATCCAGAACGCGCTCATCGCGGCGCGCCCCTACGGCGCGACGCCGCTCGCCGGGATGCTGTCCGACGCGCGCGACTACATCCTGAACGAGGCCTCGACCTGGAAGAGCCGGCCGCTCGGGCCGCGCGACGATCCGTTCATCAGCGGCGGCTGCCGCAAGACGTCGATCGTGCTGATCTCCGACGGCGAGCCGAACCTCGACCTGCGCCCGAGCTGCGCGCAGGGGCCCGGCCCCGGCCCCGAATTGACGGGCTGTCCCTACGAGGAGCCGCAGGTCATCGCGCACTCGCTCAACACGCACGTCAACCCGAACCGGCGCGTGCCGACCTATACCGTGGGGTTCGGCCTCTCCACGGAGGCGGGCGTCGACTGCTCGACGATCTCCTCGTCCGATTTCCTGGCGGGAGGGCGCTGCGACGGCGCGTCCGGCGCGCTCAAGGCGTGCTGCACGCTCTCGCGCATCGCCATCGAGGGCGGGACCGACCGCGGCTACTTCCCGAACGACGCCAACGAGCTCTCCGCGGTGATGTCGCGGATCTTCGCGCAGATCGCCGCGAACTCGACGAGCCGCACCCTCCCCGTCTTCGCCAACGCGGCCACGACCGCGAACACCGGGAGCACCGCCGCGGGGGTCGCCTACCAGTTCGCCTCCTCGTTCAGCCCGCCGCCGGACGGCTCGCTCTGGAGCGGCAACCTCGAGCGCAAGCGCTTCGTCTGCGAGGCCGTGAGCGGCGTCATGACGACGCAGCTGGAGGACATCGATCCCGGCAAGGGCGATGACTTCGCGGCCAACGTCAACTCGAACACCGGGCAGCCGCGGCGGTTCTTCACCGTGATCGGCGACCTCGACACCACCGCGCAACGCATCTGGTCGAGCCGGAGCATCCGCCCCGCCACCGTCGCCACGGACGGGCTGGGCAGCTACACGGGCACGATGACCAACGGCGGCGCGCTCGCGCCGGGGTCGACCTTCGCGAGCGCGTTCTCCAGCGTGTCCCGCGCTCTCGACCTCGATCCCAGCGCGGCGATCCCGCCGCAGTGCTCGGGCGGGCTGCAGGCGACCAACGCCGGCGACTGCGCCCGGCGCCTCATCGAGTGGGAGGTCGGCGAGCCGATGCCTTCGGGCGTCGCCTCGCGCGACGGCAACGAGCTCGGCAGCATCTATCACTCCACACCGGTCGTCGTGGGGCCGCCGAACGACTACATCCCTGACGAGTCCTACCGGGCCTTCGCGGAGCACCCCGATCAGAAGGCCCGACCGCTCGTGCTCTACACGGCGACCACCGACGGGCAGCTGCACGCCTTCCAGGTGACCGCGGCGAACACGGCGGACGTGCTCAAGGTGGACAAGGTCGAGAACAACGAGCTCTGGTCGTTCCTGCCGCCCCACGTGCTCCCCCGGCTGCTCGCGACGTTCAATCAGCAATCGCTGCTGCTCGACGGCGCGCCCGTCGTGAAGAACGTCGTCTTCGAGCGCACGTCGGCGCAGGTGAGCAGCGCCAACGCGACCTGGAGCACCGTGCTCCTCGCCAGCGGCGGCGCGGGCGGCAGCTTCTACTACGCGCTCGACGTGACGAACCCCCGTGCTCCGCGGTTCCTCTGGCAGCTCTCCACGGACAACGCCGGCAACCCACTGTTCGGCGACGCGGCGCCGACGCCGGCGATCGGCATGGTGGAGATGGAATCCGGCGGTCAGATCAAGGAGATCGCGGTCGCTATCCTGCCCGGCGGCTCTGCTCCGCTCGACACGAGCCAGCCCGCGTGCAACCGGCAGAACACGACGCACCCGCTCTTCTATCCGACGGGCACCCTGGCGGTCCGCGACTCGGTCCGGTGCTGGGGCAGCGCGGGCAGCGGCGGCCCCGTCGGCCCGTCGCGCTCGCTCACGATCGTCCGGCTCGACACGGGCGAGATCATCCGCACGTTCCGGGGCCGCGTCGACGAGGCCCCCGGCGGGATCGGCTCGCGGACCACGCAGGTCGACTTCGACTCGCCGATCACCGGCGTCCCCGTGCCGTTCCCGGCGGGCGTCGGCGAGGTCGCCGAGCGCATCTACGTCGGCGACGCCGACGGGACGCTCTGGCGCGTCAGCCTGACGAGCACCAACCCGGACAACTGGACCGTGGACCTCGCCTGGGACGCGTACTCGTTCCCGACCGACACCGCAGCGAAGAGCCAGCCGATCCAGACGACGCCCATCGTGAGCACCGATCCGCTCGGCAACAAGGTCATCCTGTTCTCCACCGGCGATCAGGAGGCGTTCACGGCCAGCGGCACCATCGAGACGCGGGTCTGGTCGATCACCGAGCGCCCGCACAACAGCAGCCTCCGCTTCAGCGAGAACTGGGTCGTCCCGTTCACGGGCGGCCAGCGCGTGACCGGGCCCATCTCCCTCTTCAACGGCTGCGCGTACTTCGCGACGTTCACGCCCGTCGCGCCCGGGACCTACGCGTGCGCGGACGGGCGCGGCGCGATCTGGGGCGTCGACTACCTGCTCGGCGCGGCGGGGACGCCGGCCGCGTACCCGAACGCTTGCCTCGTCGTCGATCCGCTCGCGCCTCCCGAGCACTTCGAGCTGCAGTCGCCGGGCACGATCGTCTTCGGCGTGGCCGTGACCCAGAAGCCGACCTGCACGGAGACGGAGAACTACACCGATCCGTACTTCGGCCCGCAGACGATCGTCCGGCAGTCCACCCCGCCCGAGTACCAGCTCGTGTTCCACACCGGCGCCGCGGGCGACGCGGACGCCCAGGGGGGCGCGACGCGAACGAGCACGAGGACGCTGCAGCGGCCGCGCAAGGTCGTTAAGATCGACTCGTGGGCCACCCTCATCGAATGACACGAGCCGGCCTGTCGCGCGCCGCAGGCGCGCTCACCGCGCTCGTCGCGTGTGCTTCGGCCGCGCCCGCCTGCCGCAGCGACGCCGGCGGGCCGGCGCCGGCGCCGCAGGCGAGCGAGGCCGCGGCCCCGAAGCCGCCGGTCGACCAGGCGCTGCCGGGCGAGCTCGCCGAGGGGGCCGAGCAGGCGTTCGGCCTGCCCATCCCGCGCCGCATGAAGGTGCGCGCGCGCTTCTCCGATGCCGTCTTCGCCATCGGGGAAATCCCTGCCGAGCGGGTGGCGAATTACGTGCGCACGCGCGTCCTCGCCGGAAATGTCGAGACCGGCCCTGCGAAGACGATCTTCTCGCGCGCCACCGTGAAGAGCGCGCCGCAGCGGATGATCCGGATCGAGGTCGTCTCGCGCGCGCACACCTCGGAGCTCGTCGTCCGCGATGAGACCCGGCCGCCTGCGGAGCAGGGCCTGTCGGTCGAGGAGCGCTGGCGCCGCAGCGGGCTCACGCCGGACGGCAAGGTGATCGATCCCACCCGCCTCGAGTGAGCGCGACAGCGGCGGCCTCGACCTCCCGCGCCGCGGGGGCCGCTGCGCCAGTCGACATCTACGACCTTTCGAAGTAGATCGCGGCCGTGTCGACCAAGCCGCTCCCCACCGCTCCGCTCCGAAGGACGCCGCTCTACGACGAGCACATCAAGCTCGGCGGCCGCATGGTCCCGTTCGCCGGCTGGGAGATGCCGGTCCAGTACAAAGGCGTCACCGAAGAGCACAAGGCGGTGCGCTCCGCCGCCGGGCTGTTCGACGTCTCGCACATGGGCGAGATCATCCTGAGCGGCGAGCACTCCGGACAGGTGGTCGACTACCTCGTCACGAACGACGTGAAGAAGCTGGAGGACGGACACGCGCTCTACACGTGCGCGTGCAACGAGGCCGGAACGATCCTCGACGACCTCATCGTGTACCGGATCGACGCGCGGCAGTGGCTCATCGTCTGCAACGCGTCGAACCGCGACAAGATCGCCGCCCACATCCGGGGCGCGGCGCAGGGCCACTGCAGCTTCGAGGACGCGTCGGATCGCACGGCGATGATGGCGCTCCAGGGGCCGAAGGCGCTCGACATCGTCGCGCTCGCGGGCGGCGACGGCCCTGCGCTGCGCGAGCTCGCGCCGTTCCACTTCCGCGACGCGACCCTCGCCAACGTGCGCTGCACCGTGGCCCGCACCGGCTACACGGGCGAGGACGGCATCGAGATCTTCTGCTCGCCGTCCGACGCGCAGCGGCTCTGGCGCGCGCTCGTCGAGCTCGGCGGTCCGCTCGGCCTCGAGGCGACGGGCCTCGGCGCGCGCGACACGCTCCGCCTGGAGGCGCGCCTGTCGCTGTACGGCAACGACATCGACGAGACGACGAACCCCATCGAGGCGGGCCTCGGCTGGGTGGTGAAGCTCGACAAGGGCGATTTCGTGGGCCGCGCCGCGCTCCAGCGCATCAAGGACGAGGGCCCCGCGCGCAAGCTGGTCGGCTTCGAGATGACGGGCCGCGGCATCGCGCGCCACGGCTACCCGCTGCTCGACGTGAGCGGCGCGAAGGTCGGCGTCTGCACGAGCGGCAGCCCGGGGCCGACCGTCGGCAAGAACATCGGGCTCGGCTACCTGCCGGCGCCGATGGCGGCGATCGGGACCGCCTTCCAGGTGGACTGCCGCGGGCGCACGGTCGAGGCGGTCGTGGTCAAGACCCCGTTCTACAAGCGGGCCTGACCCGCGCCGAGGCGCGCCGCGGCGGGCTGATCCGAGCGACCGTGCGCGGCGACCAGAGACTCAGGTTGGCAAAGGGAGAAGAAGTCACATGGCGAGCGACAATGTCCGAACGGACCGGCGGTACACGAAGGACCACGAGTGGGCCAAGCAGGAGAACGATCTCATCGTGATCGGGATCACCGCCTTCGCGGTCGAGCAGCTCGGCGACATCACGCTGGTCAACCTCGACGTGAAGCCGGGCGACACGATCACCGCGGGCACGGCGTTCGGCACGATCGAGAGCGTCAAGACGCTGAGCGATCTGTTCGCGCCGGTGAGCGGCAAGGTCCAGCGCGTCAACGGGGATCTCGAGAACCGCCCCGAGCTGGTCAACGACGACTGCTACGGCAAGGCGTGGATGATCGAGGTCGTGCCCTCGGACGAGGGCGAGCTCGGCACGCTCATGGATCCCGACGCGTACAGTGAGCTCCTGAAGACCGCGGCGCACTGAGCGCCGCGCCCCTCCGCATTCCGCATCACCCTTCCTGCTTCCCGCTGCACAAGACCATGCGCTACCTGCCCCACACGCCCGAGGAAATCAGCGAGATGCTGCAGGCCGTCGGCCTGTCGTCGCTCGAGGAGCTCTACAGCGCGATCCCGAAGGAGGCGCGCCTCACGCGCCCGCTCTCGATGGAGCCTTCGCTCGACGAGGCCTCGCTCATGCGGCACCTCGAGGAGCTCGCCCAGAAGAACCGCGCAGGGCGCATGCTCTCGTTCCTGGGTGCCGGCGCCTACGAGCACCATTTCCCGCCGGCCGCCGATCAGCTGCTGCTCCGCAGCGAGTTCTACACCGCGTACACGCCGTACCAGCCCGAGGTCTCCCAGGGCACGCTCCAGGTGATCTTCGAGTTCCAGACGATCGTGAGCGAGATCCTCGGGCTGCCGATCGCCAACGCGTCGATGTACGACGGCGCGAGCGCGCTCGCGGAGGCCGTGCTGATGGCCCGCCGGCTGACGGGGCGCGAGCGCACGGTGCTGTCCGGGGGCGTGCACCCCGACTATGTCGGCACGGTCGAGACGTACGTGCACGGCATCGGGACCGGCAAGGCGTCGCTGGTCGGCGTCGACGTCGGCCGCGACGGCACGGCGGACGTCGAGGCGCTGACGCGGGCGATCGACGAGACGACCGCCTGCGTGGTGGTCGGCTATCCGAATTTCTTCGGTGTCGTTGGCGACATCCGGAAGGTGGCCGAGGTGTGCCACCAGAAGGGCGCGCTGCTGATCACGGTCACCCTGGACCCGTACGCGCTCGCGCTGCTCGAGTCGCCGGGCGCGCTCGGCGCCGACATCGCGGTGGCGGAGGGCCAGCCGCTCGGGCTGCCGCCGCAGTACGGCGGCCCCAACGTCGGGCTGTTCGCGTGCCGGAACGACCGCAAGTACCTCCAGCAGGTGCCCGGCCGGCTTGTCGGCGAGACGGTCGACAAGCACGGGACCCGCGGGTACGTGCTGACGCTCGCGACGCGCGAGCAGCACATCCGCCGCGAGCGGGCGACGAGCAACATCTGCACGAACAGCGGCCTCTGCGCGACGGCGGTCACGATGCGGATGTGTATGCTCGGCAAGCGCGGGTTCGTGGAGGCGGCGAAGCAGTGCCTCTCGAAGGCCGAGCACCTGAAGCGGGAGATCGCGCGGCTCGACGGGTACTCGCTGCCGATGGCGGCGCCGACGTTCCACGAGTTCGTCGTGAAGGTCCGCGGCGGGGACGCGGGGAGGCTCACGCGGGCGCTGGCGGAGCAAGGGATCATCGCGGGGCTCGATCTCGGGCGGATCGACGCGCGGCGGCGGGACGAGCTGCTCGTCGCCGTGACCGAGCGGCACAGCCGCGCGGATCTCGATCGGCTCGTCGAGGGGCTCGCGGGGTTCACGGGGTGATGCGGGGGACGCCCGCGGGTGATTCCAGGCGGAACGCACGGTAGCGTCGAGAGACAGAGCGTCGCGATCGTCGCCGGGAACGCCAGACGACGTGAGTGGAGTGTGCCAATTCGAGGCGCAGGGCACGACGCGGGCCCTCCCCCACAAGCTCGCCGGCGGATGCCTAGACGGTCGAGATTTCCTCTGATGCAAGTATTCCTCGATCCGAGGGATACTGCGCCCCCATGCGGCGGGGAGAGGTAATCGCCGGACGATTCGAGATCGAAAAGCTCGGGGGAATCGGCGGCATGGGGGAAGTCTACCAGGCTCGCGATCGAGCCTCGGGCGAGCCCGTCGCCGTCAAGCTAGTGCAGCAGCTCGACCCGAGAAACGTCGAGCGCCTGATGCGCGAAGCCGCTGTGCTCGCCGAGCTCAATCACCCGGGCATCTGCCGCTATGTGGCGCACGGGATGACAGCGGAGGGAGTCCCCTACCTCGCCATGGAGTGGCTCGAGGGCGAGGATCTCTGCACGAGGCTCGGGCGTCGAGGGCTCAGCGTGGACGAGACGGTCACGCTCATGACACGCGCCGCCGAGGCGCTCGCTGTCGTGCACGCGCACCGGATAGTGCATCGCGATCTCAAGCCTTCCAATCTGTTCCTCGTGGAGCGCGACGTCGCGCGGGTGAAGCTGCTCGACTTCGGGATCGCCCGGTTCTCCGATGCATCACGAATGACCCAGTCGGGGATGATCGTCGGAACTCCCGCCTACGTCGCGCCTGAGCAGGCCCGGAGCAGGACGACGGTCGACGCGCGCGCCGATGTATTCGCGCTCGGCTGCGTGCTGTTCGAGTGCCTGACCGGCGTACAGGCCTTCAGGGGCGACAGCTTCATGTCCATCCTGCTGAAGATCGTGCTGGAGGACGTCCAGCGGGCGAGCGAGCTGCGGGCCGATGTGCCGCCATCCCTCGACGTGCTGTGCACCCGGATGCTGGCCAAGGACCCGGCGGAGCGACCATGCGACGGCGCCGCGGTGGCCGCGGCGCTCAACGCGGTGGGCTTGAGAGCGACGCTCCCCATTGAGGAGGTGTCGGCCCCGGTGCCCTCGGTCCGCTCGCCGCTCTCCTCGCCCCCGCCATCGCTGACCCACAAGGAACGAAGGGTGACGTGCGTGCTGCTGATGGCCCCCGAGCCCCCCAGGGCCGGCGGCGCGGGACGACCGGACGCGGAGACCGAGATCGCGTCCACCCCAGAGGAGATGACGCGGGAGGTCGCTGCGCTCGGGGTTCAGCTCGACCTTTTGATGGACAGCTCGATCCTGATGACGTTCACTGGAACTGGCCTGGCCACGGATCAGGCGGTGCGAGCGGCCCGCTGCGCGCTCTCGCTGCGCAAGCACGCCGGCGGCCGCCGGCTTGCGCTCGCGACGGGCACCGCAGAGCTGTCGGGGAGGCTGCCTGCCAGCGACCTTATCGACCGGGCGACACGTACGCTGGCGCAGCCCGTGCCCTCGGCCGGCGCCGCGCACGCGGCAGGCCAGGCGCGGCCGATCGCGATTGACGAGGTGACCGCCGGGTTGCTCGACGCCCGCTTCGATGTCTTCGAGACGGAGACCGGCCTGTGGCTCCAGGGCGAACAGGCCCTCACGAAGGGCGCGAGGACGCTGCTCGGCAGGCCGACCGCATGTGTCGGGCGCGACTGGGTGATCGCGGCCATCGAGGCGCTGCGCACCCAATCCATCGAGGAGTCGAGGGCGCGCGCGGTGCTCGTGACGGGGCCGGCCGGCATCGGCAAATCGCGCATCGCCTACGAGCTGCTGCTCCGCGTCCGCCAGCGCGATCCCCCCTTCGCCTTGTGGGTCGGCCGAGGAGACCCGCTGCGCACGGGCGCCGCGCTCGGCCTGCTCGGTCAGGCGCTGCGGCAGGCCTGCGGCGGCATCCAAGACGGAGAGCCGCTGGAGGAGCGCCGCGACAAGCTCCGCGCCCACGTGAGCAAGCATTTCGACGGGGCCGAGGCGCGGCGCGTCTCGGAGTTCCTCGGAGAGCTCCTGAATACACCGTTTCCCGACGAGGACAGCATTCAGCTGCACGCCGCGCGCCGCGACGTCCGGCTCCTCGGCGATCAGATGCAGCGCGCCTGGGTGGACTTCCTCGAGGCGGTGTCCGGGGAGCGCCCTTTGCTCCTCGTGATAGAGGACCTGCACTGGAGCGACGCGCCCACGGTTCAATACCTCGACGAGGCGCTGCGCCGCGTCCGCGATCGGCCATGGATGCTGCTGGCGCTGGCGCGCCCGGACGTGCACAAGCTGTTCCCCCGGCTGTGGGCCGAGCGGCAGCTCCAGGAGATTCGCCTCGAGCCGCTGACCTCCAGGGCCAGCGCGCGGCTCGTGAGGCAAGTGCTCGGCGACCAGGTGAGCGAGGCGACCCTGGAGCGCATCGTGACGCAGGCCGAAGGCAACGCGTTCTACCTGGAAGAGCTGATCCGCGCGACCTCCGAAGGGAACAAGCAGAACACTCCGGAGACCGTGCTGGCCATGGTGCGGTCCCGCCTCGAAGGGCTGGACGACATGGCGCGCCGGCTGCTGCGCGCCGGGAGCGTGTTCGGCGACGTCTTCTGGCGAGGCGCGATCGACTCGCTGCTGGGTGGCATGGATGACGGGTCGATCGACGATCACCTCGCCCGGCTGGAGGGCCTCGAGTGGATCATCACGCGTTCGGCGTCGAGGTTCCAAGGCGAGCGGGAGATCGCGTTCCGGCACGCGCTCGTGCGCGAGGCGGCTTATGGGATGCTCACCGAGGAGGATCGCGCGCTCGGGCATCGGCTGGCGGGGGCGTGGCTCGATCGCGCCGCGGAGCCATCGGCAGCGGTGATCGCCGAGCATTTCGATCGCGCCGGCGAGCACGCGCGCGCCGCCGAGCTCTACCGGACGGCGGCAGCGCAGGCGTTCGCCGCGAACGATTTCGCCGCGGTGCTGCGGTGGGCCGAGCGCGCCCTCTCCCTCGGGGTCAGCGGCGCGGCGCGGGAGGAGCTGCTCTTGCTGCGGGCCGAGGCGCGCCGGTGGCGCGGGGACATCGCGGAGTTCGGTCGGTGCGCCCAGGTGGCCTTGCGCGTGCTGCCGAGGGGCACTGCGCCCTGGTATGCGGCGCTGGCCGAGGCCGGACGGGCGGCGAGGCACCTCGGGCAGCCGGAGGACCTCGTCCTGTTCGACACGATGCTCGCGGACGCCTGGCGGCCCGACGGGCAGGCGACCGCTCCGGCGGTGACGACGGCCGCGTCGATCGCGCTCGACCTCCTGCTCGCGGGTCTCCACGAGCGGGCCGAGGCGCTCGATGCGCGCATCGCGTCGGTCGCGGAGCGCTTTCGCGACGACCCGAGCGTGAGCGGGCCGATTTATCGGCAGCGCGGGATGCGTGAGCTCTTCGCCGGCCATCTGGAAGAGAGCTGCGCGTTCGCCGCGCGCGCGCTCCGTTGCTACGAGGAGGTGGGCGACCTACGGAGGGCGTGCGTCGAGCGGTGCAACCTCGCATTCCGGGAATCCCTGCTCGGCGCGTACGCGGAAGCGATGACGCGCCTGCGCGCCGCGGTCGCTGAAGCCGAGCGGATGGGGCTGGACTACGTCCTCGGCTTCACGTTGCACGACCTGGGTCGCGTCCTCGGCCGTACCGGCGCCCTCGAGGAGGCGTGCGTGGTGGAGGCGAAGGCCGCCGCCCTGTGCGCCGCGCAGGGCAGTCGGCGGGGGGAGGGCTGGTCTCGCACCTACCTGGCGGGGATCCTGCGAAGCGCGGGCCGGCTCGACGAGGCGGAGGGCGAGGCCCGCCGCGCGGTGGCGCTGCTGGAGACCGCGCAGCAAGCCCAGGTCGCGGCCCGAGCGACGCTGGCATCCGTGCTGCTCGCGCGCGGCCGGTCGGCCGAGGCGCTCGCGGAGAGCCACGCGGCCATGGCGCTGCTGGCCACGGTGACGAAGGTCGAGGAGGGCGAAGCGCTCGCCCGCCTCGTGCACGCGGAGGCGCTCTTTGCGGCGGGCGAGCGCGGCGCGGCCCGGGCTGCGATCGCCGACGCGCGCGACCGGCTCCTCGCTGTGGCCGTGCAGATCGCCGATCCCCGGACGCGCGACGGATTCCTCCAGAACGTGGAGGAGAATGCCCGAACGCTGGAGCTCTCGCGGGCGTGGGTGGACCACGGCCCGGGTGGACAGCCGGCCGGGTAAGGCCAGGGTACGCGTTGCCGATGTCGGCGCCGACGTTCCACGAGTCCGCCGTGAAGGTCCGAGGCGGGGACGCGGGGAGGCTCACGCGGGCGCTGGCGGAGCAGGGGATCATCGCGGGGCTCGATCTCGGGCGGATCGACGCGCGGCGGCGGGACGAGCTGCTCATCGCCGTGACCGAGCGGCACAGCCGCGCGGATCTCGATCGGCTCGTGGCGGGGCTCGCGGGGTTCACGGGCTGAAGCGGCAGGCGGGGCGGGGCGGGGCGGGGAGTGCCGAGTTGCCCCGCCCCGGCCAAGCCCGGAACGCACCGGCGTCGCTGCGTTCAGAGCACGTCGGGCGCAGGCGGCGCGGCGGGGCCCGGCTTGACCTTCGCCTTCGTCTGCGGTGCGCCACGCCGAGCCGGACCAGGAAGTCGCGCCGGGGGCGGGAGCGCGTCATCGGGCCGATGCGCCGGGGATCCGCCCGGCTCGCTTCACTCGGTCACCAGCTCGAGCACCGGCTTCGCCGTCGCGATCTCGTCGACCCCGGCGCCGACGCACGCGCCGCCCGCGATCGCCGAGGACGACGTCACGAACGGGGACGTGCCGTCATCGAGGCGATGGCTCGGAGACGGCGCGCCTGCGGATGCGCTGAAATCGTGCTGGGGAGCGGGCGGATCTGGCGACTTTTGTGGCGGGGTCGCGCTGTCTGTTATCGGTTGTAATTGCTATTTACTCGTCGCTCTGGTCCCTTCGCGCCCGCGGAGGAAAGCAATGACGCCGGGGATGGGTGAAGCGGAGAGCGCTCGCGTGCTGCGCTCTGGTGCTCCTCGTAGGGGGGGCATGTAGCTCCGGATCGTCGGACGATGAGGGGCTGCGCGGTACGGCGAAGCTCGCGGCGGGCGCCGAGGACGCGACATGCGTGACGATCCAGCGCGGTACGGCCGGCGCGGTGGAGGACGGGACGATCTGGGAGACGTTCACGACATCGATTGACTCGACCGTGCTCCTCCGGACGGGCGCGCTAGCCGGCTTTGATTCCAGCGCCGGCTTCGCGGTCGTGATCTCGTCGCTCTGGAGCTCCCGTGCGCGCCCCGACGGCGGGATCAGGCGCGCGCGTGGATGCGGCACCAAGACACTCGGATTCGCTTCGCATGACAAACATGGAGTTCCGTTTTTTTGAATGTGGAGCTCCCAGGTGGCCCCTAAGGTGCGCCATCAGCCCTGCTCGGCGCAATGCCGTTCAGTATAAAAATCAATGACAAGGCACAGGGCGACAGCGCTTGGTTGGCAATGCTTTGCGGTTCAACGCGTCCGCCATCCAGCGGTGACGTGCAGCAGTTCTCCTTTCTCTTCTTCAATAAGGAGATATCGAGTGAGACATCACGAGCCATCATCCCTTCGACCACTAGGATCCATCAGGGTCTTACGCAACGCTTGGCGGAAGTACTCCCTGCTGATGGGGGGCGTCCTGTTCAGCGCAACTGCGACCGGCTCCGCGTGCAGCTCGAGCTCACCGGAGGAGGAGCTGCACGGCACCGCGAAGCTCGCGGCGGGCACCGAGGACCCGACGTGCGTCACAATCCAGCGCGGGACCCTCGGCGCGGTGGAGGACGCGACGATCTGGGAGACGTACCCGACCTGGAGCGACTCGACCGTGCTGCTCCGCACGGGCACGCTGGCCGGCTTCGGCGTGCGGCACGCCGTCCTCCGCTTCGACCTCTCGCCGCTACCCCCAGCGGCGCAGGTCGCCTCCGCGACGCTGCGCCTCCAGCAGATCTACCGGGACGATACCAGCTCCAGCACCATCAACATCCACCGGATCCTCTCGCCGTGGACCGAGCCGACGGTGACCTGGCAGAGCCTGGCGAACGGCACCGATTTCGACCCGGCGATTGCGGCGTCGTTCCAGTCGCTTCCCGGCGCCGGCATGCGTTCGGCCGATCTGACCGCGCTCACCGCGGCGTGGCTCGCTGGAACTACGCCGAATCACGGCGTGTTGCTGGAAGAGGCGCCGGTCCTCACCACCTCCTTCCGGAGCAGCGAGGAGCCGAATGTGGCCACGCGGCCGAGCCTCGAGGTCTGTTACACGACCGCGCCGACTTGCACCGGCACGCTCGACGACGGCGACGCGTGCACGACGGATACCTGCGATCCGGTGCTGGGCATCGTGCACACGCCCATCGCGACCGACGACAGCGATCCGAGCACGATCGACACGTGCGACCCGGCGACCGGCACGGTGACGCACGTGGCCTGTCCGGCGCTGGATCCGACCGTGGCCACGCTGCTGATCGACGCCGTGGGCTGCATCTACCAGGGGCCGAACGCGCCGCAGACGGGTGTGACGGCGACGATCGCCCCGGCCTCGGTGGCGGTCGTCAAGGGCAAGGTCGCGACGCGAGCGGGCGTCCCGATCTCGGGCGTGAAGGTGAGCGTGCTGCACCATGACGCGGGAGACGCGGAGAGCTACGGACAGGTCCTCACGCGCGCGGACGGGGCCTTCGAGCTGGTCGTGCGGGGAGGTCAGCCGCTCACGATGAAGTACGAGAAGGCCGGCTATCTGCCGGTGCAGCGGCAGGTGGGCACCCAGTGGCAGCGCTGGTCCGCTGCGCCCGACATCGTGCTGATCGAGAGCGATCCCGTGGTGACGCCCGTCGCGCTGGGCAGCGGGGCCGGGGCGCAGGTCGCACGCGGGAGCGTCCAGATGGACGAGAGCGGCACACGCCAGGCGACGTTGCTCTTCCCTTCGGGCACGACGGGGACGATGACCGTGCCGAACCCGAGCGGTCCGCCGGGGGCGACGATGACCGTGGCGTTGCCGGCGGAGGTGCACGTGCGCTCGACCGAGTACACGGTCGGCCCGAACGGCCCCGAGGCGATGCCGGGAACGCTGCCCCCGACCAGCGGGTACACGTACGCGGTGGAGCTCGGGCTCGACGAGGCGGTCGCCGCCGGGGCGACGAAGGTCGAGTTCAACCAGCCCATTCCGTTCTATGTCGAGAACTTCCTCGACTTCCCGGTCGGGATGCATGTGCCGCTCGGCTATTACGACGCCGAGAAAGGGGCGTGGGTGCCGGCGAACGACGGGCGCGTCATCGAGATTCTCGCTGTGAGCGGCGGGGTAGCGTCGGTCGACATCGACGGCGACGGCGCGGCCGACGACGCGAGCGAGCTCGGCGCGCTCGGGATCAGCGCCGAGGAGCTGGAGCAGCTCGGCGCGCAGTATGCGGTCGGGACGAGCCTCTGGCGATCCCTGGTCACGCACTTCACCCCGTGGGACTGCAACTGGCCGTTCGGTCCGCCCCCTGGCGCTCCGTCGCCCCCCGTTCCTGACGACGACGACGACGGCGACGGCGACGGCGACGGTGGCGGCGACGGCGACGGCGACGGCGACGGCGACGGCGACGGCGATGGTGGCGGCGACGGCGATGGTGGCGGTGACGACGACGACGACGACGACGACGACGATCCGGACGACCCCAGCCTCGAGTGCGGATCCATCATCGAATGCGAGAGCCAGAGGCTCGGGGAGGGCTTACCCATCGTCGGGACGCCGTTCGACCTCCACTACAAGAGCGATCGCACCGAGGGACTCAACCGGAATCGCCTCGCGATTCCACTGACGACGTCGGCCGTGCCCCCCAACCTCGAGCGGATCGAGTTCAAGGTCACCGTGGCGGGAAAGACATTCGATATGCGCGTCGACTGTCCCTGCTCGCCGAACCAGCAGTACACGTTTGAGTGGGACGGAAGAGATATGCTCGGGCGTGTGGTTCCCGGAGTGCAGCCGGTCACAGTGGACATCAATTACGTATACGAAGGCTATTACTTTGTGCCGGCTGCGCAGGGAGCGATGTCGAGCGGTGGCGGCTCGGGCAGCGGCGGTCCGCGATCCTTCGGAGCGCCCGCCGACGTGATCATCACGGGGAACCGCACTCGGCAGGAGATCTCCCTGGGCCGACGCTGGGAGAGCACGCTCGGAGCGTGGACCAACAGCACGCCTGCCCTCGGCGGGTTCAGCTTGAGCCATCATCACGTCTTCGATCCCGGCATGTCCATGCTCTACAGCGGCGACGGCTCGCGTCGCACCGGCCGAGCCATGGTCGCCGTGCTCCAGCGCATCGCCGGCTATCCACCTCCTCCTGCGAGCAGCGCCACCGCTGAGGGAGTCCGCGCCGACAGAGTGCCTATTGCTGTCTCTCGCGGAATCGCCGTCGGTCCGGATGGAAGCATCTACTACTCCGAGCGTTATATGCATCGCATCCGCAAGATCTCGCCCGACGGCTTCGTCAACACGATCGCCGGCGTCAACGCGCAGGCCGGATTCAATGGAGATAACCAGCCTGCGACTCAGGCGTTATTGAACGAGCCTGGGCGACTCACGATTGGACCCGACGGTGCCATCTATTTCATCGACGAGCGCAACTACCGCGTCCGTAAGATCTCGCCCGATGGAATCATCACCACGGTCGCAGGCAACGGTCTATTAGGCACTCGACCGCCCGACGGTGTGCTCGCCACTTCCGGCTCCTCGGGCTCCGTGTATGGCCTCGACGTTTCCAGCGACGGTAACCTCTACCTGGCATTCAACAATTCTATCCGCAAGGTGGCGCCTGACGGGATAATCACGACGGTTGCAGGCTCATGGAACACCAACGCCGCTGTCAGCTCCGGCGACGGCGGCCCCGCTGTCGATGCCCGATTCCGTTCGATCTATGATATGGCACTTGGGCCGGACGGATCAATATATATCTCGGAATCCTCCGGACAATCGTGGGATGGTACCCGGATCCGGCGGATCGATCGCAGTGGGATTATCAGCAAGATCGCGGGCACCGTCGAGACGACCACATCCGAGGACGGGGTGCCCGCGATCTCGGCTTCGATCGGTGTTCCCAACTCACTGGTGGTCGGACAGGACGGCAGCGTGTACTTCGCCACGCGGTCTGGCGAGCTGCTGCAGGACAATCTCATCCGGCGCATCTCGCCCGATGGGGTACTCACCACGTTCGCCGGCAACCGAGCTCCTCGCCCTTGGAATTGCGATGCTTGCGGTCTCGGCGGTCCCCCGACCGCGGCCTGGTTCTTACAAGTGACGGATTTGGCCGTTACTCCAGATGACCGCCTGATGTTCATCGATGGCAACGGCAGCTACTCCTACATCGGCCGCGTCGACATGGCGCTCCCGCGCATCCAAGCGGCTCACTTCGCGATCGCGAGCGATGACGGGACCGAGGTGTACATCTTCGACCAGCAGGGTAAGCACCTCGTCACTCATGACACTCTCCTCGGCACCGTGCGCTACGAATTCGGGTATGACGCCAAGGGGCGGTTGAGCACGATCACCGATGTCGACCAGCAGGTCACGACCATCCAGCGCAACGCAGACGGCTACCCGACGGCCATCCTCGCGCCGACCGGGCAGAGCACCGCGCTCACCCTCGACGCCGAGCACTATCTCTGGAAGGTCACGAATCCGGCGAACGAGACGACGACGCTCTCGTATTATCCGAACAGCGGGCTGCTCCAGTCCCTCGAGGACCCGCTCGGCCGGCTGCACCAGTTCGAGTTCGACGCGAAAGGACGCCTCATCAGGGACGAGGATCCGGCGGGCGGCTACAAGCAGCTCACCCGGACCGAGATGCCCAACGGCCACCGTGTCACGGTCACGACCGCGATGGGGTTGACCCGCGGGTACGAGGTCGCGACGCTGCCGGACGGCAGCAAGCAACGCATCCGCACCGGATCGGACGGGCTCTCGACCGTGGAACACATCAGTACGAGTGGTGCCAGGACGACCACGGCGCCGGACGGCACCGTGACCTCCGTCGAAGTGAAGGGGGACCCGCGCTTCGGCATGCAGTCCCCATTGGTCAGCAGCGAGGTCACGACGACCCCCCTTGGACGAACAAGGCAAGTTACCCGATCGCACTCGGTGGTCCTCACGGATCCGACCAACGCGCTGAGCGTGAGCTCGTTGACCGATTCCATATCGATCAACGGGCGCGCCTCCTCTCTCGTTTTCAACAAGGCCACGAGGGCGACCGTCCACACATCCCCTGCGGGGCGCCAGTCCACGGTCACCCTCACCCCCGAGGGGCGGACCCAGCGCATCGCGGTGCCCGCAATCCTGCCAATGGATTTCACGTACTATCCGGATGGTCGCTTGAGCGCGCGAACCCAGGGAGCCAGGACGTGGACGTACACGTACGAAGATAACGGCTGGCTCACGACGGCAACCGATCCACTGCTCAACACCGTCTCTTTCCTTCACGATGCGGTCGGCCGCTCCACGCAGGTGACGAGGGCCGACGACGAGGTGATCGGAACGAGCTACTATCCCGGCGGACTCGTCCACACGGTGACGCCGCCGGACCGGCCGGCGCATACATTCGGTTATACGCCGGCAGATCTCCTGGAGGAGTACCTGGCTCCGGCCGTCGGCGGTGCTCCCGTGGATACCTCGTGGTCCTACGATCTGGACGGCATGCTCACGAGCTTGGCGCGCCCAGGTGAGGCCGCGACGGTTTACACGCGGGACCCGTCCACAGGTCGCCTCAGCCAGGTGGCGCTGCCGCTGGGGATGGGCACCATCAGCTACGCCTATCATCCGTCGACTGGAAGACTCACGACCATCGCCGGTCCTTCAGGTATCTCGCTCAATTTTGCCTACGATGGCATGCTCTTGACCGGTCTGACGTGGACAGGAGCCGGGTTCGGGGGCAACTCCTCGAGTGTGCAGTGGGTCTACGACAACGACTTTCGCATCGATACGGAGACCGTGAGCAGCGGTGCGACCATCAACTTCGACTACGACCCAGACGGCCTCCTCACCCAAGCGGGCGGGCTCACGCTCTCCCGGCATCCCGACAACGGGACGTACTCCGGGAGCACGATCGGCGTCGTGAGCGATACGATCACCCGCGACGCCTATGGCGCCGCGGCGACGTACGTCGCGCAGGCGAGCGGCTCGACGCTGTACGAGGTGACATACACGCCCGACGCTGTAGGGCGTATCCAGAGCATGACGGAGACGATACAAGGGCAGACCGCGACGTACGAGTATGTTCGCGACCTCGTCGGCCGCCTCACTGACGTGTATCACGACAGCGTGATCGCGGCGCACTACGATTACGACGCGAACGGGAATCGTCTGTCGCGAACGTCGTCCGCGGGGACGGAGAGCGGTACGTATGATGACCGGGATCGGCTCCTGAGCTATGCACTCAAGACCTACGAGGTGAGCTCGGCGGGCGACCTCACGAGCATCACCGATACGACCACGGGAGCGACAACGACGCTCACCTACGACGCGCGCGGTAACCTCCGCCAGGTGGAGTTGGGCACCGGTGACGTGATCGAATACCTGGTGGATGGGGAGGACCGCCGGATCTGGAAGAAGAAGAACGGCGCGGTGGTGCAGGGGTTCATCTACCGCGACGACCTGCGACCCGTGGCGGAGCTCAATGCCGCGGGCGCGGTGGTGGCGCAGTTCGTCTACGGGCAGGGTCGCAATGTCCCTGATCTCATCCTGAAGGATGCGGCGACCTACCGGATTCTGACGGACCACCGGGGCAGCCCGCGGCTGGTCGTCAACACCTCAACCGGAGCGATAGCGCAGCGCATCGATTATGATGAGTTCGGCCGCGTCCTCCAGGACACGAATCCGGGCTTCCAGCCGTTCGGCTTCGCCGGCGGGTTGTACGACGTTGACACGAAGCTGGTGCGCTTCGGAGCGCGAGATTACGACGCGGAGGTGGGGCGGTGGACGGCGAAGGATCCGATCTGGTTTGACGGTGGAGACACAAACCTGTACGGGTACGTGCTCAACGATCCGATCAGCTTCACGGATCCGAACGGTCTCAATCCATTCTCCCTTGTGATTTGCTCCCTGAGCGGACGCAACTTGGTGGACTGCGTGGCTGACATGGCGTCTGAAGTGGCATCCAAGTACGGTTCTAGTTCTGGATCTGATTCTGGGTCTGGGTCTGGCCCGAGGCAGTTTCCGGGCGGCTTCGGTATGTGCCCGGCCAACGACAACGGCAAAGAACGGCGGGACAAGGATTGTCAAGCGAGGGCAATAAAAGTCTATGAGCTGTGCATGAAGACCAGGGGTGATTCTGATCACTGCAACCGGGCGATGCAGGCTTTCTGGGCGGCGTGCGTCGCTGGGCGGGACAAGCTGTGAATCCAGCGGCCTGTGTGTTCTGTGGGACGACGAGGTCGGCGGATGAACTCGTCGTCGGGCCGCGCGACGGGATCTGCTTCGAGTGCCTCGCGGTATGCCATCTGATTGCGAGCGATGAGCCTCGCTATCGAGAGGCGCTGGAGAATATCATGCACCAGAGAGAGCACGCGAGCCAGGCGACGGACCGGGTACGTCGAGCAGGCTGTGGCTCTTGCGGCGGACCGCCAGGAACGAGCCACGACGAGCTGGGCGCCTGTGCGAGTTGCGTCACGGCGCTGGCGCGCGAAGTGTCCAATGACCCGGAGCGCTGGTGCCGTGTGTTGCCCAGCGCGACAAGGAATGTTGGCGAAGCGGCGGATGAAGCTGATGCCGAGGTGCGCGCCGACCTGGCATTGGCGTACCTGGAAATGAGGTGCTTCGATGAGGCTCTACATGAAGCGATAGCTGCGCTGACAGGCCCGGAGCCTCAGCGTGCGGTGCCGGTCGCTGGGCGGGTCCTCTTGAGCCTGCTCAGTCCGCGCGGTCGCTGGCAGTTTCGAATGAGGCGCGGACGCTGGTCGTCGTCCTGAGGACCTCCCCTTCAAGGCCTGACACGACCTCGGCTCCCGCGAGACATTGGCAACGCCGGGGCTGGCTCCTGGCCAACGGCCCGGAGTCTCAGCCCCGCCCCTCACGTGAATGCGTTGCGCCGGACGATGGTCGCATCTCGGTCCGCGCCGACCGAGACGACATCGGCCTGCATGCCCGTCTCCTTCTCGCCTATCTTCACGTAGTGCTGCGCCGCCGCGGGCAGCTCGGTCATCGACCGCGCGCCGCCGATCGGCTCGCTCCACTCGTCCACCGACTCCACCATCGGCTTCGCTGTCGCGATCTCGTCGACCCTCCGCGCGTGACATCCGATCCGGCGCGGCGCAACGTGAATGAACGCGAGGAGGGAGAAGGATGGCGAGCGCGGCGACGACATCCCTGACGCCCCCTGGCCGCACCCTGCCGGGGCACGACTTCGCCGGTCAACCGGCGTCGGCGGCGCCAATGCGCGTCGCGCGCCCGATCCTCGACCGCCCACTTCCCGGCTCGATGGCTCCCCATCATGTCCGGAGAGATGCGTCGCGCGCCCCTCAGCGCGAGGCGACGTCCTGCCCGCGCTGCTGCGCGGGGAACGGGTTCGGCCACAGCGGCAGGAGCGACTGACGGTAGACGGTGAGACGCAGAAGGTCGATGCCCGCAATGGCGGCGAACGCCATCGCATTGTCTGTCCCGTAGCTCCCCTGGAGCGAGAGGCTGATGCCGAGCGGCGCCCCCAGCGTGAGCGCGCCGGCCACGCCCGTGGAACCTGCGCCCCAGAAGCGGCGGTAGCCGCCCGCGTCGAGGGCGAGGCCCAGCTGGCCAGCCTGGAAGCCGCGCGTCGCGACCCGGGCGAGCAGCGCGAGATCGATGCCGCTGTCGAGGATCGGCGTCGCTCGCATCAGGCCGCCGACGATGACGGGCGCGTCGGGCGTGGTCCCGACGCCGACGTCGCACGACAGCGCGCCGTCGAAGACGAGATCGCTTTCCCCCTGCTTCCAGCCGACCGCGCCGGCGCCCACGAAGGTCCACGCGGAGGCGTCCGCGCGCGAAGGCGAAGACCAGGCGAGCGGGGCGAGCAAGGCGCCGACGGCGGCGAGGCAGGCGATGGGCGAGCGCACGCGAGCGAGCTAGCACGAAGCGCCGAGCGGCGATAGGTCAGCGCGCGGGGCCGCGCCGCTCGACGATGTGCCGCGCCACGAGCGCGGCCACCTCGGGATCGAAGAGGAGCGTGTTGTGCCCACGCCCCTCCATCACCCGCACCTCGCCGCCCGGCAGCGCGTGCGCGATGGGCGAGCGGACCAGCGTGTCGGCCCCCGCGACGATCGACAGGTGCGGGATGCTCGAGCGCGCCGTCCCGAGGAGGACGCGCCGGAGGACCGGGCTCGACGCGTCGAGATCGCGCGCGCCGCCGAAGCCGAGCAGCGCCGCGCGCGGGATGCCGCCGAACGGGCTCGCCATGGAGATGGTCTGCACGATGCGCGGATCGCCGACCTCCTGCGCGAAGAAGCGGCACACGATCCCGCCCATGCTGTGGCCGACGAGGTGCAAGCGCGCCCCGTCCGGCAGCGCCGCGACGAGCGCCGCGAGGCGCTCTGACAGCGCCTCGACGCCGGGCCCCGGCGCGTAGGACATCGTCGCGGTGTGGACCGACCACGACGGCTCGGCGCGCGCCGGGTCCGTCCGACCACGCGCCCGGGAGGCGCGCGACAGGGCGGCGTGGCGCTCGATCGCCGTGCGCAACGGCCGGAGGACGCCGGCGGAGGCGAAGAGCCCGTGAAGGATGACCACCACCTCGTCGCCGTCGCGCGCCCCTTCAGGGATCACCGGCGCGAGGGTGTCGTAAGGCAGGAGGACCGCCTGCCTCGCGAACGAGGCCACCTCCCTGCCAGCTGTCGCCGCGAAGGCCGACGCACGGAACCACCTCGCCACGTGGTGGCTCTTACCATGGATCCGTCGCGTGACGTCCCCGTGGCTCGCGACGCGCTGTGTCGCGGGCGCGCGCCTCGAGGACGCCGCGCGGGCGGCAAGGAGGCCGGTCACGGCCGCAGCAGCCAGACATGGAAGCTGCGGAACGCCCCCCGGAGCGCGCGGATCCGGACCAGGTCCCCCGGCGCGACGTCGCGCAGCGGCACCCGGATCTCGGACCAGCGGTCCAGAGGGCGCTCTGGCACCTCGACGCGCGCCTCGTCCGGGGCGCGCTCGACCGCCACGCCGATCGCGATCGGGCCGCCCCCGTCGGTGCGCAGCGCGAGCACCGCGGGCCCGCGGGCGAACGCGGCGGCCGCTCCGATCGCGAACGACTGCTCGCGCCCCTCGGGGATGATCCTGCCGGCGTCGAACCGCGGCGCACCGCCGCCGTCGCTCCCGTCCCGCAGCACGGCGCCGACGACCCAGCCGCCGCGCGGCGACGGGAACGCGTAGCCGTGCGCCCGCTCGTCGATCAGGTCGGCGATGTCCACCTCGTCGATGGCCCCGTCGCGGCGCTCCCCCGGCGGGGCGAGCGCCGACCAGTCCGCCTCGTAGATCACCTTCTCGTCCGCGGCGCACATCACGTTGTCCTCGATCTTCACCGCGTCGACGCGCCGGCCGAAGACGTCCGCGAGCCCGCCCCACCACGAGGGGTACAGGGCGAAGACGTCAGGCCGCTCGGCGGCGTCGAGCCGCTCGATGAGCTCGACAACGGCCGGCACGCCGTGCACCGAGGCCCGCGCGAACGGCATCCCCCGGTACCCGCCGAGCCCGAGCCCGTCGATGGCCGGGATCCCCGACAGGTACGGGATCGCGCCCGCGTCGCCGAGCAGCACCCGCCGCGGCCGCGGCGCGCGCGCGGCGAGGCGCCGCGCGACCTCGACCTGCTGCCCGGCGATGTTGGCCGAGGAGCGGGCGAAGTGGTCGATCTGCCGCCCGAACCACGCGGAGGGCGCCGCGAGGGCCGCGAGCGCGAGCGCCGCGGCGACGCCGGCCGCGAGCCGCCCCCGCCGCGCGAGCGCCTCGGCCCCGAGGGCCGCCGCGACGAGCAGCATCGCGAGCGCCGGGGCGGCGTAGCGTAGGTTCTGGTAGCGCGCCGTCGCGTTGAGCGCGACGAGGAGCAGCGAGCCGTAGGCGCCGATCAGGAGCGGCACGGCGAGGCGCCGCGCGCGCCGGTCGAGCGCCGCGATCGCGCCGAGCAGCGGCAAGACGTAGGCGTAGGACGGGCCGCCGAGCGCGCTCTCGAGCGCCTGCACCCGCAACGCAGCGAGGTTCTTGATCACCTCCACCGCCTTCTCGAGCGGCGCCGGGTACGGGTTCGAGAGGATGAGCTTGCGCACCGCCCCCGCGGCGCTCCACTCCCCCGTGAGCGCGCGGTTCGCGGCGGCCTGCGCGCCGAGGAGCAGCGCGGTCGGCAGGGACGCGCGCGCGAGCGACGCCGCCGCGCCCAGCGAGCCCGCCGCGTGGGCCACGGCGACCGCGAGCGGCGCCGCGAGCGCGACGGCCTCGGGCCGCGTCGCGACGAGCAGCGCGGCGAGGAGCCCTGCCCGGAGCTGCTCGGCCGGGCGCTGCGCCGGCGGGGCGAGCTCGGCGCGCCGCACCGCGACGAGCGCCCGGCCCATCACCGCGCCGAGCAGCGCGACCTCCATCCCGGAGAACCAGCTCCAGTCGAGCAGCGGCACGGCCACGACGAAGAGCGGCGCGACCCAGGCGACCCAGCGGGAGGAGGCGGCGCCGGGCCCGGCGCGCGGCTCGAGGAGCCGCCGGAGCGACCGGCAGAGGTCGAGCAGCGCGGCGCACGCGAGGAGCGCGGCGAAGAGGCCGAGCCACGCGCCGCGAAACCCGAGCAGGTACCCGGGCGCAAGGACGAGGGGGTACGCCAGGCTGGTCCCGCCCGACGAGTAGCCGTTGCCCGGGATCCACGAGAACGGGTGGCCCAGGGCCGCGGCGCGGGCGAACCCGAAGTGGATGTAGACGTCGTCGAGGGGCGCCGGCCAGACGCCGCCCGTCCTGGCGAGCGCGGGCCCGTAGAACGCCGCGGCGGCGCCGAGCACCGGGATCGCGGCGCTCGCGTGCCACAAGAGCAGCCGGATCCGCGGCGGGCGCCTCACGGCCCGGCCGGTACCACGAAGGAGCCCAGGACGGCGCGCCGATTCTGGCTAGACTGCGCGCCATGGTGCTCAGAGCCGTGGTGGACGAATCGATCGACGCCGCCCACTGGGAGGCCGTCGAGGAGGCGGCCGAGCTCCTGCAAGAGGAGCAAGTCCAGGAGGCGCTCGTCGCGCTGCGCGACGTGATCAAGGCCTCCCCGTCGAACCCGTACGCGTACAACCTGCTCGGGCACGCGCTCTACGAGCTCGGCCAGCTCGAGCCCGCGCGCGACGCGTACCGCGCCGCCGTGCGGCTCGCGCCGAGCTTCCTCGGGGCGCGGGTGGCCCTGTCGCACGCGCTCCGTCGCCTCGGCGACACGGACGGCGCGATCGCGCAGGCGAAGGAGGCGCTCCGCCGGTTCCCGAAGGACGGCGAAGCGATGCACGCGATGGGGCTCGCGTACGCGGCCCGCGGCAACCGCGCGCTCGCGCGGAAGCACCTCCAGGGCTTCCTGGACGCGGGCCCCGAGGTCGAGTCCGCCATGGAGGTGCGGCAGATCCTCGAGATGCTCGGCGTCGGGGACGACGACGAGCCGCTCCAGTTCGAGTAGCCTTCCCCGGCGCACGCGCGCGCGGCGCGCCGGAGGCAAGGAACTCGATGGCGACCACCCCGCACTTCGATCTCATCATCATCGGCACGGGGCCGGGCGGCGAAGGCGCCGCCATGACGGCCGCGAAGCACGGCAAGTCGGTCGCGGCGATCGAGCGCTACACGCGGGTCGGCGGGGGCTGCACCCACTGGGGGACGATCCCCAGCAAGGCGCTGCGCCGCGCGATCTACCACATGAACCTGATCAACCAGAGCCCCATCTACAAGCGGATGGATGTGGTTCCGGAGTACCCGTTCGCCGAGCTCCTCGCGACCGCGAACCGCGTCATCGACGAGCAGGTCGATCTGCGGGAGAGCTTCTACGACCGGAACGGCGTCCAGCTCATTCCGGGGCAGGCCAGCTTCGTCGATCCGCGCACGATCGAGGTGGAGGGCGACGGGGGCCAGCGCCGGCGTTACACGGCCGACAGCTTCATCATCGCGACCGGCTCGCGGCCGTACCGGCCGGCCGACATCGACTTCAGCCACCCCCGCATCTTCGACAGCGACACGCTGCTGCGCATGGATCACACCCCCCGGAGCATCACGATCTTCGGGGCGGGCGTCATCGGCTGCGAGTACGCGTCGATGCTGCGCAACATGCAGGTCGCCGTGAACCTCGTGAACACGCGCGCCCATCTCCTGGAGTTCCTCGACGACGAGATCACCGACGCGCTCGGGTACCACTTCTGCGACAAGGGGATCCGCGTCCTGAACGGCGAGGAGCACGAGGCGGTCGAGGCCACGAAGGAGGGCGTCGTGCTCTCCCTGAAGAGCGGGAAGAAGCTCCGGAGCGAGGTCTTCCTCTGGGCCAACGGGAGGTCGGGCAACACGGCCGATCTCGGCCTGGAGAGCGTCGGGATCACGCCGAACAAGCGCGGTCAGATCGAGGTGAGCGAGACGTTCCAGACGAGCCAGCCGCACATCTACGCGGTCGGCGACGTTGTCGGCTTCCCGGCGCTCGCGAGCGCGAGCTACGACCAGGGCCGGTACGCCGCCAGCCACCTCTGCGGCGACGCCGACGACAAGCTGGTCCGGGACATCCCCACGGGCATCTACACGACGCCCGAGATCTCGTCGCTGGGCAAGAGCGAGCGGGAGCTCACGGCGGAGAAGGTGCCCTACGAGGTGGGGAAGTCGACGTTCAAGACGCTCGCGCGCGCCCAGATCACAGGCCAGCAGGTCGGGATGCTGAAGCTGATCTTCCACCGCGAGACGCTCGCGCTGCTCGGGATCCACTGCTTCGGCGAGAACGCCGCGGAGATCATCCACATCGGGCAGGCGATCATGTCGCAGCCTGCGCCGCACAACACGATCCGGTACTTCGTGAACACGACGTTCAACTACCCCACCATGGCCGAGGCCTACCGCGTCGCGGCGCTCGACGGGCTGGGGCGCGTGTTCTGAGGGCGCGGCTCCCGAGCGCCCCGGGCCCGCCCCTGGCAGCGTCCGGCGAGTCCGTGGCGCGCGTCAGGGCCGTCGAGCGGGGCAGCGGCGCGCGGGCGCTGGGATCGGCGGTTGCCAGCGCGCGGCGCGGCGGTGATACTCCCGGGAGGAGCACGCTGTCATGGCCGCCGCTGCACCCCTCCTCGCCCCCCCTGCCGAACGCGCCGACGCGGTCGCGGCGGACGGCTCGGAAGACCAGCTCTTCGTCGTTCATGACGTCTCATGGGAAGAGTACGAGGCCCTCCTGACGGTCCTCGGCGACCGTGCGGGCGTGCGGGTGACGTACTGCGAGGGAGTGCTGGAGCTGATGAGCCCGGGCGGACCCCACGAGGGGCGGAAGAAGATCCTGGCCCGCCTCGTCGAGGCCTATGCCGAAGAGGCGGAGCTGCCGCTCAGCGGATACGGCAGCATGACCGTCCGCAAGAGGCTCGCGGAGCGGGGGGTGGAGCCGGACGAATGCTACGTGCTCGGGACGGTCGAGGACGGGGAGATCCCGGAGCTCGCGATCGAGATCATCGAGAAGAGCGGGACGATCAACAAACTCTCCGTCTATGCGGGGCTCGGCGTGCCCGAGGTCTGGTTCCTGAAGAAGGGGAAGCTCTCCATCCACCTCCTCGGCCCGGACGGCTACGCGGAGGCCGGGCAGAGCCGGCTCCTGCCCGGGCTCGACGTCGCGTGGCTGACGGAGTTCATGCTGCGCAAGGGGGATCAGACGTCCGTGGTGCGCGCGTGGCGCGCGAGGCTCCGGGAGCGGAGCGCCAGGTGAGCTCGGTCCGCTGAGCGACGAAGCGCCGTCTGCCGAGGCGCTTCGAGGCCAGCCCCCTACCCCCCGCCGCTCACCCGCGCCGCGCACGCCGCGGCGATCACCTCGGCCCCCGCCTCTCGCGCCGCGATCTCGCACGCGCGCCACGCCGCGAGCCGCTCGGGCCCCGCGGCGCCACGCGGCGCCGCCGCGACCCGCGCCTCGACCGAGCGCGCGAAGGCGTCCAGCGCCGCCTCGTCCCCGCGCTCCGACAGGAGCGCGCCCAGCGTGAGCGCCGCGTGCGCGACATGCCGCTCCGCGCCCGGGTACATCTCCTCCGAGAGCGCCTCGACGAGCGCCGGGACGTCGCGGCGCGCCGCGGCCTCGCGCGCCCGCACCTCGGGCGCCGCGGCCTCGGCCCCTGCGACGCCGAGGCGCCGCTCCAGGTAGCCGACCACCGAGCGGGCGACGCGCTGGAACGACGCGAGCCCGTCGGTCGGCGCCTCGAGCACGCCGCCCCCGGCCCGCGCGCCCGCGACGTCGAGGTCGAGCACGATGACGAGATCCTCCCGCTCCCCGATGACCAGGAGGTCGTGCGCCCAGTCGAGCGAGCGCTCCTCCGCGAGCCACGCCGTCGCCCGCGCGACGTCGCCGCGCGGCAGGATGAGCGTCCCGTCCGGGAGCGCGATGCCGTCCGCCGCCGCGTAGAGCGCCGCGAGATCCGGCGGCTCGGCCAGCGCGAGGGACCACGCGCCCGCCCCTGCCGCCGGGGGCCGCGCCTCCACGCCGGAGCGCGCGAGCAGCGCGGCGACGCGCGACGCGAGCACGAGAGCCGCGCTCATGGAGCCGGCACCCGCCCGCGGGGTGCGTCCGCGAGGTTCTGGAGGAAGCCGTGGGCCTGCGCGGCCGCCGCTGGCACGTCGAAGATCACGAAGTGGCCGTCGCTCCCCTCGGGGACCGGCCACTGCGCGAGCAACCCCGACGCGCGGCCGTCGGCGAGGTTGCCGGCGAGCCCTCCGGGCGGCACCTCGACGGGCGCGGGGCCGCCGAAGCCGTACTCCGGGATCGGGAGCTGCGCAGGCAGCTGCAGCGGCAAGCCCATCGCCAGCGCGTGCATCTCGATGCCGCGAGGCGGCGCGAACGTGTCGCCGGTGCCATCCGGGTTGATGCCCTCGGTCATGTAGATGCTCTTCGGCGCGAAGCCGTCGCGGGGCGCGACGAACAGGCGCGCAGCGTAGTGGATCGGATCGACAACGTCGACGATCGACTGCGCGAGCGAGATCGCGGGGTGGAACTCGTTCACCTCGCCCTCCTCCTCGCCCATCAGCCCGAGGAAGACCGACTTGACGAGCGCCGCGATGCTCGGCGGCGGGTTCGTCTTCTCGAGCAGGGTGACCGACATGACGGCCGATGCCCCGGAGAGCACACCGCCCCGCGCCGAGTCGTCCGCCGCGAGGTAGAGCGGCCCGTTGAGCCCGCCCTGGGAGTGCCCGAAGAACAGGAGCTTCGACGGGTCGAACCGGATCTGCTCCCCCGTGCTGGACACGGCGGCGGGCACCGCCATCCGCGACTCGGTGAAGAGGCGCGCCCGCTGCACCTCGTCGAGCGCCGACTGCCGCGCGTTCGTCCGCGCCGCGGCCACGTTCTGCACGTTGTAGTAGAGGAGCCCGGCCTGCGACGGATCCTGCGGCGCCTCCGGGCGCGCGCCGTGGAAGATCTGGTCCACGCCCATGACCGCGAGGCACCGCTCCGCGAGCTCCTGGCCGGTGCCGCGGCGGACATAGGAGCGGTAGTCGCCGCCGGTGCCGTGAGCGAAGAGCACGACGGGGTAGCCGGCCTCCGGCATGGGGCAGCGGCTCGCGGCGGGGACCGTGAGCGAGAAGCGCAGGTCGAAGTAGCTCGCGATCACCGGCTCGCCGGCCTTGCTCCCGAAGCCGCCGCCGTCCTCGTGGCTCAGGTACGGCGCCCGGCCGATCTGGTAGTTCGGAGACGGGCCGTACACGCCGGCGTACTCGTCGCACGTCGCCTTGTGGCTGAGGAGCCGCCAGAGCGCGGGCCGCGCCTCCGGCGGCGGGACGTTCGCGAGCAGGTGGTCGCGCAGCGCGAAGAGCTCCGCGGTGGGGTCGGAGGTGGTGAACACCGTGAGGTGAACGATGCGCTCCCGGTCGACGCCCGCGGCCTCGATCTCGTCCACCGCCGGCGCGAGCGCCTCCCTGACGGCGTCGGGCGTGACGCTGGCCGGACCGATCCCGAGCGCGTCGCGGAGCTCCGGGCTCGCCTCCACCGCGCCGCCGCCCTCGCCGCGCACCGCGTCCGTGACGACGAGCGCGTACCGGGTCCGCGGCCGGAGCGGGAAGCCCATCACGGGCATGAAGGCGAGGGTGTTCGCGGGCCAGTAAACGCCGGCCTCACGCCGGAGATAGACCGAGATCGGCCGCCGCGCTCCGCGCTCCGGCGAGCCCGGATCCACGTCGATGAGCTGCACCGTCCCGAGGGGGCTCATGGCGAGCGCGGGCGTCGACGGGAGCGAGGAGACGTCGATCGGCCCGGCGAACCGCAGGAACCCCGCCGCGGCCGGAGAGAAGCCGTCGAGGACCGAGTCCATCTCGTGGATGTACTCGTCGAGGATCCTGAGGCGCCGCGGGTTGTTGTAGCCGTCGAGCCGGACCAGGCCGCCCTCGCGGCGCAGATCGCTCGGCCACGGCGCGTCGAAGAACCGCTCTCCTCGGAGCTCGCCGTGCCGCGCAGGCGAGACCCAGATCGACGAGACGCTCGGGCGCGCATCGCCGCAGCCGAGCGCCGCGACGAGCGACGATGCCGCGGCCGTCGCCGCAGCGAGGGAGGGGCGCATGAGGGCATGGTGGCGCATGCATTCGTCGAGATCGACGGTTCGAGCTCGCGCCGAAGCAGGCAGACCACCGCGGCGCGCGCGGCGCTTCGTCGCGAACGCGCTCGCCTTCATCACGGGCGCGCATGCAGCTCCGTCGCGGACGCGCGCGATCCAGAGCACACGGCGCGCCCGCTCTGGCCGTACTCCATGCCCTCCGCCCGCTACGTTCCAGGCGACGCTCGGCGGACGCCGTGCGCGGCAAGCGCGACGAGCGACCAAGCGCCAGACGAGCGAAGAGAGCGAAGAGAGCGAAGAGAGCGAGGAAAACGAGGCCGATCCGCGCGTTCCGTCGCGAGATGGCCGACTCCGACCTCAGCGGGCGGGCGGCGCTGCGAGCGCCGACGAGGGTGACTTCGCCTTGTGCTTCATATATATATGATTTAGGTGCTCCGGATGTCCCTGGAAGGCAGGATCGCGCTCGTCACGGGTGGGGGTCGCGGCATCGGCAGGGCGATCGCCGAGCGGCTGGCGCAGGGCGGCGCGCGCGTCGCCGTCGCGGGCCGCACGCTGGCCGAGATCGAGGAGACGGCCGCGGCCATCGGGGGCGTCGCCGTCCGGCTCGACGTCGGCGATCGCGAGGGCGCGCCGCCGGCGATCGCCGCGCTCGAAGGCCAGCTCGGGCACATCGACGTGCTCGTCAACAACGCGGGCGTCGCCGAGAGCGCGCCGTTCGACAGGACCAGCGACGAGCTCTGGGACCGCATGCTCGCGGTCAACGTGACCGGCGCCTTCGCGCTCTGCCGCGCCCTGATCCCGAAGATGATCGCGCGCGGGTTCGGGCGCGTCGTCAACGTCGCCTCGACCGCCGGGCTCGTCGGGTGCGCCTACTCGACCGCGTACTGCGCGTCGAAGCACGCCATGGTCGGCATGACCCGCGCCATCGCGGTGGAGATCGCCCGGACGCCGGTGACCATCAACTGCGTCTGCCCCGGCTGGGTGAACACGAGGATGGCGGACGAGGCGATCTCCCGCATCGCCGAGAAGACCGGGCGGGGCGAGGACGCGGCGCGGCGGTCGCTCGAGTCGATGTCGCCTCAGGGCCGGATGGTCGAGCCCGCCGAGGTCGCGCTCGTCGTGGCGATGCTCTGCAGCGACGAGGCGCGCAGCATCCATGGCCAGGCGATCCCGGTCGACGGGGGGCAGGTGATGCGGTGAACGGCGATCTCGAGATCGTGCAGCCGGCCGGGTGGCCTGCGCCGCGAGGCTACGCCAACGGCGTCGTGACGCGCGGCAGGACGCTGCACATCGCGGGGCAGATCGGGTGGGACCCCGCGTCCGGGCAGCTCCGGAGCGACGATCTGGCCGAGCAGTTCGCCCAGGCGCTCGACAACGTGCTCGCGGTCGTCGCGGCCGCCGGCGGGGAGCCGGGCGACGTCGCGCGCATGACCGTCTACGTGACCGATCTCGAGGCGTACAGGGGCTCGCTCCGCGCGATCGGCGCCGCGTGGCGGGCGCGGTTCGGCAAGCACTTCCCGGCGATGGCCCTCGTCGGCGTCGCGGGGCTCGTCGAGCGGCGCGCGCTCGTGGAGATCGAGGCCGTCGCGGCGCTCGACGCGCGCGGCGAGGCCGCGGCCCAGGGCGCGGCCGTGGAGATGGACGCGGCCGCGGCGGCGCCGCCCGGAGCGAGCGCGCGCGGCGAGGGCGGCCCGTGAGGCGCGGGGCGCCGGCGAGGCGGCCGCTCGCCGTGGTCCCCCCGCCGGAGAGCGCGCGCGGCGACCAGGCGGCCGTGCGCGCCTGGGTGCGCATCCTCGCCGTCCACAAGCGCGCGCTCGCGGCCATCCGCGAGGACCTGGAGCACGAGATGACCCTCCCGCGCTTCGACCTCCTGGCGAACCTCGTGCGCAGCGACGGGCAGACGCTCGCGTCGCTCTCCCGCAGCATGCTCGTCACGGCGGGCAACCTCACCGGGCTCGTCGATCGCGCGGCGCGCGACGGCATGGTCGAGCGGCGCGCCGACCCGAGCGACCGCCGCGCGTGGCGGGTGCACCTGACCGCCAAGGGGCAGCGCGCGTTCCGCGACGCCGAGCGGCGGCACGCCGCGCGCGTGGCGAAGGTGTTCTCCGGGCTGAGCCCGGCCGAGCTCTCCACGCTGACGCGGCTGCTCGACAAGCTGCGCACCACGCTCCGCGAGCCGGACATGCCCGTCCCGTCGCGCCCCGGCAGCGCCCGCGCTCACGCCGAGCGGAGCGCGCGCAGCCCCCCGCGGCGCACGCGGACGAAGCCCTGATCGCGCGAGGCTCGCCTCCGACGCGCACCGGACCCAGGAGATCCCCATGACCCTCACACCCCGCTCCTTCCAGCTCGAGATCAGCCGCGGCGTCGCGGAGATCACGCTGAGCCGCCCCGACCGCCTGAACGCCCTCACCTTCGAGGTCTACGGCGAGCTCACGGCGACGTTCCGATCGCTCGAGCGCTCGGCCGCGCGCGCGGTCGTGCTCACCGGAGCGGGGCGCGGCTTCTGCTCGGGCGGCGACGTCGAGGGGATCATCGCCGAGCTGTTCGCGCGCGACGCGCGGGGGCTGCTCGAGTTCACCCGCGCGACCGGCGCGCTGATCCAGAGCATCTGCGAGCTCCGGCGCCCGGTCATCGCCGCCGTCAACGGGGTCGCCGTCGGCGCGGGCGCGGTGATCGCCGCCGCGTGCGACCTGCGCATCGCCGCGGCGAGCGCCCGCTTCGGGTTCATCTTCCCCAAGGTCGGCCTGTCCGGCGCCGACATGGGCGCCTCGTACCTCCTGCCGCGCATCGTCGGCCAGGGGCGCGCCGCCGAGCTGCTCTTCTTCGGCGATCTCATCGGCGCCGACGAGGCGCTCCGCATCGGCCTCGTGAACCGCGTCGTCGCCGACAGCGACGCGCTGGGCGTGGCGCGCGGCTGGGCCGAGCGCCTCGCGCGCGGGCCGGCGTTCGCGCACTCCATCACCAAGCAGATGCTCGAGAGCGAGCGCACGATGCCCCTCGCCGCCGCGATCGAGGCCGAGGCGCAGGCGCAGGCCATCTGCATGGCCCACCCCGACTTCCGCGAGGCCCACGAGGCGAACAGGGCGAGGCGGCCGCCGCGCTTCGAGGGCGCCGATCTCGGCGACGCGCCGGCCGCGCCCGGCGACGCCGACGCGCCCCCCACCCCGCGGTCCACCGGCCTGGAGACGCCCCGCGTATGAGCAGGCTCGCGCTCTCCTCGGCCGATCTCCCCGTCTTCTTCGAGGAGCGCCACGCCGCGCTCGCCGCGCGGCTGACGCCCGAGGCGCTCGCGCCGCTCGCGCGGCTCGCCGAAGCGCACGACGCCGCCGCCGTGGCGCGCTGCATGGGCGAGCCGCTCGGGCTCTACGCGCACCTCGTCCCCGAGGCGCTCGGCGGCGCGCCGATCGGCGGCGGCCGCCCCGCGGACGCGACCGCCATCGACGTGCGCTCGCTCGTCCTCATCCGCGAGGCGCTCGGCCAGGTCGCCCCGCTCGCCGACGCGATCTTCGCGGTGCAAGGGCTCGGCTCGTACCCGATCGTGCTGGCCGGCAGCGACGCGCAGCGCCGCGCGCTCTTGCCCGACGTGCTCTCGGGGCGGCGCATCGGGGCCTTCGCGCTGACCGAGCCCGAGGCGGGCAGCGACGTCGCCTCGCTGAGGACCGAGGCCCGCCGCGAGGGCGACGGATGGGTCCTCGACGGCGAGAAGGTGCTGATCTCGAACGTGCCGCTCGCGCACCACCTCGTCGTCTTCGCCCGCACGGGCGCGCCGCCGCGCGACGGCGGCGCGGCGGGCGAGCGCGGCGGCGGGCGCGCCGCGATCACGGCGTTCCTCGTCGACAGCGGCGCGAAGGGCGTCGCCTCGGAGCCGCTCCCGATGTCGGTCCCGCACCCGATCGGCCGGCTCCGCTTCGAGGGCTGCCGCGTGCCGGACAGCGCGCGGCTCGGCGAGGTGGGCGGCGGCTTCAAGCTCGCGATGCAGACGCTCGACGCCTTCCGGATCTCGGTCGGCGCGGCGGCGAACGGGATGGCGGCGCGCGCGCTCCGCGAGGCGATCGCGCACGTCACGCGGAGGAGGCAGTTCGGGGCGCCCCTGTCCGAGCAGCAGATGGTGCGCGCCTACCTCGCCGAGATGGCGACCGAGCTCGACGCGGCCCGCCTGCTCGTCGCCCGCGCGGCCCACAAGCGCGACACGGCGGCGGCGCGCGTCTCGACCGAGGCGGCCATGGCGAAGATGTTCGCCACCGAGGCGGCGCAGCGGATCATCGACCGCGCGGTCCAGCTCCACGGCGGCATGGGGGTCATCGAGGGGACCGTGGTCGAGCGGCTGTACCGCGAGATCAGGCCGCTGCGCATCTACGAGGGGACGACGGAGATCCAGAAGCTCATCATCGCGAAGGGCATCCTCGAGCGCGCCGCCGCCGAGCCCGCGGCCGACGAGCGCGCTCGCGACGGGGCGCGGTAGCCATGTGGAAGCCGCCGGAGCGGATCCGCCACGCGCTCCCCCGCGAGGAGCCTCCGGCCGCGGGCGAGGCGGCGCGCGCGCGCCTCTTCTCGCCGCTCCGCCTCGCCTCGGGCCTCGAGCTCGCCGAGCGCTCGTGGGTGCCCGCGATGGTTCCATGGCGCGCGACGGAGGAGGGCGTCGTCACGCAGGACGTGCTCGACTGGTACGGCCGCTTCGCCGACGGCCAGCCCGGCGCCCTCGTTGTCGAGGCGACCGGGATCCGCGACGTGCCGAGCGGCCCGCTGCTCCGCGTCGGACACGAGCGGTTCGTCCCTGGGCTCCGGGAGCTCGTCCGGACGGTCCGCGCGCGGAGCGCCGGCCGGACGCGCGTGTTCCTGCAGCTCATCGACTTCCTCCGCATCCGCAGGCGCCCGCCGAAGGACAGGTTCCTGCGGGAGTTCCTGGAGATCACCGACGCGCACCGGCGCGCCCTGTCCGAGGCGCTCGAGGAGCCGCCGCTCCGGGACGCGCCGGAGCTCGAGGTGCGCGCGCGGCTGCTCGCGCTCGACGACGCGCGGCTCGAGGCCGTGCTCGCGCCTCGCGAGCTCGAGGCGCTGCGCTTCGGCGAGCGGGAGCGCGTCACCGACGTCGCGCTCCCGCACATCCGCGACCTGCCGCGGACGCTCCCTGGCCTGTTCGCCGCGGCCGCCGTGAGGGCGCGCGAGGCGGGCTTCGACGGCGTCGAGCTCCACTACGCGCACGCCTACACCATGGCCTCGTTCCTGTCCGCGCTGAACACCCGCTCGGACGGCTACGGCGGCGATCGCGAGCGCCGCGCGCGCCTCCCGCTCGAGGTCTACGCGGCGGTGCGCGCCGCCGTCTCCTCTCGCTTCACGGTGGGCTGCCGCTTCCTCTGTGACGACGTCATCGCGGGGGGCAGCCGGGTCGACGACGCGGCGTTCTTCGCGCTCGCGTTCGCGCGCGCCGGCATGGACTTCCTCTCGCTGTCGACCGGCGGCAAGTTCGAGGACGCGAAGCAGCCCAAGGTCGGCGAGGCCGCGTACCCCTACACCGGCCCGAGCGGGTACGAGTGCATGCCGACCGCGCTCTCGGACGCGGCGGGGCCGTTCGGGCGGCAGGTGCCGAAGCAGGCGCAGATCCGGCGCGCCCTGCGCGCGTCCGGCCTCGGCACGCCGGTCGTCGTGGCGGGGGGGATCTGCACGTTCGCCCAGGCCGAGGAGATCCTCGCGCGCGACGAGGCCGATCTCATCGGGGCGGCACGGCAGACGCTCGCGGATCCCGACTGGTTCCTGAAGGTGCGGCTCGGCCGCAGCGGTGAGGTCCGGCGCTGCATCTATTCCAATTACTGCGAGGCGCTCGATCAGCGCCACCGACCCGTGACGTGTCAGCTCTGGGATCGCGAGGGCCTCGACGAGCCGGGGGTCGCGACCACGGAGGGCGGAAAGCGGCGGCTCACGGCGCCGCGATGGAGGCGAGAGGAGGCGTGACGATGACCGCACCGACGTTCCCTGACGAGTTCAACCTCGCCGACTACTTGCTGTTCGATCGGCTGCGCGAGGGGCTCGGCGACAAGGTCGCGCTGCTCTTCGGCGATCAGCGGCACACCTACGCCGACGTCGCCGAGAAGGTCCAGATGCTCCAGGCGCACCTCGCCGTCGAAGACGTCGCGCTCGAGCAGCGGGTGCTCATCATCCTGCACGACTCGCCCGCGTTCGTCTGGTCCTTCTTCGCGGCGCTGAGCCACGGCGCGGTCGTGGCGATGGGCAACCCCGAGGCGCCCGCGCCCGACCTCGCGCACCTCGTCGAGTACACGCGCGCCGCCGCGGTCGTCACGATCCCGCGCGTGGCCGAGGCGCTCGCGCTTCAAGGCGCGCTCGCGGCCACGAACGTCCGCACCGTCGTGCTGGTGCCCGAGGTCCCGACCGGCGGCGATCTCGAGGCCGATCTCCCCGTCTCGCCGGCCCTCGCGGCGCTTCGGGGCACCTCGCTCCGCGGCGCCCTCGCGCAGGGGCGCGCGGCGCTCGCGGCGAAGCGCGCCCCGGCGGGCCCACGCCCCACCCGGCGCGACGACGTCGCCATCTGGCTGTTCACGTCCGGCTCCACCGGCAGGAGCAAGGCGGCCATGCACACGCACCGCGACTTCGCCTTCAACACCGAGCGCTACGCCAAGGCGACCGCTTGCTACCGCAAGGACGACATCACCGTCTCGGTGCCGCGCCTCTTCTTCGGCTACGCCACGGGCACCAACCTGATGTTCCCCTTCGCCGTCGGCGCGACGTCCGGCCTCTTCGTCGAGCGGCCCACGCCGGAGTCGCTCGCGCGGTACATCGAGCGCTATCGCCCGACGGTCGTCACCAACGTCCCGACCATGATGGGCAAGCTGCTCGATCACGACGACGCCCTCGCGGCGCGCGGCGAGCCGCGCCTCGATCTCTCCAGCGTCCGCTTCCACCTGTCCGCGGGCGAGGCGCTTCCGCCGGCGCTCCTCGAGCGCTTCCGCGGGCGGTTCCACGCCGACGTCTATGACGGCATCGGCTCCGCGGAGATGTTCCACATCTACTGCACGAACCGCCCCGGCGATGTGCGCCCGGGGTCGCTCGGCCGCGTCGTGGAGGGGTACACGATCAAGATCCTCTCCTCGGACGCGGCCGGGCCGGGCGCGCCCGAGCTCCCACCCGGCGAGACCGGCGTCATGTGGGTGAAGGGCGACTCGGTCGCGCTCGGCTACTTCCAGGATCGCGAGAAGAGCTGGGGCACCTTCCACGGCCACTGGTGCCGCACCGGGGATCTCTTCCGCATGGATGCCGAGGGTTACCTCTGGTTCAGCGGGCGCGCCGACGAGCTGCTCAAGGTGGGCGGCGTCTGGGTCGCGCCGGTCGAGGTGGAGGAGTGCCTGACCGAGCACCCGGCCGTCAGCCTCGCCGCCGTGATCGGCGCCGAGGAGGCGGGCCTCGTCAAGCCGAAGGCGTTCATCGTGGTCCGCGACGACGCGCGCGGCCGCGTCGCCACCGACGAGGGGAGGGCCGAGCTCGCCCAGGAGCTCAAGGCCTTCGTGAAGGACCGGCTGAGCAAGCACAAGTACCCGCGCTGGGTCGCCTTCGTCGATGACATCCCCAGGAACGATCGCGGCAAGGCCGATCGCAAGGCGCTCCGGCAGCGCGAGGTCGCCGGCGAGAACCCGGCGGGCCTGTAGCCCATGCAGGCCGCGCCGCGCCTCGCGGAGCTCACGACCGAGGAGCTCGCCGCGCTCCTCTCGGCCGGCGCGCCGTGCGTCGCGCTCGTGCCGGTCGGCTCGGTCGAGCCGCACGGCCCGCACCTTCCGCTCGGTACGGACACGCTCATCGGCGAGGCCGCGGCCGAGCAGGCCGGCCGCCGGCTGTGGGAGCGAGGCGTCGCCGCGCTCGTCGCCCCGCCCGTCGGTTATGGCGTGACCGACTTCGCGGCGGGCTTCGCGGGCGCGATCTCGATCCCGGCGCCCGCGCTCACCGCCTTTCTGCGCGCCGTCGCCGAGGCCTACCTGTCGGCCGGCCTGGCCCATGTCTGCTTCATCAACAACCACCTCGAGCCGGAGCACGACCGCGCCGTGCGCGCCGCCGCCAGCGACCTGCCCCTGGGCCGCGCCTCCGTCGCGTGCCCGCTCGCGCGCCGCTGGGCACGGACGCTCTCCGCGGAGTTCCGGAGCGGCGCCTGCCACGCGGGCCGTTACGAGACCTCGCTCGTCCTCGCCGCGGCCTCCGCCCTCGTCCGGAGAGACATCGCCCATGCGCTGCCCGACCTCGCGCTGAGCCTGTCGGAGGGAATTCAAGCAGGGGTGAAGAGCTTCCGCGCCCTGGGCATGGACGCCGCCTATACCGGCTCTCCGCGCGAGGCATCCGAGGACGAAGGCCGCGCGTTGCTCGATCTGCTCGCGACGATGGTCGTGACCGAGGTCGAAGAAGGGCTCTCCAGGGCTGCCGGTCACGAGCCCATGCCAGGAAAAGGCAGCGGGTAAGCCAAAGGGTGGTCAGGTAGACAAAAGTAGGCGTTTTTGCTCCATCGCCGCTGCCTCACGCTCGCCTGAACGGCAGAATCCGCCATCGACTCACGCGCCTCGGCAAGCTGAACAGGTCACGCAGGCCGCGCGCGCCGCGCAGAAGCCGCGCGCCACGCAGAAGCGCGTAGAAGCGCGCAGAACGTAGAACGTGAGCGGCATCGCAAATGTGCTTCACGGCGCTCGACAATCACCATCGACTTGAGCAATAATGATTATTTTTGTCCTGACATCACAAGCAACATTATCAGATTTTTGACAACAAACCTCGCTTCCCAATTGACGTATTCAAAGAGAAGCCGTAAAACGGTATCGTTTTCCTCGCGCGCTGTTTGACGCCAGAACGATCCGACGGCTGACCTGATGAAGGTGATGCTTTACGGCGCGCATCCAGATGGTGGTTTTGGCGGGGGCGCTCTCTGGCGTTCCTGCGCGATGGCATCACATGCAGCCTCGCGGGCGGAGCTGGCCCGGCGATGCGGATCGGAGAGCATCATGAGGAATCGAACGATCGTGCGAGGGTCTCGGCATCTGCTCCTGGCCTCTCTTGCCGCCGCCTCCGGCGCGGCGCTCGCCGGGTGCGTTGGCGTACAAGACGAAGGTGGCGAGCTGCTCGGTGAGGCGCAGCAGGCCGTGACGGTCTGTGTGACTCTCCAGCGCACCGGGACGACGGGCGTGGTCAAGGATGCCCTCATCAATTCGACCTATCCCAACTACACGCCCACCGGGGCCGACATGTACGCCGGCGAGAGCTCCGGTTCCCAGATGCGCGCGCTGATCGCGTTCGATCTCTCGTCGATCCCTGCCAACGCCACCATCGTCTCAGCGGATCTCTCCCTCTACATAGGCGCCGCGCCCCCCCCGGGTGTGATGCGGGCGCACCGGATCACGACGGCCTGGGACGAGAACACGGTGACGTGGAACTCGCACTCGGCCGCCTGGGATCCGACGGTCCTGGGGTACCTCACGGCGGACGCCGGATACAACTACTCTTACCACACGCTCAGCCTCACCGAGCTCGTGCAGAGCTGGGTGAGCGGCGCCGTCCAGAACCACGGCGTGCTCTTCGAGCAAGACACGAGTCGCACCCACATCAGGACGAGCGAGGTCTCGCTGGATAAGAGGCCGTCTCTCCGCGTCTGCTACGACAGCGCGACGGGGGGCACGACGGCGACGTCGAGCAGCTCCAGCTCCTCGACGACCTCCTCCACGACGGCGAGCTCCACCTCCTCCACGACCTCCTCCACGACGGCGAGCTCCACCTCCTCCACGACGGCAAGCTCCACCTCCTCCACGACCTCCTCCACGACGGCGAGCTCCAGCAGCGCGGGCGGCGCCGGGGGCGCGGGCGGCGCCGGGGGCGCGGGCGGTGCGGGCGGCGCCGGAGGCGCGGGGGGTGGAGGCGGGGGCGGCGTGCCTGGCCTGCCGATCAGCTGCAACAGCAGCACCCCGGGCGCAGGTGCCAATTGCGGCGTCGAGGGGGGTGATAACTGCTGCTCTACCCTCCCGGTCCCGGGCGGCACGTTCAACCGGCTCAACAATGCGGGCCTGCCGGCGACGGTCAGCAGCTTCTACCTCGACAAGTACTCGGTCACGGTGGGGCGGTTCCGCCAGTACCTCGAGCAGACCGGCGGCCCGACCCAGGCCAACCCGCCGGCCGCCGGCGCGGGTGCACACCCGAAGATCGCGAACAGCGGCTGGGACCCGTCGTGGAACACTTACCTCACGGCCAACACGAGCGCGCTCAAGACGGCGCTCATCTGCGATCCCTATGGATGGCCGTCCTGGAGCGACACGCCGGCAGGTAAGGAGAAGAAGCCGATCGTCTGCGCGACGTGGTACGAGCTGTTCGCGTTCTGCGCGTGGGACGGCGGCCGGCTGCCGACCCAGGCGGAGGTCAACTACGCCTCTGCGGGCGGCAACGAGCAGCGCCTCTACCCGTGGGGCGGCTCGAGCGTCTACGATATCACGCTTCAGGACGCGTCCTGGTGCTGCCAGGGCGACGGCTCGGTGGCGGGCGACTGCGTCACGGGGTATCCGTCGCTCTATCCCTGCTCGCAGACGGACCTCACGGACGTCGGCAAGTTCCCCCATGGCGCCGGGCGGTGGGGTCACCTCGACCTGGCCGGCAACGCGTACAAGGCCACCCGCGACGGCTCGGACAACTATTCGCTGCTGACGCCCTGCAACGACTGCTCGCGGCTCGACAACAGCTCGAGCACGCGCTTCATGCACGGCGGCAGCTTCCTGGCCGCGGCCTTCAAGCAGACGACGGACTATCAGGTCTCCTACGCGGGCACCTCGCGGCGCTACTACGTCACAGCGACGTGCGCGCGCGATCTCTCCACGCCGTGACGCCGCTCCAGCCGGCGGACCGGCGAGGCGGCCGCGCGCCGCGCTGGTGAAGCCGGCGGGCGCGGGTCCGCCGCGCACGTCGCGCCAAGGCGCCCGCCGGCCCTGCCGGGCCTCCCAGAGGCGGGCGCCTCCTGCCGGCGAGCCGCTCGCTCCCGTGCCCTCCCACGCTGCTGAATCCCCTGAACTTGGCCCTCGCCGACGCCGCCTGATACGCGCGCTCCATGCGCGTGAGAGGCGTCCTCCTCCTGCCGGCCATAGCGCTCGGGACGCTGAGCGTGAGCTGCCCGCGCCCTGCCTCCGAGCCGGCCGCGACGTCCCCGGTCCCTGCGCCCGCCGCAGCCGTCACCGCGCCGCTCGCCGCGGCCGCGCCCGCCGTCGCTGCCCCGGCGTCCTCCGCCGCCACCGTGGAGGACGCCGCGCCGCCCAGCGCGGAGGCCGCGATGGCGCCGGGCGCTCTCGCGATGGCGCCGGGCGCTCTCGCGGCGGCGCCGGGCGGTGACCCGCTCGCGTTGCCGGCGCTGCCGCCGGAGCTCGTCGATGACGGATCCGACAAGCTGCCCGAGATCGATCCTCCCCCGGCCACCTCGCCGGCGGCGGCCGAGGAGGAGGTCCACGAGCTCGCGAGCATCGCCAGGGAGACCTGGGTCTTCGCCGAGCCGCGCTGGACCAGCCGGCGGATCGGGTACCTGCGCGCCGGCGCCGTGGTCGCGCGCAGGCCGCAGCCGTCCGGCAGGACATCGTGCGCCGAGGGCTGGTACCGCATCGAGCCGAACGGCTACGTCTGCATCGGCGCCAGTGCGACGCTCAACATTCACGACCTCGCGGTCGAGGCATCGTCTCGCCGCCCGGTCCGTCGGTTCGCTTCGTCCGCCTTGCCGGTCGTTGGTGGCGAGGCCGCGCCTGCCACAACACAGGCGGGCGAGACCCCAGTTGCCGCGGCGGAGACGGGTGAGACCGCACTTGCCGCTGCGCAGACGGGCGAGACCGCACTTGCCGCTGCGCAGACGGGTGAGACCGCACTTGCCGCTGCGCAGACGGGTGAGACCGCACTTGCCGCAACGCAGCCGGGCGAGACCGCACTTGCCGCTGCGCAGACGGGTGAGACCGCACTTGCCGCAACGCAGGCCGGCGCAAACGCACTTGCCGCAACGCAGGCCGGCGCAAGCGCACCTGCCGCAACGCGGGCCGGCGACGCGACAACCCTGCTCGGCGGCCTGCCGTACACGTACGTGATGTCTCGCTCCCCTACCCCGCTGCTCTATGCGCGCCTGCCCGACGAGGACGAGCAGCGCGGCGCCGAGCCCGACCTCGCCGCGCACCTGCTCCGCGCCGCGACCGCCGCGCGCGCGCCGGACTTCGTCGCGCCTCCGCCTCCTGACGCGACCCCCTCGGTCCTGCTCTATGGGCGGCCGGCGCCTGGGCTCGCCGGCGATCGCCGCTCGCCCGGCGCGCTCGTCCTTGGCCGCGCCCGGACGCGCTCCGGCTTCGCCCTGCTCTCGACCTTCGACCACGACGGGCGCCGCTTCGGCCTGACGACCGACCTCGCCGTCTTGCCGCTCGACCGCACCCGCGTCATCCGGCCGAGCGCCTTCGCCGGCCTGGCGCTCCCGGAGGGCGTCACCTTGCCCGTCGCCTTCGCCAGGCGCCGCCACGCCGTGCGCCTCGTCCCGGGCGAGCGCGGCGGCGTCACCCGCGCCCCGCTCCGCTTTCGCGAGGCGATCCCGCTATCCGGCGCGTCGCGGCGCGTCGGCGGCATCGACTACCTCGAGGCGCGGGACGGCTCGCTCGTCCGCGCCGACGAGGTCGTGCGCGTCGACCCGCTCCCCAGGGCGCCCGCGTGGGCGGTGCGCGGGCGGAAGTGGATCGACGTCTCGATCGACAAGCAGAGCCTCGTCGCCTACGAGGGCGCTCGCCCGGTCTACGTGACCCTTGTCTCGACGGGGGCGGACGGCCTCGGCGACCCCAAGACGACGCGCTCGACCATCCAGGGGCTGTTCCGCATCCACACGAAGCACGTCACGGTCACGATGGACGGCGACGAGGAGGAAGAGGATCCGTTCGACTTCCGCGACGTGCCTTTCGTCCAGTACTTCACGGAGGGCTTCGCGTTCCACGCCGCCTACTGGCACGACGATTTCGGCACCCCGCGCAGCCACGGTTGTGTGAACCTCTCTCCGCTCGACGCCGCCTGGCTGTTCGAGTGGACGACCCCCGAGGTGCCGGCCGAATGGCACGGCGCGCTCTCGCTACGGAAGGGCACGCTCGTCTCCATCCGCCCCTGAGCCGGCGCGCCGGCGCTGCCCCTTCCACGCCGCGCGAAGCCACGCTACACGCTCGCTCCATGGCCACCCAGGAGCCCCTCTCGCTCGATCAGCTCATGGCGATCGATCCGCTGCTCTCCGAGGAAGAGCGCATGATCCGCGATGCCGTCCGTCGCTTCGTGCGCGAGCGGTACCTCCCGCGCGCCGCGGACCTGTTCGCGCGCGAGGAGTTCGCGACCGACCTGATCCCCCAGATCGCCGCGCTCGGCCTGCTCGGCGGCTCGCTGACCGGCTACGGCTGCGCCGGCATGAACTCGGTCGCATACGGCCTCGCGCTGCAGGAGCTCGAGTATGGCGACAGCGGCCTGCGCAGCTTCGTGAGCGTCCAGGGCTCGCTGGCGATGTATCCGATCTGGAAGTACGGCTCCGAGGCGCAGAAGCAGCGCTGGCTGCCGAAGATGGCCGCCGCCGAGCTGATCGGGTGCTTCGGCCTGACGGAGCCCGACAGCGGGTCGGATCCGAGCTCGATGAAGACCCGCGCCCGGAAGGACGGCAGCTCGTACGTGCTGACGGGCACGAAGATGTGGATCACGAGCGCGCCCATCGCGGACCTCTGCGTGGTGTGGGCCAAGGTCGACGACGGAGGGGCCGAGTCCATCCGCGGCTTCGTGGTGGAGCGCGGGATGAAGGGCCTGGAGACCCCGCTCATCCACGGCAAGATGAGCCTGCGCGCCAGCCCGACAGGCGAGATCGTCCTGAACGAGGTGCGCGTACCGGAGGAGAACGTGCTCCCTGGCGTGGTCGGCCTGAAGGGCCCGCTCGGCTGCCTGACCCAGGCGCGCTTCGGTATCGCGTGGGGCGCGCTGGGCGCCGCGCGTGCCTGCTACGAGACGGCGGTCTCCTATGCGCGCGAGCGCACCCAGTTCGGCCAGCCGATCGCGTCACGGCAGCTCATCCAGTCCGAGCTCGTCGAGATGGCGACGGAGATCGCGAAGGGGCAGCTGATGGCGCTGCACTTCGGCCGGCTGAAGGACACGACCGGCATCAGCCCGGTGCAGGTCTCGCTGTGCAAGCGGAACAACGTGGGCTGGGCGCTCAAGATCGCCCGGACCGCGCGGAGCGTGCTCGGCGCGAACGGCATCCTGCTCGATTACCCCGTCATCCGTCACATGCTCAACCTGGAGAGCGTGTACACGTACGAGGGCACCGACGAGGTGCATTGCCTGATCCTCGGCAACGCGATCACGGGGCACAACGCGTTCTGATGGCAGCCGCCCGGATTCTGCGCTGCCTCGGCCCCGAATCACCGTGATAGATGCCCCCGAAAGGGACTATCGCATCTCGAAATCGATGCCAACGCGGGTATGGATCGCTGTCCCAGTGGGCATGACCCAGGAGAGCCGTAGGCCCCCGGAGAGGGTGTTCGTGGGGCGGCGCGGGGGGACGGACCGTTGTCCCAGTGGGCATGACCCAGGAGAGCCGCAGGCCCCCGGAGAGGGTGTTCGTGGGGCGGCGCGGGGGACGGACCGTTGTTTGAGCCCAATTGACGTTCTATCTCCGGCGTGCACAGCGCGCCGGAGATAGAACGTCAATTGGGCGAGTTCGGTGGGGCCCCCGCGCCGCCCCACGAACACCCTCTCCGGGGGTCGGGCAGTGCGCCAAGACCTCTCCGCCGCCCCGCTCCCCTCCCCTACCCCGTCTTCCCCGCCGCTTTCCTTCGCAGCCCCACCAGGAAGATCTCCACGCTGTTCGCCCGCGTCCCCTCGGGCCGGATGCTCCGGACCTCCTCGCAGAGGTTCCGCAGCGCGTCCCGGGCCTTCACGAAGTCCTCGCTCATGAAGATCTTCCCGACGAACGCCCCACCAGGCGCGAGCAGCGCCTCGGCCACGGCCACGGCGCGCATGAACAGCTCGTAGCTCCGGGCCTGGTCGGCGATCTTGCTGCCGCTCGTCGCGGGCGCCATGTCCGACAGCACCACGTCGTACGGCGCGAACTGCGCGAGCGCCTCGTTCGTCAGCGACAGCGCGTCCCCCTGCACCACCGTCGCCTGCGGCCCGAACGCCGCCGTGATCGGCGACAGATCCACCGCGAGCAGCTTGCCCCCCGCGCCGATCCGCTGCGCCGCGTACATCGACCACGAGCCGGGCGCTGCGCCCAGGTCGAGCACCCGCTGGCCAGGGCGGAGCAGCCGCACCCGGCGATCGATCTCCTCGAGCTTGAAGACGCTGCGCGCAGGATAGCCCTGCGCCTTCGCCGCCTTCGTGAAGGCGTCAGGCCGCTTGTACGGGTTCTTCGGCTTCTGCGACACGGAGGGACACTCGGCAGGCACGACCGGCGGGGCGCTCGCTCACGGGAGCGCCCCCGCCGTCGGCCGGGATCAGCCGCCCTTCTTCTTGGTCGGCTGCTGCACCGGCACGATCCCCTTGCCGCCGCGCTTCTTCACGGCGCCGCGGATCGTCACCAGCTGGTTCTTCGGGCCGGGGACCGGACCCTCGATGAGGATCAGGTTGTCCTCGGGGAGGAGCTTCGCGATCTTGAGGTTGAGCGCGCTCACCGTCTCGTCGCCGTAGTGGCCGGGCATCTTCAGGCCGGGCAGCGTGCGGCCGGGGGTCATGTTCGTACCGATCGACCCGCCGTGGCGGAAGTACTCGTGCGTACCGTGCGAGCTGACCGCGCCGGCGAAGCTCCACCGGCGGATGACGCCGCTGAAGCCTCGGCCGCGCGAGCGGCCCTGCGCGTCCACCCGCTGGCCCACCTCGAAGATCTCGTCGACCTTGAGCGTGCTGCCGAGCTCGTACTTCGCCGCGTGCTCCGGGCTGCAGCGCAGCTCGCGCACGATCCGCTTCGGCGTCTGCCCCGACTTCTTGTACGCGCCGGCGACCGGCTTCGTCGTGTGCTTCTCCGCCCGCTCGCCCAGGCCGAGGATGAGGGCGCTGTAGCCGTCCTTCTCGAGCGTGCGCTTGCCGATGACGACGCAGCCCGCCTGCACGACCGTGCAGCGCAGGACCTCGCCCTTCTCGTTGAAGATCTGCGTCATGCCGATCTTCTTGCCGATGATGCCGGGATGCTGATTCATGATGGGATTGCCTTGCTCGCTCCGTCTGGGGTGGCTGGGACTGGCTCCGCGCGGCGCGCCGCGAGAGCGATCCCCTCGGTGCGCCTCGTCACGAGCCGGTTCGGAGCGAAGAACCGGGGCGGCTTCCCGCCGGGCACGTTGGGGGGCGCAGAGCTTACCCACGGAGCCCCCAAAGGGAAGCGAAAACCACCGCCACAACGGTAATCCGCACCACATCGCCATCGAGACGCATCGCGTCACGATCGCCCGGACATTGTCCTTCTGGGCGGACATTTCCTGTCTCTCCCTGGCATCGAAGTTCCGAGGAGCGGGCCTCACATTGCCTCATTGGAGGTCACGGATGACAGACATCATCGCTCACGGTGAGCCGGACGACGTCGAGCGCCTCATGGATCGTTACTGGTTCCTCCTGAGAGGCGAATCGCACGGCGCCGCTGAGGACAGCGCGGGCGCGGCCCGGACCCGGGTGGTCCGCGACGGCGAGTTCGTCGTGGTGAGCATCGAGGCGTCGGCGCTCGGATGGCCCGAGGGGACGCTGCTCTTCAGGTTCCGATCGGAGGTGGCCCCCTGCGCCGAGTGCATCGAGCGCGCGGCCGCGATCGCGCGCCACCGGACGCGCGGCATGCTCGGCTCGGGCGACGTGCGCGAGATGCTCCGCTTCGCCGTCGCCCGCTGCGCCGCGGCCGGGATCGACGTGGCCCACGCCGGCGCGCCCGTTCGAGGCGACGGGGCGCGCCGGGACGACGCGCCGGGCAGCGCGGGGGAGCCCGCCTCCGGGAGGCGCCGCGCGGCGCAGGACGCGGGCGGCGGCGCGAAGCGCTACGACGCCGAGCTCTGGCTCATGCTCTGACAGCGCGCGCGCCTCGCGACGGGCGCGGCCGCGTCACGAGCCGACCACGTTGAGGGTCGCCTTGACCATCGCCATCCAGCACTGAAGCACCATCTTCCCCTCCTTCTGCGGGGTGACGGCCACCTCGACCTGCGTGTTCAGCGGCAGGTCCTTCTCGATCTTCAGATCGGGAATCGCGATCGCCTTCAGACACTCGCTCTTCGTCGTCCGCGTGAAGCGCAGCACCACGGGCTCTCCCTTCTTCAGCTCGATCGTCGACGGGGAGAAGCCGCTGTCGTTCACCGCGATGTCGATGCGCTTGACGTTCGCCGGCGCGGCGAGCTCGGCGGCCGCCACCACCGGCGCCTCCTCGGCGGGCTTGCTGCAGGCGAGGGATGACAGGGAGAGGGCAAACGCGGCGACGAGGAGCTGCAGGCTCATGGTCAGCGCGTTCTTACTCGGCCCAAATCGCGCGTCAAGCCGCCCTCCGGCCGTCCGCCCCGGGCAAGAGACCCGAGGGCGGTCGGGCGCGGGGGCGCGCGCGCCGTGGACGCGGCCGGTTCAGCCCGTCAACCGCGGCCCGAGAGGATCTGCAGAATCGACGAGAAGAGGTTGATGAAGTTGAGGTAGAGGTCGAGCGCGCCGCCGACGGGGTCCTCTTCGTTCGAGTGGAGCAGGCGCGACGTGTTGTAGAGGACGTATCCCCCGAACACGAGGACGGACACGCTGGCGATCGCGAGGCCGAGGAGCGTGCTCCCGAGCAGGGCGTTCAGCAGCATCGCGCCGAGGACGACCATGGCGCCCATCACCAGCCCGCTGGCCATGAACGACAGGTCCTCCCTCGAGAGGAAGACCCCTAGCGTGAGGCTCCCGAACGTGAGGACGGTCAGGATGAAGGTGTCCCGCACCGGGGCCGACGACAGGGTGCCGCCGAGGCCCGCCGCCGCCTGGGCCATGTAGAGCGCAGGCGCCGTGGTGACCCCCAGGACGGCCGCCATCCCGAAGAGCGCGAGGACGTTGACGCCGGGGATCTTGCGCACCGCGCGCGCGCCGAACATCACGCCGAACACGACGCCCATCGAGAGGATGGGGTGTTGCGCGAAGAGCTCGACGACCGGCGGCATCGCGCGCCCCAGAGCCCCCTCCTCCACGTCCGGCGCCCCGATGTACAGCGCGCACATGGCGCCCAGGGAGGAGACGACCAGGCTCGCCGTGAAGAGCCCGTAGACCTTCTTGAGAAAGTCGATCCGCAGCGCCAGCTTCGGGCTGGCCGATACGCTCGCCCCGAGGGGACTCGCCTGGCGTGAGTTCATCTGCTGCGCTCCTCCTTCAGGGCATTTCGCCGCGGCTGCACGAGCGCCTAGTCGTGCACCATTCACCATGGACATGCAACACCGGCACGGCGCAGCCGTCGGCCATCTGCTGCCCGCAAAAAATCACGTTCCAGCGGCATCGCGCGCACATGGGGGGGCCGGCGCGGCGTGAACGGCGCGCCGACATCGTGCTCGATTCCGGCTAAAATCAGCCCGGGTCCAGAGAAAAATCTCTCGGATCCGGCTAAAATTGGCCCGGATCCAGAGAAAAATCTTTCACATCCGGCAAACAACAGCGCGGATCCAGAGAACAAGCTCTCGATTACGACCAAAACAAGCCAAGATCCATAGAAAAATCTCTCGCTTCCGACGAAGAGAAGCGCGGATCCAGAAAAACCTCTCACTTCCGACGACAACCCGCTCGGCTGCAACGCCGGCGCCGGGCGACAGCGCCGTCGACCTGGCTGCGCGCGCCGTGGGGAGGATCCGAGAAAGGTCCAGAGCGCTTCTCAGCGCTCCGGAACAACGACCGCACACGCTTCCCAGCGGACCCGGAGCACGACCGATCACGACCATCGACAATCGATGCCTCGGAACAAGCACCTTGCCAGGCCCAAGCGCTCACGCCGGACAGCAGGAGCGCGCCGCGCCCGGGCGCGCTCCTCTCCACGTCGCGCAGCCGCGATGGACGCCTGCACGCGGCCCGTTGTCGCGCGCCGCACGCTCGTGTACGAAGGACAGCGAAGGATCACGAGCGCGCCGCGCAGCCCGGGGAGGACGAGGTTTCATGAACGTCACGACGATCGCCGTTGCCGACGTCGAGCCCGCGACGGCGCCGTTGCCGGGATTCGATAGCGAAGCTGCGGTGCAGAGCCTGCTCGTCTCGCAGATCGAGGCCTCCTACCGCCACCGCCTGCCCCTCGTGGGGCGCACGGACCTCCACCCGCTCGTCCAGGCCGCCTATACCGCCTTCACCCAGCGCTATCCCCTCGTGCTCTCGCCCGACGTGGTCTGGCTCTGCCTGGCGCGCGGCTTCACCTTCCATCTGGCCGCGAACGACGAGCATCGACGCCGCTTCCTCCCCGACGATCACGAGTTCGCGCTCGTCGTCGATCGCCCGGACTTCACCCTCGGCGAGGTGAACCCGTGGCCGGCTTTGTTTCCGGACTTTTCCAGGCAGATTTCGGCGCGCGTCGGCTCGCTGCGGGACCTCGTGACATCCAATTTCTCCACCACGGGGCCTGTCGAGCGGGTGTCGTCGGAGCTCACGGTCGCGACACCGCTCGCGCCGCACTACGCGTGGGAGCCGCCGTTCCCGGGCGACATGGAGTTCCCGCAGCGCGGGATCCCGCGCGTGTACCTGCTCGGCACGTCCGACGACTGGCGCTGGGTGCGCCAGCGCGTGGCGATGCTCGGCTCCGTCGGGCAAGATCGCTGGACCCGCGCGCTCCTGCCTGTGCTCGACCAGATCGCCGCCTCGGCGGAGGGGCGCGCCGACACGATGTTCTGGCGCGCGTTCTTCAGGTACGAGAGCTCGGCCGACGAGCTGACCGGGTGGATCCACGTGCTGTTTCCCTACCTGCGCGCCTGGCCCAACGACTACTTCGCCCCGAACCCCTATATCGAGACATGGCACGAGCGATGGCGGACGGCGGAGGCCCGGAGCGACGCGCTCGGGGGCCTCGGGAACCCGCAGGGACCAGGGCTCTCCGAGGTGCCGCCCGGCCTGACCAGCGCCCAGCTGCGCTTCATCGACGGGAGCAGGCGCGAGCACCCCATGGAGTTCATCAGCGGCCTCATCGGCGTCACGCAGGACCCGCACTCCCTCGCGCTCCTCCCGGAGTTCGTCTGGGCCATCGCGCACCAAGCCCCCGAATCGGCAGCTCAGCGCCCCGCCGAGGCCTCATGAGCCACGCGGCCCCGTGAGCCGCGCGCTCTACGGCGATTTCCGCCCACCTCTGCCACGTGCAGAGCGGCGGTCTCCCGCACAGGAGACGGGCCCAGATCGGCGTTTTCGGCGCGCAAGCGCACTCCCGTGCGCTGAGCACCGAAAACGCCGAGGTGGGCCCGTATCCGAAGCGGGTGACCGTCGCTCTAGTTCGGCGTGGACGGGCGGCTCACCCTGACATAGGATTGTGCGGTCCGCGACACGGCGACGCCATGCGTCGTCCATCACGCTCGGAGGCTCCAGTGTCCGGAGGCAAGTTCGCGCTCCTCGAAGTACCGGATCTCAACGGCGGGGAACCGTCCTACCTCCGCCTCGGGGCCGCAGCGCCCCTCGGCGAGAGCGCGGGGGACGATCTCGCCGAGCGGATTCAGACGTTCACCGACGACGACCGCAAGCGGGACGGCTCGCCCGATTTCGTGCCCGTGGGCGAGCGGAAGGCCGAGACCGCGAAGCTGCACACGAAGGGCGGCTGGCGCGATCACACCGACGGCAACCGCATCTCGACCACCAAGGGCGACAAGGTCGAGGTGATCGGAGGGAACTACCGCCTGCTCATCCTCGGCCGCGGGGAGCACCAGGCGGGCTGGGACGTGTCGGGAGGGCACGTCACCGAGGTCAGCGAGACCTTCGGCGGCGGCACCACGATCGAGTGGGTGCAGAACTACGGCGGGACGTGGAAGGTGGTCGAGACGACCATCAAGGGCGAGGTGCACACCGTCTACCACGGCGACGTCTACGACTATTACTTCGGGAAGATCAAGGAGAGCCAGACCGGCACGGACACGTTCCCCACGCTGAATGTCACCGATGATTTCATCGATGACAAGAACCCGCCCTCGCCCCAGGCGATCCCGACGGAGAACCCCACGATCGTCGACAGGACGTGGGCCAAGAGCATCTCGTCCTATACCGGCTCGGAGAAGCTGCCGGTGCCGTCGATCACGGACGAGACCTGGGCGGAAGTGATGGTGACGAAGACGAACGCCACCTCGATGACCGACGAGACGACCGTCAAGGGGGAGTCGAAATCCACCATGCACGCCGCGTCGATCACGTCCTCCACCAAGGTCGACGGGACCATGGATGACCACACCGAGGCCGACACCATCAAGAGCTATACGAAGGCGAGCAAGATCATCTCCGAGACCCACGCCGACACCGAGGACAAGATGTACGGCGACGCGGACTCCTACACGCAGGGCAACAGCAAGACCGTCGTCGATGGGATCGAGACGACGATCAACCTCGGCATGGTCAACGAGGTCGTCCTCGGGGGGATGATCGAGGCGACGCTCGGCGCGGAGGTGACCTTCACGGCCGGCGGCATCGTCGACGTGACCGTCGGGCTCAAGGCGGATTTCAGCTTGACCGGGAGCATCGACGTCTCCGCCGGCCCCACGCTCGAGATCAGCCCGGCGGGCGTGGAGCTCCACATGAGCAAGACGGAGATCGCGCTCGCGAACAAGATCGTCTCTGCGTTCAACCTCTTCGTTTGAGGGCGCGAGCACCACGCTCCACGCGCCACCGGATACGGAGCTCCCATGGCCGGCGATGGCAAGTACGGTATCCTCCATGTGCCTGATTTCGGCGACGGCATGTCGTCGTACCTGCGCATCGGCGCGGCCGAGGGCGACGAGTACTCCTGGCGAGATCACACCGACGGCAACCGGGTCATCACCACGCGGGGCGACAAGGTCGAGGTCATCGGGGGCACCTACAAGATGACCGTCCTCGGGCGCCGCGAGTTCGAGAGCGGCTGGAAGGCGGAGGACGGGCAGATCAACGAGAAGAGCATCACCTTCCACGGGTCGGGCGAGTTCGACTTCATCCAGGGCCCCCGCGGCGAGAAGCGCCTGCGCGAGAAGACCGTGAAGGGCGAGGTGCACACCACCTACCACGGCGATGCCTTCGAGTTCCATTACGGCAGCAAGCTGGAGAGCGTCACCGGACACGACAGCCCGCCGCGCGACCTGGACGCGCTCACGGCGCCCTGGGGCCTCCCTCCGTCGGGCGTCCTCGGGGAGAACCCCACGATCGTCGACAGGACGTGGGCCAAGAGCATCTCGTCCTATACCGGCTCGGCGAAGCTGCGGGTGCCCTCGATCTCCAACGAGACCTGGGCGGACACGATGACGTCGAAGACCCACGCCACGTCGATGACCGACGAGACGACCGTCAATGGACCGTCGAAGTCGACGATGAAGGCGGGGTCGATCACGACCTCGACCACGGTCACCGGGACCATCGATGACCACACCGAGGCCGACACCATCAAGAGCACTACGAAGGCGAGCAAGATCATCTCCGAGACCCACGCCGACACCGAGGACAAGATGTACGGCGACGCGGACTCCTACACGCAGGGCAACAGCAAGACCGTCGTCGACGGGATCGAGACGACGATCAACCTCGGCATGGTCAACGAGGTCGTCCTGGGGGCGATGATCGAGGCGACGCTCGGCGCGGAGGTGAGCTTCACGGGCGGCATCTCGGCCAGCGCCACGATCGGCCTGGAGGCGTCCGTCACCGTCGCCGCGTCGCTCGATGCCAGCATCGGGCCCACGCTCTCGATGGGGACCGAGAAGTTGAAGGTCACCCTGGACCGGGGCAAGGTCGCGCCCGTCCGCACGAACATCGCGGCAGTCCACCTCATGACGTGACGCGCAAGCGCGGCGACCCTCACGGATGGCGAACAAGAATCTCACCCCGTTCCTCTTCGGCGGCAAGGTCACCTCGCGGAGGCCGCCCCAGCCGGAGATGACCCTGATCGTCCGGGCGAAGTTCATCCTCGAGCCCGGAGCGCCGCTCTCCCTGCCCGAGGGCCACCCGGCGCTCGCGCAGGAGACGCTGCGCGGCGACGTGTTCCACGACGACGATCACGAGCAGACCGGCGAGTGCCTCTACCCGAGCGATCTGGTGGACTTCAAGCCCCACGCCGACGTGCTCCTGATCGGCACGTGCCACACGCCGGGCAAGGCGCGCATGACCGAGTGTCCTGTGCGGTTCGGCGTCGGGTCCTGGTCGAAGATCCTGCGCGTTGTCGGCGAGCGCGTGTGGATGGATGGCCTGCTCGGGCCCGCCATGAGCGATCCCGTGCCGTTCGACCGGATGCCCCTCGGCGATCGGCGCAGCTTCGGAGGGCCGGGGCACCCGCTCAACCCGGTGGGCAGGGGCCACGGGACACGCGAGCTGCCCAACGTCGAGGGCGCGGACGATCTGCTGCTGTCGCGCTCGGATCGGCCGGCGCCCGCGGGGTTCGGGCCCCTGTCGCCGAACAGGCCCGATCGGCGCGCCCGGGTCGGGAAGAACTACGGCAAGGCGTACCGCGAGAAGCGAGCGCCGTACTACGCCGACGACTTCGACTGGACGTACTTCAACTCGGCCCGGCCCGACCAGTGGCTCCCGTACCTGCGCGGCGACGAGGAGCTCCTGTTCCAGAACCTCCACCCGGACGCGGAGGTCTTCCGGTCGCGGCTGCCGGGCCTCCGGATCCGCGTCTTCGCGAACGACGCGGAGCGCGGGTTCCGGGAGGTGCCGATGCACCTCGACACGCTGCTCGCCAACCTGGACGAGGGGGCCCTGTTCCTCACGTGGCGCGGCCTCACGGAGGTGACCGACGACGACCTCTCGCGCGTCACCACGCTGGTCGCCTCCGAGCCGCTCGACGGGCCGGCGCTGCCCGAGGAGCATTACCGGGAGATCCTCGCGCGCTTCGAGGCCGACCCGCTCGAGATCGAGGAGCAGCTCGCGCCGGAGCTCAAGGAGGAATGGGGGGCGCTTCAGGCGCTGCAGAAGAAGGGCGACGGCGCGGCGCCGCCCGGCGGCGGCGGCGCGGCGGGGCTCGACCCGCTGTCGGCGCTGCTCAAGGCGCGGCTCGGCGACGTCGCGAAGCCGCAGCAGGAGAGGATCGGCCGGGCGATGGCGGGGCTCGCGGGCGTCGCGTTGCCGGGGGGGAAGGTCCTCGGCAGCGTCATCGCGGAGGCGCTGCGCAACCTGCCGAAGGCCTCGCAGGCCCTGCCGCCGATGAGCTCCGCCGCGTCGCCCATGCTGATGGACGCGGCGCTCCGGACGGCCTTCCGGCGCGTCGCGCGGGCGGTGGAGGAGGCGAAGGGGCTCGCGGCCGCGCGCGGGACGCAGGTCCCGGCGCTCGCGGCGTGGGACAAGCTCGCGAGCGATCCGAAGCTCGCGTCGATGGGCCTCTCCACGGCCCCGCCTCGGCCGCCCGGGCAGATCGGGCCAGGGAGCGACCTCCGCGACCAGGACCTCAGCGAGCAGGACCTGAGCGGCCGCGATCTGACCGGCGCGAACCTCACGGGCGCCATCCTGACGGGCGCCAACCTCCGGGGCGCCAGGCTCACGCGCGCCACCCTCAGGCAGGCCGTGCTGTTCGACGCCGACGTGAGGGAGGCGGATTTCACGGGCGCGGACCTGACCCTCGCCACCCTCCAGAGCGCCTGGGCGGAGCGCGCCGTCTTCCGCGGCGCCACGCTGGAGGGCGCCACGTTCGACGGCGCGCGGCTCATGGAGGCCGATCTCTCGGGCACACAAGGGTCGCAGCTCGTCTTCTCGAGGGCGGACATGACGGGGGCCGTCGCGCGCGGGGCGGCGTGGGCCGTGGCCTTCTTGGAGGACACCGTGCTCGAGCGCGCGGACCTGTCGCAGGCCTCGCTCACGCGGTGTTTCGTGTCGAAGGTCAAGGGCGCCTCCGCCACGTTCGCGGGCGCCACCCTCACAGGATCGAGCTTCTCCGGGTCCGACCTGACCGGCGCGAGCTTCACGGGCGCGCGGGGCGACGGGAGCGTGTGGATGGCCGCGACCCTCACCGGCGCGGATCTCAGCCTCGCCGTGCTGACGGGCGCCCTCTTCAGCGAGGCCACGGCCGACGGCGCGATCTTCTTCGGGGCCAACGTGCGGGGCGCCCGGTTCGACAGGGCAAACCTCACGCGCGCCGACTTCACGCGGGCGAACCTCTTCGAGGCGGACCTGCTCAAGGCGCGGGTCCCGGAGGCGAAGTTCGTCGACGCGAACCTCTACGATGCAAAATTCTACGAGACCTCGGGATCCGGCTGTGATTTCAGGGGGGCGAACCTGAAGAAGTCGACGCTGGAGCGAGATCGATGACCCCGGACGAGCTGAGGGCGCTGCTCCAGGCGGGCGAGGCGCTCGAGGGCAGGACGCTCGGCGACATGGATCTGCGGGGGGCCGATCTCCGCAAGGCGCGGCTGCGCGGCGTGAAGCTCGGGCGGGTGCAGCTGGAGGGAGCGGACCTCTCGGGGGCCGATCTCCGCGGCATCAAGATGGCCTGGTGCGCGCTCCGCGGCGCGGACCTGTCGGGCGCCGATCTCCAGGGCGCGGCCGTCGCCCAGAGCGACCTCTCGGGCGCGAACCTCGCCGGCGCGAACCTCACGGGGGCGAGCCTGGTCCGCGGGCAGCTGACCGGGGCGAACCTGCGCGGCGCGCGACTCCAGGAGGCGAACCTGGCCGAGTCGAAGCTCGCGGGGGCGGAGCTGTCCGGGGCGACCCTGAAGGGCACGCGGCTCGACCTGGCCGACCTGTCGGGCGCGGCGCTCGACGGCGCGACCGTCTCGCAGTCGTCGTTCACGCGGGCGGATCTCTCGGGCGCCTCGCTGTCGCAGGCGCGGATCGAGGGCTCGTCGTTCGCCGAGGCGAACCTGACGCGGGCCGATATGTCGGGCGCAGAGCTCGACACGGTTGTGTTCCTGAAGGCGGATCTCCGGGAGGCCGTGCTCCCGAAGAAGCTCACGAAGACTGTGTTCGACGGCGCGCGCCTCGGCCGGCTCGACCTCTCCGGGGCGGACCTCGCTGGCGCGGCGCTGGAGGGGATGGACTTCTCCGGGGTGAGCTTCGAGAACGCGAACCTCACGCTGTCGTCGCTCCAGGGCACGGACCTCCGGGGCGCGAGCTTCCGGGGCGCGACGCTCGACCAGACGGTGCTCGCGAGCTGCGACCTCACCGGCGCGGACTTCCGGGGCGCGACGGTGAGGTCGTGCATGCTGTACCGGGCGCGGCTGCCGGGCGCGGATCTCTCGGGCAGGGACCTCGAGATGGTGGTCTTCAAGGAGGCCGATCTCTCGGGCGCGAACCTGTCCGGGTCGCGGCTCGTGCGCTGCGTGCTGGAGGGAGCCAACCTGACGGGCGCGAACCTGACGCGCGCGCTCGTGTCGCAGACCACGCTGCGGACGGCGGTCGTGGAGGGCATCACCTTCGAGAAGGCGATCTTCGACTGCGTGGACTTCTCCGGCGTGGACCTGACGCGGGTGTCGCTCTCCGGGCTGACCATCTCGCGGTGCTTCTTCGCGCTCGGGAACCTCTCGGGGATGGACCTCTCGGGGTGCAACCTGTCGAACTGCGACTTCACCTCGTGCAACCTGGAGCGGACGCGCCTCGACGGCGCCATCCTGGCGAACGCGAACTTCAAGGGGGCGAACCTGCGGCAGGCCTCGCTGGCGGGCGCGATGGCGAAGGCCGCCTTCTTCGGCGAGGGCGTGCTCGCCGGCGCCGGGCTGACGCAGGCGATGCTCCGCAATGCGATCTTCGTGAAGGCCGATCTCTCGGGGGCGAACCTCGCGGGGGCCGACATCCGGGAGACGGTGATGCACGAGGTCCGCGCGACCGAGGCGCTGTTCGTGGGGGTCAAGGCGCACTACGCCGATCTCTCGCACGCGGACATCTCGGGCGCCGACTTCACCGGCGCGGACCTGCACTGGGCGAACCTGCACCACGTCCGCGACGAGAAGACACGTTATCTCGACGCCAACCTCGCCACGGCGAGGCGCACGGACGTGGATCGCCTGGAGGCCGAAGCATGGATGCCGCCCGAGCGGCGCTCGCAATGAAGGAGGAGCGATGTCGATGGGAGCCATGAAGGAGAGCGATCGCGCGGCGGCCGTGCGGGTGGATGCGCCGGCGGGCGAGGAGAACGCGCCTCGGGCGTACGGCGCGCACGGCCCGCGCGGCGCGGACGTGCTGCGGATCGGCCTCCCGCGGGACGGGGCCGCGGCGGCCGACGGCGCCGGGCAGGCGGGCGTCGCGGCGCTCCCGAGGGAGTACCTGGGCCCGGGCCGGGTCACGGCGGCGGAGGGGGGCGCGATCGCGGTGGAGCTGCCGGGCGGCCAGCCGGTCGCCGTCGAGATGGCGCTCGCGCTGCCCTACGAGCCCGCCGTGGGCGACACGCTGCTCGTCATCGGCAGGGAGGAGCGCTACTACGCCATCGGCGTGCTCCACGGCGCGGGTCGGACAGTGCTGTCGCTCCAGGGGGACGTGGCGGTGCACGCGAGGGACGGAGAGCTCTCGCTGTCCGGGGACAAGGGCGTCGCGATCCGGGGGCCGGAGCTCGAGGTGCAGGCGGGCAAGATCCGGATGGTGGCCGACGCGGTGGTCCAGAGGTTCACCTCGATGGTCCAGCGGGTGAGCGCGCTGCTGAGCGTTCAAGCGAGCGAGTCGCACACGGTCGTGGAGAAGACGGCGTTCACGAAGGCGAGGAACGCCACGATCCTGACCGAGGAGACGGTCACGGTGAACGGCAAGCAGATCCTCTTGGGATAGGAGGCCGGCGCGATGCTCCCTGCGAACAACAAGTGTACAGGCATGAGCGCCGGGTTCCCCGACGTCTGCATGTCGCCTGCGCTCGGCCCGTTCCCGTTCCCCAATTTCGACCCGAACGCGGTGAAGTTCCCGTTCTCGTTCAACGTGTGGTTCTCGATGGGGCCTGCGCTGAGCCTCCTGGCGCGCGCGATCCTCACGATGGGCGACTGGCTGGGAACGCTGCACTGGACCTTCATGGGAACAGGCCAGTACACGTTCGGCAACGTGCGGGTCTTCGTCAACTATGCCCCCGCCACGTCGCTGCTCTCTCCGAGGGCCGGCAACAATTACAACTGCTTCATCGGCGTCCAGGTGTTGCCGAGCGTGACCAACGTCTTCATCACGTACAACGCGGGTACCGCCGGGGGCGCGCGGCCCGCCGGCGCCCCGATGCTGGCCGATCTGGACGCGCTGGTCGCGTCGCTCCACCCGTGCGGGGGCGCGTCGCCCGTCGAGAGCGTCCAGCTCGAGCCGGGGGTCGGGTACGTGAAGATCCGCACCTTCTCGCTGGACGTGCCCGCCCGGGTCCACACGGCGGTAAAGGCGCTCGAGGCCGAAGGGCTGGAGACGCTCGTGCTCGATCTGCGGGACAACCCCGGTGGGGAGCTCACGGCCTTTCTCGAGCTCGCGGGCGACTTCCTGGAGCCGGGGAGCGTCCTCGGGAGGGCGATCGACGCGGACGGCGACGAGATCGTGTACCGGTCGAGCCACCGCGATCCGTGCCGTGTGCCGCTGTGGATCCTGGTGAACGGCGGGACGGCGTCGGCGGCGGAGCTCTTCGCCGGCTGCCTCCAGTGGCACGGGAGGGCGGTCGTGGCGGGCGAGCGCACGTACGGAAAGGGGACGGCGCTGAAGGTCGCGGCGGATCCGGAGGATCGCGCGCCGGTGCTCGCGCTGGCGGCGAGGATGGTCCTGCCGGGCGGAGAGCCGATCCAGGGGACGGGGATCCGGCCGGACGTCGAGCTGGGGGGGAGTGAAGGGCCTGATCGCGGCGGGGAGCGGCGATCGCTGATGGACTTGATCGCCGGCGCGAAGGCCTGAGGGCGAGGCGCCGCTCGGCTCAGGGGCGTACCGCGAGGTACACGGTGCTCCAGAGCTGCACCGCGTTCGACTCGTCGTGGTGCAATCGCTCCGCGCCGAAGGGCACCAGCTTGTAACAGCCGCCCTCGAAGGCCCAGCTCCAGAGCTCCCGCGTGCTCTCCTCGCGCGTCGCCGCGATGACCTCCCAGAGCGCGCTCCGCGCCCGCTCCAGCGCGCCCCGCGCGCGGGCCGGCAGATCGCCGCGGCCGAGCTGCCGCTCGAGGCCCGCGGCGAGCATCGCCTGCTGCCACGACCAGGTGACCGTCCCGTGGTAGTGGGCCGCCGTGAACTCCCTCCAGAGCGCCGGATCCTGCGCGAACGCGGGGTTCGCGACGAGGATCCCCACCGGCGTCCGCAGGCCGGCCGGGAACGGGCGGATCAGGCGGCCCGCGATCTCCTCCAGCGCAGCGGGCGGCGGGTCCGTGAACAGCATGACGAAGCTGTCGTCGGAGTGCATGATGGGGATCGGCTTGCCCTCGCTGTCGAGCGCGACCGCAGGAAACGAGAGCGTCCCCGAGAGCGACGCGAGCGCCGGCGCCGCGTCCAGGCCCAGCGACTCCGCATAGGACGACACGCGGCGCCTGGCCTCGTCCTCCGGCAGCTCCACATGGAAGAACACGCCGGCGTCCTTCCACGCGCGCGCGAGCCGCTCCGCCCGGCCGGCGCGCTCCGCGTCCGCGCCGAGCAGCGGGCTCGCGAGCAGCCGCGCCGACGCGCGGAGCGCGGCCGGAACCAGCGCGGCGTTCACGTCGTAGGGGATCCGGCCGCCCGCGAGGCCCTGCTCGCTGTCACGCCACTCGCCGACCTTCGTGCCCGCCTTGAGCCCGATCAACTTCATCGGATCCCCTGTCTCGGCGAACGGGGCGGCGAGGTGGAGCACGAGCGACACGTTCCGCGCGAGCGCCTCCGCGTACGTGTCGCCCCGCGGCGTCCTGCGCGACAGGAACTCCGCCGCGCGCTCCCGGCCGGCCGCGGTGCCGAGGAGGTACTCGGCGGCGACCGGCGCGAGGAGGAAGTCGCCGTCGATCATCTTGTAATCGTAGATGGGCTCGCGCAGCGCCCCGGGGATGCGCGAATCGAGGTGCATGAGCGCGGCGTACTCGCCGATCGCCTCCTCGTGCGCGACCTCGCCGGCCAGGCTCAGTCGGTCGAGGACCGAGCCGATGCCCGCCTCGACCACCGCCGGCTCGAGGACGGGCAGGAGCATCCTCACAGCGAGCAACGTGTCCCGGCCGAAGTACGTGAGGAAACGCCAGGATCCGGCCAGCAGCTTCTCCCGGTACGCGAGGAAGCCGAGCGCCTGGCGGTGGCGCAGATCGTCGCTGGCGCGCTCCGTCACGAGCTCCTCGAGGGGCACCGGCGTGAGCGGCGCCTCGTCCGAGAGCGCCGTCACCCGGACACGGAGGCCGCTCGGCCCCGCCGCCAGCTCGATCCGGCCGTCGTCCCCGAGCGCGGCCGTCGTGCCGTCCTGCGGCTCGATGAGCAATTCGAGGTGGTGCTCGCCGTCCAGCGTGGTGCGCCGCACGGCGATCGCCGCGCCCCGCGGCGAGGCGAACGCCTCGACATCGTTCCGTAGCCAGGCCGGAACCTCGGCGTCGGGCCCGACGTCGCGGAGCGTACGGACGCTCCCGAGGATCACCCGATGGACACGCAGCGCCGGCGCCGCGCTCGCGAGGAGCGCCGACACGCCGCGCATGACGCCGGGCCGCTCGGCGCGATCCATGCGCTCCATGCGCTCCACGCCGGAGACGTCCCCCTCCACCGAGAGATCGACCGGCGCGGGCAGAGAATCGAACCACACAGCGATTCCCATGTTGCCCGCCGGAAAAGCGACGATGAGCCGCGGCGAACCACCCGAGGTCGTCAAGAGATGGGCGGCGATATGACCACGACGGAAGAAGTGGTTGTCTATCAGGCCTTCTCGCAAATCGAAGGCCAGGAGCTCGGCAGGTGGCGGCGCGGAGGGCGCCTCGCCGTGCGGTGCGCCGGAGACGCAGGAGGCGGCAAGCAGCGTGGACAAGGTGGTTCCCTTCAGAAATCGCTCGATCTTCGCGGGCCTCGTGGGCACCGCGGGACCGTACCCAGCCGCGGCGCGCCTGCCAAGGACCAAGGATCTTCCGGTGGCCGCCAGCTTACGTCTCCGACGCGCTGGCCGTTTATCGCGTGTTTTCAGCGAATTTACCGAGGCAGAGCGGATTCGGCAGCACGCCTGGAAGGGCGTCGCCACGGCCTCACGCCGCGCGGCACGTCTGGCCCCGGGAACGGACGCAAGAGGCAACGGACGCAACGGACGCGACGGACGCGACGGACGCAACCAACCAGAGCGCCAGAGGGCGCGATCGTGATGACCAGATGACAAAGAAAGAGTTCACGCCATTGTTGCCCTGTGATAACCCATCCGAGAACTCGGTTGTTGATAATGGGTTCGCAGCAGGCGAATGGCCTGCGAGCCATTTTGAGGAAGGGGGTTCGAGATGAACGAGAGCATCTCCGGCCAGGCCGCGTCCGGCAGCAATGGTTCCGATCGCGCGAGGCTCAGCATTCCGCAAGAGGGCCTGATCTACACCTGGGTTGATGGCAGCCTGGGCGTCGTCGAGGAGGTCGTGCGCGCGGGGTTCGGGTTCCTCGAGGACGTGCGCGTCGAGACGCAGGAGCGGCTCAGCGCCACGCTCGACCTGATCGAGGGGGTCGATCGCAGCGTGTTCCGGATCGCGCGCAAGACGCTGGCCCGCGTGGACGGAATCAGCGAGCGCGCCCTTTCGAGCAGCCAGCTCGGCTGGTTCGCGCTGCTCGGCACGATCCGCCGCACGTCGCAGGGCGCGGCGGGGCTCGCCTCCGAGACGGTGGTCGCCGTCGTGGGCGAGCGCAGGGCGACGCAGCAGCTCATCATCCAGCAATCATCCTGAGTTCGACGAGCCCCAAACGCCGCTCGGCCCGCCGGCGATAACCCTCTTCATACTAGCGGGGCGCAGTGGGATACGGGCTCAGCCGCCAGGCAGGCGAGTGAGGCGTACGCCGATCAGCGCCCCTCGGCCCCCCGCCCTGGCTTCCCACGGCGGTAGAGCCCGATGGCCAGCGCGAGCACGGCGGCGCCCAGCGCGGCGGCGGCGATGAGCCGCGCCGTCGTGCTCCACCGGCCGAGAGGCCAGGGGCTGGCCTGTCCCGCGCCGTCCGCCTCGCCGCCCGCGCGGGGGAGCGGGACGAGCGCGCGGCGCGCCGCCGCCGCCTCGGCGAGCGCGCGGCGGACGCCGGCGGCGTCGAGCGAGGCGCCGGCCGGGATCAGGGCGCGCAGCGCGGCGCGCGCCCTGAAGAACGGGGCGCCGTCGGCGCTCCACGCGGCGGGGGCGCTGTCGAGCGCCTCGTCGAGCGCGGCCGGGATCACCTCCTTGACGATCGCGTCCACCGCGCCGGGCGACGCCGACCTCGCGAGCGCGATGTAGCCGGCGTCCTGGATCCCGCGGCGAAGGCTCTTCAGGCGCATCGAGGGGAGCACGCCGGGAAAGCCGACGGATCGGGAGGAGAACGCGCCCCGCTGCGTCCCGGGATAGAGCAGCATGCCGTCGCCGAGGCACGCGTCGCCGTCGCGGTTGTGGAAGTTCTCGGCGACCGTGAACGGGTCGATGGGCCCTCGGCCGCCGCGGTTGCCGTCGTGCCAGAACGCCGTCTCCCACAGGAACCAGCGGTCCACCTCGTGGGAGGCCGCGATCCAGCCGTCGGCCATGAGCCCGGTGAGCGGCGCGTCGATCATGAACGTGCCGGTCCGCGGCAGCGCGCCGTTGTACACCCAGAGCCGCTTGCCCGCCTCGCGCGCGGCCCGCGCCCACGTGGAGTCGAAGCGGTTCGCCGGCGTGAGCACGAGGTCGACGTCCTGCTCCACCGGAGGGACCTCGCCGCACGAGTGCCCCACGAGGACGCGCGACGACAGGCGCGAGCCGCGGATCAGCCGGCGCCAGCCGGGCCCGCGGGGGCTCTCGCACTGCTCGTCGATCGCGTAGAGCATCACGTCGTCCACCGCCGGCGGGAGGAGATCCGCGACCGCCTCGACGCGGCGGAGGGCCGCTTCCCCGGGATCGCCGAAGCCGCCATAGGCGCCGAGCGCCACCGCCCCGGGCGGCACGCCCGCGCCCGGCCCCCGGTAGCCGTGGGCCTCCGTGAAGAGCGAGCCGTCGATCGCCGCGCGCAGCCGCTCGACCTCGGCGGGGCTCCGGACCGACGCGAAGCCGTCGACGTGGTGCTCGTGGAGCAGCTGCCAGAGCTGCTGCTCCACGGCGGGCCCGTCGCCGACCCGCGCGGCGATCTCGTCGACGTCGTAGAACGCGATGAAGTCGACCGCGCCGTACGGCAGCGTCGCGGGGGCGACGTCGAGCCTCAGATCGAGCGACGCGAGCTCGCCGTGCGACGCCGATCCGACCACCACCCTCCCCTCGTAAGCGCCGGGGATGGCGCCCTCCGGGACGTGGAGATCGATCCAGACCGCCCGGGTCTCGCGCGCGCCGACCTCGAGCGGGTACGGCGCCCAGGGGGGCGCGAGCTCGACCGGGATGAGCGCGTCGGGAAGGAACCCGAGGTGCAGGTCGTCGGGCGGCCGCGCCGCGGGGCTCCACCCGAGCGACTCCCGGGGGCGCTGCTCGTTGCGCGAGCGCTGGGTGATCTCGACGTAGTGCTCGACGAACCGGCGAATCGAGATCGCCCCCGCGGGCGCCGCGCCCGCGCCCTGTCCAGGCGCCGTTCCCTGCCCGTGCGCGGGCTGCTGCAGCGCCGGCGGCGTCTTGGCCGGCGCGCCCGGGCCGGCCGCGGGGCCGAGCGCGGAGAGCTCGACCGTGACGCCGCGCACGGGCTCGGCGCCGGCCTCGACGACGACCTGGAAGGCGACGACCTCCGCGCGGAGCGCGCCGAGCCGGATCGGCTCGCCGGGCCGGAAGACCGCGTTTCCTTCGCCGCGCGAGAGCGGCAGGCCGACGTCCTCCCGGCGGACGCGCGTGCCGTCGTCGGCCACCCAGACGCGCGCGCGCTCGGGCTGCCCCTCGCCGGCGGCCGCTGGAGCGAGCGCGCCACAGGCCATGGCGAAGAGCAGCGCGGCGGGGAGGTGCGGGAAGGATCGCGGCATGTCGCTCGGCTCTTCGAGGAGGAGCGACCGCCGGTGTCGGCCGCGATGCCATCCTAGGGGCGCCGCGCCCGCCCGCTCAAGCGCGGCGCGGCCGGCGCGGCGCGGCGGTTGACAGGCCGGCGGGGCTCGGGCGATCTCGCGCCGTGGATCTGACCAGAGCGGCACTCCTCGCCGGCGGCGCCGCCGTGGCCGGCGCCATCAACGCGGTGGCCGGGGGCGGCACGCTGGTGTCGTTCCCCGCTGCGATCGCGGCGGGGCTGCCCCCGCTCGCCGCGAACGCGACGAACGCCGTGGCGCTCACGCCGGCGTCGCTCGCGTCGGCGTGGGCGTACCGCCGCGAGCTCGCCCGGGACTACCGGGTCCTCGGCGTCCTGTTCCTGCCGTCGCTGCTCGGCGGGGTCGTGGGCTCGGCGCTCCTGCTCGTAACCCCGCAGCGCGTGTTCGACGCCGCGGTGCCGGGGCTCGTGCTCATCGCGACGCTGCTCCTGCTCTGGCAGAACCTGCGCCCGGCGAAGCCCTCCGCGAAGGACGGCGCGGACCCCGGCGCGGAGCGCTTCGCGCTGCCCTCCCGGCCGTGGCTCGTGTTCCTGCTCCAGTTCCTCGTGAGCGTCTACGGCGGCTACTTCGGCGCGGGCATCGGCATCATGATGCTGGCGCTGCTCTCCTCGTTCGCGGGCGACGTGGACATCCACCGGCTGAACGGGATCAAGACGGTGCTCGCGAGCCTGATCAACGGCGTGGCGGCGCTCGCGTTCCTGTTCGCGGGCGCGGTCGACGCGGTCGCCACGCCGATCATGATGGCGGCGGCGGTGGTCGGCTCGCTCGCCGGCGCCGTGGTCGCCCGCCGCATCGAGCCAAGGAAGGTGCGGTGGTTCGTCGTCGCGCTCGGCCTGACGCTCACGGTCAAGCTCGCGTGGGACCGGTTCGGCGCATAGCCCGGACGCTACGCGACCCGCGGCGAGCATCAAGTTCCGATCAAGTCCCGATCACGTCTCAGCCGGCGAGGTCGAGGATCACGAAGCGCGAATTCTGATAGACGACCTTGCCGGGCAGGTCCCTCTGCCGGCCCCGGCCCACCACCACGTAATCGAACTTGTATTTCTTCTGCAGCGGGTCGAGCCGGGCGGCGTCGAGATCCCCGTAGCCGTCGGCCAGGTCGTCCGAGCGCCGGAAGCCCTTGCGCCCGGAGACGTCCTCCAGCCGCCGGTACCATTCCACCAGCTCGCTGGGCACGTAGGCGCTGCCCTTCCAGTCGACCACGATGGCGCGCTCGCCGAGGAGCCGGAAGCGCTCCAGCTGCGGCGGCGTGAGGAACACCGCGTCCTTCGGGGTGTTGGCGCGGATCCAGGCGTACATATCGGCCTCGGGCCCGCGCATGCCCTTGATCACGTTGGACCGCTCCTCGTAGCCCCTCACCTTGGGCACGCCGAGGCGGAGGCAGGCGAACGCCGCGTAGGCGACGATCGCATAAGCGCCGAAGCGCAACAGCAATGCGCGCGCCGGGGCGAGACCGACGCCCCGGCGCTCGAGCAGCGACGCCGCCGCGCCGACGAGGGCGCCCGCGGCGCCGGGCGCGAGGGCCAGCAGGAGCGGCGGCGCCAGATCCCCCTCCTTGTCGAACATGGCCAGGGCGACGAAGCCGCCCAGCGTCAGCGCGAGGCCCGCGGGCGGGATGCGCCGGAAGAGGGAGGGGCGGGCCGCGATGCTCGCCGAGGCCGCGCAGGCGAGCAGCTGCATGAGGAGGTCGAGGAACGGCGCGAAGCGCCACACGAAGAGCTGCGCGACGCGCGGGATCTGCACCCAGGTGGTGAGCAGCGTCCCGGTCCAGATGACGATCGCCATCGCGAGCACCACCGCGCCGAGGCGGCGCCCGCGCCCCTCCCGGCCGCGCAAGAGCCACCCGCCGGCGCCGAGGCCGAACATCTGCCACGCCGCCACCGGGAAGAAGTTACCCTTGTAAGTCCTGGGCGCGTAGTGGTGCGGCGAGCGGATGTTGAAGAGGATCTCCTGCGCGAACGCCGCGTCCGGCGAGCGCACCGAGCGGAGGATGAGCGGGGAGAGGAGCAGGAACACCGCGATGGCCGGCCCGACCTGCATGGCGATGCGCCGCGCCAGATCCTTCCAGCCGTCCCTCCAGCCGAGCAGGAGCTGGGCGAGGCCGAAGGTGCCGATCCCGAGGACGAGATAATTGGCGTGGAACAGCCCGCTCAGACCGAGGAACACGCCCGAGAGCAGGGTGCGACCGGCCACGAGGGGAGGCAGCGCCGCGAGGAGGAAGAGGCTGCCCAGGGTGGAGGGCTGCAGGATGAAATCGAAGATGTAGCTGGACGCGACGCTGTCGGTGCGGGTGACGAAGGCGATCGCCATCACCAGCAGGAAGGTGGCCAGCGCGAGGCGCCGGTCGTTCAGCAGCTCGGCCGCGAGCCAGTACACGCACATGGCGCCGAGCGTCGCGGTGACCACGAGGCCCCAGCCCACCGCCGCGCCGCCGCGGTCGATGGCGAGCAGCAGCCAGCCCACGTAGGAGAAGGCCGGGTGGTAGTTGGCCGGGCCGGTCGCGTACCAGTCCTTCGTGAGCACGCTGGGATCGAGCAGCCGGAGGGCGCCCAGCATGTACGCCGTCTGGTTGCTGGCGCCGTAATTGACGCCGTAGCTCAGCCCGAAGCAGACGGAGATGACGAGCGCGATGAGCGCGGCCGGCAGCTCGGGGAGGAGCGGCGCGAGCCTCTGCCGCGGCGAGGGCCGCGCCGGCCCGACCGCCGGCGCGGCGGCCTCGGGCCCGGCGGCGCGCGGGGAGCTCTCCTCGCCGTCTGCGCCCTCCGCGCCGGAGCTCTCCCCGCCGTCTGCGCCGGCGGTGGTCTCGTCATCCCCGGCCATGTCGGCCTCGGGTGCACCGGGCCCGGTCCCCATCTTGGTCCCCATCTCGCGGCGCGAGCCCTAGCACAGGTGACACGAGGCGTGCGTGATGTCTTGACAGCGCGCGGCGGGTTCGGCCAAGTTCCGGCCGTGATCGCGGAGCTGCTCCGAAGCCGCCGTTCCTTCGGATCCTCTGGGTCCGTGGAGGCGCCCACCTGCCCCATTCCCTCCTTCTCGGGCGTGCGGGCGCGTGTCTTCCTCGACGTGCAGGCCGAGGAGGGCGTGGAGTCGTCGTGGGGCGTGCGCACCAGCGAGGCGCGCATCTTCGAGTGCCCCGCCTCGGGCCTGCGCTTCCGGCTGCCGGCGCCGCGCGAGAAGATCGCGGCGTTCTACCGCTCCGAGTACCACGAGCGGATGGGCGGCGAGGAGGACGCGCGGCGCGCCGAGGCGTACCGCAAGGAGAACCAGGAGCGCGTCGGCGTGCTGAAGCGCTACGCCCCGTCGGGCCGGGTGCTCGACGTGGGCTGCTCCACCGGCCAGTTCGCGGCCCAGCTCCGCGAGGCGGGCTACGACGCGCTCGGCTGCGACATCTCCGAGGACGCCTGCCGGAAGGCCGCGGCGCTGCTCGGCGAGGACCGGGCGCTGTGCGGGCCGGTGGAGTCGCTCCTCGACAGGCTGCGCGGCTCGCTCGACGCCATCACCATGATGGACGTCATCGAGCATTTCGACGACGTGGTGTCGCCGCTCCGGGCGATGCGCGAGATGCTCCGGCCAGGCGGGACCCTCTTCCTGCGCACGCCCACGCTCCGCTCGCCGTTCTACAAGGTGGCCGACCTCAGCTACCAGCTGAGCGGCGGCCGCTACAAGGACGCGGTGCTCAAGATCTACCACGCCGAGCATTTCTTTTTTTTCACCGAGCGGGCCATGCGCGCGCTGCTCGAGGACACCGGTTACGAGGTGCTGGCGATCGATCCCGACCCGCTGCTCTGGGAGAATTTCCGCTCGGCGGAGATGCGGCAGGGTCCGCTGGTGAACTCGGTGCTGGCGGCTGTGTACTTCGCCGGCCGCCTCGCCGATCGCGGCCACGGCATGAAGGTCGTCGCGCGGCGGCCCGGCTAGCCGGCGGAGGGCGCGGCGGTGAGCGTGGACATCTCGGTCGTCATCCCCGTCTACAACGAGGAGCCGGCCATCGAGCACAGCCTCGAGGTGGTGCGTGCGCACCTCGACAAGATCGGCCGGAGCTACGAGCTCGTCTGCGTGGACGACGGCTCCCGCGACCGCACCCTGGAGCGGCTCCTGGCCGCGGCCGCGGCGGATCCGCGGGTGCGCCCGGTGCCGCTCGCGCGCAACTTCGGCAAGGAGGCGGCGATGGCCGCCGGCCTGAGCGAGGCGCGGGGCCGCGCGCTCATCTTCATGGACGCCGACCTGCAGCACCCGCCCTCGCTCATCGCGCGCATGGTCGAGCTCTGGGCCGAGGGCTACGACGTGGTGAGCGCCGTCAAGGAGACGCGGGCGCGCGAGAGCCTCCTCTACCGGATGATGACCTGGGTGTTCAACGCGCTCATGGCCGGCGCGGCGCGGGGCGACTTCCGGGGCGCCTCCGATTTCAAGCTGATCGACCGCCAGGTGGTCGACGCGCTCATGCAATGCGCGGAGCGCAACCGCTTCTTCCGGGGCCTCGTGACCTGGGTGGGCTTCCGGACCACCGAGATCCCCTTCACCGTGGCAGAGCGCCTGCACGGCACCACCAAATGGTCGCTGGTCGGCCTCATCCGCTACTCCATCCGCAACCTCATCGCCTTCTCGGCGCTGCCGCTGAAGATGGTCACGGCCATGGGCTTCGGCACCCTGGTGTTCGCGGCCGGGCTCGGCGCGCAGACCCTGTGGCGCTACCTGGACGGCGAGGCGCTCAGCGGGTTCACCACGGTGATCCTGCTCCAGCTCATCCTCGGCGGGCTCCTGCTCACCAGCGTCGGGGTCATCGCGCTCTACGTGGCGGTGATCTATGACGAGGTGAAGCACCGGCCGATGTTCCTCGTGCGGCGCCCGCGGCCCGGGGAGGACGGCGGCGCGCGCGAGGACCGCGGCGCCCCGGCCCGGGCCGACGCGGACCGCGCGGGCAGCGGCGCCGATGGCTGAGCCGGCCCCGGTCCACGAGGGCGACGCGCGCGCGCCGCGCGCCGCACGCGCCACGCCGACTGCCGGCAACCTCGCCCGGCGCCGCGCGCTGGGGCTCCTCGGATCGCTCGTCGTCGCGGGCTGCTTCGTCTGGCTGATGCGCGCCGGCACCCTGCCGGTCGTGCCGGCGGCCGAGCACCTCGCGCGCGTGCCCGCGTGGGTCCCCGTGGCCTACGGCGCGGTGTGGCTGCTCGTGCTGACCCTGCGCGCGATGCGCTGGTACTGGCTGCTCCGGCCGCTGCGCCCGGTGTCGATGCGGCGGGTGCTCACCGTCTCGTTCATCGGCTACGGCGCGCTCCTGCTCCTGCCCTTCCGCATGGGCGAGCTGGTGCGCCCCGCGCTCATCCGCCAGCAGGGCGGCATCTCGGGCTGGGCGGCCACGGGCAGCGTGGGCGCCGAGCGGGTGCTCGACGGCCTCTACCTGAGCGCGCTGCTCTTCACCGCGCTGCAGATCGCGAGGCCCCTCGACCCCCTGCCGGACCGCATCGGCGAGCTGCAGGTCTCGGCGGCGGTGGTCCCCGGCGCCGCGTACACCGCGCTCGCCGTCTTCTTCGCCGGCTTCGTGACCATGGGGGTGTTCTACTGGCGGCGCGCCTGGGCCCGCCGCACCACCGAGCGGGTCGTCGGGCTTGTCTCGCCGCGGCTCGGCGTCTGGCTGGCCGACCGCGTGGAGCACGTGGCCGACGGCCTGCGCTTCCTGCCCCGCTTCCGCTACACCGGCCCGTTCCTGGCGGTCACGGTGGTGTACTGGGCCGTCAATGCGGCCGGCATCTGGATGGTGTGCCGGGGCGCGGGCGTCACCGGGCTCACCTTCGGCCAGGCGTGCGTGGTGATGGGCGTGCTCGCGCTCGGGGTGCTCGTGCCCAACGCGCCCGGGTTCTTCGGCGCGTTCCAGATCTCGGTCTACGCAGGGCTGTCGATGTACATCGCCCCGCGCGACGTGGTCGGCCCCGGATCCGCCGCGGTGTTCTGGCTGTACGTGCTGCAGATCGGGGTGACGTTCCTGGGCGCGGGAGCGGCGCTGCTCGTCGAGCGGATCTCGCCGAAGGACGCGCTGGCCGCCGCCGGGGATCAGCAGGCCGAGGCCGGGGAGCCGGGCGCAGGGCCGGCCTGATCCCCGCGGTCGTCCTCCTCCCTTCCTCGGCCTCGTCAGATGACCGGCGGCGACGTGACGACGGCCCGGCTCGGCCTCGGGCCCACGAGCACCGGATAGAGGACGCCCGCGAGCACGCCGCCGGCGAGCGGGGCGAGCCAGAACAGCCACAGCTGAGACAGCGCCCCTCCGCCGACGAACAGGGCAGGACCGGTGGAGCGCGCCGGGTTGACCGACGTGTTCGTGACCGGGATCCCGATGAGGTGAACCACCGTGAGCGCGAGCCCGATGGCGATCGGCGCGAACCCGCGCGGCGCGCCGTGCTCGGTCGCGCCGAGGACCACCGTCACGAAGCCGAACGTGAGGACGATCTCGGCCAGGAGGCTCGCGAAGAGCGAGTATCCGCCGGGCGAGCGCCCGCCATAGCCGTTCGACGCGAACCCCGCGTGCACGGTGAACCCGGCGGCGCCGCTGGCGATCGCATAGAGGATCCCGGCGGCGACGATGGCGCCGGCGATCTGGGCGAGGAGGTACGGCAGGAGGTCTCGCGCGGGAAAGCGCCCGCCGGCGATCAGGCCGAGCGTGACGGCGGGGTTGAAGTGCGCGCCCGAGATGTGGCCCACCGCGTAGGCCATCGTCAGGAAGGAGAGCCCGAACGCGATCGCCACGCCCAGGAAGCCGATCCCCAGCCTGGGATACGCGGCCGAGAGCACGGCGCTCCCGCAGCCGCCGAGCACGAGCCAGAACGTTCCGAGAAACTCTGCGGCCGTACGCCTGGACAACGACATCTCCATCTCTTCATCTCCCCCTGCGGCAGGCCCCCTCGGCGCGGATCGCGGCGCGGCGGCGGCCGCGCCCGACCGTGGAGCCATCCCGACGGCTGGCGCAGGCCGCGCGGTCGACCGGCGGGCACCCCGCCGAGGCGACGCTCCACCGGCCCTTCGTCGACATTGGATGAGCTCCGGCCCGCCGCGTTGCGGTCGGACCGTTTCGAGTGGGCTCTCCCGGTCGAGCGCGCCTCTCCGGAGGCGGCCGGACGGGCCGCGCGGCCAGAGGAAACGAGGCTCCCGCCGGCGGCGCCTCCGGGAGCCTCGCGCCGCGGACCATCGCTGCAGCGACCTCGCGGGATCGGGGCGTCTTACAGACCGACGAGCTGCGGCGGGCAGCTGTACGCGTTGCCCATGTGGGTGACGTCGGTCTGCTGGCCGGAGATGTTGCCTCGGTCGCCGGAGATGGTGGTCCCGGCGTTCGTGTTCTCCAGGACCACGTAGTTGCCGCCCAGGCCATGGGCCTTGTTCTTCATGTCGTTGACCGCGCCCTCCTGCAGGTTCGCGTTGCTGGTGAACGCTCCAGACACGGAGCCGCCCTGCTCCCCGATCACCGTCCCCAGGAACCGGCACCCCTGCGGGGCCGGCTGCTTGGTGACGATGACCCGCTCGGCGCCCGGGTTGAGCTCGACGGCGGCACACGCGGGCAGGGTCAGGCAACACACGAGGAGAGCGAACGCGCTGTGGATCGATGTCTTCATGGCAAGCACCTTGTGTCGATTGCTACGTGTGCAGGCGAGCGCTTCTTCCTCGCTGAACCTCCAGGACGGCAGGATTCCAACAGGCCTCCTCCACGATCGGCCTCGCGTCGCTCTCTCTCGTGTCGATCTCCCTCGTGACGTCGCGGTTCGAGCGCCCCTCACCGGTGCTCGATCTTCCGCAGCCGGTACGCCCGCGCGTCCCACAGCGAGAACGCCCGCTCGCCGCTCGCGAGGACGTCGAACCCGTGGCGGGCCGCGAGCCGCGCGACGTCGGCCGCGTCGCGCGCGGGGTCGCCGCGGTACGAGTAGCCCAGGACGACGAGCTCCCCGCCCGGCCGCAGCGCCCGGCGCGCCTCCGCGACGAGCCGATCCACGACCTCCGGGCCCGCGGCGACGATGTACGGGAACGAGTCGACCGCGTACACGAGATCGAAGCGGGCCGATGGCGCGTCGCCCAGATCGACGCCTGACGAGACCGCGAGCACGACGTTCGAGCGCCCGCCGCAGCGGCGGCGCGCGGCCTCGATCATGCGCGGCGAGACGTCGAGCCCCCACGCCTCGCGCACCCTCGGCGCGAGCGCCGCCTCGAAGCGGCCGATCCCGCAGCCGATCTGCAGGATCGCGCGGTCCTCGCCGATCGCGCCCCACCGCTCGAGGAGCTCGACCACCTCCCGCGTCGCCCGCTCGAGGAGCTCCGGATCGCCGAGCGAGTACGCAGCGACGCTCGCCTCCTCCGAGCGCTCGCAGAGCTCGTCGAACAGCCGCGCGGTGGAGCGACAGGCTCCCCGCGCGTCCTCCCCGGCGACGCGCGCGCCCCGGTGCGCGCCCAGCATCGCCGCCACGGTCGCGCACCCGGCGCGCCGCTCGTCCAGGCAGCGGCGCAGCGCCTCGAGGCGCGCCGCCCGCTCCCCCTCCCCTGCCGCCAGCCGCGCGGCGTGCGCGGCGTCAATCGCGCCCGCCGCGGCCTCGAGGTTCCCCGCGGCGCCAAGCAGCCGCACCAGACCGACCTCCGGCGACGCCTCGCCGGACATGACGGCCTGCACCGCGCCCTCGCCGTCGCCCTCCCCGACCTCCCGCCAGGGCCCGCGCGCGCCCCGGCGCCGCAGCCGCCGGCGGAACGTCCAGCGGTCGACGGCGCCCCAGTCGTACTTGTACGGCTCGCAGCCGCGGAGGAAGTCCACGGTCCGCGCGCCCTCGCGCGCCGCGTGCTCGATCGCGCTGGCGAGCATCACGAGCCCCGGGCTGTACCACGCGAGCTCCGGATCGAAGCCGGTGACGTACGACGCGAGCCCGCCGCGCTCGGCGAACCCGTAGAGCGATGCGATGATCCGCCCGTCGAGCCGCAGGCCGAAGAGCCGCAGTGCGCCCCGCGCGCACAGCGCGCGCGCGGCCTCGCGGTGGAACGGCCGGAGCGCCTCGTCGAGCACGCCCCCCTCGCCGCGCGAGCGCCAGCGCGCCTTGTGGTTGGCGAACAGCGCCTCGAGCAGCTCGTCCACGCTCGCCGCGTCGGCCACGTCGAGGCGCAGGTCCCCGGCCCGCACGAGCCGCTTCCGCGCGCGGGCGACGCGCGCGCGCATCCCCGGCGGGAACAGCGCGTCCAGCCCGGCGCCCTCGGGGATCGTCACCGCCGGACACGCCTCGTGCTTCTCGACCTCGTCCGACCAGCCGGGAGGCGCCTCGGCTAGGAGCAGCGGCGACGATGCGCGCAGGTCGTGGAGATCGGCGACGTCCCACGCGTCGGCGCGCTCTTCGAGGCAAGCGAGCGCCGCGTCCGCGACCGCGCGCTCGTACCCGGACGCGGCCAGGACATCGTTGTAATCGGAGATCCCGGCGCCGAGCAGCGCGACGACGCGCTCGTCGCCGATGCGGTGAACCGCGAGGGGCGCGAGGCCGACGAGCCCCTCGTCCGACCGGAAGACCAGGGCGAGCACCTCCTCGGGCCCGAGCGCGCGGCACCACGGGATCAGCCACTCCGGCCGCTGGAACGCCGTCGCCGCCGGGCAGCGCTGCCACAGCGCGCTCCACGGCTCCCGCAGCGCCTCGAGCTCCTCGCGGCGGCTCAGCACCTCTACGTCGAGTCGTTCGCTCACCTGCCCTCCGAGCGGCGGGCTCAGCGCTCCTCGGCGCGCCTCGATCCACGTCGAGCGCGCACGGGCGCTCACCGGGCTCCCCCGCCCCTGCCGGCGCCGTATCCTCGCAGAGGCGCGAGGCCACGCAACCGACGCGCGCTACCTCGGCGGGGGTTCTGGAAAGCTCGCGCCGGCCCGCCCGTCGCCCCTGGCCGCTGGTTGCCGAGCTTGCCAGCCCCCGCCGGGTCAGGCGAGGACGGCGCGTCCCGGCCGGTGTATCCTCTCGCGGGAGATCCTCGGACCATGCGAAATTTTGACCGGATCACCGCGCACCCCGGCCGAATGAACGGGCAGCCGTGCATCAGGGACCTTCGCCTGACGGTGAAGCGGGTGCTGGAAGTGCTGGCGACCTATCCGGACCGCGAAGAGCTGCGACGCGACTACCCGGAGCTGGACGACGAGGACATCCGGCAGGCCCTGGCCTTCGCCGCCGCCATGATCGGGGATGAGGTCATCGACCTGCCCCGGAGCGCATGACGCCGACCTTTCGATTGCTCCTGGATCAAGGGCTTCCGCGCTCGGCGGCAGAGCCGTTACGCGCGGCCGGCGTCGACGCGATCCATGTAGCCGAGATCGGGATGTGGGCCGCGCTCGATGAGGAGATCCTCGAACAGGCCCGGCAATCGAAGCAGGTGGTCGTGACGCTCGATGCAGATTTTCACACACTGCTCGCACTTGCTGACGCGAACGCCCCTTCTGTGTTGAGGCTGCGGGTAGAACGACTGAACGGAGAGGCATGTGCCAGGATGATCCTGGATGTGCTCGCGGTGTGTGGCTCAGAGCTCCTTGCGGGCGCGGCGGCGACAGCGGACCTTACCCGCGTCAGGCTCCGGCGATTGCCGCTGACCGATCCAGGACGATAGACCGAGGCCTGAGCGCGCTCAGCTGTGGCCGAGCACCGGGTGCGGCCGGTCAGCCGTCGGCGCGCGCCACGGCGAAGATCAGATGACGTTCCAGCCGGATCCCCTCCGGCGCGCGGCGGCGCTCGAGCTCGGCCGCGAGCGCTGCCTTGACCCGCGCGGCTCCCGCTGGATCGAGGTCGGACAGGAAGTTGCCAAACGAGCTGGCCAGGTAGAACGCGACCACGTCGTCCGTGTCCGCGAAATGGTCGGTGAAGGACCGGATCTGGAGCCTCGGATCCTCGAAGCCGGCGAGCAGGAGGGTGCTCGTCAGGTCGTCCGAGGTCACCTTGTAGGTCGTGCTGCCGAGCGTCTCCGCGGTGCCGGTCAGGCCGAGAGACGACAGCACCCCCTCGATCACCCGCTCGAACTCGTGCGGGCGCTCCCTGGCGGCCGAGCTGATGCCGAGGCGCCCTCCGCGCTTGAGCACCCGGCGCGCCTCGCGCAGCGGGCCGAGCTTCTCGGGCAGCCAGTGGAGCACGCTGTTCAGGAACACGACATCGAAGCTCCCGGCGGCGAACTGCGAGAGATCTTCGGCCTGGCCGACGCTGGCGCGGAAGTTCGGCCGGCGCTTCCCGTTCGCCAGCTCGACCCGGAGCGGCAGCGGATCGACGCCGGCCACCGCGCCGGAGGGGCCGACCTGATCGGCGACATAGGCCCCGAGCCGGCCCGTCCCACACCCGACGTCGAGGACGCGCTCGCCCGGGGAAACCTGGAGATCTTCGATGAGCAGCTTCCCGTGGTTGAACTGCCGATCGCTGACGCGATCGTAGGTCTCGGCCAGGACAGCTGAATCGAGCGAAAGGCTGACCATCATGGCTCCTTGTGAGAGGAGGTGGAGATCGGCGAAAGACGGCTCCGAATGGAATGTCTCCCCGAGCACCACGTCTGTTATCGAGGACAATAGTCCGCCATAACGGACCGAGCAAGCGCGATCTCGACGGCTGCGCGCGATGGCGGCGATGCGCCCGAGGCGCGCGGTCCCGGGGGTGCGCGCCGGCCGTGACGCCGCGGGCGACAGCGACGTCGCTGTCCAGGTTTCACCGTCGCGGGCGGGCGTGGTAGCGTTCGCCGGCTCTGGAACAACGAGGAGTCGCTCATGAGCTGGATCGACCAGTACCGCGCCTTGGCTCGCTACAACCGGTGGATGAACGACAAGCTCTTTGCGCTGGTCGGCAAGCTCGACGACGTGGAGCGCAAGCGCGATCGCGGGGCCTTCTTCCGGTCGATCCACGGCACGTTGAACCATATCCTGCTCGCCGACCGCACGTGGATGGGGCGCTTCACCGGCGACGCGGAGCGGTTCGTCTCCCGCGATCCGAGCGGGAAGGCCATCGAGATCACCGCGCTCTCGCAGGAGCTCTATGCGGACTTCGGCGATCTCTCCCGCGAGCGCGCCACGACGGACGCGGACATCCTCGCCTGGGTGCACGCGATCGACGAGCGGGCGCTCGCGGGCGACCTGACGTACACGCGGAGCGGGACGGTCTACACCTCTCCGCTCTGGTGGTCCGTCGGGCACCTCTTCAATCATCAGACCCATCACCGCGGTCAGGTGACCACCCTGCTCACACAGATGGGAATCGACCCCGGCTCGACCGATCTGATCGCGATGCTGCGGGACGAGAAACGCGCGTCATGACACGCGCACACGCGCCCCACGCCGAGCGCGGCTGTCCGGTGGTTCGATAGCACCTCGGACAGGCGGGCGAGGCCAGCCCTGGATCACCGGGCTGCGCGCCGCCGGCTGTCCTGTCGCGCCTGGCTCGCCGCCCTGACCTCGACGAGCGGATTGCGCGCCTCGGCGGCGCGCAGCCGCTCGAAGCGCTCGATCCGCGCGCGGTTGCCGCTCTGCCGCAGCGTCCGCGCGAGCACCACGCTCTTGGCGAGCCGGATGAACCGCAGGCGGTGGGCCGAGTCCACGTCCTCGACGTCTCTCCTGCCCACCCCGGGCCCGAACTCGCGATGGTAGGCGGCCCGGAGCCGGTGCTCCCCGTGGAGGCCCAGCGCGTCCGAGAGCCCCTCGAGGGCGGCCCGCTCCGCCGGGGTCGACCACGAGAGGACCCTGGAATAGGGGGTCGCCATGGTCTCGTGATCGGGCTTGTTGACGTAGCGGCGCAGGAACACATCGGACGTCGCGACCGGCACATCGCCCGTCTCCTGGTGGAGGAGGGCGTACGCGAACGCCTCGTTCATCCCCACGAGCTGGTTCCGGTCGTAATCGGCGCCGTCGACGCGCTTCCCGAGGCGATCGACGCCCGAGAGGGCGGCGAAGAAGAAGCTGCTGAAATCGGTGTAGTCCGCCTCGTCGATCTCGGGTGTGCAGCCCGACGCGGGGCGGTCCCGGGTCGCCGCGAAGAACCCGACGACGTCGCGCTCGACCAGCTCGCCGTCGGGTCGGCCGCCCTCGAAGAGGAGGTTCGCGAAAGAGCCGGAGTAGCACTGGGCCATGACGAGGACGACGGGGGTGCCGGCGGGCAGCTCCTTCATGCGGGCGGCGAGGTCGCGCACGGACAGCGCTCCGCCGCCCCAGAGGTCGAAACCGTTGTTGTCGAGGTCGTGCCCTGGATCCGGGCTCCCGTGGCCGGCGAAATAGAGCAGCAACGGGTCGGCGGGGCGCGCGTGGACGAACCTGCGCCAGATCGCGTCGAACCCGGGGCGGGTTGTCGCCCCGTCGATGCGCGGCAGCCTGGGCGCGCGATAGCGCGTCTGCTCGCCGTCGAGGAACTGCACGCTCCGCGTGCCGCGGCGCCCGTCGGCGAAGAGGACGCGCCGCTCCGCCGTGGCCGGAAGCAACGACTGGAAGTACCGGATGTGGCCTTCGATGGCCACCTGGTTCATGGGCGGCCTCGGGCCGCCGCCCACGACGAGCGCGCGCCAGGCGGCGGGCTCGGGAGAAGCCGGGGCAGGCAAGGCCGGAGAGGCGGGCGAAGCCGGGGGCGCCTGCGGGGCGGCCGGCGCAGGCAACAGGGCCTGCGGGGCGGCCGGCGCAGGGCGCGGCGGGCGGGCCGGCGCGGAGCGCGGCGGGCGCCCCGGCGAGGGGGCTGCCGCGGGGCGCGGCGGGTGAGCCAGCGAGGCCGTCGGCGCCGGGCGGGGCGGGCGCGCGCCCGCCGTCGCGGCGGTCGCCGTGGCAACGGCGATCACAGCGACCCGGAGGAGCAGATGGTGCGCGGCGGTCACGTCCTCGGCCTCGGCAGCGCGCCTCGCGGCGCTCGATTCTAGGTAGCACGACCGGCTCACCCGCGTCGACATGCGCTCCCTCGATCTCTCGGCCGCCGCCCACCCGGGTTGGCCCAGCCCACGTGGGCTGCGTCGAGCGCGAGCTACAATGGGGACGCCTGGTTCCGTGGCGAGCGCGCCACCGAGAGAGACGCCGTCGCAGCGTACGCGTGTCTCAGGATTGATCATAATTTCCCCACCTCCCTCGCGGCGCTCCAGCCCTGGACGAGGGTGAGGAGTTGCTCGTAGCCACGGCCCAAGGTCTGCCAGCCGGGCTCGCCGTTTCGCCGGAGGTGTCCGCCGAGCCCGGCGATGGCCAGGAAGGCATCGCGGGCCGTGGCGTTCTCGGGCAGGGGCTTGCGCGCGAAGACCCGCAGCACCGCGAGCTGGGTGGGCGTGAGCACGGCGGTCGCGGGCTGCTCCGGAGCGCGCCGAGCCTCGCTGCGCAGCAGCAATAGCTGCCAGGCGATGGGCGCGAAGAGCGCCAGCACGTTGCGCAAGCCGTGCAGGTCCTCGATCTGGCGCTTCTCATAGGCGCATCCGGTCTTCAGGGCCTTGAAGAACTCCTCCACCATCCACCGCGCCCGGTACCAGTCAATCAGCTGCGTCAACTGCTCGACGGATTCGACCGGCTCGCTCGTGAGCAGCACCCACTCGACCGGCGCTTCGCCCGGCGGCGGCTCGAGCTCCCAGACACGCACGACCTGAAGCGAGAGCGTCGCCGGCAGCTCGCGCGGCTGGGATCTCGGTCGCCGCAGGGTCACGCGCGTGCTTCCAAGGGCGAGCTTGGCCAAGCGTCCTGCGCGCGGAGGATGCAGCCGTTTCTGTTGAGGGCTGCGATTGCCCGCCGGCCGCGGCGAAAGCTCTACCTCGCGTACGGCCACCGCTTGAACATGCGCGAGCGCCTGCTCGAGCTTGGCCTCCTCTCCGAGGGCGTCGGCCTCGACGAGGCGATTGTGCGCGAGCCGAATCACGAACCGATGCCCTGCGCTCAACAGCTGCGCGAACAGGCCGTAGTCGTCGCCTTCGCGGTCCATGACATGCACCACGTCGTGCGGAGCTGCGCCCAAGACCGCGACTCGCTCCACCTGCTCTCCCCAGCGGTCGTGCTCGTTGTCCATCGTGCCGTCGTCGCGCACGTGCGTGCTCAGATCGAGCACGCCGAGCGGGCGGCGCGTTCCATCGCCGCTGACCGCCAGCGTGAAGTGGGCGAAGAACGTCTGCCCCGAGGAGCGCAGCCGTCCGAGCCCCTGCCGCTGGCCGTCCGAGCGGAAGGAGAGGGTCGTGGTGTCATGGATGGCGAGCACGACCGGCTCGGCCTCCATGCGCGCGAGGGTGGCGTGCACATGCGGAGCCAGGATCGCCGCGGGCGTGACGGCGTCGTTGCCGAAAAAACGGTACGCCGCCTCCAGCTCGCTGTCGGACAGCAGCGAGGGGAAGCTCTTGTCCGGCGCCTGCGCCAGCTTCTGCACCAGCTTGGTCTGGCGCTTCGAAAGCCGCGCATCGCCGAAGTGCGCGTCGCTCATCTCCTCGGCGAGTGCCGCTGCGTGCTCTGCTGCAGGTGAACCCATCCGCAGCTTTGATCACGTCGCCCAACACACATCAAGCGAGATCTGTAGGATCCTGAGACGCGTGTGCCTCCGCGAGGGGGCCGTGCGTCCCCCGTCGGGCTGTTTCAGTCAGCCAGGCAGTCTGTCTGTCAGCCGTCAAGCAGCCTGTCTGCCGGGCAGTCTGCCTGCCTGTCTGCTTCAATCCGAGCCAGGACAACGTCCTCGATTTCGAGCGAGGACCTGCGCCGACCGGCAGTATTTCGCCGCAGGCGGGGCAGATTGCATCGCCGAGCCCATCCTCGGCCACTGCAGAGCTCCTCTCCTTTCACCACGGTCTCGGCCGGTGATCGCGGCGCGTTGCCTGCGCGACGGCACAGCTCGCGGCGGGAGGGATCGGCGGCGCGCCACGCTCGCTCCAGGGAGCCACCGTATGGCCGAGGTCGGTCATCCCCTGCGCGGATCTTCTCATCGGCCTCTGGCACGCAGATTGCCGTTCTGCGCGCCATCGAATGCACGAACACAGGAGGGAAGATCATGTCGGCCAGCTCATCAAAGACGACCATCGTTCATGACGAGATCCGCCAGTGGGCCGAATCGCGCGGAGGCCGCCCGGCGACGGTGAAGAGCACCGAGGAGGGCGGTGAGCCTGGCATCCTCCGCATCGATTTCCCCGGGTACAGCGGGGAAGACACCCTGGAGGAGATCTCGTGGGAGGACTTCTTCGACAAGTTCGAGGAGTCGAACCTCGCCTTCGTGTACCAGGAGAAGACAGCGGACGGGCAGCCGAGCAACTTCTCCAAGCTGGTGAGCCGCCCGGACGACATGGTCCAGAAGGGCAAGCCGGCGTCGCGCGCGGCAAAGGGCAGCACGGAGAAGGCGAGCAGCGCCAGGAGCACGAAAGAGAAGCGCGAGAAGGCCGAGCTCGACGTCGAGGTGGAGGTCCAAATCGATCTCGACGAGGAGCCCGGCGGCGCCGAGCAGCGTCCTCGCGGGAAGCAGGCCCGCCCGAGGGGCGCCGAGGGCGAGCACGCGTCCCACATGACCATCGACCACGACGAGATCCGCGCGTGGGTCGAGGCGCGCGGCGGCCACCCGTCGACGGTGGCGCGGACCGAGAAAGAGGGGGAGCCCGGCGTCCTCCGGATCGATTTCCCAGGGTACAGCGGGGAAGACACCCTGGAGGAGATCTCGTGGGATGATTTCTTCGACAAGTTCGAGGCGTCGAACCTGGCCTTCGTGTACCAGGAGGCCAAGGCGAGCGGCGAGCCGAGCTACTTCTCGAAGCTGGTGAGCCGCCCGGACGACATCGGCGGCAAGAAGGCGAAGCAGAGCAAGCAGAGGTCGAGAAAGGCGGCCTGAGCCAGGAAACGAGGACCCGGGAAGGAGACCGGCGGGCGGCAGGAAGAGCGATGCTTAGGGTCAGCGCCGGCGCGCGGGCGCCGTCGGGGCGGCATCCGGCGCGCCGGACACGTCCGAAGCGCCCGATATGCCCGGTGCGCCCGACGGATGGTTCCTCTGCCACGCCGAGGCGTTCGTGAGCAGCGCGTCCCGGAGCTCCGCGGCAGCGCCCTGGAGCTCGCCGCCGCGCCTGCGGACGAGATGGAAGACCTTGCGCGGCAGCTCGGGCAGCGGGCGCGCGACGAGGCCCCGAGGGAGGCGGCAGCAGGCGTTGACCACCGCGATGCCGACGCCGAGCTGGACGAAGTGGACCATCAGCTCCCAGCCGTTCGCCTCGACCGCCGGCTCCCAGCGGACACCTGCCGAGAGCAGCGCCTGAGCGAGCAGGGCCCGGTGGGGCCGCGACGGGCCGGGGACGACGAGCCGCGCCCCCTCGAGGTCGCGCAGCCGGACCTGGCGCTTCCGGGCGAGCGGGTGGCCGTCGGGGACGACGAGGACCTGCGCCACCTCGGTGAGGCGATCCGCGGCGAGCCCGTCCGGCGCCCCCTCGAGCGGCGCGACACCGAGGTGGGCCTCGCCCGCCGCGACGGCCTCGAGCGTGCCCTCGCGGTCGCGCGTGAGCAGCCGGAGCGGGGCCGCGGCGCGCGCGGTGAAGGCGCGGATGCCCTCGCCGAGCAGGTAGAGGTACGAGCCCTCCCCGGCGCAGAGCACCACCGGCTCCCGGCTCTCGCCGTGGCGGAGCACGTCGAGGAACGAGCGCGTCCGCTCGCCGACCTCGCGCCCGAACGCCGCGACGCGCTTGCCGTCGGCCGTGAGCTCCAGCCGCTGCCCGCGCCGCTGGTAGAGCGTGACGCCGAGCGCCTCGCCCAGCTTGCCGATCTGGGCGTGGAGCGCCGGCTGCGAGACGTGGAGCGCCCGCGCCGCGCGCGTGAAGTTGAGGTGCTCGGTGAAGACCACGAAGGCGCCGAGCCAGTCGAGGTTGAGCATGGCGGGAAGCTATCGCGAAACGCGATAGCGACTCCAGAAATACTTCTTCCCGATGATACCCGGGCGTCTATTCTTCCTCTCGCCGATTCCCTTCACGGTTTCGGTCCCGGTCCCGCTCAGGGACCTTCCGGAGGCCTCTGCCTGCCCGCGCGGATCGCGGGCCGCGGCTCCGGTTCACGAGACGAGAATGGAGCTTGAGATGGGCCGCGATCGCTTGACCGACATGAGCAAGAAGCTCTCCTGGCTGCTCCGCCACGCGGCGCCCGCGCAGGGCGTCGCCATGGACGATGCCGGCTGGGTGGCCGTGGACGATGTCCTCAAGGCGCTCCGGATCTCCCGGTCGGTGCTCGACGAGGTGGTGGAGAACAACACGAAGAACCGCCTCGAGATCCACGGCGACCGGATTCGCGCCTCGCAAGGGCACTCGCGCGACGGGATGCCGGTGACGCTCGCGAGCCTCGAGGCGTCGTGGGAGGAGGTCCACGGCGACGCGTCGATCTGGCACGGCACGAGCGTGGACGCCGTGCGCGGCATCGCGCGCGAGGGGATCCGGCCGGCGGCGCGCACGCACGTCCACTGCACCGACGCGCTGGGCAGCGCGGTGGGCAAGCGCGCGAAGGTCGACGTGATGCTCGAGATCAGCCCCGCGAGGCTCCGGGCGCGCGGCGTGCGCGTCTTCCGCAGCCAGAACGGGGTGATCCTGGTGCGGGAGGTGCCGGTCGAGTGCCTCGTGGGACTCTTGCCGATCGCCGCGCGGGCGCAGCGGGAGGCCGAGGCGCTGCGGGCGATGCTCTTCGGCGAGGGGTCGCGCGGGGCGGCGTGATGGCCTTGTCCCGCAAGGGATTGAGCCGCGCGTGGGAGTTGCCCAGGGCAACCCGTACCGGTGACGAACATCCGGCCAAGCGTTATCGCATGTGCTCGATGTCTCGCGGCATGGTCACCCAGCTGTGCATTCGCTCCTCGTAGACCGAGAATGTCGGCGCAGGAAAGCTTGGGTCAGCGAAGGCGCCAACCGGAATGGCGATGCTCTCCTCGTGCCCGGCCATGACGTAGTAGACAGTGGCGCCGCGCTCGGGGCAGAAAGTGAAAGTGCTCCTCGTACCTTCGTCTCCGACGCGTACGAAGTCCCTGCCTTCCCCGGCAATGGACACCTTCGATCGATCGAACCGGGCCTGGGCGCCAAAGACGCTTCCGGCCGGAGGTGTCGTCCACTGGGACTCTGTCGTCACGATGGCACCGATGGCGCTGGCGGGATGGCTGCTCGGCAGCCGCATCTTGCACCAGCAGTACACGCCTGGAGGAGCCGACTCGAGCGATCGGGCGACTTCGGTATCGCGACGCCGACGAGCACCTGCTCGACCGCTCGGGGCATAAGTGGGTCCTGGCCCCTGAAGCGTTCCCAGGTTGGACGCAAGTCCTCCACGCCCGCCTTCGTGCGCGCTCGCGGCCGCTTCACCCGAAACGCGGGATTATTGGGCCGACGGTCGATTCCGTCGATATGAGGCTCGCGTGCACGCAGCGAGCGGCGCGAGTCGCATTGGCATCAGAGAATCCATGATTCCCAACTCGATACGTCCTCTTGCGGTTTGTGCCCATGTTCCGATTCTCCTGGCGGCCATGCTCTCAGCCTGCGCGGACGGCGACGCGCGCCCCGACTCGGTCCAGTCGATCCAGTTGAAGGCGACGTCGGTGCCGAACGGATTCTCGCTCCAGACCGTGCTCTCGGGACTCGAATTGCCCACGATGGTGCGGTTCTCTCCCGACGGGCGCGTTTTCGTTTCCGAGAAGAGCGGCAGGGTCAAGGTCTTCGATTCGCTCACGGATACGAGCCCGACGCTGCTCACCGATCTGTCCACCCAAGTCTACGACTACTGGGATCGCGGCCTCCTCGGAATGGCGCTGCACCCGAGCTTTCCGACCCAGCCCTATCTCTACCTGCTCTACGCGACCGACATCGTTCCCTACGGAGACACGTGTCCCGATCCGCCCGGCGCGACGAACGACGGGTGCATGGCGAACGCGGCGCTCGTCCGGATCACGGTCGGCACGGACAACACGGTGCTAGAGACGAGGGATCTCCTCCGCGGAAATTGGTGCCAACAGTTCCCCTCGCATTCGATCGGCTCACTCGAATTCGGCGCGGACGGCGCGCTCTACGTCAGCGCGGGCGATGGAGCGAGCTTCAACTTTGCGGACTACGGACAAGCCGGCGGAGATCCGAAGAGCCCGACGCCCCTCAATCCCTGCAACGATCCCCCTCTCGAGGGTGGGGCGCTCCGAAGCCAGGATCTGCAGACCACGTCCGCCTCCGACCCGGTGACGTTCGACGGCGCCATCCTACGGATCGATCCGCTCAGCGGCGAGCCGCTCCCGGGGAATCCGCTCCTCGGAGGCGATGCGCGTGACGATCGGATCGTGGCCTATGGGCTGCGCAATCCGTTTCGAGTCACGACGAGGCCTGACACGTCTGAGCTCTGGATCGGCGACGTCGGCTGGGATACTTGGGAGGAGATCAATCGCGTCCCCGATCCCACTGCGTTCCCGATCCGGAACTTCGGCTGGCCGTGCTACGAGGGCACGGGTCGCAACCCGAGCTACGATAGCGCGGACCTGCCGATTTGCGAGAACCTCTACAGTACCACGGGCGCGGTGACGCCTCCGCACTTCACGTATCAGCACGGCGTTCCGCTCGAGAGCTGCCCGGAGACTCCCGGGTCAACCTCCGCCATCAGCGGGCTCGCGTTCTACGCGGGAGGGAACTATCCGGTCAGCTATCAGGGTGGGCTGTTCTTCGCCGACTTTGCCCGCGCATGCGTATGGGTGATGCTCCCGGGTACCGATGGCCTTCCGTCGCCTTCGAATATCTCCCTTTTCGCGAAGAACGAACCAGCCGTCGCCCTCGTGCGCGGTCCCGATGGCGACATCTTCACCGTCGACCACAACGGCGGCACCATCCGACGGATCGTCTTCGCTGGCGCCGGCAACGCTCCCCCGACTGCCGTTGCGCAAGCCACGCCGACGCGGGGGAGCGCGCCGCTCGCCGTCACCTTCGACGGGCGCAGCTCTTTCGACCCCGATGGCGATACACTCTCGTATAGTTGGGATCTCGACGGGGATGGTCAGCTGGACGATGCGTTCACGTCGATGGCATCGTTCACGTACAGCACGCCGGGCACATACGTCGCCACGCTCGGCGTGTCGGATGGCCGCGGCGGCACGGCGACGAATTCGGTCACGATCGCGGTCGCCAACGACGCGCCGTCGGCGACGATCATCACGCCGGCCGTGGGGACGACGTGGGGCGTGGGTGACACCATCAACTTCTCCGGGCAGGGGACGGATCCCCAACAAGACCCGTTCCCGACGTCGTCGATGCGGTGGGTGCTCGACCTCCGTCACTGCTCGCCGGACCAGCCGACCGACTGCCACACGCATCGGCTCCAGGAGTTCGTCGGTGTTCCCTCGGGGAGCTTCGTGACGCCCGATCATGAATATCCGTCGCACCTCGACCTCACCCTCACGGTGAGGGATGCGCTCGGCCTGAGCGATTCGGAGACGCTGTCGCTTTACCCGCGCACGATCGATCTCTTCTTCGACACCCAACCTCCGGGGCTCGCCCTCGTCGTCGGCAGCGCGCAGAAGAACGCGCCCTTCACGCGAACGTTCATCGAAGACGCCATGACGTCGATCGCAGCGCCGACGCCGCAATCCTTCGGCGGAGCCACGTACGACTTCGAGTCGTGGTCCGACCGCGGCACGCGGTTACACACGATCACGGCCTCCGCTGTGGGCACCCTCGCCGCGACGTTCGATGGTCGGCCCGTCGCGGTCGCGACGGCGACGCCAAGTTCGGGGCAGATCCCGCTCACCGTCTCGTTCTCGGCGGCGGGCTCGAGCGATCCGGACTCCGATTCCCTGAGCTACGCGTGGGATCTCGACGGCGACGGCCAATTCGACGACGCGACGGGCATCACAGCCTCGTGGACGTATTCGGTTGCCGGCACCCACATCGCGAGCGTTCGGGTCACGGACGGAAGGGTCGGGGTCGCCATTGCGACCGCGACCGTAGCCGTCTCCGAGGCACCAGCGAATACACCGCCTGTCGCGGCCCTCGACGCCAGCCCGACGTCGGGCCTTGCTCCGTTGACCGTCAACTTCTCGGCGGGGCGATCCTTCGATGCCGACGGCGACGCGCTCACGTACAGCTGGGATCTGGACGGCGACGGGGTGTTCGGCGATGCCGCGGGAGTTTCGCCCACGTGGACGTATTCGAATCCTGGGGCTCGGCTGGTGACGCTGCGCGTCTCCGATGGGCGCGCCGGGACGAGCGCGGCAACTGCGAAGATCCGCGTGCGAGGAGGCGGTTCGCATTGAACGCCTCGTTCAGACCGCAGGCGTCGAAAGACGCCGTGTGGTCAAAGCGGAAAGCTCCCGTTGAGGCAGGGCCGCGGTATCATCCGAACGTCCTTTCGCCCCGGGGTTGACAGGGAGTTGCCGCGCTCTGACAATCCCTGGCCACCCGTCAGAGAAATACCCTGCGCGCGCATGGCCTGATCTTCAATCACGAAAGGATCGAACGATGAATCTCAAGTCGTTGGTCATTGCTGGTGTGTTCGCTGCTTCCAACCTGTTCGCGCTGGCGTCGAAGGCGGAGGGCCAGCCCTTCGCAAGGGTAAACTCCCACCCGGTCCCTGGTTCGACCGTGAGCGTCGGCGGCGGGGGCGTCCTGGAAGAGGACGGAACCGCGCACGGCGTCATCGCCCCGTCGATCGAGGGCGACCTCTTCATCGCCCTCCTCGACTCCTGGACGCTCGTCGACGACGCCACGGTCGAGATCTGCTACACCCTTCATTGGATCGGCTATAGCGGTGGCATTCCCGACGTCGACCTGTGTCAGGAGTACGTCCTCAACACGTGCAACCTGAACGATGACGGGGATGCCTACATCTGCGTGGATGAGGTCGGGCCTTGATCCGTGTCGGCTCGCGGAGGGCGCGGCGGCGTCGTGTCGATATCGTCCACGGTGAACATGACGCGCAGGTAGCCGAGGGGCTCATGCCGATCGCCGCGCGGGCGCAGCGGGAGGCCGAGGCGCTGCGAGCCCTGATCGTCCGGGGGTGAGGGCGGCGCCGGCGTGCGCGCTCCTCCCGCAGCTCAGCGCCCCCCTGTCAGCCTCGCTGGCGCCTCGGCTCCGCACTTGCTGCTGACGCCGAGCAGCTCGCAATACCTGTCGCCTATCCACCGCTTCTCTTTGTCCTCGCAATTGCATAGCGAGAGGGTGGGCACAAAACTGAAGTCTTGCGCCTTCACCGCGCGATGACAGCCCAGGCAGCTCGACCGCCTCGCCACAGGCTCGATGTCGCACGGCCCTCGCGAGGCGGCCCCGCCCGGCGCGCTCGATCCCACGATATAGGTCTCGATCACCGAATTCCTCAGCGTCGCCGGCTCGGGCTTCGACCCGCTGTGCGGCTTGTACTGCACGCCGATGAGCTGGTAATGCTGGAGCACGGTATCGTTCGACTTCAACCAATCGCGCGCCTGCGCGTTGAGCTTCTGCACTTCCGGCGGGATCGGGTCGACCCGCGTGATCTGCGTTCTGCACACCGTGGAGCCGTTCACATGCACCTGCTTGCTCGTGTTGGGACGGCACGTCGACGCGTCACACCTGGGATCGTTGAACGAGGGCCCGCTGGGCGCCTCGGCAGGCGTCAGGTTGTCCACATGTTCGAACGTGGACCAGATCCAGTCCCCGTAAGGCTTGGATTTTTGCATGATGTGAAATCCGATCAGGCCCAGGCGGATCTTGCCCTCCCCGGCTCCCGGGCCGGACGGCCGCGGCGAGGCGAGCCGCTGGAGGAACCGACCGCTCTTGCTCTCCGCTTCGGACAGCCGCTTCCAGGCGAGCTTGATCGCCATCGTGCCGACGAAGTCGAAGGTATCCGCTCCGGAGTCTGGGCCTCGGGCCTTGCACTGGCCCGTCCTGAAGTCGATATAAGCGGCATTCGCCGTAGGCTGGGCAGACGCCTCGGCCTCCACCGCATTCATGAGCGTCTCGTGCCACCTGTCGTCCAGCCTGACTTCGTAGAGCACCGTTTGCCCGTTCTGATCGTACACGACCCGGTGCTGCTCGGAGGCCTCGCCCGCGCCCCGCCGGAGCGAGTCCGTCAGGCAATCGCCATGGCAACTCCATCCCAGCGGGTCGTCCAGCTCCGGCGAGTCGTCGTCGGGATCATCGTTCAGACTCCTGTAAATCTGCTCCGGCGTGTACCAGCTATTCCAGCGGGGATAGACGCCCCGAGCGTTCAGCCGGTTGAGCTCGCGCTCGGCCGTCCAGCCGCCGGGATAGGGGACCCGTCCAGGCCAGTTGAGCGCGATGAACAGGCGCCAGGCGAAGAGCTCCATTCCTCGACGCTCCTGGCCGGGATCCTCGCTCCACGGCGAGACGCAGTACCACGTGGCGGGCAGGTTGATGAGCTCGTAGCCGCTCACGAAGGGGAACCCTGGTGCTCCTCCCATGGCCGCCCCGGGGCCCTTGACGCCGGGGGTGAGGCTGCCCCCACGTCCGCTCACCGTCAGGCACGCGCTCCCGGCGAGCAGGGTGAACAGTGCACCTACGATCGCGATCGCACGCATGTAAAACCTCTGTCTCTGCGTCTATCGTCAGAACACCGAAAGAACCGGCGCGAAGCCAAGATACCCCTTGGCGCCGAGGCCTTGCCCCGCATGAAGCGTGATCTTGACGTCGAGCCAGCGATGAATACGGGCCTCGGTCGAGACCGAAGGGCTCGACTCGCGGGCGCTCCCCGGCCAGGCCTGCAGCGCACGCCGCTTGTCGGGGGCGCAGAGCCCATGCTCCTCGAGCAGCTCCAGCAGCGCGCGCCGCTCGGGGTCCAGGCGCGCCGGGTGGTCCAGCTGAAGCTGCGAGAAGGCGACAGCGACGTAGGGCAGGAGCGCGTGGTCGAGCGCGAGATCGAAGTAGACGGTGTCGTCGGCCGTCTCCTGGGTCGAGAAGGTGCTCACGAGCTGCTCCAGCGAGTCGAGCGGACCGGGCCAGCCGAGATCCTTCAAATAACCCACCAGCTGCGCCCTGGGGACGGCGCCGTAGAGCTTGATCGTCGCCGGCTCTCTGGCCAGCATGAACGATACGTGAATGATGCGACCGGAGAGCGGGAGGCCCCTGAAGCAAGCCTTCATCGCGCTCCGGTTGCTCGCGGACAGCACCCCCTCGAAGGCTCGGGGGAGCGCAGGCGCCAGGAGATCCAGGCAGCTCTCGTAGGAATCCTGAGGGTCCCAGGCAGCCGAAGAGGGCTCCGTGGTCAGGTACCCAGGGTCGACGCAGACGCAGAGCGACGGGGACTGCCGCGCCGCCGGGTGCGTATTCACGTGGTCGAACTCGAGCCACAGGAAGGGCATCCTACTGAGCCCTCCGTGGGCGAGCGTCGACCAGCGGCGGATGACGTCCCAGGTGAACTGCCAGGCCGGGTCGCGCGTGAGCTCGTCCGGCGGCTGGTCGGCCGCGGCGCGGATGCTCCGCAGGGCGTCGTCGTCGCGGGAAGGGGCCACGCAGGCCAGGAAATCGACCTGTTCCTGCCCCGCCGCGAGGCGGCACTCGATGTAGTACGAAGAGAACAGGTCGGGGAGCCGCGCCGTGAGCGCGCCGATGCTGGACTTCACGGCGTGGTCGACACACGCGCTGGGGATCCTCGGCGCGACCAGCTCGCTGATGTCATGACTGGACCACATATTGGCTCCGAATCCGTCCCATGGTGAGGTGTCACGGCGCTCGAGAGATGCACGCTGCGGCGAGGGTCACCAGATCGGCGGGGTCGGCGATACGAGCTCCTCGACCAGGAGCTTCTGGCAGAGCGCCTTGAGCGCGCGCTCGTAATCCGCGGGGCTCGTGCTCACCTTGGCGACCTTCACCACCTCGGTGGCCACGGCGCTCCCCCTCGGGATACCGAACTGGCTCTCCATCGTGGCCAGCATGTCTTCGTGGAAACGCGCGCGTATCCTGGCGTCGTTCTTCACCCAGTACATCAGGGAGAGCAGCCCTTTCGGCTTCCTGCCAGCGCCAACAACCATCTCTTCGCGCCTGGCATCACCATGATTCGAATCGCTCACGATAGACCTCCATCCTGTCAGAATCATTCCATCGGAGAGACGAGCTCTCCGGAGAGCTCATCGAGCATCGCCTTGGCCGACCTCAGGTGCGAGGTGTCGAACCCCTCCGTGAACCAGCTGTAAGGTTCGACCAACAGCTGTCGAGCGGCCGCGCCTCTCCCCTGCCGATGCCAGAGGCGCGCCAGGCTGAGCGCGGCGCGCAGCTCGAGCGATCTGGAGTGATGGCGGCGAGCGCTCTCGACGGCCTTGAGCAGGGACTCCTCGGCCCGGTCCGCGCCCGCCGCGGTCGGGTCCGCGCGTAGGCTCAGGTCGCCACGGAGTCGATGAAGCTCGGCTTCGTAGAGGAGGCCCTGCGTCTTGACCGCTTGATCGAGGGCGTCGTCGACGGTCGCCAGCGCTTCTTCGACCTGGCCGAGCTCCCCGAGCGCCTCGGCCAGCCCTACCGCGAACTCGGGGTAGCCGCAGCGCTCGCCCGTATCCCGTATCCTCTGGAGCCCAGCGCGGATGTCCTCGACGCCACGGGCCGCCTGCCCCTCCAGGCAGAGGGCCCGGCCTCGGAGGAAGATGCTCGCGGCGTGCCACAGAGGAAACCCTTTCTCCTCGGTGATCGCGAGGAGCGACGGGATCTCCTCGAGCACCGCGCCGCCTTCGCCGCGCAGCGCGGCGATCTGGAGGGCGCGAAACAGGCTATGTACATAGCTGTGGACGTGCCCCCGCGCTTTGGTCTGGGCGACCGCGGTGCGCGCCTTCTGGATCGCCTGCTCCGGATAGCCCAGAAACCAGAGGGTCATGGCCAGGTACGCCATGCTCGCCGTCCCGGGATCATAGGAGTAGATGGCCGTCAGGGGGCCGTGCGCAGCGGCGTCGTAGAACGACATGGCTCGCTCCAGGTGCTCCTGCGCGGTCTGGAGCTCGCCCCGCCACATGTGATTGCCTCCGTGCAGCAGGTGGGCGGGCACGAGGAGCGCCGGATCACGCTCCTTCTCGGCGACGCTCAGGGCGCGCACCGAGAGCTGGACGGCGGTCTCGAGCTGCGCCCGTACGCAGTTGAACGCGCTGAGCCCCCAGATGACCGGGAAGTTTTGCCTGGAGTCGCCGAGCTCGTCGCACAGCTCACGCGCCCTCTCGTACGCCGCGCCCACCGCTGGCGCGCCATAGCCATGGGCCCCCATGAGGGCCACCGACAAGGAGAGCCGCAGTCCGAGCTCCTTGGCGGCGCGGGCCGGCGTGTCCGGCTGGGTCGCGAGCAGCTCGAGCGCGCGCTCGAAATGCCGGATCGGCTCCAGGCTGGCGGATTGCTGGAGGGCCTTCTGCCCTGCTTGGCTCCAGTACGGGATCGCTTGCTCGACGAGCTCGGCCTCGGTGTAGTGATGAGCGACCAGCTCCGGATGGTCGGTCGCCCACTGGGGATGGCTCGACTCCAGCACCCCCGCGATCCGGGCGTGGACCTCCCTCCGCATCTCCCGGGGCAGCGACTCGTACGCCGCGTCCCGGACGAGGGCATGCTTGAAGGCCCACACCGAGGCCTTCATCCGGCGCCTGCGTATCAGGAGCCCGACGTCGACCAGCTGATCCAGGTGCTCCTGCAGCGCGGCCGCGTCGAACGGGCTTATCGCCGACAGCACCTCCACGCTGAACTCCCGCCCCAACGCCGCGGCGAGCTGCGCGGTCTTCTTGGCGCGACCCAGCCGGTCCAGGCGCGCCATCAGGAGATTTCGCAGCGTGCTCGGGATCTCCTCCCGCCCGAGCGGGCGCGCCAGCTGGTACCCTTCGTCCCGCTCGATCAGCACGCCCGACTCGACGAGCATCTCGGTCAGCTCCTCCACGAACAGCGGCACCCCGTCCGTTCGGGTCACGACCTGATCGATCACCTCGGAGGGCAGCGACTTTCCACCGAGGAGCGCCGTGACCATCTCCGCCACCTGCGCACGCTCGAGGCGGGCCAAGGGGACCTGTTGAACGCCGGAGGTCGAGAACGGGGGTGAGAATTCAGGTCGTGCGGTCATGAACACTGACACCGGCGCTGAAGGAGCCTCGTGGACGAGATGCGCGAGTTGCTCGAGGGTCGTTGTATCGGACCAATGCAAGTCCTCTGCCACCAGCATCAGCGGGCGCTCCTCGGACATACCGAAGAGCAGCAGCAACACGGCGTTCAGGGTCAGCTCCTTCAGCCGCTGGGGAGAGACGTCGAGCGGGGCATAGGGCGGCGCCATGGGCAGGGAGAAGAGCGGCAAGAAGAGCGGCATCGCGTCTGCCAGCGTGAAGCCGTGGCCCGACAGGAGCGCTTCGAGCCGCGCGATCCGGCCCTCGGGCGAGGGCTCCTGATCGAGGCCCAGCGCGCGCCCGAGCATCTCGACGACGGGGAAGAGCACGCTGCTCTGCGTCTCCGGCGCGCAGCGGAGCTCCAGGAAGGTGTGGGGATCGTTCGCCAGCCTGGCGCGCAGCTCGCGCGCGAGGCGGCTCTTGCCGATACCGGGCTCCCCCGTGATCAGGGTGCATTGCCCGGCGCCTGCGCGCGTCCGGCGCCAGCGCTCGAGCAGGATCGCCATCTCCTGCTCCCTGCCGAGGAGGGGCGCGCCGCGGCCCTCCTCGTCCGGCGTCGGCCGAGCGCCTCGCTCCGATCGCAGCAGGAACAGCTCGCGGGACGCGCCGTCGCCGCCTGCGCGCCGCGGCCCCTCGCCGTCGAACGCGAAGGCGCTCCGCAGCAGCCGATGGGCCTCTGCAGAGACGACCACGGCGCCTGGCGGCGCGAGCGCCGCGATGCGCGCGGCCGTGCTCGGCGTCGCGCCCACGTTGAGCCCGACGTCGCGGAGATCCCGGGCGACGAGGACGCCCGTGTGAACCCCGAGCCGCGCGTCGAGCCGCACGCCCCGATCGGCGAGCCGCGCGCGCTCGGCCTGCGCCTCGGCCGCGATCTCCAGCGCCGCCCGGGCGGCGCGCCGCGCGTCGTCCTCCTCGGCCCGCGGATAGCCGAAATAGATCAGCATCTGATCGCCGAGCGTGGCGGCCACGTGCCCCCGGTAGCGGCACGCGATCTCGGCGCAGCGCGCGAGCTGCGCGCGCTGCAGCTCGTCGGCTCGCTCCACGTCGAGCGCCTGGGGCGCGTCGGCGAGCACCCCGATCGTGCAGCACACCGCCGTGAGCTGCCGCCGCTCCCCGTCGGGCGCGGGCCTGGGCGGAGAGCTGGACCGGGCCACGACGGTGGCCTCGAAGAGGGCGTGCGCCCGCCGCGGGCCCCCGTGGAGGCTGCCACGGAGGGGCGCGCCGCCGCCGACCATCATCTCCCGCGACAGATCGTCGAGCTCGCAGGCTTCGAGCGCGGGGACGAGCGCCGAGGCGCGCGCGTCGCGCGCGTCCACGTTCTTGTCGGTCACGTGGCGGAGCAGCCCGCCCAGCCAGTGCCCAGCGAGGGCAAGCGGGATCGGCACGGGGTCCGGGCTGAACTGCGCGTACAGGATGTCGGCCGGTGAATTCCCGGTGAACACGGGCTTTCCGGTCAGGCACTCCAGGAACACGAGCCCCCACGAGAACAGGTCCATGCGAGGCGTCGGGTCCAGGCCACGGAGCTGCTCGGGCGCGGCATAACCCACCGTGCCCAGCGCCTCGCCCGTGCCGGTCAGCTGGACCATCTGCTCGGCATCGGAGCCGACGAGCGCGCCGATGCCGAAGTCGAGCACCACCGCGTTGCGGCGCGCGCCCGAGGGGAGCACCATGATATTGCGCGGCTTGAGATCGCGGTGGATGACGCCTCTCGCGTGGGCGCACGCGAGCGCGTCGAGCACCTGCAGCATCAGGTGCCGCGCCTCCCGCGGCGCGAGCGCGCCCTCCCGGGCGAGCACGTCCGCCAGCGTGTCTCCCGGCACGAAGGAGAACACCGTGTAGAGCAGCTGCTCCCCGACCTGCCCGAAGTCGACGAGCTGGACGATGTTGGGGTGGTGGAGCTGCGCGCAGAGCCGCATCTCGCGGATGAACCGCGCGATCCGCCGCTCGATCTGGGCTGCTCCGTCCTGCTCGGGCAGCCGCATGATCTTGAGCGCCACCTCCTGCCCCGTGGTGAGCTGACGCGCCTTGTACACCGCGCCGAAGCCGCCCACCCCGAGCTCCGACAGGAGCTCGTACCGATCGGCGAATGCAGCTCCGCCCGCGAGCAACGACTTGCTTGGATGCATGCCCGCCCCTTCCGTGGTTTGTCGTCCGCGATTCCCGCGCGACGCGACACGGCGCGCAGCGCATCCGCCAACGCCTCACATCGATGAAACCGCCGCGCCTCCTCGGGTGTCAAGGAGCGTCGAGCTCGGCGCGCTGGCCTTTCCTCCCCTCCCGTCCAGCGCGGCGGCGCGTGGGTCAGCGCCCCTCCGCCGGCGTTTCGACCTCCTCGTTGAGCAGCGCGGCGAGATCGGGATCGATCTCGTATCCCAGCTTGTCGGCGAGCTCCCGGACCCTGTCGAGCTCCCGGCGCAGCGCTCGGTGATGATTGCGGTTCTTGATGAGCTGCTGCTGGCCGAACAGGGTGAATGCCTCCTCGCGGCTCCCCGTCCGCCGTACCGCCGCGCCCAGCACGAGCCCTCGGAACACCTCGACCAGCTCGAGCGACAGCGGCGTGCCTTCGCGCGCGCGCCGCTCCGCCTCCTGCACGAAGGCGTGCGCCGCGCGCCAGAGCTGCGTGAGCAGCGCGCCCTCGTCCGGCGCGCCCTCGTACGCGAGCGCGCGCTCCACGTGGCCCCGCTGGAGCACGAGCTCGCCGCCCGGGCCGCCCCGCTCGGCCAGCGCGAGCGCGTAGGCGCGGCGCACGATGTTGTCGAGCTGCCGCAAGTTGCCTGGCCAGGGGACGTCGAGCAAGAGCTTCACCGCCTCGGACCCGATGCGCGCGACGCCCTGGCCGCCCCCTTCGCGGTGGCGCCGGCTCAGCATGTAGTCGGCCCAGAGCGGCACCTCGTCGAGCCGCTCGGTCAGGGGCGGGAGCCGCACGGGCAGGACGTTGATCCGGTAGTAGAGATCCTCGCGGAAACGGCCCGCGCGCGCGGCCGCGCGCAGGTCGGTGTTGGTGCCGATGAGGAAGCGCACGTCCGCGCGGCGCTCGCTCCCCTCGTCGCCGAGCGGCCGGTAGCGCCGCTCCTCGAGCACGTGGAGCAGGCCCGCCTGGGCCTTCAGCGACAGCTTGTCCACCTCGTCGATGAAGAGCGTCCCCTGCGCGGCGCGCGCGATCGCGCCGGGGTTGTCGCGGATCGCGCCGGTGAACGCGCCGCGCTTCCAGCCGAAGAGCTCGGCCATCTGCAGGTCCTCGGGCACGCTGAGCAGGTCGAGCGTCTCGAACCGCTGCCCGCGGCGCGCCGACTGCTCGTGGCACCAGCGGGCCAGCCGGGACTTGCCGGCGCCGGTCGGACCGCTGATGAGGATGGTCTCCTCCTGCCGCGCGAAGACGCGGAGCAGGTCGATGAGGCTCGCGGCGGTGGGGCCGACGACCGGCAGGAACTCGTCCGCGCGCGCCGGGGTGGCCGGCCGAGGCGGCAGCGCGCGCAGGTAGGGCGCCGCGGCGCTGGCGAGGAGCTCGAGGAGCTCGTAGCACCCGCGCCAGACGAGCTCCCCTCCGATCGCCTGCTTGCAGCTGACCTCCAGCGCGATCATCCCCTCGACCGCGCCGCCCGGCGCGCGCAGCGGCACCACGTGGACGTGCGTGGCGTCGCGCCCGAGCATCCGCTCGCGCGTCTCGCTGCCGGGCAGGCCAGCCCCCTCGCGCCGCTCGAGGTGCGCGGGCGCGCCGTCCGCCAGCCAGGGGCGCAGCACGCCGAGCTGGACGTCGATGGAGACGGAGCAGCGGTGCTCGACGAGCCAGCGCCAGACGCTGCCCGACGTGAGATACCCGGTGCCCTCGACGCGCGCTCCGCTCCGGTGCTCGAGGCCGAAGAGGCGCTGATAGCCGCCCTCGGGGCGAAGGTGCACGACCCCGCGGAGCACGCGCCCCTGCCCCATGAGCGGGCTCGCGGCCAGCGCCGCTTCGACGCCGGTGAGCATGTCCTTCAGCACCGTGGTTGCGGCGTCCTCGAAGCAGCCGGCCCCCATGAGACTCGTGATCAGCTCAGGGAGCAGGTCATGGAGCATGAAGACGTAGGCCAGGGTACACGCACTCCCCCCGGCTCGGACGAAAATTCATGGCGGTCCTCTGGCACCCGGGCTGGCGCATTCGGCAAACCCGAGTGCGCGTCCGGAGCCGCCGGCGTCTTGAAGAGACGCTCGCGCGTCTCGCCGGGACACATGCACTTGCCCGGGCAGCTCGCGCGTCGCGAGCTCTGTCGACCCCGGATCGTCCTCGGGGAGGAGCGTGAGGCTCAGGGCGGTCGATGCCGTCGCGTCCCCACGGGACACGCTGCCTCCTGCGGAGACGCGGCCAAATGTCATCTGGCCAGCAGATCAGTCCGCCCCGCCCGGGGCGAAGGTCAGGTGAAAGGCGCCCCGCGCCTATCCCAGCTCCGGCATCGGCTTTGCTTATGTTTCGTGGGACGATCGAGGTCGTTGCCAAAGAACCCCACCACCTCGCGTGGCGGAAGCTCGATTGCGCTCCCGCCAAGCGGCTTCAGGGCTCGCGATCGGAACCATCGTTCCGATCGTGTTCCCTATCCCTTGACCGTGACGAGCGGCCACAACCGCGCCACGCGCCGCGCGATCCCCGCCTCCTCGACGGAGCGCACCACCGGCGTGATGGGTTTGTAGGCATAGGGCGCCTCCTCCTTCATCCGCTGGTGGTACTTCGCGAGGATGTCGCGCCGCCGCCGCACGTGGGGCGCGTCCGGGTCGAGCGGCGTCACGACATGCAGCTTCTCGACCGCGCGCCGGTAGAGGTCCTCGTCCGCGTGCGCGGAGCGCCCGCGGGTGAGGCTGCGGCCCGCGCCGTGGCACGCGCTCGCGAGCAGCGCCGCGTGCCCTGCGCCCGCGAGCACCCAGCTCGAGTCGCCCATCGACCCGGGGATGATCACCGGATCACCCGTGTACGAGAACGCTCCACCCTCACCATCCGGTCCCCCTGCGGGCGTCGCGCCCTTGCGGTGCAGGTAGCGCGGCTCGGCCCCGTCGGGCTCCCAGATGAGATTGTGCGGCGCATCGTACACGAGCGTGCTCGCGACCTCGCGGCCAAGCACCTCCCGCATCGCGCGCACCACCATGAGGCCCAGGAAGAGGCGGTTCGCGAACGCGAAGTTCGCGGCGTTCCGCATCGCGTCGAGGTAGACGGAGGCCTCGTGGGCGTGGGGGCCCACCGCCGGCAGCACATAGAAGCCGTGCGCCGGATGGGGCACCCCCGCGGGGTACAGCGCGCGGGCGCGCTCGTTGAAATAGCCGCCGACCGCGTGTCCGAGCCCGACGGAGCCCGCATGGGCCATGATCGTGACGGCGTTCTTCGTCAACCCGAACGAGCGCGCCGTCGCGCCGTCGACCAGCTCGTCGACGGCCTGTATCTCGACGAAATGGTTGCCGCCGCCGACCGTGCCGATCTGGATGTCACGCCCGTCCGCCCGGCCCGACGCCTGGATGTACGCGTCGAACGCGAACGTCCCGCGCGCGGGGAGCCCGCCGTGGAAGTGCACGCGATCGAGATCCGCGCGCTGCGCGCGAGGATCGTAATGCGCCCACAGGCCGGTGCGGGCGTTGTCCGCCGCCGTCTCGTGCAGCCCGGACAGGCCGTCACGGAGCATGGCCGCGCGCTGCCGCGGCGACATGGGGATATCGCGCTGCCCCTGGAAGAAGATCGCGCGGAGCCGCTGCTTCAGGGCGCCGACGTGCGGCTCGAGCTCGTCCCGATCCACGTCTGTTGCGAGCAGGCGCATGCCGCAACAGACATCGTTGCCCACGGCCTGCGGCACCACGAACCCGCGGGCATCCACGACGGTGCCCACGGGGATGCCCGCGCCCTTGTGAAAGTCGGGCGTGAGCACGATGGAGCGGATCTCGCCGGCTGTTCCGCCCCAGAACGGGGCAATCCTGCCGGCTTTTTCCCATGTCCGAAGATCGCGGAGCGTGCCTTCGAGCGAGGCGAACCGGAGGAGCTCCTCGATGCCGTCGGCCTCGACGACGACATCTTCCCTCGCCACGAGGGTGATCGGAATACCGAACGAATTGTCGATGCGGGCCGTCGCGCCATCCAGGCGACGCACCACCGCATCGAAATGCAATTTGCCAACCATGCTGCCGTCCAATCCACGAAGACGCACGCAGCCGACGCGTTCACGCGACGGGGCCGCGGCTCACTCTCCCCCGATCTGGACCCGGTGCGCGCACGAGGGAAGCGCACACCGCAGCAGCGGCGCCCAATATAGACGAGCATCGCCGCCCGTCAAGCGGCGGCGGCCGGTTCCACCTGCCCGGCTGGCGCGGGGCCCGGGCGGCGGGTTCGGTCGCCGCGGGCCCCGCGCTCATCGCGATTCAGTGGACGCTCAGCAGCGGCAGCCGCAACACCTGGAAGGGCGGGATTCCAAGGCGGAACGAGCACGACTGGTTCGCGAGGCTCGCGAGGGCCTGCTTGCGGTTGTCCATCTCCGCGAACGAATGGCTGAGCCCACGGTTGTCCGTCACCGTCAGCGGACCTTGCAGGAAGGCCGAGATGCTGGGAACACCGCCGGGGCCCGCGGGGCGGATGTGGTAGAAGAGCGTGTCCGTCTCGCCCGTGTGGCATCCGCTGCACGTGTTGGACGAGAACCGAAAGCGCGCTTCGAGCTCCGCCGGCGTCTCCAGGTCCGGGTGATCCCAGAAGGTCCCGGCGTTGTAGGTCGACGCGCCGCCCATGAAGGGCACGCCTCCTGGGGCTTCGGGCATCGTGTAGCCGGGGCTCATGGAGGCCAAGATCTCCGTGAGCAGCGCGTCGCTGCCATTCAGATCGATCGGCGCCGGGGTCGTGCCCGGAACCGACGTGAAGCTCGCCTGGTGCTCGCGGGGGTTGTTCTTGGTGGTGGTCTGTTGCAGAGGTCCGCTCCCGGGGCGGATCACGAACTCGCGCATCTGCCAGATCCCCGTGAGATCGATCTCGTTCGTGCGCAGCTGGTTGAGCGCGTTCTGGTTGGGGTTGCCCGGCGCGGCGCCGTTCCTCACCACCTGCTCTGTCAACGCCTCGAGCGCCGCGCCGTAGGCGGGGTCACCGGGGAGCAAGGCGCTCAGGTTGACCCACTTGTTCGCCCAATCCTTGATGTCGACGCAGCTCGTGATGGGCACTCCGTACTCGAAGATCGCCGCGGCCTCGATCGGCTGGCAGGTGTCCACGCCGTCCCTGGCGTCGCCGTCCCGATTGCCGTCGCGAACCTCCATCAGGCCGAACACGAAGCGGAGCTCGCCTCCGTTGTTGCCGGCAGCCCCGCCGAGGTAGGGCGAGCTCTGCGCGAGGTCGGGGCGGTACAGGATGGCCTGCAGCCGGAACGGCGCGATGCTGAGGTTCAACGCGCCCCCGCCGCTCCTCTGGCGCCAGGGGTTGATGATCATGCTGTCCACGTTCGCCGCGGCGGCCGCGCTCGTAGCATCGAGGACCAGGCTGCCCGAGCTCGCGTTGACGATCTGCTGGGTGCGCCAGGAAGCCAGCCACTGCTCGACGAACTGGCTCGCGGTGAGCCCGGACCCGATGGCCATCTGTTCCATCAGGTAGCCGAAGGTCCACTTCTTGAGCGGGGCGTTCGCGGCGCTCGAGTCGCACGGGTTCATGGTGCGCGCCGGGTCCTCGATCACCGGCAGTGAACGGATCAACAGCGATTTCTGCGGGTTGATGGCGGCCGTGGTCACGCCGCCGAGCGTGCGCAAGGGGCCGAGCTCCGCGAGGTTGGGCAAACGGATGGTCGCTCCCTTTTTCAGCGCCTCGATGTCGATCGCGTTCGTTTGCGAGATCTCGATGGCCTTGGAAGCGATACGCGACCCCGGATCGAACGTCTGGAGCGTGCGGGTCTTGAGCTTCGAGATCTCGCTGTTGATCTGGCTCAGCCGTTCCAGATCGATGGGGATCGAGGCGGAGAACAAGCCGTCTCCCGCCTTGAGATCCGGCTTGGTTCCCGAGTCGTTGAAGGTGACCGCCTTCTCGCGCGCATCGAGGCTCATCTGGAACGCCGCGCCTTTGTTCTCTTCGATCACACGCTTACGGTCGCCCGGCGCGAGCTCGAGCGAGAGCACCCCGACGCCATCCGACGTGAGCCGCAGGTGCAGTTGTTCGACCTTGGGCGCCCGCTTGGAGGGCGCCACGATGAGCGACTCGCTGTTCGATGCGGCGAGCTCCGGCTCTTCCGGCTCGGTGCCGCAGGCGGTCAGCAGCAGGGCGCAGGTCAACGCCGCGCCTATCGATCGATTCTTCATGGAATTCTCCATCGTTGGTCGTTGGTGCGCGCGGCGCGAAAGGCTCCCGCGCGTGACGAGAAGCTCCAGACGTCTGCAATCCTCACGCAGAGCTGGACGTATCCCCTGGCCGCGGATCCCGGGCCGAGTGATGGCTATCCGGGCGCCTGACCGCGCGGTCGGGGAGACGCCTGCCGGTACTGCAGCTCCGGTGCCAACCGGACGGACGATCGCGTGTGGCCAGAGCTGGCCCTTCAAGCGCGTGCCCAATACCGACGCCCGCGCCTCGACGGGTGATGCCGAAAGGCTGGACGTGCCGTTCCATGGCGGCACATCGTTCATGGCTTCACGCCGAAACCGACCGCCGGCCCGGCGCATCGGTACTGTCGCCCTCCTGTGACGCCCCCTGGCTCCGCGCCGCGCGGTGCAACAGCAGGGCGCCCGATCTGTTACGGGGACACGTGCGCGGCGCGCTTTTCCGCAGCGCAACACGGTGTATCACCGGCGTAACACCCCGTTTTATCGCGGGCGCAGGGCGCGCCGAGCCGGGCTCGCCGCGCCGGCGCTCGGCGCTGCCTCGATGGGACGGCGAACGTGCCGCCCGCGGTCAGAAGCAGGCATCCAGCCACGCTGGTGAGCAACGGCGCGCAGCGCACACCGTGGCACGAAAGATGCCTCGGCGCCTGCAATAGCCATTCAGCATCGATGCGGCCAGCTGGCCAACCGCTGCGCGTCCGTGCCAGGATGCGCGCTCACGAGGGGCGCTCACCTCGCGACTCGAGTTCAGGAGAAGGAGAATACCTGTGGCCATAGGCCGTTTGTACATGGCGCTAGCCTGCATCGGTGTGGGTTCTTTCCTGGGGTGCGGCGGGTGCGTCATCGTGACGACTCCCGGCGGGCCTGTGACGCCAGCGCAATCGGCTGGGCCAGCAGAGCCAGTCGCTCCCCCGGGGCAGCTGCCTCACAACGGCATGCCCAAGAACGGCATCAGCGTGGAGGCGCTCCGCGCGAACAGTGAATTGCTCGAGCGCCTCAAGGTGAGCAAGCTGAACAGCCTGAAGCTCGACGATGTCGAGCCGTTCAGCACGCAGGACCCGGCGCTGGAGCCTCGCGCCGTTCAGCTGATGCACTACATCGTATCTTTTGCGCTGAATGAAGGCCAGAAGGTGTCGGCCCGCGTGGGGAACAAGCGCTACGAGTGGAATGGGCAGATCGGGGCATGCGCCAGCGGGGGACCCTTGGGGGACTGGTTCAACAACCTTCCATCCCCGGAATGCCTGCAAGCGGTCTCCGCAGGCGTGCTCGCCCGGGTGAACGCGCTCAACAAGGTGGTCGTGGTATCCATGCGCGGCCCAGGGGATCTCGTCGCGCTCCATGACAAGGTCCCCGCCGAGACAAGGTCTCGAGAGAGGAACACCAGCACAGGCGAGGCCACGCAGATCGAGAGCTTCGCCGCTTGCAACCCTCCCGGCGGACCGCGTCGGGCGACGAGCGACTGCGGGTGGACGGCGCGTTACGTCGGGCAATGCCTGGCGCAGAGGTCAGGCGATAGTGGACCGAGGACGGTCAGGCTCAAGCTCGACTCGGCCCACGCCCGCTCATCTCCGGTATTTGTGCGTGTATGCGCGGGTATACATGGATGCAACCACGTGGACTACGACGCGGCAGATCCTCGGAGCAGGTACATCAAGCACGTCAAGAGCGATGTGCTCGACGGTCCTGGCGACACGGTTGACTTCACATGCCCCGCGAATGGCCCTGCTGGCACAGGCATTGTCGACGAGGCGAGCTCCACCCCCGAACAGGTTGGGTACTTCAGCGTGATGCTGTCGGAGCGAAATTTCGCGGTCGACGTGAAATTCGCGAGCTCCGATGGGGTGAGGTATCCGGCGAAGGAGGTGGAGCTGTTCAGGTACCGCGAGGGCGGGTTCTACGGGAACATCTTCGATTCGAACCCCGGGGGGGCTCGGCCCGACGGGGTGCTCTTCGACAAGCAATACGCGTGTTATGGCGAGGACTGGAATCAAGGCATGGCGAACCTCGCCGACAGGCTCTGCGCCCTCCCTGCGTCCGATGCGGCAGCGCAGTGCTTCGTCCATGAACCGAAGCCATGCTCTCCTTTCAACGGGAATCCGGGCGCTTGCGTTCGGTCTGCCGGTGCCAGGCGATCCATCTACACCCCGTGCGATGAGGCGGGCGCGCAGTGGAAATACCCCGTCACGGTCTACTTGAACCATCCATGCGATCTCAGGAGCGACTCCGGGTGCTCTTCGTTCAAACCCTGGTTGATCGACCGTTCACTCAAGTAGCCTCGCCGCGAGCCGCCTCATCGATTCGACCGCCGGGACAGGGGCGTCCACCGCCGACCACGCCTTGATCACCTGCTGGGCCAGCCCGAGGGCCCTCTGCTTGTCCCCGCGCCTCGCCGCGCGCTCCGCCTCGCGCACCGTCTTCAGGCTCGCGCCGTTCAGGGCCTCGCTGTCGTCCCGGCTCGCCCGCTCCAGCCGGTCGACGAGCTCGTGCTCCCCCTCGCGCTCATAGGTCGCGACCATGGCGTCGCCGAGCACCTCGACGAACGGCTCAGGCTCCTGCAGCAGCGGGCGCCACGCCAGCGCGGCGCCCCGCTGGTCTCCGCTGGCATAACGCTCGGCTCCCGTGATGAAGCTCTCGGTGTTCGGCAGCTCGCCTTCCGGGAACCTGACCCGGAGCTTGCGAAGCCGCTCGAAGCAACGCCGCGACACCGCCCGACTGGCACGGGCGCAGACGGCTCCCATGCGCAGCGGGACGCTGATATGGGTGCCCTCGAGGAGGGGTGGCTCCGGGTCGAGGAAGCGGGCGACGATGAGGTCGGCCATCTCGCGCTCGCGCCCGAGGACGAGCGCGAGCTCCAGCGCGCGCCAGGCGATCTGGAGGCGCTGCACGCGAACGAACCCGGAATCACCGGGGAAAATGGCCATCGCGCGCCTCGCCCGCTCGAGGGCGGCGCCGATGCCGGCCTCGCTCGCCTCGACGCGGATGAGGAGGAGCTCGCTGCCGACCTTGTGCAGCACCTGGCTTCCCTGGCCCACCGCCAGCGCTATCCCGCGCGCCTCCTGGCGCGCTCCATCCTGGAGGAGCCGATCGACCAGCGTGTCGGCCACATTCATGTCCAGGGGCGAGAGGACATAGGCACGCCGCGCGAACCCGAGGGCGCGCGTACGAGCATGCTGATGGGGAGCCTCTGCCGCTCCAGGGTCGGAGTCCTCGAACAGCCACCCATACGCCTCCCAGGGCATCCAGGCCCGCATGCCCTGCAACGCGCTCGCCGCGCTCGGGGTCCCGTGGGTCACCGTCGCCAGCTGCACCCAGGGCGCGCACCATTCCCCGATCGGGTTCTTCGGCTCGGCCTGCACCGCGCTGAACGCCATGTCCTTGGCGAGCGTCGTCCTCTCCGTGGCGCGCTCCTCATCGGGCGACGGCAGCAGGCAGGATATCGTCGCTGCGAGGGTCGAGCGTCCCCAGGCCGACGCCTCGCGATCATAAAGGCGCTGGAGCTCCGCCACGGCCATCGGATCGACGGCACGCCGCATCATGAGATCGACGCGGGCGCGCGCGGCGAGCTCACCCGGTGAGGCATTGGCGCCGACCGGCGGGAGCGTGACCACGGGAGCGGGCTCGCCGAGCGTGTAGGCGCAGCGGAAGCGCTCTCCTGGTCCCATCTCCGCGAGGCCGCCGCCGCGCGCCTCGAACCGTGCGCACTCCTGTCGGAGCCCGCCGGCGTTGTGGGTCATGGCCAGCGTCAGGTCGAGCAGATCCAGCGCCCCGTCGACCGTGCGCGCCCTCGAGAAATCGGCCACGGTGTCGTCGAGGCTCGGGGCCTTTGGCAACATCCCAGCATCGACCCAGGGATCCATGGCGTTCCTCACGGCTTCATAAAGCGCGCTCGCCCTGCCGACCGAGGACGCGAGCTCCCTGCCGTCGGCGGCTCGCAGCGTGACCGTGAGCTGAAAGGCGCGGGACGGCTCGAGGACGATCGCCCCGTCCACATAGGCCGCTCCCCTCCTGCGCGCAGCGTCCAGCGATTGCGCGCGAGCCTCCGGCCCGGCATAGGGATCGATCGGAACCGTGTCCGCGTGCGGCCGTGGGAGCGAGAGCAGCTCCGCAGGGATCAACGTGCGCGCCGCGCGGCCTCCGAGGAGGACCCGAGCCCGCTCGCACAGCGTCGCCGCGGCGGCCGCTCCCAGCCATCCGGCCGGCTCCTCGACCCCGGAGGCCTCCAGGATCGGGCAAGCGAGGACGGTGTTGTCGGGCTCCAGCGGAGATCGCATGACCGTGGGTGGAGGACCAGGCGCTGGCCGGTGAGGGAACGCCCACCGGACGGTGCCCAGACCCAGGGCGGCCAGCGTGAGGCTCGAGGCCGCGATCCAGCGCCACCGGCGCGACCGATGCACGATGGCCTGCGGCTGCCGAGGGGAGCTCGGCTCCGTTGCGTCGCTCTCGGACTCGGAGCGAGGCGGCGCGGGGCCGGGCCCCCCTGCGCCGGCCACCGAGTCCGTGCGTCCCACTCCCTCGCTTCCGCCCAGGTGCCCGTCGGACTGGAACGTGTCGGTCCACGTCGATTGCTCGTCGACGGGCGGCGTCCCCTCACGCGCTTCGGCCCCGGCGGACTGCTGTGCTGGCAGCTCGTAGCCTGGCACGCCGAGCGCTCGCGCGAGCGCCCCCACGGCGGCGCCCGCGGTCGGGAAGCGCTGGCCCGGCGCGAGCGCCGTCGCGCGTGTGAACCAGGCGTCGAACGCGGGCGGCAACGTCACGCCGTACCGCGCGGCGCGCTCGCACGCAGGCTCCTTGGGGCCCTGCAGCGCGACGAGCGCGAACGCGACGGGGCTTTCGCCGATGCCGACTTCTTCTTCCCAGTAGGGTCTGCCGACGAGGAGCGAGTACGCGATCAACCCGAGCGCGTAGATATCGGCGGAAGGTGTGATCCTGCCGCTCTGGAACTGCTCCGGCGCCATATAGATCGGCGTCCCGGCCGCGCCGGTCGAGCCGCGGGTCGCGCCCTCGTGCAGCACCTTCGCCACGCCGAAATCGAGGATCTTGATGCGCGGGGCGTCGTGCTCGCGCTGCTCCAGGAACAGGTTGCTCGGCTTCAGGTCGCGGTGGACGATGCCGAGCTGGTGCATCTTGTCGATGGCCGGCGCGGCTTGACCGAGATAGACGAGCACCTCCTCCGGCGCGTGGCCGCCCACGCGCGCGAGCCGCTCGCTCAAGGTCTCGCCCCGGAGCAGCTCCATCACGAGGAACGGAGTCCCCGTTGCGTCATCGACGCCCGCGTCGACGACGTCGACGAGCGCGGGGCTGTCGACCTGGCCGGACACGCGGGCCTCCAGCGCGAATCGCTCCCTCAGGTCGGCGCGCTCGACCGTATGAGCGTGCATCACCTTGAGCGCCCGTCGGCGCTCCGTCTGGAGGTCGATCACCTCGTAGACAGCGCCCATCGCGCCCGCGGCCAGGCGACGCAGGACGCGGTAGCGAGCCGCGACGACCGTGTCCGGCGTCATGCCCGCCTCATCCCACGGCCGCGGCGCAGCACCTCAGTGGCGGAAGTCATCCGGGTCGATCTCGTAGCGCTTCAACCAGCGATGGATCTGCATCCTGGCTTTGCCCATGGCGCGCGCCACGCCGGCGATGTTGCCGCTGTGCGCGCGCAGGAGCGCCTTGAGCTCCTCGGGCCGGGTAGGATCGTCTCCCTGCTCCGTGGCGTCGGCGGCGCTGCGCCTCAGCGCGCTGTTCAGGTGATCGAGCTCGATGGTACCCCGCTGCGCCAGCACCACCGCGGTCGTGATGCACTGCTCGAGCTCGCGCACGTTGAGCGGCCAGCCGTACGTGACGAGGGCGCGCGCCGCGCGAGGGTGCAGCTGGATGTGCTCGGCGCGCTCTCCGTCGACGCGCCGCAGGATCGCGCCGAGGATGAGGCCGAGGTCCTCCCGGCGAGCCCGGAGCGGCGAGAGCTCGACGGCGTGGCCGGAGAGCCGCGCGAGCAGGTCGGAGCGGAAGTCGCCCGATGTCGCCATGCGCTCGATCGGCCGGTGTGTGGCCGCCACGACGCGGAGGTCCACGGAGATCGAGCGCGTGCCGCCCACGGGGCGCACCTCGCGCTCCTGGAGCACGCGGAGCAAGGCCACCTGGGCGGACAGGGGCAGGTCGCCGATCTCGTCGAGGAAGAGCGTCCCGCGATCGGCGCTGCGCACGAGCCCGGGGCGATCCTCGGTGGCCCCGGAAAAGGCGCCCTTCCTGTGCCCAAAGAGCTCGCCTTCGACCAGATCCCGCGGCAGCGCACCGCAGTTGATCGCCACGAACGCGCCCGGCCTGCCCGAGAGCGAATGGATGGCGCGCGCCACGACCTCCTTGCCGGTGCCCGTTTCGCCCTGGATCAGCACGGGGATGGTGGAGGCCGCCACCACCCTGAGCTGCTCGAACATCTCGAGCTGCGACGGGACGAGGGAGAGCAGCCCAGGGACGTGCGCGGCGAGGCTCGACGCTTCCAGCAGAGTGACCTGCTCGGCGCCGCGGGGGATCGCCGAGCGGTAGAGGAAGAACGTGCGGCCCAGCTCGAGCACGTCGCCCTCCCCGAGCTCGGCGTGCTTCCGCGGCGCCCCATTGAGGATGCTGCCGTTCTTGGAGCCGCAATCCTCGAAGCACCACCGGCCGAGGACCCGCATGATCCGCGCATGCCTCGACGAGAGCCAGGGGTCGTCGAGCTGGATCTCGACGCGCCGGCGTGTGCCGCTGTCCGCGACCTCCAGCCTCCGGGCATTGCCGCGGCCGATAACGACCTCCTCGACGTCGTCGAGGGCGATGCGCGCCGACGACGCGAGCGGCCGATGGCTGTCCGCGACCAGAAACAAAAAGCTGCCGTTGCCTGATTTGTCCAGATACCGCTGTCCGCCCGTGGCGGATAGCGTTCGTTGATCAGGTTCACCCGGCACGAACCAGTCGTACCCAGTCGGGCAGACGCGGTCAATATGCCAGGGGCGGCATTCCGAGCGGCAGCCGCGCGGGTTGCTCGTCGTCCACGGGCGTGCGCTGCATCGGGTCGTCGATCGACCAGGAATGGTCCAGCCGCGGAGGCGCGTGCGTCGCGCCTCGCCGGACGCGGGCCACCCCGGCCTCGATCGGGCGTCCAATCTGGGCCGGGTCACCACCCCGGTCGATCCGCGGCGTGGTGTGATCGCCAGGGGCTCGCAGAGGAAAATGTCACCGGCGCCGCGCAGCGGCGTACACTCATCGGGAGTGCGCGCGCTCCCTACCCTTGCCGTGGGCAGGGCGGAGATCGATCGCACCACTCTCCCAGTCGATGTCGTCGCGCTGTACCATTGCACCAGGAAATCGTCACCTTCGAGGGAGGGCCCCATGGCCAAGAGTTTCGCCATCGCGACGTTCAACACCCTGAATCTCCTGCACCCCGGCGTGTTCTTCGCTGGACGCCCGAACGACAAACCGTATTCGACCGGAGTATACGAGGACAAGGTCGAATGGATCGCCCGCGTCCTCAAGGAGGGCAACGTCAGCCTGGCGGGGCTTCAAGAGCTCTTCAGCGCCACGGCGCTCAACAAGGTCACGACGCTCGCCGGGTTTGACCACACCTATGCCCCGGACATCAAAGACGGAAAGAACATCACGAGCGACGCAAACGATCGAAAGGAAGCAGCGGGCCCCTTCGTGGGGCTGATCTCCAAATATCCGATCATCGCCGCGCGAACCGTCGTCGAGTTCCCCGACGAGGTCAAGGGAATCGAAATTCAGAGCGGAGAGGCAGCCACCGACCTCAAACGCCTTCCCGTCACCCGCTTTCAGCGCCCTGTGATCCAGGCCGACGTCCGGCTACGGGACGACGTCACGGCCACGGTCTTCGTCGCCCACCTGAAATCGAAGCGCCCGCTGCTCCTCGAGCGCGAGACGGGCGACGAGAAGAACCCGATCGTGACCGCCGCGGGCAGCGCTCGCTCCCTCATCGTTCGTGCCGCGGAATCCATCGCGCTCCGAAAGCTGATCGTGGACGCCACCCAGGACAACCAGAAGCCAGTGATCTTGTTCGGCGACCTCAACGACGACCTCTCGGCTGTCACAACGCAGATCATCGCCGGCGAGGAGCCCTTCCGCTTCGCGCGCCTCGAGGACAAGAAGGTCGAGTGGGACCGTCTTCTTTACAGCGTTCACGATCTCGAGGAGCAGGAGAGCTATCGCGACGTCAGCTACACGCACATCTTCAACGGCCGCTACGAGCTCCTCGATCACATATTCGTCAGCCAGGAGTTCTTCCATCGCAATCCCGATCGCATCGCCACCGTGCGCAACACCCGCATCTTCAACGACCACCTCCAGGATGAACGCCGCGCGGTCAACCCGGGACGCGGGCCCTCACGGCGGAGCGATCACGGCATTCCGGTCACCGAGATCGAGTGGCAACGCTAGCCGACTGCCACGACGCAGACCCATGACTCACACGACCGACCCACCGCAGCACGACCACGCCGTCGGCGTCCGGTTTCCCCTGGGGCGGCTGGGAGCAGGCGAAGGACAGAACGGTCGTTTACCGGGATAATCCGCACGCTCGTCCGGCTGCACCTTAGGAACCATCGCTGAGGCGCTCGGCCCCGCGCTTGCGGGCGCGGCCTTCTCGTCGCGGTCTCCCGACCTGCGCCGGGTCGCCGCAGCACGACGTCGTAGCGTCGAGGTCGCAGAAAATGTCACCGGCGCACGGACGCGGCGTACATCCGTCGGGAGAGGACATGACCTCCAACGTGACCATGGGCGGCGCAGGGCTGGTTGAGCGCCCGCTCGCCATTTGTCCTGCCGACCCTCGCACGGTTACCGCGACTGAACCGTCGCAGGTCCGCGCTGCCGCGCTGCTCAACGGCGTCATGCAGCGTTACGCTGCGGGTGAGGCGACCGCCTTCGGCGAGCTGTACGAGGCGCTTGCGCCGCGCCTGCACTGTTTCTGTGTGCGCCTCGCACGAAATCGCAGCGACGCGGACGATCTCTTCCAGGACGCGTTCCTCCGGCTCCACCGCGCACGCGCCTCCTACATACCCGGCGCGCCGGCCCTCCACTGGGCATTCGCGATCGCGCGCTCCGCGCATCTGGATCGCGTCCGTCACCGCCAGCGACGTCGGGAGGACCTGCACGACGCCGATGGCGGGCCCATCACGTGCCGCTCGTTGCCGAGCCGCGACGGCTCGCCGGAGGACGACGTATGCACGCGCCACATGCTGCTTGTCGTCGATCGCGAGATCGGGCGAATGTCCGAGAAGAACCGGAGCGCCTACGTCCTCCTGCGGGAAGAGGGGCTCAGCGTCGCCGAGGCGGCGAGCGTACTCGGTACGACCGGCGACGTCGTCAAGCAGCGCGCCCATCGCGCCTACGAGCAGATCAGAACTGCGCTACGCCACGCAGGGTGGGACCAAGGCAAGCCATGATCGAGAAGGATTTTGCACACGAGATCCCCCGTCGCTTCGAATCGGCGCCGGGTCCGCCGGATGAGCTCCACGCCCGCCTGGCCACGGCGATCGCGGAGACGCCGGCGCCACAATGGCCGCTCCGACATCGCCTGGCGCTGGTCGCCTGCGCGCTTCCGTGCGCCGTTGCCATCACGTTGCTCGGGCGCCACGCGCTGTTCGGCCGATCCGTGCTGCGCGCGGATCTCCGCTCTCTCCCACCCGAGCAGCTGGCGCTCGAGCTCGCCCTGATCGCGCTCCTCACCGCTGGCACCACGGCGGTCGCCGTCCGTCCTGGCCCGGCCGGGTTTGGATCCGCCGCGCGACTGCTCGGCGCGACCAGCCTCGCGACAGCACCCACATTTCTCGTGTTCGCCCTCCTCTTTCCGCTGCAATCCGCCGACCCCGAGGCCGTTCTGGCGTCCGCGCGGCTGCATCCCTTCGGGCTGCCGTGCATGGCCGTCGCCGCGATCGTCGGCACCTTCGCGCTCGGAGCGCTCTCCAGGGCGCTGCGCCATGCCGTCCCCGTGTCGGCGCGGCTCCGCGGAGCCGCGCTGGGCGCCGCGAGCGGCGCGTGGGCGGGCCTCGCCCTGGTCATCCACTGCCCCGCCTCGGCGCTGCTGCACGTCCTGGCCAGTCACGTCGCCCCCATCGCGGTGTTCACCGTCCTCGGGGTGCTCGTGGCGCCCGCCTTCGTGCGGCCTTGAGAGGCTGCATCGCGGGCCTGAGATCCCGAAGGTGAGGATATAAAATCATGTCACCGTACATCACAGACGGCGTATTGAGCATTGTGACACAGCGGCTCGGCAGCGCCCGGGCGGCGCGGAACGCGAGCGCCTTTCGCTTGATCCGACGCTCCTGATCCAGGCTGGAGGCGACCTGCGGGGCTCCAGTGTTCGCGGCCACCGGTCCGAGCTCCCCGCTCCCAGGGACAGGCGTCGGCCCTCGAGCGCTTCGACGACGACGTCTCGTGATCAGCGGCGCGAAGGGCGACGACTCGACCGTGGCGAGCCTTCGAACAGCGATGTCACTGCGCAACCTCGAACGTCGGAGGGTCTCAATGAAGAATCCGCTCCTGGGCGTCGCTCTTTTGGCGCTCCTCACCATGTCTTGCCAAGGGAATGACGACGAACCGGACGCTCGCTCCGGTGGTTCCATCAGCAGCGGCTGGACCGCGTCGAGCGGCGACGACCAGAGCGGAACGGCGCGCGGCGGAGGCGGCGGATCCAGCGCCGACGTCGGTAGCTCGGGTGGCGGCGGCCCCAGCTCCGGAGGCTCGGGCGGCGGCTCCAGCACTGGAGGCTCCGGCGGCGGCGGCCCCAGCTCCGGAGGGTCCGGCGCTGGCAGTTCCATCCACGAGGAGGCTGGGCCGGCGAGCGGCGGAGGAGCCGCGTCCGCGGGCTGCATACCCGATGGGAGCAGCGCGAATTCGGACGCCGAGTGCTGTTCCGGACAGCTCGACCTCACCTACCTGTGCTGTTCGGGGAGCAACTGCTGCTCGGCAGCCAACCACGCCACATCGAATCCCCTGGGCGGCTGCATGTGCGAGCCCGGGTACGAGTGGCAAACGGGCGCTGCCCACGATCGTCGCTGTATCCAGGCGGATCACGTCGTCAATTGCACAAGTACGGTCACCGATCCCAAGTGGTGCTCTTGCGCCTCCGCGGACACGAACCCCGGGGAGACCGAGTTCGTCGGCTACTGCGAGAAGGACCCGACGTTCGCGCCCATGGCCTGCTGCAAGAGCAACGGGTACCCCGCGACGGGCACCTGCGACTGTTATCTGACGCAAGCATGGCGATGCCTCGCGTTCACCGACGTCTGCTACTGCAGCTACTACTGGGACGCTGACGCCATCGAGTACACGACCAGGGTCTGCGACAACGTGCCCGAGCCCGACGGAACGCCTTGGCGGTGCTGCCTGAGCGACTATGGCGGCTGCAACTGCAGAGCCCGCGGGGCCGCGTGCGGCGCGCACGAGACCGAGGTCGCGAACTGCGCCAGCGACGCCGCGCTCGGGTTCACGAGGTTCACGGGTTGCCCCGCGGGGCAGTCATCGGCCAACGGATGCACGAGCGATCCCCACACCGGCGGTGGCCAGTGCACGACGGACAGCCAGTGCGGCGGCTCGTGCACCGGCGACGATCCGGTCTGTTGCCCGACCTGCAAGAACGGCTATTGCGGTCAGCTGTGCTGTTCGACGAGCGGCGTCTGCTACTGAGCGAAGCTGTTCAAAGAGCTCACGCGAACATCGGGCGGCGGCTCGGCGACTCGATGAAGAGCGCCGCTGGCGCTGGCTTCAGGGCCGCGATTCCTGGCGGAAGGTCAACCAACCCGCCATCGTTCTGTCAAGCGCTTTCAATGCGAACACAGGCCTGCGAGATCCGGAGGTTCTCCGATCGCGGTAAGGACGGCCTGATCCTGAGCGCGGCTCGCCGGACAGCGAACCTACACCGCCCGCCACCGGGTCTTCCGCATTTTTTCCTCGGGCGCTCGCGCAGGCGACGGAGCTGCGGATAGCGTGGAAGGATGAAGAACCATCTGCAACTTCCCCTGACGATCGCGCTGTTCCTCGCCGCCTGCGACTCCACGTCGGGTTCGGGCGGCGACGGCGGCTCAGGGCCTGACGTGCCCTCGCCCCACGCCGGCGGCGGCGGGACGAGCCATGGCGGAGGAGGCGGCGGAACGAACGATGGCGGCGAGGGCGGCGGCGACACGTCGCCGTCCGGCACGCTGAGCGAGCGCTACCCGGACGACGTGGGGATCGCTGAGGACCCCGCCGTGCTCTTCCACGACGACTTCGAGCAGGGCTGGGGGCGCTGGGACGGGCCCACCGCCGACACGCGCTATCTGCACATCGAGGCCGACGCGGCGACCGCCCACGCCGGGCAGGGCTACCTGCGCTCGACCGTGACGACCGCCGATCTGGCGGAGGAGACGTACATCTCTTCGTCCACGTGGGTCACCCACGAGCGCGTCGACGAGATCTACTGGCGCTTCCACGTGCGCTTCCCCGAGCTCGCCCCGAACCCGCACCACTGGGTGCGCATGGCGGCAGGCACCGAGAGCTGGGACAGCAGCGGTCTCGCGAACACGGTGCCGCCCGGAGACGGGGGCTTCTGGTTCGACTTCGACACGAACACAGACGACGTCTTCAACTTCTACGTCTACTGGTACAAGATGCGCTCCGGCCGCTGCAACGACGGGACAGCGACGCCTGGCTGCGCGGGCGATCAAGGCACGACGTACCACTACGGAAACGGCTTCCAGCCGCCGGGGCAGGCGCCCTTCCCGCGGGACCGCTGGTTCTGCGTCGAGATGCACGCGCGCGCCAACACGGTCGGCCGGAGCGACGGCGCGCTGGCGTTCTGGATCGACGGCGTGCCGATCGGCGACTACCGCCCTGGTTACCCCGACGGCACCTGGCTCCGCGACCAGTTCCACACGGGAGGGTGCGACTTCAGCGCGTGCACGCCCCCCGAGCCGTTCGGTGGCTTCGACTTCCGATCGAGCGATGACGTGCGCTTCAAGAGCTTCATGCTCGACGCCTATTACGAGCGCGACTCCGACGCTCGCCGGCGGGCGGAGATGGAAGAGCTCGGCATGACCGTCTCCGACGCACACACCATCCTGTACGACGACGTCGTCGTGGCGACCGAGCGCATCGGCTGCCGTCGCTGAAGCGCGCGCCTCGCGCCCTCCCCGTGGTACTCTCCCGCGCATGGGTACCGCGAACGCCCCCGCTCCCCGACGGCGCTCGGCCCTGCGCTGCGCCGCATGCGCGGCCCTCCTGCTGGCCGGGTGTGGCCCCGCGCCGACGCTGGCCGAGCCGCGCGCGCCGGAGCCGCCGCCCGCCGCCGAGACGATCTACATCGTCCTCCAGGATCCGCCCCCGGCGCCGGCGATGACGGCGGCCGACGGCTGGGTGCCGGACGAATTCCCCGGCGAGAACCCGTTCGAGCGGACGCGGACCTGGATCGGCGATTACGACTGCCCGCAGGGCACGACCGAGATGACGTTCCGGATCCTGGAGGTCAAGGGCGACAGGATCAAGGCCGTGTTCGGCTTTCATCATGCCGAGTCCGGCGCCGCCGGCAAATACCTCATGAGCGGCCGCTACGACGCCGAGACGCGGACCGCATCGTTCTCGCCCGGCGCCTGGCTCGAGCGCCCGCCCAACTACGTCACCGTGGGCATGAAGGGTGATCTCGCGTTCGACGGCTCGCTCTTCGCCGGGCGCATCGAGCACCCCGACTGCGGCGCGTTCCGGCTCCGGCCGGCGGGGTAGCGCCGCCCTCGCGCTGCTCGTCGCCAGGCCGCGCCAAGGGACGAGCAGCGCCTCCATCATGATGGCAGTCGCGCGAGCGATAGGCGTGGCGCGACGCTCAGGGCGTGCTCGACGGGTCTGCCGGGTCGCTGCCCTCGTCTTCCTCGTCGCCGTCGCGGAATCCGTCGCCGTCGCGATCCAGCCCGATCCGCTCCCCCGAGCCAGGCGGCGCGCACGTGTACGTCAGCTCGCCCCGGTTGCGAGAGGCCCGGTGCCGCAGCGCCGCGTCGCGGACCGGCGCGTCGCAGAGCCGGTCGCCGATGAACAGGCCCGCGCCGACGTAGAGGAACCCCGCCGTCTCGTGGTCGTCCGATCCCTTGACCACGAGATCGCACTCCCCTGCATCGGCCCGCGCGCGGAGCAGATCGATCCTCGGCCCGACCACGGCCGCGTTGTTCCGGGTGAGCGTCACCTGCTGCCCGACGATCGGCGCCAGGTTGCTGTCGAACGCGAGCAGGAACTGCTCCACCTCGCGCCGCATCACGTCGCCCTCCGGCCCCGGCGGGAACCCGCCCGGGGTGAGCGGCGACTGATTGAACCCCATGTCGGGGGTCGCCGAGCTCACGAAGCGGAAGAGCGTCGGGACGCCCCCTTCGTTGTTGAAGCCGAAGCCGCGGACCTGGTCGCCCACGAACGCGTCGCTGCCCGGGAAGAGATCGTTGTTCGCCATCCCGAACATGCCGACCTTCTGGTACAGATTGCGGAAGTGCGGCGACTTGAAGGCCTCGGTCTCCAGGTCGAACGTGTACCGGCCATCCCCGCCGAAGAAGCCCGGCGCATCGACGCCGAGCTCCTCGTTCGCGTGGCGGTCGAGCACATGGCACGAGACGCAGGTGCCCTCCTCGCTGAAATCGGACACGTTGTTGAAGAAGAAGCTGCGCCCGGCCTGCTGCGCCGGCGTGAGCGAGTTGTCCAGCGCCCGGATCGGGTTGGGCGGATACGTGACCTGCAGGATGAAATCGGCGAACGCCTGCATGTCGGCCTCGGGGATGAACTCGCTCCTCCCCACGAGATCCGTGAACCCGGCCTGGAACTCCAGGAACGCCGCCACCTCGTCGAACGTCCCGCTGTCCGGATGCGCGCTCGGCTCGTCGCGGCCCCCGGTGCGATCGCCGCGCCAGTGCATCGGCCCGTGGTTCGCCATGCCGCGGAGGCTCTGCGTCGTCATCGGCCCCTTCATCGGGTGGTGGGTGTCGGGTATCCCGAAGTCCAGCGGGTGTGACTCGAACGGCCCCGGGATGTCCAGGACCACCTCGTCCGGATTCCCGAGGTCCCACGCCAGGCTGTCGAAGTCACCGTAGACATGGCAGCTCGCGCACGACGAGTCGCCGTGGCTCGACGCGAACGACGTGTCGTAGAGGAACCGGCGGCCGGCGACCACGCTCGGCGGCTCCGGGTTGTGCATCGGCACGTGCGCGATCTCGGCCCTGGTCGTCGTGCTGAGGATCGAGATCGCGTTGTCGAACCGCGTGATCGTGTACAGGCGCCGCCGTGCCTCGTCGAGCAGGAGCCCCGTCGGGCCGCCGCCGGGCACCGGGATCTGCTTGGAGGTGCTCGGCGTGAAGGTGTTGTTCTCCAGGGCGGCGGTGCTGAACACCCCGATCTTGGATGACCCGATCGTCGCCACGTACAGCGTCTTGCCGTCGCCCGTGACGGCCATCTGCTGCGGGAGCGCGAGGCTCTTCTGGTTCTCGGCGTTCGGCACCGGGGCGCAGCAAGCGTCGTAATCGATGTGTTTGTTGAGGTGCCTCGGCGTGACGCTGCCCGCCGGGCCGAGGACGGTGATCCTGCTCTCGTGCAGGTGGCCTCGTATCGTGTGGCCGGCGAAGATCCCGGGCCCCTCGAAGCGCTTCTCGTTCCCCGCCTCGGTGTTCGACACGTACACCTTCCCGCTGACCGGGTTGACCACCATGTTGTAGAGGATGGTGCCGACGCCGGTGTAGAACCCCGCGGCGCCGGGCAGCTGCCTCGGCGGGCTCGCGTTCGCGTCGATGACGAACACGTCCTTGTCGGGCAGCGAGAGCCGGACGGAGCTGTCCCAGACGCGGTTCAGCTCATCGACCCAGTGGACACCATTGAACTTGAGGATGAGCCCCGTCTCCGGGTGCGGGATCCCCTCCGCGTTGGTGGCCGGCCCGGGCACGCCCCCCGCCGCCTCTCCGCCGTTCGGGATCAGGCCCTCGTGGAGCGAGGTCGTGCGGTTCCCGGAGTGGAAGGCCGCCGCATACACCTTGCTGCCGTCCGGCGTCACCGCCAGCGCCCGCGGGGTATCGCTGAACAGCGTGACGATCGTGAGCGGCGTGCCGGCGAGCGTCGTGCCGAGGTGATTGGCGTCGAAGACCCATACGTCCGCCCGGCCCACGCCGGGGGTCGTGAGCTGGGGGTCGAACGGGATGTTCTGTCCGCGGTGCGCCGTCGTGATGAACGCGCGGCGCTTTCCTGGGCCTGCGAACACGATGTCCCGCGGCTCGTCGCCCACGAGCAGCGTCCGCACGACCCGGCCCGAGCGCGCCCCCTGGGACAGCTCGACGACGCTCACGCTGTCCGACAGGTGGTTGACGACCCAGACCTCGGTATCGCTCCGCGCCGCCACCGCCACCGGCTCGAGGCCGACGGGGATGGAGGCGCGGTGCTCGATACCCTGATCCTTGACCCGATACACCTCGAGGTGGTTGTCGGGTGTGTTCACGGCGAATAGCAGCTTTCCGTCGGGCGAGAGCGCGAGCGGACGCACATGGCCGCTCTCGAAGAGGGTGAAAGACGACGCCGCTTCGGCGGATCGGCCGGCCGCGAGGCCCACGAGCAGCGCCGACGCCGCGACGAGACGCGAGAGGACGTCGCGCACGACAAAGTACGAGGACATGAGTCACCTCCGATGAGTGGGGTTCTCCTCACATGATTTCGAATGGCAAGCAGACGATAAGTCGCGAAGGTTATTGAAAGGTAGTCGTGGCCGGCTCGCATTGCAATATCGCAATGGTTTTGCTTCAGCAATCGATCCCTTCGGCACACCTGCACCGAGCTACCTACCGAGGGGCCGCGACGGTGCGAGGCAGTCCTGTCGGGCAGACGGCGTCGGCGCTCCTCGAGACAGCCCGGGGATCGCCGTGATCCGGTCGCCGGGCATCGCGGCGCCGCGGCGGTTCATGGTAGGCTGCGCAACATGCAGGGGGGCCTCGCAGTCGGGCCGTCGTCTCGGCGCCGGGATCACGGCGCGCGGCGGGAGCCCGTCGCGCGCCCGTTCGACACGCGCTCGGCACGCCCCGGGAAGGAGCCCCGACCATGAAGACATCGGCTGTGCGACGCACCATCGGCTGGCTCACGGTCACCGCGCTGTCCGTCCTCGCCTCGGCGTGCCAGCCGGATCCCTCGCCCGGCGAGCGGGGCAAGGAGGCGCGGCCGCCGCTCCGCTTCAGCCACGGCTACTGGCTCGGGTACTTCCCGCTGTCCATCGCCGAGGAGAAGGGCTTCTTCGACCAGCAGGGCGTCGACGTGGAGCTCGTCTTCAACCCGGATCTCTACGGCATGATCTCCGATTTCACCGCGGGCAAGGTCGACGGCTTGCCGTGGACCATGGAGGTCGTCGTGCGCATCCTCGCGAGAGAGCCCGATGCGCGGGTCGTCCTCTACTCCGGCCAGACGGCGGGCGCCGACGTCATCATGGCGCGGCCGGAGATCCAGGCGATCTCCGATCTCAAGGGGAAGAAGATCGCGGCCAAGACCGGCGCCATGGGCGAGATGCTGGTCAGCGAGATGCTCGAGAGGAACGGGCTCGCCATCGACGACGTGACGCTGGTCAACGTGAGCGAGACGGACGTCGCTCCGTTCCTGGCGAACAATACAATCCAGGCTGGGCACACCTGGGAGCCCTATGTCACGCAGGCGGCGAAGTCCGGCGCCAAGGCGATCTTCTCGAGCAGGGAGACGCCCGGGCTGTTCGCCGACTTCACGCTCTTCCGCAGCACGGTGCTGCGCGACCGGCCCGAGGATGTCCGCGCCTTCATCCGGGCCTGGTTCCAGGCCGTCGAGTTCTGGAAGGCCCACCCGCAGGAGGGCAACGAGATCATCGCGAAGGCGCTCAAGATCCCGGCCTCGGACATCAGCACGGACGGATACGAGCTCTTCTCGCTGGAGGAGGTCCGACGGAGGTTCGCCCCGAACAACGACCCCACGTCGCTGGCCCCCCTCGTCAACAAGCACATCGATTTCCTCGTTCAGGACGGGCAGCTGGGGCGCCGCCCGGATCTCGACAACATCTTCGATTCGTCGTTCCTGCCGCCCGCCACGAACCGGGAGTGATCGCCGCGGAGCACCTGGACAGCATCGCCACGGAGGTTCGACGAACGCCATGAGTCGCGCAATGCAGCAGCAGGCCCCGCTCATCACCCTCCGCATGAAGCTGATCGTGGCGCTCTTGGCGGTCGCGCTCGCGCCGCTCTCGATCCTCACGCTCCTGAACAAGCGGACCAACGAGACGGTGCTGACCGAGAGCGCCAACCAGGCGCTCGCCGCGGCCGCGTCGCAGGCCGCGACGAGCGTCGACGATTTCGTCGAGCGCAACCTGGACGCGGTCCGCGTCGAGGCCCGCCTGCCCGGCCTGACCAGCTACCTGAGCCTCGACGACGAGGCCCGGCGGAGCGGGAGCGAGGCGCATGCGTTCGCGTCGAGGACGCTGCACGGGCTCATCCGGAAGGACACGATCAACATCCTCTCCTATGCGCTGCTCGACCAGCGCGGGCACAACGTCCTCGACACGGTGCAGACGCCCGCGGAGAGGGACGAATCCAGGAGGGACTACTTCGTCCGTGCGATGGAGACGGGCCTGCCCTACGCGTCGTCGGTCGTGTTCGCCGGCGAGGTGCCCCAGCTCGTCTTCAGCAGCCCAGTCCGCGACGCGCTGAACAAGAAGAAGACGATCGGCGTGCTCCGGTGCACCTACAACCTGTCCGCCGTCCAGCGGATCATCCTCTCCCAGACGCAGCTCCTGAAGGCGTCGGACGCGTTCGCGATCCTCCTCGACGAGCACCACGTCCGACTGGCGCACGGCCGCTCGCCGGAGCTCGTGTTCAAGTCGCTCGTGCCGCTGGCCCCGGACCTCGAAGGCCGGCTCAAGGCGGAGCGGCGGCTGCCGGACAAGCCGGCCGCGGAGCTGTCGACCGACGTGCACGCCTTCGACGAGGGGCTGCGCCGGTTCGAGCTCGAGCAGGACCCGACCTCGGCGGCGAGCCGCTTCCTGCGGGCCCGCATGGCCGCGAGGGACGCCCCCATGAGCGCGGTGGCCTTCGCGCGCGTGAGCGCCTTCGACGGCATGAAGAAGCCGCCGTGGACCGTGGCGTTCGTGCGGCCGGAGGCGGCGTTCCTCGAGCCCATCGAGGAAAAGACGACGCGCGACGCGCTGCTGCTCGCCTCGCTGATCGCCGCGATCGTCACGGCGGTCGCCGTCCTGATGGCGCAGGTCCTGACGAGGCCGATCACCCGCCTCGCCCAGGCGGCGTCGCAGCTGGCGAGCGGGAGGCTCGACACCGCGGTCGAGGTGCGATCCCACGACGAGATGGGCACGCTGGCGGAGGCCTTCAACCAGATGGCGCGCCAGATCCAGGGGTCGTTCGAGGAGCTCGAGCACCGCGTCGAGCAGCGCACGGCCGAGCTGAAGGAGGCGAAGATCGCCGCGGACTCCGCCAACAAGGCAAAGAGCGACTTCCTCGCCAACATGAGCCACGAGCTCAGGACGCCGCTCAACGGCATCCTCGGCTACGCGCAGATCCTCCGGCGCTCGCGGGGGCTGGGCGAGCAGGACCTGCGCGGCATCGACATCATCCATCGCTCCGGCGCCCACCTGCTCACGCTGATCAACGACGTCCTGGATTTGGCGAAGATCGAGGCGCAGGCGATGGAGGCCCACGCGAACGATTTCCACCTGCCCTCGTTCCTGCGATCGACGGCCGAGATCTGCCGCATCCGCGCCGAGGAGAAGGGCATCGCGCTCGTGTATACGCCCGATCCCGAGCTCCCAACCGACGTGGTCGCCGACGAGCGGCGGCTGCGGCAGGTGCTGATCAACCTGCTCGGCAACGCCGTGAAGTTCACCGAGAAGGGCCGCGTCTCCTTCACGATCAAGCGGCTGGGCGACGGGCCGCGCCCGCCGCACCCCTCCGCGCCGGACTCCGCCGCGATCCAGAGCGCGCCGCGCAGGACGCACCGGGTGCGCTTCGAGATCGAGGACACAGGGACGGGCATCAGCCCGGATCAGCTCGACCAGATCTTCCTGCCGTTCAAGCAAGCCAGCGACGGCAAGCGCCGCGTCGACGGGACGGGGCTCGGGCTCGCGATCAGCCAGCGCATCATGAAGCTGCTCGGCAGCTCGATCGAGGTGAGGAGCGAGCCCGGCAAGGGGAGCGTGTTCTGGATGGACGTGATCCTGGCCGAGTCGCCCCGGCGAACCCAGCCCACGGCGCTCCGGCCCGCGTCGGCGATCGTCGATTACGAGGGCAGGCGGCGCCAGGTCCTCGTGGTCGACGACAAGCCCGAGAACCGCGCGGTGCTCGTGAAGATGCTGCAGTCCGTCGGGTTCGAGACGTCCGAGGCCACGGACGGCAAGGAGGGCCTCGCGGCGGCGTCCGAGCGCGAGTTCGACCTTGTGGTCACGGACCTCGCGATGCCGGAGCTCGACGGCTGGGAGATGATCCGTCTGCTCCGGAAGGCGCCGGATCGAGCAGGATTGAAGATCTTCGCGTCGTCCGCGAGCGTCTTCCTGTCCGATCAGGACAAGAGCCTGGCCGCGGGCGCCGACGATTTCCTCCCGAAGCCGCTGCAGCTGGAGGAGCTCTTCGACAAGATCCAGCGGCACCTCGGGCTCTCGTGGATCTACGAGCAGCAGGGCGATCCCGGCGCAGTGGGCGAGGCGCCCGCCGGCGCCCACCGCGACCCGAGCTCACCCGAGCTCGCCGACGGCGCAGATCCGCAGGTGACCGCCCCCGCCGCCGAGGAGCTGCGGAGCCTCTTCGATCTCGCGCACAGAGGGCTCTTCAACCAGCTCCAGAAGCACCTCGACAGGCTCGATCGCGCCGATCCGAAGCTCGCGCCGTTTTGCAGGCACCTGCGACGACTGATGCAGGATTTCAAGATGGAAGCCGTTGAAGATTTCATCAAGATGCACCTACGCGATTGACGTTGCTTGGACGGCGCGCGCCTTGGTTGTGGCGATGGGAGCGCGCGCTTCCTGTTCCTGGAGGGTAGAACGATGGATGCCAGTGAAGCCGGGACGATACTCATCGTGGACGACAACCCGAGGAACCTCGGTCTCTTGTCCGATACCCTGACGGGCTCAGGCTTCGAGGTCGCGGTGGCGGTGGACGGCGCGCGCGCCCTGCGGCTCGCGAGGGAGGGGATGCCGGATCTCATCCTGCTCGACGTGAAGATGGATGGGATGGATGGATTCGAGACGTGCCGCCGGCTGAAGGTCGACCCGGCCACGGCCGCGATCCCCGTCATCTTCATGACGGCGAGCACGGACCTGTCCGAGGACCGGGTGAAGGGCCTGAACCTCGGGGCCGTCGATTACCTCGCCAAGCCGTTCCTGGACGAGGAGCTGCTCGCGCGCGTCCGGGTGCACACGAAGCTCAGGAGGCTGACGATGCACCTGGCCGCGCAGGTGGACGAGCGGATCGCGGCGGAGGCGGCCCTGCAGCGGCTCACGCAGGAGCTGGAGAGGCGCGTGGGAGAGCGCACGGTCGCGCTGGAGAGCGCGCTCGCGGGGCTCACGCAGGCGCAGGCGCAGATGGCGACGGTCATCCGCGCGGCGCAGGCGGTCTCGGGCGAGATCGTCCTCGACGACGTGCTCGATCGGCTGATGCGGCTCACGCTGGAGCACGCCGGCGCGCGGAAGTGCGTCCTCGTCCTCTCGCGCGAGTCCGGGCTGGTGATCGAGGCGTCGATCACGAGCGATCCGGACACGGTGGTGCTCGGGCTCTCGACGCCGGTGGGCCCGGGGGTCGATCTCGCTGTGTCGCTCGTGGAGGAGGTCGCGAGGGCCCGGCAATCGATCTTCGTCTGGGACACGAGCCGCGACGCTCGCCCGGCGGACGCGCGGTACCTCGCGGAGAAGGGGCCGAGGTCGATCCTCTGCCTGGCCATGATGTGCCAGGGCGAGCTGATCGGCGTCCTCTACATCGAGGGCGACGCGGCGCCGGAGCCGCTGCTCGCGGCGCAGCTGGAGACGCTCGGGCTCCTGGCCTCCCAGGCGGCGGTGGCCGTGAAGAACGCCCTGCTTTATGGGCACCTGGCGGAGATGACGTCCGAGCTCCGCCGCTCGAACGAGCGCCTGGAGACCGAGGTCGCGCGCCAGACGGAGGAGCTCCGCCAGACGAACGAGCGCCTGCAGCTGGAGCTCGTGGAGCGCGCCCGGGCCGAGGGGGAGCGCGCCCGGGCCGAGGAGGAGCGCGCCGCGCTTCAGGCCGAGGTCATCGAGGCGCAGAGCGCCCGGCTCGCGGAGCTCTCGACGCCGCTCATCCCGATCACCGATCACATCATGGTGATGCCGCTCATCGGGACGATCGACTCCACGCGAGCGCAGCAGGCGCTCGAGGTGGCGCTGAACGGCGTCCAGGCGAACCGGGCGAAGGTCGTCATCATCGACGTCACCGGGGTGACGGTGCTCGACTCGGCGGTCGCGAGCACGCTGATGAGCACGGCGACGGCGCTGCGGCTGCTCGGGTCGAAGACGGTGATCACCGGCATCCGCGCTGAGCTGGCGCAGACGCTCATCGATCTGGGCGTCGATCTCGGCGCCGTGGTCACCAAAGGGACGCTCCAGAGCGGCATCGGCTATGCGCTCCAGCAAGCCGGCGACGGCGGGGCGGGCCTGCACGTCAACGGCAAGCACGCCCGCAACGGCCCCGCGCCCGGCCGCAGAAACGGCCATTAGAGCGACGGTCACCCGCTTCGGATACGGGCCCACCTCGGCGTTTTCGGTGCTCAGCGCACCGGAGTGCGCTTGCGCGCCGAAAACGCCGATCTGGGCCCGTCTCCTGTGCGGGAGACCGCCGCTCTAGCGACCGGCTGATTGCTGCCATTCGCTGGCCGCGCCGGGGAGCGCCGCCCGGTAGCCCAGGTAGCGCCCGAACGCGCGCATCGCCTGGTTCCAGTGCTTGGGCTCCTTCACCAGCATCTCCTTCACGCCGACGTCGGCCAGCGCGTCGCCCACCTCGATCCACCGCGGATCGCGCGTCAGCGCGTAGGCGGCGCCGAACACGGGCACGATCAGCAGGTTGAGGTCGGCGGTCCCGCTGTCGTCGTACGCGTCGGTCTCGCAGCCCCACAGGTACCGGAACGCGCGCCCGTCCGAGGTGATGGCGCGCTCGGCGAGCCAATCTGCAGCGCGCGCGACCACGTCGCGGACCCGCGGGTCGCCCGTGAGCGCGTGGTAGTCCATGAGCGCGTCGACGAGCAGCGCGGTCATGAACGGGGAGCCGCCGCGCGGGCCGCGCTCGCACTCCGACGGGTCGGCGCGGGTCAGGTCGTGCTCGAACGCGCCCGACGCGCCCTGCTGCTGCCACGCGACCGTGCGATCCGCGAGCCCGCGCAGCGCCGACAGGAGCTCCGGCCGCGGGTCGAGCGCGTAATAGCTCGACAGGGTCATCATCACCCAGGCCATGTTGCGCTCGGTCACGCGCAGCACGTCTTCCCTTCCGCCCGTGAGCGCGGCCTGGTTCTGCCGGAGGGCCTCGCCCATGGCGAGGACCGCCTCCCGGGCCGCGGGATCACCGGTGAGCAGGTAGTCGTCGACCATGCCCTGACCGAGCATGCGCCGGAGGACTTGCCAGGAGAGGGGCGCCGCCGGGGTCCAGTCCTCCCGCTCGCAGACGTGGACCGCGAGGCGGCGATCGGGCGAGAACCTGAGCTCGTGCTGCCGGTACCAGACGGCCTCGGCGCGCGCGCGCCGGTAGCGGGCGGCATCGCCGTTGCGGAGGAAGCGCTGGTAGAGCGCGTGCGGGCCGTCGTAGTACGTGCGGTACGGGGCCGAGCAGGTGACGCCGTAGGTGTCGTAAGCGGGCGTCATGCGGGCGAGCGCGCCCTCGATGCCGGCCTCGAACCCGGGGAAGCGGCGATCGTCCATCGCCGGCAGCTGCGGCCCGGACACCAGGCTCGCCGCGTACCACGACGGCGGCAGCACGGCCGCGATGGGCCCGTCCGGGTTCGGCAGGAGCGCCTCGTCGAGCACGGCCGCCCGAGGGACCTGGAAGGGCTGCGGGACCTGGGTGAGCCGGGGGGCCGGGGGCGCCTGGGTGGGTGGGTGGTCGGCGCGCTGCGAGGGGGATGATGGCGAAGGGACGCCGAAATCCAGCGTGTAGATCGCTCGTTCTCCGGGCGCGAGCGCGGCGCGGAAGACGAGGAGCGCGCTGCGGATCGAGCCGCCCCTCGGCCAGACCGCGAGCGGCTTCGCGCGGAGCGGGACCGCCGCGCCGCGCGCGTCGCGCAGCCGGATGAACCGGACGTCGCGCAGCGCGCCCGGCGCGAACGGCACGGCCGCCGACACGACGGCCTCCGGCGCCGGCGGCGCCGCTCCCGGCGGGCGCTTCGCGGGCGCGGGCGCAGGCGCGCTCGAAGCGCCGTCGGCGACGAGCAGCAGCGGAACCGATTCCGCGGCCGGCGGCGCCGGGAGCGCAGGCGCGCCGCGCGCCTCCAGGACGGCCCGCACGCGCGGCTCCACCCGGCGGGCGGCGGGCGCCCGGCCGCAGCTCGCCAGGAGGAGCAGCGCTGCGAGGAGCAGCGCCGCGAGCGGGCGGCGGGCGGCGGGCCTCGCCTTTGCGCGCTGCGCATCCATGCCGCATCCGATGCTCTGCGCCCGCCGCGCATCGCGGCACAGCCATCGAGCGCGCGGCCGCAACGAGGCGGGCTGCTCGGCGCGGCGCGCTCGCCCGGTCGCGCTCGCCGGCGCCGCGGGAGCGAGGACAAACAGCGCGTCGAGCTCGCTCGGTAGGCCGTAGGCTCGAACGCCTCGGACCCTCGCCGGCATCGAAGGGGAACCTGCCGCGATGCTGTGGGCTGTCCTGAGCGTGTTCGTCGGAGCGCTGCTGGCGCCGGCCCTCTACCGCGGGCTCGGGCGCCCGGCCGGCTGGCTCTTCGCGGCGCTCCCGCTCCAGGTGCTCGTGTTCGCGACTGCGTTCGTCGCCGAGGCCCATCAAACGTCGCTGCCGTGGATCCCCTCGCTCGGCGTGGAGCTCGCGGTGAGGCTGGATGGGCTCTCGCTCGTGTTCCTCGGGCTCATCTGCGGCATCGGGGCGCTGATCTTCGTGTACGCGAGCGGATACCTGCGTTCGCACCCGCGGCTCGGGCGGTTTTACGCCTATCTGCTCCTGTTCACGGGGTCCATGGCGGGCCTCGTGCTCGCCGACGACGTCATTCTCCTCTTCGTGTGCTGGGAGCTCACGAGCGTGAGCTCGTATCTCCTCATCGGGTGGGACCACGAGCGGCCGGAGGCGCGCAAAGCCGCCTTGACGGCGCTCCTCGTGACGGGCGGCGGCGGGCTCGCCATGCTCGCGGGCCTCGTCCTCCTCGTCGTGGTCACGGGAGAGACGCAGATCTCGCGGTTCTCGGGGGATGTCGTCCGCGGAGGCCCCCTCTACCTGCCGATCCTGCTCCTCGTGCTCGCGGGAGCGTTCACGAAATCAGCGCAGGTGCCCTTTCATTTCTGGCTCCCTCGGGCGATGGAGGCGCCCACGCCGGTCAGCGCCTACCTGCATTCTGCCACGATGGTGAAGGCCGGCGTCTATCTGCTCGCGCGCCTGCATCCCACGCTGGGCGCGACGCGCGAATGGTACATCGTCGTGACGGGCTTCGGCGCCGCCACGATGGTGGTGGGCGCGGCGCTCTCGGTCACCCAGGAGGATCTCAAGCGGATCCTCGCCTATTCGACGGTGAGCGTGCTCGGCCTCCTCACGATGCTCCTCGGCATCGGGACCCGGGCGGCCGTCTCCGCGGCGGTGGTCTATCTGGTCGCGCATTCGCTGTACAAGGGCGCGCTCTTCATGACCGCGGGGACCCTGGACCACGAGACCGGGACCCGCGACGTCACCCGTCTGCGGGGCCTCGCGCGGCGGATGCCGATCACCGCGACGGCGGCCGTGCTGGCGGCGATCTCGAGCGCGGGGGCGCCGCCCCTCCTCGGTTTCCTGTCGAAAGAGCTCTTCTATGAGGCCGTCCTCGCGCCGCCCTCGATGACGGCGGCCCTCGCCGGGGCCGCGGTCGTATCGAGCGCCCTCCTGGTCGTGGTGAGCCTGGTCGTCGCTTATCGTCCCTTCTTCGGGAGTTCCCCGGCGGCGCCCACGCTCCCCCACGAAGCGCCGCCGTCCTTGTGGCTCGGGCCTGCCACGCTCGCGGCGGCGAGCCTCGTCTTCGGGGTGGCGCCGCGGCTCCTCGGCGACCTCCCGAGCGCGGCGGCGACCGCGATCCTCGGCCGGCCCGCGCCGCTCGAATTGCACCTGTGGCACGGCCTGACCCCCGTGCTCGGGCTCAGCGCCGCGACCCTCGTCGCCGGCCTCGGGCTCTTCCGCGTCCTCTCCGGCCGCGAAGGGCGCCTCTTCCACGCCGCCGAGCGCCTCGGAGCCTGGGGCCCCGGGCGCGTGTACGACGCAGCCTTCGCGGGGCTCCTCCGGTTCGCGGAGTGGCTGACCGGGCGGCTCCAGACGGGGCATTTGCGCCGATATCTGCTCGTCACGGTCCTGACGACGGTCGTGCTCGTCGGGACGCCCCTGCTCCGGAGCCTCCCTTTCACGATCCCGTCGCTCACGGTGGCGCTCCCGGAGCTCGTGCTCGCGGGCGTGATCCTCGCGTCCGCGGCCATGGCGACGCGCACGCAATCGCGCCTCGCCGTCGTCGCCGCGCTCGGCGCGATCGGCCTCTGCGTCATGCTCGTCTACGTGATCTTCAGCGCGCTCGATCTCGCGCTGACGCAGATCATGGTCGAGGTGCTGACGGTCGTCATCTTCGTCCTCGTCCTGCACCACCTGCCGCGCTTCGTGCCCCGATCCCCCGCGCGCGTGTGGATCCCGGACGCGATCGTCTCCGCGATCTTCGGGGTCACGGTGACCCTGTTGATCCTCATGTCGTCGACGCTCTCCCCGGAGCCGATCCTGCGCGAGTTCTTCGTGGCGAAGGGATACCCGGAGGCCCACGGGCGGGACATCGTCAACGTGATCCTCGTGGATTTCCGGGCGATGGACACGCTGGGCGAGTCCACGGTCCTCTGCGTGGCGGGGATCGGGGTCTATGCGCTGCTCGCGACCCGCGCGCGGAAGGGAGCCTGAGCCATGCCCTCCTTCGTCCTGCGCGCCGCCACGCCGGTCTTGATGGTGCTCCTGATCATCGTCTCGATCTACGCGCTCCTCCGCGGCCACGACGAGCCAGGGGGCGGGTTCCTCGGCGGGCTCCTCATTGCATCGGCGTTCTCGCTCCACATCCTCGCGTACGACGTCCCCTCGACGCGGCAGCTGCTCCGCGTCGCGCCCCAGACGCTCATGGGGCTCGGTCTCTCGACGATCGTGCTCTCGGGCGTCGTCGGGCTCGTCGCCGGCGGCTCCTTCCTGCAAGGCGTGTGGGCGACCGTCCCCGTGCCGGGGCTCGGCGACGTCGCGGTGGGGACGCCGGTCCTGTTCGACGTCGGCGTGTATGCCGCCGTGATGGGCATGGTGCTCATGATCCTCCTCATGGCCGCGGAGATGAGCTCATGACGGTCCTCCTCGCGATCGTCGTCGGCGGGCTCTATGCGTCGGGGCTGTTTCTCATGCTCCGGCGCAGCATCGTGAAGCTCGCCTTCGGCCTCGTGCTGCTCGGTCACGGCACGAACCTCCTCATCCTCACGGCAGCCGGCGTCGTCCGCGGCCGTCCCCCGCTGATTCCCAAGGGGGAAGGGGCCTTCCACGCGCCGCCGGCCGATCCCGTGGCCCAGGCGCTGATCCTGACGGCGATCGTCATCAGCTTCGCGGTCGTCGCGTTCACCGTCGTCCTCCTTCACCGCGTTCATCGGACCATGGGCAGCGACGATATCGACTCTCTCGAATCGACCCGCCCATGAAGGTGCTCCTCGTCCTGCCCGTCCTCGTCCCCCTGACCACGGCGGCCCTCTCGCTCCTCTCCTTCCGGCGCGCGGGGAGGCAGCGCGCGCTCGGGCTCGTCGGGAGCGTTTTTCAGCTCGCCGTCGGTGTCGCCTTGCTCCGCGCCGTGCACCGGGGAGGCATTCAATCGACCCAGCTCGGAGGCTGGCCCGCGCCGTACGGCATCACCTTCGTGGTCGACCTCTTCTCGGCGCTGATGGTCCTGCTCTCGGGCGTCATCGCGGTCGTCACGTCGATCTACTCCCTATCGGACATCGACGGCGAACGGCGGGAGCACGGGTTCTACCCGCTCATGCACGCGCTCCTCATGGGGACGAACGGGGTCTTCGTCACAGGCGACCTCTTCAATCTGTACGTCTGGTTCGAGGTGACGCTGATCGCGTCCTTCGTGCTCCTGGTGCTCGGCAACGAGCGGCCGCAGATGCAGGGAGCGATCAAGTACGTCGCGATGAACCTGATCTCGAGCGCCCTGTTCCTCACCGGCCTCGGCATCCTCTACGGATCCGTGCACGCCCTCAACATGGCCGATCTCTCCCTCAAGCTGCCGAGCCTCGCGCCGCCGATCCGGTTCACCCTCGCGATGATCTTCCTCGTCGCGTTCGGCATCAAGGCCGCTGTCTTCCCCCTCTTCTTCTGGCTGCCGGACTCGTATCACACGCCCCCCGTGACGGTCACCGCGCTGTTCGCGGGGCTCTTGACGAAGGTGGGTGTCTACGCCCTCGTGCGCAGCTTCACCCTCCTTTTCGTGAGCGACGGGGAGACCACGCACGCGCTCCTCCTCGGGATCGCGGCCTTCACCATGGCCGTCGGCGTGCTCGGCGCGGTGTCCCACCGGGAGGTGCGGCGGATCCTCGCGTTCCACAGCGTGAGCCAGGTCGGCTACATGGTCATGGGCCTCGGCCTGTTCACGCTGTCGTCCCTCTCGGGGGCGATCTTCTTCGTCCTGCACCACGCCATCATCAAGTCGAACCTCTTCCTCATCAGCGGGATCATGCAATCCGGGGGGAAAGACGCCCGCCTCGACCTTCAGGGCGGGCTCCTCGCGCGGAGCCCCGGGCTCTCCGCCTGCTTCCTCGTCACGGCCCTCTCCCTCGCCGGCATGCCGCCGTTGTCGGGGTTCTGGGCCAAGCTCATCCTGGTGCGATCGGGGCTCGAGGTCGGCTCGCGAGGGGCCGCGGCCGTCGTCGCCACGAGCCTCGCCGTCGGCCTCGTCACCCTCATTTCGATGACGAAGATATGGAACGAGGCCTTCTGGAAGCCCGCGCCCGCCGGGGCCGACCTCGCCCCGCGCGAGAGCGGGGCGCGGCGTAGCGCGCTCCTGTACCTGCCGGTCGTCCTCTTGACCGCGCTGGGCGTCACGCTCGGAATGGCGCCCGAGCCGCTCCTCGCCGTCGTCCGGCGGGCCGCCGCGCAGCTCGCCGATCCGACCGACTACGTGCGCGCCGTGCTGGGGGAGGGTCGCCCATGAGAGCCCTCGTTCTCAACCTGTTCCTGGCGATCGTCTGGGTGGGCCTGACCGGCCGCGCCACCGCGGGGGGCCTCGTCTTCGGCTTCCTCCTCGGGTACCTCTTGCTCCTCTGGCTCCGGCGCCTGATCGGCCCCACGACCTATTTCGAGAAGCTGCCAGGGGTGCTGTCGTTCATGCTCTTCTATGCGAGAGAGATGGTGCGGGCGAACCTCAGGGTCGCCCGCGACGTCATTTCGATCAGGCGAAAGAGCCGCCCCGGCATCGTCGCGGTCCCCCTGGATCTGACGACCGATCTCGAGATCACCGTGCTGACGATCCTCCTCGCCCTGACGCCCGGCACCTTTGGCCTCGACGTCTCGGGCGACCGCACGGTCCTCTTCGTCCACGCGATGTTCGTGGACAGCGCCGACGCGCTGCGGGCGACCATCAAGAGCGACCTCGAGCGCCGCGTGAAGGAGCTCTTCCGGTGACCCCGCTCTTGCTCCTCGCGATCGCCCTCGTCACGGTGGCGTTCGTCGTCGCGTTCATCCGCCTCCTGCTCGGGCCGAGCCTCCCCGACCGCGTTGTCGCCATGGACCTCATGGCGACGGTCGGCAGCGGGGGCATCGCCCTCTACGCGATGGTGACCGACCGCGGCGTCCTCCTCGACGCGGTGATGGTGCTGTCGCTCATCTTTTTCCTCGGCACCATCGCGTTCGCGTACTACCTCGAGCGACAGGGGGAGGCGTCGTGATCCTCGAGTTCGTCGAGGGCGCGCTCCTCGTCATCGGATGCGTCTTCATGCTGCTCGCGGCCGTGGGCATCCTGCGCATGCCGGACCTGTTCACGCGCCTCCAGGTGACATCGAAGGCCTCGGTGTTGGGGATGACGTGCATCATCTCGGCCTCCGCCCTTCACTTCTACGATCCGGCCGTCACCACCCGGGCCATCGTCATCATCGCGTTCGTGGCGCTGACGATGCCCGTGGCGACGCACTTGCTCGCTCGCGCCGGTTACACGACCAACACGCCCCTCTCGCCGGAGACCGTGGTGAACGAGCTCGCGGCGCATTACGATCCGGCGACCCACACCCTCGCCGGCACAGAGCCGAGGACCCGCACGTTCGAGCTCGTGCCCGGGGCCGCCGTCGTCGGCAAGCGTATCGCCGAGCTCGGCCTGCCCGCCGGCGTGCTCATTCGCGCCATTCACCGGGAGGGCGGGACGGTCGTGCCCCGGGGCCAGACGATCCTCGAGGCCGGCGACAGGCTCGAAGTGCTCGTGGAGCCGGCAGAGCTCGGCCGCGTGCGCGAGATCTTCGAGGCCTAGCGCCACAACCGCGCCCCCACGCCCCCGGCGGTCGGCGGGCAGGCGTGTTTGCCAGGCTCGCCAACCTCTCTTATCCTATGCGGTTCGTCCGCTTGCGCCGCTTCCATGCGGCGAGCCGGGACGAAGGGGGGTTGTAATGAACAGAATGATGCTGGTCGCCGGGTCGCTCCTCGCGCTCACGGGGTGCGCTGGGAACGTGGACGCTCCCGGCGCAGGCGGAACCGACGACGCAGACGGGTTCGAGACGGCGCCCGGGCCGCTCCGGGCGGGTGACGTCATCGCGTATGCGGCCGAGACGTCCCACCCGTACGCGGGTGGCTGGAAACAGGCGATCACCTCGCCGGGCGCCACGTTCGTGCGCGTGCACTTCAACGACTTCTCGCTCGCGAAGGGCGATTACGTCACCGTCTCGAGCCCCGACGGCACGCAGTCGTTCCGGTACGAGGACCGCGGTCCGAACGGAGACGGCGACGTCTGGGCGTTCGCCGTCGACGGCGAGACGGCGATCGTCGAGCTTCACAGCACCAGCGGCGGTGGCCACGGGTTCTCGATCGCGGACATCGGCCACGGGACGCTCGCGCTCGCCCCGGAGCCTTTGACATCGGGCGAGGCGACGCCGGGCAGCATCTCCATCGCGAGGAAGCCCAGCGGAGGCACGCCGGATATCGTGTGTGCCACGGAGGGTCGCGAGAACGTCGCGTGTCACGACCTCGACGCCCAGCAGGGACCTGTGGCGCGGCTGCTCTTCCGGCGCGACGCGGGCATGTACCTGTGCACGGGCTGGCTGATCGAGGGGCCGTACGACAACACGCTCATCACCAACAACCATTGCATCAGCACCCAGACGGAGGTGACCAGCCTCGAGGCCCGCTTTGGTTACCAGTCCACGGACTGCCCTGGCATGAACATTGCCGCCGGCCAGCCCTTCGCTGGCAGTACCCTCCTCAAGACGAACAGCCGGACCCGCAGCCGTTCCAAAGGTGGCCTCGATTACACGCTGATCCAGCTGACGGGCGACTCCGCCGGCAACCCCCAGGCGACCTGGCGCAAGCTCACCCCGACGACGGCGGCGCCCAGCGTCGGCGCCTTCATCAATTTCATTCAGCACCCGGGCGGGAGGCCGAAGCAGGTCGGCTACTGGAGGGATGCGGCGCATTCCCTCCGCTGCCAGATCGACACGATCGATCAGACCTACTCCGGCACGGTCGTGGGATCGCAGATCGGCTATTCGTGCGACAGCGAAGGGGGCTCTAGCGGGTCACCGATCATCGATGCCGTGTCGGGCAACGTGGTCGGCCTCCACCACCTCGCCGACGTGGAGTGGTTCAACTGCCGGAACGGAGGAACAGAGATGTCCGCGATCTGCGCGGACGCCGGCGACCTCATCCGCTGCGCCAGCAATTGAGTCGAACGAAGTCCTGTCGCGCCGCTGACAGATCCACTCTTTTTGTCATTTTAGCGGAATTGAACAGGGAGACGGGGAGATCGGTGGGAATTCACTCCCCGTTTCCCCGCCTCCATGTGAATTCTCCCGAAAAATTCGAGGAGATGCTCCAGGTCGAGCCCTGTCGCTCCAGGCGAAGGGCCCGAGTGTCGAGCGCCGCGAGGCCGGCCGCCTCCGAACCGCGGTCAGGCGACGGCGGCGATCGTGCGCGCCAGGCGCCGTGTTAAGCGTCGCCGCACCATGCAGGCGCCCGACACCGATCCCCCCGCGCCCTCGGAGCCGCTCGAGGACAGCGCCCCCCCGATCCCCGAATCCCCCACGCTCGCCAGCCGCGGCGCTGCCTCCCCGCGCCCGCCCACGCGCCGCTGGGCCGTCGGGCTGCTCAGCGCCCTGCACGCCCCCGTCTTCGCCTGGGCCGCGCTCTCCCTCCCCTTCCGGCCGTGGACGCTCTTCGCCGTGGTCACCGCCGCGCTCGCCCTGCTCCACGCCGCGACCGCCGTCCTCTCGCTCCTCCCCCACCCGCTCGCGCCGCGCGCCTTCCGCGTGACGTCGTTCTGCTCGCTCGGCTACCTCGCCTTCCTGAGCTTCGAGCTCCTGTCCTCCGCCGTCTACGTCGCCTCGCTGAACCGCGGCCTCGGCACCGGCATCGCGACGGCGCTGCTCGCGGTCTGGGCGGTCGTCGCGCTCCTCACGCTGCCGTTCGCGTGCTGGGGCGTCGCCTCGACCGGCGGCCTCCGCCTGCTGCGCCCGAAGCGCCGGCCCTCGCCCGCGCTCGCCGCGCTCGCCGCGCTGGTGGTCCTGGCCGCGCTCTCGCTGCTCTTCCGTCACCGGGTCGCCAAGGCCGACGTCGTGCCGGTGCCGGGCGGCGCGCCGTCGCGCACCGGGGCGGCGCTGCGCGAGGCGCTCGCTTCCTTCGACGCGCTCCCTCCGCCGCCGGCCAAGGCGCCCTCGCTCATGACCGCGGCGCCGGCCGCGTGCGCCGCGCCCCCGGAGCCGGGCCGCCCCACCCTCGTCGTCACCCACCTCGCCCCCGGCCGCGACCCCGAGCGCGCCGCCGTCGCGACCCGCTGCCTCCAGCCCGCCCCCGGCGAGGACGCGGCGGCGGCGCTGCGCGGTGCGCTCGCCGAGGCCCTGCGCGGCCCGCTCAAGATCGACGTGGTCTCCGCCGCGCAGCCGCTCGCCTCCCCCGGGCCGGGCCTCGACGGGCTGTCGCTGCGCCCCGGGCTGGACGGCCTCTGCCTCGCGGAGCGGTGCCTCATGCCGTGGCAGCTCATCGCGCTCGACGCGTTCAACACGAACGCGCCGCTGGCCGGCGTCCCCGACTTCCGCTTCGGCGTGGATCTCGCGGTCCTGCGCCGCGCCCTCGGCGAGCCCGAGCCGCCCGGCGGCCACGGCGCCGGCGGCGCCGCGCCGCGGGACGGCCTCGTGCGGATCGAGACGCTCAGCTACGCCGTCGACGACGAGGGCGCGCTCCACCTCCTGTCGCGGCTCGGAGAGCCGTCGGTCCCGCTCACCGAGGCGACCGCGCAGCAGGCGGCGGCCGCTGCCCAGCGCTACATCCTCGGGGCGCAGCGGAAGGACGGCATGTTCCGCTACATCGTCGACCCGTTCACCGGGCGCGCCTCGTTCGACGGGTTCTCGATCGCGCGGCAGGCCGGCACGACGCTCGCCCTGTGCGAGCTCGGGGTCGGCGCCGAGGGCGTGCCCATGTCGCCGGAGCTCGCGAAGGTGGTGCAGCGCTCGCTCGGGCTGCTCGCGAAGCTCGAGCGCAGGGCCGGCGAAGGCAACTCCGTCGGCGCGCTCTTCTACCCCAAGGACAGCCCCGGGACGATCGCGGGCCTCAACCCCACGGCGTTGAGCCTGGTCACGTTTCTCACGTGCCGCGACGCGCACGGAACGCACGACGCGCTCGTCGGGCGGCTCGCCCGCATGGTGCTCGCGACGCAGCGCGACGACGGCGGCTTCGCGCCGCAGCTCGACCTCGCGCGCGTCGCGCCCGTCCTCGGCCCGACGCAGCTCTACGAGGGCGGCCAGTCGGTGCTCGCGCTGACGCTGCTCGAGGCGCTCGCCGCCCGCGAGCCGAGCCCCGAGCTCCCGCCCGCGGCCGCCGTGCGCGCCGCCGTCGATCGCGCCATGGACTACTACGCGAACCGTTACTGGGATCATTTTGCCAGTGATTTCGTGTACATGGAGGAGAACTGGCACTGCCTCGCGGCGCGCGCGGCGCTCGGGCACCACCGCCGCGACGACTACGAGCGGTTCTGCCTCGATTACGTGGCGTTCAAGTCGCGGCTCGTGCTCGACGAGGACAGCGGGGTGACGCCCGACCTCGTGGGCGGGTACGGGTTCGGCAACGTGCTGCCGCCGCACAACACGGCGACGGCGGGGTTCGGCGAGGCGCTGGCCGCGGCGATGGCGGTCAAGGAGGCGCGCGGCGAGGACCTCGCGAAGGACCGGGCGTTGATGCGACGGGTGCTCGAGTTCCTCGTGCGGCAGCAGTGGTCGCCAGCGACCTGCTTCGCGTGCAGCCGCGACGTGATCATCGAGGGTGGCTTCGGCGAGAGCATGGCGTCTCCTCGGATCCGCATCGACTACGTGCAGCACGCCTGGGCCGCGCTCGGCCACGGGGGCCGAATGCTCGGGCTCGTGCCTGGGCGAAGCGCGCCGGCGGCGGGGCCTCTGTGAGCGCGGCCGGCGACGGAGAGGCCGTCGTGAGCGCCGGCGCCGACGGTGGACCGAGCTCGCAGGGCGGCGCCGTGAGCGCCGGCGCCGGCGGTGGACCGAGCTCGCAGGGCGGCGCCGTGAGCGCCGGCGCCGGCGGTGGATCGAGCCCGCGCGGGACCGCTCGCCTCAGCGAGCGCCGGGCGTATGCGTACGGCGTGACCGCCGCGCTCCTGCTCCTCATGCTCGCCCCGCTGTTCCGCCGCCCTCCGGTGGACAGCTTTCCGCTGTCGACCTACCCGATGTTCTCGTGGGGCCGCCACGACGCACAGACCGCCGTGGAGCGCGCCGTGGGCGTGGATTCCCGGGGCGGGCGGCGGCCGATCCCGCCGCGCCTCGTGGGCAGCGAGGAGGTGCTGCAGGCCAAGGCCACGCTGGCGCAGAGCATCCGGCAGGGCGCCCGCGCGGCCCGCGCGCTCTGCCGCGGCATCGCGTCGCGCGTCGCGGCGCAGGACGGCTACGCGGATGTCGTCGCGGTCGAGATCCGGACAGACACCTTCGATGCCGTCGCGTTCTTCGAGGGGCAGGAGGCCCCTGTCGACTCGAAGCTCCACGCGACGTGCAAGGTGGGCGCGCGATGAGGCGGCTCTTTGCGCGGTTCGACCGCGCCTTCTTCGCGGAGGCGCCCGCCGAGCGGCTCGCGCTCTTGCGGCTCCTGGTCGGCGGCTTCGCCCTCGTGTACCTCTGCGTCCGCGCGGTGCACTTCCAGCGGGTGGGCCACCTGCCTGCGGAGAGCTTCAGGCCCGTCGGCGTGGTCTCGGTGCTCTCCGCGCCGCTCCCCCTCTGGGCGGTGCGCAGCCTGCTTGGCGCGGCGATCGCCGCCGGCGCGGCGTTCGTGGCGGGCTACCGGTTCCGCGTCGCCGGGCCGGTCTTCGGCGCGCTCCTGCTCTGGGTGCTGAGCTACCGGAACTCCTGGGGCATGGTGTTCCACACCGAGAACCTCCTCGCGCTCCACGTCATCGCGCTCGGCCTCGGGGCCGCGGCGGACGCGCACTCGCTCGACGCGCGCGCGGCGCGCCGCGCCGGCGCCCCCGCGCCGGCGCCGGACGGCCGCTATGGCTGGCCGATCCGGCTGCTCTGCGCGATCACGGTGATGTCGTATTTCATCGCCGGGATCACGAAGCTCCGGAACAGCGGCCTCGACTGGGCGACGAGCGATATCCTCCGCAACTACATCGCTTACGACAACGTCCGGAAGATCGCGCTCGGCGACACGCACTCTCCGCTCGGCGGCGCGCTCGTCCGCTACCGGTTCCTGTTCCCGCCCCTCGCGCTCGCCAGCCTGGCGATGGAGCTCGGCGCGCCGCTCGCCCTGTTCAGCCGGCGCGTCGCGCTCGTCTTCTGCAGCGCCGCCTGGCTCTTCCACCTCGGCGTGCTGCTCACGATGGCGATCCTGTTCCCGTACCCGCTGCTCGGCGTGGCATTCGCGGGGTTCTTCGAGCTGGAGAAGCTGCGCGATCTGAGGCGCCCGCGCCGCGCGAGCGCAGCCATCGGGGTCAGGAGATCGTGAGAGGCGCTCCCGGGCGCGAGCGCCACGCCGGGGCGTCGGGCTCCCCCGGTCGCGATCACTTCTTTTGCCGAAGGCCTCGAGCATCAGCTCGCCCTAGCGCTGCCCGGGCGTGCGCTGGCCCGCGAGGTCGAAGTGGTATTGCTCGAGTGCCACCTATCGTAGCGCCGCCCAGGCCGGACGCTCTCCGGGTTCACGTGCCGCTACGCGCGCTCGCTCGGCTCCTCGTCGAACGGCTCGCACACGAGATAGACCTTCTTCCCGCTCGGATGGATCGCGAGCGTCGCGTAGCGCGGGCAGGCGAAGCACTCCCGCGCGTCCACCGTCGCCGCCCGCCGCGGGCAGCGCACCGTCCGTGGCTCGGTGCCACCCCCCTCGACCTCGATCCACACCAGCTTGTCCGATTCCTCCAGATGACAGGCCATGGCGACCTCCTCCCGCGGCCATCTGCCGATGAAAGGCGGTTTGCAATCATCGAGCCGGAAGACGTCGACCCGCGGCGCCGCCATGGCGAGCCGCCAGGACCGCACCCGGATCGCGCCTGTTGCCGTCGACTCCCATGCTTCTTCACGGCTCCGCACGTCATCTCTCAGCGGCGGAGCGGGCTGCTGCTCCGCGCCCCGGGTTCCTGGGCGCACGCCCTGCGCCGAGAGGCGCGCCGAATGCATCTGCGATGAAACGAGGCGTGGGCCCTTCCGCGCCGGCTGGGCCCACGCCTCGGCGCAGCGCCTGGCGCGCCCCTTGCTGCGTCGTCTGTGCTGCGGTGGACGCCGCAGCGCTCTTCACAGGGGGTCGCGATGGCAGACTGGCTCGTCGTGCTGCTGGCGGCTGCGGGCGGCGTCGTGGCGTTGATCGTCGGGGCGAGACGCCTGCTCGCCCGGCGGCATTACCACACCTCGGAGGCCACCCTGGTCTGTCCACGGACCGGGGCTCCCGTGCGGTGTCGGCTTGTCGTCGACGGCCGCTCCGAGGAGCCCGTCGAGGTCGCACACTGCTCGCTTCTCCCCGGCGGGCGGCCCACGTGCGAGCAGGACTGTGTGAAGCTCATGAACCTGGGCATCCGGCTCGCGCCCGTCGAGCCAGCGCGTCCACCACGAACGCACGAGCGCCCTGACGCAGGCGAGCCCGGCGCCGGCGAGGAGCCCGGCCCGCCCTCGCCATGACGCGTCCGGCGGATCGTGGCGCGCAAGGCGTGCGCCGCCCCGCACTCCCTGCATCGCGCAGCGCGACGGCCGGCCCGCCGCCGCCCGGGAGCCGTGATGGCACATCGCGTGCTGTCATGGCCGGAACCATGGCTTTCCAGACACCGAAGATCACGACCCGCTCCTCGGCCAACCTGCCGATCGCGATGGTCCTCCTGGGGACTGGCTCCCTGCTGTGGATCCGCGCCGCGCTGCGCGCGCCGGGCGCGCTGGACATGACCCCCAGCGTCGACGGCGGCCTGACCGTGGGGATCGTCGGCGTGCTGCTCGCGCTGCTGCACGGCGTCGCCTACCCGACAGCGCTCCTGGCGGTGGCGGCGCCGCTCGCCCTCGTCCAGCTCCTCGCCGCGGGGCTCTCGGGGCCCGCTTTCCTGCCCGTGCTCGGGATCGAGCTCACCGTGCTCGGCATCTTCGGCCTGCCGCTCTCCCGGCTGCCTCGCCGCCGCCCTGCTGTGGCGGCGCCGGCGCGCTCGCTGACCGCGGCGCACCCGTCGCCCTCGTGAGCAGCCAGCCCGTGGGTCGATCGACGCGCCAGGGTGTCGCGGCGGCGAGGTTCGACAGGCGTCGCTCCGGCCCCGCGCGAGCGGGGCCTTCGCTTTCGCCGCGGATCAGAACTCGAACTTGTCGAACGAGTTCAGGTCCTTGCACGCATCGACGAGGCGCGCCGCCACGCCCTTCTCGCCGAGGTGGAGCCAGCCGCGCGGGTCGATGTACTTCTTGTTGGGCTTGTCCTCGCCCTCGGGGTTGCCGAGCTGCGACTTCAGGTAGGCGCCCTTGTCGTCCATGTACTTCTTGATGGGCTGCGTGAAGGCCCACTGCGTGTCCGTGTCGATGTTCATCTTGATGACGCCGTAGGACACCGCCTCGCGGATCTCCTCGCGCGACGAGCCGGAGCCGCCGTGGAACACGAAGTCGACCGGCTTCGCGCCCGTCTTGCGCTCCTTCTGGATCGCGTCCTGGGAGTTCTTCAGGATGGGCGGCCGGAGCTGCACGTTGCCCGGCTTGTAGACGCCGTGCGTGTTGCCGAACGACGCGGCGACCGTGAAGTTGCCGATCGGCTTCAGCGCGTCGTACGCGGCGAGCACCTCCGCGGGCTGGGTGTACAGCTTGGCGTTGTCGATGCCGCTGTTGTCGACGCCGTCTTCCTCGCCGCCCGTGACGCCGAGCTCGATCTCGAGCGTCATGTTGAGCGCCGCCATCTGCCGCAGGTACTTCTGGCAGATCTCGAGGTTCTCGTGGAGCGGCTCCTCGGACAGATCGAGCATGTGAGAGGAGAACAGGGGCTCTCCGTTCTTCTCGAAGAACTTCTTGCCGTGCTCCAGCAGGCCGTCGATCCACGGCAGGAGCTTCTTCGCGGCGTGATCGGTGTGCAGGATGACCGGCACGCCGTAGGCCTCGGCCAGGTTCCGCACGTAGTGCGCGCCCGCGACGGCGCCCGCGATGGCGGCCTTCTCACCCTTGTTGTCCAGGAACTTGCCGCCGAAGAAGTGGGCGCCGCCGTTCGAGAACTGGATGATGATGGGGCACTTGGCCTCTCGAGCCGCCTGGAGCGCGGCGGTCGTGCTGTGCGAGCCGATCACGTTCACGGCCGGCAGCGCACACTCGACGCTCTTCATGTACTCGAACAGCTCCTGAAGAGCGGAGCCAGTGATCACGCCGGGCTTGAGCTTCATCTTGGACATGGCACCTTGAATCCTTGTTCCTTGCTCGGGTCTCGCCCGAGCATGCAACGCGGCGAAGGAAAGCGGAAGGGTGGATCGGATCCGCAGGGCGGGCGCGGTCCCGGTACCATCGCCAAAGCCCAGGGAGCAAGCGGATTCTCCGCTGGCTTCTCGGTGGAATGATCACCCCACGGCGAGCCCGCGCTCGCCGAGCAGCCGCCCGGAGATCCACATGCAGGCCTCATCCATCTCGCCCGAAGAGCTCCTCGCATCCCTCGCGGAGGCCGCGCAGGGCCTGCTGTTCCCCAGCGAGTCCGATCACGAGCTGCGCCCGTTCCGGGCGCGCGGGGACGCGTCCTCGCCGGCCGCGCTGCTCGCGGCCGAGGGCCTCGGCGCGGCGACGCCGGTCGAGGTCACGACGGCGGGCGACCTCTTCGCGCCGGTGATCGACGTGCCGGGGAACGCCGGCGACGCGGCGCTGGCCGAGGCGGGGCGATACCGGCGGCTCATGGACCTGCTCGAGCGCCACCTCACCGACGTCCGGGTCTACCGCGTCGGGCGCGTCGCGATCGACGTCTACGTCGTCGGCCGCCATCCGTCGGGCGCGTGGCTCGGCCTCGTGACGAAGGTCGTCGAGACCTGAGCGCGCCGCTCAGCGGGCGCCGGCGGGCCCGTCGTCGACGCGCGCCTCCAGCGTCCGCTGCACGGCCTCGGGGAGGGCGGTCATGAGGTCGTAGCCCGCGCGCCGCTCGATCTCGTCCACCGTCGTCCGGTACTGCCCCCAGCCTTGATCGAGGATGCCCGTCTCGTTCGGCATCACCACCGCGATGACCCGCGTCGCCGGGCCGATGTCGCCGGGCCCCTGCCCCGGCTCGAGGACCACGGCGACCTTGAAGAACGCGTCGGGCACGGCGACGTCCTTGCCGATGGTGGCGGCCGGGCGCTCGCGCTCGTCGAAGAGGCCGCCGGCTGTCAGGAACAGCACCCGGCGCTCCTTTTGCGCGAGCTCCTGGCACGCCTCCTCGAGCCTCAGCCACGGACCGGCGTTGAGCTCGTGCCGCTGCGGCAGGATGTTCGTGAGGAGGAACGTCGCCTTGTTGTCGTCGGGGTTCCGCGTCCGCTCCTCGGAGCGGACCATGTGGCCTCGATCGAAGCCGGAGCCGGTGTAATCGTCGTGCTGCACGCGGTACCAGCCGTCCGGCAGCGCGGTATCGGCCAGGAACTTGCCCCGATAGCGGGGCGCGTCCCCGAACGAGGCGGCGTCGAGCCTCCAGCTGACCCAGTTCGCCACGTTCCTGGAGCGGTTGTAGGAGAGGGCGTACTGGGGCTTGATCATCAGGTGATCGTCGGACGCGTCGGCCCGCGCGGCGCGCCCTCCCGTGCGGGCCGGGACGCCGAGCTCGAGGTGGGGGCTCGGCGCGGGCGGGCGCGAGGACGGCGCGTCCTTCGGCGGCGACCCTTTCGGCGGAGCGGCCTTCGGCGGCGAGGCGCTGCCGGATCGGCCGGGCGTCGGCGACGGCCTGGAGGTGCGGCCACCGCCGAGGTCGAGGCCGAGCTCGTCGAGCCCGCGCTCGAGGCCACACTTGACCCCCACCGCGCTGAGCCCGGTCACGAGGAGCGCGACGAGCACGCGCAACCCCGAGGACTTCTGTTGTCGCTTCCTGTTCGAGCCCACGTCAGCGCTGCCAGCTATCTACGGCAGGGACGGCGCAGGCGTCCAGCGCGACCTCGGCGAGGCGCGCGGCGCTCGGCCCGCCAGGCGCGCCGGTAGGTTTTGCTTGACGAGCGCTCGCTGCTGCGCGGATGCGAGCCGGAGACGCTCGGATCCATCATCATACCCTACCGAGCATCGGCGCCGAAGCGACCTTCTGAGCGGCGTTGACGTCACAGCGCCGCGGGCAGCGCTCACCAGGAGCGCCGCGGCTGCTCGCGCGCGCCGCGCCGAGGATCGCCGGGAATCGTCCGCGGGGGATCCATCACCCGTGGACCCGTGAACACAATGCAGCGGAGCCACAAAAATCGCACATCGGTTCATCAAACGATGTCCGTGCCGCGATGGCGTCTTCTGGCCATGACGTCCGGCAGGAGCCGTAAAGCCTGAGGAGATTTGTTCGCCAGCACAGAAGCCGTCGTGATGAGGCCTTCCCTGGCACATGTGCCGGGACCGGCAGCCGGCGTCACCCACCCACCCATGCAAATCATTGCGGTATCACGCAAAGACCCGTGCAGCGTCCACTCCTCACGACAGACCGCGAGGGTCCGGCGAGCCCGCGGGCGTCGCGCCGGAGACCAACAACGCTCCGAAATGCTGCCGAGCGGCGGCGCGGGCGGAGATCGTGCGCTATCCTGTTGACAGAGGTGCTTTCTGGTTCAATGTTTGCGAACACGGCGTGGCGGCGCTGGAGCTGAGAGACCACGGGATATCGCACCGCGATAGACGTTGCCTCACCTCCAATCACCTGCCGCAACCATGAGGGTCAATTCATGAACTTGTACTATCGCGCACTCAGCACGGCACTCTTCTCGGCGGCGCTCGCGGTCGCCGGGCTCTCTTCGGGCAATGCCGAGGCGTCGTCGTCGAGGCAGCCCACCAAGGTGGAGCGCCTCGTGTTCCCGGTGACCCTCTCCGACGGCAACACGTACGACGTCGTCGGCTACCTCTACTATCAGGGTCACGCCAAGTACCGCCCCCTCCAGGTGCTCGTCCACGGCCTGACCTACACGCACGAGTACTGGGATCTCCCGTCGTTCGGCGGACACGATTACTCCTATGCCCAGCACATGGCGAAGGAGGGATACGCCGTCCTGGCGCTCGACATGCTCGGGGCCGGAGAGAGCAGCCGGCCCGACGGCGACTTCGTCGACCTGGCCGAGACCGCCGACAGCGTCCATCAGATCATCACCGAGATGCGCACGCCGGGCGGCGTCTACAAAACGCCTTTCACGCGCGTCGCGCTCGTCGGCCACTCGAACGGCGCCATCATCAACACGTTCGTTCAGAGCACCTACAATGACGCGGACGTCCTCGTGAACACCGGCCTGGCCTTCACGCCGCACCCGATCCCGGTCCCGTCGGAGGCGATCTCCGCGCTGCTGCAGACGCCCTATATCGGGATCCCGCCGGAGATGCGCACCGCCATCTTCTACGACACCACGAACGCGAACCCGGCGCTCATCGATTTTGACAACACCACCATCGCCGACACGTTCACGCGCGGGCAGTTCCTGAGCCTCCTCGCCGTCTCCGAGGACCCCACGCTCGCCGGCATCGACGAGGTGACGAGCCCGGTGCTGATCCAGTTCGGGGAGACGGACGCGCTGCAGCCGGCGTCGTACGCGGACTCCGACGCGGCGCTCTATGCCAGCGCCGAGTTCGTCACGACCGCGATCGTCCCCGACACGGGCCACATCCTGAACGGCCATCGCAAGGCGCGGGTCGGCTGGGAGCAGATCGACTGCTGGGTTCACCATAACATGGGCTGGTAGGGCTCGATCGGAGCCTCCGGCCGCGCCGCCTGCCCGGAGCGCCGCGGCCGGCAGCCGCCGCCCTCCCTCGCCCGGGCAGCGGATCGCCGGCTTGGCGGCCGCTGCCCGGGATCTATGCTGCCCCCATGCGCGAACAGCTCGCCAAGACGCTCGGGGAGGTCTTCTGGACCGATCTCCGCGCCCACACAGTGCGCGATGCGGTCATCGTCGTCGCCGCCGATCTCGATCTCCTGGACGTCGGCGAGGCCATGGCCGCGAACGACACGGCCGCGGTGGAGGCCTGGATCGCGGCCGGCAAGCTGACCAAGCCGACGGCCGCCGATCTCGTGCGCTGGCCGCAGCAGCACGATCTGCGCTTCCTGTCGCTCGTGGTCGCGCCGTTCGTGCTGGTCCGCCAGCCGGCCTCGCCGCTGCCGTCGTGAGGCGCGCCGCCGGCGCGGCGTGATATCTTCGCCCGCATGCGCCGGTTCGAGTTCGTGCAGGGGACGAGCGCCAAGTTCTGGATGGCCGACGTGGACGACACGACGTTCATCGTCGTCTACGGGCGGCTGGGGACCGCCGGGCAACGCAAGGAGAAGGCGTTCCCCACGGCGGAGGCCGCGCAGCGCGAGTGCGACAAGAAGGTCGCGGAGAAGCTCAGGGAGGGCTACCAGGAAGTGGCCGCCGCCGGGGGCGGCGCGCCTGCCGGCGGCGCCCCCGCTGCCACCGCCGGAGCGGCCGCGCCCCCGCCGCCGCCGAAGCTCGATCTGCCGCCGCGCGTCCAGCCCGGCGAGGCCACCGAGGCGCGGCGCAAGGCCGCCGTCCACGCGCTCGACGCGGTCTCGGCCGCGCGCGGCCGGCGGAGCTGGGTGCTCGGGCGCGCCGTCCGACGCGCCCGCCGCGCGCTCGAGTCGCTGGGCGGGCTCGATCCCGCGACCGACGGGGCGCTGTCCGCCGCGCTGGACGCGCTCCTCGCCCGCGTGGTCGCGCCGAGCGCGCGCGATCGCCTGCCGCTCGTGCGCGCGATCGAGCTGCTCTCGGAGCTCGACGCAGCGGCGTTCGCGCGCGCGGTGCGCGACACCTGGAAGGCCCCGCCAGCGACCTCTCCGGCCGCCGGAGCGCTCGCCCTCCTGAAGCGGCAGCTCGAGGAGCTCGACGATCCCGAGCTCGGCCTCCGGCTCGGCGCCCTGCTGGTCGATCGGCCGCACCACGGCGCGATGAGCGCCGAGGCGGGGTGGGCGCGGCGCTGGAAGGCGCTCTCGCCGCACCTCGAGGCGCACCTCGCCCACCGCGGGCGCTCGCTGAAAGAGCTCCTCGCGGGCATCGACGCGGGCGGCGACCCGCACGTCGAGGAGCGGGTCGCGCGGATGCGCGCGGCGTGAGCTGCGCGGCCTGAGCTGCGCGCCCGGCGCGCGCCTCGAGGCGATGCGCCGGGCGGCTCCGGGCCCCGCGGGGCACCCCGGCATCCGCGAACACGCCCCACCCACAGGCGCACACCACGCGGAGGCGATGACGCTTCCGTCAACGTCAGATCGACTCTGGCTTGACCTGCACCACGGGGCTCGCGATTCTCCCAGGCCATCCCGCAAGGGGAGGGCGCCTTGACGAGCTCACCGAACCCGATCGACATCGCGAACGTCAAGCAGCTCGCCACGAGCGGCTCGCCCACCCTGGCCGAGGTCGTCGAGGCGTACCTCGGCCAGCCGGATCCCAAACCGGACGCGCCGCCGCGCGAGGGGGCGCTCACCTTCACGGCGTTCCTGCAGGCGCTCTCGCGCGCGCAGGGCATGCGCTCCCCCGAGCAGCGGCGAGAGCAGTCGACCGACGCGTGGAAGCGCTTCCTCGCCCAGGTCGACGCCGCGCCGCCGCCGCGGCTCGAGCTCGCGGACCTGCTCGTGCGCATCTACGAGGAGGGCACGGACGCGGGGCGCGGCGCGCTGCGCGACATCGCCACGAGCGCGCCGCTGGTCTTCGGCGCGTGGGGCGGGCTCAAGCGCATCTACAAGCTGGCCGAGGCGCGGCTCGACGCGGAGCTCTTCGGCGCGCTCGCCTTCCGCTTCGACGTCGAGCTCTCCCGCACCCGGCGGCGCGAGGTCTCCAAGGGGACGTTGATCTACATGCGCCGCCGCGCGTGGCGCTTCCTGCGCGAGCTCGGCCGGAGCACGCCGGAGCTCTACCCGCAGTTCGCGGTCGAGGTCCTCCGCCACTACGCGCCGGGCACGAGCTTCGGCGACCTCTGGGTCGCGAACCACGTCTGGGCGCACGGCACGGGCAAGTACGACGGGCGCTCGTTCCACGGCAACGTCCCGCCGAACGACATGGTGAAGCACCGCGCCTTCGACGAGGCGTGGAAGCGATCGCCCGATCCGCTGATGCTCCTGCTCTCGACCTGCCAGTCCGATCCGCCGGCCAAGTTCGCGATCCAGGGGCTCAAGAAGGACTTCGCCGACACCCTGCGGAGCGTCACGCCCGCGTGGCTGGCCCGCCTCGCGTACCGGCCGCTGGCGAGCGCGCACGAGTTCCTGATCGAGACGCTGCTCGGCTCGCCGGAGCTCCACCAGAGCAAGCTGCGGGGCCTCGGGCTGCACGACGCGGCGCTCGCGCTGCTCGCCTCCCCGAGCGCGAAGGCGCGCACGTTCGCGATCGAGTACGCCCGCGCGCACGCGACGGACCTCGACCCGGAGCGCCTCGCCGCGCTGCTCGACTCCGAGCACAAGGACACGCGCGCCTTCGCGGCGTCGGCGCTCCAGGGCAAGAGCCCGCGCGCGCTCGGCCACGCGTTCCTGGGGCGGCTGCTCACGCACAGCGAGACCGAGGCGTGGGCCGGCAAGGCGCTGAGCGAGAGCTTCGACCGCGCCGAGCTGCCCGAGGGCTTCCTCGTCGACATGCTCTACGGCGAGTCCGAGCAGAAGAAGTGGGCCGCCGCGTACTTCAAGGCCAAGTACCGGCCCGGCGAGCCCGGGGCGGGCTTCTGGGTGCGCGTGCTCGACGACCCGCGCCACGAGGACGACTACCAGGCGACGAGGTCCGCGCTCGACGCGCTCGGCAAGTACCCGATCGCGGCGATCGGGACGCCGTGGCTGCTCGGCGCGCTCACGCGCAAGCGCATCGGGTCCACGGTCGCGACCTGGCTCCAGAAGGCGGACGCCCTGCCCGACCTGACCGCCGAGGGGGTCGAGCGGCTGAAGGGGCTCGTCTTCAGCGCCGAGACGCGCGCGGTCGCGCTGGAGGTGCTCGGCAACCCGAAGATCGTGTCGCCGCGGCAGCTCACCCTGCCCTGGCTGCTCGCGCTCGCGCGGCGCGCCGATCCGACGCTGAACGGCTTCGCGCGCCGCTACCTCCTGTCGCACATGAAGCCGCAGGACTTCGACGCGGGGCAGGACGCGAGCGGCCGCGGCGACCGCGAGGCGGGCACCGCGAGGCTGTTCGCGCTCGCGCTCGGCGAGAAGGAGCCCGAGCCGATGCGCGCGTTCGCGCAGACGTACCTGCGCTGCCACCACCCCGTCCTCGGGCCCGAGCAGAGCGAGGCCAAGGAGCTCGAGCTGAAGCCGGCGCTCAAGCGAGGCGCGTTCACCGCCGAGCGGATCTGGCCCGCGCTCTCCGACAAGCGGGACGACGTCCGGCGCTTCGCCGCGCTCATCACGCGCGCCGAGCTCCGGGCGTGGGGCTACCAGACCCGCGTCTACGAGCTCGCGCACAGCGACGCGAAGGAGGTGCGCAACATCGCCTTCGACGCGCTCCGCAAGGTCGGCGATCCGTCGGCCGATCCGGCGATCGCGCTCACGCCGGAGGAGCTCGATCCGGCGCAGGTCTTCGCGCTCACGGAGAGCCTGAAGAAGAGCGCGCGCGAGCTCGGCCTCTCGCTCATCCTGAAGCACTACGCGCGGCTCGGCGGCCCCGAGCGCCTCGGCTGGCTGATGCAGAGCGCCGACCGCGAGGTGCGCCTCTTCGCCGTGCGGATGCTCTGGGAGAAGCACCGGCCGCGCGATCTGCCGCCGGGCTGGCGGCCGCGCGGGGCGCGGGGAGACGATGCCCGCCCCGCGGCGGAGCTGCCCGAGGACGCGGGGCGGTTCGCGGACGTCGAGGCGCTCCGGCGCTTCCTGCGGTACGTGCTGTCCGGGATCCCCGCAGGGAGGTCGCCGGAGCCGGGCGACGACGCGGGCTCGCGCAGGCGCCTCTCGGCGAGCGAGGCCAAGCGGCACGTGATCGAGGTCGTGCGCGATCTCGCGGTCGAGGACGCGGCGTTCGCGGCGCTCGTCGCCCCCGTCATCGCGGAGTTCACCGGGTCGATCGCGAAGGGCGAGTGGCAGGCCTGCCTGGCGGCGCTCCTGCGGCTCAAGCACGCGCACCCGGGGCTCGAGATCGAAGGCCTCGAAGCGGCCGGCGATGGCCGGGCGCTTCCGAGCGTCGGACAAGCGGCCGGCGATGGCCGGGCGCTCCCCAGCGTCGGACAGGAGAGCGCATGAGCCACGCGATCGGCCATTACGAGAAGGTCCGCGCGCTCGCGATCGGCCCGCGGCTCCTCGCGGTCGGCGGCGTGCGCGCGCCGGCGCCGAGCGATGCGGGCGGGACGCGCGAGACGCGCGAGACGCAGACCACGCGATCGCCCGCCGGCGCGAGCCAGGTGACGCTGTTCGATCACGTTGCGAACAAGCCGGTTCGCTCGATCGACGTGCCCGCGCACGTGCTGGGCCTCGCGTTCGCGGGCGACCTGCTCGCGGCGGCGTGCTCCGACGGCGCGCTGCGCCTCCTCGCGGGCGGCGGGGCCGACGGGCGGGCGATCGACGCGCACCCGGGCGGCGCCACGGCGATCGCCGCGGCGCCCGGCGGCGCGCGCCTCGCGACCGTGGGGGTCGACGGCGCGCTGCGGGTGTTCCGCGTCGGCGAGGCCGCCGGATCCCCTGCCCCGCAGCCCGGCGCCGCGGTCGAGATCTCGTCGTTCGCGCTCTCGGCGGCGCCGCTCCGCGCCGTCGCCTTCGATCCTGCCGGCGAGCTCTGCGCGGCGGCAGGCGACGACGGCGTCGTCCGCGTGGTCACGCTGTCGACGGGCGCGGTCCGCGCCATGCCCGGCCACGACGGGCCGGTCACGGCGCTCGCGTTCACGCCGCGCGACGGGCGGCTGGCTTCGGGCGGCGACGACGGCACCGTGCGCCTCTGGTACCTCGTCGGAGACGTCGAGTGCGAGGTGCGCGGCGCGGACGGGAGCGGCCACGCGGGCGGCGTCCGCGCGCTCCTGTGCCTGCCCACCCCGCCGCCGCAGGAGGACGGCAAGGAGAGCGGCGACCGCCTGCTGTCCGCAGGCGCGGACGGCGCGATCCGCATCCACCGGCTCGAGGACAAGCGCAAGCCGCGCACGCTGGAGACGAGCGCGCTGCCGCTCCACGCGCTCGCGCTCGCGCCGGCCGCCGCGCGCAAAGGCGCGCGCGGGCAGGCCGCCCGCGGCGGGGCGGACGCGAAGGACGGGCTCGGCGCCGTCTTCGCCGCAGGGGACCGGCGCACGGTATGGCGCTTCCCGATCGACGCCGCCGGCGCGCCCGCGGACGGCACCGCAGAGCTCGCGCACGGCTTCGATGTCCTCGCCCAGGCGCTCTCGGGCGCGCGACCGGCCCGCGAGAGCGCCGTCAAGACGCTCGCCTCGCTCGACGAGCCCGAGGCGCTCGAGGCCGCGCTCCCCGTGCTCCGATCGGACCGCGACGCCGAGGTGCGCGCGCTCGCCGCCCGCGAGCTCGGGGAGAGAGGGCGCCGCGGCGCGCGCGCGAAGCTGCGCGAGGCGCTCGACGACGAGAGCCCGAACGTCCGCATGGCCGCGCTCGAGGCGCTCCGCGCGATCGAGCGCGACACGCCGCTCGCCCCGCTCCGGGCAGCGCTCGGCGCCCGCGCCGCGGACGTCCAGCGCAGGGCGCTCCTCGAGCTCGGGAGGCTCTACGGCAGCTCGCCGCTCATCCCGGGGCTCATCGCCGAGAAGCTCGCCGGCCGCGACGCGTCGGTGCGGCTCACGGCGCTCGATCAGCTCCAGAAGATCCACCCGGACGGCCCGCAGCCGCTCCGCGCCGCCTTCGAGCGCGGCCCGGCCGACCTCCGGGTCGAGGCGCTCATCCGGGCCGCGCTCGCCGGCTGGCTCTCGGCGCCGGAGTTCGCGCCGATCGCGGCGCGCGCGCTCGACGATGAGGACGCCGAGGTGCGCCGCATCGCGTTCGCGGCGAAGGTGATCGAGCGGCGCGCGCTCGCCCACGCGCTCGAGGCGCGCGACGAGGATCTCGGCCGCGCGGCGATCGACATCGCGCGGCGCGCGGCCGAGGTCCTGCGGCGCGCCGGCGCCGGCGGCGCGGAGAAGCCCGCGGCGAACGCGAAGGATGGAGCGAAGGACGGCGCGAAGGCCGCGGACGAGGCGGCCATCAAGGCGGCGCGCGCCCGGATCCCCGGCGTGGGCAGCCCGGGGGCCGAGCCCGCCGAGGCCGACCTCGAGCCGCTGCTCACCGCGATGGCCTGCCGCACGCCGGACACGGCGGTGCGGGGCGCGCGCGGCCTCGCGCAGATCGGCGACACGCGCGCCCTCGGCGCGCTGCTGCAGCTCACGCGCGAGCAGGACCCGTCGCTGCGACGGCAGGCGGCGACCGCGCTCGCCGAGCTCCGGGACACCCGCGCCGAGAAGCGGCTCATCTGGATGCTCGACGACGCGGACGGCGCGGTGCGCGCCGCGGCGCTCGACGCCTACGCGCGGCTGGAGTCGTCGGCCCCGCTCGTCGTGGCCGAGGCGTCGCTGCGCTCGTCGCAGGAGGACATCCGCGTCCGCGGGCTCGACCGGCTCGTGGCGCTCGCCGGCGAGGGCAAGGGGCCGAGGCCGCCCGAGGCCGAGGCGCTGCTCGCCGACGCGATCGAGGACGAGTCGCCCAAGGTCCGCCGCGAGGCGTTCCGGACGCTCTGGTCGTGGCACACCTCGGATCCGCAGACGGCGCTCGACCGCGCGCAGCTCGCGCGCTTCCCCGACCTGCGCCTGCGCGCCGTCGAGGAGCTCAAGGCGCACGGCGAGCAGCCGTGGGCCGCGGAGCGGCTGCACGCGGCCATCGGCGACCGCGACGCGGGCGTGGCCCAGGCCGCGTACGACGCCGTCGTCAAGCTGCGCGGCAAGGAGGCCGCGGAGCCGCACCTCGCCGCCATGGCGTCGATCCACCCCTCGGTCCGGGAGAGCGGCGCGCGCGGGGCCGCGCACATGCCGGCGGGCGACGACGCGCGCAACGCCCTGCTCCGCCTGCTCGCCACGCGCGTGCCGGTGGGCGAGGCCGCGCGCAGCGCCCTGAGCAAGCTGCTCGAGGACGAGCACGCGGGGCCGCGCATCGCCGCGATCGAGGCGCTCGACAAGCTGCTGCCAGGCGAGGCGGGGCCGCTCCACGTCGGCCTCCAGTCGAGCCACCTCGATCTCCGGGTGCGCGCGGCCGAGCTCTGCGCCGTCCGGCGCGACGAGCAGCTGATCAACCCGATGCGGGCGCTCCTCGCCGATCAATCCCTCTTGAACGCGGGTCGGGGATCCGCGTTCGCGGTCCCCTCCGCGCAGCTGCCGATCCAGGTCCTCGGCCCCCTGCGCGCCCGCGCCGCGACCGCGCTGGCGACGCTCGGCTCGCCGCGCCTCGTCAAGTACTTCGCCACCGAGCTCCTCAAGGACGAGTACCCCGACGTGCGCGAGCAGGCCGCGCGCGGGCTCGCGATGGCCGCCCGCCGCGGCGAGGAGGGTTACCTGCTCGACGCCATGGGCCACGCCGACGTCGCGGTGCGGTCGTGGGCCGCCGACGGGCTCGCGCGGCTCGGCGACGTGCGGGCGCTGCCGGTGCTCACGGGCACGCTGCGCCACGAGCACCCGCCCATCCGCGTCGCGACGATCATGTCGTTCGCGGCGCTCGGGCCCGAGGGCTACGGCGGCATGCTGCAGGGCCTCGAGGACAGCTCGCGCGAGGTCCAGGAGATCGTCTTCGCGATCGTGCTCGCGCGCGACCTCAGGGCGTTCCGCCGCGGCGACCCGCCGGACCTCCTGACGAGCGCGCTCTCGTCGCAGCGCTCGGATGTGCGCTTCGCCGCGGCGCGCGCGCTGGAGCTCCGCACCGATCCGGAGGCGTACCTCGCCCACCTCATCGAGGCGCTGATGCCCCCGCGCCCCGACACGGCGGAGCAGGGCCGCGCGGCCGACGGCGAGAAGCCCGCCGGCATGAAGGACTGGCCGCCCGAGGTCGCGCGCGGGCGCATCCTCGTCGGCCTCGCCGAGGCGCTCGCCAGCGACGACCCGCAGCAGCGCTACGCGGCCGCGCAGGTGCTCCGCATCCGGCGCAAGCCGGTCGACTACTTCCGCGAGGCGAAGCGCGTGGCCGCGCTGCGCCCCGCGGGCGCCCACGTCGTGGCGGACACGACCCCGCGCGCCGCGGAGGAGAGCGACACGAAGCCCGCGAAGGGGTGGCTCCGCCGCCTCTTCGCGCAGCCCGAGCAGAAGCAGAGCGACAAGCCGGCCGGCGACGCGGTCCCGGAGGGCGAGCAGCGGCGGCTGCGCTGGCTCGCGTTCGGCGCGTACATGGGCCTCCTCCGGCAGGTCTCGGCGGGCGACGACGAGGCGCACCGCACGCGCCGCGACGCCATCGACCGCATCGTCGACGTCTGCGCCAAGGGGCACGTCAGCAGCACGGCGGCGGTCCCGCCGCTCGTCCGGGCGCTCGACGACCCGCACCACCTCGTGCGCAAGGCGGCGTTCGCCGGGCTCAAGGCGCTCTTCCCCGCGGGGGCGGGCGAGCCGCTCGCGCTCGGGCTCGCGTCGGCGTCGGCCGACGTGGCGCGGACCGCGCTCGACGAGATCGCCGCGCGGGGCGGCGACGCCCGCCCCGAGATCGTGCGCGCGCTGAGCTCCGCGCTGCCCGACGTGCGCCGCTACGCCTTCGAGCTCCTGGAGCGGCTCTCGCCGAAGGGCAGCCTCGATCCGCTCCTCGCGGCGCTCGGCAGCGAGCACGCCGACCTCCGCCTCGGCGTGCTCGAGCGCCTCGCGTCGTCGAGCGATCCGCGCATCGTGCCCGCCCTGTGCCGCGCGATGGAGAGCGATCACGACGACCTCCGCCTGCGCGCCGCGGAGCTCCTCGCCCGCAGCCGCGACGATCGCGCGGTCGACGTGCTCTCGGCGTTCCTGCGCGAGAGCGCGACCGCGTCCGCGGCGCGCGCGCGCAAGGCGCTCGTCGCGCTCGCCAGCGACGCGGCGGTGCAGGCGCTCGCGGCGCGCATGGATGAGGCCGCCACGCCCGCGGACCGCGCCGCGCTGGCCGGCGCGCTCGGGAGCACGCGGAACCCCGCGGCCACCGGCCCGCTCGCGGCGCGCTTCGACGACGAGGCGGCCGAGGTCCGGAGCGCCGCGCTCAAGGCGTGCCTCGAGATCGTCGACAAGGGGCGCGAGCGCGAGAAGCGCGAGACGGGGCTCGCGCTCGCGTTCCTCGCCGCCGCCACGCGCGCGAAGGACCCGGCGCTCCGCCTCGCCGCGGCGCGCGAGCTCGATCTCGGCGACGATGCCGCGCAGAACGACCTCCTGGTCGCGCTCTTCGCGGATCGCGACCTCCCCACGCGCGTCGCGGCCGTGACGTCGTACGCGAAGCGCGTCAAGGACAAGGGCGCGCCCTCGGGGCCGCTCGAGGCCGTGCTGCGCGCCGGCGCGCGCGAGCTCGTGCTGCCCGCCGCGGAGGGTGTGGCCGAGCGGGGCCTCGCGTCAGCGCTCCGGCCGCTCCTCCTCGTCGTGCGCGCGGGCGAGCCGGGGGAGCGCGAGCGCGCGCTGCTCGCGCTCGGCACGCTCGGCGACGCCCGCGCGCTGGAGGAGCTCGAGGCGGTGGCCGCCGGCGGCACCAAGGAGGCGCCCATCGAGCCGAGCATGCAGGCCGCCGCCACGGAGGCGCTCGGCCGCATCGCCCCGAAGCTGGGGAGCGCCGAGCTCCGCAAGCGCGCCTCGGAGCGCGTCGAGCAGGCGCTCAACGCGGACTCCGTCGATCTCCGCGAGTCGGCGGCGAAGGGCGTGCGCTGGCTCGGCGGCGAGCGCGCCCGGGTGCTGCTCGAGGAGCTGGTGCGCGCCGGCGACACGCCCGACAGGCTCCGCGTCGTCGCGGTGAACGAGCTCGGCCTGCTCGGCGACGGCGCGGCCGAGCCCGCGCTCGCCCGCGCGCTCGACGCGCGGAACAGCGAGGTCCGCAAGAACGCGCGCAAGGCGCTGGAGAAGCTCTTCCCTGGCGAGCGGACGCGCGTCGAGCTCCTCGCGGTCGGGAGCCAGCACGACGACATCGCCGGCCCGGCGGCGAGCTACCTCGCCGCGGAGGCCGACCCGGCCGAGCTCTTGCCCCGGCTCGCGGCCCTCAAGGACGGGAACCTGCGGCAGCGCCTCGCCATGGGCCTGCTCCGCCGCGGCGCGCTGCCGGTGGCCGCGCTCCAGCGCATGCTCGAGGACGACCGCGCCCCGGCGCGGCAGGAGGCCGCGCGGCTCATCGCCGCCGGCACCGTGGCCGGCGATCGCGGGGCCCTCGCGGGCGCGCTCGCCGCGGCGGCGCAGCGCACCGCGGAGCGCTGGTCGGCCGCGCACGGCGACGAGCGCAGCGCCGAGGCCGCCGCGTGGCGCGAGCTCCTCTGGGCCACGGGGCGCGCCGGCGCGACCGCGATGGCGCCCGCGCTGCGCGCGCTCCTCTCGAACGACAGCGCTCCCGGCGAGGTCCGCCGCGAGGCCGCGCGCGCCCTCGGCGCGCTCGAGTCGGCAGCGAGGTCCGCGGGGGCCGCGCCGCCCGCGGGCGCCGTGGAGGCGCTCACGGCGGCTCTCAAAGACATGGACGCCGGCGTCCGGGCCTCGGCGTCCGCCGCGCTCGCCGCGCTCGCGCCGGACGGCTCGGCCGCGATCGCGGCGGCGGTGAGGCCGTTCGACCCTGTCGCCTTCGGGCCGACCGCGCGCGTCGCCTCGCCCGAGGCGCTCGCGGCGCTCGCCGCGACCGAGCCGGGCCGGCGCCTCGCGCTGCCGTCGATGCTCGCGCGCCGCGACGTCGCCGCGCTCGCCCCGCTGATCTCGCTCGCGCAGGGCAGCGGCGGGGACGCCTCCGCGCGCCTCGACGCGATCGCGGCGCTCGGCCGCGCCGGCGGCGAGCGCGCGCTCGAGGCGCTGGCCGCGCTCGCGTTCGGCAAGGAGAAGGCCAAGGAGAAGGCCGACGTCGCCGTCCGCAAGGCCGCGTACCGAGCGTACCGCCGCGCGAAGCGCAAGGCGGCGGATCCTCGCGCGGCGCGGCTCGCGGCCGCGCGCTCCCCCAGAGAGCCCGAGACCCCCGAAGGAGTCAACGCATGACGGCCGCACTCGCCCGCCCGATCCTCCTCCGGTACGCCGCGCCGAGCGAGCTCGCCGCAGCCCCGCTCCACTCGAGCGTGCGCCTCTCCCTCGATGGCGCCCGCGGCCCCGTCGGCGTGCGCGGCACCGTCCGCGACGCGGCGCTCTTCCGCGACGCGATGGCCGCCCTGGCGACCATCCTGGAGAGCGATCTCCGGTACAAGGGCCGGGATCGGACCGCGTACCTCGCCTACCTGATGAAGCAGGGCAAGAAGGCGACGGCGGCCATCTGGGAGGCCCAGAAGGCGTTCCTGGAGGGCGCCTTCCCCGACGACGCGGCGGGCCAGGGCGACGGCTCCGCCGCGAGGCCGAGGGTCTCGGGCGCGCTCGATCCCGTGCTCACGGTGCACCCGGACGAGGTCTCGATCGAGGTCTTCTCGCGCGACGAGAGCGCCTACGCCCGGCTCGCCTTCTCCAGCGACCTCTTCGAGGGCCGCGAGGCGGCCCACGGCACCGCCTTCGTCGATCTCTCGCCGCGCATCGTCGAGCAGATCGATCGCCTCCGCGCCTACGCGAAGGTGGAGCTCGACGCAGGCGCTTCGCGCGGAGACGCCGCTGCAGGGCCGATCGAGCGCTCGCTGGAGGTCCCGACGACCTGGCTCCGCGGCTTCCTGCAGGTGCAGTCGGCGGCGACGCTCCCCGCCGTCTCCTGCGAGCTCGCGCCGATCGATCTCTACAACGCGCTGTTCGTGCTCCGCACCCGCAAGGCGAAGAAGCCGCCCCGCGGCCTGCGCTTCGAGCTCGTCCCCGGCAAGCCGCCGCGCCTCATCCTGGAGCCCTGGGAGATCTTGATCGAGGGCCACGGCCCTCCGTACGAGGGTCCGCCGCGCGTGGTCCGGACCTTCGGCCGGCAGCGGCTGCTCGCGCTGTCGCGGCTCCTGCCGCACGTGCAGCGCGTGCGCGCCGAGCTCCGGGGCCCCGGGCTGCCTGTCTTCTGGGTGCTCGATCTGGGCCGCGCGACGCTGACGATCGCGCTCACGGGCTGGACCGACAGCAGCTGGGCCAGCGCCGCCTCGTTCGACGCCCTGATGCCTCGCGAGGGGAAAGGCGGCGACAAGGCGCGCGCGGCGCTCGACGCGCTCGCGGGCAGGCAGCTCGCCCTCCTCCGCGAGCGGGGGCCGCTCCCGCTCGCGTCGCTCGCGGCCGGCGGAGGCGCCGAGGACGCCCGCGCGGCGCTCCAGCTCGAGTGCCTGCGCGGCCGGGTGCTCTACGACGTCGCGCGCCGCGTCTACCGCCCGCGCGAGCTGTTCGCCGATCCGGTGGACGAGCGCGACATCCGCTACAGCTCGCCCCGCGAGGCCGCGGCCCACCGCCTGCTCGGCGCGCCCGGCGCGGTGAGGCCGACCAAGGTGCACGAGATCGCCGGCGAGGGCACCGAGATCCACGGGGAGGTCGCGGACCGGGAGGCGCACCGCGACTTCGCGCCGCGGTTCACGATGGATCTCGAGGGCCGCGTCTCCGACGCGTGGTGCAGCTGCCCCACGTTCCGCCGGAGCGGCCTCCGCGAAGGGCCGTGCGAGCACATGATCGCGCTCCGCGTCGCCTACGCCCGCGAGCGCGCCGAGCGGGACGCCTTGCGCCAGACGGCCGAGGGGCGGTCGCTCATCCGCGCGGAGACGCGCACGTACGTGCGCCGCGAGGCCTCGGGCGCGGAGGTCGTCTACCGTGTCTCCCTGGACGAGCGCGTAGTACACCTGTCGTGGGGGGCGCGCGCCGAAGCGCCTCGACACCAGCGCATTTGGTTTGACACGGACGGCGAAGCGCGCGACGCGTATTTCAAGAGACTGGATGCGTTGACGTCCTCTGGGTTCGTGGACGCCGACGCGTCGTCAGCATGAGAATGGGAAGGAGGGCAAGGAAAAGAGACTGTTCGTGTTGCCAGGAGAGGTTCTGAACGCACCAGCCTCCACGCCTCGAGCGTAGGAGCGGCGTCGCGCCGCTCTGGAGGAACCGCCAGTCACTCTCCGCAAGGTAGCCTGTTCTTGGTTCTCTTCGGCTAGACGAGCCCTACGGCGTCGGGAGAGCTGAGACAACCTCGCAAACGCCGTTTCTCCCGACGCCGTAGGGCTCGTCTAGCCGAAGAGAACCGGTGAGGCTACCGTGCACCAAGCGATGAAGGTGATGCGCTTGGAGCCTCTCTTGGCGACATGAGACAGCGATCGACGGTCCGGCGTCCTCAGGACAGATCGCTCCCATCGTGACTCACCACCACGCTCCCGTAGAGACATGACCGCGAAGATCGACGCGACCGTTCAAGCCCGAGCCCCCGTCGTTCTCCCCATCACGACGCCGCCTGCCCCCGGCGGCGCGGCGGCGCGCTTCAACGCCGCCGGCGGCGTGGAAGCGCGCCGGCTGGCCCACGAGGAGCGCGTCGCCCGCTGGAAGGCGATCGACGAGGCGGGCGGGATCGACGCGTGGGTGAGCGCGGAGCTCACGGCGAAGGGCGCCCTCGCGACCGGCGATCCCAAGGCGATGTCCGACCGGGAGCGCGCGCAATGGAAGGAGCGCAAGAAGGTCGAGGCCAGGGAGCGCCGCTCGCTGCGCCGCCTGGCGTGGGAGGCCTACGTCGCCACGCACGTCAACCACCTTGGCGCGGGCGTGCACTGGAGCGACCGCGTCGGGCCGGACAGGCTCGACGTGCCTGGGCTGAGCGAGCGCGCGCGGGCGCACGGCCTCCCCGACCTGCCGGGCGCGGCCGAGCTCGCGACCGCGCTGGGGCTGTCGATCCCGCGGCTCCGCTGGCTCGCGTATCACCGCGAGGTCGACACGGGCACCCATTACCGGCGGTGGCACATCCCGAAGCGCGACGGCAGCGCGCGCACCATCTCGTCGCCCAAGCGGGATCTGAAGCGCGCGCAGCGCTGGGCGCTCCGCAACCTGTTCGAGAAGCTGCCGGTCCACGCCGCGGCGCACGGCTTCCTGGCGAGCCGATCCATCGTCACGAACGCCGCCGCGCACGCCGGCGCCGACACGATCGTCAAGGTGGATATCAAGGACTTCTTCCCGACGATCACGTGGCGGCGCGTGCGCGGCCTGCTCCGCAAGGCGGGCGTGGCCGAGGGTCCCGCGACGCTCGTGGCGCTCCTCTCGACCGAGGCGCCGCGGGACGTCGTGCAGTTCCGGGGGCAGACGCTCTATGTGGCCACGGGCCCGCGCGTGCTCCCGCAGGGCGCGCCCACCTCCCCGGCGATCACGAACGCCATCTGCCTGCGGCTCGATCGGCGCGCGTCTGGCCTCGCGCGCAAGCTGGGGCTTCGTTACACGCGGTATGCCGACGATCTCACGTTCTCCTTCCGCGCGCCCGAGGCGCCCGCCCTCGCCGGCGCCGCGCGGCCGCGCGCGCCGGTGGGCGCGCTGCTCCGCGGGCTCCGAGAGATCCTGAGCTCGGAGGGCTTCCGGCTGCACCCGAGCAAGACCGTGGTGATGCGCAAGGGCAGCCGGCAGAAGGTGACAGGCCTCGTCGTCAACCAGGCGGGCGAGGCGGCGCCTGCGGCGCGCGTCCCGCGCGAGCGGGTGCGCGCGCTGCGCGCGGCGATCCGCAACCGGGAGCTCGGGAGGCCAGGCAAGGGCGAGACGCTCGCGCAGCTCAAGGGGCTCGCGGCGTTCGTGTACATGACGGATCCGGCCAAAGGGCGCGCGTTCCTCGGGCGCATCGAGGCGCTGGAGCGCAACCAGCCGGCGCCTGCCGGCGAGGCGGGCCCCCACGACGCCCGCCCTGCGCTCACGTAGCGCGAGGGCTCTGGTCGCTCGAGGTGTAGCCGTCCGATCGGTGATCCACGTCTCCGTGCGGCCGGCGGCGAGGCCCGCCCATGTCCGATTTGTCTGCCTGCCTGCTCGGCGAGGCCCCCGCCGATGTCCGACATGCCTGCCCGCCTGCTCGGTGAGCCCCCTGCCCATGTCCGACATGCCTGCCCGCCTGCTCGGCGAGGCCCCCGCCGATGTCCGACATGGCTGCCCGCCTGCTCGGCGAGGCCCCCGCCCATGTCCGACATGCCTGCCCGCCTGCTCGGCGAGGCCCCCGCCCATGTCCGACATGCCTGCCCGCCTGCTCGGTGAGGCCCCCGCCCATGTCCGACATGCCTGCCCGCCTGCTCGGTGAGGCCCCTGCCCGGTAGCCGTACCACGGGTTGTCCGAGCCTCCGTGCCCTCGCAACTCCAGCGCGATGGCGTGGTGGTGACGCGAGAATACCTCGACTTGCTGCGCCACCACGATCGCCGTCCGTGACCATCCCGGGATCGCGACCAGGGGCCTGCCTCTGCCAGCTTCGAGGTACCGCAGGGTCACGCCGTCGTGGTGGTAAAGCACCCGGCGTCGACGTTGCGGCCTGCCGCCTCGGTGTCGCGCAACATCGGATGAGCGACGGCTGAGGCGCCGATCACATCGATCCACGGAGAAACAAACCGCCAAGCGCCCCAAGGACGCCAAGAAGATGACAAGATTTCGGCGTTCTCGGCGGTCGAACTCTGCCCTATCCAGGAGTTTTCAACCCGTTTGTCGCGAAAAAAGCTCGAGCCCTGTCTCGATGCTGGGCGAAGGAAGGAGCGCGATGCCGCCGGCGTATACGCTCCATGGCCCGATCCCGACAAGGGAGTGGCGAATCGACCCATCACGACCGTTGCGCGACGAGACAACAGCGCTCCCACGCTGCACGAGGACACTCCCAACAGCGTCGAGCGGGCGGCCCCGGCCTGCGTGAACCACGCGTGAGGCCATGCCGCGGTAATGCTGCTCTCTCCGCGAGGCGCCTGGACATTGCAAGTGTGGAATGGATAGGATGGTCGGCTATGCGAAAGCCATCTGCTCGTCTCCTTGCGCTTCCGGCCGTCCTGCTCTTCGGCGCTCTGCTCTCGGGCTGCCCCAACCCGAACTCCTACGGAACCCCGCGGACCGTGGCGCCCGGCAAGATCGCGCATTCGGTGTCGCTCGAAAGCTTCGGCTACATCGGCGAGACCGCCGAGCTCGTGGAGAATCCGAACACCGGACAGGCGGAGCCGAGGACGAGGACGATCAGCGGGTTCCTGCCGACGCTGCCCTCGTATCAGCTCCGAGCCGGTTTGACGGACATCCTCGACATCGGGGCCCACGTCCATAACCTCAGCTCGTTCGGCGTCGATCTCAAGGTGAACCCGGTTCGCGGCGTCTTCGATCTCGCCGTCGATCCGGGGGTGCAGTACTTCTACCTCTCGTCCAACGACGCATCGGTACACATCGTCTATCTTCACGCGCCGGTGATGCTCGGCGTGAACCCCACGGACTGGTTCTCGATCGTGGTGACCCCCGGCGTCACCTACGGCCTCGCCTCGGGTGATATCACGGACGACAACGAGGCCGCTTCGACCGCGGATGGCCTCCTCCTCCGAGGCAGCCTCGGGTTCCAGTTCCGGACCTCCGAGAGCTTCGCTATCCACCCGGAGCTCACGATGATGAAGCGCCTCGAGGGGCCCGGGGTCGTCTACAACTTCGGCATCGGGTTCAACTTCGGCGCGCTGCCGAGCTACAAGGACCTTCAAGAGCCGATGTGACGCGCCCGCCGAGCTAGCGGGCTGGGCCGGTCGTCGAGAAGAGGCGGCTCGCGTCCTTCGGGGTGCGCATCGTCCCTCGGCGATCGGATGACGACACGGCATCGTTCTCGTGTCAGAAGGCGCTGGCGCTTGCTGTGCGAGCGGCGGTCCACGTACGACACCGCGATCGCCCGAGGGAGCAAGCCCATGTCCACACCGTCGATTCCAGCGCTCGTCACCCGCCGTTGCTGCGCCGCCGCCGCCTTTTCCGCCATCGCCCTCACGGCCACGCCCGGCTCGGCGGCCTCGAGCCGCACGAGTCATGTCGTCGCCGAGATCACGAGCGCCAACGCAGGCCTGTCCTCGAGCGCTCGATCCGAGAAATACGCGGAGATGAAGGCGTCCCCGTTCACGTTCTTCCGCGGCTCGAACCACCTCTACTGGAAGGACCTCGGCAGCTCGTCCCAGCTCCTCACGTACGGCGGCGCGAGCTCCACCCGGACGTGGCTTGGCGGCGACATGCACGTCAACAACATGGGCTCGTTCGATGACGACCAGGGCGACGTCGTTTATGCCATCAACGACTTCGACGAGGCGGTCATCGGCGACTACCAGCTCGACGTCTGGCGGCTCGCCACGAGCCTCGCCCTGGTCGCGCGCGAGAACGGCGGCTACAGCTCCGCCAACCAGAGCGCGCTCCTCGACGCGTTCACCGAGGCATACCTCGACGCGATCGCGAGCTACGCGGGGAACAGCCAGGAGACCACGCTGAAGTTCACGGCGAGCAACACCTATGGCCTGCTCGACGACTTCCTCGACGACGTCGAAGCGTCGAACAGCCGGACCGAGATGCTCGATGATTTCACGGTCAAGGTCGGCGGCGTGCGCACGCTCGACACGGGGGGCAATCCGGATCTCGCCGCGGTGACAGCGGCCGTCGACACCGACGTCCGGGGCCACGTGTCGGCCTATCGCGCCACCCTGAGCGGCGGCGGCGCCGGGCTGCCGGCCGCCTATTTCGCGGTGAAGGGCGTGGCCCAGCGGCTCCACAGCGGTATCGGCTCGCTCGGCGTGACGCGGTATTACGTGCTGATCGAGGGGCCCACCACGGGGCAGGACGACGACCGCCTCCTCGACGTCAAGGCCCAGGGCGCGCCGAGCGCGTTCGCCGGCATCGCCTCCGCCGCCGTCTCGCAGACCAACGCGGCGAGCGGCACGAACCAGGCGTACCGGACCGTGCTCGCGTACAAGGCGCTCGGCTACAGGGTCGACGACCTGCTCGGCTGGATGACGCTCTCCGACGGCCAGAGCTACAGCGTGCGCGAGCGATCGCCCTACAAGGACACCTTCGACACAGCGGATCTCTCGACGATGACCCGCTTCACCAACCTCGCCGAGCAGTGGGGCGAGATCCTGGCGACGCAGCACGCGCGCGCCGACGAGGACTGGGACGCGGCGGTGTTCCCGGACTCGGTCGACGCGGAGATCGACGCGCTCACCGACGGGGATCACGCGGGCTTCCGCGCCAAGGTCCGCGCGATCGCGCTCGACTACGCCGACCAGGTGGCGCTGGACTACGCGAGCTTCTGCGCCAACTTCTGACCGACGCGCTGGCGAGGCGGGCGATCTCGTCCAGCGAGAACCCCGCCACCTGGCCGAGCCCGAAGGAGACGCCCATGTCCGAAGCCCATCCGCCGAATCGCGACCAGGCCGAGCTGTGGAACGAGTCCGCCGGGCACACCTGGGTAGAAATGCAGGAAATGCTCGATGGCATGCTGGCGCCGCTCGAGGCGCCGCTCATCGAAGCGGGCTTCCCCGGCGAGGGCGGGCGCGTCCTCGACGTCGGCTGCGGCGCGGGCGCCACGGCCCTCTCGATGGCGCGGCGCCTCGGGCCAGCCGGCCTCTGCCTCGGCGTGGATATCTCCGGGCCGCTCGTGGCGGCCGCCAGGGCGCGCGCCGCCGCCGAGGGCCTGGCTTCCGCCGCCTTCCTCCAGGCCGACGCGCAGACCCATGGCTTCGAGCACGACACGTTCGACGCGGTGATCTCGCGCTTCGGCGTGATGTTCTTCGACGATCCCACGGCGGCGTTCGCCAACATCCGGAGCGCCGCCCGGCGCGGGGCGAAGCTCTCGTTCATGGCCTGGCGCAGCGCGGACGAGAACCCGTTCATGACCGAGGCCGCGCGCGCCGCGGCCCCGCTCCTGCCCGACTTGCGCGTCCCGCCCCCCGACGCCCCCGGCCCGTTCGCCTTCGCGGACAGAGAGCGCGTGCAGCGGATCCTGGACGCGAGCGGCTGGACCGACGTCGACATCCGCCCGATCGACGCGCCGAGCAGCGTCGCGGAGAAGGACCTGCTCGCCTACGCCACCCGGCTGGGACAGGTGGGTCAGGCGCTGCGGGACGCGGACGAGCCGACGCGCGCCCGGACGGCCGAAGCGGTTCGCCCTGCCTTCGACGCCTACGTCCGCGATGGCGCGGCCCGCTTCACCGCGGCCTGCTGGCTCGTGAGCGCGCGCGCCTAGAGATCAGCCGGTCGATGGCTTGCCGGTGTTCACCGCCAGTTGCGCGTCGAAGGCTCGCTTGTAGGCGGGCCGCGCTTCGCCGCGGGCCACATAAGCGGCCAGGTTCGGGTATTCGTCCAGGATGCCCGATGCTCTCAGCCTGAGCAGCACCGACACCATCATCAAGTCGCCGGCGCTGAACGCACCATCGAGCCAATCGGCATCGCCCAGGCGAGCGGAGAGCTGGCCGAGCCGAGCGCGGATGCGCGCCTCGACCAGAGGCAGGCGCTCCGCGGTCCAGGGCTTGTCGCCCTCCAGGATCCTGGCGATTACGAGCTCGAGGATCGGTGGCTCTACCGTGTTGACCGCGGCGAACATCCATGTGATCGCGCGCGCCCGAGCATTGGCGTCGTTCGGCAGGAGGCCCGCATGTCGCTCGGCGATGTGAAGCACGATCGCCCCCGTCTCGAACAGCGCGAGATCGCCCTCCTCATAGGTTGGAATCTGGCCGAAAGGATGAAGCGCCAGGTGCGCGGGCTCCTTCATCGCGCGAAACGAGACAAGGCGAACCTGGTAGGGTTGGCCCGCTTCCTCGAGCGCCCAGCGAACGCGCGTATCGCGCGCCAGTCCCTTGCCTCCATCGGGTGAGCGTTCGAAGGCGGTAATCGTGATGGTCATCGAGAGGCTCCTCCTCGGCGAGCATCATCGGCCGCGGAGGCAGACCTTTGCAACGGAGGTCGCGAAGCACGCCCGCGTTCCCCCTCGATGCTCCGGGCTCACTTCGTCCGCTTCAGCGCCGCCTTGAGCACGTGCTCCGCGATGAGGTAGCCGAACCCCTCGCCGTCGATCCGCCGGATCAGCTGGTCGCGCGTGGTCCGGAGCGCAGCCGCGGTGGCGTCCAGGTTCCACCCGTGCGCCGCGAGCTGCTGGAGGAGCCGGGCGCGCCTCACCTGCCCCGCCGCGAGCCGGTACGTCTTCGCGTACTCCAGCGCGCCGTCCTCGCGCACGATCGCCTCGCCGATGTGGTTGTCCAGCGCCGGATCGAGCTCCGTCATGAACCGCTGCAGCGAGAACGGCCCCGCCCGGTACACGCGCTCCGCCGCGATCGGCCGGCCGAGGAGCCCCGCGGCCGTGTCCACGTGCAGCGCGCCGGCCTCCGCCCGCGCCCGGCCGAGCGCGGCCCGCAGGTCGTCGAGCGAGCCGATCCGCGCAGCGTCGAAGGTGTGCTCGAGCGCCTGGCTGTCGCCGTTGTGGCGGGCCGCGTAGAGCAGCGTCTGCTCGTAGAAGTCCTCGATCAGCGTGCGGTGCAGCGCGCGGTAGTCGTCGGGGTGCGACACCACGAACACCGACGCGAGCAGCTCGCCGACGAAGAGCAGGACGCCGCACTGGCCCTCGTGGATCTCGAAGACGCGCAGCGCGTCCTCCAGGCTGGGAATCGCCCGGCCGGAGAGCGACATCTCGGTGCGCGGATCGAGCCCGCGGGAGATCGCCCGCCGCGAGTACTCGGACCAGGCGATCTCGGGGGCGTTGAAGTGCAGCGCGAGGAAGCCCTCCATCGCGAGGTGCAGCGGCAAGAGACGCAGGCGGTTCCGCTCGGCCGGGTCCTCGCCGCGCGCCTCGCGCCGGGCCATGCGGTGGAGCAGCTGGACGCCGCAGCCCCACTTGCTGAGCGGGTTTCGGACCTCCGGCCCCGCGAGCGCAGCGCCGTAGGACGCGACCGGCGAGCCGTCCTCGGTCCACCCGATCACGAGCGCGTGCGGCACGTAGGAGCAGTAGGCCCTGCCATCTCCGAGATTGACGATCGACCAGGCGTCCTCGTGCTTGCGGCCGGCGATGCGCAGGTCGTCCCGTGGTGCGTCCCGGAGGAGCGGGACCAGGCGCACGCCCGCGAAGACCTGCGCGTGCGTCGCGGAGAGGCCCCGGAGCGAGAGCGACCGGAGCAGGGCCGGCGCCTTGGCCATCAGGGCACCTCGAGCGCCGCGGCGGGCGCCTCTTCTGCGAGCTCGGCGGCGTCTGCCGGCTCCACGGCATCCGCCGGCTCCACGGCGCCTGCCGGCTCCACGGCGTCTCCCAGCGCCACGGCTTCTGCCAGCTCCACGGCGTCTGCCGGCCCCGCCTCCGCGGCTGGCTCCGGGGCGCCCGGTGTCCGGGCGTGCCGCGAGAGCAGCGCGGCCGCGCGCTGCGCGAGGTAGCGCTCGAGCTCCGCGAGCGGCGCCGTGCCCTCGGCAAAGCGGGCGAAACCGAGGACCGTCGGCAGGTCCTCGGCGTCGCGCAGGCCGACCGTCGGGATCGACGGGCCGAGCGCGCGGGGCGCGTAGCGCTCGCTGTCGAACACGGGGTTGATGTGGACGATCGACGTGCGCTGCCCCGGATCGAGCCGCGCCCGGAAGCAGCGGGCGACCTCGGCGGCGGCGCCGGGCGGGTCGTTCTCGAAGCCGTCCGAGAGGATGATCACGACGTCGGGTCGCCAGGCGAGCGCGTCGAGCAGCGGCGTCGCGAGATCGGTCTGGCCGCGCGCGCCGACGAGGATCTCGTCGGGCGTGGGCGCGGTCCAGAAGGCGCGGTACTCGCGGGCGGCGGCGCGGAGCAGGTAGCTCACGCCGAGCGCGACGGCGAGCGGGCGGCGGCGCTTCTCGCTCGATCCGGACGCCGAGTAGCTCCGGTCGAGCACGGCGGCGACGCGCCCGAGCGCGGCCGGGCTCTTCCTGAGCGCGCGGGCGGCGGCGCGCTCGAGCGCCGCGTGGAGCTCGTCGCGGCGCTCGCGCCGCACCTCCTCGGGCAGCGAGAGCGCGTAGAGGGCGACCCGCGTGAGCGGGGCGCGGCCGAGGTCGACGGCGAGATCGACGTCCTCGCGCCCGGCGGCGCGCTGGAGCCGGAGGCGCTCGCCCTCGGTCATGCGCGGCGCGGCGCGGCGGAGGAGCTCTTCGCGAGACACGCCGCGGGCGGCGGCGAGCCCCTCGGCGACGGTCAGCGGCAGGTCGAAGATCGCCTCTTTCGCATAACGCGCCTGCCGCGCGCGCTCGAGGAGCGGCGTCTCGAACGGCGCGCGGCGCTTGGGCTCGAACAGGAAGGGCCCTATCTCGCCGGGGAGCTGGAGGCGGGCGTGCACCGCGAGCGCGCGGACGTGGGCGCGGTACTTGACGGCGTCGAACGCCGGGTCCGGACGGCCGGCGAGGTAGCCGCGGATGACGGCGCGCGCGCGGCGGTTGTTCACGCGGCGCTCCCGGAGCTCGCGCAGCGCCCGGAGCGCGCGCTGCGGCGGGAGCTCCCGGAGGGCCGCCGCGATGAGCGAGCCCTCCTCGCGCCGGTCGGGAGCGGGCGTCTCGGCGCCGGTCGCGAGGAGGTTCACGGCGATGCGCGCCTGGTTGAAGTGGTTGATGCCGGCGGCCAGCGTGCGCGCGTAGAGGCGGCGGTAATTGCCGAGGATGTACTCGTGGAGGAACTCGATGGAGACGGCCTGGCCTCCGGAGGTGCCATAGAACTCGGCCTGCCCTGTGCACGCGAAGCAGGCGTTGATGAACATGACGAGGTCCTCGCGCTCGACGCGCTCGGTGTGAAAGCGTGCGGGGAGCGCGGGAGGGGCGGTGGGCATGGCAAAGAGCCGCCCGGGGAATGATGGGGCGATCAACCTACGACAGTTTCCAGACTGGGATCGGAAATCGCCCCGAAGTCCCACGGGCGGCAACCGGCAGCATACACCCGGAGGGGCACCTCTCGAAGGACAAGATCTCCCTTGACGACAAGGTCATCGCTGGCAGCGCTGAACTCTCCACCCTGCCTGCCATGTCTTCGTCCCCCGCTCCGAACCCAGTTAGGGCAAGGGTGGCGAAAAACGGACAGACATCGACCTCACGAAGCAGGCCCTCGTCGCCTGGGAGGGCACGAAGCCTGTGGTTGCGACCTGGATGTCCCGCGGACTCCTTGTCCCTTGACCGCTTTCCCCGAGGGAGGCAACGCGGCGTGTGGGGCGCGAGCCGCCCCTGGCACGCGTGCCCGCACGGAAAAGTTCCTGGTACAGCGTCACTTTTCCAGGGGGAGCGGGAGGACGCGATGGGGCGGGTTTCAGCGGATTTCGAGGGGGTCGAAGCCGGCGTCGACTCGGCGATCGTGGGCGCTAACCCCGCGATCTCTGGTCGGCCGGACGAGAACGCCACCGCGGCCGGCTGAACGCCGTCGCCGTCCACCAGGCCGCAAGTCCCACGACGGGGTCTGCCGCCTGGAGGTCGCCGTTCCGCTGATCTACGTCGCCGGTCGGTAGCGGGCGCCGTCTCCCTACGGCGAGGTAGAGGTTCGCGCCATCGTGGACCTGCTCTGGGAGGTGCATCAGTGGGAGCGCTGGGTGTTGATCCTCGTCGGCGGCGGTGAGCAGGTGAGCGAGATCGCCCGGAGCCTCGGGATGCCGATCGGGACCACCCTCTCGCAGCTCCGCCGAGGGCGCAGCCACCTTGCCGCCATGCTCAAGCAGCGGCGTCGCGTATTCGGTTACACCGCCTTGCCATCAAACGCAAACTGCCCCTTGTTCCCGTTGAGGGGGCGCAAGCCCTCTGTGCCAACGTCGGGTGAGACAGGCTCCCCCTGGAAATCTGTGGTGAGAGGGCGGAGAATGGACCTGACCCGTGCCGAAGCCTTCCCATCTCCGATCCGTCGATCCTACCCTTGCCCCAGCGGCGCAGGGCGCTGCTCCTCGCGCGAGTGGCGTCGCCGTCGAGACCATGCCGAAGGCGGGCAAGAGGCGGAAGTTCTCGGCGGCGGAGAAGCTGCGCATCGTTCGCGAGGCGGCCGCATGCACCCAGCGCGGCGATATCGAGGCGCTGCTGCGCCGCGAGGGCATCTACAGCTCCCTCCTGACGGCGTGGCGCAAGCAGCTCGCTCTCCACGGCAGCGAGGCTCTCGCGGGCGCAAGCCCGGCCGCAAGCCGAAGCAGGACGCGAAGGACCGGCGCATCGCCGAGCTCGAGAAGCGCTCGGCCCGACTCGAGGAGAAGCTCGCGCTCGCTGAGAAGCTCATCGATCTCAAAAAAAAAGTCTCTGCCATTCTGGGCATCAACCTCACGAGCGACGAAGAGCGCTGATGGACGTTATCGAAGAGCTCGATGACCCGCACGTCCCCATCGCGCAGGCGTGCGCGACACTCGGCGTCAGCCGCGCTACGCTCTACCGGCAGACCCAGCCCGCGAGGCCACCCGCGCTGCGGGGGCCCGTTCCGAGCCCACGCCGTCTCAGTGACCCCGAGCGGCAAACCGTGCTCGATGTGTTGCACAGCGACGAGTTCGTCGACCAGCCCCCGCCGGAGGTCTACGCGACGCTGCTGTCGCGCGGCGTCTACCTTGCCTCCATCCGTACGATGTACCGCCTGCTCGCGGCGTCCGGCGAGAGCGGCGAGCGACGCGCGCAGCGTGGGCCGACGAAGCATGCCAAGCCGACGCTCACCGCCACAGCCCGCAACCAGATCTGGACGTGGGATATAACCAAGCTGCGCGGGCCGCTGCCCGGGGTCTTCTACTGCCTGTACGTCGCCCTCGACCTGTTCAGTCGCATGACCGTCGGCTGGCTGCTCGCCGAGCGCGAGAGCGCGGAGCTCGCCGAGCACCTCTTCGCAGAGACGGTCGCCCGCCACGGCGTCGAGCCCGGTTCGCTCACGGTGCACGCCGACCGCGGCTCCGCGATGAGGTCGGAGGGGCTCGCTCAGCTCCTCGGCTCGCTCGGCGTCGTTCGAAGCTTCAGCCGGCCTCACGTCAGCGATGACAACGCCTTCTCCGAGTCGCAGTTCAAGACGCTCAAGTACCAGCCCGACTATCCGGACCGCTTTGCCTCGCTGGCTCATGCGCGGTTCGAGGCGAAGCGCCGTCGGCCGCTCACGGTGGAGCTCGATGGTTTCAACGTCGAGGCGGCGGTGCGCATCGAGGGCTACGACGACGAGGGGCGCGAGCGGCTCGTCCGGTATTGCGCGCGTCCCTGTTTCGCTTTGGAGCGGCTCAGCATCCTCCGCGACGGTCGGGTGGCCTATCAGGTGAAATACCCGCGGCGAAAAGGAACGCATCGGGTGATGACGCCGATTGTGTTTTTCGCGAGGCTCGCCGCGCTGGTGCCGCCGCCGCGCCATCCGCTGGTGCGCTACCACGGTGTGCTCGCGCCGCATGCGAAGCAACGCAGCCTCGTGGTGCCGAAGGCGACGGGGAAGGCGCGTAAGGGCGAGCAGCGCGCCGGAGCTGATAGCGCGGGCAGCGATGACAAGAAGAAGACGACGACGATCACGCCCTTGCCGGCGAGGCAGGCGCCGAAGGGGCCGGCGAGAGGCATGGAGACGCCGTAGCGCAGAGGAGACGAGCGAAGCGAGGCGGCGCCGTCGGCAGTGTCGGAGCGAGGCGCTCGGGACGTGGCGGTTGGGGCGCTGCTGACGATGGTGCATGGCGCGGTCGAGCGCGAGCGGGTGTCGACTGCGCTGGGCGCTGTACTGCCGTGGGCTGATGTTGGATTCGTGTCGGAGGGGATCTCGGTCCAGCATCTTGATCGGCTGCTGGATGGGCTCCTTCTGGCGACGTCGCCTCGCGTCGAATGGGCGAAGCTTTTGCGGCGGACTTACGCAGTAGATGTTCTCGCGTGCCCGCGATGCAGCGGGCGGATGCGACTCATGGCCGCGATCACGGACAAGGCGACGGCGAGGAAGATCTTGAGCCACCTCGGTCTGTTCGCCGAGCCGCTGGAGTGCCGCGCGCGGTACCCGGCGGACCCCGCGTGACGAAACTGAAAGGGGAGGGACGCTGCTCGACGACGTGGCCGGGGGGAGGTCTGCCCTGAGGTGCGTGCGCCGGCCATCACGACGCGCCGCGAACCGCGACGGCGGCCGTTTGGACGAGCTCAGTAGTGTACAGCTATACGGTAGGATGCCTTCCGCTTGGTGCCAGTAGTGTACAGCTATACGGTAGGATGCCTTCCGCTTGATGCGACGTCGCGGTAATCGCAGGCGTTTCACGAGTGGAAGGCCTGTCTGATCGCATAAGGCCCGTTCTGTCGATAAGCTCGTACAGTCGGACTGCACGAGCCAGGAACGGCTCCGAGAATCTTGACTTTGCGGAACGCGTTTGCTTGTCCTATCCGCACGGAGACAGCTGATGGACCTGGTGGAAGACTTCGCCGAGCCTGGGGTCTCGGTGGTCGCCGCGTGCGCCGCGCTGGGAGTGAGCCGTGCGACGTTGTACCGAGGTACGAGCCCGCCGCGGCCACCGGCGATACGAGAGCGCGTGCCGAGTTAGGATTCTCGTGACCGCTGTCTCATCCGCGTTGACAAATTCCACCTCCGTCGACCGAACGAGAATTCGCCGACGTACTTTGGGTTTCGCAGCATCTCGCGAATGGCGGAGTGCATCCAGCCCGCGCCAGCTCGGCGTCGCCCACGAGCGCCCACGTGCTCACCCGCGGATCGGACCGAGGGAGCGAACAGCGAAGGAATAAATTTCTAGACCGTGACTCCGGTACTTACAAGCGGTAGGTAAACCCGTACGTCCCCTTTATGGAGAGGCCTAATGAACCGCGCTTCCCTCGTTGTCATTCTCAACTCGTTCGCGTGTGCCTCGGCGCTCGTCGGTTGCTCGTCCGATTCGGGCGACACGCAGGGCTCTGGAGGTAGCGCTCCCAATGGTTCCGCAGGCACCGGTGCCGTGGCCACGGGCGGCTCGGCCACGGGCGGCTCGGCCACGGGCGGCTCGGCCACGGGCGGCTCGGCCACGGGCGGCTCGGCCACGGGCGGCTCGGCCACGGGCGGCTCGGACACGGGCGGCTCGGGCACGGGCGGCTCGGGCACGGGCGGCTCGGACACGGGCGGGGCTGCTGGCTCAGGTGGTAGCGGAGCCGGCGGGGCCGGGTCCGGTGGTGGCGCTGGTGGAGGCTCGGACACGGGTACGTTGTCCGCCGGGTGCGGCAAAACGCCGACCATTGACGCCAGCATGTACAATAACGGCAACCCGATCTCGATTACGGCGGCGAATCGGCAACGTCGATACATCCTGAGCGTGCCGGCCAACTACGACAATAAGAAGCCGTACAGATTGGTCATCGCTTGGCATCAGCTCGATGGAAACGACAAGCAGATGTATCAGCAGAACTACTACTGGCTGAAGGACATCGCCGACGCCGCCAGCAGTACGATCTTCGTGGCTCCCAATGGGGAGAAGAGCGGAACGCCGTGCACCGGGACTGGCAACGGGGAAAGCGGCTGCGGGTGGCCCGACTCAAGCGGCTCGAACGTGGCACTCGCGGACGCCGTGGTAGAGCAGGTCGAGCAAAATTTCTGTATCGACAAGAGCAAGATCTTCGCAAACGGCTGGAGTTACGGCGGCAGCATGTCCTACCGGACGGCTTGCTCGCGTCCACTCGATGGAACCGGCACTTGGGGTGTCCGCGCCGTCGCCATCTACAACGGAGCGGCGCAGCTCAGTGCCGGCAACTGCAAGCCGAGCGAAGCGGTCGCCTTCTACGCATCCCATGGCACCAACGACAACGTCCTTCAGTACGGTGGCGGTGTCTCGATGGCGCAGACGTACGCCGGGCTGAACGGTTGCACCTGGAAGGAGCCGACAAGGGCCACCGGAAACCACGTGTGCACCAACTTCATGGGCTGCACGACGGGTTATCCGGTCGAGTTCTGCTCCTTCGTGGGACCGCACACGCCTGATCCGCCGCGAGAGGGTGGTCAACGTTGGCAACCGCAAGAGGTTTGGAAGTTCTTCAGTCAGTTCTAGGCTGCCAAGAGTCGAGCCTAAAACCTCTTGAAAGGTCGGATCGAGTGTGAGCTACAGTGCTTTGTGGAAGCCAAGTTTGCCGACGTGCCCGACGCTCTGTGGCGTCGGATCGAGCCGCTGATACGAGCGGAGCCGCCGAAGCCGAAGGGAGGTCGCCCTCCAGTCTCAGCGCGAGTCGTGATGGCCGGCATCCTGTATGACGGTCGTCGCGGCATCGCTGGAAGTGGAGCTCTCTCGACAGCGCCTCGGTGAAGGCGCCAAAAGGGGGACCTCACCGGCCCAAATCCGACTTACAACTTCGCCCAACGCATCTTCCTCGACCGGGGCACGACGGGCAGCGGTGGGGCCGGTGGGGCGGATGGCGCCGGTGGGGCCGGCGGGGCCGCGGGCGACGGCGGTAGCGCAGGGGACGGGAGCGGCAACGGCGCGGGCGCAGGGGACGGGAGCGGCAACGGCGGTAGCGCAGGGGAAGGAAGCGGAAACGGCGGGGGCGTGCCCGGAAGTGGTGCCGTCACGACAGGCGGTTCTGCAACGACTGGCGGGCAGGTTTCGAGCAGCGCGAGCGGCGGCACCGACGAGGGGGCGCCCGCGACGGAAGACTCTAGCTGCAGCGTCTCGGTCCCCGGGTCCGAGCCCGGAACGCCGCCTTGGCGCTTCGGGATCCATCTTGCGGCGATCGGAGCCCTCCTCTTCAGAGCGCGAGCAAGAAGGAATCGAGGCTGAGCGGCCGAGCGTCGCTCGACGCTTGCACAGCGTAGAAGACGACGGATGCGCCATGGCGGGCCCGTGGAGGGCACAGCGTGTGAAGGCGGCGCCGTTGATGCCTGGATAATAAACGGTTGAGCTCGAGCGGGCGCCTCGCAGAACTGGCTGGAGCGCCCGCGCGATGCGGCGCACGGAGCCAGTTTCCGACGTCGGTGTGAGGCCATCGGAAGCGCGCCCACGTGATACCCTCGCGCCGGCCGGTGCGCGGTCGGGGCTCCCTCTCTCTGCTCGCAGCATTCCTCCTCCACGCGGGCGGCGTCATCGCGGCTCGTGTGCTCGTGCCGGAGGGCCTCGAGGCGCCGGCGCGGGCTGGCGCGAGCGACCAGCTCGAGCCGCTCCTGGTGCTGGACACCGATGTCTTGCTGGACGAACCCAGGACGCCGGAAGCCCGAGCGACGGAGCCCCGCCAGGTCCTCGCCCGGGCAACGGGCGTCGATCCCGGCTTCTCGCGTGCCGCGCCGAGAGAGCGCGGCCGAGCGCTGTCCGAGGCGCCTCCTGCGCGAGCATCTCGCTCCGGCGCGGCGACCCACGATCACGCGCCGCCGGACGCGGCTCACGCGCTGCCAGACGCCGCCCATGCGCCGCCGGACGCTGCCCACGCGCCGCCGGGCGCGCCCGACGCGCCTCCCACCGCCGCGGCACCTCCAGGCCTCGGCGGCGCGCCGGTCTGGGCATTGCCAGGTGTCTTGCCGGTGGAGCCTCCGGTGCGTCCCCGCGCTGCCGAGCGCCCCCTCGCCCCGGTGCGCCCCGTCCCTGAGCGCTCCGCGCGGAGCGACGCGGCCAAGGACGGGCGGCAGCCGGTCCTGGTCTTCCCCGCGGCGGGCGTGCTCGCCTCTGCTGTCGCGGAGGAGGTGTCGTCATCCGCCGTGCCGCCGGACTCCGAGAGCTCGTTCGAGCTCACGCTGGACGCGAAGGGACGGCTGGTCTCGGTGCGCTTCCTGGAGGCAAACACGGGGAACGGCGACGACTTCCGGCGCGTCGCCCAGGCCGTGTTGAAGCGCTTCTCCGCGCGTGCGCTGGCGATGAACGGCGACTTTGCCGCCGGGAGCAGGGTGACGGTCCACGTGACCAGCCGGGTCGTCATGCCGGATGGGACGTCGCACGGGATCCCGACGCCGACGAAGAGACCTGGAGACGGCAGGTCGATCATCCGCGAAGACTCGCTGGACGATCGCTTCAGGTCGCCTCATCTGGCGCCGTCGCCGGGCGTGAAGCTGCCCAAGCTGACGTTTCTCTTCGATCTCGCGAACATCGGCGCGCAGCGCCGGAGGGTCGTCAGCACGCGGGTCGAAGCGGTGCCCGCCGCGCTGCCCTAGAATACTGTTCACGTTGCTCAAGCGAGAAATGAACCGCCAGAAGACGCCAGAAGACGCCAGAAGAATAAAAATATCTTGGCGTCTTATGGCGCCTTGGCGGTCCGAAATCTGCGCTTTTAAGGCAGCTTCAGCCCGTTTGTCGCCCTACAGCGGTTTCCGCCCGCCTCTGCACCATGCAGAGCAGAGCGGCGGTCTCCCGCACAGGAGACGGGCCCAGATCGGCGTTTTCGGCGCGGAAGCGCACTCCGGTGCGCTGAGCACCGAAAATGCCGAGATGGGCCCGTATCCGAAGCGGGTGACCGCCGCTCTACTCCGGCCAGACCTCGATCCAGACGAACAGCACCTGTCCGGCGGCCTGGTCGTCGACCGCCACCGGATAAACCGTGCGCGCTCGGAGCGCCTCGACGAGGTGAGCGTGGTTGATCGCGAATCGCCCGATGAAGTCGTCGTTCACGAGGTCCCTGTCGATGAGCTCACCGCTCAGGTGGACATCCGGCGTGAGCGGCACGCGGTACCAGGTCGGCGGGCCTTTCCATCCAGGCGTGCAGGTGTCGCGTTGCCCCGGGCGGTCCAGCGCGCGCCTCCCGAGCGACCGGCCGCCCACAAACAGCTCCGCCGAGCCGAAGGGCTCCGGCGGCTCGGTCCCCGCCCCTGCCGCCTCCGCCGCGAAGCCGGCCACGCTGGCGGCCGCAGCGACAGGGTGCTTCGTGCGGAGCAGGCCGCCGATGGCGGTGAGCGCCTCCGCCGGGACCGCGCCCATGCCGTCCCATTGACGGCCGTCCGTCTTGGCCGGGCTGATGACGGCGCCGTCGATGGAGATGCGGACATGCGCATGCGCCGGCAGCGGCGGCGCCGCCGGCTTGCACGCCGCGCAGCCGAGGGCGATCCCGCACAGCGCGGCCGCTCCGAGAGGACATGACGCCATGCCTCGAGAACGTATCCCGGCGGCCGCGCCGCACCAACACCGAAGCGCGGGCGGGGGCGCAGCGGGTGCGCTGGTCGCGGGGCGGCATTTCCCGGCAGCCTGTGCGGACGTCAACCACGCTGGAGCCGGAGGAGGCGCTCCAGCGCCTCGACATCAGCGCGATCCTGAGGTCGATCTGCGGCGCGCTTGTTCGCGATGAGGTCCTCGATCGCGATGACCGGACAACGGACGTTCTCTGCAAACGCGACCTCGACGCGGCGTGGCCACGCCTCGCCAAACTCGACGCCGGAGATCTGCGTCAGGACATCGATACGTCGCGGCGGCACGCCCATCATGAACCCGATACCCGGCGTAGCGAGCTCCTGCTCCGTCAGCTCCGAGAGCGGCGCCCCGAACCGACGCAGGGCATCCATCACCCGCACCGCGTTCTCAGGGCTCGCCTCGACCCAGATATCGAGGTCCTTGGTCGCGCGCGGGCGGCCATGCACGCCGACGGCGTAGGCCCCGATCACCAAGAACTTCGCGTCAACGGCGCACAGGGCGGAAATCAGATCGAGGAAGTCTTCGTTCATGGGCGGATCCCGGGAAGGCCAGCTCGAACAGCTCCTGACTTAGCTTCCAGGTGACCTCGGCACGCTGTTGGATGGGGATGGAGCTCCAGAAGAGGGCGTCCGCTTCCGCTTGCGCCTCGTCCTCTCCTGGCCGAAAGACGCGCATCATCCAGCCCGCGCGAGCCAACCGCCGCGCTTCCGCAGCCTCATCACCTGCGCTCATGGCCACACTGTACCATGCCGCTTGGCGGAGCCGATGGACAGGCCAGCGCAGCTGCGACCGCATCGACCTGGCGGACGTCCACAGCGCCGTCCACGCAGCTTCCGCCCGATGGCCACGGCTCTCTTCCGCACAGCAGCCCGGCGCAAGCGCGGCTCACCCCTGGCTCATCCGCTCGATCGCTTCCGCCAGCGCGCCGTCGTCCGTGCCCTCCGCGTCGCCCGAGAGCGCCTCCTCCGCGGCGGCGAGCGCCGCGTCGCGGAGGCGGTAGAGCTCGGGCTCGGGGATGCGCTCGCGCGCGGCGAGGACGCCCGGCGGGACGCCGCGCAGCATCTCCAGGACCAGGCCGAGGCGGCGGCGGGCCTCGGGCGGCGGCGGCGCGCCGAGGCCGAGCCGACGCCGCGTGGCGCGCGGCCCTTCGGCGAGGCGGCGCGCGGCGGCCTCCGCGACCTCCGCGGCGAGCGCGTCGTACGCCGGCGGCGACGGGAGCCGCGCCTCCATCCAGACGAGCAGCCGCACGAACTCGCGCGCCCCCTCGAACGCCCGCCGCCCGTGCAGCATGCGCCGGTTGTCGACGACCAGGATGTCCGCCGGGCCGAGCGACAGCTCGATCACCTCGCGCCGCGCCGCCTCGACGAACCGCGCGAGGCGCGCGGCGATCGCGTCCCCCGGCGGCACGAACGGCGCGTGCGTGAGCGCGAGCGCGCCGCCGCGGAGCGACACGGTGGGCCCGAAGAAGTCGCCGAAGACGAACGGGATGCGCCTGTACACCGTGAAGAGCGCGCGGAAGAGCTCGGGATCGGCGCGCTCGATCGCCGAGAGCAGCGGCCAGCCGTCGAGCAGGAGGCAGCCGCCGCCGCGCTCCGCGGGCCTGACGCAGGCCATGATCTGCACCGCCGGAGGCGCGCCCGCGAAGCACTGGCTGTCGGTGTGGAGCGGCGCCGCCGCGGAGCTCGCGGCGAACGACCTGCCGCCCGGCACGGCCTTGATCGGCTGCCGCTCCACCAGGAGCGGCCTTGCCCCGAGGAGCCGCTCGGCGAAGCTCCACGGCGCCCGCGCGGCCTCCTCCGGCGCCAGCGCCGTGTCGCCGCGGAGCACCGAGAAGCCGCGCGCCGCGAGCTCGTCGAAGAGCCTCGCCGGACCGCCCTCCGGCCCGGGCCAGATCCATCGCTCGCTCATGGGCGCGCTCCGCGGGGGCGCTCGAAGGGCAAAATCATCCTATTTATCCAGCACATACGGACCCGATGACCGCGCCGTCCACCCCGGTCACGCATCGAGGAAGCGGGCCTCCCGGAAGCCGGCCCGGAGCAGTTCGCGCGGGATGGGCACGATCCGGAGCAGCTCCGCGCCCTCGGGCACCTCGATCGGCGCCCCGAGCCGGCGCACGTGGAACACCGCCGGGGTCGCGAAGAACGCGTCGGTCGCGACCACGCCGCGCATCACGTCGTAGCCGTCGCCGTTGACGCCGTCGAGCAGGCTCGACCAGCCCGGCGGCGTCCGGGTGAAGGCCCACGGCTTCACGAAGAAGTGCGGCTCGCCCGGCGGATGCGGCGTGAAGTACTTCGTCAGGTACCAGAGCGCCCCGCGGTTCGCGGCGATGAACTCGTCGCCGAAGGTCTGCGCGAACGAGCGCTCCACCGCGGCCGCCGCGTCGGCGAGGCGCGGCGCGTCCGGCGCGACGGCGAGCGTGTGCCCGTCGAACGTCGCGCGGAACGGGACGGCGTTCCTCACCACGATCGACGCGAGCCGCCGAGCACCCCCGCGCCAGGGGACCGGATCCGGCCCGGCCGCGGTCGTGACCTCGGTCACCTCGGCGATCTCCGGCGCCGCCGGCCCCGCGACGACCAGCCGCACGCGCGCCGGCCCCGCGCTCCCCTCGCCCGCGCCCGCGTTCCGCCCACCCGCCGTGCCCGCCACGAGCCGCCGGTACTTGCGGGTCACCTGGCCCTTCTTCACGGCGAAGTACTTCGCGTCGTAGAACTCCGCGTGCGCCCGCCCCACCTCGGGCGCTTCCGCGAGCGTACACGCCTCGATCTGCACGTCGGGGAGCACCGGCGCGATGCAGCCGATCTCGCCCTCGAGCTGCAGGCTCTGCGGGGCCTCGTCGCGGACGCGCAGCTCGACCACCAGCGGGACGAAGGCGCCCTCGTCGGCGAGGTACGCCTCGCTCACCTCGATCAGCGCGTTCCGGCGGTTGGCTGCCCCCGCGACGCGCAGCCACAGGCCCGGGTCGGGGCGCACCAGGAGCCCGGTCCACAGGCGCAGGCGAGGCGGCCCCAGCCCCTTCCGGCGCGTCCAGGCGAGGCCGCCGCGCAGCGCCCGGTGCCATGCCCCTTCCGGCGCCAGGAAGCCCTGCGAGACCAGCCGGGGCAGCGCGGCGCGATGGGCGCGGACGAGCGCCTCGCGGTGCTCGCCCGCCGGCTCGGCGCGGAGCGACCCGAGGCGCCGCCGCACCTCGATCGGCCGCGCCAGCGTGATCTGGAGCCCGAACGCGTTGCCCTCGAGCAGCGGCACGCACGCCTTCGCCACCCGGAGCGGCACCGCGCCGTCGAGATCGCCGGTGCGCCGGGTGAGCCGGCACAGGCCGAGGGCGTCGAGCACCTCGAAGCGGGCGTCACCCGCCGCAGCCACCACCACCGCCGCAGCCGCCGCCGCCGCCGCAGCCACCGCCGCCGCCGCAGCTCGACGAGCTGCAGCTCGATCCGCCCGACGAGCCGCCCCCCGTCGAGATCGGCGGGGGCGGGGTCATCGCATAGACCATCGGCCCGAAGAGCGGCGACATCGCGAGCGCCGCCGTGCCGCTCGCGGCGACCGTCAAGCCGATGTCCACCGCCTCCCGGCGGCGGCCGCTTGCGACGTCGGAGCGGAGCGAGACCGTCGAGTCGTCGATCCACCTGAGGTAGTCCGACTTCATGGTGCTGTAGGCGCTCGCGGTCCGCGCCACGATCCACGTGGCGACGAGCAGCGCGATCATCTCCACCACCAGGAACGAGTACGGCCGATCGAGCTCCTCCGCCCGGATGGCGCGGATCAGGCCCACGCCGAGCAGGCCGACGCCGACCGCCCACACGACGGCCGAGAGGGCCGTCATCGTCCCCCGCGGGCGGAGCATCCCTGCGGCGGCGAGCTCGGCGCGGAGCTCCGGCTCGAAGCGGGCCGCGATCTGGCCGGCGGAGGCGCGCACCTGATCGAGCGAGAGCGCCACCATCCGATCGCCGTGCGCGCCCCTCGACGAGAGCGAGCTGAAGAACGCCGCGAGCACCCGGTCCGGCGGGGCCGAGCCGACCATGACGTGGAGCGCCTGCGGCGCGTCCTTCGCCTCCCCCGCGGGGACGAGCCAGCCCGCGGCCATCGCGACCGCGATCAGCGTGGCGGCGACGCCCTTGTTCCCGTCGCGGAGGTACGCGATCGCCCAGTACTCGTCCGGCTGAGGGATCCAGCCCGCCGAGAGCCGCTGCCGCGGCGGCGCATGCGCGAAGGCCGGGGTCCGGTAAGGCGCGCCCCCCGGCGCCCCCGCGACCGCCGCGGCGCCGCTCAGCTGCGCCGAGCGATCGAGGGAGGCGCCGACGGCGCTGCGCACCAGGATGGCGACGACGAGGCCGGCGATCGAGAGCGCCAGATAGAAGAGCAGGAACGCCGGCCCCGACCCCATGTTGAACGGGAAGAAGTCGAAGATCTCGTGGATCATCGCGCCGCCTCCGGGTGCTCCAGCCGGTCGACGTCGTCGACCGCGCGCGCGAGCAGCTCTGCCAGCGCCGCGTAGGCCGCGCCCGGCGCCTCGTGGACGCGCTGCAGCGGGGCCACGTCGACGCCGAGGAGCTTGCCCGATCCGGCGAGCACCGTGCCCAGATCGTCGCCGCCCTCGATCCCGTGCAGGCCGAGCAGGGCGTGGAGCGGGCCGCGGATCTGCTTCACCTTGCGGGAGACCGCGCCCTTCAAGGCGTCGTCGGCGCCCATCCCGTCCACCACCGCGCGCCGGAGGCGGATCTGCGCCTCGCGCAGCTCCTGCTCGACGCGCAGGCGGCGGTTCTTGCCGTCGATCACGAGCGCCGAGAACGGGTCGCGGCCGGAGAGGAGCACGTGGCACCGGCGGATGTCGTCGTAGAGCAGCGGGAACACGTCCGCGGCCCGCGGGATCTCGGCGGCGGTGAGGATCATCGCCTCGATGCGGGCCGCGTAGCGCGCGATCTGGAGCGCGTTGGCGATCGCGTCGAGGCTCTGGCGGGAGGCCTGCTCGAGCACCACCATCAGATCGACGTCGCTCTGCCCGTCGCGGTAGCCGCCCCGCGCCGCGCTCCCGTACACGAGCAGGCACGAAAGCTCGTCGCCGAGCGTCCGCTCCAGGCCCTCCTTGAGCTCGACGAGCCGCGCCTGCACCGGCGCCGGCAACCTGGAGACGGCGCTCCCCGTGGCGATGGATCCCTCGTTCATGGTCTACCTTCGCGGCTCGATGAGCCGGACCTCGGCGCTCGAGCCCATCCCCTTGATCGCCCAGACTACCCGACCTCCCGGCAGCCGCTCTCGCCGAATGAACGGCAGGAGCCTGGGCTTGACGCTCCCGTCGCCCGCGGGCCCGACGAAGCGGGCGCGGAGCAGCAGGCGGTCGACGATCGCCTCGGGCGCGAGCCGGGCGTCGTCCACCGCCGCCGCGGCGATGCGGAGCGCGTCGGCGACCGCCGTGAGGCTCGGGGCCCGCGGCGACGCCTCGACACACCGGGCCCCGAGGCGGGCGACCGCCTCGCGGTGAGGCGAGAGCCGCGGCAAGAGCGGGAGCGCGTCGTCGACGCGCTTGCGCTGGAGGATCGCGCGCGACCGGGCGACGTCCTCGGCGTCGAAGGGAGCCACGGCCTCCGGCGGCGGATCGACGGGTGAGGTGAGCAGCTCGGCCACGCGGGCCTGGACCTCGGCGAGCGCCGACGCCGATGGGGGTGAGGCGTCGGAAGAATTTTTCAGCGACGCGGCGCGAGAGGCGGGCAACCCCGGTCGGGTCGGCGCCAACGTGGGTTCGGCCAGCGCGGGCCCGGCCAACGTCGGTCGGGACGGCGCCAGCGCGGGCCCGGTCAACGTCGGTCGGGTCAACGTCGGTCGGGACGGCGCGGACCGGGCGATCGCCCTCGCGGTCGCGATCTCGGCCGCGAGCGCGGCGAAGGGCGGGAAGTCGCCGTCGCGCTCGAGGAGGATCGGGAGCGGCCCGGTGCGAGCAACGACCTGGGCCAGCAGGACGAACACCGGCGCGGGGACCGGATGGGCATGCGTGTCGAAGTAGAAGCCGTGCTCCACGACGCCGCCGGCGATGTGGATCATCGCCACGCGCTCGAGCGGGTAGGAACCGACGAGCTCCCCGGGATCGACGCCAGCGTTGACGGCGTTCGCATAGACGTTGCCGACGTCGAGGAGCAGATCGCACCCGGTGCGGTCGACGACCTCGGCATAGAACTCCCCCTCCCCGAGGGCGTCGCCGGGGAACCGCAGCGTGCACGCCGCGTTCTCGAGCAGCAGGGGGATGTCCGGGAGCGCCCGCCGGGCGGCGGCGACGTTCCGCGCGACGGCGCGCGCCGCCTCGAGCGTGTACGGCAGGGCGGTGAGGTGGCCGATCTCCCGGCCGCCGCCGCGCACGAACGCGACGTGCTCGCTCACGACCGGGGCCGAGAGCTCCCGGCAGAGCGCCCCGAGGCGGCGCGCGCGCTCCATGTCGATGCCCGACGCGCTGCCGAGCGAGAGCTTCACGCCGTGGGGCACCACCGGCCAGATCCGCGCGATGGCCGAGGCCTCGCGCCGCGCGGCCGGGCTCGCAAAGCAGGCCTCGGCCACGACCTCGACGAAATCCACGGCGCCGGGCGCGGACAGCAAGTCGGCGGCGAGCTCGGGGCGGAATCCGACGCCGACGACGCTGACGCCGGAGAGGGGCGATCTGGGGGCGGGCACGAGCACGCGGGGACCTGCCTCAGTCTGCCCGCGCGGAGGGATCCGGAACAGAGGGCATCGGGATCGGCTAGAAGTCGAGCTCACCCGAGATGCGAGAGCCCCGCTCGGATAGGCTCCGCCGCCGCGCCCCGCGCGTCAGAGGAACTGGCTGCTCCACTTGCGGAACGTCATGATGCCTTTCTCACCGGCGCACAGGACGGGCTGAGCGCGGTAGATCTTGTTCTCCCAGATCGGGATGTCCTCCTCGATCTGCCGGCAGACCTCCGCGGCCAGGGCCTGTCCGAGGCGCTGCGCGCCGTCGTTGCGCAGCCAGAAGGCGACGCGGATGTCGACGAGCTCGTCGTCGATCGGGGTGACCGTGTTCACGAAGAGGAGCTCGACGATGCCGGTGAAGCGGATCGTCCCGTACCCCATCCCGTGGCCTTCCCAGGTGATCGTGCCGTCGACCACCTGCCCTCCCGGGCCCTTCTGCTTCACCGCCGACCTGGATCGGATGATGTGGCCCTCGATCTCGATCTCGGTCCGGGGCGGCACCAGCATGCCGTGAACCGTCACGAAGTGGGCAGGATCCACGATGTTCTCGAGGGTCTCCTGGACGTGCGTCCGGACCCGCCAGCGCTTGCTCAGCTTCGGGGACCACTCCGTCGAGCGCGCCTCGGCGAGCGGCGGGATCTCGAAGGCGGCAGGTTCGCCGCCCAGCGCGTGGTGGACCAGGATCAGGCCGTCGAGCTCCCGTACCTCCCAGGCGCGGGTCCTCGCTCTCGGCGGGATCGTGTCCGCATAAGGGATGTGCACGCACTTCCCTTCGCCGGAGATCACCCATCCGTGGAACGGGCACCGGATGCCGCCCTGCTCGACGCGGCCGCCCACCCCGAGGTGCGCGCCCATGTGAGGGCAGTGGGCGTCGAGGACCCGGGCCTCGCCGTCCTGCGTCCGGAACAGCACCAGATCCTGCCCGAAGCAGCGGAGCGGAATGGGCCCGCCCGTGGACAGCTCGTCCGAGGTGGCGACCTGGAACCAGCCTCGGGGGAAAGGCTGCAGGGGAATTCGAGCGCTCACGTGGATCTCCTCGGCTCAGCGTCTGTCGGGGTCGCCCGCGCGCTCATGCAGCGCCGGGCGGAGGGGCTTCATCGTGCCGGTGATCGCGGCATGAGAACGTCACTCTACCAGCAAACCTCGCAGGCGTGAGTGCGCCGAGGCACTGGCACGCTCCCTCGCCGCGCGCGGCGCGCCTGACGAGCAGCCGGGCGGCCGGACGCGAGCTGCTGGGCATCCGGGGCGGGTGGTGGGGTACTTACCCTGCCCTGCCGGAATGATGGAACCACCAAGGACGCCAGAAGACGCCAAGATTTTTATGTATTTCTTGGCGTCTTTTGGCGACTTGGCGGTTCAAAAGACGCCACCTTCGGCCAAAGTACACCACCCCCCGTGGGCGAGCCACGCTCGCGCCGGAAGGAGCGCAGCACGCGGATGGCCCCCATGCTCGGCGCAGTGTAGGCTCGGCCGCGTGTCAGGACCTCGCTGGGCTCGCCGCGCGAGGAGGGCGACGCAGGCCGTCGTCGCGGCGACGGGGCTCGCGCTGCTCGCGCTGCGCTACGTGATCCCTGCCCTGATGATGCAGGCGCATCCCATCGGGTCGACGGCGTCGCCCTACGGATATGTCGAGTACGTGCCGCCGGAGCCGGGGCCGCGCCCGCTCCTGCTCGTGCTGCACGGCGGGGGCAGCCGCGGTGATGGTACGCACCCGCGCGCCATCATCCACCGCCTGCCCCCGCTGCGTTATCTGGCGCGCGCGCGCCTGTTCGGCATGTCGTCCCCGCTCGTCGACGCCGGCGTGCTGATCGCCGCCCCGCAGTCGCCCGGCGAATGGGACCCGGCGAAGATCGACGCTTTCCTCGACTACCTGCTCGCAACGCACGAAATCGATCGCGAGCGCATCTATCTCACCGGTCCGAGCATGGGTGGATGCGGAACGTGGCGCTACGCCGCTGTCCATCCGGAGCGGCTGGCGGCGGCGCTCCCCATCTGCGGCGCTTGCCCGCAGACGGGTGAGCTCGCGGCGGGTCTGCGCACGCTGCCGGTGCGCGCGTTCCACGCCTTCGACGACGAGATCGTGCCGAACTACATGTCCGCGACCTGGGTGTCCGCCATCGCCGCGCTGCGGGGTGTCCCGAGCGGCAATCCGATGCTGAGCTATCCGCCGGGGTCCGATTCGACCGCGGTGTTCGATGGCGGCCAGGTCGTCTGGCGTCCCGGCACCGACGCGTCCGCGGACGAGGCGCTCACGCTCACGGAGTTCGCGCGCGGCGGGCACGCCGTGTTCGTCGATGTCTACGCCGAGGATGCGACATGGCGCTGGCTGTTTGCGCAGCGCCGCGGCGCTCGCGCGCAATGAACGCACGGCGGGCATCGAGCCGTCACGCCCAGCCCGCGCAAACGGCGGCTGAAACGGCCCGGCATCGGCCACGATTCGCGACGTGCGTCGTCGACGTGCACGCGCCGCCGCCGTCGAGCCAGGCGAAGCTCCCCTCCCGCGCCCTGCGCAGCACGACGGGCAGCACCGTCGCATCCGTTGGGCCCCAGACGAGGCGCGGGCGAATGGAGACGGTGGTCATGCCGCCGGGTTCGTTCGCCGCCGCAGACGCGCCTCCGCCTCGTGACCGCGAGAGGTCGGCTTTCTGCTGCTGAAGGACGTGGTGCCAATGGCGCCGCTCGACGAGCAGCGTGCGGTTGAGATGAAGACGCTGGATGTGAAACCAGCCGCGAGGCGTGAGCCCGATCAGCCGGCCGTGGACTGTCTCCTCGACGTGCGCGCCGAGATCGTCATGCTGAGGGCGAAGAAGCCGCAAGCTGTCAGGTGCATCGTGCGCGGGAGCATAATCGCCCTTGAACCGGTTGCACGCGGTGCAAGCGTAGACGAGGTTCTCGATCTTGTCGGAGCCGCCCGCAGCAACCGGGTGGAAGTGATCAATCTCCAGCTCGCCCCCCACCGACGTTTCGGAAACACCGCAGTAACCACACCGTCCACCGAAGGCGGTCCGGACGATTGCGCGCGCTTCAGTCGAGACGGCCATTCATGCAGCGGGCAGCGGCCCGCCGGCGACGCGGGCAAGTCCGTCGAGGATGGACGCGCGGCGCCGCTCGAACTCTTCGAGGAATCTGCGCGTGTCGGTCACGAGGGCCTGTTGCTGTGCCATGAGCTGGGCCAGCTGCTCGTTCTCGCCCTCGACGCTGGCCAGCTCGGCCGCCAGGTCGCCAGCCTCGGCACGCAGCCGAGCCATCTCCGGGCAAGCATCGCGGCCTCCTCCGCCTCGATCCGCGCCATCAGCGCCGCGAGCTCCTCCTGTTCGGGCTGCGTCAGCGTACCGGAAAGCTCCCTGTCACGGAGGCGGTCGAGCCTGCTCTGGTCATCCTCGGTCCAGCTCATGGCAGCCACCCTACCCATATCAGGCCGGGAGCGCAGGGGCAACGGCAGGCGCTCGCGACGTGTGGCGACGCGGATGGCACAGCCGCCGTCATCTCCTGTCTGGCAGCACGCGCATGCAGGCTGACAGCACACGCACGTGAACCCCTGTGCCGACTCGTTGGTCGCGAGCCACTTATCGTCGGCGGGCTCGTCAGAGGGAGTGCTCCGGCGCCAAGACCGGTCCGGTCCTGCCGCCGAGCTGCGCGACCTGGGCGTGGACCAGAGCCATCCCGCCCGGTTGCACGAATGTACATGTTGATGTACATCTATGGCATGGCGCATCGCTACTCCGTCGCAGAAGCTCGGGCCCATCTCCCCTCCATCATCGAGCAAGCGGAAGCGGGTGAAGTCGTCGAGCTCACCCGGCGAGGTCGCCCCGTGGCGGTCGTCCTGTCCCGGGAGGAGTTCGAGCGGCTGAGCGCGGATCGACCGAGCTTCGGCGACGCATACCGTGCGTTCCGAAAGCGGCACGTCCTCGAGGAGGTGGGCCTGGAGCGCGACTTCGCCGCGTCCGTTCGCGACCGTTCACCGGGTCGACAGGTCAAGCTGTGAGCCCGCGCTTCTTGCTCGACACCTCCACGATCTCGGAGCCGATGAAGAAGGCTCCCGACGAGGCGATGCTCGCGAAGATCGAGGCCCACGCGCACGAGAGTGCGCTCGCCGCCCCCGTATGGCACGAGCTGTGGTACGGCTGTCGGCTCCTGCCCTCAGGCAAGCGGCGCACAGCACTGGAGGCGTACCTGCGCGAGGTCGTCTACGTGTCTTTTCCCATCTTGCCATACGACGCCGCGGCCTCGGCATGGCATGCCGACGAGCGCGCTCGCCTCGATGCGAAGGGAACGCCGGCACCGTTCGTGGACGGGCAGATCGCCGCCATCGCGAAGAGCAACGACTTGATCCTGGTAACGGCGAACATTCGAGACTTTCAGCGATTTCAGGGCCTGCCGATCGAGAGCTGGTCGAGCAGAAAGAAGAAGTAGGGGCCGAGTCATCGTATCGGCAGCGAAGCCAGGTATCGCCGCGCAGGTCCGCGCGACGGCCGCTCAAGGGCGGCGCAGCTCTGAGGACGAATTTGCGGCGGCGACCTGAGCCGTTCACGAGGCGATCGGCCGACGGCTCGGACTGCCGATGGCGCCGGAGCGGGCCTTGCGCACGCCGCACGCCCACAAGCTCCACGAGCGGTCGCTGCCTCGGCGCGTGGATGTGCAAGCGGCGGTACGGGTCGAGGGATCGCGCGCTCCCGCGACACCTGGCTGGCGGGAAGCCTGCCTGGCTGGTAGTAGCGTCGAGCTGGTAGCAACCTCGTGAGCCCCCTCCCCTCCACCGCGGCGTCGTGGGAATGCGCATCACGCCGCCTGCCGGCTCGAGCGGAGAGGGGCTATTGCCTTGGAGAGAAGACATGTTGAAGGTGGCGATCATCCTGGGGAGCACGCGGCCGGGCCGCAACGGCGAGGCTGTCGCGAAGTGGGTGCACGACGTGGCGCTGAAGAAGGGCGGCGCCGACTACGAGCTCGTCGATATCAAGGACTTCGACCTGCCGTTGCTCGACGAGCCGGCGCCCCCGTCGATGGGACAGTACACGAAGCCTCACACCAAGGCCTGGGCGGCGAAGATCGATCCGTTCGACGCCTTCGTGTTCGTCACGCCGGAGTACAACCACGGCACCTCGGGCGCGCTCAAGAACGCGATCGATTACCTGTACAAGGAGTGGAACAACAAGGCGGCTGGCTTCGTGAGCTACGGCAGCGCGGGAGGCTCGCGCGCCGTCGAGCAGCTCCGGCTCGTGATGGCCGAGCTCCAGATCGCGGACGTGCGCGCGCAGGTCATGCTCTCTCTGTTCGACGACTTCGAAAATTTCAGCGTGTTCAAGCCCCGCCCCCGCCACGAGAAGTCCGCCTTCGCCTTGCTCGATCAGCTGCTCGCGTGGGCCGGCGCCATGAAGACGCTGCGCACCGGGTGAGCAGCGGCTCCAGGACCTTCACGCACGGCCGCGCCACGCGGCGTACCGAGCGGGCCCATCGAGGCGCGGCACATCGCACCTGCACCGCACAGCTCGCCCGGCGCGGCCGGCCCGCGCGACGGGTTTGCACATCGGCGCGACATCGGCTCTGATGGTCGAAACTCTTCCGAGGTTCTCATGGCCGTGGCACCGCCCCTCGTCCGCGCACGACTCACGATCGATGGACTCAAGACCTCGCTCGAGGTGAAGGAGCTCTCAGGCGCGGAGGCGATGTCGCAGCTCTACGCCTTCGACATCACCGTCGAGTGCGCCGACACCGACCTCGACCTCGACGCGCTCGTCGCCGAGTCGGCCGTGCTGACGCTCGATCACGGCGCCAGCGCCCGCCACCTGCACGGGATCGTCAGCGGGTTCGAGCAGGTCCACACCTCGGAGCACCGCGCCGCCTACCGCGCCACCCTGGTGCCGGAGGTCTGGCTCCTCGACCAGCGGTACGATTGCCGCATCTTCCAGGGCGTCACAACGGCCGAGGTCATCGAGCGGGTGCTCAAGCTCGGCGGCGTCCGGCGTTACGAGATCGTGCTCCAGCGCAGCTACGAGGCGCGCGACGTCTGCGTCCAGTACCGCGAGTCGGACTGGGCGTTCCTCAGCCGCCTCATGGAGGAAGAGGGCATCTTCTATTACTTCGAGCACACCGACGCTGGCGCGACCCTGATGATCTCCGACACGGCGCAGGTCCACTCGCCCATCTCCCCGAAGGAGCTCCGGTATCGGCCGGTGACGGGGGCGCTCCATACCGGAGAAGGCGTCGATTCGTTCCGCTTCGCGCAGCGGGTCCGGCCGGGGAAGGTCACGACGCGCGACGTGCCGTTCGAGAACCCCGCCTCGGTCGTGGACACGGCGGCCGAGAAGGGGCGTCACACGGACCTCGCCGTGTTCGCGTACCCGGCCAGCCCCGCGGCGGAGGTCCGCCTCGACGCGCTCCAGGCGACCGCCGCCGTGGGACAGGGCGAGGCCTGCTCCGTGCGGCTCGCGCCCGGCGCGCGGTTCCGGCTCGAGGATCATCCGAGGGAGAGCTTCAACGCGGAGTACCTCGTCACCCGGCTCGAGCACGCGGCCCGGTTCGACAGCAAGGAGGGGTACCGCTGCACGTTCGAGTGCGTCCCTGCCGGCGTCGCCTTCCGGCCCCCGTGCAGGACGCCGAAGCCGCGCATCGCCGGCCCCCAGGCCGCGACCGTCGTCGGGACGCAGGGGGCCGAGATCGAGACGGACGGCGACGGGCGCGTGAAGGTAAGGCTGCACTGGGATCGCAACGGCAGCGCCTCGGAGAACGCGTGCTGGGTCCACGTCGCCCAGATGGCGTCGGGGGCCGGCTACGGGGCGATGCACATCCCGCGCGTCGGGAGCGCGGTGCTCGTCGAGTTCCTCGACGGCGATCCGGACCGGCCGATCGTGACCGGGCGGGTGTACACGGTCGTGAGCCCCTACCCGTACGCGCTCCCCGCTGAGAAGACCCGATCGGCCTTGCGGACGCAGAGCACCCCGGGAGGCGGCGGGTACAACGAGCTCCGCTTCGAGGACCAGTCAGGCCGGGAGGAGGTCTACCTCCGCGCCCAGCGCGACCTGAAGCTCGAGGCGCTGAACGACGCGCGCCGCAACGTCGGCGGCGACGATGCGCTCGCGGTGACAGGCGACCGCACGAAGGCCGTCGGCGGCGCGGAGACGGTGACGGTCTCGGGCGCGCGCACCGTGACCGTGGGCGCGGCCGAGACCAGGACGGTGGCCGCGGATCAGACCACCTCGGTCGGCGCCGACAGCTGGCTCTCGGTCGCGGGCGATCACACGGCGAGCGTCGTCGGGGACCGCCGCGACATCGTCGCCGGGGACCGCAGCGCGTGCGTCGGCGGGGACGAGTCGGTCAAGGTGACCGGCGATCGGACGGTCGTCGTCACAGGGGCGCACGCGATCTCGTCCCTGGACGACGAGTCGAGGCGTGTCACGGGCAACCTCACCCTCTCGGTCGGCGGCACGATGCAGCAGGTCGTCGACGGGCACTGCGCGCTCAGCGCGGGCTCGCTCGAGTGGGCTGTGACCGACGGCGCGCTGGAGATGACGTGCGCCGGAGAGGTGCGCGTCGAGTCCGAGCAGGAGGTCCAGATCGGCGGACCGGATCTCGCCCTGTTCGCCGACTCGACGATCCGGATCCGGGCCCAGAAGAAGATCGTCCTCGAGATCGGCAATTCGACCGACGCCGAGGGCAAGTCCGCGAAGATCGAGATCACCTCGGACGGGATCTACGTGACCAACGGGAGCGCCACGGAGAAGCTCGACGGCGGCACCGTGCGCCTGAACTGCTGAGCGCGGCGCCGCGGCGGAGAGGGCTCGATCCGTGAAGCTTCGCAACGAGACAAGGCACCCGGCGCAGCTCCTCAGGACGGCGTCGGCGCGCAGCGACGACCACATGCTGGGCTGCGCGATCGCGCGGCCCACCTTCCGGGTCGCCGGCGGCGCGCTCGTCGCCACGCCCGACGAGCCGTGGCCGATCTCGGGCGAGCCCGTCGCGACGGCGCTCGGCAAGATGCCCGGGGACAAGCCGTTCTACATGGGCGGGATCGACGTGCTGCTCGGCGGGAAGGTGCGCCAGCCCGGCGGCGCGGCGAGGCCGCGCCTCGACGTCGAGCTCGAGGCGGGCCGGACCTTCCGGCGGCGGATCGCCGTCTTCGGCGACCGCTCCTGGGCGCCCGGGCCCGGCGGCGCCCTGGTCCCGAGCGAGCCGGAGTCGTTCGTCTCCATGGAGCTCGACTACGCGCGCGCCTTCGGCGGGACGTGCCCTACCGACTACGGGCTCGACATGCCTTTCACGCCCAACCCGGCGGGGCGAGGGTTCTACCTCGACGCGAAGAGCGCGCTCGGGAAGCCGCTGCCCAACCTCGAGGACCCGAACCGGCTTCTCCGCTCGTTCGGCGACACCCCCGATCCCGTCGGCCTGGGCTATTACCCCGCCGAGGGCGCGCTCCGCGTGAAGGCCGCGACGAGCGCCGCCGCGCCGGACCCGGGCCGGCTCACGCCTGACAGGGCGCCCGAATTCAAGGTGGGGCACAGGGACATCCTCCCCACGTTCTTCAACATGGGGCACCCGGGCATGATGATCGAGCCAGGCGGCGAGCCGAGACCGGGCGACGGGATCCGGCTCACGCACGGCCTGCGCGGCGGGGACCTCGCCTTCGCGATGCCCGACCTGCGGATGCACATCCATGTGCAGCTCGAGGAGCGGGAGTATGTCTTTCCCATGCACCTCGATCAGATAGGGATCGTCGCGGGGGAAGGGCGGGTGTTCTTCTCCCTCCGCTGCGTGTTCGAGTACCACGTCCGCAAGGAGGAGCGGCGCACCGCGACGCTGTACGGCGGGCCGGCGCCCGCGTTGATCCCGGGGAGTTACCGGATCGCGCACGGCCGGTGAGGCCGGCGCGCGCTCCCCTGCCGCCTAACCCCGGTCCAGGGCGAGCGGATGTTAACGTGAGATTGACGTTCTCGCGCCGAGGGCCGGGCCCGTTCGGCACGCTGCGCGGTCGCGAGGGGCGCGGGCGCAGGCGCCAGGCCCCCGCTCAGTTCACGGCGGGCCATCGCAGGGTCCGGGGCCGAGGTGCACGCCGATCGCGGACATCGGCCATTTCGCCCCCATGCAACTTCGTTATTCGCCGGCTGCCTGCGGTCGGCGGCAGGGTCAGCGACGGAAGACGGAACGGCCCGCTTGCGGACGACGATGCACCGGGCTAGGATGCCCTCCTCACGACCGTCCCTGGCCCTCGATAACGACGCTTTCCCTCTTCCCTCACCCGTGAGGGAGATTGCAGCTCGCTCGGACGACTGGACGACGCACCGTGTGATCGCGCGGGAGTTCCGCGCCGCACGTCTCCGTTCGATCCGTCACGGCTTCGTCGGATGGCAGGCCGAGAGCGCACCAGAAAGCCGTAAAAGAGCAGGATGGCATGGGAAATCGTCTCTACGTAGGAAATCTTTCGTTCAACACCACCCGCGAGACCCTCGAGTCCGCGTTCGCCGCGGCCGGCGAGGTCCGTGAGATCGCGATGCCGACCGACCGCGAGACGGGGCAGCCGCGCGGCTTCGCGTTCGTGACCATGGGCACGGCCCAGGCCGCGAACAGCGCCATCTCGCAGCTGAACGGCGCCATGCTCGATGGCCGCGCGCTGAAGGTCAACGAAGCGCAGGAGCGTCCGGCGCGCGGCTTCGGCGGCGGCGGCGGTCGCGACCGGTACTGATCACGGGCGCGGCGTGGCGGCGCTCGTGCGCCGCCACGCCTGCGCTTTCAGGACGCACCATGAGGTGCTGAAGAACGCGCCCGGAGGCGCCGAAAGGCCTGTTTCGCATGCAGAGGCAAGGAGCATTGAAGCGGCAAAAGGAACGCGAACGGCAAGAGAAGCAGCGCGAGAAAGACGCGAACCGTCTCGCGCGCCGCACGGGAAAGGGCTCCGCCGTCAGCGGGACACCGGGAGAGGATCCGGACATCGCAGGGATCGTCCCGGGGCCTCAGCCTGCGGTCACCGAGTGAAGCGCGCAGCGCCGAGCCAGGGCGCCGAGCGCGCCCCGTCAGAGCCAGCAACCGACCAGGACGGCTCGGCGCAGGCGACCGTGCGGCAACGATTCATCGAGCAGAGCGCAAACGCGCTGGGCCAGGCGTGGGCCAGGCGTTGGCGTCAAGACCTCCATCGAGAAGGCCGCCCCGCCGCCGGAGGATGGCCCGGCACGCTGCGTGAAGCACGAACTCAGGTGGAGATCACCCTTCCCGGGGAGCTGTGCCATCGCAAGATGCCCGCCATCACCGGCGTGGAGCGCGAGCTCGCCGCCCGGACCGCCTACTCAAGCGCGCGGAACGAGTGGCGAAGGCACACCGACCCCGAAATCCCCTAGTCGGGGTAGCTGAGCCAGCGACGACGCCCTGCGAGGCCGGAAGAGTCCGCGATGGCGAACGACAAGCCCGCTCCGAAACGCAAGCGGGACGGCAATCGCGCCATCGACAAACCGCGCCGAGCGGCTTCGTCGCACGTTGGCCATCGAGGTACCCCTCGTAATACTGCCGCTGGAGGTGCGTGGCCTTGATGCGACCCTGGCGCAACGACTCGACGGTCTTGAGCTCGAAGTCGAAGCCGACGATGGGGCTCGAGCGCACCTGGTCGAGCCCGAGATCCAGCCGGATTGAAAGACAAATGCGCGTGAGTAGAATTTGTTAGGCTGGTCGCATGATTCCGACGAAGAACAGTTGGCTAGTTTTCAGTCTCGTTGCGATCGTCGCGAGCTCGACGTTGGCGTGCACAATCGAGACCGCGTCGTCCACCGGTACATCGGGCACCGCCGGCGGCGCGGGCACGTCCGGCAGCGCGGGCACCTCCGGCGGCGGGGGCGCTGGTCCGAGCGGCTCCTCCGGCAGCACCGGCACATCGGACGGGACGGGCGCTTCCGGCAGCGGTGGCTCGTCCACCGGCGCGGGTGCCCTCCCGGCCGGCACGTTCCTCTACGTGCGCGCAGAGACGGCCGATCACGACCATCTCATCGCGCGAGACTTCGCGACCGGCGCCGAGCGCGTAGTCACCGATCTGCGCGGCGACGGCAGTGAAGGTTGGGAGATCTGGGGCCATACCCTCTCGCCCGACCGCACCCGCATCGTCCTCGCCTCGCTCTACGGCCCCACCAAGGAAGACAACGACACCCACCTCGCGACCCGCCGCCTCTGGAGCCTCGCCACCGACGGGACCGACTTCCGCCGCCTCACGCCGGTGTTTCCCAACGACGGCGAGGGCCGTACGAACTTCGAAATCTCGGTGGACGCACCGAGGTTCACGGCCGACGGCACCGGCATTCTCTATGACTTTGGCAACTGGTGGTACGAGGGGACAAGCCTCCAAGGAGGCTCGTTCCCGTGGCGCGTGCCCGCGGGAGGTGGCTTGCCGGAGCCCTTCCCCACGGTGTTGAGCTGCACGGTGATAGAACCTTCGGTCAACCCGGCCACCGGCGAAATCCTCCTCATTCACAGCGTGTGCGTGAATTCGGAGGATCAGGGCATCTTTCTCTATCCGAGAGGGGGCGGCACCAGCCCCACGAAGCTCGTGGATGAGGGCTACGGCGCAGGCCAGGTGCGGCCCTCGCTCACGACGGCGAGCTGGCTCGGCGACGGCAGCGGCTTTGTCTTCGTCGGAACCATCGATGTTCCGGCCAACGACACCACGGTAGCGACAAGCGCCCTCTTGGTCTACGACATGGCCACAGCCATGATATCCCCCCTCGTGCTCGCCGAGCCCGGCACCTACATAGATAGCGCGACGATCGCTCCCGACGCGACGTCCCTCGTCTACTGCCTGCGCCATGACGACGTGACGGATCTCCACGCCATCGACCTCACGCAGGCCGAGCCCGAGGACAGACCGATCACCACCGACGGCAAGAGCTGCTACCCGGCCTTCTGAATTTGCTTACGCGCCGGGATGCGGAAGACGAATCCGCTCGTGCTCGGCGGCGCGACGGGACCCGAGCCGACGTCGATGGAACCGTAGAAGGTGCCGGCGACTCAGAGCGTGCCGCCGGAGGTGAGCTTCAGGAGGAACGGGGACACGCCATCCACCGCCCGTCTTCTAGCGATCTCCGGCGCTGTGGGTCACGTCGATGCCTCGCAGCGCCTGCTGGGCGATGCTCAGGAAATCGGTCTCGGTGATGATCCCGATGAGCTGCTCCTCGTCGCCGACGACGGGCAGACAGCCGATCTTGTGATCGAGGAGCATCTGGGCTGCGTCGGCGGCCGGGGTCGTCGCTCGCACGGTGCGGACACGCCGGGTCATGATCGACTCGATCGGGATGGGCTTGGCGTCGAGGCGGCTCACGTGGCGGAGCAAATCGCGATCGGAGACGATCCCGACGACGTGCCCCTTCGCGTCGACGACGGGAATATGCCGGATCTCCGCGAGCTTCATCTCGAGATTCGCGGCGCTGATCGTGTCGGCCTCCTTCAGCGTGATGACCGCGGTGCTCATGTAATCCTCGACCCTGCGATTCTTCTTGAGCTTCATCGAACAGACTCCTTGCGCTCTCGGCACGCATGAGCACGCCTGCCGTCGTTGCGAGCTCCGCTCTCCTGCGCCCGCTCGACGAGCATGCAAGAGGCCGACCAGTGCGCGCCCGCGCCCGGAGCCGGTGCGCCGCTACGCCGCCGCGACGCGGGCGCAAGGCCTGCGGATGCGATGAAATTGCTGCGCGTCGCGCCGCACCGGGCGACCGTCCGCCGAGGAGAAGGCGTAGGAACCCTCGCCGCGCGCGGTGGCGATGGCGATGACCGACATGAGCGCGCTCCCGAGCTCCGGGTGAACGCGCCACCACACGCCCGGCGCGGAGCTCTCCCGGTGAGGCCAGGCGAGCCCGGCGTGCCTGTGGTGAGCGAGAGGACGCGACGCCTTCCTATACGTCTGACGTTCTAGCCGTAGGTCGCGACGCCATTGGTGTAGGTGATCGTCCCTGTTTGCCCGAATTTGCGGCCATGGTTCGCGGCGTAGCCGGCGTGATCGTCCGTGATGGTCACCGTGATCGTGCGGCCGGCGGATTCGGCAAGAAAGCGCTTGTGGCAATTGTGGTGCCGTTCGCCCGTGCACGGCCAACCGTTCATTTCCACGACGAGGTTCGCTGAACGGCTGACGGAAGCGAGCATGATTTCTTCCGCATGGTAATGACCGTCGCTCTCGTACGTCTTCCCTTTGACTGTCACTGAGATCGGCATGGTACCCCTCCAAGATGCTTTCGCCCCCGAAACGATGCCCTTGTCCTGCGCCGTTTCGTGTCAGCGCATAGCATCTCAGGCTGCTTTGCGAGCGTAAAGAGAATTCGACCCCTGGTCTGTGCGGTGCAAGACCCGTGCTCCGCCCCCCCGGCGCCTGCTCGCCGCCCGGGCGGCTGCGCGACCCGGCCTATGCCGCGTCCACGATGCGAAGTCCGGCCGCGCTCGGGCGCTGGTTCCGGCCCGCTCGGTGTTGCCGACCACCGCCGTCGATGCCGACGGCGCAGCTGGATCCAGCTCTTCGATGGTGGGGCCGCCGGCTTGCCGCAGAGCGGCATTGGCTATGTGTATCATGCCGTAAGGCGACGGTGTCCGGGCGGAAAAAATCTGCTGCGGTGGAGCCGGGGGACCCAGGTCCATCCGGTCGTGCCCTCCGCTGCTGTCCATGAACCCGGCGCAGGGTCGGCGCTGCCGGGGACGGCGACGACGACAGCCACGCTGCCCTGAGGTGGCCTCAATGAGAGATATTGACGAAGACGTTCACGCTCCCGTCCTGCTGGACTGGGGTGGAGACGACGAGCACGTCCGGCCTCCGGTCGGCGTTCACGTCTCCGATAGCGAGCGCCCTGGTGAAGAGGCTTTGGTACACGAGCGCTGCGTCGAACGTGCCGTCGCCCTTGCCGCGAAACACACCCACCGTGCCACCTCCGCCTTGCGCAAGGAAGATATCGGGCCGCGTATCGGAGTCGAAATCCGCCGTCGTGAGCGCTGTCTCGAGGGGCAAGTAGACCGGCGTGGAGATAGGCGCCGCGAACGTGCCCCCTGGCTGGCCGGGTAGCACGCCGATGACGCTCGCGCTCCCCACCGTCGCGAACGCCATATCGAGCACGCCGTCGCCCGTGAAATCGGCGGGCGCGACGGTCCACGCGGAGTTCCCCACCGGGAGGCTCGTGGCCACCGCGAACGTGCCGTCTCCGTTGCCGATCAAGACCCGAATATCGTCGCTGTCGTAGTTCGCCGTCGCCAGATCGATGTTTCCATCTCCATTGAAGTCGCGAGCCGTGACGTCCAGGATGTTCGCGCCCGCGGGATACGCGTTCGGCGGCAGGAACCCGCCGGCCTTGTCGTTGAGGAGCACCCGCAGCTCGTCGAAGGTGGTCGCGGCGATATCGACGGCGCCGTCTCCGTTCATGTCAGCGAGCGCGATCCCCCTCCCGCCCTCGTGGAGCGCCACGGGGTCGAACGAGCCTGCGCCGTCGCCGAGCAGCACACCGACCTTTCCCGCCTCGACGGTGCCGAACACGACGTCGAGGTGCCCATCGCGATTCACGTCCCACGCGACGACCTGCTCGGGATCCACGCCGCCGGCAGGCATGGCCACGGACAACTCGAATGCGCCGCTGCCTCTTCCGACGAAGAACGACAGCGACCGGCCGCCGGTATAGGCGACGACCACATCGGCCTTGCCGTCTTCATTCCAATCGCCGAGCGCCGCGCCTCTCGCGCCCTTGCCCCCGAGGAGCGCCGGAGCTGCGTGGAACGTCCCATCTCCGCGACCTCGCGCGACCACGAGGCCGCTCATCGACATGACGAGATCTGCTTTGCCGTCCCCGTCGAGATCCCCCGACCGGACGCGTGAGCCACGGTCTCCAGTAGAGTACGTCACCCGGGGCTCGAGCCCCCCGAGCCCGTCACCCCGAAAAACGCTGAGGATCGAGTCGTCCATGCTTTGCACCGCGATGTCTTGCCTCCCGTCGCTGTCCCAGTCGCCGATGACGACGCCGCTCGGCGCGAGGCCCGCCGGGACGCGCATGGTCGTCGAGAGCGCGCCCGACGGGCTACCCATCAAGAGGGTCATTCCCTTCGCATCGACGGCAGCGATATCGGGGTTGCCGTCGGCGTCGAGATCGCCGACCGCCAGATCAGCCGCGCTGCCGACCGGCACGCCGTCTCGCGCGGAGATCGTGTATTTCGTCACGGGGCCGAACACGCCGCCGGCCTGACCGAGCCGCACGCTGACGACCGGCGTGGAGAGCTCCGTGTCATAACCGACGATGTCCCGCACGCCGTCGCTGTCGAGGTCGGCCAGCGCGATGAATCGACAGTTCGTGGTCCCGGTGATCGTCCTCGACGTCGTGAACGCGCCCGCGCCATCCCCCGCGAGGATCGTGATGTTCGTGCCATTGCTGCTCGCCACGACGTCGAGCTTCCCATCGCCGTTCACGTCCGCGAGGACGGGCGACATATAGTCCGCTCCCGGGCTCGAAATCGGGGCCTGGAACGTGCCGTCGCCGTTGCCGAGCAGGACGCGGACGCCGCCGCCGGCGCTCAGGAGCGTGACGACCAGATCCTGTTTCATGTCGCCGTTCACGTCGCCCACGGCGACGTCGTGCGCACCACTCACGACGTGTTCGGTCGAAGGAAGAAACCCGCCCTTGCCGTCGGCGAGGAGCACCGACACTCTATTCGCGCTGCGTAGCGCCAGCGCGCCGTCGACCAGCCCATCGCCATTGAGGTCGGCGAGCGCGAATGGAGTGCCGACATAGCTCGATCCGGTCGCATAAAATCGGACGACATCAAAATCGATTGTCTCCGCAGCCTGAGGCCCCTCCCCACCTGCGCCACCTTGGCCGCCGCTCCCGCCCGTACCGCCTGCGCCGCCGCTCCCGCCCGTGCCGCCTGCGCCGCCGTCCCCGCCCGTGCCGCCTGCGCCGCCGTCCCCGCCCGTGCCGCCTGCGCCGCCAGCGCCGCCGCCCCCGCCCATGCCGCCTGCGCCGTCCACACCGCCGCTGCCGCCCATGCCGCCTGCGCCGCCGCCCCCGCCCGTGCCGCCGCCGCCCCCCACGCCGCCCGCGCCACCTTGACCGCCGAGCCCCCCGCCGCCCTGACCATCGGGGTGACCGGATGGAGCGTCACCGCAGGCACAGCTGAAGAAAATGACGAACGCCGACGGCAAAACTCCGCGATGTTTACGCATTTGGATATCACCTTACAATGAGCCGGGATTGGGAGGATAATCCGCGTAAAGCCAATCCGGAAGGTGGTCGGGTCGGCGCAGTCCGCCCCGAGCTCGCCAGGCCCCAAGCTCACCGGTTGGGCCTGGGTTGGGACCATGCCGTCCGACCGGCTGCGGTCCGTCGCCACGCCTCGTCGAAACCCGGGGCGAACCGAGCGCCTCGCTCGGCGCGGAGCCCTCCTCCGCAGGCCATCCCTGCCCGCGCTGGTTCTCCGGGGGGAACAGGTGTCTCCTTCCGAGAGACAGGGTGCTCGGCAGCCCCGTGCTCTTCTCCCGGGATCAGGCGAGCGATGAGCCTCGTTTTCGGCGCGAACGCGGGGGCCCGTCGGCGGACGCGCGGCCCTCTCGCCGTGGCATGACGATTGCGAAACCTGCCGCTGTACGCCGCGCTTCTCGGCGGCAACGCCCCTTCGACCACCGAGCCATGCACGTCGTGCGTGGGCCGCTTCAACACAACGGAGATGAACATGACGTTCAATCGAACGATCGAGTCTGCTCGCGCCAAAGATCATGGGACCGGCAAATCGCTCCTCGTTTCTCGGCGCACGATCCTGGGTCTGCCGCTGCTGGCCGCGCCGGCGCTGCTCACAGGCTGCACGGCCGAGACGATCCTCAGCGCCGGCTTCAACCAGGACGCCGCATCCCAGCTGCCGAGCTCGCAGCAAACGGTCGGCACCGTCGCGACGGCGCTCGGCAACGGCAACGTGATGGTGGCCGCTTCGCCGGCTGGCGAGGCCAACGAGCAGTGGGTGCTCATTCAGCACCCGAGCTTCAACGACGTGACGTCGATCCAGGGTCGCTTCAGCGCCTTCCGCGGAGATGGTCAATACGTGGCGACCGCCAGGCTTTACATTCCAGGCGCGGACGGCGGCGTCCCGACGTTGCAGTTCGAGGGCTTCAACCAGCCGCTGAGCGACCTGAAGAGCTTCTTGCACCTCGACTTTCTCACGAACGGAACGGTGCGCGTCAACGACGACAGCAACCTGGTCTTTGGAACGTATCAACGCGGGCAGGTGTTCAGCGTACAGGTGACGTTCAATATCAGCGCGACCGCGGCGACGGCGACCATCTCGCTCCTGGGAATGGCGTCGGGTAGCCTCGACGTCGCGATCCCGAGCTACTTCCTCAACCAGGCGCGGAACTTCGGCGCGGTCAGAGCCTGGATGGGCGCGAACTCCACGGGCTCCTTCTACGTGGATGATCTCTCGGTCATCTTCGTGACGCCGTAGGCGTGCTGTGACGCGCGCGACAGCAGGACGAGGCGGTCAGGCTACCTGGACTCCTGGTGGGTGGAGCTATGCGCCGGACGTGGCGGCGTCGCTCGCGATCCAGGCAAAGCGGTCGTCCACACCCGCGCTCGCGCCGCTCTCGTCGCTCTGATCGGACCACGAGAATCGCTCGCTCACGCCCGCCTTCGCGCTCGCGCTCGCGTCGCTCCTCCAGGCGAACCGATCGCCAACCACGGTCTTGCTGGTCTCGTCATCATCGTCGTCGTCGCCCGTGCCCCCCACGGGGTCCCCGAGGTCGTCGTAGACGCCGCTCCTGCTCCCGAGCGCGAACGGCCCGAAGCTGTACCCGTCCGAGGCCGCGTCGAGATCCCCGGGGTCGTGGTACTGCGCGTCGATGGAGCTGGTGAGCTTCCCGCCGATCTTCTTCGAGTATTTGAACCCGTTCGCCAGGGCCGTGTACTTGAGGATGCCGCTCACCTTCCGCGACTTCAGGAGGTTCTCCTCGGTCACCTTCTTCCACGTCTTCACGGCGATGATCGTGTCCTTCGCCGACTTCGCCGCCGCGCCAAGGCTCTTCCCGAGCTTCTTCATGCGATCGGCGGCGCTCTCGCCGAGCTCCGCGGCGCCCTGCTTGAACGACTTCCACACGCTGCCGTCCGCGGCCTCCGCGAGCTCCTCGAGCAGCTCGTCGCTCTGCGATCGCAGCCGGCTGAGCGAGTCCGAGAAGCTCTCCGCCGCCTGCTTGCCCACCTTCGACGCGACGTCGTCGGCCGCCTCCTCGGCGGACTCCTTGAGGATCTTCGCGAGCGTCTCCTCGGCGCTCTCCCGCGCGAGGGCCTTGCCGGCCCGCTTGAAGAACGGCTGCGCGAGGTCCGCGCTCTTGGCGGCGGCCATCTTCGCGCCCTTCATCAGCCCCTTCCCGGCGGCCTTCGCGCCCTTCCACAGCTTGCCCGCGATCTGGCCGCCGAACTTCATCAGGATGTCCATCGCGATCTCGATCGCGATGTCGACGAGGCACGCGATGAAGTCGGTCCAGGTGAAGCCGGCCTTGGCGGTGCCCCAGACGATGGTGAAATCGAGCGGCAGGCTGACCGGGCTGTTGCACGCGAGGTGGAGCGAGAACGGCACGGTCTTGAACGGCGAGCACGCGAGATCGCAGGCCGTCTCGCCGAAGATGGGGTTGTCGCACGCGATCGTGACCCCGCTCGTCCCCCAGACCGAGATGGAGCTCCCGAAGAGGATGGTCCAGGGCAGGAGCGGATTCCACCCCTGGACCACGTCCACGTGCGGGACGACGAGGCTCGCGTCGCTCCCCCGCCCTATCCAGTGCACGCCGTCGAGCTGTATCTCGTGCTTCTTCTGCTCCGACCAGAACGAGAAGAGGTGCGTGCCGCTGACCAGCCCTGTCTGGAAATGAGGCCAGTACTTCTGGGGCACGTAGGCCCCGGGCGGCGGCATCGGCCACCAGAACAGGGCCTCGTGCCACGAGAGGCCGAGGAACACGTTCCACCGCGTGACGGTCAGGCAGCCGTAGGACATCGTCCGCGCTCCTTCATCTTCATCGAGCTCATCGGGCCGCCGAGGTCCAGCGCACCTCGCGCCGCAGGTTCGTCATCTGCTCCTCGGTGAGATCCAGGGCCACGGGGGCCCGGGCGCTCCAGACCACGACGACCTCGCCCGGGACCGGCCGCACGACCACCGAGCAGAGGTGGGACTCCACCTCGACGAGCGCCCGACCGGGCGCGAGCTCCAGCATCACCCGGGGCACCTCGCCGGGCAGGTGGAAGGAGTAGACCTGCCGGCTCGGGTGCACGTTGTGCAGCTCGAAATACTCGTCCGGCGCGAGGTCGGAGACGCTCATCCCGGGCGACGCGACCTGCGCATACTCCAGGCGGAGCGGGGCGTCCGGAGCCTGATAAAGGGGCGGTATCGAGAGGACATCGCGGGCGGCCCAGCCCCGCTCGACCTCGGCGGGGAGCTTGCCGTCGCTCTGGCAGGTCGGGGCGAGCCCGAGGTAAGCGAGCCGTGGAAACCAGGCCATGGACTGGTAATCCCAGCCTGCTGGCAGCGGCGCGTGGATCCACCGGTACGGCTTGCCCACGGCGAGGCGCTGGGGCGTCAGCGGGTCGAACGGGAACTCGAGGTTGGGGATCGGCCGCCCAGCGAAGCCCTCGGCGTCGAGCTCCATCAAGTACCCGTAACCACATGGATTTCTCGGGTAGTGATACACCGTGTCGGCGAGCCTGTCGGTGCCGCGCCGGGCCTCCTGGACGAGCTGACCGAGGATGTCGCCGTTCCGGCCGAGCGCCGTCAGATCGACGCCGCCATAGGCATAGTCGTAGCGGATCGGGACCACCTCGATCGGCGAAGGCTCGGAGAAGCGCGGCCGGCCCGCCCTGTCGATCTCGCCCACGCGGTCGCCGTGGACCACGATCTCGCGGTGGTGCTTGCCGAACCGGACGCTCGCGGTGAGCGTGCGGGTGTCGGGCTTGTAGGCGTGGGCGAAGGCCTGGATGACGACGTCGGTCGCGCGCCGGAAAGGGAGCATGTCGTCGACGGCGATCGGCGGGGAGACCCGCGGCGGCTTGCGATCCTCGCTGTACGGGATCTCGTCGTCGTGCAGGACCTCCTGCTGCCCGGGGGCGTCGAGCTCGCAGCGCCCGTTGTGGATCCGGTAGGTGCGCTTCGAGATCCAGGCGATCCACCGCCTCCCGTCGGGCTCGCCCTGCAGGAGCAGCTCGGTCTTGCGGCGCGGTCTGCGCGGTCTGTGCGCAGGCGCGCGCGCGGCGGGCGGCGTCGGGTCGTTGCTCACGGCCGCTGCTCCCCGCTCACTCTGCCTCGTAGATGCGCCAGCGGCCCCGCCAGAAGTTCTTCTCCGGCTCCTCCGCGTCGCCCGGCTGGCGCCGTGTGTCGGTGAGCAGCGGCTCCATCTGATCCCAGAAGCCCTGGCCCACCGCGGGGCCGAAGATCGCCATCACCGTGTCGCGCATGAGCTCGTGGCGCTGCGCCTCCGGCAGCACGTGGAAGGGGTCGGTGAGCCGCTTCATGCGGTCATGGTACTTGGGGCGCGCGGGCGGCCACTCGGTATTTTGTCGTGATCTACCGCGGCCGGCGCGCACCTCTGGTCGAGCTCGGCGGCCAGGTTCCGAAGCGATCCGCGCACCAGCACACACCGTCGACGACTCCAATGGTTGTTACGGCCAGCGCTCGCTGGATGAGCCCTTGACCTCGGGAGGCGCGGTTTGCGACCGTGCACGACGGGGACATGAGCGAGCCGAAGGGGACACTCCCGGTCGACGACGCGCAGGCCGCGCAGTTCGCGGCGCGCGCCTTGCCGTTCTTGCCAGGCACCGTGGGCGGCGTCGCCTGCGCTTCGCTCACGCCGTCGGCGTCGGCGACGGCGGCGCAGGCGACCGTGGACACGGTCCCCTGGCGCCACGAGGGCAAGCTCCGGCTGACGGTCGTCGTGAAGGCCAGCTTCTCGTTCGACGCGTCGCCGATGCGGCCGGCGGATGTAGCGGCGCCGTTCCACACGAAGGATGTCCACGACCGCCGCGGCCCCATGACCCACGTGACCGCGGCGAGCGATCGGGTGCCGTACCGCCAGTACGTGGACGTGACGGCCCTCGGGCACGCCGCAGCGCCCGGCGGCCGCCCCGTCGCCGAGATGAGCGCGCGGTTCGCGCTCGTCCAGCGCGAGGTGCCCGGCCTCGACAAGACGGTGCGCGTCGTCGGCCGCCGCAAGGAGGCCGGGGCAGCGCCGGAGCCGTTCGTGCGGATGCCGATCGTGTACGAGCGCGCCGCCGGCGGCGTCGGCGTGCCCGAGAACCCCCTGGGGTGCAGCGAGCGCGACGGCGAGCTGCCGAACGTGCTCGATCCGGTCGATCCGCAGAGGCCCAGCGGCTTCGGTCCGCTCGCGGCGGCGTGGCCGGCGCGCAGCCGCCGCCTCCCGGCCGGCGCCCGCGCCAGGCTCGACGCCGAGGTGATGGAGGTGCCGGGCGCCTTCGACTGGTCGTACTTCCAGTGCGCCCCGCGCGACCAGTGGGTCTCCGCGCTGCAGCCGGACACGGTCGTCGTGCTCGAGGGCTTCCACCCGGATCGCCCGCGCATCCAGAGCGCGCTGCCGGACGCGCGCGTCGCCGGCGCTGTGTACGGCCTCGACGACGCCGATCCCGACGCCCCGGCGCGGCTCGTGTTCCACGCCGACGGCCTCCACGTCGACGCGGATCGGCTGCTCTGCACGATCACCTGGCGCGCCCACGTCGAGCTGCGCGACCCGGCCCAGCGGGAGCGCCTGATGGCCGTCGCCGGCGTGGGCGTCGGGAGCGCGCCGGCGGTCCCGCCGCGGCGCCCGCCGGGCCAGCGCTCCGCTGCGGCCGCGCCAGCCGCGCCGTCGCGCTCCAGCGAGCCGCGGCGGCGGGAGGGGTCCGCGGGCGGCACGCTCGCGCTCGACGGGCCCGGCAGCGCGCCGGGGTCAGGCACCTTGCCCGCCACCCCGCCGCCCGCCACCCCGCTGCCCGCGGCCACGACGCCCGGCCCGGCGGCGGGAGCGGTGCTCGCCGCGCTCGACGTCGACGGAGCCCCATCGCAGCCGCCCGCCCCCGCGGACGCCGCGCCGCGCCCCCCGGCGCCCGCCTCGGCGCCGTCGCCGCCGGCCTCGCTGAAGGAGCCGCCAGCGCCGAGCGCAGCGCGCCCGGAAGAGCAGGTCACGATCGAGCGCTACGCCACCGTCTGCTCGGAGCTCGCCGAGCGGGGCGCGCTGCGCGGCGAGGTGCTCTCCGCGCACGACCTCGACGAGGCCACCTGGCGGAAGGCCGACCGGCGCTGGCGTGACGAGCTCGAGCGCGCGCTGAAGCTCGGGGACCGCGCGCTGCGCGAGCGCTTCGACGATGCGTACGTGAGCGCCTGGGAGCGGCGCCACCCGGACCGGTTCCGGGCCGAGCAGTACGCGGGCCTCGTCAGGGCCGAGCGGCGGGGCAAGCTCGCGCTCGAGATCGCGGAGCAGGGGCTCGACGCGCCGCTCGGCATGCGGTTGAAGCGCGTGTGGCAGCGGCGCGTCGCCGCGCAGGCCGCGCTGGCGGAGCAGGTCGAGCGCGCGCTCTCGGCCCTCTGACGCGCGGTCGACCCGGCGCGCGCCGTCCGCAGCGCGCCGCCCGCGGCACGCGCGGGGTCGACCGCGCGCGGCGCGCCGCCCGCAACGCTCAGCAGTTCAGCTTGATCCGCTCGCCGAGCAGCTGCACGTCGTCGTTCGCCGCGATCTGCACGTCGCCGCGCGTGGCTTCGAGGTTCACCTGACGGGCCTCGGCGCGCAGCTCGCCGCGCGCCCGCGTCGTCACGTCGCCGGCGACCGTCTGCGCGAGGTCGCCGCCGGTCTCGTGCACGATCCCGTGCTCGGCGCGCACATGGAAACGATCGCAGTCGACGCGCACCGCGCCCGGCGACTCGAGCTCGAGCTCCGCCGCCCGGATCCGCAGCACCGGCCCGCGCGCGGTGAGGCGCACGTCGAGCTCGATCTCCCCGGACGCGCTCCGGATCGTCACCCGCTCCTCGTCCCCTGCCGCGGATCGCACCTCGACGACGCGCCCCGACGGCAGCTCCACCTGCCGGCCCTCGGCATCGCGCCGCGTCTGCTCCGCGATCCGCTCGATCAGCGCCGGCAGCCGGTCCACCTGCTCGGGCTCCGTCACGATCTCTGGTGCACGAGCTTCGTACGAGGGCTTCATCGCGGCGCGCTCGCGGGAGAGTCTCCCGCTTCCTGGATCGAAGAAGAGCGCACCCGGGCGCGCCGGGCAATCGCAATCTGAACGTCCCGGGTTGCGACCGCGGACACTACGGCGCAGGACTCTTCCACCGCCTTGCGGCTCCCGGCATGGTCAAACATTGACACGCAGCACATGGAGGATGGCGAAGGGCCGTTCGGTGCGGCGCATGTCCACGAGCCGGAAGAGCCCCTGCTGACGCCACGCTGTCAGCAGGCGCAAACTACATGGGATGCGCGTCAACTCCGCAGCCGCGGCTGCGCAAGGAGGCCGTCATGGATTTCGTCTCGATTCGCATCATCACCGACGCGACCAAACGTCTGGTCGCGTTCTACGAGCAGGTCACAGGCGTCGTAGCGACCTGGTACACCGAAGACTTCGCCGAGCTGAAGACGCCTTCGTGCACCCTCGCCATCGCGCACCGGCGCACCATGGATCTCTTCGCGGCGGGAGCAGCGCACCCCGCCGACAACCACTCCGTCATCGTCGAGTTTCGCGTGAGCGACGTCGACGCGGAGTATCGAAGGCTGGCTCCTGTCATCGGTAAGGTCGTGCAGGAGCCGACGACCATGCCCTGGGGCAACCGTTCGCTCCTCTTCCGCGACCCGGACGGCAACCTCGTGAACTATTTCACCCCCGTCAGCCCGGAAGCGATCAAAAAGTTCGACAGGCAGCGCTGATCGCCCCGGCGCGAGCGCGCGAGGTGGGCCAGCGAAGCGCTCGTCACCCCGACGTCCGGCGGCTCCTTGGCGATCGGGGTCGCGACGCCTTCGTGGGACACGACGTCGAAGACCAGGTGCCCGTGCCCGCGATGACGGCCCGGACCGCCGCGGCTTCCAATTTGTCCAATACGGCGGCGCGCGCGGGCGACAGAATCCGCGCATGAAGATCATCCTCAAGATCATCCTCATGCTGGTCATCCTCTCACTCGGAGGTTGCATCTCCCACAGCACGGAGTCGACTTCGCCCATGCAAAGCCCCAATGCCACCTCGGCCGTCGTCCGCTACCAGGTCACGGACATCGATCGCGCCGTTCGCTTCTACACAGAGCGGCTCGGCTTCACGCTCGACCTGCAGGCCGGCACGGCGTTCGCAACGGTCTCCCGCGGTGACTTGCGCTTGCTCCTGAGCGGCCCCGGCAGCTCCGGCGCGCGCCCCATGCCCGATGGCCGCGCTCAGGTCGCCGGCGGCTGGAACCGCATCGTCCTCTACGTCGACGACCTCGCCGCGATCATCGAGCGACTCCGCGCGGCCGGCACACCCTTCCGGAACGACATCGAAAGCGGCGTGGGGGGCGCGCAGATTCAACTCGAAGATCCCGACGGCAACCCGGTCGAGCTTCACGAGGCGCCGGAGGAATCGACCTCGGCAGCAGGAAACCCCGATGCCACCTCGGCAGTCGTCCGCTACCAGAACACGGACGTCGATCGCGCCGTTCGCTTCTACATCGAGCAACTCGGCTTCACGCTCGACCTGCAGTCCGGCACGGCGTTCGCAATGGTCTCCCGCGGTGACCTGCGCTTGCTCCTGAGCGGCCCCGGCAGCTCAGGCGCGCGCCCCATGCCCGACGGCCGCGCTCAGACCGCGGGCGGCTGGAACCGCATCGTCCTCTACGTCGACGACTTCGCCGCGATCATCGAGCGACTCCGCGCGGCCGGCACACCCTTCCGGAACGACATCGAGCGCGGCATGGGGGGCGCGCAGATTCAACTCGAGGATCCCGACGGCAACCCGATCGAGCTCCACGAGGCATCGGCGGGTTAGCCATGCGCCGGCCGCGCCGCGGCGCATCCCGACGCCGCGCCGCTCCTTCGCGGTCATCCAGTCAGGACGCCTCGGGTTCGCGCGTGTCGCCGGTCCCTTCCGCGCGCCCCATCCGGCGCGGCGATGGCGATGTGATGCAGCTTGACGCGTTCGCGGGAGGACTGGGCGACGAGCGCGGTCGGCGAATTGCCGGAGAGGGCCACGAACTCGCGGATCAGGTGCGACTGATCGCAGAACCCTGACACGGCAGCGAGCCGGGCCCAGTCCGGCTCGCGCTCCCTCTCGGCCTGCGAGAGCGCCCGCCGAAAGCGTGTGATCCGGGCGAACGCCTTCGGCGCGAGGCCGGTCTCGGCGGTGAACACGTCGACAAGCCGGCGGTGGCTGATGCCGAGCGTGGCCGCGACGTCCGCGACGCGCCTTTCGCCTCCATCGAGCGCCGCGATCGCGTGCGGCACCAGGGGATGACCGGGGCGCGCATCCGAAAGGCGGTCGAGCAGCGCGCGCTCGAGCAGTTCGAAGCGAGCGCGCGGCTCCGGCGCCGCGCACAGGCGTTCGCGGAGCTCCGCCGCTCGCAGCCCCCAGAGCTCCGCGAGGTCGACGTGCGTGTCGGTCAGCGCGCCGGGCGGCGCGCCGAGGAACGGCCACGCGCCGCCGGGGCGGAAGTGGACCCCGACCATCGACGCGTGCTCGCGTGTATCGACGCCGAAGGAGGACTGGTACGCACCCGACACGACGGCACCGGAGTGGCGGCGGAGGGTGGGGCCGTCGTAGATGCGAACCTCGTCCTCGTCGAGGTTGACGACCAGCTGGAGGGTACCGGAGGGCAGGATGCGCTCGGCCGCGTGCGGCGGAGCAGCCGAAAGGTACCAGAGCTCGGCGACGTGCGCCGAAAGCGGCGGACCCGGCACGTGGCGGACATACAACACGTGGACACTATGGCCGACGATGACCTCGCCGGCCACATCGCTGCGCGGCGCTCGCGAAGCCCGAGTGCTCCCGTCTCACCTTCCCCTAGGCTGGCGTGAAGCTCGCGAGGTCGGCAATCCCGAGCGCCGCCTCGAGCTCGGCGACCTCGGCGACCGCCTTCTCGAAGCCCTCGTCGCCGAGCATGCGGTGCTCCTTTTCCTCGAACTGCTCGCCGAGATCGGCATATGCCTTGGCGCCGACGAGCGCCCGAAGCGCGGGAAAGAGCACCGTGTCCTCGCGCGCCGCGTGCGGCCGGTACATTCGATTGAACGCGCGCAGCCTGTCGGCGAGCTTGCGGCGGGCGGCTTGCTCCCGGAGCGGCTCCCTCGCGAGCGTGAGCACGTCGGCGGTCACGAGGCGCCCCGCCTGGTGCTGGCGCCGGAGCACCGCGACGAGATCGGTGTGCTTACCGGCCCTCTCGAAGCGGGGGAACAGGAAGTCTTCTTCGAGCTTCTCGTGATAGTCCTCGATCACCCGGCGCACGACGCCCGCAGCCGAGAAGAGCACGTCGCCCGGGACGTCTTCGGACCCATCCAGGCGCCGGATGGCTTCGTCGTACAGGAACATGACCCGGCGCAGGACCCCGTGCTCTCGCATCAGATCTTCACCGGGGGTGACTTCGTCGCCTTCCCCGGCGCCGCCTTCCTGCTTCGGTTCGCGGGCCGCCGCGTCGCGCGGACGCGCGCAGGCGCCGAGGACGGCGCTCATGCCGATGCTGCTGGTCGCGAGCACCAGCGTCCTCCGCAACAATCCGTCGTTGTTCATGGGCGATACCTCCCTTCCGCACCGCGCCCCAGCTTGCTACCCGTGCTTCAGCCCCTCCACGCGCGCGGTGCGATCGAGCAGCCCATTCCCCTGGAGGCGCCGATCACGAGCGCAGCAGCCGGCGCCATCCCGTGACCTGCGATGCGGGCGGTTTGAGCCATGGATCACGATACCAAGGAGCTCCCAGCCGGCCGATGCGGAGGCGCCGGGTTCGATTGTACGACCGAGCCGGAAGGCCACAGGCCGCGTCCGTACGGCAGCGCGTCCAGGTTGACGAGATTACCAGGATCGTCTACGCGCTTCGAACCATGATCTCGACGGCGCATCGAGAGATCCGGGTGAGCCGCTGGAAGATCCATATCCACACTCCGTCGACGAGGGCTGGAACGAAATGAGGAAACTCCTGCGCAAGATGCTCGATACCGATGCGCCCGCGGCGACGCTCCTTGTCCGCCTCTCGGTCGGGGCCGTCTTCTTGTCCGAAGGGCTCCAGAAGTTCATCTATCCAGCGGAGCTCGGCGCCGGAAGGTTCGCCAAGATCGGCATCCCCTGGCCGGAGGCCATGGGGCCTTTCGTAGGGGTGCTCGAGATCGTCTGCGGGGCGCTCGTGCTCGCGGGGCTCCTGACCCGGGTCGCCGCCGCTCTGCTCGTCATCGACATGGTCGTGGCGCTGGTCTCGACCAAGCTTCCGATCCTGCTCGGCCGAGACATCCTCGGCTTCCACGTGCGCAAGATGCCGCAATACGGCTTCTGGAGCATGGCCCACGAGGCGAGGACGGACTGGGCGATGCTGCTGGGCGCGCTCTTTCTCCTCGTCGTCGGCGCGGGGCGCCTGTCCGTCGACGCGCGCATGGCGCGGCGCCGGAGCGCGCCGTGAATGAATCAGCCACCTCTCCCACGTCCGTCCGGCGCTGGACGGGGGCCGATCTGCGCGAGCTCGCGTGGCTGTTCCTGCGCCTCGGCGTGACGGCGTTCGGGGGGCCTGCCGCGCACGTCGCGATGATGCAGGACGAGGTCGTGCGCCGGCGCAAGTGGCTCTCGGAGGAGCGCTTCCTCGACCTGCTCGGCGCGACGAACCTCATCCCCGGCCCCAACTCGACGGAGATGGCGATCCACATCGGCTACGACCGAGCGCGAGGACCAGGCCTCGCGGTGGCCGGCATCTGCTTCATCCTGCCCGCGATGCTCATCACGGGCGCCCTTGGCTGGGCCTACGTGCGCTTCGAAACGGTGCCGGCGGCAACGTGGCTGCTCTACGGCGTCAAACCCGTGATGATCGCCGTCGTGGTGCAGGCGATCGGCGCGCTCGCCCCGAAGGCTGCCCGCACCACGTCGCTCAGGCTCCTCGGCGTCGCGGCGGCCGTCCTCGCGTGGCTCGGCGTGAACGAGCTCGCCGTGCTGATCGGCGCGGGCGCTGCGAGCGCGGTGCTCGCTCGCCTCGGCAAGCCTTCGGTCCGCCCTCCGGCGCCGAGCGATGAAGATACAGGCGCCGGCAACAGAGCGGCGGCGCTGGCGCCGTGGCTACCCGGGTTTGCCGTCGCAGGGTCGGTCACGCTGCCAGGGCTCTTCTGGGTGTTCTTCAAGACCGGCGCGGTCCTCTTCGGCAGCGGCTATGTCTTGCTCGCGTTCCTGCGTGCGGATCTCGTCGAGCGGCTCGGCTGGATGACCGAGGCGCAGCTCCTGGACGCGATCGCGGTGGGGCAAGTCACGCCGGGGCCCGTGTTCACGACCGCCACGTTCGTGGGGTACGTGCTGGCCGGCCCGGCGGGCGCGCTCGTCGCGACCGTCGGCATCTTCTTGCCCGCGTTCTTCTTCGTCGCCGTGAGCGGCCCCTTGGTGCCGCGGCTGCGCCGCTCGCAGATCGCGGGGGCGGTCCTCGATGGGGTGAACGTCGCTTCTCTCGCCCTCATGCTCGTCGTGACGTTGCAGCTCGGTCGCGCTTCGCTCATCGATCTCCCCACCGTGCTGCTGGCGGCCGCGAGCGCGCTCTTGCTCTTTCGCTTCAAGGTCAATTCGACCTGGCTCGTCGTCGGCGGCGGCGCGCTGGGCTGGGCCATCCACAGCGCAGGATTCGCGGGGTGAGGTAGGCGCCCGGCACGCGCGCCACCGGCGACGCCAGCGACGAGCCGCGCGATACGGCCCACGGCGCCGCACACCCCGGGGCGGCTCGGCGCCCATGGGTGGCCGCGGAGCGGAACGTCCCTGCCTCCAAATTGGTTGCGCATCGCAACCATCTGTGTTCTCCTCGGAGGGTGACCACGAGAGAGCTCCGCTCGGAGGTCCGCGCCTTCGTTCGCGGCTTCGGTCTCCTGGACGAGGAGCGGACACCGTGCGGTGTCCGGGTGGCGCCGCGCGAGGCCCACGCCCTGACGGTCCTGGCGGACGCCGAGCGGGCGGGCGAGCATCTCTCCCAGAGCGACCTGCGGCGGGCGCTCGGCATCGACAAGAGCAATGTCACCCGGCTGATACAGCGCCTTCGTGACGATGGCCGGGTGGAGCAGGACGTCAGTGAGGAAGACGGACGGGTCCGCCGCCTGCGGCTCACCTCGGCCGGGCGCCGGATGGCAGGGCGAATCGAGGAGCAAAGCCTGCTGCGGTTCCAGGCGATCGTGGACGCCATCCCCTGCGAGGAGCGCGCCGCCGTGGTGCGCGCGCTGCACGCCCTGAATCGTGCGCTCTCGCGCGTGACGCGCGCGACAGAGGAGCAACCCGATGCGAGCGATGCGAGCGACTCTCCATGACCTTCTTCTCGGGCTCCTCGGAGCTCTTTTGATGTCCCCGATCGCCTCCTGCACGCCTTCCAGCGAGACCGCTGCGGGACCCGCGCCGGGCGCTCCGGCGGCGGTGCAGGTCCGCTCGTTCGGCGCCCTGCGCGCGATCATGCACGAGGGGCAGACGGGGCCCGCCGTGCGCATCGGCGATGTGGTGCCGGGCCCGCGCGCGTTCGGGGTCGGGGCGCTCAGCGGATTGCGCGGGGAGGTCACCGTCGTCGACGACGCGATCTGGACCTCCTATGCGCGCGACGACGGGACCCTCGACGTCCGCCCCGCCGGGGCGGAGGAGGAGGCGACGCTCTTCGTGGTGGCGAACGTCGCGCGGTGGCAGGACGCGACGCTCGACGCCGACGTGCCTGACGGGCAAATCGACGCGCGCATCGAGGCATTGCTGCGGGAGCGCGGCCTCGATACGGAGGGCGCCGTCCCGGTCCAGGTGCGCGGCGGCTTCCGCGATCTCCGGTGGCACGTCATCGACGGGAAAAAGCTCACCCCCGGCGGAGGCCACGCCGACCATGTCCGGGCGTCGGTGAGCGGAGCGCTCCCCGCCGTCGAGGGGGTGCTGGTGGGCTTCTTCTCGAAGCACCACCACGGCGTCTTCACGCACATGGGGTCAAACACGCACTTCCACGTCGTCCTGCCGGAGCGACCGCTGATGGGCCACGTGGACGGCGTGACGCTCGCTCGCGGCGCCCGGATCCTCCTGCCGGCGCCCTGAGGCTCGTTCCGGCAGAGCAGACGCCCTATCCCCGATGACGGGAGGCGTGCATCGCGACGGCGATCCCGTCCTGGAGCGTGCCCTTCGTGACGACGCCCTGCAGGGGTGCGTCGAGGTGCACGAGCGTCCGGGCCACCTCCGAGCCTATCCCGGTGATCACCGTGCGCGTCCCCAGGAGCCGCAGGCCGCTGGCCGCGGTGAGGAGCATGGTGGCGACGCTCTCGTCCACGCGTTTGAGGCCCGTGATATCCAGAATGACGAACTCCGCGCCTCGGCTGCTGGCGCCGTGGAGCATCGCATGGATGGCCTGCTGAGCCCGGTCGCTGTCCATCGTACCGATGAGCGGCATGACCAGGATGCGATCCGTGATGGGAATGAGCGGCGTGGAGAGCTCGAGGAGCCGGCTGCGCTGCGCGGCGATGACCTGCTCGTGCAGCGCGGTCCTCTCCGCGTTCGCGCGCCCCTTCTCGACGAGCTCGCGCTCGAGCCCCTCCTTGGCCTCACGCAGCTCGTCGGTGCGGGTCATGAGCTCGACGAGGAGCGCCTCGCGCGCGGCCTCGACGGCGACGCGCTGCCGAACCTCCGACTCCAGGCTCGCGTTCTTTTCCTGCAACGCTCGCGTCATGCGCCGGACGGCGATGTGCGGGCGTATCCGCGCAAGGAGCTCCTCGGTATCGAAGGGCTTGCTTATGTAGTCCACGGCGCCCGCCTTCAACCCTTGCAGCCGGTGCTCTCGATTGTTCAAGGCGGTCATGAAGACGATCTGCGTGTCGGCGGTCTGCGGGTTGGCCTTCAGGCGCTTGCACACCCCGAAGCCGTCGATATCTGGCAGCATGACGTCGAGGAGGACGAGATCCGGCTGCTCGCGCTCGATCAAGCTGATCGCCATGTTGCCATCCGTGGCGACGGCGAGGTCCAGATGCTCGCTCGACAATGCGTCGAGGAGCGTGTCGAGGTTGGCGGGATTGTCGTCGACCGCGACCACGAAGCCATTGAATTGCGTCAAAATCGTCCCCCCAGCGCCGGAAAAACGCAGCTGGACGCTATCAAGGAGCGTGACGACTGTAAAGGGTCAAGCATGCAGCGTCGCCCCGGGAGCGCGGTTCCGAAGATCCCTGCGAAGCGCTCACACGACGCATCTGTAACATCCTTCACGTCGAGGACGCCAGGACAGATCAAACTGTGCGTGTGCCTACGTGTACGACTTTGCGCAACGTTGGTCACGATCTGGAAACGGCGCACGCGGGTGTGCTCCAGCACGTGCCTAGGGTGCGCGAATGTGGCAGTCGCGAAGCGTCTTTCAAATTTGCATTGACTTGTGTTGCCGTGCCCAGGCTAGTTTAGCGCCCACTCGGCTATCGGGCCGGGGCGCAGATGGATGGGAGGGGCTCGGGCATGGAACTGACTGAGTATGCGCTGGGGGATATCGCGTACGAGGGAAGCGAGACGCGCGTCTGTCGCGCGGTGCATCTCCCCTCGGGCGCGCAGGTGGCGATCAAGTTTCCGCTCGCCGACGTACCCAACCCGCGCGTCATGGGGCGGCTGGTCCACGAGCATCAGGTGCTTCAGCAGCTCGCGGCGGTGCCAGGCGTGGCGCGCGTGCATGCGTTCGAGCAGCGGAACGGCACCGCGGCGCTGGTGCTCGAGAACCCTGGGGCGAGCTCGCTCGATCAGGTGCTCGCCAAGCACGGTCGTTTGCCGGTGGTGGCCGGGCTGCGGTTCGGGCAACGCCTTGCTCAGGTGCTCGAGGGCGTGCATGCCGCCGGCGTGATGCACAAGGACGTCAAACCGCAGAACCTGCTGGTGGATGACACGTACGAGCAGATCACCCTGCTCGACTTCGGCATCGCCTCGCTGCTGTCGCAGGAAGCGACCGAGGCGAGCATCCCCGAAGCGCTGGAAGGGACCCTGGCGTACATCTCGCCAGAGCAGACGGGGCGCACGGCGCGCGCGCTCGATACGCGCACGGATCTCTATTCGCTGGGCGTGACGCTCTTCGAGGTGCTCTCGGGGCGGCGGCCCTTCACGGACCGCGATCCGCTCTCGCTGGTGCACGCGCATCTGGCCAAGAGCCCGCCTCCGCTCGACACGATCGCGCCGGAGGTGCCGAGCGGCGTGTCGGCGATCATATCGAAGCTCCTGGCGAAGGATCCCGAGCGGCGGTACCAGACAGCCAGAGGCGCGGCCGAGGATCTGGAGGAGGCGCTCCGCGCGCTCCAACAGCGCGGTACGGCGGCGCCCTTCTCGCTTGGAAAGAAGGACTTCTCACGGAAGCTGCGGTTGCCGCAGGTGCTCGTGGGGCGGGAGCGGGACGTCGAGCGGGTAGGCGAATCGTTCGCCCGCGCCGAGCGAGGCGCGGCGGAGCTCTTGCTCGTCGGCGGACCGTCGGGCATCGGCAAGACGGCCCTGGTGCGCACGGTCTACCACGACATCGCGAAGGCGGGGCGCGGCCTCCTGATCGCAGGCAAGCACGACCAGCTCGCGCGGTCGACGCCGTTCGCCGCGATAGCGCAGGCATTCGGGGGCCTGATGCGCCAATGGATCTCGAGCCCGAAGGCGGTCCTGGAGACCTGGCGAGATCGGATCCGGAACGAGGTCGGGGACAACGCGCGGCTGATCGCAGACGTGGTCCCGGAGCTCGACCTCGTCATGGGCAAGCTGCCGCCGGTGCCGCCGGCGGAGGGCGAGCAGGTGCTCAATCGGCAGAAGCTGACGTGGTTGAACTTCGTTCGAACCGTCACGACGCCGAACCCGCCGCTCGTCATGTTCCTGGACGACATGCAGTGGGCAGACAGCGCCACGCTGATCATCCTGCAGACGCTGCTGACGGACGTGGAGCGAAGGTCGCTGCTGGTGATCGCGGCCTACCGTGACAACGAGACGCCGCCCGAGCATCCGCTGTGGAAGCTCGTCGAGGCAGTGGAGGCGAGCGAGGCCAAGGTATCGAGGCTGACGGTGGGCCCCCTGTCGGAAGAGCAGGTGCAAAAGTGGCTCTCGCGCACGCTCGAGAGCGAGCCGAAGCGCATCGAGCCGCTCGCGCGTGTGCAGTGGCAAAAGACGCGCGGAAACCCGTTCTTCCTGGAGCAGCTGCTGTTCTCCCTGCACCGGCAGAAGCTCCTGGCGAGGGACGCCGAGAGCGGGGAATGGCGCTGGAATCAAGCGGACCTGGAGCGAGCGCAGATCACCGACAACGTCGTGTCGTTGCTGACGGACAAAGTGCGAGAAATGCCGGACGCGACACAGCAGCTCATGGGGCTCGCGGCGTGCGCGGGGCACACGTTCCACCTCCACGATCTGGAGCGGTTGAGCGGGTGGGAGCCCGCCCGGGTGACAGGAGCGTTATGGCCGGCGCTGCAGGAGGAGCTGGTCGTGCCGGTCGACGGGGCGTATCGCCCCGCGCAGGCGCTCGGAGGGGTGGGCGACGGAGCGCTGGACGCTTCGTACCGGTTCTTGCACGACCGCGTGCAGCAGGCGAGCTACGAGCGGATCTCGCCGGAGCAGCGCGTCCTCGCGCACCTCGAGATCGGCCGGCGGCTCTGGGCGCGGTATCGCGCGGAAGGAGGCACGCCTCAGCAGCTCCTGGAGCTCGCGCGGCACATGAACCAGGGTTCGGCGCGGCTCACGTCCGTGGAGGAGCTCAATGACGTCGCGCGGATGAACCTGGAGGCCGCTCGCGTCGCGAAGGCCGCGAGCTCCCACCGCCTGATGGCCACCCTGCTGGAGAACGCGCAGGCGCTCCTCGGCGAGCGAGCAACCGACGAACAGCTGGCGCTGTCGGTGGAGATAGCGCTGGAGCAGCTGGAGGCGGCCTATCTGTTGCGAGATTTCGAGGACGTCGAGCGGCGTGCGCTCGACTTGCTCGCGAGGCCCGTCGGGGCGGCGGCCTGGCTGTCGGCGCAGGAGATCCGCGTCCGCTGCTGCCTGGCGACGGGCCGGTATGCGCGGGGGATCGGGCTTGGTATCGCGGCGCTCGCGGAGCGGGGCTTCGCCTTCCCCGAGACGGACGAAGCGTGCCAGCCGGCGCTCCTCGAGGAGTCCGCCGCGCTGGATCGATGGCTGGAGCAAGACCTCGGCGCGTTCGATCGAATGCCGCCCGAGCAGTCCCCGGAGCACCGGCTCATCGACGCCCTGATGACGCAGACGCAGCTCTGCTCCATCTACGGCGGCCGGCCGATGCTCTACACGCTCATCATCGTTCGCCTGGTCTCCGAGGCGGTGCGACGGGGGGCCCTCACGCCAGCTGCCACCCTCATGCTCTGCAGCTTCGCCAATGTCTGGTCGGTGGCCACGGGCATGTACCGCCGCGTCTTGCGGTGGGTCGAGCCCGGGGTGCGCGCTGCAGAGCGCGTCGGGTCCCCGATGCTCCCCGAGTGCCTGGTGCTCCATGGTATCTACATGGTCTATTCCAGGCCTGTCGACGAGACGGCTGCCCTCTATGAGCGAGGCATGGCGGCCGGCCTGAAGCTCGGTTCGTTCCAGGGCACGAGCTGGGGCCTCCTCGCCGATCTGTTCTATTACCGCGTCTGGCGTGGCCTGCCGCTCGTCCAGGTCGACGCGCAGGTCAAGGCTCGCTGGGATCTCGTGCAGCGCGCGGGCGACGCGGTGGGAAGGCACCACTTCGAGGCGATCGCGTCCTATTGTGACGTGCTGATGACTTCTGAGGGTGCCCCGAAGCTCCTGAACGACGAGCCGCTGTCGCGAGGTTCGCACTCCCTTTTGGCCGACGGGGACGGGTTCACGGGAGGGCTCGCTCGCACCCTGGAAGTCTATCTGTTCGGCGTCACCGGCAGGTGGGAGCGAGCGCTGTCGCGGGCGCGGGAGGCAGACCAGTCTCGAGCCGACATCCTCGGCATGCCGCCGGTCACGGATATCCCGTTCTTCCTCGCCCTCTCGGCGGCGAAGTGCTGGCATGACGCCGCCGGCGCCGGGGAGCAGGCGCGGCTGCGGGAGCACATCGAGCACGGCCTCGAGCGGCTGCGGTACTTCGCGGAAGGTTGCGCGCCGAACTTCGTCCACAAGCTGCGCCTCGCCGAGGCCGAATACGCCCGCGTCCGCGGCGAGACCGAGGAGGCCATCGCCAGGTACGACGAGGCCATCGAGCTCGCGCGCGAGCACCGCTTCCTCCACATCGAGGCGCTTTCGATCCAGCTCGCCGCCGAGTTCCGGCTGCAAACGGGCAAGAGGCACATCGGCGCGATGTACCTGCGCGAGGCTCGCGACGCCTATGCGCGCTGGGGCGCGGTCAACGTGGTCGCCCATTTAAACGCGAAATACCCTGCCTTGCTCAAGGCGGCCATGCAGGGGGCGCCTGTCGAGCGCGCGATGACGGCGGCGGCGACCACGGCGACAACGGGCGCCTCCACGGGCGCGAGCCTCGACGCGAACACGGCGGTGCGCGCGGCGCAGGCGCTCTCGAGCGAGCTCGACCCGGAGCGCGTCGTGGGCCGGCTGATGGAGCTGCTGCTGGCGAACGCGGGGGCGCAGCGCGGCGCCCTCGTGCTCCGCGAAGGGGAGGCGCTCTCCGTCGTGGCGCGGCTGTCGGTGGAGGGGGCCCGCATCGAGACGGGGCTGTCGGAGCCGCTCGGACAAAGCCACGACGTTCCGGCGACGATCGTGCAGTACGCGGCCCGCGCGGGCGAGCCGGTGGTGACAGGCGATGCGACGAGCGACGCGCGCTTCGCCATCGACCCTTACCTCGCGTCGCGCGTGGTGCTCTCGCTGCTGGCCCTGCCCTTGACACACAGGGGCCATCTCGTGGGCGTGCTGTACCTCGAGCACCGCGACGTGCCGTCGGCGTTCCCTCCTGCGCGCGTGGAGTTCCTGTCGGTGCTGGCCTCGCAGGCGGCCATTGCCGTCGAGAATGCCGTCCTGTACCGGGACCTGGAGTCCAAGATCAAGGAGCGCACGGCCGAGCTCCAGATCGCCAAGGAGGCGGCCGATCGGGCGAACCGGGCGAAGAGCGATTTCCTCTCGAGCATGAGCCACGAGCTGCGCACGCCGCTCAACGGCATCCTCGGTTATGCCCAGGTCCTCGCTCGCGCGCCCGAGCTCTCCCCGAAGAGCCGTGACGGGGTGCAAGTCATCAAGAAATCGGGCGAGCATCTCCTTTCCTTGCTGGAAGACGTGCTGGACCTCGCGAAGATCGAGGCCGGCAAGATGGATCTCGTCTCGAAGAAGTTCGATTTGCAGGCCCTGGTGCGCACGGTGGTGGATCTGTGTCGCGTGCGCGCGGACCAGAAGGGCATCGCCTTCACCCATGAGATACGCGGTGGGGCGACGTCCGCGTTCTACGGCGACGAGAAGCGCCTGACTCAGGTGCTGTTGAACCTCCTGAGCAACGCCATCAAGTTCACCGAGCGAGGGAGCATCACCCTCGTCATCGACGAGCTGAAGCGCGGCCCCGATGAAGGGAGCACGTTGCGGTTCCGGGTCGAGGACACGGGCCCAGGGATCGCCGCGGAGCACGTCGCGCGCATCTTCGATCCCTTCGAGCAGCTCGGAGATCACAAGGCGAAGAGCGCCGGCACGGGGCTCGGCCTCGCCATCACGAAGAAGATCGTCGACCAGATGGGCGGCACGATCGAGGTCGAGAGCGAGCTCGGCCGAGGGAGCGCCTTCACGGTGACGCTGGCGCTCGCCGCGGGGCCTGCCTCCGCGAGCGCCGACAGAGCCCTCGGATGGCATACGATCACCGGGTATCGCGGAGAGCGCCGCACGATCCTCGTCGTGGACGACAACCCGCACAACCGTGCCTTGATGAGCGATCTGCTGGCCCCGATCGGCTTCGAGGTCGTGGAGGCCGAGGACGGTGAGGCGGCGCTCCGGCTGGCCCTGGAGCGGAGGCCGGCGCTCATCTTGATGGACCTGGTCATGCCGGGCATGGACGGCCGCGAAGCCACGCGCCGCCTGCGGCAGATGCCCGAGCTCGGCGAGGTCGTCATCCTGATCTCGTCGGCGAACGTCTCCGGAGCCGAACGCGAGGAGGGCATCAGCGCCGGCTGGAACGACGCTTTGCACAAGCCGGTGCAAGCGGGCGCGCTCTTCGACAAGATTCACCGCTTCCTCGGCGTGGAATGGATTCATTCGGAGGAGAAGGCCCCTGCCACGGCGGCGCGGCAGAGCGGTCCGCTGGTGCCGCCTTCGGCCGAGGAGCTCGCGCTCCTGTCGCGGCTGGTGGCGTCGGGGCGCGTCCGGAACGTGGTGGCAGAGGCGGCGCGGATGGAGGAAGCCGACCCGCGGCTCGGCCCGTGGCTCGAGCAGCTCAGGGGGCTCGTGCGGACGTACCAGATGCGAAAGCTGCAAGAGTTCGTCGATGGGTATGCCGCGGGGACGGCGCTGCCCAGGAAGAGCGCTAGCACTCCGGCAAATTGACCCCCACCTCCACCGGCACCTCGAGCACGTTGACGGCGAGCCCCCCACGCGCCGTCTCCTTGTACTTCGACTCCATGTCTGCCCCGGTGTCGCGCATCGTCTTGATCACCTTGTCGAGGCTCACGAAGTGCGCCCCGTCCCCGTGCAGCGCCATGCGCGCCGCGCTGATCGCCTTGATCGCGGCCATCGCGTTGCGCTCGATGCACGGCACCTGGACGAGCCCGCCCACCGGATCGCACGTCAATCCGAGGTTGTGCTCCATCGCGATCTCGGCCGCGTTCTCCGCCTGCTCCGGCGTGCCGCCCAGCCCCTCGGCCAGCGCGCCCGCGGCCATCGAGCACGCCGAGCCCACCTCGCCCTGACACCCCACCTCCGCGCCGCTGATCGACGCGTTCTCCTTGTAGAGAATGCCTATCGCGCCCGCCGTCAGCAGGAACCGGATGACCCCCTCGTCCGTCGACGTCGGCACGAAGCGCCGGTAATAGTGCAGGACCGCGGGGATGATCCCCGCCGCGCCGTTCGTCGGCGCCGTCACGACGCGGCCCCCGGCGGCGTTCTCCTCGCTCACAGCGAGCGCGTAGAGGCTCACCCAGTCCATCGCCGTCAGCGGATCCCGGAGCCCCGCCTCGGGGCTCTCGATGAGCTTGCGGTACAGGGCGGGCGCGCGGCGCACCACCTTGAGGCCGCCGGGCAACACGCCCTCCGCCCGGAAGCCGCGCCGCACGCACTCCTGCATCACCCCCCAGATCCGCAGGAGACCCGCCCGGGTCTCCGCCTCCGGGCGGAAGACCTTCTCGTTCTCCAGCATGACCTGGCTTACCGACAGGCCGCTCGCCGCGCACGCCGCGAGCAGCTCCGCGGCGCTGTGAAACGGGTACGGGAGCGGCGTCGTGTCCGCTTCGATCGGGTTCTCCCCCTTCGCCGCCGCCTCGTTCACCACGAAACCGCCGCCCACCGAGTAATACACGCGCGCGCGCAGCGGCGCGCCCCCCTCGTCCAGCGCCGTGAAGCGCATGCCGTTCGGATGAAACGGCAGGCTCCGGTGCAGGAAGGCCAGGTGTCCTTTCACCTGGAAACCGATCTCGTGGCGCGAGAGCAGCGGCAGCCGGCCGCTCTGCCGCACGCCCTCGACGATCGCGCCCGCCCGCTCGACGTCCACCCCGTCCGGCGTCTCGCCCATGAGCCCAAGGATCACGGCCTTGTCGCTGCCATGGCCGCGGCCGGTGGCGCCGAGCGACCCGAACAGCTCGACCGAGACCGCCGCGGTGCGGGCGAGCAGGCCCGCCTCGTCGAGATCCACCGCGAACATGCGCGCCGCGCGCATCGGCCCGACCGTGTGCGAGCTGCTCGGCCCGATACCGATCTTGAAGAGGTCGAAAATGGTGACTGCCATGTGCCCTGGAACGCCGTTCAGCAGGATCTCCGGCGCCTTTGCCGGAGCGCGCTCGACGCTCCACGGTACACCCTACACCGGTGCAGGCCGGCGCGCAGGGCGGCTCGCACCGCGAACACACAGCGCGTCACCCCGCCGCTCCACCACGCGCGCCTTTTGGTATGCTCGGGGACGTCTTCCCGCATTTCCCTCACCCGCCAGAGATGGGGATCCCCATGCGCCATGCCTCGGCCGTGCTCCTCGCCGCCTCCCTGCTCGCCCCCGCCGCCGCGCGCGCCGACGGCCCCTCGCACGCGCCCCCGCCCGCGCAGAGCGCCCCGGCGAGGCCGCCCGCGCTCGAGGTGACGATCGACAGGTCCAAGGTGGACCTCAAGGGCCGCCAGATCGAGGTGAAGCTGTCGCGCGCCGCCGGCAAGGTGCGCATCAAGGTCCTCGGACAGTCGGGCGCGGTCCTGGCCGAAGAGGAGAAGCCGTTCGGCGGGGCCGCCGCCGGCTCGCCGCTCGCCGTGACCTGGTCGCCCTCGAGCGACGAGCCCGTCGCGCGCATCGAGGTGTACGGCTACGATACCGAGGGTTACTGGGCGGGGATCGCGATCATCCCCTGGAACGTGAGCATCCCCCACGAAGAGGTGCAGTTCGAGACCAACTCCGACGTCATCCGCGCCCCCGAGGTGCCCAAGCTGGAGGCGAGCGTCCAGAAGATCTCGGAGGTCGTGGCGAAGACCAGCGAGCTCGGCAAGATCACGCTGTTCATCGTCGGCCACACGGACACGGTCGGCAGCGCGGAGCACAACCTCGCCCTGTCGCGGAAGCGCGCCCGCGCGATCGCCGCGTGGTTCAAGGGCCGCGGGGTGAAGCTCCCCATCGCCTTCGAGGGGCTCGGCGAGTCGGCGCCGCTCGTGAAGACCGCAGACCAGGTGGACGAGCCGCGCAACCGCCGGGTCGACTACATCCTGTCCGTCGAGCCGCCGCGCCTGCCTTCGGGCGACGCGTCCTGGAAGGCGCTATGAGGCGAGGCGGCCCCATGAAGACCACCGTCCTCGCCCTGGGCAGCCGCGGCGACGTGCAGCCGGCGATCGCGCTCGGCAAGGCGCTCGCGGCCCGCGGCCACGCTGTCCGCGTCCTCGCCGGCAAGAGCTTCCTGCCCTGGATCGAGGCGCACGGGCTCGCCACCCTCCCGGCGAGCGTCGACTCCGTCGACATCATGGAGAGCGACCTCGGCAAAGAGTGGGTCTCGCGCGGCACGAACCCCATGGCCCAGTCGGGGATCCTGCAGCGGATCATCGACCGCTTCGGCGCGGAGATGGCCGACGACGCCCTGCGCGCCTGCGAGGGCGCCGAGCTCATCCTGAGCAGCTTCACCTCGGACACGTACGCGGCCTCCATCGCCGAGGCCTCCGGCGCGGTGCAGGTCAGCATGCCGCTCCAGCCCTCCATCCTGGCGACGCGCCACGGGCCGACCGCGCTCGCTGCCCCCGTCCCGCGCCGCGACAGCCTGCTCAACCTCCTGTTCGGAAAGCTCCTGATCGAGCCGACGGTGTGGCGCTGGTACCGCGGCGTGACGGCCCGCGTGCGGCAGAGGCTCGGCCTGCCGCCGCAGGATCGGCGGGCGTACATGGCCGCGCTGCGCCGCATGCTCGTCGTCCACGGCTACAGCGCCCACGTCGTCCCGCACCCGCCGGACTGGCCGCCCAGCTACCACACGACGGGCTACTGGTTCCTCGACGAGGGCGAAGAGTACCGGCCGCCCGAGGCGCTCGAGCGGTTCCTCGCGGCGGGCGAGCCGCCGATCGCCCTCGGCTTCGGCAGCATGACGTCCCACGATCCCGGCGCCACGACGAGGCTCCTCGTCGACGCGGTCGCGCGGAGCGGCCAGCGCGCCGTCCTGCTCTCCGGCTGGGCCGGGCTCGGCGACATGGCGCTTCCCGACACCATCCTCCGGATCGACGCCGCGCCGCACGACTGGCTCTATCCGCGGGTCGCCGCGGCCGTGATCCACGGGGGCGCCGGCACCGTGGCCGCGTGCCTGCGCGCCGGGCGGCCCGCGGTGGTCGTCCCGCACCTCGCGGACCAGCTCTTCTGGGGGCGCCGCGTCGAGGAGCTCCGCGTCGGCCCGCGCGCCATCCCGCGGCCACGCCTCACCGCCGACGCGCTCGCGGCCGCGATCCGGACCGCCGCGACCGACGCCGGCATGAAAGAGCGCGCCGAGGAGCTCGGGCGCCGGATCCGCGGCGAGGACGGCGTGGCCACGGCGATAGGCCACATCGAGCGGCACCTCGCGGCGCACGGTGGCGTGACAGCGTAGGAATCCGCCGTCCGAGGACATCGACCCTCGGCCGCCCACAGCGTCGCGTGTACCTCTCGCGGCCACACTGTAGGCAGCGAGCGGGCGCCGTGAAAGAGCCTTTCCAAGGTCTCGTCGTCGGGGTCCGGGCTCATGTACGCTCGTCCGATCAGCGCAGCGGGCGCCCCATCTAGCGAGCGGCTCGGATACCGCCCCTCCCTCGGATACCGCCCCTCCCTCGGATACGCCCCTTACCTGGACGAGGCCATGATGCAGCCAGATCTTCTCTCCGGCACACCCGCCCGCGCCACGGGCAGCGCCGGCGCCGCCGCCCGCGCGAGCGCGCCGCCGTCGGCGCGCGGTTTTCCGCTCGTCGGCGTGCTCCCGCACCTGCTCAAGGATCGGCTCGATTACCTCGTCTCGGCCAGAGCCGAGCTCGGCGATCTGTACACCGTCGATCTCGGGTTCACGCGGATCGTCGCGCTGAACCACCCGAGGCACGCGCAGCACGTCCTGCGCGACAACGCGCGCAACTACCGCAAGGGAGGTGCGCTATGGGAGAGCATACGCGCGCTCATCGGCGATGGGCTGCCCACGAGCGAGGGGGACCTCTGGCTGCGGCAGCGGCGGATGATCCAGCCGGAGTTCCACCGGGACCGGCTCGCCGCGATGTGCGACCTCATGGTGCAGGCGATCGACGACGGCATGGCCGGCTTCGGCGCGGCAGCCGCCGGGGGGCGTCCGGTCAACGCCGAGCGGGAGCTCCCGCACATCACGATGAAGGTCATCCTCAACACCATGTTCGGCTCGGGGATCACCAAGGAGGAGTCGGACGCCATCGGCGGCTCGATGCAGTACGCGATCGACTACATGATCTTCGGGGCCGCGCTCCGGGCGCTGCCGAGCTGGATGCCGGCCCCTGGGCGGCGCCGCTTCGAGCGGTCGGTGAAGACGATCGATGAGAACGTGTTTCGCTTCATCGCGCAGCGCCGCGCGCAGCCGGGTCGGGGCGGCGATCTGCTCTCGATGCTCCTCGCCACGGTGGACGCCGAGACCGGCGAGCAGATGTCCAACCAGCAGCTGCGGGACGAGGCGGTGTCGATGTTCCTCGCGGGGTACGAGACGACCTCGGTCGCCCTCGCGTGGGCGCTCCACTTCCTCGTCGAGAACCCCGACGTCCTGCAGGCGCTCGCGGCAGAGGTCGACGCGGCGCTCGGCGACAGGCGGCCCGCCTTCGCGGACGTCCCCAGGCTGCCGCTCGCGCTCGCGGTCGTGCAGGAGGCGCTCCGGATCTACCCGCCAGCGTACTGGATACCTCGCACCGCGGTCGAGGACGACGAGATCGACGGCTTCCACATCCCCGCCGGCACCCTGGTCGGCGTCATGAGTTATGTCCTGCACCGGCACCCGGACCACTGGGAGGCCCCGATGCGCTTCGACCCAGGCCGGTTCACGCCCGAGCGCGCGCGCGCCCGGCACCCGCTCGCGTTCATCCCGTTCGGGATCGGACAGCGGCAGTGCATCGGCAAGGAGTTCGCGCTCATGGAAGGGCAGCTCATCCTCGCGCGGCTCCTCCAGCGCTACCGGATCAGCGCGGTGCCCGGGCGGACGACGCGGCTGCACGTCGCGACCACGCTGCGCACGTCCGGCGGGGTTTGGCTCCGGCTGGAGCCACGCGCGGGCAGATGACATTTCTGGTCGAAGATCGACGGGAAGGACTTTGTCATAGCTCATGCCAGTGTGGCCCACAGCGCCTTCTCCGCCGCCGAACCAGGCTGACATCGATCGCTTGCTGGATGAGGCCACGGCGGCGTGGCTCGTCCGCGACGAGCATCGCTGGATCCGCGTCAGTCGCTCCGAGCTCGGCTCGCTCCGCCAGCTGCTCCGCCTCCGCAAGAGCGCGCATGCTGGCCTCGCGGTCCGCGCACGCCGGGTGACCCTCACGTTCGAACGTGCCTGTCGGCCGTCTGGCACGCTCTGGATCGAAGGGAATTGCACCGTGCGGCTGCTCTCGTGGAGTGAGTTCGCCGATGTGGAGGAGCCTGAGATGCTCGCGGCGTGGCTCGCGGCGCACGGTGTCGACGAGCCGCTGCGAGCGCTGGAGCGGAGCTGCGCTCCCGAGATCGCCTCTGTGCTGAGCACCTGGCGTGCCGCCGCGCCGCCGGAGCTCCGCCGGTACGTGGCTGCGTTCTGGCAGGAGGGGCGTGCCCTGCTCGACGCCGAGGCGCATGGCGCGGCCCTGGAAGCTTTACGCGCAGCCCGAGGCGAGCCGGCCGAGATGGCCTGGGCGCTCGGTGCCTGGTACGGCGCGCGCCGGGGTCGCTGGGACGAGGCGTACGCCTTCGAGGCGGTTCCTGAGGCGATGCTTCGCAGCATCGATGCCCACGTGGTGTTCGAGGCAGCGCTCGCGGGTGTGCCCGCCGCGGCGCGCGCAGGGATCACGAGGTTCTTGGTCGAACAGATCACCTGGCGCGCGCGATGGGGGATCGAGCAGCGTATGCCGCTGGAGGTGCGCGAGGCGCTCCTGGCCGCGGCTCGGGACTCCGGTGCTCAGGAGAACATCGTTCGCGCCAGGCGCCTGTTGTTCGGCGAGGGCGACCTCGCCCCGCCGGGAACCGAGCTTGTCGCGGCGTCGTCGGGGGGGCGGTTCAATCGCCTTTGCACGGATGGCGCCCGCGCATTCGGCATCGATGGTCATGAGCTCGCGCGGTTGGAGAGAGGCCATGGCACCACCGAGCTGGCCAGGCTCCTCGCCTCCGGGAGCCCGCTCGCCGCTCGCGAGGGCAGCCTTTTCTTTCTCCGGCGCAACGGCGTACACAGCATCTCGGTGGAAGGCGGAGAGACCCGCTCCCGCATCGGCCCGCTCTTCAATTGGCCATCCGGCCGCCTGCACCGCGCCCTCCGGCGCTTCACGGAGGCGCGCGACGCGGCGCTCGCCCGCCTCGTCCCGAACGACGCCGATCTGCTCCCGCTCGACCCCGGCCACGACGCCTGCGACGCCTACGAGGCATTCGGCGGCCCGCTGCCGGCCGCGCTGCGGCTGCGCTCGTTCTGGGGCTGCGACGTTCCGCGCGGGCTCCTGCACGAGGTGCCGAAGCGCGGTGCTCCCCGGAACGTCGCGCTCGGCGGCCGCCCTGTCTGGCTGGGCGCGACCGAACCGGGTGTGCTCGTCGTCGTGGCGCGCGCTGACGACGAGGTGGCCGTGCTCGCGGTCGACGAGGGCGGCCCGGCCCGCTCGCTGGGCGCGTTCCGCGGCCGAGCGGACGACGTGCTCGCCGTGCTGCGCGTGGGCGGCGAGGCGTGGCTCCACATCGCTGCGCCGCTCGGCGACATCGTCGTGGCGCTGGAGGGTGGCGCCGGCGCATGACACCGCTGCAGGGGCACCTCTACCGCGGCACGGTCAGCGCCCAGCGCGCCGGCGACGATCGATGAGCGCGGTCACGATCGGGAACAGCGGCAGCGCCATCAGCACGTAGAACCCCGGCTCGTCGAACGCGGGCCCGCGCGGCCGGTAGATGCCGCCGCTGAGCAGACACGTCGCGAGGTACGCCACCAGGATGGCCGCCCCGCACAGGCTCCACAGCCGCAGGTCGATCGGCGCTGGTGACGAGGCGCGCGCGGCCCGCGGCGTGGCGTCCGGCGCGTCGAGGACGCCGCGCCACCGCTCGACGTCCCACAGCGCCAGCCCGACCAGGCCCGCGAACATCAGCGTGACGACCACCGCCGTCGGGACGACCGCCGTGCTCCAGCAGAACGCCAGGATCGCGCCCGTCACCGGCAGCGCCATGAATGCGCCGGCCGTCGCGAACCGCTGCGTCATGAGCAGCGTCGCGGCCACCAGCTGGACCACGCCCACGAACGTGTAGAAGTGCCCGGTCGCGTGGAACGCGTGCAAGAACTCGTGGAACGGGCCGCGATTGCCCGGATCCGTGAACGGCTCGCCGAGGATCTTCTTCAGCCCCGCCGGCAGGAACGCGAAGCCGATCAGGATGCGCAGGTTCACCACGGCGAGGTGCGCCCACCGGCGCTGCCGGAACCAGGCGACCATCGCCTCGATGCGGTCCATCACGGAGTCCACGGGCCGCGCAGTGTAGCCGCGCCGCGCACGCCGCGGATCTGAAACCGGGGAACTCTCGGCCGTGTCAAGCCCCGCGGGGACGGCGGGGCTCCCCCGAGGCGGCCAGCGGAGGATGAGGTCGCCGGCACCGTCGAGCACCCGCACCTCGCCGCGGCGACCCGGCGCGAGCTCCAGCCGCGCCGCTGGGACGGGCTTCGCCGGCCCCAACCCGGATCGGGGTCCCGACGGACTCAACCCGGGGGAGGACTTCGCGTGGGGGGAGGCCACGAAAGGCAACGAACGGGTGGACTGTTCGACAGATTTTTCAACATAATCCGCGGTGGCCAGTCGACCCCGCACACCGGCAGCGAGCCGCGATCGGACGGCTCTGCTCCACGACCATGTTGAAAGACTTACCGAGCTGTCGACTAGACAGACCTCATCCGGCGGCTTCGGTTGACCAATCGACTGATAGTTGGACAGACAAACCAGCCTGCGTATGAAAACGACACAAGCACCGCTACTCGTGATACTACTGTCGCACGCCGGCTGTGCCCGGAATGGTCCGTCGCCGCTGCCCCACGGCTCTGCAACTCGACCGCCAACCCCCGCCCAGGAAATATCAAATAGCAGCTTGCCAGCATCGAAACAGCCAAGCCCGCCGAGCGCTGCTGCGCAAGACGTTGTCAGCCTGCAAATCACCGCTGTCGCGAGCAGCCCCGGCTCCCACGCGTTCCGACTTCGCGAACGGGCATTGGTATGGTTCAAGGCGCCAGGGTGCCCTGCTGCTGGTATCACGCCGTCACTTCGGCAAGACAGCACGGAATTGACGAGAATCGCGGAAGAGCACACGATTGAGCTGCCGTCGGGCGTTTATCGACTTGGGTTCAGCTGGCCAGACGTGGATGCTCCCAAAGACACCAGCAACTGCACCGTCTTCTTCCAAGCGCGGTATCTCGCGGAGGCGCCATGCTCCGCGAAAGACGCACTATTTGGGGTTTTGCCGTTCGACAGCGAAGCCCCTAGCGTCGAGTCAATCGGTGACATCAACGCTGACGGCCGCGAGGACCACAGGGTGACATTCAGTGCGTCGCCAACACAAATGGGAACGCGCGTGGTGGTGTCCCAGGAGCCTCCGGCATGCGTTCGCACCGTATTCGACGGCGTTGGCCATGTGGTGCCTCTGCCTGAATCGAAGAATGGATGGAAGCGGATCTACTTTCTGGAATCCGAGTATCTGGCGACTGGCGCCCCGGATTGGCTTGCAAGGACCTATGGTTCAACGTGGTCCGTCACGTGGTACCTCGATTATGAAACCAGCTCCCAGTCCTACCGCAAGAGCGATGCCCCGGTTCGTTGCGAGAGAACTGACGGTGTTCAGCGCGCCCTCGGAGATCCAGGCCCGAACGCCAGAGCCACGCTCATCCCCAACACCTCATGTCGACCTTCGTATTGGCAGAGGAACGACTAGCGCGTCGTGCAGGTGATCATGAGCCGTCCAACTCGGCGTTGCTACCGATGGGCCCTTCGCTTACGCTCAGGTCCCACGGCCGAACGCTCTCTGTTGGACGAAAAAAGGACAAAAGCTGGACTCTGCCTCGGCCGTGGATCTGGAGATTCTCATGACGACGCTGCAGGAGCTCCTTGGAATCGATCTTCCAATCATCCAGGCCCCCATGGCCGGCGTGCAGGGCAGCGCGCTCGCGGTCGCGGTCTCCAGCGCTGGTGGGCTCGGTTCGCTGCCCGCCGCCGTGCTGGGCCCGGACGCCCTGCGCAAGGAGCTGGCGGCCATCCGAGCGCAGACAACGAGGCCGTTCAACGTGAACTTCTTCTGTCACACGCGGCCCGAGCCCGATGCCGAGCGAGAAGCGATCTGGCGTGCCCGGCTCTTGCCGTACTTCGCCGAGCTAGGCGTCGATGCGAGCGCCATCCCGACCGGCCCCGGCCGGTTGCCCTTCAGCGATGAGGCCGCTGACGTGCTCGACGAGCTCAGGCCTGCTGTGGTGAGCTTTCACTTCGGTCTGCCCTCGGAGGCTTTGCTCTCGCGGGTGCGCCGCTGGGGCGCGAAGATCCTGTCCTCTGCGACGACGGTCGACGAGGCGCGCTGGCTGGAGGCGCGCGGCGTCGATGCGGTCATCGCCCAGGGCATCGAGGCGGGCGGTCATCGCGGCAGCTTCCTGTCCGACGATCTCAGCGTCCAGCTCGGCACCTTCGCGCTGGTGCCGCAGATCGTGGACGCCGTGAAGATCCCCGTCATCGCCGCGGGCGGCATCGCGGACGCGCGGGGTGTTGCGGCCGCCATGGCCCTCGGTGCGGCCGGCGTACAGATCGGGACGGCGTACCTGTTGTGCCCCGAGGCCACCACGAGCAGGGTGCATCGCGCGGCCCTCGAGAGCGACGCAGCCCGCACCACGGCGCTCACTAACCTCTTCAGCGGGCGACCCGCTCGAGGCATCGTGAACCGCGTCATGAGGGAGCTTGGGCCGATGAGCGGCGCCGTGCCAGCTTTTCCCTTGGCGACGTCGGCCATCGCGCCCCTGCGCGCCAAGGCCGAAAGCCAGGGCAGCGGCGACTTCTCGCCGCTCTGGGCGGGGCAAAATGCCAGCGGGTGTAAGGCAGTGCCAGCGGCCGATCTCACGCGACAGCTCGCGGGTGCACTCCCAGGTGCACGCTGACGCCGCCCAACCTGCCGGTGGATCCGACGGGCGCCTGCGGCGCCCGCAGCGCATCGGCCGACGCTAGGCCGCAGGAGGAAGCGATGAAACGCACGTGGACAATTATCGGTGTTGCTGATGTTGCTCGTAGCTTCAAGTGGTATCAGTCGCTGTTTGGTCAACCGGAAACGAATCCCGCCCATGATGATTTCGGTCAAATACGGGACTCCGATGGAACGGTCTTGCTTTGCGTTCACCAGTGGGGAGCCCACGAGCATCCACCACTGACCAGCCCCGATCACGCTCAGCCTGGCAATGGTCTACTCTTGTTCTTTCGTGTGGACGACTTCAATGAGACGCTGCTTCGGGCACGCGCCCTCGTCGCCGGATTGGAAGAGGAACCCCGTTTGAACCCCAATACCGGCACCAGCGAATTCGCACTCCGTGATCCTGATGGGTATTACGTCATGGTCAGTGCGCTCGCCGCGGCCTGACAGTTCATTCCCGTCGTGACGACCGTCGCGTCGTCGGATAGAGTCTGCGAGATGCTCCCAGCCCCGCTCGTCCTGTTCCCGAGCAACCCGCTGCACCCGACCGCGCCTTCGAGGAGGAAGCCCGGCATGCCGCCGGCGCAGGGGCTCCGGCTGGACCCGCGCGCGGGGAGGTGACCGGGCACCGCGCCAGGGCAAGGGGGTGAAAGGCTCCTCTTCGTGTATCCTGCAGCCGCCATGTGCTGCACCTTCTCCCCCGCGAGGCTTTCCAGCACCTTCCTCTATGCCGGCGATGCGCAGTGGAACGGCCTTTACGTCCACGTCCTCGCCTACCAGAACACGGCGTCGACCTCCGGCCCGAACGCCATGATCCTGCCGATCCCGGCCACGCGGATCGGCCCGCAGAACGCGGTCGACACGCGCCCGTTCCGCACCTTCCTCGAGGACGTCCGCCAGGCGACGCGCCGGCCGATCCCGCCAAGCTACGGCCCACCGCCGTTCGCCGCGCCCCCCGCCGCGCGGGCCGTGGTCTTCGACGTGGGCAGCTATGCGGTGGTGCTCGGCGAGTCGCCGCGCGCGGTGCTCTCCGTCCTCGGGCAGGTCCCGGAGCCCAAGCGGCCTGCGATCAACGATCGCATGCTTCAGGCGTTCGAGGCCTACTACCCCGGCTGGCCGGTGGCGGTCTGTTGCTGGAACGGCAACCTCAAGCCCGAGCCGCTCCTGTGGTGGTACGAGCCCAGGTACCCGGAGTGGCTTTTCGCGCCAGCGCTCGACGCGCACGACGGCAACCCGCCCGATCTCCGGGCAACGGTCGAGGTCGATCACCACATCGCCTTTGGCTCGGCCCTGAAGCCCGAGGGCCAGCCGGTCCGTTACCGCGATGATGCGGGGGCGCACCGGTCGCTCTTGCCCTCGAGCGTGCACGGCACGGAGCTGCGGTCCCGGATGAGCAACGGCGATTTCTGGGCGCGCCGAGACCAGCTCGGCGGGCCGGCGCTACGTTGCGTGCCGGGCGACAGGGCGGGCGCGCAGATCGCGCTGAACGGCTGGGAGGGATCTCCACCGCCCTGGCTACCGCCGGAGCCCATGGTGTGGAACTGGAATCCACCGCCGCCCCGCCAGCCCATGCCGCCGCCTCCCGACGGAAAGAGGTACTGCTCGAGCTGTGAATTCCTGCTCGACGCGTCGGCGAAGCTCTGCATCATGTGCGGGGCGTCGATCGATGTCGAGGGAGCAGCCCAGAGCTGAGCTCGGCGGCCATGGGGCACCCGGCCCCGCGCGCTTCGAGGATGGCCCCCACGACGTCGACGTCATCCCGCGCGCTCTCTCTCGCCTCGATGGATAAGCACCTATCCGCCGAGCGCTTTCCCGTCTCGGCGCAGGCCCGTCGCCCGACGCAGCTGGCCTCGTGGTCGCCTCACCGCACCTGCACGAGGTTCTATCCGTGCGAGAAGCCTGGGAGTGGACGCGCTGAGAGGCTCGTTCCGGCGCTGGGACGTGAGCGGCTGAGGCCGCGCCGCGGCTGTGCGCGTGGCGCCAGGTTCGGGCGCGCCGCTGGTCGTGCCCGTGAGCGGCGGCGCCGCGGCCTCGCGCCGCTCGCACCTCTCAGCGGAACTGCTCGACGATCGGCCCGCAGCAGCGAAGGGCGAGGTCGCTGCCCGCTCTACACCCTCGTGGCGCGCGGCGCCTTGCCCGCGGGGCGCGGCGGCGCAAAGGGTGTCGGCCATGGCGCAAGAGACAGCGTTCGCCCTGTGGCTCCTCCCCGGCGGAGCGCCGGCCGCGCGGCTCGAGGGGCTCATCGAGGCGCTCGCCCGGGAGACCGGGGGCCCGGCGTTCGCGCCTCACCTCACCCTGCTCGGCGGGCTGCGCGGCGACGCCGGTGCGCTGGCCGCGAAGCTCGGCAGGCTGCGCGGCGACGCCGGCGCGCTCCGCCCCGTCGCGCTCGAGGCGCGGGGCCCCGCCACCGGCAGCACCCGCCACCAGTGCGTGTTCCTCGACGTGGCGCCCTCCGAGCCGCTCGCGGCGCTGCGCCGCGCGGCCGAGGCCGCGCTCGGCGCGAACGAGGCCCCCTTCCGGCCGCACGTGAGCCTCGTGTACGGCGAGCTGCCGGCGGCGCGCCGCCAGGAGCTCGCCGCGGATCCTCGGGTGCGTGGGCTCGCCCACGACGTATGGTGGGCCGACCGGCTGGAGCTGTGGACCGTGGAGGGGCAGACCGAGCGCTGGCGCTGCGTCGAGGGCGTCGCGCTGGAACGCCGGTGAGATCTCGCCGGCGCAGGTGTCATGCCTGCCCACCACGCGCCCGGGCGCACGGTTCCGCCGCCGCGGCAGCCTCCGCGATGGTTTTCCGCCCTCCACGCAGAGCGCGGCTCGCCGAAGTATGTGATCTCGTGGATCTCGGCTAGCCTGGGGCGCATGGCGATGGCTCCCGTTGCTGTGGGCGACGTCCTCGCGGGCAAGTACCGCGTGGAGCAGATCGTTGGCGCCGGTGCGATGGGCACGATCGTCGCCGCGTGGCACCTGGAGCTCGAGCAGCGGGTCGCGATGAAGTTCCTGCACTCGGTGCGGCCGGACGGCGGCGACCCGACGGAGCGGTTCCGGCGCGAGGCGCGCGCGCTGGCCAGGATCAAGAGCGAGCACGTGGCGCGCGTCCTGGATGTCGGCTCGCTGGAGGGCGGGATGCCCTACATGGTGATGGAGTTCCTGGAGGGGAACGACCTCGCCCACGAGATACGCGCGCGCGGCCCGCTGCCCGTGGTGGAGGCCGTCGCGTACATGCTCCAGGCCCTCGACGCGATGGCCGAGGCGCACGCCGCGGGGATCGTTCACCGCGATCTCAAGCCGGCCAACCTGTTCCTCTCGCTCCGGCCCGACGGCGACCGGGTCATCAAGGTCCTCGACTTCGGTATCTCGAAGTCGCTGCTCGGCATCTCGCGCGATCAGGTGGCGCTGACCCAGACAGCGTCGCTCCTCGGGTCGCCGCTCTACATGTCTCCCGAGCAGGTGCGCTCCGCGCGGGACGTGGATATGCGCGCGGATATCTGGTCTCTCGGCGTCATCCTGTACGAGATGCTGACGGGGCGGACTCCGTACGACGGCGACTCCGTCGCTCAGCTCTTCCACGCGCTGCTCTACGAGAACGCTGCCCCCGTCGCCCAGCTGCGCCCCGACGTCCCGCGCGAGCTGGACGCCGTGGTGATGCACTGCCTCGCCAAGGACCGCGACCAGCGGTGGAGGAACGTCGGCGATCTGGCCGCCGCGCTGCTCCCGTTCGGCCCCGCCACGGGCCACATGCACGTCGACAGGGCGCGCCGCGTGCTCGGCAGCTCCTCGGACATCGCACGGCCGTCGATCCTCCAGACGGGCGTGCCGAGCGGGGGCGCTCAGGGCACCGGATCGCGCCCGTCGATACCGCACGGGGGCCCGCCCTTCGCGCCGGCCTCGCCGTCTTCGCCGTCCTTCGCGCCCGGCACACCGTCCTCGCCGTCCTTCGCGCCCGGCACGCCGTCCTTCGCGCCCGGCACGCCGTCCTTCGTGCCGGCCTCGCCGACCGCGCCCAACGCGGAGACGGGGCCCACGGTCAACTCGTGGAGCAACTCGGGCCATCCGGTGCGAACGGTCCGCAACGGGGCGCGCGTCGCCCTGGCCATCGCCGCCGGCGCCTTGCTGGTGGGGGCCTCGCTCGGCGCCCTGTTCTTCCTGCGCTCCGGGCTCACCACCGACCCGGGACAGCCCGCCGCAGCCGCGGCTGCGCCCACCGCCGAGGCCACGGCAGCGCACACATCCGAGGCCGCGGCGGCGCCCACCGCCGAAGCCGCGGCCAAGGGCGACGCGCACGAGGCTCCCGGCGCCGCGCCCGAGGTGGCCGGCGGTTCGCCAGCCCCGACCGCACCGGCGGCCTCTTCCAGCGCGCCCGCGCCGCCGCCGGCGGCGTCCTCCAGCCCAGCGGCGCACCTTGCCTCACCGCCCGCGCAGCCGGGCGCTCCGCGGGCGACCGCCACGGCCCGGCCCGTCGAGCGCTCGCACCCGGGCGCGGGGGCGCGCCCGGAGCCGACGCAGGGCAACTCGATCAGCGACTTCGGCGGGCGGCGCTGAGCGTGGCGCTCGCGTCGATCCGGCGACGGCCCCCGGGGCCGCCGTGGCCAGCTTGGAGGAGAACACGGGACGTATGAGGCGGTTGAAACGTCGTCAGCGAAGCATCGCACACTGCGTCGGCCTGGGCCTGTGCGCGGCGTTGATCTCCGGGGGCCTCCCCGCGCGGGCGGAGCCGAGCGCCGCCGACAAGGCGGCGGCGGAGGCGCTCTTCGACGCGGCGCTCGACCTGATGAAGCAGGGGCGCAGCGCGGAGGCGTGCCCGAGGCTGGAGCAGAGCCAGCGCATCGATCCGGGCATCGGCACGCTCCTCTACCTGGCCGAGTGTTACGAGAACACCGGCCGCACGGCGAGCGCCTGGGCCACGTTCCGGCAGGCCATGTCGGAGTCGCAGGCCGCGGGGCAAGCCGACCGCGCCCGCAAGGCGCAGGCGAGGGCGGCCCGGCTGGAGCCGGGCCTGTCGAAGCTGAGCATCGGCGTCGCGGCCGAGAACCTCGCGATCGAGGGGTTCAAGGTGCGCTCCGCCGGGAAGGCGGTCGATCCTGCGGTCTTCGGCGTCGCGCTCCCCGTGGATCCGGGCGAGATCGCGATCGAGGCGAGCGCCCCGGGCCACGAGACCTGGACGACGACCGTGAAGCTCGGGGGCGACAACAAGGGCCCAGCGAGCGTCGATGTCCCGGCGCTCGAGCGGCTCGAGGGGCCGCCGCCTGCGCCCCTCGCGGCGCCGCCCGCCCAGGGGACAGGCCCCGCGCCGGCGCGCGGCGCCCCTGCGCCGGCGCCGGCGCCGGCGGCGTCCGCGGGCAACACGACGCGCTTGATCGGCCTCGTCGTGGGCGGCGCGGGCGTCGTGGGGCTCGGCGTCGGGACGTTCTTCGGCGTGAAGGCCATCTCGAAGAACAGCGACGCGGAGGGCTACTGCAAGGGCGGCAGCACGTGCGAGGACGAGCGCGGCGTCACGCTGACCGAGGAGGCCAAGAGCGCCGCCACCGTGTCGAACGTCGCGTTCGGGCTCGGCGCGGCGGCGGCGATCGGCGGCGCCGTCCTCGTGTTCGTCGTCGCGCCGAGGCAGACCCCGCCCGTCCAGGTGGGAGCATTCGTGGACGCGCGCAACGTCGGGTTGCGCGTGGGAGGTACGTTCGAATGAGACGCATGACAGGGCTCCTGTCGCTCGCCCTGCTCGCCCCGCTCTCGAGCCTCGCGTGGCTCGGCTGCCAGGCCATCGCCGGCATCGAGGACCGCACCTTCGACCCGGGCGGCGCGGACACGGGGGGCGGGCAGGCGCCTGTGAGCGAGCAATGCGCGTCGTACTGCGCCGACGTGATGGCGAACTGCACGGGAGAGCACCAGGTCTATGCCACGCTGGCGACGTGCCAGGGCGTGTGCGCGCTGCTCCCCGAGGGCGATCCCCTGGAGCCCGTGGACAACACGGTCGCGTGCCGCGCCCGCCAGGCGGAGCTGGCGGGGGCCACCGGCGAGGTCGAGGTGCACTGTCCAGCGGCCGGCCCGGGGGGCGGCGGCGAGTGCGGGAGCAACTGCGAGAGCTACTGCGCGCTGCGGGCCGCGGCGTGCACGCTCGAGGTCCCCACGGAGGAGGACTGCGTCGCCATGTGCGCGGGGCTCAAGGACGTGGACATGTTCGACGTCATCGAGAACCACGAAGGCGACACGCTGCAGTGCCGCCTCGTGCACGTGAGCTCCGCGACGGTGGACCCCGAGGAGCACTGCCCGCACGCGAGCCTGACGCCCGTGCAGCCCTGCGCCGATCCGGACGGGACCGAGCCGAGCTGCGAGGATTTCTGCCAGGTGGTCATGACGTCGTGCACGGGGGAATTGGCCGTCTACGAGTCGAGAGCGCAGTGCCTCGCGGTCTGCGCGGCGCTCCCTCCCGGCGGGGCGGAGGACCGGACCGAGAACACCGTGGGCTGCCGCAAGTACCACGCTTACAGCGCCATGCTGGCGCCGACGACCCACTGCCCGCACACGGGGCCGGGCGGAGACGGCCATTGCGGGGTCGAGGAGCCGGGCTCGGGCGTGACAGGCAACTGCGTGTCGTACTGCACGCTGTTCGAGGCGGCCTGCAAGGAGGCCCTCGGCGAGGCGTACGAGGGCTGGGGCGCGGCGTGCCAGAGCGAGTGCAGCACGATGGCGGGAGCCGCCCATGATTCCCACTACTCCGTGGCGAGCGCCGAGGGCGGCGACACGGTCTCTTGCCGGCTGCTCCACGTGAGCCGCGCGTTCGAGAACCCGGACGAGTGCGCGGCGCTGGCCGACGGGACCGCCTGCCCGTGATGGGGGCGCGGTGGCCCCTCGCATTCGGGAGGGCATGTCGGCGGTTTCGGAGATGGGTCGTGCCGCTCGACACGCCCTCGACGACGCAAACGGACGTGCTCTGAGCGAAGGGGGCGCCCTCGGGCCCTCCGTCGGCAACGCGCTGATGTGCGAGGGCGCCTCCATTCGTGGAGGCCGAGAATGACGGCGGTTCCCATAGTTCACGCCGATCCGCGACGAAGCGGGGTGGAGATTCAGGAGAACCCTGACACGTCGGTCGGGAGGAGCGTCCATGGACGCGCTCCGCGAGCCTCGATAGAGTCCGCCGCACCGAGGAGGCGACATGCAGGTGTGGACGCGTCGAGCGCTCGCGCTGGTGTTGACGGGGGGGATCCTTGCCGTGCTGGTCCCAGCATGCACCATCCACCTCCGACCGGCGGATCGAGACGAGCCCGCGGAGCACGAGCCGGCGGAGCGCCCTGACGAGGACAGTGAGCCAGGCGGCGGCCCGGAGGCCGATGACGTCGACGACGAGCCGCTGTCCCCGGAGGAACAGGCATACGAAGAGCTGCTGAACGTCGACCCCCAAGAGCTCGCTCTCAAGACCATGGCGACCTCCTATGCGGCGGTGATGGTCGCGAGCCTCGTCGAATCCCAGGTGCTCGATCCAGCGGCCATCGACGAAGCGGCGATAGAATCACTGACCGAGCAATATGCACCGGTAGGATGGGATGCGGCACACACCTGGATGGAAACGCCGGATGCCGTCACGTTAGCCGCGACGGACGGGATCTACCCTGACTTCGCGTGCTTCAACGAGCCGTATGCCTGCCCGCAGACGACCGAATGCCCATTGAGCAACGGCGAACAGGCATTCTGCATGGTAACATATTGTAGCAAAGGTTCATGTCCGTGGTGCCCATGGGAGCTCGGGAACATGGCTTTCAAGTCCGTGTGCGTCTACGGTTGCCTCAAGAACGGCAGCCATGTCGCTGGAGCATTCATCTTGGTCTCACGCCTCTGGGGGCCCGGCGATACGCATTGTACCTACTGGTGAGCAGAGAGCGATGAAGGTCACCTTCGAGGACGGGAACACACTAACACTCACGAGCGGCGATGGTAGAGAAGTCGTCGAAGACATGGCCGACGTCATCAACGTCACCTATTGGTTGTGGGCCTTCGCCTCGCCGCGGGTCTACAGAACGTTTGGCCGCGTGCCTCCCCGCGAGCATATCCTGCGCCAGCTGGACATTTACATCTCCTATGTAAAGAAGGGCGTTCGCGTCGCGGCGCCACAGTTTCAGCCCGTACACTACGAACGCCGCCTGCCGCTCGCGACGCGCTTGCGCGAGCTCTTCGAGGTTTGGACACAGCCTGAGTTAACCCAGGAGATCGTGGACATTTCCCGGGCTCTCATCGAACATGAAGGCATCAAGGCGCCCGCGTGCGGTTGGGACGCATTTGAAGACCCGGAGGAAGACGGGGTCAAATTCGAGGACTCGCTCCTCTGGCCCGAAGGCGTGCCCGCCACCCTAAAGGGCCAATGGCCGCCGAAGCGCTCGAATCGTTGACTCCAAACCAGGAGCCCTCCATGTCGACCACGCATTCGATGAAACTCGCCGGCGCCGCCGCGCTGTCCGCTGCCCTGTCTGCGCTCGCGGGAGGCTGCGCGCCCCCTGGCGGCAGCTCGCCGGCCCCGGCCGAGCCGGCCGAATCGCGCAGCGCGGCCGACTCGGGAGATGGGATCGACCCCCGAGACGGCAAAGCCGCCAGCGGAGCGGGCCAGGAGGCGCTCGCGGGCACCGATCCCGCGCAGATTCAGGCCATGATGGACCGTACGCGCAAGCATGCCATGGTGATCGCAGGGTTCGCCAACACGATGTCCGCCTTCGCTGCGCCCCGGGTCATCGCCACCGCGAAGAGCCTTCCAAGCCGAGAGGAGATGCTCCAGTGCATCGATGCCTATCTCGAGGTGGTTGCGGAGGCGAAGCGTTCTCCCCACGATGATGGGAATCAAGCCACGATCAAGGCAGAACCCTACGCGCTCAAGCTCCGCGATCTCTTCGCCGCCTGGACACCTGCCGCGACCGTGCCAGCCGCGATCCAGAAGAATGCGCGCGACGTGCTCGACGCGCTCGGCATACCCGAACCCACCGAGGGATGGGACCGATTCGAGGGAGATGCCGCTTCGAGCTCGCCGTAGCGCCGCGCGCCGCCTCACGGCGGCATGACGAACGACGCCGGCCCTGCCGCGGCGCCGCGTGCCCGAGGGTCCAACGCGCCGTCATCCTGCTACCCACGACGAGGCCCCGCCGCGCGCGCACGGGATGGATTAGTAATCCCGGCGGCAGGGGGCGACGGACGAAGGAGGGGCTGTCAGGCCATGAAGAGAGCGGAAGCGAGACGGTGGCTACCCCTTGTCGTGCTCGTGCTGGCGGCGGCGGGGATCCTGGGCCTCTTGTTGTGGCTCCGCGCCGGAGAGGCGCCGGCGGACGGCCCCGCGCCTCCGGCGAGCGCCGCTTCGACGCGGGAAGCGCGGCGCCTCCGCGCGAGGGACGCGCCGCCCCCGCAGCTCGGGAGCATCTCGGGACGGGTCGCCAATGCGGCCGGCACGCCCGTCGCCGGAGCGCTGGTGTGCGCCAGCGCGAGCGGCGGCGCGGGCGGCCTGACGCCGTTCGATCTGGGCGAGCCGACATGCGCGCCCGCAGGAGAGGACGGCCGCTACCAGATCGCGGATCTCTCCCCCGCGCGCCTCACCATCTTCGCCTCGGCGCCGGGCCACCGCCCCGCGGGCTACACCTCCCCTGCCCCGGACCGCGCCGGCTGGCTCGATCTCCGCCAGGGAGAGGCGCGCACCGGCGTCGATCTGACGCTCGTCCGCGGCGGCGTCGAAGTCCGGGGCCACGTCAAGGACGTCAGCGGCGGGCCCATCGCCGGGGCGCTCGTCATGATTCATGGCTTCCTGGGGTCGCACCCGGGCGCCGCGGTGACCCGCTCCGATGCAGAGGGCTCCTTCTCCGCGTGGACCGAGGAGGGATACTACCTGGCGCGCGCCACCGCCGACGGGTACGCCGAGGGGTCGCAGCACGGCATGGCGCCAGGGCCGCCGCTCGAGATCTTGCTGACGCCCGGCTCGGTCATCGAGGGGCGGGTCGTCGAGGCAGGGTCGGGCGAGCCGATCGCCGGCGCGAAGATCAGTCCCGGCATGGAGCAGAGGTGGGGTCCCGGGGAGGTGAAACCCGCGTCGAGCGACGCGGAGGGGCGCTTCCGCATCCCAGGCCTGGCGCCCGGGCGGTACAAGCCCACGGCGCGCGCCGCGGGCGGCTATGGCCAGGCGCGCGCGAGCGTGGTGCTCGGGATCGGTCAGACCTCGAGCGAGGTGGTGATCGAGATGCACCCCGCCAGCAGCGTGGCCGGCCGCGTGGAGGTCGCGCCCGGGGGCGGGCCCTGCGCGAGCGGCTCCGTCACCCTGTTTCACGAAGGGAGCGGCTGGCTCCCCGCTGTCCTCGGGGCCGACGGTTCAGCGCGCTTCGAGGGCGTGCTGCCCGGCTCGTACCAGGTGATGGTGCTCTGCCAGGATCACGCGTCGGAGCCGACCTACCCCGCCGTGGAGGTCGGCGAGGCGGACGTCGAGGGCCTCGTGTGGACCGTCCGCGCCGGGCTGTCGCTCCGCGGCCGGGTGGTGGACCGCGAGGACAAGCCCGTGCGCGCCATGGTCCACGCGAGCCCGACCGACATGGGGGGGATGCAGCCGATGTCGCCCGGCTCCGTCGGGCAGAGCGACGACGACGGCCGCTTCGTGCTCCGGGGGCTCCTCCCCGGCAAGCACAGGGTCATGGCGCACTCGAACGATCACATTCCGCCCGAACCGGCTTTGGTCGAGCTCGTCGATGAGCGCACTCCCGAGATCACCCTCGTGATGGATAACGGGGGCAGCGTCGAGGGCACCGTGACCGACGAGGACCGCCGCCCCGTTGCGGGCGCGGACGTCATGCTGAGCGCGCAGCAGCCCGGGTGGAACGGCCCTCCGAGAAAGTCCCTCGCGGACGGGACATTCGTGATCAAGGGGGTCGCGCCGGGTGCGTATCGGATCTGGGCCATGCAGGGGGGTATGCCCATGAGGGCGCCAGGTCAGGTCGGCGACGGCGACCCCGGGGTCGCCGTGAACGTGAAGGCAGGAGCGGCCGCGCGCGTGAGCCTGGTCGTGGAGCGCCAGAACGGCGAGATCCACGGGCGCGTCATCGACGGGAGCGGCAGGCCGGTGGCGGACGCGTTCGTCAATGTTCAGCGGGAGCCCGAGGGCGCGGGAGAGCGGGGCGCCCCGGCCGCTCCGCCCCCGCCGCTGGAGAGCATGGGGCCCTACGCGCCGGTGCTCACCGATCCCGACGGAGAGTTCGTGATCGGGAACCTGGGCCGGGGCACGTACACGGTCCAGGCGCAGCGCCGCGGAGGAGGCCGCGCCGCCGTCGAGCACGTCCATATCGGCGACACCGTGACGCTCACGATCCAGGAGACAGGCACCGTCTCCGGCGCTGTCTCCCGCCCCGGCGGCGCGCCGCCCGATCAGTTCACGATCCGCGTCACGGGCCGCGAAGCGCCGTTCTTCCGGAGCGAGTCCTTCTCGTTCACGGACGGGGCCTGGACGATGAGCGATCTGCCGGCGGGCAAGTACGATATCGCAGCCGACGCCCCGGAGGGGACGGCCACGGGCGAGGTGACGCTCGGGCAGGGAGAGCAGCGGAGCGGGGTGGTGCTCACGCTCGCCGGGCGCGTCGCCATCCGGGGTCAGGTGGTGGCCCTGGAGGACGGCGCGCCCATGGCCGGGGTGACCGTGCACGCGTACCCGCGCGCCGGCGGAATCGCGCCCTCTCCGGTGCAGCAACGCGAGGTCACGGACGGTGCGGGTCATTTTCACCTCGATCGTGTCCCCAGAGGTCCCCTCGTGCTCATGCTCATGCCCGCGGATCCGATGAGCTCGGCGTTCGACGCGGCGATGATCCCGGTCGATGTGGAGCCGGGCGCGGAGACCGACGTCGGGCGGTTGCTCATGGCGAAGCGCCGGGTGAAGCAGGACGAGCCTCCCGGCGATCTCGGGTTCACGGTCGAGCCGCCCCAGTCGCCGATGGAGATGGCCATGCGGCCGTACAAGGTGATCGAGGTGCGCCCCGGCGGTCCGGCCGCCGCAGCGGGCCTGCAGGCGGGGGACGTGATCGTCTCGGTGGACGGCCACGATGTCAGCGGCAAGCTGGGGTATCTGGTTGGGACGCTGATCCGCGTGCCTGCGGGGACCCGGGTGACCCTCGGGCTCTCGCGCGGGGCGAGCGTGGCCCTCGTGGCCGCGGCGGTGCCGCCACCCCCGGGCGTCGGGCCAGGCGGCATCGAAGCCGCGCCCGGGCCACCGTAGGCGCCGCACCGTAGGCGCCGGCCGCTACCTCTTACGGCGGGCGCCTTGAAGAGCCCGCCGCTCGGGCTCTCGGCGGCGGGCGTCGGGGCGGCGCTACCCTTCCCGCATGAACGCACCGCCGCTGCCGCGCCTGCGCGCCGTGGACCTGAACCTGCTCACGGTGCTGGACGTCGTGCTCACCGAGCGCAACGTGACGCGAGCGGCCGAGCGACTCGGCATGACGCAGCCGGCCGTGAGCAGCGCCCTCGGCCGGCTGCGGCTCCTGTTCAACGACGATCTCTTCGTGCGTCGCGGCAAGGAGATGGCCCCGACGCCGCGCGCCCTCGCGCTCGCCGGCCCGATCCGCAAGGCGCTCGACCTGATCCATACCTCATTCGCCCACACTGGCGCCTTCGATTGCACGGCGAGCCACACCTTCAGGCTGGGGATCAGCGACCTCGGAGAGGCCATCCTCTTGCCTCGTTTTCTGCAGTGGCTCGAGCAGCTCGGCGCCCGCGTCCGGCTCGATATCTGCCGCGAGCCCGGGGCCTCGCTGCAGAACGAGATGCGGCTCGGCAAGGTCGAGCTCGTCCTGGATCACATCGTCATCCCGGGCGAGGAGTTCCGGCGAACGCGCGTGCTCGACGTCGAGCTCGTCTCGCTGGTGCGCCAGGATCATCCGACTGTGGGCCCCTCGCTGACCCTCGACGAGTACATGGCGCTCGAGCACGTCATCATCGAGCCGCGCGAGGGCCAGACCAACCTGGCAGAGCAAATTCAGGCCCTCGTCGGGCGATCGCGGTGCGTGCGGGCGCAGGTCCCCCGCTATCTCTCGATGCCGTTCATCGTCTCGCAGTCGAACCTCGTCTGCACGTTGCCGCTCCCCCTGGCGCGGCTGTTCGAGCAGCACTTCCCCGTGCGGGTGGTGAGCTGTCCGCTCCCCATCCAGCCGATCCCGCTGTTCATGATGTGGCATGCCTGTCAGGACGGCGACCCGGCCCACGAGTGGCTGCGGCGATCCCTCATCGAGCTCTGCAGCCGCATCTGACGCGTCCAAGGCGGGCGAGCTCGACCCAGAGGGAGACGGGCGGCCGTGGATTCGGCGGAATATTCACGCCGGCAATCTGCCTCATACCATTTCTTGATTGGGCTTTTCGGGGGGGCCGCCCCCATGAAGCCGCGTACGAGAGGGAAACATAACATCGTGAAGGCTATCTCATTCGGCGGTCGGACGCGCGGTCGAGCCGGCACACTCCATGTCCTGGGCAGCGATCGCGCGGCCCGTATCGAGGCCGGGGAAACGCTGCTCAGCGCAGCCGTGCGCGGGAACATTTCGTTTCCACACATGTGCAACGTGGGCGAGTGCGGCACCTGCAAGTGCCGCCTCATCAGAGGCCATATCCGCCTCAAGAGCGATATCTCGCGCCACGTCGCGCCCGAGGAGCTCTCTGCCGGCTTCGTCCTCGCCTGCCAGAGCCTGGCCGTGTCGGAGGACGTGGCGGTCGAGGTCCCGGGAATGGGCCGCGGGCGCTCGACGGGTCCAGCGCCGGTGCAGATCGACGCGAGCGTCGCGCGCGTGACGCCGCTCGCGCGCAGCGTCCTCGCGCTCGAGGTCGACCTCGCCGCGGAGGTCCGCTACGTGGCCGGGCAGTACGCACAGGTCACGGTGCCCGGCGTCCCGGGGCTCGGCGAGCCGCGCTGCTACTCGTTCGCCGAGGCGCCGGATCGCGCCTCGCCGCGCAGGGCGCTCTTTCATGTCCGCCACGTGCCGGGCGGCGCCTTCACCGAGTGGCTCTTCGGGGCCGATCGCACGGGCGCGCGCATCCGGTTCTCGGGGCCACACGGCAGCTTCCGCTACCACGAGGCCGGGCGGCCGCTCCTCTGCGTGGCAGGAGGCACCGGGCTCGCGCCGATCAAGGCGATCCTCGAGCAAGCGATCTCGGACGGGCTTGGCCGCGACGTGACGCTGGTCGTCGGCGCGCGCACCCAGAAGGACCTTTACGCGCTCGATGCCATCGCCTCGATCAGGGAGCGATGGCGAGGGCGGTTTGCCTTCGTGCCTGTGCTCTCGCAAGAGCCCGAAGGCTCCCGCTGGACGGGGCGGGAGGGGCACGTCACCGACTACCTCCGCGAGGTCGCCGCGAGCCTCGACGAGTGCGCGGCCTACCTGTGCGGCTCGCCCGGGATGATCGACGCCGCGCTCGACCTGCTGCGCGGCAGGATCCCTCCGGAGCACCTGCATTACGACAGATTTCTGGACCGTGGCTCGGTCGCTCTCGCCGCCTCTCGGGCGGTCTGAGCCGGACCACGACGCACGAAAGGTTTTTTTACCATGCTCAAAAGCACGTTGTTCATACTCGGCTTCATGGCCCTTTTTGCCGCCATGGAGCTCGCGTTCGGCCTGTACCGGCGCCCCGGCGTGCTCACCATGCGGGAGCTCGGCGCGAATCTCCTCTCCCTCGCCTCCTCCCTCCTGATACGCGGCGTGTCCTCCGGGGCCGTGATCTGGGCGCTCGGAGCTCTTTGGCCGCGCTCCGAGGGCGCGCTCGCGGGCGTGAGCTTCTGGCTCGCCTTACCGCTCTACGTGCTCCTCGACGAATACGGGTCCTACTGGCTGCACCGCAAGAGCCATGAATGGCCGTGGCTCTGGCGTCTCCACAAGCCGCATCACGTGCCGCGCAACCTGAACATCTCCGTCACGTACCGGGAGAACTGGTTATTGTTTCTGCTGTTGCCGACCGCGTGGCTGGCCCCGGCCGTCGTCTGGCTCGGCCATCCTGCTGCCTTTGCGGCAGGATCGGCCTTCAGGACCCTGATCGGGATGATAGAGCACTGCGATCTCCGCTGGGATCTACCTCTCCAGCAGAACCGCTTCACGCGCCCTGTCATGCGGGTGCTCGAGCGCATCGTCTCGCTTCCCGACACGCACCAGGTCCACCACGGGGTCGGCCGCTACGGCAATGCCATGAAGAACTATGGCGCCGCCCTCATCTGCTTCGACTGGCTCCATGGCACGCTGATGATCCCGCACGCGCGCCAGGAGGGCTTCGGGCTGCCCGAGGGCGCGCCGATCGAGCCGTGGGCCGAGCAGATCTTCTGGCCGTTCGTGCGCTCGACGAAGAAGGACGAGAGGGCGGATCGCCGCCGCCCGATCGAACAGACATCGCCGACAGCCGACCTCGCCATGGCGGAGGCGGTGATCACCACGGTCGACGGCCGCGCTGTCGTCGTGCGATGAGCCCTGCCAGGCGCTCGCCCGCCGCGCGCCGCCTCACGGCAGCGCGGCGAGCGCCCCTCACGGCGGCGTGACGAACGACGCCGGCCCCGCCACGGCGGGGGACGGGTCCTTCCGGTAGCGCTCCAGCGACTCGCGCCGCTCCGCGGTCCAGCCGTTCTTCGGCGACGCCGCCTGCACGAGCGCCTCTAGCGCGAGCCGGCGCAGCCGCGGATCGGGGCTCCCGCGGAGCTCCTGCTCGAGCTGCGACGGGTGGACGCAGCCGTGCACCGCGGACATCGCCGCGACCATCGCGTCGTGGTGCAAGAGGTCCCGCCGGCCGAGCTCCGCGAGCGCCTGCCCGAGCGCCTTCCACGGGAGCAGGCGCGCCGCGAGCCCCAGGTACTGGGGCACGGCCAGGGCGTCCGCCTTGAGCGCGGCGAGCAGGCCCTCCCCGACGGCGACGTGGTGCTTCGCGGCGTACGGGCCGAGCCGCGCCGAGAGCGCGGGCAGGAACGCCACGAGGTGCCGGCGCCTCGGCAAGAGCTCCGCGAGCCGCTGGACGACGGTCGCGACCTCCCCCGGCTGCATCCTCGCCAGCGCCGCGGACAGCGCCTCGGCCGCCTCCTCGGGCGCGGGCGCGGCCATGTGCTCGAGCAGCCGGCGGAAGAGCGACCGCGCGTCGTCCCGGAGCGGCAGGTGCGCGGCGCGCCGCAGCAGGTCGAGCCGCGCCTCCGGCTCCGCCCGCCCGAGGATCGCGGCGAGCAGGTCCACCACGCGCCGCTCGGCCTCGGTCGACAGCCTGCCGAGCGGGATGTCCGCGAGCTTCGAGGCCACGATCCAGTCGGGATCCCGGGCGGCGCGGCCGAACACGTCCCAGGTCTCGGGCTTGTCCAGGTGGTCCCAGAGCGCCCGGAGCAGCGCGATCCGCACGTCGCGATGGGTCTTCGGGCCGTCCAGCCGGAGCAGGTCCCGGTAGGCGTCGTCGCCGCCCAGCTCGCCGAGCAGGCGCACGACCTCCTTGGCCACGGTCACCTTCGTCGTCGGCACCGCCCGGAGCTCGGCGAGCACCCGCTCCCGGGACATCTCGGCGAAGGCCTTCCGGAGCGCGTAGATCGCCCAGCGCGCGCGATCGTCGCCCAGGCACTCGATCAGGACGGGGACGCCCTGGCCTGCGTCGAGCCACGGCAGGCCCCGGATGGCCATCTCGCGCAGGGGCGGCCTCGGATCGGAGGCGAACGGGGTGATCGCCGACGCGTCGACGTACGCGAGCCGGACCAGCGCGGAGATCGCGAACCGCAGCGTGGGGACGTCGCTGGTCTCGTCGCCGAGCAGCGCGCGGAGGCCGGCGGCGTAGCTCTCCTGCTGCCTCGCCGTCCAGCGGCCGTGGCCCCCGCCGAAATCGAGCACCCAGCGCGTCTTGCCCGTGGCGAACCTGCCGGTCATGGGCTGCGTCCGGTCGAGCAGGGGGTCCAGGAGATCCTGGCGCCTCTGGCTCACGTGCCGGGCGACGGCGCCGATCAGCACGAAGCTCCTGTCCTCGCCCAGCAGCGCGGGCACGAGCCGCGCGAACCGCGGCCTGTCGTGGGCGCGCAGGAGGCCGAGCGCGCCCGCCGCGACGCCGACGAACGGGAGCTCGCGGGACAGCCGCTCGAGCGCCTCGAGCAGCGGCGTGACCACGGCGAGGCGGATGCCGAGGCTCTGCGCGAGCGAGAGCACCGCCCCTGCCCGCTCGCCGGTGCACCACGCGCCCGCGAGCTGCGCGAGCGCCGGGCTGAGCCGCTCGGCCTCCGCCCGGGTCAGCCCCTCTCCGAGCCCCGCCGTCGAGACCGAGCCGCGCACCGCGAGGATCTTCGCGATCCAGCGCGCCCCCCACGCCCCGTCGATGCGGAACAGGCGGACCACGAGCCGCTCCACGGCCGAGGCCGTGGCGTGGGACAGGTCCGCGGCGTCGAGCGCGTCCTGCGCCACGGCGCCCGCGGCCTCCAGGTGCTCCTGCGCGAACCGGCCGATGGGCAGCGCGGCGAGGGCGCCGAGCATCGCCCGCCGCACCGGATCCTGCTCGAACTTGCGGGCGCGCACGTTCGCGAGGGCGTCCGCGAGCGCGCCCCGGTCGTGCAGGACGCTCGCGACGAGCAGCGCCTGCGCCTTCGCCCGCTCTTCGCCCTCCGGGTGCCCGAGGAGCGGCGCGAGCACCTCCTTGGCCTCGGCGAAGGACAGGAGGCGCGCGTAGCTCATCCGCCGCTCCGGCTTCGAGACGAGCGACGGGCAGCTCGAGAGGTGCCGCCTCGCCTCGCGCTCGCGCAGGTCGCGGGGCAGCGCGTCGAGCACCTCGGGCGCGATCGAGCCGTCGGCGGCCTGCGCCGCGCAGGACCAGCGCTCGAAGGCCCGCTCCCGGAGCGCCTGCTCCTCGGCCGACTCGGCCTTCACGTAGCGGAACAGGAAGGCGCCGAAGCCCCCTCGCCCTCCGAGCAGGAAGGCCCGCAGGACCGCCTTCTGGTCGTCGGGACGCAGCCGCAGGAACCACCGCGGGCCCCGCTTGCCGTCGCTCAGCGCGCCCCAGGCGTGGCGGATGAGGTACTCGAGGCGCTCGGCGCCGAGGGCGGGCGCGCCCTTGTCGAAGCGCACCACCTCGAAGGCGCCGGGCGGCCGCGCGGGCCGTCCGCTCTCGTGGCGCGCCTTGAGGAGGTCGAACGTGGCGGCCGGGCGCGATCGGGCCAGCAAGCGCAGCGGTCCCGCGAGGAACGAGGGCTCCTCGCCGCGCTCGAAGAGGGCCTGGATCAGCGGGAGCGCCGCGTCGGGCGCGCGCCTGGCGAGCGGGACGAGCAGCGGCGCGAGGCGGTAGCGCTGGCGGACGTCGAGGGACGGGGAGCGGGCGATCGCCTCCCCGAACCAGCGCGCCGCGGCCGCGGGGTGCCTCACGCCGAGCCGATCGAGGCAGCTCGGGCCGCCCGCCTCGTCGATGGCGCGCCGGTGCGCCGAAACGAGCGCCTCGGAGCCGAACGGGAGCAGATCCACGATCAGGGGATCGCGCCCCGCCTGCATGCGCGCGCCGAGGAAGGCGTCCACGGCGGCCTGGCGCTTCCGCCGCGCGAGCTGGGCGACGGTGCGCCGGAGGGTGCGCCGCTCGAGGAGGGCGCCCAGCGCCGCGAGCGCCTGCGCGTCGTCGCAGAAGCGGGCGACCATGCGGCTTGCGCGCCGCCGCACGGAGCGGGACGGGTCGGAGACGGCCGCTGCGACGCGCGCGCCGTCGCCCGAGCCGTAGACGCTCATCAACGCGAGGAGGCGCTCGTAGGGCTGAGCGCTCTTCCAGAGCGCGCCGAGGAGCGCGCTTGCGCCGGCGTCGCCGCGCGCGGCGGCGCGGCCCAGCTCCACCACGCGGCGGACACGGTCGTGGTGCGTTTGCGGCTCGAGCTCGGCGAGGAAGGAAGCGGCGTCCATGAAGGGCGATCATAGCGCCCCAGGGCCGGAGGCTCGCAAGGCCGAGCGCGGCGACGCTCCGGAGCGTCGACACCCTCCGGTTTGAGATTCACCTCTCCCTGGAGGCTGTCGACACCCTCCGGTTTGAGTTTCACCTCTCCCGGCAGGCTGTCGACACCCTCCGGTTTGAGCTTCACCTCTCCCGGGAGGCTGTCGACACCCTCCGGTTTGAGCTTCACCTCTCCCGGGAGGCTGTCGACAGCTTCGGGCCGCGACGGGTCAACCCGGGTCGGGTCGCGCGCGGCTCACTTCCAGTTGACGGTGGCCCAGCCGCGGGCAGGGACGCTGAACTGGAGCTTCTTGCCGGCCACGCTGAGGGTGGTCGTCTTCGCGGAGCTGCCGGAGTTGTAGATGACCGTGACGATGGTGCCATCAGGGTTCTTGAAGGCCAGCGCGTCCCCGCCGGTCGTGTTGACGCGCATCGCTCCAGGATCGACGTACTGGGAGACGTGGCGGAAGACGTAGTAGGCAGGGGTCAGTATCAGCTCCTTCGTATCGGCTTTCACGTTGAGGAGCGCGTTCTGGGGCCACGGCCGCTGCGAGTCGATGTTCTTGCCCACCGGGTCCAGCACCATGTTCCAGGCGTTGTACGAGTTCACCCCCGCCTTGATCCAGTCGCGGATGAGCCCCCAGCTCTCCTGCCCGTAGGCGTGATCGTTCGCTGCCGTGTTCGGGTTGTACGGAGGCGCCCCCGCAGGGTTCCAGTTGTAGTTGCCGCACTGGTGCTCCGTCTGCACGATCGGCAGGTTGCGCGATTTCAGGCCGGCTGCGCTGCCCCGCATGTTCCACTGCAGCCCGAAGCCCTTGACGTACTTCATCGCGGTGGCATCGCCGGTCACGGCGCTGAGGATCCCCGGGTCTGCCGCATCGTTGGACATCGTGCCGAGGAAGATCTGAGCCTTGATCCCCCGTTCTTCGAACGTCGGCCCGAGGTAGGTGCCGATGAACTTGGCCATGAGCTGCCCCGTCCACGCGCAGCTCGGATACCTCGTCTCGTAGGTCGGCTCGTTCTGGGGGTGGACCGCCTCGATGGTCATGCCCTCTGCGGCGTACGCCTCCACGAACTTCGCGAAGTACAGGGCATGCGCCTTCAGGGTGTTCGCGTCGTCCTTCATCTTGCCACCATCGAAGGCGCCGTTGCTCTTCATCCAGGTGGGGGGCGTCCAGGGGCTGGCCCAGAGGTGGAGGCCGGGCCTCACGGCGAGCGCCGCCTTGATGTACGGGATCAATTTCTCCTTGTCCCGCGCGATGGAGAAGCTCTCCATCGTGAAATCATCCTTCTTCTCGTCGAGGCTATAGCGGTCCATCGCATAGTCGCTGGCCCCCATGGGGATGCGCCCGTAAGCGAACCCAGCGCCCTCGTTCTTGTCGAAGAGAAGCTTGATGGCGCGCTGCCGCTCAGACTCGCTGAGCATCGAGAGCATGTTCCAGCCCATCTCGTTGAAGGAGCCGCCGAAGCCATCCCATCGCTGCTGCGTTGCCGCGTCATCGACGGTCACGTCGGCATTGCCGCTCGTCACTTCCGTCGGCGTCCCGATCTTCCAGTACTCGTTCGCGCCCGAGGTGATCAACGTGGGCTCGACCAGGTCGGGCTCACCGCCGCCGGTACCGGAAGACGAGCCGCCGCCGCCGTCTCCGCTCGGATCGCCGTCCGCACCGCCCGAACCGCCCGTCCCCGCGCCGCTGCCTGTCGTCCCGCTCCCGCTCGCGTCGCCGCTCCCGCTCGCGTCTCCGCTCCCGCTGGGGTCTCCACTCCCGCTCGCGTCTCCGCTCCCGCTCGCGTTTCCGCTCCCGCTCCCGCTACTGCCCGCACCCGCACCCGGGCCGCCCGAGCTCTCGGGTTCTTCCGGGCCGCTCGAAGAACCGCAACCCACCAAGAGAAACGCGAGCAATATGCCGACGGTCGAAGCTCGTGCCCTGTTCATCACAAAAATCCTCCATCCCAGGAGTGCAACCCCTTGGCGGTGCCTGCAGCAGGCGTCAGAAAGTGGCGGTCCTATATGCCCAGAAGGCCCCACGGTGATCGGGCGGGTGGGATAAAAGGCGGCAAGCTTCACGTCGATGACCCGGCGCACGCACGCGCCATGCGCTCGCGTTACGCCGCCCGTACCCAAGGTCCCGCGCCGACGTCGCGGATGGCACGGCGGCACGCCTTCCAGATCGTGCACGGCGGCTCCAACCCGGCCGTACGATTGCTGGGTTTCGATGCGCGTGTTAGCGTCGGCCCCCGATGCGAACCGCGGTTTTCGCCCTCGCCCTCCTGGCCGGTTGCGGGGGCGCATCCGGGGCGGCGCCCGGCGCGGCCCTCTCCCCCTCCTACGCGTCGAGCCTGGGCTCCACGTCGGCGAGCATGCCCAGCATGCTGCCCGCGCCGACGTTGCCCAGTCGGGGGGCGGTCCAGGCCGATCTGGTCGTCCGCCCCGACGTGCTCGTCCTCAGCTTCGCGCTCCAGGAGACCGACGCCGATCCGCAGCGCGCCCTCACCGCGGCGAAGGCTTCGGTCGAGGACCTGGGGCGACAGCTCACGGAGGCGACCGCCGGCGCATCCACGGTGAAGATGCTTGGCGCATCGTTCACCGCGGTCTTCACCGACAAGGCGGAGAGCGATGGCGACGCCGTATCGGCCGCCGTCGACGGCGTGATCGAGGTGCGCCTCGCCCCCGAGCTCGACTTCTGGGCGAGGAGCCGGCTGGCCGCGGCCGTGGCGCAGGTCCGGCGCGACGTGAGCGCCGCGGTCCAGGCCGCGAAGGACGGGCGGCGCGGGGCCACCTTCGGGCAGCCTCGGGCCGAGGTGAAGGAGCCGGAGGGGCACCGCGCGCAGCTGACCGAGCAATGGGTCCGGAGGGCTCGGTCGTTCGCGGAGGCGGCGCAGGCGGCGTCTGCGCCGCTCTCGCTCGTGGACTGCGCGCCGCCGGGGGCCATCGAGCAGCGGCCCATCTCGCTCGTCGAGGTGGGGCTCTCGCTGTCGGTCGCGTGCCGCCTGGACGCGCTCTCCGCAGAACCGAAGCGCGACTGACGGACTGCGGCGGCTCCCCCCCGGACATCCGTCGTCGGGCAGGACGTCACCCGGCGATCAGCCGGAACACGGGGAGCTCTGGCCGGCATGTGAACCGCACAGGCAGGACGCTCGTGCCGACACCGCGGCTCACGTACACCCTGCCATGGGCCGTTTCGTACATACCCGAGCGAAATCGGCCCGAACCAGGCGGAACCCACACCGCCGTTCCGAGCGCTCGGATCTGCCCTCCATGCGTATGCCCCGCGAGGCCCAGGTCGAAGCGCGGCGCGCCGGGAGAGAGCGCCTCGAAGATGCCGGGCGCGTGCGTGAGAAAGAGCCGAGCCGGAGCGGATGGCACGTTCGTCAGGGCGGCGCGCAGGTCGTGGTTCCCGCTGCAGAAATCGTCGGTCGCGACGACGGAGAGGCCGCGCTTCAGCAGCACCGACTCGTTCCCGAGGAGCCTGGCTCCGGCGCGCGCGTACACCTCGCTCAGCCTTTGCAAGGGGACATGCCCCCAGTGTTCCCAGTTGCCGATGGTGGCGAGGACCTCACGCCCCGGCGCGGCGAGCCTGCGGCAGAACTCCTCCAGCGCGCCGAGCGAGCCCTCGCCCTCGATCGAGTCGCCGGTCAGCACGACGAGATCGGGCGCCAGCCTGCGGATGGCGTCGATGGCCTTCTCGTGCACACCGCCGAGCGCGCGCAGGTGGATGTCGGAGAGGTGAGCGATCCGAAACCCCTGAAGCGCGGCCGGGAGCCGCGGAATCGGGACATCGTGCTCGGCGACATCGAGCCACGAAGGTTCGATGGCGATCCCATCGAAGGCGGCAATTCCAGCAGCGCAGCAGCTGGCGTGGAGGAAGGCTCGGCGGGTGACCGGTCGGACCATCCCGGAACCTTAGCAAACTCAGCTCGAGGGCCGCGGCTTGCGCGTGAGCTGGACCAGCCGCTCCGGGGAATCGAGCCCGGGATCGGGGCCGTCGAGATCCTCCAGCACGAGCTCGAACAGCCCGTTGTCGAACGGCCTCCCCGCGGCCGGCTCGGCGGGCACGAGGCGCTCGCGCTTGCCCTGCGCGGCCAGCGTGCGCGCGCGGAAGTGGCAGTACGGGTTGTTCCCCGGCCGCCCGAAGAGCGCGTGCGCCGTGAAGCTGCACCCGCCCATGCACACCTCCGCGAACGCGCAGCTCCGGCAGAAGCCCCAGAGATCGTCGGCCGTGCGCGCCCTCGCGAACGCGAGGCGCGGCGCCTCGTCCCAGATCTCCTGGAGCGCGCGCCCGCGCAGGTTGCCGCCCACGTAGGCGTCGCTCTGGAGCGACGGGCAGCCCTTCACCGCGCCGTCGGACTCGATCCCCAGCACCAGCTTCCCGGCCTGACAGCCGCGAAAATGGTCGCGGCCGCCCTCGCGCAGCGAGCGCAGGAGCGCCTCCTCCGGGCCGAAATAGCCCAGGTTGTTGCCGGGCATCACCGTGATCCCATCCTGGAAGGCCCGCCGCTTCAGCGCGGCGATGCGCGGGAGCACGTCGAGCAGGTCGTAGGGCTGGAGCAGCATCGCCGGCCGGTCGGCCGCGCGCCCGAGCGCCGCGGTGATCTGCACCTGCCACGCCTTGATCCCCTGCTCCCGGAGCAGGTCGTAGAGCGCCTCCAGATCGCCCTGGTTCACCCGGTTGAGGTTGGTGTTGGCCGCGGTGAGCAGCCCCGCGCCCCGGAGGTGCCCGAGCGCCGAGAGCGCGCTCCGGTGGCTGCCCGGGGCCTTGCGGATGAGGTCGTGGGCGCGCTCCAGCCCGTCGACGCTGACCGAGACGCTGTGCAGGCCGGCCCCCTTCATCTGCGCCGCGATCTCCGCGGTGATCCCGCGCCCCCCGGTGGTCATGGTCGGCCGCACGCCCGCGGCCTTGAGCGCCGCGATGATCTCCAGAAAGCCGTCGTGCAGGTAGGCCTCGCCGCCGATGAGCACCACCTCGCGGGCGCCCATCGCCGCGAGCTGCCGCACCACGCCCAGCGCCTCCTCGGTGCCGAGCTCCGAGGGCCGCGCGGCCCCTGCCCGGGAGCCGCAGTGCCGACAGGGCTGATCGCAGCGGAGCGTCAGCTCCCAGACGACGTACGCCGGGAAATACTCGCCGGGAACCACATCGAGACGGCGCAGCGCCATGCCCGAGCCTACCGCGAACTCCGCCGCCGGCTCCTGCGCTCCTGCGCCCTTTCGACGCGCGGGGGGGGGATGGTGATCTGCGCACGCGCACGCCGGTCCGCTGCGCCATACCCCTCCATTTTCCTTGCACGGCGCCGGGGCCCCTTGCCATAGAACGGAACGGTTCACCTCCCTGGCTCGGCCTTCCGACGTGCGCCAGGGCTCGGCCGCATGGCCCAAAGGCGGAGATCCTCATGCTCACCCTCGGCGCTTGTCCTTGCTGCGATGGCTTCGTTCCTCCCGGCGCTTCCGCCTGCCCGCATTGCGGCGCGACGGCCACGGCCGAGCGCGTCACCTGCGCGCAGGCGCGCCACGGGATCGCGACCCGGCTGCTCGCGGCGGCGTCGGGCGGCATGGTGGCTGTCACGCTGATGGCCTGCTACGGCATGCCCCCGTGCGACGAGCCGGCCACCGACAGCGACGGCGACGGCTACCAGGCGACGTGCGAGGGCTACGGGCCCGAGGAGGACTGCGACGACGGCAATCCGGACATCCACCCCGGGGCGACGGACGTGGCAGGTGACAGCATCGATCAGGACTGCAGCGGCGACGACACCCCGCTCGGCACCGGCGGCGCGGGAGGCACGGGCGGCGGAGGCGGCGCAGGCGGCGCCTCCTGACAAATCCCCTCACCCTGTTGGCATTTAAACAGAGAATTGAACAGGGAGACGGGGAGACAGGGAGATGAATGGGGGCTCACTCCCCGCCTCCCCGCCTCCCTGTGAACTTTCCCGAAAACGGAGCTGCCGCCCATTCGGACAACACACGGCTGACGCGCTCGAGATACCCCCCCTCGCGCACGATCTCCTGGTATCCCGGCACCGCGCCGACCCACTCCCGCATGCGCACGTTCGACACGTCGGTGAGATACATCGTGGGAAGCCCCATGAGCGCGGGCCCATCCATGCCAGCAGTCGTGACGCCGAGCTGACCGACGAGGTCGTGCGTGCGCTTCAAGTGCTCGAAGAACTGCAGCTGCGCCCTGCGCATGTCGAGCTGCCGGAAGGTGGGGTCCTTCCAGAAGAGCGTCATGTCGACCGCGCCGTCGGGGACCCGTGCGTCTCGAAGGGCGTCGCCGGTCAACACAGGCACGAGCCCCGCACGTTGAACGAGGTCCGTCAGCTCCAGGAGCTCGGCGAGCGTCGTGTTGCGGTGCGGGTGATGGAGCCCTTCGCGGATCCAGAGCAGCACCTTCTTCCGGCGTGACTCTCCCGCGCGCGCCTCCGCGAGCCTGCGATCGACCCAGGCGATCACCGATCCCGGAATGGGCGCGTCCCCGAGGAACGCCGCGCGGAGCCTCCGCTGGGCGGACGACGGCTCGGCCTTGAAGGCGCGCGCGACGATCTCCGTCGTCTGCTTCACCGCGCGCGGGCGCGAGCGGTGCGTCTGAAGGTGATCGCTCAGGCCAGCATCGCGCAGAAACGCCTCGGCTTGCGGTGTCCCCGGCTTGCCTGGCTCGACCTGGATGGCCGCGCCCGCGAGGACGGCGGCCGCGGCGACATACCACCCCTCGCCGAACGAAAAGCCGCTGTCCGTGTGGAACGTATACGCGTGGTTTCGCTCCTCGACGATCCTGCGCGCCGCGCGGGCGGCGGCCTCGGCCTCGTGAGCCGCCGCGCGCGCCGCGCGGGCGACCTTGGACCGCGGAGAGCCGCCCTCGAGCTCTGCGGCGCAGATCGCGGCCGCGCGGGCCGAGGCGTCTGCGCCGGCCACGATCGCCTCCACGCGCCGCCACCCGTCGTCGCAAGCGTCGCGCGTCGGAGCGCGCTGCGCGCTCAACGAGAGCTGGCCCGCTCCATGGAGCGCGTCTGCTGCCCGCGCCGCGTGAGCCCGCGCCAGGGTCGAACGGGCGCCCCTCGCCGTCGCGAGGAGTCGTTCCCTTCCAGCGTCGACCTCATGTCCCTGGAGGGCGGCGCGCTCCTGCTCGGCGGCGGCCAGCGCGCGATCTGCCTGCTCGATCGCGCGTTCGAGCAGACGCCGGTAGCGCTCGCGCTGCCCTAGCTCATGCAATGTGGTCGCCAGGGCGAGCGCCGCGTCGAGGCTGCGTTCGGCGTCGCGCTCGATATGCTGCGCGGCGAGCGTCTCGGCGACAACCACTCCCATGCACACTGGCTCGAGTCCCTCGAACATCGTGACCTACGCCGGGCCGCCAGACCGGTCAAGCGCTATCGCCCGCTCGGTGTTCCGCGTCGATCAAGCTATCACGGATTTCCCAGAATACGTGCTCGCGCGCGGGGAAATACGTGCTCGCGCGCGGGGACGAGCCGCCGGGCGCTCGCAGCTGGAACGCCGGCGCGGTTGAGCACCGGCGGCCCGCGTCCAGCAAAGTTCAGTTAGGATATCCGGGGATGTTCATCTCCATCGCGTAGAGCGACGCGCCCGCCGTGATGTAAAGGGTCTTTCGATCGGCCCCGCCGAACGCGACGTTCGACACCTCGCCCATCCCCGTGATCGAGCCGAGCCTCGCGCCGCTCGGCGCGAGGACATCCATGCCGTCGCGCCACGCGATGTAGATATTGCCCGCGCAGTCGACGCCCATGCCGTCGGCCTTCGGCAGGTTCGCTGCGAAATCGGACGAGGCGCCGGGCGCTCCTTCGGCGCTCAGCGGATAACGACGGATCCGGCCGGGGGTGAACTCGGTCACGTACAGCACGCTCTCGTCCGGCGAGAGCGCGACGCCGTTGGGGGTTTCCAGCGTGCCGATGAGGCTCACCGCGCCCGACGGGGACACGCGGTAAGCTGCTGTCGGCAACTCCGGCCTGCCGGCGCTGAGCTGAAAATCGGGATCGGTGAAGTAGACGTTGCCGTCGCTCCGCGCGACGACATCGTTCGGGGAGCTGAACCGCTTGCCCATGTACGACCCGGCGACCTCGCGCCGCGCCTTCGTGCCGAGATCGAACACGGAGATGCTGCGCGTGTCGTGGGTACATGCGATGAGGTTCCCGTCGCTGTGGAGGCCCAGCCCGTTCGTCCCGCTGTTCTCGAGGAACACCTCGATCGTGCTCGGAGGCGTGAGCTTCTGGATCTTCGCCTTCGGGCCGTTGAGGGGCGGAGCGTTCTGCGACTGCATGTTGATCTCCGAGAAGAACAGCGCCCCGAGCTCGGCGACCCAGACCGGGCCCTCGACGTACGTGAACCCCCCTCGGACCAGCTGCGGCCTGCCGTTCGCCGGCAGCGGATTGGCCGCGTACGGGCCGCCCGGGCAGACGGCCGACACGTCATCACCGCCGCCTGCTCCGGCGCCGCCTGCTCCGGCGCCGCCCGCCCCGGCGCCGCCCGCCCCGGCGCCGCCCGCCCCGGCGCCGCCGCTGCCGCTCCCCGCCGCAGCGCCGCCGCTGCCGCTGCCGCTCCCCGCCGTGGCGCTGCTCGCGCCCGCGCCCGCGCTGCCCGCGCTGGTGCCGCTCGAGGTCGTGGTACCCACGCTGCCCGCAGAGCCGCTCGACCCGCCGGCCCCGGCATCGCTGGAGGATCCACCTCCGCCCTCCGACTCGAGCGGGTCGTCGCCGCCGCAGCCGTTCGCCGCAACGAGCACAATCCAAGAGACAACGAGCGAATACCTGGCCTTCATAAGCAAGCTCCTCCAAGCGCCCCGGATGGTGTGCCGATCGGGCGCGCCCATCATCGTCAGCTCGCCTCGCGCCGCAAGGGCCGAGGTGACCGAACGGCACAGCACGTCGATCGCGAGCTCCGCCTGGCCAGGAACGGGCTTGCCGCGGTGCGCCGCGAACGGCGGCGGCGGGCGAGGAGGCAACCGACGGTCCGCAGCGATAGGATGCAGCGACATCATGAAAATTGCTGTTTACGGCTTCGGATCCATCGGCGGCTTGCTGGGCGCCCGGCTGGCGACGGCCGGCTGCGACGTCAGCGCCGTCGCGCGCGGAGAGAACCTCGCCGCCTTGCAGAGGCGCGGCTTGCTGCTGCAAGTCGATGGAGAGATCACCCGCGTGCCGATCCGCGCGGCGCAGGATCCGGCCGCGCTCGGCGCGCAGGACGTCGTGATCATCGCGGTCAAGGCCACCGCGCTTGCCGACGTCGCCGCGCGCATCGCGCCGCTGCTCCGCGAGGACACGATCGTCGTCCCCGCCATGAACGGCGTGCCGTGGTGGTTCTTCGCCCCCGAGAACGTGCCGTATGCCGGCGCTCGGCTCCAGTCGCTCGATCCCGGCGACGTCGTGCCGCGCGCCATCCGGCTCCGCCAGGTGATCGGCTGCGTCGTGCACCTGTCGGGTTCAAGCCCGGAACCGGGGCTGGTGCGCGTCGGCCTCGGCAACCACCTGCTCCTCGGCGAGCCGGCCGGCGGACATTCGGACCGGGTGCGCGTGCTTGTCGAGCTGCTGCGGCGCGCCGGCTTCGAGGCCAAGGCCAGCGCCGACATCCGGACCGACATCTGGTACAAGCTGTGGGGCAACATGACGATGAACCCGGTGTCTGTGCTCACCGGAGCGACGTGCGATCGGATACTGGACGATCCGCTGGTGCGCGGCTTCTGTCTTCACGCGATGCAGGAAGCGGCGGCGATCGGCGAGAGGATCGGTTGCCCGATCGCGCAGAGCGGAGAAGACCGGATGGAGGTCACGCGCAGGCTCGGCGCGTTCAAGACATCGATGCTGCAGGACGCGGAAGCGGGCAAGTCCCTGGAGATCGATGCGCTGGTGACCGTGGTCCATGAGATAGGCAAGCTGACCGGCGTGCCGACGCCGACCATCGATAGCCTGCTCGGCCTCGTGCGCCTGTGCGGCCGCACGCGCGGCTTGTATGCCGGATGATCCAAGCGTCGCTCAGGGCCGGGCTCCACCGCAGTCGCCGGGGCAATTGCAGTCGTTCTCCCCCGCGCCGCAGGCGCCGTCGCCGCACTTCGCGCAGAGGTGCGCGTCAGGCGCCGTTGTCACGCACGCACCGTCGACCCGCGCCATGCTCTCGATGGGCGTGAGACCCGGGCAGCAGGTCGTGAACGACTTGCTCGACGCCATCCCTCCTTCGCCCGAGCAGTGCGACGCAAGCGCTGCGCACGAGCCGTCGGCTTGCTGGACATACCCGGGCAAGCAGTCGCACTGCGGCCGCCTGGGGCGCAGCACCGGCACCGTGCCGGCGGGGCCTCTCGGCCCGAGCTGAACGGTAGCCGCGTCCGGAGACCGCGCCGGCGCAGCGCCATCCGGGCTCGCCGGCGGCGGGGGGCTGGCTCCCTCCGGCGCCGTCGGCCCCGCGGGAGGCGTGGCGATCTTGCCGTCGGGCGTCTGGGACTCGATGGGGATCCAGTCGACGATCTGGCCGTCCGGCGTGACCGTGGTGGCCACGACGTGCTTGCGGGGAGGCCGAGGCGTTCCCCCCGGCGCGCAGGGGTTGTCAGCGCCCGAGCGAGGGGGATCCGCCGGGTCGGGCTCCCTGGCGGCGCAGGCCGTGGCGAGGAGCAGCAGGGGGCACAGGAGCAGAGCAAGCGCGTGCATGGGCATGGAAACACGAAAGCCCGCGGGATCTTACGGCGCCACGCCGCCTGCGGCGGCGGAACGGTGCGAATCGGTGCGAGTCGGCCGCAGAGCGGCCAGCGTCGCGCGGGTGCCTCGGAGGTGACGCAGCGGCGGGGGTGTTGTAGCCGCAATGATCGCTGTGCGGCGCTGTGCACCTGGCCCTGGCCTGCTGATCGCGGGCGCCCTCGCGGGCGCGTGCGCTGCCGCGCCGGACGCGCCCGCGCGGCCTACAGGCGGCGTCGAGGCGCCGGCCGGAAGCGCCCTGCCTGGGCCTGCGGAGGCGGCGCGGGTGCCCATGCCGAGGCCGGCGCGGGCGAGGCTCGGGGCGGCGGTGGTCGCGAACCAGGCCTGCGAGGGGTGCCACGAGGAGGTGGCGCGGGAGTGGCGCGCGTCGCTCCACCACCGGGCGAACACCGAGCCGGCCTACCGGCGGGCGTTCGCGATCGAGCCGATGCCGTTCTGCCGGGCCTGCCACGCGCCCGAGGCGAGGCCGGAGGAGCCAGAGCCGGAGGCGCTCGGGGCGCTCGGGGTGGGGTGCGTGACGTGCCACGTGACCAGCGACGGCGAGGGCGGGCTCGCGGGGGAGGCGGCGGCGCCGGTGCTCGCGGCGCCGTGGGCGGGGCGCGGGGCTCCGCCGGCGGCGCCGCACGCGGTGATCCGGGACGCGCGGTTCGGGGGCGCGGACGCGTGCGCGGCCTGCCACGAGTTCGCGTTCCCCACGGCGCGAGGGCGGTCGGCCGCGGAGCTGATGCAGTCGACCGTCATCGAGCACCGCGCGTCGCCGGCCGCGGACCAGCCCTGCGCGGCGTGCCACATGCCGCGCGGGCCGGCGGGGCGGCGCGGCCACGGGTTCGCAGGATCGCGGGACGAAGCGCTCGTGCGGAGCGCCGTCGCGGTGACGGCGCGGCGGCTCTCGGCGACGCGCGTGGCGGTGACGCTCGCGCCCGCGAACGCGGGGCACGCGTTCCCGACGGGGGATCTGTTCCGGAGGCTCGAGGTGTCGGCCGAGGCGCTCGGGCCCGACGAGCTCGTGCTGGGGCAAGCCGAGCGCTACCTGACACGGCACTTCGCGCTGCGGCCCGGGGCCATCGGGCGGAAGCTCGTCGCCGACGATCGGGTGCACGCGGAGCCCGTGACGGTGGAGCTCGACGTCGGTGCCGCCGGCGAGGGGCGGGCGATCGCGTGGCAGGTGGCCTACCAGCGGGTGGCGCACCCGAACGGGGTGGACCTGCGCGACGCGGAGATCGAGGGCGAGATCCGGGTGGCGTCGGGGAGGCTCGCTCCGTGAGCGGACGAGGGATCGGCGCGGGGGGAGCAGGCCGGCGCGGCGAGCGGTCCGGGGTGGTGGGCGGCGGAGCAGCCGGCGGGTCGAGCATGGAGAGCGTGAGAGCGCGGCGCGGCAGTCCGGCGCGGCCGTGCCTGGAGGAGGACGAGCGATGATCGGGCGAAGGGCGTGGTGGGGGCTGGGCGGGCTCGTGATGACGATGGCGGGGTGCGGCCCTGTGCCTGCGCCGCAGGCCGCGGACGGGCCGCGCGCGGAGGCCGCAGCGCAGGGGTCAGGCACGGCAGGCGTGACGGGCGCATCGAGCACCGCAGGCGCGGCGGGCGGGGTGAAGGCGGACGAGGCGGCGAAGCCGGCGCCGCCGCCGAAGTCGGCGTTCGCGCTGGTGGCGCAGATCCCGGCGGACGTCGAGCTGCGGTTGCACCCGGTGGAGGGGGCGCTGCTCGTATCGACCTCCAACCTGATGATGATCGAGGGGGAGCAGACGGGCGTGGCCGCCGCGGTCGGCGTGCTGAAGGACGGGAAGATCGAGTTCCCGAAGCGGCTGCACCTGCCGGGGTGGTGGGTGTCCGTGATCGACGTCCACGGGCGCTATCCCGACCAGCTCGACCTGATCGCGACGGGCACCACGGGCCGCACCGGCGTCGCCGAGCACTACGCGCTGGGGGCGAAGGGCTGGGAGCGGCGCGTGAGCAACGCGGGCCAGTGGTTCACCGGGGTGGCAAGGATGGGCAGCTCGCTCGTGGGGCTGGCGGGGCCGACGATGATCGGGCCCTCGAGGTTCGTCACGCTGCGCGGACCCGGGGTGGGGCTGACGATCACGCCGGCGCCCAAGAAGGGGGAGTGCCGCGGGTTCGACTCCGAAGGGGCATCGCCCTACGCGGAGGCCGAAGTCCGCCCGGAGGCATTCGGGGCGACGCGCGATGGGACGGCGCTGAGCTACGGGCGCAACTGCAAAGGGGAGAGCGCTCTGGAGGTCTGGAAGCGCGGCGAGAGACGCTCGACCATCGTGCCTGTCCCGACGCCGTCCGAGGAGCAGAAGGCCGACGATGTGCGCACGCTGATCCTGCCGGGCCCCGGCGACGGCGAGGCGTGGATCGTGGACGGGGGCGTGCTCCGCTACCAGGGCGGGGAGGCGAAGAAGATCGAGCCGCCGGCGAAGGGCGCGCGCGTGCTCACGGCGTCGGCGGCGCCGGACGGGACGCTGTGGGCGCTCACGGACGACGCGCTGTTCGCGCGCAAGGGCGACGCCTGGGAGCAGGCGCCGCTGCCCGACGGGGTGAAGGCCCGGGACGTGGCCGTCGGGAGCGACGGCGCGGTATGGGTCGCGGCCGGCGGGGCGATCCTGAAGCACGGCGGCGCCAGCGAGGCCGCGGGCGCGGCGCCGGGGACCATCCAGCTCCAGAAGGGGCCGCCGCCGACGCCCAAGGAGAACCGGACCTTGCCGAGGCCCGGCGGGCCGAAATGCCCGCAGAATCTCGTGGTTCTCTACACGTTCAGCAAGACGGCGCCGGACGACTACGACTTCCCGCTGACGCGCAAGGCGCTCAAGGGACGCACGGAGTTCTCGCCGGCGCGCTTCGTCGTGACGCGCGACATGGGGCAGCGCTTCTTCGCGGCGTTCGTACCGACCTGGGACCTCGCGAAGAAGCTGGAGGAGCGGATCAAGACCGATGTGCAGGGCTCGGCGCCGCAGATCGTGTGCGCCAAGCCGGAGGTGGTGCGGGAGCTGAAGCTCGATCTGAAGACGGGAGAGGTCGCGAAGTGAAGACGGGTGAAGACGGCGCGCCGGGGGCGCCGGCGTGCAGCGGCGCCATCCGTCGGTGGGACGCTTTCCGCCGCAGGCAGCGGCGGCGCCGTTCACAGGTGCCGGGTCTCTCCCGGCGGCGCGCCCCAGTTGTTGTTGCGTCCGTCGGCGTACCGGATCGGCGCGGAGACGAGCTCCGCGGGATCCACGTCGTCCAGCGAAGCGAGCTGGACCGCCACGTAGTCGCCGCCGATCTCCTCGACGTACCCGCGCCCGAACGAGCGCACGCCGCAGTGTCGACAGAACAGGTGGTGCCCGGCCTTCATGCCGAACTGGTAGTCGCTCAGCGCGTCCTGTCCCGCGAGCAGCCGGAACGCGTCCGGCTTCAGGATCACGTTCCAGTTCCTCGTCTTGGTGCAGATAGAGCAGTTGCACTTGTTGGTCCCAGCGCTCAGGTCGAGCTCGGCCTCGAAGCGGACCGCACCGCAGTGGCAGCTCCCCGTGTATGTCTTCTTCATGTACAAACCTCCTGGCAGGACAGGCGTTCACGTTCGAACGCTCGACGGCCTGACGGTACCCGAATCCGCACCGGCGGGAGCCCCCTTCGAAGCGCCGCCGCGCGGTCTGGAGACGCGCTGCGCCGGCGGCGCGGGAGCACCCGTCGGCCGAGCCACGAGATCGTTGCCCTGACACAGCTGTCATGCGCCGCTCGGCGGGCACCTGGCACAAGGCGTCCGGAGAGCCAGCTGCTTGCGTCGCACGGGTGGCCTGCCCGTTGCTACGCCAGCGCGTCCATCGACGACGGTTCCGCCGTAGAGAGGATGCCCCCGATGTCCTTGTCTCTTTTTTCCCTCGTCCCGCTCGGCTCTTGCGCGCGCACGACCGCCGCGCTCGCCGCCGGATTCGTCATGGCCGCCGCCATGCCCGGCTGCATCATGAACCCGAAGGCATGCACCGAGATGGGCTGTAGCGACACCTTCACCATCACTGCCGCGACGGCGAACAAGAGCTGGGCAGCGGGAGAGTACACGCTGGAGCTCACGGTGGACGGCAACGCGGTGTCGTGCGCCTACAGCTGGACGAACACACCGAAGGTCGGCGGCGGCGGCGAGTTCGTCCAGTGCAGCCCGACCGTCAGTGTCTCGATCAATGCGGTGGCAATTTGCACGGAGACGAGGCACGGCGACGCCGTCTCCCAGAGCTGCATCCCGGCCCCCGGGCAGTTCACGCAGGTGCTCGCGATTCAAGGCACGCCGGCGCGCGTCGACGTCGTCATGCGGCGGAACGGCGCCCTCCTCGGAGAGCAGACCTTCACCCCCGCGTACCGGACATCGTACCCGAACGGCAAAGACTGCGGGCCTGTGTGCCGACAGGACGCGCAGGACTGGGCGCTCCCGTAGCCGTCCGCGCCGAGGTGCTTGGCCAGTTCCGCGTGTCACAAATCCCGCCAGGGATCTGTCTCGCGAACGAAGAGAGATTTCAACGCAAAGGCGCCAAGGGCGCAAAGACGCAAAACACAAGTAGTCTGCTCTTTTTTGCGACTTTGCGACTTTGCGGCTTTGCGTTGAAATCTCTCTCCGGATCTCTGGCCGGACCTCTGGTGGCCGGAACTAATCCCAGCGGCCGGAGAGGATCCCCCTCATCCGGTCGATCCGCAGCGCCCTCTCCAGGGCGCGCCCCTCGTAGGCGCTCAGGAGCGCGGGGAGCGCCTGCCGGGCCAGCGCCAGCAGCGCGCGGCGGCGGACCTCCGGATCCAGCCTGCCCTCGACGACGATCTGGCTGAAGGCCAGGGCGAGGATCGCCTCGTCGCGGGTGAGCAGGCCGTACTCGTCCTCCTCGCCGAGCGCCTCGACCTCGGCCGCGTCCACGGCGTCCCAGCCGCCATTGCCGACCTCCCAGCGCTCGAGGAGCGCGTCGAGGAGCTCGATCGGGCTCTTCTTCGGGTGCTCGTCGCGGAAGTCGCGGAAGGCGGTGAGGGTCTCGTGCGCGGTCTCGTTGCCGAACGGAGCGGTCTCGTCGGTGAGCGACCAGAAGAACGGGTCGGCGAGGGCAGCGGCGGCCCGGGGGTGGCAGTCGTCGGGGGAGAGGTCGGGGATCTCGGGCGCTTCGGTCATGGGAGAGGGCTTTCTCGAGGGAGGCGCGGGCGCGCCGCGCCGCCACCTTACCGCGTCGGCGCGCCCCGTCCGAGCGCAGCGCCCTCCTCCCCCGTCATTTCCAGTGCCACTTGCCCTTCCCCTTGCCCTTGTGCTTGTGCTTGTGGATGACGATCACCCGGCCGTCGTCGTCATCGTCGTCATGCACCACCACGGTCGGCTTGACGTCGACCTTCACGGCCCACGTGGTGGCCACCAGGATGCCGATCACGGGCGCGCTCGGGCCGACCACGATCACCGCGCCTGGACGGTAGCCGCAGAGGACCACGTGCGTGTGGCCGCCTTGCTTGAGCACCACCGTGATCTTGGTCGGATTGACCTTCACGTTGAGCTTGCCGGTGAAGTAGAGCCGATCGGGCCCGGGCGCGAGCACGATGACGTCCGGCCCCGACGGCGTCTGGACCGCGAGCTTGATCTCGCGCTCGCCGATCGGCACCGGCTTGAGGTTGAGATCGAGCACGTACACGCGCAGATCGCCGCTCTCCTTGTCGGCGACGATCTCCACGACGTCGTCTCCGACCGGCTGGAGCACACCCCCGTTCGGCCCCTTGGTCCCGTCGAGCTGGGTCGTCTGGTGCTCCCTGGCGCTCTCCTGGAGCTCCCGGGTCCCGCCGCGCGGCACGTGCAGCACCCCGTTGAACGGCTCGCCCTTCACCTTGAGCTCATAGCTGACCTCGGTCAGGTCATCCTCGAGCGGAGGGAGCTTGGCGAGCAGCACGCCCCCCGCCTTGGGCTCCGGCACGAGGGCCGCGCTCATGGGGGCTCCGCCCTTGCCAGGCACCTTGACCGAGACGCTGCCCGACACATCCGCCGCGATGGGCTTGCCGTCGCGATCCTTCACGAGCGCCGTCACCTGCCCGTCCGGGGCCACCGTCATGACGACGGACCCGGGCTCGTGCTGCTCCGTCAGCGCCCAGTTGTCCTCGATGCTCTCCGCCGTGATCTGCGGCGACTTGCTGCAAGCCGGCGAGACGAGCGCCGCGGAGGCGACCCCGAGCGCGATGACCATGGATCGGAGACAACGTTGGATTGGCATACACCCCTCTTTGGTAACACCTTGAAGGCTCGATCGCCTCATACCTGCTTGCGCGTCACGGACCAGATGAAGCCGTCGTACCAGAAGTGCATCAGCGCGACGGTCTGCGTGATCGACCACAGCGCGCGGTCGTCCGCCGGCGCGAGCTCGGCCCAGGCCCCGTACACAAGGACGCCCCCGAGGAAGACCGCCACCGCGATCGGCGCTCCGGCCCGGAGCGCGTCGAGCCGCAGCCGGCGGCGGAGGCGCCCGCCCTCCGACCACCAGACGAGCGCCAGGTACTGCACGGCGTGGAACAGGTTCATGATGAAGAAGGCCTGTCCCCAGGGGTTGAAACCCCACGTATAGATCGAGCAGAGACCCGTGCTGACGAGCAGCCACACCTTGGGGAACGACACCCGGTAACCCCGGCGGAACATCGCGCGGTAAGCGAGCGCGTAATAGACCAGGTATGCCGTGCCCGCTGCGATGACGGCCCAGCTGATGGCGCGGTGGCTCGACGTCATCAGCGCAGGGACCGCGGTGAAGAAGGCGGGGCCCACGCCCTCGAAGGCGTCGAAGCTCTGGAAGTGGAGGAGCATCGTCGCGCCGCCCAGGATGGGGCCGGCATAGAGGACGAGGTTGAGCCACAGATCCAGCCGGCGGCCGAGCGCTGGCGCGTTCCCCGCGCGCGCGTCGTAGATGCGCCCGAGGCCGAACGTCTGGAGCGCCGAGTGGTAGACGTCCCAGAACACCACGAGGACCGACACGCAGGCGACGGCCCACATGGACAGCATCATCGCGGCGAACAGGGCGACCGGCGCCACGAGGAAGCGGAGCCGGTGCTGCCGGAAGATGTCCGCGTTGCCGTGGCTCCGGAGGAGCACCGCGGCGAGGTGGCCGTGGATGAGCGTGCCGATGAAGAGCCCCGCCCACGTGACCTTCTCCCCGTGAAGCCTGAACGTCGCGTCGGCGAACGGCGTCCCCGCGATCAGGGCGCCCGCGGCCAGCGCGACGAGCGGCGGGAGCAGGAAGAAGGCCCAATCGTACCAGGGGCCGACGATGTACGCGGCCCGGCCCACACCGAGCGGCGCAGCGGACGCGGGCTCGGCCCGTGCGCTCATGTGGGACTCGGTGCCGCCGCGCGCCGCGGCTCCGGTGCTGCTTGCGAGAAGCCGATCGTCCACCCCTGCACGGCGAGGTGATCGACGAGCGCCAGCAGGAAGAGATTCACGCCGAGCATCTCCAGCGACTCCTCCACGAAGTCGATGAGCGCGTAGATCAGGTTGTCGCTCCCGGCACGCTCGGTCCAGTACCCGAGCGGCAGCTCCAGGACGAGGGCGCCGGTGACGTAGATCCCTCCCGAGAGGAGGAATCGATTCCGCGTCTCTCGCGGGAGGTGCGAGAGGAACTTGAGGTATGCGACCGCGAACAGCGCCACCACGGCGGCCGCCGGGATCACCCAGCTGAAGTACAGGACGCCGCCCAGATCGAGCCAGGAGCTCGCCGCTTCATGGATCTCGACCACCTCGTCGAGCGAGATGTAGAGGAAAGCCGCGGAGAGCCCCCACCAGTGCTTCACGAACTCGCCCGTGCGGCGGGCGCCGACGGCAATGGCAGCGAGCGTGAGTGAGCACACGAACAGCAGGGACGAGGTGTACCAGGTGGGCACATTCTGCTCGTAGCTCAGCGAGAACAACGGGACGACGCCGCTCTGGCTCCTCAGGTGGAGAAGCGGCTTGAGCACCTCGACGGCGAGCCCGGCGCCCGCGATCACCGCCATCACGGCGAGCAGCGCGACCTGGAGCCGGGCCCTCGAGACGGTGATCTGCATCGAATGAGAAGAACTACGCCAGGACGCTGGACACGGTCAATGCGTAAAGCAGCGCACGCCGGCGCAGAGGGGCGGCGCAGCGCGCGCTGGCGAGCGGACTCGGGAGCGCTCGCCACAGGCTCTCGAGGCCACCCTCGGTGCAATGCGGTGAGGGCGAACGGATCCACCCGTCGCGTTCGCCCCTGCTGTCTTGATCCAGCAATCGCCGCCGGACGCGCGCTCAAGGGGCGCTATAGGACACGATCTCGCCTTCGAAGCGGTAGTCACCGCCGTTGGTCCAGAACACGTCCTGACCTTCCGGGGCGATGATGCGCCAGGCGAAGTGCTGGCCCAGCGCGAGCACGGTGGTCTTGTTCGTCACGAGATCGTGAGCCTGGACGCTGCGGTTCCGGCTCATGTCCGTCGAGAAGAGCGTCGAGCCCCTGAGGGCCAGCCCCCCCATCGAGCCCCCCTGGTAGATCAGCGTCTTCGCCCCTCCGGCGATCGGCGCCTTGAACACGCCGCCGTCACCGGTGTTGGCCCAGTAGACGAACTGCGCGTCCACCGCGATCCCGGCCGGCTCGCCCTCGTTCTCGGCGATGACGGTCACGTCCCCGCCCGCTTTCGCCACCTTGTAGACCTTGTTCGTCGTGGCGCCGCCGGTCCAGTAGATGTTCTCTGCGTCCTGCGCCAGGTGCTCGGCCATGCCGGCGTCAGCCGCGAGGACCACGGGCACGCCGCCGTCGAGCGGCATCTTGTAGATGTTGTGTCCGTCGCCATCGCCGAAATAGACGGACGACTCGTCTCCGATGACGCTCAGCAGGTACCCGATCTCGACGAGCGTCTCCATCTCCAGGGTCGATTTGTCGACGCGCTTGAGCGCCGAGGGGATGACCGGATCGTTGTCTCCGCCGCTCGCCCAGTACACGTGGGAGGCGTTGACCCACAGCGCCTTGGGGTCGGGATCCGCTGCGGTCATCGCCTCCACCTCGGTGGTGCCCGGCTTGACGCGATAGATGTACCCGTCGTTCGAGTCCGCGGGCGCGGTGGCCTCGGTGCCGCCGCTCGCGAAGTAGAGGTAGGTCTCGTCGGCGGCGAGCGCCATCGGGTAGGCGTGCTGGCTCGCCATCGCCGCCGGCGGGACCATCCCGGCCTGGAAGCGGGAGAAATGCGGCGTCTCCGTGATGACGCCGGCAGGGGAAGCGTCATGACGCCCGAGCCGCGTGAAATCATCGGCGTCGGCCGGCGCGGTGAAGGCATAGGCATCGAGGAAGGTATTCTCCCCGAGCTCCGCCTCGAGCTCGACGGTGATCGGCAACGTGAGCGTGATCGGCTTGTCGAACGTCTGTCCCTCCGGGCCGAGGAGGTACATGGGCCCCACCCTGCCCTCCCGTGCGCCCTCGATGCGCTCGATGGTGATGTCCGTCGCCGCGCTGACCGCGCCCGGCGGCACTTCGATCTTGAACCCGTCGTCCGAGGTGAACACGCCGCCCTGAGCGTCGACCGAGAACTGCGGCTCGTTCCCCTGCGCGGCGCCGTCGTCCGCGTCCGCCCCCCCGCACGACACGCTGCCCAGCCCGCCCGCCGCGCACGCCAACACCATGAATGAGATTCTTTTCATCGACTTGCTTCTCCGCGGGCGGTCGCCGCCGCCCATGATCGACAGGGTTGCAAGCAGGGGCACGGCCGGAGTCTCCACGGTCGCGAGCCGATGAGGCGCGAACATGCCACAGCGGCGCCTCTCACGAGATGATCGTTGGAGTTGGGCTCGGGTGTTGTCGGATCAACTGCTTCCTGGTTCGATGGTCCGTCCCGGTGGCCAACGCGCGTGGTTCCGCCCGGCCGACACGCGCTCGCCATGAAGACAAAGACGCCGTGAGCGCGCTCCGCGCTGGCAGTGAAGACGATTGACTGTGCCGAGCTCGCAGCACGCGGCCCCGGCGCCGCCGTCGCGTCCACACGACAGCGGAGCCCCGGAGTCACCGGAAGCGAAGCCAAGCATGAGCATGTGGGACCACCCCCCTACCCGTCACGCTGGTCCCGGAGGAGCAGTTGCACCGCGGCTCATCGGCGGCTCACAAATCGGCGCGACGGGGCGACCTCGCGTTCGCCCCCGCTGTCATGCTGCCCGGCATCGCCGCCGGACGCGCGCGCTCAAGGAGCGCGGTAGGACACGATCTGGCCTTCGAAGCGGTAGTCACCGCCGTTGGTCCAGAACACGTCCTGACCTTCCGGGGCGAGGATGCGCCAGGCGAAGTGCTGGCCCAACGCGAGCACGACGGTCGAATTGCTCGCGAGATCGTGGGCCTGGACGCTGCGGTTCCGGCTCATGTCCGTCGAGAAGAGCGTCGAGCCCCTGAGGGCCAGCCCCCCCATCGAGCCCCCCTGGTAGATCAGCGTCTTCGCCCCTCCGGCGATCGGCGCCTTGAACACGCCGCCGTCACCGGTGTTGGCCCAGTAGACGAACTGCGCGTCCACCGCGATCCCGGCCGGCTCGCCCTCGTTCTCGGCGATGACGGTCACGTCCCCGCCCGCTTTCGCCACCTTGTAGACCTTGTTCGTCGTGGCGCCGCCGGTCCAGTAGATGTTCTCTGCGTCCTGCGCCAGGTACTCCGGAGCGCCCGCGTCGGCCGCGAGGACGACGGGCGCGCCGCCGTCGAGGGGCATCTTGTAGATGTTGTGTCCGTCGCCATCGCCGAAATAGACGGACGACTCGTCTCCGGTGACGCTCAGCACGTAGCCGATCTCGACGAGCGTCTCCATCTCCAGGGTCGATTTGTCGACGCGCTTGAGCGCCGAGGGGATGACCGGATCGTTGTCTCCGCCGCTCGCCCAGTACACGTGGGAGGCGTTGACCCACAGCGCCTTGGGGTCGGGATCCGCTGCGGTCATCGCCTCCACCTCGGTGGTGCCCGGCTTGACGCGATAGATGTACCCGTCGTTCGAGTCCGCGGGCGCGGTGGCCTCGGTGCCACCGCTCGCGAAGTAGAGGTAGGTCTCGTCGGCGGCGAGCGCCATCGGGTAGGCGTGCTGGCTCGCCATCACCCCCGCCGGGATCATCCCGGCGTAGAAGGTGCCAACGGAGGAGGTCTCCGTGATGAGCTCAGCGGCAGAGACCTCGTGACGCTCGAGCGGCGTGAAGAGGTCGGAGCCCGTCGGCGCGGAGAAGCCGTAGGCATCGAGGACGGTATTCTCCCCGAGCTCCGCCTCGAGCTCGACGGTGATCGGCAGCGTGAGCTTGATCGGCTTGGCGAACGTCTGCCCCTCCGGACCGAGGCGGTACGTGGGGCCTACCGCGCCCTCGCGGGCGTCCTCGATGCTCTCGATGGTGAGCTCCGTCGCCGCGCTGACCGCCCCCGGCGGCACTTCGATCTTGAAGCCATCATCCCCGGTGAAGACCCCGCCCTGAGCGTCGACGGAGAACTGGGGCTCAGTCTCCTGCGTGGCGTCGTCGCCCGCGTCCGCCCCCCCGCACGACACGCTGCCCAGCCCGCCCGCCACGCACGCCAACACCATGAATGAGGTTCTTTTCATCGACTTGCTCCTCCGCGGGCGGTCACCGCCGCCCACGATGGACAGGGTTGCAAGCAGGGGCACGACCGGAGTCTCCACGGTCGCGACCTGTTAAGATTCGAACATGCCACAGAGGCGCCTCTGTGCGAGTTATTCGTCGAAGTCCAGGGCATGTGTTCGGATCGAACACATCCTATATCGATGTTTCGTCCGACAGGGCCGTCCAGAACATGCAGTTGCGCCGCGGCTCCCCCGCGGCTCATGAATCGACGCGAACGGGACGAATCCGTCGACGTGATGGCGCGGCGCGCGCCGCGCCATCATGGGCAGCAGTGGAGAGCGTCGTGAGCCGGCGGAGGCTCGCCTGGCGGCGCTTCAGCGCCCGGAGAGCGGCGGCAGCCCGGCCTGCGCCGAGAGCCGGGCCATCGCGAGCTTCGCGGCGACGAGCGCCTCCTCCGGCGTGCGGCCCGTGGCGGAGAGGTGGCCCATCTTGCGGCCGGGGCGGGCGACCCGCTTGCCGTAGAGGTGGAGCCGGACGCCGGGGATCTCCAGCGCGGCCTCGAACGGCGGCGGCGCGCCGCCGAGCCAGACGTCGCCCAGCAGGTTGAGGATCGCTGCGGGGCGGACGATCTCGACCGAGCCGAGCGGTAGGTCGCACACGGCGCGGACCGCCTGCTCGAACTGGCTCGTCGCGCAGGCGACCTCGGACGCGTGGTAGCTGTTGTGGGGCCGCGGGGCGAGCTCGTTGATGAGCAGGCGGCCGTCCTTGAGCAGGAAGAGCTCGACGACGAGCAGCCCCTCGACGCGCAGGCCGACAGCGAGGTCGAGCGCGATCTGGACCGCCTGCCCCGTCACCGCGGCCGAGAGCGGGCCCGGCAGCAGCGACCAGTCGAGGATCTGGTCGACGTGGTGGTTCAGCGCCGGCGGGTAGACCGCGAGCTTGCCGCTCGGGCTCCGCGCGACGAGCACGGAGAGCTCGGCCTCGAGGTCGAGCGCCTGCTCGACCACGCAGCGCTGGCCGCCGAGCGACGCGAAGAGCGCCGCGGCCTCGCGCTCGAGGTCGCCGGCGCCGCCGTCGGCGCCATCGTTCGGGCGGGTGTTCCCCGAGAGCCGCAGCTGGCCCCGGCCGTCGTATCCGCCGACGCACGACTTCACGAAGCACGCCCCGCCCATGGCCCGCGTCGCCTCGAGGAGCTGCTCGCTGGTCGCGACCTCGCGGAAGGGCCCCACCGGGAAGCCGTTGCGCGACAGCCACCCCTTCTGGACGCCGCGGTCCTGCACCATGGCCAGCACGTCGGCCGACGGGCGCACCGGCGCGAACCGGGCGGCGGCCACGAGGCCGTCCGTGGCGACCTTCTCGATCTCGAGCGTCACCACGTCGCACTGCGACGCGAGCTCCGCCGCCTGCGCAACGTCGTCGAACGAGGCGACGATGCAGCGATCGAGCACCGAACGGGCCGGGCAGTCCGGGTCGGGGTCGAGGGCGTGGACCTTGTACCCGAGCGTGCGGGCGGCCAGCGCCGTCATGCGGCCGAGCTGGCCGCCACCGAGGATACCGAGCGTAGAGCCGGGAGCGATGGGCATTTCCGGAGGACCTGTACGAGGGGGAGGGAAAGGAGGCCTGACGAGGCCCGACGAGCTAGACGATGACCGAGTCGCGTAGCACCGCCGCCTCCTGGGCGCCGCGGAAGGCGGCGAGGCGCTCGCGGAGCTCCGGGTGCTTGCCCGACAGGACCGCCGCCGCGAACAGGGCCGCGTTGGCCGCCCCGGGCTTGCCGATCGCCATCGTGGCGACGGGGACGCCCTTCGGCATCTGGACGATCGAGAGCAGCGCGTCCATGCCGTTCAGCGCCGTGGCGGGGATGGGGACGCCGATGACGGGCAGCACCGTCTTCGCGGCGACCATCCCGGGCAGGTGGGCGGCGCCGCCGGCGGCGGCGATGATCACCTCGATCCCGCGCTCCGCGGCCGTGCTCGCGTACTCGAACATCCGGTCCGGCGTGCGGTGCGCCGAGACGACGCGCACCTCGTGCGGGATGCCGAGCTGCGTGAGCAGCTCGCTCGTGACGGCGAGGTGCTCGTAGTCGCTCTTGCCGCCCATGATCACGCCGACCCAGGGCTTCTCGGCCGAGCTCGCTCCCATTTCCGCCGGGGTCCGGCCCTCGCCGGCCCCTCCCTGCGCCATCGTGCTCATCGTTCCACCGCTCACCGGCTCCTCATCCATCGGTCATTGGCATCCGTCATCGGTCGACGCACCGCACGCCCCGCGCCCGCGTCAGCGCGTGAGCTGATCCAGCAGGCTCAGGCTCTCGCGCTCTTCCTCGCCGATCTCGCCGTCGGACGAGATCATCTCGCGCGCGGCGTCCAGGAAGAGCTGCCGGTGCGCGCGCGGGATCTTCATCGGATCCACGTCGTCGGCCGCGGGCGGCAGCTCGAGCCAGCCGCGCACCTGCTTGGCTTCCTCGGCGTCCAGCTGGAGCCGCAGGATCATCTTGCGCACGAACTCGCGCTCCTGGTCGCGCACCTGGAGGTCGGCCCAGGCGAACGAGCAGATGAACCGCATCAGCTGGAGGCGTTCTTCGCGAGAAAGCTTGTCGAGCATGGGCGGGGACTCTAGCCCGGATCCGCCGGCGTTTTGTGTGGAAATCAGCGAGCCGCGCGCCGCGTAAGGGGATTCCCGGTTCCGCGCCTTCCCGCGCTCGCGCTGCCGCGCTCCCGCGTTCGCGTTCCCGCCCGCGCGTCCTCATGATGGCCCGCGCGCTCGAGCGCGGTCGCCGCAACCCCCGCCCGGGCGCCCGCTCCTCGCCGCTCAGCGGTACGGGCGGGCGACGCGCGGGCCGCGCAGGAGCGCCGCCACGTGCAGCTGAGCGCCGAGCAGATCGCGCAGGGTCGCCGGGTCCTCGAGCGGGGCCGGCAGCGTGATCACGATGGCGTGCGGGGCGATCCGGAGCGCGCGCGTGCGGGCCTGCAGGCGCTTGACCGCCTCGCGCGCCCCGGGCGAGGCGGCGCGGAGCTGCTCGGGGTCGTCGGGGTCGAGCGCCGCGTCGAGGGGCGGATCCACCACCAGCGTGATCTCGGAGCGCTCGGGGTGGGGGCCTCGCTCGAAGCAGGTGTCGACGTGGAACGTGGCGCCGTCGACCTGCGCGTCCCGGATGCGCATCCGGCCCACCTCGAAGCGGCCGTGGACCTCGGCCGCGAACCGCTCCCAGGCCGCGCGCATCCCCGCCATCGGCGTGGGGGGCGGGATGCGCTCGTTCACGGCGCCGATCTCGGCCGCCAGCGCGGCGAGGTGCTCCAGGAACGCGCCGAGCCAGGGCTGATCGTGGCCCGGCGTCCGGGACCGGACCGACACGTGCTCGTCGTCCAGCCGGACGTCGTCGAAGGCGAGCAGCGCCCGGCGCAGCGGCCCCGCGACGACGGCGCGCACCTGGCCGGGATCGCGCCCGCGCACGCGGTAACGGCGGCCGAAGCCCTCGTCGTCCTCGGACGACAGCGCGAGCAGGAAGCGCTTCACGCCGACCTCCAGGTCGAGCCCCCACGACGGCCAGCGCAGCTCGCCCACGAGCGCGCCGCTCGACGAGGACCCCGCGTCGATCGACACCGACGCCGCGGCGCCGGAGAGCGTGCCCGTGAGGCGGAGCTCCAGCGCGTCGAGGGACAGGCCGTGGCGCGCGCCGACCGCCTCCCAGACGGCGCGCCACCGCCCGGAGCCGATCTGCCGCCGCATCGCGCCGAGGCCGGGCGGGGCGTCGAAGACGCCGAGCACGAGCGGCGTCGTGTGGACGACGCCGTCCGCGCGCGCCAGGTCGACGCGCACCTCGAGCCCCCAGACGAGGGCGACCCAGCCGGCGTCGAACGACGGCGCGACGGAGCGGGGGATCCGGAACCGGAAGGGCAGCTCCCGCCCCTCGTCGCGGCTGTCCGCGCGGCGGAAGGCGGTGAAGCGGTGCGCCTCGGTCGCGCGGTTCGGCGCGGAGCGGTCGGCGCTGAGGAGGCGCTCGACGCCGACCAGCGAGATCTCGATCCCGCGCACGCCGCGGCCCTGCACGTTGCCGAGGGCCACCGCCCCCGAGATCTCGTCGCCCGGCGCGAAGACGCGATCGTCGAGCGAGACCTCGACGAACGGGCTGTCGCCACGCGCCGTGGTCCCCGCGGCCGGCGACCGGGCCGGGCGCGTGACGGGGCGGGGCGTGACGAGCACCTCGTAGGACTCCTGGACGTCGAGCCACCACGGGATCGCGATGGAGAGCGTGATGCCGTAGCGGATCTCGGCGCGCGTGCCGAGGTACGAGCAGGGCGCGTCGGCCGGGAGCGGGAAGCTCGCGCGGTAGCGCTGCTCGCCCTCCGGGAGCGTCGTCGCCCCCGAGACGCGGGCGACGAGCGAGAGGAAGTGGGGCGGCACGAGGACGCGCTCCTCGACGCGGGCGACCTGCATGCCCTCCAGGTGGAGCTCGACCGCGTCGACCGGCGTCCTCCCGCGGCAGCGGAGCACGAGCTCGACGAGGACGACGTCGCCCGGGTGCACGGTCCTGGACATCCGGAGCTCGACGTCGGGTCGGGTTCGCATGGTGTCCGGCTCAGCGCGGCGGGCGCGGGCTCACTTCACGAGCGGGGCCGGGACGGTCAGGCGGATCGGCCCCCGGGGAGCGCCGCGCTCGAACAGCTCTCCGCGCCGGTCCGCGACGCCGAGGCGCATGAGCCCGTCCGCGCGCACGAGCGCGAAGGGCGCGCGCGGGGCCGGCGCGTCGCGGGCCGAGCCGCCCCGGCCCGCGTCGAACGGGACGACGAAGACCACGACGTCCTCGGCGGCGGCGGCCGGCGCGCGGGGCGGCGCGGGGCGGGCGCAGCGCCCGGCGACCGTGGCGTTCCTGTCCTCGGCGGCGCAGCGCGCGAGCGCGCGGCGATCGTCGTCGGCGCCGCTCCGCGCGAGGTGGTCGGCCGCCGCGAGGCGGACCGCCTCGGCGGGGTCGCGCGCGAGCAGGTCGCGGGCCGCGCCGCCGTCGCAGCGGGCGCCGGCCACGGTGAGGGCCGCGAGCGCGTTGGCCCGCACGTAGGGGCGCGCGTCGGGCAGCGCCGCGCAGAGCGCCGCGGCCGCGCGGGCCGGCTGCCCGGCGCGGCCCGCGGCGCGCCCGATCGCGCCCGCCGCGTTGCCCGCCACGGCGGCGTCGGGGTCCTTGAGGAGCGGCACGAGGAGCGGCAGCGCGTCCTTGTCCCCCGCCGCGCCCAGCGACCAGACCGCGTTGGCGCGGACGCCGGGATCCGGATCGCCCGCGAGCGTGCGGAGCGCGGCGGCGGCCTCCGGGTGCCCCGCGAGCGCCTCGGCGATCTTGCGGCGATCGTCGATGGGCGCCGCCGAGGCCATCCGCGCGAGCGCGGCGCCCGCGGCCTGCCCCGGCATGCGCCCGAGCCCCTCGATCAGCGCGTCGCGCGCGGCGTCCGGCGCGCTCGCGATCGCGGCCGCGACCTCGTGGACGAGGCCCTTGCCGCTCGCGTCGCGCGCGGCCTTCGCGTCCGTCGCGCCGCCGGCGCTCCCGGCGTCGTCCGCGCGCGACAGGGCGCCCGAGAGCGCGATGCCGAGCGCGCCGCGGTCCTGCTCCGCCGCGACCGTGAGGCGCTGGAGCAGCGGCCGGGCGCTCCCTGGGCCGGCGACGCGGGAGAGCGCGATCGCCGCCCGGAGGCGCACGTCGGCCGACTCGTCGTCGAGCGCCGCGAGCAGGGCGGCGTCCACGGCCGCGCCGAGCGTCCCGGCCGCGCGCGCGGCCCCGAGCGCCTCGATCACGGCGAGGCGGAGCGGCGTGGAGCGCGCCTTGGCGAGCGGCAGCAGCGCCGCCTGCGCGCGCGGCGAGCCGGTGCGCCCGAGCAGCTGGACGAGGGCGAGCTTCTCGTCGGACGCGGTCGCCGGATCGACGAGCAGGGCGCGCGCGGGATCCACCGCGCGCCCGTCGGGCCGCGCAGGATCGAGCAGCGCGGTCGCGGCGCGGATGGCCTCCGCGCGGACCGCGGGGTCGGCGTCGCCGAGCAGCTCCAGCACGCTGGGCAGCGCCGCGGGATCGCCGAGCGCGCCCAGGGCGCGGAGCCCGTGCCGGAGGGGGACGACGCCCCGCTGCATCCCCCGGACGAGCGCGGGCAGCGCTTCCCTCGCCTTGAGCTCGCCGAGCACGAGGGCGGCGCCCGCCGCGGTGTTGGCCGACGGCGCGGCCGAGAGCGCGGCGACGAGCGCGGGGACGGCCGCGGCGCCGGCGCTGACGAGGGCGTCGCGGACCGCGGAGCGCGGCGCCGCGGGGTTGTCCTTCGCGAGCGCCGCGAGCAGCGCCTTCACGGCCGCTTCGGAGCCGATGCGGCCGAGCGCCCGGAGCGCCGCCTCCCGCACGTCGTTGCTCGAGGCGGCGCTGTCGGACGGCCGCGCCCCCGGGAACGCGCCGGCGGCCCCCGGCGACGCCGTGACGAGATCGGCGATCGCGGACGTCGCGTCGTCCGAGCGCAGCCGGCCGAGCGCGGTCACCGCCTCGACGCGCACGTCCTGGGATGCGTCCTGGAGCGCGAGCAGCAGCGCGCTGACCGCGCGCGGGTCTCCGAGCTCTCCGAGCGCGCGCGCCGTGGCCTTGCGGACCTCCGGCACCGAGTCCTGCACCTTGCCGATCAGCGGCACGACGGCGCGCGCGTCGCCGATCCGGCCGAGGGCGCGCGCGACCTCCGCGCGCACCTCCGGCGCGGTGTCGTCGAGGTGGCCGAGCAGCGGCGAGACAGCGTCCGGGAGCCCCGCCGCGCCCATCGCGGTCGCGGCGGCGAGGCGGACGTGCGGATCGGGATCGCCGAGCACCCGCCCGAGCGCGACGACGGAGCGGTCGGTGGGCGCCGCGCGGATCACGTCGCAGGCCGCGAGCCGCAGGCGCGCGTCGCCCTCGCCGAGCCACTCGATCACGAGGTCCCCCGCGCGCGGCATCCGCAGGCGCACGGCCGCCCCGGCGAGGTGCAGCCGCACCTCGACGTCCGGATCGCTCATGCCTCGCTGGATCAGCCGGATGGCCGTCTCCGGGGCGAGCTCGCCGACGCGGGTCGCGGCCAGGCGCCGCTCCAGGGCGTCGCCCGACGTGAGCGCACGCGCGATCTGCTCCGGGACATTGGGCCAGAGGGTCGCGGCCGCTCCCCCGGGCGACGCGACCGCGGCGGCCGAGGCGGCGACGACGAGCAGGACCTGCGGCAGGCGGCGCAGCGGCGAGGACGAACGGCGCACGGGCCGAGCGTAATACAGCGGGCGCGGCCACGTCATGGCGTTCCAGACGGGCTCGAGCGCCAGGGGGCGACGCGCCGCGGGGCGCGCCGGCCGGGCGCGCCGTCGGGGGACGCCTCCTCACCGCGATCCCGCGCGGAGACCGCGCGCGAGCCGCGCCGGTCCCCGAGCGCTGCCGCAACCGTCCGTGGCGTGCAACAGTCTGGCGAGGTGTCCAACATGATTCCTTTCTCCGTTCTCGACCTAGCTCCGATTGTCCAGGGCGGAGACGCCGCGCAGGCGCTCCGCAACGCGCTCGATCTCGCGCGCCACGCCGAGCGGCTCGGCTATCACCGCTACTGGCTGGCCGAGCACCACAACATGGGCGGCGTCGCCAGCGCCGCGACGTCGATCGTGATCGCGCACGTGGCCGCCGGCACCTCGACGATCCGCGTCGGCGCGGGCGGGATCATGCTGCCGAACCACGCGCCGCTCGTGATCGCCGAGCAGTTCGGCACGCTGGCGTCGCTCTTTCCGGGGCGCATCGATCTGGGCCTCGGTCGCGCGCCTGGCTCCGACCCGATCACCGCCCGCGCGCTCCGGCGCAACCTGGCCGGCGACGCGGACGGCTTCCCCCAGGACGTCCTGGAGCTGATGGGCTACTTCCGCCCGGCGGAGCCTGGCCAGCTCGTGCAGGCCGTGCCCGGCGCCGGGCTCCGCGTGCCGATCTGGATCCTCGGCTCCAGCCTCTTCGGCGCGCAGCTCGCCGCGGCGCTCGGCCTCCCCTACGCCTTCGCCTCGCACTTCTCGCCGGGCCAGATGGCGCAGGCGATCGCGCTGTACCGAAGGGAGTTCCGCCCCTCGGATCAGCTCGCAGAGCCCCGCGTCATGCTGGGGATCAACGTGGTCGCCGCCGGCACCGACGAGGAGGCGCGCCGGCTGTGGACCTCGCTCCAGCAGGCCTTCGTCAACCTGCGCCGCGGCCGGCCGGGGCCCTTTCCGCCGCCCGTCGACGACTTCGAGCGCGACCTGAGTCCCCTCGACCGCGCCGGCCTGGAGCAGGCGCTGGCCTGCTCGGTCGCCGGCTCGCCCGAGACCGTGCGGCGGTGGCTGGACGGCTTCATCACCCGCACCCGCGCAGACGAGATCATCGTGAGCTCGCCGATCTTCGATCACGCCGCGCGCGTGCGCTCGCTCGAGCTCACGGCCGCGGCGCGAGACGAGCTCACCCGCCCCGGCTGAAGCGCCTTGCCGAAGGCGCCTCGGCGCGCAGCCCGGCTCGTTCACGGGGCGGTGCTCGACCACCTCCGGCCAAGCCCACCGGGCTCCCGCGACGGTGCTCGAGCACGCTCACGCTCGGACCGGACCGAGGCGGGCGTACGCGTCGTCGGTGCGGCAGTTGCGCAGGTGGTCCCAAGTGCGAAACCGGCAAATCGCGCCGCGGACCGGCGCGATCGTGGAGGGCACGTGAGGCCGACCGACGTCTGAGCGCCGAGGCCGATCACGTGGACCACGCGCGCACCCACGCTGCTCACCGTAAGACCTCCTTTGCATGCAGGACCTGACCCGCCCCCGCGCTATACCCTGCGTCCGACATGCACCGAGCCGCTTGCTTCCTCCTCGCGTTCACCACCCGCCTGTTCGCCGCGTCGAGCCTAATCGCGTGCGACCTATCGTCGCCGGTGCCGCCGAACGCATCCACCACCGGCCCACCGCCGTCTGGGACGTCTCCGCTTTCCTCGTCCAGCGTCACTCCAACCGCATCCGGTGGCGCCGCGACATCTGCCGGCGTTCTCGCTCCGCCGTCCGCTGTCGCGCCGATCCCCGCGATGACGGGTGGGCGTCCAAAGGTCGATGCAGCCACGCCGTTCGACGTTGATGACTGGCTCACGGCCCGCGGCGTGCGGTGGCGGCCCGACGCTGCCTGCTGGTCGACGCTCGCCGTCAGCCCACCTCAGCCGGTCAACGACTGCAGTTGCAGCGGGACGCTCGTTCTGCCCGATGCCGAGTTGCTTGTCTGCTGGCGCGGGCGCGAGCAGAAGGCCGCGCTCGTCCCCTTTGTCGCACACACGGTGCTCTACGTCGCGGAGGGCAGCGCCCTCCGGCCAGTACTCGACGTGCCCTCCTCGGCGGCACTTGATGATTGCGCTCCCCAGAACCCGGCCATCTGCAGGGTCGCGATCGTGCCGCGGGTCGAGGAGGGCGTGCTCCGGTTCTCGGACTCGGCCGCCGCTGCCGCCGGCTCGTCCTGCGATGATGCCCTCAACGCCGTCGACGCGGCCCACCGCGGCGCCGCGCCTGAAAGCCGTGCGGCATGGCAATCGGCGCGCGACGTGTACCGGCGCGTCTGCAGCGGCCGCGGTCGTTATACCTGGCAAGGCCGTGCCCTCCGGCGCGCCCCCTGAGAGGCGCATTCAGCGCACTCAAGGGACCATGAACAGCGATTCCTTGAGGAACCGTAGCAGGAACGTCAGCGCGAACGGTCCGGGCAGGGCTATGTAGCCGCCGAAAATCGCAAATTGATGCCGTGTATCGGGATGGCTTCGCAGGTCCTCCCGCTCCTTGAGGACGTGATCCCAGAGCGGGTTGACCCTGGGCGCATACCCCTCGTTGCTCTCGGGGATCGCTGTCACGTGCGTGAGCGGCCCCGTCACCCCGTTCGTAGTTTGAATCGTTCGGTAGATGGCTTGGTGCTTCGCGACGTTGTACGCGCCACCCACCATCCGGAGCCGTGCTTCGGGACGACTATTGTACCATTGCACGATCATTCCGGCGCTCGTGTCCGTGCCGACGCAATCGAAGGCGTACACCTCATCGACCCGACCAATGTTAGAGGTCAGCGCGGGCCACAGGCTACCGCCACCCCGGCTGAAGCCGGAGATACCGAGACGGCCGAGTCGAACATTGGCTGTCCCCCGGAAGATGTGCTGATCGGCCCAGAGCAGGCGAAGCGCGCCGGAGCAGAGAGCTGGCAGCTCGCTGCCCGCTGCGCCGCCGAAAGCCGTGCCGCTCGGCCACGGGTGAAGCATCACCACAGCGCGCTGGCTCCGTGCGAGCGCATCCTCGAACCCGCAGCGGATGAGGTTGTATCCGTCGCCGGCGATGTAGTCGCGTTCCCACGACTGGGCCGTTGCATCGTCCGCCTCCTTGGGTTTAAGGAGATACCGGGCCAGTGCGGCCATCTGGTGTGGCTGGTTCACCTGGGTATAGATATAGTTTTCCGGGCGGAAGAATACAAGACACGAGGCGAAGCCGTTGGTGCAATGAAGGCAGGCGTCCGGGATGCTCGCGAACCAGATGATCGGTGTCGCGCCCGTCGCGCCGAGCACCAGGAGCCTGGTACCCGGCTTATGCTCGGTCTCGTAATAGCTCCAGACCGCCGCGTAGACTTTCCAGAACGGCGTGATGCCGACGAACTCCGTGCGAAGCTTGATGGAGACAGCGGCATGAAGATTAGCCGCTCCGACCATGTGAACGAGCGGATGCGGGCCTGCGTACGCCGGTTGATTCACCGGCCGTAGCCGCGTTCCGCCGTCGACTACATCGAACTCCTGCTGGGCTCGGAGCACGACATGGGTCATCGCTCCGACGTCGATCAGCACATCCGGGTTCTTGGCCGTACCCTTGACCGGGCCGAACGCAACCGAAAAACTCGCCTTCAGCGAGAGCTTCGCCGCACCGTCCGGGATCTCGTACTCCCGCCGCCCCGGCGCAGTCTGCTTCGGCGTGAGCGGTGTGCCTCCGGCTTCCAATCTCACGTCAGCGAGATTGTCCGGGAGAAGCGGGCTGTTTGCGTTTGGCCAGGTGACCGCGATGTGCAGGGTCATCCCTCCTCCGACGCCGAGTAGGGCGGATCGACCTGCCCCTCGAAGGCCAGGTGGGTCAAGTGAGCTCGAAAAATGAGCTCTTCGAGGATGGGCGCTGGTGCCTGCGCTGGGGGCGGCGAGGGCTCGATGGGCAGGCTCTCCAGGAGGGAGATGACCGTGTCGAAGTCCTTGTCAAACAGCGCTTCATGAATCCAGTCCACGGCGATGCTGAGCCATTCCGGCGCCGTCAGGTCGCCGGCGGGCTGTGGGGGCGCATCGATTGAGGCAGCGCGCAACCAGGGGGGAAGGGCATCATCAGGCATGACGAAGCGGTCGCCCGGATAGATGATGTCGGGGGCTCGACCCTCGTACGATGCTCGATTCCGTGCCCAGATTTCACCCCAGCGATCCACGGCGCCAAGATGGCGCGCGGCGATGAGACTCAGTGTATCTCCCGGCTGGACGATATAGATATTGGGTGGTTCCCAGCGCTCCGCTTCGCCTGGTAGAGGATCGTTCTTCGGGGGCAGGAACTCGGGTAGGGAGAACGGTTGGCCAAGGACTTGAACCTTTCGCTCCGCCGAATCGGCATGCAGGCTCAGCACCGTCTCGGTGCCCCCATGGAAGGTCCAGGGGCCTGCCGCATCGGCAAGTGATAGCCTTTCCCAACCTGCGACAAGCGCAAACACGTCGGTTCGTGTCACCAGCATGAGGTGCTGTCGCTCGCCGCTGGGCACCGTGATCGGATCAAGCGCTCGCGCGAGCGTGCGAATGTGCCACGCGTCCCCGTCGGGTGGTGGAGCCGTGCGGCGTGGCTTGCGCTCGCGCTCCTTCAAGCTCTCCCGCAGCTCGGCCAAGCCGACCACGGACGCGTTACCGATGCCAGGCGGTAGGTCATCGACGCGGGCGACGCCGCCAGCATCGGTCGTCCTCGTGAACGTGCCGGCCGGCGTGCGCATGGAGAAGCGCACGCCCGCAATGGGAGCATCGAGTTCATCGAGCAGGGTGATCTCGTAGAACGAAAGCGTGGCCGGCGCCTCCAGAGGCGGCTGTCGCGGCTCCGGTGTTTTCGCACCCACGCCTCGCGGCACGAACGATGCCGGCGTGCGAGCCTCGCGAAAGGCGACGAGCTCTCCCCTCTGCAGGGCTTGCCGCAGGCGAACGCCGATCAGCTCGCGAGCCACTCTCTGGTCATAGGCGTGCAAGCTCGACAAGCTGCTGAGCGTGAGCTCGCAGAACATGTCCTGCAGGACGCGAACATTGTCGTCCCGCCAGTCATCGACGGCTAACGAAGCGAACACGGCAGGAATAGGCTCGAGGTGGGCCCCAGCCGGCTCGGCCGGTGCATCACGCGCTCGCAGCACATAGGTCCTCTCACCGCCGAAGCCGTAGAGCCTCCACGCTCTAAATAACCAGTAATCCCTCACCTCGAGGAGGCACTACCACTAGGGTGTAGGAAGCGCAAGCGCGTAGTCAAATCAAGCCGGATCCATATCCACCGCGACAGTCCCGTCCGCAAAGGCGCGCTTGAGCGAGAGCCGCAGCAGGCCGTCCTGCTGCGGCTCGACGCGCTCCTTTGCGATCGTGGGTCACAGCACGTAACGCAGCAGCGCCTCGCTCGCCGCGGCATGGTGCGCACCGGCGCGCGTCGCTGCGTGTCGACCCGCCGCGATGACCCCTGGTCGAGCTTCCGTGACGAGGCGGTCGCCCCCTCTCGGCGCCGCCGGAGCTTCGTTCTCCGTCTGCTCCGGCGCCTTGGTGGACTCGCGCTCCGGCGCTCTCTCGTCCGCCTTTGCGTCGTCACACGCCTTCTTCTCCGCGCGCCGCGTGCCGCTCGCGGGCGGCTTCGGCCGCGTGCCGCTCGCGGGCGGCTTCGGCGTCACGAGGGCGCGCTCGGTCGTGATCGCGCACGTGACCGACGGCACCTCGACGATCCGCGTCGGCGCCTGCGGGCTCCGGGATCATGCTCCCGAACCACGCGCCGCTCGTGATCGCCGAGCAGTTCGGCACGCTGGCGTCGCTCTTTCCGGGGCGCATCGATCTGGGCCTCGGGCGCGCTCCGGGCTCCGACCCGCTCACCGCCCGCGCGCTCAGGCGCAACCTGGCCGGCGACGCCGACGGCTTCCCCCAGGACGTCCTGGAGCTGATGGGCTACTTCCGCCCGGCGGAGCCTGACCAGCCGGTTCAGGCCGTGCCCGGCGCCGGGCTCCGCGTGCCGATCTGGATCCTCGGCTCCAGCCTCTTCGGCGCGCAGCTCGCCGCGGCGCTCAGCCTCCCCTACGCCTTCGCCTCGCACTTCTCGCCGGGCCAGATGGCGCAGGCGATCGCGCTGTACCGAAGGGAGTTCCGCCCCTCGGATCAGCTCGCAGAGCCCCGCGTCATGCTGGGGATCAACGTGGTCGCCGCCGGCACCGACGAGGAGGCGCGCCGGCTGTGGACCTCGCTCCAGCAGGCCTTCGTCAACCTGCGCCGCGGCCGGCCGGGGCCCTTTCCGCCGCCCGTCGACGACTTCGAGCGCGACCTGAGTCCCCTCGACCGCGCCGGCCTGGAGCAGGCGCTGGCCTGCTCGGTCGCCGGCTCGCCCGAGACCGTGCGGCGGTGGCTGGACGGCTTCATCACCCGCACCCGCGCAGACGAGATCATCGTGAGCTCGCCGATCTTCGATCACGCCGCGCGCGTGCGCTCGCTCGAGCTCACGGCCGCGGCGCGAGACGAGCTCACCCGCGCCGGGTGAAGCGCCAGGCCGGTGGCTCAGGCCTGTGCGAGGCGCCAGAAACGGCCACAGCCAAGGCAGAATTTTTCTCCCCGACCACAAAGACGCGTCGCCTCCGGCCAGCCCGAGCCGCCGCCGCACTTTCCGAGCGCCCCCGGGCCCCGTCGCCCCGAAGTTCAGCAATTTCGGTCAGGCACGGCGTGTAACGGCTCGTTACCTTGCCTCTCGCCGAGGAGGACACCGCGTTGACCGAAGCCGCCGAGAACGCGTATATCGCCAGATTCCGCAGGGTGCTCGAGCACATCGACGCGCACTTGGACGAGGACCTGACGCTCGAGCGGCTGAGCGGCATCGCCGCGTTCTCGAAGTACCATTTTCACCGGCAGTTCTCCGAGCTGTTCGGAATGGGGGTTCACGAGTACGTGAAGCTCCTCCGCCTGCGGAGCGCGTCCTACCGGCTCGCGCTCCCGGACCGGGAGCACGCCCGGATCATCGATATCGCGATGGCGAGCGGCTACGAGAGCCCCGAGGCCTTCTCGCGCGCCTTCAAGAGAGCGTTCGGCCAGTCCCCCTCCGAGTTCCGGGAGCAGCCCCGGTGGGATCCTTGGCACGCGACCCATGAGCGCCTGAGAGAGACAAGGGCCCTCCCCATGAAGGCCGCTCACCGCGCCGAGGACGTGGCGATCGTGCGGTTCAACGAGACGCGCGTCGCGGCCTTCGAGCACCGCGGCGACCCGAAGCGGATCCTGGAATCGGTGCGCCGGTTCATCACGTGGCGCAAGGAGAACAAGCTCCCGCCGAGGGTCAGCGCGACCTTCAACATCCTGTACGACGACCCGGCCGAGTCCCCGCCGGAGGCCTACCGCGCGGACCTCTGCGCGGGCATCCACCGCCCCATTGCAGAGAACCCGCACGGCGTCGTCGAGAAGGCGATCCCCGGCGGCCGCTGCGCCGTCCTCCGGCACGTCGGATGCGACGACACGCTCTACGTGGCGGTGAGGTACCTCTATGCGACCTGGCTCCCCATGAGCGGAGAGGAGCTGCGGGACTTCCCGCTCTTCCTGCAGCGGGTGCGCTTCTTCCCGGAGGTGCCCGATCACGAGGCCGTCACGGACGTCTTCCTCCCGCTCCAGTGAGCTTCCCGTGAACAGACAGGCATCGTCCCTGGTCTTCCCATCCCCCCGACACCGTCCGGAGAAACGAGCATGAATCGATTCGTGGGCTGCCGCAGCCTGACCGTTCGAGACCCGATGAACGACCTCTCGTTCCCGGTCCTCGTGATGTACCCGACGCACGTCCCTGCCGAGGCCGTCGCCATGGGGCCTTACTCGATCGAGGTGGCCTGGAATGCGCCCGTGCACGGCGGCCCTCTCCCCTTCGTGCTCATCTCGCACGGCGGCGGCGGGACGCCGCTCGGGTATCGGACGCTCGCGTCCCACCTCGCACAGAGCGGCTATGTCGTCGCGATGCCCGAGCACCCCGGGGACAACCGCAACGATCGGTCCCTGACCGAGGCGATCGAGAACCTGGAGCGTCGACCCCGGCACGCCCGGCTGGCGGTGGACGCTGTCTGCTCCGACGCGGAGCTGGGGCCTCGCCTGCAGCGCGACGACATCGCCGTCATCGGGCACTCGATGGGCGGCTACACAGCGCTCGCCCTCGCGGGCGGGCAGCCCTGGACGGGGCCGGGGCAGAGGGTCGCGGTCACGAAGGACCCGCGCGTCAAGGCGCTGGTCTTGATGGCCCCCGCGGCGTGCTGGTTCGTGCCCAACGACGCCTTGAAGGACGTCGAGGCGCCCATCCTCCTGCTCGTGGCGGAGCACGACCGCATCGCGCCGAGATGGCAAGGGCAGCTCGTCCTCGACCTCGTCCCCGACCCGAGCCGGGTCACGTTCAAGGTCGTCGAGAACGCGAACCACTACTCGTTCCTGAGCCCGTTTCCTCCCCAGATGCGGCGCCCGGACTTCCTACCGGCGCTCGATCGCGCCGGGTTCGATCGCCAGGCGTTCCACCGTCGGCTCGAGCGCGACGTGCGCGCGTTCCTCGACGCGGCGCTGCGGCAGAGCCCTCCGTCGCCGCCACGTCGACAGCCCGTCCCGGAGGAGGCAGGCGACGCGCCGGCGGCCGTGGAGCCACCTCACCCCGGATCGAGCCGGTAGATGCGCCCCGTGTTGAACATCACCACATAGATCTCCCCGGCCGCGTCCTCGCCGAACGAGGATGGGAGTCCATTCGGGTTCAACGCCGAGGTCAGCTCGACGGGATCGGTCGCGGCCTTGCCGTCCCACACGAAGGAGAAGAAGCGGCCCGTCACGTAGTCGCCATAGAGGTAGCGGCCGCGCAGGCACGGGATCTTCGCCCCGCGGTAGACATAGCCGCCGATGATGGAGCCCGCCTCGCTCCTCGGGTGCTCGACCGCGGGCGGGAGGCCGCGCGGCTTGCACGTCGCGCCGGGAGGGTAGCAATGGGTGCCCTCCATCGCTTCCCAGCCGTAATCGTTCCTGCCCTGGCCAGGGCGCTCCACCAGGATCTCCTCCCAGCTCTTCTGGCCGACATCGCCGATGTACATATCCCCGGTGAGCCGGTCGAAGCTGAACCGCCACGGGTTCCTGAGCCCGTAGTCCCAGATCATCGGGTCACCGCTCGTCATGTTGCCCGCCGGCGCCTTGCCCGGCTGATCGACGTCGATGCGGAGGATCTTGCCGAGCTTCGAGGTGAGATCGGCCGCGGGGCTCGGAGATCGCGCGGAGTCGCCGATCGCGGCGTAGAGATAGCCGTCCTTGCCGAAGGCGAGCATCCCGCCGACGTGGTTCCAGGCGCCGTGCTTCACGTCGACCAGCGACCTGACCGGCTCGGGATGGGCGGAGTCGCCGCCCTGCGCCGCGCGCTTCCACTCCTCGATCACCACGTTGCCGCGCGGGGCCGACGAATAGTGGAGCCAGAAGCGCCCGTTCTTCGCGTAGTCCGGGTGGAACGCGAGCCCGAGCAGGCCGCCCTCCGCGTTCGGCGCCGGAAAGAACACGCGCGATCGCACGTCGAGGAACGGCGCCTGCTGGACGGCGCCGTCCTTGATGAGCCGGATGACCCCCGTCTTTTCGAGCACGAGGAGGCGCGACGGATCGCCGGGCGGACCGGCCACATACGTCGGCTGGTCGAGCATGCTCGCCACCATGGTGAGCTTCAGCGACGGGACGCCTCCGCACTTCGCCGGGCGGGCGAGCTCCGCGGCGCTCGCGGGCGCCCCCTGCGCCGCGGGCGCGCCTTGCGTCGCGGGCGCCCCCTGCGCGGCCGGCGTGTTTTGCGCGGCGATCGCCGCGCCAGGCGCCCCCGTGCCCCCCTGAGCCGCCTGGACGGGGTTCCCCGCCGCCGCGGCCTGGCCGGGCGGGCCGCCCTCTCGAGGCTCTTCGGGAGGCCCCGCGACCTGCACGCGCCTGTCGCAGGCGGCTACACTGCCTGCGAGCAGGAGGCACCAGGCGGTCCGATGGCACGCTCTCGTCACATAGGCAGCGCGCCCCATAACGCGCCGGTGGCTCGGTCTCTCGGGCAAGCGGGCACCTCCCTCTCCACCTTCATCACGAGAGGCCGCGCCTGGCAAGCCGTGCTCGCGTCGCTGCTGCTGGCCGGCTGCGGCGGCTGCGGCGCGCAGGAGGCACCCCGGCCCGAGCCTCTCCCCACCCGGCCGGACGGGAGCGGCCCGGCGGGCGCGGCCACCGCGCGCGCAGCCGGCACAGGCGATCGCCCCGGCCAAGGCGCGGTCCAGGCGCCCGGAGGCCTGCCGCCGTGCAAGGACGGCGACACCGATCCTCACGATCTCCACTGCACCGGGCTTTACAGCGACCCCGGCGCGCGCACGATCGCGCCGGGCGTCCGCGAGTTCAAGCCGGCCTTCGAGCTCTGGAGCGACGGCGCCGAGAAGACGCGTTGGATCTACCTCCCTCTGGGCGCGACCATCGATGTCTCCCGGATGAACGACTGGACCTTTCCTGTCGGCACCAGGCTGTGGAAGGAGTTCCGTCTGCCCGTCTCCGGCGCGAGCCGCCGTATCGAGACGAGGTTCCTGTGGAAGACCGCGGAGGATCGCTGGACGCGCGCCACCTACGTCTGGTCGGAGGACGGAGCGAGCGCGACGCAGGTGAAGGCCGGTGTCCCCCACGTCCCCGGCGCCCCCGACTATGCGATCCCGGCGCAGGTCGACTGCCTCCGTTGCCACGCTGGCAAGACCGACAACCCCCTTGGGTTCGAGGCGATCCAGCTCGCCGCGCGGGGCGCCGGCGGCCTGACGTATGCCGAGCTCGTCGAGCGCGGCCTCCTGTCGACGACCTCCGGCGTCCCGCTCCCCGACGCGGCCGCGCTCGAGGTGCCCGGGACCGCGACGGAGCGGCGCGCCCTCGGCCTGCTGCACGTCAACTGCGGCGTCTCGTGCCACCACCCGCTCGGCGTCGCGACGCATTTCGAGATGCGCCTCAACATCGACGCCGCCGGCCGGGTGGGCGACGTGCGCGGCACGCGCGTCTACCAGACGGCGATCAACCAGCCAGCGAAGCTCCGCCCGCCCGGGGCGCCGCCGGGAGCCCGCTATGACCGGCTGAGGCCCCTCGATCCGGATCACAGCGCCGTGCTCCGCGCCATGTCCCGGCGCGACGCGCCCGGCGCGCCGCCCGAGCAGATGCCGCCGCTCGCGACCCGGCGCGTCGACGAGGAGGCCGTCGCCGCGGTCCGCGCCTGGATCGAGGCGATGACCCCCGCCGCCGGCTACCCGCGCCCCTCCCCGTGATCGCCCGCCGGGGTTGCCCGGCGCGTCGCGAACACGCCGCCTCGTGGCAGCACCGCATGCCGCCGTCCGAGGCGCCGAGAGGAAGGGAGCACCGGAAACGCGCGAAGGGAGCCCGCGGGAAACGCCATCGCGCGCGCGCCGGCCCGTGGTGATCGCGGCGTTCGAGCTTCATGCTCCCGGCGGGTCGCAGCGCCATGCGGCCTCGACCGACCTCGCGCTCGCCGCGCCCACGGCGCCGGCGGATGCCCGCCCTTGCCCGACGAGCGCCCACGACCACGACCGGGGGGAACACGTCACGTGAAGCAGCCGAAAGAGATCAAGACCGCGGAGGGCAAGCTCGGGGTCCTGCTGCCGGGGCTGGGCGCCGTCTCCACGACCACCATCGCGGGCGCCCTGCTCGCGCGGCGCGGGCTCGCGGCGCCCATCGGGTCGCTCACGCAGCTGGGCACGATCCGGCTCGGCCGGCGCACCGACGACCGCGCGCCCAGGATCAAGGATTTCCTGCCGCTCGCGGCGCTCGATCAGCTGGTGTTCGGCGCGTGGGACATCTTCCCCGACAACGCCTACGAGTCGGCGCGGCACGCGGACGTGCTCGATCACCGCCACCTCGACGCCGTCCGCGAGGAGCTGGAGCGCATCCGCCCCATGCCCGCGGTGTTCTACCCGCAGTACGTGAGGCGCCTGCACGGCAACCACGTGAAGAAGGGCGCGAGCAAGGCCGCGATGGTCGAGCAGGTCCGGGAGGATATCCGCGACTTCCTGCGCGAGAGCGGCGCTGCGCGCGCCGTCGCCGTCTGGTGCGGATCGACCGAGGTCTATATCGCGCCCGCGGAGGTCCACTCCTCCGTCGCGCGCTTCGAGGCGGGCCTCGCCGAGGACCACCCGGCGATCTCGAGCTCCCAGATCTATGCGTGGGCCTGCCTGAAGGAGCGCGTCCCGTTCGCGAACGGCGCGCCGAACCTGACGGTCGATTTCCCGGCCGCGTGGGAGCTCGCGAGGAAGCAGGAGGTCCCCATCGCCGGCAAGGATTTCAAGACCGGCCAGACCCTGATGAAGACGGTGATCGCCCCGGGGCTCAAGGCGAGGATGCTCGGCGTCGCAGGGTGGTTCTCGACCAACATCCTCGGCAACCGCGACGGCGAGGTGCTCGACGACCCGGACTCCTTCCGATCGAAGGAGGTCTCGAAGCTCGGCGTGCTCGAGCACATCCTCCAGCCGCACGTCCACGGAGAGCTCTATGGCAAGCTCTTCCACAAGGTGCGGATCGAGTACTACCCACCTCGGGGCGACGCCAAGGAGGGGTGGGACAACATCGATCTCGTCGGCTGGCTGGGCTACCCGATGCAGGTGAAGATCAACTTCCTCTGCCGCGACTCGATCCTCGCCGCGCCCCTCGTGCTCGACCTGGCGCTCCTCCTCGATCTCGCGCAGCGCGCCGGGCTGCGGGGCACGCAGGAGTGGCTGAGCTTCTACTTCAAGAGCCCGATGACCGCGCCGGCCCTGTACCCGGAGCACGATCTCTTCATCCAGTCGATGAAGCTCAAGAACACGATGCGATGGCTCATGGGGGAGGACCTCATCACCCACCTGGGCAACGAGTACTACGACTGATCGCCAGGCGGCTCGGCGTCGACGGCGGCGCTCACGGCCTCGCCGCCCTGCTCACGGCCTCGCTGCCCTGGGAGAAGAGCTCGGTCCCCCCGCCCCCGCGGTGGCGTCACTGCCAGCGGAGGTGCACGTCGACGACCGCGCCCGTCCGCGTCGAGGCGCCCTCCGAGAACGTGAACGAGGCGCGCTCGATCTCGCAGTTGCCGCGCCCGTCACAGCGCCGATCGCGTGCATACGAGAGCTCGATCGCGACCAGCCCGCGCGACGCGAGCGGCTCGAGCTCGCCGGCGCTCGACGCGCGGTTCGCGTCGCGGTCGCTCCAGAGCACGAGCCGCGACCACGCCTCGTCCCGCGCCGTGATCCGGCCGTCTCCGTCGGTGTCGAGCTCGCGGAGCGCGGTGAACCCGTTGTCCGCGCGGGCGCCGCTCGAGAGCACCGTCGCCGAGCCGAACAGCTCCTCGCCGCCGTCGATCGCCCCGTTGCCGTCCCGATCGAACGCGAGCCACGGCGTCGCCGCGGTCGGCCAGTCGGTCGCGATCGTGGCCCCGAGCCCGCTCAGATCGAACGCGCCGCTCATCGCGGTCACGTACTCGACGGGCCGCTGCTCGAACGAGAGCACGAGCGGCGTGCTGGTGACGCTGCCGCCCGCCTGGCACCCGGTCCACGTCGCCACCCCGTCGATGTTCTCGCACTGCTCGAAGCCCTCTGTCCCGCTGACGGTGCAGCTCCGGGACTCGCCGATCTCACACGCCGCCTCGGCCTCCTCACCTTCGAGCTCCTCGCCTTCGAGCGCGCCCTCGTCGGTCCCCTCACCACGTTCCCCTTCGGTCGTCACCTGCGCGGCGCAGCCTGTACCGATCGACCCTGCACCGAGGAGGAGCGCAAGAGAGGCAGTTCCCACGGAACCGGAGCGAAGAATGGTCAGCTTGATGTTCATGGCACAGACCAGGAGCAAGCGTTGCGCCAGCCCCTCGTCGCCCGCTCATCCCATGAAATCCAGGCAATCAGCGCAGCAGGAGCCCCTGAAGCGCGCCAATGTGCCACCCTGCGCCAGGAGCACGACGCGAGTCGTGCCAATCTGATCCAACCGTGGCGCCTGGTGCCCAGTCGGACGAGTGAGCCTTACCCGCGCGGCGGCGCGTAGAAATCCACGATCCGGATCGGCTCGGTCAGGCGCACGCGCACCCGTGATCGCTCCCCGCGGACGTCGCCGCCTATCTGGAAGCTCGTCGCCGGGTCCATCTCGATCGTGACCTCATCCACGAAGTAATCGAACACCGTCTCCAGGTCGTCGAACTCTCCGTTCCAGATGCTCGAGAAGTTCCGCACGAACGTGAACGGCGAGACCACCGAGACGCGCAGCTGCATCCGGTCCTGGCGATCGTCCGCATAGGGGAACATCCGGAAGCCGAAGCCGTAATAGGGGATCGTCGATAGCGCCGCGATCTTCGCCGGCCCCTCGTAGATGACGCCGCCCTTCTTGATGGGCGCCCCGAGCATCGCCCCCTTCTCGCCGACGCGGATCGCGTCGTTGCCCTCGTTGATGACGCGGCAGTGCGGTGTGCGCCGCACGAGGTAGCTCGGGATCGTGCGCGTCGTCGCGGCGACGGCGTACGCCACCGGCCCCGGCGCGAGCCGCTTCAGCGGGCCGCGCGCGAGCGCCGACTTCACCGCGTTGTAGTCGCGGAGCATCACCGCATCGATCCCGAAGCCGCAGAACGGCGACAGGATGTCCTCGGCCTCCACGAGCCGCAGGTTCCGGCTCCCGGCCTCGGCGCGCAGCCGCTGGAGGTCGACCGCGAGCCCGGGCTTCGCGCCCGCGCCGCCGGACGCGCCGAGCACCCACGCCAGCGAGTTGCCCGTCCCCAGGCGGAGCAGCCCGAACCGCGGCAGCGGCAGCCCGCGCCGCTTCGCCTCGTTCACAACGGCCGTCACCACCACCGTGAACGTCCCGTCGCCGCCGCCCGTGAGGATCGTGCCGTAACCCCGGTCGACGAGGATCCGCGCGATGCCCTCGCTCTCCTCCACCCGCCGCGAGACGAACAGATCCCCCGTGTCAAGGATCTGATCGAGCGTCTCGATCACCTCCGCCGTCACGCTCTTGGCGTTGCCGTTCACCACCACGGCAATGCGGCTGCTCGCAGCGCCTCGCGGCAACTCGCTCGCACGACGCGGCGCATCAGCGACCACGGCCTGGGGGACGTCATCGGTGGGGCCGCGACCGGCGGGCGGAGAGGTCATGCACCGCGATCTACCACGACCCACCCCTGCGCTTGGAGCGCGGGATGACGCGGGACGTGCACCCGACAAACGTGCAACCGACAACCGACCGACAACCGACCGGCCGGCGGCCGGCGCGCGACGAGCGCCTCGAGCGCGGCCTTCGTCAGACCGCAGCGCCGACCGCGCCGGGGCAGGTGATTGTGGACCGATGTGGCCGACGCGACGCAGCGGCCCGCCCGACGACCACCTTTCCGGGAGGTCCGATAGCGTGCGATGCTCGCTCGTTTTGGCTCCCGGACCGATCTTGGGTCATGCTGCCCTTCGGGAAAGCGAGGAGCCTCCCCGAAACTTAGTGGACGGGGTGGTCGATTTTTTGGTAAGGCGACGACCTGGCGAGCCAATTGGGCTTGACAGCCGTGCGGGTCTTTACCGCCGCGCGGGCGGCGCGCGCTTGGGCGAAGGGCCGCGACGATCTCGTACCCAGCGGGGGACGCAGCGACATGCCGAAGATCACAAAGCAGGGCAGCTCCGAGAAGGCGACGGGTATGAAGAAGAAGGCCTCTTCGAGCAGCAAGGGGGGCGCAGAAGCTCAGCTTGCGAAGCCCGTGAATCCGGTAATCAAGGAAGATTCGAAATCGGCGTCGAGCGCGTCGAAGCGTAAGCTCGGCCTCCGTGGCGCTGCGCCGTGGGCTGCGCGGCACGCCGCGAAGCACGCGGCCGAGGCGCGGGCCCGGGCCGCGGAGCCGGCGCCCCCTGGCAGCGCCCGGGCGACCATCCGCGTGCCGAGCGGCGCGGAGGAGATCAAGGCGAAGATCGCCGAGCTCCACAACCAGACCCAGAAGATCCGCACGCTCCGCAAGCGGCTCGACAAGGGGTTCTTCGATATCGGGGTGGTGCTCGCCGAGATCCAGCAGCAGGAGCTGTATCAGGCGAAGGGCTACGGCTCGTTCGAGGCGTTCCTCGAGCGCGAGATCGACCTCGGCAAGCAGACGTCGTTGCGCCTCATCAAGGTCGCCCACGTCTTCCAGCGCGAGGTGGCCCTCGACTACGGCATGGACCGGCTGTTCGTGGCGCTCGCCGCCCTCGAGGGCGAGGTGCCCAAGCCCGCCCCCTCCGCGATCCCCTCCGCCCCCGGCTCCAAGCCCCCTCTCCCGCTCAAGCCCCCCATGCGCATCGTCGGCTGATCGGCCCTCACCCGCCCCGTCAGGCGCCAGCGCCGCGGGGCGGGGATGAGCCAGCCAGGCGCTCGACGGGCTCGGGGACGAAGCGGGGGAGGCTCACCCGGACCGTCGTGCCGTCGGCGGCGTGCGCGTCGACATCCACACGGCCCGCGTGCTGGTCGACGATCTTCCGGACGATCGCGAGCCCGAGGCCCGTGCCCGCCGCCTTCGTGGTGAAGAACGGATCGAAGATCTCGGCGAGGATCGTCGGCGCAATCCCCGGCCCCGTGTCCCCGATCGACAGCCACACCTCGTGCGCATCCCCCGACGCGCACGCCCGCAAGACCCCGCCGTCGGGCATCACGTCGAGCGCGTTGACGACGAGGTTCAAGACCACCTGCTTGAGCTTCTCGACGTCGCCCAGCGCGAAGCAGTCGTCCGCGAGATCGCGGACGACCTCGACATGGTGGCTCGCGAACGCCTCCTCCTCGAGGTCGAGCACGTCGCGCACGACGCGGGCCAGATCGACGGGCTCCCGGTGGGGCGCGCGCGGGCGCGCCAGCTCGAGGAACTCGCCGAGGAGCCGGCCCAGGCGGGCGATCTCCGCCTCGACGATGCCGACGCGCCGCTTCATGGGCTCGCGGATCGCCTCGTCGGAGAGGCGATCGATGCCGCGGCTGAGCAGGTGGAGCTCCAGGACCGCGGCGTTCAGCGGGTTCCTGATCTCGTGGGCGAGCCCGAGGGCGAGCGGGGCCATGGCGTTCAGGGCCTCGGCGTCGGCGGCCCGCCGCTCGAGGGCGCGCCGCTCGGTCACGTCGATGCCGATGCCGTAGACGAGGTCGGTCCTGCCGCCGCGCCCGCCGCCGCGGACGCCGGAGAGGTGCCAGCGCACGCGGCGGATCGCGCCCACCGCGTCCCGGACCCCGACCTCGACCTCGGCGGCGGCGTCTCCCTCGACGACGCTCAGGAACGACTGGTTGAACCGGCGCTGATCGGGCTCGTCGACGAGCGCCTCGCAGAACGCCATGCCGAGCGCGGCGTCGCAGGACACGCCGGTCAGCGCCGACAGGCGCGGGTTGAAGAGCGCGACGCTGCCGCCGGCGTCCAGGCCGAGGATGAGCACGTCCGCCGCGTCGATGATCGCCCGGTACCGGCGCTCGAGCTCTTCCCGCTCCCGCTTCAGCGAGATCTTCTCGATCGCCTGGGCCACGGTGGAGATGAGCTCCTCGGGGCGGAACGACTTGAGGATGAAGGCGAAGGCGCCGGCGCGGAGCGCGGCCATGGCGGCGTCGACGGTCGCGAAGCCGGTCACGAGGACGATCTCGCCGTGGGGGGCGGCGGCGCGGAGCGGGGCGATGAGCTCGAGGCCGCTCGCGTCCGGGAGCTTGACGTCGACGACCGCGACGTCGAACCCGTCGCGCCGGGCGGCGGCGAGCCCCTGCTTGCCGTTGGGCGCGAGGGCGACCTCGACGTCGAGCTCGCGCGCTCCCTCGAGGACCTCGCGGAGGTTTCCGGCGAGGCTCGTGTTGTCGTCCACGATCAGGATTCGAGCGGGCACCTGGGGTCTCCTGGGCGAGCGGTCCGGCGGGCGGCCCGAGGCGCGGGGCGTCCTTCCGCTTTGGGGTCTTTCCTAAATTGTATGCTATGAGCCGCCGTCATGCGGTTCGTCGATCGGTGCCGTCTGAAGGTGATCGCCGGGGATGGCGGCAATGGAGCGATCGCGTTCCGTCGTGAGAAGTACATCCCGTTCGGCGGCCCCGCGGGTGGAGACGGCGGCCGCGGCGGGGACGTCGTCTTCGTGGGCGACGGAGGCCTGTCCACGCTACTCGACTTCACCTACGCGCGCACGCTCGAGGCCGACCGGGGCGAGCACGGGATGGGGAGCGACTGCCACGGGCGCGCCGGCGCCGACCGGGTCGAGAAGCTCCCCGTTGGGACGCAGATCTTCGATGCGGAGAGCGGCGAGCTGATCGCCGACGTGACCGAGCACGGCCAGCGGGTCATCGTCGCCCGCGGCGGCAAGGGGGGTCGCGGCAACCTGCACTTCAAGTCGCCGCACGACAGGGCCCCGCGCCGCGCCGAGCCGGGCGAGCCGGGCGAGGCCCGCGAGCTCCGCCTCGAGCTGAAGGTGCTCGCCGACATCGGCCTGCTCGGCTTCCCCAACGCCGGCAAGAGCACCTTCGTCGCGGCCGTCTCGGCGGCCCGGCCCAAGATCGGCGACTACCCGTTCACGACGCTCACCCCGATCCTGGGCATGGTCGAGATCGGCGGCGGCGTCCGGTCGGGCGGGTCGAGCTTCGTCATCGCGGACATCCCCGGGCTGGTCCCGGGCGCGAGCGAGGGGGTCGGGCTCGGGATCCAGTTCCTGAGGCACGTGGAGCGGACACGAGCGCTCCTCCACCTCGTGACGCTCGACCCGGGCGAGGGCCGCGAGCCGCTCGCCGACTACCGGGCGCTCCGCAAGGAGCTCAAGAAGTTCAGCCCGGAGATCGCGGAGCGCCCCGAGATCGTCGTCCTGACGAAGGCCGATCTGACGGAGGTGCGCGAGGCCTACCCGAAGCTCAAGGCGCGGTTCGCGAAGGCGAAGGTGAAGCTCCACCTCATCAGCGCCGCGACGGGCGAGGGGGTGCCGGAGCTCGTCCGCGAGCTCGCGGCGCTCGCGCGCAAGCGGGAAGAGCCGGCAGAGCAGGAAGGCTGAGCGCCTCCGCCCGGACGGCGGGCGCGACGCGCACCGACGGCGCGGGGTGAGCGCCGCCGTCTGCGCAGGGTGACACGGCGGAGCCTGCCGGCTCGCTGGCTCGAGCTGGCTTGAGCGGGCGCTGGGGACGCCAGAGGCGGCGAAGCGCCAGCGCCGCGCGTCCGCTCGTCATCACGCGTCATCAACTTCACGCGTCATCAACCATCTTCCGGCACACGGAAAAAGGGGATCACGCGTCTTCGCACGTACAGACACAGGGTGTCCTCAAGTGCGTTGATCATCCACATCCGTCGTTGCTTGGCGCGTTCGGGCGCGCGCGGCATCTGGACAGGAGAGCAAAACTCGAGTCCAATTTACGATCCGGACTCACATACCCTGTCGGAAGGAGAAGCCCGATGCGCTGGTCGACCCCCAACAAACCGTCTGCTCTCGCGTGGCGTGCGGCCCTCCTCGTGGCGCTCGCCGCGGGCGGGACGGCGCGCGCGGATGTGGTGCAGCCGAACGGCACCGTCGTTCCCGTGATCACGGAGCGATTGAGCGATCTGCTGAACGGCTCGGCAAAGAACGACAGCCTCGACGAGATGATCGACGTCGTGGCCGACGCCGCGGTGGAGCCCCAGGTGTTCTCGCCGCTCTGCGAGTTCAGCGGCAAGTACATCGACAAGGGAGGAGGCGCCAACTTCGCGGTCGGCTGGTACAACGTCGATGATGCCCGCGACAGCGGCGACCCGCCGCGGTACGTCCCAGTGGACACCGGCGCCAACCTCGGCACGCCGGCGCCGGAGAGCGATATCCAGATCCTCTTTCCGTTCTCTGGCGCTCTGCCGCCCGCAGAGAAGCGCGAGCTGACGGCCGTCTCGATCCGGGAGAACCCCGCCTACGCGGGCGGCCTCATCGGCTTCGTGCTGATCCCCAACCCGAACGGCACCGGCGATGGAAACGCCACGCAGTACCACTACACCGAGCATCGGTTCAACGTGGAGTGTAGGGCGTGCGCGAGTCCGGGGCCCTGGTACTCCGATCTCATCTACAGGTCGAACCAGCTCGCCAACACGTTCTACCTGGGGTTCGAGGATCTCGACTTCCGGAACGCCGCCGGCGCCGCGGGCGTCAACGGCAACGACCTCGATTACGAGGACTTCCTGTTCCGCTTCTCCGGCATCACGTGCCCAGCGGCCGGCCAGCCGTGCGAGGTCGAGGAGAACGTGGGCGCGTGCCGCGCGGGCATCTCGGACTGCGACGCGCAGGGACAGGCGATCTGCACGCCGATCGTCGAGCCTGGCAGCCAGGCCGAGCAGTGCGACGGCATCGACAACGACTGCGACGACATCGTCGACGAGGAGGCGCCCTGTCCGGAGGACCAGGTGTGCAGCCGCGGCCGCTGCGTGAACCGCTGCGGCTCGGCCGAGTTCCCGTGCGATCCTGGGCTCGTGTGCGTGGAGGGCCTGTGCGTCGAGCAGGCGTGCGTCGACGCGAAGTGCGATGTCGGCCAGGTGTGCCATGACGGCGTGTGCCGCGCCCCGTGCGACGGCGTGGTGTGCCCGCACGGCCAGACCTGTCGCGGCGACCGCTGCCTGGATCCATGCGACGGCGTGACGTGCGGCGCCGGCGAGGTGTGCGAGAGCGGCGTGTGCGTTGTCGAGTGCGGCTGCCGGGGCTGCCCGTCGGACGACCGCTGCGCGGCGGACACCGGGCGGTGCGTCGAGGCGGCGTGCGCCGACGTGGCGTGCGGCGCGGGCACCTATTGCCGTGGCGGGGCGTGCGTCGACCTCTGCGACGGCGTCGTCTGCCCCGCGGGCGAGCGGTGCGTGGCCGGCATGTGCGCCGAGGAGCCGCCGTCTCCCGCCACCACGACGTCGGCGGGTCCGACGCTCGACGTGGCCGCCTCGGTCGGCGCGGGCGACGCCGCGTCGGGCTCGGGCGGGGCCGGATCGGGCTCGGGCGGGGCTCCCTCCACCGGCGCCGGCGGGGACGCGAGCGGGAGCGGGGAGTCGGCGGGCTGCAGCTGCAGCCTCGGCGGCGACGCGCCCTCCGCCGGCGGAGGGGCCGCGTTGCTCCTCGCCGTGAGCCTCGGGCTCCGCCGCAGGAGGCGCGGAGACCCGGGGCGCTCGGCTCCGGGCCTCCGCATCCGTCGCTCAGGGTGATTCGGACGTCGGGCCGAAGAACTCGACGTCGTCGATCTCGATGGTGCCCGAGTCGACCTTGTCCTTGCCGAGGAAGCCGTTCGCGCGAACGCCGTTCATCTCCGCGCTGAAGGAGAGGCCGACGATCGATCGGAGCACGTCGTTCACGTCGTCGCCCGGGTCGCGCCCCTGATCGATGGCCCAGCCGGGGAGCGCCATGTCGGCGAACCTCAGCTCGATCAGCGTCGGCTCGGCGGTGAGCCGCACATCCCATCCGTGACGAACGCCCGTGAGCCCTTCGCTCTGCGCCGGGCTCTCGACGTCGAAGCGCATCCCCCGCGCCGCCTCCGCCCGCGCCCAGAAGCGGACCCCCTCGAGCGCGGTCGCGTCGATCACGCCCTCGGCGAGAGGCACCCCGAAATACACGTACTGCCCCCAGGGAGCCGCCTCGTCGCGGAAGTCGAAGCGGAGGAGCATGCTCTGCGCGCCGTTCAGCGGATCTTCCTGCGAAAGGCCAGGCACGGCGCTCGACGCGTTGTTGGTGGACACCACCGTCCCGACGTAGAGCCCGAGCGTGTCCGCGGCCTCGAAGTCGTTGATCCCCGTCGCGGTGAACGAGAAGGGCGCGAGCGGCGTGTCGCTGGCGAAGCGCCCCAGGCGCTCTCGCAAGATCGGCAGCTCGTGCCTGAGGCGCTCCACCGCGGGCTCCCACCCGGCGAGCCCGGGCCCGAGCGGATCCTCCTCGACGGCGGCGCGGATCAGCGCCGCGTACTTGTCGACCTGCTCCTCGAGCCGCCCCTCGCTGAACGGGCCCTCATAGAGCGCCTGCAGCGCGGCCTTGTAGCCCGCTGCGTCCTGGTTCAAGGCGCCGAACAGCGCGTCGCAGCCCGGCGGGCGCACGTGCTCGGAGCCCATGAACACGGGGACCACGGCGCTGCAGTCCGCCGGCGTCTCCGTCCAGCGCGGCACGTGGCCGAAGTAGGTGCTGGGGCCGAGGGTCTGATCGAGATCCCACGGGATGAGGTGGAACTTGCCCGACGAGGGCTCGTCGTAGAAGTAGAAGTTGTGGTTGGCGGCGACGCCGGCCTCGTTGGCATAGTAGGTCGTGACGCCGTCCCAGTTCACGATCGTCTCATCGACGGCCATGTAGCGCTGCAGCTGCTCGATGTCCGTCCACTCCGACAGCGCGGAGAGGCGCCCCGCGCCCTCGGCGGACGCGAGGGCGGTCGAGAACGCGATGAATCGCTCGTGCGTGGCCGCGTCCTCGTTCGTCTCGATCCGCTCCGCGTAGTAGCCGGCGTCGTCCGAGACCGGCCACGCTTCCTTGTAGAGATCGCCGTCCGGAGCGTCGGAGAAGTGGTGTTCCAGGAAGCGGCCATCCACGTCCTCGACCATCGAGAAGAGCCCCTGCGACTCGCCGTTCACGCTCAGCGTCGCCCACGCGCTCCGCGGGGCGGCCACGCCCATCTCCCGGAACAGGCCATAGGCGATCCGCTCGTGAAGCCGTGTGGGGTCCCAGATCATGGAGTGGAAGTTCAGGCGCTTCTGCGCGTAGAAGCGCTGTCCGTCGACGTACTCGTCGAACTTCACCTTCATGCTGAGCTTCGGACAGGTGAGGTTTCCCTCCCCGTCGAAGCACATGTCCAGGGTGCCGTAACCCCCCTTGAAGCGCAGGCCCACCACGCCCAGGCTCTTGCCCTTGTAGCAGGCCTCGGCCTCGACATACTGCTCGTCACGGGCGTTCTCCTTGAGCTCCGCCCAGCGCTCTTCCGGAAGATAGAAGTCGAAGCGCGGGACCTCCTCCGCCGCGTACAGCTCGTCCGCGTCGCGGTCGGCCAGCGCGGGGTCGGACGGCTCGCACCGCGGCGTCGGGGGCTGCCCGCCGCTCCCGCCGTCGCTCGTGCTGCCCTCTCCACCGGCGCCTCCAGCGCCTCCGCCTCCAGCGCCTCCGGCGCCAGCCCCGCCCGAGCCGCCTGGCCCGACGCCGCTGCTCGCGCCTTCGTCATCACCGCAGCCTGCGCCCACCGCGGCAGCCGCAAGTGCAAGCACCATCCAATACCCAAGCTTCATCCAACGATCCTCCAAGAGCCTCGACCCTAGTCGCGGCCATCGCGTCCGTCGATGCCCGATTTTCACGGCAGGCATGGATGCCTCGCTGGACATCGTGCGTCGCCGCGCCGTGCAGGCGCGCCGCGTGACCCCGCGAACCCGCTCATGACCGGCACGGGGCGCGCGGTGATGGTACGTTTCCAGGCGTGAGCCAGCGCCCGTATCCTGAGCCCCAGGCAGCCCGCCTCTTGTCCGTCGCGGAGTGGGCAGCGCTGCCGGAAGACGAGGCCGGTGAGCTCATCGATGGCCGCCTGGTCGAGGAAGAGATGCCCGATTGCGTCCACGAGCTGGCCGTCGCCTGGCTCATCCACACCCTGCGGGCCTGGCTCATCCCGCGCGGCGGCTTCGTCTTCGGCTCCGAGGTGAAGTACGCGCTCAAGCCGCGGCGCGGGCGCAAGTCCGACGTGTCGGCGTTCCTCCCGACCTCGCGAAGGCCCCCGGCCCGTGGCGCCGTCGGCATCCCGCCGGACATCATGGTCGAGATCGTCTCCCCCTCGCCGCGGGACAGCCGGCGCGATCGCGTCGAGAAGCTCGAGGAGTACGCCGCGTTCGGGGTGCGCTGGTACTGGCTGCTCGATCCGCAGCTCCGCACCCTGGAGATCCACGAGCTCGCGCGCGGCGGGCTCTACCAGCACCGCCTCACCGCGCCCGGAGGGGTGCTCCGGGAGGTCCCGGGCTGCGAGGGGCTGACGCTCGATCTGGACGCGCTCTTTCGCGAGCTCGACCGGCTCGACGCGACGGAGCCGCCGCAAGGCAGCGCGGACGACGAGTCGTAGCAGCGCGAGCGGCGAACGGCGCGGTCGCGCGGCGTCCACCCGCGATGCCAGCGCAGCTCACCCGCGGTGCCGCGGGCCGCGCTCGCTCGCCGCGGGGGCCGGCGCCTCGGCCTCGACGGCCAGGCACGCCTCGAACCCTTCGACGTAGCTCGGATAGAGCAGCGCCATGCCGAGGGCGCGCTTGATCTTCGCGTTGTCCACGGCGCGATCGTGGCGGAGCGTCTCGTGCAGATCCTCCCGCGGCGCGCCGGCCGGCAGCGCGAGGCCGAGCCGCGCGCAGAGCCAGCGGACGACCTCGATCTGCGGCACGGGCGCGTCGTCCGCGACCAGGAAGGCCTCGCCGGGGGCGGCGCGCTCCAGCGCCGCGAGCGCGAGGCGCGCGAGGTCCTCGACGTGGATGCGCGAGACGACGTTCCTCCCCTGCCGATCGCCCTCGCCGGTCATGCGGAAGTCGCCGCGCAAGAGCCGCTGGTGCAGGCCGCGGCCCGGGCCGTAGATGCCCGCGGCGCGCAGCACCACGGCGCCGCGCGCGCGGTACACGTCCTCGGCCGCGAGGCGCGCCGCGGCGCGGGGGCCGTCGGCCGACGTGGGCGTCGCCTCGTCGATGCGCCCCGTCGCGTCGCCGTACACCGCGGTCGACGAGACGTACGCGATCGCGCGCGCGCGGCGGAGCGAGGGCGCGATCGCGGCGTCGGTCGCGCCGTCGGGCGGGAAGGCGACGAGCACGTCCGCGCCGTCCGTCACGAGCCGGTCGACGGCCTCGGCGGTGAGGGCCGGGAGGACGCTCACCTCGATGCCTGCCTTCGCGAGCTCCGCGGCGCGCTCGGACGAGCGCGTCGTCGCGACGACGCGGACGCCGGACGCCCTCCGCAGGCCGGCGACCACCGCGCCGGTGAAGCCGCAGCCGAGGACGATGAGCGGGGGAGAGGTGTTGAGCATGGGTGCTGGGCGACGCTTCTACCAGCAAGCGCGAGCGGACGCCTCCGCGGCGCGAGGGCGCTGCAGGCCGCGCCGAGGTGCACGGATGGGGTCGCGATGTCGTCGGCCCGCGCCCCGGGGCCCGCCCCAGCCGCTTCCACGGCCGCGGGACGGCGAAGATCCAACGGATGGTCGAGGGCCCACGCCGCGTCTGGTAGCCTGGTCGACGGGGAGCGGGCAGCCGGGACGCAGCGTGCTCGCCGCAGCGACGCTCCTCTGCGCATGGCGGTCCACGTCTTCATCTCCTACGCCCCCGCGGATCGGTCCCACCTCGAAGCGCTCGAGGCGCACCTCGCCTCCCTCAAGCGGCAGGGCCTGGTGAGCACCTGGCACCGCGGCCGGATCGGTCCAGGCGCGATGCGCGACGAGTCGAGCGCAGCGGAGCTCTCCTCCGCCGAGGTGGTGCTCCTGCTGGTAAGCGAGGCGTTCCTCGCCTCGGACAGCTGCTACGAGCGAGAGCTCGGGCGAGCGCTGGAGCGGCATCGCAGCGGAGCGGCGCGCGTGATGCCCATCCTGGTGCGCGCATGCGTCCTGGAGGGCACTCCGCTGGCAGAGCTCCAGGCGCTGCCGCGGGACGGCGTGGCTGTGATGAGCCGGGCCAACCTGGATGAAGCGTGGAGGGAGGTTGTACAGGGCATCCGCGCGGCGGTGGAGGAAGCCGCCGCGATCGCGCGGCCGGAGGCGGCGCTCTCCAGCGCGACCGCGCTGCCCGGCGCGCTCGGCGTGAGCCTGCGTGAAGCAGACGAGACAATCCGCGCTGTCGACAGGCAGATCGCCGCGGCGCAGAAGCGGCGGGTGAGGCTGAGGGCCGCCGGCGCGAGCACCGAGGAGGTGGACCGGGAGATCGTCGACCTCCGGCGCAAGCGCCGGGAAGGCGGCCAGCTCCACGTCGGCGAGGAGCTCGGCGACGGCCGGTACCTGCTGCTGGAGCGGATCGGGCGCGGCGGATTCGCGACCGTGTGGCGCGCGCTCGACGCGGGGCGGGGCGATCTGCCTGTGGCGATCAAGGTGCTGCACCCGAACCTGGCGGGCGACGAGAGCCGGCGGGAGCGGTTCTTCCGGGGAGCGCGCGCGATGGCGGAGCTCGATCACCCCGGCGTGGTGCGCATCCTCGAGCCCAAGGGCGAGGACAGCGGCTGGCACTACTTCGTGATGGAGCTCGTCCATGGCGAGGACGTGCACAGCGCGGTCGTCGGGAAGCGATTGCCAGCAGAGCAAGTGATACCGCTGCTCCTCAGCGCTGGAGAGGCGATCTCGTTCGCGCACGGGAGGGGGCTCGTGCACCGGGACGTGAAGCCGGCGAACATCCTGCTCGACGGAGAGGGGCTGCCGCGGATTACAGACTTCGATCTCGTCTGGGCGCGCGACACGACGGGGGGCACGAGGAGCGGGGCGCTGGGGACCTTCCTTTATGCGGCGCCGGAGCTCATGCACCGCCCGCAGGACGCGGACGCGCGCGCAGACGTGTACGGGCTCGGCATGACGGCCGTGTTCTGCCTGCACGGCGGTGAGCTGCCGCCGATCATGATGCGGTATCCGGGGCGGGTGATCGAGCGGCTGCCGTGCAGCGCCGCGATGCGGAAGGTACTGGAGCGGGCGATCGAGTTCGAGGCGTCCGAGCGGTTCCCGGATGTGGAGGCCTTCTGCGAGGCGCTCAGGGGCGCGGCGGAGAGCGGAGGCGACGCGCCGCGGGAGGCGCCAAGAAGCACCGCCGCGAGCGAAGGCGAGGCGCCGGGGAACGCCACCGATGGTGCGCGGCGAGCAAAGGGCAGCTTCATGAGGGCGGTGGAGCGAGACATCGAGCGAGGAGGCCCGGTTCGCGCAGCGATCGAACACGCCATCCTGCACCCGCGGGGGGAGCGAGTGAGGCCGTTGGTGGAGGTGACCGTCGTAGACCTCGACGAGATCGGGGAACAAACGGTCGTGTCCGGAGGTTGGAGCCTAATCTGGCGGAAGCCTCTGATCCCCGGCCCTGCCGCGGCGCGCTTTCAGGAGCGCGGAACCTTCCGCTGCACCATCGTCGGGAAGCCGAACAGGAACCAAGCGAACGTGACCTATCAGAGCGACTTCTTCGAGTCGCTCTTGCCGTGGGTGGACATTCCCAGCGGAGAGTTCTTGATGGGCAGCTCGAACGAGGATCCAGAATCACACGAGGTGGAGCGGCCCCAGTACCACATGGAGGTCGCGCCTTTCGTGCTGGCCGCCACGCCCGTCACCGTGGGGCAGTACACGGCGGTGCTAGGCGGCACCGTCCCAGAGGGACGGGCGAATCGGCCGGTAACTAACGTCACATGGGTAGGCGCGATCGAATTCTGCAATGCGCTCTCCAGGCTGGCGGGAAGGCGGCCCTGCTATACGCTAACTCCCGACAGCGTGGTCTGGATACAGGACGCCAATGGCTTTCGGCTGCCGCAGGAGACGGAATGGGAGTATGCGTGTCGTGCCGGGACGAGGACTCGGTACTTCTTCGGCGACAACGAACACCATGTAGGGGATTTTGCTTGGTATGCCAAAAACAGCCAAGGCCGGGCGGCTTCAGTCGGCCACAAGAAGCCTAACCCGTGGAATCTTTACGATATGCACGGGAATGTCTGGGAGTGGACCTGGGACGCGTATCGCGGACTTGACAAGATAACATCACCCGAGGCGCCCCAGGAGAGAGTGACCCAGCATACGAGCGACGCCGCCCGGGTGGTGCGCGGTGGCTCGTTCGTTGACAGGCCCAAATGGCTGCGCTCAGCAAGCCGGATCGGCTACAGACCCTGGTACCAAAACGAGCACCTCGGCTTCCGCTGCGCAGGTCCCGCCCGCCGGAAGGGGTAATCCCCGATTGGCGCCGCCCTCACCCCCCCGGCTTACGCGTATACCGGTGCTTTACCCCGAGCGGGAAGTACTCCGGATCTCCCGCCGCCCTCAGCGTCACCCGCGGCGCCCGCTTCCCCGCCGGCACGTAGTTCCTGAACTCGCTGTTCAGCCGGACGAGGTGCTCCTCGATCGACCGCGCTGCCGCCTCGCGCCGCGCCTCGCTCTCCCCTTCCCCCGGCGCGAGCTCCACCACCACCGAGAGGACCACGTCCCTGTCCGCGCCCTCGCGGACCTCCAGCACGAACTTCCCGGTCACCCACTCCTTCACGCCGGGCTGCTCGATGCCCACGACCACGTTCTCCGGATAGATGTTCGCCCCGAAGTACGACACCGTGAAATCCGAGCGCCCGAACACATAGACGAACGGGAGCTCCCGGGCCCCGCGCTCCCCGTCGAGCTCCCGCAGCGGGTCGAAGCCGAAGCCGGCCAGGGCCGCGATCATGTCCGCGTGCGAGTAAACGCCCCCGCTGTCGAGGATCGCGTAACGGACGAGCGGAACGCCGTTGTCGCCCGAGAAGAGGAGCATCCCGTCGCGCTGCTCGAAGAACCGCTCCGCCGGATCGTACTGAACGAGCGTGGGGAGCCGGTCCTGCCCGAACAGGGCGCGCGCGGCGTCCGGCCTCCCCGCGAGGAACCGGCGGATCGCGACGCTGAGCGGCGTCTCGTTCCCCAGCACGCCGGCGTCCGCCGTCCCGTACAGCGAAGCCGAGTCGTAGCAGGGCGATGTCGACCCGACGCGCTCGCCGACCAGGGTCCGCCACTCCTCGCTGAACACCTCCCCGGCCATCACGAGCTTGATCCGGAAAGGCGCCCAGTCGACGCCCCGGGCCCGCCCCGTGTCGATGACGTCCTTCAGGAACGGCGGATATCCGAGCAGGACGACCTGCTCGAACGCCGGCCCCAGATCCTGCACGACACGGAATATCTCGTCCTTGTTGTTGCCCGGCGTGACGACCGTGATCGGATACCCCTTCGCCGCGAGGTGACGGCAGCACGCGGCGGTGTACATCCCGCCGACCCACGAGCCGAGCGCGAAGCACACGACGGCGAGCGTGCGGCGCGTGTCGGCCCGGAAGCCGTCGTGGAACACCTGCTCGAAGCGCCGGGCGACCGGGAGCTCGTCCGTGATGGAGCGCGGCCAGAACGTCGGCTTGCCCGTCGAGCCCGAGGAGACCGCGATCATGTCGCACGGCTCGACCCGCCCGCCGCGGCACAGATCCGCGATGGGGTGCCTGAGCACGTAGTTCTGCTTCGTGATCACCGGCAGCGCCGCGAAATCCGCGGGCGTCCGCACCGCCGCCGGGTCCACGCCGTGCTCCGCGAGGAAGCGGCGGTAGGCAGGGACAGCGGCGGCGACCTCGTGGAACAGCGCGAGCGCGCGCTCGGCCGGATCGGCCTCACGGTGCCGCGACAGCGCCGCGTCGAGCGGCGTGCTCAGGAAGGCGTCGATGGCCGCCAGGATCCGCTTGGGTTGCGCATCGTGCATCGCGAGATCTCCCTCCGTCCGATGGTTCGCAGAAAGCGAACGCCGGTTCAACGAAAGCGCCCGGCTGCCTCTCTATACCCTCGGGGGCGAAAGCGCCCGCGCACGGTCAGCGCCCTCCACCCCTCCCCGCGCCGGAGAGCTCCGCCGCCAGCGCGACCTCGTCGGCGCGCTTCTCGTAGCCGTCCGGCGGCTCGGAAGGCGGGTTCGCGAGCAGCGACGTGATCACCGTCTCCAGCCAGCGCCGGAGCGGCGTGTGCTGGAAGCCGAGCTCCGCCTTCGCCTTCGCTGGATCCAGCAGCGACATCCAGCGATCGCTGAACGGCGACATCGCGACCGGGTCGATGCCGCGGGCCCTGAGCGCCGCCGACGGGATGGGCGCGAGCCGCGCCGGCGCGCCGAGCAGCGAGGCGATGAGCTCGAGCAGCTCGGGGAGCGTCGGTGCCTCGTCCATGCAGAGGTTGTACGCCTCGCCGAAGGTCGACGGCAGGAGGAGCAGCTTCACGATCGCCCTCACGACGTCGCCGCTGTAGACGTGCCGCACCGGGTGTCCGCCGCCGTCCGGGACGAGCAGCGGACCGCCGTCGAGCATGCGGACGATGTACCGATCGAGGCGGCGGTACGGATCGCGCTCCCCGTTCACCATCGGGATGCGCAGGACGGTGGCGGGAAAGCGGTCCCTCTGCCAGGCGGCGGCGATCTCCTCCTCGCAGCCGCGCTTGTTCATGCCGTAAGACCACGCCTCGCGGTCCTTTTCGCCCGCGGGCTCCGGGAGCAGGGGGCCGTGGTAGTCGCGCTCGCGCGACGGCCGCGGGCACGCCTCCCGGACGAGGTACACCGAGCCGGTGCTGATCATCACGTAGTGGCCGACGCGCCCGCCGCCGAGCGCCTGGGCCGCCGCGCGGCCGTCCGCGGCCGTGTATGCGGTGAAGTCCACCGCGGCGTCGAACTCGCGGCCTCCGAGCGCCTTCGCGAGATCGCCGGCCGCGCGATCGCAGCGGACCCGCGCGACGCGATCGCCGAACGCGTCGGGCGTCGCGCCGCGGTTCAGCAGCGTGACCTGGTGGCCCGCCGCGAGCAGGCGATAGACCAGGAAATGACCCATGAATCGAGTGCCGCCGAGCACGAGGACGCGCATGCGCGGCAACCTATCACCGCCGCGCGCAATGACGATGACGAGGACGCCACATCGCGGCGCGAGCGGGCGCGCTGGGACGATGACGATGACGAGGACGCCATCGCGCGCGGGAAGGAAGGACGCCGCCGCCGGGCGGCCGCGCGCGGCGCGGACCGGGACCAGGTCGACCCCCGGTCGTGCTAGATAGCGGGCCGTGCCGTTCTCCCACATCCTCGGCCAGGACACCGCGATCGGCACGCTCGTGCGCGCGCTCGAGGCGGGCCGCGTGCACCACGCCTACCGCTTCGAGGGCCCGCCGGGCGTCGGCAAGGAGCTCGCGGCCGTCGCCCTCTCCCAGGCGCTCGTCTGCACCGGGGGCGACCCGCTCGGCTGCGGCCGCTGCGACGCGTGCCGGCGCGCGGCCGCGCGCTCCGACGGGCGCCCCGCGGCGCCGCTCCACCCCGACGTGCAGATCGTCGCGAAGAACTTCTACCCCGCCGCCGTGATCGGCCGGAGCCGCGACGAGCTGACCGAGATCTCGGTCGACCAGGTCCGATCCATCGTGCTCGCCCACGCCGCCTACCCGCCCCACGAGGGGCGCGCTCGGGTGTTCATCGTCCGCGACGCCGAGGACCTCAGCGTCGGCGCCGCGAACGCGTTCCTCAAGACGCTCGAGGAGCCGCGGCCCGGCACCCACTTCATCCTCTTGACCTCGCGCGGCGATCGCCTGCTCAACACGATCCGCTCGCGCACCCTGCCCGTGCGCTTCGCCCCGCTCTCCGAGGCCCTCATCCGCCGCGTCCTCCGCGGTCGCGGCGTGCCCGAGGGGCGGCACGACCTCGCCGTCGAGCTCGCCGCCGGCAGCGCGTCCACGGCGCTCGATCTCGCGGACGAGGAGCAGACCGCCTCGCGCGACGCCTTCGTGAAGGGTGTCCTCGACGCCGCGGCCGCCCGGGACCTCGGGCCCGCCGTCGCGTTCGCCGAGTCAGTCGACCGCGACAAGGGCGCCCTCAAGGACGACCTCCGCGCGCTGAGCGCCGCGCTCGCCCGCGAGGCCCGCTCCGCGGTCGCGTCCGATCCGCGCCGCGCAGGCCTGTCGGCCCGGCGTTACGCGGCGGTCTCCCGCGCCGTGGCGCAGCTCGAGCGCAACGCCTCGCCGAGCCTCGCGATGGCGTCGCTGATCGCGGAGCTGCGCGGCGTCGTCGGCTGACAGGCGCCGCGCGACCCTGCGATGCCGCGCAGGCCGCGCAGGCCGGCGTCAGCCCTCGCCGCCTCCGCCCAGCCGGTCGTATCCGCCGTCCTCGACGCGCCGGCCGGCCCACGCGTGGATCCGCCCCTCGCTGGCGAGCACAACGGCCGCGTCGTGCCCGGCGCCCTCGTAGAGGGCGATGATCCCTGCATCGCCCACGGAGGGCGCGCCCTGCCCGCACCGCTCGAGCGCCGCCGGCAGCCGCGCCCGCCGCCGCATGGTCGCGCCCGCGATCTCGAGCGTAGCCGGCGGCTCGTCCGGCGAGTCGGCCGCCGCAGGCGCGAGCCACAGGATCTCGCGCCGCGGCGCGGGGAAGGCCACGACCGCCCCGTGCGCGCCGCCCTCGGGCGCGAGGAACACCGCGGCGACGATCTCGCCCCGCTCGCGCGCGACGATCGCGCCCGAGAGCCAGCGCTCCTCGCTCCCGGCGAGGACCACGTCGCCGAGCGCGAGCGGCAGCTCGTGCCACGGCGCGTCCCCCTGGGGCGCCGCCGGCGCGCCTCGCGCGCGCTCGCCGCCGCTCCCTCCCGGCGCCTCCCGCTCGCGGCGCGACGCCATGTAGCCCACGGTCGCGGCCACCGCCGCGGCGGCCGCCGCGAGCAGCGTGAGGCTCATCGCGCGCCCCTGTCCACGGGCGCCGCGCCCGCGCCCGCGCCCGCCAGCGCGAGCGCCTCCTGGAGCGCCCGCGCCCGCGCGCTCACCTCCTCGAGGGCGCGCGGCGCGGGCGTGCCCTGATCCGGCAGCAGCGCGGCGATGATCGCGGCGGCGGAGCAGTGCGCGCCCACCTCGGCCGCCCTCTCCAGCGAGATGCCGCCGATCGCCACGACCGGGAGCCCGGGACGCGCCCGCTCGACCAGGGCGCGCAGCGACGCGAGCCCCTCGAGACCGACCACGGCGTCGGGCCGCTCCTTGCTCGAGGTCGCGAAGATCGGCCCGATGGCCACGTAATCGAGGCGATCGAGGGAATCGCCGGGATCGCTTGAATCGCGGAGCTCGCTCGACGCCCGCAGCGCGGCCTCGATCTGCGCGGACGTGTGGGTGGAGAGCCCGACGCGCAGCGGGACGGAAGCGCGCTGCGCCAGCCTGCGAACCGCGGCCACCGGGAGATCGTCCTGGCCGACGTGCACGCCGTCGCAGCGGGCGAGGATCGCGAGATCCGCCCTGTCGTTCGCGAACAGCGGCACGCCCGCGCGCGCGGCCAGCGGCTGGATCGCGCGGAGGAGCGAGAGCGTCTGGGCCGCGCCGCCCCGCTTGTCGCGCAGCTGGATCGCCGCGGGGCGCGCGTCGAGGACGGCCTCGGCGAACGCCGCAGGATCGAGCCCGCGGCGCGCGAGCGAGTCGGTGTCGACGATGGCGTACAGGCCGCGCATGATCACGCTTCGAGCGATGGGAGAGCGCCGGTGCGCTCCGGAGGAGGCCAGGCTCGCTGGCCACGCTAAGGTTGACGCCCCCGGAAAGAAAGCGGAAGCGTTCGCTCCCGAACGGATCCTCCATGCGCACACGTCTCGTCCGGATCGCCTGTCTGTTCACCTCGATCGCTCCGGCTGCAGCGGCCGTGATGGGGCTCGCGTCGAGCCCTGCGCTCGCGGAAGAGAAGTCGACCCCTGCGCAGCAGACCGAGGGGCCGGGCTCCTCCGTGCCCGCGGAGGGGCCGAAGGCAGGCGCGGCCCCGCCGCCCGCAGCGAGCAAGGTCGCCGCGCCCAAGGCGAGCGTCGGTGCGCCCAAGGCGAGCGCGAAGAAGAAGGCGCCCGAAGCCCCGCCGCTGCCGCCTGCGCCGGCGCGCCTGTGGCTCATCGCGCCGTCGCCGCACGGACCCTGGACGTTGCGGATCGACAACGAAGGGGAGCGGCCGATGCGCATCCCGGCGGACGTGCGGCTGCTGCGCCTGGAGGTCGACACGCTGAACAAGCGCACGAAGAAGACGGTTCGTTGCGCCGCGCCCGCGGGGCTCAAGCCGAGCGGCTTCCCGGAGCGGCGCGCGCTGCTCCTCGCGCCCGGTCAGTCGTACATGGAGCATTTCGACCCGCGCCTGCTCTGCTTCGGCAAGGACGAGGCGGCGCTCGCCGGCGGGTCGGTGGTGAAGGCCTGGTATGGCTGGGGTCCGCCTCCCAAGTGGTCGAAGAAGCCGCCAGCGGCTCCGTTCGCTGCGGAGTCGACGGACCATCCGCCGGCGTTCGCCCCGGCGCCCGGCCTCGCGGGGCCCACCGTCGTGCTGAGCTACGGCCTGCCCCACGAGGAGGCCACGGAGACGGAACACGCGGGCGACGCCAAGACGCCGTCGCTGGCGGACCAGACAGCTCAGCCCCAGGACGACAAGGCCGCTCAGCCCCAGGGCGACAAGGCCGCTCAGCCCCAGGGCGACAAGGCCGCTCAGCCCCAGGGCGACAAGGCCGCTCAGCTCCAGAGCGACAAGGCCGCTCAACCTACGGACGACAAAGCGGCCCAGACGTCCGCGGACAGTTCCGCTGGCGAGGCCGCGGAAAAGCGCGTTCCGTCGGACAAGGACCACGGCGCCGGTCCGCGGGGCAAGCCGATCGTGGACGCCAACGCGCCTCGCCTGGAGCTCACGAGCGACCCCTGGTCCGACGCGGCGACCCCTCGCTCGATCGTCGTCCGGGTGAGCGCGAAGAACGCTGGCAGGCGCCCCATGACCGTCGCCATCCGGTCTCGGATGTTCGAGTTCCACGTCGCCGGCCCGAACGGCGAGACGATATGCGCGGCGGCGCCGCCGACCGGGGCGGTCCCGCGCGATCTCTTCAAGACGCTGAAGCCCGGCGCATCGGTCGACGTCTCGCTCCTCCTCCGGGAGATCTGCCCCACCGACACGTTCAACCGCGAGGGCCTCTACGAGGTGACGGCCACGCTGCACGCGAACGAGCCGGGCACCGATCTCGCCCTGGACGCGTACACGGCCCTCGTCCCCGCCAAGAACACGACGCTCCTTCGCGTGAAGAGCGCACCAGAGCCGTTCTACGCGGCCGCGCCGAGAGCCGTGCCGACGCCGAAGCCCGAGGCCGGCCAGGCATCGGAACACGAGGATCACGACCCGTAGAACGAAGTAGACCCCCTGAGACGGTAAACGCCGTCCCGGGCGCGATCTACACCGGCAGGATCCCCCGCTTCTTCTCCGGCCGCTCCACCCGCTTCTTCCGCGCGAGCTCCAGCCCCCACGCGATCGCCCTCCGCGTGTCCCGCGGATCGATCACGTCGTCGATGAGCCCCCAGCCGGCGACCTTCATCACATCGATGTTCTTCTGGATCGCGTCGACCATCCCCTGCTTCACCTCCGGCGGCGGCGGCGCGTCGCCGAACATCTTCCTCGCCGCGATCCCGAGCATCCCCTCCGGCCCCATCACGCTGATCTCCGCGGTCGGCCAGCCGACGATGAGGTCCGGCTCGTACGCGCGCCCGCACATCACGTAGTAGCCCGCGCCGTACGCCTTGCGCACGACCACCGTGATCTTGGGCACCGTGGCCGCCGCCATGACATGCAGCATCTTCGCCCCGTGGCGGATGATCCCCTCGTGCTCGACCTTCGAGCCGATCATGAACCCCGGCACGTCCTGGAGGAACACGAGCGGGATGTTGAACGCGTCGCAGATCTGCATGAAGCGCGCGGCCTTGTCCGACGCGTCCACGTCGAGGATGCCGCCCATCTGGGTCGGCTGGTTCGCCACGACGCCGACCGGCTGGCCGCCGATGCGCGCGAGGCAGGTGATGATCGAGCGCGCCCACCGCGGCTTCAGGTCGAACCGCTCGCCGTGATCGACGATGGCGTCGATCAGCTTCAGCATGTCGTACGCGCGCCGCGGGCTCTCCGGCAGGAGGTCGAGCAGCGACTCCTCCCGCCGGTCGATCGGATCCGTGACCGGCAGGCGCGGCGGCTCCTCGTCGCAGCTCGAAGGGAAGAACGACAGGTACCGCTTCACCGCGGCGACGCACTCGGCGTCGCTCGGGTACTCCGCGTCCCCGACGCCGCTCTTCGTCGCGTGCACCTTGCTGCCGCCGAGCTCCTGCTCGGAGATGTCCTCGCCCGTCATCGCGCGCACGAGCGCGGGGCCGCCGAGCGCCATCGAGCCGACGTCCTTGACCATCGGCACGAAGTCCGCGAGCCCCGGGATGTACGCGGTGCCCGCTGCGCCCGGCCCCACCATGGCGGCGACCTGCGGCACGACGCCGCTCATGTGCACCTGCTCGCGGAACAGGTGCCCGGAGCCGGCGAACAGCGAGATGCTGTCCGGGTGCATCGAGCCGGGATCGATGCGCGCCCCGCCCGAGTCGATGAACCACACGATGGGCCATCGGCCGCGGAGCGCCATCTGCCGCAGCCGGGTCACCTTCTCCTCGCCCGTGTGCCCGATGCTGCCGCCCTTCACGGTGAAGTCGTACGCCGCCGCGCAGACCATCCGCCCGTCGACCTTGCCGAACCCGCAGACCACCGCGTCCGCCGGCGGCCTGTCGCTCCCGTCCGGCCCGGCCGCGAGCCCCATCTGCGTGCCGTGCATCCCCACCTCGAAGTGCACGCCGTCGTCGAAGAACGCCGCGAGCCGCTCCCGCGCCGTCATCTTCCCGCGCGCGTGCTGCTTCGCCACGCGCTCCTCGCCGCCCATCCGCCGCACCTGCTCCCGGCGGGCCTCGAGGTCCTTCACGAGCTCTCGCATGTTCACGGGCCACCTCTCCCTGCGCGCCCCGGCGCGCCTACTTGCCCGACCAGCGGGGCTTTCGCTTCTCCAGAAAGGCCAGGAGCCCTTCCCGCGCGTCGTCCGTCGCGAGGCAGCCGGCGAGCCGCTCGCGCAGGAGCGGCAGCGCCGACTCGAGGTCGAGATCGTCCTGCGCCGCGAACGCCTCCAGGCCGAGGCGCACCGCGATCGGGCTCTTCGAGGCGATGGCGGAGCTCACCTCGTCGACCGCGGCGTCGAGCGCGCCCGGCTCGACCACCTTGTTGAGCAGGCCGCACTGCGCGGCCTCGTCGGCGTCGAGGCGCTGCCCGAGGAGCATCATCTCCAGCAGCTTGCGCCGGCTGACGTGCCGCTGGAGCACCGCCATGATCATCATCGGGAACAGGCCGACGTTGATCTCCGGCGTCCCGAGCTTGGCGCCGCGGGCGCCGATCGCGAAGTGCGACGCCGCGACGAGCCCGAGCCCGCCGCCGAGCGCGTGCCCGTTCACCCGCGCCACGATCGGCTTGCTCGAGTTGGCGAAGGCGAGCAGGAGGTCCGCGTAATCGCCCTTCATCTGGGGCGGCGGCGCCCCGTCGGCGCCCGAGATCTGCGCGAAGTCCCCGCCCGCGCAGAACGCGTCGCCCGCGCCGGTCAGGACCACGCAGCGCACCGACTCGTCCGCCGCGCCCGCCGCGAGGGCGTCGAGGAGCTCGCTCACCATCGCCGGCCCGATCGCGTTCTTGCGCCACGGGTTGTTCAGCGTGATCCGGAGGACCCCCCCCGCAGAGAACGCCTGGATGAGCGTGTACGCGCGCGCCGTCACGAGGCCGCCCCTCCGGCCGCTCCTGCCGCTCCTGCCGCGCCGCCGCCGTGAAGGCCCAGGATCTGCCGGGCTTCCTCGACCGTCGCCGGCCTGCGGCCGACGTCGTGCACCATGCGCACGGCCACCTCGCAGAGCTCACCGTTGCTGCGCGCCATCTCGCCGCTCGGCAGGTAGAAGTGGTCCTCGAGCCCGCACCGCACGTTGCCGCCGAGCACGAGCGCCGCCGCCAGCATCCTCCACTGCCCGTGGCTGATCCCGATCACCTCCCACTCGGAGCCGGGAGGCATGATCCTTGTCTGGAGCTGGAGCGACTCCACGTGCGCGGGGATGCCGCCCAGCACGTTGACGATGAACGAGAACTGGAGCGGGGGTTTGAGGAGCCCCATGTCGACGAGCGGCCAGGTGCCCTGGGTGTGCCCCGTATCGAAGCACTCGAGCTCGGGCTTCGTCCCGGCCTCGTTCATGGCGTGAAGGAGCTTGCCGATCTTCGCGTACGTGTTGGGAAACACCATATCGAAATCGAAGGTCTTCCGCGCGCGGGAGTACTTCGAGTAGTTCATGGTGCCCATGTTGAGCGCCGCGATCTCGGGGCGGCTCTCCCGGAGGGTCGCGCACTGATCGCTCACGTCGTCGAGGAGGGTGCCCGTCGAGAAGTTCAGGATCACCGGGCAGCGCTGGCGCACCTCGTCCTTGATCCGCGCGAACACGGCCGGAGAGAACGTCGGAGATCCGTCGTCGTTGCGCGCGTGGATGTGCACCGCCGCCGCCCCTGCGTCGTAGGCCCGCTTCGCCTCCTCGGCGATCTCGACCGGCGTATACGGGATGGCCGGGCACTGCTTGCGGCCGGCGAGCACCCCTGTCAGCGCGCAGGTCACCACGCAGATATCGGGATCTCGCCCGTTCGGATCCCTCGGTTCCCCGGTGAACGTCGGCTTCTCTCTCATGCCCCCTGCCTCCCTTTCGCGTCCTCAGCGCCGTCGCTCTTCTTCGGTCCGGTTCTGTCCGACCCGCGACACCACCTGTTTTTGCAGCTTCGTCAGGATCCGGAGCAGATCGCGCAGATCGGTCGGGCTCAAGCTGAGCAGCGCGCTCCGGAAGATCTCCATCGGTTCGACCTGGATCTCGCGGGCGAGCCGCGCCCCCTTCTCGCTGAGCCGGATGTGGACGACGCGCCGGTCGGCCTTCGAGCGTTCGCGCCGGACGAGCCCCTCTCGCTCCATGCGATCGACGATCCCGGTCACGGTGCTGTTCTGCGCCCGGATGCGCTCCGACAGCGTGGACAGCGAGAGATCCTGGAACGACTCGAGCAGCTTGAGGATGGTGAGCTGTGGCCCGGTGAGGCCGAACCCGCTCGCCATGCCCTTCGTGAGCCTGCGCGACTCCGTGTAGAGATAGATGATCATCTCCACGATGGCGTCGATCTCCGGCCTCTCGGGCGGCGGCAGGGTCGCTGTCACGATGCTTCGTGTACGAAATATTCGCTCCCCGGGGTTGCGTCAAGCTCCCGCGCCCCCCGACCGAGCGAGCGCTGCCCCACCGCAGCCCCCCGGTCACCAACATGAACGTTCACGTCGTCGTGAACGTTTTCGTGGTCGTGGTCGTGGTCGTGGTCGTGGTCGTGGTCGTCAACGACAGGCCGTGAACGACCACGACCACGACCACGTTCACGACCACGTAAACGTCCACGTAAACGTTCGGAGGTAGGAGAACGCGGCGCGAGGCGGGAGCTACCGCCGTCCCCGCCGCTGCTTCGCTGGCCCCCGGTCTGCCCGGAGCTCCCGGATGCACCACCGCAGCGCCTCCTGGAGGTCCCGATGCACCTGGACGGACGAGAGCTCGACCCCGAGCGACGAGGCCGTCTGCGCCACCTGCGGCTGGACCCCGGCCACGACCCCCTGCGCTCCGAGCAGCTCGATCGTCTGCAGCATGCTGATGAGGTGCTGCGCCGTCGTGGAGTCGACCTCTTCGACCCCCGTCACCTCGACGATCGCATAACGCGACTTCGTCTCGACGATCGTGTGCAGCAGCTTCTCCGTGATCTCGGTCGCCCGGTGACGATCGATGCTGCCGACGAGCGGCAGCACGAGCACGCTGTCCCAGACCTGGATGATCGGCGTCGACAGCGTCTCGATCGCGGACTCCTGCCGCGAGATCACCGCGCGCATCGACTCCTGCTGCTCGACCACCTCGCGCAGCGACTCCTCGGCGCGCATGCGCTCCAGCGTGATCGCGAACATCTCGCCGATGACCTGGAGCAGCGCCCGGACGCTCTTGTCCCACGCGCGGGTGGATCGCACCGCGTCGAGCCCCACGACCCCCACGAGCCGCCCGGCGTACGCTGCAGGCATCCGGACGAGCGAGGCGATCCCGAGCTCCGTGAAGGCCCGCCGCTCGCTCGCTGCCTCATCCGGCAGATCGGCCACGCGCGGCACGTCGCACACCTCGAGGCGGAACAGCCGCTCGACGAGCCACGGATACACGTCCCTGGACACGACCCCCCGCTCCGCGCGCAGCGACGGCACCCCCTCGGCGCACCACTCGTGCGTGTTCAGGAACCGCCGCCCGTCCTCCGCGAGGAGGAAGAGGCTCGTCCTGTCGGCGCGCAGCGCCTTGCCGAGCTCCGCGAGCGCCGAGTGGAAGCCTCGGTCGACGTCCGAAAGCTTCACGTTGATGAAGTGGGCCGAGATCGACGCGACCAGCATCTTGGTCTCGATCCGCTGCATCAGCGCCCGCTCGAGGCGCTTCTGCTTGCCCACGTTGCGCGCCCAGCCGTACACGAGCCCCTCGCTCGGTACCGAGAGCATCGACCACGACAGCCAGACGTAGAGGCCGCTCCTGCTCCTGCACCGGTTCTCCAGCCCGAGCGTGACGGGCCCCTGCCGGAGCCGATCCATCTGCTCCCTGGTCGCGACGACGTCGTCCTGGTGCACGAGATCGAGGAGGCTCCGGCCGACGAGATCCTCCGTCCCCAGGCCGAGCGTCCGCTCCCAGGCGCCGCTCACACGCAGGAACGATCCATCGCTCCGCAAAACACACAGCGGATCGGGACAGACAGCGAAGAACCTCTCTACGTCCGCTTCGTTCGAAGGTGTGTCCATCGCCGGCAGCCCTACCCAGCCCACACCCCCACGCTTAGGTCTCCTTGACGTCCTCGAACGTCGTCCGCGCGGCCACGTGCTCCTCGTTCAGGTTCAGCAGGATGGGCAGCGTCTCGTGCTGCCAGTCATCGTCGAGGATCCGCCGCACGGTCACCCGGCCGGGCACCAGGTTGTACACGGCGTCCACGATATCCATGATGACGTAGAAGCCGTTCGAGTTGCAGAACCGCATCTTCACGAAATCCATCACCGTGGACGTGATCGGGTGCTGCGGGAGGACTCGGGCGAGCTCGTCCAGGTAGCTCGACAGGTACCGGTACGGGTTGTCGATCCGGATAGCGCCCTCGAAGGTCAAGACGAGGCGGTTGTCGTCATCGAGCCGGGCGACCGACTGAAAGACGCTCAGCCCGCCATCCGTGATTTCTCCATAGCTGAGAGCCTTCATACGCGACCTTTCGTGGAAAACATACGCAGCCTTTTCAAGGGAAAGTAGCCTGGACGACGAGGATTCCATCGACGTACTGCGTCGAGAGATGGAATTTGTTCTCGGCGGTCAACCGAATGAGCCCTAGACCGCCCCTGCGTCGATCGTTGCGCCTCTCGCGCACCGTCCTGGCAAAGAGCTCTCTCGGGTCCTCCGCGGCGAAGATCTCGTCGAATACCGCCTTGACGGTCCGGTACTCTTCCGGCGTAACGCGGTTGGATACCTTGATGAGCAATCGATCGGGATCGATGCTCAGATCGAGCCGCACCTCGCTCTCACGCTCGGTCCCGTGCTGGAGCACGTTGGTGACCAGCTCCGTGACCACCACGTTGACCTTCTGGCAGATCCGTCTGGGATAGAACCTCACCAGAAGCGCGTCCAAAAAGTTCGCAAGCAGGCCGGCCACGTCGCCCGTGATGTGATCGATCGGAGAGATATATATCGATGCACCGACCGACGTCTGCGAATGATTCTTCTCGGGCTTCATCAGGCGCACCTTCGCAGGATGATCAGTGTGATGTCGTCCGCGTCCGCGACCCGGAACCGCGTGTAGTCCTCGATGCACCGGTCGAGGATCACCTGCACCGGTTCCTCGCTGTGCTTGACGACGATTTCGTTGAGACGTTGCACGGAATATATCTCCCCGCTCGCGTCCTGCGCCTCGAACATCCCGTCTGTGTACAAGGCGAGGACGTCATCCTCCTCGAACGGCAGCTCGAACTCATGAAATGGCTTGATGCGCAGACCGATGAAGTTGCTCACCCGGTTGAACGAGCGAGGCGTACCGCGACGGACCAGGAGCCCGTACCCTCCGCCCGAGACGTAGCGGAGGAATCGGTCAGTAAACATGACGAAGTTCACCGTCGCGTACCGGCGAACCTCCCGGAGGAACGAGTAAGCGCTCCGGTTCACCCAGTCCACGATCGCCCCTGGGCTATCGAGCCGCTTGGTAGCGTGGGCGAACTGCGCCTTCAGAAACGCCATGATGAGCGCCGACGATACTCCGTGACCTGAGATATCGTAAACACCTATCGCGTGGCGCTCGCCGGGGAGGTAGAAGAAGTCGTAGTAGTCTCCTCCGACCTGGGCGAGCTGCTTGTGGAAGATCGCCATGTCGAACGACGAGGCGATGGCCCCGCTCGCCTCCGGAAGCAGGGCGCGCTGGACCTGCCGCGCCACCGCGAGGTCGTCGTCGATGGCCCGGTTGTACCCTTCGAGCTCGTTCTCGATGCTGGTCGCGTGCTCCAGGATCGCCTCGTGCACCAGCGAGAGGTCGTCGAAGTCGAGCTTCAGCTTGTCGACGTACTCAAGCAGCGCGCTGCAGCGCTCCATGAAGTCTGTGAAGTTCCCCTCCTCGCGGAGCAACGTGTTCCACGCTTGCCGCTCCTTCACGATCGCCCTGATGGCATCCAGATTGCTCTGCTTCTGCAGGAAGCCTCTGGAGTGCATCGAGCTGATGTCCTTGGGTGCAGTCATGGCTCGACCTGGACGCGATTCGGGTTGGACGGAAGAACCCATCCGATCTCAATCACAGAGTATCATCTCGAAGTTCTGATTGAACTTCTTGAGGTTGGGCAGCGACTTCCCCTGCCACGGGATGGACTTCGACCCACGGACGATGAGCTGGAGCTCGCCCTTCTTCCTGGTGGCGATCGCGAACTTGTAGAGGACGTTGATCCCCGAGCTGTTCAGGAAGTTCAGCGCCCTTACGTCGAGTGTGATGGTGGGAGGGTTCGTGGCCAGGACCTTGTCGAGCAGCTCCTCGATGGGGGCGTACTCGGTGGTGCCGCCAAGACGAAGGATGCCTTCCAGGTACACCACCACCTCAGAGGGATCGTACCAAACCCGATAGTTACCACCTTTGATTTCCATTCTCGACCTTTCATTCAAAATAGGAATCCTGGCCATGGTCTTGATGCTGAAGCTGTTGACCGAGATCGGGTCCAGCTTCCACCCAAGACTCACACCGTAATCATTCATGATGATGAGATACCCGAGCCCCGACCCGGCGTTCTCCGCGTCTTCGGCGTTCGCCTCCGCCTGCCGACGCAGGAGCTCCCCAGGGTCCTCCTGCGTGAGCTCGAGGAGCTTCTCACGGAGCGAGGGGACGGCGGCGTTCGTGATCTGGTTGCTGACCAGGCACACCAGGTCCTCACGCCCGATACCCACGGTCACGGTGATGTCACCGTGCTGATTGAACTTGACGGCGTTCTCAACCAGTTCGTTCAGAACGTACCCGATGGCGCCTGAGACCTCGTCTCGGCTGATGAGCCGGTCCTCGCCGTCTATCTCCGGAAAGAGCTCGCCGAAGTACTCGGCCATGAAGTTGGCCGTCAGGTTACAAAGGCTCCATCTCACCGCGAACGAGTCGGGGTACAACGTCAGCGACATGTGTTCGCTGAACGAATCGTCTAAAGAGTAGACGCCGATGATTTCGCTCATGGTAATGCCCAGTCTCCCCCTTGCTCATACCCTCTTAATGACAAGTACAGTGATGTCATCATGGATCTTGTTGTAGCCTACGTGCGCCAAGACGTCCTCGATGATAGCGTCCTTGATCTCCCGCGAGGTCCTTTCGTGGTTTCGCGAGATCACCTGACACAGACGGTCGATCCCGTACTGCTCCTCTGCAGAGTCCTCCGCCTCGGTGATCCCGTCGCTGAAGAGCGTCACGACGTCCCCGGGCTCCAGCTTCACCTCGATGCTACCGATGAAATCGCTGATATCCAGGTCGATGCCTATCGGCAACCCGAGCCCCATGGTCTCGACACGATCGAGGGTCCCGTCCTTCCGGACGATGATCAGGTCCTCGTGCTGACCGGTGAGCTGGAGCTCGCCGTCGCTGTAGTCGAGCAGGGTCAGGGACAGGTTCTTGTCTGACCGGATGCGCTGGATGTTCTGGTAGATGACCTTGTTGACGATGCTCAGGAACTTCTTCGGATCCCGCTCGTTGGCCGCGAGCAGCGTCCGGACGGCCGTCTGGACCATGAGCATCAGCACGCCGCTCTCCAGCCCGTGGCCGGTGACGTCGCCGATGCCGATCTTGACGAGCCCGTCGCTCCGGAGCACGTCGTAGTAGTCCCCGCCGACCTCGTCCGCAGGGGCCATGTAGCCCGCGATGTCGAGGCCCGGGATCTCCTGGAGCTCGCTCGGCGCGGGGAGCACCATGAGCTGGAGCTGACGCGCGACGTTGAGCTCGGCGCCGAGCCGGATGTTCTCCTGGGCGAGCTTCGCGTTCAGCTCGCTGATCTCCTCGTTCGCCTTCTCGAGGGCCCTCGTCCGCTCGCCGACGAGCTCTTCGAGGTTGTTCGTGTAGGCCTCGATCTCGCTCGCCATCTCGTTGAACGCGACGCCGAGCTGCCCGATCTCGTCCGCGGAGTTCACGTCGATGCGAACGCCGTAATCGCCCTCGCGCATCCGCGTCGCGCCGGTCGAGAGCGCGACCAGCGCGCCCGTCATCTTGCGGGAGATCAGGTAGACGCCCAGCATGAGCACGAGGAACGAGGCGATCGTGATGAGGACCTGGGTCCCGACGATCACCGTCCTGCTCTTCTCGATGCTCTTCTGCGCCGCGAGGAGCGAGGCGTACATCTCCTTCTTCGGGACGACGAAGCCCATCGTCCACCGCTCCTTGGCGATGCGCGCGTCCGGCCCGGCCCAGCCGTTCACCGGCGCGAGCCGCTGGAGGGCGATGATGTACGTCTCGCCCGATATCACCATCTCCCGGTAGTCGACCTTATCATCGTTCGGGAGGACGATGCCAGACACCCCCGCGTCCTCGCTGTCCTTGAAGAAGCGCTGCAGCATGCCGACGCCGGAGTTCTGGCCGGCGCCCGCGTCCGTGCGCAGCCGCAGCGTCTTGGCGCCGAGCTCGTTGACCGCGAAGACGTTCCCGTCCGCCTGCGCCAGGAAGGCGAAGCCCGCGGTGGCCAGCTTGACGTCCTTGATCGACGCGATGAGCTGCGCGAGCGTCAGGTCGAGGCCGACGGACCCAACGAACGTCTTGCGGTCCTTCGCCCAGAGCGGGTGGAACGCCGTCATCACGATGCCGCCGCCCGCCGCGTCGTCGTACGGCGCCGTGACCGTGGTCTGATCCGGGTGCGCATCCAGCCCGGCGGGGTCCTTCGCCCACTCGTTCCAGCTCTCGGCGATGCCGGGGAAGAAGAACTTGTACCACCCCTGGTCGTTGTGCCCCGGATACAGCCTGTCGAAGGTCGACGCCATGTCCGTGTACGGCGTCAGCCGCACATACGGCTTGTCCTCGGGGCCGATGTAATAGATCTGGAGCTTGTCGGCGCCGTACTTGCCGAACGCGGGCAGGATCAGATCGAGAAACGCCGTCTCGTCGACGGCCCTCTGGACCTCGGGCCGGATCGTCCCGTCCTTCCCCAGATAACCCCAGACGCTGACGACGCTCGGCTCGCTCGGATCGTTCTGGTACCAGTTCCCCTTCGGGTTGTACTTCATCTGATCGCGGAAATACGGGAAGTCGGCGGCCGTCCGCAGGAACGGGGCGATCTCCTCCTCGCGATCGATCACGGTCTGAAGGATGCCGGCGAGCGTCTGGAGATCCCTGTACGCCTCGCCGAGCCTGAGGTTGACGTGAGTGGCCTTGTCTTCCAGGTGATTGGTGAGGTACTCGCGGTTCGCCGAGTTGAGGCCTGCCTCGATCTCCGCGGCGGCCTCGCTGCTCAGCCGGTGGATGCCTTGCCGCCCGACGACGACGTTCCACACGGCACCGAGCAGGACGCTGACGCCCGTCACGAAGATGATCTTGGTGCTGAACTTCCTGAACCTGAAGAGCAGGCTCTGAGCCCGCTGTTCGCCAGGGTTCCGAGGTTGGACGCTCACGGCTGGCAATCTCCTAACGGCACGGCCCTGGGCCACTCGATCGGCATCACGACGCGACGGAGCATGATGACCCAGCCTCCCCTCACATGACCCGCATCGGCTTGCGGCCGGAGCCGGCATAGATCGGCCACGAGGCGAGGCCGTGCGGGTGCGTGATGGCCGCCATGTGAGCGCGTAGCCCGGTGCTCAGCTCCGCGTGGTAGTCCGGCGGGGCGCCGGCGGTCCGGGCCATGTTGGCGGTCACGGAGATCCAGCACTCGACGACGCGCGCGAAGTCGAAGCAGTCCGTGTTCATGTTGTTGATGTCGATCAGGTTGACGCGGATGTCCTCGAGGCCGGCCTCCCCCAGGATCTGCCGCGTCTTTATCCCCGTATCGAGATCCATCCCGATCGACCTGCCGAGCTCGACGAACCGCTTGTAGGTCGCGCGGATGAGGTCCTGCTCCGGATAGCCGTACGCGCACGACAGGAGCTCGTTCGTGATGTAGATCCGGCCGCCCGGCTTGCAGATGCGGTAGAGCTCCTGCATGATGCGCTCGGGCTGCGGAAAGACCTGGAGAGACAGACGGCAAGACACGAAGTCGAACGAGTTGTCCGGCAGGAGCAGCGCCGCGGCGTCCCCGTACTGATACTCGACGTTCTCCAGCCCGAGCCTCCGTATGTGGTCCTGCGCGTACCGGAGCGCGGGCCGGGAGTGATCGACCCCGGTGACGTGCTCTGGCTTGAACTCCTTCTGGAGCAAGATCGCGAAGTCGCCGAAGCCGCACGCGATGTCGGCGATCTTCATCCCCGGGTAGAGGCCGTGGTTCGTCAGCCCCGTCTTCTCGTGCTCCCAGATGATCCGCTCCTGGAGGCGGAGGACGTCGATGAACTCGGCATCTTCGAGCATTCCCTGGCTCGGGTAGAACGCGACGTCGTAGATCTCGACGGAGACGCTCGAGTAGATCTCCGCGATGACCTGAAACTTGCGGATCGCCCAGGGGATGACGCTGGAGATGATCAGCCTGATCTTGAGGTTGGGACGAGCCTCGACGGCCCAACGGACAAACCTGTTGATCTCCAGGAATGCCACGTTGTTCATGTACTTGAGCCGCTTGAAGTCCAGGCAGAGCTCGCCGCTCGCGTTCTTGGCCGCGGTCTCCAGCGTGCCGCGGATGGCCCTCATCTGATCGGCACCGAACGGCCGCAGCATGCCCGAGAGCGCAACCTCCTGGTCGGTCTGGTCGACGCGCATGCTGAAGGTCACCTGCGAGCGCCACGAAGGGAGGCCGCTCGCAGACGAGGGCGGTACGGCGGATTCGCGACCGATCGGAGCTGTCATAGTTCTTCTACCTCAGTGAACGGGAACTGAATCGCCAGGAGGAGCCAGTCCCCGCTCGTGGGTTCGGAGATACTGAGCTTCGAGCCGTAGACGACCGCGAGTTCGAGCAGCCCGAGCGCCTGAGCGTCATCATCCGGAACATCGTGCTCTAGCTGCTCTCGATACCAGGCCATCGGGTCCGGCTGATTGGCCAGCTGGACAGCATGGTTGTAGAACTTGGCGCTCTGCTCGTTGATCGGGACCTCCGCCTCGACGAGGATGTGGTTCTGCTTCTTGCGGAACCGCATCTTGATCTCGCCGGTGGCGCCGTGATTCCGGTATATCGCTTCCAGCAATTCGTTGAAGAACGTCGATAGCAAGGTCGCGTGGCGCTCGGGGTCATCCTCATTGGCGCTCGCGTACCTCGCGAGGAAATTGGCTAGCTGATGACAGTGGTTCCACCGTTTACTGAAGCCACCGACCGAGAAGTTCGCGGAAATGACCATGCCGTCCGCCGGTAATGCGGGCGGCGGTCGCAAGGTCGGAGCTATGTCGGCCTGCTTGGAAACGGACATCAAAGCCTCGGGGGTTGGTTGACAAGTGAGGCACGAACGAGGTTACCCGGGTTCGGGGTGCCCCGTCGAGTGCATCGCGAGGTTTCCAGCGAGCGCCATCCGGGCCTTCACGCGGCAGAAACGTCAGCGGCCGCCCGGTCGGTTGCACCAGGCATGCCACCGCGCCGTAAACTTTCTGTGATGCAGCTCTCATTTATCGAAGATCACTGGCCCCATGACCAGGTGAACCGATGTAGGGCACCGTCTGCTGGTCGACGGTTCCGTTCGGCCGTTTCGCGCTGATCCGGGTGAAACGGGCTCCGCTTGCCTCGGCACGCGATGTTCGTGGGTCACCACGACAGGCAGACATTTTGTCCACAGAGCACCCGCGCCGGCGGCGCCATTTGTAATTCGCTACACATGTACTCCCCGCTCGCCATCGGCGGAGCGCACAGTGGTTGACCATCAGACCATTTAGAGCAGCAGAAGAGAGGTAATCGAAAGTGCGTCGCTGCTGTCAACCCCTTCCTGCGCGCGACGAAGGCGCGCTCAGACATCGTGTGGTCCCGCGAGTCGCCGCGGGAGTGCGAGGAGATCCGTGCGCCCACCTACCACCTAGCCCATCGCGCGCCTGGGCCGAGTGCGTCTCTCGGACGCGGATTCGGTATGCGGGCCTCTCGCGCGGGAGTCGGCGTCTCGGGGCAGCGCCGCGACGCGCCCGCGCCGGGCGGGCGCTCGCGGCTGGCGCCGGGTGTCGTCTGGCGCCCCGGGAGCGCTTCACAATATGGATGGTGCCGCGGCCCTCGACCTGCTGCGGGGCGCCGCTCGACCGAGCGCCCCTGCCTTCGGCGCGAGCGGCGCGAGCGGCGCGAGCGGCGCGAGCGGCGCGAACGGCGCGAGCGGCGCGAACGGCGCGAACGGCGAACCAACGCGCGAGGTCGGACATGGCAACGATTGAGCTTGACAATCAACCACGGAGGCCACGTGTGTTCGCCGTTGCGCTGCCCGGCGCTGCTGCGCCCCGCCTCCCGAGCGCAGCGCGCAGCGCGGCCCGATCGCGGGCTCGCGCCGTGCAGCGCCGCCGCGGCGCGCGCGACCGGCGCCTCCGTGTCACCGCGGCGCAGCGCCGCGCCGCTCGATGGCGTCGAGCTCGTCCATCACCGCCTTCACCCGCGGATCCGTGGGATCGACGGCGCGCGCCTTCTCGTACGCCGCGCGCGCGTCCTTCAGCTGGCCCGACTGCGCCAGCGCGTTGCCCAGGTTGATCCAGGCGCTCCCGAGCTTGTCGTCGAGCCGGAGCGCCTCGCGGTAGAGCGCGGTCGCCTTCTGCAGGTCGCCGCGGAGGTGGTACGCATACCCGAGGTTCGAGCGGTACGTGGCGCGCGCCGGGTCGCGCGCCACCGCCGCCTCCAGATGCGGAACGGCGCGCGCGGGATCGTTCGCGGCGAGGAGCGCCGTCCCGAGGTCGTTCTGCAGGCGCGCGTCCGCCGGCGAGAGCCGCGCTGCGCGCTCGTAAGCGCGGATCGCGTCGGCCGTCCTCCCCGCGGCCAGGAGCGCTGTCCCGAGGTTCGCCTGCCGCTCCGCGTCCCCGGGGGCGAGCTCCGCGGCGCGCGTCAGCTCGCGGACGGCGTCTTGCAGGTTGCCGAGCGCGAGGTGAGCGACGCCGAGCGCGGAGTGTGCCTCGGCGTCGCTCGGGGCGAGCTCCGCGGCACGTGTCAGCTCGCCGAGCGCCGCGTCGGCGCGGCCGAGGACGAGGAGTGTGCGGCCGAGCTCGAGGTGCGCGAGCGCGTGATCGGGCTCGAGCGTCACCGCGCGCTTCAGCTCCGGGAGCGCGGCGAGCAGCGTCCTGTCGCCCGGCGCCCCGTTGTAGTCGGTGGACACGCCGGCCCTGGCGATCGCCGCGCGCTGGGCGCCGACGATCGCGGCGGCGTCCTTCCTGTCGAGCTGCGCGGCCGCGCGATAGGCCCCCTCGGCAGCGGCGAAATCGCCGCTCGCATAGGCGGCGTCGCCCTCTTCGAGCTTCCTGTCCGCCGGCGTGCCGGTGCCGCGCGCGACGCGCGGAGGAGGGCTCGCCGCCGCTGCCTCGCTGGTGGACGGCGCGTCGAGCGGGACGCCCGAGCCGACCGGCGCGCCCACCTCGCCCGGGGCAGCGACGCTCCCCGCAGGCGGCGCGGGCGCCGCGTTCGCCTGCGGATCGAGCCGGGTAGACGGCGCGGGGACCTCCGCCGAGGGTCGCGACGCCGGCGCCGGCGAGCGCGACGCCGCCGGGGCGCAGCCGGCGAGCGCGAGCAGGACGCCGAGCCGGCGGATCGCTCCGCAGGCGCTCACAGCTTGTACGGGGTCATCGCGTGCTCCTTGCCGTCGTAGCGGAGCAGCACAGGCTTGTTATCCATCTTCGTCGCCACGCCGACCGGCCGCTTCCAGCACCGGACGAGCGCCACGAGCGTCTCGCGCGCGTAGTCGGCGCGCAGGTCGAAGCCGCCGTGCACGTGCTCGAGCAGGAGCTCTCCCCGGTTGCCGTAGTTGGCGTCGACGACACGGATGTACGGGTCGCCGAAGTTCGTCAGCTGGAAGAGGAGCTTCTCCTTCACCTCCTTGAACTCGCGGCTCTCGATCTCGAACCTGTCGTTCCGCCCCGAGAAGCCGAACGTGTACATCTTCTGCTCGATCACGAACTCCGGCGTCAGGAACTCGTCGATGAAGGTCACGTCGTTGTAGAGCGCGCGCACCTGGAAGATCTTCTCGCGGCCGAGGCCGAGCCGCATGTCCCAGGTGCGCTTCGCGTCGAGGTCCGCGCACTCCTCCCACTCGCGGCCGAAGCGGCCCTTGTTCCATCGCTCCTCGATGTAGCGATAGAGCTCCACGCCGACCTTGTAGGGGTTGAAGCGGCCCGGCGCCGTCGCCATGACACCGGCGTTGTTCTCGGCGTAGTCGATGATCTCGGACGCATCGAGGACCTTCTCGGTCATCATCTTCGAGTGCCAGTACGAGGCCCACCCCTCGTTCATGATCTTCGTCTGGCGCTGGGGGACGAAGTAGTAGGCCTCCTCGCGGATGATCTCGAGCACGTCGCGCTCCCACCGATCGAGCGGCGCGTGATCGAGCAGGAACTTGAGCACGTCGCGCTCCGGGCGCTCCGGCACCTTGCGCTCCGGCTTTCTCTGGTCCTGCCGCTTCTTCCGCTGCGCCGCGAGGATCTCCTCCGGGTTGATGAAGGAGTCCATGTACTCCTTGGCCCGGAGCTTGTAGGTGTCCATCGGCTCCTCCGTGGGCTCCTCGTCCTCCTTGGGCGCAGGACGGCCGCTGAAGGGGGCCCACGGGTCGATCAGGTTCTCGAGCGAGAGGCAGTGGTCGACGAACGCCTCGACCTTGTTGATGCCGTAGCGCTCGATGTGGCGCGACACGCGCGCGCCGTGGTTCGCCATCTTGTCGATCCACTTGCGGTCCGGATCGTAGGCGTCGCTCTTCCGCACGGGGTCGAGGATCGGGCCGCGATGGTCGAGATCGGTCGAGCGGAAGCAGAAGTTGTTCTTGAAGAAGTCGACGTGCGCGTACACGTGCGCCATGACGAGCTTCTGGTCGGTGAGCGAGTTGCCCTCGAGCAGGTACGCGTACGAAGGGTTGTTGTTGATGACCATCTCGTAGATCTTCGAGAGGCCATACTCGTAGCTCTTCGAGAGCTGCTCGTACTCCATGCCGAACCGCCAGTGCGGGTAGCGGCTGGGGAAGCCGCCGTACGCGGCGATCTCGTTCATCTGGTCGTACGTCAGCATCTCGAAGATGACGGGGAAGAAGTCGAGCCCGTAGTCCTGGGCGATCTTCTCGATGCGCTCCTTCTCGGTGCGCAAGTAGCGGGGAAGCGCGGTGTTCAGGGCGAACTTGCTCATACCGCTCTACTTCCCCTTCCCCAGGAAATCCTTGATGCTGCCCACGATGGCGTCCTTGTCCCTGATCTCGCTCACCACCACCCGATCGTCCTGCGAGAAGTGCTCTTTCAGATCCTTGATGAACTGGCCCGAGCCGTACGGGCTCTCGACCTGCCCGTAGGCGAACATGTTGACCCGCGGCAGGATCTGGGTCTTGAGCACGTCCACGCAGGAGAGCGTGTCGTCCATCGACCAGTTGTCGCCGTCGGAGAAGTGGAACGGATAGATGTTCCACTCGTCCGGCGGGTAGTCGTTGTCGATGATCTGCGAGCAGAGCTTGTAGGCGCTCGAGATCATCGTGCCGCCGGACTCGCGCGTGTGGAAGAACGTGTCCCGGTCGACCTCGCGGGCGATCGCGTCGTGGATGATGAAGCGCGACTCGAGGCCCTTGTACTGGCGGGTCAGCCACGCATCGATCCAGAACGACTCGATGCGCACGATCTCCTTCTGCTCGTCGCCCATCGACCCGGAGACGTCCATCATGTAGATGATGACCGCGTTCGCGACGGGCTCGGTGATCGTCTTCCACGAGCGGTAGCGCTTGTCGTCCGGGACGGGGACGACGACGGGCGCCGTCGGGCGGAACGTCCCGCTCGAGATCATCCGCTTCAGCGCCTCGCGGTACGTCCGCTTGAAGTGGCGCAGCGACTCGGGGCCCACCCTGCGGATGCCGGAGTAGCGATCGTGGGCGTTCGAGATCTTGCTCTTGCCCTTGTCCTGGATGTCGGGCAGCTCGAGCTCCTCGCCGAGGATGCCGGCGAGCTCCTCGAGCGTGACGTCGACCTCGAGGAGGTGGTCCCCCTCGCCGCTGCCCGCCTGCCCCTGGCCGGGCTGCTTGTCGTCCGAGCCCCCCACGGGGTCGCCGGGGTTGCCGTCGCCCTGCCCCACGCCGCCGCGCTGCTTGTCGCCGAAGCGGAAGCGCGGGATGTCGATCTGAGGGATGGGAATCGAGACGAGGTCCTTCCCCTTTCGCCCGATGAGCTCGCCCTGCGAGATGTACTTGCGCAGGTTCTCGCGGATGCGGCCGCGAACGATCTGACGGAAGCGCCCGTGATCCTGGTCGATCTTCAACGACACGCTCGCGAGTGTAGCATCGGAAGCCGCCTCGGGTCCGCACGTTCGGCGGGCCGCCGAGGTCTCCCGCCCCGGGGGCGTCGCTTCGCCGCTTCCCCGCTTCCGTTCGGCATCTCCATCTCCACTTCCCCTTCCCCACGTCCCCGCCGTTGCCCCACCGCCACGCCCGCCCGTCGTGAACTGACCCCGTGTTAGCCTCGGCGCCGTGCTTTTCCGAGCGCGCTCCCTCCTCGTGTTCCTCGTGCTCGTGGTCCTCGCGGGGCCGGCCCTCGGGTGCGGCTCCCGAGAGCAGCTCGCCGGGCTGCCCGATCTCGCGGGCGCAGGGGGCGCCCCCGACGCGCCGCCCCCGGACCCGCCGGTGTGCCGGGAGGACGGGCTCCCCTGCCAGGGCGCGGCGGACTGCTGCAGCGCCGTGTGCGCGCAGGGGATCTGCGGCGGCGACAGCTGCGCGCGGGACGGCGCGCCGTGCGCCGCCCCGGGCGACTGCTGCGCCGGCCTGTGCACAGGCGGGCTCTGCGGGCAGGGCTGCTCCGCCGACGGGGCGCCGTGCCAGAGCGCGGCGGACTGCTGCACCGGGCGCTGCAACGCGGGCATCTGCGGCGGGTGCATCTCGGACGGGGACGCGTGCGGCTCGGCCGACGCGTGCTGCTCCGGCGCCTGCGCGCAGGGCGTGTGCGGGGGCGCGGCGTGCTCGCACGCGCCCTGCGAGATCGGCGCGCCGCTCGCCGCGGAGTGCGGCGGGTGCGCGGCGGAGCTCTGCCGGTTCGATCCGTTCTGCTGCACCACCAGCTGGGACGAGATCTGCGCCGGCGAGGTCCCCAGGCTCTGCGGGCTGGTCTGCGCCGAGTGCGCCGAAGACGGCAGCCGCTGCGCGTCCGGCGAGGCGTGCTGCAGCGGCGCGTGCGAGGACGGCGTCTGCCGGCCCCCGTGCACGCCCGATGGCCAGCCGTGCGCGGACGCCGGCGAGTGCTGCAACAGCAGCTGCCAGGACGGCCTCTGCGGCGGCCCCGCTTGCCCATCGGACGGGACGGGCTGCGGAGGATGTGTGGCCGAGAGCTGCTGCGCGCAGCTGAACCAGTGCCTGCTCCGCTCCGCCTGCGCGGACGACGTGGCGTGCTTCTTCGGCTGCCTCGACGAGGGGAGCGGCCCCGCCGTCTGCGGCTTCGAGTGCATCCACAGCCCGGAGACGTTGCAGCTGCTGCGCTGCGTGGGCACGAGCTGCGGCGGCGGCACCTGCTTCTGACGCGGGGCGCGATGGCGTCGCGAGGGGAGAGGGTCTCGCGCGGGCGACGCGCTCGCCGCGCCTGCGGCTCCTCCGAGCGCGTCTGGAGCGCGGATTTGCCGGGCGCCTGACGCGCAATAGGCGCTTCCGCCGGGGTTGGCTACAGCGGATCCTGATTTCGATTCCGGTGCTTCCCGCCGACTTTCCGACCGGGAAAGAGGGAAGGCTGTGGCACCATGAGTCCACGAGCGAGCTCATGTCGAGAGAGCTCGGGGGGAGGGCTCAATGCCGAGAGGCGAGACATCGAAGGATACGTCCAAGCAGAGGAAGCGGGTTCAGAGCAGCGAGCGCGAGCAAGCTGCGCCTGCGAGCTCCCAGGGTGAGGCCGGTCGGAAGGCGCCGCGCAGGCGGACGAACGCCGCTGCCGGCGCACGGATGGCCGCTGGGTCGACCCGGCGGGTGACCCGGGCGAAGAAGGGAGCGAGCAAGGCAGGAGCGAGCGCCGCGGGGCGACCGAGCGCGCCGCGGAGCACCGCGACGGCGCAGAAGAAGAAGACCGGCAGCGCGTCGAGGAAGACGACCGCCGGACAGACGAGCCGGCAGCAGAGCGGCGCGGCCAAGAGGGCGGCCACGACGAGGAAGCGGACCGCCACCGGTGGCGCGGCGGGGCGCGGCCGGAGCTCGGCCGGCGCGACGCCTGCCGGCGGGCGCAAGACGACGCGCGCGGCGGGCGCGAAGCGCGCGACGCCGCAGCGCGCAGCAGCGATGAGGAAGCCGTCCGCCAGCGCTCGCGTCGGGCGCGGAGCAGCACGGCGAACGAAGGCGGCGCAGCCGGGCGCGCAGAGGGCGGGGCAGAAGCGCGCGACCGCCGGCAAGCGGTCGGCGGCCAGCTGAGCTGCAGCATCGGGCGCGCCGCTCGCCGCGGAGCGCCCAACCGCACCTTTCCCGTCGCATCCCATCACGGACATCCGAAGAAGGCGCCGGCAGAGGCTCGGCTGTCGAGCCTCCGCGCCCGGCCGCGATCAGGGCGGTGACGGCAACGGCTCGCCGACCATGAGGACCACCCAGGTGGCGGCCAGGAAGGGATACGGCGCCCCGCCGAGGCCTGGTATCGCCGACCGCCCGCGCCGCGCGCAGAGGGGGCAGCCCGCGTCGCCGCGCCGGCCGAACAGGTACCGGCGCGAGGACGGCGGCGACGCAGGACAGACCTGAACTTCATCGCCCTCCATCACTCCGCGCAACCCCCCCATCTCGCCCTGCAGCGGAAGCGCCTCCGTGCGCCCGATCTCCTGCGACGCCCCGCGCGACAGCGGAGCGCGACCGCCCTCGCGAAGCCAGCGCTCGATGGCCCGACAAGCAGCCGCTGGCGTAGGGCGATGCTGGACCATCGTAGGAATGTTCCTTCTGCCGAGCCGAACACAAGCGGCCCAGGCTCCGGATGTAACCCCGCACTGCGGGCGAGGTTCATCCTAGCAGGATCCCCGGACCATGCATGGATGACATTCCGTATCTGCGTGGTGCTTCCCACCGCGACAGCCTGTTGTCTCGGCTGTCGTCATGATTGTCGTCTCGTACGCTGCCGTCTGCTCCCCCTGCTCAATCGATATCTCCGAGGCGCACGCGGAGGGCAGGGCGGCGACATGGCTGCGCAGCGCGGCAGCGTGCCCCGCCGCCGGCTCGCGCGCAATGGAGCACAGACGCTCCCCGGCTCGCGCTCTCCAGCGATCAGGCGAGGCGGATAGCAACAGGACATCCCGGAGAGGCGCGAAGGCGAGCCCCGATGGCGCGCGGCGCTCGCCGGGTCGAGCGGAGAGGACGCTCTCCGCCCATCGTCAAGGATCGTTTGCGGGGCAGCTCGGGATGGAGACGACGTGGCTCAGGAGAATACCGACATGCGTCCTTCAGCCCTGGCGCGAAGCTCCGGGGCCGGCGCACGGGCGCCGGCGGAGCGGCGGACGCGAGCGAGGCAGGTCACTGCGGGATGGGGATCGGCGGCGGCTCGTCGTCGGGCACGATGCAGGACGACAGGTCGAACAGCATGAAGAGCAGCGCCTTCTCCTGAGCGCTCAGCTCCTCCGTGGAGCACCCCCCAGGGAAGGGCGGGCCCGTGAGGTCCGCCGCAGAGACATGGATGTCCGTGAACACGAGGCGCCCGCACTGCTGATCTTCTGCGGCGTCGACGGGCGTGTTGAAGGTGAAGTACTGGACCCCGGGCGGCTCGGGTTCATCGTAATAGATCCACCGGGTCGAGATGCCTTCGGTCACGTCGCTCACCGTGTGCTGCGCGCCGTTGATCACGATCTCGCCGGGGACGTCCGACGCGCCGACGTTGACGAGCCACTCCGCGAGCGCTTGCCCCTTCGGGAGCGTGGTGTCCACGAGCGCCGTGAGGGGGCTCTCCGGGTCCTCGATGTTGTTGTCCCAGACCGCCGTGTCCGGGAACGGCGCCGGCCCCTTCTTCAGCCAGACGTTGTGCCAGTGGGACGCGAACACGCGCCCGCCGAGCGAGGTATAGTCCAACATGGCCTGGCGCGCGGGGCCGGGTTTGTCTTCCTGGTGCGGATCGCCCTCGCAGGCGAGGATCACCATGTCGTACTGGCGCAGGGCCTCGACGGTCCCCCAGAGGCTCGTGGCCGGGGTGAACTCCGCGCCTTGATTCAGGCCATCCGCATAGCGCGTCGTCACCACGTGATCGACGTCCCCGCGGCCGGCGAACAGGTTGATCCGTCCGGTCCCGGTCTCCGGCGTGAACTCGCTCTCATCGATCCCGAGCTTGTGCAGCAAGCACTCGAGCGGATCGGCGCCGCCCGTCGTGAGCGCGATCTTCGGGATGTGCCCCTCCGATTGGTTGCGCGGCAACCGGATGATCCCGGCGTCCGTCGCGGTGTCCTCGCATCGCTTGACCACGGGGAGCGTCATCTCGCGGCGCCATTTGCCCACCTGGACCACCAGCGGGATGTTCTCGCCGACCGGCACGTCCTCCAGGACGAACTTTCCTTCCGTATCGGTCAGCGCCGTCACGAGGGGTGAGCCGGAGAGCGTCGCGCTGCACTGATCACAGGTCGCGCCGTCGGGGATGGGATCGAGCGGCGCATTCGGGACGTAGACGATCACGTTGTAGAGCGGCAGTTTGCCCGAGGGGTCGTATACGGTGCCGCTCACCGTGGTCTTCGCCCCGTTCTCGCATTCGACCTGCTGGCATTCGAGGCCCTCGCAGCCCCCTGCGCCTCCGACGCCGCTCCCGCTGGCGATCGCCGGGAAGCCGCCGAAGCCACCGCCGCTTCCACTCCCGCCGCCAGGCCCAAAGCCGCCAGGCCCCGCGCCGCCGGACGCTATGGGCGCCGTGCCCCCGGTATCTCCGCAGGAGCATCCAGCCATGACGCCCGGTGCTACAGCGATCGCAGCCATCAAGACTCCCGCCTTGCCCGACCAAGTCACCATTTCGAGCCTCCCGGCGACGCGAGCAAAGGTGCTCTGCTGCCGCCCAGTCTCTATCGTATGCCAGACTGTAGAAATCGGGAAGTATGTCCAGCAAAGAGCAGGAATGGAGCGATGGGTTATTAGGGCGAGTCCTGATACCTCTGACTACCGCGTCCGCGGGGGACACGCGTGTCGCGCGGTCGGACGGCCTGGACAGCGGATCTCCGTGCGTCCGACATGGTGCGTGACGCAATGACAAGAGGGATTGACGGATAGATGATTCGTGACGAGCGCGTTGCCCTGGCGCTCCGCGCAATCGCGCCGCGAGCGAGGCCCCGCGACGAGCGCCTCTCGCGCCTCCGGCTCGCCTGAGCCCGCTTCGGGCCGGGCCGGCGGATTACTGCGGATCGACGCGGGTCAGCCCGAACCAGAGCACGGCGTGCCACCGCTCGTGCCACTTCAGCAGCATCGGCCCGATCGCGAGCCCGGGCTCCACGGTCCGCAGCTCGTCCTTGAGCGCGCTCACGGGCCAGGGATTGCCGAACGCCTTCTCGCCATACGTCAGCGCGAGCGTCGGCTCGCCGTCGAGCTCCGAAGGGAGCAGCTGCGCCTTGAAGCGGCACACCCGGCTCCCGAAGACCACGTTGGTGCCGGAGTTGCCGCCATGATCGAACTCGTTCCCTTTCCAGGGCATCCAGCGCGACGCGAGCGCCGTGATCAGCGGGCGCGTCGCCAGGTGGATCCCGGCCGTCGGCTGCAGGGCGAGCAGGCGCCCTCGCGGTAGATCGCCGAGCTCCGCCGGATCCGCCGGCTTCCCTGCCTCGTAGAACTGCCTCAGCGTACCCGGGTGCGCGCCCACGAGGCTGTCGAGGGAGGTCGTCCTGGTGCCATGACGGTGCCCGACGGACGGGCGTGCGCTCTGCTCGCTCTGGGTGGTCATCGGAACGCCTGGCATTCCACCGCGTCCGACAAGGGTCAACGGCAACCGTCAGCGCTCGTCTTCGCCCGGTCGCCCCGGTTCCTTCGGTTCCCCCGGTTCCCCCGCGCTCGCCGTGCTCGCCTCTCTCGCCTCGCCGAGAGACGCCGCGCCGCCCGCGACGATCGCCTCGTACGCCCGGCGTACGCGCTCGGTGATCGCGCCGTAGCGCGCGAGCAGCTCGCGCGCGGCCTCGGCCGCGGTGCGGCCCCGGATGCCCGTCCGACGCGCGAGGGTCGGGACCCCGGGCGCGTCCTCCTCGAGGAGCTGCGAGGCGTCGGCGTGCACGATGCGGATCCGCTGCTCCAGCTTGCGCAGGAACGCGTGGCCGTCCCGGAACGTCTCGGCGTGCTGGGCCGAGAGGTGTCCGGCCGCGGCGAGCGCGTCGATCGCCGCGAGCGTCTCGGTGGTCCTGACGCGCGGATCGGTGCCGTGCCGGATCTGAAGGAGCTGCACCGCGAACTCGATGTCCGCGAGGCCGCCCCGCCCGAGCTTGAAGTCGCGGCGGCCGCGGCGCTCGTGCGAGAGCTCGAGCTCCATGCGCAGCCGGAGCCTGTGGATCTCCTCGGCGATCCGATCGAAGTCGTCCGCCTGGAGGTACGCGGCCTCGTGCGCGATGGCGATCGCCTCCGCCCCGAGCTCGGGATCGCCGGCCGACGCGCGCGCCCGGATCAGCGCGAGCCGCTCCCAGATCGCCGCGCGCATGTGCCGCGCGCCGGGCGACGACTCCGGCTCCGCGGGCGCCGGGGAAGCCGCGTCGGCGCGGCGGATGCCGTGGTAGCGAGCGAACGAGTCCACGGACGTGACGAGCAGCCCCTGGCTGCCCGACGGGCGCAGGCGCGTGTCGAGCTCGTAGCCGGGGCCCGCCGCGTGCGACATGGAGATGAGCCGGATGATCTGCCGCGCGCGCCGCGCGTAGTACGTGCCGGGGTCCGACGCGGCCCCGTGCTCGCCGGGCGGCGCGCACGCCGGGTCGAACAGGAAGAAGACATCCAGATCCGAGCCGTAGCCGATCTCGCGGCCGCCGAGCTTGCCCATCGCGATCACGGCGAGCCCTCTCACGGGCTCGCCCGCGGGCGTCCCCAGCGCGAAGCGCGTCGCGGCCTCGAGCGACGCGTCGGCCAGATCCGAGAGCGCCAGCGTCGCCTCGCGCGTGCCGACCTCGCCGCTCAGGTCGGCGAGGCCGACCTCGATCGTGACGCGCGCCTTGGCGCGCCGGAGCGCCCCGATGAGCGCCTCCTCCGGATCCTCGTCCGGCGACGCCTCGCTGAGGCTGGCCTCGATCGTGTGTCGGATCAGCTCGGCGCTCGGCGCGCCGCGCGCGAACAGGACGGCGTCGACGAGCTCGGGGTACCTCACCATGGCGTCGCCGATGAACGCGCTCGACCCGAGCGCCTCGACGAGCCTGCGGAGCGCGCGAGGATCGTCGCCGAGCATGCGCGCGTAGACGGAGGAGTGCCTGATGCGGGAGAAGCACAGCCGGAGGAAGCGCGCGGCCTGCTCCGGATCGGCGGCGTCGACGACCGCGGCGAGCAGCGTCTCCGCGAGGGACGAGGACGCCTCGCGGCTGCGCGCGCCGAGCAGGCCGTCCGGGTGACGCGAGAGCTCGAAGAGATCGTCGGCGACGTCGCGGAAGCGCGCCGCAAGCGCCGCGTGCGGCTCCGGCGGCGCGGCGGGCTCGGGCGCGGCGCCGCCGGCGCCGGCCGCCGGCTCGCCGCCGAGGACCAGCACGGCGTGCTTCGCCAGCGCCTCGGCGAACGCGTCGCGATCGCCGTGGTCGAGCGCGGCCATCGCGTCGATCCACCGCGACGGCCGGGAGCTCCCCTTCGGCAGGAGCGACAGGAGCCGGGCCTTGATGCGCCCCCGGCGCTGCGCGGTGTCGGCCAGGAACGCCGCGGCGTCCTCGAAGCGCAGGGTCCGCGCGAGGCGCGCGATCTCCGCCTCGCTGTCGGGGAGGAGGTGCGTCTGGACGCCGGTCGCGGATTGCACGGCGTGCTCCGCGCGCCGGAGCGCGAGGTAGCCCTCCACGAGCTCCCGCCCCTCCCGGTCGGTCACGTACCCGAGGGCGCGCAGGCGCCGCAGGCCGTCGAGCATGCCCTGCGCGCGCGCGCGGGGCTCGCGCCCGCCCCAGATGAGCTGCAGGGCTTGCACGAAGAACTCCGCCTCGCGGATCCCGCCCGGGCCGAGCTTCAGGTCGCGCGACGCGTCGTGCGGGAGCTCCGCGCGAGCGCGCTCGACGAGCTCGATCATGTCGACGGCGAGCTGCGGATCGACCTGGCGCCGCCACACGAACGGGCCGAGCACCCCGAGCGCCTCGGCGCCGAAGTCGAGATCGCCGGCGATCTCGCGGGCGCGGAGCAGCGCGGCGCGCTCCCAGAGGCGGCCGAACGACTCGTAGTAGCGCTCGGCGGCGGCCAGCGAGTTGACGAGCGGACCGCTCCGGCCCTCGGGGCGGAGCCGGAGATCCACGCGCCAGACGAAGCCGTCCTCCGTGACCTCCTCGAGCGTCGACGTGAGGCGGCGCGCGACGCGGGCCCAGAAGTCGTGCAGGGTGACCGAGACGGCGCGATCGCCGGGCAGGCCCACGTGCCCGTCGTCCGTGTCGTAGAGGTAGATCAGATCCACGTCGGAGCCCGCGTTGAGCTCGTCGCCGCCGAGCTTCCCCATCCCGAGCACGACGAACTTCGAGCGCGCGCCCGTCGCGGTGCGCGGCTCTCCGAACCGCGCGGTCACGGCGGAGACGGCCTCGGCGAGCGCGACCTCGATCGTGGCCTCGGCGAGGGCGGTGAGCTCGCGCGCGGTGACGTCGATGTCCGCGCCGCCCGCCGACGGCGGGAGCAGCTCGCGCAGCGCGACGCGGATCCGCTCCTCCCGCGCCACGCGCCGGAGCTCCCGCCGGACGCGGTCCGTGTCCGAGACGTCGCCGACGCGGCTCCGGATCCGCGCCAGGTACGTGGCGCGATCGCGGGCCGTCTGGTGGCCTTCCGCCGCGAGCCGCTCCACGATGTCCGGATTTGCCTCGATGATCGCGCCGATCGCGGGGTAGGCGGCCGTCAGGAGCGCCGCGATGGCGAACGGCATCGTCCCGGGACGAAGCCGAGACGACAGCCGCTCCGCGCGGTCCTTCACGCGTTGCTCATCGATCGCGCTGGCGATCTCCAGGAGCCTCGAGACCTGTTGCATGGCGGGAGGCTAGCAAGACCGTGGGGGCGTGAACGGCGGTTCCGCAGGGCCCGACCGCCGGTTTATCGCGACCTGGCCCCACCTCGCGCCTTGGCGGCGTCGCTCTCAGATCCTATGCTCGCCGGGTGCGATTGCTCTGCGTCTCGGATATTCACGGCCACGCCGACGCGCTCGCGGCGGTCCTGGCCACGGCCGAGCGCCGAGGGTACACCCAGCTCCTGGTCGCCGGGGATCTCTGCTTTCCCGGCCCGAAGCCGCTCGAGACGTGGCGCCGGCTCACCCAGGCCAAGGCGGTTTGCGTACAGGGCGTATCGGATCGCGCCCTGGCGACGCTGGACCTCGACAAGGTCAGGGCGCGGAGCGAGCACGAGCGAGCGCGGCTCGATCGCCTGTCCCAGACGCGCACCGAGCTCGGCGAGCTGATCCTTGCGCGGCTGGCGCGGCTCGCCCCGACGTACCGCCTGCCGCTCGAGGACGGCGGCGAGCTCGTCCTGGTCCACGGCTCCCCGGCGGATCCGCTCGAGCCGATCTCTCACGACATGACGGACGAGGAGGTGCTCTCCCTGCTCGGCGACGATCCGGCGGATGTCGTGATCTGTGGTGGTTCCCACGTCCCGTTCGATCGGATGGTGGGCGGCGTGCGCATCATCAACGTCGGCTCGGTGGGTGAAGCGCCGTGCTCGCTGCGGAGCGACGTGCGGGGCGCCGTTGATCACGTGCGCGTCGGTGCGCGCGCCCCTGGCGAGCTTGGCGAGCTTGTGCGGAGCGGTTCCGTCACCGCGTATGGCGCGATGCACGCCGACGCGACGTTCATCGAGATCCGGGCGGGCGAGCTCTGGGTCGAGCAGGTCGTGGTGCCGCTCGGCAGGGCTGCGTGAGCGCGCGGGTGAGCAGGTGCGCGGGTGCGCTCCGTCGGGAGCGCCGCGCAAGTCATGGGAAACGCTCGAACCACGCGGACCACGCGGACCACGCGAACCGCGCGCGACGCTCCGTCACGCACCCTACCCGACAGGGAACATCGCCTGTGCCATGCCCTCCCGCTTGAACCTATTTCAAGGATTTAGGATCATCCTCAGGGAGCATGGGCAGCTACCTCCCCGACGATGACTTCGAGGCCACGCGGGTGGCCAACGTTGGGGAGCTCCACAAGGAGATCCCGGCGCGCTCGCCGAAGGACCGCGCCTACCTCATCGTGCTCGCTGGCTCGAACGTCGGCGAGATGTACCGGGTCGAGGGCGCCGAGATCGTGATCGGCCGGGCATCCGGGGCGACCATCCGGCTGAACGATGACGGCATCTCGCGGCGCCACGCGCGCCTCCTCCAGATGGACAGCCAGGTGCTGATCGAGGATCTCAACAGCTCGAACGGGACGATGGTGAACGGCGAGCACGTCACGCGCGTCGCCCTGCACGACGGCGACAAGATCCGCCTGGGCTCGACGACCATCCTCAAGTTCACCTACCACGACCACCTGGATGAGTCGTTTCAGCAGCAGATGTACGACGCCGCGCTGCGCGACGCCCTCACCAAGGCCTTCAACAAGAAGTATTTCCTGGATCGGCTCGAGACCGAGGTCTCCTATGCCCGGCGGCACGGCGCGCACCTGTCGCTGCTCATGTTCGACGTCGATCATTTCAAGAGGATCAACGACACCTTCGGGCACCTCGCCGGCGACTACGTGCTTGCGAGGATCGCCAAGATCGCGAGCCACACGGTGCGGACCGAGGACGTGTTCGCGCGCTACGGCGGTGAAGAGTTCGGCATCCTGTGCCGCGGCGTGGGGCTCGAGAACGCGGGCATCCTCGGCGAGCGGCTGCGCCTCCTCATCGAGGGGTCGGTCTTCGAGCACGAGGGCGTTCGCATGCCGACGACGATCAGCGTCGGCGTCGCGGCGCACCCCGAGCTCTCGGTGCAGACCGGCATGGAGCTCATCGCGGCGGCCGATGAGGCGCTCTACGAGGCGAAGCGCACCGGCCGCAACCGCGTGCTCCTGAAGTTCGGCGCGAAGCCGTAGAGCGGGGCCCGGATCATCGCAGCGCCGACCCGCGCGGCCGCGGCCGCGGTAAGGCTCCGCGCCACGCCGCCGCGCCACCGGGGCATCTCGGACGATGCGCCCGCAGAACGCGGGGCGACCGGGCGACAGCGCGCGGCCGCTGGCGCGCGCCTCAGTCGATCTTGAGGAGTTCCTTGACCTTGGCGATGACTTGCGGGGCCTGGATGGGCTTCGTGATGTACGCGTTCGCGCCGAGCTGCAGCGCGCGCTGACGATCCTCCTGAGACCCCTCGGTGGTGATGATGATGATCGGGGTGTCCTTGTGGACCGGATCCGTGCGCACGCGCTTGACGAGCTTGAGCCCGTCCATGATCGGCATGTTGATGTCGGTGATGATCACGTCGTACTTGGTCGAGGCGAGCTTGCGGAGACCGTCGACGCCATCGTCCGCCTCGGTGACGCGGAGGTTCTTCACGCGCGCCAGCGCGAAGACCAAGAGCTGCCGCATCATGGGCGAGTCTTCAACGATCAGACACGAGTACTCGGCCATGATCAGTCCTCCAGGTCCAGGAATGCCTGGACGCCAGGCACCTTCCGGCCGGCGTCGGTGAAGAGCCGCGCGTTGATGAGGGCGGGGGCGGCCTGGGCCCCGAGGAGCTTGAAGAGCTCGGTGTCCACGTTCACGAACTCCGTCTTTTGCGGGAGCGTGCTGAAGATCGCGATGACACCCACGGTGCGCCCGTTGAAGTCGAGCGGGATCACTGCAGCGGGATCCTCGATGCTCCCCTTGGAGACGTCCTTGGTCTCGTCGAAGAAGATTTCCCCCTTCGAGAATGCCTGGCCGACGACGCCTTCGGTCACCGGCATGCGCACGATCTCCTCCACCGCGACGCCTTCGCTCGCGATCGAGACGAGCTCTTTACCATCGGGAGACGCCAGGTACACGGAGAAGGCGCCCGCCCCGAGGAACTGCGCCAGGAGCTCCTTCAGGTTGCGGAGGACATGGCGCACGTTGCGCGCCGCGTGCAGCTGCGACAGCGCGACGTACAGGTTCGCGAGGTTCGCTAGCTCTCCCTCCGCCTCCGAGTAGCGGCTGTTGAAGCGGTCCGAGGCCGCCACCATCCGCACCGACTGCGTGACGAGGTCGCGCTTCTCCTGCTCGAGCTCCTCGATCTTGCGGAGCAGATCACGGATGGCCGAGTCGCTCGCGAGGTGCGCGCGGAGCTTGCCGTTCTCCGACTCGAGCTCGGAGATCTTGTCGCGAAGGCGCTCGTTCTCGCGGAGGAGCTCCTCGGTCAGCTGCGCCCCCTTGCGGAAGAACTGCTGAATGAAGGCATCGCGCTCCTTCTTCAGGTCCTCGGGGGGACGATCGCTCGGACGCCCTTTTTTCTCCGTCATTTTATCCCGGGGTTCTCCAGAGCTTCGGACCGTATCATGCGGGGCTGACCGGACGGAAGCGTCGAGCGCGGGCCAGAGGGGTGCCCGGCGCCCCCGCCGAGGGCAGCGACCGGCAGCCGCGTCGCCGTCCCCGCGGACAACGTCGGTTCGGCCCCGCCGGCCCTACCCCGGGGACCGGACCCCGCCGTCTCGGCCCCCCTGCCCCCGTTGCCCCCACCGCCACGACTACGCCCTCTCCAGCTGCTTCATCTGCTTCAGCAACCTGGTCCACCTGCGCAGCTCCCGTCCGAGCAGCACGGGTGACTTCTGGAGCGACGCGATGTCGCGCGCCCCGACGAGCAGCATGACCGCCCGGAGCTCGGCCTCGACGGTCTCGAGGTACCGCACCGCTCCGTCCCGTCCCCCCGAGACGAACGCCTGGAGGACCGGACGCGCGATCCCGGCAGCATGCGCGCCGAGGGCAATCGCTCGAGCGATGTCAAGGCCGCTCGTGACGCCCCCGGTCGCGATGATGGTCTTGAAACGAGGACGGATAGCGCGGGCGATGAGCACCGAGGCGGCCGTGGGCACACCCCATTCGCGCAGCGCCTCACCGAGGGAGCGGGCTGCTCCCTCGGCGCGCGCCGTCTCGACGGCGACCCAGGAGGTGCCTCCGGACCCGGAGACGTCCAGATCGCGGACGCCTGCCCGGACCAGGCGGTACGCCGTCCCCGGGCCGATCCCGCAGCCGGTCTCCTTCGCGATGACCGGCACGCTGAGGCCGCTCGCGAGCCGGGCCATCGCGTCCAGCGCGCCGGCGAAGTCCCGGTCGCCGCCCGGCTGGACCAGCTCCATCGCGGGGTTCATGTGGACGCAGAGCGCGTCGGCGCCGACCTGGGCCACGAGCTCGGCGACCGCCTCCGTCGACAGCGATCGCGCCTGCACGGCGCCGATGTTCCCGAGGAGGAGGGTGGTCGGAGCGTGCGCGCGGACCTCGTACGTCGCGGAGGCGTCGCCGTTCAGCATCGCCCGCTGGCTCCCGAGCCCGAAGCCGTACCCGCGCTCCTCGGCGATCTGCGAGAGCTCCCGGTTGATCGCGTGCGCGCGCGCCGTCCCGCCGGTCATGGCCGCGATCAGGAGCGGAGCGCGGAGCCGCTTCCCGAGCAGCAGCACCGAGGTGTCGATCGCGTCGAGGGAGAGCTCCGGCAACGCGTCGTGGATCAGCTCGACCTGCTCCAGCAGCGTGGTCTTGGCTCGAAACCCGACATCACCGGTCGCGCAGAGCTCGATGTGGTCCGCTTTCCTCTCGGAGATGTCCTTCGCCTCTTCCGTCATGGGGGCACAACTTTACGCGGTCGCCGACCGCCGTCGAAAAGGAAGTGGCATGGACAAAGAAACGCCAAAATTCGCCCCCCCGGGCCAGGCGTTGCCGCCCGGTCCGCCTTCTGCTGTAGCTACGGGGGAACTACCGCGCGACCGCCGCGCGGCGGTGGCATACAGTAGCTGTATGGACCTCCCGGACGAACCGCAGATCCGCTGGATCCTTCGCACGACCGCAGCGCTCCTCCAGCACGGCGCGGAGCCGGTGCGCGGGCTGGTGCAGCCGACGGCCGAGTTCTTCCCGGACGCGTTCGACGGCTCGCCGAAGACGGTGGCCGCCCTGATGCTGCGGGTCCAGGAGCACGCCGGGCTCCAGGATCTCCCGGTGGAGCTCGCGGTGGTCACCCCGGAGGGGCAGGCCAGCACCGTGAGCTGCTCGAGCGGCGCGTGCGGCGGGATGGCGCTGGAGTCGAAGCTGGAGCGCGTCGCCCCGCGCGGCGACGGCGGGTACCGGGTCGCGCTCTCCGCGGGCGAGCTCCGCAACCCCACGGTGCTCACGACGGCGTTCGTGCGCGCCGTGGCGTACATGTTCCTGAGCGAGGCCGGCGCCTTCGACGCGCTCGCGCCGTCGGACCGCGAGCCCGCCGTGGATCTCGCCGCCGTGCTGCTCGGCTTCGGCGTCCTCGCGACGAACGGCTCTTACCTGTACGCGAAGGGCTGCGGCGGCGTGCAGGTGCACTCGGCGACCAAGATGCCGGTCGACGAGCTCGCGCTCGCGCTCGCCATCTACTGCCGGCTGCACGACGTGCCCGATCGGACCGCCGCGCGGCACCTCGACGTGACGCCGCGCGCCCACTTCGACGAGTCCGCCGTCTGGGCCAGCTCCAACGCCGCGCTCGTCCGCATGCTGCGCGCCGCGCCGGACCGGATCGCCGCGGACGACTACGCGATCGGCGAGTCGAGGAGCTGGCTGGCCCGCGCGCTCGGCCTCGGCAAGCGCCGGCCGGCGCGGACGGCGGACGACGAGCTGCGCGAGCTCGAGCGAGAGCTCGCGCCCGCGGCCGGCGCGGCGAAGCCGCGACCGCTGGACGAGGGCAAGGCCAAGAAGCTTGCCGAGATCCGTGCTCTCGTGGACGAGAGCCTGGGGAGCTGAATGAGCGTACGACTCTGGGACAAAGGGGGCGCGACCGACGCCCAAATGCTGCGTTACACCTCGCGCGACGACTGGCAGCTCGATCAGCGCCTGCTCGCGTACGACCTGCGGGCCACCGTCGCGCACGTCCGCGGGCTCGCGCGGATCGGCGTGCTCAGCGAGGCGGAGCGGGACGCGCTCGTCCGCGAGCTCGAGGTGCTCGCGGCGCAGAACGAGGCCGGCGAGCTGCGGCTCACCGAGGACGACGAGGACGGCCACAGCGCGATCGAGGCCGCGCTGGTCGCCCGCATCGGCGACGCGGGCAAGAAGGTGCACACCGGCCGGAGCCGCAACGATCAGGTGCTCGTCGCCACGCGCCTGTACGAGCGCGACGCGCTCGACGAGCTCGCCGAGAACGCGACGGCCGGCGCCCGCGCGCTGCTCGATCTCGCCAGGCGCGAGGCGGAGACGCCGATGCCCGGCTACACGCACCTGCAGCGGGCGGTACCGTCGTCCGTCGGCTACTGGGCCGCCTCGTTCGTCGAGGGGCTCACCGACGCGATCGACGTGGTGCGCGCGACGCGGGCGCTCGTCGATCGCTGCCCGCTCGGGGGCGCCGCGGGCTTCGGCGTGAACCTCCCGCTCGATCGCGTCGGCGTCGCGCGCGAGCTCGGGTTCGCCGGCGTGGCGCTGAACCCGCTCGCGTCCCAGACGTCGCGCGGCATCATCGAGGCGCAGATCCTCGCCGCCGCGTGGCAGGTGATGGCCGTGAGCCGCCGGCTCGCGTGGGATCTCAGCCTGTTCGCGATGAGCGAGCTCGCGTTCATCCGCCTCCCGGAGGCGTTCACGACCGGCTCGTCGATCATGCCGCAGAAGCGCAACCCCGACGTCGTCGAGCTCATGCGCGCCGCGTGCTCCGTCGTCCAGGGGGCGCTCGCCGAGGTGCAGTCGATCGTGGCGCTCCCGTCGGGCTACCACCGCGACCTCCAGCTCACGAAGGGCCCCACGATGCGCGGGCTCGACGAGGCGCTCGCGACGTCGCGCCTCTTGCCGCGGCTCGTCGAGGGGCTCGCGTTCGACCGGGAGCGCATGGCCCGCGCGATCACGCCGGAGTGCTTCGCCACGGATCGCGCCGTCGAGCTCGCCGTGGAGGGCGTCCCCTTCCGCGAGGCGTACCGCAAGGTCGCGGCCGAGATCGCGGCGCTGCCGGCCGGCGACGCCGCGGCGAGCCTCCGCGCGCGCGTGTCGCTCGGAGCTCCGGGCAACCTCGCGCTGGACGATCTGGCCCGCAGGCTCGATCGCCACGCCCGCTAGCTCCGCCCGTCAGAGCTCCCGCGGTGGGCGCGCGCGCCGCGCCGTCGCCGCCCGCCCGAGGTCAGGGGCCCGGCTCCGCGTGTCAGCGATCCCTGATGGAATTCCTGACGCGCGGAGCTAGCGCTTCCGCGTCAGCTCGCGGACGGCGCCTGGGTCCGCGACCAGCACGAGGGTCGCCATGTCGAGGAACAGCCCCGTGTCGACGACGCCGGGGATCTTGCGGATGCGCGCGTCGACCGCTGCGGGCGCGTCCATCGGGCCGAACGCGGTGTCGAGGATCCAGTTGTGGTTGTCGGTCTGGAAGGGGTACCCGTCCGCGTTCTTGCGGATCGCCGGCTTGCCCCCGAGCGCGGTCAGGTGCCGCGCGGCCGTCGTGCTCGCGAAGGGCACCACCTCGACGGGGATGGGCACGCGCGAGCCGAGCTTCTCGACGAGCTTCTCGGGCGTGACGAGGATGATGAACTCCGCGGCCTCGTAGGCGACCACGCGCTCGCGGAGGAGCGCGCCGCCGAGGCCCTTGATGAGGCCGAGGTCGGGCGCCACCTCGTCGGCGCCGTCGACGGCGACGTGGAAGCGCTCGACTTCCTCGAGCGACACCATCGGGATGTTCTCGCGGCGGGCGAGCTCCGCCGAGCGCTCCGACGTGGCGACGCCCTTGATCTGGAGCCCACGGCGGACGCGCTCCCCGAGGCGGCGGATGAAGGCCTCGGACGCGCGCCCGGTGCCGAGCCCGAGCAGCATCCCGCTGTCCACGCGCGCGAGCGCGGCGTTGGCGATTCGATCGAGGTCGGAGGGGTCCGGTCCCGCGGTGCTCATGCGCTGCTCATCGGCCATCGGGACCGTCAGCGCAACGGGATTTTGTCGAGCTCGTCGAGCGGCCCCGGGCAGAGCGGCCGGAGCCTGCAGCCCTTGCACTCGGCGCCGGTCCAGATCGCCTCGAACGTCCCCTGCATCTCGTCGAGCAGGAGGTCGTCGTCCGTGAGCACGCCCGCCTCGAAGTTCCGCCGCCCCTCGCCCTTCGCCCCGAGCCCGGCGCCGGTGAGGTTCGCGGAGCCGAGGTACAGGAGCGCGCCGTCGACGGCGATCATCTTCAGGTGGACCCGCGGGCAGCGGCGCATCTCGATCGGCGGCCGGGGCCGCCGGCGGAGCTCGGCGCGGAAGGCGCGCGACGGGACGCCGGCGTGCAACAGGCGCAGCTCGACCCCCCTCGCGGCGAGCGCGTCGAGCAGGTCGAGGAACGACATGTACCGGCCGCGCGCCCGCGCCCTCGATCCGATGGGCGCCTCCACGCGCAGCTCCTTCACGTTGGCCGTCGCGATCCACACGGAGACGCGCGCGTTCGCGACGGCGCCCATCACGAGCGCGTCGTAGTGCGCCCTGTCGCGGAGGAGCGTCAGCTCGACGCGCCGCTTCAGCGGCGATCGCGCCTTCGCCTCGGGTTCGGTCCCCGCGCGTGCCCGCGCCCGCGGGCGCGCCGGCCGAGCGCTCACGCCCGTCGACCGGCGCTGGAAGGCGCCTGATCGAGCTCGAGATGGGCGCTGAGCAGGGCCCGGACGTCCTCCGGCATCGGGACCGACACCAGCTGCACGAGGTCGGTGGTCACCACCGTGTGCCGCAGCTCCGCCGACAGCACGCCGTCGTGGGCGCGGTGCATGCGGTACCGGAGCGTGGCGCTCCGCCGGCCGATATGGACGACCGACGTCTCGATCCGGAGCGCCTGGCCGTAACGCACCGGCGCCGCGTAGTCGGCCTCGACCCGCACCGCCGGCAGCCCGATCCGCCGCTCGAGGATGAGCCCGGCGTAGCCTCCCTCGAGCGGCGCGAAGAACCGCTCCATCGCCTCGTGCGCGTAGTTGAGGAAGCGCGCGAAGAAGACGATGTTCGCGGCGTCCACGTCTTCGAACTTGATCGGGCGCTCGAGGGAGACCATCGCGGCTAGGACAGGTCCTCGGCGAGCTTGTCCAGGGTCGCCCTCCCGAGCGGCGCCTTCACCGCGTAGCGCGGGTGCCCGACGACGATCGACACCGTCGCCTTCTTCGCCTTGATCGCGGCCTGCGCCTCGGCCGGGAGATCCACCTTGAGGTAGTGCACGGCCGTCGTGCGATCCTCCATCGATCCGTCGCGCTTGCCGAGCGCCCGCGCGGCGACGCCGTCGACCTCGATCGACACCGTGTCCTCGAGGCCCACCAGATCGACGAGCATCCGGTCGCGCAGCGCTCGATCGGGGATCTCGACGAAGAGCGTCATGCTGAGCTGCCCTGCGCCCGGGATGAGATCGTTGTACGTCTCGATCTCGTGGAGGATGCCGCTCTCGCTCGTGATGCGCTCGGTGCGGAGCATCTCCTGGATCTGGAAGAGCACCGAGTCGCGGTTCTCGAACACCGCGGTCAGGTGGTCTCCGATCGGCACGCGGCGGGGCCGCTTCTCCTGGATGATGCGGCTCCGGAACCGCTCGCGGATCGCCTCGTATTCGCCGATCCCGAGCACCTCGTTGCGATCGATGGGACGCATGACGCTCCTCTCCTTGACGACTTCGGACCGAGATTCACGGCGTCGGACCGAGCCCGTACGCGTGGGCGAGCGCCTCGACCGGGTGCAGCACCTTCGCGCCGTTCTCCTTGACCATCCTGAGACCCGCGAGGGTGCAGTCGCTGACGATGACGTCCGCGCCGCCGACGCCGCGCACGAGCTTCGACGCGTACTTGCGCCCGGTCTCGTAGTGGGCCGCCTTCATCCCCCATGTGCCGTCGACCGCCGAGCACTGCTCGATGACGCGCACGTCGGTGTCGGGGACGACGCCGAGCACCCTGGCGCCGGGGAAGCCGATCTTCTGCGCGCGCAGGTGGCACGCGGCGTGGTACGCGATCGTGCCGAGCCCCTTCTTGAACTCGCGGTTGAGCTTCTTCTCGCGGCCGAGCTGGACGAGGAACTCCATCATGTCGACCGTCGCGGCCGCGACCTCGCGCGCCTCTGCCGTCTGCAGGTACTCCGGCCACTCCTTCTTCATCGTGTAGCCGCACGTCGGGCCGATCACGACGATCTTCCTCCCCCTGCGCACGTGCGGGAGCAGGAGCGCGACGTTGTGCTTCACCTTCGCGGTGAAGGCCGCGAGATCGCCGCCGTCGAGGTTCGGCATCCCGCAGCACGTCAGCGCCCCCGCCGGCGTGCCTCGCGGCTCGTCCGCCGAGGAGCAGCCCGGTACGTGCACCGCGTAGCCGTTGTGCTCGAGGACGCGGACCGCCGCCTCGGGGACCGCGGGCGTGTTGTACTCGCCGTAGCAGGTCGCGAAGAGCACCACGTCGCCTTGCTTGCCGGCGTCGGCCGCGGCGCCGTGCTCCGCGAACCAGGACGAGAACGGCTTGCGCGCCATCTCCGGGAGCGGGAACTCCGACGAGATCCCGGTCACCTTCTCCTGCACCTTGCGCAGCAGGCGGCTCGCCTGCACGAGGTTCGCGAGCGGCGCGACGGCGCCGGAGCCCAGCTCGCCGATCAGCTGCGGCTCGCCGAGGATCCTGTCCACCAGCGGGATGCCGTCCCGCTGGGCGCGCACCGCGCGCTCTCGCGCGAGCACGCGCGGGAAATCGAGGAGCTCGTAGGCGTGCTCGTCGGCCGTGTACGGGCACTTGATGTAGCAGAGCTTGCACTGCCAGCACTCGTCGCCGACGGCCTTGAAGTCATCGTAGGTGAGGGCCTCGGCGCCTTCGGCGACGCCGGCCTCGATGTCCCTGTCGACGCGGGCGAAGAGCGCGGGGAACGAGCCGCAGTATCCGACGCACATGCGGCATTCGTGGCAGATCTGGAACGTCCGCCGCAGCTCTGCCTCGAGATCGCGGGGCTCGAGATATCGCTCGTCGTTCGGCGATGTCGCCGGTGGACGGTCTGGTGCACGCCGGATGACGCTCACTGGTCGGCTCCTCTCAAAAGCTTCAACTTGGGGTACGGCGCGGAGGGACGGCTCGCCGCGCGGCCCGGCGCCGGACGGCCGTCGAGGTCGCGATGGCGCGTGCGCCCCGGGTCGAGTCGCCGTCGGTTCGGCGCGCCCCGGAGCGCTCGCGCTCTCGCGTCGGTCGCCCTCAGAAGTCGAGCGACTGCAGCGCCTTCGTGAAGCGCCCGGCGTGCGACTTCTCGGCCTTCGCGAGCGTCTCGAACCACTCTGCGATGTCCTCGAAGCCCTCGTCGCGGGCCTCCTTCGCGAAGCCCGGGTACATCGTCTCGTACTCGTGGGTCTCGCCGGCGACGGCGGCCTTCAGGTTCTTCTCCGTGCTGCCGATCGGCAGGCCGGTCGCCGGGTCGCCCGCCTGCTTGAGGTAGTCGAGGTGGCCGTGCGCGTGGCCGGTCTCGCCGTCCGCCGTGTCCTTGAAGAGACCGGCGACCTCGGGGCGACCTTCGACGTCCGCGACCTTTGCGAAGTACAGGTAGCGGCGGTTCGCCTGCGACTCCCCGGCGAACGCGTCCTTCAGGTTCTGGTGCGTCTTCGTGCCCGTAAGCTGCTTGGTTGTCATGGGTTCGCTCTCCTTCGGTTGAACGGCTGCGATGATAGGTCCCTGATGCCCGCGCAGGTCAGCTCGGCGGCGCGGTGGATCCGCTAGACACGTCCAGGGCGCCGCGCTCCTCGAACCCCTGCGGGGCGAACTCGACTGCTCGCCGCGCTTCGCCCGGCGTCCTGCGCCTTGCCCCGCGCATTTTCGCCACCCCGGGTGCCCTTCGCGCAGGCAGCGCAGAGCCCCCGGTAGATCCGCTCGACGGCGCGGACCTCGAAGCCCGGCGCGGCCGCGAGGGGCGCGGGGACGATCTCGTCCGAGCGCTCGGCGGACGGGTCGCCCGGCTGGCACGGCACATCGCGGACGAGCCCGCAGCGATCGCAGACCGCGTGATGATGCGCCGCCATGTTCGGGTCGAAGCGCGAGGCGCCCGGCGACAGCGACAGCGCGACGCACAGCCCCGCGGACGCCAGCGCGTCGAGCGTGTTGTAGACGGTGGCGAAGCTCATGGTCGGCAGCGCCGGCCGGAGCCGCTCGAACAGCTCCTGCGCCGTCGGATGCGTCGGATCGGCCGCGAGCTCGCGCACGATCGCCAGGCGCTGCGGCGTCAGCTTGAGCCCCGACGCTCGCACGCACGCCAGCATGGAAGCGATCCGGGTATCCTCCTCGACCGCCCTGCGCTCGAAGCCGACCGCGCGCCCCCGGGCATCGCGGGGCGCGGCCCCCTTTGCAGCAGCTATCCGCGAGGTAGCCACAGCGAGATGTGTACTTAGAAGGTTTCTCAGCTGCAAGTCCTAATAATTGCCGACGGACCGCCAGAAAAATCCGGGGCTGACGCGGATTTGGGCGAAGCCTGGCGAGCTGGATGAGCTTGGCGAAACTGTCGGGGCTGACGAAACCGACGAAACTGACGAAGCTGACGAAGCTGACGAAACAACCCGGACGTCGCGCCGCGACGCCATGCTCTGCGGCCGCCGGGAGGTCTTGCGAGGCTAGAGGGCCTCTGCCATAGTGCGCGCCCCGCGCTGCCGGCCCCCGCCGGCTTGCATTCTGCCCGCCAACTGGGCCAGTTTTTTTCCCAGCAGAGGACGCTTCTAGACATGCCGACCGACGCCATTCAGTGCAAACCGCTCGAGGTCGCCGTGGGCGACAAGGGCATCGAGCGCGCCATCAAACATCTCAAGAGGAAGATGGCTGCCGAGGGGATCCTCCGCGAGCTGAAGCGGCGTCGGCACTACATGAAGCCGTCCGTGAAGCGACGGAAGAAGGCCTCGGAGGCCGCTCGTCGCCGCCGGAAGCGGTCCAAGATGGACATGGTCGCCTAGCGCGACTGGAGCGACTGGAGCGACCGCCCCCGCGCGAGAGCAGCCGGCCAAGACGCAGAAGACGCACACGGACGCTTGATTCGAGCGTCCGCGGCGTGCTCTGCGTCTTGTCATTTTGTTCGTCCAGCGGTCGCCCCGGCGGCGTGGTGCAACCGCGCCTGAGCGACGCGGCGGCGGTGCCCGCGCCGCGTCCAGCCTGGCGAGGTCCCGATGCGCGCCGTGGTGCTCACGACGTCCTATCCGGTCAGCGACGAGGATCCTTCCGGCCACTTCGTGCGGTCGTCGGCGGAGGCGCTCACGCGCAGCTGCGCCGAGGTCCACGTGATCGCCGCCGGGGGCTCGGTGCTCGATCCGCCTCATCGAGACGGCCGGCTCGTCGTCCATCGTGCAGGCGGGGGCGCGCTGTTCTCGTGGCCCGGCGCCGTGGCCCGCGCGCGCGAGTCGCCGCTCCGGCTGCTCTCCGCGGCGCCGTTCGCGGCCGGCGTGCTCGATCGGCTCCGTGAGATCGGGCCGGTCGACCGCGCGGTGGCGCACTGGATCATCCCGTGCGCGTGGCCGCTCCTGCTCGCCCTGCCGCGCACGCCGCTCGAGGTGCACGCGCACGGCGCCGACGTCCGGCTCCTGCTCCGCGCGCCGCGCGCGGCGCGCGCCGCGGTGGTGAGCGCGCTCCTCCGGCGCGACGCGCGCTTCGTCTTCGCGGCGCGCGCGCTGCGCGATGCGCTCGCAGGCTCGCTCGCCCCGGAGCAGGCTCGCGCGCTGGACCTCGCCTCGCGCGTCGAGCCCCCCGTGTTCGATCTGCCGCCAGTGGCCGGGCGCGCTGCCGCGCTCCGTCGCGAGATCGTGAAGGGCCCCGGCGAGCGCCTCGCCGTCGTCGCGTGCCGGCTGATCCCGACGAAGCGGGTCGAGCTCGCGATCGAGGCGGTGCGCGCTGCGGGACCCGGGTTGCGCCTCGTCGTCGTCGGAGACGGTCCAGAGCGCGGCGCGCTCGAGCGCCTCGCGAGCGGCGGCGACCTCGACGCAGGGAGCTCACGCGGCGCGGGCGTCACGGCGACGAGCGAGGGCAGCGCGGAGGTGCGCTTCACGGGCACGCTCCCGCGCAGGGAAGCGCTCGCATGGATCGGCGCAGCAGACGTGCTGCTGCACCCTTCATCGCACGAGGCCGCCCCCACGGTGATCCGCGAGGCGCGCGCGCTCGGCGTGCCCGTCATCGCCTGCGACGCGGGCGACGTGGTCGCATGGTCGAGGAGCGACGACGGGATCCTCGTCGCTGACGGCACCGCGCAGAGCCTCGCGGCCGCGCTCCGCGGCATCTGACCGCGCCGCTCGGATCGCGCGCCCGCGGCGTCGCGCGGAGAGCCCCGGCGTTCTCGCCGGCCGATCCGCGCCACGCGCCCCGCTGCACCAGCGCCAAACGCCCCGTCTGGAGCGAGTCCACGATCCTCGATGCGATCCCCTTGCAATTCCCAAGGCTTCGACTACGGTGCGCCCTCGCTCCGCAGCGAAACGAGGCGGCGGAGTGGCTCGGGGCGTAGCGCAGCCTGGTTAGCGCACTTGACTGGGGGTCAAGGGGTCGGTGGTTCGAATCCACTCGCCCCGACTGGTCCGGCGGAGAGTTCTCCGGCGGACCTTTCGGCTTTGTAGGGCTTCAGCTTTTGTCGACTGTGAACGCGCCGGACAGCGGCCGCGCGGCGGCATCATCGAGTTCCGGTGTCGTCTTGGTCAGCCGGCTCCCGGCGTTCGCCGCGTCATCCGGTGAGCGAGGGCGGTGAGACAGGCGTGACGGGCCGATCGCTCTCGCCGGCGAGCTCGTCCTCGATGGCGATCATGGCGGCCATCACCAGGTGTTCGCTGAACGGGAAGCCGACCACCTGCACCCCGACGGGCAGCCCGACGCTCTTCGCATCGATCTCGGCGGCCCGCTTCTCCAGCCGGTCGCGCGGCCGCTCGCGGCGCGCCTCCTCGGGCCGCACGCGGGTCACGGGGACGACGCCGGCCGGGAACTGCGTGAGGTTCCAGAGCATCGCGGCGCTGCCCGCGAGGACGAAGTCGCGCGACGCGGTGTGCGGCAAGGCCGGCGTGGCGTACGGCGGGCAGAGCAGCAGGTCGAGCGCTTCGGCGCGCATCGCCGACGCGATCGCGGCGCGCGCCTCGCGCAGGGCGTGCGTGGTGCGCCAGAACTCCGAGACCGACTTCGGCCCGGTGACCTCGAGGAGGCGCTGGAGCCGCCGCTCGCCCGCGAGGCCAGCGACGCGCGCGGCGGCGCGGCGCGCGAACGGCGGGAGCGAGGCCATCGTGCGGAGCGAGCGGAGCGAGACGTCGATGTCCGTCCGCTCGCTGCCGTCCTCGCCGGCGTCGAGGAGCGACAGCGCCGTCGCGCCGCCGTCCGCCGAGAGCGCTGCAAAATACGCGTAGACCGCGTCGGGGATCCCGGGCGGCGTGAACGGCACGACCGTCGCGCCCCGCGCGCGCAGGGCCGACGCCGCCTTCGCGACGGCGCGGGCGACGGCGGTCGAGGGCGGGACCAGCCCATCGTCGCAGTAGAACCCGACGCGCAGGCGCGCCACCTCGACGCTCGCCGGCTCGACCATCGGGAGCGGCGGCACGCGCACGTCGAGCTCCGCCATCGACGCGGGATCGAGCTCGGACATGACGAGCGCGACGTCGCGGGCGCTCCTGGCCATCGGTCCGATCTGCGCGCGGATCGCCTCCTGCCCGAGGAGCGCCGTGTTGCTCCCCTTGTTGGTCCAGCGATCGAGCGTGGGCTTGAGGCCGACGATGCCGCAGCAGTGCGCGGGGACGCGGATGCTGCCGCCGATGTCCGTTCCGATGCCGAGCGGCGACATCCCCGCCGCGATGGCGGCCGCCTCGCCGCCGGACGAGCCGCCCGGGCTGTGATCGAGGCTCCACGGGTTCGCCGTCTGCCCGAAGAGCGGGTTGCGCGCCTCGTTGTACAGGAGCAGCTGCGAGACGTTCGTGCGCCCCAGGATCACGGCCCCGGCGCGGCGGAGCAGCGCCGTCACCGTCGCGTCGCTGGTCGCCCGGTGCCCCCTGCGGGAAGCGACGCCGAGCGTGGAGGCCATGCCGGCCATGTCGAGCGACTCCTTCACGGTGATCGGGAGCCCGTGGAGCGGGCCGCGGATGTCCCCGCGACGGCGCTCCTCGTCGAGGCCGCGGGCGGCCGCGAGCGCCTCGTCGTGGAGCACCTGGGTGAACGCGTGGAGCCGCGGTTCGAGCGCGTCGATGCGCGCCAGGTGCGCCCGCGTGAGCTCCTCGGAGCTGATCTCGCGCGCCGCCAGGAGCGCGGCGAGCACGGTCGCTGAAAGATGGGTCGGATCGGTCGATGCGCTCACGGCGATTCGACGAGTATCACAGGTCCGCGCGCGCCAAGGATTGCTAGGCTCCGCTGCCGCGCGCCCATCGCGCGGAGAGCGCCGAAGCCATGCAGCCGCTGCCGATCGATCCGATCCTCCCCGATCTCTGCGCCGCCCTGCGCGCGCGCCCGAGCGTGGTGCTCGAGGCCCCGCCCGGGGCGGGCAAGACGACGCGCGTACCGCGCGCGCTGCTCGACGCGGGCTTCGCGGAGCGCGGCGAGATCCTGGTGCTCGAGCCGAGGCGGCTCGCGGCGCGCCTGTCCGCGCGGCGCGTGGCCGAAGAGCTCGGCGAGCGCGTGGGCGAGACCGTGGGCTACACGATGCGCTTCGAAGAGGCGTCCAGCCCGGCCACGCGCGTCCGCTTCGTGACCGAGGGCGTGCTGACGCGGCGGCTCCTCGTCGACCGCGAGCTCCGGGGCGTGAGCGCCGTCGTGCTCGACGAGTTCCACGAGCGGCACCTCGCCGGCGACGTCGCGCTCGCGCTGCTCCGGCGCCTGCAGCGCGGCGCGCGGCCCGATCTCCGCCTCGTGGTGATGTCCGCGACGCTCGACGCCGGGCCGATCGCGGCGTTCCTCGGCGGGCCGGAGGCGCAGCCCGCCCCGGCGGCCGAGGCTGGACGCGGCCACGACGCGACGGCGGCCGGAGCCTCGATGGCCCCGACCCTGCGCGCCGAGGGGCGGATGTTCGACGTCGCGATCGAGTACCTGCCGAGCGCCGGGGTGAGCGCGTCGACCCACGCCGCGGGCGACCGCCGCGCCCGGGCGCACTGGGGCGACAGGACGCTCGAGAGCCTGGTCGCGTCGTCGGTGCGGCAGCTCGTCGAGGAGGGGCTCGACGGCGACGTGCTGGTATTCCTGCCAGGCTCCGCGGAGATCAGGCGGGCGATGGACGCGTGCGCAGCCATCGCGAAGAGCGAGGACCTGCTGCTCCTGCCGCTCCACGGCTCGCTGTCCGCGGCGGAGCAGGACCGCGCGGTGCGCCCCGCGGATCGGCGCAAGATCATCCTCTCGACCAACGTGGCCGAGACCTCCGTGACCATCGACGGCGTCGTCGCGGTCGTCGACAGCGGCCTCGCGCGCGTGGCCGCGCACGCGCCGTGGTCTGGGTTGCCGACGCTCCGCGTCGCGCCCATCGCCCGCGCCTCCGCGGCGCAGCGCGCGGGGCGCGCCGGACGGACGCGGCCCGGCCGCTGCCTCCGGCTCTACACGCGCGGGGATCTCGCCTCGCGGCCGGAGCACGAGGCGCCCGAGATCCGCCGGCTCGACCTCGCGGAGACGGTGCTCGAGCTCTGCGCCGCGGGGGTCACGGATCTCGAGGGGTTCGGGTGGCTGGAGGCGCCGCCCGCCGCCGGGCTCGCCGCGGCCGAGGCGCTGCTCGTGCGGCTCGGCGCGCTCGACGCGGGGCGGCGCGTGACGCCGACCGGACGGCGGATGCTTCGCTTCCCGGCGCACCCGCGCCAGGCGCGGATGATCGTCGAGGCCGAGCGGCGCGGCGTCGCCGACGACGGCTGCACGCTCGCGGCGCTCGTCGCGGAGCGCGACCTCGGCGCGCCGTCGGGCGCGCGGGAGCCCCACGGTCGGAGGAGCGACGCGCGGCACAGCTCCGACCTGCTCGCCGCGCTCCAGGCCTTCGAGGAGGCGGATCGCGCGCGCTTCGCGGTGGACCGCCTGCGGTGGCTGGGCGTGGACGCGGCGCGCGCGCTCACCGTGGAGCGGACGCGCAAGCAGCTCTCGCGGCTCGCCGATCACCGCAGCGCCGCGCCGCCGGAGACCGTCGAGGCCCGCGAGATCGCCCAGCGCATCGCGATCCTCTCCGGATACCCCGACCGTGTCGGGCGCCTCCGCCGGCCGACCAGCGCGACGGGGCGGACCGGACGGGAGGTCGTGCTCGCCGCCGGCGGGACGGCCGCGCTCTCCGAGGCGAGCGTCATCGACGAGGTCGATCTCGTGGTCGCGGTCGACATCGAGGAGCGGAGCGAGGGGCGCTCGGCGCGCACGGTCGTCCGGGCGGCGAGCGCGATCGAGGCCGACTGGCTGCTCGACCTCTTCACGGACGCGATCCGGGACACGACGGAGGCGACGTGGAACGCCGCCGCGGAGCGCGCCGAGGTCGTGCGCCGGCTGTCGTACGACGCCCTCGTGCTCGAGGAGGCGCGGCCGGCCGCGGGCGCGGGCGGTCCGCTGGCGGAAGCGGCGGCGCGGGAGCTCGCGGCGCAGGCGAGGGCGAAGGGGTGGCGGGCGTTCGTGAAGGGCGACGCCCTCGAGGGCTGGCTCTTGCGGGTCGCGTTCGTGCGCGCGCACTGCCCCGACGCCGCGTTACCCGACGTGGACGAGGACGCGGTGCTCGCAACGCTCGAGGCGCTCTGCGACGGGCGCAGGAGCTTCGCCGAGCTCCGCGACGCCGATCTCTCGAGCGCCGTGCAGGCCTCGCTGAGCCCCGCGAAGGCGCGAGCGCTCGCCGAGCTCGCCCCCGAGTCGATCGTCCTGCCCGGCGGCCGACGGGCGCGCCTCGAGTACGCGGCGGGCGCGCCGCCGTCGCTCGCGTCCCGCCTGCAGGACTTCTTCGGCATGGCGGAGGGCCCGCGCGTCGCCGGTGGCCGGGTGCCCGTGGTGCTGCACCTGTGCGCGCCGAACCAGCGCCCCGTGCAGGTCACGACCGATCTGTCGGGGTTCTGGGCGCGCCACTATCCCGCCATCGCGAAGGAGCTCCGCCGCCGCTACCCGAAGCACGCGTGGCCGGACGACCCCGCCCACGCCGCGCCGCCTTCGCGCGCGCCGCTCCGCAAGGCTTGAGTCAGCGCACGACCGCCACGCTCCGCGCCGTGTCGGCGACCGTGCGGAGGAGCATGCGCACGATCCCCTCGCCGAGGGGCAACGTGAACGCGACGTCGCTCTCGCGCTGCGCGACCTGCATCGGAGGGACGGAGCCGTAGCCGAAGCCCCACGAGGAGAGCACGCTCGCGATCCTGGCGATCTGCTCGAGGTTGCGGAGCGCGACGGCGCCGTTCGCCGCGCTCTGCGGGTCCGTGTACGTGAGGGCGCCGGCGAAGTTGACCCCGGGCGGCTGGAAGTTGCCGATGACGCGCACGTACTGGAGCCCCGCGAGGAAGGGGAGCTGCCCCGCCGCAGACGAGACCGCCGCCTGGCTCGAGAGGTCGCCGGCCACGGCGAACGACGCGCCCTTCGTCCCGAGCAGCTCGACCATCCACGAAGGCACGGAGCGCTTCAGCTTGCCGGAGCGGAGCCGATCGAGGGCCCGCCGCATCCCGGTCTCGTTGCCGGTGAGGATCGTGTGCGGCGTGAGCACGACGAAGCCGACGTTGCCGGCCGTGAAGAGATCGTTGTCCGCGTAGCGCGTCTTCACGAGCGGCGCGCCGATGACGGTGACCGACCTGGCGTCGGCGGAGCGGCGGATCGCGTCGACGTCGAAGTTGCCCTGCATCACGGCGCAGAAGTCCGCGCCCTGCATGGCGTAGAGACCGCCGTAGACCTTCACGATGTCGCGCGACGGGACGAAGTTCGACTCGGGGCCCAGCGGGAGCAGGCTCGTGACGATCTGGTTGACCTCGCCTCCCAGGCCGGAGGTGAACATGGCCGCCGCGTCGAGGTAACCGAGCATCACCGCGCCGCTCGGAAGGACGGCCAGCGGGTCGCGATCGATCGCCGTCGCGTCGATCTTCTCTCCGCCGACCAGCGCGAGGCTGTCGTCGGCGCCACCGCAGCCGCCGAGCGCCGGGAGGGCGAGCGCCGCGATCGCGATCGCGCCCGCCGCGCGGCGCAGGGCGGCAGCGCCTCGGGAATGGAACAGCGTCCGCACCATCGCGCTCGCCATCAAGCTCGCTCGTGCGGCGGGTCGGGGCGCTCCAGCGGGAAGGAGCCGATGATCTTCAGCATCTTCGTCTCGCGCTTCACGCCCTCGAGCGCCGCGACGAGCGCCCGATCGGTCGTGTGTCCGCTGACCTCTACGTAGAACACGTAGTCCCAGCCCTCGCCGGGGACGGGGCGGGAGTGGACCCGCCGGAGGTTGCAGCTGCGCTCCTTGAAGTGCTGGAGGATGTCGTGGAGCGCGCCGGGCCGATCGTGGACGCTGAAGAGGACCGCCGTGGCGTCGTGGCCCGAGCGCGGCGAGGGGAGCCGGGACAGCACCGCGTAGCGGATCCGGAGCTCCCCCTCGTCGCCGACGTTCTCGCGCGCGACCCTGAGCTCCTGCCCGCCGCCCGCGAAGCCGCGGGGGACGATGGCGGCGCTGCCCTCGTTCTCCGCCGCGAGATCCCAGGCGGCCTGCGGGCCCCGCACGTCGAGCACCAGCGCGCGCGGGTGCTGGAGCTCGAGGTAGTTCACGCAGGCCACGTGGTCCTGGGGCGAGGCGTACACCCGCTCGACGTCGGCGAGGTTGCCCGTCCGGTTCACGAGGTCGAGCGCCTGCACCAGCTGGCGCTCGCCGACCACCTTGAGGTCGGCGCCGCCGATCGCCTGGATCGTCGGGAAGATCGGCCCTTCCTTGAGCGATTCGTACGGGACCACCGCGAAGTCTGCGCGCGAGCGCGCGACCTCCTCGATGGCGGCGAGGGGGCTGTCGGCGCGGACGAACTCGCCGCCGATCCCGAAGTGATCGTGCGCCGCGGTCCAGCCGTAGTCGCCCTCGGCCCCCAGGTACGCCACCCGGGGCGCGACCTCGAACGCGCGCGAGGCCGCGTCGATGGCGACGAAGATCGGCCGCACCGCGCGCTGCGGGAACGGCGGCGTCACGGCGCGCTCGAGCGCCTGCACGTGGGCGGCGTCGGCCGTGGGGGCGAACCGGGCTGTGCCCGTCCTCAGCTTGGCGAGCTCGTGCGCGATGCGAGCCCGCCGCTCGATGCTGCGAAGGATTTCTTGATCCAGCTCCGTGAGCTGCCGGCGGAGCTCCTCAAGTCGCTTTCTCTCATCCATCCAGGGCACCCTAGCACCGCGCCCGGCGCCGGTGGGCACGCAGCACTGCCGGCGCACCACGACGGCGCCGCTGCGCGCTGCGCCGCGCTGGCCACACCCCCGTCGCTGCTCGCCGAGCTGGCGTCAGGCCGCCGCGGAGGAGGCGGACGACGCGCTGGAGTCGCTCTTGGTGCCGCCGCTCGCCGACGAGGCGCTGCTCGACCCCGAGTCCGAGCTCGCCCCTTCCGACCCTGACGAGCTGCCCGACCCGCCGTCCGACTTCGCGGGCGGCTTGTTCGAGCCCGACGCATAGAGGTCGGAGTACCAGCCGCTGCCCTTGAGGATGAAGCCCGTGCCGCGCGAGATCTGCCGCCGGGCTGTCGCGTTGTGACACGACGGACACTCCGAGAGCGGCGCCTCCTTGATGGACTGCTCGGCCTCCCATTCATGCGCGCAAGATGTGCAGGCGTACTCGTAAGTCGGCATGACGTTTCTACTCCTCGGAACAACCCGAGGAGTATGGTCACGTTAGCCACCTGTCAAGGCGGCTGCCAAAAGCACACCTTGCGCCGTGGACATCGCACCACCCGCGGGATGCGCAAGACTTGGTCCTCGGTGCGCGGGCGGAGCCAGGATTCCGAGCTTGCCGCGCGGCGCCAGCCCACGTAGACCCCGAGACGCCAGTTGTGACGGTACGTGGCGTGCTGTGACGATACGTTTAAGCCCGCCCGGCCGGTCCCAGGGACGTCATGCGCATTCGTAAGCTCGAGATCAGCGGGTTCAAATCGTTCGTCGACCGGACGGTGGTCCATTTCGACACGGACGTGGTGGGCATCGTCGGTCCCAACGGCTGCGGCAAGTCGAACATCGTCGACGCCATCCGGTGGGCGATCGGCGAGCAGAGCGCGAAGCACCTGCGCGGCAAGTCGATGTCGGACGTCATCTTCAACGGCTCCGAGACCCGCGCCCAGCACGGGATGGCCGAGGTGACGCTCACCTTCGACAACAGCGAGCCGACGGCGGCGTCGCAGCTGCCGCTCGAGTACCGGGACTACGCGGAGATCGCGGTGACGCGGCGGCTCTTCCGCGACGGGACGAGCGAGTACCTCATCAACAAGACCCAGGTCCGGCTCAAGGACGTGACCGACCTCTTCCTCGGCACCGGCGTCGGCACGAAGGCCTACTCCATCGTCGAGCAGGGCAAGATCGGGCTCATCGTCTCGGCGCGCCCCGAGGACCGGCGGATGCTCATCGAGGAGGCCGCCGGCATCACGAAATACAAGGCCAGGAAGAAGCAGGCCGAGCAGAAGATGGACCAGACGCGGCAGAACCTGCTCCGCGTGGGGGACATCGTCTCCGAGATCCAGCGGAACCTCGCGTCCTTGAAGCGCCAGGCGGCCAAGGCCGAGCGGTACGTCAACTACCGCAAGGAGCTGGAGGACCTCGTGCTCCACGAGGCGTCGCACAAGCTCCTGGAGCTCACGGTGCTCACGCAGCACGAGTCGCTCGGCAGGGCCGCGCACGCGGAGCGCGAGCAGGCGTCGCGCACGGCGCTCTCGGCGCGCGAGGCCGAGATCGAGGTCACCCGGCTCGAGGCCCTCGCTTGCGAGGAGCGGGCCGAGCGCGCGCAGAATGAGGCGTTCGCGGCCGACAACCAGGTGCGCACCCACGAGGCGGAGATCGCGCGGGCGCGCGACCGCCTGCGGCACCTCGAGGAGCGGCTCGTCACCGCGGCCAAGGAGCAGGGGGAGCTCGAGAAGACGGTCGAGGAGCTCAGCGCAGAGAAGGCGCAGCTCGAGGCGCAGCTCGCCGGCGTCGACGAGGAAGAGGCGCGGGAGAGCGAGCTCGCGCTCGAGCAGCACGAGCGGCTCGAGGAGCTGCGCCACGGCGAGCGCACCGCCGAGCACGAGGTCGCCGCCCTGCGCCGGCGGGCCGCCGAGGCCACCGCGGCGGTCGCGGCCGCCGAGGCGTCGCTCGCCGGGTTCGATCGGCGCATGACGGAGATGAGCCAGCGGCGGGCGAAGCTCGAGGACGAGCTCGGGCGGCTGATGTACGAGTCCGAGGAGCTCGAGCGGCGGCGCTCGTCGCTGACGCGCAACGTCGCGGAGCTCGCCGAGGGGAAGCGGCTCTCGGCCGAGGAGCGGTCGCGGCTCGACGTCGAGATGAAGGCGCTGCGCGAGCAGGCGGTCTCGAGCGACCGCGCCGTGGAGCACGCCAAGAACGAGCTCGGGCAGCGGCGCAACCGGCTCCGCGCGCTCGAGGAGCTGCACGCGCGGCTGGAGGGCGTCGGCGCCGGGGTGAAGAACCTCCTCAAGACCAAGGACCCGGCGCTGCTCGGGCTCGTGGCCGACCGGATCGAGGCGCCGGCCGAGCTGACCGCGGCCTTCGCGGGGCTGCTCGGGGACCGGCTGCAGTGCGCGGTCGTGAGCGACGTCGAGCGCGGGATCGCGCTGCTCGCGGATCTCTCGAAGAACAACCGCGGGCGGGCGAGCGTGATCGCGGCGCGGCCCTCGTTCGTGGCCGGCGCGACGCGGCGGCCCCCTCGCGGGGAGGGCGTGCTCGGGCCGCTCGTGGACCGGCTCGTCTTCGCGCCCGAGGACGAGGCGCTGGCGCGCGCGCTCGTGGGGGACGCGGTGGTCGTCGCCTCCGCCGAGGTCGCGGCGCGGCTCGCGGCGGAGGGCGCGGGGTGCACGCTCGTGACGCTCGACGGCACCGTCCTCCGCGAGGACGGCGTGGTGAGCGGCGGCTCGGGCGACGCGGTCGCGGCCGGCATGATCGAGCAGAAGCGTGAGATGCGCGCGCTGCACGAGTTCGTCGCGACCAAGTCGGAGGAGGTGACGGCGCTGCTCGACGCGCAGCAGAAGCTCCGCCTGCGCATCACCGAGGTGGGGACGGCGCTGGAGCGGGCGCGGAGCGAGGCGCACGAGGGAGAGCTCGCCCTCGTGACGGCCGAGAAGGACCTCCGCCGCGCGGAGGAGCAGCTCGCCGCGGCGCAGAAGCGCGAGGGCGTGGTGCGCTCCGAGCTCGAGGACCTCGCCGACAACCTCGACGCCGGCGGGAGCGAGCAGCAAGCGGCCCGCGACAAGCTCGAGGCGGGGCGAGCGACGCGCGAGGCGGCGGCGGCCGGCCTCGAGCACGCCGAGCAGGTCGCGGCCGAGTGGCGCGAGCGGGTGCTCGGGCAGCAGTCGGTCGTGACCGAGCGCAAGGTGAAGCTCGCGCGCGTGCGCGAGCGCGCCGCGGCGGCGCGGGGCACGGTCGAGCGGCTCACGCGGTCGTGCAACGAGCTCCGGGGCCGGATCGCCCGGCTCGACCAGGAGCGGACGGAGAGCGCCGTGGGCGCGGGGAAGGCCGCGGCGACGATCATGATCGCGCGGGAGGCGCTGGTCCGCGCCGTCGCGGAGGCGCACGCGGCGCAGGCCGCGCTGACCGAGGCGCGGCGCTCGCTGGACGAGGCGCGGCAGGCGCACGGGGTGCGCGAGGCCGACCTGCGCGGGCTGCGGCAGGAGCTGGCCGAGGTGTCGGAGCGGCTCCGCAAGCACGAGCTCGCGCTCGAGCGGCTGCGGGTCGAGCACGACCACCTCATCGAGGGGGTGCGCGAGCGCTTCCGCGGGCTGGAGCTCGCCCGCGTGGTCGGCGACTACCACAAGCGGCCGCCCGCCGACGCCTCGCACCGCGCGCGCATCCAGGAGCTGACGGAGCTGCTCGACCGCATGGGCCCCGTCAACCTCGACGCCGTGCGCGAGCACGCCGAGGCCGAGGAGCGGTACACGTACTACTCGAGCCAGAAGGCCGATCTCGAGAAGGCGCTCGACGACCTCGAGAAGGCGATCGCCCAGATGAACCGCGAGTCGAAGCGGCTCTTCAAGACGACGTACGACGGCATCAACGCGCGCTTCAAGGCGCTGTTCCCCAAGATGTTCCGCGGAGGGCAGGCGGAGCTCAGGCTCACGAACCCCGACGACATGCTGGAGACGGGGATCGAGATCCTGGCGCAGCCGCCGGGCAAGAAGCTCGGGAACATCGAGCTCATGAGCGGCGGCGAGAAGGCGCTCACCGCGGTGTCGCTCATCTTCGCGATCTTCCAGTTCAAGCCGTCGCCGTTCTGCATCCTCGACGAGGTCGACGCGCCGCTCGATGAGGCGAACGTGGCCCGCTACAACGAGGCGATCCGGAGCATGACGAGCCACTCGCAGTTCATCCTCATCACGCACATCAAGCGCACGATGCAGTCGGTCGACGTGCTCTACGGCGTGACGATGCAGGAGCCCGGCGTCTCGAAGCTCGTCAGCGTGAAGATCAACGAGACGGCGAAGCGCCCGGAGCGCGAGGCGACGCCGGCGGCGGCGGTGGCGTGAGCGCGGAGGAGGCGGCCGTGCAGCGCCTGTCGCGCGGCGCCTCGGGGCTCCGGCACCTCCGCTGGGCCCGCGAGGTGCTGGCGACGCTCGAGGCCCACCTCGAGCACAACCCGGCGCTCTCCGGCGCCGATCGCGAGGCGCTCCAGGGCGAGGCGAGCGCGCTCGCGGCGGCGGTGCAGGCGCTCAGCGGGGCGGTGAAGCCGTACCGGGATTTCCTCGAGCGGACGCGGGTCCGCCACCGCGGGCGCGTGCGCGTCGCGGAGTACCTGGTCCGAGAATCCGACGCGGGCGAGGCGGGCGGCACGGCGCGCGCGCACCTTGGTGCGGCGCGCGCGCACCTTGAGGAGGCGCTTGTGGAGCTCACCTGGATGGAACAGGCGCAGCGCCAGCCGCTCAAGGCAGCGCTCTCGGCCGAGATCGATCGGCTGCGCGAGGCGATGGCGCGGATGGATGCGCACCTCGCGGGGCGGCTCTCCGAGAAGTTCGTCGAGAGCCTGTACCCGCCGCTCACGGACGACGCGACGAGGGTCGCCGACGACGGCGATCCGGACGACGACGCGACGGCCAGCCCTCGATAGCCGCGCGAAGCGGACGAGCCGAGCGGCTGGCGAGCGGCTCGAAGGAGACCGGCGACGCGGCGAGGTGCCTGGCAGGCGCAGCGGAACGGATCACCATGCCTGCACGCCGGGATGGAGATGCGGTAAGGATCTTCGAAGGACTCCTGAAACGGGTCTTCGAAGGACAGCTGAGAGGACGTCGATGGGCTGCGCGGAGCCGGCCGCCATCCTGCTCCTCCGCGGGTGCGCCGCGGCGAGCGAGCGATTCGAAGCGCTGATCCGACGCCATGTGCCGGACGTCGGCGTCACCTCCGATCCCGCGCACGCCCTGGAGCGGTGCCTCGGCGAGGCGCCGCCGGTGCTCGCCGTCGACTGGAGCGAGCCCGCCAGCGCCGCCGCGTTCTGCGGCCGCGTGCGGGCGCAGCCCGGCGGCGATGCGGTGTTCGTCCTCGCGATCACCGAGCGCGACGCGGACATCGACGGCATCCTCGCGGCCGGCGCGAGCGATTTCCTGCTCGCGGGCGGCGACGGCGCGGGCCCCCGGGCGCGGCTCTCCGTCGTCCGCGAGCGCGCCGCGCGCGACGCCGTCTCGCGCCGGGCGCTCGCGCAGACGCAGGTCCGCCTCGTCGGCGCCGGTCGCATGGCGAGCGTCGGCACGCTGGCCGCCGGCGTCGCCCACGAGATCAACAACCCCCTCGCCTTCGTCATCACGAACGTCGACGCGGCCATCCGGCGCATCGGCTCGCTCGATCGGCGGAACAGCGCTGCGCGCGGCGGCCCCTGGGCTCGCTCTCACGGCGACGGCCGCGCGTCATCGAGCGAGCTCTCCGACGTGCTGAGCCTGCTGGAGGACGCGCGCGAGGGCGCCGAGCGGGTGCGGATCATCGTGCGCGATCTCCACAGCTTCTCGCGCGCCGAGGAGGACCGCCGCGGGCCGGTCGACCCCCGGCGGGTGCTCGACTCCTGCATCCACATGGCGATGAACGAGATCCGGCATCGCGCCCGCGTCGTCCGGAGCTTCCAGGAGGTGCCGCCCGTCCAGGCGAACGAGCCGCGGCTCGCGCAGGTCTTCCTGAACCTCATCATGAACGCCGCGCAGGCCATCCCCGAGGGGCTCGCCGAGCAGAACGAGATCGAGCTCTCGACGCGCTGTGACGCCGAGGGGGCGGTCGTCGTCGAGGTGCGCGACACGGGCGCCGGGATCGCGCCCGAGTCGCTCGGGCGGATCTTCGAGCCGTTCTACACGAGCAAAGAAGCTGGCGAAGGGCTCGGGTTGGGGCTCGCGATCTGCCACTCCATCGTCACGGCGCTGGGGGGTCGGATCGAGGTGGACAGCCGCCACGGCAAGGGGAGCACGTTCCGCCTCGTCCTCCCCGCCGCCGCGGCCAGCGAGGCGCACGCCTCTGCGGCGCCCGGCCCCGGCGCGTCGAGGTGGCCGCGCGAGAGCGGCAGCCTCGCCGCGCTCGCGCCGGAGGCGGCGCCGCGGCAACGGGTCCTCATCATCGATGATGAGCCGCTGCTCACGCGGGCCATCGCGGGGACGCTCGAGCCGCGGCACGAGACGACCGCGACAGCGAGCGCGCGCGACGCGCTCCGCCGGATCCGCGCCGGAGAGCGGTACGACGCCATCCTGTGCGACCTCATGATGCCCGACATGACGGGAATGGACTTTTACACCTCGCTTGCCGAGCACGCGCCCGAGCAGCAGCGCCGTGTCGTGTTCCTGACCGGCGGCGCCTTCACGGAGCGCAGCAAGGCGTTCCTACAGCAGGTCGAAGCCCGGCTGCTCCTGAAGCCGTTCGACGCGGCGACGCTGCTCTCGCTGGTCGACGAGGTCGTCGCCGCCCGCTGACGAGCGCGCTGGTCGACGAGGTCGTCGCCGCCCCTCTGACGAGCGCGCTGGTCGACGAGGTCGTCGCCGCCCGTCTGACGAGCGCGCGTGCTCTCCTCACGCGCCGCCGATCGCCCTGCGCTCCGGGAGCGCGACGCCGGCGCGCCCTCAGCGGTAGTCGCGCGACTTGAGCGCGATCTCCTCGCCGCTGGGCAGCTCCAGCCGATCGAGCTCGCGCGCGAGGACGTGGACGACCTGGCCCTGCCGCTCGACCCGCCCGGCGACGAGCAAGAGCGCCGCGTTCCTCGCCACGTGCTCGTACTCCGCGAAGACCTGCCTCTGGACGATGACGTTGACCACGCCGGTCTCGTCCTCGAGCGTCATGAACGTCACGCCGCTCGCGGTCGCCGGCCGCTGGCGTCCGACCACCATCCCGGCGACGCGCACGCTCTCCCCGTCGCGCGCGGCCTTGATCTCCTCGGCGGTACGCACGCGCCCGGCGCCGCGCCGCCGCTTGAGCACCCGCCGCACGTGCCGCATCGGGTGGTCGTGCAGCGACAGACCCACGCGCCCGTAGTCCAGCGCGAGCTGCTCCAGCGGCCTGAGCGGAGGGAGCCCGACGTCCCGGTCCTGCTCGATCGGAACGCCCTCGAACAACCCCTCCACGCGGGGGGCGCGCGCGCGCCAGAGCGCCTCTCTCCGGGCAGGCACCAGCGCGGCGAGCGCGCCCGCTTCTGCGAGCGCCTCCACCTCGTTCTTCTTCAGCTCCGTGCGCCTCACGAGATCCGGGAGGCTCGTGAACGGCGCTTCCTCGCGCGCCGCCACGATCGCCGCCACGGCCGCCTCGCCGAGCCCCTTCACGAGCCGCATGCCGAGCCGCAGCGCCGGGCCCGCCGAGGGCTCGGCGCCGGGCTCGAGGGTCGCGTCCCACGCGCTCTGCACCACGCACACCGGCCGCACGTCCACGCCGTGCCGCTGCGCGTCCTGCACCAGCGCCGACGGGCTGTAGAACCCCATCGGCTGCGCGTTGAGCAGCGCGCAGGTGAACGCCGCCTGGTGGTGGACCTTGAGCCAGGCCGACGCGTACACGAGGAGCGCGAAGCTCGCCGCGTGCGACTCCGGGAAGCCGTACTCCCCGAAGCCCTGGATCTGCTGGTAGAGCATCTCCCCGAACTTCGCCGAGATCCCCTGCTCGGCGAAGCCCTGGATGAGCCGCCCGCGGTGCCGCTCCAGGCGCCCGTGCTTCTTCCACGCCGCCATGTCGCGGCGCAGCTGGTCGGCCTCGCCCGGCGTGTAGCCCGCGCCGACCATCGCGATCTGCATCACCTGCTCCTGGAAGAGCGGAACGCCGAGCGTGCGCTCCAGGATGGGATCCAGGCACGGGTGTGGGGACACCGGCGGCTCCTGCCCCGTCCGCCGGCGCAGGTAGGGGTGCACCATCCCGCCCTGGATGGGCCCGGGGCGCACGATCGCCACCTCGATCACCAGGTCGTAGAACTTGCTCGGCTTCAGCCGCGGGAGCATCGCCATCTGCGCGCGGCTCTCGATCTGGAACACCCCCACCGTGTCGGCCCGGCCGATGGCCTCGTAGACAGCCGGGTCCTCTGGCGGGATCTGCGCGAGCGCCGCGATCGGATCGAACGCGGCGCCTCGGCCCGCGTCGAGCAACGCCCCCGCGGGCGCAGGGGCCCCTGCCGCGTCGACCAAGGGACCCGCGAGCCCGGCGTACCGGTCCGAGTGGATCAAACCGAGCGCCTTGCGGATCGCCGTCAGCATGCCGAGCGCCAGGACGTCGATCTTGAAGAAGCCGAGATCGTCGAGATCGTCCTTGTCCCACGGGATCACCGTGCGGCCCTCCATTCGCGCAGGCTCGACCGGGGCCACCTTGTGCAGCGGCTCCGACGACAGCACGAAGCCGCCCACGTGGATCGAGAGATGGCGCGGGAAACCCTCGAGCGCGCTCGCCATCATGACGGCCTGCCGGACGCGCACGTCGTCCGGATCGAGGCCCGCCTCGCTGACCCGCTGCTCGGTGATGTCCGCCTCATGGTGGAGCACGAGGCCGCTCAGCCGATCGACCTGATCCGCCGAGAAGCCGAACGCCTTGCCCACCTCGCGGAGCGCGCTCTTGCCGCGGTAGGCGATCACCTCCGAGACCATCGCCGCCCGGTCGCGCCCGTACATCTCGTAGATCGCCTGGATCACCTCCTCCCGGCGCTCGTGCTCGAAATCGACGTCGATGTCCGGGGGCTCGTGGCGCTCTTCCGACAGGAAGCGCTCGAAGAGCAGGCTCGACCGGGCCGGGTCCACCGCCGTCACGCCGAGCACGAAGCACACCGCGCTGTTCGCCGCGCTCCCGCGGCCCTGGCAGAGGATCTGCCGCGCGCGCGCGATCTTCACGACCTGCTGCACGCTGAGGAAATAGGGCGCCACGCCGAGCTTCGCGATCAACGCGAGCTCCTTCTCGATCTGCGCGCGCACCGGAGGCGGCGTCCCCTCCGGGTAACGGTCGCGGCAGCCCTCCTCGGTGAGGCGGCGCAGCGCCTGATCCGACGTCTCCCCCGGCATGCAGAGGGCGTCGCTCGGGAAGCTGTAGCGGAGCTCGGACAGCGAGAAGCGGCAGCGGGACGCGACCTCCACCGTGCGCGCGATCCAGGCCGGATGATCGCGGAACAGCGCCGCCATCTGCGCGCCGGACCGCACGTACGCCTCCGCGTTCGGCGCGATCCGCGTCCCCGCTTGATCGAGCGTGGTCTTGGTCCGGATGCACGCGAGCACGTCCGCGAGCGGCTTGCGCGACGGGTGATGATAGAGCGGGCGCGCCGTCGCCACCACGCAGGGGCCGTAGCGGCGCTCCGCCGCGAGGGCCGCCGCGACGCGCTCGCCGTCGCGGCGGTCGAGGTGCTTCCAGGTCGCGACGAGCGCGCGCTCGCCGAACGCGTCGCGCAGCGTGCCGATGAGCGCGCCGGAGACGCCCGCGGGCACGAGAGGGTCGAGCGGCACGATCGCCGAGAGGCCCCGCTGCGCCGCCGCGATCGCCTCCGCCGAGATGCTCGCCATCCCCTTCTCGCACTCGGCGTGCGCGATCGTGAGCAGGCGGCAGAGGTTCGCGTACCCCTCGCTGTCCTCGACCAGGAGGACCACCGACGGCCGGACCTCCGGCGCGCGCTCGGCGCCCCCGCGCGGCGCGCCCAGCGTCAGCTCGGCCCCGACGATCACCCGCTGCTCGACCTTCTTCGCCGCCGTGTGCGCCCGCACGCTGCCGTAGATCCCGTCGCGATCGCAGAGCGCGATCCCCTCGAGGCCGAGCTCCTTGGCGCGGTGCACGAGCTCCTCGGGGTGCGAGGCGCCCTCCAGGAAAGAGAAGCAGGAGCGGCCGCAGAGCTCCACGAACGGGACCGACGCGCCGGCGCTCACTCGCACCACCCCTGCAGGAAGGCCTCGCCCGTCGCGCGGTCGACGTAGATCCACGCTTCGCCGCAGGAGCTCGCGCTCGCACCGTCTCGAGGAGGGCGCAGCTCGCCGAGGCGCGCCGGGGCGGCCTTGCCGGACGGAGAGCCCGAGACGAGCCAGGCGCGCGCGTAATCGCGCGACGCCGGCGTGGGCGTCCACCACTCCACCGCGTCGATCCGCATCACGAAGGAGAGCCGCTCGATCGCGTAGAGGTGCCGATCGACGGCCACGATCGCCCCGCGCCCCACCCGGCCGAGCGGGATCGGCTGCGCGAGGAGCCGCGCGGGCTCGAGCGCCGGCGCGTCCGCGCCCTCCGCCTGCTCCGCCGCGCCCCGATCCGCCGCGGCGCGCGCGCGGGCCGCGGCGGACGCGCGCGTCATGGCCGCCTCGCCGGAGGCCGGCACGAGCCGCGAGCGCGCCTCGGGGCGGTGCGCGTCGGCGATCTCCAGGATGCCCACCCGCTCCTGGCCGATCTCCGCCGAGAGCTCGGCCAGGAGCGCCGGCAGGCTGTCGGGATCGACCGACCGGTCACGCGACAGATCGAGCTGCACCCGACGAGCCCGCGCGATGCGCGAGGCGATGACGTGGACCCCCACCGCGGGCGCCGCGAGCTCGATCCGCTCGAGCTTCGCCTTCAGCGGGCGGAGCAGATCGCCCGCGTCCGAGAGGGGCACCGGCATGTCGACGTGGAAGCGCAGCGAAGGGCCGCGCCCGTCGTCTTCCAGGAGCGCCGCGGCGGCGACGTCGTCCTCGCGCTCGCCGAGGCGGAGCCGCGCGATCGAGCGATCGTAGGCGATCGCCACGTTGAGCCGCCCGCACGCCTCCCCGCGCGCGGCGAGCCGCGAAGCGATCCGCGACGTCATGCCGCGCAGCACGAACAGGAGCGACTCGGCGCTCTCGATCGGCTCGTCGAAGAGCACCTCCTCCTCGAGCAGCCGGGGCACCTCGAACGGCAGGAGCGGCACGGGATCGCGCCCGGCGAGGAGCTCCATCACGTCGGCCGTCCGCGGCCCCAGCCGCGCCGCCACCTGCGCCCGCGGCAGGCGCGCGAGATCCTCGACGCGGAGCACGCCGAGCCGGACGAGGAAGCTCGCCACCTCGCGCTCGACCGGGAGCGCCTGCACCGGCAAGGGCCCGATCGCCTGCGCCCCCTTGCCCGGCGGCGCGATCGGGGCCTCCGCCCCTCCCCCGCCGTCCGCGTGCGCGCCGAAGCGCGCGAGCGCCTGCGCGAGCCGCGGCCCGTCGGCGATCGCGAGCCGCGCCCGGTGGCCGAGCGCCGCGACGCGCTCGCCGAGCTCGCCGAGCAGCGCCTCCTCGCCGCCGACGAGGTGCGACGCCCCGGTGATGTCGAGCCACACCGTGTCGTACGGGCCGTCGCCCCAGGGGCTCCTCGCCTCGCTCGCGGCGCGCTCGGGAGCGCGGCTCGCCCGCGACGCGCCGGCGCGCGGGGCGCCCTGCTCGCCGAGCTGGATCGCCGCCGTCGCCCCGAGCCCGAGCGCCACCTCGGCGACCCGGCCGAGCGCCGCGTCGATCTCGGCGAACGTCACCCGGTGGATCGCGAGGTGGGCGACCAGCGCCGCCGCCTCGACGACCTTCTGCCCCGGCCTCACCCCGTACCGCCTCGCCTCGTCGTCGACCACGTCGATCACCGCCGCCGGCGCCTGCGGCTCGCGCTCGGGCCGCGGCGCGGCCGCCGCGCGGCGGTCCTCGTCGCCCCCGAGGATCACCGCGAGCGGCGCCTTCCCGCTCGGCGAGACCGGCCCACGCTGCTTCACCAGCTCGCACGCGAGCTGCGGGAGCACGATCGCCACAATGCGCTTCACCGCCATCGCCTCTCCTCCCTCACGCCCGCGACAGCGCGGGCCGCGGCTCGCCGCCCGCCGTCCGCTCTGCCCTGTCCCCGGGCCGCTCCCCGAGCACCACCGGCGTCGGCGAGGTCACGCGCCCTCGGCGGTCCTTGGCGACGCGGACCATCAACCGGTTCTCGGCGACCTGCTCGAGCTCCAGCCGCATCGCGACCGGCAAGGGCATCGGCCGCGCCGCCTGGCGATCGGTGAGGAGCAGGATCGTCCCGTCGCTCCCCTCGATCGCCAGGGCGAGCTTGCGCACCACGTTGACCCAGCGCGCGAGGTCCTCCTCGCGGCGCGCCGCCCCGGGCGCGCTCCGCTCCCCCTTCCCCGCGCCCTGGCCGAAGGCCCCCGGGACCCCGGCCACATCGATCACGAGCACCGCGAACGCCCGGCTCATCGCCATCCGGACCGCGACCTTCGCGAGCACCTCCGGCGGGGGCCGCACCACGAGCAGCCGGCTCAGATCGACCTGCGCGCGCGCGACCGCCGGCGCGAAGAGCGAGCCGCTCGGGTCGATCCACGCGCACCACGCCCCCGCCGTCGCGCTCGTCCCGCGCAGCCGCGCCTCCGCTTGCGCCGAAGCGCACGCGGAGAGGGCGAGCGAGGTCGACCGCCCCAGCCCCCGCGGCGCGGCGAGCTCCACCACCCCCCCGCGCGGCAGCCCCCCTTCCGGGAGCGCGTCGTTGATTTCCCGAAGGCCGAGCGGGAGCGTCTTGGCGCGCGCTTCGAACTCGGGGAGGGTATGGCGCAGGAGGTCCCGGGCAAGCGGAGCGGCAAGAGCGGCGGACGACATACTGAACACGATAACAGTGCCCCCGCGCGGCTGCCAACTTTGCAGGACGAACAACGTCCTACCTGCGCCCGTGGCGTTCTCCTTTCGCCCTCCCAGGGCTCTGGAGCGGCCTCTCCGGCAATTTCTGTGCAGATAGGATGGCAGGACGACGGGGATGAAGCGAATGCCGTCACGGGCTCTTCAATAAGTCCGACCGGGGCAGGTCGACCTCATGGCCGGCGATGACCAGCGCTCCTGCCAGCAGCCTCGCCGCGCGCGCGGCGGGCCCGACGCCTCAATGCGGCGGAGCTGCCGCTGCAGGGACGCCCCCGATGTAGCGTGAGCTCGGGCGAATGAGCCGCCCCGCGCGCCGCTGCTCGTCGATGTGCGCGCACCAGCCGGCGACCCTGCCCACCGCGAAGGTCGGCGCGAAGAGCGCGCGTGGCAGCCCGAGCGCGTCGAGCAGCACCGCCGTGTAGAACTCGACGTTCGCGCGCAGCGGGCGATCCGGGTGCCGCGCGCGGAGCGCGGCCTCCGCCGCCCGCTCGACCTCACGCGCCAGCGCGAGCCGGGCGCTCTGCGCGCCGCCTGCCGTCCGCCCGAGCCGCTCGATCGCCCGCTCGAGCACCGCCGCCCGCGGATCCCTCACCCGGTAGATCCGGTGGCCCATGCCCATGATCCGCCGGCCCGCCGCGAGCTCGGCCTGGATCCAGCGCTCGGCGCAGCCCGGGAGCGGCGCGCCGCCCTCGCCCGCCTTCGCCGCGACCGCGTCCAGCATGTCGAGGACCGGCCCGGGCGCGCCGCCGTGGAGCGGCCCCTTCAGCGCGCCGATCGCCGCGACCACCGCCGAGATCGCGTCCGACCCCGTCGAGGTGACAACGCGCGCGGTGAAGGTGGACGCGTTCATGCCGTGATCCGAGACCGTCACGAGGTACGTGTCGAGCTCGCGCGCCTCGGCCTCGCTCGCCGCAGCCCCCCGCGCCATGCGCAGGTAGTCGGCGGAGAGCCGGAGCGCCGGATCGGGCGCGACCGGCGCCTCCCCCGCGCAGCGCCGCGCCCACGCCGCCGCGAACGTCGCGACCGCCCCGGCGATCGCCGCGGGCGGGACGTCGGCCGAGAGGTGCGCGACCGCGGCGCGGAGCGCATCCATCCCGTCGCTGGCCTGGAGCGCGTCCCCGAGCCGCCCGAGCAGCGCGAAGGCCCTCGTCCGCCCCTCGGCGATCGCTCGCCGGAGCGACTCCCGCTCCGCCGCCCCGGGCAGCGCGCCGCCCCAGAGCAGCCCGCACACGTCCTCGAAGGTCACCCCGCCGCCGCCGGCGAGCTCCTCGACGTCGTGGCCCGCGAGGGTGAGCCTCCCCCGCTCTCCGTCCACCTCCGAGAGCCGCGTCTCCGCCACCACCACGCCTTCCAGGCCGCTCGCGAGCGGCGCCGCCACATCCCTCATTCCGATCACCTCCGCTGACGACATCTTGGGCACCGCACGAGGTTGATCAACCTTGATTGTACAATCAACCATGCACGGCCTCGAAGCGCGTCGAGGAAGAATCCCGGAGGAAGCCGAGGAGGGCGGTGCTAGGAGGGAGGGGTGTCGCCGGCGCGCGCGACGCCGGCGCCTCGTGCATCGGAAGACAGGATGGATGCGACGTTGATGGGCGCTCATGGTGGATCTACCTGACTCCGGGCAACGGCCGTCGGCGTACGTGACCGGCGCCGAGGCGGCGGAGCTGCTCGGCGTGAAGCGGGAGACGCTCTACGCGTACGCGAGCCGGGGCGTGCTCCGGGGGGTGCCCGGCGGGCGAGGGCGCGCGCGGCTCTACCTCCGGGCGGACATCGAGCGGCTCAAGGCGCGGCACGACGCGCGCGCCGGCCACGGCCCTGTCGCCGCCGAGGCGCTCCGGTGGGGCGAGCCGGTGCTCGAGTCGGCGCTCACCGCGATCGGCCCGCGCGGGCCCGTCTACCGGGGCAAGGAGGCGGTCGCGCTGGCGCTCGACGACGTGCCCTTCGAGGCGGTCGCCGAGCTGCTCTGGACGGGCGAGCTGCCGGCGGAGGGCGCGCCGGCGGCGCGGCCAGGCCGGCTGAGCGTCCGCCCGGCCAAGCTCGCGGCGCTCCTGCCGGAAGGCGCGCCGCCGTTCGTCGCGCTCGCGCTCGTGGTGCCCGCGCTCGGCGCGCACGACCCGACCCGCCACGTGGGCGCCCCCTCGGGCGACGGGCGCATCCCCACGGGCGACGCGGAGCGCACACGGGCGCGGGCCCTCGTGCGATCGCTCGCGGCGCTCGTGGGCCTCGGGCGGGACGCGCGCAGGGCGGCCGACGCCCTCGACGCCGACGGGGCCGCGCGGCGGCTGCTCATCGCCCTCGGCGCGAACGCCTCGAAGAAGGCCGAGCGCGCCGTGAACCGGGCGCTCCTGGTCTCGGCCGATCACGAGCTGAACGCCTCGACGTTCGCGGTCCGGGTGGCCGCGTCCACCGGCGCCGACCTCTACGCCTGCGTCAGCGCGGGGCTCGCCGCGCTCTCCGGCCCGAGGCACGGCGGCATGACCGACCGGGTGGAGGCCCTGGTCGCCGAGGCGGGCCGGCCCGAGCGCGCCGCCGCCGCGGTCCACGAGCGGCTGCGCCGCGGCGAGCCCATCGCAGGCGTCGGGCACAGGCTCTACCCCGAGGGCGACCCCCGCGCCCAGCTGCTGCTCGACACGGCCCGCGCGCTCGCCCCGCAGAGCACGGCCTTGCGCACGGTGCTCGCGCTCGTCGACGCGCTGCGCGACGCCGGCCTCGATCCGCCGTCGCTCGACCTGGGCCTCGTCGCGATCGCGGCCGCGCTCGGCCTGCCGGCCGGCACGGCGGCGGCGCTCTTCGCGGTGGGGCGCGCCGCCGGCTGGATCGCCCACGCGTTCGAGCAGCGCGAGGCGGGGTACATGCTCCGGCCGCGCGCCCGGTACACGGGGCCCTGATCGCAGCCTCCTGACGCCATCGACGTCAGGTCCGAAGCGGCACTGCGCGCAAGACGAGAAGCGTGGTTCGCGGGGTGGTGGGGCCCCGACGAGCTTCGCTCGGCGGGGCGGCGGGGGCGCGTGCCCCCGCCGTCAAAAATCGACCTGCATTCCGAGCTCGACCACGCGGTTCGGCGGCAGACCGAAGTACGCCGTCGCCGGCCGCGCGTTCCGCGAGATGAAGGCGAACAGCCCCTTGCGCCACCGGGACATCTTCGAGCGCCCGGTCGTCAGCAGCGTCTCCCTGCCGAGGTAGTAGCTCGTCCTCCCGAGATCGATGTCGAGCCCGTGCCGCTTGCACCCCTCGAGCACCGACGGCGCGTTCGGCGTCTGCATGAAGCCGTAACACGCCGTGACCTGGTAGATCCCCTCGCCCCGCGGGATCACCGTCGTGCGCCGCTCCGCCGGCACCTCCGGCACGTTCGTCACCTGGATCGAGAGGAGCACCACCTGCTCGTGCAGCACCTGGTTGTGCTTCACGTGGTGCAGCAGGATCGGCGGCGTGCCCTCCGGGCTCGACGCCATGAAGACCGCCGTCCCGCGCACCCGGTGCGGCTTCACGCGCTTCACGTCCTCGAGGAACATGTCGAGCGGCAAGATCGCCGACTTGATCGCCGCTGCGAGGTGCTTGCGCCCCGTCTTCCAGGTCGTCATCACCGTGAAGATCGCCGCGCCCATCACGATGGGCACCCAGCCCCCGTGGAAGAACTTGGCGCTGTTCGCCGCGAAGAACGCGAGATCGATCACCAGGAAGAGCCCGGCGAGCGGGAGCGATTTCCAGACCGGCCAACCCCACGTCTTCCGGGTGACCACGTAATAGACCACCGTGGTGATCCCCATCGTCCCCGTGACGGCGATGCCGTAGGCAGCCGCGAGCGCGCTCGAGTTCTTGAACGTGAGAACCAGCACGATGCACGAGATCAGGAGCCCGCTGTTCACCTCGGGGATGTAGATCTGCCCCGCCTCGTCCTTCGACGTGTGGACCACCGTGACGCGCGGGAAATACCCGAGCTGCACCGCCTGCTGGGTCAGCGAGAAGGCCCCGGAGATGAGCGCCTGGGACGCGACGACCGTCGCCGCGGTGGCGATCGCCACCGTGGGGTAGAGCGCCCACGACGGGACCAGCGCATAGAACGGGTTCGCCGCCGCGGTGGGGTCCGCGAGGAGCTTGGCGCCCTGGCCGAAGTAATTGATGAGCAGCCCGGGCCAGACGATCGTGTACCAGGTGTACTTGATCGGCACGCGGCCGAAATGCCCCATGTCGGCGTACAGCGCCTCGCCGCCCGTGATGCAGAGGACGACCGCGCCGAGGATCAGGAAGCCATGCAGTTGATTCTCGACAAAGAAGCTCACCGCGTAGGTCGGTGAGACGGCCCGGAGCACTCCGGGGCTGCCGATGATCTCCTTGGCCCCGAGGAGGACGAGCGTGACAAACCACACGAGCGTCACGGGCCCGAAGATCGACCCGACCCCGGCCGTGCCGCGCTTCTGCACGAGGAACACGGCGAGCAGCACGCCGCAGGTGATGACCGGCACGACGGAAGGGTCCAGCTTCGGGATCGCGACCTCGAGGCCCTCCACGGCCGAGAGCACCGAGATCGCGGGCGTGATCACGCCGTCGCCATAAAGTAGCGCCGCGCCGAAGAGGACGAGGAGCACGAGGAGGCCGCGGCCGTCGCCCTTGCGATCGCCGCTCGGGACGAGCGCGAGCAGCGCGAGGATGCCGCCCGCGCCCTCGTTGTCGGCCCGCGTGATGAACGTCACGTACTTGATGGTCACCACCATCATCAACGACCAGAACATCAGCGAGAGCACCCCGAGCACGTTCTCGGGCGTCGGAGCGACGTGGTGCGGGCTGCTGCGGCTGAAGCACTCCTTCATCGCGTAGAGCGGGCTCGTCCCGATGTCGCCGTAGACGACCCCGAGCGCGGCCAGCATCAGCGGCCACATCTTCTTCGAGCTCCCCATGTGGGCGCGCTCGGCCATCGGAGAGGGCGCGGGGCGCTCTGCGGCAGGGACCGGTCGTGGGCTCATCGTCATCGGGGGCGGATCCTACTCCATCGAGAGCGCGCCTCGCGAGGAGGCGGAGCGCGACGGCTCAGCCGAGCGCGCGCGCCGCCACGGTGAGATCTTCGATGAAGCGGGAGAGCTCGGCTCGCCTCGTCGCTTCGTCCGGCATGCGGAGGATCGACGCGGGGTGCACGGTCGCCAGCACGCGCGGCGCGAGCGGCGAGGCGACGATCCTGCCGCGCTCGCGCGTGACCCGGAACGAGCCGCCGAGCAGCGCCTGCGCCGCCGTCGCGCCGAGGCATACCACGATCGCCGGCTGCACCACCGCGATCTCCGCGGCGAGCCACGGCAGGCACGCGCGGATCTCGCGCGCGTCCGGCTTCATGTGGATGCGGCGCTTGCCGCGCGGCTCCCACTTGAAGTGCTTCACCACGTTGGTCACGTACGCCCGGCGCCGCTCGATCCCCGCCGCCTCGAGCGCGCGATCGAGCAGCTGCCCCGCTGGGCCCACGAACGGTTTACCGGCCAGGTCCTCCTTGTCCCCCGGCTGTTCGCCGACGAGGAGCACGTCCGATCGCGCCGCGCCTTCGCCGAACACCGTCTGCGTCCCCCGCTCCCAGAGCGGACACGCCTGGCACCGCGCGGCGGCCTCGCGCAGGCTCGGCAACGAGGGAGGGCTGGGGACGAGCGCCGCCGCCGTCGCCTCGCCGACGCCGCGCCCTGCTGCATTTCGTCTCGCCACGGTCGCCATGACCGCCTCCGCAGCATCGCTCGTGCCATGGGCAATGCGGCGCGGTCGAACGCGCCGCGTCGCGAGGAGCGCGGCCGACGAGCGTCTTGACGGCATCCGGCAGCCTTCCCATAGTGCCACGGTCCTCCGACGTTGACCGACCAGTCAGAATGCCCCGCCTCGCCGATCGCCGCGCCAGGATCGAGCTTCTCCGCGCCGCCGAGGCTGCCTTCACCGAGCGCGGCCTGGCCGCCGCGAGGGTCGAGGACATCACCGAGCGCGCGGGCGTCTCGAAGGGCGCGTTCTACCTGCACTTCCAGAGCAAGGACGACTGCTTCAAGCAGATCGTCGAGACCTTCATCGCGCGCCTCGCCGACTGCGTGGAGCCGCCGCCCGTCGTCTTCGAGGCCGAGCGAGCGTCGGTGAATGAGTACTTCAAGCGGCTCCTCGCCCACGACATGGAGGTGCTCGAGTTCTGCTGGCAGAACCGGGCGCTCCTCAGGATGATGCTGGCGGGCGGCGGTGGGACCCCGTACGCCTACCTGATCGACGAGTTCGCCCAGCGCGTCGCCCGGCAGGTGGAGGGCCGCCTCCGGTACGCGATCGACATCGGCCTCTACCGGCGCGATCTGGATCCCAGCGTCATCGCCGCGCTCATGTCCGGCGCCTTCGATCGCCTGGTGCGCAAGCTCATCGACGCGCCGTGCAGGCCAGACATCGCGGCCTGGGCTGCGCAGGTGCTCCAGCTCTTCACGCACGGCCTGCTCGCCCCGGAGGTGCGCGCCGTCGCTGACCAGTCGGTCATGGAAGCCCCCCCGCGCAGCGCGCGGCAGACCGCCGATCCGGCGCCTGCCTCGGCGTCGAGCAGCGAGCGCCGGCGCTCCAAGGCGAAGACGACCTAGGTGACCTGGCTGACGAGGGGGCACCGCGCACCGCGCTCCCGCGGTCGTCGGCGCACTCCGCCTCCATCGGAAACGTTGGAGCCGTCGGAACCGCCGATAGAGCAGGAGCCTTGGAAACAGGATCCAGTCCGCCGCCAGCCGTAGGGCTTTGCCTGAATGAAATGGCCGGAAACCCGGCGGTACCAGGACAGCTTACAGGGAATCCCTGACGAACGATTCCACATCGCCCTAGCGGTCGGTCGGGCAGCAGCTGAGCTACAGCTAGCAGTCAACGGGATTTTCGGCAGGACAGTGAGGGGGTGGATCGGGGGGCCGGAGGGGAACCGTTCAGGCAACTCGGGAAGAGCGCAGCCTTGGAGAGCGGTCCTGCCGTTCAATCGCGCCAGGCTGACCGTCGCGCGCTCTGGCCGGTCACGGGCACTCTCTGGACGGCTCTCCGCAGAGGAACGGAACTGTCGAGGGGGGCGGAATGGGCATACAGACGGGTCGTGATGGACGGTTAATCCACGAGCTGCTCCGGCAGACCTGCCGATCGATCCAATGGCGTGCGGACACCGCAACGTCGATTGCAGAGAGGATCGAGGTCGCCCTCGCCGAGCACGCGCTCCACGTCTCCACGCCGGACGTCGACCTGCGCGTCCGGCTGACCAAGGACTTTGCGCTCGCCATCGCGATACGCGTGCTCTCCTTCGGCGAAGACGCCGAGGAGTCGCTGAGCAAAGCCCTGTGTCAGGACAGATCGCTCATGGCGGAGCTCGTGAAGGAAGAGTGGCAGCTCGTGCGCACCGCCTGCAGAACGGCCGAGCAGACCGCCGGGACGCTGGTGCTTTTGACGGCGGTACCGGGGGCGTGAGACCGCGAGCAGGACGCACGCCGAGAACGCGACCGGGCCCACGAGGCGATAGAGATGGCGCCCCAGACCAGCTACAGCATCTACGTTCGCTTCCGGGGCAGGCGGCTCGCGCTCATGAGGCACATCCGCTCGCTCGAGACGGCGCGGTTCCAGCTGCGGTCCTTCCGGGCAGAGCGGTTCCACGACGCCGATCAGGTCTTTCTCGTCAACGACGCGACGAGGCAGATCGTCGACGAACGGGGGTGGGAGGACGCCGGAGAGGCCGGGGAGGCTCGGCAGATCAGCGTCGACATGCGCCTTCCGACCGATGGCAAGCGTACGGAGCGCACGCACGACGCGGGGAACGAGGCGGCTCGATCGCTGGGAGGGGCGCAGGCTCCCGCGCTGCTCGCGGCGCTCGAGGCGCCGGCGCCGCCGCTCGCGGCGCCCCCCGATCACCTGGGGCGATCCGACGGCGAAGCCCGGCACGTTCCACCGGAGAGGAGATGCTCCGGGGTCGAGAACCCGGAGCCGCCGCGCGCACGCCTGCGCCGCGCGATCGCGGCAGCCCAGGTCGCCCGAGCGCGCCACGACGCCGCGCTGGAGGCCCTGACCAGGCTCCAGCCCGGCGGGAGGATGGATGAGATGACCCTGAGGAGGCTCAACGATTCTGCCCGAATGGTATCCGATCGATCCGCACACATCATCGAGCGGCTCGAGCAACTCCTGAAGCGCCTGGAAGGGGCGCGCTGATATGGTGAGATGACCGTGAGGCGCCGTGTCCCATGCGCGACATGGACGACGACAGCCATCGTTGACCGACCGCCCACCGGAACCCTGGCTTAGTCCCTGTCAGGCTCTCGCCATAGCGAGACGCGTGAGAGAGCGCCCAACCGTTCAAGCCGACAATGCCCGAACAGAAGAAGTCACGCCGGACGCAACTCGGGGCACCGGGCCAGAGCGACGCCGCGCCCCAGGCCGGCAGGGCGTCCGCGCCGGGGCGGGCGCCGGTCCCGCTCCAGGGCGCCGGCGAGAGCGCCGCAGCGGTCGAGCCGCGCCCCGAGGGCGAGCTGCGCTTTCCCGTAGTCTGTGTCGTCGCTTCGGCCGGCGGGCGCGGCGCGATCGCGGAGCTCCTCCGGCGGTTGCCCAGCAGAGATACGAGCCTCTCTCTCGTCCTGATCTACAGCGCAGATCCAGGGGAGCTCCCCCTCCTCGAGCTCGTGGCGCAGAGCAGCCCTCTCCCTGTGGCCGAGCTCCGATCGGGGATGAAGCTCGCGCCTGGTCGTGTCCAGGTCCTGCCCCCGGAGGCGCAGGCGACGCTGGCGGGGCTCCGCGTCGACCTCGCGCCGCGGGGCGAGGGCGGCCCGGGCCCAGGTGATCTCTTCCTGCGCTCGCTCGCGGGCGAGCTGGGGTCGGGCGCCGTGGCCGTCGTGCTGTCCGGCGCCGGGAGCGACGGCGCGCTGGGGCTGAAGGACGTGAAGGCCGAGGGCGGGGTCACCTTCGCGGAGAACCCGCGCGGCGCCGAGCGGCCGGCGCTCCCGCGGAGCGCCATCGCGGCCGGAGGCGTCGACTTCGTCCTGAGCGTCGAGGAGATCGCGGCGGAGCTCGTGCGGATGGGTCGCCCCGGGCACGTGCTCGCTCCATGGCTCAGGCAGGGTGCGCCCCTCGGAATGGACCCCGATCTCAGCAAGCTCCTGAGGCTGCTTCACGCCGCGGTGGGCGTCGACTTCAGCCAGTACAAGAAGAGCACGCTGCGGAGGCGCATCCAGCGGCGAATGACGCTCCACAGGCTCGCCACCCTCCAGGATTACCTGGAGCACTTGAAAGCGCACCCCGGCGAGATCGAGGATCTCTACCAAGACCTCCTCATCAAGGTCACCACGTTCTTCCGCGATCCGGGCGCCTTCGCCGCGCTGAAGACCCACGTGTTCCCGGTGCTCATGCACAGCAGGCCGCAGGACTCCCCTGTTCGCATCTGGGTGCCGGGCTGCTCGACGGGCGAGGAGGTCTACTCTCTCGCGATCTCGTTGCTCGAATTCCTCGAAGCCGACGCGACCGATCATGCCATCCAGATCTTCGGCACCGACCTGAGCGAGGCCGCCATCCAGCAGGCGCGGTCCGGGATCTACATCGAGAGCATCTCGATGGACGTCTCGCCCAGCCGGCTGCGCCGCTTCTTCGTCAGGGTACAAGGCGGCTTTCAGGTCAACAAATCGGTCCGCGATCTGTGCATCTTCTCGCGCCACAACGCCGCGGCCGACCCGCCCCTGTTGAAGCTCGATCTCACCAGCTGCCGCAACCTGATGATCTACCTGGAGCCGAGCCTGCAGCGCCGGCTGCTGCAGACGTTCCACCAGGCCCTCAAGCCCACGGGGTTCCTGCTCCTCGGCTCGTCCGAGAGCCTCACCACGACGCCCGATCTGTTCGGGGTCGTGGACAGGACCCACAGGATCTTCTGCAAGCGCGCCGCGCCGGAGGCGGCCCACTCGCTCGCCCTCGCCGCGCCCGCTCTGCCCGGCGCGCCGGTGGTCGCCCTGGCGACGGAGGGGCCGCGGGAGCCCGAGGGGCTCGGCATGGAGGCGGTGCGCAGGGAGGCCGACGCCATCGTCATGGCGCGCTATGCCCCCGCCGGCGTGGTCGTGGACGAGGAGATGCAGATCGTCCAGTTCCGGGGCAAGACGGGGCCCTACCTCGAGCCGTCACCGGGCGACGCTAGCCTGCACCTCTTCAAGATGGCCCGAGAGGGGCTCGTCCTCGGCATCCGGGCCGCCATCGACGCGTCGATGAACTCGGGGGCGATGGCCCGCAGGGAGCAGATCAAGGTCAGGCAGGACGAGAAGATCCGGTACGTCGACGTCGAGGTCTGGCCGCTCAAGGTGCGGCTCCCGCAAGGGCGCTGCTTCCTCGTCACCTTCTCCGAGTCGGGCGCCGCGAGGCTGGACCGGCCGGGCAGCGACCCGGCCCCGAGCGACGCCCAGAAGGATCTGGAGATCGTCCAGCTCCGCAGGGAGCTCGTGACCACGAGGGAGTACCTCCAGTCGCTCATCGATGAGCTCGAGGCGACGAACGAAGAGCTCCTGTGCACGAACGACGAGCTCCTCGCGAGCAACGACGAGCTGCAGAGGGTGAACGACGCGCTCGAGGGCGCCCACGACGAGCTCCAGTCGGCGAACCAGGAGCTCACGACCATCAACGAGGAGCTCCGCAGCAGCAACGTCGCGCTCGGCCTCGCCAACGACGAGCTGCGCAAGCACCTCGGCGACATGAACATCCCGATGCTGATGGTCGACGCGGACCTGCGGATCCGCCGCGTCGCCGGCGCCGCCGACAAGCTGCTCGGCCTCGCCGCGAGCGACGTGGGCAGATCCATCCTCGAGGTGAAGTCGAGGAGCGTGGCCGACATCGCGCCCGTCGTCGCCGAGGTGCTCGGCAAGAGGAGCACCGTCGAACGGCACGTCGAGGACCGCGACGGGCGCTGCTATCTCATGCGGGCGCGCCCCTCCCGGACCACCGACGACGAGGTCGACGGCGCGGTGATCTGCTGGCTGGAGAGCGAGGCGCCGAGGAGCGCCGCGCGCGAGCTCGCGGGCGCGCGCGGCGGCCTCTCCGCCGTCTTCGAGGTGCTGCGCCATCCGTTCCTCCTGCTCGACGGGGAGCTCCGGATCCGGGCGGTCACCCGGCGCTACTGCGAGCAGTTCATGGTCCCTCTCGGCGACATCGAGGGACGATCGCTCTCGGCCATCGATGCCGGATGGAACACCCCTCAGCTGGAGCAGCAGCTCCGGGACGTGCTCCACCGCCGCGCCGCGCTCGTCGACTTCCGCCTCGAGGCCGTGCTCGCGCACGCCGGCCGCAGGACGCTCTCGTTCTCAGCCTTCCGGCTCCAGGCCGACGAGGGCGAGCTCCCGGCCCTGCTGCTCGTCGTCGAGGACAGGACGGCGCCCGAGATCGACCCGGCCGCTCCATCCAGGGTGCGGCCAGCGCGCCGCCCCGGCCCCGGCTGACGCGCTCATCGCCGCCGTGTCCGCCAGTCCCCGGAGGCGATCCGAGGCCACCCCATCGCCTGCCCGGCGGGCATCAGGTAGGCCTCGCAGAGCGCGCCCCCGTGGAGCTCGATCGGCTCACGCCTGAAGACGTCGGGGCAGCCCTCGTAGAGGTCGAGCGAGGGCAGCGCCTCCGGGTCCGGCTCGTACAGCTCCCCGAGGACCGCGACCGAGCCCCCGCGCACGAGCGCCGGGTAGGCGCCGAGATCGGCGAGCTCGAACGACGGGGCGGTGCGCGCGTCCCCAAGGCGACGCGCGCGCCCGAGCAGCGCGTGCGCGCGCTCGCCGCGCATCAGCGTGCCGTAGACGAACAGGCGCGCCGTCACCGGCAGTGCTGTTCGACCGCGGCGAGCAGCTGCTCGAGGTTGATCGGCTTCTTGAGGAACTGCGCTGCGCCGAGCGAGGACACGAACTCGTCGCGGCCCGTCGCCGAGATGATCACCACCGGGATCGCGGCGAGCTCCGGATCCTTCTTCTGCTCCGCCCTGAACTGCCAGCCATCCATGATCGGCATCATGAGATCGAGCAGGATGAGCCCGGGTCTCGGATCCGTTCTAAGCGCGCTGAGCGCCTCGCCGCCGTGCGCCGCCGACGCGACGGCGTAGCCCTCCTCCTGCAGGAGCTCGGCGAGGGTCTCTCGAATATCCGGATCGTCATCGACAACGAGGATCCTCTTCAAGGGAGTGGCAGGCACGGTGCATCAACCACTATGCGAAAGCCTGACGTCACGGCGAAACAGGGAAAGCCCTGAATCCCTGCTCGGGTTCCGCTTGATCGGGCTCGTTCTGCGAGGAAGGGGGCGCATGAAGGTCTCTCTACGTCTCTCTCCGGCAATCAGCGCCGCAAACGCGCCTTGGAGCGGAGCCCGCTCCCGCGTCGCTCGGGCCGCCATGCGGCGGCGCGAGGTCGACGTGGGTTGAGCCCGGCAGCTCTGGCAGGCGGGTTCGGGCGTACGCATCACGGGGATCGATCGTCGGCGGTCGAGCCCGATGTTACAGCACGGTGGCGCTCCGGCGAAGCCGCTCTGTACCCGATCTGCGGCCAGCCAGGGTGAGCGCAGCACGGCTTGGTCGCCATCCAGCACGTCATGAGCTGCGATCCTACCACCGACGCCGAGGGGCGCAGCAGCCTGGCGTCCGCCGGAACGACGGCCCGAGGCGCTCGCGGCGTGGTCCGAACGGGCAGCGTCAACGGTCGATGTCTGTTGAGCCGAGCGAGCCGAGCACCACCTTCGAGAGGGTGCCCAGCAGGACGTCGATGTCCACCGGCTTCGGGATGAGCGCGGCCGCATGCAGCCGCTCGGCGATCGCCTGCATCTCGTGGGGGAGGCGGGCCGAGAAGATCATGAGGGGCGAAGGCGTTCCGAGCCCCTCGATCTCGGAGACGAATCGGTCCGTCGTCATGCCCGGCATCGTCAGATCGAGGAGGACCGCGTGGAAGCGCCGCTCCGCGAGCGCATCGAGCACCGCGCGCGCGGTCGCGGTCAGCTCGACCTCGTACCCTTCCAGGGTCAGGAGCTCTTCCAGCATCGTCGCAGTGTCAACGTCGTCCTCCGCAACCAGGATCACGTGCTTGCCACACATGGCTCCCCTCGGCTTTCTTCAGTAGCGGGGGTCGCTCGCCAGGGCAGCGCGCCCTCTCTTCCCCATGCTGGGGGAGGACTGGATGGGCGCTCGACGCCGCCCGAGCCTCCACTGGCCAGCGCAGCGCAAGCAACCTCGGTGATGCGCCCGGTGTGACGAATCGCCCGGACACACCGGAGCGCTCGCCGCGGTGCGCCACCCCCACGACCACGCCGCGAAGTGCGCAGCCCGACAGTCCGCCGCTGTCCGCCGATCCGGTACGTTCCGTTCCCCCTCTCCCGCCCAGGGCAGTATGAAAGCCCGACTGCGCGCCGGATGCAACTCCGGGCAGAAGGAGCAACTCCGGGCGCAAGGAACCGACCGGGGGGCGCCGGGGGGGGGCACCAGGGGGGCGAAGAGCGCGAGCAGAGCGCAAGCAGACAGAGAGCGCGAACGGACTCCCCGACAGGGGAGACACCCTGGTAGACTCTCATGGATGCCTGGCGAACGCCGCGTCGCGCTACTCGCGATGGAGCCAACCATGCCGGACGGGGGGGGAGCGCCGTCCAGCCATGGAGTCCGTCGTGTCGAGGCCTCCTTGCTCGCCGATCCGGACCTCGCCGGCGTGCCGATCCACGTGATCGACGCGCAGACGAGGGATCTCGACGCGTGGGTCGCGGAGGTCGAGACCGTGGACGCGGACGTGGTCGGCCTCGCCGCGCACGTCTGGTCGTTCCCCACGTTCATCGAGGTCGCGCGCCACCTGCAGCGCAACCGGCCGGGGCGCACGATCGCGCTCTGCGGGCCCCTCGCGCGCCCCGCGATGTTCGCGCTCGCGCCCTGGCGCGACGCCACCGCTTGCATCGACGCCCTCGTGCACGGCAACGAGCTCACGTTCCGGAACATCGTCCGGCTGAGCGAGCGCTCTCCCGAGGCGCTGCGCGCTGTGCCGGGGCTGCACGTCTCCACGGCCGGCGGCTGGGTTTCGACAGGCGAACCGCCCTACGTGGCGCCCGACGAGCTCCCCTCGCCGATCCGGATGAAGCTGCTCCCGAGCGATCGCATCGTCCCGCTCGAGATCTGCCGCGGGGGCGCCATGAGCTGCGCGACGTGCGGCGTCTCCACGGGCGACGCTGGCGGCGTCTTCTCCGAGGCCTACCTCGTCGAAGAGCTGAGCGCGCTCCGCGCCGCCGGCGCGCCGGGCGCGCAGATCGTCGACGCCCCGCTCAACCTGAGCGCGGAGGCGTTCCGGAACCTGGTGGCCGCGGAGAAGCAGGTCGGCTTCTTCAAGCAGGCGACGCTGACGGCATCGATCGATCCGGAGCACGTGCACGACGAGCACCTCGAGTTCCTCCGCGGCGTCGCGCGCGTCTCGCTCGACGCGCGGCTGCCGCCGCTCAACAAGGAGACGGGCGACGGCACGCAGCGCCCCTTCAGGGAGTCGAAGTTCGCGAAGGTGATCGAGGAGCTCTCGACGTTCACGGACATCGAGGTGGACATCCTCCTCGGCCTCCCGGGCGACGGTCCGATCACGTTCCGGCGCACGCTCGAGCGCGCGCGCGAGCTCCCGTGCAAGGTCCGCATCTTCCACAGCCTCGTCCTCCCGGACGACCTCATGGTCCGCGCGCCCGCCTCGTTCGAGCTCCGCTTCGACCCGTTCACGCTGATGATGCGCTCCTGCCTCGGCTGGTCCGAGGACGCGCTCTCTCGCGAGCGCAGCCGCCTCATCGAGATGGCCTACCGCGAAGGCGGCGAGATCACGCCGGACATGTGGTCGTTCCCCGGGCCTCGCGAGATGCGGCGGCCCGCGATGCCGCTCGGCAGCGGCGTGGTCCCGCCGGGCGCCGAGATCCGGGTCGAAGGCGCGACGACGCTCGCGCCTGCAGGCCAGGACTTGCAGCGCGTGCTCGAGCTCGGGATCAAGGAGGCGACCTCCGGCGGGTGGACGTTCGTGGAGGCCTCGGCGCGCCCGGGCGAGATCGTCGTCATCATGAAGACGCGCGACGGCGCGCTGGTCGTCGAGATGCGCCCCGCCTCGCCCACGGAGAACGCCTACAAGGTCGTGGACGGCGTCGCGTTCGGCTACCGCTCGCCGCGCGGCGTGAAGATGAGCGACGGCGCGCTCCGCCTGCTCGATCGCGTCCTCCAGCGCCTCCACGCGCCGGCGCGCACGGCGCTCGGCCTGTCGACGCAGGACGGCGGGCCCGGCTCGGCGCGCGTCCGGCGCTTCCGCGCCACGCCCTCGTAAGCCACGCCCTCGTCACCCCCCCTCGACCCGATCGCGGAGCGCGCCGCGAGCCTTCGGCTACTCCTTGCTGCGCAGGGCGGCCGGCGCCCGCGGCGGCATCGAGTCCATGGGACGGGCCCTCGAGAGGAGCTCTCGCCGGAGCTCGCCCAGGCGCGCCGGAGAGAGATCCATGTGGTCCACGATGTACGGGTGGACCTGACGGCTCTTGCCTCGGATGCTCAGCGCGCCGGTCGGCTGCGCCGGGACGCAGTCGTCGAGGGTCGCGTACGTCGTCTGGCAGATGATGATCTTGGAGCCGAGCTCCTTGTTGAACTGCTCGAGGCGCGCGGCCGTGTTCACCGTATCCCCGATGCAGGTGTACTCCATGCGCTGGAGCGAGCCGATGTTGCCGGAGATGACGGTGCCGGTCGCGATCCCGACGCCCATCTGGATCTCGCCGCCGCCGAGGAGCTTCCGCTGGTTCATGCGCTCGAGCGCCTGCACCATCTCGATCGCCGCGATCACGGCGCGCTTCGGCGCGTCCTCGACCGAGAGCGGCGCGCCGAACACCGCCATCAGGCCGTCGCCGATGTACTTGTCGAGGGTGCCCCCGTAGCGGAACACGATGTCGACCATCTCCGTGAAGTACTCGTTCAGGAACGAGACCACGGCCTCCGGCTCGACCGACTCGGTGAGCGGGGTGAAGTTGCGGATGTCGGTGAACATCACCGAGACGTGCCGCCGCGTTCCTCCCAGCTTGAGCCGCCTCGGATCGGACAGGACGAAGTCGACGAGATCCTTCGATAGATACCGGCCGAGCTCCTGCTTCTCGCGCTCGAGCCGGAGGCGGGCCATGGACTCCACCTCGGCCCGCACGACCAGGTTGCGCGACATCCGCGCGATGATGCCGGCGACGACGCCGGGGAGCGCGATGAAGAGGATCTGCTGGCACTGGTCCGCGATGTTGATGGCGTTCTTCCCGTAGACGGACACCGAGCTGATCGGGACCGCGCCGGAGCCGACCGTGACGGCGAGCACGATCGAGTTGAAGACGGCCGACAGCCCCGCCGAGTACAGGCACGCCGCGAGGCTGTAGCGGAAGCCCGACATCAGGTTCCAGAGCACGTAGACGGTCGCGAGGTAGCTCGTGAAGTACTCGATGATCCCCGAGTGGTTCCTCGCCGTCCCCAGGGCCGTGAGCGTCAGGAGCGCGAGATCGACGAAGATGCTCACGTACTTGAGCCAGCCCACGTAGACGCCGGGGCGCAGCCGGAAGAACGTGTAGAGCACGAGCGAATAGGCGAGGTACCCGCCGTTCAGTATCGCGAAGATCTGGTTGGCGGCCGGGGTGTTGATCCGCCACACGTGCATGAAGGTGGCGGCGCTGAGCAGCGCGAACGCGAACCGGATGTGGTTCACGATCTGCTCCCCGCGCATCTCCTGCGCCTCCATGATCCGCGCGATCTCGGGTGACTTCTCGATGCTCATGTGCGCCGCTCCCCTCCGCGCCGCAGCCGAGACCGCGCCGCGGCGAACCCACGCGCGCAGAGCGCGGTCGTGAGCGCTCTGCCCTGGTGGAGCCCCTCGCGACCGCGCTTCATGGGCACCCGGTAGAGCGGCTCCGCAGGCCAGGAGCCGTCCACGAGCTGGCGCTCGCCGAGGTAACGCAGCCCTCGCGTGAGGAGCAGCGGATCGGGCCGCTCCATCATCGCCGCGCCCTCGAGGCACGCGGCCGTGGAGAGCGGCGCCCCGAAGCCGCCGTCGAGCCGCTGCGATCGGAGCATCCGCGACAGCGTCGCGGCCTCGACCGCCGCGACGTCGTCGGCCCACCGCGCGTCCCCCGCCCTCTCCCGGTAAAGCCGCGCGAAGCGGAGGAACGCGAGATCCGTGTACGAGGCATCATAGAAGCAAGCGCCCTCGATGCCGCCCTCCGAGGCGGCGTCGAGCACGCGCCGCGCGTTCGCGTCGATGAGCCGCGCGAACCGCTCCGCGTCGAACGAGAGCAGGCCCACGAGGAGGTTCAGCCGGACGGTCGCGCAGTCGTCGCCGGCCCACGCCACGCCCGGCGTGGTCGGCCCCGCGGGCCCGCGGTAGAACCAGGTCGGAACGACGCCGTCCTCACCCACGTTGGCCAGCATGACCTCGATCCACGACGCTGCCCGCTCCTTCGCGGCGCCCGTCTCGGCGACCAGCTCGAGCACGACGCCGAGGAGGTCGGCGTCCGGCGGCACGTCGCGGAACCCGCCGAAGTAGCGGAGCTCTCCCGCCGGGATCTCATCGAGCAACGCCGCGGCGTCGGCGCGGACGTCGCGCCCGACCTCCCCGATCTCGAGCAGCGCTCTCAGGATCGTCGCCCGGACGAACCAGTGCCCGACCGGCTGCTCGCTCGATCCGAGAACGCCGAAGCGCTGCACCTCCCAGGACTCGCGCCACGGCGCAGCGTCCAGGAGGAACGCGACAGCCGCCTGCAGATCCGCGCGCGCCTCGTCGGGCGGCGCCGGCTCCCCCTGCGCGCGCGGCGGCCCGAGCGCCGCGCCGGGGCCGAGGAGATCGCGGAAAGACATCAGCCCCTCGAAGAAGCGGAGGCGCTCGCCGAGCGCGTCGAGGAATTCGCGCTGCGCCTCGGCGAGGCCGCGCGCGCTCGGGCTCGTTCGAGGAGAGGTGGCCACGACCTCACGGGCCGACGCGAGCGCCTCCTGCATGCGCGCGGCGAGCGCGGCGCGGTACGGGCGGGTCGCGAGCAGGCTGTGGATCTCGCCGCGGCGCACGCGGGACGCGCGCTCGCCCGAGAGCGCGCGGAGCAGCGGAGGAGCGAGCCCCGCGCCGCGCAGCCAGAGCGCGAGGAGCGGCGTGAGCGTCGGCGCTGCGAGGTCAGGAGCGATCGGATCGATCCAGAGGCGCACGAGCCCATCCAGCAGCCAGATCGGCTCGGCCACGGCCTCGCCGAAGCGACGGGCGGGCGCGAGATCGTCGCCTGCGACGAGCGCGGGCGCCGTCCAGAGGGCCACGGCCTCGCGCACGCCGGCGGCGGTGGACGCCGCCAGGGCGCCGGAGCCGTCGATCTCGATCACCGGGTTCTCGCGCCATGAAGCCTCTGCTAGCTCGGCCAGCCCCAGGAGCCACCCGTGCGCGCGCGTGTCGTCCGCGTGCTGCGCGAGGAGACGCGCGGCGATCGCGCCCCGCACGAGCGCGTCCGGAGCGCCTTCGATGCCCCCGGCGGCCACCGCGGCGACCGCCACGGCGGCGTCGGCGGCTGCGTCGGGCGCAGACACCCGCCCGCAAAGCCGCAGCGCCCAGCTGGCCCACGGGATGCTGTACCCGGGCGGTGCGCCCACGCCGCGCTCGATCGCGAGCGCTCCCCACGCCGCTTCACCCCGCTGATGCGCCCCCCCCGGTAGAAGCGCCGACCAGGCGCGCTCGCACGCTGCCCGGTCACCCGGGTCGAGCCATGGCCAGGCGGCGGTCACCCCTCCATCAGGGGACAACGTCACATACCGACTCCGCCCTCACGCGCCGCGGCCGCGATGGCCGCATCGACCGCTTCGGGCGTCGAGGTCGCGGCATCCCGGATGCGCTGGAGCGTCTCCGCCCCGACGTCGTATCCCTCCGCCTGGATGGTGCGCTCGGGATCGGCAAGGAGCTGCTGACGGAAGCTCGAATCCACGACGGCACGACCGATGAGCTCTGCCTCTGATTTCTTCGACGTCACGACTCCTCGCTTTCTCGCCCGGGAGGCTAGGAGACCTCCAAACGGCTAGCAAGTACAAGCAGGCGCGTCCGCGCGTCTGCGCGTCCTCGCGGGGTGTTGCGTCCGCGCGCGGCATACCGGTTCATCGCGGCTCGCCAGCGAGCGCGCTGAAGAACGCGAGGAATACCCGCCGCTGGATCGCGACCATGTACTGCTCGCGCTCCCTGCAGAAACGCGCAGCCTCCGGTAGCCCGAGGGCCCCGGCGGCGACCTCGGCGCGAGCGAGCTCACAACGCGCCTCGTCCAGGATGGCGTCGAAGCCGCCGCGCGCAAACAGCCGCGCGCGCAGCGCCGTCGCGCTGCGCATCGCCTGATCGCGACGAGGCCCGCTGCCAGAGACGACGGCCCCGCTCGGCGGCGCCGCATCCGCCGCAGCAAGCGCCCAGATTCTGGAGAGCACATACGTTGTGTTACCAAAATCACGATCTTTCTCGGCGTGCAGCAGGTCCGCGAACAGCTGATGCGCTGCCACGAGGGCGGAAACGAACTCCTCGAGGGCGGCCAGGTGCTCGGCCTGCGACAGCGCGAACAGGGCCGCCGCCGCCGGGAGCAAGAGCGGGCGCGAGCGGGCGAGCACCCGCCGGAACGTGGCGCCGTCCTGCGGGCCTGCGCCGCGGTGGAGCCGCCGCTCGAGGAGCATCGCCTCGCCGTACCCGAGCCAGACCTCTTCGAAGAGGCCCCAGAACGCGCTTCCGCCGGGCAGCACGCGGGCGAGCAACGCCTGATGGCGAGCGAACAACGCCCCGGACAGGAGCACCGTCGCTGCAGGCTCACCGACCCCTTCGTCCAGCAGGTCGTCCTCGATCCGGACGTGCAGGTACCCGACCGCTGCCGCCTCGGCGAGGTCGGCGGCGAGCGGCGGAAGCGCCGGCGATCCAGCGTCCCGCGCGAGCGCCGGCCCGCCAAGACGCGTCGCGACCCAGAGCGGCAGCTCGAGCACCGGGAGCGCCGTCGGGTGCGAGAAGTAGCCGTCGCCCGGCTCACCCTCGAACAGCCTGAGGCGCGCGGCGAGCTCATCGAACAGCGCACCGAGCTCGCTCCCCAGCCGGGCTCGGAACGACGCGAGCCGCCGCAGCACCTCGGCCTCGAGCGCCGCCTCGACGGCGCCTCGCGCGCCCTCGCCTCCCCCTGCGCGGCTGTCCTCGCTCATCCCACCTCCGGACGGCGCTGGCGGCGCCGACTCGGGCGACGCTAGCACGAGCAGCCTCGTCCGAGGGGGCGGGCGCCGCCGACTTTGCCCCGCGCGCCGCCCGTGCGACACTCAGCGACTTCACGAGATCAGAGACCATGATCGATTCCGAGCGTTTCGCTGGGCGTCACGGGGACATCACGACCGACGCGCGCGCTGACGTCCTCGATTTCCGCGACACCCTCTATCGCCCCACGATGGTGGAAGTGCCTCCGATCATGCCCCCGGAGCGCTTCGTCGAGCACGGCGTGCCCGTGCTCGACCAGGGCAAGAACAACGGCTGCACCGGGTTCACGGTCGCCACCGTGGCGCACTACCTGCTGCGCAGGCGCAAGATCTCGCCGGACCGCTGCCTCGTGAGCCAGAACATGGTGTACACGATGGCGCGCCGCTACGACGAGTACCCCGGCGAGGACGACGCGAGGGGATCCAGCCTGAGGGGCGCCATGAAGGGCTGGCACAAACACGGTATTTGCTCCTATGAGCACTGGCCGTGGGACGCGAACGATCTCCACGGCACGCTCACGCCGGAGCGCGCGGTGGACGCGATGCTCCGGCCGCTCGGCCTGTATCAACGGGTGAACCACAGGGATCTCCCGGCGATGCACAGCGCCCTCGCCGAGGTCGGGATCATCGCGGCCTCTGCGCTGATCCCGTTCAACGGCTGGTATTATGGGACCCAGAGGAACGGCATCATCCCGACGGTCGACAGGACGAATCCCTTCATCGCCCCGTGGGGAGGTCACGCGTTCGCGATCATCGGGTATGACGCGGAGGGCTTCTGGCTCCAGAACTCGTGGGGTGTCGGCTGGGGCAAGGGCGGCTTCGGTCGACTCTGTTACGACGACTGGCTCCAATACGGCTTCGACGCGTGGGTCGGGCGGCTCGGCGTCCCGATCCGCCTGAACCAGGCGCGCTCGCTCCGCCCGCTCACGTCCACCAGCCGGACGTTCGCCAGCCTGCGGCCGCACCTCATCAGCGTCGACATGCACGGCCAGCTCCAGCAGCGCGGAGCCTACGGCACGTCGTCGGAGGACGTCCGCATCATCATGGAAGAAGATTTCCTGAGCGCGACCGCGACATGGAAGCGCCGCCGGCTCGTCCTGATCGCGGGCGGCGGGCTGCGCCGGCAGATCGACGCGATCAACCGGATGTCGCGCCTCCGGCCGAAGCTGCTCGGGCACGAGATCTACCCCATCGAGCTCCTCTGGGAGACCGACCACTACCCGCGCCTCCTCGAGATCCTCCATCGCGCCACGGAGGGGCGCCGCCACGACGGCTACGATCCCAGGGCGTTCGGGTTCATGATCGATCGGCGCGACGACGCCCTCGAGCCGCTCGTCCGCCGCATGGGCGGCAAGGCCGAGTGGGACCGCATGAAGCTGGCCGCGGGCGATGCGACGATGGACGCCGACCACGGCGGCCTGCGCGAGATGATCGGCCGCCTCGCGTCGCTGATGGACAGCGATCCGAAGATCGAGCTCCACCTGGTCGCCCATTCGAGCGGCACGTTCCTGCTCGCGCCGCTGGTCCAGCTGGTCACCTCGGAGAAGGGCAAGAAGATCGAGGGCGGCCCGATGCGAGGTCAGCTCGGGCTCGGGCTCCCCATCGAGTCGCTCTCCCTGCTCGCGCCGGCGAGCGCCCTGGACGCGTTCCGCGACACGTACATGCCGCCTATCAAGAGCGGCATGGTGCGCCGGTTCGCCCTGTTCACGCTCACGGACGAAGCAGAGCTCCAGGACCACTGCGAGGTGTACGGCAGGTCGCTCCTCTACCTGGTGTCGAACGCCCTCGAGCGGCGCCCGCGGGTGCCCGGCACGAGCGGCGTCTCGCTGCTCGGCATGGAGGCGGGGCTCCTCGATCCGGAGAACGCCGACGTCCTCTCGCTGCTCACGGAGACCAAGGACGATCGGCCCGTCGTGTTTCCGAGGGCGGAGTGGATCAAGGGACCCAACACGAGGCCTCCTCCCCACGGCTCCGAGGCGCGGCGGCACGAGGACTTCGAGAACGACGCGACCACGTGGAAGTCTGTCATCGCCCGCATCCTCAACCAGCCGTTCGCCGATCACCTGCCGCCCATGTCGGCGCGGGATCCGTGGTGAACGCGCGCCCCTCACCCCTCCGGACGGCGCCGCTCCGCTGAGCTCAACCCGGGGAGGGCCGGGGCGCCGAGCCGCCCGGACGCGAGCGGCGGCGCGCTCGCGCCGCTCAGGAGGAGCGCGAACGACGCCCGGATCTCCTCGCCGAAGTTGATCCGGAAGAGGCCCATATCGGGGCGGCTGCGGATATCGCGGATCACGTCGCTGGGATCGCAGACCTGGCGCATCCCGATGAGCAGGGCGTACATCCGGATGAGGGTCGGGCCGCCATGGCCGGGAGCGAGGGACGGCAGGCACCGCTCGAGCAGCACCCCGGTGCGCTCGACGTGACCCAGGAGAGAGAGCTTGAAGCGGAGCGCGGCCTCGTAGCTGACGTTCTGCTCGAGCACGCTGTGGAGGATGCCGAGCAAGCGTGTCATCGCGTCGCGCGCGGCGAGGGTCGTCGACAGGATCGAGGCGACGCTCGCCGAGGCGTCCTCGGCAGGCGCCCCGGGCGCGCCGCGGCGGGCCCGCGAGGGCCGAGGGCGCGCCGGGCTCGCATCGCCGCGGGAGGCGCAGAAATGCGTCAGATGGATATCCACATCGTGGAACCACTTCGCGAGCTCTTGATCGACGACCGCGAGAAAGAGCTCTTCTTTCGTGGTGAAGTAGAGGTAGAGCGTGCCCTTTGCGAGGCTGGTGCGCTCGGCGACCTGAGCCATGGTGACCTCGGAATAGGCGGTCTCCTGGAACAGCCGCCAGGCTGCGTCGATGATGAACCGCCGCCGCTCCTCCTTCTGCTCCTCCTTCCTCGCCCTCCGCGTCGAGCTCATAGACTCCCCGGTCTACGATGTCTCCAGAAGCGCCGCAATCCAGACTCAGCGGTCACCACAGCGCGAATTCGAGCCGACGGGCGCGACCAGCGCTCGTCGCGATCGGCGCGCTCACTCAGCAGAGCAGCAAAACGCATGTTGCAGCCGCGGTAGCTGCATTCATCACATTTCGCCGGACACGGTCACACCGAACCCGCGCAGGCCAAGGAACATCGGGGCGATGCCCGAACGCGCCACCCGAGCGACGGTCCTTGAGAAGGCGCGCGCGACCCGCGCCGGGAGCCATCCCGAGCCATCGGGTACGGCGGGAGGCGCGGCGGCGCGCGAGACGCGCGAGACGCGCGGCGCAGGCAGCGCGAACAGGCCAGCGCCATCATTGCAGGGCAGCGCGAAGCAGAGAGGAGAACAGACCACGGTCGCCACCGTGGCGACCACCAATCCCCTCATGATCGCCGAACCAGCGCTCACCGCGACACCCACATCTAACGTAGCGCTGCCACCGGCGATTGTCGTGAGCGACAGGGCAGCAAAATAACGTCGCCGCTGTCCAACACTGGAAGTTCGACGTGGAGAGTCGCTCTTTCTGCGACATCCCACCTCCGCCACGGCCGCGCCAAGTCGGGCGCTCCCTGGATCGCGCTGTTCAGCCGGCGGCCGCCATCGCCAGGGCCTTGTGGATCACGCGGAGCGCGACGTCGGTGAGGCCGTAGGCGGGAAGCTCGGCGACGGGCACGAGGGCCGCCTCGGAGGCGTCGTCTCCTGGAGAGAGGGCGCCTCCGATCGACTCGCACAGATAATCGAGGATCACATAATGATAGGGAGTCGCCACGATCTCCACGACCTCCACGAGGGGGCCGACGCGGACGTCGAGGCCCGTCTCTTCGCGGATCTCGCGGGCAACGGCGTCCGCGAGCCGCTCTCCGGGCTCCACGCGCCCACCCGGGAGCGACCAGGAGCCCGCGAGGGGAGGACGAGCGCGCTTGACGACGAGCACGCGCGGCGCGTCAGGCGCATCGGGCCGGCGATCGACGACGACGGCGCCCACCGCGACGCGCGGGGGCGAGAGGGCGCATGCCGGCGCGTCGCTCACGGGGCGGCAGCTTCCGTGCGGCCGGCCTTGCAGCGGACGTCGCCCGGCGTCGCGACCGCGAGGTCGTACTCGCCGAGCGCGAAATCGCCAGGGATGACGACGGCCCCGTCGTATCGGCCGCGGTCGTCGGTCGACAGCGAGCCGACCGTCACGCCCTGCGGCGCCGCGGTCCCCGTCAGGACCACGTCGACGCGGACGTGCCCGCACGGCGCCCCGGCGCTGCTGACCTGTCCCTGGAGGTGGAGGGGAAAGCCACGGCGGATGTCCTTGTCCAGCGCGGTCACGACGACGTCGGTGCTCTCTGCCGCGCGCCCGGCCGCGTCGCTCGTCGGCGTGGGCGCAGGAGGCGGCGGCACGGCGGCGCCGCTGCTCCCGGCCCCCGGGCCAGCGGGCCCCTGCTGCGCCTGCTCGGCGCGCGTGCGGTCGGCGAGATCCTGGCCCGAGTCGCGCTGCTCCGGCCAGCTGTAGGGATCCGGCGGCGGCACATGGGGCGGGCGGCTCGGATCGACCTCCTGGTCCATGTTGAGGGCGGCCCCCCCGAGGTCGATGCGGTGCCAGAGGGAGCCATCGAAGACCTCGACCCAGGCGTGCGCCTCGTTGACGACCATCCGCGCGGGGATCCCGATGTGCAGGGCGGTGACGAGGAACGCGAAGGCCCGGTGACGGCAGACGCCTTTTCGCGAGAGCGCGAGATCCAGGTAGATGTCGCCGTTCCCCTTGGGCGGGTCGTCCGACGGGGCGAACGACCGGAAGTACTCGACCATCTTCTGTACGACGTCGCGCGGCCGCATCGCAGCCGAGATGCCGATCGCCTGCGCGACCTGCCTGAACGCCGCCTCGTGGGAGGCCTCCGGGGCCGCGCGGAAGGGCTCGAGCTTGCTCCAGCTGACGTCGGCGAACTCGCTGCCGAAGGTCGCGCGGGCGATGGCGAGCTGCACGATGAGCCGGACGCGCGCGCTCTTCGCGCTGCGCACGAACCAGTTGTCGGCGCCGTCACGCAGGACCACGACCGGGGTATCGGGGTTCACGTGCATCCGCACGAGGCGCGTGTCCGGTCCCACCGTCGGGATCCGGACGGGCTCGTTGGGCACGAGATCGACCGCGATGTCCCCGTAGAACGCCTCGTCGCCCGCCGAGACGGAGCCGTCCGCCTTGACGGTCTTCAGGCTCCGATCTCGGACGACGAGCGAGTAGTCCGCCCTCACGGCGTCATACGCTTGCAGCCGCTTGAACGGCGCGGTCGCTGGAGAGAACGGATCGTCGTAGCGCTCGACGTTCGGCCGGCGGGTATCCCGATCCGGCTCGTAGGACGCGTCGGGGCCGGCGTCGGAGCCGACGTTGCTGTAGACCTGCTGCTGGTTCGACGGCGGGCGCTGCGGATCGGGCGCCGTGGCCAGGCCGCTCGGCGTCTGGATCGCCGCGGGGAGCCCGCCGTCGAGCGTCGTCGTGGCGAGCGAGACGTCCTCCGCGGGATCCGGCGCGATGAACTCGTGCAGGAGCGACGCCTGCGCGTCGGCGAGCCGCGATACGGCGCAGGCGAGCGCGAACACGAGCAGGCCGCGCGCCGAGCCGCCGAACCGGCGCCTGGACACGGGGACAGCCGGCGGAGCAGCAGAGCGCAGGCGTGCGACCGGAGAGGACATCAGGGGCCCCTTATGAAACCAGAAACCCCGGTGATGTTCCACGGCGGCGGGTCGGTCGCCGTCAGCTACCGTCAGCTACTTGCCCGACGGCCGCCTCCGATCGCGTCGCCGACGTCGGCGACGTTTATCACCGGTCAGCGCCGGAACTGCGCGGCGTCGGCGTGCTGGCGCCGCGGGTGCGGGGCGGAGCGCAGCCTGTCGATCGCTTCCGTCGACTCTCCGCGCGCGGTGAGCTCGGCGGCCAGCACGTCGAGGGCAGGCTGGAAGATGTCCGTCCGCGCGAAGCGGCCAGCGCGACCGCCCGCGAGCCTCGGCAGGACGGCGACGATGCGCCGCATGCCGTCGGCGTAACGGCGGGAGATGGCCAGCCGATCGATGAGAGGCTCGAGGAAATCGGCGACCGCCGCCGCGCGGTCGCGGACGCCGTCGCAGGCCTCCTTCATCGGCTCGAGGAGCAAGAGCGTCCAGAGGACCGTGTCGTCGAGCGGCCGATCCGCCGCGGTGCGCCGGTCGACGTAGTCGAGCACGCGCCAGAGGCGCTGCCCGGGGCCGTCATCGCCGCGATCGTCGTAGAGCAGCGCGGAGACCTCCGGCAGGAGGACGTCGAGCACCCCGGTCTCCCACGCGAGGTAGATGGTGCGGCGCGCCTGGCCGCCGCGCAGCAGGCGCAGGATCTCCTCCGAGAGGCGCGGGCGCGCCGCGAGCGCGAGCGCGTCCCGGCAGTAGACGACCGCATCGTAGACGTCGGGGGTGATCCCGAAGCCCAGCCGACCAGCGAACTTGAGCGCGCGCAGGATGCGGATCGGATCCTCGCGGAAGCGCGTCTCCGGATCGCCGATCGTGTGGACCACCTGGCGGCGCACGTCCTCCATGCCGCCGACCCAGTCGAGGATCTGCCGCGCCTCGACGTCGTAGAAGAGCGCGTTGATCCGGAAGTCGCGGCGGAGCGCGTCCTCGTGCGCGACGCCGAACGCGTTGTCGCTGCGGATGAGCAGCTCGCTCCCGTCGTCGGAGTCTTCTTTCGGGTTGCGGCGGAAGGTCGCCACCTCGATGACCTTCCCGCCCTGGAAGAGGACGTGCACAAGGCGAAACCGCCGGCCGATGATGCGCGAGTTGCGGAACAGCTCGCGGACCTCCTCCGGCCGCGCGCTGGTGGCGACGTCGAAGTCCTTCGGGCGCCGATCGAGCAGCAAATCCCGCACACAGCCGCCTACCAGGTAGGCTTGAAAGCCGTGGCGTACGAGGCGTCGCACGACTTTCTGGACATCCGGATCGATCCGCGCCTCGTCGAAGACGACCTGGTAGCGGCGCGGGGTGGGGATGTCCTCGTCGACGAACTCGACGCGGAACGGATCTTCGTCGAGGGCGCCTGTGTCCGTCGGCATGAGGTCGCCCTCGGGCCCAGCGCGTGGCCCGGAGGCGCTGCGGCTCTCGTACATCGGGAGTTCGGCGTCTTGGAACGCCGCTGTACCGTTATCAGGTGATGGGGTCGCGCGACCCATAGTCAGCAACCGAGAAAGCGCCAGGCAGAGCCTGGAGGGAGTGGAGGACGACTGGCGCGCGATTCTGGGATCCCAGTACTCGCTGGAGAACCGACCCGCGCAGATGAGGCCCGCGCCCGCGGACCTCCGAACCGAGCCGGGTCGCTCGCCGTGGCCAGCGTCGGCCTGACGAGCGGATCCGGCTGTCGCCCGGAACAAGAGATGGTAACGGCCGTCTAGCAGGGCTTCGCCGTGAGAGCAAAGCCGAGGCGCAGGGAGGGCGACGGAAGCCTCCGGAGCGAGCGGGCTTCACGGTTTGGTGCCCCAGTGCCCGACGCCGGGGGGCGGCGGCGCGCCGGCGTCGGGCGGAACCGCGGAGGACGCCCCGACGCGGGCCTCGGGCGTCGCGAGCAGCGCCTGCCGTAGCTCCGCCATCGAGGCGAACCGGCCGCGGGGATCCTTCACGAGCGCCTTCCGCACGACGGCGTCGAGCTCGCGCGAGATGAGCAGCCCGGGGTGGACCCGGTGCAGCGGCGGCGGCGGCTCGCGCCCGTGCTTCTCTGCGATGGCCGGGTACGGGCCCTGAAAGGGGACGCGGCCCGCGAGCATCTCGTAGAGCACGATGCCCAGGGAGTAGACGTCGGCGGCAGGCGCCGCCGGCGCGCCCTGCGCCTGCTCGGGCGCCATGTACTCCGGCGTCCCCACGACCCGGGGGAGCGGCGCGCCTTCGGCGCCCTGGCTCTGGATGCACGAGAAGCCGAAGTCGAGCAGCTTGACGATCTCGCGCCCGTCGGCCGCGTGCACGAGGAACACGTTCTCCGGCTTCACGTCGCGGTGAATCACCCCGGCGCGGTGCACGGCATCGACGCCCGAGGCGAGGTCGGCGGCGATCCGGACCGCGCGAGACGGGACGAGCGCTCGGGTGAACGTCAGCGTGTCGGCGAGATCGAGCCCGACGAGCAGCTCCATCGCGAAGCACGGCGCGTCGCCGGCGCGCTCGAGCGCATCGACACAGAGGACGTTGGGATGACGGACCCGCGACGCCGCGCCGGCCTCTCGCTCGAACCGCGCGACGAGCAGCGGATCGTCGCGGAGCTCTGCCCGGAGGACCTTGAGCGCGACGCGCGACGTCGCGGCCTCACGCGGCCTGTCGACGCGCTCCGCGAGGTAGACGTGCCCGACCCCGCCGCTGCCGAGCAGCTGCACGACGCGGTACTTGTCGCAGACGAGCTTGCCCACGAGCGCTTCAGCGGCGACGCGAGCGGGAGGCATGAGATCGATCGTAGCGCAGTCGCGCCTGCCGAAGGGCACGGAGGGCACACGGACGCGACGGCGGCGCAGAAGACAGCGCTGGCCAGCCCGCGCGCAGCCAGGAGAGGTTCGCGCCCGTACCGTCGGGCGGCCGCGTCGCGCGCTCCGCGGCAGCACGAAGCTCCGGCCGCGACCGCTTCCAGCGACCGGGCCGGCGCCACGGGAAGACCGTGGCGCAGGGGGATGACGCGCAAAGTCATCGGTGTGCGCGCAGACCTCGTCGTGGCTGCGCGGGCGTGGTCGAGGGTCCCGGGGCCAGGCGAGCATCACGCCGCCACGGCAGGGCCGCGCCGCCGGCCAGCAGCGCGGCGTGCGCTCCGAGAGCGCTGCGAGCTGCCCGCCCTGAACGCAGGCGCGCGTGGATCGCTTGAGCGGCGACGAGGAGGCGGCCACGCTAGGCGGCGCATGACCGACGACCGTCGATCCTCCACCCCGAGCACGCTCGACCTCGACGCCGAGCTGGCCCCCGCGGCGCCGAGCTCCGCAGAGCCGAGCGCAGCAGCCGCTTCGCCCCCGCCCCCGCTGCGATGGAAGAAGAACCTCGCGCTCTTCTGCGTGACGGTCATCTCGGTGTTCGTCGCCGGCACCCTCTGGGCTCCGATCACGCCGGACGACGACAGCGCGCTCTCGTTCGTGAAGGCGCTGCCGCAGACGTGGCCGTTCGCGGTGCCGTTCCTGTCGATCCTGCTGGCGCACGAGTTCGGGCACTACTTCGCGGCGCGCGCGCACGGGGTCGAGGCGTCGCTCCCCTACTTCATCCCGCTCCCCGTGGTGAGCCCGCTCGGCACGATGGGCGCGGTGATCTCGATGAAGGGCAGGATCAAGTCGCGGAACGCGCTGCTCGACATCGGCGCCTCCGGCCCGCTGGCCGGCCTCGCGGTGGCGCTCCCCGTCCTCTTCGTGGGCCTCATGCGCTCGGACGTGCACGCGAGCTCCGGACCTGCGCTGCAGGAGGGGCGCAGCCTCCTCTATCTCCTGCTGAGGCGGCTCGCGGTCGGCCCCATCCCGGAGACCCATGACGTCTTCCTCGGCCCCACGGCGATGGCGGGGTGGGCCGGGCTGCTGATCACGGCGTTCAACCTCTTTCCCGTCGGTCAGCTCGACGGAGGGCACGTCGCCTACGCGTTGTTCGGCAAGCAGCAGGACCGCTACAGCCGCGCCGCGCACTTCCTGATGCTCGCGCTCTTCGTCGGCAACGTCGCCTATTTCACCCGGCGCTTCCTCGCGGAGGGGCTGTCCGACGCGCTCAGCTCCGCGGTCGCGAACGGGATGCCGTGGCTCACGTGGTTCGGCGTCGTCTACCTGATGCTGCGCGTCGGCGGGCGGGAGCACCCTCCCACGGAGCCCGGCGAGCTGTCGCCGGCGCGCAAGGCGATCGCGGTGGTGACGCTGCTCTTGTTCGTGCTCCTGCTGATGCCGACCCCGTTCGGCACTTACTGAGCGCGCGAGCCTCAGGTCTTCGCGGCGCCGAACTTCGACCGGAGCGCGTCGCAGACGGCCGCGGGCGCGTAGTGGCTGACGTCGCCGCCGTGGCTCGCGATCTCGCGCACGAGCGACGCGGAGACGAAGCCGTAGTGGGTGCGCGTCGGCAAGAAGACGGTATCGACGCCGGGGAGCATGTCCGCGTTCGCGTGGGCGATCTGCAGCTCGTACTCGAAGTCGGTCGCCGCGCGCAGGCCGCGGACGATCACCCGCGCGCCGACGCGCTGGCAGTACTGGATGAGGAGCCCCTCGAACGAATCGATCCGCGCGTTCGTCACCTCGCTCGTGGTCTGGCGCAGCAGCTCCAGCCGCTCCGAGTACGTGAACAGCGGGTGCTTCGTCGGATGCCTGCCGACGGCGATGATCACCTCGCCGAACAGCTTCGACGCTCGCTGGATCAGGTCGAGGTGACCGAACGTGATCGGATCGAAGCTCCCCGCGTAAACAGCCAACAGATCCTTGGACATGATGCTCACTGGTCCGGCGTCCGCTTGGGAGCGCCCGCTGGCGGCGCCGACTTCGGAGCGGCCGCAGGCGGAGTCGACTTCGGAGCGGTCGTGGGGGGGGCCGTGGGGGGGGCCAGCGGCGCCTGGAGCGCCGGCTCCTGAAGCGCAGGTGAGCCGGGCGCGCCTGCTGGACCGGCGCCCTCTGCTGGCGGCGCGGCGGGAGCCTGCCCTTCGTTGACGGGCGCCGGCGCGCTGCCCCGGAGCACCTTGTTCACGGCGGTGTCGTCCTCGATCCACATGAGCCGACCGCCGTCGCCGAAGGTGACACGGAAGTAGGCGAGCAGCCCCGCGCCGATCACCCCATCCAGATCGAGCTGGAGCTGCTTCTCGACCGCCTGGAGCGGCGCCCCGTACACGCCCGGGACCTTGGGGATCTCCAGCGCGCCCAGCCGCAGCATCGGCACGACGCCCTGCTTCAGCTTCTGCTCCGGATCCTGCTCGACCCGCTTCAACCCATCGGCCTCGAAGCCGGCCTTCTTCCAGCCCTCCTTGTCGAGCGCGATCGGGAACGTCATCGACGTGTCGATGAGCAGCGGCCCCTGCACCGACTTGTCGGGGCCGAGGCTGCTCCGCAGCACCATGCCGCCGCCCTTGATGAACGCGACGTCGACGCGCGTCGCGTCGGGCGGCGCCGGCGGAGAGAAGCTGCGCACGACGAACTGCCAGCCGCTGTAATCGATGGTCGCGTTGAGGCGCCGGAGCAGGTTCACCCCGAGCAGCGCCTTGACCGGCGCGCCGATCTGCTTCGAGACGCCCGAGAGGTCCTGCGTGAGGGCGGGCACGTCGTTGATCTCGAGCTTCTTGCCGAAGCGGAGGGAGACCCAGCTCGGCTCCTTGCGCGTGCTGCTGTCGAGGACCACCTCACCCGTGCCGGTCGACACCATCGCGAGCGCCGACTCGCCGTCGATCTCGAGCGGGACGACGAAGAACGGGGCCGCGGCGCTGACGTGCTGCATCTCGATCGCCGCGAGGAGCGCACCCGAGACGGTGAACGGCGCGCGCCCCGCGCCGCGCCTCGCCAGCTTGGCGATCGACTTCGCCCACTCATCGACGACATCGGGATCGTCGAGCATCGCCTCGAGCTCGTCGGCGGCGGCGTCGAGATCGCCCTTGTACCAGAGCGCGCGCCCGCGGAGCCCCGCGGCCTCGGAGCCGGCGACGCCCTTGAGGAGGCGCAGCGCCTCGGCGTAGTCGAGCCGGGCCAGCGCGATGCGCCCCGCGAGCAGCCGGGCCTCGGTGTCGGTCGGGACGATCGTCAGCGCCCTCGAGACCGCATCGCGCGCGTTCTCGACGTCGGCGGACTGGAACTCCTGTCGAGCGCGGGCGAGCCATTTCTCGGCCGCCGGCGGGCGGGCGGACTCCGGGCCGATCATGCTCGAGCACGAGGCGAGGAAGGTCGCGGTCAGGAGGCCGCCGAGGCGGACAGCGAGGGAGCTTCTCGTCGGCGGGTTTCGGTTCGAATGGATTCGCACGTGGATCTCAGGCCCTTTGCGGCACACCGTCCGGCCCGAGCTCTCCCGGCGAAATCGGCTCGATCGCCAGGATGCGATCGGCCCGTAGCTCGCGACGGCTGCGCGATGGGAGCAGATAGCCGAGAACCCGGGGTGGGTCGAGGTCCGTTCGCACCCCCGTTACGCGTACGACGAGCTCCTCCGGCCCCCGGCGCGCCGGACGGTACCGCACGCGCACGGTGGCGGCATGCTCGGCCGCGCGCACCGCCGCTGCCACCAGCGCCGGGCGAGCGTGGCGCTCGCCGATCCGGACGTGCCACAGGTCGCGCGGCGTCCGCGGCGCGAGGACCTCCACGACCTTGCGGAACACGGAGCGCAGGGCATGGACGTCGTCTTCGGCGCGGTGAGCGCGCTCGCGGTGCACGCCGAGCTCCCTGCAGAGGGAGGCGAGGCTGTGGCTCGGCAGGGCGAAGGCCCGGCGGGAGAGGACGAGCGTGTCGAGGTAGTACGGGAGGCGCCTCGCCCTGCCCGCCCGCGCGAGCTCGGCCTCGAGGAACGCCACGTCCCATGCGGCCGCGTGCGCGATGAGCACCGCGCCCTCCGTGACCTGGTCGATGCGATCGCAGAGCTCGGCGAACGTGGGCGCGCCCGCGAGCTCCCGCGGATCGATGCCGTGCACGTGCGCGTTGCCGAACACGCCCGGCTCGGGCCGCACGAGCGACGTGATCGCGTCCTCGCACGCGTCCCCCCGCGTCCGCTCGGCGCAGACCTCGATCACGCGATCGCTCTCGGGGCGGAGGCCCGTCATCTCGAGATCGAGGAACACGAGCGGCGCGCTCTCGATCGGATCATCCCAGGGCGAGCCGGCAGGGGGCTCCGCGCCGGTCGCCCGCTCGGGCCCCACCCCTTCGCGCTGCTCCGTCATCCGACCTGCTTCCCCACCACGGCGGCTCGACCCAGGAGACGACCGTCCCTCGACATGGACGCGTCTTAGCGAATACGGCGCCCGATCGAAAGCGATCCGCGCGGAGCGTCGAGCGCAGCACCCCCGGCCCGTGACGTCCGGGCTCCGGCGTCATGGCCTCGCGCAGCCCGAGCGTCGACGGGGCGGGCGCGGGGGGGTTCGAGGCGACGCCCTGACGGCGCAGGGGCCTCGCCGCGCGGCAACGGCAGAGATCCAGCAGAAACGCTGCCGTGCAGCACTGGATGTTCACCGGAGCTTTCGTTGCTACACTGCCCAGCGTGCCGGACGGGGTAGCTACAGTCCCGGGGGGCTCTCCTCACGAGGAGCTCGATCTCGGCGACGGGTTTTCGGGGTTCCGCTACGAGCGTAGGACGACCGAGCCGCTCGATCTCCCGGTCCTCGTGGTGAACCGCTTCTTCCAACCTGTGCAGATCACGACGGCGCGTCGCGCGTTCCTGCTGCTCTTCGGCGGGGCCGCCCTCGCCGTCGATGAGGTCGGCGATCTCCACGATTTCTCGGCGTGGCGAAGCTTGCCGGTGCGCGACAAGGACGACGGCCTCCCCGTGGTCGGCGGCTCGCTCCGCGTGCCGCGCGTCCTCCACCTCCGCCGGTACGACCGCATGCGGCGCCCGACGATCCGGCTGACGCGGAAGAACGTGATGCTCCGCGACACGCACCAGTGCCAGTACTGTGCGCGCCGCCCGCCCGTCCGCGATCTCAACATCGACCACGTGCTCCCCCGGTCGCGCGGCGGCGAGGACACCTGGGAGAACCTCGTGACCGCGTGCCGCACGTGCAACCTCCGCAAGGGCTGGCGCACGCCGGACGAGGCGAGCATGCGGCTCATCCGCCAGCCTCTGCCGCCGCGGTGGTCGGCGACGATGCAGATCCTGATCGGCTTGCCGCATTCGTTCGACGAGTGGAGCCCCTTCCTCAGGGCTGGCTGACGGTTCCCCCGTCGGTCTCTCCTCGGCGCCGAAGGCAAGCGCAGACGAGTCGATCGTTCACCTCCGAGCAGCCCCGGGCGCCGACCGGCTGATCGTTCACGGCGCCACGGTCACTCGCCCCTGCTGGTCGCAGTAGGCGATCGCTCGCCACCCCTCCTCGGTGCAGAGGAAGAAGTCGATGCAGCCGGTCCAGCACGCGGTATCCACGCAGGTCTCCGCGGCTGCCGCCGGGCAGTCCGGCTGCTGCAGGGCGGGCGTGCAGCCCGCGGCCTCGCCGCTGCGATCGAGCGTCACGACCTCGCACGCGCCGGGGCCGCCACCCACGCCCGCATCCCCGTCCTCGGCGGGCGCCTCGGGGGAATCGCAGCGCGCGACCTCCGTCCAGGCCCCCTCGAGGCAGTCGTAGAGCGCACGACACGCGGCATCGCCGCAGGTGCCCCCCCGGCCGACCGGGCACCCTCCCTGAGGGATCTGGCCGCACAGCCGCGGCTCCGCGACGGGATCGCAGCCTGCCGGGGCGAGGACGGCGACGGCGGCGGCCCCGATGAAGCACAGCGGGATCTTCAAGACGGCCGTCGAGGAGAGCTCAGATTGCAGGCGCGAGGCGAGAAAAACGCAAGGCGCCTCGCCTCCGCTCGGCCGAACCGTTTAGTATGCGCGCCATGCGTCCCTGCGCCACTGCCAGCGCCGTGTTCACCGGAGTCCTCCTCGCCGCGGCCCTGTTCGCGGCCTGCTCGAGCGGCACCGCGCCGCCGCCTTCACCGCCTGACAGCGCGTCGCTCAACGCTTCGCCTTCGCCGCCGCCTGCCTCGCCGCCGACGTCCCCTGGCGCCGCGGACCCGGGCGCCACGGCCCCTGGCGCCGCGGACCCGGGCGCCACCGCGCCCGCGCAGCCGGACCGGCCTGCGAGCCGCAAGAAGGCCCCTGAGACCGTCGAGGACTGCAAGGTCATCGCCTCCGAGATCACGAACGAGCCGCCGGACGGCGGGGTCGTGATGAACAACGCCACGACCTCCGCGGACGCGGGATCGAGCGATCGCCTGCAACCGCTCGTCGACGCGATCAAGGCGAGGCGCGACGGCTTCCGCTGCTGCTTCGATCTGTACGCCCGCAAGCACCAGGGCGCGCAGGGCAGGATCACGTGGCAGCTCAAGCTGAAGCCCGACGGGACCTTCGAGGAGGCGAGCATCGTGCGCGACAAGAGCGACGTGACCGCGCCGCAGGTCGAGTCCTGCATGGAGGAGCTCGCGAAGTCGATCACCTGGGCGCGCTCGCCGAGCGGCAAGGAGACCGTGCTGACCTACCCATTCGACTTCAAGCGGCGCAACTACTAGCAGCGCGCCGCCGGCGAGGAGCACGTCAGTGTCGAGCGACGCTTCGGGGATCCTGCGCGGCTCGGGCCACCCCGGCCGCAACGCCTACGCCGAGCTGCTCCGCGACACGCGCGGCCTGAGGCGCGAGCAGCAGCAAGCGCGCGAGGCGTGGTTCGCGCGCCTCGCGGCCGACAAGAAGGACGAGACGCTCTTCGAGCTCGAGATCCTCCTGAAGGGCGTCGCCTGCTTCGCGAACCCGCGGAACCACCCGGGCGCCGCGCGGCGCCAGACGATCGTCAGCCACGATTTCCGCGAGCACCTCCAGCACGCCCGCGACGGCATGGCGCGCGTGGTCCAGCTGACGCGCACCATGCTCGGCGATCGCGATCGCGCGTTCGTCTTCCAGCGCTACCTGGAGACGGTGCTCCCGGAGGACACGGCGCGCACGCGCCTGCTCCACGCGACGATGGCGCAGGAGTCGCCGGAGTCGAGCCTCTTCGTGCTCCGGCACGGCTTCACGAACCTCATCGAGGTCGCGGGCGGGCTGCTCCGGCTGCCGAGGGTCAACTTCAGGCTCTTCTACGCCCACCTCGCGACGGCGATGCGCGAGATCGCCCAGAGCACGTTCTTCAACCCGCTCCACGCGCTCGAGTTTCGCCCGGAGTTCGATCGCATCCCGTCGACGCAGGTGCTCGAGCTGATCCACCGCGTGCCCGGCGAGCAGGCGCACCGGCTCGTGGCGCTCACGTTCCTCGCGCTGTTCAGGATGCTCAGGTACCTCCGCCTGCTCGACGCCATCGCGCTCGACCACTCGGATCACCGCGTGGCGGGGCGCGGGTACCTCGTGCTCGCGGTCCTGCGCAGCGACGCCCGCGCGCTCTCGAACTACCTCCGGCGCCGGGCGGGCGCGCTGCTCGCGGACAGCTTCGAGCGCGATCTCCTGCGCGTGCCCGCGAGCGACATCGTCGCGCGCCACGACGAGCTCGCCGCCGAGGGGCACCGCCTGCTCTCCACGAAGGCCGCGCTGACCGGGCTCGCCGCGAACCTGCGGCTCGAGATGCGCCGCGCCTTCGAGCACGACCTCCCGCCCGCGGACGCGCTGGTGAGCGAGTCCGAGTACCGGGTCCGCCTCCGCGCCGTCTCGCACGGCCTCCGCCCGGCCCTGCAGAACGCGATCCTGTTCCTCGGCAGGTCGCTCGGCGCGAAGCTGGAGGAGGGCCGCGTCTTCGACGATCAGGCCGCGCGACGCGCGACGAGCGATCGCCTCCGACGCGACGTGTGGATGTTCGCCCAGATCGCCCGTGCGTTCGCGAGCAAGGCGCGCACCACCGGCCCGGCGCCCGATCGGTGGACCGGCATCGCGAGCTTCGCGTTCGTGCGCGAGTTCCTCTCGTATTTCCGGGCGATGGGCTACCCGCTGCTCCGGGTGGGCGACTATCCCCACGTCGACGCGTTCGTCTCCGCGATGACGGCGCTCGAGGAGAGCGACCTCCTCGATCCGCAGCGGCTCGACGCCGCCATCCGCGAGTGCGAGGCGTTCTTCGAGTTCCTGATGAAGCTGTTCGAGCAGATCTCGAAGCGCGAGGACCTCGCCGGCGTCCCGTTCGATCGCAAGGGCGCCGCGCGCGCTCTCCGGCTCTACCTCGGCGAGCGCACCTGAGAGCCCCTCGCGGGCCGCGCCGCCGCATCCTCGGCGCACCGAGGGCACGAGCGCCGCTCGCAGCTCCTGGAAGCCCCCCGAAGTCCGCCGTCACCGAGCGGGACAACCGCGCATCACGCGCTGCTCCGGCACCCCGGCGAAGAGGGGCGGCGCGCCGCGCGTCGATGCCGGCCACCGCGGCCGCAGGCGGCGGCGCCGCCGCGAGGATGTCGTCCACCCGCGCGCGCCTCCGGCCTGGACCCGCGTGTCTGGATCCGCGGCGTCCTCGCCCCCCGAACGTCTTGTAAGACGGATTATCTCGTCACAACCGGCGGGCGGGCTCGCTGCGCCTCGGTTTGTTGGAAGACCCGAGGCGCTCCCGTGTCGCCTTATTCCGACTCGTCGGACGGGCCGGTGCTCGCCGGAGCCGGAGCCGGCGTGCTCTTGCGCGCGCCGCGGGTGCTCGCGCCCTTGGCCGGCGCGCGCTTGGCGGCGGCGCGTCCTCGAGGAGCGGCCGCCTTCTTCGGCGCAGCCGCCCGCTTGCCGGCGGCCTTCGCCTTGCGCTTCGGAGCGGCCTTCTTCGCGGCCGGCTTCTTGGCGGCGGCGCGCTTCGGGGTCTTCTTGGCGGCGGCGCGCTTCGGGGCGGCCTTCTTCGCTGCCTTCCGCGCCGGCTTCTTCGCGACCTTCCCGGCCTTCGCGGCGGCCGGCTTCTTGGCCGACTTCGTCACCTTCTTCGCAGGCTTCTTCGCGGTCTTCTTAGCAGCCATTGGAAATCCTCCTGCATTCGCCCCGGCACGGCACGGCGGACATCGCCAAACGTCCTCTCCGCTACAGTTTCCTTACCGAGGCAACAGATGTTGCACGACGTATATTGCCACGCATGGTGATGGTCAAGGAAAATCTTGCAGGCCCTAAACCGATGTATCCCGTGTGTTCCAGGCAAACTGGTCCGCAAGCGTTGCGAGGGTAAACGTCGGAGCAGGCCATGGTGAAGCAACCAGACCGAACCGTATGACTGATTTTTGTTGACAGTTGATGGGATGTCTGTATTGGCGCTTTGCGCTCCTCCACGGCGATCGTGCGCCTGCACGGCGCGGCAAACGGCGCCGGAGCGCTCATGGTCGCACGGAGCACCAGCGTTGCGCAGGCTCTAGAGAGCCTTGTGCGGCGCCATTCGCCTCGCTACGGTCGCGCCGCCTGCGCGGCGCCCCTCATGGCCGAGCGCCGCGCTGCTCTAGGCTGCTCTAGGAGGAAAGGTATGTTGGTTCGTCGCTCGACGTCGTGGTTGTTGCTTGGCGCAACGCTCCTTGCGGGCTCGGGGGCGCTCGGGTGCGGCTACTCGGAGGAGGAGATGCAGGCGAAGGTCCGCGAGATCGAGGGCCTGAAGACCCAGCTGAGCGCCGAGCAGGCGCAGAACAAGAAGGCCAAGAGCGAGCTCGACGAGGCGGCCGCCCGCATCGAGCAGCTCAAGTCCCAGCTCAAGACGGCAGGCGTGGACATCTCCAACCTGAACGCGAACCTCGAGCAGCAGGCGCGCGCGCTCGAGGACTTCCGCCGCCGTGCCCAGCAGCTCGAGGACATCAAGAAGCGCTTCGAGGTCCTGCGGGACAAGCTCCAGGCCCTCACGAAGCTGGGGCTCAGCGTGACCGTCCGCAACAACCGGATGGTCATCCAGCTACCCGGCGATGTCCTCTTCGACTCGGGACGGGAGACGCTCAAGAAGGAGGGGCAGGAGATCCTCATCAAGGTGGCCGAGGTCATCCGCAACGACTCCGGCCTGTCGGCGCGCTCGTTCCAGGTCGCCGGGCACACGGACAACGCGCCGCTGGCCGGCGGCCGCTTCAAGGACAACTGGGGGCTCAGCGTGATGCGCGCCCGCGAGGTGCTGGCGTTCCTGCTCCAGCCCGAGGACAAGGGCGGCGGCGGCCTCAAGCCCGAGCGGTGGAGCGCCTCCGGCTACGGCGACACCGATCCGGTGAAGCCCAACGACACCCCGGAGAACAAGCAGGCCAACCGGCGCTGCGAGCTCGTGGTGCTGCCGAACGTCGAGGAGATGCTCGACCTGAAGACGCTCACCCAGTAAGGCTCGGGGCATGAGCGTCGCGGCCATCGACATCGGCACGAACTCGGTCCTCCTGCTCATCGCCGAGCGCCGCGGGGGTGAGCTCGTCGCGCTCGTCGAGCGCGCGACCATCACCCGGCTCGGCCAGGGGGTCGACGCGGCGCGCGCGCTCGCCCCCGAGGCCGTGGAACGCACGCTCGCCTGCCTCGCCCGCTACGGGGAGGAGCTCCGGTCCCGGGGGGTCGAGCGCGTGGACGCCGTCGGGACCAGCGCGATGCGCGACGCCGCCGGCGGCGAGGCGTTCATCGCCCGCGCCCGCGAGCTCATCGGCGTCGCGCCGCGCGTGATCTCCGGGCCGGAGGAGGCGGAGCTCACCTACGCCGGCGCGCTGACGGGGCTCGACCTGCCGGCCCGTGGTCCGACGATCGTGTTCGACGTGGGCGGCGGCAGCACGGAGATCATCGTCGGCAGCGCCGGCGGCGCGGTGGAGCAGGCGGTGAGCCTCGACGTGGGGAGCGTCCGCCTGACCGAGCGTCACGTCCGCACGGACCCGCCGGCCGCCGCGGATCTCGAGGCCGTCCGCGCCGACGCTCGTGCGGCGCTGGCGACGGTTCCAGCCGTGCCCCTGCTCGCCGCGCCCACCCTGGTCGGCGTCGCGGGCACGGTGACGACCCTCGCCGCGCTCGTGCGCGACGTGGCCCCCTACGACGGCGCGCGCGTGCATGGCGCGCGGGTATCCGGGGCAGAGATCGTGGGCGCCACGTCCCGCCTCGCTTCCCTGCCGCTCGCCGCGCGCCGGCAGCTGCCCGCCCTGGATCCAGCGCGCGCGGACGTCATCGTGGCGGGCAGCGTGCTCATCGAGGAGATCCTCGCGTGGGCCTCGAGGCTCGCCGGAGCACCTGTCGATCTCGTCGCTTCGGATCGCGGCGTCCGCTGGGGGCTCGCCGAACGGCTCAGCCCCGTCTGAGCACGCCGGCTCGTTTGAAGGCCGGACGGACGAAATGCGCGAGGTCCGTCGCGTCCGTCACATTTTCGAGTCATCCCACCCAGGTCCGGTCCGCCACCTCTCCCGGAGAGGCCCGCTCTGCCCTAAACTAGGCGGGTGAGCCGGCGCGCACCCACGCCGATGCCTCCATCGGTACACACTGTAACCCCGCCCGACCCCGAGGAAAAACCAGAGTGATCACGCCACGATGGCTCAACCACGGGGAATTTCGTTGACGTATCTCGGCCGGCTCACTAGAGTGCGCGCGCCTGGCGCAAACCGGCCCTTTTCCAAGAGGGCCGTTCCCCCAACTTCAATCCCTTCCGCCCGCAACCGTCCGCTTCAACCGCCGCTTCTCAAGATTCCGCCGTGCACGCCAGAGCACCGAACTCTCGCGGGTCATGGCGGGTGCTCGCGTTCCTGCTTCTCGCACAGCGGTCTCGAGCAGCGGCTCATGGTTCTTTTCTCGGAATTTTTCTCGGAATGCGTGACGGTGTGTGTCGGTTCTGCGGGTCCAGGTTCAACCGCATGTGCAACGTACGCCCCTCGAAGGGATTTCGGGAGGCAGACGAAAAACTAAAAGGACGGCGGGGTGGAAGGCAAAGGAGACGATATGCAGGCTCGTTCGGAGATCCAGTTCAAGGTGGGCGACAAAGCCGTCTACCCGGCCCAAGGCGTGGCCGAGGTGGTCAACATCGAGGAGAAGGACATCGCTGGCAACCGTCAGCGATTCTATGTTCTCCGCATCTTGGACACGGATCGAAAGATCATGGTTCCAGTCAGCAACGCGAGCGCGGTCGGCCTTCGCCAGGTCATCTCTGAACAGGAAATCCGGGAAATTTTCGACATCCTCCGCGAGCGTACCATCGCGTTCGACAACCAGACCTGGAACCGTCGGTACCGCGGCTTCATGGACAAGATCAAGACGGGTTCTATCTACGACGTCGCCGAGGTGCTCCGCGACCTCTATCGCTTGAAGACGGACAAGCAGCTCTCGTTCGGTGAGCGCCGCATGCTCGACACCGCCCGGACGCTGATCGTGAAGGAGATCGCGATCGCCCGAGGTCAGACGGAAGAGCAGGTGAAGACCGAGATCGAGGCGATCTTTCTCGCCAACTAAGGCGTTACCTCATGGTTAGCGGCCCTGCGGCCGCTGCCGATGGAGGCCGGCACTGCCGGCCTCCGGGCTTTTGTGGACAGGAAATTCCACGCAGCATCGGCTCGAGCGCGTTCAGAGATCGCTGCCCGGTCGCTTCTGCACGGGAGGGAGCGGGGGCAGCGCCACATCGACGCGCCACCCCGCATCCTCGTAGACGCAGGGCACCTGGACGCGCTCTCCCGGGAGCAGGCCGGCGACGTCCACGAGGGCGTGGGCGCCGGCGATCTGGGCGGTGTAGCGCTGCGGCTCGAAGCGCAAGAGGAAGCGGGACGGCGTGATCATCGCCTCGGGCGCGATCGCCTTGCCGGTCGCGGCGCTGTAGCGCTGCGCGCGCGACGCGAGGTTGTCCCGAGCGCGGCGCGACAGGAGCTCGAAGGCGGCCTTGGCGTCAGCCGGATCGCCGTGCAGCTGGCGCAGACGAGCGACCAGCTCCCGGACGGCGCCGTCGGGCGTGCCGCTCGGAGGCCGCCTGCTGCATCCCGCGGAGGCGAGCGCCGCGACCGAGAGCGCGACCGCCATGCCGGCCCGGACGAGGCGCGCGGCCGGCCGTCGGGCGTCATGTCGCGCGGGTTGCCGGTGCATGACCATGCCGCCCTCTCCTTAGAACGACGCGTCGCCGACGTCCACGGCGCGTAGCCGCCGGGTCCGGGGTGACGGCGCAGCGGATGGCGCTGTTCCTCGCCGGTGCCGCGGCGTCACCCCGGCGCGGCACCTGCGAGCGCGCCCACCTGGCGGAGCGCTTCGTACAGGACGATGGACACCGCGTTGGCGAGGTTGAGGGAGCGCACGGGACCCAGCGTGGGAATACCGAAGACATCGTCCGGCATCCGGGCGAGGAGCTCCGGGTCGAGGCCGACGCTCTCCTTGCCAAAGACCAGCGCGTCGCCTGGCCGGAAGTCCGCGTCGAGGTAGCTCCGCGAAGCCACCGCGCTGAAGAGGCGCAGCCGAGCGTTCGGGTGATGGTGGCGAAAGTGGGCGATGTCGAGCTGCTGCTCGAGCGTGACCAGGTGCCAGTAGTCAAGCCCCGCGCGGCGGACGCTCCGCTCGTCGATGCGGAACCCCAACCTCCCGAGCAAATGCAAGGGGCTCTGCGTCGCAGCGGCGAGCCGCGCGATGTTGCCTGTGTTCTGGGGGATCTCCGGCTCCACCAGCACGATCCGGAACGGCGGATCGAGCGGCGCCGCACGGAGCCGGGGGCGACCATCGTTGAGCACGCCCTCTCTTTCCGCGACACGACCGCGCGCCGCAACCCCCGAGCGAGGGCTCGCGCGCGTGGCCTGGCTCGCCAGCGCCGCCTCGACGGATAGCCGGCCCACGCGGTCGCGCGGAAAACGCGAACCGAACGGACGGAGGCCCCTCTGTTCGCTTGACGGCTGTACGAGCGGACACGTAGCCTCCCGCCTCGGAGACACGGAATGCGCGCATCGTGCTGGATCGCTTCGGCTATTGCCCTCGCAGGAGTGGCGTCGTCCTCGCTCGCGGCCGCCGACGCCATGGATCCGGCGCTCGCGCGGCTCGTGCGCGACCCGGAGCCGAGCGTCGGCGGAGCCGTGCCCTGCCGCATCACAGGGCCGAAGAATGGCCTCTACTACAACCCCGCCTCCCGTTATCAGCGCTGTCTGACCGACGACGCTGCGTTCGCCAAGCTCATCGCGCAGTACGGCTTCGCGGTGGCGCCGTCGGCGATGCACTCGGCGCGGACCACGGGCTACGGCGGGTTCGAGATCGGCATCGAGGCCAACTACACGAAGATTGACAGCGACGCCGACTACTGGAAGCAGGGCACGCAGGGACCTCAGGATCCGACGAGCAAGAACTTCTCCATCGAGAACCGGAGCCCGGACTCCTTCCTGCAGCACTACGGCCTCAAGGTCCGCAAGGGCTTTCCGTTCGGGTTCGAGCTCACCGGCGCCGTCGGGTTCCTCGCCAACACCAGCCTCGTCAGCGCGGGCGCCGACGTGCGCTGGTCGCTGTTCGAGGGGTTCCGCCGAGGGCTCCCCGCGATCCTCCCGGAGCTCGCCGTCGGCGGCAGCGTCCGGACCATCACCGGGACCGAGGAGTTCCAGCTGACCGTGGCCGGCGCCGACGCAGAGATCTCGAAGCCCCTGCCGATCGCCGGCACCGTCGTGATCACCCCCTACGTCGGCTACCAGTGGCTCCGGATCTTCGGAGACTCGGGGCTCATCGATCTCACCCCGAACACCGACGCCGTGAACTTCTGCAACTTCCGAGGGGTGAACTCGCCCGCCAACCCCGTGCAGGGGCAGGACGGCAAGCCGCTCCCCCACGACGGCCAGCCGGTGTGCGACGGCGGCTCCCAGGCCGACTTCAACAACACCGTGGTGTTCGACGCCGTGCGCATGAACCGCCACCGGCTGCATTTCGGCGCGCAGCTGCGGTTCCAGATGGTCAAGCTCGGCGCGCACTTCATCACCGACATCGTGAGCCCCGAGGACGCGAACCAGGGCGCGGCGAACGAGATCGACGGCGAGAACAAGTTCGCCGGGCTCGGGTCGCAGTGGACCCTCGGGATCGATCTCGGCGCGATGTTCTGAGGCGCGCTGCGCCGGGGACGCTCGCCACGGGGCCCCGGCGCAGACCTGCTTCGAGCGGACGCGGCTCGCTCGAGGCGCGCGCGGCCTCAGCGCTTCGAGCTCAGATCGGGCAGCGCGTAGCCGAGCTCGGCGAGGAGCGCACGGAATGCGCGGTCCTCGTTCCGCGCCACGGTGAGGTGCTCCATGAACTTCTTGAAGTTGCCCTGAGCCGCCGCGTCGGCGGCGCGCTCGCTGTTCTCGAGCACGAGCAGGAGGTGCGGGTGCGCCTTGGCGACGGAGCCAGGGCACTCCATCTTGCTCGCCACCCGCGCGCGCGCTTCCGCGAGCGCATGCACCACCATGACGAGCTCCTTGTCATGGGTCCGCGGCAGGAGCATGTCGCCCTCCCTGCGCGCCTCGTCGAGCAGCAGGCTCGCCCTGTCCAGGTAGCTCCCGGCCCAGGCCGGCAGCGCGACGAAGAGCGAGCAGAGCGCAAAGCTGAAAGCAAGCATCAGGTGACGCATCATCGACTGGGTCCTCGGTCGTTCACGGTTTGCTCGGAGGACACCCCGCCGGACGGCGGGCCCCCCCTTCCCTCGGGCGCACCTTGCAGGGCCTCGGCGGCTGCCCGTCCATCGGATGCGGCGGCCGCGGGCTCCGGCGCGGCGCACGAAAGGAGCGCGGCGCGCGCGGCCGCCTGCTCCGCAAGCTTCTTCGACCGGCCCCGGCCGGTGCCGATGACCTGGCCGTCGACCTCGACGGCGACGAGAAACGCGCGGTCGTGGTCGGGCCCCTCGGTGCCCATCAGGCGGTAGCGCGGCGACGCCGCGCCGCGCGCCTGCACGCGCTCCTGCAGCTCGCTCTTGGCGTCGCGCCCGAGCATGCTGCCGCTCGCGAGCTGCGCGAGCGGGCTCGCGGCGATCTTCCGGCTCAGCGCCCGCGCGCTCTCGAAGCCGCGATCGAGGTACAGGGCCGCGACGAGCGCCTCGGTGGCGTCGGCGAGCACGTTCGTCTGGTCGCGCTCCCCGGCGACCTCCGCGCCGCGGCCGACCCTGAGCGCAGCGCCGAGCTCGATCCCCCGCGCCCACGCCGCCAGCGCGTCCGTGTTGACCAGGGCCGAGCGCATCATCGAGAGCTCCCCCTCCCTGGCCCCCGGAAAGCGCTCCATGAGGAGCTCCGTCACGCACAGGCCGAGCACGGCGTCCCCCAGGAACTCGAGGCGCTGGTTGTCCACGCGCCGGCCGCCTCGCTGCTCGTTCGAGAAGCTCGGGTGCGTCAACGCCTCCTCGAGGTGCGGCAGGTCCCCCTCCAACCCCAGATCCAGGCGTTGCAGCAGCTCGCTCGGGAGCATCCCCAGCACCTTGCCCACGCGCAGCGTCAGCCCGCGCTCAAGCGGTCGGTCAGCTCGGCCAGCTCCAGGTCGAGCGCTGTCAGGCCGCCAGCGTCATGCGTGGACCACGCGACCCGCACCTTGCCCCACGACAGCGCGATGTCCGGGTGATGATCACGCCGCTCGGCCAGCAGAGCGATCTGCATCACGAAGCCCACGCCGGTCCCGTAGTCCGGAAACGAGTAGCTCCGTTCGATCCGCTCGCCCGCTCGCACCCAGCCCGGGTGAGCAGCGACGAACCCGGCGATCTCATCGTCCGAGAGCCGATCACGCTTGCCCATGGGACGCAACTATGGGCTAAGCCCTGCCCCGGTGGAACCCCGGAATGCGGTCCCCGCCCCGCGCGGCGTCCGCCGCGCGCGCCGCTCGCCGTGCGCTATCCTCCCGCCTCGATGACCGGGCTTCACGCCTGCCCCTTCTGCCGGGAGATGTTCGAGGCGAAAGAGGCGTCCACGTGCCCTGCCTGCGGCCTCCGGCTGGAGGCGCTCGCGAAGCTCCCCCCCTCGTACGACGCGCTCCAAGATGAGCCTGACGAGCCGCTCCCGCCGCACATGGAACCGCTCCCGTGGACCTACGCCGGGCGCGGCCGGGGCGCCCTGCTCGCGCTCGCGCTCCTCGGGCTCGCGGCGTTCTTCGCGCCGTGGATCCACGAGACGGCCCCCGAGCTCCGCGACCTCAGCGGCTTCGGGCTCGCGCGAAGGCTCGGCTGGATGTGGGCCCCCGCGGTCGCGTTCTTCGTGATGATCCCGCTCGCGCTGACCCGGAGGTCGATCCACAAGATGCGCGGCGCCCGCGTGGCCGTCGCATTCCTCGCCGCGGTCGCCCTCGTCACCGTCGCGATGCGCCTGCTGTTCACGCCGGGCAGCACGCTGCTCCGTCCCGTCCGCTTCACATGGGGCTACGGGCTCTATGCGACCGGTGCGATCGCGCTGCTCGCGCTGTTCACCGCGGCGTTCTTCGGAGGAAGGATCGACGACCTCCCCACGGGGCAGCGGCGACGGGGCGACGAGGTGCTGCACTGAGCAGCGTGTGGCCGGTGACATCTCGGGTCGACAGGCCCGCTCGTGCGACGTAACCTTGATGGGAGTGGCCCTTGTCCGCTGCTCGAAGGTGCGCAATGGCCAAGAGATCTGCCAGCGTACGCCGTGAGCTCGCGCGGGACGACGAGACGTTCGATGTCCCCGCGGCGGTGCTCTGCGCGTGCTGCGGACAGCCCGACTGCGCCGGGTGCTCCGCGGCGAGCGACGAGGGCTCGGGGGTCGTCGCGATAGTCCCGTGGGAGCGCCCGGTCGGCGGGGTCTGGTCGCGGCTCTGGGCCACCTCGAGGGCGACCACGCTGGGAGCCGAGACGTTCTTCGCGACGATACCCGACGGCGCGCTCCCCGCGGCGATGCGCTTCGCCCTGTTGGCGGAGACGCTCGCGATCCTGTCGATGATCGCCGCGCTCCTGCCCCTCGTCGCGCTGGCGCTGCCGGGCCTGACGCTGGAGCTAGCTCGCAACCCGGCCGCACGCGCGAGCGCCCTCCAGTGGCTCGCTATCGGCGTTCCGGGGGTCACCGTGTGGATGGTGCTCGCGCACACCTTGCACGGCGCCGCGCTCGACCTCGGGGCGCGGCGTCAAGGCGCGCGGCCAGAGCGCCGGCGCGCGCTCCGCTTCGGGCTCTACGCATGCGGCTGGGATCTCATGGCTGGCCCGCTCGGCGCGCTGGCCATGCTCATCACGGGCGGCACCAAGGGAGCCGAGCAGGTCCTCTCGGCCTCGCTCCGGGTACCGGGCAAGGCCTCGATGGCGCTGCTCCTGGGCGTCTACGCGCTCCACCCCGACGCGGCGGAGCGCGCTCGACGCGCCGGAAGCATCGCCGCGCTCGCGCTCACCATTGCCTCCGGCTTCGCCGCCATCGCGCTCGCCATCGCCTTCAGCTGACACGCCGTTCAGCGCCCTCGGAGGCGGCGGCGCCGTTGACGGAGTCGCCCTCGGGGGGCGGCGCCGCTGACGGAGTCGCCCTCGGGGGGCGGCGCCGCCGAGGATGGCGAGCGCACGTCCGTGCGGGTCGGCCGCCTCAGCGCATGTCCTGGCGCGGCGCGGGCGAGGGCGGAGGCGCGCCTGGACGCCGGCCGCTCGCGAGGGTGCCCGGGCGCTTCTTCGGCTGCAGATCGCCCGTCGACGTGATGTCGATGAGGTCCACGAGCTCGGGGGCGTGACCGGATACGTCCTGCGCTCGCAGGCGATCGAGGAGCTGCTTCACCTGCGCCTCCGCCTTGCCGTGCGCGAGGATCTGACGGATCGACGGCGCCTCCTGCTCGAGCGAGCGGCTCACGGGTTTCTTGCTCTGGCGCCGCCACAGCACGGCAAAGCCATCGCCCTCGGGCACGGGCTCGGGCACGAGCTCCGCGTCCTTCACCCCGGCGGCGGCCGAGAGGAGCCCCGGGTCGACCTTCAGCCCCGGCTCGGCCGTGGTGCCATCGGACGCCACGAAGCCGAGATCGCCGCCGCGCATGTTCGTCGCCTTGTCGAGCGATTTCTCGCGCGCGATCTCCTTGAAACGCTGAGGGGACGGGTCCTTCTTCAGCTCGGCCAGGATCGCCTCGGCCTCCCCGCGCGTCGCGACGAGGATGCGCCAGAGCGCCACCATCGCCGGGGAGCTGAACCTGTCGCGGTTCGCCTCGTAATAGACACGGACCTCCTCGTCCGTCACCGGAGAGCTCGCCGCCGCCTCCGCCTGGATCCGCTGCAGCAGCGCGGAGCGCAGGACGCCGCGCACGCGATCCTGCACGTCGGCGCGCTCCGTGAGCTTCTGCGCGGCGGCCCCCTGGGCGAGGAGCAGCTCGCGCACGAGGACCTGGCTGACGAAGTTCTTCCGGATCTCGTCCGGGGTGCGCCCGAAGGTCTGGAGCTGGAACGGCGGGACCTGCGCGAGCCTGCGCTCGACCTCCGACGCCGTGATCGCCGCGTCGCCGACGCGCGCCACCGGGACGTCCGCCGCGGCCGCTGGCTGGGCCTCAGCGCGGAGCGACAGGCCGGTCGACGCCGCGCACACGACCGCCATGGCGGCCGCGCCGAGAGGGAGCTTCAGCGTTCTCGCGCGCATCGGAGCGGGTTATCCCCGCGCCGGCAGGCAAGGTCAAGCCGCCCCGCGGCGCTCCCTCGGCGGACACGCCGCGCTCGCCTCCGCGCTCCCCGCCCCGCAGAACCCCGGCCTTCCGCAGCGCGTGGGCGTCGAGCCCGACGAACCGGTACACGTCCGCAGAGAAACCGTAGGCGCGGTGGAGGTGCTTCAGGCCTTCCACGAGCTCGGCGGTCACCTCGACCGGGGGCGGTGGCGGGTACGCCTCGCGGATCGAGGCGAGCGGCTCGCCCAGCTCCAGGAGCTCCTCGACGCGCGACAGCACGTCGATCGGCTTGAGCGCACGCTTGCCTCGCCGCGCGACCCCCTCGGCCAGCTCGGCGAGCAGGCGCCGGCGCCGGCGCTCGGTACGGCCGTCTCCGGCGCGGCCGCCGCCGCCCAGGAGCAGCTCGTTGAACCGGCGCGCGGCCCGGCGCTTCTCGACCGCATCCGGACTTCCCCGGCGGTTCTGCGCACCGCCACCCCGCTTGGCTGGACGTGGCGCTTTGGTGGACCCGGCCGTGCCGGCCGGTGAGCTCTTCGTCTTCACGATCCTCGGCAAGAGCACAGCGGCGCTCGAGGAGCCGGTATTCCCCGGCACATCTTCTTGCTGTCCCAGCAGTATAGACAGCTCATCCTCCTGCTTCGAAGAAAGCGGCGGGCGCACGGTCACGCTCGCCCCGCGCGGCGCTGGACGTCAGCGCCCGCCTGCGCACCACGCGAGGGCCGTTCCGACGGCGGCGATCAGCCAGGCCGGCCACGTCGCGCGCACGAAGCCGGCGACGTCCGACAGGGCGCCGCGCCGCGCGCGCCGCACAGCCTCGGCGTGGCCCACCCGGCGCACCTGCTCGCGCGCGATCTGCTCGTGCTCCTCGTCGTCGAGCGGATCGCTGCCGGCCAGATGGTGCAGGTGATGTGTCACCTCATGGTCGATCGTCTCCTCGATCTCCGCGTCGATGTCGAAGCCGGGATCCTCGCGGGCTTCCGACCTGAACGTCCGATAGAAGATCCGGATCTCCGGAGGATGGGCGATCCCGAGCGCATCCGCGGGTGTCCCGGGCGTGTAGCATCCGAGCAGCGGCTCGCCTCCGTCGTCGCAGGTCGGCACCCCTGCGTCGATGAAGAGATCGATGTTCCGCACGCCGCGGGCCTCGTAGATGCGTCCGGCCGCAGCGCGGACGCGCTCCTCGAAGCCGTCGAGATCCGGAAAGGCGCTCGAGGCGCTCGCCCGAGCCCTCGTCCCTGCCCGCGTCGAGCGGGGCTCCCCGAGCTCGTCCGCGTCCGCTCCGTCCACTCCAGCAGCGCGCAGCGGGGCGCGCGCGAGCTCCCGCTCGAGCGGCACGTCGAGATCGTTGCGGGCGCCGCAGCCCTGGCAGCGGTAGACGGCGAGGAGCCGCGCGGGGTAGCGCGCCTCGTGGTAGAGGTCGACGATCGCCCCCCACGCCTCGTCGGGAGCGCTGGCGAGCGCGTCGGCGATCACCGGCGCGCGGCGCTCGCGGCCGAGCGCCGCGATCCCCATGGCCACCACCAGCGACGGCGTGATGCGGAGGACGCCATCGGCGGGCAGGCGGAGGAGCGGCATCGCTTCCTCGACCGTGCGCTCCACGAGGCGTACGGCGCGGCAGACGGCGCGACCCACGCGCAGCGCCGGGATCGGGCGCGAGACGCCGAAGTCGAACGGGCGATCGAGCTCTGGATCGTCGAGCTCGCCGTCGGTGAACGGCCCGATCTCCAGCAGGCTCGACGGAGCGACCTCGAACGGGGCGCTGCAGTTCTCGCAGGTGTAGGCGCCTGGCTCCTCGGGCACGATGCCGGCCGCAGCGAGGAGCGCGCGCAGGACATGGGCATCGGTGAGCGGGAGGCCAAGAGGATCCAGCGGCACGCCGCGCGCGTCGGCCAGGACCGACGGGCCCGCGAGGACCTGCACGTCGAGCGCGCACCTGCCGATGACCGCGCGCTCGACGCCGCGGCGTGCGGGAGCGCCGAAGACGGAGGAAGCGCGAGCGCGCGCGGCGGCGTCCGACAGGCGCGCCACGCCGCCGGAGGGGAGGTGGACCTGAGCGGGGAGCAGGCGTCGCGCGGGCGCAGGCATCGCGGCGGCCTATATAGCGGGTGGCTCGCCTCAGGGGTCCTCGGGACGCGACCGACCGCCGGCGGCGCCCTCGTCGGCCGGAGCGAGCGATCCCCACGGCTCGCGATCCCTGTCGGTCTCGGACGGCTCGCCCGCCGCGCGGCCGACGTCGAGGCCGGCGGCGCTGGCGAGCTCGGCGGCCACGGCCGCGGAGAGCGAGCCTCCGCTGAGCGGGGACGCGCCGGTGACGCTCGACACGGTCGACACGGGCGACGGCTCCGAGGAAGAACGATCCCGGCGGCGACCTCGAGCGAGCACCGGCGCGCGCTCCCCGTCGCCGGCCGGATCCGGCGCCGCCGCGCCCACACGATGGACGGTCGCGCGCAGCTGCACGCGTCCGAGCGACAGGCTCGCCGCGCTCGCGGGCGGCACGCTCGACGAGAGCTCCGCGCCCACGGGCCCGCCTGTCCCGAAATCGAGATAGCGGGTGATCGCCAGGGCGTAGATGAGCTTGCGTACGATGGGCTCCGGCGCGACCCCGGATCGGAGGAGCGCGGCGAGCGTGGGAGTGGAGCTCTCCAGCGCCTCGATCACGGCGAGCTCGCCCTCGCGGAAACCGAAACGGCCGGGCTCGAGGGCGGGGTGCAGGCGGAGGGGCACGGCCCCGATCCGCTCCAGGGTCCGCTGGAGGCGCGTCGAGCGCTCGCCGTGCTCGCGCAGCCCCGTCCAGAGCAGCGCGAGGGGATCGACCTTCGCGGGATCTCCCCCCCACTCGGCCAGCGCGTCGAGGCCGTCGAAGTAGCGGTACTTCGTCTCCGGAGGCAGATCGAACAGGCGCATCATCCGCCGCACGAACTGGACCTGGGCAAGCCAGTCGATGGTCGCGGCATCGACGCACCCCGACAGCAGCAGCACGTCCCCCAGGAGGCCCCTTGTCGCGAGCGCCTCCGCCAGGATCTCGGCGGTGATCACTCCCTCCTCGAGCAGGATCTCCCCGAGCCGGGCGTACCCGTCGCTCGGACGGATCTTCACGGGGTTCCCCCGGACGATCCGCAGCGTGTGCTCGGCGCCCGTGGGCTCCACCAGGATGAGCGCGCCGGTCAGCCGATGCTCGACGGCATAGACGAAAAGATGAGCGAACGGCGTCCGCTCCAGATCTCCTTCCGCCGTCGCGAGACCGTCGGGAGACATCCTGGGCCAAGCTACCATAGCGCGCGCAAGCCGGATCCCCCTTTCTCCACGCGCAGCGGCGCGGAAGCGGGCCTTGCGTCGCTGGTCCCGGAGCGCGCGGTGTTCACGCCGCCTCACGCCGCCTCACGCGTCGGGTCGCGGCCATGGATTCTTGCCGCCGCCGACGCGTGCTCGACGCACTCTCCACGCCCGTTCCATGCACTGGTTCCGGCGGAGTACGCCCGCGCTCCGGCAGGGTGCTCCGCGCTCCAGCGTCGGCGCGCAGCCGGCGGGCATCGGCCGCGGCGGTTCCGCGCTACGGTGGCAAACATGCCGCGCGGACATGTGCTGGTGCTCGACGACGAGCGGGCGATCTTGACGACCCTCCAGAAGGCCCTGTCGCTCGAGGGCTACACGGTCGACGTCGCCGGCGGCGTCGGGGTGGCCGAGGAGAAGCTCGCGAAGCGGAGCTACGACATCGCGCTCTTCGACGTATCGCTGCCCGACGGTGACGGCGTGGAGCTGCTCCAGCGGATACGCGTCGCCGGCTCGGAGCTGCCCGTCGTGATGATGAGCGGCCACGCGACGGTCGACGCCGCCGTCCGCGCGACACGGCTCGGGGCGATCGACTTCCTGGAGAAGCCGCTCTCGACCGATCGGCTGCTGCTCGTGCTCGAGAACACCCTGCGCCTCGTCCGCGCCGAGGCCGAGGCGAAGGCGCTGCGGACGCAGACCGGCCAGGTCGGCGAGCTCATCGGAGAGAGCCGGGCGATGCTCGACCTGCGCGAGCAGATCGCGCGCGCGGCGAAGGCGACCGCGACGGTCTTCGTGACGGGCGAGCGCGGCACCGGCAAGGAGCTCGTCGCGCGCGCGATCCACGGCGCGTCGAAGCGGGCGCGCGGGCCGCTCGAGAAGATGAACTGCGCCGCGGTCCCGAGCGAGCTCATCGAGAGCGAGATGTTCGGGCACGAGGCCGGCGCGTTCACGGGCGCCACGAAGCAGCGGCGAGGGAAGTTCGAGCGCGCGAGCGGCGGGACGCTGTTCCTCGACGAGGTCGGGGACATGCCGCTCGCGATGCAGGCGAAGCTGCTCAGGGTGCTCCAGGAGCGGGAGATCGAGCGCGTGGGCGGGCACGAGACGATCAAGGTCGACGTGCGCGTGGTGGCGGCGACGAACCGCGACATCGAGGCGGCGTGCCGGGAGGGGCAGTTCCGGCCGGATCTCTACGATCGGCTGAACGTGCTGCCGCTGTCGCTGCCGCCGCTCCGCGCGCGGCGCGAGGACGTGCCGCTGCTCGCGCGGCATTTCCTCGCGCTCGCGACGCAGGCGAACGATCGGCCCGGGATGGCGTTCACGGACGGCGGGATGAGCATGCTGGTCGCCTACAGCTTCCCGGGGAACGTGCGGGAGCTGCGCAACATCATCGAGCGGCTGGTGATCCTGACGCCGGACGAGACGATCGACGAGGGCGACGTGAAGGTCTGCCTCGGAGGGCAGCAGGCCGCGATGAAGGGCGGGCTCTTCCGGCCGGGGGTGCCGTTCCGTGTGCTCGCGGAGGAGGCGGAGCGGACCATCCTGGAGGAGGCGCTCGGCCATCATGGAGGGCAGATGGCCGCGACGGCCCGCGGGCTCGGGCTCGAGCGGAGCCACCTGTACAAGAAGTTCAAGGCGCTCGGGCTGCGGGGGGACAAGGGGGAGGCGGAGGACGAGTAGGCCGCCAAGGGAGGCGGCCCTGCCGGGGGGCCGCGCCGAGGGGAGGGTCTGCGCGGCGGCCGCGGGTGGGCGCTCGGCCATCCGCCGAGGCGGGAGCGTGGAGCTTGCGCATGGACCACCGCCCGGCATGTCTCCCTTCGGGCCTTGCCACCTGGGACGTTTCGTCGCGCGCCACACAAGGCGCGCCTGAGACGTGGAGCCTGCTGGGACCTTATGGCACCTCGGTCGGTGCTCGCCGCGCCCCCCCGCGGCCGCCGCGCAGACCCTCCCCTCGGCGCTACGGGCGTCGAAGGACGGGCGCACCGGCAGCGCGACGCATGGCCTGGACCGCGGAGGGTGTGGTACGCGGAACCACGATGCTGCGATCGCTGCACCTGGAAGGCGTGGGGCCGGCCGACCGGCTCGACCTGGAGCTCGGCGAGCGGCTCAACGTGCTCACCGGCGACAACGGGCTCGGCAAGAGCTTCGTGCTCGAGGTCGCATGGTGGGCGCTCACCGGAACGTGGACGGATCGGCCGGTGCTGCCGCAGCCGGGCAAGGAAGAGAGCGCGCGCATCTCGGGAGAAGCCGAGCCGGGCACCAGCTCGGGCCAGTTCGAGAGCAAGTACGAACGCGTTGCTCAGCAGTGGCGCGACAGGTTTGATCGCGACATGAGCGTCGGCTTGGTCTCGACCCCCGCCGGCATCGATGTCCCTTCGTGGGTGCAGGACACGGCTCCCGTGCTCTACATCCGAACGAATGGCGCGTACTCGCTCTGGGATCCGCATCGACAGAACTTGCCAACGAACAGCCCCAAGTTTTACCCGCTCGTGAGATTCCCGCTGAATCCCATCCCTTATCTCTTCGAGGAGAACCAGATATGGAATGGCCTCAGGCGCGACGAGAAGCCGTTCTGCAACGGGCTCGTCCAGGACTGGGTAACCTGGCAGCTCGAGGCGGCGGGCGGCGACGAGAACCACCCGTTCCATCTCCTCTGCCGCGTGCTCGACCAGCTCTCCCACCCCGAGGAGAAGATGACGCCCGGCAAACCGGTGCGGCTCTACCTCGACGACGTGCGCAAGTTCCCGACTATCGAGCTGCCGTACGGCACGATCCCCATCGTCCACGCGTCCGCCGGGATGAAGCGGATCCTCGAGCTCTCCTACCTCATCGCGTGGTCGTGGTCGGAGCACGTGCAGGCGTCACGCCTGATCAGCTGGAAACCCTCGGACCGCATCGTCGTGCTGATCGAGGAGCCCGAGACGCACCTGCACCCCAGGTGGCAACGCCACATCGTCCCCGCGCTCCTCGGCGCTCTGAGCGGGCTCGCCCCTTCGATGCGTGCGCAAGTGCTGCTGACGACGCACTCGCCCCTCGTGCTCGCGTCGATGGAGCCGCACTTCAAGCCGGCCAGGGACAAGCTGTTCGTGTTCGAGCTCGACGGCGCCGACGTGACCGTGCGCGAGCTCCCCTGGGCGAAGCGCGGCGATGCAATCGGCTGGCTGACGTCGCCGGTGTTCGGCCTGGAGCAGGGGCGCTCGATCGAGGCGGAGCGGGCCATCGAGGCTGCAGAGGCGCTCATGCGCGGCGAGACCAACGCGCTGCCGGAGGGGCTCAGGACCGAGGAGGAGATCCATCGGGAGCTCGTGCGCCTCCTGCCGGATCAGGATCGCTTCTGGCCGCGTTGGATCGTGCGCCGGGAGCGGGCGGGCGCATGATCCCGTTCGAGCGCGCGCCTGAGCCCGCGGACTTCGATGCCAACGTTCGACAGCCCGGCCAGCGATGGCTCGCCAAGGGCGACGCCAGGAGCACGCCGGGCTACTGGCGGCGCGCTGCGCGCGACCTCCGGGCGGCCTTCAAAGACCTGTGCGGCTACACGGCGATGTGGCTGTCGGCGCCGGGGACCGTCGACCATTTCGTCTCGCGAGACGAAGATCCCAGTCTCGCGTACGAATGGACCAACTTCCGCTACGCGGCTGCATGGATCAACAGCAGCAAGAGCGCGCTCCGCTCCGACCAAGTGTTGGATCCATTCGAGGTCGGGGACGGCTGGTTCGAGGTGCTCCTCCCCTCGTGTCAGATGGTGCTGACCGATCGCTGTCCGCCAGAGCTCCGCGAGCGCGCCCAGACCATGCTGAAGCGGCTCAAGCTCGGCCATGGCGAGAGCGTCGTCTCCTTCCGGCAGGAGTGGTACCGGATGTACTGCGAGGACGGGCTTCCCCTCGAGATCCTCGCCCGCAAGGCGCCCCTTATCGCGCGCGCGGTGCTGAAGCAGCGGGAGCAAGCGACCGCCGAGCCGACGGCAAGCGACGGTGCCCCGCGCTCCGCGCAAGAGGAAGCGTCGGGCGCATGACCGCTGCCGCGCCGCGGAAATTGGCCGTGGAGAAATGTTCGCCCAGCAGCGTCTGCCCCCGACCGGCAGACGTCACACCAGAGCCTGTCGCATAAATCGCCGGCCAGGCTTCTCAGAAGGCGCGGTGCCATCAAGTAAGGAGGTACTGGCGACCGCTTCCGGTTCTCAAAGGCTCCCGGCTGCCTCCCCCGGACCGTTTCCGGTTCGCCGAAGGCTCCCAGCTGCCTCCCCGTAACCATTTCCGGTTCGCCGAGGGCTCCCAGCTGCCTCCCCGTAACCATTTCCGGTTCGCCGAGGGCTCCCAGCTGCCTCCCCGTAACCATTTCCGGTTCGCCGAGGGCTCCCAGCTGCCTCCCCGTAACCATTTCCGGTTCGCCGAGGGCTCCCAGCTGCCTCCCCGTAACCATTTCCGGTTCGCCGAGGGCTCCCAGCTGCCTCCCCCCGAACCGTTTCCGCTTCGCTGGCGGGCGGAACTGCGCATCTTCACCGAGCGCGCAGCGATTTTGACCTGGCACCACGCGAGCGCCGGAGGGGGTCTCCGCGCGGCAGGGCGCGGGTGGGCGCGGCGAGCACCGACCGAGGTGCCATAAGGTCCCGGAGGGCTCCACGTTTCAGGCGCGCCTTGTGTGGCGCGCGACGAAACGTCCCAGGTGGCAAGGCCCGAAGGGAGACATGCCGGGTGGTGGTCCATGCGCAAGCTCCGCGCTCCCGCCTCGGCGGATGGCCGAGCGCCCACCCGCGCCCTGCCGCGCGGAGACCCCCTCCGGCGCGTGCAGTCGGCATTTCCGCCCTCCCCTCGTCGCCGTTCCGAGCCCCGAGCCTCAATCCGGCATCGCCCGCGGCGCAGGCGGCGACGCGCCCTTCATCGCCTTCTGGTACTCGAGCGCCTGCTTCGCGTAGTCGTCTCGCTTCATCTTCGCGTACGCCTTGGCGAGCTCCCCGTAGATCTCCGCCGCATCCCCCGGCTTCGACCCGGACAGGAGCGCGCTGTTCAGCTCGTAGATCGCCGACACGTGCCGCCCCGTGCGCGCCAGCGCCCGCGCATAGAGCCGGTGGATCTCCGGGTTCGCCACGTCGACGAAGATCGCGCCCTCGCCGACCTTGCGCGCCTCCTCCCACGCGCCGCGCTCCACGAGCAGCCGGAGCAGCCGCCGCCAGACACGGCGATCGTGCTGATCGAGGAGCGCGAGCCGGCGCAGCGCCGAGAGCTCGCCCGCAGCGTCCTTCTGCCGGCGCGCGAGGTCGCAGAGCCCCTGGAGCGGCTCGGCCTGCGTGGGATCCTGGCGCGACGCCGCCTCGAGGTTCGCCTTCATCTTCGCCGCGTCCTTCTTCAGCTCGGCGAGATCGGCGAGCTTCATCCGCACGACGTAGCCGTCGTTCCCGTCGGCGATCATCTTGCTCAAGAGCCTCGCCGCCTCGTCGGGCTTCTTCTCGGCGAAGGCCGCCCGCACCTTCAGGTAGGTCGCGTCAGGCTGCTTCGGATCGACCCGCAGCGCCTCGGCGAGCACCGCCTCGCCCTCCTGGCGCTGCCCGTCCTCGAACAGCGCGAGCGCGAGCTCGACGAGCCGCTTCGCGTCCTTCGGAGCGCGCGCCGCCGCCTTGCGCGCCTCGTCGAGCGGCGGCGCGTGCAGATCCGGGACGTACTGCTTCTCGTAGCGCTCGAGCCGGGGCTTCAGCCACGCGCGGAAGCGCCGATCGAGCTCCTCCGCGCTGATCCCGAGCGACTCCTTCACCACCTCCTGCGTCCGCTTGCCCGCGGCCCACCGGGGCAGCATCGAGACCACCTTCGGGAAGCCGAACTCGCCCGCCATGAAGACCACGATCTGGCTCGCCGCAAAGTAGGCCATCGTCACGTCCTCGATGTTGTCGACGTGCGTGAACGCCCGGTTGAACCCGTCGACCGCCGGGATCCTCCCGCCCTTCAGGGCGGCGAACAGCGCCGGATCTTCCTCGCGGTGCCACTCGGGCCGCCGCACGATCGTCTCGTACTCGCTGAGCCCCTCGGTGAACCAGCGCGGGACGTGGTTCTTCGAGAGCTGGATCGCGAAGACGTGCCCGAGCTCGTGCCACAGCACGTTCCCCCAGTTGAACTCCCCCGCCGCCGGGCTCAGCGCCGCGAGCGTCTGGCCGAAGCAGACGCCCTGGATGCCCACGTTGGGCAGGCCGCTCGTCCTGACGCTGAAGTTCTCCGTCGACGCATAGAGCTCGATCGAGACCGGGACCTTCGGCGTGAAGCCGTACCGCTTCACCATCGAGCCCCACGCCTCCTCGAGCATGCGCGGCACGTACCGCTCGAGGATCGCCCGCTCCTGCTTGTGGTAGCGGACGCGGAACGTCTGCCCCTCCACGGTCACGTACTGCGTCGCGATGTCCTTCTCGTAGAGGTTCAGCGTGTTGAAGACCCGCACGTTGAAGCGGTCCTTGTCCCACGCCTTCTGCAGCGAGAGCACGCCGCTCTTCTCGTCGCCGGCGCGGATCAGGTTCAGGCCGAGCGTGGCGTGCGCCTTCGCGTCGTCCGGATCGACCTGCGTCGCCTCCCCCATCATCTTGACGATGTCGTCGTAGCGGTGCTCCCACTCCGCGAACTCCCCGACGATCTGGAAGAACCGCGAGAACCCCGGGTTCAGGCCGAGCACCTTCGCCTTGATGGCCTCGAAGCCGGCCGCGTCGTCGGCGAGGAAGCGGCCCGCCGCCTTGATCGAGAGCAGCTCGAGATCGTTCGGGTTCACCTTGAGCCCGCGGTCGGCTGCAGCGTCCGCGGCGTCGATGTCCATGTCGCGGAGCGCGAGCCCGGCGCGGACGAAATACGCCTCGGCGAGGTTCGGGTTCACGGAGAGCGCCTGCGCGACCTCGCTGTCGGCGCCGCCGAAGTCCATCGCGCTCTCGAGCTTGACGCGCGCCATGGCGACGCGGGCAAACGGATCCTTCGGGGCGAGCTTGAGCGCCTCCTTCACGACCTGCCCGGCGTGGCCGGGGTCGTATTTGTCGAGGAACAGCTCGGCCCGCCAGAGCAACGTCTCGACGCGCTGCTTGCCGCCCACCTTCTCGGCCGCGTTGAACGCGTCGTTCGCGTCACGCGCGCTCCGGAGCAGGTGCGCCGCGCGCCCGACAAGCGACAGCCCCTCCGCGTCGCTCGCGGTGATCTTGTCGTCGTTGTAGTCGTCGATGATCGTCATCAGCGGCGCGCGCGCCTCGCCCCGCTTGCCCGACTCGATCAGGAGCTCGCCGAGCATGAGCCGCGCGCGGCGGGCGTCGTCCTCCCGCTCCACCTCGCGCACCGCCGCGATCGCCTCGGCCATCTTCCCGCGGCGCGCGAGCGCCTCGGCCCGGAGCGGCGCGGCGGCGATCCGCGCCTCCTTGCCGAGCGCGGCGGCGGCCTTCGCCGTCTTCGCCGCGTCGTCGTAGCGGCCCGTGAGCAGCTCGATCCGCGCCTTCGCGAGCAGCGCCGCGGCGCGCTCCTTCCCGCCCTGGAGGCCGAGGACGACCTTCTCGGCCTCCGCGTAGTCGCCCTGCGCGAGGAGCGCCTGCACGCGCGAAAGCGAGGGGGGCGGCTCGCCGGAGGCGGGAGCGGGGGCCGCGCAGGCGGCGGCGACGAGGAGAGCGGCAAGAGAGCGGCGGATCGAGTGGCTTCGCATGTCACCCCGTGCGCAACGATGCGCGACCGTTCGTCATCGTGCACAACCGCACGCAAACGAACGCAGACGAACGCAGACGAACGCAGACCTACGCAAAACGAACGCAAACCTACGCTGAGACTCGGCGCCCGGTCGAGCCGGGAGAGGCCATCGTAACCGACACCGCCGGCGCGACCGAGCGGCGAGAGGCCGAGCATGCGCGAGCGCGCGAGGGCGCGCCAGAGCGCGCGCTCCCGCGATCGTGGTATGCGGGCGTCCATGGCAAGCGAGCTCGCCGGTCGGGTCGTTCTCATCACGGGCGCGTCGTCGGGCATCGGCGAGGCCCTCGCCCGGGAGGTCGCCCGGCGCGGCGGCCGGGTCGTCCTCGCGGCGCGGCGGGCCGAGCGGATCGAGGCGCTCGCGACGGAGATCCGGCGATCCGGCGGCGAGGCGCTCGCGACCCCGTGCGACGTCACGCGCGACGGCGACGTGGAGCGCGCCGTCGCGCAGGCGAGCGAGGCGTTCGGGGGGATCGACATCGCCATCGCGAACGCAGGGTTCAGCGTGGCGGGACGCGTCGAGGATCTCGCGCTCGACGATTTCCGCCGGCAGCTCGAGACCAACGTCTTCGGCGCGCTGCGCACCGTGAAGGCCGCGCTGCCGGAGCTCAAGCGATCGCGCGGCGGCGTCGCGCTCGTCGGCAGCGTCCTCGGCTACCTCGCGGTCCCCGGGGTGGGCGCCTACACGATGAGCAAGTTCGCGGTGCGCGCCCTCGCCGAGACGCTGCGCGCGGAGCTCCGCGCCGAGGGCGTCGCGGTCACGCACGTCGCGCCGGGGTACGTGGCGAGCGAGATCCGCCTGATCGACAACGCGGGCAACCTGCACGAGGGCGCCCAGGATCCCGTGCCGCGCTGGCTCGTCATGCCGGCGCAGACGGCGGCGCGACAGATCATGGACGGCATCGTCGCGCGGCGCGCCGAGGTGGTCGTCACCGCCCACGGCAAGCTCGGGGTGTCGCTCTCGAGGCACGCCCCGGGGCTCCTCCGCGCGACCGTGTCGAGGCTCCCGCGCAAGCGCCGCGTCAGCGAGCGCTGAGCCGGCGCGGCGCCGCCTACGGCGCGGCCCGCGCGAGCTCGCGTCGGACGAGCGCCTCCAGGGCGTCGATGAAGCGCGGCCGTGTGTTCACGGCCGGCGCCCGGGAGAGCCGCGCGAGGCCCGCCTCACGGGCGAATACCTGCGCCTCCACGTCGAGATCGTAGAGGGTCTCGACGTGATCCGCGACGAAGCCGATCGGCGCGATCAGCGCCTCCCGCACGCCGCGCGCGGCGAGGCCGGCGAACGTCGACCGCAGATCCGGACCGAGCCAGGCGTCGCCGGTCATGCCCTGGCTCTGGAAGGCGACGAGCACCGGGTTCCCGCGAGGGGCGATGCGGCGCTCCACCTCGGCGGCCATCGCGCGGAACTGGCGCTCGTACGGATCTCCGGCGGCGATGATCCGCTGCGGGAGGCTGTGGGCCGAGAGGATCACCGCCGCCTTCGCCCGGCTCTCCTCGGGGACGCGCGCGAGCGCCTCGTCGATCACCTCGACGAAGGCGTCGATCAGCGCCGGCTCGAGCCCCCACGCGGGCACGCACCGGACCTCCATGCCGCCCTGCTCGGCGGCCGCGTCGCGGACGACGGCGTGGTAGACGTCGACGGACTGCGGCGCGAGCGGCAGCGAGACGACGCGCCTCACGCCGCTGCGGTGGAGCGCGCCGAGCACCTCGGCCGGATACGGGTGCCAGAGGCGCCCGGCGATGGCGACCGGGAGACCGAGCCTCGCGGCGAGCGCGTCCGCCTGGGCTTGCGTGATGCGCATGAGCGGCGAGCCGCCGATCGCCTCGAAGCGGCGGCGGACCTCGTCGATCACCTCTGGCGGGGCCGGCCTGCCGCGGCGGATGTTGGTGACGAATGCGGGCAGATCGTCGAGCCGCTCGACGGTGCCGTGGCAGCTGAGGAGGACGGCGGTGGTCACGGCGCCACTCTACATCGCCGCCGCGGGAGCAGCGCAGCCCTCGCCGCGCAAGCAACGCGGCCCTCGACGGCGCGTGGGGCGGCACCGCCGCTCGCCGGCGCTGGCTCAGTCCGCGTCCCAGGCGACGAGGACGCGATCGTGGCCGATGAGGCCGTTTTTCTTGCGGGCCAGGTGCTGCGCGACGACCCGATCACCGGCGGCATAGACGCGCACCTCCATGTACGCCAGCCCCTCATCGGTCTCGATTCCATCCAGGATCTCCGTCGAATCGAGCTGGCGCTCCCAGTCCGAGACCGGATCGCGGAAGAGGTCGCTCTTGAGCCGCTCCATGATCGCTTGCCTCCCGCGGGTGACGCTGGGGTGGGCCGGCGGATCGCGGCTGCTCACCTCCTCGATCACGGCGTCTTCCGCGTAGATCCGGGAGAGGGCCTCGATGTCCTTGTCCCCCAGGGCACGGGTGATCTCTGCGAGCAGTCCACCGTTCACCCGCTGGGCCGAGGGTCGCGTCCGCGCCGAGCCTTCCATGCACGCTTGCATGGGACGCAGCGGCGCAGGCGTCGAGCCCGTGCCAGGGCTGCGCGGCGACGGTGACGGAGGGCTGCATCCCGGCAGCGGTGACGGATGCGACAGACCAGCGCTGAGCTCGGTGGGCAGCCCTCCTCCACAGGGCCACCAGCCGAGATCGCGCGGCCGGCGGCGAGTTGCAGCGCCCGGGCGGACGTGATGAATAAGGAAGGTTATGACGCAGCGCCGCACGGTCGTGCTCGCCGATCTCCATCTCGTGCGCCAGACGCCGCGCGACGTGACCGCCGATCTTGCCCGGTTCGTGGAGGCCCACCGGGGGGCACGCATCGTGGTCGCTGGCGATCTGTTCGATCTCTCCTCCGAGTCGCCCTGGATGCCCCGGCCGCGCGCGCTGCGCGAGGCGCTGCGCGCGCACCCGACCGCGCGGGCGGCGCTCGCCGAGCACCTCGACCGGGGCGGCGAGCTCTGGCTGGCGGGTGGCAATCACGACGCCGAGGTCGGGGCGCCCGACTTCCCCGTGGCGCTGGCGGAGGCGCTCGAGGTGACCGGCGAGGCCCGGTCGCGGATCCGGACGACGCCCTGGTTCTTCCGCGAGGGGGCAATCCACTTCGAGCACGGCCACCTCTACGATCCGGACAACGCCCCGGCTCACCCGCTCGTGGTCGGCGAGCGCAGCCTCGGCGTTCACTTCGTCGAGGAGTTCATCGCGCCGACCGGCGCGCACCGTTATCTGCAGGCGAACGATCAGACGCCGCTCAGCTTGTTCCTGTCGGCGTTCACCTGGTACGGCCCTCGCGCGCCCTACGTCATCTACCGCTACTTCCACGCGGCGATCGGCGCGATGTTGAAGAGCGGCCCGCTCTACCGCGCGGAAGGCGAGGCCGCGGTGGGGGAAGCGGCCATGGAGCGCTTCGCGCACGAGCTCGGGGTGCCGCGCGCGATGGCAGACGCGCTCGTCGGGCTCGGGGCCACGCCGACCCTGGAGAGCGCGGCGCGCACGTTCACGCGGCTGTACTTCGATCGCGTGATCGCAACCTTGTCGATGGGCGCCGGGATCGCAGCGCTCGGGCTCGGCGCGCGGGGGACCGGCGCCGCGGCGCTCGGGCTCGGCGCGCTGCTGATGGGCGCGAGCTGGGCGAGCGGGCACAACCGCTACGCCGGCACGGTCGCCGAGCGCCTGGCCGAGAGCGCCAGCCGCGTCGCGAGGACGACAGGCGCGAAGCTGGTCGTCTTCGGCCACACGCACCGCGAGGCGCTCGGCGACGGTTACGCGAACACCGGCAGCTTCTCGTTCCCACGCGCCGCGCCCGGCCGGCCCTACGTGGAGATCGAGGGATCGCCCGAAGCCCCCCGCGCGGCGACCCGCTTCTGGCGAGCCGTGGCGTGACTCCGAACCGCTAGAGCGCCGCCGAGCGGCTGCCACCCGCACAGGAGGCGGCCGCCGCTCAGCTGCCGCTCGCGTGCGCCGTGAGCGCGCCCTCTACTAAGTCGAGCGCGAGCGGGACGTCCTCTTCCGGGATCGGCGCGCCGCCGAGCATCGCTGCCAGCAGCCGCTCCCTCGGCTCCGGCCGCAACACGACAGGGCCGCCGCCACAGGCCCGGCAGACGAGGCCGCCGCGCGCCGGGTCGGCACAGGCCGACTGCGTCGCGTCGCAGGCGCGCCCGCAGCGGACACACTGCGTGAGCTCGAGGCCCCAGCCGAAAGCGACGAGCAGGCGCAGGCCGGTCTCCGCCAGCAGCGCCTGGGGAGGAGGCGTGGACACCTCGTCGAGGCGGTCGAGCAGCTGGTTCAGCTCGCGCCACGCCGCCTGCTCGGCGGTGTGCGCCGGCGCGATCTCCCGCACCCAGCGCAGCGCGCGCCCGGCCACCTCGAGGCGCCCGAGATCCCCCGCGAGGCGCAGACGCGGGCGCTCGATCGCCGCTTCCGTGAGCTGGGCGAGCTCCGCGCCAGGACGGATCTCCAGGGTCACGCGGAGCAGGTGCATCGGCTCGAGCGCCGGGAAGCGCTTGGCCGAGCGGCGCGCGCCGCGCGCCGTGGCAGAGATGAGCCCCCCCTGCTCGGTGAAGAGCCCGACCAGGAGATCGGCTTCACCGAAAGGTACACGCCGGACCAGAAGCGCCCCGGTCCGGAGGCGCTCCGTCCGCGGGCGAACCGATCGAGGCATGGCAGATACCGGCGGGTTACGACGTGAACCGCGCGCGAGCGCGCGGCGAAAATTTGGCCCTCAGACCGAGAGGGAGGTACTCGCCCTCGCGCGGGTACCCTCCGACAGCTCCGGCGGCATGTCGTGGCCGCGGGGCCTGAGCACGATGCTGAGCGCCAGCGTGAAGAGGATGAGCAACAACACGAACGCGATCGCGACCCCGAAGCGCCTGCTCTGGGTGCGGCGCGCGGGCGCCGCGATGGGCAGCGGTGTCACCAGCGCGATCCGGCGGCTCGCCGTGTATCGGGCCAACACCTCCTCCATCGGGAGCGAGACCGCGCGAGCGTACGCCTTCAAGAACCCGCGAACGAACACCTCGCCAGGCAGGTCGTCGAAATGATCTGCCTCGATTCGCTCGATGGAGATCACCGGGATGCGCGTGGCGCGGGCGACTTCCTCCACGCTCATGGCTCGAGCCTCACGCGTGCGTCTCAGGTAGCGTCCGATCGACTCCATCCCATTCCACCCATCGTCATTCGGTCGTCACTCTACTCACCCTGAGAACCGTTGCTCAACCCCCTAGCGCGCCCCGCGTTACTTCTCGGAAAGCGGCGCGCCGAGGTCCTATTGCAACGTCTGTAACTGTGCAGCGCAGCGCTGCCCTACCGGCGTCGTCGCGTCGATCTCCCGGCACCGCTCGAGATCGGCGCGCGCGTCGTCCACGAGCCCCCTCTTCTCGGCGATGCGGGCGCGCGCGTCGAACGCGTCCTGCAGCCGCGTGCACTCCGGCTGGTCGGTCTCGACCGCCCTCGTCAGCGCCTCGCGCGCCAGATCGAGCTCGCCTCGCTTCTCGTAGGCCAGGCCGAGCCGGTACTGCCCGACGCAGAAGAGCGGCTGCGCGGCGACCGCGCGGCGTAGCGCGTCGATCGCCTCGTCGTTCCTGCCCTTGAGCAGGTACGCCCAGCCCAGGTTGCCCCACGACTTCTCCGGCGAGGCGTACAGGATGTCCTCGGTCAGCGGCTTGAGCACCGCGATCGCCTCGTCGTAGCGCCGCTGATGCACGAGGATGACGCCCAGCGCGTTCTTCGCGTCCCGCATCTCCGGGTTCGCCTCGAGGGCACGCCGCGCCATCTTCTCGGCGCTGTCGAAGCGACAGTCGCTGGACTGAGCATCGCCCGCGCAGAAGCCGAGCAGGATCAACGCGCCGAGGTAGGACGCCTCGGCGTTGTCCTCGTCGTGCGAGAGCGCCTCCTCGACGTGCGCCAGCGCCTCGCGCAGGCGACCGCGCTGGAACGAGTCGCGCGCGAGATCATACTCCGCGAGCGACCGCGCGTCGCTCGTCTGCGCCGAGGGCTGCGCGCCGCCGCACGACGCGAGCGCGAGCGGCGCAAACGACGTAAACGACAGCAGCGACCCCATCGACACGACAGCTGCCGCGCCGCGGATGCACCCCGCGCGGGTCGCTGCTGTCCTGTGTCGCTGCGAGGTCATGTGCGATCTTGAATCCGCTGCCGAACGATGCCGCGGCGCGGCACATTGTCAGGACGGGACTTCGCCTGCCCTGCGGGGAACCCTGAGTAAACCAGGCCGCTTGTCACGTCAACCCGCGAATCTCCCCGGAAGACGCAGCGCGTCCTCAGGATCCCGATTCGGCTTCCAGCAGTCGTCAGGTCGGCGTAGGATGGAGGCGCAGGCGGTTCCTGCTCATCACTGTTCGCCACGGATCTCGTCCTTGAGACCCAGCAGGCCGAACAACCTCCGCAGCGCTTCGATATCGGGGATCTCGAGGCGCTCGTCGGCGACGCGCAGGTACTGTCCCTCCCGGAGCTGCTGGACGGCGCGCTTCACCGTGTCGACGTCGAGGCCGACGCGGGTGGACAGCTCCATCGGCGAGATCGCGAACGAGGCCCCGTTCGAGGCGGCGCCGCCGGTGGCGCGCGACTGCTGCGCGAGCTTGAGGAGCGCGTTCACGACCTTCGACTGCGTGTCGTTGAGCATCATGATCTCGATCTGGTCCTCCGCGTCGCGGAGCCGACCGACGAGCTGCTTGATGATGCGCATCGCGACGGCCGGGTTGCGCTCGACGAGGTTCTGCAGCGTGCCCTGATCGAGCGCGAGCGCGACCCCGCGGGACAGCGCGATCGCCGTCGACGAGCGCGCCGCGCCGCCGAGGAGGGCGGATTCGCCGAACAGATCGCCGGGCTTCAGGACCATCAGGCTGCGCTCGGCGCCGCGGACCTTCTTGATGAGCCGGACCCGCCCTTCCTCGAGGAGGTACGACTCGGTCCCGGGCTCGCCCTCGCGGAAGATGACGTCGCCGGCCTCGAACGGGCGGCCGAACCGGGCGCGGAGCCGCTCGGGATCAGGCCCCGACTCGGCCGGCTCCACGCGGGCGGAGGCCGCGGCAGGCTCGTCGCGCGACGCGGCGGGAACGGAGGGAGAACGAGCTGGCTCCGCTGCCGCGGCGGGCGGCGGAGCGCGCTCCGCGTCGCTGGGGCTCGAGGCCTCGCGCTCCGCGTCGGGTACGACGCCGTCCCCTTCAGGCGAGCTGATCATCGGGGCGGAGTGTATCCCAGCTCGGCCGGCTTCGCGTCCGGCGCGCGCACATAGAGCGGCTCCAGGAGCGCCGGATCGTGCGGGGCCTCCGCTGACCCGCGCTCGCCGCCCGCGGCGGCCGCCCGGAGCCGGTCGATCGCGAGGCGTCCGATCCACGTTGCGTCGGGGAAATCCAGGGCGTCGCCCCGCGCGGCGAGCGGCCGGAGCGCCTCGATCTCCTCGGCGACGGCGCCGACGACGACGATGCGGCGCCCCGCGGCGAGCTCGGCCACGACATCGAACGCCGCGTCGCGCGGCAGGTGTCGCGGCGGGAGCGAAGGCGCCGCCGAGGGCGCGTCGAAGGCGGCCAGGAAGACCTCACCCTTCTTGGCGTCGATCAGCGGGACCAGCAGATCGCCGGGGCTCGCCGCGCCAGCGGCGAAGGCGGCGGCGGCCATCGCCTCGAGCGAGGTGACGCCGGCGACCGGGACGTCGAGCGCGAGGGCGACGCCCTTGGCCGCCGCGACAGCCACCCGGACCCCGGTGAACGAGCCGGGCCCCACGTCGCAGCCGAGCGCCTGCACCGCCGCGGCCGGTATGCCTGCCGCAGCGAGCACCTCGTCGACGGCTCCGAAGATGCGCTCCGCGTGCCCGTGCACGTCGGCGTAGCTCGTCGCCGCGAGCAGCCGCGCGCCCGGCGCCGGCGCCGCGGCGATGGAGGGGGCGCCGCCGCGCAGGGCCGCCGCCTCGGCGTGCAGGTCCACGTCCGCTGCTTCGAAGAGGGCGGCGCTGCCGCGCGGGGTCGAGGTCGAGAGGGCGAGGAGCTTCAAGGCGCGCTCGGGAACGTTGCAGCCGCGATGCTGTCTGGCAGAACCTCGGGCCAAGGGCAACGAGCTTCAGCGATGCGCTGGGGCCGCTGCCCGTCCGACGGGGTCGAAGGGCGGGGTGCGAGCCGATGCGCGATCAACGAGCGATGCTGCCGGCGCTCCTCGTTTCGACGCTCGTCCATCTGGGCGCGTGGAGCTCGGCGAGGCTGTCGCCGGAGGTGCCCGCCCGCGATCCCGCCGCGCCGGCGGCAGAGCGCGAGCCGATCGATCTCTGGACCGGGCTCACGGCCGCGCTGCCGGGCAGCGGCGGCGCCGCGCGCCCGAGCGACGCTCGCAGCGGGCGCGACGAGGCCGCCGGGCGCGACGAGCCGACGAGCATGCCAACGGCGCCCGCTCCGGCCGATGCCAGCCGGCCCACGGCGCCCGCAGAGCGCCATGCAGAGGCCGGCGGCGAGCCGGCGCCGCCCATGACGGCCGCGCCGCGCGGCCAGGCAGCGCCTCGGCCGACGGCGACGCCCCGGCCCAAAGCGACGCCTCGGCCCGCAGAGCGACGCCGGGAGCCCGCGACGAGCGGGGAAGCCGGCGCACCGGCGCGCTCCGCCGCCCCGCGGACGAGCGCCGGCGCCGGAGAGGACGGCGAGGGCGACTTCGGGGCGGCCGGCGTCAGCGCTGTACGCAACCTCGGGCGCGCCTTCACGAGGGCCATCCCGCCCGCGTGCCAGGCGGATCCGATCTGGGCGACGCTCCCGCCCGGAAGCGCGGGGAAAGCGCGCTTCGTGATCGACATCGATGACGCGGGGCACATCGCGACGTGGCGTCCGGAGCCGGGAGGGGAAGAGCCCGCGCGACACCTGAGCAACCTGGCGAAGCGGACGATCGCGCTGCTCGGCGCCGGGACGTTCGCCGTGGCCCGGGGCGCCGTGACGGCGGGAAAACAGACGCTGGAGGTGAGCGCCGTCGTCCGCGTCGGCGAAGGCGCAGGAGAGACGGGCGCTCCTGCCGATCTGGCGTGGCGCTTCGAAGGAGGGCGCGGCAAGGCGTCGTTCGTCCAGCCCGGCGGTCGCCTGGTGGAGGTCGTCGTCCAGGTGGTGCGCACGGAGGTCGCGCGAGGCGCGCCTCCTGGCTGAGCGGCCGGCGCGCCGCGCGTGCCGCCTCGTCCGGCCCACGGGGCAGCTCGGCCGCGGCGCGGAGCGCTTTCCAGCGGGCGGTCCTTGCGCGCTTGCGGTCCCGCCTCGAGGCTCTACGTCGGGCGCGTGGGACGGCTCCGCGCTGCCGCATGGGCGTGTGTCGGGTTCCTCGGGACCGCACCGCTCGCTGCCTGCAACGACCGGGCAGCCGCGCTCTCGCCCCCTCCATCGCCCCGCGGCGCGGTGAGCGCGCCGTGCTCGGTCCTGCGCGCGGAATCGCCGCCCGAGCCGCCGGCGGCCCGCAGCACGATGACCCTGCCTGCGCTGGTCGAGCAGGTGCGGCCGGTGGTGGTGACCATCATCACCCTGCGCGCGCCTTCGTTTCCAGAGGGGCGCGCGAGCCCGGCGCTCCCTTTCGAGGGCCGTGGGCAGCGGGTGGAGCGGGCGATCGGATCCGGGTTCGTGATCACCGAAGAAGGGCTCGTGCTGACGAGCGATCACGTGATCGGCGACGCGTTCGGCATCGAGGTGCAGCTCTCGGACGAGCGCGCCTTCGAGGCGACCGTGGTCGGTCGCGATCCGACGCTCGACGTGGCGCTGTTGAAGCTGCTCGGAGCGGGATCGCTGAGGGTCGCGTCCCTCGGATCGAGCGCGCCGGTCCGGCCCGGCGACGGCGTCATCGTGATCGGGAGCCCGTTCGGGCTCGGACCGACGGTGACCCGGGGCATCATCAGCGCGACGTCGAGGCCCATGGGCACGGGGAGCCTCGACGGCTTCCTCCAGACCGACGCCGCCATCAACCCGGGAAACAGCGGCGGGCCGCTCTTCGACGCGACGGGGCAGGTGATCGGCATCGCGACGGCGATCCACGCCGATGGCCGCGGCATCAGCTTCGCCCTGCCGATCGACGAGGTCCTCGAGATCCTGCCCGAGCTGCGAGAGACGGGCCGCGTGGACCGGGGGCGCATCGGGATCAGCTTCCAGGAGGTGACCTCGCAGCTCGCGCGGGTGCTCCGGCTGCCAGGGCGGATGGGCGCGCTGATCACGGAGGTCGAGCCGGAGGGCCCCGGATCGCGGCTGGGCTTCAGGCCGGGCGATGTGATCACCTCGGTCGAGGGGCGCCGCGTCGAGCACGCGCGCGAGCTCGCGCGCATCCTCCGGCGAGCCAAGCCGGGAGACGAGGTGGAGCTCATCTACAAGCGCGACGGCGCGGACCGGCGCGCGACGATGAAGCTCGATCCGTCGGCCCCCCACGAGCCGTCGCCGAGCTGGCGCGCGCCGGACGATCGCGCGCCGAGGGACGCCGAACAGCCGCCGTTCGGCGTGCTGGCGAGCGACGCGCTGGAAGGAGCGCGCATCGAGTCGATCGCGCCTCGGAGCCCCGCGGCTGGCCGCCTCGAGGTGGGCGACGTGGTGCTCGACCTGAACGGCGCGCCGGTGCGTGGCGGCGCCGACCTGACCGCGCGCCTGGGCGCGGCGGCACACCAGGATCTCCTGTTGCGGGTACGGCGCCACGGCGCGCCCCGCTACCTCGCGGTCCCGGCGCGCTGAGCGGGCGTCGCGGCTGCGAGCTCGGTCCAGCGCGCCGAGCGCGGGCGACACACTCACCGAGCGCGGGCCAGCTGCTCACCGAGCGCGGGCTACATGCCCGCAATGGACGCTGCTACGTTACGCCGGATGGGAGCTTTGGCAGGCGCGAGGTGCCCGATTTGCCGCAAGTCGGCGGGGCTCAGGCCCGAGAACCCGGTCTTTCCGTTCTGCTCGCCTCAGTGCAAGCTGGTGGACCTCGGCCGCTGGCTCGACGGTGGCTACCGGGTGCCTGGCCCGCCCGTCTCATCGACAGGGGACGCCGAGACCCTGGAATCGAAGGGACGAACCGACGGACTCGACGGGAACATCCAGGAAGAGGACGAATGATCGCTCGTCGCGCGCTTTGCTTGCTCACCGTTCTCACGTCGGCATCCATGACCTCCGCGGCCCTGGCACAGCAGGGGCAGCCGCTCCCGGGGACCTCGACGAGCGTCGGCGCTGCCTCGCCCACCGGCGCCGCGGCCGCGCAGCCGAACCCGTACGATCCATCGATGCAGGCCGGAGGCCTGGCGCCGCCCCCTCCGATGACCACGCCCGAGCCAGAGCCCACCGCCCCCGATGGCACGGAGCACCGCCTCGACGAGGCCAAGGAGCGGGACTCGGGGCGCGGCCTCGAGATCGTCTGGCTGAACGTCGAGGGGGGCTACGAGAACGTCGGTCTCCAGACGTTCAACATCGACGAGGACGACTTCACGGCCGGGTTCGTTTCGAGCGCGGCGAACGGGGGCGTCGTCGGCGCCGGGGTCGGCGTCCGGCTCCTGTACTTCACGCTGGGCGCCCGCGGACGGGTCGGGTTCTTCAGCGACTGGCAGCTCTTCACCCTCGGCGGCGAGCTCGGCATGCACCTGCCGCTCGGCAGGCTCGACCCGCACGTCGATCTGGGCTTCGGCTACGCCGGCCTCGGCAGCGTCAAGAGCGCGGTGAGCGGCGCGGCCGACGCCATCGCGATCCGCGGCTTCTACGGAAGGGTCTCCGGCGGGCTCGACCTCTACCTGTCGCCGGTCTTTTCGATCGGCGCGAACGCGAGCTGGGAGCTCCTAGCGCTGACCAGGCCGGGGCTCTCCTCGGCCGCGATCGATCGGATCAAGGGCGGAGCCGCCGCGCCTCAGCAGGCCAAGGCCGATCTGCTCGCGGCCGAGGGGTCCAGCGTGGGCTCGGCGCTCGCCCTGACCGCGGTCGCCGGGCTCCACTTCTAGCCGCAGCGAAGCCAGCTCCGCCGCCCCACTTCTCGCGCCCATGAACGCCGCCGCCGCGCTCCTCTGGCTCGCCACCGTCGCCGCGCCGCTCGGAGGGCTGGCCGCGCTCCTCGTCTGGTCGCAGCGCCTCTATGGCAGGCGCCGGTTCGCGGTGGGGACCGCGTTGCTCGGCGCGCTCGCGTTCGTGCCGGCGCTGCTCATCGAGACCTTCCTCCAGCGCTGGCAAGGCCTCGACAAGTCCGCCAGCACGCTCGACGCCGTCACGCTCGTCTACATCTTCGTGGTCACGGCGCCGCTGGAGCAGGGGCTCAAGGTGGCGGCGGTCGCGCCGTTCGCGCGGCTGCGCGCGGTGGAGGAGCCGTTCGATGGGCTCGTCTACGCGGCCGCCGCGGCGCTCGGGTTCGTGTCGGCCCGCAACGCCGTGTACCTGTGGGGCCGGCCGCTGGACCCGCTCGACATCGCGCGGGCCCTCCTCGCCGTGCCGGCGCACCTCTTCTTCGCCTCGCTCTGGGGCTACGCGCTGGGCCGCGAGCGCACCCGGCCGCTGGGCGGCCGCCGCTTCAACGCCATGTGGCTCGGCGCGATGCTGCTCAACGGCGCCTACGACTACATCGTCTTTGCGTGCCGCCCGGTCGCGCTCTTCATCGCGGCGCCGGTGCTCCTCGGCACCGGCCTCGTGACCTTCCTCGCGGCCCGCGACCTGCTCCGCCGAGGCGCGTCGCCGCACAGCTCGCAGCGCAGGGAGCGCCGCTTCCTTCCGCGAATCGCTCCGCCGTCGCTCGGAACGTTGCGTGAGGCGCTCAGACGCACCGAACGACCGGTGACGCTCACGTGGATCGCCTTCGGCGCGCTCGTCACGGTCGGGGTGATGACGACCGCGCTCGCGGCCGCTGTCGCGCTCGGCCACCGCTTCGGCGTCGACTTCGCGGCGGTGGACCGGGGCGACGCCTCGACCGCCGCGGCGGCGCCGCTCCTCTTGCTCGTCGCAGGGGCGATCGCAGCCTTTCCCGTGGCTGGCTATCTCGTCGCCCGGGCCTCGTCGACGGGCAGCATCCTGGAGCCGGCCGCCTCGGCGGCGCTCGCCATCCTCGGTTCTCTCGTGCTGCTCGGCCTCGCGGCGCCCGTCGCGGTCGTGTTCGCGGCCGCGCTCGCCCCCATCGCTTTCAGCCTCGCTTGCGCAGGCGCCTGGATCGGCACGACGCGCTGAACGCGCCGCAGGCTCACGCCTGGCGCCGGAAATCCTGCCAGCTCGCCGGTCGTCGGCGCCGCGCCCGCGCGTCCCCGACTTCGTCTCCGCGCAGCGCCGCCCCACGCCGCAGCGCTGGCCGCAGCTCGTCGACCAGCAGCGCTACGCGGTCGCCGCCTTCGCCGCCGGCTGGTGCTTGGCTACCTCGTCCTGGAACCTGCGGAGCAGCTCCTGCGCCGCAGGCGACAGGTTCCGCGGCACCTCGACCTGGATGATCACCTGGAGCGCTCCGCGGCCGCGACCGTCGATCCGGGGCGCGCCCTTGCCCTTGACCGAGATCACCTCGCCGGGCTGCACGCCCGCCGGGACCTCGACGTCGACCGCCGTGTCGTCGGGCAGGTCGATCTTGACCGTGCTGCCGAGCGCCGCGTCGGCGAAGGAGATGGGCGCGCGCGTGATGAGGTCGAGCCCGTCGCGCTCGAAGCGCTCGTCCGCGGCGAGATCGACGTCGACGTACAGATCGCCGGGCGGCGCGCCCTGGGCGCCCGGCATGCCCTGCCCCGGTACCCTGAGCCGCTGGCCGCCGTCGATGCCGGCCGGGAAATTGACGACGACCTTCCGCGTCTTCTCGACCGCGCCGAACCCCTTGCAGGTGGCGCAAGGCGTCTTGATGACAGACCCCTCGCCCGAGCATTCGGGGCACGTCTGCGTGAACATCACGAAGCCGCGCGAGGTCGAGACCTGCCCGGCGCCGCCGCACGTACCGCACGGCTTGCGCTTGGTCCCCGGCTTCGCCCCCGAGCCGGAGCAGTCGTCGCACGCCACCGGCGTGCGCAGGACGACCTCCCGCTTGCAGCCGAGCAACGCGTCCCGCAGCGAGAGCCGCTGCTGAACCCGGATGTCCTGGCCGCGCGCGGGCCCGCGCCGCCGGCGCTGCCCGCCGCCGAAGCCGCCGAAGAACTCCGAGAAGATGTCCTGGAAGTGAGAGAAGATGTCGCCGTCGGCCGCGCCGCCGATCCCCTCGAGACCGGCGTGCCCGAACTGGTCGTACCGCCTGCGCTTCTCCTCATCGGAGAGGACCTGGTACGCCTCCGTGGCCTCCTTGAAGCGGGCCTCCGCCGACGCATCGCCGGGGTTCCGGTCCGGATGGTTCTTCAACGCAGCCTGACGATAGGCCTTGCGAATGTCGTCAGGCGTCGCGTCCCGCGCGAGGCCAAGAACTTCGTAGAAGTCGCGCTTTTCACTCATGAATCGTGGACCGCCGCGTCGATCCTGCCCGACAGCGGGCACAGGCGCCGGCTGACCATAAGTCGTCGTGCGCGCCTGTCAACGCGTAATACAGCGTGAACGCCCGCGGTGGCTGCGCACCGGGAGTTCTTCCGTGCGGGCTGCGGCGCTGCTACTGGCCCCGGCGCTGGAACGCGGGCGTGTCCCAGTCGGAGTCGAGCGGAGGGACGAAGCTCGCGCGGTCGCGCGGGCCGCCGCCTGCCGCCTGCACCTGCGGCGCGGGCCGGCGGGTGGTCGGATACGCGACCTCTTCGTGCCGGTGCGGCTGGCGCTGCGTCATGGGCATGGGAGGAACGCTCGGGGCGGAGCGGCCCGACATCGGCCCTGCCGCCGCGGCCAGCGACGCTCCGATCGAGTGCGCGGTGGCGCGCGGCTGCGTGGCGCTCGCGAGCTGCTGCGGGACCTCGGCGACGAGGTGATCGAAGCCGGTCGCGATGACCGTGACCTTGATCATCTCGCCCATGTTCTCGTCGATCGTCGCGCCGAAGATGATGTTCGCGTCCTCGTGCGCCTGCTCCTGCACGAGCGTCGCGGCCTCCTCGATCTCGCGCATCCGCATGTCGGGGCCGCCGACGATGTTGATGAGCACGCCGGTCGCGCCCTCGACCGAGATGTCGTCGAGCAGCGGCGAGCTGACGGCCATCTCGGCGGCGAGGCGAGCGCGGCCCTGCCCCTTCGCGCAGCCGGTGCCCATGAGCGCGCGGCCCATGTTCGACATCACCGTCTTCACGTCCGCGAAGTCGACGTTCACGATCCCGTTCTGCGTGATGAGATCGCTGATGCCCTTGATCGCCTGATAGAGCACCTCGTCCGCCTTGCGGAACGCCTCGACGAACGAGAGGTCCTCGTCGCCCAGCGAGAGGAGCTTCTGGTTCGGGATCGTGATGAGCGTGTCGACGTGCTCCGCGAGCATCGCAAGGCCGAGCTCGGCGCGGCGCGAGCGCTGCTTGCCCTCGAAGAAGAACGGCTTCGTCACGACGCCGACGGTGAGGCAGCCCTCCTCGCGCGCGAGCTGCGCGATGACCGGCGCGGCGCCCGTGCCCGTGCCGCCGCCCATCCCCGCGGTGACGAACACCATGTCCGCGCCCTGGAGGCACTCCTTCACCCGCGTCACGTCCTCGAGCGCCGCCTTGCGGCCCTTCTCGGGATCGGCGCCGGCGCCGAGACCGCGCGTGACGCTCGCCCCGATGTGGAGCTTGGTCGGGGCGAGGCTCGATCCGAGCGCCTGGGCGTCGGTGTTGACGACGATGAACTCCACGCCCTCGAGGCCGAAGTTGATCATCGTGTTGACTGCATTGCCACCAGAACCGCCACAACCGATGACCTTGATCCGGGCGTCGTACCCGGTGTGCTCGTCGGCAAACTCGATGGAGAAACTCATGAACTCCTCCCGGGGAAGTACAGCTAGCCGCTCGGCCCGGCGCCGACCCCTGCGGAGGTCGAGCGGCTCGGAACCCTCAGTGCGCGAGGACGTCCTCGCTCCGGACGGTCTTCGGAGGGGCGCCTCTTCCCCTTCGAACACCGCGCTTCAAACTCTCTTGACGTCGCGCTCAAGAGCGATCGCCGGTGCGCTATCGGACCCTCTCAAACCCAATTCTCTAACAACTTTCTCTTGCCACGTCATGCCTAGAATGCTGCTCGAAGCCAGTTCCAGAACCTCCCGCTCGACCTCTTTTCAATCGGCATTTCTTCGACGACATCTCGACGCAGCTCGCGCTCGCGGAGCTTCTCGCGACGGATCTCCGCGCGTCCTGCGTGGCCGGCGTCGAGCGTCACCGGCGTGAGCGCGCGCGCCTGCGCGAGTGCGTTGGCGCCGTACTGAACGAGGCCCACGCCGGTCGCGTACTGCGGGCCGGCCACGAGCTGCGTGATGCCTCGCACGCCGACCGGCACGCCGAGGCGCACGGGCATCCCGAGGATCTCCTCGGCGAACTCCGTCATCCCTTCCATGAGGACGCCGCCGCCGGTGACCACCGCGCCGGCCGAGAGCTGCTCGAGCATCCCCGTGTCCTCGATCCGCTTGCGGATGACCGCGAAGATCTCCTCGACGCGAGGCTCGATGATGTCCGACAGGACGCGGCGCGCCGCCTTGCGCGGCATGTGCCCGCCGACGCCGGGGACCTCGATCTCCTCCTCGTCGCCCACCATTCGGCCCAGGGCGCAGCCGGCGTTGCGCTTCAGGCGCTCGGCCTCGCCCATCGGCGTGCGCAGCCCGGCGGCGATGTCGGCCGTCACGTTGTTGCCGCCCGCCGGGATGACGCTGGCGTGCGCGATTCCGCCGTCCACGTAGAGGAGCAGGTCGGTCGTACCGCCGCCGATGTCGATGATGGCGACGCCGATCTCCTTCTCGTCCTCGGAGAGGACCGCCTCGGCGCTCGCGAGCGGCTCCAGCACCACGTCGGCCACGGTGAGGCCGCAGCGCTCCGCGCAGCGGACGACGTTCTGCACGCACGAGGTCGCGGCGGTGATCAGGTTCACCTTCACCCCGAGCCGGACGCCGCTCATCCCGACCGGGTCGCGGATGCCGTCCTGGTTGTCGACCGTGAACTCGCGCGGCAGGACGTGCAGGATCTGACGATCGGCGTCGACCGGGATGGCCCGCGCGCCCTCGAGGACGCGCTCGACGTCCAGCCGCGTGACCTCGCCGCCGGAGACCGCGGCGACGCCGTCGGACTGCTGGCAGCGGATGTGGCTGCCCGCGACGCCGGCATACACGGTGCGGATCTCGACGCCCGCCATCGTCTGGGCGGCCTCGATCGCCTCGGCGATCGAGCGCACCGTCCAGTCGATGTTGCTCACCACGCCCTTCCGCAGGCCGCGGCACGGGACGTTGCCCACCCCGAGGATGGTGATCCCATCAGCGTCGATCTCGCCAACGACCGCCGAGACCTTGGTCGTCCCGATGTCGAGTCCGACGACGATCTCAGTAGTCTCCATCCGGCTCTTCATTGCGTGCACCACCTCATGCGGGGACGAGCCCCATGCGCGTGTAAGGCGGGCACGACGCTGCCATGAGCCAGCAGCACCGGCCAAGTTTTGCTCGGCGATCGCCGGCGCGGAGAGCGGGCACGACGGCGCTCATCTCATCCTCACCACGACGCGCTCGGGGTGCGCGTCGTTGTCGAGGAAGATCACCGACGCGCTCGCCTTTCGCTGGGCGAGCTCGGTGAGCACCCGCGACGCCTGGGCGACCTTGTCCCGGTAGGGCGGCTGCCCGAGGTGGAGCGAGATCGCCTCCTTCCCGATGGTGGCGACGATCGACCCGTCCCGCTCGACGTGGAGCTCCTGGGTCGGATAGCGGCGCGCGACGCCGGCGCGCTCCAGGTCCTCGACCACGTCGAGCAGGCTCCGGACCGCGATGACGACGCCGGGGCGATCCCGCGCCACCTGTTCGCCGGTGATCCCCGTGACGATGGGGAGGTCGACAGGGTCGTCCTCGGCGAGCTCCTTGAAGAGCTCGCCGTCGCGCGTCGCGAGGTAGAGATCGCCGCCGATCGCGACCATGGCCTGCGCCTCGCGCTCGACGACGTCGACGTGGATCGTCGAGGGGAGCCTGCGCGTGACCGTCGCCTTCTCGATCCAGGGGTCGGTGGCGATCGAGGCGCCGGCGAGCTCGAGATCGAGCGTGAAGATGTTCTTGCCCACCTCGATGCCGCCGGAGCTGGCCACCTGCTCAGCGGTCCGGCGCTGGACGCCGTCGACGAGCACCGTGCGCACGGCGAAGCGAGGGCTCGACACGATGTAGCGGCGCGCGCCCCACGCGACGGCGGTCGAGGCGACGAGCACGACGGCGGCGCCCGCGAGCAGCTGCAGCGCGCGGAGGTGGCGCGCGATCGGCCGCCGAGGGCGCGCCGCGGGGGGCGCGCCGTCCTTCGCCGGCGGGCGCGGCGGGCGCACGGAGACGCTCGTCGCCGGCGGGGCCGGCGACTCGTGCGACGACGGGGTCGACGCGCGCACGCGCTCGTTCTTCGGCGGCACCGCCGCGACGGGCTCGGGCTTCGAGCCGCGCGCGGAGGCCGCCCGGACCGGCGGCGCCGCGGGCACCGAGGGCAGCGTGCGGCGGCGGTTCGGCGGGGGCGCGCTGGGACGCTCGGTCATGAGCTGCCCTCCTGCGGCGGCGACTTCGCCTCGAGCCGCGCCTTGAGCCCCCGCACGCACGCGTTCACGTCGCCCGCGCCGAGCGCGATGACCACGTCGCCGGGCCGGACGATCTTCTCGAGGGCCTCCGGGAGGTCGGCCTTGTCGGCGATGAAGCGCGCGTCATGGTGGCCGTGCTCCCGGATCGACTGGACGAGGCGGTCCGCGGTGACGCCGGGGATCGGCGGCTCGCCCGCGGCGTAGATGTCCGTGACGAGCAGGACGTCGGCCTGGTTGAAGGCGCGCGTGAACTCGTCGAAGAGATCGCGCGTGCGGGTGTGCCGGTGCGGCTGGAAGGCCACGACGACGCGGTGATCCTCGCCGGGGAACGCCCGGCGGGCCGCGTCGATGGTGGCGCGGATCTCGGCCGGGTGGTGGCCGTAGTCGTCGATCATCGTGACGCCGCCGATCGATCCGACGACCGTGAAGCGGCGAGCGACGCCGCCGAACGTGGCCAGCGCCTGCTTGGTGACGTCGAGCGGCACCTCGAGCTCGTCCGCGACCGCGATGGTGGCGAGGCAGTTGAGGACGTTGTGCGCGCCCGGCATCTTCACCGTGAAGCCGCCGAGCGGCTCCCCCCGGCGGTACGCGTTGAAGCTCGTCTCGAGGCCGCGGAACTGGATGCCGCGCGCCGAGTAGTCCGACTGCGGCGAGACGCCGTACGTGACGTGGCGGCGCGGGATGCGCGGGAGCAGATCCTGGACGTGCGGGTGGTCGAGGCAGAGCACGGCGAGCCCGTAGAACGGGACGCGCGCGGCGAACTCGACGAAGGCGTCCTTGATGCGCTCGTGCGTGCCGTAGTGATCGAGGTGCTCGGGGTCGATGTTGGTGACCACCGCGATCGTCGGGGTGAGCCGCAGGAACGATCCGTCGCTCTCGTCGGCCTCGGCGACGAGCAGGTCACCGGCGCCGAGCCGCGCGTTCGTGCCGAGCGCCGCCATCTTGCCGCCGACGACGACGGTGGGATCGAGGCCGGCGGCGCGCAGGACGGTGGCGACCAGGGAGGTCGTCGTGGTCTTGCCGTGCGAGCCCGCGATCGCGACGCCGTACTTCACGCGCATCAGCTCGGCGAGCATCTCCGCGCGCCCGATCACCGGGGTGCCGAGCGCGCGCGCCTCGGTGAGCTCGGGGTTCTCGGGGCGGATGGCGCTCGAGTACACGACGACATCGACGCCGCGGACGTTCTCGGCGCGGTGGCCGATGTCGATCCGGACGCCGAGCGACGTGAGCCGCCGCGTCGTCGAGCTCTCCTTGAGATCCGAGCCGGAGACCTCGAACTCGAGCGAGCGCAGGATCTCGGCGAGGCCGCTCATCCCGACGCCCCCGATGCCGACGAAATGGACGTGGCGAACGCGACCGCGGAACATCAACCTGCCTCCTCCCAGCCGAGGCCAGCGCCGAGCGGCGCGGCCTGGTTCGTCACGACGCCGCGCTGCGCCTCGTCGACGCGCTCGCCGCGAGCGCCCAGGGTGGGGAAGCGCAGCGCGCGGTGGCGCGGAGCCCGCGCGAGCTCGAGCAGATCGGCGGCGACGCGCGCCGCGGCGTCCGGCGTGCCGAAGGCCGCCGCGGCGTCCGCCATGCGGGCGCGGAGCGCCGGGGCCGCCGCGAGCCGGATGATCTCGTCGGCGAGGCGCGTCTCGGTGGCGTCGGCCTGCGCGATGGCGACCGCGGCGGAGGCCCGCTCGAGGGATTGCGCGTTCCTCAGCTGGTGATTGTCGGCCGCGAACGGGTAGGGAATCAGGATTGAAGGGCGCCCGACGGCGCAGAGCTCGGCGAGCGTCGACGCGCCCGCGCGGGCGATCACGACGTCGGCCGCGGCGAGCGCCTCCGCCACGCCGTCGATGAACGGGACGACGCGCGCGCGCCCCGCGAGGCCGAGCTCGGCGTAGAGCGACCGGACCGCCGCCTCGCGATCCCTGCCCGTCTGGTGCACCACCTCGAGCTCGACGCCGCGCTCGCGGCCTCGCGCGATCGCGCGAGGGACGACGTCGTTCAGCGCCAGCGCGCCCTGGCTGCCGCCGAGCACCAGCAGGCGGAGCGCGCCCTCGCGCGGCGCGTACGGGGCGCGGGCGAAGGCGCGCCGGAGGGGGACGCCGAAGAGGCGCACGGTGCTCGGGCGCAGCGCGCGCGCCGTCTCCGGGAAGGCGACGTACGCGCGATCGACGATGGGCGAGAGCAGCCGGTTCGAGAGCCCGAGGACGCTGTTCGGCTCCAGGATCGCGACCGGCACGCCGAGCGAGCGGGCCGCGAGGGAGACCGGTCCGCCGGCGTACCCGCCGAGCGAGAGCGCCACGCGGGCGTCGAGCCGCTCGACGAGCCGCCTCGCCTCCGGCAGGACGCTGCTCGCGCGGGCAGCGCCGCGCACGAAGCCGGCGAGGCCGCCCCCGCGGAGCGGCAGGACGTGGAGCAGCTCGAGGTCGTCGCCGCGCTCGCCCATCACGCGCACCTCGATGCCGCGCGCGGTGCCGACGTAGACGACGCGCGCGTCGGGCGCCGCGGCGCGGACGGCGTCGCCCACGGCGATCATCGGGAAGACGTGGCCACCGGTGCCGCCTCCGGCGATGAGCACGGTCACCATGTGCCGCCCTCCTCGGCCGACGCGGCGACCACGGCCGACGCGCTCGGCGCGTGCGGGATCGGCGCAGCACCCGCCTCGCCGCGCTTCTCGGGCGCCACGACGGTCCGCGACCGGCTGATGCTGAGCAGGATGCCTGCGGCCACGGCGTTCACGAGCAACGAGGAGCCGCCATAGCTGAGGAACGGCAGCGTGAGCCCCTTCGTGGGGAGGATCGCCATCGCGACGGCGAGGTTCGTCATCGCCTGCACCCCGAAGAGCGTCGCGATGCCGAACGCCATGAAGCTGCCGTAGTCGTCGGCCGCCTCGAGGGCGATCTTCACGCCCCGCGAGACGATGACGAGGTAGGCCGCGCACAGGCCGACGATGCCGACGAAGCCGAGCTCTTCGCCGACGATCGCGGACACGAAATCGGTGTGCGCCTCCGGCAGGTAGAGCACCTGCAGCCCTCGCCCGAGGCCGAGGCCGAAGAGCCCGCCCGAGCCGAAGCTCATGACCGACTGGAACGGCTGGTAGGCGAGGTCCGCGCGGTTGTTGTCCATGTCGATCCACGCGAGGTAGCGCGCGTAGCGGTAGCCGCTGAAGCGAACGAGCGCGGCGCCGGCGAGCGCCAGCAGCATGGAGAAAGCGGCGATGTACGGGACGCGCGCGCCCGCCACGAACAGCAGCGTGAAGGTCAGGAAGAGCAGCACGACAGCGCTGCCGAAGTCGGGCTGCTTGAGGCAGAGGAGCATCAAGAGCCCGACGACGAGGAGGTGCGGGAGGAAGCCGACGGAGAACGACTTGATGCGCTCGGCCTTCTTCGACAGCGAGTAGGCGAGCCAGAGCACGATGCCGAGCTTGGCCACCTCGGCCGGCTGCACGTGGACCGGGCCGAGCGAGATCCATCGGTAGGCGTTGCCGGCCTTGTGGCCGAGCCCCGCCACGCAGGCGACGAGCATCGCCGTGACGGTGATGAGCACCGGGTACGTGAGGACCTTGAGCCGGCGGTGATCGATGCGGCTCGTGATCCACATCGCGGCGACCGAGAGGACCGCGTAGACCGCCTGACGCTTGAGGAAGAACTGGGCGTCCTTGTAGCGCACCGTCGCCTCGACGGCGCTCGCGCTGTAGACCATCACCACGCCGAAGCCGATGAGGGCCGTGACGACCGCCGCGAGCAGGGCGTCGACCGGCCCCGACGGGCTCGATCGCACCTTCCAGAAGGCCTCGGCGGCCGCCGCGATCCCGCCCGGCGCCGCCTTCTCCTGGTCCGTGGGACCGACGTGCCGGTTCTTGGGCGCATCGCCGCGCGCGCCGAACGCGCCGCTCCACGACATCACGACGCCACCTCCCCGGCGGCAACGCCGGCAGCTCCCTGGAGCTCGCGGACCGCGCGGACGAAGGCGTCGCCGCGATCCTTGTAGTCGCGGAACATATCGAAGCTGGAGCACGCGGGGCTGAGCAGCACCGCGTCGCCCGGCCGCGCGAGGGAGCGCGCCGCCAGGACCGCCTCCTCCATCGAGCCCGCCCGCGCGATCGGCAGGGCGCCGGCGGCCGCAGCGGCGATGCGGTCCGCGGCCTCGCCGAGGACGACGAGGGCGCGCCCCCGCTCGCGCAGCGCCGAGACGAGCGGGGCGTAGTCGCCGAGCTTGTCGCGCCCGCCCGCGATCAGGACGGCCTTCGCCTCGCGCAGGCCAGAGAGCGCGGCGACGGAGGCGCCGACGTTGGTCCCCTTCGAGTCGTCGTAATAGCGGACACCGTCGACGTCCGCGACGAGCGCGGTCCGGTGCGCGAGCCCCTCGAAGCTCGAGAGCGCGTCGCCGATAGCCGCCGCGGGGGCGCCGAGCGCGGCGGCGAGCGCGACGGAGGCGCAGGCGTTCGCGAGGTTGTGCGCGCCCGTGAGCCGCACGCGATCCAGCGGGTAGCTCGCGCCGGCGACGCGGTCGACGATCGCGTCCCCCGCGGCGCTCACGTCCGCGCGGGCGTCGCGCGCGCTGAACGTCACGACGCGGGCGCGCCCGCGCGCCGCCTGGCGGGCGACGAGCTCGTCGCCGAGGGGGACGACCGCGACGTCGTCGGGCGTCATGCGCTCGAACGGGTTGCCCTTCGCGTCGGCGTACGCCGCGAAGCTCGGGTAGCGGTCGAGGTGATCGTCCGTGATGTTCAGCAGCGCGTGGGCGCGGGCGTGCAGCGTCGGGACGCGCTCCGCCTGGAAGCTCGAGATCTCGAGGACGAGGACGTCCCACGTCTGGTCGACGACCTCGGCGAGGGGAGTCCCGAAGTTGCCGCCGACGAACGTGCGCAGGCCGGCCCGCTCGAGCATCACGCCCGTGAGCGCCGTCGTCGTGCTCTTGCCGTTGGTCCCGCCGACGAGCACGACGGGCGCCGAGACGAAGCGCGACGCGAGCTCGAGCTCGCCGATGACCTCGCGCCCGGAGCGAGCGACGGCGTCGAGCGCGGGGAACGACGGCACGCCCGGCGAGACGACCACGAGGTCGGCGCCGTCGAACAGCGCCGGGTCGTGCCCTCCCGGCGCGAGGGCGACGCCCTCGCCCTCAAGGGCCGCGGCCGCGGCGGAGAGCCGCTCGCGCGGCGCGCCGTCGTTCGCGATCACGCGCGCGCCGCGCGCGTTCAGGAGGCGCGCGGCCGCGACGCCGCTCCGGCCGAGCCCCACGACGATCACTGTTCGCCCGCGGACGTCCATCATGCCCTCACCGCAGCTTCATCGACGCCAGGGAGACCAGCGCCAGGAGGATGGAGATGATCCAGAAGCGGACGATGATCTTGGGCTCCGCCCACCCCTTCTTCTCGTAGTGGTGGTGGATCGGCGCCATCAAGAAGACGCGCTTGCCTGTGAGCTTGAACGAGAGGACCTGCGTGATGACGCTGACCGTCTCGATGAAGAAGATCCCCCCGAGGATGATCGACAGGAGCTCGTTCTTGGTGAAGACGGCGAGCATCCCGAGCCCGCCTCCGAGGGCGAGCGACCCGACGTCCCCCATGAAGACCTGGGCGGGGTACGTGTTGTACCAAAGGAAGCCGATCCCCGCGCCGATGACCGAGCCGCAGTACACCGACAGCTCGCCGGCCGACGCGATCGCAGGGATGTCGAGGTAGGTCGCGAGCGAGAAGCTCGCGATGGAGGCGCCGACGATGTACGCGAGGATGAGGTAGGTCCCCGCGTTGATGATCACCGGGCCGATCGCGAGGCCGTCGAGGCCGTCGGTGAGGTTCACCGCGTTCGACGTGGCGACCACGACGAAGACGGCGAACGGGATGTAGACGTAGAGCGGCAGCTCGATCGGGTACTTCGAGAACGCGACGAACGGGATCGCGAGCCGCGTCCTGATCTCCGCCCAGTCCGGCGGGAGCTTGGACGCGAGCAGGAACGTGTAGGCCACGGCCGCGCCGCCGATCAGCACCTGGCCGATGAGCTTGTAGCGCCCGGGCAGGCCGCCGCTGTTCCGCCGCTTGATCTTGAGGAAGTCGTCCAGGTAGCCGATGACGCCGTAGCCCGCGGTGACGGCCGTCGTCGCGAGGACGAAGGGGTTCCTGAGGTCGGCCCACAGCACGGTGGGGAGCAGCAGGGAGAGCAGGATGAGCGCGCCGCCCATCGTCGGCGTGCCCGCCTTGATCTTGTGCGTCTCCGGCCCCTCGGCGCGGACCACCTGCCCGATCTGCTTGCGCCGGAGCTCGCGGATGAACCACGGCGCGAGCACGAACGTCAGCACCATGGCGGTGATCGTCGCCATGATCGTGCGGAACGGGATGTAGCGGAGGACGTTGAGCCAGCTCAGCCAGCCGTAGTGGAACTTGAGCGGGTAGAAGAGCTCGTAGATCACCCCGCACCTCCGTGCGGCGGCTGGTCGCCGAGGGCCCGCGCGCGGCGCGCCGCGAGCGCGCGCCGCGCCTCGTCGCGATCGTCGAACGGCAGCGTGACGCCGCCGATGATCTGGTACGGCTCGTGGCCCTTGCCGGCGATGAGGACCACGTCCCCCGGCTCGGCGTCGAGCACCGCGAGCTCGATCGCGCGCGCTCGATCGAGCTCGACGACGACGCGCGCGCGCCCCGCGGCGAGCCCCGGCAGGATAGCGTCGGCGATCGCGCGCGGGTCCTCGCTCCGCGGGTTGTCGTTGGTGACGACGGCGACGTCGGCGGCGCGGCCGACCGCCTCGCCCATCTGCGGCCGCTTCAGCGGATCGCGGTCGCCGCCGCACCCGAAGACGCAGAGGGTGCGCCGGCCGCCGAGGGCGCGGACGCTCGCGAGCACGCGGGCCAGCGCGTCCGGCGTGTGCGCGTAGTCGACGAGCACGATCACATCGTCGGAGCCCGGGGTATCGCAGCGCTCCAGGCGACCCGCGACCTGGATCGGAGACGAGAGCGCCGCGGCGGCGTCACCGACGTCGAACCCGAGCAGGTAGGCGACGGCGAGGGCGGCGAGCAGGTTCGACGCGTTGTGCGCGCCGAGCAGGTGGGAGCGGATGGTGACCTCGCCGGCGGGCGTGCGGGCGCGGATGAACGTGCCGCTCGCGCTGTGCGCGAGCTCTACGGGCGCGATCTCCGCCGCGTCCGGGCGCGCGCCCACCTCCGCCGAGTAGCGCGCGAGCGTCGCCGCGGTCGGGCGCGAGAGCCCGCCCGGGGCGAGCATCTCGACGAGCTGCCGCCCGAAGGGATCGTCGACGTTGATGACCGCGGCGCCGGGGCCGAGATCCACGAACAGGCGCGCCTTCGCCGCCGCGTACGCCTCCATCGTGCCGTGGTAGTCGAGGTGATCCTGCGTGAGGTTCGTGAAGACGGCGATCCGGAACCGGACCGCGTCGACGCGCTTCGCCGCGAGCGCGATCGAGGACACCTCCATCACGAGGTGCGTCGCGCCGCGGGCGACCATCGCGGCGGCGACGCGGGCGAGCTCGTCCGCCTCGGGGCTCGTGTGCGAGGCGTGGACATCGAGATCGCCGAAGCGGTAGCCGAGCGTCCCGACGATCCCGGCCTGGCCACCGCACCGATCGATGCAGGCCTGGACGAGGTGGGCCGTCGTCGTCTTGCCGTTCGTGCCGGTGATGCCGACGACCTCGAGCGTGAAGGTCGGGTGTCCGTAGACCACGGCGGCGGCCTGCGCGAGCGCGAGCGGCACGTCGGGGACCTCGACGCGCGCGGCGCCGAGCGTGTCGGCGGCGCTCCCGCGGGCGACGATCACCGCGCGCGCGCCGCGCGCCACGGCCTCGGGGATGAAGCGCTCGCCGTGAGCGCGCGCGCCCGCGCGCGCGACGAAGATGTCCCCCTGCCCCACCTTGCGCGAGTCGAGGTGCACGCCCGTCACGACCATGTCCGCGGCGCCCGCCGGAGAGAGCGCGGCGCCCGGGATCTCGCGCAGCACGTCGCCGAGGCGGAGCGCGAGCTCGACCTCGCCCAGGCTGGCTTCCTTGTGATCGCGCTCCGTCATGTGGGGGGCTCGAAGATGAGCTTCAGGGGCGATCCCTTCGGCAGCACGGTCCCGGGCGGGGGCTCCTGGCGCGCGAGCCGGCCCGTGCCCTCGACGCTCGGATCGAGCCCGAGCGCAGCGGCGCTCTTCACGGCCTCGCGCTGCGGCAGCCCCGTCAGATCCGGCACGCGCAGCTCCCCCGCCTTGAGCGGCGCGGACGGCGTGACCACCCCCGTCGAGATCGGCGCCGCCGCGGCGCGCGCCTCGCTCAGCACCTGGTAGGTGCTCGCCGCGAGGTCCTCCCCCGACTGCTCGCTGATCTCCGACAGCTTCATCGGCACGCTCCCGCGCGGGGTAACGCCCATGTAGCGCAGCGCCATCTCACCGACCCGACGGAAGACGGGCGCCGCGACCGAGCCGCCGGCGTACGTGCCGCCCATCGGCTCATCGAGCACCACCGCGATGGCGAGCCGAGGCCGCTCGGCCGGGACGAACCCGACGAACGACGCCACGTAGTGGGTGTCCGTGTACTTGCCCGTCGCGGGATCGATCTTCTGCGCGGTGGCCGTCTTCCCCGCGACGCGGAACCCAGGGATCGCGGCCTCGACGCCGGTCCCGTCCCCCTCCGTCACCGCGACGAGCATCTCCGACATCATCCGCGCGATCGGCGCCGGCACCGCGTCGCGGCGCACGCGCGGCGACGCCTCCGACAGCGTGACGCCAGTGCCGTCGGTGACCCGCTTGATCAGGATCGGCTCGAGCAGCCGCCCGTGGTTGGCGACCGACGCCATGGCCATCGCGAGCTGGAGCGTGGTCACGCTGATCCCCTGCCCGAACGCGGCCGCCGCCGTCTCGACCTGGACCCAGGGGCGGCCGCGCGGCCGCAGCACGCCCACGGACTCGCCCGGCAGCGGCACGCCCGTCAGGTCTCCGAAGCCGAACCGACGGAAGCCCTCGTAAAGCCGCTGCTCGCCGAGCCCGAGCGCGATCTTCGCCGTCCCGATGTTGGACGACTGGGCGAGGATCTGCGGCAGCGTCAGCCACTTGTGCACGTGCGTGTCGTGGATCACGACGTTGTCGATCGCCATGTTCCCCTCCTCGCAGTAGATGGTCGCGCTGGGGGAGACGCTCTTCGCCGCGATCGCGCTCGCGATGGCGAACACCTTCATCGTGGAGCCGGGCTCGAAGCGATCGACGACGCAGCGGTTGCGCCGGGACCCCGGATCGCTCTGCGAGTAGTCGTTCGGGTTGAAGCCCGGCGCGCTCGCCATGGCGAGGATCTCGCCGCTCTCCGGATCGACGACCACGATCGACCCGCCGAGCGCCTCGTAGGTCTTCATCGCCGCCTCGAGCTCGCGCTCGGCGGTGAACTGGATACCCTTGTCGATCGTCAGGTGGACGTTGTGCCCGGCGAGCGCCTGCTCGTCCTCGATCCCCTCCGAGAAGATGAGCCGGCCCGAGCGATCGCGGAGCCCGCGCACCTCCGACGCGTTGCCGCGGAGCTCGTGCTCCAGGCTGAGCTCGATCCCCTCCTTGCCCTCGCCGTCGGTGGCGACGAAGCCGAGCAGCGGGCCGGCGAGCTCGCGGTTCGGGTAGAAGCGGCGCCCCTCGCCCTCGATCACGAGCCCGCGCACCGGGTAGCGCTGCGTCCTGTCCCCGAGCGCGCGGACGTTCTCGACCTCCTGCTCGGAGATGCGGCGCTTGAGCCACGCGAAGCGGCGCCGCCGGCTGAGCTTCTCCACGACCTCCTCGAGCGGCAGCGAGAGCGCCTGCGCGATGCGCTCGGCGTACTGCTGGATCCGCATCGGGACGTACTTCTCCTCGATGCCGCGGAGCATCTCGACCGCGTCCACGGAGACGCTGGGCACCTCGACGCTCTCCGCGAGCGGCGCGCCGTTCCTGTCGTAGATGGTGCCGCGCTTCGGCGTGATGTGGAGCCGCCGCTGGCGCTGCCGCTCGGCGAGGTCGTACCACGCGTCCCCGTCCTCGACCTCGATGCGGTAGGCGCCGGACACGACGCCGCCCAGGCCGAGCGCCATGAGGCCGCAGAGCAGCCCCATGCGGATGCGGATCCACCGCGCGCGCCGGGGATCGAGGTTCTTCACGGCTGCCCTCCGCTCGGCGGCGCGCTGCCGGACTCGTCGCCGTCGGGCTCGCGCTCGCCGGGCGGCGCCGAGTAGCCCCGCACCGGGATCACGCGCTCGGGCGGGGGCGGCGTCATGCCGAGCAGCGAGCGGGCGACCATCTCCACGCGCTGCGGCGTCTCGTAGCTGGCCGCCTCGAGCGAGAGCACCCGCTTGACCTCGCGCAGCCGCGCCTGCTCGGCGCGCGCTCGCCCGAGCTTGTAGCCCAGGTCCACCGTGCGCCCTCGCAGCGCGAGGTGCACGACGAAGGCCGCCACCGTCGCGGCCACCGCGAGCGTCCACAAGATCAGGAACGGACGCTGCTGCGTCACGCGAGCGCCTCCGCCCCGCCCACGCGCCTCGCGGCGCGGAGCTTCGCGCTGCGGGCCCTCGGGTTGCCTTCGACCTCGTCGTCGCCCGCGGTCACCGGCTTCTTCGTCAGCGGCTCCCAGACCTCCGGCTCACGCAGCGCGCGCTTGACGATGCGGTCCTCCAGCGAGTGGAACGAGATCACCGCGAGCACGCCGCCCGGCGCGATGATCCTGGGCGCCGCCTCGAGCAGCGCCTCGAGCTGGTCGAGCTCACCGTTCACCGCGATGCGCAGCGCCTGGAACGTGCGCGTCGCCGGATCGACGCCGCCGATGCGCGCCGGCCCGACGGCGCGCACCACGGCGCGCCGCAGATCGAGCGTCGTCGCGAGCTCGCCGCTGTCGGCCGCCTGCTTGATGCAACGCGCGACCCTCCGGCTGCGGCGCTCCTCGCCGTAGCGGTAGATGAGATCCGCGAGCTCCTCGTCGCTGAGCCGCTCGATGAGCTCGAGCGCCGTCTCGCCGCGGCTCGGGTCCATCCGCATGTCGAGCGGCCCCTCCGCGCGGAAGCTCATGCCGCGGGCCGGGTCGTCGAGCTGCATGGAGCTCACGCCGATGTCGGCCAAGAGGCCGTCCACCTGCGGGACGCCGAGGGCCGCGAGGTGCCGCTCGATCTCGGAGAACTCGCCGTGAACGTAGGTCACCCGCTCCCCCGCGCGGGCGAGCCGGGCGCGCGCGATGGCGAGGGCGCGCTCGTCGCGATCGATCCCGATGACCCGGGCGCCCGGCGTCTCGAGGATCGTCGCGGTGTGGCCGCCGGCGCCGAGGGTGGCGTCGACGTAGACGCCCTCGCTGACCGGCGAGAGCGCCGCGAGCACCTCGCGGCCGAGGACGGAGACGTGCTGCTCGCCGCGCGGGCGCGGCGGCGGAGGAGGCAGGTGCATGGGGACTACATTGACGACGTTCATAGGCGGAACTGCTCCGCGATTGCGTTCTTGAAGCTCTGAAGCTCGACCTCGCTCATCTGCTGAGCGGCCTTCCACCGTTCCTGCGACCAGAGCTCGATCGTCTGGCCCATGCCCGCCCACAGCACGTCCTTCGTGAGGTCCGCGTGCTCGCGGAGGGACGGCGGGATGAGGATCCGGCCCTGCTTGTCAAGGTCACACTCGACGGCCGCGGACAGGTAACGGCGCCGGAATGCGACAACGTTCGAATCAAATTGCGGAAGTGCTGCAATTTTCGCCTCCAGCTCTTCCCAGGCCTTCATCGGATACGCGTGCAGGCAGGGGTCGAAGAGGGCCGGGGTGATGACCATCCGCAGGTCGTTCGCGGCCGCGAGCACATCGCGAAAGCGCGAAGGAAGGCTCGTGCGCCCCTTCGCGTCGATCGCGTGCTCGAAGTGACCGCGAAACATCGTGCTCATCGACCCCAGCTCCGGCTGGTCCGTCCCGCCGAGGGGTTGGCGACGCGTTGCTCCACCGGGCGCACGCCGCGTCGTGACATTCTCTGCCACTTCTTCCCACGAAGCTCCGCCACGCTACGGAGTGAGGTGCCGAGTGTCAACAGTTTGGGAGATTTCTGGACCTCATCCACCACCTATGTAGGACATGCACCCTCAAGGTGGCACCCAACAAAACAGCGTGATTTATCGACAAATGGTCCCCGGGCAGGTCCGTGGGAGGAAGTGGGGAGCCGCTGGGAGGTGGGCTGGAACGCGTCCGGCGGACGCTGGCAAGACGGAAAGCAGGCAAGGCGGATCGCCGCCGTTGGGCACGTCGATTCGCAGCCGGACGAACGGGTGCGTATCCGGGTTACCGGACGGGCTCAGCGAGCCCTTTGCCGGGGGGAAGCCCGGTGGGGAGGAGCGCGGTGACCTGGTGAGGAGGGGCGCGGTGGCCCGACCGTGATGGCCCGGCGGGAGGAGCGCGGTGGGGGAGAGTGGGGAGGATCGACGCGGCGGCGGTCAGCTGTGGGGGGTCACGTTGGTCTGGACCCACTCCACGATGCTCTTGAGGGTGGTCCCGGGGGTGAAGACGCCCTTCACGCCGGCGTGCTGGAGCCGCGCGATGTCCTCATCCGGGATGATGCCCCCACCGAACACCACGATGTCCTCGGCCCCGTGGTTGCGGAGCGCTTCGATAACCGCGGGGAAGAGGGTGTTGTGCGCTCCGGACATGATCGACAGGCCCACGGCGTCGACGTCCTCCTGCACGGCGGCGGAGGCGATCATGTCGGGGGTCTGGTGCAGGCCCGTGTAGACCACCTCGAACCCCGCATCGCGGAGTGCCCTGGCGACCACCTTGGCGCCGCGGTCGTGGCCGTCCAGGCCGGGCTTCGCCACGAGGATTCGGACTTTGCGCTCTGCCATGAGCGCGTCGATTACCGTCTGCCTGGGCAGACGTAAAGCCAAGCGCCCGCTCGAGCGGCCTTCGCTCCGCGGGTGTGTCCCTGCTGAGCAGGGGGCGCTACTGCGCGGCGAAGACGAACGGAATGGTCACGGGGGTGGAACCCGAGGAAGGAGGGAACCGCCAGGACTTGATCCGGGAGGCGATACAGCTCGACAGGCCGGGGTAATCCTTCTCCGACCCGCCGGCCGAGACGGACTGGACGGCGCCCGAGGCGGCGATGACCACCGAAGCGGAGACCCTGGCGGTGCTGGCCGCGTTGCTGGCGCGCGCGTCGAGGGCGGGCTGCCAGCAGTGGCGCCGGACGCTGGGGCGGTTCGACTCGACCACGCCGGAGATCTCCCCCTGGGAAAGCGGGGTCAAGCCGGCGCCGACCCCCTGGCTGCCCGGTCCTGACGAGGGGCCGGGGACCCCAGCGCCGAACCCGGACCGGTCGAACTGGGCAGAGGCAGAGGCCGGCGGAGCGGCTGGCTTGTCCGGAGGAGGGCGCTGGCTCGCGACGCCGCCCGCCTTGCCCGTCGAAGCGACCTCTGGACGGGCGGAGGCCGTCTCGGCTGGCGCAGGCGCGTCCGGCTCGACGCTCGGCGGTGGCGGCGGGGCCGCCGTGGGCAAATCCGCCGGCTGGCTCTGCGGCGGGGGGGCGGTCACGACCTGCACGGGCTGCGGCTTCGGGGAGAGGAGGACGAACGCGGAGACGCCACCGAACGCCGCTGCCATGGCGATGAAGGCGTAAGCGAGCGGGCTCATGCCCGACCGCCGCCTTGGCGCGACCGTCTCCACCAGGCTGCCAGGCGTGGCCACCAGAGGTGCGGGCTCCGCCGCAGAGAGGGCCCCTGCCGGCGCGGCGGACGAGGCCCCGGCGGTCAGCCTTCCGCCTGCGGGCGCCGTCGCAGAGCGCGCTACCCCAGCGGCCAGGCCGCCCGCGGGCGCCGCCGCAGAGGGCGCCCCACCGGCGGCCAGGCCGCCGGCCCCACGAGCGAGCTCGGTCGAGGCGGACGCGGGCAGCTCGGGTCCGGGCGCGAACGCGACGGGGGCCGTTCGATCGGCCGCGAAGGGATCGGCGAGCACCTCCACCGGCGCAGCGCCCGCGGCGTGGGTCCGCACGGCGCCTGCCGGCGCGCCTGGCCATGCGGCCGGCGCGCTCGCTGCTGGCACCACCCCCGGCGTGACGCGCGCGACGGACGCAACGGACGTAGCTGACGCGACCGGCGCGGGCAGCGGGGTCGATGCACCGGGCGTCCCCGCGGCGGTGAAGGCGGCGACGGCCGGGGCCTGCTCGTTCAGGCCAGGAGGCTCCGGCTCGCGTGTCGCCGGGCGCGCGGGCGCGGCCCCTGCGAGCGCAGGGATCCTCGACGAGGAGGGCGCCTTCGCCGACGGAGACGCCTGCGGCTGACCGACAGAGGAGCCCGTGGTGCTGATGCGGCGCGCGGGCGGAGACAGGCGGGTGGACTGAGCCTGCGTGACGATCTCGAGCAGCTCCGGGAAGTTCTTGAGGGGCAGCCACTCATCGAAGCCCTCGCGCCAGACGAGCGACTCGCCGTCCACCGCGCCGGCAAGCGCCTTGTCGCGAATGACCGAGAGGCGCACCGGACCGAGCGGGACGCCGCCGACCCCGACGTACCAGTCCTCGCTCGCCGTGGCGCGCACGGCCGGCGCCTTCCCGAGCGGGCGGTCATTGGACATCGCGCGCGTGAACGCGCCGGCGGCCCCCGCCGGGGGCGCGGGCTCCGCCGCCCTGGCGGCAGGCGCAGGGGAACGCGCCGGCGCTGCGGGCGCCGGCTGCACGGCCCGGGCCGCAGGGGCCGCCTGCGGCGCGGTCGCCGGACGCGGGCTCGACGCCGGTCCGGGGACGGCGCGCGGCGCGACCGGAGGTCGAGGAGCGCCCGCCGGGCGCGGCAGGGCCTGGGATGTCGGCCGGGGCGGCGCCGGCGCGGCGCCCTGGCCCAGCGAAGAAGCCGGCGGCGGCTTCAACGGGCTCGCTGCCCCCGCGTCCGCCGCCGGCGCCTCGTCGCTCGGAGGGGCGACGTGCGCCTCGTCGCCCGCCTCGCGCGGCGGCTCGACAGGGAGAGCACGCGCGACGGAGCTCTCGGTGACGCTCGCGCTGACCTGAATGAGGTGCCCGCAACGCCGGCACTGCATCCGCACCATCTTGCCGGCGACCTTCTCGTCACCGATCTGGTACTTGGCCTTGCAGTTATCGCAGATGAATTTCATCCAGGGACGCGCCTGCCGGTGGAATGGCGCAGTCTACGACAGCTTGGCCCCAGACGACATGGGGTAGGCGGTCAGAGAAGCCCGAGCAAGTGCTCCTTGATCGATTGCCGCGTCGGGTCATCGGGGGCGACGCCCAGCGCGCGCTCCCAGGTCTCGATGGCTTTGTTGCGGAACCCGGCCTTCTGATAGAGCACGGCGAGGTTCTTCAGCGCGGGGAAGTGCTTGCCGTTGATGTGCAGCGCCGTCTCCAGCTCCTGGATGGCGTCGTAGAGCTGCCCCTGCTTGCCGTAGAGCAGGCCGAGGTGGAAGTGCAGCCGGTACGCGAGCGGGTCGATCGCCGTGCCCTCGCGCAGGTGCCGCACGGCCTTGTCGAAATCGCCCGCGCGATACGCCGCGATCCCCGCGGCGAGGAGGCGCTCCGCCTCGGCCGAGATCCGGTCCTGATCGCCGCGGATCGAGCGCGCCTGGAGCGCGTTCTCGACGGCGGCGACGACATCGGCGACCCGGAAGGGCTTCTCGATGTAGGCCTCCACGCCGTAGCTCGACTTCAGGTCCTCCGCGAACCGCCACCCGCGGTAGACGGCCGAGATCATGATGATCGGGATGTGGCCGTAGCGCTGGGTGCCCTTCATGCGGCGGGCGATGTCGAAGCCGTGCACCTCCGGCAGCATGGCGTCGAGGATCATCACGTCGGGCGGATTCTCCTTGACCATGCGCAGCGCGAGGAGCCCGCGATCGGCCTCCTCCACGCGGTACCCGCGCTCCTCGAAGATGCGACGGAGCAGCTTCCGGATCTCCGGCTCGTCGTCGACGACCAGGATCGTCGTCTGATCGCCCTGCGGCGCCTTGCCTGCGCCCGGGAGCGACTCGACGACGGACAGATCGCGGTCTGCGGTGCCGAAATCCGTGTCCGTGAGCTCGTCGGCCGCCGCCGCCCTCCGCATGGCGTCGTCGACGACGAGCGGCGGACCTGCCGAGGAGAGGCGGGCCGGCGACGGTGCAGCAGGCGGGCTCGGCTCGTCGGTGAGATCGGCGAACGAGATCTCCGCGTCGTCACGCGGGCGCTCCGGCGCGGGCCGCGGCGGCGGCGGGGCGGCGCTGGGAGCAGGCGCCGCAGGGGCCTGGGCCGCCGGGGCCTGGGCCGCCGACGCCGGGGGCACGGCGGACGCAGGCCGGCGCGGCGCAGGCTGCGAAGGCTGTGCAGGGGCGGGAGGGGGCGCGGGCGGCGCCTCGGAGGCGGACGACGTGGTGGAGCCGAGCCCGGCCCGCTTCAGCACCTCGGGCGGGCACTTGGCGCCCACGTAGAACGGCTCGCCCTGCTCCTTCATGTCGTAGGCGGCCGCGATGGTCCGCACGAGGGGCCCCGCGAGCGCGATGTACGGGAAGACGCGCTTGCCGGTCACGAACTCGAGCTCGTCGATGACCTTCTTGTCGGCGGGCGCGGCCATGGCCACGAGGATGCGATCCTCGCGCACGAGCACGGGAAGGAGCTTGTGCTTGGCGGCGATCTCGCGGGGGAGGATGGAGAGGTCGCTCAGCTTGATGCAGACCTGGTTGAGATCGATGCCAGGAACGCCGCTCTGCTCGGAGAGGGCCTTCAGCGCAGCGACCTCGGAGACGGTGCCGCTCTCGATGAGGTTCGTGGCGAGGGGCACCCCCTTCGCGCGCGCCTCGAGGAGCGCCTGTTCGAGCTGGGGCTGGGTGACCGCCCTCTGCTGCAGGAGGATGCGTCCGAGCGGCTTCTTGTTGGCGTCTTGCGTCATTCCGCGGGCCGAGTTCGAAGGCTAATGGACGAGGAATGCGCGGGCAAGCACGCGACCCGCGCGCGAGGGCGGCCGTCCGACCGACACGACCGGCTCGGGCCCGTGCGCCGGCGGCTCGGGCATACGGCCGGGTCGAGCGCGGCCAGAACGCCGCCCGATGCGCGCGGATCCGAGCGCGCGTCCCGGCGCCAGAGGCGAGAGCTCACCATCCGCCCATGTTACTCCGGAACCCTCCCGGCAGCGCAGGCGATGCGCCCGCGGCGCGACGGCGCCCTCTGCGCCCGCTCCGTGAACGCATCGAAGCGGTCATGGCGACGATGTAGGGTCACTCGGTCGACTCGGTCGTGTCCGCTGTATCGTTCGCGCCGTTCGCCTTGCCGGCGTCGCTCGCGCCGATCCACGCGCGCGCGAACGCCGCGTACCTCCCCTCGGCGATCGCCGCGCGCGCCTCTCGCATCAGGCGGCCATAGAGGTGGAGGTTGTGCTCCGTCAGCAGGCGCAGCACCAGGATCTCGCCGGCCATGTAGAGGTGCCTCAGGTACGCGCGGCTGTATCCGCCGGCGCAGGTCGGGCAAGCGCAGGTCGGATCGAGCGGCGAACGATCCTCTTTGTAGCGGGCCTGCTTGATGACGATCTTGCCGTGCTGCGTGAGCGCCTGCCCGTTCCGCGCGTTCCGGGTGGGGAGCACGCAGTCGAACATGTCGACCCCGGCGCCGATGGCGTGCACGAGGTCGAGCGGCGTCCCCACGCCCATGAGGTAGCGGGGGCGCGTCGGGTCGAGGTGCGGCGCGATCTGCGCGACCACCTCGTGCATCATCGCGATCGGCTCGCCCACGGAGAAGCCGCCCAGGGCGAGCCCGTCGAACGGCAACGCGCCGAGCTCATCGGCGTGCGCCGTGCGCAGCGCGACCGAGGTGCCGCCCTGCACGATGCCGAAGAGCGCCTGGCTCGGGCGCTTCGCGGCGAGGCAGCGCTTCCCCCAGCGCGTCGTCAGGCGACACGCCTCCTCGACCTCTGCGCGCGGCGCGCCGCCCGGCGGGCACACGTCGAGCTGCATCGCGATGTCGGCCCCGAGCAGCCCCTGCACCTCCATCGCGACCTCGGGCGTGAGCGTCTTGCGGGCGCCGTCGAGGTGCGATCGGAACACGAAGCCGTCCTCGATGAGGGTGCGCCGCTCGGCGAGCGAGAAGGCCTGGAAGCCCCCGGAGTCCGTGAGCATCGCGTGCGGCCAGCGGGTGAACGCGTGCAGACCGCCGAGCTGCGCGACGAGCTCGGGGCCAGGGCGGAGCCACAGGTGGTACGTGTTGCCGAGGACGATCCTCGCGCCGGTCGCGGCCACCTCGGCGGGCGTCAACGTCTTCACGCTGCCCTGGGTGCCGACCGGCATGAACGTCGGGGTCAGCACGTCGCCGTGCGGCGTGGAGAGCACGCCCGTCCGGGCATGCCCGTCCCTCGCGAGCTCGGAGAAGGAGAAACCAGGCGTCCGGCTCATGGCGCGTCCACCCCGCGGATCAGCATGGCGTCACCATACGAGTAGAAGCGGTAGCCGGCGTCGATCGCCGCGCGGTACGCGAGGAGCGTGCGCTCGCGGCCGGCGAAGGCGAACACCAGCGCGAGCAGCGTCGAGCGCGGCAGGTGGAAGTTGGTCAGCAGGGCGTCGACGACGCGGAACCGATAGCCCGGCTGGATGAGGAGGCGCGTCTCCCCGGACTGCGCCCGCACGAGGCCTGCGCGGGCCGGATCGGCGGCCGACTCGAGCGCGCGCACCACGGTGGTGCCGATCGCGATCACCGGCGCGCCGCGATCGCGCGCCGCCGCGATCGCGCCCGCGGTCGCGTCCGGGATCGAGTAGACCTCCGCGTGCATCGGGTGCAGGTCGAGATCGTCGACCGTGACCGGCTGGAACGTACCGAGGCCGACGTGCAGCGTGACGCTCGCGATCTCGACCCCGTTCGCGCGCAGCCGCTCGACGAGGCCGGGCGAGAGGTGGAGGCCCGCCGTGGGCGCGGCGACCGCCCCTGGGACCCGGGCGAAGATGGTCTGGTACCGCTCGCGATCGGACGCGTCGTCGCCGCGCCCGAGGTAGGGCGGGAGCGGGACGTGCCCGTACGCGTCGATCGCAGCGGCGACGGACAGCCCCGCGGGCGAGGAGAGCTGCACCGTGAGCACGCCGTCCTCGGCGCGCTCCAGCACCTCCGCGACCAGCGCGCCGTCGCGCTCGAGATCGAGCACCGATCCCGGGCGTATCGGCTTGGAGGCGCGCCCCATCGCTCGCCAGCGCTCGGACCGCGGCGCGCTCTCCTGCGGCCCTCCGCCGAGGTCCTCCGCGCCGGCCGGGGCCCCGTCCAGCCGGTGCAGCAGGAAGAGCTCGATCTGCCCGCCTGTGCCGCGCTTCCTCCCGAACAGACGAGCGGGGACGACCTTCGTGTCGTTGACGATGACGAGCGCGCCGCGCTCGATGTACCGGTCGAGATCGCGGATCGCCGCGTGCTCGACCTCGCCCGCTCCGCGGCCGCGATCGATGAGGAGGAGCCTCGCTCCGTCGCGCTCCTCGGGGGGCCGCGAAGCGATCAGCGCTTCAGGGAGTTCGTAGTCGAGCAGCTCGCAGCGCACGCCGCGCTACTAGCACGACGCGGGCGTGAGCACGTTCGTCTTGGCGCGGAGGAAGCGACAGATCTCGCCCACCTGATACGGCTTGGGGACGAAGGCCACCGCGCCGCAGTCGGCGCGCTCGACCTGGCGCGCGGAGAGGTGATAGGCGCTGGAGAGCACGACCCGCACCCTCGGGAACGCATGCCGGATGTGCCGCGCCAGCTCGAGGCCGTTCAGGTCCGGCATCATCAGGTCGATCATCGCCACGTCGACCGGAGACGAGCCGAGGGTGAACAGCGCATCCTGGAACGAGGCGGCGAACACGACCTCGAACCCCTCGACGCTTAGCCCTGCCGAAAGAGCGCGACGCTGGGAATTCTCACCGTCCACGATCAGCATGCGGGCCATTAAGCGTCCTCCTGCGGCGATCGCCGCCATTCAATACGCCTATCTGTCTAGCAATCATCGGGCCAAGTTCCCGAATCGACGCGTTGCGGTTGCCGACGCTAAAGTGAAACAGAAGAGCACAGTCTACATCAGGCGCCTCATTGCACTAAGGCAAATCCCGACGCTGCATCATTGCAAAGATGCAATCTCGCGTAGGCTAGCTCCCCCGATTTGCTGCTGAGTCAGGTGGTTTGCTCCGATCGAGAGGCCGCTTCCTTACCACCCGAACGGAGGAATGCAGGCTGAGCTCGACGGGCAGCAGGTCGCGGTGCCGGGGGAGCACGACCCGTCGAGCGCGGTCCGCCTGAGGTCGCTGTGTGCCGTGGGAGCGGGCTGCTGAGCCCGGCTGGCAGGCGATGGAAGGCGCTCGGCGGATCGGCGCCGTTTCAGCCCGGGGGATACGTGATCGTCAGGCGGGTCATCTTGCGCCACAGCGTGGTCGCGCTGATCCCGAGCACCTCGGCGGCGCGTTCCCGGCTGCCGTCGCACTCCCGCAGCGCGGCCTCGATCGCCTGGCGCTCGGCGCAGTCGACGACGTCGGCGAGCAGCCTGCCGCCGGCTTCCGGCGCGCGCTTCGGCTGCACCGCGGCGGGCAGCACGTCGTCGACGCTGATGACGCCGCCGCCCGAGAGGGCCACCGCTTGCTCGACCATGTTCTCGAGCTCGCGGATGTTGCCGGGGAAGTCGTACTGCGTCAGCGCCTCGACGACGCCATCGGCGGCGCGGGCGCGGCAGCTCATCTTGCGGTTGTACTTCTCCAGGAAGAACTCCCAGAGGATCGGGATGTCCTCGCGACGCGAGCGGAGCGGCGGGAGCACGAAGCGCGCGACGTTCAGCCGGTAGTAGAGGTCCTGGCGGAACCGCTTCTCCGACACCGCGGTCAGGAGCTCCTGGTTCGTCGCGGCGATGATGCGCACGTCGACGTTGATGGGTTTGTTCTCGCCTACCCTGCGGATCTCGTTCTCCTGGATCGCGCGGAGCAGCTTCGCCTGGAAGGTGAGCGGGGTCTCGGCGATCTCGTCGAAGAAGAACGTGCCCCCGTCGGCCTCCTCGAACAGCCCTTTCCTCGCCGAGATCGCGCCCGTGAACGAGCCTCGCGCGTGGCCGAACAGCTCGCTCTCGAGGAGCGTCTCGCTGATGGCGGCGCAGTTCACCGGCACGAACGGGCGGTCGGCGCGCTTGCTGTTGGCGTGGATGGCCTTGGCGACGAGCTCCTTGCCGGTGCCGCTCTCGCCGGTGATGAGCACCGTCGCGTCGGTCGGCGCGACCTTGACGATCCGGCCGAGCACCTCTCGGACCGCCTGCGAGCGGCCCACGATGTTCTCGAACCGGTAGCGCTCCTTGAACTCGCTGGCGAGCAGCTGCACCTCTCCGGTGAGCTTGCGGTTCTGGATCGCGCGCTCGGCCTTCACGAGCAGCTCCTGCTCCGAGAAGGGCTTCTGGATGTAGTCGAACGCGCCGAGCCGCATCGCCTCCACCGCGCTCTCGATGGTGCCGTACGCGGTCATCACGATGACCTCCGTGTTCGCGTTCGACTCCTTCACCGCGCGCAGGACGCCGATCCCGTCGAAGCCGCCCATCCGGAGGTCGGTGAGCACGACGTCGTACGCCCCCTTGGCGCCCAGATCGGCGCCCTGGCTGCCGTCCGCCGCTTCATCGACCTCGTACCCGGCGCCACGCAGCATCATCGCGAGCGTGGTCCGCATGTTCCGCTGGTCATCGACGACAAGAATCTTCGACATGGATTTCCCCCGCCGCGCTCATCCTCCTCCGGGGGACGAGCGCAGCGCGACGATCACGACCGACGTACCGCGCTGGCGCGTAAGCGCGCGAGCACGGTCGTCCGCGGCGCCTTGGACATGCGTCCATAGCATCGTACGTCAAGCACGACCTCCGCCGCCAGAAGGGTGCACGAGGGATGCCCTCTGCGCGAGGGGCGTCCCCCACCCTCCCCTACTCGCGGATCTGCTGGGCGAGGTAGGCTGTCTCGCCGAGCTTCTCGATCAGCCCGATTTGCGTCTCGAGCCAGTCGATGTGCTCCTCCTCGGACTCGAGGATCCTGGCCAGGAGCTCCTCGCTGGTGCGATCGCCCCTGTCGCGGCAGAGCGCGATCGCGGAGTTGAGCCGCTTGACCGCGTTGTACTCGAGATCGAGGTCGCTCTTGAGCTGCTCCGGCACGCTCTGCCCGATGTGCAGGGTGTCCAGGCGCTGCAGGTTGGGCAGCCCGTCCAGGAAGAGGATGCGCTCGATGATCGCATCGGCGTGCTTCATCTCGTCGATCGACTCGGCGCGCCCGCGCGCAGCGAGCGTGACGAAGCCCCAGTGCGAGCACATCTTCGCGTGCAGAAAATACTGGTTGATCGCGACGAGCTCTGCTGCAAGCACCTCGTTCAACGCATCAACGACGTCTTTTGCACCCTTCATCGAACCCCTCTCGCGCTCATGCTCGCGCTCATGCCTGTCGTGCTGGCCCCGCCCCTGTTGGGCGGGGGGACGCTGACTGGAGCGCCAGCGCCCCGCACAAATGCGCAAGGTCCGTGGAGGTGCGCAAGAAGTTTCTAAGGAAACAGGCGGCGATGCCGTCGCTCCCGACGGAAACCAAGGCGTTCAGCGTGTCGCCGGCCAGTCCGGAGAATCAAGCTGCGCTGGAGACCGGCGCCATCACCAGGCGGCGCGGCGTCGAGGCGCCGTCGCGCTCGCCGACAAGCTCGGCGATCGTCGACCGACAGGAGCCACAGCGCGTACCGGCGCCCGTGCACTCCATCACCTGCGAAACAGAGCAGGCGCCCTCACTCATCGCTTCGCGAATCTCTCGATCACAGACGCCCATGCAGAGGCAGACGTACATGCAGAACCCCGGCTACGGAACTGGTGGGATTGATATTGAACATAGCTTTCAATATCGAAGCGTCAAGGGGAACGTCGCCTGGGCGGATTGTCGAGTCGGCACGTGGTCCGAAATCGCCTTGGATCGAGCCAGAAGCGCTCGATCAGCGCGCCGAGCAGCGCTCGGTCGGTCGAGCGCGCGAGCGCGCCGAGCAGCGCTCGGTGAGTCGAGCGCCCAGGAGCACCGGGGGAAGAGGGATCGGGCAGGGATGCAGCCGGTCAGACCGGCGGAAGATGACGCCGCGCGAGCGCGGGCTGGCGGGCGAGGAGGCGAGGCGCGAACGCTCGCCCACCGCGGAGCGGTCGGCCGCGCGAAGGCGTCACATCGTGAGGCCGCCGTCGACGTCGATGCAGCGACCGTTGAAGTACTCGCACTCGATCACGAAGCGCACGGCCTGCCAGATATCCTCGGGCACGCCGATGCGGCCCACAGGGATCATGGCGACCAGGGCGTCGCGCGCCTTCTGGTGCATGCCCTGCGTCATGGGCGTCTCGATCATGCCGGGCGCGACGGCGCCGACGCGGATGCCGAACGGCGCGAACTCGAGCGCCCAGGTCTTCGTGTTCGCCGCGAGCGCGCTCTTCGCGGCGGTGTAGCTCGACTGGCCGCGGTTGCCGTGGCGCGCGATGGAGCTGATGTTGACGATGACGCCCTTCTGCTCGGTCTCGATCATCTTCGCGACGACCTCGCGGACCATGAGCGTGGCCCCCGTCAGGTTGACATCGATGACGGCCTGCCACTGCGCCGCGCTCAGCTTGACGACCGCGCCCGTCTGCCGGTCCTTCTTGACCAGCAGGCCGTCCCGCAGGATGCCCGCGTTGTTCACGAGGCCGTTCAGGCCGCCCATCGCCTCGTGCGCGGAGCGGACGAACGCCTCCACCTCCGCCTCCACCGCCACGTTGACCGCCCGCGCGTGGATCTTGCCGGCGAGCCCCTTGCCCGCCTCGACGAGCGACGCGAGCCCCTCCTCGTTCATGTCGCCGGCGGCGACCTGGCCCCCGAGCTCCGCGAGCCGCAGCGCATAGTGGCGACCCAGCCCCTGGGCAGCACCTGTGACGACGAACTTCGTGTCCTCGAGTCGCATGATCGCACTCCTCCAGGGATCGCTCCCGATCACCGTGTCGAGCGCGCCGTCTACCACGACACAGCCGCGAGGCGGCGGACGACGTCGCGACGCGCAACCAACGCCCGCGACCCCCGCCCGGCGTGCAGGGCCCGCGTGACGCGGGCAACCCGAGCAACCGCCGCTTGCGCCGGGTGGCATCGATGTTATTCAGCGCCCATGAGGTCGATCGCGCTCGCCGCCGTGTGCGCCGGCATCCTGACGCTCGCGCCTGCATGTGACCGCACCCCCCCGGTGCCCGAGACCTCCGATCCGACGGGCAAGGATCTGGTGATCGGCGCCGTGGTCGCAGCCGCCGAGCAGAGCGGAGGGCTCCGCATCTACAAGATCGTCGAGGTGGAAGAGCTGCCCGCGCCGTTCGGGTCAGATCTGCACATGATCGCCTACGATCCGAAGGCGCAGAGCTTCGAGGAGGCCGCGGAGCTCCGTCGCAGGGGGAAGCTGACCGTCGCGAAGGACCACATGACGGTCCGGCTCGTGTATTTCCTGCCGCGCGACCACCGCGTGATCAGCAACGAGCCGGTCAGCGACGAGGAGCGGGCCCCGTATCTCCGCTCGTTCCAGAGCCGGCAGCGCTGACCGGCATCCGCCGGCGGGCGGCGAGCGCCCGCGCCTCAGCGCGCTGTGCGGAGCAGCTCGCCCAGGCGCTCGATGGCCTGGCTGTGCAGCCGGCTCGCCCAGCTCTTGCTGATCCCGAGATCCTGCGCGATCTGGTCGAAGCGCTCGTCGTCGAAATAGTGGCGCTCCACGAGGGCGCGCTCGCGCTCCGGGAGCTCGCTCACGGCGTGACGCACGGCCTGCGCGAGTTCGGCGCGAGAGGCGCGCTCCTCCGGGTCGTCCGCGGCGTCGGGGACTGCTGCGACGTCCCCGTGGCTCGAGAGCAGGCCGAGCGCCATCGCGGCCGCGTGCCCGGCGAGCAGATCACCGAGCCGCGCGGCGTAGGCCTCCTGCGTGGCAGGCGCTTCGGCGTCGTCCTCCGCCCCGCGCCCCTCGGCGAAGCGCGCCGACGCAGCGAGCGCGCTGGCCCGCGCGGCCGCGGAACGCCAGCGCGTCTCCCTCCGGACGCCGTCGAAGATGGCCCACCGGAGCTTCCTCTTGGCGTAGGCCTCGAAGGTGGATCGGCTCGGATCGTGGGTCCGCACGATCTCGAGCAGCGCCGGGTGCCCCAGCGCGACGAGGTCCTCCACCGGGATGCGGCGGCCCAGACGGCGCGCGATGCGCTTCGCGACCAGCTGAAGCAGGTCGAGCCCCTCGGCGAGCAGCCGGTCTTCCGGAGTGCGCACCGCTATCCCGCCTTGGCGCGCCCCGCTGCGCCGAGCACCCCGAACGCCCGCTCGCCGCTCTCGTCGACCTCGCGCGGATGTGCGCGCCTCAGGAGGCGGCTCGCCTCGTCGTCGTGCAGGAGCACCTCCGCGAGCTGCTCGCGCATCCACGCGATCTCGTGCGCGGGCAGGCGCCCCACGTAGGGCGCCACGGCGGCGTCGACCTGAGCGGCGATCCAGGGGTCATCGAGGAGCGAAGCGTCCATGGGTGACGGCCATTATATCTCCACAGAGCGCGCCGTCATCCGCCGCTCGCCGCGTCGCCGAGGCGTCATTGGGCCGGCGGCGAGGCGTTGAGGCAGGCCTCGAACGCCCTGACGGTCCGCGCGTCGAACGCGCACTTGAGCGACCTCGGATCCACGCTCTTGCCGACGTTCTGCTCGCACGACCGCGCGTACTGCTCCCCCAGCGTGGCCGCGACGGCGTCGATCTTCTTCTCGGTCTCGCCCCGCTGCTCCGCCGTGAGCTTGGCGCTGAGCGCCGCGACCTGATCCGAGCGCGTGAGCACCGTGAGCCGCTTGCCGAGCTCCACGCAGTCGCCATGCATCAGCGCATAGTCGTCGGGCACCGAGTCGTCGCGACGCGGCGGCGCCGGCGCCGGCGCGTCGGGCGCCGGGTCTGCCTCCCGCGCCGCGGCGCCCTGGGCGGCATCGTTCGTGGGCTCGGCCGTCGGCGACGGCTCCTCCGGCCGCGCGGGCTCGGGCTGCTCGATCAGAGGCGGCGAGGCCCCTCCGCACCCGAGCAGCGACGTCGACAGCAGACCCGTGACCATGATCAAGAAAAGAGCTCTCCCCATGCAACGAGGGTTGATCGGCTCGCGCCGGGCGTCCATGCCGCGCCGGGCGCGCTCGGCGCTGCGCGGCGGATCGAGCGACCCCTCGGCCTGCCGCGCTCGCCGCGAGGGTGCACGGGCCGCCTTGGCAAGCTCCGTGCAGGGCGCACCGTGACGACAGGTCGGCCTCACCGACCATGTCGCCTGTCCGTGCGGAGGCGGGAGCATGCGGTCGCTCTGGATTGTTCTCGTCCTGGTGCTCGGCTCGGCGTTGCTGCTTCAGGTGATGGCGGCGTCCGACGGCCGGATCCCGTACGCGCGCTTCCGCTCGCTCGCGGAGAGCGGAGAGCTCGCCGAGATCGAGATCCGGGACGACGTGTACATCGGGCGCGCGGTGCCCGGCCTGAGCGCGCGCGCGCCGCAGACTTACCGCACCGGGCGCATCGAGCAGACCGAGAAGGATCTGCTCGCCGATCTCGACCGGCGAGGGATCCCGTACACGCGCGTCGCGGACGAGCTGGGGTTGCCGCCGTACCTCTGGCTGCTGCTGCCGCTCGCCGGTCTGGTCGCGATGGGCCACCTCGCGTCGCGCCGCGCGGCGACGGCAGGGACCATCTCGGGCGCCGCGACCGCCTTCGGCAAGCACAAGGCGCGGCTCTACGAGGAGCGGGGCGCGATCGCGACGTTCCGCGATGTCGCCGGCAACGCCGAGGCCAAGACGGAGCTCGGCGAGATCGTCGACTTCCTCAAAGCGCCCGAGCGCTACGAGAAGCTCGGCGGGCGGATGCCCAGAGGGGTGCTCCTCGTGGGGCCGCCCGGCACGGGCAAGACGTTGCTCGCTCGAGCGATCGCGGGAGAGGCGAGCGTCCCCTTCTTCAGCGCGAGCGGGTCGGAGTTCGTCGAGATGTTCGTCGGCGTCGGCGCCGCGCGCGTGCGCGACCTCTTCTCCCAGGCGCGCGAGAAGGGGCACTGCCTCGTGTTCATCGACGAGCTCGATGCGGTCGGCAAGGTGCGCGGCCTCGGCGGCTCCGTCGGCGGACACGACGAGCGGGAGCAGACGCTCAACCAGCTCCTGACCGAGATGGATGGGTTCGACGCGCACACGGCCATGGTCGTGATCGCCGCGACGAACCGCGCCGAGATCCTCGATCCGGCGCTGCTGAGGCCAGGGCGGTTCGACCGCCGGGTGCACATCGACCGGCCCGACCTCGCCGAACGCAAGGAGATCCTCGCGGTGCACGCGAAGAAGGTGGCGCTCGATCCCGGCGCGGATCTCGACGCCGTGGCCGCGCAGACCGCGGGGCTCGTCGGCGCCGACCTCGCGAACATCGTCAACGAGGCGGCGCTGCTCGCGGCGCGGCGCGGCGCGGCGGCGGTGGGACACGGCGACCTGGAGGCGGCGATCGAGCGCGGGCTCGCGGGGCTCGAGCGCCGTGGCAGGCGGCTCGGAGCGCGCGAGAAGCTCGTCGTCGCCTACCACGAGGTGGGGCACGCGCTGACGGCCTCGCTGCTGCCGACGCAGGATCCTGTGCGCAAGGTGTCCATCGTGCCGCGGGGGCCGGGCGCGCTCGGGTACACGATCCAGCAGCCGCGCGAGGATCGTTACCTGTGGAGCCGGCAGGAGATCCTCGATCGGCTGGTCGTGCTGCTGGGCGGGCGCGTCGCCGAGGAGGAGGCCGTCGGAGACCTGTCGACCGGCGCGCAGGACGATCTGCTCAACGCGACCGAGCTCGCGCGTCGCATGGTCCGCGAGCTCGGGATGGGCCAGGGGGTCGGCCTCTCGGCGCTCGAGCCGCGCCGGCCGCTGTCGTTCCTCGGCGAAGCGCAGGGCGCGATGCCGTCCGGCGCAGGGCCGCGCGAGTGCAGCGACGCGACCGCGCGCGCGATCGACGCGGAGGTCGCGCGCATCCTCGCGGACGCGGAGGCGCGGGCGCGCGCGTTGATCCAGGGGCACCGGCCGACGCTCGAGCGCGTCGCCGCCCGGCTCTACGAGGTCGAGACCCTGAGCGGCGATGAGCTCAGGGAGATGGTGGCGAGGAGGGAAACGTAGAGGAGGCGCTCAGTCCACGCTCCGCAGAGCGCGTGACAGATCGAAGCCCGCGGCGTCGTAGTGATAGACGACGCGGAGCACACGGCCGCGCAGGAGCTCTCTCGGCACCGCGCCCATCGCTCGGCTGTCGAGCGACGCGGCGCGGTTGTCGCCCATCACGAAGAGGTGGTCCGGCGGGACGACGACCGGACCGAACGCGTCGAAGTCGGTCTCGCCGGCCGCGTGCGTGACCTGGCCGAGGTGCTCCACCCTCGTGCCGTCCCCGCGCTGCTCGAGCGCCTGCGCCGCGCCGTCGACGTACAGCACGCCTCGCCGGAGCATCACCGTCTGACCGGGGAGCGCGATCACCCGCTTGACGAGGAGGGTGGGGCCGCCGCGCGGATCCGCGAAGAGCACCACGTCGCCGGCGCTCGGCCCGCTGCGCTCGAACAGGTAACGATCCGTGAGCGGGACGCGGAGCCCGTAGGCGACCTTGTCGACGAGGATGCGATCACCCGGGGCGATCGTCGGCCACATCGAGCCGGTGGGCACGTGGTACTGGTCCGCGAGCGTCGAGCGACCCAGCGTGAGGATCGCGAGCGCCGCGAGGACCTTGAGGAGGCTCCGCCCGAACGGCGCGACCCTCTGGTAGGCGCGCCGCGCGAACGCCCGCTCGGATCGAAGCATGAAAAGTCCGGCCTTGTCGGGCTGGAGGCACACGGCCGCGGCCTCCACCGCCGGCTGGGGAACGCTGGGCTCGCTCATCTCAGGCGGGGCTAGCATCCGCGCTCGAGACAAGCCAGCTTCGCTGCATGCACGGCTGCACTTCATCGACTGCACCACTCTCCCAAGCTCTGGGCCGCCTCACACTCTGCGGATCAATGTCGCGTCATCCGGTAACGACAGGGGCCGCCATGCACCTCGCCGGCTACCGCGCGCTGGGACTCGATTTTACCTATATCCCTTTTGCGGTGACCGATGTTGAAGGCGCGACGCGCGGGATGCGCGCGCTCGGGATCCGCGGCCTCGGCGTGTCGATGCCCTACAAGCAGGCGGTAATTCCGTTGCTCGACGAGCTCGATCCCGTCGCCGAGCGGATCGGGGCGGTCAACACGATCGTGAACGATGACGGGCGCCTCAGGGGCCACAATACCGACTGGATCGGCGCGGTGCGGGCGCTCGAGGAGGTGACGCAGCTCAGGGGCGCGCGGGTGCTGCTCCTCGGCGCCGGCGGCGCGGCGCGCGCGGTCGCGTTCGGGCTCGCGGAGCGCGGCGCCCACGTCACTGTGGCGAACCGCGATCTCGAGAAGGCGCGGCAGCTCGCGGCGGCGGTCGGCGGGGCGGCCGCGCCGCTCGACGACGCAGCGGCGCTCGCGCACGACCACGGCGTCCTTGTGAACACCACGTCGCTCGGCATGGCCGAGGTCGATCCGCGAAGCCCTGTCCCGGAGGAGGTTTTGCGGGAAGGTCTCCTGGTGATGGACATCGTGTACAAGCCGATGATCACGGAGCTCGTGGCGGCGGCGCGGCGGCGCGGCGCGACCGCCGTTCACGGCGGGAGGATGCTCCTCCACCAGGCTGCAGAGCAGTTCCGGCTGTACACCGGGCGGGAGCCGCCGCTCGATGCCATGGACGAAGCGCTGCGCGCTCAGCTCGGCTGACGCGTGGAGCCGTCGTTCGGCGCCATGGACGAAGCGCTGCGCGCTCAGCTCGGCTGACGCGCGCGACGTCCCGCGCCAGGCTCGCGCTGTCCGGCCGGTCAGGGCGCGCGATGACCGCCGCTCTGCGCCGTGCGCACAACCTCCGGAGCAATGGCCAAGGACGGGCGCCACGCGTAGGCTTCCGGCGATGGTCTCGTTCGAGATACGCGCAGCCGTGACCGGCGACGAGGAACAGCTCCTCTATGTCGCGCGCCACCTGAACTCGGTCAACCTGCCGAACAACCGTGACGCAATCCACGAGATCGTCGCCGAGAGCCACAAGAGCTTCAACGGGACGATCCAGGATCCCCGCCTCCGCCAATACGTCTTCGTCCTCGTCGACCTGACGAAGGGCGAGAAGGGCATGATCGTCGGGACGTCGATGATCATCGCGCAGCTCGGCCGGCGCGGCGTCCCCTACATCTTCTTCGACGTGCTCGACGAGGAGAAGTACTCGGCCACGATCGACAAGCACTTCCATCATACGGTGCTGCGCATCGGCTACTCGTACAACGGCCCCACGGAGATCGGCGGGCTCGTGCTCATGCCGGAGTACCGGCAGGGGCCCGAGCGGCTCGGCACGATGATCTCCTATGTTCGCTTCCTCTACATGGCCGCGCGATCCGCGCTGTTCCAGGAGGAGATCCTCGCGGAGCTGATGCCCCCGCTCGAGCCGGATGGGACAAGCCACCTCTGGGAAGCGCTCGGGCGCAAGTTCACCGACATGAGCTATGCCGACGCGGATCTCCTCTCCAAGAAGAACAAGGAGTTCATCAAGGGGCTCTTCCCTGAGGGGACCATCTACGCCTCGCTGCTCCGCGAGGACGCGCAGCGCGTGATCGGCAAGGTCGGATCGCAGACCCGGGGGGTGGAGAAGCTGCTCCGCCGCGTCGGCTTCCGTTACGCCCACAGGGTCGATCCGTTCGACGGGGGGCCGCACTTCACCGCCCGCATGGACGAAATCTCGCTCGTGAGCGATACGCGCCGGGCGAAGGCGGGCCGCCCGTTCACCCCGAGCCCGTCGGATCCGAAGGGCATTCTCGCGATCGAGCGCCCGGACGCCCCTTATTTTCGCGCGGTCTCCGCGAGCCTCCGCGATGAGGGAGAGCTCGGCATGGCGATCGCCGAGGACGCCTGGAAGCACCTCGATCTTCAGCCTCGCTCGCCGATCTGGGTCCTTCCCATGCCGTGACAGGGCGCCTGCGGCCACGTCCAGCACGCGCGAGATCAGCGGACCAGGCCGCCTGCGCGCCACGTCCAGCACGCGCGAGGCGCGAGGCCAACGGACCAGGCCGCCTGCGCGCCAGGTTCACCAACGGATCAGGCCGCCTTGCACTGCAACGATTCTGTTGCTACAGAATTAACAGAAGTTTTCACGAGCGGTTCGGAGGACCATGACCCTTGGATTGGACCTCGATTTCGGGCGCTTGCCCGCGCTGGAGCGGAGGGAACGCTGGCCCGAGACGCCGAGGGAGGATGCCGGCGCGGAGAGGGCCCCCGCGGCAAAGGGGGGCGCGGAGCCCAGGCTCTCCGGGCGGGAGATGCGTATCGCGGCCGCGCTCGCCGAGGCGGCGATGCCGCCCGGGCGCTTCCTCGACGGCGCAGGCGCCGCGACCGCCAGCCGGCTCGCGGCCTGGCTCGGCTCGATCCCGCCGCACCTGGCGCAGGGAGTGCGCGCGGCGCTGTGGGCGATCGAGCTCGCCCCCCTGCCCTTCCGGCTCAGACCGCTGTCGGCGCTGCCGCTCGAGGAGCGGATGGAGGTGCTCCGCGGCTTCGAGCAGAGCCGGGCGCGGACGCTGCGCTCGCTGCTCCGCGCCGCGCTCACGCCGCTCAGGTTCGTCCACTACGACCGGCCCGAGATGTTCAAGCACGTCGGCTGCCGCTACGAGCTGCCCACGGTGCGCGACGAGGCGCCGCGCTGGCTCGCGCAGGTGACGGACGGGCGCGAGGTCGAGGAGGACCTGGAGCTCGAGTGCGAGGTCCTCGTGATCGGCACCGGCGCCGGCGGAGCGGCCGCGGCCTACGAGCTCGCGTCGCGCGGTCACGCGGTGCTCATGCTCGAGGAGGGCGACTTTCACCGCCGCTCGAGCTTCACCGGACGGCCCGCGCGCGCGTACCGGGAGATGTACCGCGACCACGGGCTCGATATGACGCTCGGCAACGTGAATATCCCCGTGTTCGCGGGGCGCGCCGTCGGAGGGAGCACCGTGATCAACTCCGGTACTTGCTACCGGGCTCCGGAGAGCACCTTTGCGTCGTGGCGAGACGGCATGGGGCTCCCGGCGGAGTTCTCGTCCAGCGGGCTCGCTCCCTATTACGAGCGCGTCGAGCGCATGCTCCAGGTCGCCCCCGCGGATCCGCTCCACCTCGGGGCGATCGGGCCGATCGTCCGGCGCGGGGCGGAGCGGCTCGGCCTGCGGCACGGGCCGCTCCAGCGCAACGCGCCGGACTGCGATGGACAGGGGATCTGCTGCTTCGGCTGCCCCACGGGGGCCAAGCGCTCGACCGACGTGAGCTACGTGCCCGAGGCGCTGAAGCGGGGCGCACAGCTCATCACGGCGGCGCGGGTCAGGACGATCGAGCTCGTGGCGGGCCGCGCGCGGGGCGCGACTGCAGTGCTCGGCGGCGACACGAGGGCCCGAGGCAACGGCGACCGCGCGGCGAGCGGCGCAGGGCGGCGGCCGCGGCTCGTGGTCAGGGCGGAGGCCGTCGTCGTGGCCGGCGGCGCGCTGATGACGCCGCTGCTCCTGCGCCGGAGCGGAGCGTGCCTGTCGAGCGGCGCGCTGGGAAAGAACCTCTCGATCCACCCGGCCTCGAAGGTGATGGCGCTCTTCGATGAGCGGATCGATCAGTGGCAAGGCATCCCGCAGGGCTACCAGATCGACCACTTCGCCGATGAAGGGCTGATGTTCGAGGGAGGCTCGCTCCCGTTCGACGTCGCAGCGCTGGCCGTGCCCTGGACGGGGCACCGCTACACGGAGCTGATGGAGCGGTACCCGCACCTCGCGACGTTCGGGTTCATGATCAAGGACACGAGCCGCGGCGAGGTGAGGCCCGGGATCGGCGGCACGCCGCTCGTGCTCTACACGATGAACCGGGAGGACGTCGCCAAGATGCAGCGCGGGGTCGAGCTGCTCTGCGAGGTGTTCCTGGCCGCGGGGGCCCGGCGCGTGCTGCCGCTCGTCGCCGGCTGCGACGAGGTGAACGGCCCCGCGGACCTGGAGCGGCTCAAGGCGCGGCAGATCCAGGCGGGCGACCTCGACGTGGCGGCGTTCCACCCGCTCGGGACGTGCCGTATCGGGGTGGACCCGCGGTCGTCGTGCCTCGGCCCGGACCACCAGGCGCACGACGTCGCCGGGCTCTACGTGTGCGATGGAAGCGCGATCCCCTCGTCGCTCGGCGTGAACCCGCAGATGACCATCATGGCCATGTCGCTGCGCGCGGCCGAGCTCCTGAGCGAGCGGCTATCCGGCTGAGCCGTCGCGGTACCCGAGGGCCGCGGCGCGCTCGCTGCCGATGCGATCGCTCTCGATCGTCCCGTCGCGCATGGTCACCACGCGCGGCATCGACTCGGCGAAGCTGAGGTTGTGCGTCACCACCACGATCGTGGTGCCGTGCTTGCGGTTCATCTCGAAGAACAGCTGGTGGATCGAGTCGCTCGTCGCGGTGTCGAGGTTGCCGGTCGGCTCGTCGGCGAGGAGGAGCTTCGGCGACAGGACGAGCGCCCGCGCCAGGGCGACGCGCTGCTGCTCGCCGCCCGACAGCTCCCCCGGCCGGTGCGTGGCGCGCGCCGCGAGCCCGACCTCGGCGAGCAGCGAGCGCGCGAGCGGCTCCATCTCGCGGCGGGTCTTCCCCTGGATGAGGCCCGGCATCATCACGTTCTCGACCGCGTTGAACTCGGGCAGCAGGTGGTGGAACTGAAAGACGAAGCCGATCGTCCGGTTCCGGATCGCCGCGAGCCGCGAGCCCGGCAGGCCGGTGAGCTCGTCGTTACCGAGGCGGATGCGGCCGCTCGTCGGGAGGTCCAGCGTGCCGATGCAGTGGAGGAACGTGCTCTTGCCGGCGCCGGAGGGGCCCACGAACGCCACGACCTCGCCCTGGTTGATGACGATGTCGATGCCGCAGAGCACGTGGAGCTCGCGGCCCATGTGAACGAACGTCTTGCGGAGGTCTTCGACGACGACGAGCGGAGTGGACATGGAGTGATTACTCGTAGCGGAGCCCGTCGACCGGAGAGAGCCTCGAGGCAGCGCGGGCCGGGTAGATGGTGGCGATGGTGCAGATGAGCATCGACGCGACCGCGACCATCGCGTAGTCGGAGAGGTTCACGTTCACGGGCAACCGGTCGATGTAATAGACGTCCGGATCGAGCCGGACACCGAACCAGTACAGGCCCGTGCAGACCGCGAGCGCGGTGCCGACACCGTAGATCGTGCCGATGGCGCCGATGATCACGCCCTCGAGCATGAACACGCGCATCACCGCGTTGTCCGAGGCGCCCAGCGCCTTCAGGACGGCGATCTCCTTGCCCTTCTCGGTCACCATGAGGAGCAGCGTGCAGACGATGCAGAAGCTGGCGACCGCGATGGCGATGGACAGGATGATGAACGTCGCGATCTTCTCCAGCTTGAGCGCGCTGAAGAGGTTCTTGTTCATCTCCATCCAGTCGCGGACGCGGAGCTGCGGCGGCGGCTTGCCTCCCTCCGGCGCCTCGTCGAGCGCGGCGCTCGCGGCGACGGCCGCCTCCACGGCCGGGCGGACCTCCTGCACCCGCTCGGGATCCGGGACCCGGATGTCGATGTGGGTGATCTTATCGTCGAGGCTGAAGAACTTCTGCGCCTCTTCCATCAAGACGTACGCGTGCGTGACGTCGTACTCGTACATGCCGCTATAGAAGATCGCCGCGACACGGAACTTGCGGGAGCGCGGCATCACGCCGGTGGGGCCGAGCTCGCCCATCGGCGACAGGAGGGTCACCTCGTCCCCGACGAGCACGTGGAGCGATTTCGCGAGCTCGCGGCCGATGATGACGCCCGGGTAGATGCGCGTCTGCTGCTTCAGGTAGTCGCGCACCGACGGGTCGACGTCCGTCGGCTGGCGGAAGTCCGGCCCCTTGAAGTACGGCTCCCCGCCCGGACCTCGGCCGATGATCTCCTCGGGAGGCAGGCTCGTCAGCTTCTCGGGATCGCGCAGGTAGTCGAAGCTGCCGACCTCGATGTTCTTGGGGAGGTCGATGACCTGCCCGATGGTGTCCGGATCGATGCCGCGGACGAGGGCGCCCGCGGTGTTCGAGGCGCTGGAGCCCATCGCCTCGCCGGCGGCGACCGGGGTCGCGGCGCCTCCGTATGGCGCGAGCGCGACGCGCACCTGGGTGAGCTTGTCGTCCCAGTTGCCGAAGCCGCCGGGGCGGGAGGCGTCGACGACCATGTGCGCGTTGTTGCCGAGGATCTTGCGCTTCAGGTCGGCGCCGAAGCCGCCCATGATGCTCGTCACCGAGCACAGGGCGCACGAGCTGACGGCGACGCCGGCCATCGACAGGACCGAGATGACCGTGAGAAAGCCGCTCTTCGAGGCGCGCACGTGGCGCGCGGCCACGTGGGGCACGAAGCTCCGGCGCTCGAGCGCGTCGAGGGCGATCGGCAGGAGCGCCGACAGCACGAAGAACAGGAAGGCGACGCTCGAGACGAGCGCGGTGAAGCGGATGATCTGATCCGTGGCGTTGAACGACGCGCCCTTCCCGACGGGCATCCTGGCCGTGAGCGTCGCGGTGGCACCGAACGCCACGCCCACGAGCGCGCCCCACCACCAGCCGAGCGCGCGATAGAGCCCCTTGCGGACAGGGCGGCTCCCGGCGACCAGATAGCCCGTGCCCGCGCCGAACAGGACGCCTCCAAGGATCCACCGGAAGGTCGGCTGGATGGGCAGGACCGCGACCCAGAGGACGACGATCGCGAGCGCGGCGAGCAGGGACATCGCGCCGAGCACCCGGAGCCCCGCGCGGGCCCTGGAGCCCCACCTGCCGGAGAGCCACCGGGCCTTGTCCGCGGTCGTCCTGGCCCGGAACAGCCGAAGACCCCCGCCCACGATCAGCGCGGCGACGAGCTGGGCGATCAGCTCGGTATTGCTGGAGAAGAAGGTGCCGACGAGCGCGAGGCCCTTCGCGCGCCCGCTGGACGCGATGAGCGTGAGCGCGAGCAGGCTGGCGCCCGTGAGCGCGACCACGACCCCGCCGCGCACGACGCCGGGGCGCCGCGGCTCCAGTTCGCCCTTCTTGTCGAAGCGGGTGTAGCCCCGCCAGGCGAGCAGGACGATGCCCAGAGCGACGGCGGCGAGGAGCGCGGCCTGCAACGACCTGGAGAGCTCGATCACGCGTCGGTCTCGGGACGGAGGAGCGGGAACAGGATGACGTCGCGGATGGAGGTCGCGCCGGTGAGGAGCATCGTCAGGCGATCGACCCCCATGCCGAAGCCCGCCGTCGGCGGGAGGCCGTGCTCCAGGGCGCGGACGTAGTCGGCGTCGTAATCCATCGTCTCCTCCTCGCCCCGCGACTTCTTCTCGACCTGCGCGCGGAAGCGCGCGTCCTGGTCCTCGGGGTCGTTGAGCTCGCTGAAGGCGTTGCAGAGCTCGCGGCCGTCGATGAAGAGCTCGAAGCGGTCGACCAGCGAAGGATCGCTGTCCTTCTTGCGCGCGAGCGGCGAGACCTCGAAGGGATAGTCGATGATGAAGACAGGGACGCTCTTGTCGCCGGCCTCCGTGCGGTAGTCCCTCGTGAGGAACGGCTCGACCACGTACTCGTACGCGCAGAAGACGAGCTCACCGGGCGACTCGCACTTCTTCGCGCCCGCGCGGAAGTTCGTCCAGTCGATCTCGCGCCCGCTCGCCTTCGCCGCCTTCGCCCACTCCTTGATCGGAGCGTCGTCCGCGGCGACGCGCTGCGGGACGTCGGCCGGCAGGCCCGACTTCGCCAGGGCGCGGGCGATCCCCTCGGCCATGGGAACGCGCTCGAAGCGCTCGAGCGAGTACGTGCGCTGCGCGGCCCAGGCCGCGTGCTCGGCCGGGAGCCGCTCGGCGAGGCGGGCGTCGACGTGGCGGAGCATCGCCTCGGTCGCGTCCATCAGCGTCTCGTACGTCGCGTACGCCTGGTAGTACTCGAGCATCGTGAACTCGGGGTTGTGCCGCGTCGACAGCCCCTCGTTCCGGTAGCAGCGGGCGATCTCGTAGACGCGCTCGAAGCCGCCGACGACGAGCCGCTTCAGGAAGAGCTCCGGCGCGATGCGCATGAAGAGCCCGAGGTCGAGCGCGTTGTGGTGGGTCTTGAACGGCTTCGCGGCCGCGCCGCCGACGAGCGTGTGCATCGTCGGGGTCTCGACCTCGAGGAAGCCGCGCGCGTCGAGGAACCCGCGCAGCGCGGCGACGATCGCGGTGCGGGCGCGGAAGACCCCCGCGACGTGCGGGTTGGCCACGAGATCGACGTACCGCATGCGGTAGCGCGACTCGACGTCCTTGAAGCTCGTCTTGGTCGGCAGCGGGCGGTAGGCCTTCGTGAGCAGCCGGAGGCGCTCGGCGCGGATCGAGAGCTCGCCCTTCTGCGTCGCCATCGCGACGCCGCGGGCCTCGACGAAATCGCCGAGGTCGATGTCCTCCAGCCGCTCGAAATCGGCGAGGCTCCCCTGCTCGCAGTAGAGCTGGAGCTCGCCGGTGCGGTCGCGCAGCCGGACGAAGGTGACGCCGCCGAACGAGCGCACGAAGAGGACCCGGCCCGCGACGCGGAACGGGACCGGCTCGACGCGCGCAGGATCGTAGCGATCCGCCGCGGAAGAGGCGGATCGCTCGGGCGCCGCGCCCTCGGGCCTGGGCTCGGCCGCGGCCCGCGCCCCGTCGAAGCGGGCGCGGACGGCCGCGAGCTCGACGAGCGGCTCGCCCTCCGTGACGTCGTTGGCGAACGGGTTGTCGCCGCGGGCGCGGAGGCGCGCCGCCTTCGCCTTGCGGGTGGCGATCAGCGTCTCCTCGGCGCGCGCGGCCTCGGCGGCCTCCTTCACGAGCCGCTCGGTCTTCTTGTCGTTCGGTCTGTCTTTTTGCTGGCTCACGGAGCGTCGTCCTCCGCGACGGAGCCGCCCTTCCTGAGCGAACCGCCGGCCGCGGCGAGCAAGTAGGCCTCGATGAAGCCCTCGAGATCGCCGTCGAGGACGGCGTCCACGTCGGTGGCCTCGGTGGAGGTGCGCACGTCCTTGACGAGCCGGTAGGGCGCGAGGACGTAGTTCCTGATCTGGCTGCCGAAGTTGATGGCGCTCTTCGCGGCGTTGTAGGCCTGGACCTCGGCGTCCCGCTTCTGGAGCTCCATCTCGTACAGCTTCGCCTTGAGGACCTTCATCGCCATCGCGCGGTTCTGGTGCTGGCTGCGCTCGGCGCGGCACACGATGTTGAGGCCGGTCGGGAGGTGCCGCAGGCGAACGGCGGTCTCGACCTTGTTCACGTTCTGCCCGCCCTTGCCGCCGGCGCGCATCGTCGTGATCTCGATGTCCTTCTCGTTGACCTGGATGTTGATCTCGTCGTCGCTGTCCGGGGTGACCTCGACGGCGGCGAACGCGGTCTGGCGCGTGTGATCGGCGTTGAACGGGCTCATCCGGACCAGGCGGTGGACCCCGCCCTCGGATCGCAGGTAGCCGTAGGCGGCGTCGCCGCTCACCGTGAAGGTGACGGCGTCGATGCCGGCCTCGTCGCCGTCCTGGTAGTCGATGATCTCCGTCTTGTACCCGCGGCGCTCGCAGAAGCGCAGGTACATGCGGAGGAGCATGGACGCCCAGTCCTTCGCGTCGGTGCCGCCGGCGCCCGGGTGGATGCTGACGATGGCGTTGCCGCGGTCGGCGGGGCCGGACAGCATGCGATCGAGCTCGACCTTGCGCAGGCGCCCGGCGATGGCGTCGGCCTGCGCGTCGGCGTCGGCGATGACGCCCTCGTCGTTCTCGGCAGCGCCGAGCTCGAGGTACTCCGCGAGATCCTCGATCTCGCGGCCGAGCCGCTGCGCCACCTCGAGCTTCGACTCGACCTGGGCGCGCTTGCGGAGGACGGCTTGGGCTTTTTCCTGATCGTTCCAGAACCCCGACGACAGCGTCGTCTGGGTCAGGTCCTGGAGCATCCGTTCGAGCTTGGGGACGTCAAAGATGCCCCCTTAGCGCCTCAAAGCGCCTTTTGATGTCCAGGACTTTCTCGCGGGTCTCGGAGAGCATGGCGGGGGATCTATTCGATCTGGGCGGCGATCGCCAGGAGAGACGCCAGGCGAGAGCGCCGCGCGCGGGCGGACCGAGGCGGGTCCACGTCGGGTCCACACCGGGTCCACATCGGGCGCGCCGGCGAGGCGCTCTTCAACGCGGCGCGCGGGCGGAGAGCGTGCGGCGGATGACCCGGCGCCGCGGATTCCTCGCCCTCTCCGGGCCGCGTCACGACCGCCGGAAGCCTCGGGGCTTGCGCGAGCTCCGCTCTTCCCGGCCAGCGCGACAAGACGCATCAAGCAGGAGTCGGCGCGGGGACGGATTCCCGGACGGCGCGGCGGACCTTGGACCAGAGCCGCTGAGCTCTCCGCGCTCGCCTGGGGGTCCGCAGGGCAGCCCGGATGGCCCCGAGGGAGACCGCGGGAGGCGGCGCCTCGCTGCTCAGCGCGGCGTCGAGGTAGCGGGCCAGGAACTCCGTCAAGGCGACGGCGGTGACCGCATTGGAGAAGAGACCGGCGACCGGGACGAGGCCGAGCGTGAAGTTGGCGAAGAGCCGCACGGCCGCTCCACCCCAGATGATCTTGCTCACCTGCAGCCACGGAGCCCTGCGGAGCGGCACGCCCCGGCGCCGGGTCAGCGACACGGAGAAGGAGTAATGAATGGGAACCACGATCAACTCATCTGCGCCGGGAATGGGCTGAGTGACGAAGCTGATCACTGCAGTGATGGCAGAATACTTGTTGGTCAGCCGGCGGATCGTCGGTTCCATGGGTCGTATATACGGCCTGGAGCCGGCCGCCGGGAGGCCGAGACAAGCAGGTTGACGAGGGCGCCGCGCGCGCAGCCGAGGGCGGATCACGCTCGGCCTGGACGAAGCATGGGAGTCTCCGCGTTCGTCGGTGTCCTGCGGGCCCTGGAGATCGTTGCGGGATAGAGAGAGGGAGATCTCCAAAGCACGTTGGTGCGGCCCGCAGATTGGAGCCCGGGCATGGGAAAGACCATTTCCCACGGGCCGTGGCGTCGCAGCCCTCGCGGGGCGCCGGCGCTATGGATCGAGCCCTTCCCTGCACGCGACCCGGAGCTCACCGAGCGCGGCGACGAGCGACTCCCGCTCGCTCTGCCATGCCGGCGACGGGTCCTCGGCGTCACGCCGGCGGAGGTGCTCGCGGGCCTCGTCCCAGAGCGGACGCGGCGGCACGAGCGGCGGCACCCGCGCGCGCACGGCGTCCGTCAGGCGCAGCACGCGCTCGACGCGGGACAGCGCCTCGCCGAGCGGCACCTCGCCCGCCTTGCAGCGCCGGAGCAGGCCGCACTCGTAGCTGCTGCACACGGAGAAGCGCATCTCGTAGACGGTGCACTTCCGATCGAGATGGCAGGGGCACGGCAGGCTGAAGGCGTCGTGGTACCGATTGCAAGCGAGCGGCAGGCGCAGCTTCTCGGCCCGCGGGAGCTCGTGCTCCTCGAGCGGCGCGACGTCGAAGAGCAGCCCCGTGCAGCAGAGGCCGCACGCGGTGCAGAGGTCCGAGCCGTCCGGCCGCGCCTCGGGGGCCTCGTTCGCTGGGGGAGAGCTCACCCGCGTCGATTGGCACGCGCGTGGCCGCGCGTCGAGGCGCGAAGCGGTCGGGCGAAGCGCGCGTGTCGGACGAGCGCTCAGGGCGCGGCGTCGTCGAGCACGATCTCGCGCAGGTGGTCGAGCCCGACCGACCCGGAGCCGATCACCCTGGCGTGAAACGCCTTCAGATCGAACGCCTCGCCCTGGCGGCGCTTCAGCGCGTCGCGCAGCTCGAGGACGACCCGCTCGCCGACCTTGTAGGAGATCGCCTGCCCCGGCCAGCCCAGGTAGCGCGTCGCCTCGCTGTGCGCGTGATCCAGCGGGAGGAAGGCCCGGCGGTGGAGGTACTCGACGGCGATCTCGTAGCGCCAGGGCTCCCCGGCGTGGAGCGGCGCGTCCCGGGGGATCGGCAGCTCCAGGTGCATGCCGATGTCGAGGACGACGCGGTAGGCGCGCGTCAGCTTGCCCGAGAGCATTCCGAGCACGTAATCGGGGCGCTCGAAATAGCCGAGCTCGTACATGAGCTGCTCGGCGTAGAGGGCCCACCCCTCGGCGTGGCCGGAGTTCGTCACCAGGAAGCGGTGGAGTCGGCTCAGCCGGTCATCGAGGTGCACCTGGAGCGCGCACTGCAGGTGATGGCCGGGAAAGCCCTCGTGGTACGCCGTGGTGATCTCCTCGTAGAGCGGGAACGCCTGCTTCGTGCCGGGCGCGTACCAGACGGTGCCGGGCCGCTTGAAGCCGTCGCTCGGGGGCACGTAGTAGGCGCCGAGCGCGCCGCCCGGCGGAGCGAGCTTCACCTCGATGTGGCGGATGGGCGCCGGGATGTCGAAATGGACGCCGTCGAGCTCGGCGAGCGCCTTTCGCTGGCGCTCGGACATGATGCGGAGGAACTCGTCGGCGCTCGGCGCGCACCGGGCGGGGTCGGTCATGAGCAGATCGATCACCTCGGGCAGCGACGCGCCGGGGAGGATCTCGCCGGCGAGGCGCGCCATCTGGGCCTCGATGGCGTGCACCTCGGACCACCCCCAGGCATAGGTCTCGATCGGGTCGATGCTCGCGCCGAGGAAGCGGCGCGAGAGGCGCAGGTAGCGCTCCTCTCCCACGGCGTCCGCGGCGCGCGCGCTCGGCAGGTACGTCTGCTCCAGGTAGCCGGCGAGCGCGCCGAACGCGGCGCGCGCCCGCTCGACGCCGTCGGCGACGCGCGCGCGGCCGGCGGCGATGCGCGCGCGACCTGCGTCCGCGCCGCAACCCGACGCCTCGTAGGCGGCCGGCAGGGTGAGGAAGAACGACGCGTCGCCCGCCTGGTAACGCGCCTGCTCGATCACGGCGCACACCTGGCGACGCGCGACGACCTGGCCCGTCCGGCGCCCCTCCTCGAGCGACGCGCGGTAGCTGTCGCACGCGCGCGGCAGGCCCTCCAGGCGCGACGCGATGGCCTCCCAGCCGGCGGCGCTGCGGACATCCATCAGGTCGAAGACCATCCGGAGGTGCTGGAACGCCGACTCGATGTTGTTGAGATCGCGCAGGTGCTCGCCGTGACGGAAATCGTCGAGCCGCTCGTCCAGGTGATCCGCCATGACACGGCGTGCGAGGCGACACCACCGCGCCTCCGCCCCGGGGCGCGGCGGCGGCAGCGAGCGGAGCCGCTCCTGGAAGGACGCGACCGTGGAGGCCCACGACGCGGCGCCGCTCGGGCTCCAGTCGTTCCAGGCGCCTTCGTCGCAGGGGATGCCCGCGAGGGTGGCATGGGCAGGACAGCGGGCAGCGAAGGCTTCGACGAACTCGTCGCTGAGGGCGAAGATCGGATCGCGCGCGTCGTGGTCTTGGCTCACCGCGACAGCATATGCGGCCACGACCGGATTTTCTCCGGGCGCGCGAGACGATCCGTCGGGTCTTCGTTACGCTTGCTGGAGGGAGGTCGCTCACGCGGCGGCCTCGGGGAGCGACATGAACCACCGCGGCCTGCCAGGCGAGCTCCATGACGACGACCAGCGCTCCTGCGCGGCTCCTCCATCGCGCCTCCAGCCCCCGCGGCGGCCCGTCTGGCCGCGCGCCTCGGCGCTCCTCGCCGCGGCGGCGCTCGCGGCGCTCGGCTGCGCCGCGACCTCGGCCGACCAGCCGGCGCTCTCGGCTTCACAGCCCGCCGCGATGACGCCAGCGCAGATCGCCGCGCGCGCCATGCCGGCGGTCGTCACGATCCGCGGCGACGGCTCGCTCGGGGCGGGCTTCCTCGTCCGCGAGGACGGCTGGATCGCGACGAATTTCCACGTCGTCGCCGGGATGCCGGACCTCAAGGTGGTCCTCGCGGATCAGAGCGAGCACCCGGTGCTCGAGGTGCTCGCGTTCGACGAGGCCCGGGATCTCGCGATCGTCCGGATCCACGCGCCGCGGAGGCTCCCGCTGCTCTCCCTCGGCAACAGCGGCGCGGTCCGCCCCGGCGATCCGGTCGTCGCGATCGGCCATCCGCTCGGCCTCGCGGACACCGTGTCGAACGGCCTCGTGAGCGCGGTGCGCGTCGTGGATCCGGAGCTGACGCTGCTGCAGATCTCCGCGCCGATCGCGCCGGGCTCCTCGGGCGGCCCGCTGTTCAACGATCACGGCGAGGTGATCGGCGTCGCCGCGGCGGTCTCGACGCAGGGGCAGAACCTCAACTTCGGCGTGCCCGCCGACTACCTCAAGCTGCTGCTCGTGCGCCCCGATCCCGTCCCGCTCTCGACGTTCGCGGCCGAGACGGCCGACGAGGAGCGAGGGCTGCCGGCGGTCAAGCGATCGGTGCCTCACCACGCGCTCGCGATCCTCCGCGGCTGCACCGAGGGGGATCTGCTCGTGCTGGCGCGGACGATGGACGGCGCGATCCAGGTCGGTTCGCCCCTCTACAACCAGGGGGATTTCGCGTCTTGCTATCACGTCTACGCGGGCGCCTCGCTCGACATGGAGCGCCGGCTCGGCCCCGCGTGCAGGGGCCCCAGGAACGCGCTCGTCGAGGGCCGGCGCAAGGCGGCCGGGCTCGACGACGAGGCCGCCCAGGCCTGGGCGATGCGCGACGCGTTCGACGGGCTGCTCGAGGTGATCCTGCGAAAGGTCCACGGCGAGGCGCAGTGAGCGGCGCCTCGCCGCGGTAGCGAAGGGGGCCGGGCGCGACGCGCCGCGGCCCCGGAGGGCGGCCGGGGTACCGCTAGTCGAGCTGCGCCGGCGCCGGCCGGCCCGCATCGTGCCCGACGGCGGCGCGCACCGCGGCGCCGCGATGGCCGGCCGCGACGACGCCATCCCCCACCGGAGCGGCGCCGTCCTCCCCCGTCCCGCGCGGCGCTCCCTGGTCGTCGCTGCCCCGCATGAAGGGCAGGATCCGCATGAGCCACGACGAGACGTCGTCGAACAGCGAGTAGGCGACCGGGGTCGCGAGCAGCGTCAGGAGGAGCGCCAGCGTCTGCCCGCCGATGATCACGAAGCCGGTCGCGCGGTTCGTGCCCGAGCCCGCGCCGCTCGAGACGACGAGCGGGATCATGCCGGCGACGAACGCGAGCGTGGTCATCAGGATCGGCCGGAGCCTGTCGCGGTTCGCCTCCAGGATGGCCTGCGCCCGCGGCAGGCCGTGCTCGCGCAGCTTGATCGTGTGATCGATCTGGAGGATCGAGTTCTTCTTCACGACGCCGAACAGCACGACGATGCCGAGCAGCGAGAAGATGTTGAGCGACTGCCGGAAGATGATGACCGCGATGAACGCGAACGGCACCGTCAGCGGCAGCGACAGGAGGATCGTGATCGGGTGCAGCCACGACTCGAACTGCGCCGCGAGCACGAGGTACATGAAGACCAGCGACAGGAGGAGGGCGACGAGGAAGCTCTTCATCATCTTGACGAGCTCCTTCGACGCGCCGACGGGGCCAGCGGAGTAGCCGGACGCGAGGTTCATCTGCGACACGGCCTTGTCGAGCTCCTGGATGACCGTCTGCTGCGAGTACCCCGCCTCGAGGTTGGCGGTCAGCATGACCTGCCGCTGACGGTTGTACCGCTCGATGCGCGACGGGCCCGTCCCCTCGGAGAACGACACCACGTTGTCGAGCGTCACGGCGCCGAGCTTGGTCGACGGCACCGTGATCTTCGCGAGGCCCTCCTTGTCGGAGCGGAAGCTCGGCAGCGCGCGCGCGCGCACCTCGTACTGCTCCCCGCCTTCGTTGTAGGTCGACACCTTGTACCCGCCGACCAGGAGCCGCAGCGTGCTGGCCACGTCGCCGACCTGAACGCCGAGATCGGCGGCCTTCTTGCGGTCGATGACCACGCGGATCTCCGGCTTGCCCACGAGCAGCGAGGTGTCCGGATCGACGACGCCCGGGATCGCCTTGAGCTTCTGCAGCAGCGCGTCGGAGTAGTGGCCGATCTTCTGGAGGTCGGGGCCCTGGACCTGGTAGGCGATCTGGGTGCTCTGACCGCCGGAGAAGGCGGGCACGACGCCGATGTTCGCCCGCAGCTTCTCCGCGTCGAACTGCGGCTTGAGCTCTCGCCGGGCGCGATCGATGAGATCCTGCTGCGACAGCGCGCGCTGATCCGCCGGCTTGAGCTTCACGTAGATGGTGGCGAGGTTCGGCGTCTTCTGCGGGTCGTCGCCGATCGTCGTCAGCGTGTAGAGCACGCCGGGGAGCTTCTCGATGTCCGACGCGATCCGCGTGGCGATGACGCGGGTCCCGTCGAGGCTCACGCCCTCGGGCGCGCGCATGCTGACCTGGAACTGCGACTCGTCCTCGACCGGGAGGAAGTTGAACTTCGCCATCTTCCCCAGCACCGGGATCGAGACGAGCGCCAGGAGCGAGGCGAGCACGATCACCCAGCGGTGCGCCATCGACCAGCGGAGGATCGCCATGTAGCCGCGCTCGATCGGCCCGTAGAAGCGCGACTCCTTGGAGCTGCCGGCGTCGTGCTTCGCCGGCTTCTTCAGCCATCGCGCCGACAGCATGGGCGTCAGCGTGAAGCTCACGATCAGCGAGACCAGGATCGAGAACGCCATGGTGAGGCCGAACGAGTTCAGGAAGCGGCCGACGATGCCGCTCATGAACGCGACCGGGAGGAACACGGCGACCAGCGAGAGCGTCGTCGCGAGCACCGCGGGCCCGATCTCCTTCGTGCCCTGGAGCGCCGCCTCCCACGGGCTCACGCCCTTCTCCTCGATCCAGCGGTAGCAGTTCTCGAGGACGACGATCGCGTCGTCGATCACGATGCCGACCGCCAGCGTCAGCGCGAGGAGCGTGATCCCGTTGAGCGTGAAGCCCGCCACCTTCATCAGGGCGAACGTGGAGATGATGCTCGTCGGGATGGCGATCGCCGAGATGAGCGTGCTCCGGGCGTTCGCGAGGAAGATCGCGACGATGATCGCGGCGAGCAGCGCGCCGAGCACGAGGTGCTCCTTGACGGCGTGGACCGAGTTCTTGATGAACTCCGACTGATCGCGGGCGACGGCGATGTGGTACCCCTCGGGGAGGCGCTTCTCCACCTCGCTGATCCGCGCCTTCAGCCCGTCGATGACCTCGACGGTGTTCGTCCCGCTCTGCTTGCGGATGCTGAGGAGCACGGCAGGGTCGAGGCCGCGGAAGCCCGCGGACTCCGGCTCCGCCATGCCGTCCTGGACCTCCGCGACGTCGCCGAGCCGGACGGAGTAGCCGTCGCGGTTCGCGAGCACGATGTCCGCCATCTGCTGGACCGACTGCACGCGGCCGCGCGTCCGCAGGGTGAGCGCCCTGCCCCCTTGCTCGATCCGGCCGGCCGGGATCTCGACGTTCTGGCTCGCCAGCGCCTGGGCCACCACGCCGCCGGTCAGGGAGTACTTCTCGAGCTTCTCCGGGTTGATCCAGATGTTGATCTGCCGGCTCCGGCCGCCGATGAGCAGCACCTGTCCGACCCCGGCGAGCGACTCCAGCTCGCGCCGGAGCGTCTTGTCGGCGAACTCCGTCACCGCGCGGACGTCCGCCTTCGGAGACGAGACGGCGAGCGTGAGGATCGGCGCGGCGTCCGGATCCAGCTTGCCGACCACCGGCGGATCGATCCCCTCCGGCAGATCCGCGAGGATGCCTTCGACCTTGTCGCGCACCTCCTGCGCGGCGACGTCGACGTCCTTCTCGAGCTGGAAGGAGATCATGACCTGGCTGAGCCCCTCGACCGACGCGGAGCGCAGCTCGTCGATGCCGCTGATCGTGTTGACCGCCGACTCGATCTTGTCGGAGATCTCCGTCTCCACCTCCTCGGGCGCGGCGCCGGGGAGGACGGTCGTCACGACGATGAACGGGAACTCCACCTTGGGGAACCGGTCCACGCCGAGGCCGAAGTAGGAGAACGCCCCGAGCACCGTCAGGAGCAGGACGATCACCGAGGCGAAAACCGGCCTACGGATGCAGATTGCCGCGAGCCATTGCATGGTCGCTACCTTTCTTCAGTAATGAGGCGCGCGTGCGCTCGGCTCACTGCGCCGCCGCGACCTCGATGCCGTCCGCCAGCTCGTTCACCTTGTCGATCGCGACTTCCTCCCCCTCGGAGAGCGGACCGACGACCTCGACGAGGCCGTCGATCTTGCGGCCGGGCTTGACGAGCCGCTCCGTCACGCGATCGCCCGACTTCACGAACACGCGCGCGCTCGTCCCGGAGGTGCCGACCGCCGACTCGGGGACGAGGATCGCCGTTCTTGACTCGCCGGTCAGCGTCAGCTCCCCCTGCGCGAAGAGGCCGGGGCGGAGCTTGCCCTCGCTGTTGTCGAACTCGGCCTCCACGGGCAGGGTGCGCGACGAGGCCTTCAGGCTCGCGCCGATCCGCTTGACGACGCCCGGGAACAGGCGACCGGGGAAGGAGGCGACCGAGACGCTGACCGGCTTGCCCACCTCGATGTTCGCGATGTCCGCCTCGGGCACGTCGATCCGCAGCCGCAGCGGGTTGTCGCGGACCACGACCGCCACGACGCGGCCCGGGCTCGCGTACTCGCCGACGCTGATCCGCTTCTCGGCGACGGCGCCGTCGAAGGGCGCCCGCACCGTCGTGTCGGAGACCGCCTTCGAGGCGAGCCCCGCCTGCGCCTGCGCGGACGTGAGCGACGCGACGGTCGCGCGGATGCCGTTGACAGCGGCCTCGTACTGCGCGGTCGCGTTCTGCGCCTGCGTGCGCGCCGCGTCCCAGGTCGACTGGGGGACGGCGCCCTGGTCGTAGAGCTGCTTCACGCGCTCGGCCTCGGACTTCGCGAGCTCCATGCTCTGCTTCGCGGCCCGGACCTCGGGGACCTGGTCGGGATCGATCCCCTTCGGCGATGCGCCGTCCTGCAGCGCGAGCTTGGCCCGCGCCTGCGCGACGGCCGCGGACGCGGCCTGCGACTGGAGGGCGACGTTGCGCGCGTCGAGCACGACGAGCGGATCGCCCTTCTTGACCCGGGAGCCCACGTCGATCGCGACGCTCACGACCAGGCCGCCGACCTGCGTCGCCGCCTCGCTCGTCTCGTCGGCGACCAGGGTGCCGCTGATGTCGAGCGTCTGCGCGAGCGGGCGCGCGGTCACCTTCCCGAAGTGCACCGCGGGCTTCTGGCGTGGCGCGGCGGTGTCGCGCGCCGGCGACGGCTGCGCGTCCGCCTCGGGGCGCTTACAGGCGGTCAACGTAGGCACCGCGAGCGCAGCGAGCAGCGCCGCGACGAGGGCGGCGCGGGAGTGATTCGATGCGGCGCTACGAGCGCCGAGAGCCCATCGAGCGATATGGCGCTCGGGTCCGCAAGGAGGATGTGTCATGGGGAGTCCGCCCGGTTCTTTGCCAGCGCCTGCCGGTGCGGTCCAGGAGCAAAGCTGGCGGGCAACACACTAGGGTGCTGACCGGCCGGTCATCAAGGGGGTGTTCCGGACAAGGTCTCCGTCCCTCTCGCACTTCATGCCGCCATGGCCGCGAAAAACGTGCTGGGGGATGTGCGCCGGGTCGCGCGGCCGGCGGCCGGCCATGAAACAGACGGGTGAATCGCGGGTCACCCTCCCGAAAAGAGGCGCCGAGGGCACCGCCGCGCAGCGCACACGCCCTCCCATCGAGTCGACCGCCGCGGCGCGGAGGGTCGGCGATCATGTGAAATACCGTCACAGAATATTTTAACGTAAGCAGATTCTATATTGGCGGAAAGAAATCTTCTGCTCGTGGAGCGCGGGAGAGCCGGAGGCGAGCGGCGCGGAGAAACGCCGGCTCAGCGCCACGGGTCAAAGACGCCTCGGAGCGCAGGGCCCGAGAGCTCGGCGAGGAAAGGGTCGAGCGCGCAAAGCGCATCGAGCCATGCCACGTCGGAGGGCGAGGCCGTGGGCTGCTGGGCCAGGCACGCGAGCCGGCGGGCGCGGGTCGCGTGGGTGTGGACGCGCGCCTCGGCATAGGGAGCCATCTCCCCGGCCGACATCATGAAGGCCCAGTCGCTCGATTGAAGGAGGAGGAGCTCGCGGATCGCCTGGTCCAGCGCGCGGCCGGGCAGTCCGCCCGCGTGGCGGCAACGCGAGAGCGCCCCCAGCACGGCGCGCTCGGCGTGGTGCACGTGGCGCCACAGGGACGCCGCGCTCGGGCCCGTCCAGAATGCGCCGAACCCGCCTTCGCCCCACGTCGAGGGAGCAGGCTCCACGACCTCGACGGGCGGATGGCGCTCCAGGTACGCGCCGAGCGCGATCGGGACGGCGCGATCCGAGGCCGCGAGGCGGCGCAGGGCGTGCTCGAGGAACTCGGGCCCTTCGAGCCACCAGTGGCCGAAGAGCTCGGCGTCGTACGGGGCCACCAAGATGGGCGGCGGGGCGTTCACGCCGCGGATCGACGCGAGCGCGGCCTCGCGGCGGGCCACGAAGTCCGCGGCGTGCGCGCGCGCCTGCGCGGAGGCGCGGACCGGGTCGTACGGGGCCTTGTCGAGGCCGGGCCCGGTCACGCGATGGAGCTTGAGGCCGGTCATGAGCCGGGCGCCGTCGGGACCGACCTCGCCTGCGAGCTCGCGCTCGGGCAGGTCGAGCCCGACGTCGCGGTAGAACTCGCGGTAGACGGGGTGGCCCGGATAGCCGGCGTCGCGCGACCAGACCTCGCGCGCGCTGTCGCGATCGCGCCCGAAGCACGCGAGGCCGGCGGGCGAGAGCACCGGGACGGAGGCGCCGGCGGACGCAGGCGGCGCGGCGAGCGTGAGCGCGTGGGCGTCGAGCACGGTGAAGCGGACGCCCGCCGCGGCGAGATCGGCGTCGAGGCGGGGGGCGTAAGCGCACTCGGGCAGCCAGAGGCCGCGAGGCTCGGGCGCGCCGGTGAAGGCCGCGAAGGCGCGGCGGCCGAGCCGGAGCTGCGCCCGGATCGACGCCGGCGTGGCGAGCAGCCCGGGCAGGTACGCGTGCGTCGCGGCCGTGGTGAGGAGCTCGATGCGGCCCGCCCCGGCGTGGCGCACCAGGGCGCCCGGGACATCGCCGCCCAGCGCCTCCCAGGAGCTCGCCGCGCCCGCGAGCCGCGCGCGGTAGAACGCGGCGGCCTCGGCGAAGCCGCTCCCGGCGAAGCGGGCCTCGACCCGGGCCGCAAGCGCGGTGAGCCGGCGGAGGTGGTCCTCGAACCGGCGAAGGAGCAGCTCGTCGCGCAGCATCGCGAGGAGCGACGGCGAGACGGAGAGGGTCAGCGGGGCGACGACGCGATCGGCGGCGAGGCGATCGAGGACCCCGAGCAGTGGGAGATAACACTCCCAGAGCGCCTCGAAGAGCCAGCGCTCCTCCAGAGAGCGGACGTGCTCCGGGTGACGCACGTACGGCAGGTGAGCGTGGAGGACGAGGGCGACGTAGCCCGGCATGGAGCGCTCGGGGGCGGGAAACCGCCGGCGGGCTGTGGTCTCGCACGGTCACGCCCGCGCGGGAAGCGTGCGGCGAAGGCGCTCCCGTCATGGGCGGCGCGCAAGGCGCGGGCCGACGGGCTCCGCCTCGAGGCGCCGGCGCGCCGAGCGCTGGCGATCACCTCGCCAGGTGACCGTTCATCCCGGCGTGGTACGGAGATCCCTTATCGATTCCATTCTAGAATTGTTCTGGACGCGGCAGCCATCCAATCGAGTTACGCGCCTCAACCCTTCTTGAGCTCCGCCCCGAGGTCCGCTCCGAGGCGCTCGGCTTCGTGCGTGTTTCCGGGCCAAGACAGGCGCCTTTCTGCCCTTCGCAACCGGGAGCCGTCGGGCTCGGCAAGGAGCGCCCGCAGCCACAGCGCGTCGCCGTCCCGCACCGCATAAGCGGCCACCGGCGTCCGGCAACTGCCCTCCACCGCGGCCATCACCGCTCGCTCGGCGGAGACGCAGGTCGTGGTCTCGGCGTGCGCGAGCGTCGACAGGACGTCGCGCACGCTGGCGTCCGCCGTGCGGCACTCGATGCCGAGCGCGCCCTGTCCGATCGCGGGCAACGACACCTCGGGCGACAGCACCTCCGTGGCGCGGCCTTCGAGGCCGAGCCGCTTCAGGCCGGCGAGCGCCAGCACCACCGCGTCGAACACGCCGTCGAACACCTTGCGGAGCCGGGTGTCGACGTTGCCACGGACCGGCTCGATCACGAGATCCGGGCGCGCCTCGCGCAGCGCGACCGCCCGGCGGAGGCTCGAGGTCCCGACCCGGGCGCCCGCCGGCAGCTCCGCGAGCAAGGCGCCGCTCCGGGTGACGAGCGCGTCGCGCGGGTCCTCCCGCGCGGGGATGCAGGCGAGGCACAGCGCCGGGGCGATCTCGGCGGGGACATCCTTGATCGAGTGGACCGCGAAGTCGGCGCGCCGGTCGAGGAGCGCCTCCTCGAGCTCCTTGATGAACAGCCCCTTGCCGCCGATGTCCTGGAGCGAGCGATCCTGCGTCCTGTCGCCAGAGGTCACCACCTCGAGCTCGCGCAGGGAGAGATCGGGCACCGCCGCTTCGAGGGAACGAGCGAAGGCGCGGGACTGGGCGAGGGCGAGCGCCGAGCGGCGCGTTGCGAGGGTGAGCTCCGTGGGCATCACGCTCCCTTTAGCCCAGCTGCGCTCACGGCCGCGGCTGGATTCGCGACGGCCATGACGCCCGCCTCGGCGGGCTGGGGGCGCCCGCTGGGCTGCCGCGCGTAGACGCCGTTGTCCTCTGCAGCCTGGGGGCGCGGATCGGCGTGCCGGGGCGAGGCGCCGCCCCGCGCGCCGGAGGCGGGAGGCGCTGCCCCGCGCGCGGACCGAGGCGTGGGAGGCCCATCCACCACGCCGCGCAGCTCCCCCTCGGCGAGCGCCGGGGCGACGGCATTTTCGGCCGGCGCGCCGTCGATGTCGAACAGCTCCCGGAGCGAGTCGACGTGCTCGGCGACGCGGGGATCGCTGGCCATCGCGCGGAGCCGGGTGGTGGGCACGTGGAGCAGCTTGTTCGTGGCGGCGTCGATCATCATCGCGAGGGCCTGGCGCTCGGCCGCGCCGAGGTGCCGGAGCTTGCCAGAGAGGCTGCGCTCGACCTCGGCCGCGAGGATGGATCGCGTGCGGGCCCGCAAGCCCACGATCGTGGGCGTCAGGGCGCGCTCGAGCGTCCACGCCTCGAAGGCCTGCGCCTCGTCCGCGACGATCGCCTCGGCCCGCGCCGCCTCGGCGGCGCGCCCCTCGACGGACTGCGCCACGATCTGCGAGAGGTCGTCGACGTCGTAGAGGTACACGCTGTCGAGCTTGTTGACGGCGGGGTCGATGTCACGCGGGACGGCGATGTCGATGAGAAACAGGCTCCTGCCCTTCCTGGCCTTGCGGGCCCGGCGGACGAGGTCGGGCGTGACCACGTAATTGGGGCTCGAGGTCGACGAGATCACGATGTCGGCGTCGATGACGGAGCGCTCGAGGTCGGCCCAGGGGCGAGGCTCGCCGCCGACCTCGCGGGCGAGCGCGGCGGCGCGGTCCGGGCTGCGGTTGACCACGATGAGGCGGGCGCCGGCGCGGACGAGGAGCTTCGAGGCAGCCTCGGCCATGTCGCCGGCGCCGATGAGCAGCGCCGTGTGACCGGCCAGATCGGCGAAGATCTGGCGGGCGAGATCGATGGCGACGCTGGAGACCGAGACCTGCCCGGCGCCGATCGCCGTCTCCGTGCGCACGCGCTTGCCGACCTTGATGGCGCGGTGGGCCGCGCGGCCGAGCCGGACGCCGAGGGTCTTCGCCCCGCGGGCCGCCTCGATGGCCTCCTTCATCTGTCCGAGGATCTGCGGCTCGCCGACGACCATCGAGTCGAGCGACGCGGCGACGCGGAAGAGGTGGAGGACAGCGTCGCTCCCGACGCGGCCCGCGAGGTGGCCGCGGACGGCGTCTCCGCCGAGGCCGACGAGCGTCGCGACGGCGGCGCGCAGCGCCTCGTTGTGGCGCGAGAGCTCCTCGTCCGAAGGCGGCGGAACGCTCCCGGGGCGGGACGGCGCGAGCGCTTGCTGGCGGGGAGAGGCGTAGATCTCGACGCGGTTGCAGGTGGAGAGGACGAGCGCCTCGCCGATGGCGGGGTGAGCCGTGAGGCGCGCGAGCACCTCGGGCAGCCGATCCCGGCCGATCGCGAGCCGCTCGCGGACCTCGATGGGCGCGGTCTTGTGGGAGAGCCCGACGAAGATCACCTGCGCTAGCCTCCGAGCCCCGCGGCGGGACGGACGAGATAGATGACGAGCACCGCCCCGGCGCAGGCGAGCCCCGCGATGGTGCCGTACGCCGCGCGACGGCCGCGCCAGCCAGCGGCGGCGCGCAAGAGCAGCACGAGCGCGATGAGGAGCCACGTGGCGTAGCCGAAGATGGCGCGCATCACCTCCTCGGTGTTGCCCATCTCGAGCCGGTGCGCCCAGTACGTCCCCGTGACGATGCCGAGCGTCAGCAAGGGGAAGCCGGCGCTCAGGAAGAGGTGGACCGCGCGGTCGAGCGTGTCGAGCGGCGGGAGGTTGCCCATGCGCTCCACGTGCCGCTTCTGCTTGAGCCGCTTCTCCTGGACGAGGTAGAGCGCGGCAGAGGCGCCGGCGAGCAGAAAGAGGGCGATCCCGAGAAGGTTGGCCATGATGTGGGCCGCGATGAACAGCGGGCTGAACTTCGGCTCGGGGTGCGGCTTGCCGAGGAAGAACGTGCCGAGCAGGAAGGCGAGCCCGAGCGGCCCGATGAGGAGCCCGAGCGCGTCGACGCGGAAGCGACGGCGGGCGACGAGGTAAACGCCGATCGCGAGGAGGGACGCGACCGAGAGCATGAAATGAACCGAGTGGACCGGGCAGACCCGCGCGACGAAGCTGGCGAGCGTGACGTAGGTCGCGTGCCCGAGGGCGCCCAGGCCGAGCAGCAGGGGCGCGTGCCGGGAGGTGGGGGCGGCAAGGGCAGCGCTCGGCCGAGCGCCTGGCTCGTGGACGCGGCCCCCGGCGCCGAAGAGGCCCGCGAGGTCGCCCGCGGAGGGGAGCCGCGCGCGGCTGCGGGCGACGTCGAGGAAGAAGAGCGCGCTGGCAGCGCTGTAGAACAGCAGGGCGAGCGCGAAGCTGATCCCGGAGATGACCTCGGGCATGGCCCCCGTTATAGCCTGCCTCACCGGGGATGGCCCGCCGGCCGCAGCGGCGGGAGCGTACTCTCGTAGGCCGAGGCCCGACAGCACGGGAGCGCCGGGAGAGGCGGGCGCGGAGCGCCGGCGAAGGCGCCGAAGCAACCGGGCGGGGCCGCCGCTACAGGTTGCTGGTGAGGAACGCGGCCAGGAGCTCTTCGTCGCTCGTCGGGCTGCTGCTGGTCGCGGTCCCCGCCGGCGCGGCCTTGCGGTGCTCGGCGAACGTGCCCACCGGGGCGCCGATGAACCCCGGGATCACGTCGTAGGCGTTGTCGCCGATGATCATGGACCCCTCGAGGATCTCCGCCCCGAGCTCCCGCAGGAACGCGCGCGTCTTGACCCTTCCGAGGACCTCGTGGATGTCCGCGGAGCCTGTCACCTCGCGGAGCACGCGGATCGCCTCGATGATCTTGTAGCGGCGGCCCTCGGTCTTGATCAGAAGCTCGTCGTTGTTCAGATCGACGCGGTCGCTCGCGATCCAGTCGTCGAGCGCGGCCTGCGGAAAGAACACGCGGTTCTTCATCTCCCGCAGTCTACTCAAAAATGAGCCGGAGCGGTTGGGCCGCGATGCCGGCGGCCAGGGGTGTGCCCGGGCCGACGCGCATCAGGCCGCAGGCGTCTCAGGCCGCAGGCGCTTCAGGCCGCAGGCGCCTCAGGCCGCAGGCGCTTCAGGCCGCAGGCGCCTCAGGCCGCAGGGGGTACCCCGGGCGGAGGCACCGAGTCCCGCCGCAGGCCGCGGAGGCGCGCAGGCAGGTGCCAGAGCGACTCGAAGATCCCGAGCAGCACGTAGAAGCCGAGCAACCACACGAGCACGAACGCCGGCTGCAGCTGCGTCGAGATCACCGCGCTCGACCCGACAGCGAACGCCACGAAGAGCACCGTCCGGACGTTGAGCCGGAGGTCCTTGAAAGAGCGGAACCGGATGGTCGAGACCATCAGCAGCGACAGGATCGTCGTGGTGGCGAGGATCGCCGACGCGTAGCGCTCGCCGCCGATCTCGCCGGCGGCCGCGTGGTTCGCGACCACGATCGAGACCAGGATGCCCGCCGCGCCCGGGATCGGGAGGCCGACGATGTACTTCGAAGGCTTCGTGGGCTTGCCCGCCTCGCCCATGGAGAGGACGTTGAAGCGCGCCAGCCGGACCGCGCCGCACGCGGTGAAGAAGAACGACACGAGCAGCCCCGCGAGATCGAAGCGGTGCAGCGTCCACTGATACACGAGCATCGACGGCGCCACGCCGAACGAGACGATATCGGCCAGCGAGTCGATCTGCAGGCCGAAGGCGCTCTGGGTCTTCGTCATCCGCGCGACACGCCCGTCGAGGGTGTCGAAGAACATCGCGAAGACGATCAGCAGCGCGGCGCGGTAGAAATCATCTTCCGACTGCGCGGTCGCGGAGCGCCGGATCGAGTCGAAGCCACAGAAGATCGATGAGAGCGTGATCAGGTTCGGAAGCAGGAACAGCGTCTTCCTGAGCTCGAACCGCCGTCGCTTCCGGATCATGCCGCCTCCCGTTTAGGCAGGCCAGGCTATCGCCGCAGGGACCGCGAACGCAAGCGCCGAAGCGCACACGCGAGTCGCTAGAAGGTTACCGCGAGCCAGGATCCGGGATCGTTTCATCTCACCGTCGACTTCGTTTCATCGGTCGTTTTTCCGCCGTCGCTCAACGCGCGAGCCGCGCCATGCCCGGCTCACTCCATACCGCCTCCGGGACCTCCGCGCCGGGATCGAAGCGGCACACCATCGGGCGGAGCTCGACGGCCGGGCCGCTCGCTCCGCCCGCAGCGGCAGCCGAGCCCGCCGCCGCCCGGAACAACCACGACTGGGCGAGATCGCCTGGGATGATCGCGGACCGCGGAGCCCGCCCGATCGCTCGCGCGTCCCAGCCCGCGACGCACGGCGCGGCAGGCGTGCCGTGGAGCACCATGGTGGAGGTCAGGAGCACCGTGACCTCGGGCGGGCCCGAGGGACCAGCGGCGTCGACGACGAGCACCGGGTGGCGTGTGCCCGGGAACAAGGCCGTGCTGCCGAGGAAGAACGGCGCCTCCTGGCGCGCGCTCGCCGCGCGTTCGGCGGCGGAGCAGGGGCGCGGCGCGTCTCCGAGGTCGAACGGCGTCGGCAGCGGCTGCGCGGGGCCGAGCGTGCCATCCGCTCGGAACGCCTGGAAGATCGACCACGCGACCGCGTGCCCGGGATCGGCGACCAGCGTCGTCACGCCGATCGACCGTCCAGCGTAGGTCCAGTCGGTGTGCACGATCCGATCGCGGTCCGCCGGCGGAGCGACCGAGACGGCGTCGACCGCCCACTCGGCGCCCGGGCCCGGCGCGGCGGGCGCGCCGGCGGGAGGCGCCGGGCGGTGGGCGAGCAGCATCCCGATCATCGGGCCGTTCGACGCCTGCCGGACCATCCCCACGCCGACGGGCTGGCCGTCCGCCAGGACCGCGTCGGCGCGCACGTCGAGGCTGCCGTGGAGGCCCGACGCGGGCCAGGACGGGAAGTCGAAGCGCTGGAGCTTCCCCGGCGGCTCGTAGAAGAACGTGAGCGCCGAGTGAGCGCTGGCGGAGTGCGGCCTCACGAAGAGCCCGCGCATCGAGACCGACAGGAGCGCGGGATCGAAGAAGTCGTCGGGGGGCGGCGCGCGGCGCGATGCGGCGCCTGCCGGGCCCGCCTGCGGCCGGGCGCCCGCGCGCGGCTTTCGCGCGGCGTCGGGGATGACCTTCACGTCGCCGAGCTCGAACGGGCCGGCGTCGGGGATCGTGCCGCGGCCCGAGGTGCCATCCAGGAAGTTCTCCCAGGCGACCTCGACGTTGCGCATCGGGGCCCCCGGCATCGCCGCGCCGCCTGGGATCCGCAGGCGCGCCACGGCGTAGCCCTCCATCTGGGAGGTGACGTTGGTCGCGACCCGCGCTCGCCCGAGCCCCGCCGGCACCGCGGGCAGCAGCGATCGCGTGACGACCCGCGCCTCCCCGGCGCCGGACTCGGGGAGCATCGCGGAGACGACGTCGACGGCGCCGCTCGGGGCGCGCGTGAGCAACGACCACACGGACCGGCCGCGCAAGAGCTCGTCGCCGTCGGGCAGGCCGAGGCCGCTCGAGTCGACATGGTCGACGCGCGTCCACTTCGAGGACGGCAGCGTCTCGCAGACGATGGGCGTGCGCGCGGAAGGCTGCGCGCGCGGCGCCGGCTCCGGCGCGCGCGGCAGCGCGCCGTCGGCCTGGCCGCCCCAGCCGACGCGGGTCGCCGCGTCGCCGAAGAGGCAGCCGCTGGCGCCGCACGCGATCGCGAGCTGGGCCTGGGAGAGCTCACGCGACAGGGCCGGCATCTCCGGGAGCTCCGCCCAGCTCACGCCGCCGTCGAGCGACTCCCAGAGCGCCGCGACGTCGTCGCCGCCCTCTCTCGCGCGCGACGCGAGCGCGAGCACGCGCCGCCCGAAGCCGGCGAGCGCCGCGCTCTCCGCCGGCGGGGTCGTCGCCGTGAGCACCCGGCCGTCCTCGTCGGCGGTCAGGTACGTGAGCGAGCCGCGCTCCGAGAGCAGCAGGCCGACGGCGCCGTCTTCCGCCGCGCGCAGCGCGCTCTCCTCGACGATCTCGAACCCCTCCGGCGATCGACCGTCACCCGGCCCGCCCTCGGCGTCCTCGTCCTCGCCCTCGTCGCTGTCGCCCCGCGGCGCCGGCGGCGCGGCGGTGGCGTCGAGCGGCCGCGGCGCGAAGGTCTCGCCGCCGTCGTGCGAGACGAACAGCGCGAGGCGCTCGTCCTTGCCGCGGTAGCCGAGGAAATACGCGGAGCGCCCATCCGCCGAGAACGCGGGCAGCGCGGCGGGGGCGCTGAGCGTGGGGGCCGCCGCGAGGACGACCGCGGCGCGATCCTCCTCGTGGGCGCCGTCGTGGGTCAGGAGGAGCGGCGCGGTCGGCTTGCAGCTGTCCGCGCCGTCGCTCGTCTTGCAGACGCCGGTCAGGAGCGCCGCGCCCTCGGGCGCCACGGCGACGCCGACCTGGTCGATGTCGGGCGTCTCCAGCGTGGCGACCGGCGACCACGCGCCGCCGCCATCGTCGCTGCGGAGCACCCGCGCCGCGACGCGATCGCCGTCCGGCTCGGCGCACACGGCGACGACGCGCCGGCCGTTCGCGCCGAGCTTGATGCTGCCGCAGTCGCCCGTGCCCGGTAGGGCCGCTTCCTTGAGCGGCCCCTCGATGGGGCCGCTCGCGAAGAGCCACGGCGCGCCGGCGTCTTCCGGGCGGACCGCCTCGACGTAGCGATCGCCGCTCACCGCCGCCCGCCCGAGCGACACAGCGGACGCGGACGGGGCGCGCGGGATCGTCACGTCGAGCTCGACGTCCGTCCGCGGGAGCGTCGCCGCGCTGCGGGAGAACGCGGGCGTGCGCCGTGGGTCCCAGGTCGCCGACGCGAGGAGCCCCTCGGCGAGGAGCTCGCCCCCGAGGGAGCCGACCCGCGAGAGGCCCATCGTCGGGAGCGGCGCGCGCGCCCAGGTGCCCCCGCCGTCCTCGCTGGCGAACAGCGCCTCCGGCAGCGCGAGCACGAGCGCGCGGCCGCCGTCGGCCATGGCGACGCCGAAGGCGCGCGGCTGAGCCCCGCCCTGCCCCGCGGCGCCGTCGAGCAGGACCGGCTTCCAGCCGAGCTCCTCGCGCCACCGGAGCAGCCCGCCGCCCCGGGTCACCCCGATCAGCGATCCGCCGGCGCCCGCGACCTGCAGGAGCGGCTCGGGCGGAGAGAGCGCCCGCGTGAGCTGGCCGAGCGGCGAGGAGGCCTCGTAGATCGCGCCGCTCGCGCCGACGAACATCCAGGAGGCCGGCGAGCGCCGCACGATCGCGGTGAGCTCCTCGGGCGCGGGCGAGGCGCTCGTCCTGCCCTGGCCGGCGCAGCGCTCGGCCTGCGCAGCGGGCCCGGCGGCGCTCGGCGGCGGCGCGGACGTCCGAGGATCGGGCGTCACCGTCCATCGCTGCCCTCCCTGGGCGACCACGACGCAGCCGGCACCGGCGAACGGCGCCCACGCGACCGCGGCGTCGGGCGCCGCCGGGTGGTAGCTCCAGCGCGCGGGCGAGGTGTAGGCCGCGCCCGCGGCGTCCGTCGACGGGAGGGCGGCCGCGGCAGGGCGGTGCGGCTGCGCCGGGACGCCCGAGCAGCCCGCGAGCGCGCACGCCGACGCGAGCGCGATCGGCGCGCGGGTCCGCGACGGCGACGCGGTCATTCGACCCAGCGGGCGACGAACAGGTTGGTCTCGCCAGGCTTCGCGCCGTACCGGTTCGAGGCGAAGACGACGTGCTCGCCGGTCGGCGAGAACATCGGGAAGCTGTCGAAGCCCTCGTAGAAGGTCACGCGCTCGACGGGCGGCACGCCGTCGGCCGTCGGGGGCGCGTCGGAGTCGACGAGGTAGAGGTCGAAGTTGGGCATGCCCCGGGCGCCCACCGGGGTGCTGAAATCCGAGGCGAAGAGGATCCGCCGCGAGTCCGGGAGGAAGTAGGGCGCGAAGTTGGCGCGGCCGTTCCTCGTCACCGGGCGCGGGTTCTGCCCGTCGGCGCTCGCGACGAAGATCTCGAGCGCGCTGGGGCGCACGAGCCCCTTGGCGAGCAACGCGCGGTAGTCGTCGAGCGCCGCTCCGGTGGGGCGGCTCGCCCGCCAGACCAGCTTGGTCGCGTCGGGGGAGAAGAAGGCGCCGCCGTCGTAGCCGGGCGTGCTCGTGATGCGCTTGACGTCCGAGCCGTCGAGCTTCGCTGTGTAGAGGTCGATGTCCCCGTCGCGCGTGCTCGTGAACACGAGGCGCGAGCCGTCGAACGCGACGGTCGCCTCGGCGTCGTAGCCCTTGCCCTGGATGAGGGGGCGGAGATCCGAGCCGTCGGCGTTCGCTGTGTAGATGTCGAACTCGTCGAGCGGCCACACGTACCCCTGCGAGTGGTCGGGCTTCGGCGGGCACGCCTCGCCGGCGGCGTGCGTGGACGCGAAGAGGACGCGCGCCTGGGCAGGGGCGGCGGGCGCAGGGAAGAGGAAGTAGCCGCAGGTGGTCTTGCCCTGGCCGTTCGAGACCCGGCGCACCTCGCCGCTCTCCAGATCCATGATGTACTGCTGGTCGCAGCTGTTCCCGTCGCGGGTCGACTGGAACACGACCTTCCTGCCGTCGGGCGACCAGTAGGCCTCGGCGTTCTCGCCGCCGAAGGTGAGCTGGCGGAGCTCGGCGAAGTGCTTCTCGCGCGGATCGGCGGCGACGCTCTTGCCGGCACGGACGCGGAAGGGAAGCCACTCTGGCTTCGCCGTGGTCGTCGCCTCCGGGATCTGACCGAGCGGCTCCTTCGGTCGGGGTTCCGAGGAGGCGCAGGCGGCGAGCAGCAGGCAGGCGAGCGGGGCAGGCAGCCTTCGTTTCATGGCGGCGCGACCATAGTACGAAAGCGGCGAGCCGTCGCGGGGAGGCGGCCGCAGCGCGTCAGCCCGTGGCAAGGCGCGGGCGGCGAACCGTGCGGTGGCGCAATCTAGGGGCCGGCTCGGCTGCTGCTGCCGGAAAATCACGCGTTGGCGAACGCACCCGAGAGGAGCCCGTGACAGTCGCGCTGGCCACCGACGAGGCCACGCGGCGGAAACCAGGACCCGCTACTCCCGGAAGACGGTCACCGTCGTCGGGGTCGTATGGCCACCGCCAACGCAGTTCGGGAAGCTGCCGTCCGACGTCGGAGCGCCGCAGATGTCGTCGCAGCCGCCGAGGACGTCGACGATGCAGCCCTGCGTGTCGACGCCCGTCCCGCCGCACACGCGGCTGATGAGCGTCGAGCCGGGCGACTTGCACGCGAACCGGCGCTGCTCCGGCGCGAAGAGGTCGCCGAAATAGGCCGCCTCTCGGTTCGGAAAGGCCTCTCGCTCCGCTTGATCCGAGTCGAGGGCCTTGTGCTTGCCACGCATCGAGATAGGCACGCTCTCGCCGAGGTGGTTGATCCTGGCCAGCATGCAGGCCGAGACCCAGCCTTGACAGTGAGCGTTGCACTTCCCGTGTGCTCGGCCCCACTCGAGCGCGAGACCGATACTCCCTCCGAAGGTATACGTCTCGCCGTCCAGAGAGACCTGCACGGATTGCCCCTCCGGGAGCGCGCAGCCCGCCACGTACGTCAAGAACTCGCGAGCCAGAGGATCCCGCAGCGCGCTCATGACATCGCTGCTGCTCGCGAGCGCGTCGCTCGTCAGCGGGTTGCCCGTGAGCGCTTCCGTGGCGAGGGTGTCTGTCGCGAACGCACTCTCCACGAGCGCTGTCTTCGTGAACGCGTTCCGCGTCACCACCTCTTGCTCCGCCGTGCCCCCGTCTCCCTCCAGGGGGTCCGCCTCGCCGACACAGGCCAGCAGATGGTTGGCGCTCAGGACCAGGAACAAGATTGCGAGTCTGAAACGGTACGGCATAGCCCCCTCCACACAAATGAAACACGCATCAGGAATTTCCTCAACGACTTTTCCGGAGGAACCCTAAAATTCCACACGTGCCGCGACGTCGTGAGAACGGCGAGGAAACGGCCGTTCAGGCGCGCTCGTGGGCAGCGCGCGGCTCCTGGAAGAGCTGCGAGCAGGAAGTCCCACGTACGGCGAAGCGCGAGCTCATGGAGCGTCTCAATCGCCGAGCCATTGCGCCGCGAGCGCGAGCGTCTCGCCGTTGTCGAGCGCAGACAGAAACTGTTCCCGGTAGCGAGGATTCGAGATCTGCCCGGCACGGGACATCACGCTGTGGCGCGCCTGAGCGATCGCGGCGAGCGCCTCGTCCTGCCGGCCGCTCGCGAAGAGCGCCTCGGCCCGCACGAGCCGGATCAGCGATTCGCCCTCCTCGACCGCGCCGAGCGACTCCAGGAGGGAGAGCGCGTCGCCGGAGAGCGCGAGCGCCTCCTCGGGACAGCCCTTCCGGAGCAGGACCCGCGCGGAGAGGGCCCACGCCGCCGCGCGCAGCGGCGGCGCGTTCTGCAGGAGCTCCGCGGCCGCGCGGGCCTCGGCCTCGGCTGCGCCAAGATCGCCGGCGAGCAGCGCCGCCTTCCCGAGGTACGCGCGGGCGATCCCCTCGGCCCTCGGATCGCCCAGCCGCTGGAACGTCGCGATCGCCTCCTCCTCGACCCGCCGGGCCTCGTCGAGGTTGCCGCGGGCGATCATCACGTTGCCCAGGTTGCTGCGGGCGAACGCGGCCAGATCCGTGAGCTCCATCTGCTCCGCCGCGCGGAGCGCTGCGCGCAGCGCGGCCTCGGCCCCCTCGTAGTCGCCGAGCTCCATGGTGATGGCGCCGAGGTTCACCCGCAGCGAGCACGCGTTGCGGCGATCGCCGCTCCGCTCGAACACCGCGAGCGCCGCCTCGATGCCGTCGAGGCAGGCGCCGAGATCGCCGGAGGTCATGGTGCGGATGGCGCGCGCCTCGTAGAGCCTGGCGAGCACCTCGACGTCGAGCGGCCGCTCCTCCTCCCCGCTGCGCTCGAGGGCCTCGATGATCCCGTCCGCCACAGCGTAGCGGCCGCCGAAGGCGAGCCAGTTGGCCCCCTCGACGAGGCAGACGTCCCTCCCGGTCAGCGCGCCCTCGCGGGGCGACGCGCCCCGCGCCGTCGCCACCCAGGACTCCACGCGATCGAAGGCCCCCTGCTTGCCAGCGGCCATGACCACCCAGGTCACGGCGGAGTACCAGGACGGCGAGCCCGGCTCGAACAGCGCGACGGCCTCGAGCGCGCGCTGCTCGGCCACGGCGAAATCGCCACGCCACACGCGGGCCTCCGCGTCGACGAGGAGCAGCCCGCCCGCCTCTGCCCCGGTCGCGCCGCACGCGAGGCCGCGCTCGGCGTGGCGAATCGCGGCGAGGAGATCGTTGCCGCGCAGCGCCTGCTCCGCCGCGCGCCGGTACCATGCCGCCGCGCGCCCCGGCTCGGCGCCGCGCTCGAAGTGCTCCGCGAGCTCCGCCGCGTCGCCCTTCCCCTCCCCTTCGAGCCACTCGGCCACCAGCCGGTGGCCGAGCCGCCGGTCGTACTCCGTCAGCGCCCCGTACGCCGCCTCCCGCACAAGGCCGTGCCGGAAGCTGTACTCGGGATCGTCCGCGCGCGCCTCGATCGGAGGGCCGGGATCGAGCGCCGCGGCCCGGCGCGCCGGCGAGGCGTCGCGCTCGGGCCCCCCGCGCGCGGACGGCGTGGAGGAGAAGCCCTCGCCGTGCGCGCCGCCACGGCCAGGCTGCCGCCTCTGGACGATCACCTCGCGCTCGACGAGCTCGGCGAGCCAGTCTGCCACCTCGGCGTCGGCGCCGCCGAGCAGCGCGGCGACGCCGGCGGGCCGGAAGCTCTGGCCGAAGACGCTCGCCGCCCGGAGGACACGCCGCGCCTCGGGGGCGAGCGCCTCGAGCCGCGCCTGCACCATCGCCAGCACCGTCTCCGGCAGCGCGGCCCCTCGCCCCTCGGCGGCAGCACGGATCTGCTCTTCCAGGAAGAAGGCGTTGCCGTCGGCCCGCTCGACCAGCGTGCCGATCATCTCGTCGGTGACGGCGCCGCCGAGCGCCTGGCGCGCGAGCCGCTCGCTGGCGCGGCGCGAGAGCCCCGCGAGCTCGATCTCCTGCAGGCCGCGGCCGGCCCACAGCTTCGGGAACATCTCGCGCACCTCGGGCCTGCCGAGCGCCAGCACCATGAACGGCGCGTCGCGCAGGTTGCGGAGGGCGCTGTTGATCATGCCCACCGTGGGCAGGTCGCCCCAGTGCATGTCCTCGAGGACGAGCAGCACCGGCTGCGCCGCGCACTCGGCGCGCAGGAACTCCTCCCACGCGAGGTGCAGCTGATCGCCCATCAGCACGGAGCTCCGCCGCGCCGCCCGGAGCGCCTCGCTGGCCTCGTCCGGGAAGGGCGTTCCCACGAGCTCGCCGAGGAAGGGCGCGACGTGGGCGACGCGCTCGCCGTGGCGACCGACGCGCTCGCGGATCTTGCGATGCACCGCCGCGGCCGGCTCCCCGTCGGCGACGCCGAGCGCGCGGCGGAGCACCTGCGCCAGGAGGCCGAAGGCGGAGCCGGCGCTCATGGGGTCGCCGCGCGCGATCCAGACCGCCATCGGCTCGTCCCGCGCCCGGAGGCGCCGGAGCAGCTCGACGCGCAAGCGCGACTTGCCCATGCCGGCGGGGGCCGTCACCAGCACCGCGGACGGGGTCTGCTCCTCGATGCACTGGACGAAGGTCGCCTCCAGGAGCGACAGCTCGCGGTCACGGCCCACGCACGGCGTCGGCTTGCCCAGGAGGCGCGGCACCGCCTCGAGGTCGTCGCACTCGCCGCGCAGGAGGTGGCCCGCGTGATCCGACCCGAGATCGAACCGCGCGCCGAGCAGGCTGGCCGTGACCTCGTCGATGCGGACGACGCCGAGCCGCGCCTCGTCGCCGGCGAGCAGCGCGGCGGCCTGGTCGATGAGCTTGCCGATCGGAGAGCGGGCGGTGATCTCGGCGCGCCCCGAGACGAGCGCGACGGGCGCGCCGCCGAGCAGCACCTGCATCGCGAGCGCGCACCGCGCCCCCCGGGCGGCGAGGTCGGTCGGCGCGACGAGGCCGGACAGCACGACGACGGGAGAGCGCGCCTCGATGATCTCGAGGCGGCCCTGGTGGCGCTCGGCCAGGGCGCTGAGCGCGCGCACCCGGAGCGCGTCCTCGCCCTCGGACCGGGTGACGTCGCTGTCGAGCGCGCCGTCGCGGGCGACGAGGAGGCAGATCATCCGGCGCTCGCCGGTCGTCAGCTCGGGCGTGGGGCCGCCGATGGACAGGGGGACGCCGCGCCGCGAGCCAGGCGCGAGATCGCCGAGCGCCCCGAGCTCGGCGGCCACGGCCGCGCCGTCGCGGGGGCGGTCGCGCGGGGCCTTGGCGAGCATGCGCGTCACGAGGTCGTCGAGCGCGCCCGGGACCTCGCCGCGGAGCTCCCGGAGCCGCGGCGGATCCTCGAGGAGGACCTTCACGAGCACCGAGAGGCCGTCGTTGCCGACGAACGGGGGCCGGCCGGTGAGGCAGCGGTAGAGGATGCAGCCGAGGGCGAAGACGTCGGCGCGGGCGTCGATGGCGACCTCGCCGCGCGCCTGCTCGGGGGCCATGTAGCCGGGGGTGCCGAGCATCACGCCGGGCATGGTGAGCTCCTGGCCGGCGTCCGCGACGCGCACGACGCCGAAGTCGAGCAGGGTGACCTCGTCGACGGAGCCGCCGACGAGCAGGAGGTTGCTCGGCTTGAGGTCGCGGTGGACGACGCCGAGCCGGTGGAGGGCGCCGAGCGTGGAGGCGACGCGCACGCCGAGCGAGAGGCTCTCGGGGACGGTGAGCGGCTCGCGGAGCAAGCGCTCGGCGAGGGTCTCGCCCGAGAGCCACTGCATCGCGAGGTAGAGATCGCCGCCCTCGGTCGTCCCGTGGGCGACGTACCCGACGACCCCGGGGTGACGGAGCGCGGCGAGCGCGTGAGCCTCCCGGCGGAAGCGGTGCGACTCCTGCGGGCCCGTGCGCTGGAGGAGCTTCAGCGCGACCGGCTCGCCCGTGAGCCGATCGCGGGCGCGGAAGATCTGCGCCATGCCGCCGGAGGTCGCGTGACCTTCGATCTCGAAGCGGTCGGCGACGATGTCACCAGCGCGCATCAGCGGTACCCCCGAGACGACCCAGAGAGCCGCAGCGCTCGCCTGTGGGGTGCTTCGGACGAGCCCATCGCAGTGACCGAGGATATCCAGAACGGCGGCGCTCCCCGTCAGCAAATTGTGCTGTAAGCAAGGCAACCTCAGGGACCGCAGCGCGATGAGCGCGCGGCGAGGGCGGATCCAAGGTTGTGCGCCTCACCACAACGAACAACGATGTGCCCGACGTCTGCCCGAGTCGATCAGCCCTGCGAGGGTCCGTCCTTGGCGCCGGAGAGGGCCTCGTCGACCAGCCTTACCGTGATAGAGCTTCTCGGGCTCCCGGCCGGCGGGGTCCTGATAGGACATCACCGCTCGTGAGGTCCGAGCGCTCCCTCATCGAGGAGATAGCGGTGCTTCGCATAGAGGCCCTGGAGCCCGCTGCGGATCCCTCCCTCGTGGTCTCGTAAGAGAGGGTCTTTCCCCGGCCGCCCCCGGCGCGTCAAGCGCTCGGCCGGAATTGGAAAGACGTCTGCTGAGCTCAGCGGCCTCGCAGGTCCCGCATCCGCGCCGCCCCGATCGCGCCCGTTCCGGCGCCGCCGCTGCTCCGCGTGGCCCGCGGCGCACCGTCGATCTACCCTACCCAGGTGCGATCCCACGTTCTGGCCGGCTGCCTCGCGGTCCTGATCCCCGCGGCCGCGACGCTCGCGATCCCGCACGCCGAGGCCGCGGATTTCGATCCGTCCGGCCGCGGCAAGCGGCCCAGGCCGAAGACCCCCAAGCCCGGCGGCGGCAAGCCCGGCGGCGGTGGCAAGCCCGGCCCCGCCGCGCGGCCGCAGCCCGCGAAGCCGCCGCAGGCGAAGCCGGAGCCGGCCGAGACCGGCGACGGGAAGCGGGGCGGCCCGTCGAGCGACGCGCTGATCGCGCGCTACACGGCCATCGTCATGAGCCAGCCGAGCGCGCCCTTCCCGCTCCAGCGCCTCGCCCAGCTCTACCGCGAGCGCGACGGGAACCTGAAGAAGCTCGTCGAGGAGTTCGAGCGCCGCGCCGCGCAGCCCGGGGCCGACGCCTGGGCCTCCAAGGTCGTGCTCGCCGGCGTCTACAAGCAGGACGGGCGCTACGACGACGCCATCAAGACGTACGAGGCCGCCATCGCGGACCGGCCCGGAGACCCGGCGGCCATGATGGCGCTCGCCCAGCTCGAGGCGGATCGCGGCGACAAGGCCCGCGCGCGCGCGCACTACGAGAAGGCGCTGCCGCTGCTCAAGGTCCCCGCGGACGTCGAGCAGACCCGGCGCACGCTGCTCGCGCTCTGCCTCGACCTCTCCGACTTCGACGCGGCCAAGGCGCAGCACGACGCGCTCGTGAAGAACGCGCAGGGCTCGCTCTTCGTGAAGGCCGAGCTCGGGCGCGAGCTCTCCGCGCGCGGGCACCACGCGCGCGCCGAGGCCGAGTTCCGCGAGCTCGTGAAGGCCGCGGCCGGCGACAACCGGGCGCTCGCGCCGGCGCTGCGCGATCTCGGGCAGTCGCTCGCCAGGCAGAAGAAGATGGACGAGGCGCTCGCCGTGCTGAAGCGGGCGCTCGCCATCGCCGGCAGCGCCGCCGGGGTGCGGGCCGAGATCCTGCTCATCATGACCGACGCGTTCCGCGCCGAGGGCAAGCTCGCGGAGCTCATCGCGATCCTCGAGGCCGAGAAGGGGCAGGACTTCCAGCGGCTCGCGACCCTGGGCGCCCTGTACGAGGAGACAGGCGACGTCGACAAGGCGATCGGGATCTACAGGAAGGCCCTCGCGCTCGACGGCAAGCACATCGACACGCGGCTCCGGCTCGTCCACCTGCTCCAGACCGCCGGCGAGCTCGACGCCGCCATCCGCGAGTACGAGCTCCTGATCAAGGCGGCCCCGGGCAACGCGGACTTCGTCTTCGAGCTGTGCGAGACGCTCATCCAGCGGGGCGACCGGCCCAAGGCGCTCGCGCTGCTCACGCAGCTCGAGGGGCGCGTCGCGGACGAGGCCGAGACGCTCGCGGCCGTCGCCGATTTCTACGAGCGGGTGGAGGAGAAGGACCGGGCCCTCAAGGTGCTCCAGCGGCTCGCCGGGGCCGCGGGCGGCGATCCGAGCCACCTCGTCGACCTGGGCGACCGGTACTTCCAGGCCGGCGACAAGAAGAAGGCGCTGGAGACGTGGGCGCGCATCAAGCAGGTCGTGCCGAGCCGGGCGCGCGCCGCGGCCACGCTCGGCGAGGTGTACCTCGACCACGACATGGTGGCGGAGGCGCTCGCCGCGCTCCGGGAGGCCGCGCAGCTCGAGCCCGCGAACAGCCGCTACAAGAAGGCGCTCGCGATCGCGCTGGAGCGCACCGCGAGCGCGCTCGGCAACGCGGGGCCGCGCTACACGGAGGCGCGCGAGCTCTGGGAGCAGCTGCTCGCCGGGGCGGGCAACGACAAGCTGCTCGCGCGCGAGGCGCGCACCCACATCGTCAGCCTCTGGTCGCTCACCCACGAGCTGCCGAGCCGCGTCGCGCCGCTCGGCGCGCGCTTCAACGCGACCCCGCCCGACCTGGAGGCGGGGCGGCTGCTCGCGGAGGTGCAGCGCAAGCTGCACCGGCTGCCCGACGCCGAGGCCACGCTCCGGAGACTCGTCCAGGCCGCGCCGGGGGACGAGGACTCGCTCCTCGCGCTGGAGCGCGTGCTCGTGCTCCAGCAGAACCTCCTCGGCGCGATCGACGTGCTGGGCAAGCTCGTCGAGGTGAACCCGAAGCGGGCCCGCGAGTTCTACCAGCGCATGGCGCAGTACGCCGCGGAGCTGTACCGCGACGACGACGCGATCCGGTACGCCGCGCGGGCCGTCGAGCTGTCGCCCGAGGACGCGAGCGGCCACCAGAAGCTCGGCGACATGTACCGCCGGCGGCAGGACTTCCCGCGCGCGATCGCCGAGTACCGGCAGGCGCTCGCGAAGAACGACCGCCTGTTCCCCGTGTACTTCGACCTCGCCGAGCTGCTGCTCACCGCGGGGCAGGCCGAGGAGGCCGACAGGCTCTTCCGCCGCGTGGTGCGGGCGTCGAACGACGAGGAGCTCGTCGCGCGCGCGGCGCGGATGTCGATGCAGGTGAACCTCGGCCGGGGCTCGCTCGAGGTGCTCGAGCGCGAGCTCCTGCCGGTCGCGGTCGGCAACCCGCAGAAGCCGCTCTACCGGCGGCTGCTCGTGGAGCTCTACGGCGCGATGACCTTCCCGCTGATGCAGAAGGTCCGCGGCGAGGGCCGCGCAGGGGGCGCGGCGGCGCGCGCGGAGCTCGCGAAGATCGGCGCCCGCGCCGTGAAGCCGCTGCTCGACGCGCTCGCGGACGAGAAGGAGTCGCAGCAGAAGGTCGCGATCGAGGTGCTGGCCTACGTCGAGAACAAGGGCGCCGGGCCGGCGCTCTACAACTTCGCGATCGGCCAGGCGGACAAGGGCCTGCGCGCCCGCGCGATGATCGCGTGCGGCGCGCTGCGCGACCCGGCCATGCTGGAGCGCTACGAGCAGATGCTCGCGCCGCGCGACGCGGCCGCGAGCGTGCTGCCGAACGACGCGGTCGCGGTCGCCGCGACCTGGGGCGTGGCGCGGCTCGCGGCGGGCGGCGGGCGGCCGGCGGCGAAGGCGGAGGCGCTGCTCGCGCGGCTCCTCTCGTCGCCGGCGCCGGAGGTGCGGGCGCTCGCGGCGCTCGGCCTCGGGCTGACGCACGACCGGAAGCACGCGGCGGCGCTGTCCGCGGTCGCGAGGGCGCCCGAGGCCGGCTCCGTGCCGCGCGCGGCCGCGGTCCGCGCGCTGGGCGAGCTCGGGGGCGGCGGCGAGGGGCCCGCGCTGTTCATGTCGCTCGCCGACTCGAGCGAGCCGGAGCTCCGCCGCGCGGCGCTGATCACGCTCGCGCGGCTCGGCGGCGGCAGCGCGGGACCCGGCGGCGGCGGCGCCGGCGAGGCCGAGGCGGTCGCCGCGAGCGGGTCCGCGCAGGCGATCGCGGCCGGCGCGTTCTCGTCCGACGAGGGGCTGCGCGCCGCCGCGGTGTCGGCGGCGGTCGCGCTCACGCGGCGCGCGTACCCGCGCACGCGTGAGCCGCTGCCGGTGCCGGACGGCGCGCTGACGGTGAAGGACGCGCTCGCGGGGCTCGACCCCGATCCGCCGGGCCCGGAGGATCGCGCCGCGGCGCTCGTTGCGCTCGGCCCGGCGCTGCAGAAGGCTGCGGTCGCCGCGGTCGCGACGTCGCCCGAGCGGGCCCTGGTCGTCGCGGACGCGATCCTGTCGCGCGGCGCGGCGGTGTCGGGCGGCGATCGCGGCGCCGGCGTGGGCGGCGCGGCGCTCGGGCTCGCGCCCTTCACGGACGGGCGCGCGGCGCTCTCCCCGGAGCCGAGGCGGCAGGTGGAGGCCGCCGTGGAGGGGATCGCCGCGGCGGTGGTGAGCGGGTTCGTGGCGCTCGTGCGGCACCCGGCGATCGAGGTGCGCACGCGCGCGGTCGAGCTGCTCGCGACCCGGCCCGAGCCGGAGGCGCAGGCCGCGGTGGTCGACGCGCTCGGCGATCCCGAGGAGAGCGTGCGGCGCGCGGCGCTCTCGGCGCTCGGCGCGGTCCGGCACGGGCCGACGATCGCGGCCGTCTCGGAGCTCCTGCGGTCCTCGTCGAGCTGGCCGCTGCGCGTGCGCGCGGCGGAGGCGCTGGGTCGGCTCGGCGCGCCGGGCGGGGGCGCGGGCGGCGGCAGGCCGAGCCAGGTCGCGGAGACGCTCGGCGAGGCCGCCCGCGCCGACGCGTATGCCCTCGTGCGCGAGGCGGCGGCCCGCGCCCTGGCCTCCGCGGACCGCGCGGCGGCGGCGCCGGTGCTCCGGCAGCTCGCGGCGAGCGATCCCGAGCCGCGCGTCCGCCAGACCGCGGCCGAGCTGATGCGGAGCGCCGCGCCTTGAGCCGCGCCGCTCCGCCCGGGCCGCGGCGCGTCGCGCTGCGGCTCGCGCCGCTCGCCCTCGCCGGCGCGATGAGCGCCGGCGGGGCGGCCGGCTGCGACGACCTGAGCCGGTTCTCGACGGCCGACGGGGAGGCGTACTGCGGCGCGATCACGCTGGGCGGCGCGTTCCGCGCCGGCCTGAGCCCTCGGGTGCAGATGCGGCTCACGCTCGACGCGGACGCGCTCGACGGGCCGGAGCCGCCGGGCGCGCTGTGGACCTACGAGGCGCCCGACGGGGCCACGGCCGAGCGGCGCCTCCTCGACGGCGCGCCGCTGCGGCCGATCGCCGCGCTCGCCCACGATCCGCTGTCGCGGCTGGAGTTCGGGGAGGGCCGGGAGCGCAACGCGATCTACGCGGTCGACGCGTCGGAGCCGGAGGCGGAGCCGCTGCTCGCGGTGCTATCGCTGCGCACGGACGAGTCGGTCGAGGTGCGCCTGCTCCGGCCGGGCCGAGCGCCGCTCGCGTCGAGCGAGGCGGAGGCGGCGGGGCAGCGGCAAGTGTTTGGCAATTTCAGGCTGACGCGGCGGACAGGGACATGCGGGTTCTAGGGATCGAGACATCGTGTGATGAGACGGCGGCGGCGGTGGTCACCGAGGGAGGCGACGTCCTCTCCGACGTCGTGCGCAGCCAGGTGGCGCTGCACGCGCCTTACGGGGGCGTCGTGCCCGAGGTCGCGGCGCGCGATCACGCGCGCGCGGTGGTCCCGGTGGTGCGCGAGGCGCTCTCGCGCGCGGGCGTCTCGGCGGCGGATCTCGACGGCGTGGCGGTGACGTCGCGGCCGGGGCTCGCCGGGGCGCTGCTCGTCGGCCTGCAGGCCGCGAAGGGGCTCGCGTGGGCCGCGGGCAAGCCGCTCGTGGGCGTCGATCACCTCGTGGGGCACCTGCTCGCGGTGTTCCTGCGGCGGGGCGGCGCGCCTCTCGTCGACGAGCATGAGCGGCCGTCGTTCCCGTACGTGGCGCTGCTCGCCTCGGGCGGGCACACGGCGATCTACCGGGTGGACGGCCCTGCGATCGGCGCGATCCGGGAGCTCGGCGCGACGCGCGACGACGCGGCGGGCGAGGCGTTCGACAAGGTGGCGAAGCTGCTCGGCCTCGGGTATCCGGGCGGGCCGGTGGTCGATCGGCTCGCGGCCGGGGGCGACGCGGCGGCCGCGGCGGACGCGGTGCCGGCGCTGATGGCGCGCAAGGAGTCGCTGGAGTTCAGCTTCTCGGGCATCAAGAGCGCGGTCGCGCGGCACGTGGCGAAGCGGGGGCGGCCGGAGGGGCAGGCGCTCCGCGACCTGTGCGCGGCGTTCCAGGGGGCGGTGGTCGACGCGCTCGTGCAGAAGACCGTGCGGGCCGCCCGGGCCGAGGGGATCGGGCGGGTGGTCCTCGGCGGTGGGGTCGCGGCGAACCAGGGGCTCCGCGCGAAGATGGCCGCGGCGTGCGAGCGGCGGGGCCTCGCGCTGTTCGTGCCGCCGTTCGCGAGCTGCACGGACAACGGGGCGATGATCGCGTATGCGGGCGCGCTGCGGCTCGCGGCCGGGGAGCGGGACACGCTGGATCTCGCGCCCGAGACGAGGACGGCGCTGCCGCGGGTGACCCGCAAGGGCGGTGGCGCGAGGTGATCGGGACAGCCCGGTAGCGGGAGCGGCGCGAGGGCGCGGGTCCTGTGTGCGTGGGGACATGACGTCCGATGGCGGACGATGGCGGACGATGAAGTAATGGCTCGTGCTGGGGATTACCTCGGACTTGTACGCTGCGGCGAGCCGTGGTCTGATGCGTTCTCAGGATCCAGGCCGGCCCGCGCTCGCCGTTCTTCCGGCCGCGCGGGACAGGACAAGGGTGGGATAGCCCGCCCGGCGGGGCGCGAGGATTGTAAGCCATGCAGGTTGTTCTACCGATAGTGCTCGGGTTGATTGCGGTGGCGTGCGGCGCAGGCGCCGTGTTCCTGCTGATGCAGGCCACGCAGCTGAAGCGGCAGCTCCAGGACGCGAACCAGCACATCGAGGCGCTCCGGCAGGCCAAGGGCCAGCTCGATCAGATGAGGGCGCAGTACGGGCAGCTCCAGCAGGCGCTCGAGCTCGCGAGGAACGACGATCGCCAGAAGGTCGACTGGCTCGATGCCCAGCAGAAGGAGATCGACTGGTACAAGAGCGAGCTCGAGAGCCGGCCGAAGATCACGCAGAAGCGGTACAAGATCCTGACGCTCGGCATCAAGTGGACCGGCAAGACGTCGCTCACGCTCAAGTGGGCGAATCCCCTCGTGGATTTGGGCACGCTGCAGGGCACGAAGATCGAGCGTTACGAGCGGACCGTCAGTCACGTCCTCACGAAAGAGGTGCTGACGGAGCACGTGTTCGAGATCGGCGACTGGGGCGGCGAGCACATCGTGGACGCGCAGCAGGAGCTCATCATGGAGGAGATCCATGGGCTCCTGATGGTCGTGGATCTGGCGGGCAAGGACGGTCAGAAGATCGAGCCGGCGAGGATCCAGGAGCAGCTCCGGGAGTTTCAGCCGCAGTCGCTGCAGTTCTTCTTCAGCCCGAAGACGCTGGCCTCGTGCAAGGCGGTCGTGCTCTTCATCAACAAGTCCGATGTCCTCTCCGGGACGCCGGCCGAGGTGGAGCGGGAGGCGCGCGGCTATTACAAGTCGCTCATCGACAGCCTGGAGCGGTACAAGAACAACATCGATATTCGCGTGCTCGTCGGGTCGGCGAGCTACGGGCACAGCACACATCACCTGTTCTCGCACTTCGTGGAGAAGATCCTCCCGAAGAACGCGTATGATCCGCAGCTCCTGCAGCGGATGAAGCAGGACATCAGCGGGCATTCGGCGTTGTCGCGGACCGCGGCGCTCCCTGCCCCGCCGGTGCCGCAGCAGGTCAGGCCCAATGTACGGTAGCGAGGGCGCTTCGGGGTATGTGATCCCGCGGTACCGCGCGCCGGCGGACGCGGCGTGGTATCACGTGCTGCACGGGAACATCCCGGGGCACCAGATCGACTTCATGTACTGCCCGGAGGTGCCGCAAGGGCCCCTCACGACGACGCAGTTCAGCCACCTTGCGCGGCTGATGAAGTACATCGAGCCTGCGACGGGGGCGACGCACGCGTTCGCGATCGGCAATCTGTCGAGGGATGACACGCAGCACGAGCCTGGCCACGGGGCGATGGGGCTCATCTTCGGGTTCCGGATCGGCGGGGCGGTCGACCACGCCGGGCGGGGGAATCCGCCGTTCGCGCACGGGATCGTCGCGGTGGATCGGGACCTCGGGTACACGACGCTGCTCGAGGCAGCGGCGACGTTTTACCGGCACGTGATGAACGCGACGGAGGTCAACTCGTCGGCGGGCATGTTCTACCGCGAGTACGTGAGTGCGGTGCGGGAGGCGCCGGAGCGGGTGGCGCACGTGCTGGAGCGGTATGTCGAGGAGTTCGGCGATCTGCCGTATCTCCGGCGGAGCGGCGCGACGTGGGACTGGGTGGCCGACGAGGGGGCGCAGCCGAAGCGGGTGGTGATCGTCCACAAGCCGGATGAGCCCTTCGGGTCGATCGCGCTCGCGGCGGCGAAGATCGCGACGGTGCTTTACCGGTCGAACATCAAGTGGACGTCGATCACGAGCGGGCGGGAGGCGGATATCCCGGGCGGGGTCTCGGTGCGGTTCGTGCGGGAGCGTGACGTCACGATGGAGGATCGGCACGGGGTGCTGATCCGGATCGAGGAGGTCGCGGAGGACGAGGCGGAGATCGCTCGGGGGATGTTCGGGGCGCGGCCGCAGGGCGAGGTGGAGGAGAAGCCGCAGTTCGGCGGCGGATGGCGCGAGCGGTTGGCGGCGCAGCAGGGCGGGACGGCGCCGCTTGGCGTGGCGGGCGCGATGCCGGGGGTGGCGCTGCAGGAGCGGCGGGCGCCGGGGTCGATGCCGCCGTCGCAGAAAGGCGTCGGGGCGGGGCCGGCGTCGCAGCAGGTCGGGCCGAAGGGGACGCTGGTCATCGATTCGGAGAAGCTGCTGGGGAGCGCGGCGCTGACGGCGGGGGTCGAGGCCGGAGGCACGGGGCCTGTGCGGATGGGACAGGCGGCGGCTGGGAATGCCGTCCCGGCGCGGGCGGCAGGCGGCGTTGCGGGGCGGGCGGCGAGCGGCGGGGCGTGGAGCGCGCCGGCGGCGGCGCCGCTGCCGAGCGTCGGCGGGGAGGAGCGCGACGAGATCCCGGTCATCGTGGAGAAGCCGGCGTCGTCGCGGACGTGGATCTGGGCCGTCGCGGGGCTCGGCTTCGTGGCCGTGGCGGGCATGGTCGCGGTGCTGGTATCGCAAGGGGCGCCCGGAGGAGGGACTGCAGCGCCGGAAGCGACGGGGCCGGGCGTGGCGCTGCCTGCGGGGAGCGCGGCGGCGCCGGGGCCGAGCGCCGAGGCCGGCGCGGCGGCGACGACAGGCTCGCTCTCCGCGACGGCGCGGCCGGAGGCGACCGCGAAGCCGCAGGCGGGGCAGGAGCAGCCGCAGCAGGATGAGCCCCAGCCGAAGACGCAGTCGTCGGGGCGGACAAGGAACACCAAGGTAGGTGGGGCCGCGACGGGGCGCATTGACCCGAAGCCGAGAGCGGGTAAGGTGCCGCCGTCGCGCACCTCCGAGCCGCCTCTCCCCGAAGGGAAGCCAGAGTTCTGATGACTCCGACGATGAAGAAGCGTCCGCTGCTATGGAGTTGGAGCATGGCCGTGGCGTTGACGGCGCAGGTGGCCGGCGCGCAACAGCCGGCCACCCCGGCCGTCGCTGAGGAGACAGACGCGCTGACGGACAAGGCGCGGCAGCTCTATGAAGAGGGGAGACAGGCTGCAGCGGCAGGGAAATGGGCCGATGCGCGTGCGTCGTTCCTCGCGGCGTGGGCCATCAAGCCGCATTATCAGATCGCCTCGAACCTGGGGGTGGCCTGCGTGAAGCTGGGCAGGAACCGCGAAGCCGCGGAGTACCTGACGCGGTACCTCCGCGAGGCGCCTGCCACAAAGGTGAAGGAGCGACAGAGCGCGGAGGCGTCGCTGAAGGAGGCGCTCGCGAAGATCGCGTCCGTCACGGTGCGGGTGGCGCCGGCAGGGGCGGAGGTGACCGTCGACGGGGCGCCCGTGGGCAAGGCGCCGCTGGCGGATCCGGTGTTTCTCGATCCAGGGAAGCATGAGATCGGCGCGAAGCTCGATGGGCATGCGCCGGAGGCGCGGTCAATCGTGGCGGCGGCGGGGGAGAAGCTGACAGCGGTTCTCGAGCTGAAGCGCATGTCGGCTGCCAACATGGTGGTGCAGTCTGGGCCGAAGGAACTTCCGCCAGCGCCCGGTACAGGGCACCCGGGGAGCGGCACGCGGAAGGCGCTGCTGGTAGGAGGGGGCATTGCGGCCGGTGTCGGCGTGGCGGCGGGGGTGCTCCTCACGGTGATGGCCAACGCGCAGGCGAGCGAGGCCGAGGAGAAGGAGAAGACGCTGTTCGATCAAGGATACAGCGAGTCTTCCTGTCGTGGCATGACCATGCCCGGCTGCAAGGATCTCAGGGATACGGTATATGCCAAGGTCGATCTCAGCAACGCCGCGTTCTGGAGCTTCGTGGCTGGCGGGGCGATCGGGGCTGGCACGCTTGTGTATGGGCTCGTGACGAGCAAGCCTGTGGAGGCGGCGCCGAGCGTGCGGATAGCGCCGCTCCTTGGGCCGCGCGTTGCCGGACTCTCGCTCAGCGGACAGCTCTGAGCTCGCATTTTGGAGAGGAGGAGTTTGCAAATGCGCCGTCGCGCTCATGTCGCTTCTGTGCTCGTTCTAGCGACGATGGCCCTGGCCGCCGGCGAGGCCGGGTGCGGCGCAGTCGACTGGCCGTTCTCTCGTCCTCAGGAGGCCGACGAAGCGGGCTCCCAAGGAGACGACGACACCGGCTGCGCGGACATCCTTGCCTGCCACAAGAGCGAGGGAGAAGGCGGAGCCGGAGGACAGCCGCCACCGCCGCCGCAATGCGTGCCGGGCGACGGCCAGGCCTGGGAGGCGAGCGAGACGTGTGGCGTGTTCGTGTCGGTCCAGGGGAAAGACAGCAACCCTGGAACACCGAGCGAGCCGGTCAAGACGTTCGAGAAAGCGATCGATCTCGCCCTCGCGGAGCCTCGGACGAGGCGCGTCTACGCATGCGCCGGCGACGACCAGACGTTCATCGAACAGGTGGTTGTGCCGGACAGCGTGACGATCTACGGCGGTCTCAATTGCGCCGACGGCTGGAAGTGGGGCGAGACGAAGACGAAGTTGACAGCGGGTGAAGGGGAGATCCCGCTGACGATGCGCGGGACATCGGGGACAGTGCACCTCGAGGATCTGCACGTCGTCGCGGCGTCCACCGATGCGCAAGTTCCGAAGGGCGAGCGAAAGGGCGACGGCCTGTCGTCGATCGCAGCGATCGTCGATGGGATGACCGTGCAGCTCGCACGATGCGTGCTCGAGGCCGGAGATGCGGCGGGCGGGGCGAACGGGGTGGCGTTCGATGGCAGTCCGGGCAATGAGCGGAACGCCGCGACGGGGAATGATGGCTTGCCGGGCGTCGACGCGTGCTCCGCCGACTCTGCCGTGTTCGGCGGAGCGAAAGTAACTAACGATTGCGGCACGCCTGACGACCCAGGCGACGATTCAACGAGCGGCAGGGGCGGCATCGGTGACACAGAGAGCGGGGGCGTCGGGGACCAGGGATCTCCCAAATCTCCGGTCAATAACGTGTTCAACGGCGGCATAGGCGAGGACACGGACGGCGTGAACTGCGCGGAAGGCGGCCCGGGCGGCACCGCAACCACCGGCGACCCCGGCGAGAACCCAACGTCCAGCGGGGCCATCTCGTCGGACGGCTACACAGGCACCCCCGGCCCCGACGGTAATCCGGGTGCCACCGGACGGGGCGGCGGCGGCGGCGGCGGCGCACGCGGCGTACAGGCAAGCGTCGCCTCCCGAAAGTGTCCAGGCGTCAGCAATCAAGACCGCGCCGGCGCGAGCGGCGGCTCCGGCGGGGCCGGCGGCTGCGGCGGCAAGGGCGGACGGGGTGGCAGGCCGGGCGGCTCCAGCATCGCCCTCATCAGCATCAACGCGCCCGTGTCCTTCGAAGACGTGACCCTGCGCGCCGGCAACGGCGGCAACGGCGGCAACGGCGGCTTCGGTCAGGACGGCGGCACCGGAGGCACGGGAGGGCCGGGTGGGATGGTTCCGACGGGCAGCACCGGACTCGATGCCGCCTGCCCCGGGGGCCGGGGCGGCACCGGCGGCACCGGTGGTCGAGGAGCCGGCGGGCAGGGCGGACACTCGCTCGGCATCGCTTTCCGCGGCACCGATCTACCGGCCAGCGGCGAGATCGAGGGCGCCACCGTCACCCCCGGCCGCCCCGGTCGCGGCGGCGCAGGCGGCGACGGCGCGACCGCCGACGGGAAAGCGGACGAAACGCTTCGATTTCAGCAATAGACCACCGTGGCCCGCTGCCATGGACTCCTGCCTGGCTCAGCGTGAGCCTGGTCCTCGGGATCAGGCATCCAGCGATTTCAACGATTGTTGCTGTTTTAATAACTGAGCAAACCTCGCATCTTCATTGGCGCCTGGTCAAGACACGAAGAAAAGATCCCGCCGACCGCGACCTTAACTGCATCGATAGCGGCGGTGGTTCAAAACGCCATGACGGGCATCGATTGATGGCCCAGCTCGTTCGAACCACTTATCTCGCAAGGTGTACGACGTCTGCTCCCACAAGGATCATTCTTGGGGCAACGAATTGAGATGAAATACTGTTCCGTAGCGGCCTGCCTGCTCCTCCTCCTTGGCACGTCTTGGCCGTCCGTTGTGACGGCGCAAGAACAGCCGACATCGGCGCCGGAGAAAGCCGCCGCCATCGCGCTCGCCGATCAAGGCTGGGCGCACTACAAGGCAGGACGATACGCCGAGGCAATCAACGCCTTTCGTGAAGCAGAGCAAAGAATACATGCGCCCACGTTCTTGCTGATGGTGGCGCGTTGCTACGTCCAGATGGGCCGTCTCCTAGAAGCACGCGCCGTGTACCAGCACATCGTGGACGAGAAGCTCGCGCCCGGCGCGCCGCCTGAATTCGTCGCGGCGCAAGCTGACGCGAGAAAAGAGCTGGCCGCTATGCAAATGCGCATCCCAACAGTTGAGATCGTGGAAGCGGGCACGCTGCCTGAGACGCTGAAGTTGACCCTCGATGGCCTGCCCATCGATCTTTCGGTCCCTGTGCAGCGGGATCCCGGCAATCATACCTTGGTCGTTCTCGTGCCCGGGCACCGTCCCCTGACGAAGGTCATCGGGATGGGTGAGGGAGCGAAGGAACGCGTCGAGCTCGATCAGGCCGCGATCGATGCACTGCCGACCGTTGAGCGGCCGGCAGCCGAACGCACGCCATCCCCAGGCGTGAGTGTTCGCGCTGCCCAATCGCTCTCTTCGGCACCGACAACGCCGCGCGATGACGTCCGGACGGCGGTGCTCGTGGGCGGCGGGATCGCGGCCGGCGCCAGCGTGGCGGCGGGCGTGGTGCTCACGGTTCTGGCCAACGGGCAGGCGGGGGATGCAGAGAAGCTCAGGCAGGAGTTGGTCACGGAAGGCGACGGGTTCGCATTGTGCCCTGACATCAACTCGTCAAAATGCGCGAAGCTGAAGGACACCGTATTCACCAAGGTGGATCTCACAAACTCAGCGTTCTGGAGCTTTGTGGCGGGCGGAACTATCGGGGTTGGGACGCTTGTTTATGGGCTCGTGACGATGAAGCCGACCGAATCGCGTCCGGCCGTGCAGGTGGTGCCGCTCGTGGGAATGGGGGCTTCCGGGCTCCTGGTCAGCGGAACGTTCTGAACTGGGGTACGTGGAACAGAGGAGATTCAGAATGCGTCATCGTGCCCGTCTCGCTGCTGTGCTCTTTCTGGGGATAGCAGCCATCGGCGCCGAGGCGGTCGGATGCGTGGTCCGCTATGATCCAGCCGAGGGCTGCGAAGGCCCAGCTTGCACCGCGGGCGGTGGTGCAGGTGGCCAGCCCGACCCGGCGAAGAACTGCGACCTCACCGACAAGAGCTTACCTCCGGACGGGTCCTGTGGGGTCTTCGTGCGGTCGAGCGCGGCCGCCAGTGGGGACGGTAGCAAGGAACAGCCGTTCAAGAGCTTCACCCAGGCCGCCGCGAAGAACCCGAAGCGGGTCTATGCGTGCGGCGAGATGGGAGAGACGTATTCCGAGGCCACCGGCGTGACCTTCAACGGTGGAGTGAAGATCTACGGTGGCTTCACGGCCTGCGACGGAGCCTGGACCTGGTCACCCGAGGCGCGGGCGACGCTCCAGGGAGGGGCTGACGTCATTGCCCTCACGCTGAACGGCGGCAACAATCGGCTGGAAAACGTCGACGTCGTCGCCGCGGACGCCGACTCTCCGGGGAAGTCGTCGACCGCGCTGCTGACGAACGGCGGGACGATCGACATCGTCAACGTCAGGCTCGAGGCCGGCAATGCCAAGGGTGGAGCGCAGGCGCGCGCCATCCCGCGCGATTCGACGCTTGACGGCATCAATGGCGATCCGGGCCTGGCGGTATGCAGCCCAGGAGCTACGCACGGTGGACCAGCGGGTCCAATCACACGGTGTGCGGGTGGGGAATCCGAAGGAGGGAAAGGGGGCGATGGCGGTACCGTGACGGGTACCACCACGAGTCCCGAGCGCTCCGACGCCGGCGACGGCACGTCCGGTAAGCCGGCCACATCCGAGCCGGCCGAAGGAGCAGGCGGAACCAAAGAAACGGCTGACCAGTCGTGCACTGATGGTGAGAATGGCGCCGCCGGTGATCCCGGTAAGCCAGCCGGTCCTTCCGAAGGCACGGGCACCGTCGATGTGAATGGCTACACCGGGGTTCTCGCACAGCAAGGTGGCACGGGCAAACCTGGTCAAGGCGGGGGCGGCGGAGGCGGCGCCAGGGGGACCGCTGCGGCGTGTTCGGGTAGCGTCAAGGTCTTGCTGCCCGGCGCCAGCGGCGGCGCAGGGGGCAGCGGGGGCTGTGGGGGTCAAGGGGGCGACGGGGGGCATCCCGGAGGCTCCAGCATCGCATTTGTCGTTGTCGATGCGACGGTCTCTCTCGACAGAGTGAGCCTTGTTGCTGGTGATGCTGGGAATGGCGGGCCCGGAGGAGAAGGTCAGCTAGGTGGAAACGGGAGTTTAGGTGGCGCCTTTGGGGCCCGGGCGGGTGATGCCAAGGAGAGCTGCAAGGGCGGGCGCGGCGGGCCGGGCGGCAATGGCGGCCCGGGTGGCGGTGGCCACGGCGGTCACTCGCTTGGCATCGCCTTCCGCGGGAAAGAGTTGCGGGTAATCAGCCCGGGCTCATTCACCCCCGGCGATGCAGGTGCGGGCGGTCCAGGGGCGGGCGCTGCTCCGAACAACGGTGCATCAGGTGCGAACGGCCTCGTCCAAGAGTGCTGGGATTTTGCTAAAAATACGCCTTGCTCGACCACCTCTCGATCAGACGATTAGAATCCACGGGCCACGTTGACCTTTGAACCAGGCAGGGCGTGTGGTGGTGCTTCGATCGCTCGCCTGCAATGATGAAACGCAGTCGGCAGGAGAGTCACCGAGACGATGGAATTTGGCGGCCGCGGCGTAGTCCCGCAAACATCGCCATCGTGGTACTCCGAGCGCGCTGATGTCCATGGCCAGATATCCACTGCGCTGTCTGCCTTTATATGACGCATTAGCATCAAGCCTGGAGCGTACAGGCACACGACTTCACCATTCACAATAGTGCTTCCTAAGCTGGAGAATGCGATGAGATGTCGCTCGACAGGAGTGTGCCTACTTCTCAGCGCACTTTGCGCCTCGCCAGCGACGGCGCAAGACGGCGGCGGCCGCGGCGGTCACTCCATCGGCAAAGCCTTTCGCGGCACACCGCAGCCCATGGACGCGAGCGACTTCCGCATCGATCTCGGCGAGCCCGGCCTCGCCGGCGTGGGAAATGGGAGCAATGGCAACGGCACCCCCGGAGCCAAGGAGCCTACGATCGATTTCACGTCCCCGTGACGCCATGTCCCCATCGATGGCCCCTCGTGCGTCTCGCGCTCCCCCAATGACCCCGCGATCCCGCCAGCGTCGTCGCTCGGCGCGGCCCGCTTCCCGAGGTATCACCGCTCCACCGAGAGGAGCGCAGACACGCCGTCAGCACCCCTGACCTCAACATCAGCCGCGCGCCGGAGCTTCCGTCCGCCATGCCCGCATCGGGAGAATCCCGGTCGCCACCGCATCGCCGCCTGCCCCGCGCCTCCCTCCGCCAGCCGCCGCCCCCCGATCCACCCCCCGCTCGCCTTCATCCTCTTCCTCCCCCACGCCCGGATCCGCTAGCATCTTCCCTCCTCCCGAACTCCCGCCCATGCACCTTGGCGCCGGCTCCGTCCTCATCGGCAAGTACCGCCTCGAGCGCCCGCTCTCTCGCGGCGGCATGGGCTCGGTCTGGGTCGCGCACCACCTCCAGCTCGGCACGCCGGTCGCCGTCAAGTTCATGGACCCGGCCTACGCCAACTCGCCCGCGTTCCGCACCCGCTTCGAGCGCGAGGCGCGCGCGGCCGCCCAGCTCAGGACCCCGCACGTCGTGAAGGTGCAGGACTTCGGCATTCACGAAGGCGTCCCCTACCTCGTCATGGAGCTCCTCCAGGGCGAGGACCTCAACGCGCGCCTCCTGCGGCGCGGCCGCTTCCCGCTGCTGGAGGCGCACCGCATCCTCGCCCAGACCGGCAAGGCCCTGCGCAGTGCGCACGACGCCGGCCTCGTCCATCGCGACCTCAAGCCCGCCAACCTCTTCCTCGCGCGCGTCGACGGCGAGGACGAGGACATGGTGAAGCTCCTCGACTTCGGCATCGCCAAGGAGACCACCTCGAAGCTCGTCGCGGACGCCTCCACGACCGGCGAGGTCATGGGCTCGCCCCACTACATGAGCCCGGAGCAGCTCCGCGCCGAGCGCGACGTCGACGCGCGCAGCGACCTCTGGGCGCTCGGGGTCATCCTGTTCCGCATGGTCACGGGATACCTCCCCTTCCCCGGCGACGTGCTCGCGCAGGTCATGACCAGGATCCTCGTCGACCCGATCCCCTCCGCGACCCAGCTCGCCCCCGGCCTGCCCCCGGCCATCGACGCCTTCTTCCACCGGGCGCTGGCGCGCGATCGGGCCCACCGGTTCCAGACCGTCCGCGAGCTGGTCGACGAGTTCGCGCGCATCGCGGGCGCGCCACGTTTCGCGTCCTCCGTGTCCGACGCGCACGGACCGTTCCACCCGTCCCTCACCGGCTTCGTTCCGGGCACGGGGACGCCCCTGCCTGGGATGCCCCCGGGGCCGGGTGGCACGACGCCCGCCGGGCCGCTCGCGCCGTCACCGGCACCGCTGACGGCGGCTGTCTCGGCGGGCACGCTGACTGGCACGATCGATCCCGCCAAGCCGTCCGGTGGACGGCGCTCGGTCGCGTGGACGACATGGATCCTCGCCGCGGGAGCAGCGGCCGCCATCAGTGGGATCGGCGTGACCCTGGGAGCGCGCTTTGGCCAGCAAGGTGAGCCTCCCTCCTCCGCAGGTGCCCCGGCGACCGTGGAGCTCGCGGCCTCCGGCCTGGCGCAGGCTACCGGCGAAACGCCGTCCGACAACCCCGCGATGCGTCCCGCGCTGCCGTCGACCGCTGCGCCTCTCGTCGAGCCATCCGCGCCGGTGATGGACGCTGGCCCGGACCCCACAGCAAAGCCCTCCGCGCAGCCCTCCACGCCACCCAGCGCGCCAGCTGCCGAGCCCCACGCGCCAGCCCCCGACGGCGCCGGCGCCCCGGCTGCCCGTCCTACAAGCACGCCGACGGCCGAGCCCAGCCCGCCTCCAGCAGAGACCGGCAAGCAACCTCGGAGCCGCCCGACGGCCGACAACCCTGCCCCTCAGCGACCACCGCCGCAGCCCTCGAAGGAAGCGAAGCCAAGGTGGGGGATCTGAGGACGAGCTCACGGACGGAAGCAGCTGCCGCCGATGCTCCGGGCGCGTGCCTGTCCATGCATGAAGCCGCGCGTCAACGCTCCCTGCGACGCAGGAACGGCCGCGGGACGCTGCGAAGCTGCTGCACCATCGCGTCCTGTATGAAACAGGAGCATCAAATGCTTCCGTGAGCGCGCAGAAGGGGTACGGTTCGAGCTCCAGGGTAGGCAAGGTGCTGCTGTACCCTTCCCTTGCTCCCGACGCAGCTCCCTGAAGCAACGCTGGACTTACCATGACGAGGAACCGCCCGCTGCCGTGGACCATGAGCGTAGTCATCGCCTTGCTGGCGCCCGCCGCCGAGGCGCAGCCGGCGCCCCCTCGGGCCGAGGCGCAGGAGAGCGACGCGCTGACGGACAGGGCGCGCCAGCTCTTCGCGGACGGGGTGAAAGCGGCCAACGCGGGGAAGTGGGCCGATGCGCACGCGGCGTTCCTCGCGGCCTGGGGCCTCAAGCCGCACTACCAGATCGCCTCGAACCTGGGCGTGGCCTGCCTCCGGGTGGGCAAGCCCCGCGACGCGGCCGAGTACCTCACGCGCTACCTCCGCGAGGCCCCCGCGACGAAGGTCCAGGAGCGGCAGCGCGCGGAGGCGTCGCTGCAGGAGGCGCGAGCGCAGGTCGCGGCCGTCACCGTGGAGGTCGCGCCGGGCGGCGCCGAGGTGACGGTCGACGGGGCGATCGTCGGGCGAGCGCCGCTCGCGGACCCCGTGTTCCTCGATCCGGGACGGCATGAGGTCGGAGCGAAGCTCGACGGGTATGTGTCGCAGGCGCAGCCGGTCGAGGCGACGGCGGGTGGGACGGATGCGGTGGTCCTCGAGCTGCAGCGCCCCCCGGCGCCCGACGTGACGCGCTCCGGCGCGGAACAGAGCGGCTTGCCGGCTCCCGAGGTGCCGCGGGGCGGCGGGAGGACGGCGGTGCTCGTCACGGGTGGGGTCGCGACCGGCGTTGGCGCCGCGGCGGGCGTGCTCTTCACGGTGCTGGCCAACAACCGGGCCGGAGAGGCCGAGTCGCTGAAGACCAAGCTCTCCCAGCGGCCGAGCGAGTGCTCGCTCACGTCCCCGTCCCGATCGCAGGATTGCGTTCGACAGGGCGAGGTGTTCGACGAGAAGGTGCTCTACAGCAACGTGGCGTTCTGGAGCTTCGCGGGGGCCGGGACGGTCGGCCTCGGGACGCTGCTCTATGCCCTCGTGAGCGGCCCCGAGGCGCGCGTGCAGGTGACTGCCAGGGTGGGAATCAACGACGTGGGGCTCTCCGTGGGCGGGGTGTTCTGACGGCGGGGATCTGAACTCAAGACGATGGAGAATGGCTGATGCCTCGGACTGCCCATACCGCCGCGCTGCTCGTCCTCGGAACGACGGTTGCCGGCCTCGATCTGGCTGGCTGCTTCCCATACTCGAACCACGACGATTGCAAGCACAAGCCCATGTTCTGCGACGAGAGCGGGGGTGACGCAGGGGGAGCGGGAAGCGTCGGCGCCGGCGGGACCGGGGGCGCCGTGGGGAGTGGGGGCGCCGGCGGGAGCGGGGGCGCCGGCGGGAGCGGAGGTGCTGGGGGAGGGCCGCCACCCCTGGTGTGCGTGCCCAGCGACCCGGGCTGGACCGCCGACGCGCGCTGCGGCGTGTTCGTGTCGGCCACGGCGAGCGACGGCGGGAACGGGACGCCCGAGGAACCGGCGAAGACGCTCGCCGAGGCCATCGCGCTCGCCGCGCAGATCGAGGACGAGAGCGCGCGACGCGTATATGCATGCGCCGAAGAGTTCGAAGAAACGCTCACAGTGACTTCGAACGTGATCGTCTTTGGCGCTCTCGATTGCACCGCGAACTGGCAGTGGGGGGATCAACGGAAGACCACGCTAAGGGCGACGCCCGGAGCCGTGCCGCTGACGATGCGCGTCGTCGACGGCACGGTACATCTGGAGGATCTCCATATCATCGCTCCGCCGACCGCCGAGGAGGGCGCAGGGACCTCCGCCATCGCAGCGATCGCCGATCACTCCAAGGTCGACCTGATCCGGTGTGTGCTCGAGGCAGGGGATGCTGCCCCCGGGGCCTCGGGGGCCGCACCTCCCCCTCCGCGCGACCAGGCCCCTGGCGGCATCGACGGCAATCCCGCTTGCTCGAAGATTGGGGTGGAAGCAGCACCGGCGGAGACGAATGATTGCGGCACAACCATGGATACCACCGACGACTCGCGCGGCGGCCTGGGCGGCAATGGTCTGAATGACCGCGGGACCTCCGGCGGCATAGGTTATCCAGACGAGAAGAACAACGACAACGCCGGGGGATACGATAGTTCAAACGCGAGGTGCAGCGCAGGCAGGAGGGGTAGCGACGGTGACCTTGGCATAGCTGGCGCAGGGGCGCGCGGAGTCGGCCAGCTCTCCAGCACCGGCTACGCCGGCGCACCCGGCGGTGATGGCCAACGCGGGAAGACCGCCCAGGGCGGCGGGGGTGGCGGAGGCTCCCGCGGGAGTACCGAATGCCCTGGAACCAACGATGGCGGCGCCAGCGGCGGCAATGGCGGCGCAGGCGGCTGCGGTGGTGCAGGCGGCAAGGGCGGCGCTCCAGGGGGGTCGAGCATTGCCCTGGTGAGCCTCAACGCAAAACTCACGTTCCATGAGGTCCGCCTGATCGCCGGCGATGGCGGTCGAGGCGGCAACGGCAACACCGGCCAGACCGGCGGGTTGGGTGGGAACGGCGGGGAGGGCGGGGAGGGCATGGTTTTTGGCCCCAGCAATTCCGTTCGTGATGGATGCATGGGCGGGCGTGGGGGCAACGGCGGCAACGGCGGCAACGGCGGCGGCGGTCTGGGCGGCCATTCCCTCGGCATCGCCTTCCTGGGCACGTCGGACACCATCCCGTCGCTCGACGGCGCCACAATTGATTTCGGCGCGGCCGGCGCCGGCGGCGAAGGCAGCGACGTAGCGCACGACGGCGACGCGGGGCTAGCGCTCCCGCTGCTAGATTTCGGGGCTTCACCGCGTGCGCCAGGGCCGTGATGTCCCGCCGGCATCTCCGCCACGGTCTGCCCATCGCCTGCGCAGAGGTCCGACGGCGCTCTTTAACACGCTGAAATTCAACTCGACCGCTCACGGCTCCCATGCACCTCTCGGCCACGAGATCCCGCCGACGACTCCCCCTGGGTCTGCTCCTCGTGCTCGCGCTCCCGGCCATGCCGGCCACCGCGATGTCCCAGCCGGCCCCGCCGACCGCGCAGACCAAGGCGGCGGCCCGAGCCCTCGCCGACAAGGCCTGGGAGCTCTTCAAGGCCGGCCGCTACGAGGAGGCGCTCGCAGCCTTCCGCGACGCGGACGCGCAGGTCCACGCGCCGCCGTTCCTGCTCTTCGCCGCGCGCTCCTGCGAGCGGCTCGGCCGCCTGCTCGAGGCGCGCTCGCTCTACCAGCGCGTCGTGGACGAGCCGCTCGCCGACAGCGCTCCACAGGAGTTCCAGCAGGCCCAGGCGGACGCCCGGGTCGAGCTCGCCGCGGTCGCGTCACGCATTCCGACCCTCGAGATCGCGGTCACGGGCGCGGCGCCGAGCGCAGTGGAGCTGACGCTGGACGGCGAGCGGGTCGTTCAGACCGTGCCGGTGGAACGCGACCCCGGCGAGCACACGGTCGTCGCGACCATGTCTGGGCAGGCTCCGGTGACGAGGACGATCCAGTTGAGCGAAGGCGTGAAAGAGCGCCTCTCCATCGTTTTGGCGCCTGCCCCCGCACCGGGGACGGGATCGGCGCCCCCCTCGGACAATGCGATCCACGCCGCCAGGAGCGACGTGAACATATCCGCGCTCATTGGCGGCGGGGTCGCGACTGGCGCTGGAGCGCTTGCGGGCGTCGTGTTCACGCTCGTCGCCAACAGCAAAGCGAGCGACGCGAGGCGGCAGAAGAGCGTGATCGACGCCATGGAGGGCGGACCCGTCACCGTCAACTGCGCGAATCCCGCTGGCAGCGAACAGACGCAGCAGTGCAGCAAGCTGCGCTCGCTGGTCGACGACCAGTATCTTTTCAGCAACCTGGCGCTCTGGAGCTTCATCGGTGCAGGCGCGAGCGCGGTGGGGACGCTCGGCTACACCTGGCTCGCTGCAGCGCCGAGCAAGCCTGAGCAGCAGGTGCATCTCTTTCCGCTCGTGATGCCCGGCGGCGGCGGACTCGTGGCCGGCGGCGTGTTCTGAGCCGAGGAACCCATGAACCGACGGACACAGAGGGCGATACGGCTTGGCGCGCGCGGAGCCTCGACGCTGGCCCTGGCCTCGATGGCAGCAGCGCTCCCGGCGGCGAGCTGCCTCGGACCCGACTGCAGCGAGCTGCATCAATGCGGTGGCGGGCGCGGGGTGGGTGGAGAGGCAGACGGCGCAGGAACCGGCGGTGCGGCAGGTTCCGGCGGCGCGGGGGTCGTCGGCGCAGCAGGAAGCGGAGGTGCTGCAGGGACCGGGGGTGCCGGGGGCGGTCCGACGCTCGTAGGGTGCGTTCCCAGCGACCAGGGCTGGATCGCCGACGCGCGCTGCGGCGTGTTCGTGTCGGCCACGGCGAGCGACGGCGGGAACGGGACGCCCGAGGCACCGGTGAAGACGCTCGCCGAGGCCATCGCGCTCGCCGCGCAGATCGAAAACGAGAGCGCGCGGCGCGTGTACGCGTGCGCCGAGGAGTTCGAGGAAACGCTCACGTTGACTTCGAGCGTGACCGTCTTTGGCGCGCTCGATTGCACCGCGAACTGGCGGTGGGGGGATCAACCGAAGACCACGCTGAGCGCGACGCCCGGATCCGTCCCGCTGACGATGCGCGTCGTCGGTGGGGCGGTGCACCTGGAGGATCTCCATATCATCGCTCCGCCGATCGCCGAGGAGGACGCAGGGACCTCCGCCATCGCAGCGATCGCCGATCACTCCAAGGTCGACCTGGTCCGGTGTGTGCTCGAGGCAGGGGATGCGGCGCCCGGGACCTCGGGGGCCGCACCTCCCTCTCCGCGCGACCAGGCGCCCGACGGCATCGCCGGCAATCCCGCTTGCTCGGCAGCTGCGGTGGCAACAGTACCGCCGGAGACGAATGATTGCGGCACCCCCCTGGATACCACCGACGACTCGCGCGGCGGTCGGGGAGGAAATGGTTTCGATAACCGCGGGACCTCCGGTGAACTAGGCTATCCAGACGAGAAAAACAACGACAACGCCGGGGGATACAATAGTTCAACCACGACGTGCAGCGCGGGCAAGAAGGGTAGCGACGGCGACCTTGGCATCGCTGGCGCAGGGGCACACGGCATCGGCCAGCTCTCCAGCACCGGCTACGCCGGTGAACCCGGCGGTGATGGCCAACGCGGGAAGACGGCCCAGGGCGGCGGGGGCGGCGGAGGCTCCCGCGGGAGTACCGAATGCTCGAGGATCGCTGGTAACGGCGGCAACGGCGGCGCCAGCGGCGGCAACGGCGGTGCAGGCGGCTGCGGCGGTGCAGGCGGCAAGGGTGGCGCTCCAGGGGGGTCGAGCATCGCTCTGGTGAGCCTCGACTCAAAACTCACGTTCCAGGACGTCCGCCTGATCGCCGGCGATGGCGGTAGGGGCGGCCACGGCAACACCGGCCAGATCGGCGGGCTGGGTGGGAACGGCGGGTGGGGTGGAGAGGGCCAGAATTTTGGTCCCGACAATTTCGTTCGTGATGCCTGTGCGGGCGGGCGGGGAGGCAGCGGCGGCAGCGGCGGCAAGGGCGGCGGCGGTCTGGGCGGCCATTCCCTCGGAATCGCCTTCCTGGGCACGCCGGACACCATCCCATCGCTCGACGGCACCACAATCGAGTTCGGCGCGGCCGGCGCCGGCGGCGAAGGCAGCGACTTCGCGCACGACGGCGACGCGGGGCTAGCGCTCCCGCTCCTGGATTTCGGGGCTTCACCGCCTGCTCCGGGGCCGTGATGCCCCCGCGGCATCTCCGCCTCGGTCTGCTCCGACAGACGTTCGACGGCCCTCGCAGGAACATCTCACATCGTTCGACCGAAACCCGACCTCGTTCCAGAGATACGCCATAGATAGCTTCCGCCCGCTATCCCGCCTCAATTCCTGGCTGCGGGACCGCGATGGTTGGATGCCTCGCACCGGTCGTTCGAAGCCTCCGACCGATTTCCGAGGCCTTCCACCGGTTTTCGAACGTTCGCACCGGTCGTCCGAAGCCTTCGACGGCTTCTTCGAAGCCTACGACCCCTTTCTCGAAGCCTTCGACCGCTTCTCCGAAGCCTACGACCCGTTTCTCGAAGTCTTCGACCGCTTCTCGACCGGTTCGCACCGGGCGTTCCCCGCCCCCTCGGCGTCCCGCCGCAGCAGCACGACGGCGGCGGAGCCGCCCGAGAGATCCGCCACCCCGAACGCTCCACAGGCGCTGCACGCAAAAATCGTTCCCTACCGTCCGAGCCCGAGTCGTCTGGTGAACCAGCTTCCATTCACCGTCGCACGCGGTGTATCGTTCGAGGTCACGAGGGGAAACGAGGGTGGTTCCGACCGATGACGCGGAAACAAGTCGAAGGGCGTCGCTCCTCGCGGGGTTCCGCGCTGAATGATCGCCCGAGGATGCCGCCACGAAAGTCGAGGCCACGGTCGCGCCCTCCATTCCATCGAACCGAGGCCCTTCCTCGGCAGCGGCTCTGCTGTCTCGAGCGCGCTGGCCGGATCTCGCACTTGAACAACAACTTCGGATCCGCAGCCGCCGCTCCTCGCTCGTAGACCGTCCGACAATCCCGCCCCCACGCAATGACTCCTATGCGACAAGGCTCTATTGAAGCCCTACCGGTCACCTCGCATTGCCCCTTACAGGTGGCCTCCTTCGTGTGGCAGACAGTCGACGGACGCCGTTCGCTGACCTTCATCTGCAAAGCGACTTACGAGCTGTCCCCGGGGCTGTCGCCCCTCGCGCAAGATCAGGACGAGATCTGCGCCGAGGATGTCCCCTGGGAAGGCGACGAGCGGAACAGCCTGCGAGCTCCCAGCGATCTGGTCCCCTTCAAGCGTCGCGCGGACGTCCTGGTCACCGGGCATGTCTATGCACCGCACGGACAACCTGTCCGCTCGCTGATCGCGCGCCTCTCCGCAGGCACGGTGAACAAGGCCATCGCCGTCTACGGTGAGCGCAGCGTGCTGCCGAGCGGGGAGCTCTCCCAGCCCGCCGAGTTCACACGGTTACCGCTCTGCTGGGAGCGCGCCGCGGGTGGCCGCGGCACGAGCAACCCTGCGGGCATCGCGCCCGCTCCGTTCGGGCCCGCCGGCGGTCCGGGATGGGCGCCCAACTTCCAGCAGCCCGGGATCTACGTCGCGAGCGCGCACGTTCCCATCCCTCCCTCGGGGATGGGCCCCATCGCTCCTGGGTGGCCTGACCGATCGGAGCGGCTCGGTCGCTCCGCGGCCCTGTGGGATCATCGCAACTGGCACGCTCACCCGCTGCCGGACGACATCGACGCGGCCTACTTCAACAGCGCGCCGCCCGACCAGCAGCTGGACAGGCTCGCGCCGGACGAGCGCATCGCGCTGGAGAACCTCCACCCCGAGCACCCGCGCCTCGTCACGCGGCTCGACGGGGTCGTCCCGCGCGTCGTCCTCCGGCGGCCGCAGCAACCCGAACGATGGCTGGATCTCCGCTGCGATACGCTGTGGATCGACACGGACCGCGGGGTCTGCTGCGCCACGTGGCGCGTCTCGGTCCCGTACGAGGTCGCTCGGGGAGCGGAGATCCACGTCACCGCCGACGGCGGCCGCCTCGGCCCTTCCGCCGCGGAGAGCACGGTCTTTCTCGGCAAGAGAGACCTCACTGCAGCCCCGGATCGCGACGAGCGCGCTTTCCCTGGCGGCGTGCCGGAAGCCGCGGTCGAGACGACCGCGATCGGCAGTGCCGCCTCGATGGGGGCGTCGCCCCTCCCCTTCGCGCCTGCCGCTCCTGGGGCGCTGGCGGGGATCGCCTCATCGGTCGAACATCGCGAACACCGTGCGGCCGAAGCTGACCCAACAGGCACCGTGCTGGCGCCGCTCTTCGTCAGAACCGGGGAGTTGCCTTTCGGGTGGACCGGCGGTCAGGGAGCGACATCGCCGGCGTGGACGGCCGCGGCGCCTGAACCGGCCATGGAGGGTCCGATCGATACGGCGCCCAAGCAAGAACCTGCGTCCGAGAGCGACGCACCGACGGAACGCCCACCTCCGCCGGCGATGCTGGCGGCGATCGCGCTCGCCGACGAGCAGGCGCCAGCGCCGGGCGACGTCGCAGAGCCGGCCGGGGTCGACGCCGAGCCGGAGGTGTTCGCGATCGAGCGATGGGCCGAGATCTCGGCCGAGATCGACAAGGCGCATCGCTCTCGGGCCGAGGTGCTCGGAGCCCACCAGCTGACAGAGCGCGACTTCATCGCCGTCGAGCGGCATTGGAAGGCCGCCCTCGAGGCCGAGGCGGCGAGCGCCGGCTTCTCGCTGCGGTTCAAGCACGACGGCGCGTATGTGGGCGCGCTGGAGCGCCTCCGGGAGCGACCGCTCTCGGTGCCGGAGTACGCGCGGATCCTTGCTGCCGGCGGCCGACGTCAGGTGGTCGAGACGCTCCACGATCTCGAGATGCCCGAGGCGGCTCACCTGCCCATCGTCCGGCAATGGACCGCGAGGCTGGCGCGCGATCCGAAGCTGTCGATCGAGATGATCCAGGCCGTCGCAGCGCTCCGTGAAGGAGCGGCGAGCCTGGCAACAACCACGTCCTGAGCAGCTGCGGAAGGTACCATGTCCCAGGCCGCCAAGTTCTTCGATCCCGTCCTCGGCATTGACATCCACCTCGTCATCGTGCCGCCCTCGCCGGCTCCGGTGCCGCTGCCTCACCCGTTCATCGGGATCGTGTTCGACCCGATCGGGCTGTTGATCTCGGCCGGAATGACCGCCGTCTTCGGCGGCGGCGGGCCCGTCTTCGTGAACAGCGTCCGGATCGGGAACACCGGCACGGACTGCATCGCAATCCCGCACTTTCCGATGCCGCCAGGAGTCTCGTTCCACCCGACGGATGTTCCCGACAACGAGGGGACCCTCGTCACGGGCGCGAAGACCGTCACCTTCGAGGGCTCGTCCCAGGGGCGGATGGGCTCGATGGTCGCGAGCTGCAACTTCCCTCTCAACTTGCCGACATCCCTGTGCCTCGCCATCCCGCTGGGTGCCCCCGTGGACGTCGGGGGCCCCGAGGCCGTGGACTGGTTCGCGGCGGTGACGCGCGGGATCCGCACCAAGTGGTTCTCCGGCGCGCTCCATAAGGCACTGAACGCCGCCCCGAACTCCAGGTTGAGCAAGCTCATCTGCTTCCTTACCGGCCACCCTGTCGACGTCATGACAGGCGAGGTACTGACGGATGCCGTGGATTTCGAGCTGCCTGGTCCGCTGCCGCTGAGGTTCGAGCGCAACTACTACAGCCGTGATCGGTATTGCGGCTCGCTCGGCCAGGGCTGGCACCATCCCCTCGACGCGCACGTGACCGAGGACGGCATCGAGGTCCGGGTGCGCCTCGCGGACGGCCGCGAGCGCGCCCACGACCGCCTGCTGCCCGGACAATCGCGGTGGGACGACCTGGATCGGTACACCCTCACCCGCCATGACGACGGCTATCGCCTGACCACGTGGGATGGGATCGCGCATGACTTCCGTGCCGTGCCCGGCGGCGCTCCTCTCGGGGCGGCTGGCGATCGCACCTTCCTGCTCGTGCGCATATCGGACCGCTGCGACAACGCGATCCAGCTCTACTACGAGCGGGGCCTCCTGCGGCAGATCATGGACAGCGCCGGCCGCAGGATCGAGGTCGAGCACACCCGGGATGGACGCCTGTCGCGGATCTCCTGCGACGGCGTACCGCTCGTGCGTTACGCGTACGATGGGTCCTGCTTGGTCGGCGCGACCGACGCGCTTGGCCACTCGTTGCGGTACAGCTACCGGGGCGGCGTGCTCGTCCGTGAGACCAACAAGAACGGGCTCTCCTTTTACTTCGAGTACGACTGGGAACATCCCGAGGGTTGGTGCCTACGCACCTGGGGCGACGGTGGCATCTACGATCGGCGCATCACCTACGACAAGGCGCGCCACACGACGATCGTGGACGATGGGCGCGGCGGCCGCACGCACTATTTCGGCAACGCCGCGGGCCTTGTGGAGCGCGAGCTCGACCCGACAGGCGTCGAGAGGCGCTACGAATGGGACCACCATTGCCGCAAGGTGGCGGAGGTCGACGGTCTGGGCCATCGAACCGAGTGGGTGTACGACGAGCACGGCAACACGATCGTGGAGAGGAACGCGCTTGGACAGGAGACGAAGCGGTCATTCAATGCGTTCGGCCTTCCAGAGGCGATCGTCGACGCGGCTGGGAGCCGCTGGACCATCGGCTACGACGACCGGGGAAAGCCCATCAAGCTCACCGACCCTCTGGGCCATACGTGCCGCTACCACCACGACCATCGTGGCCAGCTGAGGAAGAGCGAGAACGCTCTCGGAGAGGTGTTCGAGCTCTTGTACGATGATCGAGGCGATCTGCTGGAGACCAAGGATCGCGAGGGCGGACGCGCCCGCCATGCGTGGGACGGATTCGGCCGACTCATGGCGTACACCGATCCTCTCGGCAGGAGAACCGCGCTGTCGTGGGATGCGTGCGGTCGGCTGGTCGAGGTCCGCTTCCCGGACGGTGGCGTCGAACGGCGAGCGTACGATCCGGAGGGCAATCTCATCGAGCGGACCGACACGCTCGGCAACACCACCCGCTACCGGTACGCCGGATTCAACAAGCTGGTCGAGCAGATCGATCCCGAGGGGCACTCGGTCCGCTACCATTACGACGTGGAGGAGAACCTCGTCGGCCTCACCAACGAGCTCGGTGAGACGTACCGCATCGACGTCGATCTGGCCGGTCGCGTGGTACGCGAGGTGGGCTTCGACGGCCGGACGCTGGTGTTCCGGTACGACCGCGCGGGCCGATGCGTCGAGATGATGAATGGCCAGCAGAAGACCACCAGGCTGGAGCGTGACGCGCTGGGCCGCATCACCCACCAGCTCCTGCCAGGCCGGCCTACGCCGGAGCGCCCGCTGCCGCCGCTCGAGGAGGTGCTGTTCGTCTATGATGCGCGCGGCGACCTCGTGCGGGCGAGGAACAGCGACGCCGATGTGCTTTTCGAGCGCGACGCGCTCGGTCGCGTCGTCCTGGAGCGAGTCGGCGACATGGCTATCGAGAGCCGGTACGACGCGGCGGGGAGGCGCGTGCTGCGACGCACGAGCGCCGGTCATGTCACGGGCTACGATTTCGACCGCAACGGGCTCTTCCGCGGGCTCGCGATCTTGCCTGATGAGGCGTGGTTGGATTTCGATCCGGTGGCCTTGCATGCTGGCGTCCGGCCCGAGCGTGCGCCTTGGTCGATGCGCCTTACCCGAGACGCAACCGGCGTCGAGACCGCGCGAAGGTTCCCAGGGAGTGTCGTGGCACGGTGGGAGTACGATCGCTCAGGCCGACCTGCGATGCAGAGAGTCGCGCACGGGGACACGCCGGTCTTTTATCGCGAGTACACGTGGCGCTCCGACGAGCAGATCGCCGCCATTGCGGACCAGCAGAGAGGCGTCACTCGGTACGAATACGACCGACGCTCGTATCTGGTCGCAGCCCACCGACCTGATCGAACGACCCAGTACCGGACGCCGGATCCGGCGGGCAATCTCTACCGGACGCCGGATTACTCTGATCGCGTCTACGGCCGCGGCGGCGTGCTCAGAAAAGCTGACGGCGTACACTACGTCCATGATGCCGACGGAAACATGACGGAGAGGATCATGCCGGATGGACACATATGGAAGTACCAGTGGGACGGCGCTGGCCAGCTTCGTGAGGTCGCCCGGTCCGGTAAGGAGTTCGTGTCCTTCGCATACGACGCGCTCGGACGGCGGGTGCGTAAGGTATCTGGCGGGCAGACGACCACGTACGTGTGGGACGGGAGCGACATTGTCCATGAGGTGCGAGCAGGCTCGGGTGTGATTGCGTGGGAGTTTGAACCGGAGACGTTCGCGCCCGTCGCAAAAATTGAGCACGGCATCCGCTACAGTATCGTCACGGATCACCTCGGCACGCCCCTCGCGATGCTCAATGAGACAGGCGATATTACATGGAGCGCACAACTTGACATACACGGAGCAACACAATTCGACGTAATGCGCACGACGTGCCCATGGAGGTGGCCAGGGCAGTACGAAGACGAAGAGACGGGACTTTACTACAATCGACACCGATACTACGATAACAAAACAGGAAGATTTCTCAGCCAAGATCCGATTCGACGAATATGGAACCTAGCACCATACGCATACGTACACTGTCCCAACACATCGATCGATCCGCTTGGATTGATTGAAATAGACAGAATCGGAAATGTAAAAATTCACGCATATCCGGGGCCCCTCGCAGGCGGCAACGAGCACGCACCGCTGCATATCCATTTATACGAAGGCAACTACGAGACCCGTGTCCTCATGGAGGACTGGATAGATTCGGGCCGCCTAAAAGGAAATTTTGGCCAAGTTTATCCAGGCGACGGCGCTCTCACAAAGAACATGAAAAGGGCACTACGCGGCCGGCTGAAGAAGCTCGCCGAGATTGCAGAAAAAGTTTTCACGACAGGATGCAAATGAAGCATGCCAATAAACGATTACTTTTCACCATCGATACTGACACCGAACCAAGAGAAGCTGAGAAGGCACACATCCAGCAAAGAAAGCATGGTCGACCCGTCCTGCAAATAAGCAAGCAGCTCACAAGCGAGCAGATCATAAATATCGTAGAAAAGCACCGCGGATACAAGCACTGGATAGACCTTCTCCATCTCATCGCAGTACAAGAATCTGCCCGTGGCGCCGTCCACGATCACATCATCCATTCAACCGATGACGCCAGCGTTCTGGACACTATAGCCACATCTGGCATCGCAACACCCGAAACACTAATAACCCTACAGAAATCCAATTCAGACTCCGCGCGAAAGCATGCATACTTCGCACTCCTGCGCCTATCTCTGGATCAAGCAGACACCGCAGAATTCCAGCGCGTGATAGCTGCGCACTCCGGACCTAGCCTTGACGATGCATCGGTAAGAGCCTTCGTAGCCGCGCACCGAAGGGTTCCGGCATCTATCCTTAAAAAACTGACGCTCGATAGCGTGAACTTTGTCCAACAGACCGCCCTCACGCGACTAGAAAAAAAGAATCCACAATAATCCTTTACATACCTGTAACACCAGCAAATTTGAAGATACCATGACCACCGACTTCGCCTTTGCCTTCGAATCAGCCACCGGACCCTTCTCCCACCTCCGCGTGGTGGCCTTCTCCGGCCGCGAGGCGATCTCGGCGCTCTATCGCTACACGCTCGTCCTCTACGCCCGCGAGCCCTCCGAGCCGGTGGATCCCGACGACATCGTCGGCCAGCGCGCCACCCTCCGGATCCTCACCCACACAGAGCCGCTCGTCCGGTACGTGCACGGCGTGATCACCGAGGCGGAGGAGATCGGCCCGGTGCCGTACGGCATGCTCTACCAGGTCACGCTGGAGCCACCGCTCGTCCGCATGGCGCACCGGACGCGCAGCCGCATCTTCCTCGAGAAGACGACGCGACAGATCCTCGAAGCCGTCCTCCTCGGCGAACCCCTGATGTCCGCGGGCGACACCCCGTTCCAGCCGGGCGACTCCCTCGACGCCCCCTTCGCCCCCGCGGCGGAGCAGTTCGCCCTCCGCGTCCGCGACCTCCGCCGCATCACGGATGTCTCGACCCGACCTTACTGCGTCCAGTACAACGAGAGCGACCTGGCGTTCCTGTCTCGCCTGCTCGAAGAAGAGGGCCTCCGCTACCACTTCGAGAACAGCGAGTCGACCTGCCTGCTCGTCCTCTCCGATACCGACGGCGGCGCCCTGCGACCAACCCCACCTCTGCGGCTCGGCCCCGACCTGCTCGGCCGCGCGCTCACCTCCATCCAGCTCGGACGCCGCCTGCGCGCGTCCAAGGTGTCGCACACCGATTACAACTGGAAGAAGCCGGTCCTCAGCATGGCGGTCGACGTCCCATCGAAAGGCGCCGGGAGCGACCTCTTTGAGTCGACCTACCCCGGCCTCTATCCGGACGCGCCGGACCAGGGGAAGCCGCTCGCCGGCGCTCGCCTCGGCCGATTGCAGAGCGAGGCGCGGTATGCGCTGCTCTCGTCCACGAGCCGCGTGCTTTCCGCGGGCGCCGTGCTCGGCGTGGAGCACCCCGAGAACCGCTATGACGGCGAGTACCTCGCCACCTCGGTCGACGTCCGCGGCGAGTCGCTCGGGGAGCTGCCGCCAGGCTCGCCGGTGGCGCTCTCGGGTGTCCCGTACTCCGCCCGGATCGAGTGCGCGCGCCGCGGCAAGAGCGGCTCCCCCGCGGAATCAGGCTTCCGGCCGGCGCGCGCCACGCCCAAGCCGCGCATCGCCGGCTCGCAAACGGCGTTCGTCACCGCAGAGCCGTCCACGAAGGGGGCCGAGATCCACGTCGGCGGCCCCCCTGGCGCCGAGATCGGCTGCGTGCGCGTCAAGTTCCACTGGGACCTCGAGGCCGAGCGCCACGCCAAGGAGCCCTCGTCGTGCTGGCTGCGCGTCAGCCAGATGTTCGCCGGCGCCGGCGAGGGCGGCGTATGGCACCCCCGCGTCGGGACCGAGGTGGTCGTCGAGTTCCTCGACGGCGACCCCGATCGGCCCATGGTGACCGGGCGCGTGTACAACGGCAAGAACCGGCCGCCCGCGTCAGGCAACGGCGCGCCCACCGTCAGCACCTTCAAGTCGACGTCCAGCCCGGGCGGCGGCGTTCACAACGAGCTCTCGTTCGACGACGCGGCCGGGCATGAGCAGGTCAAGCTGCACGCCGGCAAGGACTACAATGCCGAGGTCGGCCACGATCGGAGCGAGTCTATCACCAACAACAGCACGTCGAGCGTCGGCGTCGACCGCGCCGAGTCCACCGGCAGCAATCGTACGAGCTCCGTCGGGCTGAACAACACGGAGACCGTCGGGGTCACGGAGAGCGTCTCCATCGGCCAGATCCAGAACGTCTCCGTGGGCACGCTCCAGACGATCGGGGTGGGCGTCCATCAGAGCCTCTCGGTGGGCGTGAGCCAGATGGTCAATGTGGGCATCGCGCAGACCGAGAGCATCGGGGTGGCACGCTCCGTGACGGTCGGCGTCAGCGACTCGCTGACCGTCGGCGCCAACCAGTCCATTCACGTCACCGGCCATCGGAGCGACACGGTGATGGGCACCGTGGAGGAAAACGTCATCGGCGCGAAGACGGTCAACATCGTCGGTCCCAGCGTCGAAACGGTGACGGGGCCCCTCTCCCTCACGGTCACCGGCCCAATGAGCCACACCGTGACCGGACCGGTGTCGCGGGTCGGCGCGCTGACGATGGACGAGAACGTGGGCGTCAACGCGACCGTGAGCGCCGGCGTCAACCTCACCCTCGCCGGCGGCGCGCAGGCGGCCCTCAGCGCGCCAGTTGTCTACGTCACCGCCACGGGCGAGGTGGTCATCTCGGGTGGCGGCGCCTCCATCAAGCTGAGCGGCGCGGGCGTGGAGATCTCGGGCGCAGCGGTCAAGATTTCCGGCGGCAGCGTCGATGTCACCGGCGGCGTCATCAAGCTGAACTGAGGCGAGCCATGGACCCGATCACCGTCGCGACGAGACGCTTCCTGCGCGACCTCGCTCGCCTCTGGAAGCAACGCCCGGACCGCATCGCGAGGCTCGTCGCCAGCTCCGGCGACCGGGGCCACGTGGTCAAGGCGATGCGCCTCGGCGAGTACGACCCGTCCAACCGGAGACCTCTCTTCGTGTACGACGCCCCGTTCGAAGCCACCGAGCCCTACTTCGCGGGGCTGTGCGATCGCATCTCGACCGACTACGAGCTCGTCCGCAGAGGTGTCGCCGACGAGGGCGTCACGCTCCCGCGCCTCTCGCCGCCCGCCCGCGTCCTCGCGCTCTCGCCCGAAGCTCACGCGATCGCTGTGCTCACCGCTGCATCCGAGCGACTGTCGTCACGCCTGGACGGAGCGCTCGTCGCCCTGCTCCCGAGATCGATCGCCAACACATCTGCATGGCGCGGGTCGATCGAGCGATTGTCTCGGGTAGCGAGGCCGCCCTCCTTGCGCATCGCCGTGCTCGACCCCGAAGGGGGCCCGCTCTCGAGCGTGCTCGGGCCGGAGGGCGCGCGATTCTCGTTCGATCTCGATGAGCTCTTCGATTTCGTCGAACAGCAGTCGGACCGGAAGTCGGAAGGCCCCTTGGTCGCCCCCGGGCCAGCCCTGAGCCCGCAGCAGCGCGCGGACTTCGAGCAGGCGACCGGCCGTAAGATGCCTGTGGCCGAGACGGCTGCCGCCCTCCAGGCGTGCTTCCTGGAGGGCGCGCGCGCCGCCGCAAAGAACGACTTCAAGGCGGCGGCCGAGGCCTATCGCCGCGCTCGCGACCTGTGCCACGGCGAGGGCCTCGCGGCCCAGGAGGCCGGGGCGACGTTCGCTCTCGGCGGCGCCTACCTGGCTGCAGGCGCCCGCCCCATGGCGCAGGCTACCTACGGCCAGGCGGCGTTGCTCGCCGCGCAGGAGCAGCTGTGGAGCGTGGCGTGCCAGGCCAAGCTCGGCGAGGCGGGCGTGGGATGGATGGCGAGCGACTTCGTGCGCGCGGCCCGCGCGTACGCCGAGGCAGCCTTGCTGGCCGAGCGCGGGGAGATCGTCCAGCTCCGCATCGAGGCGCTGCGGATGGAGGGCCTATGCCATCAGCACCGCGGCGCCGAAGCCGACGCAATTCAGGCATGGCGCAGGGCCATCGACGCGGGCACGGCCGCGGATGAACCGGCGCGCCGCGCGAGCACCTTTCGCGAGGTGGTGACGGCGCTCGCGGATCTGCTTGATCGGCGCGGCCTCCGGCCGCAGGCGATGCACCTCCGTGCCCTTCTGGGCACCATGGACGTCCAGCCTGGCTCCCCCGCTCAGGGAGCGTAGGGATCCTTCTTCTTCGCCTGGTCCCGCAGGCAGTTCGCCCGCATGAACCCTGTCTTGCCCGCACACGGATCCGCGGGTTGCCGCCGGACCGCCGGTGGCTGTGCAGGCCGCGACGCTGCAGGCGCAGGCTGCGCCGGAGGCTGAATCCGGGGCTGCGCCGCGACGACCGACCGCGCCGGCGCAGGCGCCGCAGCAGGCGGCGACGCCGCGACCGCCGACACCGCCGCCGGCGGATTCGGCGCCTCCACCGCCGGCTGACTCCGCTCCACAGACGCCGGCTCCACGCCCTCCGGCCCCGCGTCCGGCGCGCTGTTCGCCCCACCGGCATCCACCGGCTCATCCACGCTGGGCGGCTCAGCCGCCGCCGAAGCCTGCGGCGCAGCGGTCGCCGGCGGAGGCGGCGGGTCCGGCGGCCTTTCCGCGCTCGCGGCGCTCTCGAGCCCGGCCTCCGGCATCGTCTCGATCCCGGCTGCGTTCTCGGGCGGCGCTGGCGAGCGCAACACGACGAAGAGCGCTGCGCCGACCAGACCAGCCGCGCCGGCGGCGAGCGCCGCGATGGCCGGGCCAGGAAGGCGCTTCCAGCCTCCCTGCCGCCGCGGCGGCGTCCGCGGCGCCTGCAGAGGCACCGGCGTGGCGCGCGCTGCCCAGGGCGACGGCTGCGCGCCTCGGCCTGCCTGAGGGCCGGACACGAGCGGCGCGGTCGTCGATTTCCCCGGCTCGCCGCGGCCCCACGCGGGCGACGCGCCCAGCGCTGCCTCGGCGCTCGCCATGGCCTCCGGCTCGAGCCTCTGGGTCAGCTCGGCGTTCCACTCCCGCTCCGGCGGCCCGCTCGCCATCGGCGACACCGCCGCCCCGCTCGCCATCGACGACACCGGCGCCCCGCTCGCCATCGGCGACACCGGCGCCCCGCTTGCCATCGGAGACACCGGCGCTCCGCTCGCCATCGGCGGCACCGGCACCCCCGCCGGCGGCACCCCGCTCGCCATCGGTGACACCGGCGCCCCTGACGCCGCCGCGCCGGGAAATGCGTGCGCCTCCATGGCCGCCATCTGCCCCCCACCCCCGCCCCCGACGGCAAATCCCGCCCTCGCGCCCGCAGCCGTGTACCCCTCGAGGAGGTCCGCCACCTCCGCCGCCGATCCGATCCGCTCGTCCCGGTGGCGCGCCATGCACCGCGCCACGAGCTCCACGAGCCCCGGGTCCACCCGCCGCACGTACCGGGAGACCTTGGGCACCTCCCCCGTCAGGATGCCGGTGAAGACCGCCCTCGCGTCCCCCTGGAACGGCCGCATGCCCGTCAGCATCTCGAACATCACCACGCCGAGCGACCAGATATCGGCCCGGTGATCGACGTTCGGCTCGGCCCTCACCTGCTCCGGGCTCATGTAGAGCGGCGATCCCACCGCGCCGCCCGTCGCCGTGCGGATGCCGTCATTCACGGCGAGGTTCTTCGCGACCCCGAAATCGAGCACCTTCACCACCGGCTCGTCCGCGTCGGCCTCGCGGTGCAGGAAGATGTTCGCCGGCTTCAGATCGCGGTGGACGATGTGCAGCGCGTGCACCGCCGCGAGCCCCCTCGCCACGTCTCGCCCGATCGACGCCGCCACGTCCGCGTCGAGCCGCCGCCTGCGCACGAGCAGGTCCGCGAGCGTCTCTCCGGTGAGCAGCTGCATCACCAGGAAGGGCTCGCCGAACTCGGTCTCCCCCATGTCATACATGTCGATGACATTGCGGTGCCGCAGCGCCCCGCCATTGCGCCCTTCGCGCTGCAGGCGCCTCCGGAGCTCGGGATCCGGGCGGTGAATCAGCTTCAACGCCACCTCACGCGAGGTGGACAGGTTGAGCGCCGCCCACACGACGCCCATGGATCCCTCTCCCAGCCGCCGCACCAGCTTGTACTTCTCGGCAATCACCAGGCCGGCAGCGATCTGCGTGAAGGAGGTGGACATCGAGCTCAGCAGGGTGGGTCGAGGCGTATCGCCGCGATGGGCGAGGTCGCTTTACCTATCGCAAACGAGAGGGCGGCGCGGAAGGTAGCACGCTCTCCGCCGGGGTCCCTCGGGAGCTCCACCTCACCGCGCCGCAAGAGATATCCCGCGGCCATGCCGATCCCCAGGAGGATCGCCGCCGCGACCACGGCCATCGCGATCCACACGACAGGCGAGCGGGCGGGCACAGGAGGCGGCCTCTTCAGCTCGCGGAGCGGATCGAGCGGCACCGTGCCGCCGAGCGACAGCGCCTGCTCGAGGGGAGCGCCCGGACGCGCCAGCGACGCGCTAGCCGCTGACGCGCTGGCCGCGGATCGATAGGCGGCCGCCTGCTCCGGTGACATCTTGAGCGTCCCGCGGTCCCCCAGCAGAGGATTGCTCGGCATCCGCTCCCGATGCCCCGGTTGCCCCGGTGTCGCCATGCCCCCGCCCGCCGCCGGCTGCTCCGGCCACGCGCCCGCCGCCGGCCGCGCCGGCCACGGGACCACCGCCGGCTGCGCCGGCGCCGCGATCGCCCCTCGAGGCCCCGACACCGGCGTGTTCGGGTGTCCCTGCAGGGCCTGCAGATGCGCCATGGACGCCGGGAGCGGCGTCCCGGTCGCCGGCGTCGGCGAGCGCCCAGGAGCAGCCCCACCCCACGACCCTCGCCCGAGCTGCTGCGGGATCTCGTGCCGCAGGTCCGGCGACGACCCCGGCCTCGAGGGCACGCGCTGCGGCGCCGGCGGCGTGACGAACGGCTCGAGCGCCGCCGCGACCTCGGCCGCCGAGCGCGGTCTCTTCTCGCGATCGCGCTGGAGACACTGCGTCACCAGGGCATCGAGGCCGGGATCGATCTGCCAGACGGACTGCGACACCGTCGGGATGTCGCCATACAGCACGTTTCTCAGGAGCTCATGCGCCTTGCCCTGGATCGGCCGCCTGCTCGTGAGCATCTCGAACATCACGACGCCGAGCGCCCAGAGGTCCGCGCGCGTGTCGATATCGCTCTGCGCCCGCACCTGCTCCGGGCTCATGTACGCCGGCGAGCCGATGAGGATGCCTGTCGCGGTCCTCGCCTGTTGAGGACCCGCGAGGAACTTGCTCACGCCGAAGTCGAGTATCTTGACGGTGGCATCGCTGTCGCCAGGCTCGGTGTGGAGAAAGATGTTGGACGGCTTCAGATCGCGGTGGATGATGCCCCGCTCGTGCGCGGCGGAGAGGCCGCGCGCGATGTCCCGAGCGATGCGCGAGGCATCGTGGATCTCCAGCTTGCGCTTGCGCTTGAGCAAGGACGAGAGCGTCTCTCCGGAGAGCAGGGGCATGACGAGGAACGGGTCGCCGTTCTCCGTCTCGGCAGCATCGTAGATATCGACGATGTTGCGGTGGCTCACGGCGCCGCAGGCGCGCGCCTCCCGCAGCAGCCGGACGCGGAGCTCCGGGTCGGGCCGCACCAGCAGCTTGAGCGCGACCTCGCGAGAGGTAGCCTCGTTGTGCGCTGCCCAGACGACGCCCATCGCCCCTTCGCCGATCCGCCGGAGAAGGCGGTACTTGCCGCAAATGAGCGCACCTGGCGGCGGCGCGGCAGGAACCGAAGGGGACTGCATGGGGTGGTCTCGCTGGAGGACGGACGTGGCAGCAGGTCGACGGTGCCTGGGAAGAAGTGTCGCAGGTGAGGCAGCGCACCGTCAAGAAAAGCCGCTGGCCGGGCTCGCAGAGCGCCAAACCGCTCCGACGCCTCCGCTGTGGACGCGCGCTCAGCGCGCGTGATCGTCGCCGCCTCGCCGCTGCCCGGGAATCGCGGCGCGACCGTGGCGCCACCTCGGGAGGGGCGGCCCGCGCCGCGGAGAGGTCGAGTCTATTTCTTGAGCTTCGCCTCGCACTGCTTCTTCGCCAAGAACCTGAGATGAGCGCACGAGGCCGGGGACGGGGACGGCGCAGCCTTCGCGGGTTGCGATGTCGCGGGCTGCGATGTCGCAGGCTGCGATGTCACGGGAAGCGCCCCGAGCGTCGAGCTGCCCGGCTTCGCGCCGCTCGCCGTCCCCTGCGCCGCGCCCACTCCGCCGCCTGGCGCCGCCGCAGGGGCTGCGCTGCTCGCCGGAAGGGCGCTCGGCGCCGACGGCACGGGCGGCGCCAACGCCGAGGAGCCCGGCGGCGCCTCCGCGGATGGCGCCGAGGGCTCCTGCGCCGACGGCTCTGCGTTCCGCGGCGGCGCTTCCCCGCGCTCCGGCGCGGCGACCGTGTCTCCGGCGCGGTCCAACGACGGCATCGCGCTCCCGGACACTTCCGGCGCGGCCGACGATGTCTCCGGCGACCTCAGCGAGATGAGCATCCCCACGACGATCAGCGACAGCGCGGCAGCCACGATCGCGAGCGTCGCGGCCGTACGCTTGCGCCTCGGTTCCTCACCGTGCGGGGCCCGCTCGTGAGCGTCCTGGGCCTGGTGCACCCCGACCTGGTGGACCGACGGGTGGTTCGAGACGAGCGGGGTCGTCGACGAGCTTCCCGCTTGCCGCGGCGCGCCCGTTGCCGTGGCCGCGCCCGGCCTGGAGTCCGAGGCGCTCGCGCCCGCTTCCGGGCCGAGCCTCGCGGCCGGCGCCGAGCTCCAGCTCGGCTGCGCGGCGATGCCTCCCGGCGGCAGCGCGCCAGCAGGGCCGAGGCCGCCCGGCAACGCCCCTCCCTCGGGCATCGGCGGCGCGTTCATGCGCACCGTCATCGCCCAGGAGCCCTGCTGCGGCGCCGCCACGGGCGCAGGCTGCGCCGGAGCGGCTTGCGCCGCGCTCGCCTGGGACGGCTCCGGCGCTGCAAACGCCGCCACCGACGACGACGTCCGCGGCGCAGCGGCGGCAGGCCCCGCCGCCGGATACGCCCCCGACCCAGGGCGCGGCCCCGCGGGCCCAGCCGCATCCGCGTTCTGCCGCGTGAGGGGCAAGGTCGCCACGTCCTCTTCCCGCGAGGCGCGCACCACGGACGCCGCGGCCAGGTGCTGGCCCGAGCTGCCCGGACGCCGAGGAACCGCGCCCGCCGCATGGCCGGCTCCCGACGCCGGCCCCCCATCCGGCACGCGGCTCATGCCCGACGCTGGCCCCGCAGCCACCTGCCCCGGCCCCAGCGACGGCGACCTGTGCGCCTCAGGCGACTCCTGCACCGGGAGCGGGGCCCGCGGCCCCCCACCGAGCAGCGCCAGCGGCAGCGCTCCCGCGCCCACCTCGACGCTCCCCTGCCGGTTCACGACCGACCCGGGTTGCGCCATCGACGCAGGCTGCGCCGCGAGCGCCGAGCCCGGTTGCGCCACCGACCCGGGTTGCGCCATCGACGCAGGCTGCGCCGCGAGCGCCGACCCGGGTTGCGCCGCGAGCGCCACCGTGCCGCCTTGCGACTCCTGCCAGCCGGCGTCCACGTCCTCGTCCGGGGGCGCCTCCCTCCCCTCCGGCGACGCCTGCCGCAGCGCCGCGTCCCTGCCCGAGCCCACGCCGCGCTCCGCGTACCGATCGAGCAGCGCCGCGACCTCCGCCGCAGAGCCGATCCGCTCCGCGCGATCCCTGCGCATGCAGCGGGCGATCAGGTCGACGAGCCCCTGGTCCACCCGCCTCAGGTACTTGGACACGGTGGGGATCTCGCCGGTCAAGATCCCCATGAACACCGCCTGCGCGTCCCCCTGGAACGGGCGCATGCCCGTCAGCATCTCGAACAACACCACGCCGAGCGCCCAGATGTCGGCCCGGTGATCGACGTTCGGCTCGGCCCTCACCTGCTCCGGGCTCATGTAGAGGGGCGACCCCACCGCGCCGCCCTGCACCGTGTGCAGGCCGTCGTTGACCGAGAGGTTCTTGGCGACCCCGAAATCGAGCACCTTCACCACCGGCTCGTCCATGTCCGGCTCGCGGTGCAGGAAGATGTTCGCCGGCTTCAGATCGCGGTGGATGATGTGCATCGCGTGCGCCGCCGCGAGCCCCCTCGCCACGTCTCGCCCGATCGACGCCGCCACGGGCGGGTCGAGCCGACGCCGCCGCGCGAGCAGCTCGGCCACGGTCTCCCCCGTGAGCAGCTGCATCACCAGGAACGGCTCCCCGGCCTCGGTCTCCCCCATGTCGTAGATGTCGATGACGTTCCGGTGCCGCAGCGCCCCGCTGTTGCGCGCCTCGCGCTGCAGCCGCAGCCGGAACTCGGTCTCCGGCCGGTGGATCAGCTTCAGCGCCACCTCGCGGGCGGTCGCCACGTTCACCGCCGCCCAGACGACGCCCATCGCCCCCTCGCCGATCTGGCGCAGGAGCCGGTACTTCTTGTCGATCAGCACACCGGACGCGAGCAATGTCGAGCTCTTCGGCGAGGGCATCATCGGCTTTCCGGAAGCGCGGCACGCCCCCCCATCACGGAGCGCGCACGGACGGCCGCGACCAGCAGAGCGAGGCGAGCACCGGCGCCCCCACGACGCCCCCACCGCCCAGCGCTCGCGCCGCGCGATCCGTCATCCACCCGCGCCCGTGCGACGTGACATCCGGTCCCCAGGTCCACGGGACAGCCTCCTGAGCGGGGCATCCTACAGCAGTTCTCCCTGGCGCGATACGTTCCCTGCGAAGACGAACGCACGAAGAACACCGACGAGGAAAGAGGGAGAGGCCCGATTCGCTCCAGCCAGGCGCGGACCCACGCTCGTCGCCAAACCCGGGGAATCACTCGTGGAGGAAAGCGAGGCGCACATGAGCGACACAACCATCATGAAGGTCTCCTCCGGCCGCTCTCCGAGAGGCCAGATGGGACAAAAATACCTGGCCTCCGGGATCCAGGTCTCGATGCGGCTCTGGGAACACGAGCCGCCAGGCGACGCCAAACAGCCGACCGCGCGGGATTACGAGACCGTAGGGTTCGTCATCGCTGGACGGGCCGAGCTGCTCATCGAGGGGCAAATGGTGCGCCTCGAGCCGGGCGACTCCTGGACGGTCCCCAGAGGGGCGTCGCACTCCTACAAGATCATCGAACCGTTCACCGCCGTGGAGGCGACGAGCCCGCCCGCCGGCGTCCACGGGCGAGACGAGACCGGGGCGACGCCCTCTGGCAAGACCTGAGAGCGCGACGCAGGGGTCTCACCCCCTGGAAGCCCTAGAACAGCGATCACGTTGAAACCCGGAGAATTTTCACAGGGAGGCGGGGAGGCGGGGAGGAAGAAAAAAAAGAATTTCTCCCTCTTGTCGTCTCTCGCTCCCCGCCTCCCCGCCTCCCTGTGAAATTCCTGCTCTTTCTCGTGGTTTCAACCCGTTTGTCGCTCTAGCTCACCCGGCCCTCACAGCGCGGTGCCAGCGCCAGCCGCGGGCTTCTCCTTGTCCTGCGCTCCCCTGGCGCGCCCCGCCGGCTGCTCCGCGGCGGCACGCCCCGCGGGCTTCTTGTCGTCCGCTCCGCCCGCCGCCGGCTTCTTCTCGCCCGCGCCCGCCTCGACGGGCGTCACGAGCACCGCCGGCTTCACCGGCTCGGCCGCCGCCTTGTCGCCGTCGTCCACCGCGCCCGCGGCCGGCGCCGACGCCACGCGGACCTCCTCCTCGCGCGGCTCGACCGGCGCCGGGTCGTCCGGATGCGAGGTCGGCACGTACACCACCAGCCGATCTCCGGGCATCAGCGGGCTCCGCCTCGAGCGCTGGTTGATCCGCTCCAGGCTGCCGACGCTGAGGCCGTACCGGCTCGCCAGCTTGCTGAACGAATCCCCCTCCCGCACCGCGATCTCGATGCGCTTCCGCCCCTTCAGCCCCTCGAAGTGCGCGAAGAACTCCTCCGAGCCGACCTCCATGACGCGCGCGTCGCCCTCGTCGAGCAAGAACACGCCGTCGTTGCGCTGCGACCTCGGGACGAACAGCTGGAGCGTCATCCCCTCATGGAGCGACGCCCCGGGCGCCAGCGTGTTCCAGCGGCAGATCTCGTCGGGCGTCACCGAGAGCACCGCCGCCAGATCCCGCAGCGCGTCGCCCGCGACCACCCGGTAGAACACCCGCCGGCGCCCCTCGTAGGAGAAACGCTGCGCCGGGACCACCACGACCGGCTTCCCCTCCGACGACAGTGGCGCGCCGCTCGCGAGCAGGTGCTCGGCCGCCGCCGCCCCGACGCCCTCCGCCGCCGGGACGAACAGCAGCGCCCCGGGGCGCACCGGCTCGCCAGGCCGCAGGCCGTTCAGCGTCTGCAGCGTCCACCGCGTCGTCCGCCGGAACGTCGCGATGTCGTCGAGCGACTCGCCCCAGCGGACGAGGTAGCGCTCCAGCTTCGGCTCGCGCTCCAGGAGCTTCGGCATCGACTTCGCCGCGCGCGCCCCCGCCCCCGCAGGCACCCGGACCTCCCAGCGCGCCTGCTCCTTCGCGTCCACCGGCGACGGCGGCGTGCGCTTCGCCACGAGCTGCGGGTTGAGCGCCTCGATCTCCGGCGCCCCCGCGCCCGACGCCGCCGCCACCGCCTGCAGCGACACCCCGGAGCCGAGCGAGATCTTGTCGAACGTCACCGCCGGATCGAGCTCCACGTCGTCGCAGCCGAACACCGACGGGTTCCGCGCCACGATCGCGATCGCGAGGATCTTCGGCACATAGAGCGCCGTCTCGAGCGGCATCCCCGCCTCGAGCCGCGACAGCTCCCAGAAGTCGTTCGTGTTGTACTTCCGGATCGACGCGAGCAGCCCGCCGTACCCCATGTTGTACGCCGCGAACGCGAGCTCCCAGCCGCCGAAACGCCGCCGGAGATCCGTGAGGTACCGCGCCGCCGCCAGGGTGGATCGTTCTGGATCTAGGCGCTCGTCGACCCAGCGGTCGACGGTGAGGCCATAGATGCGCGCCCCCTCCGGCATGAACTGCCAGAGGCCGGCCGCGCCGGCCGGGGACTGGATGGTCGGGTCGAAGCCGCTCTCGACGAGCGAGAGCCAGAGGAGATCCTCCGGAAGCCCCTGCTCGCGGAGGATGCGGCGGATGGCGGCGCCGTAGCGGCCGCTCTTCTTGATCCACGTGACCACGGCGGAGCGGCCGCGCGGGTCGTCCTTGTAGTACTCGAGGTAACGCACCACCCGGCCATCCCAGCGGACCGGGATCTCGGGCAGCTCGAGCTGACGCAGCCAGGAGATGTCGCGGGTCTCCGCCGCCTCCGCCGGCGGGGCGGGCAGGCCTGCAGGCGGCAGGCCGGAGACCTCGAGGCGCGGCTCGCCCGCGCCGAGCAGGAGCGTGCCGTCGACCGGCCACGCGGGCCCGGCGCTCGGGGCCGCGCCGGGGAACAGCGCCAGGTCGATCGCGCGCAGCGTGCGGAGCTCGGGCGACTCGCCGGTGCTCGTCCCCGCCGGCGTCGCGGTGCCCGCGATGACCCGCCGCGCCGCCTCGTCCGGCACGCCGGGCTCCCCCGGCTTGCGCGTGATCTTCGCCGCGCCCTTCTTGGACGGCTTCGATTTCCCAGCGGCCTTCGCCGGCGCCTTGGCCGCGCTCTTCGCGCCGCCCTTCCCGCCAGACACCGCCGCCACCCTGACCGGCGCAGGCTTCTCCGCCTTGCCCTCGGCCGATCCATCCTTCTTCGCGTCGGCCTTCGCCGGCTCCGCCTTGCCCTCGGCCGACCCATCCTTCTTCGCGTCGGCCTTCGCCGGCTCCGCCTTCGCGGGCTCAGCTTTCGCCGGCTCCGCCTTCGCGGGCTCAGCTTTCGCCGCGTCGGCCTTCGCCGGCTCCGCCTTCTTCGCGTCGGCCTTCGCGGGCTCCGCCTTCGCGGGCTCCGCTTTCGCACCGGCCGCAGGCGCCGCTACCTCCGAAGGAGGCGCCGCAAGGCCGTCGAAAGCGACGCCCGAGAGGGCGGCCAACCAGCCAAGACATACAAGCCTGCGTGCGGCGCGTCGGATCCGCATGTCAGGGACCGACCTGTCTCACGATGCGCCCGAGGGGTCAACTTTGGCTGCCCGCTGAGACCCAGCTCACCTCAGGAGAGCAGCGCGATGAAATCGCCGATCGCCGTGAAGGGGAGGCTCTCGTTCACGACCCCGGCCCGCACCGCGGCCCCGGGCATGCCGTAGACCACCGCGGAGTCCTCGCTCTCGGCCACCACCGTGCCCCCGGCCGCGCGGACCGCCCGCGCGCCGTTCACCCCGTCATCGCCCATCCCCGTCAGGATGATGCCCACCGCGCGGCTGCCGCCCACCTGCGCCACGCTCCGGAACAGCCGGTCCGCGCTCGGAACGTACCGATCCCCGGGCGCCGGCGCCCCCACCCGGATCCGGATGTCGCCGCTCAACCCGACCCCGCTGCCCGGCGTCACCGCGATCTCCATGCACATCCTACCCGGGCACACATAGGCCTTGCGGGCCACCACCTGCTCGCCGTTCTGCGCCTCGACCACCCGGAGGCCGCCCTTCCGATCGAGCCGCTCCGCGAACGTGCGGGTGAACTTGTCCGGCATGTGCTGCGCGATGAAGATCGCGCCGGGGAAGCGATCCGGGATCCGGTTGAAGATCTCGAGGAGCGCCGTGGGCCCGCCCGTCGACGAGCCGACCGCCACGAGGTGACGCAGCGAGACGCCGAGCCGCGACGACTCCTGCACCGCGCGCGGCGACGCGGGCAGCGCCGCCCGCGCCGGGGCCGGCGCAGCCGGCATCGGCGAACGGGGGCGGAGGTAGCGCACCAGCAGGACCTTCTGGATGATCTCCCGCCGGATCTGCGCGTCCGCCGTGAACTGCCGGTCCGGCTTCGCCACGAAGTCGACGGCGCCCAGCTCGAGCGCCTTGAAGACGTTCTCCTTGTGGCTGTAGCTCGAGACGATGATGACGGGCGTCGGCTGCCTCGCCATCAGGATGCGGAGGAAGGTGAAGCCGTCCATGCGCGGCATCTCGAGATCCAGCGTGATCGCGTCCGGCCGGAGCTGCGCCGCCTGACGGAGCGCGTCGTCGCCGTCACCGGCCTTGCCCACGACCTCGATCTCGTCGCTTCCGCTCAAGATCTCGGCGATGTTGCGCCGGTTGTACGCGGAGTCGTCGACGACGAGCACGCGCAGGGGAGCGAATGTCATGAGCGCAAAACCTTCCGCCGGAGGTTCATTCTACCCCACCCGGAGCGCCATGGGACCAACCGTCGCCTGCGCAGCCTCGACTTCGTCGGCACCTCATCCGCCCTCCTCCCCGCCGCCCCGGTCCGGGCCGCCCCGATCGGGCGAGAACTCCGGGATCCCCAGACGCAGCGTGGCCGCCGGCTTGCGATACACGAGATCCTCCCGAAGGTGCACGAGCTCGAACGCGGTCGTGACGTTGAGGAGCGACTCGGAGTGGCCCAGCAGGAGGAAGCCGCCGGACGAGAGGCGCTCGTAGAAGATGTCGATCACGCGGCGCCGCGAATCCTCGTCCAGATAGATGAGGACGTTGCGGCAAAAGATGACGTCCACGCGCCCGACCACCGCCGCGCGCGACGAGTCGAGCAGGTTCAGGTGGCCGAACTGGCAGAGCGACCGGAGCTCGTCCGCCACGTGGAACCCGTCCGGGCGCTCCACGAAGTAGCGCCGCTTGAGCTCAGGCGGCGTCGCGCGGAACGACGAGGCGCCGTACACCCCCCTGCGCGCCGCGATCACGCAGCGGCGGGAGATGTCGCTGCCGAAGATGCGGACCTCGCGGCGCTCCGCGGCGCCCGACTCCCGCGCGGCGATCGCGATCGAGTAGACCTCCTCGCCCGTCGAGCAGCCCGCGCTCCAGATGGACAGCCGGCCCCTGGCGCCCCCCGCCTTGACGATCATGGGAACGAGCTCGCTCATGAGCGCGCGCAGCTGGTAGTCCTCGCGGAAGAAATACGTCTCGTTGACCGTGATGAGCTCGAGCGCCTCGTCGAGCTCGGCGCGCCCGCGGCTGTGGAAGCGCAGGTACTCGTGGTACTGCGCGAACGACGAGAGCCCGAGCTCGACGACCCGCTCGCGGAGCCGGCGCTCCATCGACGTGCGCGCCTCGGGCCCGAACTGGAGCCCGCAGTGCTTGTTGAACAGGTCGCGCAGCCTCTGGAACTCGTCAGGCAAGAGGCGGATCTCGTCGTCCCGCCGCCGGTTCACAGCACCTTCCCCGACGGCGGCCCGCCGGCCGTCCCCGAGGGGGACGCCGCGCCCTCACCGCCGTCGACGGCCACGGGCGCGCTCAGCCGCTCCGCGGCGTCGCCCCAGGGAGGATCCGAGCGGAACGGCGCGCCCCCCTGCGCCGCGGCCGCGACGAGATCGGGCTCCCCCGACGCGCGCACCAGCCCGAGCAGCTCGCGCGCCCGCGTCCGCTCGTCGCTCGCGCGGTCCGGGAGCGACGCGTACAGGCGGCCCAGCGCGCGCGCCGCGGCGAGCCGGACCTCGCGCTCCTCGTCGGCCAGGGAGAGGCTCAGCACGTCGAGCGCAGAGACGCCCGCCGCCGCCGCGATCGCGGTCACGGCCGCCCGGCGCGCGCGCACGTCCCCCACCGACGCGACGCTCGTGAGGAACGCGATCTCCTCCGGCTCCGCGTCGCCGAGCGCCTCGATCACGATCGCCGCCGCGAGGTGGGTGTCCTCCGCCAGCGCGAGCCCGCGCGCGAGCTCGCGCGCCGTCTCGGGGTAGCGCTCCGTGAGCCCCGCGAGCGCGCTCTCCGCCGCGCGCGCCACCGGCAGCGAGATCGCGCGCGTCTGCGAGACGACGAGCGGGAAGTCGACGGCGGCCCCGATCTTCGCGAGCCCGTAGAGCGCGCTGGTCGCCACGAGCGTCGAGGGGCTCCGGACCGACCGCCGCACCGCGCCGAGCAGCTCGGCGAGCGTCGCCTCGACGGCGGGCTGCTCGCCCGAAAGCGCGCCCTCGCGCGCGCCCTGCTCCGCGATCGCCACGGCGCCGTCGAGGAGCGCGGCCGTCGCGTCGTCGACGCCCTCCCAGAGATCCGGGTCGGGATCGATGTGGCGCTCGAGGTAGGACAGCACCGAGGGCAGCGCCTCCGCGCCGAGCAGCCCCAGCGCGCGCTGCGCCGTCTCGACGAGGGCGGGCTCGATCATGGCCTGCACCGCGGCGTCGGCCGCGCCCGGGGCGCGCGCCATCGCCGCGAGCAAGAGCGCCTGGGCGCGCCCGCTCACCGGATCCGCGCCGAGGCCGCGCCACGACGGGGGCTCCGCGCCGCCCGAGCCCGGCGCGGCGCCGGCGGCCTGCACGAGGCGGGCGCCCACCTCGGGCGGCGCCGCCCGGAGCGCGTCCACCGCGTGCGGCGCGAGCGGCCCCTCGGCGAGCCGCGCGAGCGCCCGGACGAGCTGCGCGAACGCGCCGCCCCGCGCCGTCGCGAGCGCCCCGCAGAGCGCCCGCGGCGCCTCCGGGCTCTCCGCGAGCGCCGCGGCGACCAGCGCCGCCGGCCGGAGGATCGGGTCGTCGATGAGCGACGAGAGCACCCGCCACGGCACGGGCGCCTCGAGCCCGTTCAGCCCGTTCAGCGCGGTCAGCCGCACGAAGCGATCCCGATCGGCGAGCCGCTCGTACAGGATGTCCGTCACCCGCTCGCGCGCGATGAGCCCCATCCCGGCGATCGCCTCGATCGCGCTCTGGCGCAGGTTGTCGTCCTGCTCGGCGAGCGCCGCGTAGAGCGGGTCGAGCGCCGCCGGGTCGCGCGTGCGGCCGAGCGCGTCGACGACGAGCTTGCGCTCGTCCCCCGCGAGCGCGCCGAGCGCGTCGACGAGCGCCGGCGTGGCGTCGCGCCCGCAGTAGCCGAGCACCTCGATGGCCGCGTTCCTGAGGCCGACGTCCTCGCTCTTCTGGAGCGCGTCGAGGAGCGCCGCGACGAGGAGCTGCGGGGCGGACGGCCGCTCCCCCTCGGCGCCGGCGCCGGGCGAGGCCGGCCGCTCCCCCTCGGCGGCCTGCGCCGGCGCGGAGGTCGGCGCGGCCTGGATCAGCCGGTGGCAGGCGTAGGTCGCCTCCTTGCGGACGCGCCAGTCGGGATCCCCGAGCGCGCGGAGCAGGAGCGGCAACGCCTCGACGACGTCGGCCCTGCCGAGCCGCGCGGCCGCCTGGCGGCGCTCCTCGGCGTCGTCCGCGGAGAGCGCCGCGGCGATGGCCGCGATCGGCATCGGCGTGCTCCGCGCGCTGGGCGAGATGGACTCGGGCTCGGCCGGCCAGGAGCCCGCGTCGCCCGCGCGCGGGCCCTCGAACGGGCCGAGATCGTCGAACGCGCGGCTCACGGGGCCTCCAGGAGGGCGCCCGACGCGGCGAGCGCGAGCGCGAGCTCGATGAAGCGCCCCACGTCGAGCACGAAGATCATCCGCTCGTCGTGGGTCGTCACCCCCGTGATGCCGCGCAGATCGCTGCTGCCGCCCACCGGCGGCGTCGGCCGGTAATCGCCGCTCGTCCCGAAGACCTCCGTCACCGCGTCGACGACGAGCCCCACCGTGTGCGTCCCCACGTCGACGAGGATCCACTTGGTGCTGCGGGTCGGATCGACCGGGGGCAGCCCGAAGCGCACGCGGAGCTCGATGACCGGCACCACCTCGCCGCGGTGGTTCGCGACGCCGGCGACCTCGGGGGGCGTGTGCGGCAGCGTGGTCACCTCGAGCGGGTTCACGATTTCGCGGACCCGCGTGATGTCGATCGCGTAGTGGACGTCGCCGACCACAAAGCCGACGAGGCTCTTCAGTGGGTCGGGACGGCTGCGCTCTCCAGTCAACGGCATCTGAGCCTCCGAGCGCCCGGGCTCTACGAGCCGCCCGGGCGCGGACGAATCGTCCCTTAGGACGCGAGTATGGCCTGCAGGTCGAGCAGGATGATGACGCGCGGCTGCGCCTCGCCCTGGGTGCCATCCGACGCGCTCGCCCCGTGCATGGGCCGGGCGATGCCGGCGATGTAGCCCGCCACGTCTCCCCCGAGCGCCGTCGCGGCGTGCTCGATCTCGGCGTCGGCGAGCCGGTAGACCTGCTGGACCTCGTCGACGAAGAGGCCGAGCGTCTCGCCGTTCGCCGCGTCGACGAGCAGGATGCGCGCCCGCCGCTGCGCGGCGCTCTCGTGCAGCCGCATCCGCCGCCGCAGATCGATGACGGTGACGAGCTGCCCGCGCACGCTGACGATGCCCATCGTCGAGTCCGGCGCGCGCGGCACCGGGGTGAGCGGGGGCGGCTTCAGGATCTCGCGCACGAGCGAGACGGGCGCGGCGTAGGTGTCGCCCGCGAGCGTGAACGCGAGGTACTCGGTCCGCGGGCCGCTCGCCTGCGCGCGCGAGTTCCGCTTCGAGACCGGTATCCGGGCGGGCCTTCGGGTGAGGTTAGCCATGGGTGCTCCGCGGATCGTTGCGCTGCCGGTCCCCGCCGTGGAGGATCTCCTCGATGAGCGCCGGGGCGTCGAGGACGAGCGCGATGCGCTGATCGCCGAGCTCGGTGGCGCCGGAGAAGCCGCGCACCGAGGAGAGCGACGGGCCGAGCGCCTTGATCACGACGTCCTGCTGCCCGATGAGCGTGCTCACGACGAGGCCCAGCCTGCGCGCGCCGACCGACGCCACGACGATGTACTTGCGCTTGTTGCCCCCCTGGAGCCCGAGCGTCGCGCGGCCGCCGTCGCCCCGGCGCCCGCCGCCCACCGCGGCCCGCGCCGCCGAGCCGCCGCGCGCGCCGCCGAGCAGGCCGGCGATGCGCGCGCTGAGCTCCTCCTCCTCGTTCAGGCCGAAGAGCCGCGCCAGGTAGCAGAGCTGGAGCGTGCTGTTGCGCAGCGTGATCATCTCGCGGCCGTCGATCTGGCGCACCGTGGCCTCGTCGAGCGCGACCGCCTCCTGCACGTTGGTCAGCGGGATCGCGAACAGCCTGTCGGCGACCCGGACGATGAGCGCGCTGATGATCGCGAGCGTGATCGGCAGCGTGACCGTCATCTTGGTGCCGATGCCGGGCTCGCTGTGCACGTCGATGACGCCGCCGAGCTTGCTGATGTTCGTCTTCACGACGTCCATCCCGACGCCGCGCCCCGAGAGCTCGCTGACGTCGGTCTTGGTCGAGATGCCCGGCTGGAAGATGAGGTTCAGCACCTCGCGGTAGCTCGTGGTCCGCGCGTCCTCCGGCGTCATGACGCCGCGGCGCAGGGCGGCGTCGAGCAGCTTGTCGACGTCGATGCCCTTGCCGTCGTCCTCGATCTCGATGACGACGTGGTTGCCCTTCTGGAAGGCGTTCAGCGCGATCGTGCCGACCGCCGGCTTGCCCACCGCCTCGCGCATGCTCTTCGACTCGATGCCGTGGTCGATGGCGTTGCGCATCATGTGCATGAGCGGGTCGCTGAGCTCCTCGACGATGAGCTTGTCGACCTCGGTCTCGGCGCCCGTGATGACGAGGTTCACGAGCTTGTCGGCGTCGCGGCTGATCTGGCGGACGACGCGCGCGAGCTTGTCGAAGACCTGCCCGAGCGGGACCATCCGGACCTCGAGGATGCCCGCCTGCATCTGGGCGAGGTGCCGGTCGAACGTCCGCTGGAGCCTGTGGAGGTCGAGCGAGAGCTCGCGCTCGGTGGGCGCCGCGCGGAGCCGCTCGACGAGGCGGCCGAGCGCGGAGCGGACGAGGGCGAGCTCGCCGACGATGTTCATCAGCCGGTCGAGCTTGTGGATGTCGACCCGCACCGTCTGCGCGACGGAGCGGATGGAGCTGAGCTCCCCCTTGCGGTTGCCGCGCGCGCTCGACGGCGGGCTCGCCGCCGACATCGAGCCGGTCAGGTCGACGGCCCGCGACACGCCGGTCGGCGCGCCGCCCCGGAGCGCCGCGGACATCGACGGCATGCCCGGCGGGGCGACCCGGCCGTGGCCGTTGTTGTTGCGCCGCGGGATCTCCTCGACGGCGGCGCCGGCCTGGTGCAGCGCGCGCTGGAGCTCCTCGAGCGGCGCGCGCGAGGCCATCAGGATGTCGAGCTCGATCGAGTCCTGGTCCGCGCCGGCGCCGGTCGGCAGGTAGGTGATGATCTCGCCGTACGGCTTCGCTGTGATCTTCAGGTCGTCGAGGGCCTGATCGATCGTGGCGAGGTGGAACTGCACGCGGAGCCGGAACAGGGTCATCCCGCTCGCGATGTTCGTGCGCAGCCGGTGCTCCTCGTACTCGGTGAGCACGGAGAGCAGCCCCGGATCGAGGTCGTAGTTGTCGTCGGGGAGGCCGGCCGCGCTCGGGCCCGCGTCCTGGTGCAGCTGGCGCAGGAGGTCGTCGACCTCGGGCATCGGCGCGTCGCGCCCGTCCTTCTCGTTCTGGAGGATGCGCCCGTAGAGCTCGACGCTGCGGAACAGGAGGTCGAGGACCGACGCGTTGATCTCGATGCGCCCGAGGCGGAGGTTGTCGAGCAGCTCCTCGAGCTCGTGCGAGAGGGTGGCCATCCGGGTCGCGCCGAAGAGCCCGGCGAGCCCCTTCAGGGTGTGCACGGCGCGGAAGACGTCGTTGATGACGTCGGGGTCGACCTTGTTGGTCCGCACCGCCTCGTCGAGCGCGAGGAGGTCGCGCCCGAGCCCCTCGACGATCTCCTGCGCTTCCGAGAAGAACTCTTCGCGCGCCCGATCGCCGCTGTCGACCATCAGCCGCCGCCTCCCTCGCCGGAGCCGGGCTGCTTGGTGCGGGCCGCGGGCTCCTCCGCGTGGGGGGCATCTGCGCGCGGAGAGGGCGCGGCCGCGCGCTCGTCGACGCCGGCGGCGCCGTCGGACGGCGAGGCGCCGGCCTGCGGCGCCTCGGCCCGCGCGTCGAGGCTCGCGACCACGGCGTCGCGCAGGGCCTCGGGCGTGAACGGCTTCGGGAGGAAGCGGTCGGCGCCGAGGCGGAGCCCGCGCTGGATGTCTCGCTCGGTCGCCTGCGTGGAGATGATGAGGATCGCGACCTGCCGGTAGCGGTCGCTCTGCCGGACGAAGCGGATCACCTCGAGCCCGTTGATGTCGGGCATGTTGATGTCGGTGATCACGAGGTCGAACGCGCCGCGCGGCAGGAGCCGGAGCGCGTCGAAGCCGTTCACGGCCTCCACGATGTCGACGTCGCCCGCGAGCCCCAGCACGCGGTCCTCCAGCGTCGAGCGGATGTACGCTCGCATTGCCGGCGAGTCCTCGACGATCAGGATGCGTGCCATGCGGCGACAGGGTAACGGAAATCGGCCCGGGGAGACCAACTCGCTGAGCGCCCGGAGGCGACGCGCGCGGTCTTCGAGGCGCGCGGGCCTATGTACGGCGGTCTCCCTCCCGGAGTAAACCAGCGCGAGCGCCTCCCTGCACGATCGGCGAGGCGGCCGCGCGGGCGGCGCGTCTGGCGAGGCCGCGCGGGCGGCGCGGCGGGGCGGGGCCGCCCAGCGCCGCGCCGCCAGCGCCTCGGGGGTGTGGGGCCGCCTCCGCCGGCGCGGCCGTGCGGCCGTGCCCGCCCGGCGAGGCGGCCGCGGGGGAGGGGCCACCTGCGGCAGCGAATTGACATCGCGGCGTCCGATGCGCGCTAATCGCGCGCGTGAAAATCCTCCTTTGTTCTCCAGCGTTCCGGATCCTGCTCGCCGCCCTGTTCGCCCTGTCGAGCGTGGCGTGCGGCGGCGGGCTGCGGGTGACCCGGATCAACTCCGCCCAGAAGAAGCCGAACAACGTCTGGGTGTTCTTCAGCGTCGATGCCGGCGAGGACGAGCCGGTCGGCGGCCTCACGGCCGAGGACTTCGAGATCTACGAGGACGAAGAGCTCGTCTCGAAGTTCGAGAGCAAGCAGACCATCCAGAACCCCGAGGTCGCGGCGGTCATGTACACGATGCTGCTCGTCGACATGAGCGGCAGCATCACCGAGTCGGGTCAGGCCGACGCCCTCGTCGACGCCGCGCAGTCGTTCAGCGACCGGGTCGGCAAGAGCCAGAAGGTCGGCGTCTATGCGTTCGACGGCGAGGTAAAAATCCACTCGGTGGTGCCGTTCACCGAGGCGCAGGGCTCGGTCCAGGGCGGGCTCGAGGGGCTCCGGAGCTACAAGCCGAAGGACACGTCGACGAACCTCCACGGCGGCGTGGTGGAGGGCATCCGGGAGCTCAAGAAGCAGCTCGACAAGGACCGGCGCCCTCTCAAGTTCGGCACGCTCGTCATCTTCTCGGACGGCACCGATCGCGCGAACCGCGTGAGCCGCGAGGACATGCTGAACGAGCTCAAGAAAGAAGAGTACGAGAACTACCAGATCTTCGTCGTCGGCGTCGGCGCCGAGATCGAGAAGGCGCGGCTCGACGAGATCGGGCGCGACGGGACCGAGCTCGCGGCGGACCAGGCGAAGGTCAAGGAGTCGTTCGACAAGATCGCGGCGAAGATCGAGGCGCACATGAAGCGCTTCTACCTCCTCTCGTACTGCACGCCGGCGCGCGCTGGGGAGCACGAGGTGGAGATCAAGGCGATCCGGAAGGATCCGTCGGCCTCGGGGTCGCTGTCGTGGAAGTTCAACGCCGACGGGTTCGGGCCGCCGCCGGAGTGCGATCCCAACACCCCGCCGTCGTTCGATCTGAAGGCGACCGCGCCCGCGGGCGACGACGGCGGCGGCGGAGGAGCGGGCGCGAAGGCGAGCTTCAAGGCGAACGCCAACGTGAAGGTCGAAGCGAAGTGAGGCGCGCCGCGGCCGCTCGAGGCGGCCGCGACGGCGTCCCAGCGGCTCGCCGCGCCCCGCGGCGGGGCTGCTCGATCAGCTGATGCGCAGCAAAGCGTTCCCCTGCTCCGCGATGCCGCCCCTCCGCCCCGCGCGCGGCCTCCGCCGCCGCGCGCGGCTCCTCTCGCTCGCGGTGGCGGCGCTCGTCTCGGCGGCCCGGCCCGCGCCGCTCGCGGCGCAGCCGACCCCCGCCGAGCAGGCGAGCGAGGACCTCTCCGCGGCCCGCCAGCGCTGGAGAGCGGCCGTGGAGAGGGACGATCTGGCCGAGAGCGCCGCCCTCGCCGACAGGTACTTTGCGCTGCTGGAGGGCACCTCCGAGCTCGACAGCGAGCTCGCGCATTTCTACCTCGGCTATGGCGACTACGCGCGCGCCGAGGCGCTGCTGGTGCGGGGGCTGACGCGCGAGCAGCCCTCCTTCAACGACGAAGGGATGCTCTATGCCCGGCTCGCCAACGTCTACATCGACCTAGGGGACCTCCAGAGCGCCGAGGAGCTCCTGAAGCGAGCCCAGCCGCTCCTCCAGGGCTGGGGCGAGTTCTACGCCGTCGACTCGCTCGCGCGGCTGTACCTGGAGCGACGCGCGCTTCGCTCCTTCGCGGAGGCGCTCGACAGGATGCGCGTGATCCTCAAAGAGGCCACCGGCGGCTCGGGATGGGCCTACGCGATCCCGGATCTGCGCGCCGCGCAGCTCTGCTTGCGGCGCGGGCAGGTCGAGGAGGCCGAGCGGCGCCTCCTCGACCTGCGCCCGCGGCTCGAGCCCGCGCTCCCGGCGCAGAGCGCTGTGCGCGCCGATCTGCTGGAGGAGCTCGGCGTGCTCTTCACCCGCAAGGGCGATCCCGCGGCGGAGGCGCTGCTCCTCCAGGCGCTCGTGATCCGCGAGCGGCTCTTCGCGCCGGATCACCCGGCCATCGTCCGCGCGCTGGGGCACCTCGCGAACCTGTACGTTGCGCAGGGCCGGACCGCCATGGCCGTGCGGACGCGCGAGCGGGCCGCCGGCCTCCAGGACCGGAGCGCCCGGGCCAACCTGGCGAGGGGCTCCGAGCGGCAGAAGCGCCTGGTCATGGGCCTCGTCCAGCGCGACACCGACGCGACCCTCTCGCTGCACCTCCAGGGTGCCCCGCGCGACCAGGCCGCCGCGCGGCTCGCCCTGCGGTCGATCCTCCGGCGCAAGGGGCTCGCGCTCGACGCCATCGCCGAGAGCTTCGCGTCGCTGCGTCGCGATCTCGACGCCGAGGGCCGGGCGCTCCTCGGCGCCCTCACGCAGCTCGACGCGAAGCTGTCCACCGCGATCACGCGCGGCCCGATCGACCTCCCCGCCGAGGAGCACCAGCGCGAGGTGCAGCAGCTCGAGGCCGAGCGCCAGCGGCTCGAGTTCCAGCTGGCCGCGCGGACGCGCGCCGCGCGCCCGGCGGACGCGAAGGAGCCGCCGATCACCGTCGAGGGCGTGCAGGCGGCGATCCCCGACGGGGCGGCGCTCGTCGAGATCGTCCAGTACCGGCCTTACGACCCGTTCGGGCCGCCGGTGAGGCCGACGTGGGGCAAGCCTCGCTACGCGGCCTATGTCGTCGGGCGGCGCGGGGACGTCACGGGGGTGGATCTCGGCGACGCCGCCGCCATCGACGCGGCCGCCGCGGAGCTCTCGCGGGACCTCTCGAACCCGGAGCGAGACCCCCGGGAGCGCGCGCGTCACCTCGATGCGCTCGTGATGCAGCCGATCCGGGCCGCCCTCGGCGCGGCGCGCTGGATCCTCCTCAGCCCGGACGGCGCGCTGAACCTCGTGCCGTTCGCCGCGCTCGTGGACGACGAGGGCAACTATCTCATCGAGCGCGCCTCGTTCACCTATTTGACCAGCGGGCGCGATCTGCTGCGCACCGCGGGCGCCGCGGCGCCACAGGCCGCGGCGCCGCGTGGAGGCGTGCTGGTCATCGCCGATCCCGCGTTCGGCAGCCTCTCGGAGCTCGCGCCGGACGACGGCGCCACGCGCGGCCTGCGCTCCGCCGAGCTGGCCGGGGCGCGCTTCCCGCCCCTGCCGGGCACGGAGCGCGAGGCGGAGGCGGTGCGGAGCGCGCTGGCCAGCGCGACGGTCCTGACCGGCCCGTCGGCCACCGAGGAGGCCCTCAAGCGGGCGCAGCGGCCGCGCGTGCTGCACATCGCGACGCACGGCTTCTTCCTCCCGGACCAGGGCTCCCCCGCCGATCCGGCGAGCACCCGCGGCGCCGGGATCGAGAGCCCCGCCTGGAGCGAGAACCCGCTCCTGCGCTCGGGCCTGGCGCTGGCCGGCGCCAACGCGCGGCGGAGCAGCTCGGACGAGGACGACGGCATCCTGACCGCGCTCGAGATCTCCTCGCTGGACCTCCACGGGACCCAGCTCGTCGTGCTCTCGGCCTGCGAGACCGGCCTCGGCGAGGTCCCCCGCGGCGACGGGGTCTACGGGCTCCGCCGCGCGCTGCTCCTCGCCGGGGCGGAGACGCAGGTGATGAGCCTGTGGAAGGTCGGCGACATGGCGACGCGGGATCTCATGACGTCGTACTACGCGGCGCTCGCGCGCGGCGGAGGGCGCAGCGAGGCGCTGCGGTCGGCGCAGCTCGAGATCCGGCGTGACCGCCCGCACCCGCACGCGTGGGCCGGCTTCATCACCTCGGGCGAGGGCGCCGCGCTCGACGGCAGGCAGGTCGCGCCGACCTTCCCGCGCGTGGCGACGAGCCCGCGCGGGTGCGCCTGCGCGGCCGGCGAGGGCGGCCCGAGCGCTCCCCCCGCGCTCGCCGCGCTCGCCGCGGCGCTCGTCCTTGTCGCGCGGAAGCGCTGGCCCCGCAGGCCTGGGAATTGGTAGACGTCGACGCTGGAGCCCACCCATCGCGGGCTCGTGGAGGTCTGCATGCGTCGATCGGCGATCGTTCTGGTGCTCCCCGTCCTGGCCTGGATGCTCTCTGCCTGCGGAGGCGCGCAGGCGCCCGAGCAGCCCGCCGCGAAGGAGGGCGAGGCCGAGATCTGCCCCACGGGAGATCCCGGCGTGCAGCCCTGTCCGGAGGGCTGCGTGTGGGACGAGAAGGTCCAGAAGTGCAACAAGGACCGCGGCATCATCGTGCACTACACTCCGGGCGCGACGGCCACCAAGCCGGCGAAGTGATCATCCCTCGTCGAGCCGCGCCGCCATCTCCGGCGAGAGGCCGCGCAACAGGCCGATGACGCGCGGGCTCGACGCGCGCACCTCCCCCACGAGCTCGTGGGGCTGATTCCGAGCGCCGATGACGTCTGGGAGCTGTACTACGGCCCGGTTCTGCTCGCGCAGGTCACCCTCAAGAACAAGGAGCTGAAGCTGGCCAGGGCGCGGTGACCTCCGCGAACTCACGCCGGATCATGAGGAGAGGCTCGTGTGTTCCGCGACCACGGGGAGCGGTTCGTGGTTAGATCCTGGCGGTCCGAGAAAGTGCGGCGAGCGTGTCGCGTCGACGAGGATCCGGTCCCTGTTTCCAGTCCTCCCGGAGCACGGGTCCGTGGCTCTAAGGAAGTGTCACCGCAGCTCCCGGTCAGAACTGTTACCGGGGCTCCGCTCGTACAACTGCGCGGCCCCCGCGGCCCTCCTACGCGGCCACGGCGGCCCTCCTACGCAGCTCCGGCGCCCTCCTGCGCGGCCCCTGCGGCCCTCCTGCGCGGCCACGGCGGCCCTCCTACGCAGCTCCGGCGCCCTCCTGCGCGGCCCCTGCGGCCCTCCTGCGCGGCCACGGCGGCCCTCCTACGCAGCTCCGGCGCCCTCCTGCGCGGCCCCTGCGGCCCTCCTGCGCGGCCACGGCGGCCCTCCTGCGCGGCCACGGCGCCCTCCTGCGCGGCCCCTGCGGCCCTCCTGTGCACCCAATCTAGTGTCCTATCGTACAATTCTGTGGCTCCTCTGCCGCCCCGCCGCCCTCCTGTGCACCCCAATTCGTGTCCTATCGTACAATCGCGCCACTCCTGCTCGGTGGGCGGCTGGAGCGAATGCGCGACGGCGATGTCAGAGGGAGACCAGCGCTGGGTGCGGCATGTCGGATGAGGGCTCGGGCTCGTCTTCATATCGCGCCACGAGCTTGGAGGATCGAGGCAGACTGATCCTTGTCGGGATCGACCATGCGTGCGCACAAGACGGGATGAGTGACAGGGGGGCGCCCGAGATGACGCATTCTCCTCGGCACCTCGGCTTCGTGTACGACGAGAGGCGGCTCGCAGCACCAGAGCGCGATACCACGACCGGACCGGCTGGACACACGTCAGGCAGCAAGAACTACTGGCTGCCTCCCATACCCCTTGGCCCGGCCCCGTCCACCTTCGCGAGCGGCACGACAGGACAGCCAGGCCCCCGGCGCTCACCTGGCTCGGGGACCGGGTGCACTCGTTTGCGACGGGCGTTTGAGGCGAGGAGCCCAGTTGGCGAATAAGCGCATCGGCCCGCGCCCTGCGAAGCCAGAGGAGCCTGCGGAGGCGACGATGACACCGCTCCCAAGCGCGAGCGCAGCGACTATCGGCCGTGGGCCGAGTTGCTGCGCCGATGTTCGCGCTCGATGTCCTCGAGCGCCCAGCCTGCGAGGGCAGGATGAAGCTCGTCGCCATGGTGACCGAGCCACGCAGCATCGTCCGCTTCCTCTCCGCGCTCGGCGAGGCCCGCCACCTCGGTGTGCCGCACCACACTTTCTCGCGCTGCGATCCGGCTTCCTTGACCTACGCGCTCAAGCCGCCTTGACGGAGGCGACCCTTTGATCTCTTCTTCCGCTGTGTCAGCGAGCTCTTCCATGAGAGTGCATGTATGCAAGAACCGATGACCCGGGGCTCTCTGATTCTCAATGCAGCAGCCTACTCGGACGTGCTGTGTGACGAGGCTGGGGTCCGCCGGGTTCGTCACGGGCTCTCTCAGGAGCTCAGGAGGGCGCTGGCCACCATGTCGAGCGCGGCGTGGTACCCTCGCGCCTACTACGTCGAGGTTCTGCGCGGCATCGTCCAGGTCCACAACGAGCCATCGCAGAGCTACCTGGACGTCGTGAGGTGCGGCCGGACGGTCTTCGAGAAGGAAGCGAACACCTTGATGAAGCTGCTTCTCAGGGGGATGAACGCTCGGCTCTTCCTCCGGAAGTTCCCCGACTTCTGGGCGCAGGATATGGTCGGCGGGACGCTGCGGGTGGACTCCTCGCAGCTCGAGCGGAACGAGGTGACGCTGCTCGTGACCGGGGTCGCAGGGTTCGAGCACCTCGGACCGCTGAGCCTCGGTTTCGCCGGCCGTGCGCTGGAGCAGGTGACCGGCAAGCAGGTCGACGCGACCCAGACTGGCTGGTCGTTCGACAAGCCAGACGCGGATGAGGTCACGTTGCGCTTCTCGTGGTGAGCGCGCCGGCGCTATTTCGTTGGATGCGTGGCTGCCATTCCGAAATTCGCTCACGCTCGGCGCTTCCACTCGCGAGGATGTCGGCGGCGGTGAATCACTCCAACAACCACGATGGCGGCGGGCAGGATCCGGTAGAAGACCGCGTACGGGAAACGCTCGACGAGTACGCGCCGGACGTCTCGGTACAGCGGCGGGTACGCGAGCGGTGCGCTCCGAATGCGCTTGATGGCGTCGTCCAGCTCTCGCCGGAAGACGGCGCCAAGCCCGGACCGCTGCTCCTCGTAGTACCAGCGGAAGGTCTCGAGGGCTTCGGCGCGAGCTTCGGCGAGGAAGACAACGCGGCTCACGGCTCGTCGGTGGTCATCTCGGCACGGACGTCCTCCCAGGAGACACCGATGGGGCCTTCGATATCGAGGCGATCAAGGCGGCGATCAAGCTCAGCGCGGAGCTCGGAGCTCAGAGGCAGGTCGTCCGAGGAAAGGCTTCGCCAGAGGTCATCGATCAGATCCAGCTTCTCGTCCGCGGTGAGCTTGGAGAGGTCGAGCGCGGGCTTGCCCATGGGCGTATCCTGCACCCGAAGGGCCGGCAACGCCAGCGCACGCCAGCCTGGGCGGGCGTCGATGGCTCCGCTGTCCGTCTTCCCGTTCCCGCGCGTGGCGCCGGCCCCTGAGGTCGGCGGGTGCGGGCCGCCGCTGCAGCCCAACGACGTGCGCTTCACCCGCGAGCAACGGAGGGGCGCCGTAGGCGCCACGGAGTTGCTCGTCGGCGTGCAAGCGTGAGTTGGGCGGGTCGATCATGGTACCTCCATGTCGCCCAGCCAGATTACCCCTCTATCAAGACGAACCAGAACTCCGACCTCCGGAACCTGATCGAGGACGGCAAGAAGTCCCTGCCGTACGAGGCTCAGAAGACGCCTACAGTTACCAACCGTGATCATGGCGAATAGCTCAGATAGTCTGGTCCCGGGATCGACCGGAAACGCCTTCTCGATAGCGTGGACCAAGTGATTGCGAATCTTTCGTACCTGGACGAGGGCACCGTACTCCGCAGACGTCTGCTTGAGGCGGGTGAACGATCGTGCCTTGCGATCTGCTCGGTTCTTGGTGATTCGCTCCGCCTCTTCCAAAAGCTTGTCCTCAGCCGTTCTGGAGTCCTTCAAGTCCGGATATTCTCCCCTTGCCGTAAAATGCACTCTGTTTGCGACAGCTTCAATGAACGTTGCCAGCGCAATCATGCAATAGGCCCCGTGAAGCACTGCTCGATCCACGTCGCCGCCGGAGTCGGCGAGCTTCGCGTGATGGAACTCCTCGAGGGATTTTCTGTAGTGCAGAAGAGCCAAATTGTGTTCAATTTGAGGCTCGTTGCCCGCGCCGTGTACAAGTCGACCGTACGCCGTCAACGTAGGGGCGTGATGAACGTACCGAGCCGGTAACCGCTTTCGACGGAGGTGATAGAGAGAAGCTTCGCGGTGAATATTGTTGTTGATAGCAAAAAGCTCGTCCAAGAGCGCGTCAAGCTCTGAGAGGCCCTGGGCATTCAGATCCCCGGCGTTCTGTAGGTACGTTTCCCGATATCTCGCGACAATGTCCTTGTATGGCGTGAAGTCAAGTTCGGCGGAGTGCGGGTAGGAGTGCTGTCCGTCTGAGCGGAGTTCAGCAATCGTGTATTGGAACGGCACGCCTTGGTCGATAATAACGAGCCAGGGAGCAGCTGCCAGAAACGGCATTCCACCGACGAACAGCACAGGCTCGAAGGCTACGATGCAGTACGCGTTTAGATTTACTGCGCCTTCGGGGAAGAGATCAGAAGACTGGGAGATTCCAGCGTCGACGCCGCCACCCACGAGTCGGGCTGCCATGATGCGCCCCGCATCACTTCGGGTAACGTTCTGCAGGAGGAAGTTGTTTGTCACTAGGACGACACGTCTGTCCTCTCGATAGGCTGTATTGAGTACAAGCGCATCGACGCTGAGATACGGGTATGCCGCCTGTGTTTTCCATATGGATCGCTCACGCTGCAGGCACGAGCGGATTTTGATGTACCAAAGAGCAGCTGAGCGGTCGTCCTCTCCGTCTGGTGCGGGCAGCGTCCCTCCCTGCACCACGAAGGAGCGTAGTCCCTTGTCGGAGTCATCGGGATCGTCGACGGAATTAGACATGGGGTCCTTCCTGCTTGCTCCGCCCAACGTCGCAATCAGCTGTGATGCGCGACATATCTACGCATTTCCCCATGTAGGCCGCCAACCATGGCACCCTATCTCCATATTCCCGAGGATACGTCGCGGCTCGTCATGGCCTATCTCCATGATCCCGCAGATAGGCGGTGACCTTCCGCGGCCTATCCCCGTCATCCCGCAGATCGGCCGCCGCTGCGTAACTACGTATTCCCGTTGCTAGATCTCGGACGGCGACGGCGTGTCGTCGCGCAAGATTCGCGCCGACGGCCGGGTACCCCGGGCGACCAGAGCCCGGTCGACCGTGGCGCGGCGGCACGAGAAGGAGCTCGCGGCTGGTCGCGGCGAGGTCGACCTGCCCCACGCTCTCCGAGGGAAAATGCGAAGAGCAGCCACCAGCCTCGCCTGGCGATACCTCTTCCCCGCCTCTCGCCCTTGCACCGATCCAGCGACTGGCCGACAGGTCCTCTACCACCTGCACGAATCGGCCGTGCAAAGGACCGTGCACGATGCCGGACGCGGACCGCCGCCTCAGCGTGGAGCGCCTTGAGCCCCGACCCCGCCCCGTCGTGCCGCCCCCACGCATCGTGGAAAGGTAGCGTACCTGACGGTTGCCCCGCCTTGTCAAGGAGGCCAACGCGAGATCGTGCGAGCTCCGCACCGGACGACGACGCTCGAGATCGCCGCAGCGCTTGCGCTCCCGAGGCCGACGGTGGCCACGCGGATCCCCCTCACCGGCCGCCTCGTCGCCGCTCCCTCCCCCGCCGGCGGAGGTGGCCGCGATGATCCGCGCCGAGCAGAGCGCCTCCGCGAAGGCGCTCGCGGAGCTCCCCGCCGGGGCGGCGGCGCGCCGCTGCGAGACGACACCACGGGGCTCGCGTCGAACCTGGAGCACCGGCCCTCCGGGCCCCCGCGCTCTTCACCGAACGCGGCGAGCTCCTTCAAGGCCGCCGGATCGGCGCCGGACACGAAGAGCAACCTCACGACGTCGAGCCGGAGGTCCGCGCCGTCCTCGTAGACCGCGACGGCGGCGAGCGCCGCAGGCGGGCCCCTGTCGCACGGGCATGACACCCGGCGTCGCGCCTGCGTGACAGCGTCACGACGCCGTTCCACGTTGCTCGCTCCTGATGGGCTGAAATCCGGGCGATCCGCGCCGTGCGCGCACAGGTACGGCCAATGCACTGCTCGGAATGCGCAGGGGACCTCACCAGAAATGGAGGCGAGTATGTTGAACGATAGGCGCGTTCCGGGTGTTTTCGTCGCAGCTACGCTTCTCGCGGCAGGCTGCGCGGTCGAGGCGGGCGATACGGGGCAGGTCTCGGAGGAGGCGTCCGCGAGCCAGGCCTCGCACGGTTTCGGGCGGGAAACGCCCGAGGAGAGCGCCGGCAACCACCCCGCTCGGGCCATCGAGAGGATCGAGGGCAAGGTGCTGAATCGATTCGTGGTGCCGCGTGTCGGGACGGTATCGCTGATCGACGAGGATCCGAGCAGCGCGGCGCCCCAGATCGGCGTCCTGGTCGTCTCTTCGCCCGAGGACGACAAGCTCATGCCGCTCGTCCACGAGGACGGGACCGATATCACGCCGCTCGAGTACCTGCTGAGCGCCGACGCCTCGGCCGACGTCACGCCGCGGCTCTTCGAACAGCACGTCTCGATCGCCGGCGGGACACGGATGCTCTCCGTCGTCTACGACGCGGGGCCGGAGGTGACCGCCGGGAACTGCGCAGCGGCGCAGTGGCAGAGCTATTTCGACAATGAGGCGCTCTCGTTCGGCGGCGTGGACGATTCCGAGCACCTCTCGAACATGACCACGTCGTTGCCGAGCTGGACGGCGAGCGGCTACCTGGGCAAATACTCGCGCATCGTCGCGGGGGCGTGCTTCGTCAGCCAGGGCGACGGCAACGACGACCTGACGGTGAAGATGGAAAGGCGCGTCGGCGGAAGCTGGCAGACCGTGAGTGGAACGCAGGTCACGCTCAATACGACGATCAACGGCGGCAAGGATCGCTATCTTTATTTGAGCGGCTCGTATTGTTATGACCACGAACGCCGCATCACCGTCGCGGGGCGCCCCCCGGGTGGCATCTACCCGCCGGACAGGTTCCACCTCTCGGGCGCGTGGGGAGGGCAGGCGAACGGCTGCTGGATCGAGTCGGGCGACTGACGCGCGCCCTCCCCTACGCCTCCCGCGCGAAGAACCGCCGCGCGACCCCCTCCAGAACGCGCCCCCGTGGAGCACTCGGAGGGTCGCGCGGGGGTCCTGGGGCAGGAAGCCAGCGGTCGCTGCGGCCGAAGCACCCGCGTCAGCGCGGCTGCAAGGTCACCTCGCCCAGAGCACCGAGAGATCGAGCTCGACGGCGTCGAATGGCTCGACGCGGACGCGGGCGGCGTCGCGGTGGACGACCGCAGGTCCCCAGCGGCGATCCGCGCCGAGCACGTACACCTCCAGCGTCCGCTGGATGGGGTCGACCAGCCACGCGTGCCGCACGCCCTCGCGCGCGTAGATCGGCATCTTCTCGTCGCGGTCGACGTCCTCGGTGGAGGCGCTCAGGACCTCGCAGACCCAGTCCGGGGCGAGCGCGAAGTACGCCGTCTCGGGCAGCTCGGGCATGCGCTCGCGGCGCCAGCCGGCGATGTCCGGCACGAGCGCGTCGATCTCACCAGGCGCGTGCGGGTCGGGGAAGTGCAGTTCGGGCTCGTCCAGGATCCACCAGCCGCCGGGGCCCCCTCGCCCGCGCTGGAAGGCGCCGTGCAGGTCGGCCCCCAGCGAGGACGCGGCGTTCGCATGTCGCGGCGCCGGCCGGGGCATGACGTGGAGCACGCCCCGGATGAGCTCCGCCACCTTGTGCGGCGGGACGGCCTCGAGGTCGGCGTACGTGGCGCGGCGCTGATTCTCGGCGGGCTGACCCATGACGGCAGCCTGCCCGTGGGCAGACGGCGGGGCAAGGCGTTCAGGTCCGCCCGTCGCTCACCCTCGCCGCGGCCGCAGCGCCCTGATCAGCGCATCGATCCCGCGGGAGCGCCACCTGTAAGCCGTGCTGACCGGCGCGTCTTGCTGCTCGGCCACGTCCTCCATCGACATCTCGAAGATGTCGTGGCCAATGATCACGTCGCCCTCGTGCACGGGGAGCTGGTGCAGCGCCTCGAGGAAGGCGAGGCGCCGCTCCTCGCGCTCGAGGGCCTGGTCCGGAGTCGGTGCCTCGTGCTCGGCGCTCGGCGGGGTCGCGACGATCTCCTCGCGCTGCACCCGGGCACTTTCGAGGTGATGGCGGACGCGGTGATAGGCCAGCGCCCGTATCCAGACACGAAGCGCTTCTGCGGGCTGCACGTCCGGGTCGGGGCGGTAGCGGTCCTCTTCGCTGGCCTCCCACGCGGCGAGGAGCACGTCTTGCGCGAGGTCTTTGACGTCCTCGCGTGTCGCCCGGCGACCTCGGAGGTAGCGCGCGACGAGGGCGCTGACGACGCCTGCTTGCGCGACGAGCTCGGCAGACGTGAGGCGCCTTGGCGCGAAGCGCCGGTTGCGGATGATGAAGATGGCAGCAAACGCGATGAGCTGCCCGAACGTCAGGACTACAAGGTCCGGCGCCATATGGCCACTCCCTCGACTGGCACGAGCGAGATGTAGAGCGCGATCAGAATAGACCGCGCGAGGTCCCAGGCGCTGAAGATGCCCATACGGAACGGGCCCACCAGCATGAGTGTCTCGGCAATGACGATGAACCCGGCGGCGAGGTGCTGTGTCTTGCCCCGCTCACCTCCCAGGAACCACAGGAGCAGGCAGCCGACGGACGTGCAGAGCGCGGCGAGCTCGAGGGCGAGGTAGGCCTTGCCGAGCAGCTCCCCGCGGAAGGTGGGGTATCCGGCGGCGAGGACCGCGACCACCACGACGTAGACCGCGAGCACGCCCCACGGTCGCCGCCGGCTGAAGATGAACACCGCGAGTGCCGCCACCCCGGCCATCCAGCCGACGAAGAGGGCGCTCTCGATGTGGAAGGCGAAGCGAACCCAGCCGGTGAACGGCGCGCCGGCGACCTCGGCGCGCGCGGGCGCGAGGACGCCCAGCCGGATCACCCGTCTCACAACGTCGGATGCGAACCCATACCCGAGGAGCAGCGCGATCGGACGGTGCTCGGGGCGATGCCGCGCGACGACGCAGGCGAGCGCGGTCGCGAGGGCCGACAGCGCGTAAAGCGCCGGGATCATGGCGCCCCTCTCGGCGCATCGTCAGGTGAGGTGAGCGGCACGCGCCGACGGTATGCAGCGCTCGTGGATCGGCCAAAAAAGCGAGGCTCGGAAGAGGGAGCCCCCGACGTGTGGGGTCGCCGCGGAGGCGCCTGCTACCTGCGCTTGCGGGGGGATGGCCATCGCCGCACCGCTGTCGGGAACAGGACGCCCCCGAGGCTGAACACGGCCAGGAAGTACTTCAGGAAGTGACTCACGAAACCGGGATCCGGAGGCTCGATCGGCATGGCCGAGAGGCTATCAGCGCCGGCTCGTGGACGTCGTCCGCTTTCTTGGCCCGGCGGGGCGACCTGTGGCACGCGCGTGCGCGCGCGAGGAGCCCATACAGGGTCAAGAGGAAAGCCGCGCCCGAGCGACGACCTTCGCTGCGCGAGCGCCTCGACGTCGCTGCAGGACGAGCAGCGCGCTGGAGGCTACCAGGGCTTCCAGCCGGTGGGTGTCGATTTCGTGAGAGAAGATCCGTGGCATCCGTAAGTAGCATCGGCGCGTCACGCGGCGAGCGCCGCTGCTGCGTGCCAGCAGGAGATTCCAGCTCCGGCGAACACTCACCGCCAGACGGCAGCCGGGGAGGCCTTCCGATTTTTTCTGTAACTCCGGGGCGGGTCCGGCCACATGGGGCTCGTGGCATCGCTCTCGGAGGTCTGGATGGCGGCCCCGGCGCTCGCGGTCCAGGAGGGGGAGGAGCCGGTGAGCACGCCGGTGGAGGGGGCGGAGCCCGCCGCGCAGAGGCGCGCGCTGGAGGCGCTGTACGCGGCGCACGCGCGGGCCATCCACCGCTTCCTCTGCGATCTGCTCGGGGACACGGCGGCGGCGGCCGACGCGACGCAGGAGACGTTCGTGCGGGCCATGCACCGGCTGCACACGCTGGAGACGCCAGAGCGGCCCGCGCCGTGGCTGTTCGGCATCGCCCGGCACGTGTCGCTGGAGCACCGGAGGGCGCGGCGGCGGCGGCGGCAGGTGCTCGACGACGGGCCGCTCGACGCCTGGGAGGAGCGCCCGGCCGCGTGCGCGGCGCGGGCGCCGGGGGCGCCGCGCACGCCGGAGGACGAGCTGATGGGGCGCGAGGCGCTCACGGTGCTGGCCGGGGCGCTGGATCAGCTCGGCGAGGACCGGCGCGCGGCGCTCTTGCTCCGGCTGGATCACGGCCTCAGCTACGAGGAGATCGCGCGGCTCATGGAGTGGAGCCTGCCCAAGGTGAAGGTGGAGATCCACCGCGCGCGGCAGGAGCTGCGCGCGGAGCTCGTGCGGTACGACGGAGGTGGGCGATGAGCGGGTGCCGTCCCGAGGTGGTGGAGGCGTACGCGCTCGGCGAGCTTTCGGCGGCGGAGGCGGCCGAGGTGGAGGCGCACCTCGCCGGCTGCAGCGCGTGCGCCGAGGAGCTCGCGTGGGTGCGCCGCGAGCAGGCCCTGTTCGCGGCCCGCGGGGCGGAGATCCCGGAGCCGCCGCCCTTCGAATCCATCCTGATGCGCGCGCTCGACGAGGGGTGCGAGGCGCGCGCCGAGGAGGCCGCGCCCGCGCGCGCGGCCGCGCCGACGGTCGACCCCGCAGCAGCCCCGGCGCCAGCGCGCCGGCGCGCGGCGGGGTCCTCGGGGAGGCGGGGCAGCCGAGCGCACGCCATGAGCGCGCCGAGCACCCTGAAGAGGTGGCTCCCGCGCGCCGCGGCCGCCGTCGCGCTGGCGCTCGGGGCCGCGCTGCTCGGGCTGCCGCGCGACGCCGCGACGCCGCTCGCGCCAGAGCCGCGCGTGGCCGCGCCGAGCATCGCCCCGAGCGCGCCGCCTGCCCCGCCGGAGATCGTCTTCGAGGAAGAGCACGGCGCGGCCTGCGGGGAGGTCTGCGATGACACGCCCGGGGGGCACGACGTCGATCCGTCCGAGCACCCGGGCGGTGATAGCCCGAGCGCCGGGGAGGCCTGCGACGACGAAATGGCGTGCGCTGATATGTCGTGTGTAACTCCCGAGCCGTAGCGGCCAAAGGGGGAGTGAGGCCCGACGAAATGGCGACGCCGCAATGGCGACGCGAATCCCGCGCGCCGCGGGCCGAGGAGGAACAGACCATGCGCACTTCGACCCGCTCCCCGCTCGCCTTCCCTCTCCGCGCTGCCGCCACAGCACTCGCCCTCGTGCTCACCGCCGCGTGCAGCAATGCGCCGGACGACACGACCCCGATCGAGGAGGTCGCGCCGACGGCCGCCGCGCTCCGCGCTGTAGCCCAGAAGCCCGAGGCCAAGAAGCCCGAGGCCAAGAAGGCGGCAGCACAGAAGCCCGCGGCCGCAAATGCGGCGGAGGTGCCCGCGATCCACGGGCCCGGGCGGGCCTGCGATCCCGAGCCGGGCGGCGACTGCGGCTCGTGCGACGGGGCCGGGAATCACGGGCCGGAGCACATGATCGGCGAGGAGGTCGAGCACGTCGACATCCGCAATGCGCCGACCCGCGGCCCAGCCAATGCGCCGGTGACGCTTGTGGTCTTCTCCGATTTCCAGTGCCCATTTTCCAGCAAGTTCGCGGGCGTGCTCGACCAGATCGAGCAGGAGTACCCCGGCAAGCTCCGCCTCGCCTTCAAGCACCGTCCCCTGCCCATCCACAAGCAGGCGCGCGTCGCGGCGCGGGCGTCCCTGGCGGCGCACGCGCAGGGCAAGTTCTGGGAGTACCAGGCGGCGCTGTTCGACAAGGCGCAGGGCGCGCTCGACCAGGCGGGCCTGGAGGAGCGCGCGGCGGATCTCGGGCTGGACGTGGCGCGGTTCGCGCGGGACATGCGGTCCCCCGGGCTGGAGGCCCAGGTGGCCGCCGACTTCGAGGAGGGCGACCGGCTCGCGATCGAGGGCACGCCCACGCTGTTCGTGAATGGCCACCGCGTCATGGGTGCGCAGCCCATCGGCGTGCTGCGCACCGCCATCGACCGCTCTCTGGCGGGGAAGTAGCTTCCTCCCGCCCGCAATAGCTCTGCCAGACCTGGATCTCCGCGCCTTCCCCCGCGGTGACCGCCCGCGCGGGCACCGGAGCTTCGTTCTCCGTCTGCTTTGGCGCCCTGGTGTGCTCGCGCTCCGGCGCTTTCTCGTCCGCCTTTGCGTCATCACACGCCCTTTCAAGCCGGCCGTGGCGCCCAAGCCGACGTTGCGATCACCCCTCGTCGAGCCACGCCGCCATCTCCGGCAGGAGTCCCCGCAGGAGGCCGATGACGCGCGGGCTCGACGCGCGCACCTCCCCGACGAGCCGCCGCCGCTCCGCCTCGATCTTGCCGAGCTGCGCGCGGCGCAGCGCCGCCCAGAGGCGCGCGCCGGCGGCGATGCTGTCGTCGCCGTGCTCCTCGGCCACGCGCCGGGCCTCGACCGCGTCCTCCAGGGCGTCCCCCACCCGCTCCAGCTCCCAGTGAATCTCGGCGCGCCGGAGCAGCGTCAGCGCGTGGTACCGGTCCCCCCGCGCCCGCTGGAGCTGCTCGGCCTGATCCGCGCTCTCCAGCGCGGCGGCGGGCCGGCCCGCCCGCGTGAGCGCCGCCGCCAGGAGCGAGAGCGCCGCCGCGCGGAGCGCGGGATCCCCGTCCTGCGCCGCGAGCTCCGCGGTCCGCTGCGCGACCTCCGCCGCCTCGGCGGCGCGCCCCTCGCGCATCAGGAAGGCCGAGAGGTTCTGCAGGAGCAGCCGGAGCTGGCCCCGCATCCCCTGCTGCTCGGCCTCGGCGACGAGCCTGCGCAGCCGGTCGATCGCCACGCCGGTCCGCCCCAGCTCGGCCTCGAGCACCGCGAGATCGCCCCCGATGTGGACCCTGTGCCACGCCGAGGCCAGCGGCGCCGCGATGGCGAGCGCGCGCTGGAGGTCGCGCTCCAGCAGCTCGTGATCGCGGCGGTTCTGCGCGTAGTTCAGCTCGCACCGGAGCACGCGGGCCGCGAGCTCGGCCGCGGGGCCCGCGCCCGCCGCGAGCTCCACCGCCTCGCCCGCGAGCTCCATCGCGCGATCCCCGGCGGCCACCCCTGCGAGCGCCATCCGCGCCTCGCAGCGGAGCGCGGCCTCGCCGAGCGCGTCCGCGTCGGCGAGCAGCCCGGGATCGTCGGCCCCCGCCTCGCTGAGCCCGCGCGCCACCTCGAGCCGGTGGATGCGCCGGCGCACGTCGAGCGGCCCGCCGCGCGCCACGACGGCGTGCTCCGAGAGGCGCGCGAGCCGCCGGCTCGCCTCCTCGAGCTTCCGTCCCTGGATGAGCGCCCGGACCGCATCGATCTCGAGGCCGGCGCGCGCCTCGGGATCCGCCGCGAGCGCGGCCAGCCGATCCGCGAGCGCCGCCGCCTCCTCGAAGAGCCCTGCGGCGGCCGCCTCGGCCATCGCGCGGCCGAGCCAGCGGCGCGCCTCGGCCACGGCGCCGAGCCGCTCGTAGCCCGCGCCGAGGAGCCCCGCGTCCACGCGCCCCTGCGCGCCCTCCGCGAGCGCGTCGAGCAGCGCCCTGTGCAGCCGCTGGAACCACGGCCGCCGCTGCGTCAGGTGGAGCGCCGCCTGCCGCAGCATCTCCTGCGGGAAGCTGTACTCCTGCGCGTCGCCGGAGGCCGTCAGCACGCCCGCGCCGACGAGCGCCTCGAGCGCCGCCTCGGCGCGCTCGTCGTCCCCCACGACGCGGAGGAGCACGTCGACGCCGAGCCCGCCGCCGCAGAGCGCCACCGCGGCGAGGGTCCGCAGGGCGCTGCGCTCGGCGGCGCTGTCGGCCGCGAACGAGGCCACCCGGGCCTCGAGCAGATCGGCCACGCCGGGGACCTCCCCCCGCAGGGCCCGGTCGTCTGCGGCGCAGAGGCTCCCGTCGCGGAGCGCCAGCGCGCCGCTCTCATGCCACGCCATGAGCGCGTGCACGATGTAGAAGGGCACGCCTCCGGACGTCGCGACAACGGCCCGCTCCAGCGCGGGCGCGAGCGGGGCAGCGGGCGCCGCGGCCCCCCCCAGCGTGCCCTCCAGGTGCAGGCCTCGGCCCACCGCCTGCGCGAGCTCGGCGGCGGCCTCGAGATCGAGCGGCGCGAGGCCGAGGTAGGCCACCCCGGGGCACACCCGCGCGCGCACCTCGCCCAGCAGGGCGCGCAGGGGGGCCGGCCGGCTCGGCTCGCTGCGCGCGGCCGCCACCACGAGCAGCCGGCCCTGCCCTTCCGCGGCGGCGCGCCGCAGGAGCAGCTTGATCAGCTCCAGCGTCGCCGCGTCGGCCCATTGCAGATCGTCGACGAGCAGCAGCAGCGGCTCGCGGGCGCTCGCCCGCAGCAGCGCGTCCTCGATGGCCTCGACCGTGTGCGCGACCTCGTCCGCGGAGGGGAGGAGCGCCGGAGACAGCGCCCGCTCCAGCGCCGCGGGGAGCGCGCGGAGCTCGGGGACGTCGCTCTCGACGAGCTCCTCGGCGGCGCGGCGCAGCGGATAGAACGGGCTGCGTCGCTCCGGCAGGCACCGGAGCCGGACGACGTGGCGCAGGTCCCAGCCGGTGCGCTCGACCGCGGCGTCGAGCAGCCGGCTGCGCCCGATCCCCTGATGGCCGCCCACCACGATCCCGCGCACGCGGCCCTCCTGCGCGGCCTGCGCAGCGCGCGCGATCGCGTCGAGCTCGGCCCGCCGCCCGAGGAGCGGCGGCCGCGCGGGACGATCATCGAGCGGCGGCCGCGCGGGGCGGTCCTCGGGCGGCGACCGCGCGGGGCGGTCCTCGGATAGCGGCCGCGCGGGGCGGTCCTCGGGCGGCGACCGCGCGGGGCGGTCCTCGGATAGCGGCCGCGCGGATCGCTCGGACCCGCGAACTGGCGGCTGCGACCCTTCCTTGCTCCCTGGCGGGGCGAGCTCGGGATCGAGCGCGGCGAGGATGCGATCCAGCTCGCGCGCGACCTGATCGGCGTGCCGGGGGCGGCTCTGAGGATCCAGGGCGATCAGCGTCGCGGTGAGGCGAGAGAGGAGCCCGGTCGCCGCCGTCGGGTCGGGCACGAGCGCCTCGAGCGGGGGAGCCGGTCGCCGCGGCACGAGGAGCCAGTGCGCTGCCTCCCCGTTGCGCCGCTCGATCTCGGCGGGGAGGCTGCCGGTCCTCAGGCGGAAGATCAGGACGCCGAGCGCGTAGAGATCGCTGGCAGGCGTGGCGGACTGGCCGACGGCGCACTCTGGGGCGATGTAGCCGGGCGTGCCCGCGAGCACGGAGCCCAGCTCCCGGACGCCGCCGGCGACCACGGGCACGCTCAGGGTCATGGTCGCGCCGGCCGGCTCCTCGGCCAGCACCGTGCCGGAGTAACCGTCGACCGCCACGGTCGGCGGCGGCCCCGCGGGGGCGGTGCGCCCCCCATCGACCCAGCTCCGCGCGTTTCCCCCGGAGATCCCGAAATCGATCAGCTTGTAGACGCCCGACCCCCGGACGACGTTGGCCGGCTTGACGTCCCGATGGACGAGCCCGGCGGTGTGCACAGCGGAGAGCGCCCAGGCGACGGCGGACGCCGCTTCGAGGACGACGCGCTCGGGGAGCCGGCCTGCCTCGCGAGAGAGCTCATCGAGGCTCGTGCCGGCCACATACTCCATCACGAGGCCGACCACGCCGAGGGCGTCGTCGCGCTGGAACGAATAGAACCGCACGACGTTCGGGTGCTCGACCCGGCAGAGCGCCTGCGCCTCGTCGAGAATCGTGTCTCGCCACGCGGCCGTCGCGTCGGAGGAGCCCGCGAGCTGCTCTGGTACGAAGAAGAGCTTGATGGCGACGTCGCGGAGCTTCCTGCCTTCGTAGACCTCCTCGGCCAGCCAGACCGGCGCGAACCCGCCGCTGCCCAGCTGCCGGACGAGCCGGAAGGGGCCGAGGCGGGCGCCCTGCCCGAGCGGGGCTCCGGAGGAATTCGGCGACAAGCTGGGCATCCGCCGCCGAGCATACCCTAGCCACCCCGGCGCTCCCCCAGGAACCGGTCGCTCGCGCTCTCCATCGTGCGCTCATGCGTTCGTGCGCGGGCGCCGTCAGGGCACGATCTCGCGGACGCTGCCCTTCTTGTAGAGGAGCCCGTCGGAGCCCACCCCGTCGCTCCGGAAATAGACGCTGATGTTGGGCTTACCGGTCTCCGAGCCCTCCCGTGTCGGCTCCCGCGTGAGCCGCATTGCGGGATCGACGCCCGGCCGGCAGGGCTCGCCTCCCACGCCGAAGTCGGTCCCCTGGTCGACGTGCTCGTGGATCTTCACCCAGGTGCCTCCGCTCGCGCCGTCGGTCTCGTCGATCCAGAGCTCCTGCTTCACATCGCCGTTCGGCAGGTCGTAGACGAGCTGCTTGTACCCGATCCATACCTGCTCCGGCATGCCGCCTTCCCAGTACGTCTTGCTGAGAATGGCCGTCGACGCGGGGTGATTCGTCTCCTTTTCGAAATCGATCTTGCCGTCATACCGCATGCGGGCGGCGATCCCGCGCGTGTCGCATCGGTTGACGTCCTCGTCCCCGATCGTGCCGTGGTTGGTGCGCGTCATGGCGACGAGGCCGCCATAAGGTGTCCCGTCGTCGGCGGCCCGCAGGAAATACATCGTCACCTCGACGTCGCGCCATGAATCGGCGAGCGCAGGGTCGTGCACGTACATCCGCGGGACGCGGCCGCTGATCTTGAGAATGCCCTGGCCGTCGGTGTCATAGGACGCATCGCCGTGGTCGGCGTCGAACCATGCATCGGCCGGGTCGATCCCCGAAAAGCTGCGCGCGACGCCGTTGTCCCAGGTCGAGAACCACGCTTTGCCCGAAGGCAGCGTGGGCCGCAGCATCGCTATCCCGAACCTGTCGAGCTGTCCCTCCTCCCCTCCCCCGGCGCCGGTCGAGCTGGACGTCTCTGCGCTGCTCGATGCGGACGACGCCTCCGCGCCGCCGCCGGGGCCGTCACCGCCGAGACCCCCGCCGCCGGGGCCGTTGCCGCCGAGACCCCCGCCGCCGCCGGATTGGCTTCCTGAGGCGGGGACGTGATCGTCCGCGCAACCGGCGCTGCTCAAGCCGACGGCAGCCGACGTGACGGACATCGCGATCGTGAAGAAGACTCGCACGCCCTCGTGCATAACATGCTCTCAGCCGGTCCGCGAGGCCATTGAAGGCTAGATACTGGCAGCGACGCACGCACCAGGCGCATTACGGAAACAGCTCCGCTTCAGTCCGACAATTGCACCTTTCATCATGCTTCGAACGGGCAGCCGCTCGACGAGTTCGCCCGCTGGGTGGCGCCGCGCCGGCCGCTTGAATGGGTGCTGTCCATGCTACAGTACCTGCCCATGTCGACGATGGCCCGTGAGGAGCTCCTGTGGCGGTTCGCCAGGACCGGCGATCCCGAGATCGACGCGCGCCAGGACCGCATCCTTGAGGTCCTGCTCACGGCCAATCCCAAGATGAAGCAGCGTCTGGTCGACGAAGGTCGCCATGAAGGCCGCCTCGAGGGTCGCCTCGACGAGGCGCGCGCGGCCCTGCGCCGCGTGCTTGCACACCGGCAGCTCGGGCTCACCCCGGAGGATGCGGCGCGCATCGAGACGTGCACCGACCTCGCGACGCTGGAGCGGTGGCTCGGTCAGGCGCTCGCGGCGTCCAGCGCAGAGCAGGCCCTGCGCTGAGCGCCGCCGCCGGCGCACCTCGGCACCGGAACGGCCGCGGCAGCATGAGCGGCCCTCCCGGAAAGGGCCCTCGCACCATGAGCCGCACAGCGCCTGCGCCGCCGATGGCATCGTCGCGGTCCACGAAGACGTGCGGCTCCGCCGTCGCCGCCATGCCGAGCGCGTCCGGGCAGGCGAAGAGCTCGAAGCGCCGCACCGGCCGCCGGTCGAGCCGCGGCGCGGCCCCATCGACGACCTTGTGCTCGTCGACGGCCCGAGAGCCGAACGGCTCGTAGATCTCCGGCTGCGCCGTTCAGAGCAGCGCCGCTGGATACCGCTCATCACAAAGAGCGAGCGCCGCCCGCGTGGCGGACGCGAAATGTCCCTGCCGGCGGTGCGCCGGCAGGGTGCGTGCAGACCGCGTGGATGCAGCCCACGTCCGTCGGGCTCCCGTCCAGCGCCAAGGGCCAGGAATGCGAGAAAGAGACAAACCGCAACAGCGCGAGGGGCGCAAATGACCAGAGACGAGATAGTCTTTGTCTTCCCCTTGCGCCCCTTGCGGTTTGCCTTCCCTTCCGTTGATTTCTTCGGAGCTTCAACGTGTTCGATGCTCTAGCCATCTCCACGTATCACATCCCGGCACGATGGACGCGCCGCCCACGTATCAGAGCACGAACAGGCCGACGCGCTCTGGAAGATGCAGAGGGCTCGTTCCACGGAGGCACGGAGAATCACGGCTTCAGAGCGCAGAAGACCAGCGCTCCGGTCTCCACGCCTCTCCGCGCCTGCCGCGTCTCTGCGGCTCGATGGTCCACGCTCGGGACCAGGGCCCCAGTTCCAGCAGGATTGCGCATCCGGAGCGCCCGCCCCAGGAGATCGTCAGCAGCACCGCTCCGCAGGGCGGTGCGCCAAAGGGGGGAACCATGAAGAAGTTGCTCGGCGCGCTGGTCCTCGGCGCGCTCTCGCTGTCTGCCGTGCTGTCCAGCAGCGATGCGGCGCAAGCTCAGGAGCGCGATCGGCCACCACGCGGCTCCTACAGCAGGACGTGCAGGGACATCCGGACGGAGCGAGGCACGTTGTTCGCCAGGTGCGAGGACCGGCGGGGACACTTCAACAGGACGCGCCTGGACGACTTCAGGAGGTGCAGAGGAGATATCGCGAACGACAACGGCCGGCTCCGCTGCGCCCGCGGCCGCTGACGCGCGCCGCGGCCGCGCAGGGCGCCCTTCGCGAGGTGGGCTCCCTCAGCGACGAGGAAGCGGGGCCCCCGCCGGGATCGGCCCTTCCTCGACGGCCACGACGTACGGCGGCAGGCGGCCCGCACGCACCGCGCGGACGTCGCCGCGTATCGTCGCCGCGTCGGGGTAACGCTCGACCTTGTGGAACGCGAGGGCGCGATCCACGACGTCGCGCACGTCGCACACCTCCGAGGGCACGTCCGGCGCCCACAGCGCGAGCGACGACGCCCGCTCCGTCGCCGCGGCGATGAGCAGGTGCGCATCGGCCACGTCGCCGTGGATCGCTCGACCGGAGAGCACCCGAAACATCGTGGCGCCCAGGCCGAAGACGTCGGTCCGGCCGTCGATCTCGCGAACCATCCCGTCGCCTGCTCGGGCGCCATGTACTCGTTCGTACCGAGCGCCACCCCCTCGCGGCTCACTCGATCCGTTGCGCCACATCCAGCGACCGAGTTCGGCGGGGCCCCACCCCGCGCCCGCGCGACGAGCACACCCTCCGGGGGCCGGGCGTCTCGGCAACACCTCTCTCTCCCTCAGCCAGGGAGGAACTCCGTCAGGCGACGCGTTACCAGCTTCCGGCGTCCGCTCGTGGATGCGCCTCCGCCGCTACCCCTTCCGCTCCTTCCACGGATCGTCCTGATACAGATAGTTCGGCTTCAGGATCTTGTTCTCCATGTTGGTGTGGAACACCGCCATGGTCGACGCCGACATCGGCGGGACGATCCACGTCCAGTCCGCATAGACCGGGCGCTCGCACTGCCGCTCCTGCTGCTCGAACCTCTTGAAGTACTCCGACAGCGTGTGGTGGTCCATCATCCGCACCTTGGCCTGCCGGAACGAGTGCAGCACCGCGACGTTCAGCTCGACCAGCGCCGCGTCCTGCCACAGCGTGTCGCTGCGCGTCCGGTCCAGCCCGAGGCGATCCGCGATGAGCGGCAGCTGATCGTACCGCGTCACGTCGCTCAGGTTGCGCGCGCCGATCTCGGTGCCCATGTAAAAGCCGTTGAACGGCGCCGCCGTGTACTGGATCCCGCCGAGATCGAGGGCCAGGTTGGAGACCGCCGGCAGCGCGTGCCACTTCAGCCCGAGCTCGGCGAACCACGCATACCGCGGGTGCTCGATCGGCACCTCGAGCACCTTCTCCCGCGGCAGCTCGAACCACTTCGGCCGGCCGTCGCCGATCTGGATGATCAGCGGCAGCAGATCGAAGCGCGTCCGCTCCCCGCCCGGCCAGCCCAGCGCGAGCGCCTGGTCCGTCAGCTCCACGTTCCCAGGATCGCCGAGGATGCCGCCCTCCGGGAGCCGGTAGCCCGCATAGCGGACCAGCTGACCGTTCCAGATGCGGATCCGCGGCTCACCCGGCCTGAACACCGTCATGGTCGCCCGGATGTCGCCCCCGTTGGTCGCCAGATCGAGGTGCTCCACCAGCGCCTGGAAGATCTCCTCCTCCGTCTTCACGTGGCGCAGATCGCGCACGTGGAGCGTCGACCAGAAGAAGCGCCCGATGCAGCGCGAGCTGTTGCGCCACGCGAGCCGGGCGCCATAGGCGAGCTCGTCGGGCAGGTGCGTGTACGTCCCGTGCTTCTCCAGGCTCGCCCGCACCTCCTGCCAGCGCTCTTCCACCGCCGAGGGCACCCCGAGCTCCGCGTAGCACTGGCGCAGGAACGCCTCGGCCTCGGTCGGCACCGCCTCGGGCGCGGTGGGGGTCACGTGGAACGACCCGTGCTCGACCGGACACACGCCGCCAGCCGCCCGCGCCGCGCCGGCGCGCCGGAGCGGCGTCGGGCGGACCTCGCCGGCCGTGTCGACGTTCGAGCTGAACAGCTCCTGCTGGATGGCGTCCGGCGGCCAGCCCACCGCGCGCAGGTGCTCCTGCGCGTCGCGCATGAAGGCATCGGGACCACACACGAGCGCCCGCGATCCCGGCCGATAAGGATACAGCTCGGCCACCTGCTCCCTGGACAGCCGCCCCTCCGCCTTCGTCGCCCGCAAGCGGAACGCGACGCCGGGCGTGCGGCCGGCGATCGCGCGCAGATCCTCCTCGAAATAGGCGAAATCCGCGGCGCGCGACGCCGACCAGTCGAGGAGGAAGGCCCGCGCGTCGGGGCGGCCGGCCCCCCCGTCGAGCGCCCGCAGCATCGCCATCGCCGGCGTGACGCCGATCCCGCCCGCGAGGAACACCACCCGCTCCACGGGCGGCGCCGGAAGGACGAAGCTGCCCTTCGGGGCCGACGCGCGCAGCAGCGAGGCCGCGGCGCGCTCGCACAGCCACCGCGAGAACACCCCGAGCTCCTCGCGCTTCACCGTGATCTCGTAGTCGCCGCCGGCGCGCGCCGGCGCCGAGAGCGTGTACGCGCGCGCCACCCAGCGCCGATCGAGGTAGCCCTGCACGAGCACGTGCTGCCCGGGCGCTGACGCCGCAGGCGCGCCGCCGACAGGCGAGAGCGTGATCTGGAAGATCCCGGGGGAGAGCTCCCGCGCGGCCTTCACCTCGGCCTGCTGGAGGCTCGATCCGCCGAACATCTCGGCGACCGCCGGGGCGCAGCCGCCGCAGATCTGGCCCGCCCGCGTCCGCTCCGACAGCTCGGCGGGCGTCGCACACCCGGCCTCGATGAGGCTCGTGATCTGCCCGCGCTTGACCCCGGCGCAGTTGCACACGACCTCGTTCGGCTCGAACAGCGCCGCGGGCTGATCGATCTTCAGCTCGCCGAGCTCCCGGAACGTCGTGAGCTGCCAGCCGGGCAGCGGGCCGCGCGCCATGAGCAGCCGCATCGCCGAGGGGAGGTCCTGCCATTCGCCCTCGACGTGCAGCCCCGTGAGCTGCCCGCTCGACACGAGCAGCGCGCGGCGCTTGTCGCGATCCCCGCACGGCACCCACCGGAGGCTCTCCGTGGGCGCGTCGAGCCACCGCGCCGACACGCCGCTCCCGTCGAGCGCGCGGGAGAGCGACAGGATGCGGCCGCCGCCGTCCACGATCTTCGAGATCGCGGCCTCCTTGCCGGCCAGCGCGCCCATCGCGGCGCTGCTCTCGACGACCCCCTCGCGCCGGGAGAGCAGCCCCTGCCCGGGCAGGAGGTGGACGTTGACGAAATCGAGCGCGTGCCGCTCGGCCCAGGCGTCGACGCCCGCGGGCGGCAGCTCGAGCCAGGCCTCGTCGGACCCGCGGACGTCGGCGGGGATCCCCTCCCTGGCCAGGCTCGCCCAGCCCTCGATCAGGGCCTCGGCCGCCGCCTTCCGCAGGCCCGCCTGGACCAGCGCCGCCACGGCCTGATCGGCCGGCGTGTCCACGTACCGGAGCTCGAACGAGTCCTCGCGAAGCAGCTGCTGGACCAGGTTGTCGAGCCGCCCCCGCAGCCCGGCGGTGAACTCCTCGAAGTCGACGGTCCCGTCCCCGGTCGTGTCCGCGGCCAGGAGCAGCGCCTTCGCCTCGTCGGCGTGCATCCCGAGGCCGGTGAGGTACGGTAGGAGCTCGTCCTCGCTGAGCTTGCGGTTGTGGTCGCGATCGATCTCCTCGAACCGGCGCCACGCGAAGCGCTCGCTCGTCAGGCCGGCGCGGAGGCCGCGGGAGAGCGCGGCCGCCACCTCGGCGCCCGAGCACGCGGCGGGGCCGCAGACGACGGGCGCCGGCGCGCCGGGCTGCTCGAGCGCGCGGATCGCCCTGCGGGCCACGTCCGCGGGCGCCACCCAGGGCAACGCGCCGCCGCCGAGCGGCAGCGGCAGCGTGCGGCGGAGCCGGATGTCCTCGCGCCAGAGGCTGAGCGCGCTCAGCAGAGGTCCGTGCCAGACCGTGGTCACCGGCTGGCCGGAGGCGCGCACGGACGCCTCGGCGTCGCGGATCTGCTGCCCCACTTGGCTCGAGGGAGGGAAGTACGGCGCCACCCAGAGGAGGTGCGACGCGCCCACCTCCCTCGCCGACGCGAGGAAGGTCCGCGCGGCCACGAGCGGATAGGCGAGATCCGCGGTGCTCATCACGAGCGCGATGGCCCGCTCCGCGGGCTCGATCGGCAGCGACTGGAGGAAGGAGGCGAGGTCGTTTCTGGGCTCGGAACAGACGATCTTGAGGAAGCTCATGGTGCTCGGCAGGGGCAGCCGCGGAGGAGCGCAACCGCCCTCGCGGCCGCCGGGCGGCATCGACGATCGATGGCTGATGGCTGCGCGCAGGCGCGGAGCGCTCCGCCCAAGGATACGGCGCATCCCCCGGCCGGCCGAAACCCGAAAACGCCCGCGCGATCCTGCACACACCGCCGCACCGGGGCCACCAGGGTGCGCGCAGCGTAGGGGGATCCCTTGTTTTGCGTGGAGGGGATCCGTCCGCGCGTCACAATCTGCCCCATGGGGCACTTTGGTGCGCCGGCCTGCGCTGTCACCGCGTCTGAGCGCGACGCTGACGCGTCACCGCTCGACGGTCCCGCCGCTGGCAGCCACGGGGCGTCACCCAGACCTCGCCCGTTCGTCCGGGCCGACGGGCGAGCGTCCTCCGCTGCATTCGCGGGAAATCCGACATGAAGGGAGACCAGGCGAACGAGCGTGCACGCGCCTGTCGCGCGCGCTCGAGCGCTGTTCTGCGTGCGCTCGTACATCCTGTGGCTGTGTACGACTGCGGACCGGACATACGGGCACGATCCTTGAATTCGCTCGCTCAGCGCAGCCATGAAGACCCTTACTTCGGATCAACCCCTGGCGATGAGGAGCAAGCAGACGCGGTCATTGGCTGCGTCCCATCCCGCGGCGTCCGCCGCGCGTCATCCCGTCCTGCAGGGCGTGACGATGGCGCCGGCGAACGTGTCCGAGGCGCTGGTCGCGCTCGAGACGGTCGCCGCGCGGCTGCGCGAGAGGAACGACCCGCGGGCGGTGTTCCCCGACGTCTACGCCGTGATCACGCGCCGCGTGGAAGAGGCGGTCGTCGGCGGCTCGGACAGCCGGTTCCTCGAGCCGGCGTGGATCTCGCGCCTGGCGGGGATCTTCTGCGAGTACTACCTGACGGCCCTCGCGGCCTCGCTGGAAGGGCGGTCGACGGGCGTCGAGGCGTGGGACGTCGCGTTCCGGTGCGCCGGCGCGGGCGGGGCGGCGGCGGCGGTGCACGGGCTGCTCGGCATCAACGCGCACATCAACTACGACCTGGCCCTCGGGCTCTACCGGAACATCGTCCAGCACGGCGCGGCGCAGGACGCCCGGCTTCTCGGGCGCTACCGTCACGACCACGACCTTGTGAATGAAATTCTCGCGGCGGCGATGCCGGAGATCTTCGCGATCCTGCGCGTTCGTTATGGTTGCCCGCTCGCCCGCGTCGCGACCTTCAGCCGGGACGTGGAGCGCGCCGTCTCGAGCGTCGTGATGTACCTGCTCAAGTGCTGGCGCGACCGGGTCTGGACCGACCTGCTCTCCTTGCTCGCGACGCTCGGGCACACGGGCGAGGCGGGCAAGCGCGCGGTGCTCGCCCGGATGAACCAGCGTTCGGGGAAGATCGCCCGTACGTTCGCGGCGGGCCATGGAGCGCTCCGCGTCGGGGCGCCGCTCGTCCGCGGCGCCGCCCTCACGCTGGCCCTGGCTGCCTGACGCGGGCCATCCCCGCGAGCTGACCGCAGGCGCCGCCCACGTCGCGCCCCCGCGGCCGCCGCACGAGCGTCGTCACGCCAAGGCCGGACAGCCGCGCAACGAAGGCGTCGAGCCGCGCGGCGGACGGCGGGCGCAGCGCCGGATCCGGGCCGGGGTTGCAGGGGATGACGTTCACCCTGCACCGGAGCCCGGCGACGTACGCCGCGAGAAGATCCGCGTCCTCCGGGGCGTCGTTGAAGCGATCGAAGAGCACGTACTCGAAGAGCACGCGCCGCCCCTGCGGCAGCGCACGCGCGATCGCCTCCTTCAGCGCCGCCATCGAGAAGCGCGCGTTCACGGGCATGATCGCCTGCCTGCGGGCGTCGTCCGGGGCGTTGAGGCTGACGGCGAGCTCCGCCCGCGCCTCGCGGAAGAACGGCTCGATCTTGTCCGCCACCCCGACGGTGCTCACGGTGACGTGCGACGGCGCGAACCGGAAGGCCCGCGGATCGGTGAGCAGCCGGATGGCCTTCAGCACCTCGCCGAGGTTATCGAACGGCTCCCCCATCCCCATGAAGACGAGGTTCCGGAGGGGCGCGCCGCCGCGCTCGGCCGCGAGCGCCCGCGCGATCCGGACCTGATCGACGATCTCGCCGGCGGCGAGCTGGCGCTCGAGCCCGAGCCGCCCCGTCTCGCAGAACGAGCAGGCCCGGGCGCAGCCGACCTGGCTCGAGACGCAGAGCGTGGTGCGGGCGGGCCCCGGGATGAGCACCGACTCGATGAGCGCGCCGTCGCGCGCGCGGAGGACGAGCCGGAGCGTGTCGTCCTGCGCCGGCGCCCGCTCGGCGATCTCGAGCGACGGCGCCGGATCGAGCTCGAGCAACGCCTCGTGCGCCCAGGCCCCGACGCCCAGGGCGGCGAGCGCGCGGGCGTCCCAGGCCGGCGCAGGCACCGGCGCGCCCGGCTCGGCGCCGAAGGCGTGGCGCACCACCTTGCCGGCGACCGAGCGCGCCGCCGACGCGGTGCCGCCGGCCCGGCAGAGCAGCTCCGCGAGCGAGGCCGCGTCGTGGTCGGCGAGCTGCGCGCGCCGACGTGGGACGCGCGCGCTCCTCCGGATCAGCGGGCGCCCCGCGACCTGCGCCGGCGGGTCGCCGGCGCGCGGGGGCGACGCCATCTCTTCGGGGATCTCCGGAACGCGCATGCGCACCCGCTAGCACGCCGCGCGCGGCGCCGCGCGGCCCAGCGACGCCGCGCTTGTCAATCGCATGTCGATCGCCACCCGAAAGACAAGCGAGAACTCGCCCGGCGCCCCCCTGTCCGACACGAAACCTGCGCGTCGTCTGGGGCCATCAGGTGGCCAATCTGTGGACAAGCATGTGGACTGTCAAACCGGGCTCGGGAACGTGATTTTTGGGTTGCAGATTGGTTCCGAAGGAGGGAGTTTAGCGCCCGGAAGTCGGGAGGCGCGCCGGGCAACGGAGCGCCAGAAATCGCAGAAAAATCAATTGCATCGGTGTGGGCGGCGCGTCCATGCCCGGGCTGGCTTCGGCTGGCGCCGGCGCTTGGAGGGGTCGCCGCCCCGCGATCGGCGCAGGACCCGGCAGCTCCGCGGAGGTGTCAGGGTCCCACGGGGTTTCCACAACCTGGGAACAACCTGTGGATTATTTGTCCCTCCTGCGCGTGGCGTGTTCCAGGATCGGGTGAGCGGGGCTCCAGCGCCCGAGCTTTTCTACCGCTCGCGGACACACCGGTGGGCTACGTTGCGGGCCGATGTCCGCACGCAACGGCCCTGTTTCCCGCGCGCCGCGCGCGCTCCTCGCGATCGCGGGGGGCGTCGCCGGGTGGCTCGCCGCGGGCGCCGCGGCCGCGCAGGCTCCGCCGCGGAATGCGCAGGCGGAGGCGGCCCTGAAGGAGGCGATGGGGACCGACTACCTCGAGACGCGGTTCGCCCAGGCGGAGCGCAAGCTCCGGGCCGCGCTCGACGCCTGCGGCGAGTCAGGCTGCTCGCCTGCGGTCGAGGCGAGGCTGCTGGTCGCGCTGGGCACCGTGCTCGCTCAGGGCAGGAAGGGGCTGGAGGACGCGCGCGGCGCCTTCGCCGACGCCCTCCGCATCGATCCCTCGGCGAAGCTGGACCCGGATCTGGCGAACCCGGAGGCCTCGTCCGCGTTCGAGCAGGCGCGCGCGGCCACCGGCGCCGGGGCGGCCGGGTCGCCCGCGGCGCCTGGAACGGCCGGGTCGCCCGCGGAGGGCGAGGCGGCGGAGGGGCAGCTCCAGATCGCGCCGCTGCCCGAGCAGCGCGTCCGCACGCCCGTTCCGCTCTATGTCGAGGTCCCCGCCGAGCTGCTGCCCAGCGTGAAGCAGGTGACCGTCTGGTACCTGGCGCCCGGCGAGCGCGAGGTCCGCTCCCTCGTCATGAAGAAGCTGCGGGGCCAGGGGTTCGGCATCAACGTGCCCTGCGCCGCGGTGGGAAAGAAGGGGACGCTCCGCTACCACATCGCGGCCGTCGACGAGGACGGCGCGATCCTCGCGAGCGCGGGCGCGCGCGACGCCCCGCTGGTCACGCAGATCCGGGAGAGCATCACCTCGGCGCCGCCCCGCTGGCCCGGTCACGCTCCGCCGGCGGAGTGCGCGGCCCCGGAGCAGGAGCGCCCGCGGCAATGCCTCGACGACCGGCAGTGCAGCCGCGGGCTCGCCTGTGCCGGCGGCGCGTGCGTCGCGCGACCCGCAGCGGAGGCTGCGCCGGACGTCCGGAGGAGCTGGGTCGCCGTCACCTTCTCCCCCGACGTCGCGCTGCTCTCGGGGCGGGACGTGTGCACCGTCGCGTCGCAGCGGAGCGACCATTTCGTGTGCCTGCGCGGCGACGGGACCCGGTACGACGGCACGCCGACGCCGGACGTCGCGAACGACGTGAACCTCGGCTTCGCGCTCGCGACGTCGCGGGTGACGATCGCCTACGATCGTCTGGTCCTCGACAACCTCACGGTCGGCGGCCGCGTCGGCTTCGCGGCCGGCGGCACGACGGGGGGCGGCGCCTCGTTCCTGCCGCTCCACCTCGAGGCGCGCGCGCAGTACTTCCTCGGCGCGCGGCCGTTCGAGCGGCTCGGCGCGCGGCCGTTCGTGCTCGCCGCGGCCGGGGTCGCGCAGGTCGACACCGAGGTCGACGTGGAGGTCCTCGAGGACGCGACCGCTTGCGGGGCCGACCCTTCCGACAGGACGAGCCCCTGCACGAGGCCGGGGGCGAGCGGGAGGGTCGAGGCCCGGCGACAGACGCTCCTCGCGACCCGGCAAGCGGGCCAGGGGTTCGCGTCGGTCGGCGCGGGCGTTGCCTATGCGCCGATCGAGGCCCTCTCACTGAACCTCGCGCTCCGCGCGAGCCTCACCTTTCCTGCCGTGACCACCGTCCTCTCCCCGGAGGTCGGTCTTTCCCTGGGGTTCTGAATGGCTGACACGTCGGATCTGCGCCGCGGGGCGACTCCCCCTGGCGCGCTGCGCAACCCGAAGATCGATGCGGCGATCGAGCGCGCCGTGCAGCTCGGCGATCCGGCCGAGCTGCTCGCGCTGCTCGATCGCAGCTCCGGGCTGCCCGCCCGGCGCGGCGGGGTGCGCGCGCCCGGCCCCGACCTCGGGCCGAACGCCCCCTTGCCGCGCGTGAACCTGGACCTCGCGCGGGCGGTCGGCGCGGCGATCGCGGACCGCGGCGCGCCGGCCGAGCGGCTCGTGCGGGCGCTCTGCTCGACCGCCGAGGAGTACGCGCTCATCGTGGCGGCGCAGGCTCTCGCGTCGCTCGCGGTGCAGGGCGCGGCGCGGGCGAGCGGAGCGGGGCAGGCGCCGCGCGCGGGCGGCGCGCGCCGCGGGAAGGGCGGGCTGGATCCGCTCGAGGCGCTCGAGGAGCTGGCCGAGGACCCGCGGCGCGTCGTGCGCGACGGGGTGGTGGCGGCGCTCCGCGCCGTCATCGCGGCGCGCGGCGACGCGGTGGTCGGCGAGCTCTCGTCCTGGACCGACGGCTACCTGCAGGCGTACGTCGCGCTCGAGGCGCTCGCCGAGCGCACGCTGCTCGCCCGGCTCTCGGCGGGCGCGGAGGTGGTCGAGCGCCTCGAGGAGGCGTTCGTGCTCTCGGATCGCTCCCCGCGCGCGGACGAGCGGCTGCAAGGCCTGCGCCTGCTCCGGCAGGGGATGCCCGCGCAGATCGCGGCCCTCGCCGGCCGCTTCCCCGAGGTCGTGCGCTGGCTCGAGGAGAAGACGCGGGCGGAGCGCCCCGAGTCGCGCGACGTCGTGGCGGACGCGATCGCGGCGCTCCGGAAGACGTCCTTCTCGGATGCGGAGGTCGACCGCCTGTCGGCGGCGCTCGGCGCGACCGCCCCGACGCCGCGCTACGCGGCGCGCATCGTCCAGGGGACGCGCAAGCGGAGCAAGGGGCGGCGGTAGGGGACGACAGGGCCTGGGCCGCCGGTGCGAAGAGCGCCGAAACGCAGCAGATCAGGCGGCCTCCTGCGACCCCTCCAGCGCTCCGACGCCGCCCTGCTGCTCCCGGGCGGCCTCGGTGAACAGGAACTGCAGCGCCCCCGGCGCGCGCCGGCGCCACGCGTCCTCGGAGTGGGTCCCGTCCTCATCCAGGCAGAACAGCAGGTTGTCCTCCCTGTAGCCCTGCTGGCGAAGTTGCTCGACCAGCCGCGCGGCGTCGCGCAGCACCGAGCCGCCGTCCTCCTGAGCGCCGGCGTCGACGTACAGCCGCGAGCTTGCCGGGACAGCCAACGACGCGAGGATGTCGAAGATCTTCCGCTCGGCGAACCAGAGCGATGGCGACATGCAGAGCGCCGCCCCGAACACGTCGGGGCAACGCCAATGGGCATAGAGCGCCGCGAGGCCCCCCATGGATGAGCCGCCAATGGCCGTGCTGGCCGGGTCGCGCCTCACCGCGAAGCGCTCCTGTACGGCCGGCACGATCTCGGAGGTGAGCCAGCCAAGAAAATCGTCGAGCTTCCCTTCGCTGCCGTCGCCCGGGAACGGCGACAGCTCCGTCAACCGCTCTGGCCCGCCGTGATCGATCCCCACCAGGACCGGCGCTTCGAGACCTCGATTTGCAAGATCATGGACGGCCTCGTGAAGGTGCCACCCTCCGCTGTAGGAGGGGTCGTCGTGAAAGACGTTCTGCCCATCGAACAGGAAGAGCACAGGCGATGGCCGCCGGTCACGCGCCCCCTCGTCGGGCATGTAGACACGCACGTTGCGCTCCCCGTGGAAGCCGGGAATTCGGTACGGACCGAGAAGATAGATGACATGTGTTTTCGCGGAGGTCTGCTGTTCCACCGTCCCGGTGTAAAGCAATCACCAGGCCGCCACTCGCCTGGCGCTCTCCGGCTGCGGAGCGCGGCGCGGCCCGGGCCATCTCGGCTCCGGGTCGCGCCGCGCCGCCATGGCAGAACGCCTCACGCGTGACACGCTGCTGCGAGCAGGCGGGCGCCGCCGCGGGTGCCTGGCCTAATTGCAGCTCGCCTCGGAGGCGCCGCCGAACACCGTGGTCCAGTAGGACCCGTAGGTCCCGCCCCCGGTCGCCCGCCCGATGCCGATGACCTTGTAAGCGGAGCCGAGCATGTTCTTGTTGTGGCCGTCCGAGTTCTTCCACTGAGTGAACGTCGCCTGCGCCGCCGAGTTGCCAGCGGCGATGTTCTCGGCCATGGCGGTTCCCCCGCAACCGAGCTCGTAGCAGGCGTTGCACATGCGGGTCCAGGGCGTCCGGCCGTCGAGGCTCGTGTGCGAGAAATAGTTCTGATCGCGCATGTCCTCGCTGTGCCCCTGAGCAGCGCGGCTCATCGAGGTGCAGGCCGAGAGCGCGCCAAGGCCGTTCTGCGCGCGATACTCGTTGATGATGGTGAGGAACGCCTGCTCCTCGGTGTCGAGCGGAGTCGTGCTGGGCCCGGCGCCGCTGCACATCTGGCAGGCGCCGCAGTCGCTCGAGCAGATCGAGCAGTCCTCGCCCGCGCCGCAAACCCCATTGCCGCAGACCTCACCGCTCGTCGAGCCGCCCGCCCCGCCCGCGCCGCTCGTCGAGCCGCCCGCGCCTCCCGTGCCGCTCGTCGAGCCACCCGTGCCCCCCGTACCGGTCGTCGAGCCTCCCGTACCGCCCGCGCCTCCCGCGCCGCTCGTCGAGCCGCCCGCGCCGCTGCCCGGCGTCGAGGGGCCACACGCCGCCTGCACGTAAAGCCGCTTCGCGGTCCTCCTGCACGGATCGCCAGAGAAGGTCGCGTTGCTCGCCCGCACGGTACAGCTCGCCTTTCCGAGACACGCGCGCTCCACGACGGCCTTCGAGGTCGGCGCGTTGCACGCGGTGGCCGCGTAGCCGCCGCAGACCCCGCGCGGCCTGCCGTAACTCGCGAACTGGATCGCCGTGATGACCTCGCCGGCAGGACAGGAGAGCTCGACGTCCGCGCCCTCCGACGCGGTATCGCAGACCGCCCCCGCGAGCGGCGCGGACTGGTCGTCCGACAGCTCCGCCGACGGCTCCTCGCCGACCTCGGACGAGGCGAGGCAGCCGACGGCAGAACAGCCAGCGATGAAGGCGAGGACAAGCGTCCTGTGCAAAGCGCTCATGTGCATGCTCCTTGATTCTCTAAGCCCGTCTGAGCTCGACCCATCCCTGCGTCGCGGCGCGCGCCGGCATGTACGCCGGGGCACACGACACCCAGGTGGGCCACCCCAGTACAGCGTTGTTCAGGGGGCGGAGTAGCGCACAGCGCGATCCCACGCAGCGCAGCGCCTCCCTTCGATTCGCTCACACCACGGTGTCACCTGGCCGCTGGCATGTCCAGATACGAAACACGCCGGCGCGCATGATTTGCCGCTGAATCACTGGATCTTTTCAAGGCCCGTGAAAACGATCTCCGCGACGCTCGGCGACACAGGATTTCTTCAAGCAAAGGCGGTGTGAGACATGGACCCAGCAGAACACACCATCTGCCTTGGTCCGAAGGGTGGGTGTCCGTGCTCCGACGGCGGACCGCGATCGACAGCGCGGCTGAGCGGCAGCGTCATGCGAGCCTCGAACGGCCGGGCTCGTGCATCGATGTGCTCCCCGGGGAGCGGCGGCCGCATGTCAGCAGCATGTCAATCGAACGCCCATGACATTCCGCGCGACTCCCCCGCTCCTCGCCACACCGCCACGCCGCGCAGCTCGCCTGAGGGCCCTCGCCCGCTGACGGCCGCGGCAGAGCTCGTCCCTGCGTCACACGCGGGGTGGTGGATGTGGCCTCCCGCCGCACGCGCGCGCCGCCTCCCCCGCGCGGCGCGGCGGCCGTCGCGCTCGTGGAAAGGCGCCCCGACGGCCTGACGACCTGACGCCCTTACAACGCCGGCGCGGCGACCCCGCAGCACGGCCGCTCGACAGCGAACCGCGAGGCAGCACCCGCGGCGGCTCCTGTGCTATGACCGCCAACCATGCGCCTCAAGGACCGCGTTGTCTTCATCACAGGAGCTTCCCGCGGGATCGGCCGGGCCGTCGCCCTCGCCTGCGCGCGAGAAGGCGCCGATATCGTCGTCGCCGCGAAGACGGAGGTCGCCGAGAACCCGCGCCTCCCGGGCACGATCCACGACGTCGCCCGCGAGGTCGAGCAGCTCGGCCGCCGCGCGCTGCCCATCAAGCTCGATGTCCGCGACGACGAGGCCTGCAGGAGCGCCGTCGCCACCGCCGTCGAGCGCCTCGGGCGCATCGACGCGCTCATCAACAACGCGGGTGCGCTCTGGTGGGCCGACGTCGTGGACACACCCATGAAGAAGTTCGACCTCATCATGGGCATCAACGTGCGCGCGTCGTTCGCCCTCTCGCAGGCCGTCCTCCCCCAGATGATCGCGCAAAAATACGGCCACATCATCATGATGTCGCCCCCCGTCGACGCCGAGGCCTGCGCCCACCACGGGGCCTATGCGGTCTCCAAATTCGGCATGACGATGATCGCCGACGCCATCGCCGGCGAGTACGCGGAGCACAACATCACGGCCCACGCCCTCTGGCCCGCGACCGCGATCGAGAGCTTCGCCACGATCAACTTCGGCCTCGGCGGCCCGGAGCTCTGGCGCAAGGCGGATATCCTCGCCGACGCGACGCTCGCGCTGCTCTCGCGCGAGCCGTCCGCCCGGCGCGGCAAGGCGTGGATCGACGAGGTCCTGCTCCGCGAGGAGGGCGTCACCGACTTCTCGAAGTACCAGTGCGTGCCCGGCGTGGAGCCGCCGCACTTCCCCTTCACCGCGATCCCCAAGGCGACGGCCACCAAATCATGAGGCGCGATCCGTGACCCGCGAGGACGACAAGAAGACGCGCCCCGCCGCCGGCGGCGGCATCGATCCCTGGCCAGAGCTCGCCGCGGTCTTCGACGATCTGGAGACGCTGCTCAAGAACGGCGACGTGATCGAGGCGCTCACGGCGCGCGGGATCAACGCGAGCCTCGCGCTGCTCGCCGCCGACGCGCTCCGCGCTTACCTTGCGGGCCGCAAGGCCGACGCGGCGGAGGACTTCTCGACCGTCGCGGAGGAGATCCGCGGCCGGCTCGCCGCGAGCGCCGAGGCGCAGGGGCCGGACGACGGATCGCCAGGGGAGCCGTCACGCTCGAACGGGAGGGGCTGAATGGTCACGAGCTTCGAAGCAGAGCAGACACCGAAGCCAGGCGACGGCGCGCGGCCGACGCCGCCCTGGGAGCCGGCCGCGGCCCTCTCCGGCGCCGACTACTCGGCCGTCGAGCTTGCGCAGGGCGACGACCGCGTGTTCCTCCTCGAGCAGCGCGAGCTGCCCGAGCGCGAGCGCTACCTCACCGTGACCGACTCCGCCGGCGTCGCCGAGGCGATCCGGACCATGGTGGTCCGCGGCGCCCCGGCCATCGGCATCGCCGCGGCGTACGGGATGGCGCTCGCCGCGCGCGCCGCCCGCGACGAGGGCGCCTCCAGCTACGTCGCCGCCATGCGGGCGGCCGGGGAGCACCTCGCCTCCGCGCGGCCCACCGCCGTGAACCTCGGGTGGGCTGTGCGGCGCGCGATCGCCGCGGCCCTGCAGAACGCCGGGCGCCGCGGCGAGGAGCGCGCGCGGGAGCTCGCCGAGCTCGCCCGCGAGATCCACCGGGAAGACGTCGCCGCCTGCCACCAGATGGGCCGCGCCGGCGCGGCGCGCCTGCCGGAGTCGGGCACGGTCCTCACCCACTGCAACGCGGGCGCGCTCGCGACCGGCGGCTACGGCACGGCGCTCGGCGTGATCCGCGCCGCCATCGAGGAGGGCAAGGCGCTCCGCGTGCTCGCGTGCGAGACCCGCCCGTACCTCCAGGGCGCCCGCCTCACCGCCTGGGAGCTCCAGCGGGACGGCATCCCGGTCGAGGTGATCTCCGACTCGATGGCCGCGTGGTTCATGCAGAAGGGCGAGGTCGGCGCCGTCGTCGTCGGGGCCGACCGCATCGCGCGGAACGGCGACGTCGCGAACAAGATCGGGACCTACGGCCTCGCCTGCCTCGCGCGCCACCACGGCATCCCGTTCTACGTGGCCGCCCCGTGGAGCACGATCGACCTCGCCACCGACAGCGGCGCGTCGATCCCGATCGAGGAGCGGAGCCGCGACGAGCTCGCCGTCGTCGGCGGTCGCCGCGTCGTCCCGCCCGGCGTGCCCGTCCGGCACCCGGCCTTCGACGTCACCCCCGCGGAGCTCGTCACGGCCGTCTTCACCGAGCGCGGCAAGCTGACGACGCGCGAGATCAGCCGCTCCGTGCCGCCGGCGCCGCCGGCCGGCTAGCGCCGGCCGGCTCCAGTACCGCGCGCCAGAGGGCGGCGGAGCCGGCGCGCGCCCTCCCCCTCGCGCTCCCCCGCCGCATGGGCTAAGGACACCCCTGATGGCGCAGTTCTCGCCCAAACCTGAATGGCTCAAGGTCCGCGCTCCCGGGGGGGACACGTACCACCACCTCAAGGAGACGTTCCGCAAGCTCGATCTCCACACGGTCTGCGAGGAGGCGCGCTGCCCGAACGTCGGCGAGTGCTGGCGTGAGGGGACCGCGACGGTGATGCTCCTCGGCGACGTGTGCACGCGCGGCTGCCGCTTCTGCGCTGTCACGACGGGCGATCCGCGCGGCGCGGTCGACGTGCGGGAGCCGGAGCACGTGGCCCGCGCCATCGCCCGGCTCTCGCTCCAGTACGTCGTGATGACGATGGTCAACCGCGACGACCTGCTCGACGGCGGCGCCGAGCACGTCGCCCGCACGGTGAGCCGCCTGCACGCGCTCCGGCCCGACCTGCTCATCGAGACGCTGGTCGGCGACTTCCAGGGCCACATGAGCGCCGTCGACATGGTGGTCGACGCCGGGCCCGACGTCTTCGCCCACAACGTGGAGGTCGTCCGCCGCATCACGCGCGTCATCCGCGACGTCCGGTCGAGCTACGACCAGTCGCTCGCCGTGCTCCGGCGCGCGAAGGAGCGCCAGCGGCGCCTCGCCGCCGACGCGGCCGAGGCCGCGGGCGGCAGCGCCCCCCCGCCGCGGCGGCTCACCAAGAGCTCGGTCATGGTCGGCATCGGCGAGACCGACGACGAGGTGCTGGAGGCGCTCCGCGACCTGCGCGCGGCCGGGGTCGACATCGTGACGATCGGCCAGTACCTCCGCCCCTCCTCGAAGCACGCGCCCGTGCAGCGCTTCGTCGAGCCCGAGACCTTCGCCGCGTTCGAGCGCGCGGCGCTCGAGATGGGCTTCCTCTACGCCGCCAGCGCGCCGCTCGTTCGCTCGAGCTACAAGGCGGCCGAGGTCTTCGTCCGCAGCCTGATGGACCGAGGCGGCGCGCCGCTCCCCGCCGGCGCCTCCCCGGGCGGCGCCCCGGCCGTCGAGGCGCTCCTCGAGGAGCGCCTCGCCGTGGCGCGCCGCGAGGCCGCCCGCCTCACCGCAGAGCTCGACCCCGACGAGCCCCGTCCGCCCGACGGCCCAGCGACGGCGTCGGCCGGCACCGCGCGCCTCGTCCCGGCGGCCTCCCTAATCCGCCGCTAGAGCGGCACCCACCCGCTTCGGATACGGGCCCATCTCGACGTTTTCGGTGCTCGGCGCACTGGAGTGCGCCTGTGCGCCGAAAACGCCGATCTGGACCCGTCTCCTGTGCGGGTGAGCGCCGCTCTGGGACGGGCATGGCGGGTTGGATGCGAGACTGAACGCATTCACCGCGGTGAGCGCAGCCCCGGGGCTGACAGGCGCAAGCGCCTTGACGCTCCTTGGCGTTTGGCCGAGCGTATTGCTCGGCAGGAGGGTCCAACACCACGATGTCCGCTCCCATCAACAGGCGCCTCGGCGGCATCGCTCCCGGCGCCTCGCGCCTCGGCTCGGAGTCGCCCCGCGTGCGCGTGGCGTCGATCCTGGCCCAGGCAGCGAGGGCCTACAGCGCGCGCCCTCCGATCGAAGACATCACGATGCCCACCGGCTTCGATCCGGCCGCGGTGGCGCTCTTCGAGACGATCATCGAGGCCGCGTTCCTCGTCGCGAACGCCGACGGCCACTTCGACGACGACGAGCGCGGGCGCTTCCAGGCGATCGTCTCCGGCGCCTGCCAGAACCTCGTCCACGAGAAGCAGATCGAGGCGCTCCTCGCCGATCTCGGCGAGATGCTGGCCGAGGACGGGCTGGAGAAGCGCATCAGCATGGTCGCCCGCACGATCGCGCGGACCGAGCACCAGCGCGAGGTGCTCCGCGTGGCGGCCTCCATGGCGCACGCCTCCGGCGGCGTGAGCGCGCAGGAGCACGGCGTGCTCGAGCTGCTCGCGCGCGGGTTCAAGCTCGACGCGGCCGCCGTCGACGAGGCCCTCGCGCAGGCAGCCGAGCCCGTGAACGTCTAGCGTGGACATCAGCGCCGCCGCGTACGGCGGGAGACGCGCATCAGGGCGCGCGCGGGTTCGAGCTCGCCGCGGCGAGTCAAACCCCGGGCGAGATCGCTGCGACGAGTCAACGTCACATCAACGTCACGCGTAAAGCGAATGAGCGTGCGCCGCGTCTGGGCACTGGTCTCGGGCAGCGCCTTTGGTTAGTGTCCCGCGAACCGATGAGCACCGCGACGTACTCCACCGACCGCCCGCCGAACGTCTCAGGGGCAAGCCTCGAGCCGCAGGCTGCCGTCGCGCGGCACCCGCTCGATACGTGTGCCGACGACGTGATCAAGGTCCTGCGCGACGACGGCTCGCTCGACCCCGCGCACGATCCGAAGCTCGAGCCATCGGAGGTCATCGCCCTCTACAAGGCCATGGTGCGCACGCGCCTGCTCGACGAGCGGCTCGTGGCGCTGCAGCGCCAGGGGCGCATCGGGTTCCACATCGGCTCGCTCGGCGAGGAGGCCACGGTCCTCGGCAGCGTGTCCGCGACGCGGCCCCAGGACTGGGTGTTCCCCTGCTACCGCGAGTTCGGGGCGGCGCTCTGGCGAGGGCTGCCGCTCCAGCGGTACATCGACAACATGTTCGGCAACGCGAACGACACGGTGAAGGGGCGGCAGATGCCGGACCACTACACCTACCGCGAGGGCCACTTCGGCTCGGTGAGCTCGCCCATCGGCACGCAGATCACCCAGGCCGTCGGCTTCGCGTGGGCCGCGAAGCTGAAGCGCGACGAGCTCGTCACGCTGGCCTACTTCGGCGACGGCGCGACGAGCTCGTCGGATTTCCACAGCGCCCTGAACTTCGCCGGCGTGTTCAAGGTGCCGGTCCTCTTCCTCTGCCGGAACAACGGCTGGGCGATCAGCGTGCCGACCGAGCGCCAGACGTCGAGCAACACGTTTGCGAGCAAGGGCGTCGCGTACGGCGTCCCCGGGGTGCGGGTCGACGGCAACGACGTGTTCGCCGTCGTGAAGGTGACGCGCGACGCGATCGCGCGCGCCTCGCGCGGCGAGGGCGCGACGCTCATCGAGGCGATGACGTACCGCCTGTCGGGCCATTCGACGAGCGACGATCCCAAGGCGTACCGCCCCGACGCGTGGCTCGATCCGTGGCGCCGGCTCGATCCGATCGCGCGGCTCCGTCGGCACGTCGAGCGCACCCAGGGCTGGACGGACGCGCAGGATCGCGAGATCGAGGCGGCGGTCGACGCCGAGGTCAAGGCCTGCATCGCTGTCTCGGAGAAGGTCCCGCCGCCGTCGCTCGACTCGATGTTCGAGGACGTCTATGCGGAGCCGCCCTGGCACCTCGTGGAGCAGCGGGAGCAGCTCAAGGCGGGCCCGAGGCCCAAGGGTCACGGCGGCCACTAGGCAGCGCGGACGGCGGCGTCGGCGTGGCGGCTCGCCGGACGGCGGCGCGGCGGCGCGGCGGGGGTGGCGCCGCTGCCCGCGATCGGCGAGGACCCCCGGGGGGCCGGGGCGCCGGTGAGGTTGTACCCCCACCTGTTGGCCGAGAGACGGAGACGAAGAGCATGCCTCAGATGAACATGGTCCAGGCGATCAACGACGCGCTACGCCACGAGATGCGGCGGGACTCGCGGGTCGTCGTGCTCGGCGAGGATGTCGGCAAGGTCGGCGGCGTGTTCCGCGTGACGCAGGGCCTGTTCGACGAGTTCGGGGACGACCGGGTGATCGACACGCCGCTCTCGGAGAACGGGATCGTGGGGACGGCCATCGGGATGGCGCTCTACGGGCTCGTGCCGATCCCGGAGATCCAGTTCGCCGACTTCATCTATCCCGCGTACGACCAGATCGTGTCCGAGCTGGCGAAGTACCGCTACCGGTCGGGGGGCGAGTACCCGTCCAAGCTGGTCATCCGGACGCCGTTCGGCGGCGGCATCCGCGGCGGGCACTACCACTCGCAGTCGCCCGAGGCGCAGTTCGTCCACGTGGCGGGCCTGAAGGTCGTGTGCCCGTCGAACCCGGCCGACGCGAAGGGGCTCCTGCTCTCGTCGATCCGGGACCCGGATCCGGTGCTGTTCTTCGAGCCGAAGCGCATCTACCGCGCCGCGAAGGGCGACGTCCCCGAGGGCGAGTACACGGTCCCGCTCGGGCAGGCGAAGGTGGTCCGGCCGGGCTGGCACGTGACGCTCGTGGTCTGGGGCGCGATGCTCTACGAGGCGCTCGACGCGGCGAACCAGGCGGCCGCGCAGGGCGTCGAGTGCGAGGTGATCGACCTGCGCACGCTGTGGCCGCTCGACATCGACACGGTGATCGAGTCGGTGAAGCGGACGGGCCGGTTCATCGTGGTGCACGAGGCGCCGAAGAGCTGCGGCCTCGGGGCGGAGCTCGTCTCGCTGGTCAACGAGAAGGCGTTCCTCCACCTGGAGGCGCCGCCGCTCCGGGTCACGGGCTTCGACACCCCGTTCCCGTACACCCTCGAGAACGAGTATCTGCCCCTGTCCCATCGTATCCTTCCGGCGATCCTCGAGACGGCGAGGTACTGACGCATGGGCAAGTACGAGTTCAGGCTTCCGGACATCGGCGAGGGCGTCACCGAGGGCGAGATCGTGACCTGGCTGGTGTCGCCGGGCGACATGGTCGCCGAGGACCAGCCGATGGTCGAGGTGATGACCGACAAGGCGACGGTGACGATCACGTCGCCGCGCACGGGCCGGATCGTGGAGACGCGGGGCAAGGTGGGCGGGGTCGTCCCCGTCCACTCGGTGCTCGTCGTGTTCGACCTCGACGACCGGCCTGCGGCGGCGCCGCCCGCGTCGGGGGCGGAGGTGCGCCAGGGTGGCGCGAAGGCCGGGGCTGCGGAGCCCGCGGCGACGGCGGTCGGCGACATCCGGGAGGACCTCCCGGGGATGAACCTGGTGGCGCCGGCGCGGTCCGCGTGGGCGAACGGTAGCGTCGGCGCGGGCGCGCGCGGGGCGGCTTACTTCAACGAGAAGCCGCTCGCGACGCCCGCGACGCGCAAGCTGGCGCGCGACCTCGGGGTCGACCTGCGGCGCGTGCCGCCGACCGGCCCGGCGGGCCGCGTGACGAAGGACGACGTGCGGGCGCTGGAGGCGCCCGAGGCGGAGACCGCGGCGGCCCCGGCGCTGCCCGAAGCGGCGCCGAGGCGGGCGGCAGACGCGGCGGAGCGCGCGGCGGCGGCGCTCGGCCGGCTGGACGAGGAGCAGGGGCGCGGGGCGGCCCGGCCCGAGGCGGAGCGCGGCCGGGGGTTGCCCTCGGCGCCGGGCGACGAGCGCATCCCGCTGCGGGGCGTGCGCAAGCGGATCTTCGATGCGATGTCGCGGTCGAAGCACACGGCGGCGCACTTCACCTTCGTCGAGGAGTGCGACGTCTCCGCGCTGAAGGAGCGCCGCGCGCGCCTGCGCCCGCTGGCCGAGAAGGCGGGCGTCAAGCTGACCTTCTTGCCCTTCTTCGTGAAGGCCGTGGTCGCGGCGCTCAAGAAGCACCCGACGTTGAACAGCGCGTTCGACGAGGCGACGCAGGAGATCGTCGTAAAGAAGAGCTATCATATCGGCATCGCGTCCGCGACCGAAGCCGGGCTCATCGTGCCGGTGGTGCGCGACGCGGATCGGCGGAGCGTGCTGGAGATCGCGCAGGAGATCTCGCGGCTCGGCGAGGACACGAAGTCGGGGCGGGTGAAGCCGGAGGATCTCGGCGGCTCGACGTTCACGATCACGTCGCTCGGCCAGCAAGGGGGGCTGTTCGCGACGCCGATACTGAACTTCCCCGAGGTCGCGATCCTGGGTATCCACCAGATGAAGCAGAAGCCGGTGGTGCGCGACGGGCAGATCGTGATCGGCGAGGTGATGCTGGTGTCGCTGTCGTTCGACCACCGGATCATCGATGGTCACGTGGGGGCGGCGTTCGCTTACGAGATCATCGGGTATCTGGAGGATCCGGATCGGCTGTTCCTGGAGATGAGCTGAGCGGCGGCTGCGCGCAGCAGCGGCCGCGCGCGCCCACGAGCTTGTCGCGCGGGGCCGGAACCGGCAACATCGCGCGCCGTGATCGCGATTCCCAAGACCCTCGAGGACGCGCTGCGCGACCGGTTCATCGTGCCCTTCGTCGGCGCCGGCGTGTCCATGGCCGCGCTGGACCGGAACGGGAAGCGGATGTTCCCCAGCTGGGGAGACCTGCTCCTCGGGGCAGCCGCGCGCCTCCGCGAGGACGGCAAGAGGCCCGAGGCCAACGTCGTGGAAGGGCTGCTGGAGAAGCGGATGCCCGACTACTTCGAGGCGGCCCGGCACGCGCGCGAGGGCATGGGGCCGGGCTGGTACCGCTACCTCCGCCAGGTGCTGGATCCGCCGGGCAATCGCATCGACACCGGATCTCTGTCGCTCGCGCGCGCCGTCTGGCAGCTGCCGAGCAGGTTGGTGATCACGACCAACTACGATCAGATACTCCGCTACGCCCTCGATGATCCGAACGATCTGGTGCAGATCAGCGTCGATGCGACGGCCGAGCTGTCCGCCATGCTGCGCGACGAGATCGATCGCCCGACCGTCTGGCACCTGCACGGCTTCATCCAGCAGCCGCAGCGGCTGATCCTGACGCCGGACGGCTACCGCGAGCTGTACCCGAGCCAGGAGGACGAGGTGCGCTACCGCGCCGCGCTGCAGGCGCTGCGCCACCTGCTTGCGGCGCGCACGTTCCTGTTCGTCGGCTTCAGCCTCGATGACGCGATGTTCGGCAACCAGATCGCGTGGGTCCAGGAGGCCTTCGGCGGCGCCGCAGGGCCGCACTACATGCTCGTTCGGGCGCGCGAGCTGCGCGACACCCAGCGGCGCCTGAGGGACCTGAGCTGCATCGAGTTCCTGACGTTCGAGGAGTTCGGTGATCCCCTGGTGGCGCTCGTCCACGCCCTCGGTTCCGCCGGGAACCGGGAGCCCACCACGCCGCCGCCGCTCGCGGCGGGCGCCCCTCGGCCCACCGCGCGCCTCGAGGTGGCGGCCGCCCCGTCACCCGCCCCCGCCGGGCCCCTCGCGTTCCTCGCCGACGAGGTGATGCTCTCCCCCGTCACCCGGGTCGCACACCGCGCGCTCCTCGCCGAGGCGGCGCCCGCCCCGCCCGCCGCCGCCGCGACGCCTCGAAGTTTCGAGACGACCGCGGGGGACGGCGGCATGGACATGGCGCTTGTGAGGCAGGGCTATCGGCTCGTCTACCAGTATCAGCGCAGCGTCTTCGATCGGCTGTCCGAGCTGTCCGACGCGCTCGCGGGCATCGGGCTCGCGTTCGAGCGCTGGGACCCGTCCCTGTTCTCGCGTCACCCGAAATCGACCTCGGAGTTCTTTCGCCGCAAGTACTGGGCCTGGGATTTCCTGCCTGCGTATCGCCTCCAGCTCGTCTGGCAGTCATCGGACAGCACCTCGCGGAGCGTGGTCCTCGAGGTGGTGTCAGACACGGGCTTCACGCGCAGCGGGAGTGATGAGCCGGATCCGACGCGCTTCGGCGGCGCGGGCGCGGCGGGCTCCGAGCTGCAGATCAACCTGATGCGCTCCTCCGTTCGGAACCTGCCGTGGAACCAGATCTGGTCGTCCTTGAGCGGACAGGAGGACACCATCTACGACGGAAACGATCACGAGATCGACGCCGGCGGGCGCCCGTGCACCTACCGCTACCTCCGCGTCGATCTGGGCGCTGCGCTGGACAAGGAGGCGTTCAGCGAGCGCGTCATCGCCCCTGTCAGCGCCTGGCTCGCTCGGTGATCGAGAGCCTCGGACGAGCGCGCCCCGCGCTGGCGTGCCGGCTGGGCCAGGCTGCATGGAGGAGAGACACCCCGCGGACCACGTGGCTCCCGGTGCAAGGACCGCTTCAATTCCGTTGAGGTCTTCGAACGTCGCGGGAGGGGTGAACCGTGGGCCGTCGCGATCATGAACGAATCGAGCAGCTCCCCTGGTACCTTGCCGACGTCTTCGGTTCGAAGGCGATCGTCAAAAGCCTCGACGAAATCGATCGTTGCGACATGGTCGATCGCGTGCAAACTGCTACAGTGCGTTACTGGCTCAAGGGCCTCGACCATGGCGCGCGACGTGGCTAACAACCCGTTGCAACGGCGCATCGAACAGCTTCTCAAGGAGGACGAGTGCCTCGCCTCTTGCGAGCTCGGCTTAACTGAGGTTGGGCAAGCCCTCACCTTCCGGTTCGGGGTCGTCAACTGGCGCGGCGCCTCGGAGCTCAGCGCATCATGGTGAAGAAGTTGAGCTTGTTACCGTCCAGGTCGCGGAAATACCCTCCGTAGAAGCCCTGTCCGCGCGGCCCCGGCGCGCCCTCGTCCTTGCCGCCCAGCTCCACGGCCTTCTTGTGGAGCGCGTCCACCTTGGCTGGGCTATCGACGGCGAGCGCGATCATCACGCCGTTGCCGACCGTGGCCGGCTGGCCGTCAAAGGGCAGGGCGACGCCGAGCGCGGGCGCGTTCGGCTTCACCGCCCAGATGATCATCCGCTCGGATTGCATGAGCCGCGTCGCGCCCAGCTCGCCCAGCAGGGCGTCGTAGAAACGGGCGGCACGCTCCAGATGGTTCGTGCCCAGCGTGACATAGCCGATCATGGATCTCTCCGTTCGTTTGAATGGTTCGTCTTCGTTGGCCCCGGCGTGCTCATCCGCGCTCCAGCTTCTTGCCGCCCGCCGCGACGGCGGCCTCCTTCGCTGCTCCGGAGCTGTACATGAGGGCGGCGGTGCCGTGGGAGAAAATCCAAACGCTTCGGAACCGTCAAGCCCCGACTGCCGGACCTGGCGACCGCGCGGTGACGCTCGCGCTCGCCGCTGTGGCCTGCTATCACGCGGGCCACAGCGGCTTCGTTCACCTGCGGGCCATGGCTGCGGACCACAGCGCGGCTCCTGCGCCCGTGCGCATATCGGCGCGGGTTCGCGGCGCTCTGGCTGGGCTCGACCGCAGAGCTAGGCGAGGAGGGGCGGCACGCCGTTGGGTGCTGGGCCGGGCGCCGCCGCGCCGGGCGCCGCCGCGCCGGGCGCCGCCGGTGCAGCCGGGCTTCGCGGCACCACCGGAGGCGCGGCGCCCGGCGATGCCGGCGCCGTCGGACCAGCCGTGGCGGCGTCCTCCGGGGCTGCGGCGGTATCGCTCGAGGACGCGGAGCGACCGCCGCGGCCCTTGTACAGCGACGGCGCGATCGTGTCGGCGTCACCCTCGTTCCAGCGGAGATAGGCGACGGCCCTGCGTGTCTGATCGTAGGCGTGCACGAGCAGCGAAAACGCGCGCGCTCGCTTGTCCGCCGCCTCGGTGGGCCCAGGCCCCTTGCCGTGCTCCCTCACGCCGAGGGCGGCGAGGAGCTGCGGCCCGATCTCTCCGGCGCGGCGCACCTCCTCCTCGGTCGCCGCCGTCTTTCCGGCGATCTCCGGCCAGCTCCCGCTGAACAGCGCCGAGAGCGCCACGAGATCGTTGGCCGTATCGATGTGCCCCTGCCCTGCGCGGATCTCCGCGACCGTCTCCGCGTCGAGCAGGCCGCGGCGGGCCAGCGCCTCGGCGTCGCTCAGCAGGTTCTCGCGGAGCGGGACGGCCTCTTCGAGGAGCGGCTTCAGCGCGTTCTCCGCGCCTTCGCTGGACAGCCACAGGAGGTGCGCGTACCACGCGGCGAGCGCGTAGGTCTCGAGCCTGTCGAGCAGCGCGACATCATGCTTGTGGAGGTGCTCGGCGACGGCGGGTCGCAGCGCGAGGAGGCCGGGCAGCACGCCAAGCACCTGGGAGACGACGCGCGGGATATCGAGGTTGATGGTGATGAGCCGATCCGCGCTCAGCGCCTCGATCTCGCGGAGGGCGTTGTCGAACGCCTTCGCCGCCTGGAGCGGGGTCGCGGGCTTCTTGGGAGCTGCCTTTTTCTTGTTCGAGAACGGTCTGGCCATGAGGGGATTACCTCTCGTTGATGTCCGTCGCGGAGCGGCGAAAGAATGGATATGCCATGCCCCCTACCCCCCACGCTGGATGTGATGTGAACGCCCAGCGCACGCCGGACGTTCCGGCAGGGGTAATCATGCCCGCTTTCGTGTCAATTCATCAGCCGGATGATTTTCAGAGCGCGTGCCCATCAACGTCGTAATCTTGCTCAAGGGCATCCATGCCTGCGAGTCGAAGGGGGGCTGCCCTATCGTCGTCTCGCGCGCCTGGCGTCCCGCGGGACGGGCGGTGTACGAGACCTGGATGGTGGAAAGTTACAGGCTCGGGCAGTCCGGTTGCGCGAGGGCTGCTCGGCTGCCTGCCCATAACCGGATCCGGTTCCCCGAGGGCTGCTCAGCTGCCCGCCTGTAACCGGCTCCGGTTTCCCAGGGCTGCCCAGCTGCCTGCCCGTAACCGGATCCGGTTTCCCGAGGGCTGCTCAGCTGCCTGCCCGTAACCGGATCCGGTTTCCCGGGGCTGCCCAGCTGCCTGCCCGTAACCGGATCCGGTTTCTCGAGGGTGCCCAGCTGCCTGCCCGTAACCGGATCCGGTTGCCGGAAGCCTGGTCGGCTTTCCGGCCGCAACCATCCCCGGTTGCCGGGGCATGCGCAGCTGCCCGGCCACGCTGCTTCCCGTGTCCCGGAGGGCGCTCAGCGGGTCGCCTCCGGCCGCATTCGGCCGCAAGCGCGACGGCCGGGCGCGCCGCCGCCCCACGCCACGCACCGAGCCGTGCATTTTCTCAAACGGAACCGGAAATCCCGCCGCAATTCTGGATATGAGCACCCTCCTTTCGCCCGCCGACGACACCTCCCGCAACGCGACATGGAATTCCGTTCACGCTGCCGCAGTGGACACCCTCCCCAGCGTGCTCCGGCTCCTGGGGGTCTCCGAGCCCGATATCGACGACCTGTTCCAGGAGATCTTGCTCGCGGCGTACGAGAGCCTGGATCGGTTCGATCCCGCCTTCCCCGCCTCCACCTCGGCGCCGCTGGAGGAGGCCGACCCCGCCGGCGATTCGCCGCCGCGGGATGGCAGGCGCCAGCAAGGCAGCGCGGAAGCCCGGTGGGTGTTCGGGATCGCCTGGCGGAAGGTCAGCCGCTACCTGGACCGCGCTTACCGCCGCCGCGAGGTGCCGACGGGCTTGCACCCCGCGCCGCACGAGCAGGCCGTCGATCCCGCGCCGAGCAGCGAGCAGCGCGTCGCGGACCGAGAGCGGCTGGAGCTCGCGATCGCGGTGCTCGGCACGATCGCGCCCGAGCGGCGGATCCTCCTCGTCCTGCACGAGGCGTTCGACGTGCCGGTCGTGGAGATCGCGCGCATGCTCGGCATCAACTACAACACCGCCTGCAACCGGCTGCGCCTCGCCCGCGAGGACTACCGCGCCGCCGTCGCGCGGCTCTGCCCGGAGCAGCGACAGGCGCTGCGCGCCTGCTGGCTCCTGTTCCCGCTGGCGTCCGACTCCGCGATTCCCCGCAGGCCGGCTGACAGGCGTGCGGGAGCGGCTCCGCACCGTCGGCCGGGCACGCCTCGCTCCTCCCGAGCAGAGGGCGCCGGGAGGAGCGCCGTCGCGATGAGCTGCACCAGGCCCAGACACGGGCTCGGCGCGCGCCACGCCCGGTGCGCTGCCGGATCGACCCGGGGCGCCGGGCGCCCGGCGCGCGTCGCCGTGGCGGCGGCCATGGCCACCACGGTCCTGCTCTGCGTCGCGGCAGCCCGCGCCGCGCCGGAGCTGCGACCGGCTGCGATGCGGCTCGAGGTCGTGCGGGGCCCCGGCGCCGAAGCCTGCGCCGACGAGGCGTTCCTTCGCGCGGAGGTGGCGCGCGGGCTCGGCGCCGACCCCTTCCAGGACGACGCGCCGCGGGTGCTCACGGTCACCATTGCGCAGGCAGGGCCGGAGCTCACGGCCTCGATGGCCCTGCGCGAGAGCGAGAGCGCGGGCGATACCATCTGGGCCGAGGGGTTCGGCACCCGGAACGGCTGCGAGGCGCTGCTCTCCGGCGCGGCCCTCGCGATCGTGGCGCAGATCCTGAACATGCCGGAGCGGGCGCCACCGCCCTTCGAGGCCTCACTGCCGCCCGAGCCCTCAGCACCGCCCGAAGCCTCACCGCCGCAGGCGCGCCGGGCCGCGCCGGAGCCGTTGCGCCGGGCCGAGCAGCCGAAGGCGCCACCGCTGCTGAAAGCAACGTCAATGCCGGCAGAGCGCCTGCGGCTAGAGGCGGGGCTCGGGGCGACGCTTGGCCTGGGGATCACGCCGGGGGCCGCAGCTGGCACGACGCTGTCCTTCGGCGTTCGCCGGACCAACTGGTCGCTCACGGCGGAGGGGCGTGTGCTGGCGTCTCTCGCGCAGGAGGTGAAAGACATGACCATCAGCACGAGGGCCTTCACGGCAGCTGGTGTGGGCTGCCTTCACGGCCATCACCTGTTCGGCTGCGGGGTCGCAACTGCCGGCGTCGTCCGCTTCGCCGCTCGGAACCCGTGGGACCTGACCTTGCGCAACGGTGCGCTACTCGGTTGCGGGGCACGGATCGGCGGCGCCTGGCCCCTCTCGGACCGGTGGTCCGCGCACGGATACGTCGAGGCCACGGTGGTCGTGGTGGACGCGGTGCTCCGGCGCCAAAGCGATCCACGCAACGTCCCTGGAGCCATCACATGGTCGTCACCTCCGCTCGCAACGGCGCTCGGGTTCGGGATCAGTGCAGCATTCTGAACTGGCGGAGCCACATCGTGTCCTTCTCGCCGAAAGTCAAAGAGACATGGGAATTATCAAAGGGAATCCACAATGCTCGACGTGATCGACTGTCTCGCGAGAGCTGCCCGTTGTCAGCGCAAGGCCTCTCTAAGTACTCTGCTCGACATGCGAATCGCCCTGTCCATTGTCGTCGGAATCCTCTTGCTGCCAGCCTGCTCCGGAGATCCGACCGTCATCGGTCCTTGTCAGCCCCAGGAATACGGCAACCCAGGCTGCCCCTGGCCCGAGGAAGGTGGCGGCGGGGCCGGAGGTGAAGACGGCGCCGGCGGTGAAGGCGGTGAAGGCGGGGCCGGCGGCAGCGGCGGCGGCGAGACCGCCTGCGCCGGCGACTGCATCCCACCCGCCCCGCTCGGCTGGTTCGGCCCGGCGCTCCTCTGGTACGGCCCGCGGGACCAGGCGCCGGACTGCCCCGCAGCCGCGCCCAATGTCGGCTACGAGGGGTTTGCCGACCTGGCGCCCGCGCCGCTCGCCTGCGCGGCCTGCCTGTGCGACCCGCCTGACGCGGCCGCAGCCTCGTGCCAGCTCCCGCTGGGCTGGTCGGCGCACACGGCGACGACGTGTGCTGACGACGCCCCCGACAGCGTTGCGACCGCCTTCGCAGCGCCCGACGGCTGGGACGGCGCCTGCACCGCCTCGACCGCGATCCCCGCGGGCCAGGACTGCGGCGGGCGGCCGTGCGTGCAGTCGATCTCGATCGACGCGCCGGTCGTGCTGGTCACCGCCGCCGCCGCATGCACGCCCAGGGTGGACGAGCCGCCGCCGCCGGCTCGCCTCGATCCCTGGCAGACCCGGGCGCTCGCCTGCCTGCCCGGCGCCTACACCGAGTGCCCCGGCGACCGGAGCACCTGCATGCCCTCGCCGGACCAGCCCGGAGTCCCGCCCCCCGGCAGCTTCCTGACGTGCATCTTCCACGAGGGCGACGTGACGTGCGAGGCGCCGTACCTGGACAGGCACGTCTTCTACGGCGGCGCCGACGACACGCGCGGCTGCTCCGAGTGCGGCTGCGGGGAGCCGGAGGGCGCGTCGTGCACCATCATGGCCTCGGTCTACAGCGACGGGGCGTGCGCGGAGCAGGTCGCGTCGACCCTCGTCAGCTCCAGGGCGCCGTTCTGCGGGGTCACGCCGCCCGGCATCGGCCTCGGCAGCAAGTCGGCGGAGGTCGTCGACGTCGATCCCGGCGGCTGCGCCCCGAGCGGCGGCGAGCCCACCGGCGAGCTGTTGCCGGCCGAGCCGTCGACGTTCTGCTGCCAGGCGTAGAGGCACGCACCGACACTGCCACCGCGGCAGCGACGCCATGACCGCCATCGGTACCGCGGAGATCTCCGGAACGACGTGCCCGCTTTTTCAGGAGGGCCGGCTCGCATAGAAGAATGTTCTGTCGCAAGCAGGAACCTGCCGGTGGTGAATGGCGTGCTCGGCCTCCATCGTGTACCGGCGGCTCTCGGCCTCGTCGGGTTCGAGCCCCAGCTCACCATAGCGATAGGCCATCGCCAGCGCCTGGAGCGCCGCGGGGTGCTCCCGCTCGCCAGCGCTCTCGTAGAGCTCCACGGCTCTTCTGTCATTGTGGCTGAGCTCGACCGCAGCGCCGGGCAATGAGAGGCGGCGCGCCGCCGAGCGCTGCGCCGGACACCGCCGCGACGGACCGTGATGGCGCGTATCCAGCTCTCCTTTCCTCGGAGCGTCAACGGGATCGCTGATCCGCGGGACCGGAGCGGCCCGGGATCAGGTTGAACGCGGAGCCGACGAGCGCGAGGTGGCTGAACGCCTGGGGAAAGTTGCCGAGCAGCCGCCCGCTCGCTGGGTCGTACTCCTCCGAGAGCAGGCCGACGTCGTTGCGCAGCGCGAGCAGCCGCTCGAACAGCGCCCGCGCCTCGCCGGCGCGGCCCATGAGGGCATAGCAGTCCGCGAGCCAGAAGCTGCACGCGAGGAACACCCCCTCGGCGCCGGGCAGGCCGTCGGGCGTCCTCCCAGGGCCGGTCGAGTAGCGGAGCACGAAGCCCCCGCGCACGAGCTCGCGCTCGATGGCGCGCACCGTGCCCGCGATGCGCGGGTCGCCGGGCGGCAAGAAGCCCACGAGCGGGATGAGCAGCGTGCTCGCGTCGAGCTCCTGGCTGCCGTACGACTGCGTGAACGTGCCGCGGCCCGGGTCGAACCCCTTCTCGCACACCTCCGCGTGCACCGCGTCGCGCAGCGCGCGCCAGCGATCGACCGGGCCGTCCAGCCCGAGCTGCTCCACGGTCTTCACGGCGCGATCGAACGCGACCCAGGCCATCACCCGCGAGTAGGTGAAGGGGCGCGGCCCGCCCCGCACCTCCCAGATGCCCTCGTCGGGCCGTCGCCAGTTCGATTCGAGGAAGTCCATCAGCTTGCGCTGGAGGCGCCAGGCCTCCGGCTCCGGGGCGAGGCCGGATCGGCGCGCCTGGTACATCGTGTCCATCACCTCGCCGTAGACATCGAGCTGGAGCTGCTCGACCGCGGCGTTGCCGGCGCGCACCGGCCGCGAGCCCTCGTAGCCCGGCAGCCAGGGGAGCTCGATCTCGCGGAGCCGCCGCTCGCCCGCGATGCCGTAGAGGATCTGGAGCTTCGATGGGTCGCCCGCGATGGCGCGCAGGAGCCAGTCGCGCCAGGCCGCGGCCTCCTCGCTGTAGCCGCCGAGCAGCAGCGCGTAGAGCGTCAGGGTCGCGTCCCGCAGCCAGCAGTAGCGGTAGTCCCAGTTGCGCACGCCGCCGATCCACTCGGGGAGCGAGGTCGTCGGCGCCGCGACGAGCCCGCCCGTGGGCGCGTGGGTGAGCGCCTTGAGCGCGACGAGCGACGTGACGACCGCCTCCTTCCAGGGTCCGGCGTGGGCGCAGCGGCTCGACCAGGCGCGCCACCACGCCTCGGTGTGCTCCACCGCGCGCTCGGCGTCGATCGCCTCGGGCGGCGGCTCGTTCGACGGGTGCCACGTGAGCACGAAGGGGATGCGCTGGCCCTCGTGGACGTCGAACTCGGCGACCGTGGTGAGCCCTGCGCCGTGGACCGGCACCCCCGCGCGCAGGATCAGCGCGTCGGGCCCGGCCACCGCGCGCAGCGCGCCGCCGCTCGACCGCACCCAGGGCACGATCGAGCCGTAGTCGAAGCGAATGATGAGCTCCAGGGAGACCGGGACCCGGCCGCGCACGCCCTCGACGACGCGCACGACGTCCGGCGCCCTCCCGCGCAGCGGCATGCAGTCCACGAGCCGCACCGCGCCCTCGGCCGTCGTGAACTCGGTCTCGAGCACGAGCGTTCCCTCGCGGTAGCGGCGCGCGACGCGGGGCGCCGGGTCCTTCGGCCCGATCCGGAAGCGGCCGTGCTCCGGCGTGCCGAGCAGGGCGGCGAAGCAGGCGGGCGAATCGAAGCGCGGCAGGCACAGCCAGTCGACGGATCCATCGCGCCCGACCAGCGCCGCCGTCTGTGTGTCCCCTAGCAACGCATAGTCCTCGATCCGCAGCGGCATGCGAGCTCCTGACCGGCGCGGCGACGAGCGCCGGCGCCTCGGCGGCGGCGAGAGCACGGAGGGTGCCACGCGCCGCGCCGCGGGCTCAGGCCGTGGCCCAGGGGGGCGATGGCCACGCCGTGCACAGCGGGCGCCGCCGGGCACGACCGTGGGGCTCGGGCGTCAAGCGGTGGGCGTGCCGCTGGGCGCCGCGCCGGACGCCGCCGCGCCGAGCGGTGCAGCGCCGGACGCCGCCGCGCCGAGCGGTGCAGCGCCGGACGCCGCCGGCGCCGCCGTGTCCCGCGGCGCCACGCGAGCTGCTTGCCAGCCGAGCCGTCGACCTTCTGCTGCCAGGCATGAGCTCACCGCGTGACCTCTGGCAACCGAGCTGTCCGATCGTCGCCGTCGCCTCGGCCCCGGCGCTCAGAATTTCGGCCGGAGACTGCCAACGACGCCGTCTTCCTCCTCGTTCGGCCCCGAGGCGAAGAAGAGCTTGGGTGTGCGGCCGGGGACGGGCAGGAAGGTGAGCCCCCAGAGACCGTCGATGAAGACAGGCTCGCCGCTGCCATCGTCGCAGAACCGGAGCTGATCGATGAACTCGCCCGAGTCGAGGTCAAAGGCGCTGATGTGGCCGTCGCCGAAGTTCCCGACGAGGAGGCTCTCGCTGAAACGGCCCAGCCTGCGCGGCGCCCTCACCATCGCCCATGGAGCGTTGAGCGGCCCCTCCGAGGCGAAGCGCCGGATGAACCTTCCGGTCAGCGAGAACTCGTCGATGAAGCCGTTGTCGGGCTCGTTGTCGATGCCTCCTTCCTCCCGCAGCGCGAAGGCCACGAACACATGACCTTTGATGACCTCGACGTTGAACGGCGCGAACCGGCTGTTCTCCGTTGCCGGCACGCCGGGCGTGCAAGGCTCCGTCAGCGAGGCGATGCAATCGTCGGTGAACGTATCGAGAAATTTGTACCGCCCGCTGTACCGCTCGACCTTCCCGCTGACGAAGTTCGCCAGATAGAGGAAGTCGCGCCCTGTCTGGGCGCTGTGCCCGATGGTGAGGCCCTTGTAGACGGCCGATTTGTTGGAGTTGTCGATCACGATCCGGGCCTCGTCCGGATCGACGAACGGGTTCCACGCGGCGCTGGCCCCGTCCTCGCTCGCCGTGAGAAAGAGCGCCGGCAAGTCGAAGTTGCCGGGTACCGGGAAGCTCGATGTCTTGTTCAGGACGAGGCCCGTCGGCGCCGAACCAGAGCTCAGGACCCCGGCCGGAATATCGATGATGACCTGCTCGCTGCCGAACAGGAGGGGCTGCCCATTGCTCTGGTAAGCCGTGACCTTGCCCGTCCCGTTGTCTGCCACCCAGAGCACATCCCCCGCCGACGCCCGGATCCCCCAAGAGTTCTTGAGGTTGGGATCGACGAACTGCGCGTCGAAACCAGTCCGATTCGCGACGAGGTTCCGCCGCACGAAACAGAGCTCGCTCCCCGCCGCACCGGCGTATTCCGCGAACAAGGCCGATGCCGCAAGGGCGCATCCGCCCACCAAAGCGCTCGCTTTCATGTGTGTCCCCCCGCTCCGAGAGGCCAACGGCAGGGCGAACGGATAATCGCCCCACCGCACAAAAGCTCCAGGAGCGCTCTACTAAGGCCTGATGAGACTTCCCCGTCAAGCGGGAATCACCGATACTCCTGCGCGCGAATGTCGCTTACGACATCCGTATGCCAGGAGCGATAGCCGGTTCGACCACGCGATGCGCGACCGCGGGTGACCCACCGCGGAGCAGCAAGGCGGACGATCCGTTTCGACGGAGCGGTGAGCCTTCGCCGGGGGCGCTTCAGCACGGCGCGCTCTCCAGGCTGGGACGTCGGCGGCTGGGCCCGGGTTGGATCCATGTTTTCCGAGGAGGTGCGATCCGTCGTCTTGTGACGCTCCTCCGAAATCCCGGCAAAAATGCCAGATCTCGACGTCTCGGCACCGCTATCCCCCTACCCCCGCGCTGGATAGGATATGAACGCCCGGAACACACCGGACGTTCCGGCAGGGATAATCATGCTCGCCTTCGGCTGCCTGCCCATAACCAGTTCCGGTTGCCAGAACCATGGTCGGCTTCCCGGCCACAACCGTCCTCGGTTGCCAGCGCATGCTCAGCTACCCGGCCACGCCGTCCCCCTTGTCCCCGGGGACGCTCCGCGGATCGCAGGGTTGAGGTCGGCGGCGAGCAAGACGCGCTTCGCGTTGACCTGTACGTGGGCGCCGGCCTCGATCTCGCGCTCTTCCCCGAGGCGGACGCGCCGCAGGCTGTCCAGCCACGCCTGACCGCCGGAATCCGAGGCGAGCGCGCCGGCGGCCGCCGGCAGCGCTGAAAAATTCCTCCATAGCAAGATCGAACGGGCGCGCGCGAAAGTCGCGAAACCGACCTGCCCTCCATCGCGTAGCACCATCGAACGACGCGCCCCGAGCCATCGCGGGTCGAGCCGGGCGCCATGCGGGCGCCCGCGGCCGCTCCGGTCTCAGGGGTGTGTCGGAGGACCGATCGCCGTCACGCGGCTCGCCGCGGCGGAGGCGATCCAGGTCGCGTCATCTCAAGCACCGCTTCTGGAGGATGGTCATGAAGATTCGGAATCGCGCGCTGTCGGCTCTGCCCCTCGTCCTCACCCTCGCCGCCGCTTGCGGCGACGGCGAAGGCGGCGATACCACCGGCGCCGGTGGCATGGGCGGGGGAGGCGCGAGCGGGCCCGGCGGCGGGGACGCGGCCACGAGCTTCGACGTGACCCTCGAGAACGTGACGCCCGCGCGGGATTACCGGGTGGCCGGCGTGTTCAACACGCCCGTGGGCGAGAGCATGCCCGGGCCGCTCTTCCCCGAGAAGAGCTTCGAATTCCGCGTCGGCGCCCTGCCGGGCGACAAACTGTCGTTCACGACGATGTTCGGGCAGTCGAACGATCTGTTCTATGCGCCCGATGGCGCCGGGATCGCACTCTACGACGAGTCGGGCAAGCCGGTGAGCGGGGACGTGACCGACCAGGTCCTGCTGTGGGACGCGGGCAGCGAGGCCAACGAGGAGCCGGGCGCGGGGCCGAACCAGGCGCCCCGGCAGAGCGGCGCGAACACGGGCGCTCCGGACCCGGACAACACAGTGCGGCTGGTCCAGGATGACTATACCTACCCGGCGGTCGAGGAGGTCATCCAGGTGACGGTGACGCCGGAGCCGGGCAATGAGTTCACGATCCGGATCACCAACATGTCGGAGGTGGGGACGCTGATGCCCGAGGGCGGGGAGCCGGCCGCCGTGCCGCTGTCGCCGGGGCTCTTCGTGGTGCACACGATGGACAACCCGCTGTTCACCGTCGGGCAGGCGTACCCCGACAACGGGCTGGAGGCGCAGGCCGAGGACGGGAACCCGATGATGCTGCACGAGGGGGCCATTCCCCGCGCCGGGCTGACCTCGCCGGTGGCGCCGGGCGTCGCGGTGGTGCACGGGTCCGGAGCGCCCCTGTTCAGGACGGGCGAGGCGGACCGGGGCAAGGGCCTCGAAATGCTGGCCGAGGACGGGAATCCGACCGAGCTCGCGGCGTCGCTGGAGGCCGAGGTCGGGGGCGAGAGCGGGATCTCGTCGGTGCTTGTCTACAACACGCCCGTGGACGCCCCGACGCCGGGGCCGCTGCTGCCCGGCGCGAAGTTCAGCTTCACGGTGACCGCGCGGCCCGGCGAGCGGCTGAGCTTCGCGTCGATGCTGGGGCAATCGAACGATCTGTTCTTCGGGCCGCGCGACGCGGGGATCGCGCTGTTCGACGCGAGCGGCGAGCCGGTGAGCGGCGATGTCTCCGACCAGGTCACGATCTGGGACGCGGGCACCGAGGCCAACCAGTGGCCCGGCGTGGGCCCCGACCAGGCGCCGCGCCAGGCCGGGCCGCAGATGGGCGCCGACGATCCCACGGACCAGGTGCGCACCGTCGATGACGGCTATCTGTATCCTGCGGCGAACCAGATGCTGAAGGTGACCATCACCCCGGCGCGGTAGCGGGGGCACGAGCGGCAGCGCTGGCCGCTGGACCACCGCCCGGGTGCCTGGCGGCCGCGCGGGGCGTCTCCGCCCAGCACTGCAATGGTGACGCCTCCTCGGGACCTGCGGCCTACGGAGGAGCCTGCCGGTGTTGGATGGCGTGCTCGGCCTCCATCGTGTACCGGCGGCTCTCGGCCTCGTCGGGTTCGAGCCCCAGCTCACCGTAGCGATAGGCCATCGCCAGCGCCTGGAGCGCCGCGGGGTGCTCCCGCTCGCCGGCGCTCTCGTAGAGCTCCACGGCTCTTCTGTCATTCCTCGGTACGCCGGCGCCTGCGCGATACGCGTTGGCGAGCAGGAACATCGCGTCCGGCGACCCTCCGCGCGCCGCGATCTCGAACCAGCGCGCAGCCTCCGCAGGGTCCGCCGTCACGCCATCGCCGTTCTGGCTGATCACGCCGAGGAAATACGCGGCGCTCGGGTGCTGCGAGGCGGCGGCTCGCAGCAGCCAGGCGCGGGCGCGCGCCGCGTCCCTGGGGACCGACGGTAACCCCTTCAGGTAGATCCTTCCGAGCGAGACCTGCGACTCAACGTCTCCCTGCTCGGCCGCCCGCGCGAGTGAATCCATCCCGGCGAGGACCTCCCCGGGATCTGCGAGCGTGAGCAGGCGAAAGCCGAGCGCCCGCGCCTCCATGCCGCTCGGGGGCGATGCCCCAGGGCGCGACGGCGGCGAGGGCGCCGCGGCGGCGGTGGGGCGGTCCGCCTCGGGATGACCGCCCTCGCGCAGCCCTCCAAGGCAAAGGGCGGCGCCGCCGCCTACCACGAGGGCGCCGCCGGCCAGCACAGCGAGCCGCACGCGAGGCGGGACGCTCACCGGCTCAGGTCGATGGAGTACACCGAGAGCATCTTGGCGCTGCCGTCGTCCTGCGCGACGAGCGAGAGGTTGGTCAGCCCGGCGGCCTCCGCCTTCGGCAGCGCGTTCTGCGCCGAGGTGAAGGTCACGGGGCCCATCGTCGTGACCCGGGCGAAGCGCCAGCTGCGGGCAGCGCCGTTCTGGGCCCGCGTGAGGTTCTCTATCTTCTTGATGTACGTGATGAGCACGTCGCGGTTCGTGTCCGGCGCGGCGTAGATCGTCTTCGAGCCGTCGAGGCCAGGGAAGCTGCCGCCGCCGCTCGCGCGGTAGTTGTTCGTGGCCACGATGAACTCCGCGGCCGGATCCATGGGCTCCCCGTTCCACTGGAGGTTCTTGATCCGGCCGCTGGCCTTCATCCCCGTGGGCGGGAGCGGCTGGGTCACGTCGATCTCGTACGTGATCCTGCTGTCCGTGAACATGTCGAAGTTGTATCCGGGCATCGCGGTGTTGATGAGCGGCTGCGGCTCCGTCTTGCTCGGATCGATCTGATTGAACCGCGTCGCGGCCCTCTCCAGCCAGTCGAGGATGTCCGCGCCGGTGACCTTCACCGCCTGGACCGTGTTCGCGTACAGGTAGAGATCGGCCGCGTTGTTGATCGCGATGCTCCCCGCCGGCACGTCGGTGTAGTCGTTGCCGCCCTGAAAGCCGGACTTGAACGGCGCGCTCACCGAGAGCACGGGCAGCGACGCGTACTGCGGCAGGTTCTCCTGGACGTAGCGGGCGACGTAGTCGGCCTGGGCCTGGTTGACGATCTGGATCGCGCTGGCGTCCCCCACGTCGGCGAACATCGACGACATCGCGAAATCGCTCGTGCCGATGGGCGTCTTGACGTAGGCGACCGTCGCCTGGTGCTCGGCGTCGAGGAGCGGCGCGATGGAAGCCTCGGCCGCGACGACGACCTTCGTCTTGTCCGGCTGCGCGTCGCAGAGCGTCGCGAACGCGCAGGGCGCCCCCGTGCGCCAGCGCTCCGTTGCATCACACGCCTCGGGGAGCCCACCCTTGCAGGTCGTGGCGATCGGCCGGGCCTCGACGACCGTCTTCGCCTTGTCGACCTTCCAGCCCTCGCCGTCGTGGGTGAGCCCCAGCTTGATGACACCGAGGTGTTGGCCCCAGAAATTCGCCATGACGGCGGGGACGCCGTCGACCGTGCCCGCGTCCTTGTCGACCTCCGGCAGGCTGAACTGCGCCACGGTGCTGCTCGGGTTGGGGAATATCTGGTGCGAGTGGCCCATGAGCATCGCGTCGATGCCGGGCACCTGGGCCAGGTGCCACGCCTGGTTCTCGAGGGTGGGCGTGTACGGCGAGTCGTCGAGGCCGCCGTGGATGATGGCGACGACCAGCTCGGCCCCCCTGGCGCGGAGGTCGTCCACCAGCGGGGCAGCGACCTCCTTCACCCCCTTCGTGAAGACCTTGCCGTCGAGCCATTTCTTGTCCCAGCTCAGGATCGTCGGCGGCGTGACGTCGATGAAGCCGACCTTGACCGTGCTCTCGATGGCGCCGCCGCCCGGCGCCGCCGCCTTGATGGTCTTCTCGAGGATGACGGTGCTCGGGAAGAGCGTCTCGTTCGTCTTCAGGCTGAAGACGTTGGAGTTCACCAGCGGGAACCGAGGGCCCTCGCAGTCCGCCGAGCCAGCGAGATCGAGCCCCTCGACGTCGAACGGGGTGTGGGTCACCTGCGAGAGGAAGGCGAGGCCGAAGTTGAATTCGTGATTGCCGATCCCGCCGACGTCGAACCCCAGGTGGTTCATCGCCTTGTACATGGCCAGCGTCTCGCCGCACGCGATCGGCTCGACGAGCGCCTGATAGTCGGCGAGGACGGTGCCCTGGATCGTGTCGCCGTTGTCGATCAGGAGATTGTTCGTGAACTCGGCCCGCGCCTGGTTGATGAGGGTCGCGGTGCGCTCGAGGCCAATCGATGGATCAGCGACCAGCTTGAAGTAATCGAAGCCGAGGATGTTGGTGTGGAGATCGGTGGTCTCGAGCAGCGCGAGGTCCGCCGTGGCTCCGCTCGGCGTCGCCGGGGCTCCTCCCGCGCCGCCACCGCCCTGCTCGCCGCCTGCCGCGCCGCCGCCGCCCTGCTCGCCTCCTGCCGCGCCGCCGCCGCCCTGCTCGCCTCCTGCCGCGCCGCCGCCGCCCTGCTCGCCTCCACTCGCGCCGCCGCCGCCCTGCTCGCCTCCACCCGCGCCGCCGCCCCCCGTACCGCCTCCTCCCGCTCCGCCTGAGCCTGCTGAGCTGGAGGTCGATGAGCCCGTGCCGCCCTGGTCATCGCCGCACGCGGTCAGCGCGGTCATGGCCAGAATCACCGAGGAAACCGACGCTATCCGTCCGACTCGACCTGTCATCGTGAACACCTTTCCGAGCGCCGCCTCGGCGCGATGCTTCTTCGCGCGAATACAGCCATGTTGAATCGGGGCGGTCGAGTTTTGGCACCTATGCATGCCCGGATCAAGGGCCTCGATGGAATTCTCGGCATGTCAGCAGCACCGGAGAGGCGATGCGGCGGAAGAACGCTTGAACGGCGCGCCCGCTGCGCGCCGCTGCGTCAATCCGATGGACGGTTGGCAACAGTCTCGTTAACGCTCGCCACGTGCGAAGGAGCGCGTGGAAGGGCGCCATACAGCTGGCTGTGGAGTGAAGGCTCGGGGCAGCGGCGGAACGTCGATTGGAGCCCGGTGTCTCAGGCGCATTGGCGCGGAGGGGGCAGCGCCGCCTCCGTGCTCCCGGAGCTCCCGCGGGGGCCCGCGCAGGCCATCATGGCAGCTGTCCCCCGCCCTGGACTGGCCTCAAAACACGATCGTCCAGCCCGGATTGCTCACTTGCTGCTTGGTATAGGACACGCCGTCGACCTTCAGCCCTTCCGCGTTGAGCAGCGTGATGATCCCGCCCTTGTTGGAGAGGACCATCGGAGCCTGGACGACGACCGTCGTCACCCCACCGGGCTGGAGCTCTCCGGTGAGCGCCATCTTCGATTTGGCCTTGTCGGCCAGCGACCAGCCGGCGAGGTTGATCTTCTGGTTCGACGTGTTCAGCAATGTGACGGTCTCCCGTTCGGGTGTGCGCACGTCGTTCACGAGGGCAGCGACGATCCGCACGATCCCGTCGGGCTGCTCTACCGTGGGGAGTCCGCCACCTCCACCGGTCACATCCGACGGCGGTCCGGATACCGGCACGTCGAGCGTGTGCCCTGTCTGGTCATCGGTGTGCCACGCCTGCGTCTGAAATCTCATGAAGATCGCGACCCACTGGTCCCCACGCGGGAAGTGGATGAGGAGGCCGCCGTCCTGCCAGACACCATCGTCCTTCTTGAAGCGGGCGTCGTTGCCCTGGTTCATGTGGATATCGTGAATGCCGTTTCCGGGCAGGAAGCCGAAGATCTTGTCCTTGGTCCCGTTCTCCGGGCCCCAGCGCTCCCCGAAGGCGTACAGGAGCGCCGTCTCGTCGGCCATCGCCCGCTGCACGTAGTGATCGAGCTTCTCATTGAGGTCGTTGTCAGGGCCCGGGGCGGAGAAGGGCAGCGGAACGAACTCCGCCCGATCCACGAGGTTGCCCCGGATGAAGTCGAGCCCGAGCCCACCCGGCTTGCTCTCCAACCGCTGGAAGCCCGGCTTCAGCTCGTGGATCTCTTGAAGCAGCGGGTGCGCGAAATGTGACTTGACGACGTATTCGACCTGGGAGCCGTCCTGCGACTGCACGTTCACCGCGATGCGGTAGTCGATCGTGTCGTCCACGACGTGGATCTGATAGTGCGGGTTCGCTCCCGACGCGAGGCGCCGATCGATCACTGTACCCTTCAATACGCCATAGCTCTTCAGCGGCATGTTGCCTCCGGCATTCATCGGCTGAGCACGGCCGGTGCCCGCCTGTGAGATAGTATCAAGACCCTACTTCACTGCTTCGAATGGTGATGGGCCATCCGGCGTGCGCTCCCCCTTGGGGCCGGTGACCGACGGGTGTTGAATGGAACGCGCGATAGTGCGTTCTACACCATGTGAAGCCGTCTTTTTTTTGAAGTCAAGGCTGAACTGCCCGTGGACTCGGAAAGTCCCCCGCCCTGTCACGCAACGGTCCATTGCGGAAAGCTAGCTGCCGAAGCTAGCGGAAATCCAGGGAGCTGATGCCGGAACCCCATCGTCTCTCGAGCGGCCAATGCCAAGCCGAGGCGCACGCTCCTTACAGGCACATCAAATTCATCATCGATTTGGTCGTGCTGCGCCAGGCGCGCTTCGAGCGGTGTGCAATCACCGAGGCCATTTCGACCGCGACGGATCTCGCCGGGGCCGTCACCTCCGCGCCAAGACAACCTACTCGCGGCGGCTGCGGCCGGCGCGCGCCGGGTCGGTCGCCGGCAGCTCCCCGACGAGGTGGTCGATGCAGGTCCGGACGGCGGCCGTCAGGGCTCGATGCGCGCGATAGAGGAGACTGACGCCTCCGGCCTCGGCCTCGTAGCCCTTGAGGACGCGGACGAGACGCTTCGCGGCCACGTCCTCGGCGCAGAACACCTCTGGAAGCATCGCGATACCGACGCCCGCGAGCGTCGCGCGGTAGGCGGCGGAGGACTCGCTCACATAGAAGCGGGGCTCGAAGGCGACACGCCGCCTCCGGCGCCCCTGCCCGAGCGTCCACGTCGCCATTCCGTCGGTCGCGTGCACCGCGATGCAATCGTGACGCGCGAGGTCCTCGATCCGGTGGGGAACGCCCCGCGCCTCGAGGTAAAGCGGGCTCGCATACAGCAGCTTCCGCGTCGCCCGCCAGAGCTCCCGCGCCACGAAGTCGGTGGTGTCGTCCACGTGGCCCGGGACGATCGCGATATCGAAGCCCCCGGCGAGGAGGTCGACCCGCCGCGAATCGATCTCGAGGTCGACCGACACGTGAGGGTGCTTCGCGAGATAGGTGCAGACGACGCTCGCCACCGCGGCGCCGAGGGCGATCGGCGCCACGATCCGCACGCGGCCTCGCGGCTCGCTCTGGAGCTCGCGGACGTGATGCGTGCCTCTCGTGAGATCGTCGATCGCCCGTTCGGCGTGGCCGAAGTACGCGCGCCCAGCCTCGGTCAGCTCCAGCCGCCGCGTGGTTCGCTCGAGGAGCCGGACACCGAGCGCGGACTCGAGCCGCGCGATGCGCCGGCTCACCGTGGAGACCGGCACGCCGCGCTCGCGGGCGGCGGCCGAGAAGCTGCGCGTCCGGACGACCCGCACGAGGAGCGCGGCGTCGTTCAGGTCCAGATCGATTCGTGCGTCCACGACAACAGTCCCTTCCCTCCAGGCACACTAATGCGCTCCGGTGGCCGGCGCTAGGCTCGACCACGTCAAGAGCCCCATCGTCACCGGGCCACGCGGAGCACGGAGCGCCGCGTCCGCGTGATCCCTGGGATGACCGCGCAGGGTCGCTGCGCCGAGCGCAACAGGAGGTTGTCATGATCATCGTCACCGGAGCCAACGGTCACCTCGGCCGAGCCATCCTGGAGCGGCTCCTTCAGCGCGTGCCCGCCGCTCGCCTCGGCGTCAGCGTGCGCGACCCGGAGCAGGCCAGCGCGCTCGCCGAGCGCGGCGTCCGCGTGCGCCGGGGGGCCTTCGAGGACGCCGCCAGCCTGCGTCACGCGTTCGAGGGCGCCTCGCATGTCCTGATCGTCTCGATCAACAGCGCAGGCGAGGCCGCGGTGCGCCAGCACGAAGCCGCGCTCGAAGCGGCGCGCGCGGCGGGCGCCCGCCGCGTCCTCTACACGAGCCACATGGGCTCGAGCCCGGCGTCCCGCTTCGAGCCCATGCGCGACCACGCGGCCACCGAGGCCTTGCTGCGAAGGTCGGGGGTCGCTTTCACCTCGCTTCGCAACGGGTTCTATGCGGCGTCCGCGCTCATGCTCCTCGAGCGGGCGCTCGAGACGGGCAAGCTCGTCGCGCCAGAAGACGGCCCGGTCTCGTGGACAGAGCACGGCGACCTGGCCGACGCGGCGGCGATCGCGCTGACCGACGAGGCGCGCCTCGACGGGCTGACACCGCCGCTCACCGCCTCCGCGGCCCTCGACCTCGCGGACGTCGCGGCGATCGCCTCGGAGCTCCTGGGGCGCCCGATCACGCGGGTGACCGTCAGCGATCGAGCGTTCAGGGAAGACATGCTGTCTCACGGCGTCCCCGAACAACGCGCGGACCTGCTCCTGGGCATGTTCGCGGCGAGCCGGGAGCGCGAGTTCGCCGCGGTGGATCCGACCCTGGAGCGCCTGCTCGGCCGGGCGCCGATGTCCATGCGCCACTACCTGACGGCGCGCCTGTCACGCTGAGGCACGGGGCGCACCTCGCGCGTCAGCCCGTGGCGGCGGGGGCCGAGCCGCCTTGCGGGCGCGGCCGCTCTCTAGGCGCGACCGATCCTGGTCGCGATGATGAGCCCTGACGACCAGCAGAGCTTGGTCAGCACGAGATCCTGGCGTCGCTCGAGAGCGGCGATCAGCTCCGCCACCTTGGGAGCGTGGTCATCAGGCCAGTTGGGCTGAGGGAGCATGTCGTCGATGACATAGAGCCCGCCGGGCTTGATCAGGCTCAGCGCCTCGTCGAGGGCGTAGTACTTGCCCGGCCATGTATCGGCAAAAACGAGCTCGAATTGTTGCCCCTGGACCGAGCGCAAGAACGCTTCGCCATCCATGTTCTTGAGCGTGAGGCGGGGGTCGCCTCCGAGGTGCCGGCGCGCCACGGCCTGGACCTTCTCGTCGTGCTCCACAGAGACGAGCGTAGAAATGGCGTTCATGCCATCGAGGATCCAGCACGTCGAGATGCCCGTGCCCGTCCCGAGCTCGAGGAAAGCGCCGGACTTGGCGGCCGCGAGCGTGCGCAGCATCGAGCCCGTCTGCCTGTCACTGGCCATGGTAAACCCGATCTCCGCGGTGGCCCGCTCGATCTCCTCGAGCACCGCAGGCGGTCTCAAATTCTCCAGCTCCTTCATCAGCCATCCTTCTTCACGCGGCCAGTCGCGCGTCACTCTACAGCACCTCGACCAGCCAGGCCCCTTGGAAAGAGCCAGCGGTGGAGGGCGTGCTGCGCGGGGGGGCGGCGGGGCAGGCCCCCACAAACCCCGAGCGCCGGCCCGCGGCGCAGCCGGTCGCCCCCCGATCTCGCCTCCCGTGTACAAGGCAATAGCCCCCCAAAGGCGCGAGTTTGTGGGACAGCCCCGCCGCCCCCCCGCGCAGCACGCCCTCCACCGCTGGCTCCGCTGCAGCCGGCCGAGCTCACTCCCCGAGCAACGCGCGCGCAAGCGAGAGAGTCCGGGCGTTCGCGGACACGTTCTCGAGAAAGCTCCTCCGGAGCGCAGGCTCCTCGATCCTGGCCGCCCGGGCGAGCAGCGCAGCGCGCTCCTCGCGGACGACCGCGCGCGCGCCCTCCGCGTCGCCCTTCGCGTGCAGCGCCTCGGCGTACAGCGCAGGGATCACCTCCTGCCGCAGCAGGAAGACCGTGCCGGCCTGCCGCTGGAGCGCGAGCGCCTCGCCGGCCATCGCACAGGCCTCCTCTGGCCGCCCTTGCCGCAGCCGGATCTCGGCGAACAACGAGAGATGCACGGCCCCGGAGAAGGGCGCCATCGCCGCCGGATCCCCCGCCGCGCAGAGCTCCTCCTCCGCCTGGGCCAGCTCGCCGAGGAGCATCCGCCCCTCGGCGAGGAGCTGCCGCGGGATCACGCTCCGGCTGCGATCACCGCGCGCGAGCATGTGCTGGAGCAGGCTGCCGCCCATCTCCAGCGCCTCGGTGATCCTGCGCCGCTCGAGGAGCGACAGGATCCGGCACGTCACGGAGGTCGTGAACACGTAGTCGAGCAGGCCCTCGGTCGCGAGCACGCGATCGAGGCACTCATCGGCGGCGGCCATGTCGCCGAGCCTCGTGTAATCGATCGCCACCAGCATCCACGCCCAGGGGACGAACAGCCCGCTGCCGAGGGACTCGGCGCGCCGCGCCGCGGCGAGGTTCGCCTGGAGCGCTCCCCACAGGTCCCGCGCCGCATGGCAGCGCCAGAAGCCGCGGGTGAACTCGATCCAGAGCGCCGCATGGAGATCGCCCTCGACGGCCGGCGCGATGACGAGCTCGAGCCGGCGCACGATCCGCTCCGCCAGCGCCGTCCTCCCGTCCCAGAGCAGGCTGAAGACGATCCGGGTCGCGAGCTCCGGGCTCAGGACGTCGACGGGGAGCTCCTCGGCCAGGAGGCGCGGGACCAGCACCTCCACGGCCCGCCGGTCGTCGCAGAGCGCGACGCAGTACATCGCGCCGCTCAGGGCACGCCAGGAAAGGAGGCTCCCGGGCGCGGCGAGCTCGAGCGCCTGGAGCGCGCTCGCGTGGGCATGCGCGGCGTCGTCGGTCCAGATGAAGGCGTTCATCCGGAGCAGGTGGAGCTCGGCCAGCGGCTCGCCCTCGGCCCCGCAGGCGATCCCCTTCTCCACCGCCGCGAGCGCCGCCTGCACGTCCGCCCCGTGGAGCGCCAGGGTGGCGGCGCGCAGGTAGAACCCCCCCGCGCGCGGCCCGTCCCCGCCCCGCGCGAAGTGCTCGGCCAGCACCATCGGGTCCTGCTCGCCGGCCGAGAGCAGCCACTCCCCGGCGAGCCTGTGCCCGACCGCCCTGTCTCGCTCGGTGAGCATCGCGTAAGCCCCCTCCCGCAGGAGCGCGTGACGGAACGCGATCTCCTCCTGTCCCGCGAGGCGCGAGCTCGGGCGGCGCTCGAGGATCTCGCGATCGAAGAGCTCCGCCAAGGCGTCCGCGTCGCTCGCCCCCGACGCCAGGGTGCGCGCGCCGACGAGCGCGCTCACGCCGCCGATCCACGAGACGTCCCCGAAGACGCTCGCCGCCCGGAGCAGCCGCCGCACCTCGGGCTCGAGCGCCGCGAGGCGCGCCTCGACCATGCCCAGCACCGTCTCCGGCAACGCGCCGCCGCGCCCCTCCGCCACGGCCCGGACGAGCTCCTCCAGGTAGAAGGCGTTGCCCGCGGCCCGCTCCACGATCGCCGCCACGGTCCCCGGCTCGACCGACGCGCCCAGCGCGCCGCGCACGAGCTGCTCGGCGGCCCGCGCGGGCAGCTCGCGCAGCCGCATCGCCGTGAGCCCTCGCTCGATCCAGAGCCGGGGGAAGAGCTCGTGGACCTCGGGCCTGGCGAACGCGAGCACCGCATAGGGGCGCTCGCAGAGCGCCCGCAGCGCGTGATCGAAAATTTTCACCGAAGGCGCATCTCCCCAGTGCAGATCCTCGAGGACGACGAGCATGGGCCGCGCGCTCGTCACGGCGCGCGCGTAGTCCAGGTAGGCCTCCTGGATCCGGTCGGCCATGTGCGCCGGGTCCTGCCGCGCGGCCCGCAGCATCGGCCCGTCGTCGGTGAGAGGAACGCCGAGCAGCTCGCCGAGGAAGCAGGCCACGCGCCGCTGCTGCTCCCCTGCGAACAGCTGCCCCACGGCCCGCGCGAGCTTCTCCCGCTGCGCCTCGGGGGCCTCGCCGGCCGCGATCCCGAGCGCGCCCCGGAGCGACCCGGCGAGCATCGCGAACGCGGAGCCCGCGCCGATGGAGTCCCCGCTGCCGACGCCCAGCACGAGCTCGGGGTGGCGCGGCCGCAGCGCCTGGACCAGCTCGTGACGCAGGCGGGATTTGCCCACCCCCGCGGCCGCGGTCACGAGCGCCACCGCGGCGCGCCGCTCGGTGAAGCTCTCCTCGACGAGATCGAGCAGGCTGCGCAGCTCCCGAGCGCGCCCGACATAGGGGCTCGGCTTGCCCAGCAGCCTGCGCGCGCCGTCGGCGACCTCGCGCTCCGCCTCCACCCAGGAGAGCCCGTCCTGCTCCGCGACCTCGAAGCGCGCGTCGAGCAGGGCCCGCGTCACGGCGTCGACCGCGACGCGGAGCCGGCCCGGGCGGCCCCGGGCGGCCGCGTCGTCGAGCAGCGCGGCCGCCCTGTCCAGGACCTCGCCGAGCAGCGATCGTCCCGTCGCCTCGCCGCGCCCCGTCACCAGCACGACGTTGGCTCCGGGGACCGACGCGCGGATCCGCAGCGCACAGCGGGCCGCGATCGCCGCCTGGTCGGTCGCGCTGCCCGCGCCCGCCCCCGCCGCCAGGATCGCCACCACCGCCCCGCTGGCCAGCTCCTGTACGGCCGCGCCCAGGGGCGAGGTCTCGTGCCGGACGGCGGCGACCGCGCTCCGCTGCGATCGATCGGCAGGCACGATCCCCGTCGACGCCGGCGCGCTGACGTCCGTCGGCCCGACGGCCACGATCGAGCAGAGCCACACCTCCGCGGCGGTCACGAGCTCGACGGCGGCCAGGCTGGAGCGAGCGCCGCCCGCCGTCGAGGCGCCGAGCGCGTCGAGGCAGCGCACCACCGCCGCGCCGTCGGCCGGGCGCTCCGCCGGGCGCTTGGCCAGCATCTGCGCCACGAGCTCGTCGAGCGCCTGCGGCACCTCGGGCCGCAGCGCGCTCGCCCGCGGCGGCTCCTCCTGGAGGAGCTTGGTCAGGATCGTCATGAGGTGCCGCCCTTGAAACGCTGGACGACCCGTCAGGCACTCGAAGAGCACGCACCCGAGCGAGAAGACGTCCGCGCGCGCGTCGAGCTGCGCGCGCTCCCCGCTGGCCTGCTCCGGGGCCATGTAGCCGATGGTGCCCACGAGGGCCCCCGTCCGCGTCAGCCGCGCCGAGGCGCCCGAGAGCCGGGCGATGCCGAAGTCGAGCACCTTCACCCGGTCGGCGGCCCCGCCCGGAAGGAACAGGTTGCTCGGCTTGATGTCGCGGTGGACGATCCCGCGGGCGTGCGCCGCGCCGAGCGCGTCCGCCACCGCGCGCACGAGCGCGACGCTCTCCTCCACGTCCAGCGGTCCCCGCGACAGCCGGGCCGAGAGGCTCTCCCCGGAGAGCCACTCCATCGCCAGGTAAGGCTCCCCGGTCGGCGCCACCCCGTGCGTCACGTAACGCACGACGTGCGGGTGATCGAGCGTGGCGAGCGCCCGCGCCTCGTGACCGAAGCGCGCCGCTGCCTGCGCGTCGACATCGCCCAGCAGCTTCACGGCGACGACATCGCCGCTCGCGCGGTCCACGGTCCGGTAGACGGTGCCCATTCCTCCCGTTCCCGCGAGGTCGACCACCTCGAACCGGTCGGCGAGCAGTCTGCCGTGGAGCATGCGCGCCAAGGATGTCCCCGCGCTCACCCACGCGCCAAGCGGAACGAGCGGCGAGCTACGGCGCGATGTCGTCGAAGCGCTCCGCGACGGCGTGGCGGCTCTCCGCGTCCCGCGCCGTCCCCGGCCGGAGCAGCTGCGCCGTGCGCATCCCCGCCGCCGCCGCCGCGTCGAGCTCGGCCACGATGTCGGACAGGAACAGCACCTCTCCCGGCTGCAGCCCGAGCGCCTCCGCGATCCGCTGGTAAGCGCCCGCCTCTCGCTTCGGCCCGGTCGTCGTGTCGAAGAACGCCGTGAACAGGCCGGTGAGATCGCCGGCCGTCGTGTGCCGGAAGAGGAGCTCCTGCGCCTCGACGGACCCGGAGCTGAACACGGCGAGCGTCACCCCGAGGTCTCGCCATCTCCGCAGCGCCGGCGCCACGTCTGCGTAGACGTGGCTCCGGAGCCCCCCCGACTCGTAGGCGCTGCGCCAGATCTTGCCCTGGAGCGCCTTCAGCGTCGTCTCCTTGCGATCCTGGTCGATCCACGCGAGCAGCGCCGCCGCGAGCTCGCCGTCGCTCACCGACTGCTCGCTCTCGCCCCGCTCGCGCGCGACGGCGCGCCGGGCTGCCTCGACCTCCGGGCTCCCGGCGTGCGCCGAGACGTACGCGGCCAGATCCCGGCGCGCCACGGAGAACAGCGTGTCGTGCACGAAGCGCACGTCGGTCGTCGTCCCCTCGATGTCGACGAGCACCGCGCGCGCAGGGGCCGCCACGCTCACGCCTCGAGCCGCGGGAAGCGCGACGCGATGTCCGACCCGGTGTGCTCGGCGACCCACCCCCTCGGGTCGGAGAACCACCGGATGCAGGTGAACGAGGGCTCCGGCCCCATGTCGAACCAGTGCCGCGTCCCGGCCGGTACGCTGATGAGATCGCCCTTCTCGACGAGGAACGAGAGCACGCGCTCGCCGTGATGGATGCAGAACAGCCCTCGTCCCTCGACGAAGAAGCGCGCCTCGTCCTCGGTGTGGATGTGCTCGTCCAGGAACTTTCGCCTGAGGTCGGCGTGGTTGGGGGTGCTCGGCGACACCGACACGACATCCGCCGTCACGAACCCGCACGCCTCGGAGAGCCGCTTCACCGGCCCCGCGTACGCCTCGAGCACCTGCTCCTGCGCCGTCCCCGGCGGCAGCGGGCGCTCGGCGGACCAGCGCTCGAAGCGGATCTGCGCCCCGGCGGCGACGCGGGCGATGTCCTCGAGCGTCGTGTATTCGTCGGCCCTCGTCGGGTCGCTCTCCCGGTAAACCCGCAATCGGCTCATGATAGCCCTCCTTCCAGCAGCGCGCAGTCCAGCATGAACTCGATCGCCTCGATGTGGCGGATGGTGCTGGCGATGTCCGATCCCCACGTGTACAGCCCGTGACCTGCGATGAGGTACCCGTACACGGGCGGATGCGCCGACATGAACGCATCGACGTCCTCGGCCAGCTTCCGGATGTCCTGCGTGTTGACGAAGACGGGGAGGAGCACCGTGGCGCTGTGCGTCGTCATCCCGGAGAGCGCCTTCGCCACCTCGTAGCCCGAGAGGGTCACGTACCCCTCTTGCGCGCACCGCCGCGACAGCACCGTCGCGGCCCGCGAATGGGTGTGCGCGACGGCGCCGATCTCGCTGTCGTGCCGGTAAAGCTGGCAGTGCAGCGCCGTCTCGGCCGACGGGCGGGCCGCCGAGGGCCCGGTCAGGCGGCCGTCCGCATTGACGACCACGATGTCCGACACGCCGAGCGCGCCCTTGGGCCGCCCGGACGCCGTGATCGCGAGGGTGCCGTCGCCGAGCCGCGCGGAGAAATTGCCACTCGTGGCCGGCGTCCAGCCGCGCTCATGGCAAAAGCGGGACAGCTCGATGAGCTCGGCCGCGACCGAGGAGAACGATGCAAACGACGTCCCGCGTACGCTCACGGCGCAAACATACCAAAGCGAACGCGGGTGATCAACGCGCCGCGCCGCCGGTCGAGCCGCGTCCGAGCCGCTGAACCCGGGACGCCGCGCGGCTCGCGCTCACGGCGCCGGAAGGCGCTCGGCGTCGCGCCGGCCGGCGCCGTCCCTCGCGCCGCGGAGCAGGCCGGCCCAGAAACCGAGCCCGTGCGCGGCGTGCACCGCGGGAAAGATGGCGCAGAGCAGGGGGAAATCGCGCGGCGAGGCGCGCCGCGCGAGCCGGAGCGACTCCGCGATCACGAGCGCGGCATAGGCGAGCGAGGCGAGCGCCAGCGCCGGGCGGACCGCCGGCAGGAGCGCTGACGCGACCGCGAGCAGCGCGAAGGCCGTCACCATGCAGAACGGCAGCGCCGGCCGGAGCGACAGGAACCTGCGGCGGCACAGCAGCGTGCGCGCGCGCCCCTTGCCATACGAAAAATACTGCCGGACGAGCGCGGCGAACGACGACCGCGGGTAGTAATAGGCGACGATCTCCCGGGACAGGTAGACCGCGCCGCCGGCCTCGATGATGCGCTGGTTCAGCTCGGCGTCCTCGTTGGTGATGGCGGCCGGGTCGTAGAGGCCGGCGATCTCGAACGCCTCGCGCCGGAAAGCCCCGTTGAACACGGACTCGACGAACCCCTCGCGCGACGGGTCCCGGTACGCCGAGCCGCCCACGCCGAGAGGGCTCGAGAGAGCGACGCAGAGCGCCCGCTGAAAGCCGTTCCGGTGGCGCGGCCGCGCCGCGCCGCCCGCGTTGAGGGCGCCGGTCCTCCGGAGCGCCGCGACCGACGCAGCCACGTAGTCGCCCGCGTAGTCGGCGTGGGCGTCCATCCGGACGATCACCTCACCTTGCGCCCGGCGAATGCCGATGTTCATCGCCGCGGCCTGGATCCGGTCGGGGTTGTGGAGGAGCGTCACCCGTGGATCTTTGGCCGCGACGCGGCCGGCGAGCTCCCGTGTCCTGTCGGTCGAGCCGCCGTCGACCACGAAGATCTCGAGGAGCTCTGGAGGATAACGCTGCTGGAGGGCGCAGCGGAGGACGTCCTCGATGTAGCGCTCCTCGTTGTAACAGGGAATGACGATGCTGCACCGCGGCCGCTCGGCGAGCGGGCGCAGAGAGAGACGCCCGCCTCGAGGCGCGCTCGCTGTTCGATCCATGGACTCCCCCGGTCTCTCGCGGGTCGAGTCGACCCGACGCAGGACTGCGACAGCAGCAGATACAATCGCGGGGCCAGGCGATCTCGCGGGGTCGCCCGGAGCGAACTGCACTGCGCGACGCGGCCTGGACCCGGCCGGGGCAGGCCGCTGGGCTCGGGCTGCACACCGGCGGGCTCATGCGAGGGGCGCGCGACGCGAACGCGAACGCCAACGCGAACAGACGAGCTCGGCCTCGTGCTGGCAGGGCAGCGGCCGAAGGGCGCGTCCGCCGGGGCACGAGGGCCAACGAGCCAGGAATCGGGGAGCGCACGGCCCGCGCGGAGCTCATGCTCCGCAGCACGGCCACGCCCCGATTCCGTGGGCTTCCCACGGTTCCGCGTGGTCCGCGACAGAGCTTCTCGAGGAGGCGTGCAGATGGACTTCGATCTCGTCATCTCGCGGGGAACGATCCTCGATGGCAGCGGCCAGCCTCGCTACATGGCGGACCTGGGGATCCAGAAGGGCAGGGTCGCCGCGATCGCCGGGCCAGGCGCGCTCGCGGGAGGGCGGACGCTCGACGCGAGCGGGCTCGCCGTCGCGCCCGGCTTCATCGACGTTCACTCGCACATCGACTGGCTCCTCGCGCTGCCGGACCACGAGGACGTCCTCGCGCCGATGGTCGCCCAGGGCATCACGACCGTGGTGGCGGGCAATTGCGGTCATTCCCCTGCCCCGGTCACCGAGGCGTCGATTCCGCTGGTGGAGCACTCCGCGGAGATCATGAAGGACGGAGCGCTCGCCTATCGGTGGCGCTCGATGGGCGAGCTGCTGACCGCCCTCGAGGCCGGCGGGCTGCTCGTCAATGCGGCGCTCCTGGTCGGCCACGGCACGCTCCGCCAGGCGGTCATGGGCAACAGCGCCGCTCCCCCGAGCCCGGAGCAGATCGACGCGCTCTGCGCGCTCGCGCGCGCGTCGATGCGCGAGGGCGCGTTCGGGCTCTCGGCCGGGCTGGCCTACACGCCCGGGGTCTTCGCGCGAAGGCACGAGCTCCTGACGCTGCTCCGGACGGTGGCCGACGAAGGGGGCGTGTTCACGGTCCACGGCCGGGCCTACACGTGGATATCGCCGTTCTACAGGCCGCTTCTCCTCGGCCCGCCGCACAACCTCCGCTCCGTCCGCGAGCTGCTCGGCCTGGCCGAGGAGAGCGGCGCGAAGATCCAGCTCTCGCACCAGATCTTCATCGGCCGGCGGACGTGGCCCACGGTGCCGTGGGTGCTCCGGGCGATCGAGCGGGCCGTGGACAGAGGGGTCGACGCCGCCTTCGACGCGTTCCCCTACACGGTCGGCAACACCACGGTGAACGCCCTCTTCCCCGCCTGGGTGCTCGACGACTTCCGCGCCCGCATCGACGACCCCGCCATCCTCCGCCGCCTCCGGCGGGAGTTCGCGATGTTCCGGCGGCTCCTCGGGCTCTCCTATGCCGACATCCGGCTGCTCTGGGGCGGAGCGCCGGAGCTCGCGGAGCTCGAGGGGCTCGATTTCGAGGCGATCGCGGGGCGCCTCGGCGCGAGCGAGTTCGACGCCTATGTGCACGTCGCCCGCGTGAGCGACGGCAAGGCGCGCGTCCTCCTGAACACGTACTCGGGCGTCGATGCGCAGGACGAGCCGCTCCGGGCCGTGCTCTCGCACCCGCTCTGCGCGTTCGAGACCGACGCGATCCTCACCCGGCGCGGCCGGCACAACCCGGCGTCGTTCGGCACGTTCCCGCGGGTGCTAGGTCACTACAGCCGCGACCTCGGCCTCTTCCGGCTCGAGGAGGCCGTGCGGAGGATGACCTCGCTGCCCGCCGAGCGGATCGGGCTCCGCGATGTGGGGCGCATCTTGCCTGGGCACTGGGCGGATCTCGTCGTGTTCGATCCGGCCACGGTGGCAGACAACACGACGCCGCGGCGGGCCGACGCGCCGCCCTCGGGGATCCGCGTCGTCCTGATCACCGGCGAGGTGGTGGCGCAGGACGGCGCGCTGACCAGCAAGACCCGGCAGGGGCGCCTCCTGCGCAGGTAGGCGGGCCCGCCATGCCCTGCGCTGGCCGTGATCTGCCGGGAGGCAGCCGCCCCGCCGCCGCCTTGAAAGCGGACGGGCAGCCCCACAGTCAGGGGCACGTCGCCGAGTCGTCGTTGCCTATCACGGACGCTTGTGGAACGCCGGTCCGCTCACGGAGCTCTTCCGCTTCACAGGTGGGGAGCTTCGGGTTCGTCGTGATCTCGAGACCGTAGTGGATCTGCTCGAGCGAAGAAAGTCCATCGAGGCTGGTGAGCTCCGGGTTGTTTGAGCGACCTGCTCGCGCGGATTCTCGATCAGGCTCCGGACCGTTGAACCAGCTGCGCGATGGCGCGCGCGCTTGCCTCGTTCGCGGGTGAGAACACGAACATCGAGAGGCCGTCGCTGCCTTCGACGTGGAACACCGACGACTCGAGCACGATCTCGCCGACATCGGGACGGACGAGCCGCTTCTGGAACCCGCCGTGCGACCGGATCTCACCTTCGTCCCACAGGCGGCGAAAGTCGGGGCTCGTCTCCATCAATTCGTCGATCAGCGCCCTCGCCTCGTCGGATTGGCCGGCACGCGCGATGTCGACGCGAAACGACGCGAGACAGGTACGGCGAACGTCTTCAACGTTGTGCACCTTGTTCTCTGAACCCGGCTGGAAGACCCGGCGCAGCAAGTTGCGGTCGCGCTCCGGTACCGCCGCATAATCGCCGATCACCGCGACCGCCGCGCGATTCCACGCGACGATCTGGAACGTCGGCGTCTTCACGAAGGCGGGGACGGAGATGTTGTCGAGCACGAGCTGGAGCGACGGCGTGACCGCCACGGGCGGCGCGGGCTTGCGCGGCGGCGGACGGTCGTGCGCGAGCAGGAACAGCATCTCGCGGTTCGTGTCGTCGAGCTCGAGGGCGCGGGCGAGGCGCTCGAGCACGTCGTCCGACGGCACGCCGCCGCGACCTTGTTCGAGCCACGTGTACCAGGTGACGCTCACGCCGGCTCTAGCGGCGACCTCCTCGCGGCGCAATCCGGGGGTGCGTCGGCGTGCGGTCGTTCCGGGATGGACGCGCTCGCGGCGGTCGCGCAGGAACGCGGGGAGGGTGGTAGCCGCCATACCAGTATAGGCGCTCGTCTTTTCGGACGAGCAGTCCGAGCGTACGGTCCTCGCATGACCAAGTCAATGCGAGTGTTCGTCACCGGCGCGACCGGCTGGATCGGCACGGCGGTGCTGAAGGAGCTGCGCGGGGCCGGCCACAGCGTCCTCGGCATGGCGCACAGCGATGCGGGCGCCGACAAGTTGAAGGCGCAGGGCGTGGAGGTTGTTCGCGGCGACATCAGGGATCCGAGATGCCTTGTCGAGGGCGTCCGTGCGACCGATGCGACGATCCACCTGGCGTTCCACATGGACTTCTCGGATTTCCCGAGGATCAACCAGATCGATCGCGACGCGATCAGCGCGATGCTCGATGCGATGGCGGGCACGAACAAGGCGTTCGTCGGCACGAACGGCACGCTGGTGGTTTCGAGGCCCGGCGAGGTCGCGTTCGAGGCGGACGAGTCGCCGGCGAGCTCGCCGCTCTCGGTCCGGTTGCAAGCCGAGCGTCTCGTGGTCGATGCTGCGAAGCGCGGCGTGCGTGGCAGTGTCATCCGGCTGGCTCCGACGGTGCACGGCGCCGGCGACAAGGGCTTCATCGCAATGTTGATCAAGCTCGCGCGCGAGAAGAAAATCGCTGGGTATGTCGACGATGGCAACCATCACTGGCCCGCGGTGCATCGCGACGACGCGGCGCGGTTGTACCGGCTTGCCGTGGAGAGCGCACCACCGGGATCCGTGTTGCACGGCACCGCCGAGGAAGGCATCACGATGCGCGCGATCGCGGAGACGATCAGCAAAGGCACCGGCGTGCCGACGAAGAGCGTGCCGGCCGCGGAGGCAGGCGCTCACTTCGGATGGATGTCGATGGTCGTCGGGCTCGATAACCGGACCTCGAGCGAGGCGACGCGTGCGCTGCTCGGCTGGAAGACGGAGCAGCCCGGCCTGCTCGACGACATGCGCGCTCACTACTTCTGATCTACCGTGCAGCCATCAAGGGCTTGTTCGTAGGCGTTCGACGGATGTCTCCTCCCGCCGCTGACCTGAGGGTGCAGCCGGCGATGACGGCCGCCGCGACTCGTGCGAGGGTCGTTTTGCGAAGATGAAGACCAGGACCCCCTCGTGGGACGACCTCCGCATCTTGCTCGCGGTCCACCGGGACAAGAGCTTCCTCGCCGCCGGCAAGGCGCTCGGCGTCGCGCCTTCGACCGTCGCTCGCCGCGTCGAGGCGCTCGAGCGCACGCTCGGACGCGCCCTCGTGCATCGCGCCAACGACGGTACGCGGCTCGACGCCTACGCGCTCCGGCTGGTGGCGCTCGCCGAGGAGCTCGAGCTCGGGCTCGCATCGCTCGTCCGCGACGGTGGCGACGCAGATGTCTCGGGCACGGTGCGCGTGTCGCTGCCCGAAGGCTTCGTGCGCCCCATCGTGCCGGCGCTCGCGAGGCTGCGCGCCAAGCACGCCGCGCTGGCCGTCGAGCTCATCTCGGAGTCGCGCGTCGCCGATCTCGCGCGCGGAGAGGCCGACGTGGGCATCCGGATCGTCCGCTCCACGTCGCCGTCGATCGTGTCCAAATTCCTAGGGCGAGCGAGCACCGGGCTGTTCGCGTCGCGCGACTACGTCGACCGGAGGCTCCCGGGCGCGAAGCTCCCGCGCGACATGGCCAGCCTGCAAGAATGGATTGGCTTCGACGACTCGCTCGATCGCCTGCCCCATCAGGTGTGGCTCCGCGAGTACGGCGCGAGCCGCTTCGTGTTCCGCTCGAACTCCGCGATCGCCATCGAACGAGCGGTGCTGGAGGGGATGGGCATCGGCCTGCTCAGCGAGATGCAGGGCAGGACGTTTCCCGGCCTCGTGCAGCTCGATCTGGAGGCGTCGCCTCCGCACGTGGACGTCTTCCTCGCCTTTCATCGCGACGCGAGGAAAACGCCGCGAGTCCGCGTGGTCGTGAAGGAGATCGAAGCGGAGACGCGCCGGCAGCTCGGCTGAGCTGGACGCTACGGCCGGATGGCCAGGAGCGGGGCCGCGAGCCGGGGAGAGGCCGTGTTCATCATGTCGATGAGCATCCGGGGCTCCGCGGCCCCGAGCCTGCCGAGATCGCTCGACATCTTCGTGCGGCTCATCATCCAGAGCAGCGCCGTCACGACGACGCGGGGGAGCCTCGCGGACATGCCGAGAACCGCCGGGAGGATGGCGTTGCCGTGGGCGCGCACGATCTCGAATCCGGCCGCGAAGGCGCGCGCGTGGGTCGCGGCTTCCTCCCACGTCACGCCCGCGCCGCGGGCATGGACGAGCACGCCGATGGACATCAGCGGCGCGACCATCGCCGCGTGGCTGCGAAGCCAGCTCTGCATGTCGCGCTCGACGACCGTGGGGACGCCGGCCGCGTTGAACAGCTCCGCCACGTCGGCGTCGTCGACCGTGGTGCCCGCCCGCACCTGCGGGTGAATCCGACCGTCGATGAGCAGCGTGAACACGCCGCCCGGGAACCCGAAGCGGAATCGCTCGGCCCCGACGGCCTCGCGCAGCGGCTCCAGGGGCTCGAAGGTGTTGAACATGAACATCACGCGCCGCGCCGCGCTCGCGCGCACGGCCGGCAGCACGGCCGCGACCTGCGGTGAGAGCACCGTGACGAGCACGAGGTCCCACGGCGTGGCGGCGTCGAGCGAGGAGGCGACCGTCACGCCTGCGCGTTCGCCGTCGCCTCGCACGATGGTTCGCTGCTCCTCGAGCCAGCGGAGGCGCGCGCCACGAGCCACGACCGTGACGTCGTGACCAGCCCGCGACAGATGCCACGCAAACGTGCTCCCGATGGCGCCAGGCCCCAGAATCGCGATCTTCATGGCAGAGAAGATACCCATCGGCGTTGTCGTCAGGAACGCATACCCACGCCGATCGGAGTTGCGAATTTGCAACATGACACTCGCGGCGCACGGCGCGGTGGCGCTCCGCCCGCGACCCGGCGGCGCGGCTCCGCCACGGGCTGCGGCGAGGGGCGTTCCTGCCTTCGAAGGTTCACCGGCCGGCGCCGCTGCGGCCCGGCGCGCCGCTCCCGGAAGCGGCGGCGCCGGAGCCGCCAGCCCCGGCGCGCTCCAGCCGCCCTCCCGGGGCTCGTCGCCGCCGCAGCGCCGTTGCCGACGCCGCGCCCGCGCCGACGAGACTGCACAAGTGCCAGAGGAGCAGAAGTCGATGCATTGCTGCACACTCCTGCTGCAAGGAGTGGCCATCTCCGGTCTCGGAGCTCGGGGCGAAATGCATTAGGGTCGATCGGCAGGTCGAGGCGTGGAAGGGCGCCAGGCTCCGGCGCCGGGTGGGAGCAGCGCGATGAACGAGATCAATTTCTACAAGCTTCCGCGTGCCATTCAGGACGGCGTGATCGAGGCGTTCCGCGGGCGGTTCGCGCCGGCGCCGATCGTCAGCCGGTTCGGGACTCGGCACACCATCGTGGCTTGGCTCGCGGTCAGCGCGGCGGCGGGCCTCCTGCTGGCGGCGCTCTGTGCGGCCGGCTTCGGCGACGTCAACAGCGCTCTCGCGCTCCACCCGACGGCGGCGGCCGCCGCGTACGTGCTGCTCGCCGCGACCACCGTCATCGGCGTGCTCCGGGCGCTCGCCTACAACGCCGACCTCATCACGCTGCCGTTCACGCCCGGCCTGTTCGTCTTCCCCGCGAACCTGGTCGACGCGCGCGACCACAGGCTCCGGGTCTTCTCGCTCGCGGAGCTCTCGCGCGTCTCGGCGACCCCTCGGGGCGCCGTGGTCCTCACGTTCGGCGGCACGCAGCACGCCTTTCCCCTCGAGGACCCGTCGCGCTCGGGCGACGTGATCCGGGAGGTCGAAGCGGCGTGCAGCCGCATGAAAGCGAAGCCCGACCCCGCGGAGCTGCGCCGGCTCGATCCGTTCGAGCCGCCTGCCATCGAGAGCCCGTTCGCGTCGCCCATCCCGCTCTCGCGCGAGGCCCCGGGGTGGCACAGCTATGCATGGCTCCTCGCGGCCGCGGTCGGCGTGGCCCTCGGCCTGGGGCTCTTCTTCCTCCGCAACCGGATGAGCGACGCTCGGATGTACGCCGCGGCGCGGGCGCGCGACGACGTGGCCGCGTACCAGAGCTACCTCACGCGCGGCCGCGGCCACGGGGACGCCGTCTCGCAGGTGCTGCTGCCGCGGGCCGAGCTGCGCCTAGCGGCGGCGAGGGGCTCGGTGGAGGCCATCGACGACTTCATCCGCGCCTACCCGAGGACGGGCATCCAGGCCGAGGTCGCCGCGGCCCGCCGCGCCGCGCTCGCCGCGGAGCTCGAGCGGGCGCGGGAGGTGGGGACGCTCGCGGCGCTGCTGGCGTTCGCGGAGCGCTATCCGAAGCACGGCCTGGACAAGACCTTCAATGACGCCAGGCACGCGCTCTATGTGCGCGCGCTCGACCGGTACAAGAGCGAGATGCCCGAAGGGAGCGAGCAGAACGCGGATTTCGCGCGGCGGCTCCTCGCCTACGCGGAGCGCGTGGGGCCCAGGAGCACGCCGCAGGGCCTCCGCGGCCCGGCCGTCCAGGTCCGCTTCCGGCGGCTTCCGTCGCAGGACATGGAGCGCGCCGACGATATCGTCCGGAAGATCCCGATGTTCAGCGGCGGTGCGTCCCTGCCCTCGCGCTACGTGGACGCGACCCGCCTCGATCCGCAGGAGAAGCGGACCGCGACGGCCCTGGCGGAGGGGCTCGCGCGGGGGTTCCAGCCGGAGCTCGTCACCTTCGAGCCGGGCCCGCCCTTCGAGGGCTCCGCAGAGGAGCAGCTCTCGGTGACCTCCCCCTCCCTCGTGGTGAGCTATCGCGTCGAGCCGTCCGGGATCGCCCATGCCAGCAAGAAGCCGCAGATCATCATCATGGGGCTCAAGTTCTTCTTCAAAGCGGAGTTCATCCTGCCCGGAGACGCGGAGCCGCTGCTCATGAGCCACAAGAGCGCGCGGCGGGTCCCGGCCGGGCTCATCCAGCAGCAGACCCCCTCCCCGCGCCCTGGGATCCTCGAAGCCATCGTCTACGAGGCCATGATGCGCGAAGCCTTCATCGACCTCGGAGAGCGCTACCTCTCCAAGTGGTTCCGGAAGCGCGACGAGCCCAAGTGAGGGCTGCTGCGACAGCGCCGCTCTCGGGCGTGCGGGCAAACGAGGGAACGCCCCGGACAGCTGATGACCGGACGAGGCCAGGCGTCGAGCTCACGAACGTCGCTTGGCTCGCCGGCGGGGCTGCCAGGGCTCCGGCGCTCGGGAGCAGCGCATCTTGCGGTGTCGCGCGATGTTCGATATCGTCGGCAGAAGCAGCGCCTCAACCACCAGCAAATATGGCTCACTACGTCTCTCCTCATCCCGGGCTCGAGGGCTCCGGGTCCGCCTTCGCGTCGGTCGCCGCGGCTCTCGGGGCGCACGGAGACATCGGGAAGAAGGTGCTCTCGACGCTGGGCGTACCTGAGCTGGTCGCGGGCGAGTGGTACCCGCTCCAGATGCTCCTCGACCTGCTGAAGGGCGTGGCCCGGGCGAGCGGCGACCATACGCTGCTCGCCATCGGGAAGGCGCTCGTGGATCACGCCGTGTGGCCGGCCATGCCGCCGACCATGGTGGACGCCCTCCAGATGATCGACGTGCAGATGATCGACGTGGCATACCACATGAATCACAGGCTTGACGGAGAGGTGATGTTCGATCCGGCGACCGGCGTCATGCGGGAGGGGATCGGCCACTATCGCTGTCATCCGGAGAAGCACCAGATCATCATCGTCTGCGATACGCCTTATCCCTCGGAGCTCGATCGTGGGATCCTGCTCGGCACGGCGCGGCGAGCGGCGTCGCGCGGGGTCAGGCCGCGCGTCGATGTCGTGCTCGACGAGTCCCGCCCGTCGCGGAAGCACGGCGCCGACTCCTGTACCTACCGCGTCACATGGTGAGCTCCCATGGGCACGCGCGACGCGATCCCGAAGCCCTCCTGGACGCCGGAGAAGTCAGGGAGTCGCAAAAGGCGACGAGCTAGACAGACCTGGTCCGGCGGCTTCGGTCGACCGATCGACGGATAGTTGGGCCGCCATGGAAGACAGCGACATCATCAAGCTTGATAACCTGGACCGGGTGCGGAGCATCACGGGCCGCACCGCTCGGCGCGTCGTTGCAACAGCCGCCTTGTGCTGGCTTGCTGTCGCTGCTGTGGCAGCAGGGCTCACTTATGCCCTGTATGGCCCCGAGCTCGTAGCCATTGCAACCATGTGCAGCGGCGTCTTCGTCGTCCTTGGCCTGTTCAACGTCGTTCATTGGGTGCGACACTACAAGGCCATCATGCGTCAGCTCGACGACCTGGAGCATCGAATCAACCAAGGCGAGATCATCTACGGGTCGCAAGTGCGATTTCACTCCTACCGCCAGTAGCGTACTGTTCATTCAAGCCGACGCCGCTTCGCGGCGCGCCTTGATCCAACGGCACATTGGACGGGTGCTGCGATCATCGTGCAATCCCCGCGGACGAAGACTTGCATCGTCACGCGGTCGAGAACATCGCCCAGGCCGACGCCCTCCTCGTTGGCCGGGTGACGTACGAAATGATGGAGGCAGCGTGGCGGTGGCCGCCGCCTCTCACGTACCACGTCGCCGCCGTGCGGACACATCCCCAGCAGCAACCCCACGGTCGTGAGAGTCGCACCGCACATCCCACGCCACTCACCTCACTCGTTATCTAAGGATTTTACTTCTTCAGCCAGGTCTGGGTCCTGCCGAGGAGGGAGATGCCCAAAAAGCCGCGCACCTTCAGCTTCTTCCCGCCCTCGATCGCCTCGAGCTTGCAGCTATAGGTCTCGCCGTTGTTCGGATCGAGGATCGTACCGTCATCGTACTCGTCGTCATCGCGGACCATGTTCTTGATGATGACGAGCCCCACGATGGGCTTGTTCTTGTCGGCCCCCTCACAGGCGGTACAGATCTTCGGCTTCCCCTTCTCGTCGAGCGGCTGCTTCAGGCTCACGATCTTGCCGAAGATCTTCCCGCCCTTCTCGTAGATCTCCACCACCGACTGCTCGACCCCCTGCTCATCGATCGTCCGCCACTGCCCGGTCACAGGGAGAGGGTCCGCGAGCACGAGCGACGTGGTGAGGGAGCAACCCAAGGCGGCCAAAAGAGCCAGGAACCTCTTCATGTCGTCAGAACTCCTTTCATCGGTCTACGAAGCCACGGCGTTCGGCCCTGGCGTGGTGCTTGATCCGCATGTCGGTGTGCGCCGCTGAGCGCAACATGCCTTGAAGGGGGACGGGGCGCCGCGCCGTTTGTTCATCGGGCCGGGGAGAGCGGCGGCGGGAGGCAGGGCTCTGGTCAGAGGGGGAGCCGAACGGTGGACATGGCTCCTCTCGCAGCAGCCCCGCGGCGCGGTGGACGTCATTTTTCCCCCGAGCGTACCGAGCGGGCTCGTGGAGCGCAACGGCGCCGTGCAGCGGCGCGCCGGGACGTTTGGTGGCCAGTCTTCGCGTCTTCGCGCGCGTGTGGCGCGCTTCACGCCGGCCGCTCGCGGCCGAGGCAGGTCCGCCGGAGCCAGGATCCGTCCAGCGAGATGACGCCGCCCTCGAAGCGGCTCGGGGCGGCGAGCAACGCGCGAAAGGCCTTGTATCCCACCACCCCCGGGCGGAAGGCGTGAAGGAAGATGTGGTGAAGCCCGTCGGGGCCGATCGCCACGGACGGGTGCCCTGGCCCCCACCATTCCGCGCTGGAGCTCAGGAGGACCTCCGACGACTTGCGGTAGGGCCCCGTGGGCGCGTCCGCCACGGCCGCGCCGATGCCGTAGCGCGCGGTCGAGAAGTCGTTGCCGGCGTAGAGCAGGTGATAGCGCCCGCCCTCCTGGGTGATCCAGACGCCCTCGATGAGGTGCGCCTCCCAGGGCTGATCGTTCTCGAGGATGACGACGGGCTCCCCTTCCAGCGAGCGGCCGTCCGCCGACAGCCGCTGGGCGTGGATGCGGGTCCTGAGCGCCCGCGCGATCGCGGCGATCTCCGCCGCCTCCGCGCCGCGCGCGCGCGCCTCGAGCTCCTCGAGCCGCTCCGCGAATCCCGTGAACTCCGCCGTCGCCGCCTCGATCAGCGGCTGCAAGACGAAGAACTGCTCCATGGGCTCGAGGGTCTCCGCCCACGGCCACAGCGTCAGCGCCAGGACGGCGGTGCGCTGGTCCTCCGGGGCGGCGAAGAGCTCGTTCACCCTGGCGGGCTCGCGGTGGAGCAAGGCGGCCAGCTTGCGCGGCCACACGCCGTTGTCGTCCTTCTTCCAGATCAGCCAGGGCGCGCCGCGGGCGTCCACGAGGATGTGGGCGTCGATCACGTCCCCGGTGACGATCGGCGCTTCATCCGCGTTGAACGGGCCATCCGGGCCCTCGGATCTGGCGAGGCCGATCGCGAGCGAGCGGTCCTGCATGCGGGCCGTGAAGCAGAGCCAGTACGCGTCCGCGACCCGGTGCATCTCCGGAGCCCAGAAGTCTGCCTGGTTGGGGCCTGTCAGCGCCCAGGCGGGCGCGCGTCCCTCCGGGAAGACGAACCCGGTCAGCTGCCAGGTGACCAGATCGCGAGAGGCCAGGATGGGAAAGGCGTTCGGCGCGTCGTTCGAGGTCACCAGCAAGCGCCATTCGCCCTCGCCCACCCGCACCACGCAGGGGTCGCCATAGCCGTAGAGGATCTCCGGCGCGACCGGCTCGGTCAGCAGGGGTCGCAGCGTCGGCCCGCCGTTCCGCGGCGGCGGCGGGGTGCGGGCCAGCGGCATGCGGGAGCCGAAGTCCCGCGCCAGCGCCTCGAAGAGGTCGAGGTAGTCCGGCTGCTCCGCCCGGACGAGAGCATAGCTCCGCGCGCCTTGCCCGGGCTCGATCACCCGGAAGCCGCGGGGCCCCCGGACGTCGACCGCGATCTCGAAGGCGAACGGCGCGCCGGGCGGCGTCCGCAGGCGCAACGGCGTGGCTTCGGCGTTCATGCGGCGGGCTCCTCCGTGACGTCGGCGATCGGGACCAGCGACGCGCGCCCGCCCATCCCGGACGGGCTCGGTCCCGGCGTCGCCATGTCCTGCCACGCGCCGCGCGGGTGCGCTCGGCGAAGGACGAGCTGCGCGGCGCGACCTCAGAGCTCGCCCACCTGGCTGTGCTCGTAGAAATCAACCAGCGCCTGGCCGCCGCGACCGAGGCCCGCCTGGGCATTGATGTAGGGCACCGCGTCTCGAATCGCCTTCATCGTCAGCCCGATGTTCTTGTGCGTCCCGACCACGAGGGCGGTGTGGTGCTCCACCGCCCGCTCGGGCTGCGTCAGATAGCGAAAGAGCTCCTGAATGCGCGGGATGTGGATGCGGCCGCGCGTGCCGAACGTGTCGATGCCTTCCTCGCTGACCCGGCCCACCCCGCCGTAGAGGAACACGCTGCCTTCGCGCGCGTTGGTGCAAGGTCTCAGAAAAGCGCAGGTGCCCGCCTTGAGCTCGCCGTCGACCGCGCCCCAGGTGTTCTCCGCGCCGATGTCGGCCTGGGTGGCCAGGATCTCCTGGCGGGTGATGCGGGCGCCGGGGCGCATCACGCTCTTGGCCCAGACGCCGCAGTGGAAGAGATCCACCTCCTCGCGCTCGTCATCGTACATGTTGTTCCAGTCGCCCAGCAGCGGCACGAGCCCGGAAGCGCACTGGAGCATGTACATCCCCATCCAGCCCGCGATGTCGGTCTCGCAGGCGGCGGGGATGAGCTTGTCGGAAAGCATGCTCATGCAGGTGCAGGGCATCACGCCCACCTCTCCGCCAATCTGGTACTTCTGCATCTCCGTCCAACAGCGCACCGCGATCCCGTCGAGGTCATTCTCTTTCACGAAGCGATCGAAGACGACGCCCATCCGGGCGATCGCCTCCAGCGAGGCGCGCGGAACGTCAGCCGCCGCCATGTAGCCGGAGACCGCTTCCAGCTGAGTGGATAGCTCGCGCGGCGAGACCTTGCGCATCTGTCGATCGAGCGCGATGAGCTCCAGGCCGACCGTGCTCAGGCCCATGTGCCCCAGCAGCTCGGTGGAGACGTTGGTGACCGTCTGGAACGCGTCGGGCCCCGAGCCCACGAGCCCGAGGCGCACGCCGCGGCCCCGGCGACGGAACTTCGATGCCAGGACGCAGCTCGCGTAGAAGGCGTGGAGATCGTCCGCGAAGGCCGCCGAGCTCACGGCCTCGCAATGCCTGGACGTGAGGGTGTACGGATAGCCGATGTGGCGGAGCGCGTTGGCGGCCGAAAAGCGCCCGCACGCCCCGTCCCGCCGGCCCTTCTGTCCCATGCGCCCCAGACCGCGCACGTCAGGCTCGGTGTGCAGCAGCACCGGCACATCGAGGTCGGCCAGCCGCAGGAAGTCCCGGATCCCGTTTTCATCGGAGAAATTGTACATCGAGCAGATGACGCCAATGGCCCCGCCGCCGTCGGGATCGCGGCGGTACTGCTGGGCGACGCCCGCGGCCGCGCGCGCGTCGGCGTAGGTCTCGACGTTGCCGAGATCGACGTAGCGCACGCGCTCGCCGAGCACACGGCCCACCGCCGACTGGGTGGCTTTCGCTCCCTCCTCGGCGAACTCCGTCGGAAAGAAGCCCCGGTTGCCCATGAAGCCCAAAATCACCGGTTCACTCTGTGCCATTGCTGTCTCCTGGAGCAGGCGGGCCCGAGCCAGAATGACCCTGGACCCCCGCCAGCGCTTCGACGCCGCCGAACGACTCTTCGGTCTGGCGGATCCGTGGGATCGCGGCCATGGCTCCCTCGCGCGCGGGGGACCGCAAACACCGGCCGCGTATTCCGCTTCAATACTATGCATGTCCGTGCTAGCGTCAACAGCTAATCCGAATTAGCTAAAGGAAGCGCGCGCTTGAACGATCCCCCCGACCCCGACCCCCCGCACGTGCCCGGTCTGCGTCCGATCCGTATGAAGGACATCGCCGAACAGCTGGGGTTGTCCCAGACCACGGTGTCTCACGTCCTGACGGGCAAGCATGCGAAATTTCGCATCAGCGCCGCCACGGTGGAGCGGGTCTGGGCGCTGGCCCAGAAGCTGGGCTACCGGACCAACGCCATGGCCCAGGCGTTCCGGGAGCAAAAGTCGTACGCCATCTCCCTCGCCGTCGAGGACCTGTCGAACCCGTTCTGGGCCGGGATAGCCGTCGGCGCCGAGCGCGAGGCCGAGCTCCACGGCTACACCCTCGTGGTGAGCCACCTGGCCGGCAACACGGGGCGCCTGCGTCGCGCGTTGCAGCTCGTGCACGAGTCCCGGGTGGATGGGCTCATCGTGTCCCCGATTTCCGGAGGGGACTGTGATCTCATCGCGGCGCACGAGCAGGGACTTCCCTTCGTGCAGATCGACAGGGCGGTCCCGGACCTCGACGTGGCGTGCGTGCGCACCGATCACGCGGCCGGTTCGGTGCTGGCGCTCCGCCACCTTCTCAGGCACGAGGATCGGTCGCTCGTCTACATCGGCGGCCCGCTCGACATCGCCACCTACCGACATCGTCTCGACGGGTTCCAGGCGGAGTTGACGCGGAGCGGCGTCACGGCGGCGGCCATCGAGGAGTTGAAGGAGGCCACCCCGGAAGCGGCCGAGGCGCGCATGGTCGAGCTCCTCCAGCGGCTGCGTGGACCTCTGGCGGTCTACGCAGCCAATTTCTGCACCACGGTCGGGACCCTGAGGGGCATTCGCGCCGCCGGCCTCTCCGTACCCGACGAGATCGATGTCGTCGGATTCGATGACATCCTGATGGCCGATCTCTTGCGCTATCCCGTCGCGACGGTCGATCAGGACGTCGGCGGGATAGGGCGCGAAGCGGTCCGGCTGCTCCTTCAGAGGCTGGCGGGCGCCGAGGTCGCGCGAGAGGTCCTGCTCCCCCCTCGCCTCACCGCGCGAACATCGGACGTACCGCGCAGCGAGGGGCGAGCTCGCGCGCGGAGAGCGCGGAGGGCCGACGGCTCACCGGATCCATCTCGGCAATCCAGGAGCGGAGGTCCCGGAAAGAACAAGAAGTCCAACTAGAACGCGAGTTGGCGTGCGCTCGGAATCGGCCGTCACGTCCGCCCGGAATACGCAGTCGGCAGCTGCAGCACCAGCAGGATCGACGTTGCGGACGCCACGTTCCGCCTCCGTCGGTCGGCAGCGCGACTCCGCAGATGGCATGCTCCGTGCCTGCTTCGTGCGAGCGTGATCAATATTAACGACTCACGAAGAGGCCTGGTGCACGGCGACGATGCCTGCCGAGGCTCGGACGCGAAGGGACGGCCGCCGGTAACCGCCTACATCAACCGCATTGCCACGGCCGTGCCGCCGAACGACGTGCACTCCTCGTTTGTCCGCTTCGCGAGGACGCTGTTCAGCGACGAGCGCAGCCGCGTGCTGTTCGGGCGGATGGCGGACAAGGCGCAGATTTCACACCGGTTCTCCGTGCTGGCCCCGAGCGTCGAGGTGGGCGGCGCCTCGATCGACGCGGGGCGGTTCTACCTGCGCGGCAGCTTCCCGACGACCGCAGACCGCATGCGTTTGTACGAGAAGCACGCGCCGGAGCTCGCCGCGCAGGCCGTCTCGGGCCTCGATCTCGGGACCACGGCGGGCCGGATCACCCATGTCATCGTGACGTCGTGCACCGGCTTTTCCGCGCCGGGCATCGACCTCGATCTCGTCGAGCGCTTCGGCCTCGATCCATCGGTCGAGCGCACGACGATCGGCTTCATGGGGTGTTATGCGGCGATCAACGCGCTGAAGCTCGCGCGGCATATCGTGCGGTCGGCGCCCGAGGCGCGCGTGCTCGTTGTGAACGTCGAGCTGTGCACGCTGCACCTGCAGGAGGCGATCGCCATGGATCAGATGCTGTCGTTCCTCCTGTTCGGCGACGGCTGCGCCGCGGCCGTGGTCAGCGCCGAGCCGACCGGGCTCGCGCTCGACCGGCTGCACGCCGTCGTGGTGCCCGGGACGCGCGAGCTCATCACGTGGAACATCCGCGACCTCGGCTTCGAGATGTTCCTGTCCGGCCGCGTGCCGGGCGCGATCGACCGGGGGCTCAAGGCCGCCGCGGGCGCGATCCTCGACGGCGCCGCGCCAGGCGAGATCGACCTCTGGGCGGTGCACCCTGGCGGGCGGTCGGTGCTCGACGCGGTCGAGCACGCGCTCGAGCTCGGGCCGGACGCGCTCGCGGCGTCGCGCGACGTGCTCGCGCGCTTCGGCAACATGTCCTCGGCGAGCATCATGTTCGTGCTGCAGTCGATCGTCGCTGACGCGCGGCCGGGCATGCGCGGATGCGCCATGTCGTTCGGCCCAGGTTTGACCGCCGAGACGATGCTGTTCCATACGGACTAGACCGATGAGCGCCCTGGACTTCTCGCGTCGCTCCACGCTCGACGAGCTGATGGATACCCAGCCCGTGGGCTTCGAGGAATTCCGCGCTTGCCTGGTCGATCTGGCGCGGGTCAACCGGCTGACGCTCGCCTACCGGCCGACGCTCGCGTTCCTCGAGCGCCTCGTCGCGCGCGGCCTGCCCGAGAACCGGCCGCTGGAGGTGATCGACGTCGGCAGCGGCTACGGCGACATGCTGCGTCGGATCGACGCGTGGGCCAGGGAGCGCGGCATCGCCGTCTCGCTCACCGGCGTCGACCTCAACCCGTGGTCGCGCCGGTCGGCCGCCGAGGCGACCCCGCCGGGCCGGCCGATCAGCTGGGTCACCGCCGACGCCTTCGCCTACGAGCCGCCCGGCGGCATCGATGTCGTGTTGAGCTCGCTCTTCACGCATCATCTCCCCGATCCGGCGGTCGTCCGTTTCCTCGCCTGGATGGATGCGAAGGCGCGGCTCGGCTGGTTCATCAACGATCTGCACCGCCACCCGCTGCCATATCACTTCTTCCGCCACCTCTCGCGATTCGCGGGCTGGCACCGCTTCGTGCAGCACGATGGGCCGGTGTCGATCGCCCGCGCCTTCTCGGCGAGCGACTGGCGGTGTCTCATCGCCGAGGCCGGGCTCGATCCGCGCGCCGTCGAGGTTCGATGGTGGATGCCGTTCCGGCTCGCCGTCGGGAGGCTCAAGGTCCCGTGAACGACGCTGTCGTCGTCGGAGGAGGCCTGGCCGGGGCGGCGGTCGCGTTGCTCCTCTCGCAGGCGGGGCGCGAGGTCGCGCTGATCGAGCGCGAGGCCGGCCCGGCGGACAAGGTCTGCGGCGAGTTCCTGTCGCGCGAGGCCGCGCTCTACCTTGCGTCGTTCGGCCTCGATCTGCGGGCGCTCGGCGCGGTGCCGATCGAGGCCGTGCGCCTGGTCGAGCGCGATCGGGTCGCGGCCGCGGCGCTGCCGTTCTCCGCGCTCAGCCTGTCGCGCCGCGTGCTCGACGAGGCGCTGCTCGCGCGCGCCGCGGCGGCGGGCGCGTCGATCCGGCGGGGCGTCCGGGTCCAGGCGCTCACGCGGGCGGGCGCGGGCTGGGGGGCGCGGCTCGAGGACGGCAGCGCGATCGAGGCGCGCGCCGCGTTCCTCGCGACCGGCAAGCACGACGTCCGGGGCCTGAGGCGGCCTTCCGGGCTGCAGGACGATCTCGTCGCCTTCAAGCTGTACTGGTGGCTGTCGCCGCGGCAGGCGGCGGAGCTCGACAGGCATGTTGAGCTCGTGCTGTTCGAGGGCGGTTATGCCGGCATGCAGCCGGTCGAGGGCGGTCGGGCGAACCTCTGCCTCCTCGTCCGCAAGAGCCGCTTCGCCGCGCTCGGGCAGCGCTGGGACCGCCTCCTTTTCGCGATGCGCGAGGGGTCGCCGCACCTCGACGCGCGGCTCGCGGGCGCGGAGCCGTGCCGGGCGCGGCCGCTCGCGCTCTCGACGATCCCGTACGGCCATGTCCAGCGCCGCGCGGACGGGATATGGCGCCTCGGCGATCAGGCGGCGGTCATCCCCTCCTTCTCCGGAGACGGCATGTCGATCGCGCTGCACAGCGCGCGGCTCGCGGCCACGGCGTACCTCGAAGGGGCGAGCGCGGAGGCGTTCCAGCGTCGGCTCTCGCGCGACGTGCTCGGGCAGGTGCTGCTCGCGACCGGTCTCTCTCACGGCCTCGTGCGGCGGCCAGGCCAGGCGGCGCTCGGCGCGGCGGCGCGCCTTTGCCCAAGCCTCATGGCGGCCGTGGCCGGGCGCACGCGCGTACCCGAGGCGGCGCTCGTGCGCGGAGGGCTGCCGGTACCTGCGAGCGGCCGCTAGCTAGGGGCAGGCCGCTCCACGACGAGGAGCCTCGGTCAGTCGGCGGGCGGGATGAAGAGGCCCGGGCAGGGCTCGTCGCCGAAGACCCTGGTGCCGAGCCGGTACATCGTGATCTTCGGGTTCGGCGCCCAGTTCCAGCTGCCCCCCGCATGGGAGTAATCGTTCGACTGGTTGAACGCCTGCCAGCTCGACGCGTGGAACGCGATGTTGAACCGGTCGGTGGAGGACGAGGGATCGACCGAGAGGAACGGGAAGCGCACGTCGAGGTAATGCGTCGCGCCCGCGCAACCGCCGCCGGGCACCTCGTGGAAGCTCATCTCGAGCTCGCTCGAGCAACCCCAGCACGTCGCCTCGAGCGTGCCGGGCGGCTCCTGGCTGAAGTAGTACCGCACGGTCGAGCCCGCGAGGTACACGCTCTCGCTTCCCGTGTTGCGCACCTGGATCCCGGGCGTGACCCAGTTCGACTGCGGCGCGTGGGAGTCGTACAGCACCTCCAGCTGGCAGTCCGCAGGGCACGACGTGGTGCTCTCGCCGCTGCTGCAGACGCCGTCGCCGCAGGAGCAGTCGCTCGCGCACGAGGCCGGGCTCTCGAGCGGGCCGCAGGCGCCGTCACCGCAGGAGCACAGGTCGGAGACCGTGCGCTCGCACATGGCCTGGATGGCCCGGAAGGCATAGGTCACGTCCTCGCCGCGGCACGCGTCGTCGGCGCAGGTGAACGGACGCACGCAGTCGCCGTCCTGCACGAAGTCGCGCTCGCCGCGCACCAGGATGCCCACGAGCTCCTTCGTGTTCGTGTCGAACACCCCGGACCCGGAGTTGCCCACGAACGTGTCCAGGTTGCCGACGAAGAAGTCGAGGCTCGGCGCGTTGCTCCGGACCGCGGCCCCGTCGGCCAGCTTGAGCGGCAACCCGCGGGGGAACCCGTGCACAACGAGCGGCGTGCCGATGGCCAGGGGATCGCTCGACACACGCACCGCGGCGGGCGTCCGCCCCACCACGGGCCGATCGAGGCGCACGACCGTATAGTCCGCGCCCCGCCGGTCCTGGTAATAGGTGATGAAATCCACGCAGCTGTAGACGTCATCGCTGGTGATCTGGCCGAGCTGGCCGGACGGCGTCATCGCATAATCGAAGACGAAGCGGCTGTCGCGGCAGTTGTTGATGCAGTGCGCGGCCGTGAGCACCAGGTCGTCGTCGATCAGCGTTCCGCTGCAGTCGGCGAGCGCCGGCTGGGAAGCGAAGCGCTCGTCGGGGCACACGTCGTCGCGCTGCGCCCATGTGGGCCCGGCGATCTGGATGTTGTTCGGGTCCGAGTCGTCGACGGCCGACGCGGGGATGAGCGCCACGGTGAAGTCAAGCGCCCGCGCGGCCCAGGCGGGATCCGCGTACGTGAAGGACTCCTCGCGGTCATCCTGGCCATAGATGACCTCGGAGCGGGCCTCGCCCACGGCCTCCTCCCCGGCGGGCGCAGGCGCCGCGCACCCCGCGGCAGCCCACACGGACGACAAGCCAGCAGCAATGATGAAGCGGTTCGCTCTCATGACAAGCTCCAAGTGTTCGAGGCAGAGCGAGGATCACCCGGCGGGCCCGATGACGACGTGTCAACGCCTGGCCGGCGTCGAGCAAGGATCTGACGCCCGACGAGCAAGGACCCCCGGGTGGCACGCTCGTTCCGTTCGCAGCGAGGGGGATCTACTTCTTCGTGCGGCGCGCACCAATTCGTATGCGCCATGGACCTCATGCACACGCTGCATCGAGCCGGGGCGGCCCAGGGCGCGAGCGCACGCGGGGGCGTGCCCCTGACGACGGATTGACCATTGTCCAATGGATTGGCGCCGCCTCCAGCAGGCGGACATCCCGGGATTACCCTCATCGCATCGGGAGATCGTCCTCCTGGGGAGCACCACCATGAAGGTAGCCATCTTGACCGGCAGCGTGAGGAGCGGGAGACAGTCGCACAAGATCGCCCATCACCTGGAGCGGAAGCTCCGGGAGCGGGGCGCCGAGGCCGACCTGATCGATCTGGCGGAGACGCCGTTGCCGATCCTGGAGGACCGGCCGGGTCGCCCCCCGCAGCTCCAGGCGACGGTTCAGGGGCTGAGCGCGCGCCTCCGCAGGGCGGACGCGCTCGTGTTCGTGACGCCGGAGTACCACGGGAGCTTCTCGGGCGTGCTGAAGAACGCCCTCGACTATTTCTGGGAGGAGTTCAACAAGAAGCCGATCGGCGTGGTCGCGGTCTCCGCGGGGAAGCTCGGAGGCATCAACGCCTCGACGCAGCTGCAGCACGTGATCCTGAGCCTGGGAGCATTCCCGCTGCCGCTCAAGCTGCTCGTCCCGGAGGTCCAGAACGTCTTTGACGAGTCGCTCCAGCTCAGGAGCGAGCAGGTCGTGAAGGCGGCCGACAGGTTCCTCGACGAGTACCTGTGGTTCGCTCAGGCCATCGTCCAGGCGAAGCAGGCCGGCGAGATCTCCCGGCCACTGGTCGCATGAGGTCCCGCGCCGGAGATCGCCCTCGACGGCAGCAGCTGCGCGCCGCGTGAGCTCGTCGGTCACGCAAGCGCAAGAGCCGACCCCGGCGGTCACCCATTACCTGGTCGACATGGCTCGGCAAGCGGCGTCCTACCGAGACCGGCGTCTGCTCCTGGCGGGCGACGCGGCGCACGTGCACGCGCCGGCAGGTGGACAGGGACTCAACATCGGCGTCCAGGACGCCGTGAACCTGGGATGGAAGCTCGCCAGGAGGAGACGGACCGCTACTGGAATGCGATGGTGAACAACGGAGGCCAGGAAAGCGCCTGCGGCTGGTGCAAGGACCGCTGGGGCCTATTCCTGGCAGATCACCCCACGCGCGCTCACCGACGCGCTAGGTTGAGTCCGGTCTCCTGGACGCTCGCGAGGGTCCTCGTACGTCTCGTCTCCAGAAGCGAGCGAGGGGTGATCGTCAAGCGCAACGCGGGGACGCCACTTCGCCGTCCCGGGAGCTCGTCGACAGGTCCGCCGCCTCGTGCAAGCGTGCCGGGAGAAGGAGCGAATGATGACGACGAAGGAGAGCACGAAGCGGGTCGCCCTGGTCACGGGCGCGGGGCGCGAGCAAGGGCTCGGGTTCGAGGTCTGCCGGCAGCTCGCGCGCGGCGGCGCGACGGTGCTGCTCACCGCGCGCGACGAGGCGAAGGCGCGCGCGGTGAGCAGCAAGCTCGCGGGCGAGGGCGAGGTGCACGCGCTCGCGCTCGACGTCGACAGCGACGCAAGCGTGGGCGCCGCCGCGGACGAGGTGGCGCACCGCTACGGCCGCCTCGACGTCCTCGTGAACAACGCGGTCGGCGGCTTCGACCCGCATACCCCCTCGCTCGAGGTGCCCCTCGGCGACGCGCGGGCCGCGCTGGAGACGACCCTGCTGGGCGCGTGGCGCACCATCCGCGCGTTCGCGCCGCTCCTCCGGCAGAGCGGCCGCGGCCGGGTCGTCAACGTCTCCAGCGAGGCGGGCTCGTTCGGCTCGCCGCGCGGCCTGGGCAACGCGGATTACCCCGATACCCTCGTCAGCTACGCGGTGGCCAAGGCGGCGCTCAACGCCCTCACGGTGAAGTTCGCGGCGGCCTTGCGGAGCAGCGGCGTGCTCGTCAATGCCGTTTGCCCGGGATTCGTCGCTACCCACCCCGGCCTGGCGGAGCTCGGCGCGCGGCCCGTGCCCGAGGGCGCCGCGGGCGTGATCTGGGCGGCGACGCTGCCCGAGGGCGGCCCTTCGGGCGGGTTCTTCCGCGACGGCGAGCCGCTCCCCTGGTGAGCGGTCCTCGACGCGCTCCTGCCCGGACCTACAGCGGCCGGAGCCCGGACGCGCGCGCCGCGTCCTGCAGGAGCCCTCGAAGCCAGACGTGCCTCGGATCTCGCTCGTGTCCGGGGTACCAGACCATCTGCATCTCGATGGCCGGCAGCTCGAGCGGCGCCGCGCGCACGACGAGCTCGAGCTCCTTGGCGCGCGCGAGCGCGAAGCTCCGGGGGAGGATCGCGATCCGGTCGGACGCGACGAGGAGCGGGACCGCGAGCGCAAACGTGGTCACGACGCGGGTCACGCGCCGGGTGAGGCCCTGCTCGGCGAGCCGGTCGTCCACCACGCCCCGGCGGGAGGCGGCGAGCGGCGCGACCATGACGTGCTCGGCCCCCGCGAAGCGACGCGCCGTCCAGGGGCCCTTCGCGAGCGGGTGCCCCTTCCGGAGCACACAGACGAAGTCGTCGGTGAAGAGCTCCTCGGCGCACAGGCCCCGCGCGCGCGACGTGTCCGGGATGACGGCGATACCGCCGTGATCTCGCAAGAACACCTCGACCTCGACCGTGACCGTCCGCACGGACAGGCTCGCCCTGGGCGCGCGCTCGGCGAGGAGCCGGTCGAGCGTCGGCAGGAGGACCTCGGCCACCCTGTCCGACGTGGTGACGGTGAACTCTCCATCGTACGTGCCAGGATCGAACGGAGCGCTCGCGTCGAAGAGGCGCTCCGCCGCGGCCAGCACCTCGCGCGCCGGGCCCCTCAATGCCTCGGCCAGCGGCGTCCTCACGAGCGCTCGTCCCGCCCGGACCAGCAGGGGATCGTCGAAGTCGTCGCGAAGCCGACGTAACGCGTTGCTCGCCGCTGCCGGCGTGATCCCCAGCTTCCGCGCGGCGCGAGCGACGTGGGCCTCCTCGAGCAGGAAGTGGAGGGCGCGCGCGTGGTTGAGATCGAACGCGGAGACATTCACGCCGTGAAGCATACGCCTGTCGATCATCAACTTCCACGAAGGTCTGCGGCGCCGTACGGTCTTCCCATGACAGCGGCGCTCGTTGCTCGCGGAGAGCACGAGCTGCCGTGATGCCTATCGAGGAGACGACCATGGCAAGGAAGGTAATCGGCGTGATCGGCGGCACGGGCGCTCAGGGCGGCGGCGTGGTGAACGCGCTGCTCGCCCGGGGCGATTTCACGGTGCGGGTGGCGAGCCGCAACCCCGCGAGCGACGCGGCGCGAGCGCTCGCCGCGCGCGGCGTCGAGCTCGTCAAGGCGGACTTGCTCGATCCCGAGAGCCTCGTCCCTGCGCTCGCGGGCGCGCACGGCGCCTTCGTGGTCACCAACTTCTGGGACCCGAGCCAGGGGGCGCGCGAGACCGAGATCGGCGCCGCAGCCGTGAGGGCGGCGCGGGCGGCCGGAGTCGAGCACCTCATCTGGTCCACGTTGCCGGACGTCGCCAGGGTGAGCGGCGGGCGCTACAACGTCGCGCATTTCACGGGCAAGGCCCGGGTCGACGACGTGGTCCGGAGCGCCGGCTTCGCGCGCCACACGTTCGTGCAGGCGCCCTTCTATTTCCAGAACTTCCTCTCGTCAATGGCGCCGCAGCCGCTCCCGAGCGGCCGGCGCGGCTGGGCGGTGCCGATGAATCCCGCGCTGCGCGTCATCCATGCCGGCGATGCCGCCGACGTGGGGCGGGCCGCCGCCGCCGCGTTCGGCGCGGGAGACAGGTTGCCGGATGGAAGCGTGCTCGCCGTGAGCGGCGGCGCCTATTCGTGGGACGATTTCGCCGGCACCCTCAATGCGCTCGGGCACCGCGTGGAGGCGGCGCAGGTGCCGGCGGAGGTCTACGACGGCTTCTATCCCGGCGCGCGCGAGATGCGCGAGATGCTCGAGTACTTCGCGGAGCACACCTACTTCGGCCCGCAGCACGAGGCGCACATCGCCGCCGCGAACGCGCTCGTGCCCGGCGGCTTCACGACGTTCGCCGACTGGGCGCGCGTGCAGTTGAGGCCCTGACACGTCCATCAGGTCGGCTGCCCGGGAATCTGAAGCGGCGCAACATTCGCGTGAACGCCATCGGCCCCGGCGTGGTCATCACACCGGCGTACAAGGGACAGGGATGACCGATGAGCAGAGTCGGCCCACTCCGCTCTCGTCGCCACGGAAGGTACATCGCGCAGATGGAGGCGAGACAGACGCCGCGCGACAGCAGCATCGCGTGGACCTCCGGCGGGGGCCGGTCGACTACGCGATACGGCAGGCCTCTTCGAAATCGAGGCGCGGGTTGCGCGGGTAGAGCTTCGCCGGATCGCCGTGGCCCAGGTTGATGAGGAGGATCGATTTCCAGGGCACGTCGGCGAGGAACGCGGCGTCGACTTTCTCCCGGTCGAAGCCGCCCATCGGCCCGCAGTCGAGCCCGAGCGCGCGGGCCGCGAGGATCAGGTAGCCGGCCTGGAGCGAGGCGTTCTGGAGGAGAAAGAAGTCGCGCTGCTCCTGCGGCATCGCGGCGAGGGCCTCGCCCATCGTCGGGCGCGCCGGGAAGAGCTTCGGCATCTTCTCGTGAAAGCGCGTGTCGTGGGCGATGATCGCGGTGACGGGCGCGCTCATGGTCTTCTCGACGTTGCCCTCCGCGAGGCAGGGGCGCAGGCGCTCCTTGGCCTCAGGGCTCTTCACGAAGACGATCCGCGCCGGCACGCTGTTGGCCGCGGTCGGGCCGAGGCGCAGGGCCTCGTAGAGGCGGTGCAGGGTCGCGTCGTCGATGGGCTCGGCGAGCCAGCCGTTGTGGGTGCGGGCTTCGAGGAGGACTTGCTGGAGGAGTTGGTCGCTCATGATGCTTGCTCGGTGGTACGTGGGTGAGGTGGGGCGAGTCGTTGCGTGAGATCCCGCCTCAGGTCGCGAGCGCGTGCTCGCCGACGCGGGCCTCGGCCTCGGGCTTCGGGGCGCTCGCGATCCAGTAGCCGATGGTGCGTGCCTTGTCGTTCATGAGCGGGCATTCTGAGGCCTGGACACGCCTGCAACAATGCATCAACAGTTGGAAGCATCTGCCAGGATTTGATCCAAATGGACGACCCCCTCGAGACCTCCGAGCTCCTCGCCTTCTCGAAGACCGTGGAGGCCCGATCCCTGTCCCGCGCCGCCGCCGAGCTCGGCGTCCCTCGCGCCACCATCAGCCGCCGCCTCGCGCGGCTGGAGGAGCGGCTCGGCGTGCGCTTGCTCCGCCGGACGACGCGCAGCCTCGCCCTCACCGACGCGGGCGAGGCGCTCTACCGCCACGCCCGCATCGTGCTCGACGCCGTCCACCACGCCGAGGCGAGCGTGCGCAAGGCCGACGGCGCCGTGCGCGGCGAGCTGCGCGTCTCGGTGCCGCCGATGATGGACACGAGCTTCAACGCGATGATCTGCGATTTTGGGCGGCGCTACCCCGAGGTCCGCCTCCACGTCCACAGCGCGACCCAGTACGTCGACCTCCAGCGCGGCGGCTACGACGTCGCGCTCCGCGCGAGCAGCGCGCACGAGCCCGGCCTCGTCGCCCGGACGCTGGCGCGCATGCCGCTCCTCGCGGTCGCCTCGCCCGCGTACCTCGAGGCCCGCGGCACGCCGCGCACGCGCCGCGATCTGCGGAGCCACCGCTGCATGATGGGCTTCGCCCGGGGGGAGCTGCCGCAGACGCACTGGCCGTCCTCCGGCGGTAAGTTCCAGGTCGAAGGCGCGCTCTTCACGAACGACCTCCTCCTGCTCTGCGACGCCGCGCTCCAGGGCCTCGGCATCGCGCTCTTGCCCCAGCAGGTCGTGCGCCCTCACCTCGAGAGCGGCGCCCTCCGGCACGTGCTGCCAGGCGCGATCCAGGCGGACTCGCACATCGCGGTGGTCTACGCGGAGCGGGAGTTCATGCCGCCGCAGCTCCGCGCCTTCATCGACGCGGTGATGGCGTGGGGAGGGGAGAATCTCCTCCCGCGGGCGGACGCGCCGAAGCCGAAGCGGGCGGCGAAGAGCGGCCCGCGCCCGCGCTCGAGATCGCCCGGCGGCGCCCGGCGCGCCTCCGGATAGCCTCGCTCCGCAGGCTGTGGGCGACCCCGCGTCGCCCGTGCGCCGCCCTCCTCGGCGTCACAACGTGGGCGTGGCCCCTCCATCGATGCGAAAGGTCGTGCCCGTCATGAAGTCTGTCAGCGGACTCGCGAGGAAGCACACCGCTGCAGCGATGTCGGCCGGCATGCCGAGGCGATCCACCGTCTGATGAACCGCGTTCTTCAACACCCACGCGCGCCCCTCGGCGGGATCGGTCACGCCTTGCCTGGCGGCGACCTCGCGGAACCACCCGTCGAGGCTGGGCGTATAGATGAGCCCGGGCATGATGCCGTTCGACGTCACGCCGGTCCCGGCAAGGGCCTTCGACAAACTCAGCGTGAAGTTGTTGAGTGCCGCCTTCGATGCGCCGTAGGCACCGAGCTGCGCGTGCGGTGAGATCGCGTTGCGCGACGAGATCTGGATGACGCGGCCCCACCGACGCTCCCGCATTCCCGGCACGAACGCCTGCACGAGCCGCACGGCAGGCATCGTGTTGCTCTTGTACTCGTCGAGCCACTCCTCGATCGGCGCGTCGAACCACGACGCGTGGGCCACGTTCGTCGCGCCGCCCGCGTTGTTGACCAGGATGTCGATGCCGCGAAAGGCACGCTCGGCGGCGTCGATGACGCTGCTCAGACCATCGACGGTCGACAGGTCACCGATCGCGACGGCCGCGCGCCCTCCCGCCGCGGTGATCTCGTTCGCGACGCCCTGTGCGCGCTCGGCGTTGCGGCCGTGCACGACGACCTCGACGCCCTCGCGCGCCAGGAGCCGCGCCGTCTCCGCGCCGATGCCCGAGCTCGATCCGGTGACGAGCGCGCGCTTGTCTTTCAGATGAAGTTCCATGGTGTCCTCGCTTTGCGCTCTCGTCAGTCGTGGTGCAGCTTCAGCATCGCTCGCCCCACGTCGGTGTCGGCGAAGTCGGGTATGCCGTCGGCGTCGGTGCTCGCGCTGAGGGCCCGGTGGGCATCATCGCTGGCGCCGAGCTCCTGCAGCGTCAGCTTGGCGAGCACGTACGCGTCGCTCCCCAGCAGCAGGCGCCGCGGCTGCCTCTCCATCGACGCGAGCTCGAGCAGCGCCTTCGCGGCCTTCTCGGGCACGCCGCGCGCCGCGCCGGGGTTGCCCCGGAGCCGCTTGTTGGTCGCGCCCACGGTGGCTTCGTAGTCGAGCTGCGACGGGTAGATCGTCATCGAGCTGCCAGCCCAGTCGGTGCCAAAGCCGCCCGGCTCGACGATGGTGACCTGGATGCCGAGCGGCGCGACCTCGTTGAGGACGACCTCGCTGAAGCCCGCGACGGCGAACTTCGCCGCCTGGTACGCGCTCAGCCCCGGCGTGCCGCCGCGCCGTCCGCCGATGGAGCTGATCTGCAGGATACGCCCGCTGCGCTGCGCGCGCATCACGGGCAGCACCGCGCGCGTGACATGTACGACGCCGTAGAAATTGGTGTCGATCTGCGCGCGGAAATCGTCGAGCGGGATATCTTCAGCCGAGTCGACGTTCGCGTAACCCGCATTGTTGACGAGCACGTCGATGCGACCGAAGGCGTCGACCGCTTCCTTGACCGCGCGCACGGCCTGCTCGGGCTGCGTGACGTCGAGCGCCACCGTCTTCACGCGGTCGCCGTGCTGTTTCACGAGGTCATCGAGATCGGCGGGCTTGCGCGCCGAGGCGACGACGCGGTGCCCGGCGGCGAGCACGGCGAGGGCGAGGGCGCGGCCGAGCCCCCGCGAGCTTCCGGTGATGAACCATACTTGCGAGTTGTTCTCCGTCATGCACGAAACATCGTGCGCGAGGCGCCAGCGATCAAATCCGATCGCGCCACAAATGAATCGAATCGCGCCAGCGGTTCGGGGTCGTCCCCTCCCAGGCTCGGAACGCCCGCTTGAAGGAGTTGACCTCGTCGAAGCCGAGCAGGAAGGCGATCTCGTCGACGTCGACGTCGTCGGTGCGCAGGAGGCGCAGCGCGGCGTGGTGCCGGACCTCGTCGAGCACGCGCTGATAGCTGACCCCCAGCTCGCCCAGGCGCCGCTGTAACGTGCGCGTGCTGAGCGACAGCTCGCGCGCCACCTTCGCGATGCTCGGCCGCTCGCCCGCCATGCGGCGAGCGACCACCGCGCGGACCTGCTCGACGAACGAACCATGCTCGAGGGGCGCGAGCTTCTGGTCGAGGCTGGGGACGAGCACCTGCAACAGGTCGGCGTTGTGCGTGATGAACGGCGTCGTCAGGAGGCGCGCCTCGAGGATGAGCGCGTCGCGCTTCGCGCGGAACCGCAGCGGACAGCCGAAGAAACGCAGCAGCATCGGCTCGTCGCTGCGCGCGCGAGAGAGCTCGACGCGCTTCGGCGCGAGCGCGAGCCCGCTGCCTCGCTGCAAGAGCACGAGGAGCGAGGCGAGCGATGCGTCGACCAGGCGCGGGGGCATGGGGCCCGGCGCGTGCTGGTAGGTCGTGTGTATCGCCACCTCTTTCCCCGTCGTGTCGATGGCCATGTCCTTCGGCCCGCAAAGCCGCTTGTAGCGGGCGAGCTTGGACAAGGCGGTGCCGAGGTCGGGAGAGTGCAGCGCCGCGAGCGACGAGACGTCGTACTCGTGCACCTGCGTCTCCGTCGCCAGACGAAGCCCGACGTCGCGCGGCGACGACGCGCCGAGCGCTTCCCAGAAGGTGAAAAACTGCGCGGTGCTCAGCTCGCCGCTGGACGGCGCCCGCGCGGCGGCGGTCGCATGGGGCACGTTCGCGCCGAGGCGCGCGAGCCGAGCGCGCACCCCTGACGAGAGGCGGACGACGTCACCGTTCACCGCGAAAAACCTACCGAGATCGAGCCGTCACGACCAGTCCGATCGCGCCAACCCCGCTGGGTTGCGGGGCCATGTCGGCTTCAAGCGGCGCCTCCGGCAGTCGGAGCTCCGTGCCCTCTCAGCCGGCGTGAAGGATCCGAAAGCGATCGGGCTCCGCCGGATCTCGATCAACGACTTGGACCGGCGGCCAAGCCCACTGCCAAACGCTGATCCCTGGCGTGCGGGAGAACTGGATCTGCCCGCGGGTGCCTTCGACTGCGACGCGCGCCCAGGATTCGGCGGCGCGTGCCCGGTCCGCGCCTTGAGAACGCAGCACATCGGCGAGGACGGCGACCGTGTCGTAGCCCTCGAAGGCGACGAAGGAGGGCGCTTCGGCCAGCCGCTCGCGCAGGGCCGTCTCGACTCGGGCACCGAGCGGGCTGAGGCGCTCGGGCCGGTAGCGCAAGAACGGGATCGCGGCGCCGTCGCCGCCCAGCAACGTCGCCCATTCGGCGAACTCCGGTTGCCCGGCCGGAGCACCCATCATGATCTCGGCGAGGCGCTGGTCGCGGCGGACAGACTTGACGATCGACACCGCCGGCTCCGGGTAGCCGACCAGAAGAAGGAGGGCTGTCGCGCGGCTGTCGACGAGCTCGTCGCACATGGCCGCGGGGGCGAGCGCGCGCCTGTCGAGCTCGATGACGGTGCCGCCGCGTGGAGCGAGGTAGTCCCGCAGGATGCGGGCGCCGGACGCCCAGTAGACGCTCGAATCAGCGGCTACGGCGATGCGCCTGTGGCCCGCGTTGAGGAGGAATTTCGCGTAGATCCGCCAGCCGTGGGACTGCGCCGGGGCGAGGCGCGCGACCCATTCCGTTGGCTGTTCGGTGAGCGCGTCGAGGACCGCTGACGAGCAGAGGAACGGCAGGCCGAGGGCGTCGGCCCTGGCGGCAGCGGCGCGAGCGACGACGCTGTGATACTCCCCCGCCAAGGCAGCCACGCCCAGGCGAGCCAGCTCATCGACGGCCGCCGCGGCCCTCTGTGGATCAGCCGCGGTGTCTCGGACCACCAGCTCGAGGGGTCTTCCGACGATCCCGCTGGCGTCATTGACTTCGCGAACGGCCAGCTCGAGCCCAGCGAGCAAGTGCCGGCCTGCCTCGATCCAGCCGGGCCGAGTCAGCGGAACGAGAGCGCCGATCTGGACGGATGATCCGTCGGTCTGCTCCGCTCCAGGTGGCGACAGCGGCGTATTCATGTGGTGTCATCTCCCATATGGCGCGGGCGAGGTGTCATGTGCGGCGGGCGGTCGGGACCTCGTACCGGGCCCGCGTCTGACGCACCACTTGTTGGCGATCGAGCATAGGCGGCGACTATACCCCGGCGCGGCTCCCGTCGGCCGCCTCGCGCGATCGGGCGTCGCCCTGGCCGGGCGAGGTCCTCTGAGCGATCATGCCCTCGTGGAAGCCCTGCTCCTCTCCGCGCTGGGTGTCGCCCTGACGCTCGGCCTCGGCGGGGCCGGGCTTCGATGGGCGCTGTGGCGCGCCGCAAAGGCGAGCTTCTCGCGAGGATCCTGCCCTAGCGTTGCAGGAAGACGAAAGCGCCCTTCTTGTTCGAGATGACGATGTCCGGCCGGCCGTCTCCGTTGCCGTCCGCGACCGTGAGCTGGGTGCCTACCCCCGAATCGTCATCGATGAGAACGGGCTGGAAGTCGACGCGTTCCGCCGCTCGCGCCTGCTCGAACCAGTAGAGCCGGGCCGGCGCGCCGAAGTCCGGCATGCCGTCAGGCACATGAGCCCAGAAGCGCTCGCCGCTCACGAGGTCCTGGAGCCGGTCACCGTCGATGTCGGCGTGAGCGAGCGCGTGCGGCTCGTGCATGAACACGCTCGACGCGGCGTCGGGTGTGGTCCCCGGAACGACGACGTGCTCCACGAACGCAGCGCCGGCCGCGTTCGGAACCTGCTCGAACCAGGAGAGCCCGTAGCCGTGAGCGGCGAGCGTTGTCGCTATGTCCGCGTCCCCGTCGCCGTCCACGTCGACCACCAGCATCTGCGCTCCCCCGGCGCCGAACGGCTGCTCGACGCGCGTGAACGGCAAGCCGTCGGGCGACTCTGGGCTCCGCGTGAAGTAGCCGCTCGCCTCGACCAAGTCGCTTGCGCCGTCCCCGTTGACGTCGCCTGCACCGAGGCCGTGCGTGAACGCGCCGTACCCCCGATTCTCGGTGAGCGCCCGGAAGACCCACGGCTCGGTCGGGTCCACGCCGGGCGATGACGTTCCGAGCACGCCCCCCGACATGTGCACGAGCTCGGGCACGCCGTCGCCGGTGATGTCGGCGAACAGCGGCGATTCGTTGTCGATCGGCCATGGCAGCGTGTCGTGACGAGCCCAGAGCGCGTCGCCGTCGCGCGGGTTCTGGTACCAAGCCGCGGGCGCACCCGGAAAGCCGACGACGAGGACGTCGGTGAACCCGTCGTGATCGAAGTCGTAGGGGAACTCGAAAAAGCAATCCGAGTAGCCGTGCGGATCGAAGGCTTCCTTCGGCCACACGGGATGGCTCGTGCCGTATCCCGGACCCTCGTACCAATCCGGGCCCGCGATGACATCCGTCACCCCGTCGTGATTGAAGTCCGCAAAGCTCGCCCCCTCGCAGGTGAACTCGCGGTGCAGCGTGATCTTCACGAAGCGTGCGTCGAGGGCGGCCTCACGCGGGAGCGGTGGGGGCGCGGTGACGGTGCCCGCGGGCGGCGCGTCGGAGCCCGCGTCGACGGGCGCGCGCGAGGATTCGCCCGCGCAGGCGATGACCAAGGCGAGCGGTGTGCAGCGCAATAACCCCATTCCCGAAGCCATCTCTGAGCGCTTAGAACTGACGACGCCACGAGGAGCGGTGGAAAAACGAGTGGCGAAGAGGCTCCTGCATGCTGGCACGAAGGTGGCGGCGCCGAGCCAAATTCCGCTGTCACTACAATTACCGCAAATTTCTGAATCAACGTCGGCTCGCGACGGAGCACGCGCTCGATCTCCTCTTGCACAACGCCGACTCGCGCGTTAGACACTGAACCACATGGTTCAGTGTTCGAGCGCCCGCCTCGATGCTTCCTTCGCCGCGCTTTCCGACGCGACCCGGCGCGGCGTTCTGGAGCAGCTCGGACGAGCCGACGCTTCGATCACGGACCTCGCCGAGAAGTTTCACATGACCCTCACGGGCATGAAGAAGCACGTCGGCGTCCTCGAGCGGGCCGGGCTCGTCACCACCGAGAAGGTCGGCCGCGTGCGTACCTGCAAGCTCGGCCCGCGCCAGCTCGACGAAGAGACGGCGTGGATCGAGAGGTACCGCCAGATCTGGGCCGCACGCTTCGACGAGCTGGACAAGGTCATCGAGGAGCTGAAACGAAAGGAGAACGTCGATGGACGCAAGTAAAGAGAGTGAGCCCCAATTGACGAGCAATCGCACGACGGTGGAGCCGAAGTCCGATCGCGAGATCGTCGTCACACGGACCTTCGATGCCCCGGCGCGCATCGTGTTCCAGGCGTGGACCACGCCGGAGCTGTTCAGGCGGTGGTGGATACCGAAGTCGATGCCCGTGCCTCTACTCTCCTACGAAGCGGATATTCGCGCCGGCGGCAGCTACCGCCTGGTCTTTGGTCACGATGCCGCGCAGCCGATGGCGTTCTTCGGCACGTACCTCGAAGTGACACCGCATTCGCGCATCGTATGGACGAACGACGAAGCGGGCGACGATGGCGCCGTCACGACCGTGACCCTCGAGGAAAAAGGCGGCAAGACGCTGCAGGTGCTGCACGAGCTCTATCGATCGAAGCAAGCGCGCGACGCCGCCCTGGCCTCGGGCGCGTACAGCGGGATGGGCGAGACGTTCGAGCAGCTCGATGAGCTTCTCGTCACGCTTGGTACGACGGCGCGATCGTCCTGAAGCCATCGCCCGGCACCGCCTGGCGCGTCAGCCAATGTGCTTGTGGAGGAACTCGACCGTGCGCTGCCACGCGAGCGCGGCGCTCTTCGGCTCGAACTTGGACGAATCGGTCGAGCGCATGAACGCGTGGCCGGCGTCGTAGACGTAGAGATCCATCGCGCCTCCACCGGAGCGCGCCGCCTTCTGGATCTCTTCGGCTACGGAAGGGTTCGCCCAGTCGTCCACCTTGGCGTAGTGCCCGCAGATGGGCGTCTTCACCTCGGCGAACTGCTCCGGTGCGATCCGCGGAAGACCGTAGAACGGGACCGCCGCCTCCAGGGCTGGCCGCACGTAACGTGCCGCAGCGAGGGTGAGCGCGCCACCCAAGCAGAAGCCCGCGACCGCGACCCTCCCGTTGCACCGGGGATGCGAGCGCAGGTAGCCGACCGCGTGGCCGAGCTCACCTACGGCCCTTTGGAAGTCGAAGGCGCCGATCAGCTTCGCCGCCTCCTCGTCGTTCTCGGCGAGCTTGCCGTGATAGAGGTCGGGGGCGAGCGCGAGGAAGCCCGCCTGCGCGAACTGCTGGCAGTGCGCTCGCATCACCTCGTTGAGGCCGTGCCACTCGTGGACCACGACGAGCCCCCCGACCTTGCCCGAGCCAGGCGGCTCGGAGAGGGCGCCCTTCATCTGCCCCGCGTTCCCCAACGAAAACGTCACCATCGTCGTCATGTTGTCCTGCTCCTTTCGTCACTCACTTCTCTTCACCAGGGCACGGGGCCGCGCGCGTCGAAGAACCCGCCGGTCGGGCCGGCGTCGTCGAGGAGCGCGAGCCTCACGGACGCGCGGGCGCCTTCCTCGACGGTCTGCGTGCCGCGGTGGCCATTCAGGTCGGTCGCTGTGTAACCGGGGTCCGCGGCGTTGACCTTGATGCCCGTCGGGGCGAGCTCCTTCGCATACTGCACCGTCACCATGTTGAGCGCCGCCTTGGAGGCGGGGTACGCGATGGCGTTGAACGACGCGTACTCCCACGCTGGGTCGCCGTGGTTCGCGAGCCCGCCGAGCCCGCTCGACACCATGACGATGCGCGCCGCGGGCGACGCTCGTCGGAGCAGCGGGAGCATCGCATTCGTCACGGCGATGGCAGCGAAGACGTTGACCTCGAACACGTGGCGCACCTCGTCGAGCCGCGTCGCGCTCGGCGTGGAGCGGCCGAGGAGGATGCCCGCGTTGTTCACGAGGACATCCAGCCGCCCGAGGTCGCGCTCGATCGTGCGAGCCGCTTCGGCGACGCTCGCGGCGTCCGTCACGTCGAGCGCGATGAAGCGCGCGTCGATGCCTTCTCGGCGCAGCGCCGCAGCGGCTCGCGCGCCGCGCTCCTCGTCGCGCGCTCCGACGAGCACCGTCATGCTCGCGCGGCCGAGCTGGCGGGCGGTCTCGAGGCCGATCCCCTTGTTCGCGCCCGTGACGAGCGCTGTTCGCTGGACGTTCATGCCCTCCCTCTACGACCGAGCGCCCAGAGGAGATTGGGCGATCTTGGTTCGACGCGCGTGCTTGGGGAGCAGGGAGCAGCCCGAGAACGCCCTAGCGCCGAGAAGGGCCGCGCGGTATCGTCCTCGTCGTGGATCTCTCGGCGGCGCAGCGCGGGCGGAGCCAAATCACATTCTCACGCCCGGCTGCGCTCCCCGGCCTCACCGTCGGTCAGTTCCGGAGCGACGGGCCCCTGTTCACCTGCGTGACGGACCGCTACGCCACCGCGCTCCACTTCAGTGGCCGCTCCGAGTGGTCGCTTCGAGGCGCGCGCTGGTCGAGCGGCCCGGGCACGATCGACGTGAAGGTCCCCGGAGAGGTCTTCGCAGAGCACGCCCGCCAAGGCCAGCGGCGGTTTCAAGTCGTGATCTTCGACGCGCGCATGGTCGACGAGGCGCGCGCGACGCTGGACTCTCCCGCGTCGCCCCCGACGGAGAACGCGCTCTGCGCGCACGACCCGCGCGCTGCACCGTTGGCGGCGTTGCATCGCTCGCTGCTTCGCGGCGACGCGACGCCTCTCGAGCTCGCGGGTGTGTCGTCCGAGGCGCTCGCCGCCCTGTGCGAGCTCACCACCATGCGCCGAGATCCGCCCCGTCCGCGCAGCGCGTGGGCTCGCGCGGTGACGCGCGCGCGCGAGCTCCTCGATGCGCGGTTCACCGAATCGATCGCGCTCGACGAGCTCGCCGCCCACGCGCGACTCGACAAGTTCCGCCTCTGTCGTGCCTTCCGCGAGGAGGTCGGGCTTCCCCCGCACGCGTACGTGACCTACCGGCGCGTCGGCCTCGCAGGGGCGCTGCTCGCCCGGGGAGTCCCTCAGGCGGAGGTCGCTGCGCGCGTGGGGCTCTACGACCAGAGCCAGCTCCACCGGCATTTCAAGCGCATCGCCGGGGTGACGCCGGGGGCGTACGCCCGAGCCGCCCGCTGACTCTTTCTCCTCGACGCGCCGCGCCTCGCCTACGCCTGCCGGATCAGCCTGTCGATCTCCGGCGGGATGCAGCCGTAGCCTTCGGCGGCGGCGAGCAAAGTTCCGAGAAGCGCTCGAGCGCGAAGGGTGGCCGAGCGCCGTAGCGAAAGAGTCGTTCGCGCCCCTCGCGCTCGTGGGCAGCAAGACGTACGCCCATCGGACGGGCCGCTTATTTTCCGGCGGCCGGTCGTCATGGAGCGGCGGCGTCGGCCAGCCGGGCGAGTATCTGCTCCGGTGTGAGCGGGTGCTCTGCGATCTCGCAATGGTTGTCGGGCAGGGCGCTCGCGGTGGCGAGGATGTCCGGCGTCACGCCTGGATGCATGAACACGGCGCGACGCGAGCCATTCGCTCGGGGCACGGCACCATTGGCGTAGCCACGCTTCGGGACAATCGGGTCGATTCGCGAGCTCGAGCTTTACGTCGTCGTCATCATTCGCAAGCGCTTCGAGCTGCTCGGCGCGGAGCGCGCGGCGCCGCGCCACACGTCGACGAACATCCACGAGCGGGTCGCGCAGCAGGCCCCGCAGGTGCGCGGCGTCGAGCGCTTCGTGGGTTGCGAGCCGCAGACGGGAGGGCGGAAGAGCCGTCAGCCTTCCGGGTTCATTTCGGCTTCGCGGAGGAGCCCTTCTTCCCTCCCCCGTCTTCATCCCAGTACGGCGGCTTCCCGAAGGCGGTGACGAGATGGTCGGCGAGCGCGCGGAGCTTGGCCGAGGGGCGCCGCCCCTCCGTGTGCGCGATGAAGAGGAACTCGGGCTCGGGCTGGGCGTCGACGTCGATGACGCGCAGCTCACCTGCCCTGAGCGCCGCGCCCACGATGAACATCGGCAGAAGAGCGACGCCGAGGCCGGCGACGGCGGCGTCCCGCATCATGTCGCCGTTGTTGACGCGGAGGCCGACGCGCGCCCGCACGAGCACGGCGCCGTCCGGCCCCGGGAAGCGCCAGTCGGCGATGCCGCGGTTCGTGTAGAAGATGCCCCGATGCTTCTCCAGCTCGGCGATGGACGCCGGCGCGCCGTGGCGCGCCAGGTAATCCGGCGAAGCGACGAGGACGCGCTGGCTCGGCGCAAGGCGCCAGACCACGAGGCGCGAGTCGACGATCGGCCCGTGCCGCACCACCGCGTCGTGGCCGGCGGCGGCAGCGTCCACGCGGCGGTCATCCAGATCGAGCGTCAGCTCGATCCTCGGGTGCTGCAAAAGGAAGGGGTAGAGCGCCGGGCCGAGGTGCATGCGCCCGAAGGTCACCGGCGCCGACAGCCGGAGGGGGCCCGCCAGCGTGCCGCGCCGCGCGGCGAGATCGGCGGTCGCGTCCTCGACCTCGCGGACGATCCGGACCGCCCGCTCCAGGAACGCCGCCCCATCTTCCGTGAGCGACAGCTTGCGCGTGGTGCGGTGGATGAGGCTCGCGCCCACGCTCTTCTCGAGCTCGGCCAGGCGCTCGCTGACGACGGACTTCGACAGGCGCAGGCGCCGCGCCGCCTCGCTGAGCGATCGCGCCTCGGCGACGGCCACGAACGTCGCGATGCCCTCGAGCTTCATCGTTCGGCGTTTCCGAAATCCAGTTCCACCGACGGGAGCCTACTGCGAACGCGCGCCGCGCTCTACCCTCTCGCCTGTCAGAGGGGCTGACGCGCTGGCTGGTGGCGGCGCCCTCTCCCCTCTTTCGAGCAGCAACGCTGACCGTCTGTCACTCGGCCCCTGGGACGCCGCGCGCCGGACAGGAGAGAAGGATCATGGGACGTTTGCAAGACAAGGTGGCTATCATCACGGGCGCAAGCGCTGGTATCGGCGAGGCCACCGCCAAGCTCTTCGCCGCCGAGGGGGCGAAGGTCGTCCTCGGGGCGCGGCGCGAGAGCGAGCTCGCACGCCTGGTGAACGAGATCGAGAAGAGCGGCGGGCGCGCCGCCGCGCTGGCCGGCGACGTGCGCTCGGAAGACTACGCCAAGGCCCTCGTGGCGCGGGCGACAGAGAAGTTCGGCAAGCTCGATATCGCCTTCAACAACGCGGGCGTCCTGGGCGAGGGTGGCCCCAGCACCGGGGTCTCCGAGGCCGGCTTTCGCGACACCCTCGCCGTGAACCTCACCGGCGCGTTCCTCGGCGCCAAGCACCAGATCCCCGCGATGCTGAAGCACGGCGGAGGGTCGGTCATCTTCACCTCGACCTTCGTCGGCTACACCGTCGCGTTCCCGGGCACCGCCGCGTACGCCGCGAGCAAGTCCGGCCTGATCGGCTTGACGCAGGCCCTCGCCGCCGAGTTCGGGCCGCAAGGCGTGCGGGTCAACGCGATCCTCCCGGGCGCCGTCGACACCGCGATGTACCACGAGGCGAACAGCACGAAGGAATCGCAGGCGTTCATCACGAGCCTCCACGCCCTCAAGCGCGTCGCGACCCCGGAGGAGGTGGCCCGCTCCGTGCTCTACTTCGCCTCGGACGACGCCTCCTTCGTCACCGGGACGGCCGCGCTGGTCGACGGCGGCCTCTCCATCACGCGCACCTGACCCGAGGAGGCGAGGGGGAGTCGGGGCGAGCCCCGCCGGGCCGACGTGAGGAGAGGCGGCCGCGCGGGCTCCTGCGCGCTTGCGGACACAAGCTCGCGACGTGCACCACCGAGGGCTTCGCGATGGAGCAGCACCTTGGCGGCAGGCGCCGTCATGCCGAGCGCTCCGGCGGCGGACCACTCGATCGTCGCGCGCAGCGCGCAACGGCGGTGTGTTCTTCGGCGCGAGCGAGGAGTAGGATGCCCCCTTGAACCAGCCCGCACCATCCGGCCCCGATCTGCTCGACGTCCTCGAGGCGCGGTTCAACTTCCGCGAGCTCCGCCCAGGCCAGCGCGCGGTCATGGATGCCTTGCTCTCGGGCCACAGCGCGCTCGCGGTCTTCCCGACAGGCGGCGGCAAATCGCTCTGCTACCAGCTCCCCGCGCTCCTGCTCGACGGGGTCACGATCGTCATCTCTCCGCTGATCGCGCTGATGAAGGATCAGATCGATTTCCTCAGCGCGCGCGGCATCGCCGCGGTCCGGCTCGATTCGTCGCTGTCAGCCGAGGGCGCGGCGGAGGCGCACAGGGATCTGCGCTCGGGCAAGACGAAGCTGCTCTACGTCGCCCCCGAGCGGTTCGTGAGCGAGCGGTTCATGGCTCTGCTGAAAGGGCTCAAGATCGCCATCTTCGCGGTGGACGAGGCCCACTGCATATCCGAGTGGGGACACAACTTCCGCCCCGACTACCTGAGGCTCGCGGACACCGCCCGGGCGCTCGGCGTGCCGCGCGTGCTCGCATTGACGGCCACCGCGACGCCCGGGGTCGTGCGCGACGTCTGCGCCACCTTCGGCATCCGCGAGGAGCACACGGTCATCACCGGCTTCTACCGACCGAACCTCGAGCTCCGCGCGACGGCGGTGAGCGCGACCGCGCGCGACCGGGTCCTGATTGAGCGCCTGCGATCCCGGCCGCCCGGCTCCACCATCGTCTATGTCACGCTCCAGAAGACCGCCGAGCACGTGGCCGAGAAGCTCGCTTCTGCGGGGCTGCCGGCGCGCGCATACCACGCCGGGATGGAGGCGGCGGAGCGCGCGCGCGTGCAGGACGACTGGATGCAGAGCGACCGCGGCATCGTGGTCGCCACCATTGCGTTCGGGATGGGGATCGACAAGCCCGACGTGCGTTATGTCGACCATTACAATCTCCCGAAGAGCCTCGAGAGTTATAGTCAGGAGATCGGCCGCGCCGGCAGGGATCAGGCGCGCTCGGTGGTCGAGGTCTTCGTGTGCGGCGACGATCTGCCGGTCCTCGAGAACTTCGCCTACGGCGACACGCCGACCGAGGACGCGCTCCACGGGGTGGTCGGCGCCGTGCTCGCCGCGCCCCAGGTGGAGCTCGGCCTGCACGCGCTGGGGGCGCGCCACGACGTCCGGCCGCTCGTGCTCCGCACCGCGCTGACCTACCTCGAGCTGATGGGCGCGGTCCGGCAGCTCACGCCATACTACGCCGGCTACGAGGTGCGGCTCCACCGCAGGCTCGAGGAGGTCATCGCGTCGGTGAAGGGCGAGCCGGCGCGGTTCCTCGAGGCGCTCTTCGGCCATGCGAGGAAGGGGCGAGTCCTGTACGCGATCGACCCGGCCGCCGCCGCCGCCGCGCTGGAGCAGCCGCGCGAGCGGGTGGTGCGCGCGCTCGAGTACCTCGAGCGGCAGGGGCTCGCGGAGCTCAAGGCGTCGGACATCCGGCACCGCTTCGTGCGCGTCGCCTCGACGGACGACGCGGGCGCCCTCGTCGGCGAGCTGCTCGCGCGCTTCGCGAGGCGCGAGGACGCCGAGATCGGGCGCGTGCGGCAGGTGATCGAGCTGCTCACCTCGGAGCGCTGTCACGCCGCCGCGCTCGCCGCGTACTTCGGCGAACGCCTCGACGCCGCGTGCGGGCGCTGCACCTTCTGCCGCGCCGGCGTCGCCGTGACGCTGCCGGAGCCGGCGCACGCGCCGCCGATGCCGGTGGGGCTCGACGTCGCCGCGTTCACGGCGCTGCGCGCTGCGCACGCGGGCGCCCTGGGCCATCCTCGCCAGGCGGCGCGTTTCCTCTGCGGCCTCTCGAGCCCGGCGACCACCCACGCCAAGCTCGCGCGCGATCCGCTCTTCGGCGTCCTCATCACGCGCCGGTTCGCCGAGGTGCTCGACTGGTGCGCCGGGCTCCCCCGCCTCGCCGGCGCCGCAGCGGCGACCTGACCAAGGCCAGCTCCGCCCGCAAACGGCTCGACCAACGGGCAATTCCCCCAGGCGACGCGCCATCCAGCGAGCTGCTCCGGGCCGGCGGCGCTGCGGCGCCTAACGACGTTTCCCCCGGCGCCACGCGACCAGGCCAAGGCCGAGCAGCGCGGCGAAGTGCCAGCGTTCCGACGAATCACGACCGACACTGCAGGAACAACCCGAACTGCCCTGGTCCGTGGTGCCACCATCCGCGCCCCCCGATCCACCGGAGCTGCCCTCGGACGCGCCGCCGGTCGCACCGCTGCCGGTCGAGCTGCTGGCGGTCGAGCCGCTGCCGGTCGAGCCGCTGCCGGTCGAGCTGCTGGCGGTCGAACCGCTGCCAGCCGATCCGACGCTATCCGAAGACGAGACGCTATCGCACAGCGTGCCAGCTCCAGGAGCGGGCGAGCATTCGCCGGCGTCCGGGATGTTTTCGCCCGCCGTCCCCGTGAGACGGAAGTAGATGCCGTACCTGTCTGCGTACCGCTGATAGTGCGGAGTGAACGTCAACGTGTTATTGGAATCTGTGTTCCGCAGCGTGAATTCCGCCTTGCCCGGGGTTTGAACCAAGTTGTTCTCGATGTCGGCGATCCACTCGTTGATCGTGACGCCGTTGTTGATGCCGATGGTGTCTTTGATGACGACACCAGCGGGAATGGTAGCCTTCTCGGATGCCCACTGGGGCTCCGACAGCATCTTCTCCGTCCCGAGGCCGGCGCTCAAGACGACCGGTCCGTAGACGAACGCCACCGCGTTGGGGTTGTCGGGGAGCCTCGACACCTTCACCTCCATTGGCAGCGTGAGCTCCACCTTGTCTCCGGGCTTCCAGGTGCGACCTACCGTGAGGTAGCCGTTCGCCTCCGTCGCGTCGCATGCCTGACCGTTGACCGTGATCGTCACGGGCTGGCACCGAGCAACCCAGGAGGGCTTTCTGAAGTTGATCGTGACCGCATCGGCCGGGGCGGCGGTAATCTCGAAAACCGCCTTGTCGGAGAGCGGGAAATTCGAGGTCTGCTTCAACGACAGCCCCCGCGCGGACCAGGACAACGTCGAGCTGAGGAACATGTTGACGTACAGATCCGTGTCGTCATGGAAGTACAAGCTGTCATTGAGCTTGGTGTAGTTTTCCATGCCGGTTCCGTTGCAGCACCAGAAAGTGTCCTCCGGTTTGCCGAACACCTTGAAGTACCCTGTTCCCATCGGCTTGAAGTAGGTCGTCATTCCGTTCGTCGGATTGACGGCAGACATGATTTCGTTGAGGTGGGTCTGCTCGTAGTAGTCGGCGTACTTGACGTCCCCCGTGGCTTTGAAGAGCCCTCTCGAGAGCTTCAGCATGTTGTACGCGTTGCACGTCTCGTTGTTCACATTGTCCCGTTGCGCGTCCAGCTTCCCGGGCTCGTGAAAGTGCTCGAGCTGGCTATTCCCACCGGTGACGTAGGTGTGATCCCTCAGCACGATGGTCCAGAACTTTTCTGCCGCGGAGTAGTAGAAGCTCTCCGCTTCGCCCAGCGTCCGATAGCGGTTCAGGGCGCCGATGAACTTGGGGATCTGCGTATTGGCGTGCTTGCCTGGCAGGATGTTGTTGCCTTGAGAAATCGGAGTGAAGAGCGAGTCCTCGTCGAAGATGTGGGCTGCCGCCAGGTGATTGGCGTTGTTCGTCAGCTTGTACAGATCGTACAGGCAGTCGTTCATGCCGCCGTACTCGACGCCCAGGACCTTCCTTCGCAGGTCCGCGTTCCAGGTTGAGCTGCGATTGTACGTCCAGTCCCCCAGCTTGCTCGCGATTTCGAGGGCCGTCGCATTTCCTTCGAACTTGTAGACGTCGATGAGGCCCGCGATGATCTTGTGCATCGTGTACCATGGCGCCCAGCTGGAGCCGCTGGCCTTCCCCTCGACGACGTCGAAGTGCGTCTCCGGCGACGCGAACAGGTATCCTTTGGGACTCGCGTCTTGAAATGATTTCAATTGACCGATCGTGTAGTCGATCTTCTGCGCGATGGCGGCGCTCTGCTCCGCGTCGGAGCCGTTGAGCTGCTTGTACGCTTGCGCCATGGCGGACATGTAGTGGCCTATCGTGTGCCCGCGCAGGAGGCTCCAGCCACCCTCCCACCCGCCGTAGAGAGTGAGGCCGGGCGAATTCCCAGGGTCCTTCCCTTGCGACACCGCCTTGAAGCCTGCCAGAAGTCGGTTGGGGTCGAGGCTCATGATGTACGCGATCTCTTTCGAAGAGATGTTCTGGTAGTACGCGTCGGTGACGCTCACCTCGTCCAGCTCGAACTCCTGCAGCTTCTCGACGGGGTCCGCGGCGGACGCCACCCCTGGAGCGAGGGCTCCGAACAGGAGCGAAACAGTCAACGCGGTGGCGCCCGAGAGCGAGCGCCGGTACTGCAGGATTCTCTTGCTCATGACAGATCCTTTCAGATCTCGGATGCGTTGTATCCAGGAAGCTCAAGACGAGACTACGCCGCGCCACACAGCGACGAGGTCTCCTCTTTGTCCACTCAGCAGCCGTCGCACCATCGCGATCAAGCGCTGCTCAGGCCGCTCTTCGGGGTTGGTGAATCAACCATGTGATCGATGCCGATGGGCCGCGTGCTGACGAGGAACACCGCGCCGCGGGCGAAGAACGTGCCCGCGAGCGTCACCAGGAACGGGGGCAGAGGAAACCGATGGATCAGGTGCCCCGTCATCGCGCAGAACGAGACAGACGCCGCGAGGCGTCGTGATCCGGCCACGTCGCCAGCACAGCCGGATCTAAGAATCGTCTCCGGTGAACAGCACTCGAGATGTCACGACAGCCGCCGAACAAGCGCGGTATGCCGTGTTCTCTGGTGGAGCCCCCTCGGCCCGATGCCAATCCCCATCGTTCAGCGATCGCTTCCGCGACCACCGAGCGAACAGAGCTGGTACAAAAAATCGATCAGACGACGAAGGCCTCGGTACGCATGGCGACCCGAGCAAGTCGCAGCAACAGGGATACCCTTCGGCGGGAATGTGAACGATCACATGGCTACCGTCAATGCCAAACGACGGGTCTGTAAGTGCCTCGATCCCGAGGGATCAGGAGGCTGGCGGGCTCCTCCGGAGCGCCGCGGCTAGAGGCAATGCCGGTCAGTTGAGCGCTTCGCGGACCGGTGGCGCCCTGTAATTTCGGGCACTTGCGCGGGCGCTGGCCGCCAGCGGCCGCCTTGACTGACCGGCATTGCGGCTAGAGGGGCGGGCGCCTTACCTCGATCATCGCCGGCCCCATCGACGAGCTCGAAGCCGATCGGCGCATCGGCGGCTGGCGCGCGGCGACCGCATCGCCAGCTCGAGGTCGCGCCGCCGCGCGCCGGTGTGGCGGCGCTGCAGCGCCTGCGTAACCGCGGCCCGATGCCCATCCTTCTCGACGCGGCGCTCCGGGAGGAGACCTGTCTGCCCTCAGAGCGCGAGGGCGGTCGCCGGCGGTCGTTTCGAATTGACCGTCGATTTGTGAACGTTCACATTTATCTCGAGGTAGCTGCGGAAGGTCGTCGCGGATGACATCCGCGATGCGGTTCGTTCCGCTCCCGCTCGCCCAGAGAAGGGAAATGTCCATGCGAAGAAGCGGTAGTGACGTGATCCCCCCTGGCAGCGAGGCCGTCAGCCGTGTCTTCGGTGCACCGCGTGACCTCGTCGTCGAGGTCTGGACGAACGCCGAGCACGCGTCTGCCACGCGGGCGTGCGCACCTGCAACGCGCAGGGCACGGGCTATGGCTGGTGCACCGACCAGAGGGTGCCCGACGAGGTGGAGTGGTGCGCGAGCCCCCAGGACGAGAACTGCGACGGGCTGGTGAACCCCGCCTGCGCGCCGGTGACGCTGGCGGCGGGGAGCGCGCACTCGCTCGCGGTGCGCTCCGACGGCACGATCTGGGGCTGGGGCGACAACGGCGATTACCAGGTCAGCGTCTGCCAGAACGCCGGGGTCTATGGAGATCCGTTCTTCGTCCAGGAGCTGAGCGGCGTGACCGACGTCGCCGCGGGTTACGGGCACTCGCTGGCCCTGCTCGCGGACGGCACCGTCCGGGCCTGGGGCACCAACTACGGCGGCCAGCTCGGGACCACCACGACCATCCCCGATCTCGTCGTGGTGCCCGGCCTCGACCAGGTGATCGACGTGGCGGCGGGGCGATATCACTCGATGGCGCTGCGGTCGGACGGCACGGTCTGGACCTGGGGCGATAGCTCCTCCGGCCAGCTCGGGGACGGCACCGTCGGCTGGCGCGCGACCCCGGCGGGATGGGGCACTCGCTGGCGCTGCGCTCGGACGGCACCGCCCGGGCCTGGGGGAGCAACGGCAGCGGGCAGCTCGGCAACCCGGGCTATTCGTGGTCGCAGCCGCATCCCACCCCGGTGCCCGTGCTCCTCGACCAGATCACCGCCATCGCCGCGGGCGACATGTACGCGCTGGCGCTGCGCGCCGACGGGACCCGCTGGGCCTGGGGCGACAACGACAGCGGGCAGCTCGGCTACCACGATGTAGGATCGTCCGTCGGGGTCCCGGTGGAGGTGTGGCCGCACTGGTGAGCGCGGTGTTGCCGAGCCAGCTCATTGATGGCCATGAAGACCGCTTGGATGATGGCCATCATTGCGCGGCTGCACGCCCACCACGGACGCGATGGTGCGGGCGTACTCGGGCGCGTCAAGGGTGCGCTACCTGCCGGTCGCCGCTACGCGCCCTTGGTCCGCCCTGCGTGCGCCCGCTGGGTGGCGCCCCGGGTGATGGGCATACGGATGCCACCGGAGGGGGTTCCAGGCTCCGGATGGCAGCAAGAAGTCGGCTCACAAGGTGCCGCCAAAGGCCCATCTATGGGTTGCTGTACGGTGGGACCGGTGATGCCGCGAGCCCTTCACCGCGGGCGACGCGGCGGCGCAGAGCGCCCCGTTGGGCCACACCGGAGCCGCCCTCGGCGGCGAAGCAGGCGGAAACTATGAAAATCGCTGCTATTTCCAGCGACCACTCGCTAACACCAAACGCCCCCGAGCCCTTCGGAGCGTTCACCGACGACTTCCGCCTCAACGCATGATCGACGCCTGAGCCCGGCTGCTGCGGGCTCTCGTCGCTGTGGGATGCTTGTTGTGAGGAGGGGACGATGGCGACGGACACGGCGACGACCCAGGCGAGCGAGGCGCCGCAGCAGGCGTGGATACGCTGGCAGCGCGAGCATGCGGACGTGCTGGAGGGGGCGACACGATCGCAGCAAGTCCTGCTGGAGGCGGCGGTGCGGTTCGTGGCCGTCATCGCGGCCCAGCCGATCCTGCTGCGCATAGCAGCCTATTTTCTCCTGCATGCTCAGATGGGCCTGACCGCGGCCCAAGTGGGCGCGGCGGTGGGCCGCACCACGCCGGGCATCGACAATCCGAGCCCCGGATGGCAACAAGCGATGAACCAGGGCGCGCCGACGAGGAGCGCGAGGAGCCTCATGAACCCACGCAATGCAGCGAACATGCGGGTGCAGATGCCGCGCTGAGGGCCCACCATGGAGATTTCTCTTTTCGCCATCGAGACCCTCGCCCGCCGTGGCATCGTCCGCAGCGAGGCGCGTCGGGTCGGACGCGATCGACTGGAAAAGTTGCTGCGTCTGAACGGGCTTCCCACCCACGAGGCGCTGTTCGCCGCCGAGGCTGCGATCGGCGGCTTCGCCGGCTCGGACCGCGCGCGGGACCCGCTGGAGCTTGCGAGCGGCGGTTCCTTCGATCCCCCATCGCGAGATTGGTGGGAGATCCTCCTCGGCCCAGCGGCGCTGCTGGAACGCAACATGACGAGGGCGCTGTCCCGCGCCGGCTGTTGGCCCATCGGGATCAGCGCGCCTTTCGCAGCATTCGCGGGGCTCGATCCGTACCTGCACGTCTCACATGACCGCGCGGAACGCTCGCTGGGAATGGTCGACGTCCTGCTGAGCGACGACGGAACGGTCTCCGTGGAGGGCTCTTCGACGGGATACGCACTGGTGCCCTACGCAACGTCCCCCGTGATCCTGGTCGAGAAGCTCGCGCGCTTCCTCGACATCGCGCAGCGCGGCCTCCACCACCTGCGCCTCGAAGCCCGCCCGCGCACTGGCGCCCGGCTCGCGGAGGCGCTCGGCGCCCGGCCTGTGGTGGTGGCGAGCGATGCCTACCACACGGTCTGGGACGCCGAGGATCTTGTCATCCTCGACGGGCACCCCTCGGGCGCCGCTCCGGACCGGACGCTCGTCTTCGCCAGGTCGGTCGAGCGGCTCGCCCGGGCAGTCGAAGCGCTCGCGGGCTCGCCGGCGGTCGCGGCGATCGCGTGCGACGAGGTCACTGTGGCTCTTCGCGATCCGGGCGAAGCCCCTGCGCCAGCGAGCCGCGGGCTCGTGCCCGTCGGCCTGGACCGGCCCGAGGAGCGGGGAGCGCTGCGCATCGAGCGCACCGCATCAGGCGCCTCCCTCGTCCAGGAGCGCGACTTCGCCGGGCGTGTGCTCGAGCGCCACGAGCTCCCGCCGGTGGGCGATCGGCTCGCGCACACGCGATGGATGCTCGCTGCCGAGGGGTCTCGGGGCGTGCTCACCGACCGCGCGGTAAACGCCCTGCGCGCGCGGGGGGTACTCAGGGATCCGCAGCGCGCCGCCTCGCGCGCCCGCCTCGAGGAGCTGCTCGCACCTCACGGCGTCGTGGCCAGCGAGTCGCTGCTCGCGTTCGAGCAGCACGCGGGCGGCCTCTGTGTATCCCGCGACCAGGGAGAGCACACCTGGCTGGGCCCCGCGCTCGAGCTCGAGGGCGGCGTCCTGCCCCGCGGCGGGTTGGTGCCGATCGGCGCCTTCTCCAGGGGTCTGTACTTCATGGCCGCCGACGGCGCGATCCTCGCCGACGACGGCGTGATGGAGCGCTTCGTCTTCGCGGATTCGTGGCGTATCTTCCTGGAGCGGTTCGCCCTGGGGCACGAGGCCCCGGACGTGATCCCGGGGTGGCCGGCCCGCCATCGCGCGAGCCTTTCCGAGGACGTGGGCGAGGCGCTGGCGCGGGCTCTCGGCGTCCCGCGCGCACCCGAGCTCAGCGACCGGACGCAGTCGTTCTGGACGAGCGACGACCTGGTGATCTGGTCGACGCCCGCCTACCTCGAGTTCAGCGTGTCCCCCTGTATCCTCTACGCGGACGAACCTGCGGTGATCGAGCAGGCGCTCGCATGGATCCAGGCGAACCACCCTGAGCTGAGCATCGAGCGGAGCGAGGCCATGCGCTGATCGAGCGCCGGCACCGGCGGCCCACCCTGTTCCTGCCGCCGCAGACTGTGGAATGAACGCGGCCCGGTTGACGACGCGGCGGCGGAGGGCGCCCCGTTGGGCCACATCGGAGTCACCGGTCGGACTGCTGATCAGAGGCGTACTGCGCAGGCTTGAGCGGCCCAGCCCCGCAGGGCCCCGACTCCCTCGGTCGATCACGCTCGCGCCGGCCCCTCCGGCGCGTGCGTTGCCCATGCCCGCTCTCAGACGCGGGCTGCAGAGGCGGCGTCCTGCTGCAAGCGGGCGATCAGCGTCACCAGCACATCGAACGACATCACGGCATTCGAGTGCATGGTGTGGAACACCCTGCCATCCACATCCAGAATCTGCGACCGCTCTGCCCAGAGGTTGGATGCGACGTCGGCAATGCGTTCGATCGCGATGGTCTTCCCCTCGATCGTGAGGTGGCCGCGGGTGAGTTCGATCCTCTGCATCGGATGGTTCATGTTGCGGGAGGCGAACAGGGTTTTGGACAACGCCACGCTGTCGGGCAGAGCCCGGAAGCCGACCGAGCGACCGGCCTGAAGCTCGTGGTAGAGCCGCTCCCCGCGCTGCTCTACATGGCGCATCCGCAACGTCTTGCTCAGCTCGGCATAGCGCGAGGTGCGTGCTCCAATGAAGACCCACGGCGCCTGTGGTGTCGCTCGGTAGCCGATACCGCCGAAGTAAAACGTGTAGAGATCCTCGATGTCGGCGTAGAAGTCGGTCCGGGTGCCTTTGCGCTCCCGAGCCTGAATCGCGTTCTGGTGCAGCACGAACACGGGCTGCGAGCCCACGACCCACCACGTGCCAAGCGCGATCACGACGCCCAGCGCGATCGCCCCGTAGCCAGCGCGATACAGCACCGACACATCCCCCTCGAACCGCACCGTGCTGCCCGGCCCTGGTACCAGGGACAGCACCAGGGCGCCCGCACCGGCGAGCAGCGCTGCCAGAAACCATCCGGTAAAAAGAAGCGAACGACTCTTGCCGTAGGTGCCGATTACATCGCCTGGATTGTGCATGCTTCCATCCCTAGGTGTCGACGGTACCACCGTTGCCCCAGTCGCTCCCGAACACGGCGCGCGCGCCACTAGGGCTGGGCACGGTGTGCGGCCCGGCCCCTTCGAGGTGCCCTCCGCAATATCCCATGTCACGATGAGCCCGATGGCGGCATTGCCGCCGGGACTGGGATCGTAGACAGCCCCGCTCCAGGTGTCGTGACCGTTCACCATGCTCAGCGACGCGTGGCCGTACGGCTCCAGGCGCCGCCCGAGCAGAAGTCAAACGTCGTCACGACGTCCTTCGTCCCGGCGCCGACGTGGTAGCGGATGAGGTCCTTGCCGTCAACGTGGAACAGGACATCGGGATCAGATGTGTGCGAGTACACGCCACGCAGTTGGCCAAGCAGGTCGGCGTCACCCAGCCCACCTGTCGAAGTGGCTGCGCGAGGCCCATCGTACAGCGATGACCACCAAGACCAAGGCGCCGGAGCCTCCGGCGCATCCCGTTCCCGGAGCCCGCACCCGTGTACGACGTCTCCATCGGCCCGAACGGCGCGCTCTGGATCGTCACTCCGCGCTCGGTTGCCCGCGTGGCTGAGGGAGGGTGGCGGGTCTATCAGCGGCCCGCGCGACCGCCGAAGCCCGCGCTGCGCAGGTGCAGCGCGGGCAGCGCGGCCGGCTGCCTGGTAAACTCGCAGGCGATGGAACTCACGCCCGCCTTCACTTATCCCGCGCAGGTGCCCGTGCTGCTGCGCCAGCAGGGCTATGCGGTGCTCAGCCCGCAGGGCGTCGCCGAGCTCACGGGCTGCGACCTGGGCGAGCTGCATGCGCTGCGGCCCTCCTGGGACGACCTGCCGCCGGACCGCTACCTCAAGGACGGCGGGCGCTACCGCAGCCGGCGGCACTCGTGCTTCGTGGTCGAAGGCGGCGCGGTGCGCCAGGCGCCGCGTCGCGCGCACTGGCAGCCCGTCGAATACAACGCGCTGCACGGCGGCATGCAGCGGTGGTTCGAGCCGATGCAGCCGCAGGTGGTGGATCCGCCCGCCTGGGCGCGCCTGCTGCGTGCGCTCGGGCAGGTCGCTTCCGGCCGCAAGGGCGAGCAGCCCTGGTTCGTCGAGGCGCACCAGTTCCGCATCGATACGCAAGGGGGGATCGGCCGCCCCACGCCGGAAGGCGCGCACCGCGACGGCGTGGATCTCGTGGCGGTGTTCCTCGTCGGGCGTGAGGGCATCAAGGGTGGCGAGACGCGGGTCTTCCAGGCGGACGGGCCCGCAGGCCAGCGATTCACGCTCACCGAGCCGTGGAGCCTGCTGTTGCTGGACGACGAGCGCGTGATCCACGAGACGACGCCCATCCAGCCCGCCGGCGAGCTCGGCCATCGCGACACGCTGGTGCTGACGTACCGCGCGGGCGGCTTCCAGGGCGCCTGAAGCGGCGGAGAGCGGCGCGCTGCTCTGGTACCACGAGGGTGGTGAAGTCTCGTCCAGGCAATGGCGCGACGTCGTCGAGGTACTCCGAGTCAGCGGAGCCGAGATCAACGACCACCATCTCGGCACGCGGGCTGAGCAGCCTCGCGTCGATGACCTCCTCACGCGCGCGCAAGCGGAGGCCGCTTTGAAGCTCGGCTCGCAATAACCTGCTTGAGAGATGGACCTCGCACCCGGATCGCGCTGTTCGACGCGACCCGGCTCGCCGCCGCCTTCGAGCTCGGCCGTCATTGCCACGCCGCCTGCGCGTGCGCGCGTGCCGAGGAGCGCTGCTGACCGACATCGCCCGCCCCGCTCCGTCACGATCGCTGTATCCTGCCGATCTCCTCCGCCGATCCACACGGCCAGCCCTCGCGCAGCCCAAGGCGGTCGTCTCCCTGCGTGTCGCCGAATCATGCCCTCCCGACGCACCTGCGCTGCCGTCCTCGCCTCGCTCGCCGCGGCCCGCTGCGTCCCCGCCCCGACGCTCGCCCCGGCTCCGGCGGCCGCCGGCCCCGGGCGCAGGCGGCGCGGCACACGCGGCGGGGACGGTGGCAAACCAGATGAGCGGCTTGCCGCCTGTGTATCCGAGGGCGACGAGCTCGGGATCGCCCGGCTGATGCTCGGCGGCGTACTCGGACGCGAACGCGGCGTTCGCCATCCAGAACGGCGTGATGTTGGCGAACTCCGTCCGGATCTGCGCCAGCGCGGCGCCGTTCACGTTGGCCATCGTGGAGCGCGAGCACGGCGCGCTCCTCGGCCAGCCGCCGGGAGCGCGGCTCGATAGAAGCACATGGCCTGATCTTGCGTCGGTGCAGTGTCTTTCATCGAAGCCCGGGAGGCGGAGGAGAGTAGAGCGAACGCGGGCGACCTGTCGATCTTCCGCGAGCGGCCCCGAGCCCTCCGCGAGCGGAGCCACCCCCGCGCTCTCCGAGGTGTTCCGATAGACTACCATTGCGCCGGAGGAGCGCAGCGAGGAGCCGCTTGAGATGAGCTCGCTCCCCGCATCACCTTTCCGCCAGGAGCCCATGCGAGCTCGCATCTTCGCCGTGCGCGCGGCTCGCGACCCCGCACGTGCTCGCAGCTTGCCGCGCCGCCCCCCCGCTGATAGCTCGCTGGACGCAATCAGGAAGCGAGGGGACGTATGAGCGAATACCGAACAATCGCGGCGGCGCCGGTGCTGGTGGCGGCGTTCCGGGATCAGATCTTCGGCGTCGACCCGGCCACCGGGCGCGTGCTCTGGGAGTACAAGCAGGCCGGGGTCGGTTTCTCTTCCACAGCGCTCCTGATCACGCCTGCGGCGATCTACGCGGCGAGCTTCAGCCGCGTCGCCTGTCTGCATTACCCGACGGGCGAGCTGCTCTGGGAGGTGAAGGCCGCCACGCAGGGCCGCGCCACGCTCCTCCTGGAGGGAGACCGGCTCTTCGTCGCCAAGCAGGGCGAGGTGGAGTGTTTCTCGCTCACCGGCAAGAGCCTCTGGCACAACCAGTTCAAGAGCAAGGGGATGGGCCCGGTCGCCCTGGGCGTGCCGGACAATGTGGCGCAGCCGGACGACAAGGACTGACGCCCCCCCGGCGCCACGCCGCCCGCGCCTCCCGCGACAACGTGGAGACGCTGTACGGGGCCATCGACGACGGCGCCATCGCCGTCCGGACACCCAAGCACGCGAAGAAGGAGCTCGAAGCCTACCTCGACTGCGGACTGCTCTGCCGCGGGTTCGCGCGGCTCCGGTGCGAGCGCTGCGAAGAGAGTCGGCTGGTGGCCTTCAGCTGTAAAGGACGCGGCTTCTGCCCGTCGTGTCTGGGCCGACGCATGTGTGCCACGGCGGCGAACCTGATCGAGGACGTCCTGCCCGAGGTGGCGCACCGTCCGTGGGTGTTGACGTTTCCGTTTCCGTGGCGGCGCAGGCTCGCCCAGGACGGGGCGTCGTTCGGCGTGCTGACCCGCATCTTCGTCGAGAGCGTGGAGCGGTTCTACGAAGAGCGCGCCGCGCGCCGAGGCGCGTGCGGCGCGGTAAAAAGCGGCGCGATGACCGTTGTGCGCCGCAAGGCGCTCGGTGACGCCGTAGAGCGTCTCGCGACGCGCCTCCCGGGCCAGACCAACGCCCGGACGGACACGTATGCCCACGGCACGCCGATGCGCCTCTTAGCGCGCGCGGCGCCGCCCGAACCACCTCTTTCGACCCAGGACCGAGCCCATCACGACGCTCGCGGCCCGCCTTTCGATTTGCTGCGCTACGCTTCCTCGCGCTGCGATCCGGCTTGATTTGCCTACGCGCTACGGCGTACAGCGTCAATTCAGAACGCGGCGCGGGAACGAGGCTGCGAGATGGGTTCGGCGAAGGGCGGGGTGGAGACGCGAGGTGCAAGCCGCCGGGGTGACTGCCGAGCGTGGTGCGGGGCGAGCACGATGGTGGAGGCAGGGCTCCGGCACGGGCCTGGGCCTGTGCATGGTCGAGCGGCTCGTCACGCTGTATGGCGGAATGATCGACGTCCGGATCGAGCTCGATGTCGGGACGACGTTCAGCGTCGTGTTGCCGTTCGCGAGCGCGTAGGAGCGACCTCCCTCCGGCGCTCGATCCTAGCGGCCGAGCAAGATCCGTTGCTCTCCCGGCGCGAGGATGTGGACCTTCCCAGGCGCGATCCGCCGGGCCGCCATCACGCGCTTGAGCTCGGAGACCGCCTGGCCGGGCTCGTCCGAGGAGTTGATGAACGTGTCGAAATGGATCGGCACCACCCATTTCGCGCCCAACTCTTCGCAGGCCTCTAGCGCCTCTGCCGGGTCCACGTGGCGCGAGTGCATGAAATCGCGCGGCCCGATCGGCGCGATCGGCATCAGCGCGAGATCGATCGCGGGGAACCGCGCCCGCGTCTCCGTGAACACCTTGCGATCGTAAGCGGTGTCCCCGCCGAAGTAGACGGTGACCCCATGATATTCCACGACGTACCCCGTGAATCCACCCCAGCCGAGGGCGATGTCGACTCCGTAGCGGCCTCCCCCGTGCTTCACCGGGACGGCGGTGATCCGCAGCCCGTCGTGCTCCCAGCGCTGCCACGTGGAGAGCTCGATCGTGTCGAACGCGAAATCGGGCACGTAGGGGAGGGCGCCGCGGGGGACAAAGAGCACCGGTGTCTTCTCCTCGATCATCTCGAGCGAGCCGAGCGACAGGTGATCGAAGTGCGTGTGCGAGACCAGCACCGCCGAGAGGGGCGGCACGTGCTCCGGGTCCAGGCCCGGCTCGACGAGCCGCGCGGAGAGGAGGCCCACGGTCGAGGTGAAGACCGGATCCGTGAGGATCTGCTTGTCGTCGATCTGGACGAGCGCCGTCGCGTGGCCGACCCAGAGGACGGCCAGGCGCGCGTCTTTGCGGTAGGGCTCTCGCACCTTGTTGGCGACGGGCGCCGGGCCGCCGAACAGCGCGCCCGTGTTGCCTGACAGGACGCGCCCCGGCATGCTGTTGCAGGACAGCGCCGAGGCGGCGAGGAGCGCCATGAGAGCGGTGGAGCTTGCCGCGCGGAGCATGGGGTCAGAAGTACCTGAGGTTGAGCGTCAACGTGGTCCCGCGCAGCGCGCGCGTCGGAGAGTAGGCGACCTGCACGCCGATGACACCGAAGAGCGTGTAGAGGCCGGCCTCGTACGCCGCCGCGACCTCGCCGCCGAGCGTGAAGGCGGAGCCGCCGAGCGAGCAGGAGAGGTACTCTCCGCGGTGGAGCAGGGGGAAGTAGGCGCGCACACCGCCAGTCAGCTGCACGTGATCTTCGATGCCGGCGCCGGAGAAGAGGTATTCGGGCGTGACATGGATCTCGAGCGCTCCGGCATGCCGCGCGAGCGGCTCGGCGAGGAGGCTGCGCCAGGGAGACAGCCTCCGATTTCTGCCGAAGGAGTAGAGCAGTGGGGTGAGCTGCCAGCGCAGGCCGAAGCGCGTGTCGTCGGCGTAGAGGTGCCAGGTGGGGCTCGGAATGAGCTGCGACGCGGCCCAGGCGAGGTTGGGGCTTATCCCCGCCTCCGCGAGGCTCTGCGTCTCCGCGGCGCGGGCGGGGGAGCCCCAGGCGAGCGCGCCTGCCAGCGCGGCGCCGGCGAGCGAGCGCCGGAGCGCTGTCGCGGGGCCGCCGCGCGCAATGCAGGGCAACCGAGCGCCCGCAGCCGCCCGCAGCCGCCCGCAGGCGCTTGCCGAGCACCGCGAGGATGGCGAGGGCGCGACGTTGCCCGAAGCGAGCGCGGTGGCATTCTCCTCGGCGCGATGGCAGCTCGCTCTCGCCACCGTGCGCCCTCTTGCCTTCTCCATCTTCTCTCTTATTCTCTGCCAGCCGCTGTCACCCTCACGGAGAACCAGTACAGGCACCGACCGCGCCTCAATGCGCGAGCGCGGGGCTCTCGCCGCTCCGCCGAACGGCGCTGCCATGGACCCGGAGCGCGGCGAGGCCTTCCGCGCGGCTCCGCACGGCGCGGTAGCCAATCTCCTTCTTCGCCCGAGCAGACGAGAGGTGAAGCGTTTGCCCGAGGAGCCGCACGTCCTCGAGTGTGAGCGGTGGGCGCCGTCGCGGCGCGAACCACCCGAAGAGGTTGGTGAGGAGCCACCCGAACAGCACCGCCAGGGGGAGGGGTACGGACCAGGCCTTCGCGTCCACGCCGCGCGTCGCCATGAGCTCCGTCAAGAAGGTGCGCATCGGCGTGACCTCGTCGTCGGTCACGAAATACGCGCGCCCGCCGACGTCACTGCGCACTGCGCAGCTCACCGCTTCGGCGACATTGTCGACGTGGGCGACGCTGTAGAGGTGTTTGCCCCCGCCGACGTAGGCGAAGCGCCCGGCGCGGAAGGCCTCCGCGATGATATCAAGGGTCTGCGCGTCCGGGCCCCAGATCATCGGTGGGCGGAGGCTCACGGTGCGCATCGCGGGGCTGTCTGCCTCGAGCACCATCGCCTCGGCGAGCGCTTTCGTCGCGCTGTACGGCAAGGAGCGGTCGACCCTGGGCGGGAGAGCGTCCTCCTCCCCTTCGCTCGGCCGAGAGCCCTCGATGACAACCGACGCAGCCCCGAGGTAGATGAAGCGGCGGACGCCGGCCGCGCGCGCCGCTGCGAGCAAGCCGCCGGTGCCCTCGACGTTGGTGCGGGCGTGCTCGCCCCAGCGCAGGGCCGAGGTGAGGGACGCGGCCGCGTGCACCACGACCGCGGCGCCCGTGCAACCCTCGGTGAGCGCGGCGGCGTCGTGGAGGTCGCCGCGGACGGGCTCGGCGCCGAGAGCGGCGAGCTTGGCAGCACTGGCGGCGCTTCGCGCGAGGGCACGGACGCGGTACTCACGCGCGATGAGCGCACGGACGATGGCGCGGCCCACGAAGCCGCTGCCTCCGGTGACGAACACGGTCTCTGCCATGACGAATCTCTCCTGTTCGGGCCCGCTCCGGCGCGCCCTCCAGGATCATCTATAGCATCGCTACACGACTTGTCTATAGCGGTGCTACAATTGGTCGGCGATCGCTTGGAACACCGCGTCGAGCGCCCCCGCCGAGGTGGCGCGGCTCGGTGGTGCGCCGGAAGGGCTGGCGACGATGCTCAGCGCGAGGCCCTGGACGACGGCCCAGACGTGCTCGGCAGCGCGCTCGATCGGCACGCGCAGGGCGCCCGCCCTGGCGCAACGCTCGAGGCGGTGCCGCATCAGGGCGTAGCTCGGCTCGAATATCGACGGCTGCTCGATGCCGCGCGCCATCAACGCGGCCGTGACGGAGGGGTGGGCCTGCACGAATTCGAGCACGTGCTCGCAGCCCGTGCGGAGATCCGCGACGGGGTCGTCTGTCGGCGTGAGCGCCCGTTTCTTCGCCATGAACTTCTCGAGCGCGACGGCGTGGACCGCAGCCACGAGCCCGTCCCGGCTGCCGAAGTGGTGGTAGAGGGTCGGCATCGTCACGCCGGCCTCCTCGCACACCCGCCGCGTCGTGAGCGCTGCTGGGCCTTCGCTCTCGAGTACCCGGTACGCTACGGCGAGCAACTTATCCTTGACGTCGGCCATCGCCGTCAGGCTAGCACAGCTAGCCTCTGGCAGCTCCTCGCGACCCGGAGGCAGCCCGACGGCGCGCTGAACGAGACCGCGCGGGCGACGGTCTCGGCCGTCGATGTGCGCTATGCGACGGCGTTTACGTGGATTGACCCTGGGCGATGAGGGCGACCTACTTGGCCGCGATGCTCGCCAGGGCCTGGGCGATGCGCGGCGGCGCCCGGACCACGCTCTTTCGACCCAGGACCGAGCCATCACGACGTGCTTTTCGACTACACGGACTCGAGAGTCTTGCGAGATGACAAAGCCGGAGAGCCTCGCGGTGCGCATTGCACTACCGGAACATTGACCGATGCCTCGTTCCGAAGGAGACTCGCCGCATGGGACTGCTGACCTTCTCCATCAACGTCACCCTGGACGGCTGCGTCGACCACCAGGAGGGGATCGTCGACGACGAGACGCACGCCCTCTTCACCCGCCTCCTGGACGAGAGCGGCGCGATGCTGTGGGGCCGCGTCACCTACGAGATGATGGAGAGCTACTGGCCGGCGGTCGCCCGCGGCGGCGAGGAGGCGCCTCCGGCGCTGCGCGAGTGGGCGGTCAAGCTGGAGACCAAGCCGAAGTACGTGGTGTCGTCCACGCGCAAGGACTTCCCGTGGACCAACAGCCACCCCATCGCCGGCGATCTGCGCATGGGCGTGCAGAAGCTCAAGGACGCGACCCCGGCCGGCGTGCTCCTCGGCAGCGGCAAGCTCGCGACCGAGCTGGATCGGCTGGATCTCATCGACGAGTACAAGCTCCTCGTCCACCCCAGGCTCGCCGGCCACGGCCCGACCCTGTACCAGAGCGGGCTGCCCGCCACGCGGCGGCTCGAGCTGGTCTCGGCCAAGCCGCTCCGCTGCGGCGCGGTGGCGATGCACTACCGGCGCGCGCGCTGACTCAGAGGAGCCCCATCGCGCCCAGCTCGCGGGCCAGCGCGTCGTCGCCCCAGGCGGACGTGACGTACTCGCAGAAGCGGTAGAACGCGTCCTCGAGGCACAGTCCGAAAATCGCTGCTGTTTCCAGCGACCACTCGCCATCGACCGGCTTCTCTAGCGGGACTGTTCCGCGGTGGCGAACCGTCGCGAACCGTCGCATCCCTGGGGATTTGGGGAGGGCGTGACGACGGATCGCAGCCCCTCGGAAGGCATGGGCCCAACCCGGGCCCAAGGGCCAAGCCCTAGGTCCGGGGAGATCGCCCTGACCGACCAGTCGCGTCGCGCCGCCGTTGTCGCCTCGCTCGCCAGCACCCTGAGCTGCGCCGTTGCCCTCGGGGATGAGGTGGCGGCCCGGGTCGTTCACGGGGCGATCGGCCGGCTGCTCGGGCTGCCGGTGGCATCGGAGGGGTGAGCAAGTTTGGACTGAACGTCGAGCCCGCCGCTCGCGTCAACTCGCTGCCGGAGCCTTGCCGCTCGCCCACGCCCGCAGGCTCTGCTGAGATCGCCCGCGCGTGGTGCTTGCGTGCCGAAGCGCCCCGGAGGCCTCCGGCAAAGTGCTGTCGGCATGCAGCAGTCCTGTGCCGGGGAGGCAAGCGCGAGGGCGTGCGCGGGCGATCCACCTCTCTCCGCGATGATGCCTGGCGACGCCCTGGCGCAACTGCGGAGGCTCAGTAGGGTACAGCTATACGGTAGGATGCCTTCCGCTTGGTGCTACGTCGCGGCAATCCCGGGCGTTTCAGGCGTGGAAGACCTGCCTGATCGCATAAGGCCCGTTCTGTCAATGAGTTCGTACGTCGGACTGCACGAGTCAGGAACGGCTCCGAGAATCTTCTTTGCGGAAGGCGTTTGCTTGTCCTATCCGCACCGGCGATAGCTGCTCTCGGCACCGGCCGCAGGCGGCGTGACCCTGGTCTGGCGAGCCGACGCTCACCGTCCCGATCACGGACATACCGTCTGGCGCTGCCGCCCTCCTCCTGCTGGACGTCACCGACGGGACGAGCAGGAGAGTCGCCTTCAGGGCTTCGCGCGCAGCGGGCACAGTGGAGCCTCCGCCTCGCAGCGCAGCCTCGTTAGCGCATCTTGCGATGAGGCCGTGCGGGGCGGTTTCGCCGAAGCAGAGCTCGAAGGCCGCCGCGGCTTGGGCCGTCGCCGCCCCCTTCCTCTCTCGCCTGAGCGCCGTAAGCTCGGTCACTAGTGCTCTCAACAATGCTCGACGCCATGCGATGTCAAGGGCGAACCCGCCACGCCCGCGTCAGGTGACAGAAGGTCCCTTTGCGGTCCGCCTCCCTCCTGAATTACACTGCATCAACAATTTAACACCGATACTGCCCCGGTGGGCGGGCTGCATACTCCGAACAACCGTGGGCGATGGCGACGACGACTGCACCGCGCGCCGCGCCGGTGTATACCCCCCTCGACATGGTGCATTTGGACGAGAAAGTTGAGTCACTCTTCGAGCAGATCGTTCGCCGCAACCCCGGCGAATCGGAGTTCCACCAGGCGGTCCGTGAGGTCCTCGAGTCCCTCGGCCCGGTGCTCTCCAAGCATCCCGAGCTGACGCGGCACAAGATCATCGAGCGCATCTGTGAGCCCGAGCGCCAGGTGATCTTCCGCGTGCCGTGGGTCGACGACCGCGGCGAGGTGCAGCTGAACCGCGGCTTCCGTGTGCAGGTGAACAGCGCGCTCGGTCCCTACAAGGGCGGCCTCCGTTTCCACCCGACGGTCTACCTCGGGACCATCAAGTTCCTCGGCTTCGAGCAGGTCTTCAAGAACGCGCTCACCGGGATGCCGATCGGCGGCGGCAAGGGCGGCGCGGACTTCGACCCCAAGGGGAAGTCCGAAGGCGAGATCATGCGCTTCTGCCAGAGCTTCATGACCGAGCTCCACCGCCACCTCGGCGAGCACACCGACGTGCCGGCGGGCGACATCGGCGTGGGCGAGCGCGAGCTCGGGTACATGTTCGGGCAGTACAAGCGCCTCACGAACCGCTACGAGTCGGGCGTGCTCACCGGCAAGGGCCTCGCGTGGGGCGGCTCGCTGGTGCGCAAGGAGGCGACCGGCTATGGCGCCGTCTACTTCGTCGCCGACATGCTGCGGGTGCGCGGCGAGAAGCTCACGGACAAGACGTGCGTGGTGTCGGGCTCGGGCAACGTCGCGCTCTACGCGAGCCAGAAGCTGGAGCAGCTCGGGGCCCACGTCGTTGCGTGCTCGGACTCGAGCGGCTACGTGCACGACCCCGACGGCATCGATCTCGCGCTGCTCAAGCAAGTGAAGGAGGTCGAACGCGCTCGCATCAGCGAGTACGCGACGCGGCGCGGCCGGCGCTCGCGCTTCGTGCCGGGCGGCAATGTCTGGGAGGTGCCGTGCCAGATCGCCCTCCCCTGCGCGACGCAGAACGAGCTGAACGCGCGCGACGCGGCGACGCTGGTGAAAAACGGATGCCGCGCCGTCGCCGAGGGCGCGAACATGCCCACCACGCCCGACGGCGTGCGCGTCTTCCTCGAGTCCGGGGTAGCGTTCGGCCCCGGCAAGGCGGCGAACGCCGGCGGCGTGGCGACCTCGGCGCTCGAGATGCAGCAGAATGCGAGCCGCGACTCGTGGTCGTTCGAGCACACCGAAAAGCGGCTCGCCGAGATCATGACGAACATCCATCGCACGTGCTACGACACGGCGGAGGAGCTCGGCGTGTCGGGCAACTATGTGGTGGGCGCGAACGTCGCGGGGTTTCTGCGGGTCGCGCGCGCCATGATCGCGCTCGGCGTGATCTGACGGCGGGCCGCAAGGGAAAGAAGACCGCGCACGAGGCGGTCAGCTGGGATTCACCACCACCTGGTACTGACATCCCGTCGACAGCACGCATCGGATCGATGCCCTCCCGCGTGGCGCAGGGGCAGGCTCTCTGTGACTCCTGGTGCGCGCGGCGGCCGAGCGCTCCTCGGCGCGCGGGGCGGGCGAGCGGCGGGACGGATCTGCGTCCGCCGTGGGCGCCGGAGGCCGGCTGGAATGTACGGCAGTTCCTCTGGGCGCCCAGGCTGCTGTGTCACGGTATCCAGCGGCTGACCCTGCTCCGGGACACGCTCATCCTGTCGGGCGCGGGCGTGGGCGGCGGGTCGCTGGTCTACGCCAGCACCCTCCTCGTGCCTCCCCTCGAGGCCTCCTCGCCTCCCCTCGAGGCCTTCTCGGGCCCGGGCTCGATGTCCTCGAGTGCCCAACTTGCAAGGGGCGAATGAAGCTCGTCGCCATGGTGACCGAGCCCCGGAACATCGTCCGCTTCCTCTGTGCGCTCGGCGAGCCGACCGATGTTCCAGCACGCTCTCCCAACCGGGGACCACCGTACTGGAAAAGCACCGTTGTGAGCCGCAAGGCGCTCGGTGACGCCGTAGAGCGTCTCGCGACGCGCCTCCCGGGCCAGACCAACGCCCGGACGGACACGTGTGCCCACGGCACGCCGTTGCGCCCCTTAGCGCGCGGCGCCGCCCGGACCACGCTCTTTCGACCCAGGACCGAGCCATCGCGACGCTCGCGGTCCCACCCTTTCGCTCTGCCGCGCTACACTTCCTCGCGCTGCGATCTGGCTTGACTTGCCTATGCGCCTACTGGGATAGGCTTTTAGCGGACCCGCCAACGAGCAGGTCCTCGATGGCCTACAAGCGCTGCTCGCGAGCGAAAGTTTCTGAGGTCGAACCAGGCGCTGCGGCAGACGGCGGGGGCAGGTAGGCTTTCCCAGATTCGTAGCTCACTCGGCCCCCGCCGCTGCTGATCTTCGTCGTTGGGCAGAAAGAGACTGCCGAGCGGTCATCGACCGGTTTTGCTGGCGGGACGATTCCGCGGGGGCGAACCGTCGCGATCCGTCGGATGCCCCGGGATTTTGGGAGGGCGTGACGACGGATCGCAGCCCCTCGGAAGGCGTGGGCCCAACCCGGGCCCAAGCGTCAAGCGTCGAGCCTGGGGAGCTCGCCGTGACCGGGCTGTCGCCTCGGGCGGCCGTGGTCGCCTCGCTCGCCAGTTCCCTGAGCCGCGCCGTCGCCCTCGGGGACGAGGTGGCGGCCCGGGTCGTTCACGAGGCGATCGGTCGCCTGCTCGGGTTGCCGGTTGCAACGGAGGCGTGAGCAAGCTTGGACCGAACGTCGAGCCCGCCGCTCGCGTCGACTCGCTGCCGACGCCTTCCCGCTCGCCAGCGCCCGCAGGCTCTGCTGAGATCGCCCGCGCGTGGCGACCACTGGACTTGGCGAATTGCAGCACGCATCTTCGGACGCTACGGAAAAGCCAGGACGCCCCCTGACGTCAGGATGCATGCTCGTGCGAGCACGGCGGTGGCTGAATCAATCGCGTAGATGCGCGCGCTGCCACCCCAGCGAATTCTCGTGGCCCATGCCGATCCAATCATGGATCGAGCCGTTCAACAGCTCGCCGAAGCCTGGGATTTCGCTACTCCTTCTCACCTGAGGCAATCCAGTGCCACGCTCTAGCATCGTAATATCCTGGTCTCGCGCCTTGCTCGATATCGCCACCGTCCCGTTCAAGACGCTCGCGCTCCTAGGCGCTCGATGCACCGAGACGCCGTTGTTCGCCTTATCCTCACGGAGGTCTAACGAAATAGCGTTTTCGCGGCGGCGGCGCGGCGCTCGCGAAGCGAGCGGCGTGCCGACCGGCGTTAAAACGCTATTTCGCTCGGCGTCCCAAGGAACGGGCTCACGTGATGAGTGACGTTGCGCCGAATACACGCTCTGTGGTCGCCGCCTCGCGCTTCTGATACGACCGCTCCCTGTGAGTGCACGTCAGGCGAACGGCCCAACAGAACCTACTTCGAGAACGAGATACAAACCGGTCTACGACCGCCTTCGGCGCCTCCAAGATCTCGCCAGTCCGCGGTTTGACGTCAAAATCATGAATGTGCTCTCGCAACGCGTCGGTCCAGTCAAACCATTGACCGAGTAGCTCGTCGCCAGCCCGGCTTTCTACTCCCGTCTCATAGCACGTCGCGATGGCCGGCTCGTCCGACATGTAGGTCGGGGGCAACCAAACCCCGCGCATGCCGCGCCAAAACTGCCAGCGCTGGATCGGAAGGCCATCTACCTGAATGGCTGCGGGTGCGACTCCCCAATCCGCGATGCGGTCCGCGAGCTCCCCGAAGCCGTTATCGGTCACCGGCCCCGCGAAGTGTAAAAACGACGGCACCCCGGCCACCCGACCGGTTGCCCCGGAAACCGCATCAACAACGTTCGCCGGCTCAGGTGTATCGGTGCCGTAGCACTGCTGAAAGAAGCCGTGGATTTCAAGCTGGTAAACAATCCTCCCGTTCGCGGACTCAGCAACGAAACCGCTCGCGTGCGCTATGTATGAGGTCGAGGCCACGCTCTGTTGCGCCTTCCACAAGTCCTCCACATCACGCCAGACCCTCGCGACCGTCGTATCGATCGGCCCTTCGTCAACAGTAGTGTGCGGCCACCATGCAGGCATCCGACCGGGCCGGACACGCCAGAGGCCCAAGTCGACGGGGCACGCCAAAATTGCGAAGTAGCTTGCATCGTCAGCTTTGATGCGCTTCGACGAGAGCGCCCACGCGATGGCTCGCAAGAACGACGAGCGATAGACGTCACTCAGCGCAATATCGACGATTACACGACTCGATTCTCTCCGCGCCCAATACATGAGCGACTCCTCAGACACCTCTACCGATGTCCGTTCGCAGAGTACGCTCCACTCGTACCCCCATTGCCGCCAGAAACCACGTGCAAAATTTTCCTCAATTCTGTCGGCACGCGTCGCGTATGAAGGAGGAAGGAAGTTCCGAACGTATCTTCGGAAGAAGCGCCCGGGCACAAAACTTGCCGGCACGGCCTGCGAGTACTCTAGAGTACCCTCAGACCACCCGCTCGCGCCAAGCTCCTGAAGCAGCAAGCACGAGAGAAGGTCCCCGGCAGGGAGTCGTCGCGAAGGAGGCCAAGATCTTCCTGCACGAACGAGGGCGAGTAGCCCGTTGGTCCGTAGCGTTGCTAGCTCTTGCTTCTCGATCCAGTCGATTACGGCGTCATACATCCCGCCGTCCTCTCCGGACATCAGGAGCTCGCTGATAGCCGCACACGCACGCTCGCGAACCATCACTGACGGCCAGGTGAGTTGCGACAGTACCATTGAGCGAGCCCGTTCGGCCTCGTCGCGTATATCCTTGGTCCAGGGCGCTGGAGGCAATTCGGCAGGGCCGATAAGCTCAAGAGTCCCCGCCATGACCTCTTCGGCGACGCGCGCCGCAAGGCCAGTCTGCCCCATCGAGATCAGGTAGTCCACAAGCCGCGGAAACCGCATATAGCTCAGGTATCCGCTCCGCAGCTCACCGCCAGTCTCAGTGTCGAGACTTTCCCGAAGGAAGTCGAACCACCGCTCGGGGAAGAACCTCCGCACTTCCGCCGTACGGCTCTCGAACCTCTGCCGTTGGGACCAATATCGCTCCCAGCCTTGATCCTCAGCCTGTGCACGAACCAGCCAGCGGAACGCCGCCGACTTGCCGTCGACAGCCTTCACGCGCTCATAGAGCGCCGCCGAGTAGCCGCGCCATGGGTTCCTCTCCGCCGCCTCCGAAACGACGCGAAACGCCTCAGCGGCGTTGCCCGGGCTCAATGACCAATGCGATAGCCACGTTCGGGCCATGGTCTCGCGGTCCGATCCCATAGAGAACCCCACGGCGCTCATGTACTCGTCGAATCTCTCTGGCGGATAGTCCTTCGGCTCCGGCGGCACCGTGGGTGTGCGCTCCGAGTACGACGAGCTCGACTTCTCCTCCGGTGGCCAAGACGTCGCGTGCGGTCCGAGGTACTCCTTCAGCACCCCGACGGCGCTCATCGCACCCTGCTCGCCCTTTGCAGCACGCTCCTCGAGCGCTGTGAGGCAGTCCTTGTCGACGACCGTTCTTGCGAACGCTTGGTACATCGGCGTCTGCAAGTCTACGGTGCGAAGCACGGATGCACGCGTCGATGTCGCGTAGTGGTGGTCCTCGACCTGACACTGCCACTCGTAGTACGGGCCCAGCATGTCCGGCGCCACGATTGCAAGCGTCACGGCCAAGCTTGCCGGCAAGTGCCTGGTTTCGTCTCCATCGGTGAAATCCCGGATGCGGTCAACTGCTGGCGCAAGGGAGAGTGCCCATGCACGGCCGGAGCCAATGCCGATCTTGCCGCAGCTCTCGATAACATCGAGCGCGCAGAAGATGAGCATGTCCTTGTGGTAGCCGTGGGCGAGTAGCCGTTCGCACGACTCACGAACGTACCGCTTTGATTCGGCATGCCGGCCATGGCGAAGCGCAAGTGCCGCGAGCGAGGCGAATCGTTTTGCGCGTTCGCTCAGGCCATCGCTGCTCAGACGGATGGCGTTCTCCTCGTAGGATAGCAGCCACACGAGTGCCTCGTCGTCGAGATCAACCGCGCCCTGATCGAGATACTCGTGGACCCAGTCATGCGCCGGAACGCACCACGAGGAGACGAGCGTCCGCACAGCTTCCCGCCCTAGCCGCGAGATACGTCCCGAGGCAACGAGGAACCTCGCGAGGCTCACAGAGATGAAACAGATCGTGAGACATGCCGCACGGGCATGCCCGTCCATGAACGCGTCGCGGCCGTCTTCGACTCCGAATTCAGGTGATGAGAGCGCTCGCAAACACTCAAAGATCGCGGCCGTGTCGGCTGTCGTCGCTCCAGTTAGCGCGGGAGCGGCGAGCGCCGCCAACTCGGCCAGCACGCGGATTGCGCGGGCCCACCACCGGTCGGCCGGGAGTCCGGCAATCCATGCAGTGTTCTCGCTGATGTGGCCGCGCAGATGGTTCAAGAGCAATGTGAAGAACGTGTCCTCAAAAACCGCCCCGAGGACCCTGTTACGCGCATCGTATTCAATACGGTGCCCGGCCTCGAATGGACTGGTCGCCGGAAAAGGAGCGACATCCGCGACTGCGCAGGCGTTTCCGAAAAGATGGCAATAGACCTCCGAGAAGGGCGTCGAGGCGTTCGATTCCTCTACCAACTTGGCAATGTCTACGCCTTCATCGAGCGCAAGCAGGATGGCTCGACGAATGGCTCCTCGACCGATGGACGGGTTGAACTCCTTGAGAAGACCCAGGACGAAGCGCGCATTACCAACGTCGCGAAGCCGACCAATGACCCGCATCCAAGCGTCGAGCGTTAAGCGAGCGTAGATGTTTGATGCATTGGCACGGGCGAGACCCGCAATGTGTTCTTTCGGCCGTCCACCGGGCAACGCGGCGCACTCGATGTAGCACTCGAAACTCTCGTGTCCTTCGTCGCCACGCACCCGACGCAACGCGCGCTCGCGCAGCTCCCGGACGCATGCTTGCACCAGCGGCGCCGCTCCGCGGCCGGACATCCAGGTTCCGATGGCGCAGAGCTCACGGACCGACAACGAGTCGGACGATGTCCACAAGCGCGCCGCGAGGTGCGGATCCTCGCCGAGTTCAAGCTGGCTAGGCAGCAGGCGTTCGAGCACCTCGCGGCCGGGCTGATCGAAGCTCGTAGCGCAATAGTCTCTGAGCAGTCCTACGCGGGCCGCACGAGGGAGGTACGCGGGTTTCAGATTCGCCCATGTGCTTCGACGCAATATCTCGTCAAGCTCCGCCTTCGACCGTCGAACTGCGAGGGCTTCGACCGCCCACTCTCGCGTGGGGCCGTCGCGTAGGCCGCGGTCGTCGCCGAGTTTCGCCTCCACGAACCAGCGAAACGCCCAGCGCCAGTACGCGGGCGCGGGGCCGCGCAGCCATTCCAACGCTCGACCGCGCATCCGAGTCGCGTATGCGGCATGGTCATCGAGCCCCTCGACGAACGCGAGGATACTGCTGTGGAACGGACGTAGCCCGAGACCATCATCTACGAGAAGGTGCCGAACTTGGCGGCGTGCGTCGACGATCTCGGACTCCGGACGCCCGCCTCCGGCCAAGCAGGCGACGAGACCGTCGATGGGCCAGGGAAACGGGCACGCCGCGAGCAGATGAAGCACTTCCCGTCCAGCCTCCGGCAATCCCTGAATCAGCTCGCGGTAGTAGCTTCGAATATCTTCATGGCTGCACGGCGGGAGCGCGCGCAAAACCGCTGCTGTGAACGGGAGATGCTGCTCCTGCAGTGCATGGAGCGTGTAGTGAAGGTGCAGCGGATGCCCCTGACTTCGATCGAAGAGCGCCTCAGCTAGATCATTAAAGACCACCTTGGCGGACGCATCGCGATTCAGCACGAGCACGTCTTTTCGATGACGAAGCAGCCACCTCGTTGTCGCAGCGCGATCAAGATGGGGGAGCCTGCGCCATCTCTCGCGCGGCGCGGCGCGATGAAGTGCCGGAGGCAGTTGATGGTCATCAACTGGCTGCGTCGCGACGATGATCACCACGCCATCGGGGGCGGGTAGGAGGAACTGGAAGAGCTGGGACAGTTCGTCGACGGAGCGCCTCTCGCGCCAGACGTGGTCGAGCCCGTCGATGATGACGACGAGTGCCTCGTTGCGCTTCGCATAATATTCACCACACGCCTCAATCCACTTTCGGAGGTCGTGGGGATTCGGGCTTCTCCCGGTGAGTTCCCCGAGCGCCTCCGCGTAGTCCTCGGCGAGGTCGTGCATGAGTGATTCAGCGGCGCGGATGTGATCGAGGCGCAATGCTGAGTCGCGATCACGCACCGAGAGATAGTAGTGGTGTCGAAGAACGGCTCGCTTAGCACGGAGACGACGAAACAGGTAGCTCGCGTAGGTGCTCTTTCCCACACCCGGCGGCGCGGCAAGAACGATTGTTCCGCTTGTCCGGGCAAGAACATCCTGCATAACGCTCGCGTGAAACTCCTTCGAAGGGAGCACGTAGTCCCTCGGGACCGCAACGTCTTGCGGCAGCGAGCGCAGCGATGTCCAACCGGCTGCGTTGCGCAGATGAGTGAGCGAGATGCGGCCGTCGGGGGCTGGCACATCCTTGAAACGCGCCCAGCGTCGGACCTCACTGCACAGTCGGAACCAGTTTGTGTCGGTTCCTCCAAGGGCACTGAACCGACGGCGAACCGCCTGCTCGAGAGTCTCGAGCCCCGGTCCGTCGAATTGGAATTGAAAGCTCGCAAAGAACTTGCCCGCGGCTGCAGCTCCGCCGAGCTGCGTCTCAATCAGCGTGCGAGTGGATACCGGTAGCTTCGCCGGGTTGACACGCCTGTCGACACCGAGCGCATTCGCGATATCCGCTTGGGCCATGCGGTTTGTAACCATGGCTGCGTCAACGCGTGCCACGCCTTGTGCAACGACCTTCTCAAGCGATGTGGCCCATCGTTGAAGGAGAGACGGGAGCGCAGCGCCGTTTTTGGCTTTCCTCTGGTCCGTGAGTTCGGTCCAACTCCATGCGTCATCCGCGTCCGCGGGGTTCGTCGAGAATTTGACTTGCCGCGTAACGAGAGCGCCGTCGGCACGGAGCGCGACGACGTCATCGAGAGCGCCTGTGTCGGCAGCTTCGAGCTCAAACCAAGAAAACCGGTCCGGGTGTTCGAGCCACTCCACGAGCAGATCGAGGGCGACGATGTCCTGGTATTCGTCGCCTGCGCGACGTGCACCGGAGCGCGTGTACGTTTGAGAACTCATACGAAGCTTTGGGGCATGTCACCTCAGCTCCACGGGCTCCGCATCCTCAGCCCCCTGCAGGTCCGACGGCTTGGCAGGACTGCATCGATCACGGGTCTGATGACTGTTGCATATCCGGGCCCCTGGAGTCCGTGACGGGATGCGTCGAAACCGAACGTCCGCCTGCGGTCCGTGGGCGGATCACAGTTCGACGCGCGTGGCCGGTTAGTTGCATCCAGTACAAGCAGAGGCGCCACCGCCGCCCCCGGGTTAGCCGCGTCGGTTACCGTTACCATGGTCGGCTCCGCCGAGGCAAGGGGTACGCGCTGTGACGCGAGGAGCTTGGCGCCTGGACGCATCTGGAGGCGACGCAGGCTTCCTGCTGGCGGCGGTTCTGTCTCCCTGTCCCCATCAGCGGGTCCGGCTCAACCCCCAGTCTGAGCGACGCGCCGAACGTTCGGCCGATGCGCCGCGGGCGCGCAGCGCCCGTCGGATCCATCGGCCTGTTCGGCTTCCCAGGCGACGGCGCCGCACTCCGCCTGGGGAGCCGCCATGCCTGAGCTTCCACTTGAGATCCCATCGACTCGCGTCGGCACGCTGCCTGCGAAGGCGCGCGCGTCGGCGACAGGCGATCGTCGGCGGAGGGGCGGCGAATGTCGCCGCGGGTTTGGCGGTCGTCGATGGTGGACGGCTGATCGGCGCACCTTCTGCGTCGATCGTAGTCGGCCTCTCGCCGCGCCATGGAAGGCGATCGACGCCCGCTGGCAGCGTTTCGCCGTGCAGCGGGCGGCGCTTGGCGAATGGCTCCTCCTCGAAAACGCTTCCGGCCCGCGCATCGCGACGAGTAACATGCGGGCAGGCAGGCGTATGGACAAGCTCATCGACACGTCCGTGGCATCAGGCGCCGGACCAGGGAAGCGTGGGCGCCCCTTCGGTGCTCGACTCGTTCCGGGATCCCCGGCGCGGTCATGACCTTCCTGGAGAACGCGCGGCAGTTCGTGCGTGAGCGCCTGGCCGAGGTGCGACGCGAACTTGCAAGGCTCCGGGAGCCTTATGTCCGCCGGTTGGTGCTCAAGGACCAGCGTCCGGTGGACGAGTACGGGATCAGCAACCCACTCGTCTGGTGGGCGCATGATCGTGACAGGGCCCGGGCGCTGGGCGTGCTGCCGGACGACGAGCTGCACCGCGAGAGGCGGCTCATCCTGCTCGGGAATTCCGGGGCAGGCAAGAGCCGCATTCTCCAGTTCGCGTTCGAGCAGGCTGCGGAGCGGTTCCTCGCCGACGAGGCGGCCCCGCTTCCTCTCTTCGGTGAGTGGTTGAAGCTGCTCAGCTCGCAGACGCCGATCGAAGAGGTGCTGGACCGCAAGAGCGGCGGGCTCTTCCGGCGCGCACGGCAGGAGCACTCCGCCGGATGTGCGCTTTTCCTCGACGCCCTCGATGAGGCACGGCCGGACGCTGGGCGCATTGTCGACGTCGAACACTTCTTCGGCACGCACGCAGCCACGCTTGCCCATGTGAGCGTGACCTGCCGGCGCGTGGCGTACGATCCGCGCTGGCTGGTCGACGAGGGGTTCGTCACCTACGGCGCGGACCGCCTCGACGACGCAGCATACGCGCAGATCGTGCCGAACGCCGCAGACCTGCGCCGCTTCAGGGAGCAGTGCTACGAGCGCGGGATCGAAGGGTTGCTGGAGACGCCCTTCGACGGTTTCTACCTGGCCCGCGAGTTCGCCGCCGGCCGTCCTCTCCCTCCTTCCAGGAGGATCTGCGTCGACCAGCGCTTGGAGGAAATGCTGCGACGGAAGCCGAAGGATGTGGCGCGTGCCCCCGGGCCTTCCGTTGAGCAACTTCGGTTCCTGGCCATCCAGGTCGCCTGTCTTGCAACCTTTGTCAACGCGGAGTTCTCCGAGCAAGAGATCGTCGACCGGCTGGACGACTCGCGCTCTGTCGGAGAGCACCGGCACCGACCGTCGCCGGACGCGGTGAGCGCGCTGGTCCAGCAGCCCCTCTTCGTGAAGCAGGACGGGCGCTGCCGATTCGTGCACCAGCTCTATCACGAGCACCTGACCGCCGAAGCGCTCAACCGGATGCCGTTGCGCAAGCAGCGGCAACTCCTGCGCGTCCCGGCGGACGGCCCGGAGCGCGTGCATGTCAATCTTCGGGGCGTCGCGATGGCGCTGGCGGAGCGCAATGACCGCTACCGTGACCACCTGCTTGAAGACGAGCCTCTCATTGCAGGCCTCGCAGAGCCCGCGGCTCTACCACACGAGGTGCTTGACACCCTGGCGAAGAAGATCATCGATCGGGGCATCGCCCAGGATCTCATCCCTTGGGTCGGCGTGCGACCTCATGGTCGATCGCCTCAGGATGCTCTGCGGAAGCTCCGCCCGCATGATGTTGCCGCGTTGCTCACGCCTTACCTGAGCAGCGATGATCCCCGAGCGCGAGATTGGGGCGTGGCCGTCGCAGAAACGTGGGGTGGGGCACTGGACCTGAACCCGATCATGGTGAATCTCGCGCTCGACACGACGCAGAACGTCAACGTACGAAACACAGCGCTCAGGGTGGTCGCCGCGACGAGAGATATTGCGTCGGTACGTCGGCTGCACGGCTTGTTCGACGACGACTCCGATAACATCCGCGCGACGGCTCTCGAGGCGTATGCTCTCGTGGAGGCGCCCTCGCCTGCTGATTACTTCTCGAAGATTCTTCGCGGAAGAAGAGACACGACGATGCACGGTCCGCTGGAGGGAGAGATCTACCGCTACTGCTTGCGACTCACGCCCGAAGCGCTGACGGAAGCGTTCTCCGTCATGCCCTCCGTTCAGGAGCAAATGGGCGACTTGTGGCGGAGCGCCCTCCAAGGACTGTACCAACACGCTCAGAAAATCGGCTTCTACGACGTACCTGTAGACCTGATCCTAAAGGACTGGTCTCAGGCAGACTACGGCTCTGAGTTCGGTGATGCGACCGCGAGCCGGCTTCTTCAAGCAAACCCGGACTTGCTTCGCCGCGTCTGGGATCATGCGATGCAATCCCTTTCGACGGGGAGCGCCTCGTTCGAGGTCTACAAGGTGTCGTGGGGGCTTGCCAATGCGGCCGGCGATGCCCTGCTCGATCTGCTGCCGGGCTCCTGCGAAGGACTCACAGAAGCCCAGGATAGTTTCTTGTCTCATGCGATCTGTCGATGGCTGGAGGAACACCGCACCGCAGAGGCCGTAAGCCTTGCTCGCTCTCGTGCGCCCGCGTTTTCGTCACGCTTCTGGTTGATCCCGCAGCATGTCACGCCGTCATCGGGGCAAAGGTTGCTCGAATGGCGAGCAAAGCTCGCGGAGATGGTTCGGGCCAACGCGAACGAGCGAACGAAGCTCAAAAACATATGTCGGAAGCTCCTATCCCGCGGTACCGGTCAGGATCGGGCCGTGGTCCTCGACGACTTGCGGCAGGCCGACCCGGATCTATGGCGCCGATGTATCTTCCACATTCTCGAAGGCGAGGACGACTTCTTCATGCCCGGCACCGTGCTCACCTACCTGCGTGATCTCGGCTGCGATCTCTATGTGCACCGATGCCTGGAGCGGCTGGAGCGAGGAGACGTCCGGCCCCTTGGAGATCACGAGATGGTGTCCTATTTGGAGCGCTTCAAGCCCTCCGGGTATGAAGGGGCGCTGAAAGAACACTATCGTCGCGAGGTCATCCGCAGCGACGAGATGAACCCGCGCCATCACGACGCAGTCACCTTTTTGGCGTTGCTCCTCCTGCTAGAGGTTGGTGACGCCTGGGCCTGGTCCGAGTTGCAGGAGCGGATCTCGCAGGGACGCGTCCCGCTGCTCGATGACGACATCGTCTTTCCCAGATCCCATTCGCAGAAAGGCGGCGCGTCGTTCTGCATGACGGCCGCTGCCCGCGCCTCTGCGAACGCCGTGCGCATGCTAGCCGATTGGTACGCCCTCGTTCGAGCGACCTCGACGACGAGCCGCTGGCATCGGTCGGACTCGCTGCAAGCGTTCCTCCTCGGCATCATGGAGGCCGTTGATCGCGCAAGCACCGTCGGCGAACTGGCGCGCCTGCGCGCAGCGGCCAACTACGTGGATGCACGCTGGCTGGGCCACGTCAGCGAGGACGTCGAGAGCCGCCTGTCGATGTCGGCCTGGTCGGCCGGAGGCCTGCTCGACTTCATCAATCGAGAGCGCGTCGGCGCTGTGCACACCGAGCGCGACCTCTTCGAGTGGACCTGCGACGCCCTCGACCGCCTGGCCGAAGGATTCGAGAAGCGCGCCGAGGCGGTCGCAGGCTTCTGGGACGACCAGCGCCCGAAACAGGAGACGGACTGCCAGAACGTCCTCTGGCCCCTGTTGAGGAAGGAGCTCCAGAGCGCCGGGCTTGTTGCCACCATCGACGACGAGATTCCGATCCGAGAGGGCTACTGCGACCTGTTGATCCAGCGCCCCATGGGCGAAGATCCGCCGTTCCGCGTCATCCTGGAGCTGAAGGTCGCACATGCATGCTACGGAGAACGCGAGCTGATCGATCGCCTCGAAGAGCAGCTCGTCGAGAGGTACATGCTCCCGACCGGAGCGCGCCACGGCGCGTTCATCGTCCTCTGGTTCAAATGCGATCGGTATGACTACCCCGCTGCCTGGAGCGACAAGGCGGCCTTTGCGGCGGCGCTCGAAGACAGGCGGCGAAGTGTGGGGGAGAGGCGCCCCGTCACGCTCGCGTCCTACGTGTTCGACATGACCACGCGCTGGCGTGGCCAGCGGAAGGTGCTTAAGGACGAGCGCGAGCGCCCCACGCCCAAGGCGAAGGCGCGCGAAGGCGCTGCCCGACTTGCCGGGAAAACTCGGGAAGCGTCGAAGACCACGCGGGCTTCCCAGCCGCGGAAGGGGAAGTCGACGCGCCGCTCCCGCGGCTCCTGAGCCGCCTGTGACCTCTGCGCGTCCCATTCCAACGTATTGACGCCCACCACCCGGGCATCATTGCGAAGTGCTGCGAGGTGTCAGCCCGCCGAACGCGAAATTGAGCTGCGGTCGGGGATGCGAAGCGGCCCCGACCGTCAGATCCAATTTCTGGTTGGGCATTGTTCTTACGCGACGGCTCGGACCTTGCTGAGGAATCGTTCTCTCAGCTCTTCTGGCACAGTCGAGATGAACCGCTCAACATTGCTGGACGAATTCAGTGCACGGAGTTGCTGTACTAGTTCGACGAGCACGCGATCCACTGCCTCGTTCCGATCCCACTGAACCTTGAAGGACTTAGATCCCACCTTTTGCTCGATGCGGAGCAGCCGCCTGTCGCTGGCATACACGTAACGCATCTTGTGACGCGTGGCGGACGGGTCGTCCATGTCGAGGAAGGTGACAGTCGTGCATACGAGGTCATCGTTCTTCACCACCTCAATGCTTTGATAAGGGTCCTCGAAGGCCGCGTCGGCCAAGTCGGACGGCTGAACGCCTAGAGTCGCGTGTATCGACAGGAGCGTGTCTAGTAAGCCATCGATGTGGGGATTCGTTCTCATGGCAAGATTTTCCTCAGTTCGGCAACGATTTTTGTGACGGTATTGATGGACTGGAGAAGTACGGCATTATCACGATCTTTGACAGGTCCGAACTTCTCGTACAGCTTGGCATTGATGTAACGGACCAGCGTCGCATCGTTCTGCGATTGCTCATTCAGATTATGAACGACTTTCCTGAACTTACGTACGAGTTCCGTGCCTTTTTCGCTTATACCACAGTCGCTGAGCAAGCTGGTTGCCTCGTCTTCGATTTTTTTCGTGAGGAGCTCGCGCATCTGCTTTCTCGCCAGTGCGGGGCGCTTCTCCATTAGCCGTGGATCAATTAGCAGTGCTGCCTTGGTGGTGCTCTTCTTGATGAGCGTGACCTTCAAGGCTTCCAAGGTCTCCTCAGTGACACCTGCGCCACGGAGTTTTTGAATTTCTGCGTCCGCCTCGATCTCGATTTGTCGACGAGCAGTCGCAAACATTTCGTTAAAATCGATGTCTACAAGATAGGAGTCAGCGGTGCTCACAAAGGCAGCGTCTGATCTTACGCTGGCAAGGGTATTGTCGCGCTCAGTATACTCGGCATCGGAGATGACGTGCTCACCCATACGGGAACGCTTTGCTCGCTCGACTTCCTTCTGAAAAATCTTCCACATCGCATCGAGCCCGATCTCCTCATGGTACACAACCACGGCGTTGTTGTCGACTTCGAAGGCCGTGATTTCGTCGTTGGGAATCGCTCGGAGTACCCGGCCTACCACCTGAGCAAACGCATTGAGACTTCGATAAGGCCGGAATATCGCGAGCGTTGACAGGTACTGGTGGTCATACCCCTCCATTAGCATGTTGACGGAGATGACGACTTGGCAGGAATGGGTATCAATGGCTCGAAAGGACGATGTGAGTTCGTCCTCTGACATGTCGCTGTGGACAATAACTGATTCAAGACCGGCTTGCTTATACCATGTACAGAGGTCGTTAGCGTGTGCGATGCTGCAACCGATGGCCAGTACCTTGTGAGGCACTTTCGGTGATGTTGCCTGGAACTCTCTCAACTTTCGGATGCTGTGCTGGATAACGTCTTGTGAGCAAGACTCGGCCAGGGCGACACTTTTCTCGATCCACTCACGATCCTTGAGTTCGAGGACTTCGTCTTTGGAGAACTTCCGCCCAGGCTGTTCAGGAATCGTGAAATAGAGTTCGTGGGCATTCGTTGTTTCCTTACGAAGCCACTTGACGTAACGATCCCGCATCACTTCCGACAACGGAGTCTCGTGGATTCGCTCGCCTGGGATCTCCTGGCTATCTCCGCGATATGGGGTTCCGGTGACATGGAGTTTCTTCGCGGAGGAAAAATAGGCCAACACTTCTCGCCAGCTATCCGCCGGCGCATGGTGCGCCTCGTCAATGATCACCATGTCGAAGAAGTCCCGCTTGACGCGACTGAGGAGTCCGCGCGAACTTGATCGATTGATCTTGTGAATGTTGGAGTAGACGATGTGGCTACTGGTTAGGTGAGCGTCCGAAATGTCCGAGTGGTACTCGTTGACAATAGGTAGGTGATCGGGGTCGAAGATCACGTCGAAATTGACCCAGAAGTTATCCTGCAATGATTCTTGGGTCTTCCGGATGCTCTGCTTGGTAACAAGTCCTGGAGTGACGATGAGGACCCGCCCTTGGGATACGCCGAAAGGGGCAATGGAGACGAGTCCGGTCTTTCCGGTGCCAGTGGGCAGAACGACGAGTGCTTCGCCCTGCGGACATCGCGTGAAGTACTCCTGAATCTTGATATAGGCTTCAAGCTGAGGTTTGCGGAGCTTGGAGTTTGTGAGGATATTTACCGCGGTGTCCATGAAATATTGCATGCTCAATCCCTGGGCTCTTGATTCAAAGAGATGTGTGACAAGGTCCGACTGTTCTTGGTTACATGCCCAACTATCAGTCGATTGTTCAACCGAAGCCGCCGGACCAGGTCTGTCGAGATCGTCGCCTTTTGTGACGTCCCCCACGAAAAGTCTCATGGATCGGCTCTGCGCCGCAAGGCTCAAATGCTGTCCAGCGCCATAGGGTAGATCCGTGTAACACCAGCGGCAATCGCCACCTTTCCCGGGGCTCGGGGCGCGGCGGACGCGCGGCCGGGGGCGTCGCGCCGCGTCGCGCCTGGGTGACACGGCGCGGCCGCCTCATCGGGAGGCTGCCCGACACATGCCGGTCCGTTCACAATCTCGGACCGAAGGGGCCGTCGAGGGGGCTGCGGACGGGCAGGCCGCCGCGTTCAGCACGTGCTTCATCGTCGATGATTCGACCCGCCTCTGGTTGCGAAAACTGGTCCACCCCCCGGCTGAGGGTGGTCGCGTCGAGCGCGCCGCCGGCGCGTTCGGGAGCGAGCCGGTGGTGAGCGCGCGGGCCGCGACGGGGGGCGAGGTGCGACGCTCGGGGAATGCGTCGCGCGCAGCCGCGCCGGGTCTGCCTTCGATCGTTCCTGCCTGATCCTCGCGTTGGCGATCGGCAGCACGTGTGCCCATCGTCGTCGTTCCAGGTGGCGAGGCGGAAGGAGACGCAGGGGTCGTGGCCGGAGCGGAATCCGGACTACTTCGTAGCGCGACGGCTGAGCAGCGGACGGCGACGACCTGGCGGCCGCCTGCGCCGCTGCGGGTGCCGCCGCCGCTCGACCGACTTCCCTGGGACATCGCGCACGACGAGTTCGGGGTCCAAGGCGCGGATTTCCTTGGGGTATTCGGTCGAGTTCTGGTGGGCGCCGCGCAAGACCAGACGCAGGCAAGTCATGGATACTTCATGAGAAAAGGGGCGGACACCCCAGGGGTCGCCGAAAAGACCCGAGCCCGGGTGTGCGAGGGTTGGCCTGCGCCGCGGAGCAGCGGCGCTCCCGTACCCGATGGATCTGGAACTCCACCAGGTCGACCTTCGCTACGAAGAGCTTCGCAGCCGCAGGCCGGCGCGGGAGCGGCGCCAGTTCTCGTCGCTCGTGGAGGTCGGACAGCAGGCGCCGATCGTCGTGGTGAGCCCGGCCGCGTCCGAGCGGCCCGTGGTGATCGACGGCTACAAGCGGGTGCGGCTGCTTCGTCGCCTGGGCAGGACACGGTGTGGGCACCGGCGTGGGCTCTTGGCGCGGCGGATGCGCTGTTGCTCGAGCGGCTGCTGCGCGCGGGCGACGCGGACAACGCGCTCGAACTGGGTTGGTTTCGGCGCGAGCTGCGGGAGCGATTCGGCCTCTGCGGCGAGGAGCTGAGCAAGGGATTCGGCCGGACGCCGAGCTGGGTGAGCTGGCGTCTATCGCCGGTCGCAGAGCTGCCTGAGGCGGTGCAGGCGCACGTGCGCGCGGTGACGCTCGGAGCGAACACTGCGATGGAATGCCTGGTGCCCTTGGCGCGCGCCAACCGTGCTGAGGGCGAGCGAGAGCTGTTCGCCGTCGGATGGCCCGCGCCGCGTCGCCACGCACGAGCCGATCCCCGAGCCCGTCGACGCGCGCGTGAGCGCGCCCGAGCACCGCCCGCCGCGCAGCGCGAAGGTCTTCGCGCGCGACGCGCCGCCTTCCGAGGAGCGCGAGTTTTCGCGCGGCGGCGACGAGGAGATCGCGTAGGTCGCGCTGCTCAAGCGGCGCGGCCGGTCGCTGCGCCCCCTGCGCAGTCTGGCGGTCATGATGCGTGACTAGCTGTGCGAGCCGTTGCTCGCCGCGGTGCGGATCGCGGCGCACCATGGGCTCGACGACATGAATCAGCTCGATAGGCTGGCGCTGCGCCGCGTCGTCAGCGGCTGCTTCCCGCTGCCCTCCGAGGCCGAACGAGCTCGGCTCGGCGGCGCTCGATCCGAGCCCGACGCCTATTCTTCACCCAGAAGCGCGAGGATCTTGTCGCGCAGCTCTCGCTTGACCCGCTGCCGGTTCAGGTCGTCCTCGTAACCGGCTGCGATAGGTGACACCTTGCTAACCCCTTTGATCATCATGAGAGCGTCGATTGTTCGCTCGGCCTCGTGATCGTCCAAGTTGCGCCGGAAGTGAACAACCAGGCCTTTGATGGTCATTGCGGCCCCACTCTCCGGGAGAAGTCCTCCGTGTTTTCCCGAAGTCCGATGATGTCGCGCAGCGCACCGATCGCCTTGGCGCGTCGCTTGTAAATCACAGAGAGAGGTAGCCCTGCGTCTTCGGCGATCTGGGCCATCGAGACTCCGTTGAGATCATGCGCCACGAGAACAAAGCGCAGCTTCGGATCGAGCGCGTTCACCGCGTCGATTGTGCCCGTCCTGATGCTGTCGGACTCCATCGTGGCAGCGGCGTCCGGCGCTGAATCGGCCACATCGATCAAATCGACGAGCTCCTCCCTGCGGCGCTCCATACGCTCGTGATAGTGTGAAGCAACGTGTACGGTGATTGCGTTCAACCAGCGTTCCGGCCTGCCGCGTCTCGGATCGAACCTGGGCCAGCTCTCCCAGACAGTGAGCCAGACTTGGCCTGCGACGTCGGTACGATGGCACCGCCGGACCCCCAGCCTCCCCAGCCAGCGCAGCACGGCACGAACCTGCGACGGGCAAAACAGGCGCGCGTACGCGGCGGCTCGCTCGTCTTCATTCAACGGACGACCCATGGCTTTACCCTCCCCCTCGGGCAATCGCCCGTAATCTGACGATGCTGCGTGTCCGCACTGTGCGGCACCGGTTCGCGGTCTTCGCTGTCCGCTACCAAAGGAAGACGTCAGCCGTAGCTGCTCAGTTCCCGTTGCGCCTGCATGCTCGCGAGCAGGCGCCTGATGGCGTGTAGCTGCGAGGCGCGGTGGCTCTCATCCATGGCTCCCTACTCCCGGAAGGGTCGTGTTCAGCAGCGAGCGCTCTGCTTCCTCCCAATCGGACCCGTTGGCGGAGCTCGCCCCTCCTTCGTCGCGCTGTAGCGGGAAGCTCGTCAGCGTGGCAGCACGACGGGCGGGCTCTGGCCCCGTGGCTGTGCGAACAGGAAGCGGCGACCGAAGCCGCAGCTGTGGAGGCGGCGGGAGCTTCGCCCGCGGGCTCCTGGCTGCAAGCTCGGGAGACGGCACCACGGGCGGAGGAACGTCGAGCGCGCGGGGCGGTATCGTCGGCGGAGTCGGTGGCGCCGAGCTCGGCGCCGACGACGACTCGGGAAGCGCCGAGCTCTCACGCTTGGTGCTGGGCGCACCGATCTGCATCACCACCGTCGTCTCCGCGTCCGTTCGGTGGTCGTCGTGCAGCCGCCACAGGCGCTCCCAGTACCGCGCCGGCGTACCGGTGAAGGACTCCAGCTGCCGGGCAAGGCCGGTCGTCATCGGCAGGTCGCTCCTCAGCAGCCGCTCCACCTCCCTGGGTTCCAACCCCGTGCTCTCGGCCAGCTTTCTCCTCCACGAAGGCGTCGTCGCGCAGAACGACTCGAGGACCCTTCCCGGCCAGGGGACGGGGCGCGTGCGGGCCTCCGCCAGCTCTGCGAGCACCGCATCGACGTGACAGTCCAGAAGGCGCCGGTATCGGTCTCGCTCGCCCGCTGCCTGCTCCTTCGCATCGGTGAGGGCTGCCTCCTCGTCATCGTGCGCGTGCTCGCGCGCCTCGCGAAGCCCGCGCTCGCGTCCCAGCGCTTCGCGCGCGGTGACCGCGAAGCCGATCGCGACGCACGCGATCATCGCGAGCCCGAGCGGCGACACCAGCCACATCGCCCCCAACATGTCTTCCATGAACTTTCGCCTCCTGGACCTGAGCGTTGTTGTCCGACGCAGGGCGGATCTCGGCGTTGCGCTGCGCGAAAGCAGCACCGCTATCCCCGCCTGCATAGCTGTTGATGGGTAGCCGACGATTCAGCGAAGCTGCCTGAGCAGCGCTTCGCGCTCGGCGGCGAGCCGCCCTCGCGGGAACTGCCGCGCGTGGGCCTCGAGCAGCCGGCGAGCCTCGACGTCGGCCATGACGTCGTTGGCCTCGATGGCCCTCCGCGCCTGGTTGACCAGGCTCCTCTCGACCTCGCCGGCGGTCGGTCGAACGGCGCTCGCCGGAGGCGCGGCCCGGTGACTTCTCGTCTTCGCGTTCGAGGGAGCGGGCGTGCCGGTCGCCATCGCTTCGCCGCGCGCGCTTCCGTGTTCCGTCCGCGAAGAGATCTCGTGCGCGGTCGCCGCGGCGGGCGCCGCTGCGCCGGGCATCCCGTCTCCACCGGCCGGCCCCGCGGCGCTCTGGGCGCCATCTCGCGCGGGGGGCGCCACGGCGTTCTGCTCCGCGGGCGCGGTGGCAGGGGCGCGGAGCGCCGCCGCCCTAATCCACGGTTCCAGGTCGGGCATGGGCGGCACGGCGGAGACGAGCGCGCCAGTCAGCAGGACGAGCGCGGCCTGAACGACGATCCTCAGGCCCAGCCGGCGCAGCGAGGCCACCCACGACGCACGACGGCCGAAGCCCAGTGCAAGCGGCACGCAAATGCTCCCGTCCCTTCCCTGAGAGCGCTCCTGCGCCTGCCACCGTCCCCCCTGCACCTCGAGCTCTTTGTGGGCCCGCCGGTGTCGCGTCTTCACCGTGTCCAGCGGGAGCCCCTGCTCGGCGGCGATCTCGGCGAGCGGGATCTCCTCGAGGTCGTGCTTGATCACGAGATCCCGGTACTTGGGATCGAGTTGGTCGATCAGCTGCCGGGTGAGCTTTTCCCGCTGCCGTCTGCGGAGCAGCTCTTCCGGCGTGGGGAGCTCATCTCGGATCTCGCGCTCATCGAACGACGTGAGCACCTCGCCGCGGCAGCGCGCGTCCCGGACGTGATTGCGCGCCTGGTTGACGGCGATCGTGACGCGGTAGGGCCCCGGATCTCCGCCCGGCCCGATCCGTTGGTCGGCGTCGAGCCCCCGCAGCAGCGCTTCCTGGGCGATATCCTCGGCGTTTCGCGCCGGTACACCGTGGCGCCTGGCCAGGCGCCGGAAGAGCTCGAAGCCGGGGGAGTCGGTCTCTGGCTTGGCCACGGTAAGCAGCACACGCGAGGCGGCCCAAAAGGTTCAGAGAAATGAGTCGAGGAGCAACTTCGGTCGGACAATGTGCTGCTATGTAGTTTCTTGGACTACGCTTGGCCATGTCTGACGGATGGTTGAACGCATTCCCTCATCCGACCGTCAATTCCCACCGAAGCCGCCGAGACGTGGCGGTTTCTGCCGGTTGACGCCTAGCAGCCGGCGTCGGTACCGTCGCGGCATGCGTTGCATTGCGCATTCGCTCTCGATTTTTCTTGCGCTCGGGGCCGCAACAGGCTTCCCGAACTCGGCCAGCGCGGACAATATCCATCCGAAGGCGGGACCGAGCGACCGATCGACGGTGAAGGAGCATGTTCGCCGTGGTCAGAAAGCGCGCAAGGCCGGGCTGTGGACCGAGGCAACCGCTGAATACAACGCAGCTTTGGAGGCCGCGGACGCGGCGACCAGCACCGAGGTGGAGCGCGCGGAGCTCGCCGGCGAACTCGGCCTTTCCGAGCTCGCGCTGCACAAGTACCGCGACGCGGCCGAGCACCTGGCCAGGAGCCTAGAACAGCGCGAAGCGTTGCCGGAAGCGCTCCAGCAGCGATTCGAGGCAGGGCAGCGCAAGGCAGCGCCGCACGTCGCGCGGCTCGTGCTCGGCGTCGATCCGCCCGACGCCGAGGTGCTCATCGACGGCAAGCGCATCGGCCGGACCGCGCGCACGTACACGCTGTTCTTCGAGCCGGGCCAACACATGGTACGGGGCCGTGCACCGGGCTGTAAGGACGCGCTTCATTCGCTGCGCGCCGTGGCGGGCGCGGAGCACGAGTTCACGATGCCGTTGCTGTGTGCAGCGGCGAGCGGCACCAAGGAGGCGAGCAGCTCCAAGGGGACCGCGACCGCGACGCCGACTGCCGTGCGCGCTTTGCCCCCTCCACGCGTGCAGGCCCCCAGTCCGTGGGCTTCCTGGCCGGGCACGCTGCGTGTCGTGGGAATCTCGCTCGCGACGGGCACCGTATCGGCAGGCGCCATCCTCATGATCAGCGCCAGCAAGCTCGACCAGGATATGAGCGCTCGGCGGGACCAGCTGAAGAGCGACCCAAGCTCGAGCTCGTCCATGTGCTGGCAAGCGCCAGAGCGCTCGCCGTGCGGCGAGCTGCGGCGCCTGCGCGACGCGCGCAACCTGTCCGACCGGGCGGGTACGGCCCTCGTCATCACGGGCGGTGTGATCGGCGCGGCCACCGCCGCGTCCTTCTTCACCGACTTCTCCTTCCTGGGACGCACGCCAGCTCAGGAAGGGGTCAATGTATCGCCCGTCGTGACCGGGCACGAGACGGGCGTGAGCATCGAGGGGGTGTGGTGACCATGCCGGGTACCGAGGGGATGCGGCCACGGGAAGACCGAAGAGCGTTGGCCGCCGCCGTTGCTGTCGTGGTCTGTGCGTGGGGCGCGAGCAGCACGCTGCTAGCTTGCACTTCGTACCGCGACGATTGCTGGGAAGTGATGGAGTGCGCCCCGGCGCCTGAGCCGACTTTCTGTGACGGCGACCCAGCGACCGCAATGGCGCTCGACGAGTGCGGGGTGTTCGTCAGCGAGCAGGGCGACGACAACAGCCCCGGAACGAAGGACGCTCCGGTGAAGACCCTGCAACACGCGATTGGGCTCGCCGCGCATGGGCGAAGCCACGACGAGGAGCCGACCCGGCGCGTGTACGCGTGCGGAGGGGAGTTTGCGGAGACGATCACGCTGCCCTCGGGGGTCGACCTCTGGGGCGGGCGCCTGTGTGACGGCGGGGATTGGTCCTACGAGGGGGCATTCGGCGGGCCGGAGCACCCGACGATCATCGCTCCGTCTGGGGGGATCCCGCTGAGGGTGATCGCAGGCGAAAAAGAGGGCAAGACGTCAACGGTCTTCGGCGCGAGCGTCAAGGCGGCCGGCGCCTCGGCACCCGACGGCAAGTCGTCGATCGCGGTGATCTTGAGCACGGGGGCCAGGGCGATCGTGCGGGAAAGCGTGATCGCCGCGGGCGACGGCAAGGACGGGGAGCCGGGGAAGGACGCGCCGAGCTTCCGCGCGAATGCCGGCATGGTGGGGAACGACGGCGCGAACGCCTGCACCACGGACTCCCCGACGGGCGCGCTGGCAGTCGTGACCGTGTGCGACGATGGCGTCGAGTCCACCGGAGGCTACGGGGGCGACGGTGGGCTCGAGTCGGGGGGCGATGGCGCTCCTGGGCAGCCGCGGCCCGCGGAGAATCCAGAAGGCAACGGCCTTGGAGGCACTGGCGCGGCTAGCGCGCGTTGCGGTGATGGCGAAAACGGGATGGACGGCCCTGACGCCGGTCGCGCGGACGGTGCTGTTGGCGCAGGCTACCTCACCGAAGACGGCTGGATGGGAATCCGCGGTGATGATGGAAAGAGGGGCGGCGTCGGTCAAGGAGGGGGCGGCGGTGGCGGCAGCAAATCGCGGGGAGCGATGGGGGCGTGCCCGGCTAGCCGCCCGCAGGCCGGCGCAGGTGGCGGCTCAGGTGGCAGCGGCGGCTGCGGTGGCCTCGGGGGTAAAGGCGGTGGCTATGGCGGGTCGAGCATCGGCGTCGTTGCCCTGCAGGGGAGCTCGGTGACGCTCGAGGCGACTCGGGTGACTACGGGCAACGGCGGCAACGGCGGGGTCGGCGGCACGGGCCAACCGGGGGGCGGGGGTTCCGTCGGCGGCTATGGTGGAAAGCCTCCTCCCGGTGTCAGTGAGATGTGGCCCGCGTGCTCCGGCGGCGCGGGTGGCCACGGCGGTCGCGGGGGCGACGCCGGCGGCGGCCTCGGGGGGTCGTCCTACGGCGTCGCTGCTCACAGCGCCTACGTGGGCATCGGGCCGGACTCCCCTGTACAGCTTGGAAACCCTGGCCAGGGCGGCAGCGCAGGTAATGCAGGACCAGATGACGAGGTGGGGATGGGCGAGGATGGCGACTCCATGCCTTACCGTCAATTCGACGTGCCCAATCCCGCCCCGCCCCGCTGATTGTCCCCCTCGCTACGACACGACATCGAGGAAGAACGATGCGAACCACAAGAGCGATCCATCTGTCCCCCGCGCTGCTGCTCGCCCTGGCCGGCTGCGGCACCGCGCCGGGCCCCAACGAGCCTGGCGGACCGGCGTGCGACGGCACCTCGTCGTGTCAAGGCGAGCCGCCGCCGGAGTCGGTCTGTCTCGAGCGTCTCGCCGCCGATGTGTGGGAAGATGGATGCGGCGTGTTCGTGGGGGGCGTCTGGGGCAGCGGCGACGACGCGAACCCCGGCACGACCAAAGACAAGCCGGTGCGCACGCTGCAGCGCGGCGTGGAGCTCGCGCGTACCGGCCGAGGGCGCGTCTTCGCGTGCGCCGACGGGTTCTTCGGGCCCCTGACGCTGCCTTCCGGCGTGGATCTCATCGGGGGGTTCGGCTGCGTGAGCTGGAAGCGCCAGGCCGACACGCGCTCTGTGCTTCAGATTTCGGACAGGCCGGACATCGTCCTGACCGTTGTGCCGGCGAGCGACGGCGACAGCGGCGCCGCGGACGGGGTATCGACAATCGTCGACATGATCTTGGATGGGTGGGGCCCGATCACGATGCTTGTTCGCTCCAACACGGCCGTGGAGCTCATCCGGAGCGAGCTCCGCACCTCCTACGGATGGGCAGGCCACGATGGCGAGAAATGGGGCGGGCTAAACCAGGCACCGCGCGGACCGGATGGCGTGTATGGCGGCGATGCGTGCTCGGCAGACACGGTCCCCGGCGGCCCGGCGGTGATGAATCCGTGCGATGGCGGAATCCCGAGCGCGGGTGGCAAGGGAGGCGACGGGCGCGCCGACGGCGCTGGAGATGGGGAGGCCGGCGAGCCCGTACCCGAGCCGGACCCCGGCCACGATGGGCAGGGAGGACTTGGCAACCGGGCAGACGGTGGTTGCAGCGGCGGCTTCACCGGGAAAAACGGCATGTGGGGTACCGTCGGCGCCGCGGGTCAGGGCATCGGGCGCATCACCGAGACAGGATGGGAGGCCGACTGGGCAGGCGACGGCGATAGGGGCATGCCGGGTCAAGGCGGCGGCGGGGGCGGTGGCCGTCGAGGCGGCCTCGCCGTGTGCGGCGTGGCCTCGAAGGGAGGCGCCGGCGGCGGCTCCGGAGGCGCTGGTGGCTGCGGTGGGCGAGGCGGTCGAGGGGGTGAGAACGGCCACCCGACGATCGGGATCGTCGCGCTCCACGCCAACCTGACGGTACGCGACACCGTGATCGAGACGCGCGCAGGGGGACCGGGTGGCGACGGCGGGCCACCCGAGCAAGGGGGCAAAGGTGGTCGAGGCGAACTGGGCGGCGCCGTGGGAGACGGCACCTGGTCCTGCAAGGGTGGCGACGGCGGCCTAGGGGGCGATGGCGGCTACGGCGGCCCCGGGCGCGGCGGCGACTCGATCGGCATCGCCTACCTCGACGAAGCTCGGCTCACGCTCGAGGGGGTCACCTATACTCTCGGACCGCCGGGGAAGGGCGGCGTGAGCTGGGATTGGTCTGGCGAAGAGATCCGGGGGGAGGACGGCACCCGGGTCGAGACGCTGCGTTTCCCTGAATAGGATCACGACACTTCAGGCGAACCCTGGTGTGACAGGGCGCCGACGGTGGCACGCTCGGAGCTCCACGAGGGCGCCCGCGGGCCTGCTGGTGGCGACGTAGACAGCCGCACGGCGCCCCAGGAGCACGACGCCGAGACCTCGCTCGCGGAGCTCGCCGGCGAGGGTCACGAGCTCAGCGGCCTCCGCCTCGACCTCGCGGCCGGTCCGCAGGCCGTGGCGTCACGCACCCCCAAGCACACCTCTCCGGTTCCGCGACTGTCCGCGCATTGAGGACGGACAACCTGGCGCTCGGGGCGCGATCCACGGCCGAGCAATGTCCTAGCGCTCTGGTGGGGACGCTTGCTTCTGGAAAACGTGCGGGCGAGCGTGCGCGAGCGAGAAAAATCGCGGGGTGGAGGCAATGAGCATGGGCGAAAGATCCAGACCGAGGCGACGGAGGACGATCCTTGCGGTCGCTGTGGCCGCCCTGGCGTTCGGCGCCGCGGGGGCAGGTTGTTTGTGGAAGTTCGGGGACGACACGTTCGGGAGCTTCTGCGCGGCGGCGGTGGGCGGCGAGGAGCACTGCGTGGGCGAGAATCAGGGGCCGGGCGCCGCGTGGGCCCAGGCCGAGAAGGACGGCGCGCTGCCCATCGAGCTGTGGGCCACCTGGCCGAACAACAAGACGCCGGAGGAGATCGTCGCGAGCGAAACCTCGCTCGGTGTCTGGTTCGGCCACATCGACGAGGCGATCGCGTACGTGCGCGACGACGCGAGGAACGCCGAGTCGCTCCGGGCGACGCTCGGGGGCAAGCTCGCGCGGCTGCTCGACGAGGCGAGGGACCGCCAGAGGGTGCTGCTCGCGGAGGCACCGGTCGACGCGGCCGGCAACTTCAGGGCGGCGATGCTCGACAAGGCCAGCGCCGAGAGGGAGCCGCTCGCCGCCACGCTCGCGACCGACAGGCAGGCGATGGCGGCCGTGAAGGTGATCTTCGACCAGGCCCGGGATGAGGCCGCCCCGCTGCGATCGAAATACGCGGGCGTCGTGGCGCGCTTCGCCGCGTACCGCGCGACCGAGGCGGCGGAGACGGCGGCGTACGCGGCGCTCTCGGCGCAGGCGTCGCAGTCGGACATCGACGGCCTCGACGGCGTGGAGCAGGCCGTGCTCGCGGCGGCGCGCGAGGCGAGCCGCGCGCCCGGCGAGCTCACCGCGGATATCCTGGGGTGGTCGGCGACGCTCCAGGTCTTCGCGGCCTCCTTCGATGAGGCGATGGCGCCGCACAGGGAGCTGCTCGCCACGCACGGCGCCGTGCTGCCGGACATGACGTCGGGCGCGCTGCGCTCGCTGAACGCGATGCTGGGTTACGTGAAGGGTCGCGTCGCCCGGAGCGACGCGACCGCGGCGGCGCTGCTCGGCGGCATCGCGCTGCGCCGGCAGGCGCTCCGCGTGCTGCAGATGGACGAGGGGGCGCGCGAGGCCGTCGCAGGGGCGCGGGCGCGCAAGGCGTCGGATGCCTTCGAGCAGCGTGCGCGCGCGCAGGTCACGGCGCTGTCGGCGGCGCCACCGGTGAGCGAGAAGCTCGGGCTGCCGCTCTTGGCCGAGCGGTGCGGCGAGCTCCTGGCGCTGGCGCAGTTGCGACCGCTCTGCGAGGGGGCGGGGTCGTCCTGGCGCGAGGCCGGGTGCGTGGAGCTTCGAGGAAGGTTCGACGCCGCGGAGGCCGAGCTCAGGACGGGGGTGCCGCAGAAGATCGCGGCGGGTCTCACGGCGCTGCGGGAGAAGGGCATGGCCGCGGCGGAGCTCGACGCGGCTCAGGCGAGGCTCGACGCAGGGGACGTGAAGGGCGCCGCGATCGCGTATGACGCCGCCGTGCGCGGCGCGGAGGGGACATGAGAGGCTCCAAGGACGTTGCGCGGCGCGGTCGGAGCGCCGCGGCGCTGCAGAAGCTCGTCGCGCTGATCACTGCGGTGGTGTTGGTGGCGCCCTCGTTCGCGTGGGCCGGTACGCCGTACAGGCTGGACTGGGAGCGCACGGAGCTCAGCTCCTCGTGCGAAGGGGCGTTCCTCGTCGGACACAACTTCTTCAGCGTCAACGACACGCCGCTGACCACGTACGAGGTCCCCGGCGCGCTGGTGGAGCTCCCCGACGGAACGCAGACGAACAGGGCGGAGACGGAGTTCGACTCGGTGCTGCTCCAGATGGGAGCGAACGACTTCCACTTCCATGTGAAGAACTCCGCCGGCGAGGACTGGTGCACCGAGTCGCACGAGGTGGTGCACCTCGTCTCGGAGCCGCTCGGGCTGAACAAGCCGCTCTTCGATGTCCAGCGCCGCGGGGAGAAGTTCTCCGGCAACACCGAGGTCGACCTGAGCCTCGCGGAGATCAACCCGGCGCTGGCGCGCGACATCGAGATCCTGCTAGCCGAGATCGCCAAGGAGCGCGAGGCGCTCGTGGCGAGCGCACGGGCGGTGAGCCTGCTGGCGGAGAAGATGGACCTGCTCCAGCAACTCGACACCGAGCTCAAGGATCTGGTCAGCCGGCCGCTGGATGAGATCTCGCGGACCGACCTCGAGGCGATTCTGGACCGGTACAAGGACGCGGTCGCGCCGGAGACGCGCGCAGCGATGGAGCAGCTCGTCGACGACCTGAAGCGGAGCGTCAGCGATCTCGAGGACGAGCTCGCGCGGCTGATGGACGAGTTCGGCGCGCAGGCGGACGAGGTGGCGGACCTAGCGACGGAAGACGCGCGCGCCGAAGGGTGGGATCCGGACGATCCGCAAGCGTACGCGCTCGGGGAGAGCGAGGTGCCGTGGGTCGAGGTGCCCGACATCGCGGAGGTGGAGGGGGCGTTCGACGAGGGGAGGGATCCCTACGAAGCGTACGCGGACGCGGTGCTCGCGGCGCTGGAGGCGGACGTGAGCGGCCGGGTGGTGGTCTTTCGGGCAGACTTCGTGGCGAACGTGAGGGCGTGGCGAGCCAACAGCGCGGCGCTCGAGATCGCGTTGCGCGACCGGATGGGGGTGTCGCTGGCGGAGACCAACGCGTTCCTGAAGGCGCAGAACCGGATCACCGGGTTCGTGCGGCAGTTCATGGATGCGTCGGACTGGTTCATCGAGACGCCGATCCCGCCGGATCTGCGGGTGCAGGTGGACACGGTGCTGAAGCCACGGTTCGACGCGCTCGCGGACCAGATGAAGGACAACCTGAACCTGTGGACGGGGGACGGGCTCGACCTGGAGCAGACGCAGCTCTACCAGACGATCAGCGCGTTCGCGGGGGCGATGTCGACGGTCGGCGAGGGCTTCGAGGCGTACGCGGAGGTGATGCAGACGCTGGTGCACGCGACGACGCGCATCGGGGTGGGGTTCGTGCCGGTGGTCGGGCCGGCGCTCGACCTATGCGAGGCGGTGACGGGCAAGGCCTGGTGCCTGCCGTCGGGGCAGGAGCTCAGCACCGAGGAGCGGATCTTCTCGGGGATGGGGTTCGGGCTCGGCGCGGTCGGGCCGATGTGGCGTGCGGTCAAGACCAGCAGCGGGCTGCGGCCGGCGGCGATCCGGGTGGCCGGGGAGATCGCCGAGATCGAGGAGGCGTTCGCCAAGATCGTGAAGACGAACCGCGTCAGGGGGTACAAGACGCTCACCGGGGCGATCACGACCAAGGCGGTGAATATCTTCGAGAAGAAGGCGGCCAAGTTCCTGGTGGACGACGGACGAGCGCTCATCGGGGTCGGCGATGATGGAGTGCGGAGGGTGCTCCGCATACCAAAGGAGTCACGCCCTCGTACTATCGAGGGGATGGCGCCCGACTTCGTCTCGCTACGCGGAGGGAACGATCTGATTCTCAGCGAGGCAAAAGGTGGGGACAGCGTAATCGTGGAGGACGTGATCGACCAGTTGACGAACGCGATGGACACGCTGAAGACGAAGTGGGGGCTCGATGGCGACGTTGCCCGCTTGGAGCTCATCATGAAGCAGGTGGCGACGTTTAATAACAAGAACATCGGCGTGCGGGACGGCTACATGGTCAACCTGCTCACGGGCAAACCCGTCACCGTGAGCAAGAAGTCCATCATGGTGATCCGGCTATGAGCGAAGCAGGTCCCATGTTCTACGCATGGTGTGAGGAGGCAGACCGGGTCGACGCGCTCGCGGCAGCGTTGTCTGCGGTGATGATCCCAGGGGACCTCATCCGCGTGGCAATGGACAATGACATCCGGTACAAAACGCACTCCATCGACGAGGCGGTCGCGACGGTCCGCGCCCACTTCTCCGGATGGATCAACGCGGATGTAGCCTCCGGTGTCATGCTGCGCCACCCGGAGCGCGACGTCTGCTTCGGCATCGCATGCTTCGCGGAAGAATACGAACGTCGCCATGCATCCGGCCCCCTCGTCTTGCGGGTGTGCGACAAGTCGGACTTTCTCAGTCCTGACCTCGATCTCGTCTTGGGCGGGGGCCCGCGCTCGATCGAGACCGAGGCTGCGGTGGCGTGGCTCGTGATTGAGGACGACCTCGAGGACCTCCTGCTCCGCTTCTGCGCGCCAGACGCGAGCGGACGGATCCCGACCGGCGCGTGCACGAACGCTTGGGACTGGGGCGCGCCGGTCGAAATGTGCGCCACGTACAACGCGAACGCCGCGGAGCTCGCGCGCGATCTCGCCCTGTCATGGGTGCAACTCCACGACAAGGGCAAGATCCAGCGCGCCGCAGGCATGTCGCTCGATGCGCTCCGCGCGCGGGTAGAAGCCGCGCCGGCCGGTGCGCGCGTCGCCATGAAAGGTGGCAGCGAGCACGCGCGTTCGCTCTCCCGCGAGACCGTGCTCAAGGCGCTGGCAGCACCGCCTTCCGCGTTGCTCGACGCGCTCGAAGCATCGGCGGTGCCCGACGACGCGTGGCGCGCCGCCGCGCCGCGCGCGAGAGAGATTTTGGACCTGACAGAGCAGATCGAGGAGATCAAAGGCCTCCCCACCTGGCGGGTGGACACGACCACGCGCAGGCACGTCCGCTTCCTCGAAGAGCACGCCCCATTCCGCGTGCGCCGCCTGCCGAGCGGCGGCGTGGTGCTCGCGACCCACCCGTACCGCTCGCTCTGGCCTCTCTGGTCCGACGCCCTCTTCGTGCTCGGCCTGATGTCCTGACGCAGGTCGTGCACGCTCTCCCATCTCCGGACTTCGCACCCAGGAAGTACGAGCCAGACGGCAGACCCCTCCCTGAGCGCGCGGAGCGCGCGATTAGGGAGGGGCGGACCGCGCGCAGGCGCGGAGCGCCGAGCACGGGCCGGGGGTGGGCATCCGCTCTCTCGGAGCCGTTCTCCGGTGACGGCGGCCCCGCCACGCTGGCCACATCGACGAGTCCGTTCAGCATCGCGGTGGGGCTCGACGGCAGCGTCTACATCGCCGATAGGGGCAATCACAGCGTCCGTCGTGTGGCGCCCGACGGCATCATTGACACGGTGGCCGGCACCGGGGCGTGGGGCTTCGGAGGCGACGGCGGACCGGCCGAACCCCTCTCGCCCGGTGCGCGTGGGTCGCGTTCTGCGCGGTGTGCCTACCTTGGGGCCCCTCGGTGTCACCTCCGCGCGCGTCGCTGAGGGGGCGCGCAGAACTACCAAATCGAGCCCTTCATTTTCCCCGTTTTTCGGCCCCTCAGCGACGCTTCCCAGAACACCTAACCCCGCGATACGGCTCGATGTTCTTTCCGAGCGCGTATCCCGGTAGTTCGCGGCGAACTACCGGGAGCGCAGAACTACCGTTTCGTGCCCCTTCCGGCGGCGTCGGTCACGGTTGCGAACGAACCCAATACGGATGGAGGTACATCATGACACGAGCGGCTCTCGCCCGTGTATCGGCACCCCTTGCGCTTCGTCAGGTGGAACACGGCACACGCGTGGTCGAGAGGACATTCCCGGACGTGCCTGCCCGAGGATCGTGCCCCCGGAGGGGGCTTGCCCATCCCATCACAGCGACGGCGACGCTCGCGATCCCGCTGGACGGGCTCACGCTCACAGCGCCGCACCCGGAGATGCTCTCGCAGAAGAACGTCGAGTCGGTCACCGGGATCCCGGCACGCGTCTTCCTCGACACGATCCGCGGGCCGGGCTTCCCGCTGCCGGTCACGAGGCTTGGCAAGCTGCGCCTCGTCCAGCGCGAAGCGTTCGTCGCCTACCTCCAGGCGCTGGCCAGTGACCCACCATCGCGCCGTGACGCAGAGGTGGATGAGCGCACACGGATTGCCGCGGTGCTGGCCTCTGTCGGCCTTGAATCTGTCCGATGCCCGAACTCCGACCGGGCGAGCGCTCCTCCCGCAGGAACACGCCGTGCTAGGCTGCCGCCGAAGTAGAGCGGGCCCGCTCGGCGGTGGAACGCCGGACGGGCCCTTGATCGAGCCCCGCTATCACCGGAGACCGACCCATGACCGACGTACCCCAGCGACGGGCGCGCGCCAAGCGCTCCGCGTCGTCCCCCGCCTCATCCCTCCCTGCACCAGCGTCGACCGACCGGCGTTCGCGTCCGAGCCGCTCTGGCGGGCGCCCCTCTCCGGCCGCGGAGGCAGCTGTGCCCGTCGCAGACTCGCCGAGTTCGGCGAGCACGACGGATCGCCCGAAGCTGGCCGCCCGCGCCCCTGGCAGCCCAGCAGGAGACAAGCGCGCCAACGGCTCCGGGTCCGTCCGGCTGCGCGGGAAGACGTGGACCGCGCGCCTCAGCCTCGGCGAGGCCGGTCGCTCCACGTTCAGCTTGCCGACATGCCGGACCGAGCAGGAAGCCAATGCGCGCTTGGAGGTGCTGGCCGACCTCGCCGGGCGCCTGCTCGCAGCCGGCCAGATCGTTCTCGGCTTGCCGCTCCTGGAGCGGGCTGCGGCGCGCGAGGGCAGCGCGCTCCGCGACGTCCGGCTTGCCATCGAGCAGCTCTGCAGGGGCGAAGCGCGTGCTCGCGCGTCCGGGGAAACAACCTTCGCTGAGTTCGCCGAGTTGGTTGTTTCTGGAAGGCTCGCCGAGCAATACCCACTGCATGTGAAAGCACTTCGCCATCCGGAGCAATACCGGCATAAGCTCAATCATGTTCTAGGGGTACTCGGCCCCGTTCCACTCTCTCGTTTGACGCTCGATCATGCGGATCGAGCGATCTCCATGCTGCCAGGACATCTTGAGGACTCCTCGCGTCAAGGAGTCGCAAAGGTCATCCATCGGATACTCGCGCTCGCGACCTATCCGGCGCGCATCATCGCCAGCAATCCGCTGCCGCGTGGATGGATTCCCAAGGCGGAGGATAACAAGGCCAAAGGCTCCCTCTATCCCGACGAGGATAGGCGCCTCATGGCGGCGGTGACTATTCCGCTGTCCTATCGGATCTATTATGGCTTCCTGATTCGCGAGGGAATGCGGGCGGACGAGGCCGGAAGGCTGGAGCCGTCCGACCTCGATCTCGAGCGCGGCGCCGTGGTGCTCGACGAGAACAAGACGGATGACCCTCGCGCCTGGGCACTCTCACCCGACGTCGTGCGCGCGCTTCGGACCTATTTCGCCATATGTCCCCCGAAGGAGCGTGTCTTCATTGGGCCGAGCGGGCCCCTGCCGGGGCGCAGTGGGGCGCACAACTTTCGAAATCACCTGCGCCGTGCTGGCATCGATCGGCCCGAGTTGTTCGAGACCACGCAGTCACGGCTGAATATCCGCTTGCACGACACCCGCGCGACCTTCATCACGATCAAGCTCGCGAACGGCCGCACGGAGACGTGGATCTCCGATCGGACCGGGCATAAGTCGAGCCGTCAGATTCACCACTACAAGCGCGCGGCGCGCAAGGTCGCTGAGCTCGGCTTGGGGGACTTCGCTCCTCTGGACGAGGCGATCCCCGAGCTGAACGGCAGGGGCGGCCGTTTAGATGGAAGTGATCCCATGTCTGCGGCACCGGAGGCGGGCTCGCCGTCACCGAGCAACGGCGCGTCCCTTGTCCGCGCGCTGCACCACCGAGCGCCGGGCGCGGTCGTTGACCACGCCGGCCAGCCCGCAGCGGGCGCCCCGGTGGCTGCAGGCGGCCCGTTGGGCCCGCGTTGGGCCACGCCGGCGAGCGACCCGGCCGCGAATCAGACAGAACAGATTGAAATTATTGATATTTCGTCCGCATCCGCCTCGTCGTCGCAGAAATCCTGGCGGGATTTCCGCCCCGCGGATCAGCGCCCCCGGCGCACCACCCGCGCGATCTTTCGGGACAGCGCGTCCGGCGCGACCGGATAACGCGCCACGTCCGCGGCGCCCGCCGCGACGAGGGCGTTCATCCGGTCCGAGGAGAGCCCGGCAGCGCACACGACGGCGCGCACGCCCGGCGCCGCGCGGCCGAGCGCCTCGAGCAGCGCGCACGCGCCCTCCACGTCGGCGCCGGCGTCGATCACCGCCACGCCCAGCTCCGCCTCGATCAGCGCTGCGGCGTCCGGCACCTCGGCGAGGTGGATCCCCTGCGCGTCGAGCCCGATCTCACACGCCTCGCTGAGCCCCTGCCCCGCCGGCGTGAGCCGGAGCAGCGCGACGGTCCGCTCCGGCACGGGCGCGAGCTCCGCCGTCTCGCCCTCCGGCCAGGCCTGCGCCCGCTCCGCCCGGTCGCCGAGCGGCGCGCCCGCCTTGCGCGCGGGCAGCCGCCGCGCCTCGGCCTCCCGCGACATCGCCTCGTCGAGCCGCGACCGCGCCGCCGCGGCGCTCTCCGGGCGCTTCTCCGGCAGCTTCGCCAGCAGATCCAGCCGGAGCCGCTCCAGGAGCGGCGGGACCGGCGGAGCCCCGGGCGGCCGCCGCAGCGGCGGCGGGATCGAGAACATGTGCATCGCCATGAGCTCCACCGCCGGGAGGCCGACGAACGGCGGCGCTCCCTGCAACAGCGCCGTCAGGATGCAGCCGCACGCGTACAGATCGGTGCTCGGGCCCACCGCGAGCGAGCGGCACTGCTCCGGGCTCATGTACTCCGGCGTGCCCGCGACCATGTCCTTCGAGGTGAGCGTCGGCCCTGCGTCGAGCGGGTCGTCGAGGTGCGCAAGGCCGAAGTCGACGACCTTGGCGACGCGCTCCCCGTCCTGCTCGGCGAGCAGCACGTTCTCCGGCTTGAGGTCGCGGTGGACGATGCCGCTCGCGTGCGCGGCGCCCACGCCGTCGAGGATGTCCGCGAACAGGGCCGCGACCTCCGCCAGCGGCAGCAGCTCGCGCGACGCCCGGAGCAGCGCGCCGAGCGACTGCCCCTTGAGCAGCTCCATCACGAGGTAGATCGAGCCGTCGCCGCCGTCCTCGTCGCCCCCGAGGTCGAGCACCTTGACCACGTTCCGGTGCACCAGCCGCGACGCCGCGCGCGCCTCGCGGAAGAACCTCCGCCGGCTCTCGGGGAGGATCGCGACGTGCGGGTGCATCGTCTTCACCGCGACCGGAACGCCGAGGAGCACGTGCTCCGCCTCGTAGACCTCCCCCATCCCGCCGGCGCCGAGGAGCCGCACGAGGTTGTACTTCCCGCCAAGGACCCGCCCGGCGCGCGTCCGCTGCCGCGCGTCCGCCCCAGGATCATCCGAGGCGAGCGTCTCCGCGGCTGCAAAGGGGTCGGCGCCCGGTCGAGGCGCGGGCGCCCGCCCGTCCGGCGCCCGCTGGCCCTTCAGCACGGTGCGGTCCGGGTCCCCGGCCGGCGGCGGGCGCTCGCCGTCGCCCGCGCTCACGGCGACGCCTCGCGGAAGCCCACCGCGATCTGCCCCGTCACCAGGCCCTCGCCCTCGTCGCGCCACGGGCTCACCCGCACCGACAGCGCCCCGAAGAGCGCGCCGCCCGCCTCCACGCCCGCCGACAGCCCGCCGAGCACGTCGTCCGCCCTGACCTCCCGGTGGACGAGGTGCAGATCCAGCGCGCCGTACAGCCGGAGCCACGGCGCCGGATCCGCCGTCGCCCCCGCCAGCAGGAAGCCCTGCACGTCCGGCGTGGCCGGCTCGCCGCCCGCCGCGCCGTCGCCCGCCGCCGCGCCGTCGCCCGCGCCCACCGCCGCGCCGTCGCCCGAGGCGCGGATGCGGGCCCCGGTATCCGCCACCCACGTGAACCGGCCCGCGGCGCCGCCGAGCGCGATCCCGGGCTCGATGCGGACAGGCGGGCTCCCGTCGGCCATGGGCACGCCCAGGCGGAGCGTGGGGCCGAGCTCGAGCTCCGAGCGCCCGAGGCGCAGGACGCGCAGGCGCGCGCCGAACCAGCCGGTGCTGCCCACGCCCGCGCCGTCGCCCTCTCCGGCCGGGTTCGAGCGGAGCGCGACGTCGAGGCCCAGCGGGCCGATCGCGCCGCTCGCGCGCACCTGCCCCGCGGCGACCCAGCCGCCCCCGGAGCGCGCCGCGGCCGCGCCGACAGCGGCGACCGCGGGAGGCGTCGGCGCGAGCCAGAGCCCGTCGGCCACCCCGGACATCGGGAGGAGCGGGAGGTACGCGCCCAGCACGGGCGCGGCCGGGGGCGCAGGCGGAGGCGCGGCTCGCGGCGCCTCCGGCGCGGCGGGCAGCTCGGCGTCGCTCGTCGCGATCACGCCGCCGCGGCCATCGGCGACGTCGAGCCGGACGCGCAGCGGCTCGCCGGGGCGCAGCGCCTCCCGGGGCAGCGGGATCCGCGCCGTCAGGGCGCCGCCGCGATCGCCGCCGGCGAGCGCGACGGAGCGCACCCCCCCCGGCAGGTGGGCGACGAGCCGCGGCGCCACCCGCCGTCCTACGTCGACCCCGGCGAGCCCCTCGAGCTCGACGCGGGCCTCGAGCGCCGGCCCGCCCGTCGGCGTCGGCGACGTCGCCGTCGACGCCGCGCGCGAGGCCAAGATCACCGCGCCCACCTTCGTGTACCGGACCGGGAGCGACGTGGCCGCGTCGTTCCCACGCTCCGCCGCGGCGCTGCCCCGCTCGCGCAGCCGGAGCGCGCGCGGGGCGCGCTGGAGCAGATCGATGCGCTCGGGGACGGGGCCGAACGGGCCGTCGTCGAGCGAGAGCTCGAGCGCGGGAGACGGCGTGAGCTCGATGATCCCGTACGGGTTCGCGGTGATCTCCTGCGCCGCCGGCACGACGCCCCCGGCGGCCCGCGCGGCGACGAGGTGGAACCTGCGCACCGCGCCCACGCCGAGGTACTCCTCGCGATCGACGACCCGGACCCGGAGGAAATAGGCGCCGGCCGGCATCTTCTCCGCGCGGAACGACAGGACGTCCGGCTTCACCTCCTCGCGGGCGATGAGATCGTTGAACTCCGCGTCGCGCGCGATCTCGACGCGATAACCGGCCGCGGCCGGCGCCGGCTTCCACGACGCCGACAGGACGCCGAGCCCCTCCGGGGCGAGCGCGATCTGCGCGGCGTCCGCGGTCGTCCACTCGACAGGCGCCGGCAGCGGGCGCGGGCGCGCGGGCGGCGCCTTGCCCACGAACCGGGTGCCGTGGTCCTTCGGGACCACGACGGAGAGGCCGCCCGACGTGACGCCCGCCTTGCCGTCGAACACCGCGACCGTCGTTCGCTCCCCGCGCCGCTGCACCACCGTGTCGCGCGACGACGCGCTCACGCGGCCGCCCCCGCTCGCGGCGACCTCGACCGACTGTCCCCGCAGCGCGGCGAGCGCGGCCTTCACCTCGCCGTCCGCGAGCTCGACGGCCGCGGGCGGCGTCTTCGATACCCGCGCTCGGCTCGCCGTGCCGTAGATGACGACGAGCGTATTCGGCGCGAGGAGCACCCGAGTCCGGTCCACAAACTCGATATCTGCCCTCCCCTCATCCAGCGTGTTGACGCTCGAGTTCGTGAGCAGCGGCATCCCCTGGGCCGCGGGCGACCAGGCGCCGCCGGCCGGGCGCGCGCGCACGTCCGGGTGCATCGACCGGAGCTTCGCGTCGGGGATCGACGTCACCTCGGCCGGGAGGACCAGCGTGAGCCCCTCGGCGAGCGTCGTGCCCGGGCCGCACGCGACGCGGTTGTACCGCTGGATCAGCGCTGCATGCTTGGACGAGCCGTAGAGGACCGCCGCGATGTCGTCGCACGTCTCTCCCGCCTGCACGCCCCATTGAATGACCGCCTCCGGATATCCGGGCGTCGGCTCTCCGGCGCTCGCCACGCCGACGTATCCAACGTGGATCGCAGCGTGGCTGGCGCAGCCGAGGAGCACCGCGATAGCGACAGACTGGCCATTTGACGGTGCCACGCCGGTGGCACGCTACCGGATCGAGATCGGCGTTGCAAGGGACCAGGCAATAGGATACGAGCAGACCGATGGCGTATTGGTCGGCGCGCGTCATCGCGCCCCTCCTGGCCTCCCCGCTGCTCGTCGCCGCGGCCACGGCTTCCATGCCGGCCGCAGCGCAGGAGGCCACAGCGCTCGACAGGCTCGCTCCCGCGCCCGCGGGCGACGGGCTATCCACTGTCCCTTCTGCCGGCGTATCGGGGGAGCTCCGGCCCGCGGTCGGACTTCTGTTCTCCTATTCTCATCAACCGCTCAGCCTGCGCGGGACCGCGCCTGCCGGCTCGGTAACGTGGGTGGGCCGGCAGGCGATCCTCCACGCGCTCGCGAGCGTCGAGCTCCTGCGCCGGATCAAGCTCGATCTCGACGCGCCGTTCGTGCTGGAGCAGGGCGGCGCGTCCGGCGCGCTCGGGGGCATCCGCGTCACGGCGCCCGCCGGCGGCGCCACGCTCGCCGATCTGCAGGCGGGAGGAAGGGTGACGCTCCTGCCCCAGGAGGGGCTCCGGCCGGCGGCGGCGCTCGGGCTCTCCGTCTGGCTGCCGACGGGAGACGAGGCGGCGTTCGCCGGCGCGGGCGCCGTGCGTTATGCGCCGCGGGTGATCGTGGGGGCCGAGCACCCGGGCTTCCGCTGGTCGGCCTCGGCGGGGGGCCGGTTCCAGAAGGCCTCGTCGGACAGCCTGACGGGCAGCGAGGTCCTCTTCGCCGCGGGCGCGGGCGTCAGCAAAGGCCCGCTGCAGCTCGGGTCGGAGCTCTCCGTCTGGGCCGCCGCCGGCGAGGGTTCGGCGCTCGAGGTCCCGGGCCGCGCGGGGGCCGAGCTCCTCCTCACCGCGCGCTGGTCGCTCGGTCCCCTCACGCTCGACGCGGGCGCGGGCCCCGGCTTCGGGCGGCTGCCCGGCATACCGAAGGCGCGCTTCTTCGCGGCGCTCGGCATCGCGGCGGACGTCGTTCCGTCGGCGCCCCCCGCCGCCGCCCCCGCGGCCATCGCCGGCGCGTCCGCCGCGACGAAGGGCGCTCGCGGCGCGACGCGGGCTGCGCCTCCGGCCGCCGACTTCGACGGGGACTCGGTCCCCGACGCGGAGGACGCCTGCCCCCGGGTCATCGGCGAGGCGCGCCCGCCGGCCGCGGCGGCGGGCACCCGACCGGCGTTCCGCCGCGGCTGCCCGCCGGACCGGGACGACGACGGGATCTACGATGTCGACGATCGTTGCCCGGACGTGCCGGGGGTCAGCAGCGCGGCCGCCGAAGCGGGACCGGGCGGCGCGGGGTCCGGACCCACGTCCGCAGCCCCCGCGAACGCGGGGTCCCAGCCGGCGTCGAAGCACGGGTGCCCCGCGGATACGGACGGCGACGGCATCCCCAACGCCGAGGACGCCTGCCCCTACGAGCGCGGCAAGCCGAGCGAGGATCGCGCGACGCACGGCTGCCCGTTCGCGGTGCGCATCGAGGGCTCGCAGATCGTGATCCTGCAGCAGGTCCAGTTCCGGACAGGCAGGGCCGAGATCGAGCCGGAGAGCTTCGAGCTGCTCTCCGAGGTCGCGGCCGTCCTCGAGGAGCACCCCGAGATCGCCCGGGTCGCGGTCGACGGCCACACGGACAACCAGGGCTCCGCCCAGGCGAACCTGAGCCTCTCGCAGCGCCGCGCGCTCGCCGTCGTCGCGTGGCTGACCGCGCACGGCATCGACGCCCGCCGCCTCGAAGCGCGCGGCTTCGGCGCGCGCCGCCCCCTCGCCGACAACCGCACCCGCGACGGCCGGGCCAAAAACCGCAGGGTGGAGTTCCAGATCCGCAAGCGCACCGACGAGGGCGCGGCCGGCTGGAGGGACGGCCCTCTTGAATGACGCATCGCCCGCGGAGGCCTCCGCGTGAGGGCGTTCTCGCTCAAGACGAAGGCGATCGCGCTCTTCACGGCGATCGCGCTCGTCCCCGTGGCCGTCGCCGTCACGCTCCTCACGGACGTGAACCAGCGCGCCGTGCGGACCTCCGAGGAGAGCTTGCAGGCGGCGATCCTCTCCGAGGTGGCCTCGGCCTCGATCCAGCTCGTCCGGGATGTCGAGAGCGATGCCGTCGCCGCGGCGGCCATCTTCGGCCACGCCGCGAGCGGCGCCATCCGGGACGAGGACGCTGTCGCCTCGGTGCGCGCCCTCGTCGCGACGCGCGCGCTCATCGACGCGGTGCGGCTCGAGGTGCCCGACGCGGGGATCAGCACCTTGATCCGCAAGGCGTCGTCCGACGCGGACGTGCCCGCGGCGCCGGCTGCGCTGCGCAGGCTCGCCGACGAGCGCGGCGTCGGCTTCGGCGTGATCGGGCCGGCCCGCGGCCTCCTCGTGGCCCGCGTGCGGCCCGCCGGCGACGCTGGCGCCGCGCCGGGCGCAGGCGCAGGCGCCGCGGCGCCGCCTCCCGCGGGCGGCCCGGCCGGCTACGTGGTCGCCGAGGTGGCGCTCGACATGCTCGGACGCGACCTCGAGGTGATCGCCGGGCGCCGCTTCGGGGGCCGCGCCGTGCGCCTGCTCATCGCGGGCCACGACCGCCGGGCGATCGCGACGTTCGGGGTGCCCGGTGTCGCGCCGGGCAGCGACGCCTCGTCCTTGCCGATCTGGCGCAACCTCCCCCCGGGCGCGGGGTTGAACGACAGGATCACCGTGCTCGCCCCGCACGACGAGGGCGGCCGGCAGATGATCGGCGCCATCGAGACGGTGCCCGACCTCGGCTGGGCGGTCGCGATCTGGCGCCCCGAGCCGGAGGCCTTCGCCGCGCTCGACGAGATGCGGCGCCGCGGCCTCGCCGTCGCCGCGGGCGCGCTCGTCCTCGCGCTCGCCCTCGCGCTCGTCACCGCCCGCCACGTGACGCGCCCGATCCTGCACCTCGTCGCGCAGGCGCGGCTCATCGGCGCCCGGCGCTGGCGCGAGATCGCGCTCGGCGAAGCGCTGCGGGGGCGGCGCGACGAGATCGGCGAGCTCACGACCTCCCTCGGCCGCATGGCCCAGGACCTCGAGCAGGGCGAGGCCGAGATCGCCCGGGAGGCGAAGCTCCGGGGCGATCTCGGCCGGTTCATGGACAGGGCGGTCGTCGACGCGATCGTGCGGGGCGAGCACCCGCTCGCCCTCGGCGGCAAGCGGGCGTCCGTGTCGGTGCTCTTCGCCGACGTCGTAGGCTTCACGCCGCTCGCCGAGTCGCGCGACGCCGAGCGGATGGTCGCCCTCCTCAACGAGCTCTTCTCGATGCTCACCGAGATCGTGTTCCGGCACGGGGGCACGGTCGACAAGTTCATCGGCGACTGCGTCATGGCCGTCTGGGGCGCCCCGATCGCGCAGGAGGATCACGCGCGCCGCGCGCTCGCGGCCGCGGAGGACATGATGCGCTTCCTCGAGACGGCGAACGAGGAGTGGCGCGAGCGGTACGACGTCGAGGTGCGCCTCGGCGTGGGCGTGAACTCCGGAGAGGCCATCGTCGGCAACATCGGCTCCGACAAGCGGATGGAGTACACCGTGATAGGCGACGTGGTGAACGTGGCCTCGCGGCTCGAGGCGATCGCGGCGCCGAACCAGGTGCTGGTCTCCGCGGCGACGAGGGACCTCGCCGGCGACGCCTTCCCGCTGCGCGCGCTGGGCGAGCGCAACCTCACGGGGCGAAAGACGACCACGGCCGTGTACGCGCTCGATCCGGACTGAAGGGGGCCCAGCGCGCCCGCGCCCGCCAGCGCATGGTGGGACTTCCCCCCGCCCTGCCGGAAGGATGGCACCGCTTCCGCCATATTGTGAACGTTCACAAATAACGTCACTTCCGAGCGACGACATCGACGCCGCGCAGCAAGGCGCACCTCGCGCGCTCGCGACGGCCGGCGCCCGCCCTCTTGACGCAGTGATCCGGAGGAGCTCGCCGGCCCTGCCCTCCCTCGGCCTCGCGGAGCGGCACGGGCCCGTCGATTGGCATTGACCTCGGCCATGTGATCGTTCACATTTGGTTCAAGGGGTATCCTTTTACTTCGCGCATGAGCGGGTCGCCCTGCGCGCCGCGCCCTTCGTCATCCAATCGAGTTCTTGTCGATTCCAGAGCTCCGTTCGCCCGACCGCCGCGAAAGCGATGGCCGAGCGATGGTGCTTGGTGTTCTTACCGAGGGTGAGCCACCGGAGGACACCACAGACCTCGTCGATTCGATGAGGGTCGAGAAATCCTCGGTACGGTCCGCGGGGTCACCCCGTCGCATCATCGGAGAGCAAGATGAAGAAGCCGTCCTGGCATGAGCTCCGTTTCTCAAGAGAAGGCGCCGCCGTTTGCGCGCTCGCATTCGCGGCCGCGTGCACGGGCGCGCTGGGTGACACGACGAAGGGCGGCGGATCATCCTCTGTCGGCGGCGACGGACCACCGACGGGCTCGGATGTCGGCAGCGGCGGATCACCGACGGACTCGGACCCGCCGCCGTTCCAGCCCGCGGCCGGGATGTTGCGCCGTTTGACGAGAACGCAATTTCGCAACGCCGTGCGCGACGTCTTCGGCGTGGAAGTCAATATCAATGACCTCGACGCCGACAGCTGGAACGGGAATTTTGCGGTCATCGGCGCATCGACCGTCGTGACCTCGGAGCGAGGCGTCGAGCAGTACCACGCGGCCATCGAGAGCGCCGTCGACGCGGTGTTCGCGGATCGCGCGAAGCGGGACCAGTTCATCGGCTGCGCGCCCAGCGGCGCGGAGAACGACGCTTGCGTGCGTGGCTTCCTCCAGACGCTCGGGCTTCGAGCGTGGCGCCGCCCGCTCGAGGCCGCCGAGCTCGACCGGCTCGCGGCCGTCGCCGCGAAGGCCGCGACCGAGCTCGAGAGCCCCGTCGAGGGGGCCCGCTGGGCGACCGTGGCCCTCTTCACGTCTCCGAACTTCCTGTATCGCCCGGAGCTCGGAGCTCCGAGCGCCGACGGGTCGCTTCGCTTGACGGGCTACGAGATGGCGTCCCGGCTCGCGTTCCTTTTGTGGAACAGCCTGCCGGACCAGGAGCTGCTCGACGAGGCCGCGAGCGGGGCGCTCGGAACGGTGGAGGGGATCCGCGCGGCGGCGACGCGGCTGCTCGAGACGCCTGCCGGGCGCGAGGCGGTCGGCGCCTTCGCCGAGGAGTACATGCGGCTCGATCGGATCGGCACCCAGGCAAAGGACTCGGGGCTCTTTCCGGAGTACAACCCCGCGCTGCAAGCGGCGATGGTCCGCGATATGCGAGGCACCTGGGAGGTCCTCGCGTTCGACGATCAAGCGAGCGCGCTCGACCTGTTCGCGACAACGAAGGTCGTCGTCAACAGCGACCTCGCCGAGCTGTACGGTCTCGACACCGCCGGCCTCGGCTCGGGCGCCTTCGAGGTCCGCTCGTTGCCCGCGGACGGCCCGCGCATCGGGATCCTCAGCAAAGCGGGCTTCCTCTCGCAGTTCGCGAACCAGAAGGAGGGCTCTCCCACCCTGCGCGGCAAGTTCATGCGCGACGCCCTCATGTGCACGCCCATCCCGCCGCCGCCCGGCGACGTCGCTCTCGAGCTCCCGGAGCCGCCTGCGGACAAGCCCCTCACGAAGCGTCAGCGCCTCGAGATCCACCGGACCGAGCCCGCTTGCGCCGGCTGCCACTCGTACATGGACCCGCTCGGCCTGCCGCTCGAGACCTTCGACGCGATCGGCCGCTTCCGCACCACCGACCACGGCCTGCCGATCGACCCGAGCGGCGAGTTCGACGGGCAGCCGGTCGCCGACGCGCGCGCGCTCGGCGTGACCCTCAGCGCGGACGCCTCGGTCGCGGAATGCCTCGTCCGCAAGTACTACATGTACGCAGCGGGTCACGAGGAGAGGAAGGTGGACGAGAGCGTGCTCAACGCGCTGACCGCCTCGTTCGAAGGGTCGGGGTACAAGCTGCGCGAGCTGGTCCTCGACGTCGTGACCAACGACGCTTTCTCGTCCGTCGCCCCCCAACCCTGATCGCAGGTACCCCAATGACGAACAAAGCCTTGAACCGACGAACTGTTCTCCGGGGCATTCTGGCGACGGGCGCCGCCGTCACGATCCCGCTCCCCCTGCTCGAGATCATGCTGAACGAGAGCGGCACGGCGCTCGCTCAGACGAAGACCCCGGTCTCACCGCTCTACGTCACGTGGTTCTTCGGGAACGGCACGCTTCCCGGTCGCTGGAAGCCGACGCGCACGGGCTCCGGTCAGGCCTGGGACCTCAGCCCCCAGCTCCAGCCCCTCGCGGACCTCAAGTCGTACCTCACGGTGATCAGCGGCCTCGAAAACAAGCTCGTGGTATCCGGCGTCGAGCACCCCTCGGGGTCGGCGGGGGTCACGACCGGCGCGCCGCTCAGCGGGAACGCCGTGCGGGCCGCGTCCATCGACCAGGTCGTCGCGGACGCCATCTCGGCCGGGGCGCCGTACCGCTCCCTCGAGGTGGGGGTGACGCCGGCGACGCCGAACGGCCCTCAGGACTCGCTGCACACGGTCTCGCACAAGGGGCCGAACGCGCGCAACAACCCGGAGTTCGATCCGAAGGCCGTGTTCAATCGATTGTTCATGAGCGGCTTGCCCGAGCCCAGCGACGACGGCGCGGCTCAGGCCACGAAGATCGCGAACGTCCGGAAGAGCGTGCTCGACTCCATCCTGCAGGACGGCGCGAGCCTGAAGCAGCGGCTCGGGGAGGCCGACAGGCATCGTATCGACGAGCACCTCGAGTCGATCCGGGCCATCGAGCAGCGCCTCGAGACCATGTCGTCCGGCGGCGGTTCGACGTCAGCGTGCAAGAGCCCGACGGCCCCCACCGCCGGAAAGGATGCGCGGAGCGAGGCGCCCCCCGACGTGAACGCCGCCATGGTCGAGCTCTCGGCGCTCGCGCTCGCGTGCGAGAGGACCCGCGTGCTCTCGTTCATGTTCTCGCTGCCCGCCGCGCACGTCTACTACCGGCACCTCGCGCAGGACATGAACGACGACTTCCACGACACCATCTGCCACGGAGATGCCGGGGATCAATCGAGTCAGCCTCGCGTCGACAAGGGCGTGATCTACACGATGCGCTGCCTGAACGAGTTCTTGACGAAGCTCAAGAACACGCCGCATGGCAGCTCGAACCTGCTCGACAGCTCGCTCGTGTACGTCACGTCCGACACCGCGTGGGGCAAGGTGCACACGAGGACGGAATGGCCGGTGCTCTTCGCGGGGAAAGCCGGAGGGCGGCTGCGCGGCGACGAGCACCACAACTTCCCCGGCGACAACCTGAGCAAGGCGCTCCTGACGGTCGCCCAGATCATGGGCTTGCCGATCAAGGAGATCGGCATCGACGCGGGGCGGGTCACGTCGCCGCTCGCGGGCATCCAGGTCTGACCGCGCCAGCACGCGCCGCGATCCCGCGGACGATGGAGTACATGCACCGCATGCTTTCTCGACACGCTCCCTTCTCGCACGTCACGCTGGTCCTCCTCGCATCTGCCGCCTTCCTCGCCTGCGGCGACGACCCCGACACCTCCTCTGCTGGCAGCGGCGGCGCCGGCGCTTCTGGCGGCGGCGCCGGCACGACCAGCAGCGGCGCCGGCACGACCAGCAGCGGCGCCGGCGCTTCCGGCGGCGGCACCGGCACGGCCAGCAGCGGTCAGGGCGGGTCCGGCGGCCATCCTCCCGCGGACCTCGTCGAGCCCGGCGATCCCGGGCCGGGTGATGTCACCTTCACCGTGCGCGCCGATCGGGACGTGCGCCCCATCAGCCGGCTCATCTATGGCGCCAACTGGGCCGAAGACCTGGACGGCGAGCAGCGCGGCACCACCGTCGTGCGCATGGGCGGCAACCGCATGACCGCGTACAACTGGGAGAACAACGCCTCCAACGCGGGCTCGGACTACATGCACCAGAACGACGCGTACCTCGTCGACAACAGCCCGAAGGGCGATGTCCCCGGGGAGGCGGTGCGCATGCACGCCGAGGGCGCGCTGGCGCACGGCGCCGCCTTCATCGCGACCATCCCCATCTGCGGCTATGTCGCGGCGGACAAGGCCCCCGGCGGCGACGTCGCTCAGACCCAGAATTACCTCAAGACCCGCTTTCACCCGACGATCGCGCGCAAGGGCGCGCCCTTCTCCTCGTCGCCCAACCTCGGCGACAACGCCGTGTACCAGGACGAGTTCGTCGCCTGGATGAAGCAGGCCTTCCCCCGCGCCTTCGAAGGCGACGTCGCGAGCGTCCTGTTCTCGCTCGACAACGAGCCCGACCTCTGGAATCACAGCCACGAGCGCATCCACCCGGAGCCGGTGCGCTACGCCGAGCTCGTCGACAAGAACATCGAGTTCGCGTCCGCGATCAAGGACGTCGCGCCCAACGCGCTCGTCACCGGCTTCGTCTCCTACGGGTATTCGGGCTATGTCAGCCTCCAGGACGCGCCCGACGCGGACGGCAACTTCATCGAGTACTGGCTCGACGCCATGAAGGCCGCCGAGGTGAGCGAGGGGCGCCGCCTCGTCGACGTGCTCGACCTGCACTGGTACACAGAGATCTACGCGAACGGCGAGCGCATCATCGGCGCCGATGCGTCCCCCGCGTCGGTCGAGGCCCGCGTCCAGGCGCCGCGCTCGCTCTGGGATCCCTCCTTCGTCGAGGACAGCTGGATCGCGAAGGACGTCCTCAACGGCCCAATCAAGCTCATCCCCTGGCTCCAGGGCCTCATCGACGCCCATTACCCGGGCACCCTCCTCGGCATCACCGAGTACAACTACGGGGGCGGCAACCACATCTCCGGCGCGATCGCGCAGGCCGACGCCCTCGGCGTCTTCGGCCGCGAGGGCGTGTTCCTCGCGACGATCTGGGATCCCGGCGAAGAGGTCTCGATGCTCCGGGCCGGCGTGCGCGCCTTCACGAGCTACGACGGGCAGGGCGCGCGCTTCGGCGATACGTCCGTCCGCGCCGAGACGAGCGACGTCGCCAAGGCCACCGTGTATGCGAGCATCGACGAGGCCGATCCGAGCCGGATGGTCCTCGTCGCCATCAACAAGACCGCGGCCCCGCTCACGGCCGCGGTGACCCTCGCCGCCCACGAGAGCTACACGGCCATCGACGCGTGGCAACTCACGTCCACCAAGGCCGATCTCGTGCGTGCGGATCCGATTGCGCCGCGCGCCACGAACGCCTTCACCTACGCGATGCCGGCCTACAGCGTGTCGGTGCTGGTCCCCCGATAGTCGCGTCCCCCTCGTCCGGAGCGTCGTCGAGACAAGCCCCGTCGAGGAATGCGGAGACCCGACACGGGTTGGGCAGGGACCCGCGGAGGCCCCCCGGACCGACACGGCAGACCGGACCGAGCTCCCGTCAGATCATCGGCGCTCGGTAGCCGCCGAGCTCCCGCTCGATGTGGCCGGCCAGGGCGAGGACGACATCCTCGCGGAAGGGGCGGCCGATGATCTGGACGCCGACCGGCGTTCCTCGCGACGAGGTGCCCGCGCGCACGACGACCGCCGGCCACCCTGTCATGTTGTAAGCGAACGAGTAGCTGAATCCTGCGTAGACTCCGTGCTCGACCCACGCATCGTGGGGCAGCGCCTCGAGCACACACGGCGGGCAGACGATGGCGTCGACATCCTTCATGAAGCCGAGCATCCGCCCCCGCCACGCGTCCAGCCGCTCGACTGCCGCGGTCAGCTCCCCGCTCGACAGCGGCTCGCTCGCGAGCGCGGCGTCCACCTCGGCGCCGGGGTCCGTGGTTCCGGCCAGATCCAGGAGCCGCCTCAACCAGGCGCCGCCGTCCGCCCGGAAGATATCTGCGTCTATCGTGAGCACGTCGCTCAGCGCATCGGGCTTCTTCGACTCCACCCGCGCGCCGCCCGCCTCCAGCGCCGCCGCCGCGTCCACCACCGCCTGGCGCACCGCGGCGTCCGGCGCCGCGATCCCGTTGTCGGTGTGCATCGCGATCCGCAGCTCCCTGAGCTGCACGTGCTTCGGGTTGCCGAGCGGCGCCGGGATCAGCGCCGCGTCGCGCCAGTCGGGCCCCGCCAGGACGCTGAAGAGCAGCCAGAGATCGTCGACCGAGCGGGCCATCGGCCCGAGCACGGTGAACGATTGGAGTAGCCCCTCCGCCGGCACGATATGGCCCGTCCGCGGGATGCGGCCGGAGGTCGGCTTGAGCCCGGCGATCCCGCAAAAATGCGACGGCACGCGGATGCTCCCGCCGGTGTCGCTCCCCACGTCGAACGGCGAGCCGCCCGCGGCCACGATGGCGCCCGCCCCCCCGCTGGAGCCGCCCGGCGACAGGTCGAGGCCATACGGATTGTTGGTGCGCCCGTAAACCGCGTTGTTCGTCTCGTACGACCACGTCATCTCGGGCGTATTGCTCTTGCCCAGCAGGATCGCCCCCGCTTCCTTGAGGCGCCGGACCACGGTGGCGTCCTCTTTCGGAACGAAATTCGTTCGCCCGGCCGTCCCGCCGGTTGTCACCACGCCGGCGGTATCGATGGAATCCTTGATCGTCATCGGCACGCCGTGCAGCGGGCCGAGCGGCTTGCCTCTCGCCAGGGCCTTGTCCGCCGCCCGCGCCTCCGCTCTTGCCTCGTCGGCGCGGAGCTTCACCACGGCGTTCAGCCGCGGATTGATCTGCGCGATGCGCGCGAGGTGGGCCTCCACGACCTCGAGCGACGACACCCGCTTCCGGCGGATGAGATCCGCCAGCTGCCCCCCGGTCGCCCGCGTGAGCTCCGACAGCGCCTCCGCTGCAGGCTCCTCGACGGGCGTCATCCCATCGCACGCGCCCGACAGGGCCGCCACGCTCCCGGCGAACGCCCGCAAGAAGAAGCGGCGCGAGATCTCCCCTGTGTGCCCGGCAGCGCCCGAGTCATCGACGTTTGCAGATTTGGTCATACTCTCCTCCCCACGGGAGCGTCGTGAGCCAGTGTCGCACGGCTCGCGAGACGCACGCCGCGATTCGTCACGTCCAGCCTATGCCTTCACGGGAAACGAGCTATTGCACAGCAGGATACCGACAATTGGTGGCGCGTTGGCAACAGTCGTCCCGCGTGGAACGAGGAAACGATGCGATCCCGGGGCCTCACGCGGCGATCGCCACGCCCACCTCGGACGACCGTACCCTGATGCACTCCGCCCCCCTCGTGCGACGGCTACGCGATCTCGATCGTCGATCCACGCATCGAAGGGGCCGACTTCGCCCCGCGGCTCCTGGCCCATCTACGGCGCTCAGCGCGCGCGGTTTCGGCGCCGACCGTGTCTTCGACGATCCGTGAGGGAACCCCACGTCATGTTGCCCCCTGGCACCCACACGGCCATGCTCTCCATCGAACCGCCGGATCCTCACCTCGTCTTCCGTCGAGCTCGCAGCTTTGTGCGCGTCGCTCGGCTGTCTCCTGGTCTGGTTCCGGTCGCCTGGGCCGCTGTCGCTCAAGGCACTTGCGACCGGCATCATCGTCTCTGTCGAGCTCGCGATGGTCACCGGTGGGCCCTGCCGCAGCAACATCTTCCTGACCTCGCAGCGAGGCCAGCAGATCCTCATCGTGATGTTCACGGCCGCCGTCTGCCGCGTCGGAGCACCTTGCCTCTCGTCGGGCTCGTGGCGGAGCGTGAATGTCCTGGTCATGCCGGGCATCGAAGGCGGCATGATCAGAGACCCTGAGCAGCTTGTTTCAGTACCATCCAGGTCAGGCGGCGGTGTCTCGGCAGCGTTGACCATCGCGGTGGTCCTCACCTCCACGGCGTGCGATCTCGTGGTGCGCGGGGGCGGCGGCGCCGAAACGGGCGGCGGCTCCACGACCGGTGATCAGGGCGGCGGCGCCGGTGCTGTCGGCAGTGGTGGTGGCGAGAGCGGCAGCGGCGGCGAGGGCGGCGGCATCGGACCCAGCGGCAGCGGCGGCAGTGGCGGCGAGGGCGGCGGCATCGGACCCAGCGGCAGCGGGGGCAGCGTCGAGCCCGGCGGCAATGGTGGCGCGAGCGGCAGTGGCAGCGGCGGCGCGGGCGGCAGCGCGCCAGGCACGTGCGTGCCGGGCACGGTCCTCACCTGCTATACCGGCCCCGTCGGGGTCGCCCACATTGGACAGTGCGTCACCGGGACGCAGACGTGCCGCTCCGACGGGCTGGGCTACGGCCCCTGTACGGGGGCGGTGACGCCCGCCGAGGAGATCTGCGCCACGCCGGTGGACGAGAACTGCGACGGCGAGCCCCATTGCCCGGGGCTCCCGCCGTGGGCGCGAGGGTACGGCGGCCCCGGCGACGACGAGGGTCTATCCATCGTGAGCGACGCCTCGGGCAACTACTACGTCGCGGGCGATTTCGAAGGGACGGTCGACTTCGGCGCCGGCCCCCTCACCAGCGCAGGGGGCTCCGACATCTTCTTCCTCAAGCTCGATCCCTCCGGCTCGGTGATCTGGAGCAAGCGCTTCGGAACCGAGTACGACGATGAGAACGCCGCCATGACCGTCGACGGGAGCGGGAACATCGTCCTCGCCGCAATCTACAACGGCGGTCCCGGACATGCTTCGGCGCCAGGTCCGGATTTCGGCGACGGGCCCCTGCCGTCGAGCGACCAGCCCTCGGTCATCGGTGCCACGTTCGACCACGAAGGCAACCGCATCAAGAACACGGGCTTCGAGGTCGGAGCGGGTAGCTGGGAGCTCAAACGAGTCGCTGTCAACGGCGACGGCGATGCGTACATCCTCTATGACAGCGGCGGCATCATAGGGTTCGTGAGCTTCGCGGCCGGCTTCTTTCGCGGGTGGGGCGAAGTGTATCCCTATGATTATCCTGACACCAGGGCAGCAGGCTTTGCGGTCGATGGCGCTGGCAACGTGATCGTGGCGGCCGAGGTGCATTATGGCCGTACGGACTTCCCTCCATTCGAGCTGATCGTCGCCAAGTTCAGCTACTACGGTGCGCTGTCGTGGCAACAATCGTTCGCGTCGACCTCGGCCGACAGATCCGCCGTGCCCTTGGCCGCGTCGGTGGTGGTCAACGCGGCGGACGAGATCCTCGTGACGACCTTCACGGACGGAACCATCGATTTCGGCGGCGGCGTGCTCGCCCGTGGGGCCGCGCTCGTGAAGCTGGACGCCGGAGGCCAGCCTCTCATGAGCCGTTCTGTTCGCTTCGGCGACGAGATCACCCTCGACCCCTCAGGCGGCATGTTCGTCGCCGGGCACGGCCTTGCCAGGCTCGACGCGAGCGGGTCGGAGACCTGGTCGGTCGACTTCGATCCTCTCGCGAAGGACATCGCTGTCTCTCCGAACGGCGCCGTGGCCGTCACCGGGAGCGCGCTCGCGCCGGCGGACTTCGGGGCCGGCCCGATCCCCTACGCAGCGGGTCGCGACATCTTCGTCGCCATGTTCAGCCCGCCCTGCGACGGCGGCGAGTGGGACTGCGAGACTGCGGGCAGCGGCGGCGGCAGCGGCAGCGGCGAGGGCGGCGGCGGCGCGGGCGGCGGCGGCGCGGGCGGCGGCGGCGCGGGCGGCGGTGGCAGCACGGAAGGCACGTGCGTGCCGGGCTCGGTCCTCACCTGCTACACCGGCCCCGTAGGGACCGTCGGCGTCGGGCCGTGCGTGACAGGTACACAAACGTGCCGCTCCGACGGGCTGGGTTACGGCCCCTGCACAGGTGCGGTGGCGCCCACCGAAGAGCTCTGCGCCACCCCGGTGGACGAGAGTTGCGACGGCGTGCCCGATTGCCCCCAGCTCCCGCCGTGGGCGCGGGGATACGGGGGGTCCGGCGACGACCTGGGGCTGTCCATCGTGAGCGACGCCGCTGGCAACTTCTACGTCTCGGGTAGCTTCCGAGGAACGGTCGACTTCGGCGCCGGCCCCGTCACCAGCGCAGGGGGGTCGGACGTCTTCTTCCTCAAACTCGATCCCGCTGGCTCGGTGATCTGGAGCAAGCGCTTCGGGACCGAATACAACGACGCGAACGCCACCATGGCCGTCGACGGAAGCGGCAATATCGTGCTCGTCGGGGTCTATGACGGTGAAACTCTCACGCCAGGTCCGGATCTCGGTGGGGGTCCCCTCCCGCCCGTTCTCGATGAGGGCACGCTGTTCGTGGCCGCATTCGACTCCGAGGGCAATCACATCTGGAGCAACGGCTTCCCAGGCAGACTCGGCACCTCGGGCTGGCCCTGGATGGTACAGCAGGCTGCCGTCGACGGCGCCGGCGATGTGTACGTGCTCTATGTCGTCGATGAAGGTTATCGACTGGCAAAGGTGGGCGCCGGAGGTACCGCCGTCCTCTGGACAGCCCACCTGCAAGGGATGTACAACTATACACTGGTCAATGGAGCGGGACGCATCGCGCTCGACAGCGCTGGCAACGTGCTCGCGGTGACCCCGAGCTTCGATACGGGCCTGCCCCCGTGGCCGACATTCAACGTCACCAAGCTCGCCCCGGCGGGGGCCGTGCTGTGGGAAAAGCTGTTTCCGTCGATGGCGACGTACCCCCTGGCGGCAGCCTATTCGGTGGCGGTCAACGCGGCCGACGAGGTCCTCGTGACGGGCCTCACGGACGGCACCGTCGACTTCGGCGGCGGCGCGGTGGGGGGATCCGTGCTGGTCAAGCTCGACGCAGCAGGAGAGGTGCTCTCCAGCCACACGATCAGCGCTCCCTTCCACAGGATCTCCCTCGATCCTGCCGGCGGACTATTCGTCGCCGGCCCCTCGGGGCTCGCCAAGCTCGACGAGGACGGGACCAAGCTCTGGTCGGTCGCCTTCGACCCGCCCAGCAGCGATTCACACGACCGTCTCGTGGAGGACATCGCCGTGTCTCCGAATGGCACGGTTGCGATCACCGGCAGCACGCGCGCGCCGGTCGACTTCGGGACCGGCCCGATCCCCTACGCAGCGGCGACCGACATCTTCGTCGCCACGTTCAATCCCTGACGACCTCGCCTCTCCGCCTGCAAGCCAGCCTCGCGGAGCGGGAGCTTGAACTCCCTCGCTCCCCGCTCCGCGAGGTCAGTCGCCGGTCGTAGCTCAGGGTTCGCTCGCGCTCGAATCCCACTGCGTGCTTTCCGTGCTCGTGTGTCTTCATCCTACCTTCTACTTGGCCGACGGTCGCTCGGTCCGCCTGCAGCGGGGAGTAGCGTCGTTCGTGCCGTCTCGACAGGGCACGGCTTTCGATCCGACGGGCGGGGCTTTCTGTCGCGACCCCCGGCGTTCGGGCAGCCCGGCGCAGGTCCCGCGGTCGAGGCTTGACATTTTGAGTCGGCTTGGATTTCCTTCTCCCTTGGGGAAACTTTGACGTGCAACTTTTTATCCGGACGTCGCCGCGCCTCGCCTGAGCCGGCGCGCGTCCGTCTGTAAGCCTGGGAGCATGGATCTATTCCAAGTCTCGGCAGCGCTGCTCTCGCTCGCTGCGATCTTCAGCTTCTTCAACCATCGGCTCCTCAAGCTGCCGACGACGATCGGGTTGATGCTGATCGCGATGACGACGTCCCTCGTCATGGTGGCCATCGGAGAGCTGTTTCCGGAGGTGGAGGCCGAGGCGAAGGAGCACCTCCATGGCATCGACTTCAACAAGACGTTGATGCAGGGGATGCTCGGTTTTCTCCTGTTTGCCGCCGCGTTGCACGTCAACCTGGCGGATCTGAAGAAGCAGCGGGTCGTCATCGGCGTCCTGGCCACCGGGGGTGTGCTCATGTCCACGGTGCTGGTGGGCGGCATGACCTACGCCCTGATGACGCTGATGGGCGTGCACATCCGGCCGGTCTACTGCTTGCTCTTCGGCGCGCTCATCTCCCCCACCGATCCCATCGCGGTGCTCGGGGTCCTCAAGCACGTGGGGGCGCCCAAGGAGCTCGAGATGAAGATAGCCGGAGAGTCGCTCTTCAACGACGGCGTGGCGGTGGTGGCGTTCATCGGGCTCCTGGAGATCGCGTCGGGGACGTCGGGCCTCGATCTGCAGCGGCTCTCCCTGCTGTTCGTCCAGGAGGCGATCGGCGGCGTGCTGTACGGCCTCGCGCTCGGCTTCGTGACGCTCGCCATGCTCCGGCAGGTCGACGACTACAAGGTCGAGGTCTTGCTCTCGCTGGCGACCGCGGCGGGCGGCTATGCCCTGGCGTACGCGATCCATGTCTCCGGCCCCATCGCCATGGTGGTGGCCGGGCTCTTCATCGGGAACGAGGCGCGCGCCGGCGCCATGAGCGAGAAGACCCGCGAGCACCTGGACGACTTCTGGGAGCTGATGGACGAGATCCTGAACGCGGTGCTGTTCGTCTTGATCGGCCTCGAGCTCTTGATCGTCGCCTTCGACGCCCAGTCGCTGCTCGCAGGGCTCCTCGCGTTTCCGGTCGTGCTGCTCGCGCGGTTCATCGCGGTCGCGCTGCCGGTGAGCCTCATGAAGAGGCGCAGGGTCTTCACCCCGGGGGCGATCCGTATCCTCACGTGGGGCGGCCTGCGCGGCGGCGTCTCGGTGGCCCTCGCGCTCTCCATCCCCGGAAAGCTCGCGGACGGCACGCTCGTTCCGGAGCGCGAGATGGTGCTGACCATCACCTATGTCGTGGTGGTCGTCTCCATCGTGGTGCAGGGCCTGACCATCGGCCCATTGCTGCGCCGGACGCTCGCCGCCGCCGCCGCCGAGCCGGAGGAGCCGCTCCCCGTGGAAGCCGCCTGAACGACCTGGAGAAGCGCCGCTCGGCCGCGACGGCGATCAGTGGTGCACGGCGTTGATGATGCCGTCGAAGAACTCGGTGCAACCGACGCTGTCGAGCATGCGGTTCCAGCCGAGCTCATCGAACGGCTGCGGCAGGCCGTGGTTGGTCAGGAGGACGCCGATGATCTCGAGATCCGGATCGACCCACATGAACGTGCCGGCGCCGCCCGCCTTTCCGTAGGCGCGCGGCGACAGGCGCATGCCGCCGTTCGAGAAGCGCCGTGTCCGGAGCTCCCACCCGAGGCCCTTCGGGGCGAGGAGCAGGTTGTTGATGGGCGACGTGTCGGTCGCCGCCTCCGTCACGTAGGGCGTGTTGTTCTTCTTCATCTGCCGGACCAGATCGGGCCGCAAGACCTCGGCGTTGCCGTAGGCGCCGCCGTTCAAGATCATCTGGCAGAAGACGGCCACGTCGCGCGCCGTGGTGAACACGCCGTCGCAGCCGGCGACGCCGCCCAGCGCGAAGTCCTGCTCGTCCTGCACCTGGCCCCGCACGAGGCAGCCCCGGCGGGCGGAGTACCCCGTGGCCGCGACGCGCTCGACGAGCTCCGGAGGCGGGTTGTACATCGTGTCGCTCATGCCGAGAGGACGCCAGATGCACTCTCTCGCGATGGCGTCGAGATCGTCCCCCGCGGCGGCCTCGATCATGCGGCCGAGGAGGCGGTACGTGAGATCGCTGTACAGCGCCGATCTGCCCGTCGCGTATTCGAGCGGGGTCTCGGCCATGATGCACCAGGCCGTCTCGACGTCCTCATCCAAGCACTGGTTGTCCAGCGGCAGACCGGACGAATAACGGAGCATGTCGTAGACGGTGACAGCCCCCTTTCCGTTGGCGGCGAACTCCGGCAGGTACCTGGCGACCGGCGCGTCCAGCCGGATCACGCGCTCTTCCACGAGCGCGAGGGCCGTCGCCGCGGTCGAGAGCACCTTGCTCATCGACTGGACGTCGAAGATCGTATCGAGCGTCACCGGCTCGTCGGCGCCGGCGACCTTGCTGCCGAAGGCCCTGTGACCCACGATGACCCCGTGCCGGGCGACCAGCGCCGTGGCGCCGGGAAACAGGGCGTCGTTCACGCGGCGCTGGATCCGCGCGAAGACGTCGTCCAGCCGCTCCGAGCTCATGTTCACGTCCTCGGGCCGCCCCGTGGTGAGCGTGGTCGAGCAGGCGCCTCTCCATGGGTCCGAACCGAGCGCGGGCGCCGCGGCGGCCAGCGAGGCGATCTGGGTCATCCCTTGCAAGAACGTCCTGCGGTTGACCGCTCGTGGTTGATCGATCATGGCTCTTCCCAACCTTGCTTTCATGAAGAACGAATCCTTCCACGGCGTTTGCCCCCCGGAGGGCCGGAGGCGCATTCAGCGTGGGCGTCTGGCGTGAAGGCTCGCAATATGTACGCCAGCGTGACCTGCCGTCTCCCCTTCGAGCTGCACCGCCAAAAAGAGCTTCCACCTGGCCGCTGGTTTCAGCTGAGAGGTCCGGCGCGTCCCCTCCAATGGAGTTGGCACGACTGGAATGGAAGCGCAATCGATTGCGGGATGACGCAAGCAGATGACATCCTGGACGACCGTGGACGACCGCGGACGAATGAACGAGCTGTTCCCGTTGTGCTCCGTACCGCTCCGTTCCGCTCCGTTCCGCCCCGTTCCGAGCTCGTCTGGAGGCTGGCTCACCGATCACGGGCGTCCTTCGCCGGCCGACCCCGACATGCTGTCATGTCCTATCGACTCCAGACCAGCGGCGCCCGACGCGCCCGCGAGGCGGGGTTGCGGGCGCTCGTGACCTGACGTCTCCTCCGCTGCCTCTCTCGTCGTCTCGCCCCCCGTCACTCGCGCACTTGCGCGCCAGCGGACGATACGGTGAGCGTTCCGCTCAAGGCTGAGCTCGGCAGACAGCGTCCGACGACTCCGCGATCGACGCGGCTCACCCTGACCGGCCGTCACGCCGCAGCCGGCGCATCGAGTCGCCCGGATGCCTGGATCCGCCGCGGAGCCGACCGCTCACCTCTGGTACCGATCCTGCCTGCCTGCCGGTCGGCAGCGCAGGCGCTTTCGAGCGCAGCTGCGCCCCGGAGACGTGTGTCACGCCCAGCACGCCAGAGCCATGCAGACAGCGACCGAATACCTCGCGGAGGCCGTGCTGGACGAAGGACCGGATTTCGCGCTCTACCGGGCGCGCGAGCCGGCGGGGCGGAGCGTCCTCGTCAAGGCCCTGAAGGCCGCTCACCCCTCGACGGCCGAGTACGAGGCGCTGCGGCGCGAGCTGGAGGCGACCCGGCTGGTCGGCTGCGACGTGGCCATGGAGGCGGTGCGGATCTGCACGTTCCATGGCCAGCCCGCGCTCGTGATCCAGGACGACGGTGCGACGCCGCTCGCCCGCCTCGTGGGCACCCCCATGGATCTCGGCCGGTTCCTGAGGCTCTCCATCGCCATCGCCGACGCCCTGGCGACGATCCACGGGCGGCAGATCGTCCACCTCGGCCTCACCCCGCACCGCGTGATGCTCATGCCCGGCGACGACATCAAGCTGACCGGGTTCAGCCCCTGGTCGCTCTCGCCGGGCCGGTGTAGCCCCCGATCCGCCCGTCCGGCCCCCTGCACCTGGCCGTACCTGTCCCTCGAGCAGGGCGGGCGCCTCGGCGTGGCGATCGATCATCGGTCGGACCTCTACTCGCTCGGCGTGATCCTGTTCGAGCTCCTCACCGGAAGGCTGCCGTTCGCCGCGAACGATCTGCTGGGATGGCTCTACTGCCACGCCGCGGTGGTCCCCCCGTCGCCGCTCGCGTCCGTGCCCGCGCTGCCCTCGACCGTCGCCGAGCTCGTCCTGAAGCTGCTCGCGAAGCTCCCCGAGGACAGGTACCAGAGCGCCGCCGGCCTCCAGCACGATCTCGTCCGGTGCAGGGAGGCGCTCCGGACCGAGGGGCGGATCGCTCCGTTCCAGCCGGGTCTCGCCGACGTGCCGCCCCCTCTGCGGCTGACCCCCGGGCTCTACGGCCGCGCCGGCGAGGTCGCGCGGCTGGAGGGCGCGGTGGCGCGGGTCGGGAGCGATGGCCGGACGGAGCTGGTCCTGATCTCCGGCCTCCCGGGCGTGGGCAAGACGCGCCTGGTCCATCGCCTGGGCGAGTCCGTCCGCGCGCCCGCGGCGCGCTTCACGGGCGGCAGGTGCGAGGCGGCCCCGCGCCATGCCCCGTGTGAGGCGCTCCTCGCGGCGCTGGACGGCGCGCTCGTCCAGGCCCTCGAAGAGGGTGAGGCGTCGCGCGCGGAGCTGCAGCACGGCCTCGCGGGGGCGCTGGGCGCGAACGCGTCGCTGCTGGCCGGCATGCTCCCGGCGCTCGCCCGGATCCTCGGCCAGCAGAGCCCGCCGCCCGAGATCCCGCCCCCCGAGGCCGAGGCCCGGTTCCTGCTGGCGCTCAGCCAGCTCCTCGGCGCGCTCGCGCGGCCGGGGAAGCCGCTCATCGTCTTCCTCGACGATCTCCAGTGGACAGACGCCTATACGCTGAAGGTCGTCGAGCGCTGGGCGACCGACCCCGGCGCCCGCGACACGCTGATCCTCGGCGCGTACCGGAGCAACGAGGTCTCCGATTCCCACGCGGTGCGCCGGATGATCCGCCGGCTCCGCGAGCAGGACGTCGCCGTGACCGAGCTCGCGATCGCCCCGCTGTCCGCCGACGCCGTGACCTCGTGGGTGGCCGACTCGCTGCGCGCCCCCCGGGAGGAGGTCGCCCCGCTCGCGGCGAGCCTCCACGAGAAGACAGGGGGAAATCCGCTGTTCGTCGCGCAGCTCGCGGGCACGCTCTACCAGGAAGGGCTGATCCGCTTCTCGACCACCGCCCGAGCGTTCCGGTGGGATCTCGAGAAGATCCGGGCAAAGCGGTGCTCGGACGACGTCGCCGAGATCATCGCCGCGAACCTCCGCAGCCTCGATGCGGGCACGCAGGACGCGCTGCGGCGGTTCGCCGTGTTCGGCGACGCCGCGGATCTGGCGACCCTGGCGCTCCTCCTCGGCTGCCCGGAAGACGCCGTCATCGAGCGCCTGCAAGCGGCCTTCGCCCTGCGGCTCATCGTCCGGATCGACCGCGAGATCCGCTTCCTTCACGACCGCATCCATCAGGTCGCCTACGAGCTCACCCCCGCCGAGCAGCGGCCCGAGGCGCACCTCGCCGCCGCGCGCGCCCTGCTCGACGGCCTCCCGCCCGACCGCATCGAGGCCCAGCTGTTCGAGATCGTCCGCCAGATCACCCGCGGCGCGTCACGGATCACGTCGCCGGAGGAGCGCGCGCGGGCCGCCGAGCTCGACCTGCGCGCGGGCCGGAAGGCCCAGGCCGCGACCCACCACGCCGCGGCCATCGGCTTCTTCCTGCAGGGCGCCGAGCTGCTCGGGGGCGCGCGCGCCGAGCTCGCGTTCGAGCTCGACTTCGCGCTGGCCCAGTGCCGGTTCGCGACCGGCGAGCTCGCGGCCGCGGAGCGCATCTGCGCGTCGCTGTGCGAGCGCGCCTCCGGGCGGTGCGCGGCCGCGACCGTGTACGCCCTGCTCGCCGAGATCCAGGTCGCGCAAGGCGCGATGGACGCCGCCGTCGAGAGCTGCGTCGCAGGCTTCGGCCACTGCGGGCTCCCCCTGCCGCGCCACCCGGAGGCCGCCGCGGTCGACGCCGCCGTCGCAGCGGTCCTGGGTCGCCTCGAGGGCCGCGCCCTCGCCATCTCCGCCCTCCCGGACCTGCCGCCCATGACCGACCCGCGCACCCGGGCCGTCTGCGATCTCGCCGCCACGCTCTACCAGCCCGCTTACCACGCGAGCTGGGACGTCATGGCGGCCGCCGCCAGCGTCGCCGTGGAGCTCTCGCTGACGCACGGGAACACGGGCAGCTCCGCGGCCGCCTACGCGACCTTCGGGCTCGTCCTGGCCGAGCGGCGCGGGCGCCCCGCGGACGCGTTCGCCTTCGGCGAGGCGGGCTATCGGCTCGCCCAGCGCGAGGAGCACTCGCCGTACAGGCCCAGGGCGAGCTTCACGTTCATCGTCTTGCTCGGCTACCTGAAGATGCCGGTCCGACGCTGTCTGGAGCTCATGCAGCGCGAGCTGGACGCGGCGATCTCCGCCGGCAACTACCCTTTCGCGTGCTACTTCGGCCATCAGCTCGTCGCGCTCCGGCTGTTCGTCGGCGACTCCCTCGACGACGTCGCCGACGAGGCGACCCGGCGCCTCGCGTTCGCCGAGCGGACGAGCGGCTGGCTCGACCAGGAGGCCTTCCGCGACCAGCTACGCCTGTTCGCGCGGCTGCGCGACCCCTCCGCGCCCGATCGCCCTGCGGACGGCTCCGCCGAGGAGCTCGCGCAGAGGTCGCCGATCAGGGGCTTCCATGGCCACCTCCTCGAGCTGCAGGCGCGCCTGCACCTCGGCGATCCGGGCGGGGCCGTCGAAGCGGCGGAGCGCGCGGGCGCCTTGCTGCAGGCCGCGCGCGGCTTCCTCGGGGCCGCCCAGCTTCACTTCTACGCGGCGGTCGCGCGCTCTGCCGGCCACGCTCGCGCGCCCCCGCCCGCCTGCCTCGAGGCCGTGCGCGCGCACCTCGCCCACCTGACGGCGCTCGCGGAGGTTTCCCCGGCGAACTTCGCACACCAGGCAGCCCTGGTCTCGGCCGAGCTCGCGCGCCTCTCGGGCGATGAGCTCGCCGCGGAGCGCGCGTACGAGCAGGCCCTCGAGGACGCCCGCGCCGGCGGGTTCCTCGAGGTCGAGGGGCTCGCCAGCGAGCTCTGCGCGCGCTTCTACGAGCAGCGGGGGCTCGACACGGCGGCGAGCGCCTACCTCGCGCGCGCCCGCGACAGCTACGAGGCTTGGGGCGCGCGGGCGAAGGTCTGCGCCCTGCTCCAGCGGCACCCCGAGCTCGCGAGGCGGCCCGCGTCCGGGGTTGGCGACGTCAAGTACCTGGATATGCTCGGCATTTTGAAGGCCTCCCAGGAGATCTCGAGCGCGCTGGTCCTGCCCCAGCTGCACGCGCGGCTCCTGCGCGTGGCCATGGAGCACGTGGGCGCGCAGCGCGGCTGCCTGCTCCTCTCGTCGCCGGAGGGCCTCGTCCTGGCGGACGCGAGCGGCGACGGCGAGCGCGCCTTCGGCCCCGCCGGCCGCCTCGCGGCGCCGTCGCAGGTGCCCCTGTCGCTCTGCACGGCCGTCGTCCGCGCCCGCAAGCCCATCGCGATCGACGACGCGGCTGCGCCGCACCGGTTCGCGATGGATCCCTATTTCGGCGATGCGCTGCGCCCCCGGCGCTCGGCCCTCGGCGTGCCCATCGTGCGCCAGGACGAGGCGGTGGGCCTGCTCTACCTGGAGAACGACCTGGTCCCGGGCGCCTTCTCCACGGCGGAGCTGGGCGTCCTCGATGTCCTCGCGTCGCAGGCGGCCATCTCGCTCGAGAACGCGCGGCTCTACGGCGAGCTCCAGCTGGAGAACGCGCAGCGCCGGCGCGCGGAGGCGTCCTTGCACGACAGCAGCTCGCTCCTGCAGGCCATCCTCGACAACACGCCCGCCGTCGTGTTCGTCAAGGCCCCGGACGGGCGGTACCTGCTCGTCAACCGCCGTTATGAGGACGTCGTGCACGTGAGCCGCGAGGACATCCTCGGCAAGACCGACCACGAGCTGTTCCCGACCGAGATCGCCGACGCGGTGCGCGCCAACGATCTCGCCGCGCTGCGGGAGGACAACCCCATCGAGAGGGACGAGTTCGTCTCGGCGCCCGACGGCATGCACGTGTTCCTCTCCCTCAAGTTCCCGCTGCGCCATCCGGACGGGACGTCGTATGCGGTGTGCGGGATCTCGACGGACGTCACCGAGCGCAAGCGCGCCGAGGAGATGCTGCGCCACTCGCACGCGCTGCTCGAGGCCACGCTCGACTCGACGGCGGACGGCATCCTCGTCGTCGACGACGCGGGCCGCCCCGTGCGGCACAACCGAAGGTTCAGGGAGATGTGGGGGATCCCCGAGCAGGTGCTCCTCTCGCAGGACGACCGCCTGGCGCTCTGCGTCGATCAGCTCGCGGACTCGGAGCAGCTCCTGCAAGAAACGAAGACAGGAAAGACAGCGAAGACAGCGAGGATGACGAGGACGACGACGAGCGTCGATGATCCTCGCGAGGCGAGCGGCGTCGACACCCTGACGTTCGACGACGGCAGGGTCTTCGAGCGCTGCTCCCAGCCTCAGCGCGTGAGCGGGCGCATCGTCGGGCGGGTCTGGAGCTTCCGCGACGTCACCACGCGCGTGCAGGCCGAGCAGCAGCGGGACCGCCTGCTGGCGGACGAGCAGCGAGCGCGCGCCCGCGCGGAGGAGGCCGTCCGCGCGCGGGACGAGTTCCTCTCCGTCGCCTCGCACGAGCTCCGGACGCCGCTGACCAGCCTGCAGCTCGCCGTCCATTCGATGGAGAAGAAGCTCTCGCGAGGCGCGGAGGGCATCGAGCGGGCGCGCGCGTCGGTCGATCTCTCGCAGCGGCAGATCAAGCGCCTCGTCGCCCTGGTCGACATGCTCCTCGACGTCTCCCGCATCCAGGCGGGGCGCCTGGAGCTCGACCCGATCGAGATCGATCTCCGCGCGATCGTGGGAGAGGTCGCCACGTACCTGGACGACCAGCTCGCGCGGGCAGGCTGCGCGCTCGACGTGCGCGCCGCCGGGCCGGTCGTCGGCCGCTGGGACGCGCAGCGCATCGAGCAGGTCGTGACCAACCTGCTGAGCAACGCGATCAAGTTCGGCGGGGGAAAGCCGCTCGAGCTCACCATCGCATCGGACGGAGAGATCGCCCGTCTCTCGGTGACCGATCATGGCATCGGCATCCCCGCCGACGTGCGAGAGCAGGTCTTCGAGCGGTATCGCCGGGGCGTCTCGTCGCGTCATTACGGCGGGCTCGGGCTGGGCCTCTACATCACGCGCACCATCGTCGAGGCGCACGGAGGGCGGGTGAGCGTGGCGAGCGAGATCGGCGAGGGCTCGACCTTCTCCGTCGAGCTGCCGCTCTCGCGCGACATCAAGCCACCCACGAGCGGCCGGGAGCCGCGGCGGCGGCGCTAGACTAGCGTAGTTGAGTAGTTGAGTAGCGACGAGGGCGTTGACAGCGGGCGCGCTGGCGCTACCCTGGGCACACCGGTCAGGAACAGGATCCGTCATTCCACCGACCGACGAGTCATGACGGGCCGCGCTAGCGCCTGGCGACGATGGACCTGAGAGCGTCCCTGATCCCACATGGGGTCTCGGGTGATGAGGTCGCGCCATGCGAAAGGCGGAGATCGAGGCCCTGGTGCGCGCGCACCGAGGCCGTGCCCGTCCCGTCGCGTTCTTTCATGTGCTCCGTCAGCCGTCGCTGGAGCCAGACGATCATGCCTTCCTGTCCGAGCACATCGACGAGCTCGGGACATCCGATCTCCTGCGCTGGAGAGCGCGCTGCGAGAGCGGGTTCAGCGGGCCGGTGATCCGGCAGCTCGCGCGGCTCGCGATCCAGGATCCCGCGCACTTCCAGCATGAGGTGCTGGGCGTGCCGCGCCTCGTGCTCGACGAGGAGGAGTGGATCGAGCTCTCGGACCTCGTGCGCGGCAAGGTCCCGGCGGGGATCTACGAGCGCGTGCTCGAGCGTTGCCGGCGCGAGCCTGTCCAGTGGCCCTCGGAGTTCATCCTCGTGCCCAAGGTCCACAAGGGGCTGCCGCCGCTGCTCGACGGGGACGAGCTCGACGGCCTGAACGGGGAGCGCCCCGCGCTGCGCGATCTTCCGGTCCCGAAGATCCTCGCGGCGAGGCGGGCCGGGGCGCTCTCGCTCGACGACGACGCGCTGGCCGCGCTGGCGATGGAGCGCGCGCGCGGCTCGGACGAGGACTGGAGCGTCGATATCCTCCATTTTCCCCCGGCGCTCCGGGACGCGATCCTCGAGAAGGCGCGCCGGACGCCGCGGGGCGCGGAGCGGGCGAACCTGCTCGGCTGGCTCGAGGCGCACGGCGTGGGGCGGGCCACGCTGATGGACATCGCGCTCGGCGCGATCCGGGCGGGGGACGACGCGTATGCCGCGCTCTCCTGGCTCGCGCGCCAGCTGACGACGCGGGCGGCGTGGGACAAACACGGCCTGGAGACGCTCTCCACGCTGATGTCGAGGCGCGCCTTCTCGGAGATAGGCGAGCTCGTGACGCTCGCGTGGAGCGAGGCCAGCCAGGGCGGCAAGGAGGTCTCCCGCGGCTTCCTGGAGGCGATCCAGGTCGCCTTCGCGCTGGTGCTGCTCGGGATGGCGCGGGAGGCGCTCGCGGCGGGCCGCGAGGCGGGCGCGACGGCGGCGCTGTCGGCGCTCGCGTGCCTCGACCCGCCGTCGCGGGTGAGCCGCGCTGTGCACGAGCTCCGGCGGGTCCCGGGCGCGAGCCCGGACGTGGTGGAGCTCATCGCCGTGAACGAGCGGCTGGTGAAGCACAGCGACGCGCGCGACGCCTCCCTGGAGGGCTTCGTGGCCGCCCTCCACGCGATCGCCGACGCGTCTTCGTGATCGCCGCCGGCGCGGCGCCGCTCGCGGCGGCAGCAGCGGCGCGCCCGCTCGCCGCCGGCCGCGCGTGACGTAGCGCGGGGAGCAGCGAGCGGGGCGCGGCGCGCCGTGGGCGAGCCGGGGCGCCCCCGGCGCGGCGCATGGAATCGTGGGGAGAGCGGCCGCCGCCTCCCCTCCCAGCGCAGGAGTCGACAACGGCCGCAGCGTCGAGCGCGGCGGCCGCTGATCGCCTTCGTTTCCAATGCGCTTCACGACGGCCGCCATCGCTTCCAAGGCGATGGACGACGGTCGCCTTCTTTTTCAATGCGGGGGCCGGCCTTGCCTCCCCTCGAACGTCGACTCTGGAGGAGCACGCCGATGGCGTTCATCAACTATGCGAGCCGGGAGATCTACTGCAAGATCGTCTATTACGGGCCCGGTCTCTGCGGCAAGACGACGAACCTTCAGTACGTGTACGACCGGACGGTGCCGGCCGCCAAGGGGCGGCTCATCTCGCTCAAGACCGAGAGCGATCGCACGCTGTTCTTCGATTTCCTGCCGCTCGATCTCGGGGGCCTGTCGGGCTTCCGGACGCGCCTTCAGCTCTACACGGTGCCGGGCCAGATCTTCTACAGGGCGAGCCGGAAGCTCATCCTGAAGGGGCTGGATGGCGTCGTGTTCGTGGCGGACTCGCAGCGCGCCCGGCTCGACGCGAACATCGAGTCGATGGCGGACCTCTGGGACAACCTCGCCGAGGAGGGCCGCTCGCCCGGCCGGCTGCCGTTCGTCGTCCAGTACAACAAGCGGGATCTCGACGGGATCGCCGATGTCGCGGAGCTCCGGGAGCTCCTCAACCCGGACGGGGCGCCCGAGTTCGAGGCCGCGGCGGCGAGCGGCCGCGGCGTGTTCGACACCCTGAGGGCGATCTCGAAGCTCGCCCTCAAGGAGGTGCAGCGCCGCCAGCGGTAGGGCCTTCGCGAGCGCCGATCTCTTGCTGCTCGCGCGCGCCGAGCTCACCCTCCCGGAGGGAGGACACACCATGACACAGAGGCTCACCTACCACGTCATGCCGGACCCCGACGGCTGGGGCTGGGTGGTCGCGGCCGAGGGCTACGTCACCCGCTCGCTCCCGTACGGCACGGTGCAGGAAGCGATCGAGTCCACGGAGGAGCTCGTCCGCCGGCACCCGGGCAGCGCGGTCGTCATCGACGAGCTGCCACCGCCGCTCACGCCGATCGAGATCGAGCACCGCCTGGCGGCTTGACCGCGGCCAGCGCCGCCGCGGAGGCGCGCGGCCCGTGAGGGTACGGCCGGCGCGCCCGGGCGCGCCCCCGCGGCGGCGCGAAAAAAAACGCTCCCCCGTGTCGATCCGGCGCGCCTCCGTTCGTCGCCCTGCTGAGCGCCGGGCTTCCCCGGTAACGACCCCGTAGTAGGGAGAGTGTACAAGCAGACAGCGTCAGGACCGGAGCGAGGGCACGAACGAGCAGGGCTGCAGCGAGCACGCCGGCGCGTGAGGGCCACCGCTCCGGGAGACATCGAGAAGAGCGTCGAGCTGGACGACGGCAGCTCGTGAGCTCCCTGTCGGCCTAACCCAAGGAGAATGTGGACATGCGTTTCATGATCATGCACAGGACCGACGCAAAAACCGAAGCCGGCGCGATGCCGAGCCCCGAGTTCATCGAGCGCGTGGGGCAGATGATGGGGGACCTGGTGAAGACGGGGGTGCTGCGCGACGGCGAAGGGCTCCGCCCCAGCTCCGAGGGCGTTCGCCTCCAGTTCACCGGCGGCCGGCGCACCATCACCCGAGGGCCCTTCGGCGGCGCGAGGGCGGTCCCCGCCGGCTTCGCGACCCTGCGCGTGACGTCGCTCGACGAGGCGATCGACTGGGTGTCGCGGTTCGCGGCCCTGATCGGCGACGTCGACATCGACATCCGGCCTGTGACGGAGATGTGGGATCTCGGGGTGGCGCCGAAGCCCGAGGGGCTCACGACGACGCGGTACATGGCGGTCCACTGCCACGACGAGGCGGGAGGCGACGCGCCGCCCGCGCCGGAGCTGATGGCGGCGATGGGTCGCCTCATCGAGGAGATGACCCGGGCCGGCGTGCTGCTCGCGACCGAGGGAATGCAGCCGAGCGCGAAGGGCGCTCGTATCGTGTCGACCGGCGGCAAGCACAAGGTGACCGACGGGCCGTTCGCCGAAGCGAAGGAGCTGATCGGCGGGTACGTCATCGTCGATGTGCCGTCTCTGGACGACGCCAAGGACATCGCGCTCCGCTACGCGGACGTCATGGGCGACATCACGATGGATATCCGCGCGCTGTCCTGACGTAGGTCGTCGGCGGCGTCGCTCAGGCCGCCTCCCATCGTGTGGCGCGAGTCCGTCACTTCCGGTACTGCGCGAGCGTCAGGCCGGCGTCCTCGGTGCCGTCAGCCACCAGGCCCGCCATGACCCGGGCGCCGGTCTCGTTGAAATGGGTGCCGTCGACCGAGCCGTCCGCCCGGACGAGGAAGAAGTCCTCGCCCGCCGCCACACACCCGATCGAGTTCAGGTGGGCGAGCGTCTTCGCGTTGAGATCGATGACGGCCACGTCCAGCTCGTCTCCGAGCTCCCGCATCGCCTTTGCATAGGCGCTCAGGCCGTTGCCGAACTCGTGGCTGTCCCCGGAGCACGATCGCCGCGGGGGCGGGGTGACCAGCACCGGCGTCGCGGCGCGCGCCTGCGCGCCCGTGATGTACTGCTCGAGGTACGATTTGAAGTCCGTCGCGGGGTCCAGGTAATAGGGAATGGTCTCGCCGTTATGCTCGTACGTCGCGGTCTTGTTGCTGTCGTTCGTGCCGAACTGCACGAGGAAGTAGTCTCCGCGCTGGATGTCCTCGAGGACGTCGTCGAGGCGGCCCTCCTCGATGTACCGGCGCGCGGTCCGGCCGCCGATGGCCCGGTTGTCGACGCGCACCCGCTCGTCGAAGAACTCTCCCAGCATCTGGCCCCAGCCCGCCTGGTGAAGGGCGCTGTTCACGTAGGTCTGAACGGTCGAGTCGCCGGCGATGTACACCGTGACGTCGGGCAGCTCGGCGCTCCCGCCGCCGCCTTCCGAGCCGCCTGAAGCGCTCGTCGCCCCCCCGGCCGCGCCGCCGGCGCCCCCCTCTCCCGCGCCGCCCGCCCCCGCGGCGCTGGTGCCGGAAGCGCTGCTCGCTCCGCCCACACCGCTGCTGGCGCTTGTGCTTGCGCTGGTGCCGGCGCCGCCACCGCCGCTGCCTGTGGTCTGCGCGGCGGGGTGTTCGTCGGGGCCTCCCGAGCTGCAACCGCCCGACGCGAGGCCGATGCCGGCGGCGAAAGAATGAAGCACGACGATCATGAAGATGGGCCGAATTCGCATGACGAGCTCCTGGAGGAAGACAGTGCACGGCGAGCACGCGTCATTGCGTGCCCGGAAGGACGTACGTGGCCAACGTGGGTGGAGAGAGCGCGAAGCGACCACCGAGCACCGCTCGATCCTCCCCACGTGCGCCGAGGCGGCTGCGATCAATCACGCGTCGTTCGATTTTCTCGCGGGGGCCTGGGCCGTCGCGCCAAAGCGCAAATTTTCACGAGAATGACCGTTCGACGGCTCGACGCAGTCCGGCGCGACGCCGGTCAGAGCTCGACGCCGAGCAGCGCGCCAGGCCGGAAACGGTACCGCGCAAGGACGGTCTCGGTGCCCTGCTCGAGCGCGAGATCGTAGCGGACGCGCGCGGGATCGAGCTCGACGAAGAGCTCCGTGAACAGCCGGACATCGCGGCACAGCGGCAGCTTGGCGACGGCGCCGGCCACGAGCACGAGCGCGTTCGAGGCGCTCGCCCCGGCGGGGACGAACGACGGCGCGCCGGCGCTGCCTGGCCGCGGCGCCGCCTCGACATGATCGAGGCCAGCGCCGAGCCGCGCGCCGAGCTCGAGCGGCGCCGCGCCCGGCGCGAGGGCGTAGAGCCAGGAGGCGTCCGCGCGGAGCGCTATCGTGCGGAGATCGAGGCCGATGCGCGGCTCCTCGTAGCGGCGCTCGAACTGGTACTGGAAGCGCGCGTCGAGGGCGAGCCGCTGCTGCCCCGAGCTCTCGCCGAGCGCGACGCGAACGCCGGGGCCATGCGTCCAGCCGATCTCCGCCGAGTGCACCGTGACGCCGTAGAAGGCCCCGAGCTCCAGCGCGCCGCGCAGCGCCGGCGCCGCGTGGCCCGGCGCGCCGCCCGATGGCGCCGCCTGGCCCGACGCGCCGACCGATGGCGCCGCCTGGCCCGGCATGCCGCCCGACGGCGCCGCCTGGCCCGCCGGCGCCGCCTGGCCCGCCGGCGCCGCCTGGCGGAGCACGAGCGCGAGCGCCTGGTCCCGATCGAGCGACGCGCGCGCGCCCCCGCGCAGCGACCGCAGCGAGAGCTCCACGACCTGGGCCACGGACTCGCGATCGAGCTCGTCGAAGCGGCCGGAGAGCTCGATCGAGCGCACGAGGAAGCGATCGGCCACGGGGTCGGTGAAGTAGAGCGCGGCGCGGCGCGGGTCGCTCACGTCGATCCAGCAGGAGAGCGCCACGCCGGAGGAGGCCCGCGCCGCGAAGAGCGCCGCCGCGTCGAACGTCGGCGCGACGCGGAACCGGAGCGTGAACGCGGAGAGCGCCTGAGACTCGAGCGCCGCCCGGATCACGCCGAGGTTCGGCGCGGGGCCCGTCAGCACGATCTCCACCAGCGGCGCGCCGGGCGACGCGGACGCCGCCGGAGGCCCCTCCTCCATGGCCAGGGCGCGCGCCGCGGAGAGCGCGATCGCCGCGGCGAACCCGAGCCAGATCGGCGCTCGCCCCGTGATCACCCTCCGAGCTCGGCGAGGCGGCGGCGGGCGTGCTCGACATACGGCGAGCCCGGGTGCTCCCGGAGCAGGCGCCGCCAGGTCTGCGCCTCGTCGCCGGTGCGCCCGAGCGCCCGCAGGGCGCGCCCGCGGCCGTAGAGCGCCTCGACCGCGAGCGGGCGCGGGCCGGCGACGCCGAGGTACCGGTCGAACTGCGCGAGCGCCGCGGCAGCCGAGCCGCTGCTCAGGAGCAGGCCGCCCAGCGACACGAGGGAGAGCGTGGCCTCGGGCGACGACGCGAACCCCTTCTGGAGCGCGCGGTAGAGCTCGATGGCGCGCCGGGAGCGGCCGGCGCGCCGCGCGTCGTTGGCCTCCCGGAAGAGCTGCTCCGCCGTCGAGGCGCTCGGAGAAGCGCTCGGGGAGGACGCCGCCGCGCTCGACCCGCGGGCGGCCTCGTGCGGCTTCGGAGCGGCCGGCGCGAGCTCCGGCGACGCCGCTCCGGTGGGCGCCGGCGCGGCCTCGCCCTCGGACGGAGCGGCCACGGAGGGCGCGACCGCGCGCGGACGGGCCACCGCCGCGCGCAGCGAGGGCTCGAGCGGGCGAGCGGACGCCCCTACCTGCGCCGCCGGGCGCGGCTGGACGAGCGCCGAGGTCGCGAGCGACACCCCGGCGACGAGGACGGCCGCCGCGGCGTAGAGCCAGGCGCTCCGCGTCCTTCGGGCCCAGCGCCGCCCCGGGAGGAGGGTCCCCGGCTGAGCGTCGTCGTCTCCGCGCCGGACGTCGTTGTCGGGCCGCACGGGCGCGCTCGCGAGCCGCACGGGCGCGCCTCCGCGCCGCCGCCGCGCCGGCGCTCCCCTGCACGGCAGGTCGATCACGGCCCCGCCGATCGCGGCGTTCGCGATGCGCGCGAGGAGCTCTGCGTCCCCGGGCTCCGCCGCGCCCGCGGCGTCGAAGTCCAGCGCGAGCACCCAGCTGATCCGGCACGACGCGCAGGTGCCGAGGTGGGCGTCGAGGGCGAGCCGGTCCGGCTCGGTCGCGACGCCGCGGCGCACCCGCGTGAGGAGCTCGCTCCGACAGTCGGCGGTCATGGCTCTCTCCCCCGAAAGAGCTCGGCCAGCTTCGCGTTGTTGGCGAGGGCGCGCCGCAGCGCCTCCTTGCCGAGGCGGAGCCGGCTCCAGACCGTGTTCGGAGAGACGCGGGCGAGCGCCGCGATCTCGTCGACCGTGTAGCCGAGCACGAAATGGAGGGCCAGCGCCTCCGCGGTCGCCTCGGGCATCCTGTCGAGCACCTCGAGCACCATCTTACGCCGCCGGCTCGAGACCGCCTCGGCAAACGGGGACGCGCCGCTCTCGTCCGGCGCCACGTCGATCGGCGCGTCCGGCTCGTCGAAGCGCGCGCGCACGCTGAGGCGCCGGCGCGCGCCGAGCGCGGTCATCACGGCGATCCGGTTGGCGAAGTGGAGCACGGTGCACTCCGCGCGAAAGGACGGCAGCGCCTGGAGCAGCGCGAGCACGGCTTCCTGGGTCACGTCCTCGACGTCGGGGTGATGAGCGCCGAGCACCTTCCGCACGCTGCGCAGCATGGCGCCGCCGAGCTCGGTGATGAGCGTGCGGATCGCCGCCGGATCGCGCGCCGCCGCGGCGCGCGCGAGCCCGAGCAGCTCGTCCGCCCGCGGAGGCGCTCCCTCCGGCGGCGCGTGGAGGTCAGTCACGGGGTTTCGCATTCTGGCGACGAGGGTTGAGGCCATGAGTCCCGATCATCAGGGCGCGCAGCGCGGAGCCCGGCGGCGGTGGCGCGACTAGGGCCCTCCGGAGCGCGGCCAACCGTCGGTGTCCCACGCCAGCTCGGAGATCCGCAGCGTGGGGGCGCCGTTCGATTGCGCGTCGTAGGCGTGATAGACGTTGTAGGAGCGATCGCCGGAGAACAGCACGGCGTTGTGCCCGGGCCCTCGCCAGCGGGAGCCTCCTTCCACGACGATGCTGCCGCCGCCCGACATCATCGGTGTCCCCTTCTTGTCGACGTACGGGCCGGTGATGCTCGTCGAACGACCGACGGCGATCTTGTACGTGCTGTCCGCCCCACGGCAGCAGGTGTCGAACGAGACGAACAGGTAATAGAAGCCGCAGCGCCGGACGATGAAGGGCGCCTCGAGCGCCCCGCGGGCGTCGGGGCGGGAGGCGAGGGCGTGGAGCTCCTCGTCGGCCCGCTCCCCCGACGGGGCGAGCTTCACCATCTTGATACCGCTCCAGAAGCTCCCAAACACGAGCCACGGCGTCCCCTCCTCGTCCATCGCGACGTTGGGATCGATCGCGTTCCAGTCGTCCCGCGCCGCGCCGTCGTTGGAGCAGATGGCGGCGCCGCGGTCCGTCCAGGGACCTGCCGAGTCGAGCGACGCCTTCGTCGCGTGCCCGATGCACGATCGGTTGCTGCCGAACGTGGAGGCGGAGTAGTAGAGATGGTAGGTGTCCCCGAAGCGTGAGATATCGGGCGCCCACAGGTCGCTCACGCCCGGGACCTTCTCTTCCAGCCAGGCGGGCTTCTTGTCGAACACCCGACCGGCGGCCTGCCACGCGGTGAGGTTCGACGAGCTCTTCATCGGGAGCCTGTCCCCCGTATGGAACAGGTAGTAGCGGTCGCCGGCCTGGATGATGGCCGGGTCGTGGGTCCCCAGGTTCCCGGACAGGGGCAGCGCCTCGGGCGGGCTCGCCGGGTCGTAGAAGGCATCGGCGCACCTGTCCGCGGCCCCTCCCGCGCCGCCGCTCCCGCCAGCGCCGCCGCTGCCTCCCGCGCCGCCGCTCCCGCCAGCGCCGCCGCTGCCTCCCGCGCCCTCGGCGCCACCCACCCCGGCCGTCGCGCTCGGATGGCCTCCCGCGCCGCTGCTCGCCGTGGTGGCCGACGTGGTGGTCGTGGCGCCGGCGCCGGTGGCGCCGCTGCCCTGGCCGCCTGAACCGGAGCCCTGCACCGAGGTCTCCGTGCTGCACGCGACGACGCCGAGCAGGAGGCTCCACGCGAGCGCGCACACCCTTCGTCGCCGTGACCTGCAAAGCGTGAGACGCATCTTGGACTCCTGAGGCTCCATGGGCGGATCGTCCGTCGAGGTGCTGGCCATGGGGTCGGCTCGATGTCCTCCGCACCGAGTCTTCCCGCTCTCCCACGTGGGCCGGAGCGCCCACGATCAATCACGGGTTGCTCGAGCTTCTCGTGGAGCGCCAAAAACCGTCTTCGAAGAAATTTTACACCGAGACGGCGTTGCCTCGAATCATCGTGCGACGCGCCGAGCTTCGTAGATGTCAGCCACCCCGCTCCGCGTCGACGCGAAGAACAGGACGGCCCCGTCGGGCGAGAGGTGTGGATCGGTGTCGCGCTCCGCCGGAAGGTTGAGCGGCTCACCGAGCGACTCCGCCTCTTCGAAGGCCGCGTCGGTCGACGGCCGTCGCGCCCAGAACAGGTCTCCTCCGCCCTCGCGGCTCGATCGGAACAGGATCTGGCGGCCCTCGTCGAACAGGAACGGAGCGTGCTCGTCGCCCGCGCCGTCCAGCCCGGCGAGCGGGGCGAGCGCGCCCCAGGGGTCCTCCGGGCGTTCGCGCGACGCGATGGCGATGTACGTCTCGGCGGCCGGGGGCTCGACGCCGACCACGACGCGGAGCTCGGAGGGATCGACGTGGGGCGACATCACCTCGCCGTCGCCGGCGACGAGCGAGTCCACGCGGGCCGGCGCGCCCCAGGGGTCGTCCCGGCTGGCGCGCTCGGCGCGCCAGATGCCCTTCGGAGCGCGCTCGCTGAAGAACCAGATCCTCAGCCCGTCCTCGGAGACGCAGGGAGTGTCCTCGACGCTATCGGCGCCGTTGAGCGCCTCCACGGCCCGCGGCGCCTCCCACGGCGAGCCCGGCGCAGCACGCCGCGACGCCCAGATATCGCGGCTTCCGGCGCGATCGGACATGAAGTAGATCTCGAGGAGATCGCCTGTCAGCGTGGGGTCCTCTTCCCTGGAATCGCTGTTCAGCTCCGTCACCGCCGCCGGCGCATCGAACCTCGGCCGCTCCGGCGCGCCCGCCGCTCCCCCTCCCCCGCCCTGCCCGGGCGCGAGCACGCCGATCACGAAGCGCTGGTCCTCGCACCCGGCCCCGCCGAGCGCGAGCCAGAGCCCGCACGCCACCGCGATCCCCCGGGACCGGCACCTCATCCACCCCCGTTCATACGCGCCCACGTGCGCTGGATCGAGCCCCGTCCCTGCCGGCGCGGGCGGGTCGCCTCACCCGATGCCGGCCTCGCTGGGCGGCCCGACGGCCGCGTCTCCCCCGGCGGCCTCGATCGGCACGCGGGGGAACCACAGCGCCGCGATGAAGCCGGTGATGCCCATGGCCGCGATGATCCAGAACACCGTCGTGAGGCCGGACGTGAGCGCCTCCCCGAGGTGCTGGACGATCGACGGATCGAGGCCGCGCGCCCCCTCCGCCGTCAGGAGCCGGCTCGCCGCGTCCGCGGGGATCGACGGGTCCTTCGCGAGCTGGGCCGTCAGGACGCCGCCCATGATGCCCACCGCCACGACGCCGCCGAGCAGCCGGGAGAACATCGTGCTCGCGGTGGCGATCCCGCGCTGCTCCCACGCCACGCTGCTCTGCACCGCGATGAGCAGCGCGACGTTGGACAGCCCCATGCCCACGCCGAAGACCAGCGTCGTCGCGCGGAGCATCAGCGGCGTGTCGTGCGTCCCGCCGAGCGCGAGCGCGAGCCCCGCCGCCGCCGTGACGCCGAGGCCGATCCAGATGAGCGGGCGGAACCCGACCCGGGGGATGAGCCGCCCGCCGATCGCGCTCGCGATCGGCCAGCCGATGAGCATCGGCGCGATGGCGCTGCCGGCGTCGGTCGGGCTGCCGCGGAGCACGCCCTGCACGAAGAGCGGCACGAACGTGATCGTGCCCATCATCGCGCCGCCGAGGATCGCGCCGGCCACGTTGGAGATGAGCATCACCGGGCGCCGGAAGAGCGGCAGCGGGATCATCGGCTCGGGGGCCCGGCGCTCGACCGCGAAGAACACGGCGAACAGCGCCGCCGACGCGACCGCCGCGAGCAGCGTCGTCTCCCCGCCCAGCCTCCCCGTGGCGAGCAGCAGCGCGACCACGCCGGCGGTCAGGAGCGCCGCGCCGAGGAAATCGAGCTCGTGAGGCCGCCTGTCGATGCGCTCGTGGAACGAGGTCGCCACGAGCGCGACGGACGCGGCGCCGAACGGGATGTTGATGTAGAAGACCCAGCGCCACGAGAAGTAGTGCACGATGAGCCCGCCCACCATCGGGCCGATGATGCCGAACAGCCCCCAGGCGGCCCCGAAGACGCCCTGGATCCGCGCGCGCTCCTTGAGATCGAAGATGTCGCCCGAGATGGTCATCGCCATCGGCTGCATCGCCCCGGCGCCGGCCCCCTGGAGGGCGCGGAAGGCGATGAGCTGCGGCATCGATCGCGCCGCGCCGCTCGCGATCGAGCCGAGCAGGAAGACGGCGATGCCGAAGAGCATGATCGGCTTGCGGCCGTAGATGTCCGACAGCTTGCCGCAGATGGGCACCAGCACCGACGAGGTGAGCAGGTAGGCGGTGGTGACCCAGGCGTACTGGTGAATGCCGCCGAGATCGCCGATCACGGTGGGCATCGCGGTGGCGACGACGGTAGATTCGAGGGCGGCCATGGCGAGGGCCAGGATCAGCCCGGCGACGGTGAGGGCGCGGTGGGTCGTGCGTTCTGAGGCCATGCGGGTCGTGGGGATGTGGTGTGGAGGAGCGCGCGCGGCAAGCGGGACGCCACGCCGCGCGTCGGGGCGGCATGCCGCGTAGCCATGCCCCTGCCAGGGCTCGTCTCGGCGGTGGGTACGCGCTCTGCGCGATCTCGCTCCTCGGAGCCGCCTGCGGGAGCACCACCTGCAACCAGCCGGCCGGCGGCCCGGGGGAGATCGCGTCCGCGCCTGACGCGACGCCGGCCACCACCGCCGCGGGAGGCTCGCTCCTCGCCTTCGTGAGCGGCAAGGAGGGGAAGATCCGCGTCTACTCGGTCGACGAGCGCAGCGGCGGGTTGGCGCTGCTCCAGGCCAACGCCACGGACGGGCTGCCGTCTTTCCTGGCCGTGGATCCGGCGCGGGCCCTGCTGTTCGCCGTGGACGAGGACAACGCGCTGATCCGCTCGTTCGAGCTGGACGCGGAGAGCGGCGTCCTCACCCCGATCAACACGGTCAGCGCACAGGGCGACGGCCCAGCCCACCTGTCGCTCTCCACGGCCGGGAACTGGCTTCTGGTCGCCAATTACGAGGGCGGCAGCGTATCGGTGATCCCTGTCGCGCGGAACGGGGCTCTGGGCAACGCCACCGATACCGAGAGTCCAGGCGCGAGGGCCCACATGGCGATCACCGATCAGAGCGGCGCCTATGCCTTCGTGCCCTGCCTGGGCGCAGACCGGATCGCCCAGTATGCGTTCGACAGCATCCGGGGTCTGCTCGAGCCGAACGCGGTCCCGAGCGCGGGCCTTCCGGCAAACTCCGGTCCGCGGCACCTCGTATTTCATCCGCAGGGCGCGGTTGCGTTTGGAATCAACGAGACCGCGAGCACGATCACGTCGTTTCGATTCGAGCGAGCCTCGGGCCGGCTGACACCCATCGCGACGGCCTCGACCCTGCCCGAGGGGTACTCGGGACGAAACACCGGGGCCGAGATCGCGGTGCACCCGACCGGCAGGTTCGTCTATGGCTCCAATCGCGGGCGCGATAGCATCGCCGTCTTCTCGGTCGACGCTTCGTCCGGGAAGCTTTCGCCGCTCGCCGATGTGCCGTCGGGGCGCGGCGACGGTCCGCACAATCCGCGCAGCTTCGCGCTATCGCCTGACGGCCACCTCCTTTATGCCGCCAACCAGAGCTCCGGTCAGCTCGTGGCATTCCGTATCGGGGCCGACGGCAAGCCCGTGCCGCTCGGCGTCGAGGCGCAGGCGCCGGGCGTCACGTATGTCGGTTTGTTCCGCTTCCCGGCCCACCGCCAGCCGGCGCCACGGTAGAAATCGACCTCGGGGAGGAGAGCCGAGCGCGCGGCGCCGGGCGGACGGGGGCGCGCCCGGCTCGCGGGCGGGGTGAGCTCGACGGCGCGCTGCGGGCGGCTGATACCGGCGCAGACGCGCGCTGCCCTGCGCCGGAGCAGCGGCCAGCGCCGCGTACATCTACCGATCGGGCGACAGCGTCGTCATAACGACCCAATCCACCGTCCACCGCCGGCTCGCGCTTCTGCTGCCGAGCGTACGGTCTCGAGCGGATCACGGAGCGAGAAAACAGCATGTCCGGAAAGGAAGCCTCCTCGAAGGAAGGCAGGCTGATATCGACGCTCGAGCGCTTGCTCGAGCTGCCGGCGGCCAACCTGAGGCAGTCGCTCAACCAGGCGAGCGACCTCCTCGCCGGCGCTCTCGGCGCCGACAAGATCGACATCTTCCTCTTCGACCCCAGCAGGAACACGCTGCGTGCCCTGGGGACGAGCATGACGCCCATGGGCCGGCTCCAGCGATCGCTCGGGCTCGACATCCACCCGGTCGCCAACGGCGGATCGATCGCCCGCGTCTTCACGACCGGCGATCCTTACATCACCGGGCATTCGGAGCAGGAGCCCGGCGAGCTGCCCGGCCTTGTCCACGAGCTCGGCGTGCGGTCGCACATCGCGGTCCGGCTCGTCGTCGAGGGCGAGCGGCGCGGGGTCGTCTCTGCTCACTCCGCCGCGCCGGAGTTCTTCTCCGACGAGGATCTCCGCTTCCTCGGCGCGGTCACGCACTGGATCGGCGCCCTGACGCACCGGGCGGAGCTCGTCGAGCAGGTCACCTCCGCCGCGCTCGCGCAGGGCCGGCGCCAGGCCGCGGAGGAGCTCATCACCGTGCTGGCGCACGATCTACGGAACTACCTGAGCCCGCTCATGGGCCGCCTTGGTATGCTCCACCGGCGCGCGGAGCTCGACGGTCGGGTCGACGACATGCGCGACGCCGACCGGGCGACCGGCTCCGTCGCCCGGCTCGGCCAGCTCATCTCGGATCTGCTGGACGTGGGGCGCATCGAGCAGGGGCTCTTCGAGATCGCCCCTGCGCCCATGAACCTCGCCTCGCTGGCGCGGGACATCGCCGCTGCGCTCGGTACACCCAGCGTCGAGATCCGCGTCGAGAGCCCGCCGGAGCTCGTCATCGTGGCGGACAGGGATCGCCTCCGCCAGGCCCTGGAGAACCTCGTCAGCAACGCGATCAAGCACTCGCCCCCGGGGACGTGGGTCCTCCTCAAGCTCACCAGCGAGCTGATAAAGGGGATGGAGTACGCCCACGTCGACATCGTCGACCGCGGATCCGGCGTGCCGCCGGAGATCATTCCCCGCATCTTCGACCGCTTCGTCACGAACGGCCACGCATCGGGGATCGGCCTCGGGCTGTACCTGGCGAGCAGGATCGCCGCCGCCCACGGGGCCACGCTGGCCGTGAGCTCCCCTCCTGGAAACGGCGCGACGTTCCGACTGAGCTTGCCCGCGAGCGGACCACCCGTTCGTCGGGACGAGCTGTGATCGCGCTGCGGCAGCGGCGCAAACGCCCCCCGCGCCTGCAAGCGCGGCGCTCCTCTGGACGACCCCAGGCTCACGCGTAAGATGGCGCGCATGCCGCGCCCCCCCGCCACGCCCGACGACCCCGGCCCGCCGAGCCTCGCGGCCTCCACGGAGCCCCGCATGACGAAGGGCGAGGTGCTGGCGGTGCCCCGGATCGAGCTGTGCGTCGAGCGCGAGGGGGGCAAGCCCGCGAGCCGGGTCATGGTGCTCGACGGCGATTTCATCCGCATCGGCTCCCACCAGAGCAACGACCTCGTGCTCGCCGACCGCGCCGTCTCCCGCTTCCACTGCATCCTCGAGCGCGTGAAGTCCACGTTCCGGCTGACGGACGTCGGCTCGCTCAACGGGACGACCATCGCCGGCGTCCGCGTGCGGGACGCCGACGCCATCCTGCCGGAGTGCCGCATCGAGCTCGGCGAGTCGGTCGTGCGCATCCGCGACGCCGACGCCGTCGCCGAGACCGAGCTGGCGCGCGCGGTCAGCTTCGGGGCGCTCCAGGGCGTGTCGGTCCCCATGCGGCGCCTCTTCCCCGTCCTCGATCGCGTGGCGAAGAGCGCGCCCGACGTGCTAATCGAGGGCGAGAACGGCACGGGCAAGGAGGTCATCGCCACCGAGCTCGTCCAGCGCGGCGCCCGCGCCGACAAGCCGCTCGTCATCGTCGACTGCGGCGCCATCTCGCCGAGCCTCATCGAGAGCGAGCTGTTCGGCCACGTGCGCGGCTCCTTCACGGGCGCCACGCGCGACCGCGCCGGCGCCTTCGAGGAGGCCGACGGCGGCACCGTCTTCCTCGACGAGATCGGCGAGCTGCCGCTGGAGATGCAGCCGAAGCTCCTCCGCGCCCTCGCCTCGCGCGAGGTGCGCAGGCTCGGCGAGAGCCGGGTGCGCAAGGTCGATATCCGGGTGATCGCCGCCACGAACCGGCGCCTGGAGCGCGAGGTGAACAGCGGCCGGTTCCGCGAGGACCTCTATTACCGCCTCTCGGTGCTCACCGTGCGCGTCCCGCCGCTCCGGGAGCGCAAGGAGGACATCGGCCTCCTCGTCCACTGCTTCCTGAACGAGCTCGGCGCCATCGACAAGGTGCACCTCTTCCCCCCCGAGGTCATCGAGGACATGAAGCGCTACGACTGGCCCGGCAACGTGCGAGAGCTGAGGAACTACGTCGAGCGCCGCGTCGTGCTCGGCGAGGGCGCCGCCATGGGCGCGACGGCGCCGTCCGAGCGCAGCTCCGCGCCGCCGCCGGGCGCCGCGCCGCAGGGCGCCGCGCCCGGCGAGCCCGCCGCCAACATCGAGATGCCCTTCAAGGAGGCGAAGGACGCGATCATCGACCAGTTCGAGCGGCGCTACCTCGCGGCCCTGCTCGAGTGGTCGAACGGCAACGTGAGCCGCGCCGCCCGCAAGGCAGGGCTCGACCGGATGTACCTCCACCGCCTCCTCCAGCGCCACGGGCTGCGCCGCGCCGCCGCCCTCGACTGAACCGCGCGCGGGCGGCCACCACCCGCGCCAGCTGTAGCGGGGCCAACCGGAGGCCGCCGCTCTTGCGATAGAACAGGGCGCAGCGGTGCTGCACATGTCACAGTCGCGTCGCAATGGCGCGATCCGTCCGTGTGCGCAACCTCGCAAAATCTCTGAATATTTCAGAAACCGATCTGCTCCTCTGGCTCGCGGAGCATGCGCCAACGACGGAGCTCCGCCACCCCGCGGATTTCCTCCCGGCGGAGCTCGCGGGGCAGGCGCAGCAGGCGCTCGGCCGCGCCCCACCGTCGGCGCCGGCGGAGGAGCCGATCGAGCGCCGCTGCGCCGAGTGCGTGAAGCTCCCGGCGAAGGCCGGGCTCCGCGTGGTCGAGGTCGGCGCCGACGCCGTCTGCGACCTGTGCGGCAGCTCCGCGAACAAGCGGGCGGCGCTCGCGATGATCGGGGCGTTCCGCGCGCGCGGGCTGCGGAGGCTGCTCGTGGTCGGCGGCGGACCAGGCACGTCCGAGGACCTGCGGCAGCTGCTCGCGGGCGAGGTCGACATCCGCATCGTGGACGGAGAGGGTCACCGCAATGCGGCGAAGGCCGACGCCGATCTCCGCTGGGCCGACGTGGTCGCGGTCTGGAGCTCGACGATCCTCTCGCACAAGGTGTCGAAGCTCTACACCGATCAGCGCGCCAGCTTCCGCGAGAAGCTCGTGACCGTCCCGAGGCGCGGCGTGGCCGCGCTGTGCATGGCCGTCACCGAGAAGGTGAGCGCGCCCGCGGGATGACCGGCGCCCGGCCTCCCCGCCCGCCCTCCGCGGGGCGGCGCTTCACCCTCGCTCGGGGCGGTCGGTCAGCAAGCGCAAGCGCTCACGCAGGGCGGCTGCTCAGCCGTACCCGGCGGAAGGTGCGCCGCGCGTGGGGCACCCAGCCGTGGAAGTGCCAGCGCGCGGCCATGACCAGCCCGCGGACCCACTCGTCGGCAGCGTAGGCGACCCAGACGCCGGCGAGCCCCCAGCCGAGGTGGACCCCGAGCAGCCAGGACAGCCCGACGGCCACGGCGAACATCGAGAAGACGCCGAACCCGACCGGGAAGCGGGCGTCGCCGGTGGCGCGGAGCCCGTTGATGACGACCAGGTTGAGCGTGCGGCCCGGCTCGACGAGGAGGGTCAGCCAGAGCAGCCGGGAGCCGGTGGCGATCACCTCGGGATCGCGCGAGAAAAAGCCGAGCAGGTGGGGGCCGAGGAGCGCGGTGGCGATCACCAGGCTCACGCACACGCAGAACCCGATCGCCAGGCCGCCGCGCACCAGGCGATCGGCGCCCTGCAGATCGCCGGCGCCGATGCGGTGCCCGACCACGATCTCGGTCCCGAAGCCGATCGCCATGCCGAACAGGAGCAGGAAGTGCACGATCTGCATCGTGTACGTATGCGTGGTGAGCGCCGTTTGCCCCATGTTGGCGACCATCGCCAGGATGATCATGAAGCTGATGCGATAGACCACGTTCTCGCCCGCCCCCGGCAGGCCGATGTGCAGCATCTCGCGGAGACGATCGGGGCGAATGCGCCAGAAATCCTCGAAGGTCGGGCGGATCCCGAGGCGCGAGATCCACAGCTGCCGGTGCATCCAGAACGAGAGCGCGCGTCCGACCACCGCGGCGAGCGCGAGCCCCATCATGCCGAGCCCAGGAGCCCCGCCGACACCGAACATGAGCGGCAGGCTGAGCGCGAGCTGCACGATGTACATGACGACGATGAGGCGCAGCGTGTCGCGGGTGTAGGTGTGCGCGCGCAGCACCGAGCCCATCGAGAAATTCACCGCGTCGAACGCCAGCATCACGCCGACCGCGATCAGGTAAGGCTCCGCGATCGGGAACAGGGACGGCGGCAGCCGCATCAGCTCGAGCAGCGGCCTCGCGCCGATCGCGATGACGGCGAAGCTGAAGACGCCGAGCCAGAGGTTGGCCGCGAGCGACGCGCGCGCGACCTGCTCCGCGCCGGCCCGGTCCCGCGCGCCGAGATACTGGGTGACCACAACGCTCGCGCCGACGCTGACGAAGCGAAAGGTGATCATGAAGGTCAACATGATCTGGTTGGACAGCCCGTACGCGGCGGCGGCCTCGTCCGACAGGCGGCTGACCAGCCATACGCCGAACACGCCGACGAGCATGTGCAGCAGGTTCTCGCTGAAGATGGGCCAGGTGATCTCCAGCAAACGCGGGCGAGGAAGAGCGGGGGCAGGTAGGACCGATTGCAAAGCGCCGCATCCTACTCTGCCGAGAGGCATCTCGCCACGACGGAGCATGACCACGCGAGCGCCGTCGCGCGCAGCGCGGCCGTGGTCGTACGCGTCGTACGCGTCGTACGCGTCGTACGCGGAACGAAGGTTGGTGCCGCTGTCGCCTATCTCCTCACGGCCCGCGCGATCGCGCGGCAACCTAGCGAGACCGCGCGAGACCGCGCGAGACCGAGAGAATGACACCCGACTGCCCCGCGCCGCCCCCAGCGGCGCAGACGGAGAGGAGGGCCTCCGGCAACACACGCAAGAGCGTGTTCTCGCTCGCATCCTTGCATGCTTGTCCCTTCCCGCATCCTTGCGTATCGATTACTCTGGGAATGGGCGGAACAGGGCACACTCGTCCTTCTGCGCCTGGAGGATCAAATGGGGATATTGCACGGCAGCGCCCGATGGCTCCTGGCCGTGGCGGCCACGGCGCCGGCTGTCGCTGGCGGATGCTCCTGCGGCGATGCCAGCGGGACGCTCGGCGCCACGTCCGGCGGCGGAGCCGACCAGGGCGCAGGGGGCCAGAGCGCGGGGGGCGGCGGCTCCGGGGGAATCCCCTTCCTGGCGGGGAGCGGCAGGTCAGGGGTCGGGGGCGGCGGGTGTGAGGGGCTCGAGTGCCAGCAGATCGCCTGTCCCGGCGGCGGCAAGACCACCGTGAGCGGCACCGTGTACGAGCCCGGGGGCAAACTCCCGCTGTACAACGTCACGGTGTACGTCCCGAACAGGGCGCTCGAGCCCATCACCGACGGCGCGAGCTGCGATCGGTGCGATGTCACGCTCTCCGGCGATCCGATCGCGACCGCGCTGACCGACACGAACGGGCGTTTCGTGCTGGAGAACGTGCCGGTCGGGGAGGACATCCCGCTGGTCGTCCAGCTCGGCAAATGGCGGCGCCAGATCACGCTGCCGAAGGTCGAGGGGTGCGTCGACAACCCGACCGTGGACAGGACGGTCCGCCTGCCGCGCAGCAAGGCCGAGGGCCACCTCCCGAAGATCGCCTTGACGACCGGCGGCTCGGACGTGCTGGAGTGCCTTCTGTACAAGATGGGAATCGACGCGTCGGAGTTCACGCCGGAGGCGGGCGACGGGCGGGTGAACCTGTTCGTCGGGCGCGCCATCGAGGGCGACAGCGCGACGAGCAGGTACCGAGACGGCCTGAACGACGGCGCGCCCTTCTCGCCGGCGCGAGGGTTCTGGAGCTCGCTCGACAACCTGAGGCAATACGACATGGTGATCCTGTCGTGTGAAGGCTCCGAGTTCGGGGACGACAAGCCGGAGGCCGCGCGGCGCGCGATGTTCAACTACGCCTCCGCGGGAGGCCGCGTGTTCGCGTCGCACTGGCACAACACCTGGCTCCGGCTCGGCCCGGAGCGGTTCCCGGAGACGGCGACATGGGACGAGGAGAGCGATCCCGACGACGGGCTCCCCGTGCTCGTCGACACCACGTTCCCGAAGGGCCTGGCGCTCCGGGACTGGCTCGCCAACGTGGGAGCGTCGACCGTGCCCGGGCAGATCGAGATCAACGATCCGCAGCACTGGGTCGACTCGGTGAACGAGGAGATCGCGACGCGGTGGCTCTACAACGACGCCAACGCGGATTTCGACGCGCCCGCGGGGGTCAAGTACTTCACGTTCAACACGCCCATCGGCGCGCCGGAAGCGGAGCAGTGCGGAAGGTTCGTGTACACGGACATCCACGTGGCGGCGAGCGACGTCGCCGGGGCGCCGTTCCCGAGCGGCTGTCAAGACCGCGGCGGGGCGACGCATGAGCTGACCGCCCAGGAGAAGGCGCTGCTCTTCATGCTGTTCGACCTGTCGGCCTGCATCGCGCCGGACGACGAGCCGCCGCCGGTGCCCGTGCCGAGGTGACGCGCGCCTCGACGGCGCGGCGAGCTCCCTCTCCGGGCCCTGCAGTGGTCATGGTGGCTGTCGACGAAAAGGCGCCGGACGCCAGGCGAGCCGGACCACGGCGGCGTGCGCCGAGACGAGCCGGGCGCGGCGCTGGAGGCCTGACATTCCGGGGCGCTCGCTCGCGATTTCCTGAGCGATATTGACGCCCTGCGCATGGATACGCGGTTGCCCAGGGTGGTCACCCGACCACCAAGGGGAGCACCGTAGCCTGCGTGGACCCGCGCGGGGCAGCCCCCCACACAGGCCAGAGACGCAGCGCAGCAGCGCCCGCTCCACGAGCTCCGCCAACTGGCATATTTTTTGCGGAATTTTTGCTGCCCGCACAGCACAGCTCACTCGAATCGGCGCCCGTGAAGGCCTCGCCTCACGCTCCCGCCGGAGACCACCGGCCGCAGTTGGGCCCTGCACGCACTGGCACTGTATTTCATCACACAAATAGCATGGAGTTTGTCTCTTATTCCGGGGCACGCAGAGGGCTTGCCATGGCGCGGAACTGCCCTTTTAATGCCGCGCCATCCGGATACTTTCCTTGGAGGACATGATGAAAAGTGTTTTGCTTCGCGGTGTGCTTGGCAGGTCGAGGTGGTCATTCGGCCTTGCGGTGGTTGCGTTGCAAGCCACCGTGCTGATCGGCTGCGGTGACGCGGCGACGGGCGACGGCGTGGGCGGCGCGGGCGGCGCGGGCGGCGGCGGGGCGACCTCCGCCAGCTCGACGACATCGAGCGCCTCGACGACCTCCGCCAGCTCGACGACATCGGCCTCGACGACCTCCGCCAGCTCGACGACATCGGCCTCGACGACCTCGGCGACGACCTCGGCCTCGTCCACGACGAGCGCGAGCACCGGGGGGGTGCCCACGGACGGCACGCCGGTCGAGCGTCATGGCCGGCTCCGGGTCATGAACGGCAACATCGTCGGCGAGCACGGGTCCCCGGTCCAGCTCAAGGGGATGAGCCTGTTCTGGAGCCAGTGGAGCAACTACTACAACGGCAATGTCGTCAACTCGATCGCGGACAACTGGGACGCGACCGTCGTCCGCGCCGCCATGGGCATCGAGGGCGAGGACGGGTACCTCCAGGACGCGGGCGCCCAGAAGGCCAAGGCGAAGACCATCGCCGACGCGGCGATCGCCAAGGGCATCTACGTCATCCTCGACTGGCACGATCACAACGCGCACCAGCACCTGGATCAGTCGAGGAACTACTTCCGCGAGGTGGCGCAGGCCTACAAGAACGTGCCCAATGTCATCTTCGAGGTCTTCAACGAGCCCCTCAACACCAACACCTGGCCCGCGGTGAAGTCCTACGCCGAGGCGGTGATCTCCGAGATCCGCGGCCAGGGCGCCAACAACCTGATCATCGTCGGCTCGCCGAACTGGTCGCAGGACGTCGACATCGCCGCGGACAATCCCCTCAGCGATCAGAACGTGGCGTACACCCTCCACTTCTACGCCAACACGCACAAGGCGTCGCTCCGCGAGAAGGCCCAGAAAGCCATCAACAAGAAGCTGGCGCTCTTCGTGACCGAGTGGGGGACCTGCTCCGCCGACGGCAACGGCCAGCTCAACCTCGGCGAGTCGCAGACCTGGCTCGACTTCCTGGACGCGCACAACATCAGCTGGGCCAACTGGTCGCTGGGCGACAAGGCCGAGGCGTGCTCCGCGCTCAGGCCCAACGCAAACCCGATGGGCAACTGGAGCGACAACGACCTCACCGAGTCGGGCAAGTGGGTGAAGGGGCAGATGGCGGAGTGATCCGCGCGCGGGTCACCGGGCGCTCGCGCCGGTGACCCGCCCCCCACCGAGGGCGCCGCACCGCTCACCCGTGCGCTCGTTTGCCCTCCACGGACAGGGGCCGCCCGGCACAGAAGGGGCATTGATCGTCCGAGCACCAGTCGTCGTCTTCGAGGCCGAGCGCCCGTAGCTGCTCCAGCTCCCACGCGCGCGCCTCGGGCGAAAGCGGGGCGGGACAGATGGACTTGTGGTCTCTCAGGCTGCTCAACATGGACGGTCCCGTTCGGTTGTGCTCCGGAGAGCGATTCCGGGATCTATCGCGCACAGCCCTGCAGCGCCCGCGAAATCGGCCCTGCCGCGCCGCGTCTGTCCATGGTCGAGACGAACGGAAAAGACCTCTGGAGGACGCTCCCCCGGAAGCTCGTTAACCAAGCTTCGCGCCGCGTCCTCCTACATCCGAACGTTTACGTGGTCGTAGTCGTAGTCGTAGTCGTTTACGTGGTCGTAGTCGTTTACGTGGTCGTAGTCGTTTACGTGGTCGTGGTCGTGGTCGTCAACGATAGGCCGTGAACGACCACGACCACGACCACGACCACGACTACGACTACGACCACGTAAACGTTCACGTTCACGTTCACGTTCACGTTGGTGACGGATGGTGGGGTGGAGGGGCCGGCGCGCTCTTCAGCGAAGCCCCCCCGCGCGCAGCCGCTCAGCGACCTCCCTCCGTCGCAGCTTGCCGCTCGTCGTCTTGGGCAGCTCGCCCGGCGGAACCAAAACGACCTGGTCGATCGTAACGCCGTTCGCCCGCAGCGCCTCCCGCACGCGCTCCGCGAGGCCGGCGTGCTCGGACGCCTCGGCGCGCGTCTCGGCCACGACATAGACCGACTCGGTCTGGCGCTCCTCGACGAACAGCCCGACCGCGACCACACAGCCGGCCCGGATCCCGTCGACCCGGGAGGCGATCTCCTCGATCACGGCGGGGATCATCGTGTGACCGCCCTTGATGATCACCTCCTTTTTCCGGCCCGTGACGAACAGCGTCCCGCGATCGATGAACCCGAGATCGCCCGTGCGCAGCCACCCGCCCACGAGCGCCTCGGCTGTCGCCTCGGGCTCGTTGAAATACCCCTCCATCACCGTCTCCGAGCGCACCTCGATCTCCCCCACCGTGCGCTCCGGAACCGGGCTGCGCTGGGCGTCCACGATCCGGATCTCCGTGTGCGGGATCGGCCTGCCGACGCCGGTGAGCTCCAGCGAGAGCGGGCCAGGCGCCGCCTCCTCGACGCGGCCCTCGCGCTCCAGCAGGCCGCGATCCACCGTGAGGGCGCGCGGCTCGGCGTAGAGGTCCGGGAAGGTCACGGCGACCGTCGCCTCGGCCAGCCCGTAGACGGGGAAGAACGCCTCGACGCGGAAGCCGCAGGGCGCGAACGCCTCGGCGAAGCGGCGGAGCAAGGCGGGGGAGATCGGCTCGGCGCCGATCATCGCGCACCGCCACGCGCCGAGATCGAGGCCCGCCTCGACGGCGCGGCGGGCGAGGCCGATGCAGATCGCATAAGCGCTCGGCGGCCCGAGCGAGATGGCGCCCCGGATGCTCGACATGTCCGCGAGCCACGAGAACGGCCGCGTCCGGAACTCGAGCGGCGAGAGCATGTGGACGGGGAAGTCGTTGAAGAGCGGGAAGAGCAGCCCGCCGACGAGGCCCATGTCGTGGTGGAGCGGCAGCCACGAGACGCCCCCCGCGCCCTCGCCGCGCACCGGGAGCCGTTGGCTCATCGCGTCGAGGTGCAACATCAGCCGCTCGTGCGGGATCACCACGCCGCGCGGGTGCCCGGTGCTGCCGCTCGTGAGCTGGATGAGCGCCGGCCCGGGCGCGCGCTCCGGATCGGGCAGCGAGCCCGTGAGGGGCGCGTCGAGCAGCGGCTCGGCGGCGAGCTGGAGGAGGCCGTCCGCCCCCTCCTCGCCCTGCGCGAAGCCGAGCAGCGCGGACGAGACAACGAGCGCGCGCGCGCCGACGCGGGCGGCCGTCCGCCGGAGCTCGCCGAGGAACGCCGGCACGTCCGTGAGCCGATAGGGCACCCCGACCTGGATCGGCACCGCGCCGAGCACCCAGACGCCGAAGAGGCACGGCACCGCCACCTCCACGTCCGTCACGAGCAGGAGCACGCGATCGCCGGGGCGCACCCCCGCCGCGAGCAGGCCCGACGCCGCCGCGCACGCGCGGCGCCAGTACTCCGCCCACGACCAGCCGACGAACTCGCCCCGCTGCTTGTGATAGAACCCGAATCGATCCGGCGTCGCCTCGGCGCGCGCCCTGAGCAGGCCCGCGACGGTCCGCGCAGCGAGCCCGCGGCTCACGGCGCCTGCCTCGGCTCGGGCGAGGGCGCGACGCCGAGGCGCTCGCGGCCGCCGCCCTTCGTCGCCACGATCATGTACTCGAGCGCGGTGCGTCGCGCGAAAGAGAGCCGGCCCACGGTCATGTACGTCTGGAGCAGCCGCGAGAAGCCGGGCGCGCGGGCGTCGATCCGGGCGCGGTTCGCGCGCACGTTGTCGATCCACCGGGCGACCGTGTGCACGTACGAGCTCGTGAGATCCTCGACGCGCCGGACATCGAGGCCGGCCTGCTCGATCAGCCCGAGCTCCTCGGCCAGCGAGATCAGGCGGCAATAGCCGAGCGCCTCGACGAAGATGTACTGCGTCGCGGCGCTCTCCCGGTCCCCGCGGGCGCGCGCCGGGAAATAGCAGTCGGAGATGAGCAGCCTGCCGCCCGGGCGCAGCGCGGCGGCGATCTTCTGGTGGATCCGCTCGCGGTTGTGCATGTGCACGATGCTGCCCACGAAGAGCACGGCGTCGAGCGACTCGGGCGCGAGGTCGATGTCCTCGATATGCGCGAGATCGATGCGGACCCGCGAGGCGACCCCTGCCCGATCGGCGCGGCGGAGCGCCTCCTGCCGCTGCTTGTCGCTCAGCGTGACGCCCTGGAAGCTCCCGCCGGTGCGCTCGGCGAGATAGATGAGGTTCGAGCCCCAGCCGCACCCCACGTCGAGCACGCGCTCTCCGGGGTGGATGTCGAGCTCGCGGCGGACCCAGTCGTACTTCCGCTCTTGCGCCGCCTCGAGGCTCTCGGCGGGATCGAGGAAGATGCCCGTCGCGTAGGCCAGCCGGCTGTCGAGGACCATGGAGAATATCTCCGGGTCGTTCTGGTAATGCGCGGCGACCTCGCGCCGCTCGTGCTCCCGCTGCTCCTCGGGCGTCCGGACGGCGGCCTCGCGCTCGGCGCGCGTGCGCGGGGCGATCAAGGCGCCCCTCCCCGGCCGCCTCGCGCCGCGATCTGCGCCTCGACGAAGGCGATGACGTCACCGACCGTGCTGATCTGCGCCTGATCGGGCGCCGCGAAATCGGGCGCCACGATCTGGAATCGCTCCTCGAGCGCGACGTTGACCTCGATGAGCGCCAGTGAATCCACGCCGAGGCCGCTCTCGAGCGACAGGTCGGGAGTCACGGCATCGACGCTCATCCCACATCGCTCTGCAATGATGGTGCGGACCTCTCTGGCGATCTCCGGATCTCCCCCGCCCGCCGCCTGCGGCTGCTTCCGAAGCGCCGCCTCGCTCTTGTTCATCGCGCTCTCCAGTCCAGGGTTCGGCGCGCGCGACCTTCAGCACGCCAGCGCGATAGATGCTCATGCCAGCGCCGGTCACGGCCGTAGCGCGACGTACCATGATCGCCAGTCGTCGTCCATGGCCGGACGAGCCCGCTCGATCGCGAGGTCAGCGCGTCGCGGGCGGGCTGGCGTGCTGCGCGCCGGAACCTACGCGCAACAGACGCGCGACGGACGCGCGAGGCCCTGCCGCGGCGCCTCGCCGCGGCCCGGCGCGAGCGGCTCAATCGCCGAAATCGCCGTCGATCCCGCCGCCGTCATCGACCCCGCCGCCATCATCGAACCCGCCGCCGTCATCGCCCCACGGCTCGTCGTCATCCGCCCCGTCCCCTTCGTCGCCCGCCGAGACGTCGTCGCCGCCGCGATCCGCGTCGTTCAAGAGGTCAGGATTCTCGGCGGCCTCCTGCGCTGTGCCGAGCATCGTTCCCGCCGGGTTCACGAGGAGGACGTGTGGCGGCGTGAGCATGTGCATGAACGAGGTGATGAGCATCACGTCCAGCATCATCCCGAGCGGGCTGGGTGGGTAATAGACGACGAACGGGTCATAACCCGGGTGCGTGGGGCTCACGGGAGGCCGCTCGGCGCCCGCGGCGTCGCCCGCGCCGTCGGCCGCCGGCGCGTGCACGACGCGCGCGTCGGCGTGGTGATGCTCCACGCGCGCCTCCGGCATCGTGGCCTTGAGGGCGCCCTCGACCCGACCGACGAAGGACTCGAACTGCAGCCGCGCCGCCTCGAACAGCGCCGGATCCTTCGCCAGGGGCTCGACGCGGCGGCGGTAGTCCTCCCCGGACTCGCCGGCTCTCGGCTCGAGATCCCGCAGGCGCCCGCCGATGGAGACGAGCCCCGCCGGCTCGTCGTCGGCGTGCTCGGTGCGCGCCCGCGTCTCGATGACGAGGTGCAGCCCTGCTTCCTCGTGCTCGGCGGCGAACCGGAGCTCGCTGAAGCCGCGCCCGAACACGGCGGAATGCTCGGACAGCGCGAGCACGAGATCGGGAAGATCGTCCGGCTTCCCGTCGGTGTCCTGGAAGATGACGGTGTCATCGATGACGAGCGAGAGGGCGTTCGTGACCCCGAGCTGGACGAGCGCCCGCCGCACCTGATCGACCACCGCGGTGGCCTCGAGCTCGACGCGCACGCGATCGGTGTCGAGATCCACCGTGGCGCCGAAGCTGCGCTTCAGCTTCTCCCAGACGGTGGGGTTGCGCTGGATGATGCTGCCCTTGAGCGAAACGTGGATCTGTCCGATGAGCCGCATACGCGCTACTTAGCACCGCGGCGGCGCGCGATCGCCGACGGCGCTCGCGAGCGTGGAGGGCAGCAGGGGCACGAGCGCCGGCTGAGCGTTCGACGACGCGCCGCGCGCCGCGCGGCGTACGGCGGCGCAGGAGCCCGGCCGCCCCTGCCCGATGGCCGACGGAGCTAGCCGAACGTGAACCGCTGCGCCACGCGCTTGTACGCCTGCTCGACGACGCGGCGGGCATGGTGGATCGGGTTGGAGTGGGGGAACTGCAGCGAGGGCGGCGCGACCTCGTCGACGCCGTGCGTGGAAGACGCCGCGTCCGAGAGCCGGCGCGCGAGGGCGCCCACGGTGTCGACCTCGAAGTCCTTCGAGTTCTCGTCGAGGAAGCGGCAGAGCCCGCGGAGCCGCTCGACGTTCAGCCGGTTCGGGAAGCCGCGGCGCGCCTCGGCCGAGTCGAGGAAATAGAACTCGAACGAGTGCGTCACCAGCGTGACCTCCTTCACCCCGAGGGCGCGGTAGCGGAGGAGGCAGTGCTTGATCTCGTCGAGCGTCACCGCCGTGATCTGAAGGTGCCTGAAGCGCTTCGTGGGCTCGATGAAGTTCGTGACCGGCAGCTCGTACACCCCGGGCTCGGGCGTCTCGAAGAGGCCGAGCCGCGCGCCCGGATACTGCATCTTGCAGTTCTTGCTGAAGTAGCAGGGGTTGTAGTTGCTGCTCAGCACGAGCCCCGCCCGCTTCATCGCCTGCCAGGTGTCGTTGTTCGCGCCGAAATTGCCGGCGCGGTAGCCGAGCAGCTCGCTCGCCGGGACGCCCGCGCGCACGAGCAGGTCGCGCCCCTCCAGGAGGAGCCGCGTCTGCTCCTCGACCGGGTAGTCGGCGATGTCGTCGGAGACGCGGGGCTCGCCCCGGGTGTGCCAGTCCGCGCGCCGCTGCACGGGGTGCACGTGCAGCTGCACGTCGTGGCCGCGGCTGTGGAGCGCCTGGCACACGCTCGTCAGCCCGTCCATCCCGAAGCTGTACGAGCCGATGGCCTCGACGAAGAACGTCCCGCGCTGGCCGTACGCCTCGAGCTCGCGCATGATGAGCTCGATCCCGAGGGGCTCGCGCTGGTTGACGAAGCGGCCCCAGATCCGGAGGTCGTAGCCCATCGCGGGAGACTTGGTATCGCCCAGGATGCGCTCCTCCGCGCACTCCACGTCCACGGTGATGTATACCCGCGTCCTCCCGTCAGCCATCGCCAGCTCCTCCCTCACCGCGCTTCTGAAGAACCATCGTGATCGTCGGGGACACGAAGCCCACGTGCATCCCGAGCGGGCCGAGCAGCCGGTTCGCTGCCGAGAAGGCCATGCGCCGCGGCCCCGACAGCCCCATCTTGGCCTTCAGGTCGACGATCAGCCGGCCCCGATCCTGCTGCGAGATGTCGACATAATCGCCGAACCCGCGCCGGAGCTGCCAGGGAAATACGCTGTAGACCGACCTGCCCGGGAACAGCGGGCGCAGCAGCCGAGGTACATAATTGATCAGGGCGCGGCCGCTGTGGCACTCGACCGGCCACAGGCGGTTGCTCGTGCCCAGGATGACGATGAACCCCCACGGCGCGAGCACCCGATCGATCTCGCGCTGGACGATCGGCAGGCGCTCAGGCGGGACGTACTCGAGCACGCTGTTGCAGGAGACGAGCTCGAACTCCGCATCGGCGAACGGCATCGCGGTCGTGTCGGGGACGTGATGAACACGGATCCTGTCCGACAGCCCGTGGCGCTCGGCGTTCAGCTGCGCCAGCTCGACGTACATGGGGTCGACATCGAGCGCGGTCACGTCGGCGCCAAGGGTGGCGAGCACGATCGCCGTCCCGCCGAAGTGGCAGCCGAACTCGAGCACCTTCTTGCCGCGGACCGACGTGAAGAGGTCGTCGTAGGCGTGGCGGCTGCGCCGCCACTCCCACGTGGCATACCCCCCGACCCACGGATCGTCGGGATCCCAGCCGTGGCGCCGCGCGCACTCGCGGAAGCGGCGATCGGCGTCTGCGTCTCGGACAGCCGGCGGGGTGGCGACGCTCTGGCTCGGCTCGCTCATCGGGGAAAGGATCAAGCGTCGGCTGTCCCTGCGGGCACCAGGGGCGCCCGGTAGATGGCGAACAGGAAGGGCGAGAACCAGGGGTTCGTCTCGCCGGGGACCACCCGGCGCGCGATCGCCTTGAGGGGCCCGACGAGCTTCCATACGGCACGCCGCGCCAGGAGCGGCGCCTCATCGTCCAGCCAGAAATCGAAGTGGCCGCCGGTGTATCGGGCCTGGACGATCTCGGCGCCATTGCGGCGGGCGGCGGCCTCCAGGAACGGCAGATTCATGATGCGGGTGTTGTGGCCTTTCAGGTTCTTGCGATCGAGCAGCCAGTGGAGCGCCCTCTGCCCGCCGGCGAAGTTCGGCATGCCCACGACCACGGTGCCTCCCGGCTTCACCAGCTCGAAGTGCCGATCCATCACCGCCGCCGCGTCATCGAAGTGCTCGATGAACCCGAAGGAAGCGACGATATCGAACTTCTGCTGGGGCTTCCAGCTGAAGAAGTCCCCCTTCTCGATCTTGCCGACCTTGATGCCCCGCTTCCGGATCTCCTGCTCGACGACCTCCGGGTCGCAGGCGTAATCCAGGCCGTACGCCGTGAACCCCAGGCGCCCACAGAAGTCGACCAGGATACGGCCTGGCGCGCAGCCGATCTCGAAGAACGACAACCCCTCCCCGCGCGGCAGGAAGGGAGCGACGTCGTCGTAGATCTCGCAGCCGCCACCCAGATCGTCGGTGCCGATGTAGCCCTTCCAGTGGTTCTCCCAGTACTCCTGTGACGTGAGCTTCAACGTCGCCTCCTCGATGCCATCGCGAAAAGGGCGGCTCCACGAGGAGCCTCCCGGAGAACCGCAGTCGACCACGCGCGGCGCGGGCGATCGAATGCTGCCCGAGATTCGTCCAGTTTGACGAATCCTAAAGGACCGGCCGGCTCACATGCAAGCCGGCCCTCCGCCTTCTTCCCGCGCCTCCGCTCTTCAACGTTCTTCAGCGTTCTTCAACGTTCTTCAGCGTTCTTCAACGCAGGCGCACGCAGGCGCACCCACGCGGCGCGGGGTCGCCGCGCCTGCGCGGGGCGCCCGGGCCCGCTCCCCGGAGCTCCATCCACCCCGCGCGTGGCGGTCGCGCGTCGCCAGCGCTAGGAGGCGGCCCCCTTCTGGAGGCGCTCGCGGAGCAGGACCTCGAGCGAGGCGAGCGCCTTCGCGAAGCCGTCGATGCCCTCGCTCAGCTTGTCGCTCGCCATCCGGTCGGCGGTGTGCATGGCGCGGAACGCCGCCTCATCCATCGGGATCTTCGCGATCTGCATGGCGCGCGCCGCGTCGGGGTCGAGCTTCCTCGGCAGGTCGCCGCGCGCGGAGGAGAGCTCCGAGAGCAGCTTCGGCGAGATCGTCAGGAGGTCGCAGCCGGCGAGCTCCTTGATCTCGTCGATGTTGCGGAAGCTCGCGCCCATCACCTCGGTCTTGTAGCCGTGCTTCTTGTAGTAGTTGTAGATCTTCGTGACCGAGACGACGCCGGGGTCCTCGGCCGGCGCGTAGCTCGTGCGCCCGGTGTCCTTCAGGTACCAGTCGAGGATGCGCCCGACGAACGGCGAGATGAGCGTCACGCCGGCCTCGGCGCACGCGATCGCCTGGTGCAGCCCGAAGAGCAGCGTGAGGTTGCAGTGGATGCCCTCCTTCTCGAGGACCTCCGCCGCGCGGATGCCCTCCCACGTCGAGGCGATCTTGATGAGGACGCGCTCGCGCGAGATGCCGGCCTCCTCGTAGAGGCGCACGATGCTCCGGCCCTTCTCGATGGTCGCCTGGGTGTCGAAGGAGAGGCGCGCGTCGACCTCGGTCGAGACGCGGCCGGGGATGATCTTCAGGATGCGCAGGCCGAAGTCGACGGCGAGCCGGTCGAACGCGAGGCTCACGACGTCGCCCGGCTCCTTGCCCCGGCCGGCCTCCTTCTGGCCCCAGGCGAGCGCGCCGCTCACGATGTCGGCGTACTCGGGCATCTGGGCCGCCGCGGTGATGAGCGACGGGTTCGTCGTCGCGTCCTGGGGGCGGAATTTCTCGATCGAGTTGATGTCGCCGGTGTCCGCGACGACGACGGTGTACGCCTTGAGGCGCTCCAGCAGGTTCTGGTCCATGGGCGCCATTGTACGAGCAGCCAGCCAGGACGCTTCAAAGCTTTCGTGGCCTTCGTGTGAGGACCCCCCTCCGGCTGGATGCACGGCCGGCGGTGGCCTATGGAGAGGGCCCCGTGGAGCCGCCCCCCAACGCCGCCGCGCAGCGCGTCCTGTCCGCCTACGATGACCGCCTCTCGGTCCTGCGCGCCGAGGCCAGCGCGCTCGATCGCCGATCGAAGACGTTCTCGCTGCTGCGCGGGATCTCGTTCGTGGCGGCGGCCGTGGCCGGAGGGTACGCGCTCTTCGGCGACGTGCCGCGGTGGGTCGCGTACGCCGCCGGGGCGGTGACCGCGGTGTTCCTCGGGCTGCTCGTGGCGCACGCGCGCCTCGTCACCCGGATGACGGAGCTCGAGCAGCGCATCGGCCTCTACGTGCGCGGGAAGCGGCGGGTCGCCGGCGATTTCGCCGATTTCCCGGAGCGCGGCGATCGCTTCGCCGCGCCGGACCACGATTATGCGGGCGATCTCGACGTGTTCGGGCAGGCGTCGCTGTTCCAGCTGCTCAGCGTCGCCCAGACGGGCGAGGGCGAGGCCACGCTCGCGGCCTTCCTCGCGGAGCCCGCCCCGGCGCCCGCCGTGGCGGCGCGGCAGGAGGCGGTGCGCGAGCTCGCCGGCCTCGGGGCGTTCCGGGAGGATCTCGCGGTGGTGGGCATGCAGGCGGGGGCGCGCGGGCGCGAGGCCGGCCCGCTCATCGCGTGGGCCGAGGCGCCCCCGACGCTGCTCGGCCCGGAGGCGCGCTCCGGCGGCCTGCCGGTGAGCGCGCTCCTGACCGCGGCGAAGGTGCTCGTGCCGCTGACGCTGGCGCTGCTCGCGGCGCCGCGGTTCATCCCCGCGGAGCAGCTCGGGCTGCTCCGCCACGCGTTCCTCCTGCCGCTGGCCGCGCAGGTCCTCGTGCTGGTCCTGCTGCGGCCCGCGTTCGAGCCGATCCTCGCCGCGGCCTCGTCGCGCGAGGCGCCGTTCGCGCGGTACCGGCCGCTCCTCGCCCGCATCGAGGAGCAGGCGTTCTCGTCGGCGCTGCTCCGCGAGCTCAAGGCCGAGCTCGCCGGGCCCTCGGGCGTGCTCGCCTCGCGGGAGATGACGGCGCTCGAGACCCGGGTCGGCTACTCGGACCTGCGCCACAGCGGGCTCATCCACATCCTCGCCGACCTCTTCCTGCTCTGGGACGTGTGGTGCGCGCTCGCGCTGGAGCGGTGGAAGCTGCGCGCGGGCCGGCACGTGAAGGCGTGGATGCGGACGCTCGGGCACATGGAGGCGCTCGCGAGCCTCGCGACGTTCGCGCACGAGAACCCCGACTACGCGTACCCCGACGTGAAGGACGGCGAGCCGCGCTTCACGGCGGCGGGGCTCGGCCACCCGCTCCTCCCGCGCGACCGGCGGGTGACGAACGACGTCTCGCTGGAGGGCGCGGGCGCCGCGCTGCTCGTGACGGGGTCCAACATGTCGGGCAAGAGCACGCTGCTGCGCGCCGTCGGGGTGAACGCCGCCCTCGCCCTCGCGGGCGCGCCGGTCTGCGCGTCGTCGCTGTCGCTGTCGCCGGTCCGCGTGCGGACGAGCATGCGGATCAAGGACTCGCTCGAGCACGGCGTCTCGCACTTCTACGCCGAGCTGACCCGCCTGAAGCGCGTCGTCGACGGCGCGAACGGCGGCGAGCGGGTGCTGTTCCTGCTCGACGAGATCCTCCACGGCACGAACGCGCGGGAGCGCCAGATCGGGGCGAGGGCGGTCGTGCGGCACCTCGTCGCGCGGGGGGCCATCGGCGCGGTGTCGTCCCACGACATGGGGCTCGCCGTGCTGGAGCAGGAGACCGCGGGACGGGTGCGCAACATGCACTTCGAGGAGCTCGTGGTCGAGGACAGGATGACCTTCGATTACAAGCTGAAGCCCGGCGTGGTGACGAGCGCGAACGCGCTGCGGCTCATGAAGATCGTCGGGATCGACGTCGACTTCTCGGAGGGGGAGCGGACGGCGGCGGCAGCGACCGCGGCGCCGGGAGCGAGCGCGCCGGCCGCGGCAGCGGCGCGGGAATGAGGGCGGCCCCCGCCCGCGTTGAGGGCGCCATGCTTTCTCTGCTCCCTGGATGCCTCTCGCGCCGCGCCCTCGTCTCGGCGCGTCCCTTGCTCTCCTGCGTGCTCCTCGCGATCGTCGCGACAGCGAGCGCCTGCGCCACGGCGCCGCCACCGCCACCACCTCCCCCGCCAGCGAGCGGCGGGGCGGCCCCGCCGGCAGCGACGCCGGGAGCGAGCGCGCCGGGAGCGAGCGCGCCGGCCGCGACGCCGACCGAGATCGACGAGGACGGGGCGGCGCTCCTCCGCGCGGAGGGCGTGGACGGCGCGTTCGTCCTGTTCGACGCCGCGCGGGGCGTCACCCGCGTCGTGAACCCCGACCGCGCGGCGGCGCGGTACGTGCCCGCCTCGACCTTCAAGATCCCGAACACGATCATCGGCCTGGAGACCGGGGTCATCCCGGACGAGCGCTTCACGCTGCGGTGGGACGGGGTGCAGCGCCGCGTGCCCGACTGGAACCGCGATCACGATCTCGCGTCGGCGATGAAGCACTCGGTCGTCTGGTTCTACCAGGAGGTCGCGCGCCGGATCGGGGCCGAGCGCATGCAGGCGCACCTGGACGCGCTCGGCTACGGAAACCGCGACATCTCGGGGGGCATCGATCAGTTCTGGCTGACCGGGGGGCTCCGCATCTCCCCGCACGAGCAGATCGATTTCCTGCGGCGGCTCCACGCCGGCGCGCTGCCTTGCTCCGCGCGGAGCCTGGACATCGTGAAGCGGATCCTCGTGCTGGAGCAGACGCCGGCCTACACGCTGCGCGGCAAGACGGGGATGGAGATGGACGAGCGATCGAGCACCGGCTGGCTGGTCGGCTACGTCGAGCGCGGGGCAGACACCTACTTCTTCGCGACCGTGCTCCTCGGCGCAGGCAGCGACGGCGAGCGCATCATGCCGCTGCGCCGCAGCCTGACCCGCGCCCTGCTCAAGCGGCACGGCGCGCTCCCCGAAGACGCCTGACGCCGGCGCCTCTCCCGGCGCCGGCGCCGCCCCCTATGCCGCCGGCGCCTCTCCCGGCGCCGGCGCCGTCCCCTATGCCGCCGGCGCTGCGCTCGGGGGCAGCGGCGCGACGCCAGGTGACGCCGTGGAGCGCACCGCCCACGCGAACGCCGCGATCCGCTCGGCGAAGCGGCGCGGGTCGTCGACCTGCGGGCAGTGCCCGATGCCTTCGGGCTCCTCGATCTCCGCGTGCGGAGGGAGGTGCCGCCGGTAGTACTCGAGGTTGGCGCTCGGCATCAGGCGGTCCGAGCGGCCCCAGATCAGCAGGATCGGCATCGAGAGGGCGCCCAGCTGCTCGGGCGTGAACGCGTGGTCGCACCGGGCCGAGCGCCTGAAGGAGAGGATGGTCTCGCGCGAGAACGTCCGCACGACGTCGCCTGCGATGAGCGGGGTGAACCACGGGACGCGGTGGTAGAGGCGCGCGAAGAACGCGTGGGCGTCGGCCCGTGACCGCAGGTTGAACACCGCGAGCAGCTCGGCGAGCTCAGCCTGCTCCATGCCGGCGCCGGCCGGCGACGCGAGCACCAGCGCGCGCACGCGGCCAGGCGAGCTCAGCGCGTAGCTCACCGCGACCGCGCCGCCGAGGGAGTTGCCAACGACGATCGCCGGCTCGTCGAGCTCGCGGTCGAGCAGCTCGTGCATCGCGGTGGCGAGGCACTCCGGCGTGAACGCCGACGCCGGCGCCGCGCTCCACCCGTGCCCCGGCGACTCCGCGGCGATGACGCGGCGGGCGTGCCGCCGGAGTCGTTGCAGCACCGGCGCATACGGGAGCGCCGAGGAGCCGATGCCGTGGAGCAGGACCACCGTCGGGAGCGGGCCCGTGCCCGGAGCATCGTAGAGGTGCAGCCGGCAGACCGACGTGTCGACCCAGCGGCTCTGCACCCCGGACCTGTTCAGCGCCTTCTTGGCGAGGCGTTCGGCGAGCGGGAGGATGCCCATGCGCCGGGCATAGCAGATCGAACGGGTTCCCGCGGGGGCGGAAGCACGGGCGCGCGCGCGGGCTGTCGAGCGCTCGGCGGGCTGCGGACGAGGTCCGGGGGCGCGCCCGATTTCCGTTGAGCTCCATGGAGATCCGCGCCACATCTCCCGCCGTGCGATCGCCCCTCCTCGCCGCCGCCGTCACCCTGATCGCGTGCTCGCGCCCCGAGCCGCCGACGCTCAAGCCCGAGCTCGCGGCGGTGACCGCCGTCACCGCCCAGGGCATCGATCTGCGGGTCCAGATCCAGGCGTACAACCCGAACAGCATCGATCTCTCGACGCGCTCGATGAAGGCGAGCGTGCTGCTCGACGGCAAGTACGACGTCGGCACCGTCACCGCGCTCACGCCGCTCGATCTGCCCGCGAAGAAGTGGACCCGTATCGAGGCGCCGCTCTCGGTGAAGTGGAAGGACCTCACGAGCATCGCCGCGCTGGCGGCGCAGAGCCGCGGTATCCCGTACCAGGTGAGCGGCACCGTCGCGATCGGCGGGGAGACGCTCAACGTGGATGTGCCGTTCCGCCTCGCGGGGACGATCACGCACGAGCAGCTCGTCACGGCGATCGGCAACTCGCTCCCGGGCCTGCCTCTCCCCGGCCTGCGCTGAGGAGGGCGGCAGCGGGCTGCGCTGAGCGAGGTCCCCCATCATCGCCGAAGCCGCCCGATCGGACCGACCTCGCGTGAGTGGACCTCACGTGAGCGGTCCGAAGCGCTTCTCGTAAGCTGCAAGCTTCTCCGCAAGCGCCTGGGACCGCTCCTCCGCCGCTCGGGCCTGCTCCTCCGCCGCCGGAAGCACGCGTCCCTCGGCGTCGAGCCACCGGAGCCATCTCCCTTTGCTGCCCAGGTACAAGCCATCCCGCACGCCGAGGCGCAGACCGAGCTGCTGGCTTGCCAGCTCACCCTCCGCGCTCAAGGCCATCGGCTCGTAGGCCCGAGAGGCGATGTCGAGCAGATATCCTTCCAGGGTGTTCTTCATCGGATCGAACAGAAAGTACTCCGGCACGCGCAGCACCTTCGCATAGATGCGCATCTTCTCGCCGCGGTCGATCGACTCCGTGCTCTCCGACAGGAGCTCGATCACCACATCCGGCCTCCTGCCGTTCTCTTGCCACACGACCCAGGACTTCCTGTCCCGGCGTACCGTGTCGAGGGCCCGGCGCGCCCCGCGGTCTCCAGCGTTGTCTCGAGCCCCCAAAGCTTGCAGAATCGCGGCGGAGGAGACGTCCGTGCCCGTCCACGAGGAGCCCCCTGTTCACGCGCGCCCGCGGTCATCGACGCGCTCGTCTCCGCCGCCGAAGGGCGCAGCCCCATGTCCGGCGGCCTGATCTTCCACGACGGCGGCGGCGGGGCCGTCGCGCGCTGCACGCGCTGCGGCGCCGAGGCGGCGGGGCCGTGCGCGCGCTGCGGCGCGCCCGTGTGCGGCGACTGCTGCGTGCTCACGGAGGGCGGCGCGCGCGTCTGGGCGATCTGCCTCGCGTGCGAGGATCGCGGCGGCCGCTCCCTCCGCCGCGGCTGGGCGACGGTCCTCGGGTGGATCGCGCTGCCCATCGCGGCGCTCGCGCTGATCGTCGGGCTGCTCGAGTGGCTGCGAAGCAACTGAAGAGACCGGAGGTGTCATGTTCAGCGTGAAGCAAATCGAAGGCGCGATCCCCACGGTGGAGCTCGTCGACGGCGGCTCGGCGAGCCGCGCCGTGCTGGCGCCGGCGCGCGGCGGCATCCTGACGGAGCTGGCCCTCGGCGGGCGCGAGCTGCTCTACCTCGATCGCGCCACCTTCGAGGATCGCAGCGCCAACGTGCGCGGCGGCAACCCCGTGCTCTTCCCCTCCCCCGGCAAGCTCGCCGGCGACGCCTGGTCCGCCGCCGGAGCAGCGGGCCAGATGCGCCAGCACGGCTTCGCCCGCACCCTGCCGTGGTCGCTCGACGACCATGGCACCCTCGAGTCGGGCGGCGCATACGCGCGCCTCGTCCTCCGGTCGAGCGAGACGACGCGCGCCCAGTACCCCTGGGATTTCCGCGCCGAGTTCACTTACACGCTGCTCGGCAGGGCGCTCCGCATCGATCTGCGCATCACCAACGAGACAGGCGCAGGCGCCCCGCCCATGCCCTTCGGCGCCGGGTTTCACCCCTACTTCGCCGTCTCGCAGGCGGACAAGGCCCGGACCTCGATCGAGACGCGGGCGACGCGCGCGTTCGACAACACCACGAAGCGGGAAGCGCCCTTCTCCGGCTTCGACCTGACCCGGCCCGAGGTCGACCTCCACCTGCTCGATCACGGCTCCACCGAGAGCTCGCTGTCGATCGAGGGCACCCCGGGGGTGCGCATCGCCGTCCGCGGCTCGCCCGAGTTCACCCACTGGGTCGTGTGGACCTTGCAAGGCAAGGACTTCGTCTGCCTCGAGCCCTGGACCTGCCCCGGCGACGCCCTCAACACCGGAGAGCGCCTCATCCACCTCCGGTCGAACGAGACTCGGGCGCTCTGGATCGAGCTCTCCGCCTGAACCGATGACGGCCGCGCTCCCCCCGCAACGCGCTGGAGGGCGCGCTGGAGAGACCGAGGAGCCGCGCCGCGTCGGCGGCGACGCGCGGCTTCTCGGTTGACTGCCGGCCGGAACACGCGTCGAATCCCGCCATGACTTCTACCGATCTCCTTACCCCACATCGATCCCCGCTCGCCCCCTGCCGAGCGCTCCTCGGGCGGCGACCTCGCCGCTCGCTCTCCACCCTGGCCGCAGCCGCGCTGGCGACGACGCTCACCGCGGGCGCCTCCGCGGCGCCGGTCTGGACCGGAGACTTCGAGACGGGCAATCTGAACCAGTGGAACACGACCCTGAACGGCGAGCACATCTCCGTGGTGACGTCGCCTGTCCTTCAGGGCACGAGGGCCGGGAAGGTCCAGCTCACCAACGACGCGAGGTGGTCGAACGGCATCAAGCGCGTCGAGCTGAACCACAAGCCGGCCGCCGGGCGAACGGCCGAGGGCGCCCAGACCTACTTCGCCTGGAGCTTCTATCTCCCCGAGGCGCTCGCGGCCGACCCGCCGACGCAGATCGGATACTGGGAGTCCGAAAATAGCTACAACCAGATGATGTCGTTCGAGGTCGTCGGACAGCACATCAGCTTCGCCACCCGCAAGCCCGACAACAAGGTGCACTGGGAGGCGGACGGCGCGGTGACGCCCGGCGTGTGGCACCGCATCGCGCTGCACATCCGGTGGTCGACGAATTCGAGCCAGGGCTCCGTCGACGTGTGGTTCGACGGCAAGCAGGTCGTCACCGGCGGGAAGGCGCAGACGCTCGCCGACAACAACGCGCACTTCACGCAGATCGGCCTGCTGCGCAACCCGTCCGAGTTCACCGACAGCCCCGTCATCGTCCTCGATGACGCCGTGGAGGGGGACACCCTCGACGACGTCCGCCCTGCGCTGCCCTCCTCCGGGGAAGGCGGCGCCGGTGGCGCGGGCGGCGCCGGCGGCTCCGGCGGCGAAGGCGGCTCCGGCGGGACCGGGAGCACCGTGGGCGCGGGCGGCGACGCTGCGGGCGGCAGCGGCAGCAGCGACGGCGCGGGCGGCGACGTGGCCCCCGGCCCCAGCGCTTCGAGCTCCTCCTCCGCCTCTTCCGGCGCCGGCTCCACCAGCGCGGGGACCGGCGGCACGGACGAGGTGGAGGCCGACGAGGGCGACGACGGCGGCTGCAGCTGCCGCGCCGCCGGCTCGCCCGCGGCCCCCACGCCCATGGCCCTCACCGGCCTCGGCCTCATCGCGGCGCTCGCGTTCGCGCGGCGGCGCGAGCGGCGCTGAGCCGTCGCGAGCGGCGCTGAGCCGTCGCGAGCGGCGCGAGCCGCAGCGCCCCGGGCGGGCCAGAGCCGCGCCGAACACATGACAGGGGCGGTTCTTAAACAAAATTGATTTTCGGATCAATTTTCATCATCTCAACATTGACAATATTGACCTCGGTGAGGATATTAAGCTCATCCCGTGGCAAGATTTGTCGTCAGATGCCCTAGCTGTGATGGGGAGCTGCGCGCGACGCGGCTCGGCTGCCAGAGCTGCGGAACCAACCTGGACGGCCAGTTCGAGATCCCCGCGCTGCTCCAGCTGTCGCCGGACGATCTCGCCTTCGTGACCGCGTTCGTGCGCTCGTCAGGCAGCCTGAAGGCGATGGCTCAGGTCCTTCAGATCAGCTATCCGACCGTGCGAAATCGGCTCGACGAGATCATCGGCCGGCTCGATGCGCTGGAGCAGGGCGTCGCGCGGCGCCGGCACGAGATCCTGGATGCGCTCGAGAAGGGGCGGCTCTCCGCGAAGGAGGCCGAGGAGGCTCTGCGCAAGGTGGGATTATGATGATGACCACGCCCGACGAGAGAGTGCGCGCGCTCGTGCGCGACAACGTCATCAACCCCGCGGAAGGCGAGCGGCTGCTGGCCACGATGTCGCCGCGGCCTCCCCAGCGCGGATGGCGGCTCGCGCTGAATCCGTTCGAGCGCTTCGGCGGGGGCGCCGCCGCCGCGGCGGGGCTCGCCGTCGCCGCGCTGAACGTCGCCCTCACGAGGCTCGGAGTCCGCTTTGACGGCTTCCTCGACCTGCACGCGGCGCCCGCCGTCATCTCGTACCGGACGGCGCTCCTCGAGCAGGTCGTCGCGTGGCCGTTGCCCGCCCTGCTCTTCTGGACGTATGCGCGGCTGCTGCGGCGCCGCGTGCGGCTCATCGATTTTCTCGGCGTGATCGGCCTGTCGCGCGCGCCGATCGCGCTCGCCGCCGCCGCGCTCGGCCTGCTCGCCCCGCGGCTGCCGGCGGGCGTGCCCGCATTCACGCCCGAGCTGGCCGTCATCGCCATCGTCGGAACGGTGTGTCTCGTGTGGTCCTTGGCGCTCCTCGTTCGGGGCTTCAGGAACGCCTCCGGCCTGCGCGGCGCGCCTCTGATCGCGGGGCTCATCGGCCTCGTGCTCCTGTCGGAGATCCTCTCGAAGGTCGCGCTCGCGCACCTCGGCTGAGTCATCGATCTCCCCGGTGCGCCGCCCGGCTCGCGCGGCGCGCTCTGCGGTGCTCGCGCGACCGCGAGGGCGCATCGGTGCGCCCCGGGCGGCGCTGCACCTCTCTCTCATGCTCGGAGGGCTCGTCATGTCATTTCGATCGTGTCTCGTGGTCCCGGCGCGCCGCGCAGCGCTCGCCGTCTCGTGTGTCGCCGCGCTCGCGTGGTCGCCCCTCGGCGCGGGCTGCGGCGCCGGAGAGCGCGCTTCGTCCGCCGGCGGGAGCGACGCGCACCCTGATGACACCGAGGTGCCGACGACGCCGGACGCGCCGGAGTGTCCGGAGGCGGCCAGCGCCAAGATCACTGTCGAGAACGCGCGGGGCACGCTGTCTGGCACGCTCGTGGTGCCAGCCGGGTGCGGGCCGTTCCCTGCTGTCGTGATCATCCCCGGGTCGGGGCCGACCGACCGGGACGGCAATCAGCTCGCCGCGGACATCGAGCCGGACACGTACAGGCTCCTTGCGGATGGACTCCGGGACAGGGGCATCGCGTCGATTCGCTACGACAAGGCCGGCATCGGCGCGAGCGTCTCCGCGGCCCCCCCGACGGAGCAGGAGCTGCTCTTCGAGATGGGCGCCGACGACGCCGGCCTGTGGGTGAAGAAGCTCCGCGAGGACGGGCGCTTCGCGACGATCACGGTGGTGGGGCACAGCGAGGGCTCGCTGCTCGGGATGCTGCTCGCCCGGGAGACCGCGATCGACGGCTTCGTCTCGATCGCCGGCGCCGGCAGGCCCATCGGCGACGTCCTGCGCGAGCAGCTCGAGGGCCTTCCGAACGAGGATCGCGAGAAGGCAGACGCGATCCTCGGCCAGCTCGAGGCCGGAGAGCTCGTCGCGGACATCCCGCAAACCCGGCTGTTCATGAGCCTGTTCCGGCCGAGCGTGCAGCCGTTCATCATCTCCTGGATGAAGCACGACCCCGCGGTGGAGCTCGCGGCCGTGACGGCGCCGATCCTCCTCCTGCAAGGGACGACCGATCTCCAGACCAAGGTCGAGGACGCGGAGCGGCTCGCGGAGGCGCGGCCGGACGCGACGCTCGTCATCGTCGAGGGAATGAGCCACACGCTCAAGGAGGCGACGCTGTCGAACGAGTCGCAGGCCGCGGCGTACACCGATCCGGACCTGCCCGTCGTGCCGCGCGTCTTCGAGGCGATCGAGGCGCTGATCCGGGAGGAGTGACGCAGCCCCTGAGGCAGCGCTAGGGAGCCGGCGCCGCCGCGGCGAGGATCGCCTTGACCTCCCGCAGCATCTCGGTCGTCTCGGCGCGCTGCGCCCCCTCGGCGAAATACGCCGAGAGCTTCTCGGAGCCCGCCCGGATCGCGTCGCTCTCCTCGCGCACCACGACGCGGAAGATCGGCCGCTCGGCGGTGCCCGCGAGGTCGACGCTGCCGTCGGCGGGCAGCGCGTCGCTCCGGTAGATCGCGAGCCGCTCGTCCCGGAACAGCCCTCGAAGACCCGAGATCTGCTCGGCGCTGAGCTGTCCGCGGAGCGCCGCCTTCCCCTGGTGCCCGTCGAACGTGCCGCTCAGCTCGATCCAGACGACGGTCTCCTCGCCCGCGCCGCGGTTCACCTCGAGCTGCGCCCAGGGCGCCGGCGGGATGTCCGAGCCGGGGTGCCCGGCGCACCCCGCGAGGCACAGCGCGCCCCACAGGAAGGCGCCGAGCGCCGCCCTCCTAACACGTGATGATCTTGCTGCCATTGCTCGTGATGTTGAAGCAGGGATTGACGTCGAACATCGTGTTCAGGATCCGGTTCGCCTCGTCCCTCGCGAAGGCCTTCATCGTCGACGAGCTGTGCTGCGCGTCGGCCTCGAAAGCGTACCACCACAGCCACAGGACCTGGTAGCCGTCCGCGCCCCGCCCGCTGGGCGATCCGATCCCGGAGCACCCATCCAGGTACTTCTCGTCGCACGACTCGCTCTTGGCAGGGCACTTGTTGCTGCCGTCGTTGCCGCTGTGGCCGCACCAGTCCGCGTGCCGCGACTCGTGGATCAACGTCCCGGCGCGCTCCACGACGTTCTCGTTGTAGAAGAACGGGATGTAGAGCTCCGTGTAGTCATCGAACCCGCCCCAGGTCGTGTACGCCCGCTTCGACCCGTCCCCGCACCGCGCGTCCAGCTCGTCGAACTCACGAATGGTGTAGTTGCCGCCCCAGCGCAGGATGTTGCCGTTGAAGTCGTTCGTCTTGAGCGGCTCGTTCGGCGACGCATAGTTGAGGAGCTGGATCGCCTGGAACGTGCGCGCCAGCGGCCGCCTCCGGTCGCACGCGGCCTCCCAGCCGAAGCCGTCGTCCCAGTCCCCCTTGTCGAAGTCGTACGCATCCCAGTAGAAGTCGATCCACGGCTGCGTGCACCAGAAGCTCGTCATCACCCCGGGATCGGTCCCCCGCACGGTGTCGCAGGTGTCGGCGCGGGCCTCGGAGGCGACGCCGAGGAGCAAACAAGACGCAAGAATGGCGCTGATCGTGCTTTTCATGATCGATCCCTCAACGAGTGATGGCAGGCGTGTCGGTCCGAGGAGCCACCTTGAACGCCCGTGATCCGGGCTTCTCCGGCTGCGCCGGTCGACCGTTGTTCGGGTTGTAATCCTTGGCGTCGGCGACGTCCTCCGCGAGCGCCTTGCGCGCGTCGATCAGCTGGATCCCGCCGACGTCGATCCCGAGGGCGTAGAGGCTCGCCGCCGCCGGGTTGCGCAGGAGGTCGCCGGCGGAGTAGATGGCCTTCAGCTGCTCCGCGGCGCCGAGCGCCTCGAGCCCGGCGATCGCGCGCAGGCGAACGCGGTATTCATCCGCGAAGAGCTGCTCGTCGACCTCGGGGTCGGGGAGCTTCGTCGTGGCGATCTCGTTCAGCGGCTTGATGCCGTCGCGCGAGCCGAGCAGGCCAAGGAGGTGAGCCGCCCGCCAGCGCATCTCGCCGGGCCTCGCCGACTCGGCCTTGTCCGGCGGGACCGAGACCGACCACGCCTTGTAGACCTCGGCGACCACGGGGACGACCGCCGGGCCGACGGCCACGAGCTCCCGGAGCGCACGGACGAACTCCTCCTCGTTCCCGAACTCGCCCATCAGCGAGAGCTGCCTGTTCACCATCGCCAGGATGCACTCCTTGCTGCACTCGACCGCCTGCGACTCGACCGCCGTCTCCTCCGGCGCGTCCTTCTCGGCGGGCACGGCGCAGCCCGCGGCCGCGCCGATGAGAATGAAGATCATCGTTGTTCTGATGGAGACCGACGACATGGTTCACCTCGGGTTCGGTTCGTGCTCGGGCGCTCTCGCCCTCTCGACGGCGCACACGGTCGCAGCGCCTCCGCGTCGGCAGGCCTGCGCGCTGGTCTAACGCGAGCGCGACATGGATGCTGGGCAGGCGCTCTTCCCACCCCTCGACGTCATGGTGGGAATCGCCTGACCGACCGTGCGAGCTACGGATTAACGGTTCGACAGTTCTACGGAATTGCAATCGTCAGGCCATGCGCCGAAGGCACGCCTGGGCGGCCCGGCGCCGCGCCGCCGGAGGCCGCGCGCTGGGCGGCATATCCCCGGGTTCGCAGCGCTTGGTCGTGGAGCGAGCGCCGGCTTCGCGTGATGCCGGGCGCCTGTTGGAATGGTCCGGGCCCCGCTCGGAGGCCATGCCCTGGAGGCCGGGGCCTCCATCTGTGGAGGCTGGCCCCTCCAGCGCGACGCGAGCGCCCGCAATGGCCGGCGCTGGCGTGGCAGGCGCGGCCCGGCCATTTCGGTCCTCCCGCAGCCGAGGCGTGCTAGAAGGCGACGATCATGAGCAGGCTCTCCGAACGCGCGTTTGCCGAGATGGTCGAGGCGGGGTGTCCCGCGTGCGGGGGACGACAGCTCAACCTACGCTCGTATGTCGACGGGCTCGTGCCGCTCATGGAGGGCGAGCCCGTCGGGCCGGTCAAGTGGGTCTACAAAGGCGAGATGTTCGTCGACGGGCTGTACGAGATCACGTGCGGCGCGTGCCAGCACCTCCTGTTCACCGACGACCGCTGCCCCCGGTGCCACGCCGGAGGCGGCCTCGCGCGCGGGCTCACGACGACCAACACGTACGCCGTGCCGGAGCGGTGCTCGCGGTGCGAGCACATCGAGGTGCGCTATATCGCGTTCGTGCCGATGCGCGTGAAGTACGAAGGAAAGCGCGCGGACAGGGCGCAGACGAGCGTCGAGCTGCACGACCCCGGCTTCCACGGCTATCGCGTCGACTGCAAGGACTGCGGCAAGATCGCCGAGCGCGCGGACGCGTGCCCGATCTGCGAGAGCCCGGCGCCGATCCGGGCGCGCTTCAGCTGATCGTCAGGCGTGGCTCGCGATGAAGCTGGCCGTCGCCTCGGGCGACGAGAGGATCGCCCACTGGCGCTCCGGGTACGAGAAGTTCGTGGCGAACGCGTCGGCCACCGGCTGGCTGCGCGCGGCCGCGGCGAGGAGGGCCAGCGCGTGGTCCGGCGGCGGCAGGAGGAAGGCGTTCGTCCACTCCGTGGCCGGCCGGAGCGCGTTCCAGAGGCGATCCTCCAGGTCCGCGCAGAACGCCTCGTCGAACGCGGCGCCGGCGGCCGCCTGCCCGGCGATCTGCTCGGCGGCCAGCGACGCCGCGAGCGTGGCCATGTTCGCGCCCTGGCCCGTGATCGGATCGTACGTGATGTGGAGATCGCCCAGCGCGAGCGCGAACCTCTCGCCGCCGAGGGGCGCGTACGCGCGCCGCACCACCGGCGTCACGGCGCCGGTCAGGTAGTCGCGCGGGCCGGTGAGGCCGAAGCTCGCCCGATCGACGCGCTCGGCCGTGAGCGGCGCGTGCGCGAGCACCGCGTCGAGCAGCGCCGCGTCGAACCGCGCCGGATCGTCCTCGTAGCGCATCCGCGTGATCGGCTCGAGCGCGCCGCCGGGGATCGCCTCGATGAGCAGCGAGGGCGCGATCCCGCCGAGCGTGATGTACTGGTTCTCGAAGATCTCGCCGTGCCCCGGGGAGAGCTGGAACATGAACTCCATCGGCCCGGGCGGCATGCGGAGCCCTCGGACGATGCCCGCGAAGAGCCGCCGCATGGGCGCGGCGTGCGGGCTTCGCTCGGGGACCTTCGAGAAGAGCTCCGTGAGGCCCGCCCGGCCCGTGGCGACGACCACGAGGTCGTGTCCGGCGGCGAGGCCGCGGACGCCGGCCGCGTCGAGCGAGGCCCTCACCACGCGGCCGCCCCGCGCGACGAAGTCCTCGAGCAGCTGGGGCAGATAGACGCGCATGTCGATGAAGAGCGCTTGATCCGCGAGGCGACCGACGAAGTCGAGCGCCGGCGCGGCCGCCACGCGGATCCGGATGGTCCTGGTGGCATGTTCGGGCCCCTCCCAGTGCGCGACGCCGAGCGCCCGCTGGCGCGCCCGGGTCGGCGGGGAGAGCCCGACGGTGCTGGGCAGGCGCCCCGTCCGGATCTCGTCCGGCGTGCGCTCCTCGTAGAGGCTCACGTCGAGGCCCTCCTTCTGGAGGTGCAGCGCGAGGTGCAGGCCGGCCACGCCGGCGCCGACGATTGCAATGGTGGGCATCCTTGTCCTCCTCGTTTCTTCCTAGAACTCGTGGGGCCACGGGACGAACCGCTCGTCAGTCGTCGCTCGTGGGCGAGAAAGGCGTGACGGGCGCGGATTCCTCGATCTCTCGCCTGGGCGGGTTCTTGACGGAAAGCGTGCTGTCGATGAGGACGGCTCGACGCGGGCGCGGCGCGCTGACCTGAGCTTTGCAAAGCTCCTCGACGACGCGGCCGCGCAGCGCATCGTTCACTTCCTTGTTCTTGCCGGGCGGCACGCGCGCGCTGATACGCAGGACGATCGATCCCTCGTTGAGCTCCTCCACGCCGACTTCCACCTGCCCCGGAGCGCCCGTCTGCAGCTCGACCTCCTTTTCGGCGACCCTCGCGAGGAGCTCACGCACCCGCTGCACGTCCTCCTCGTAAGGCACGTGCACGTCGACCACCGCGTTCACGTAGGATCGCGAATGGTTCGCGACCTTGCGCACCTCGCCGTTCGGGATCGAATGGAGCACGCCGATCTCGTCGCGGATCTTCGTGATACGAACGCCGATCTCCTCCACGCGCCCCTGGATGCCGCCGATCTCCACGAGATCCCCGACGAGGAGCAGGTTCTCGAAGAGGATGAAGAAGCCGGCCACGATGTCCCCCACGAACGTCTGCGCGCCGAAGCCGATGGCCACGCCGATGACGCCGGCGCCGGCGAGCAGCGGCGTGGGATCGATGGAAGCCTCGCGCAGCCCCAGCACGAGAGCCGAGAAGTAAATCGCGTACCGCACGAAGCCCATGGCCACGGGGACCAGGGTCTTTCGTTGCTGGAGCGTCTGGGGGTTCTCCTCCGCCACCTTCCCGAGGAAGAGGTCGTTGATGAGGAGCACGCAGATCTCGACGAGGACCCGGCTGGCATAAACGATCGCGATGATCCGGAGCCCGACCCGCCCCGCCTGCGAGAGCCACGTGTCGGGCGTGAGCGCGTCCGCGACCCACGTCGCCGCCGTGATGTACACGCAATAATCGACGACGCGCTTCGTGATCCCGAGCAGGTGCGACAGGTTCCCGAGGTACCTGAGCGGGCTCTCGAGATGGGCGAGCCTCGTGGAGTTGTCGAAGATGACGTCGAGGAGGAGGTATCCGATCCCGGTCGCGAGGCGGCTCACGTAAAACGCGCCCAGCGTGTAGCTGGCGAGCAATACGGCGCGCTGGGTCCCCGGCGCGAGCGCGAGCTTCTCGGCGAGGAGGACCGCGGCGGCGCCGAGGACAATCACGCGGAGCGCCTTGCGCAGGCGTATCGTGACCTCTGCGACCGGCTCGCGCCGCTTCGCCAGCCAGTCCGAGCGCGCGACCGCCTTCCCCAGCCCATCGGCGAGCCCCCGGGCGAGGGCGTCGACGAAGAGCGCGCCGACGGCGATGCCGAGCGCGGTGAGCAACCGCATCTTGGCGAGCGCGGGCTCGTCTCCGACGAGCCCGACGAGCGCGCGCTTCGCCACGTCGAGGGCGCGAATCCCGCGGACCACGGCGAACGCCGCGCCGCCCACGAGCACGACCCCGACGAGCGCGACCCAGACGAGCGCGCGGCGACGGACGCGACGCCGGAACGACCTGCGCTCGTCGGCCGTGACGTGCTCCAGCGTCGGCGAGCGCAAGACGAAGGCGTAGCCCCGATGGATCAGCCTGACCACGAGCTCCGAGAGGAGCAGGAGCGCCACGATCGCGATGCACAGCGCGACGAGGTTGTGGAGGAGCAGGTCGAGATGCAGAGTCATCGATGCGGTCGAGGCTACCGCCCGATCTGGACGTTCTCAAGGACGCCGAGAGCGTCGGGCACCAGCACCGCGGCGGAGTAATAGGTGCTCACAAGGTACGACGTAATGGCCTTTCCGTCGGTCTCCATCCTGCGGGCGGAGACACCGGGCTCGATCTCCTCGGGGAGGCCCGTGCGGTGGAGGCCGATGACGCCCTGATGCTCCTGCCCCGTGCGCATGACGAGGATGGAGCTCGTCTTGTCCTCGTTGATGGGGATCTTGTCGCAAGGCAGGATCGGGACGCCGCGCCACGCCGCGACCTGCACGCCGGAGAGCTCGACGGTGGTCGGGTAGACGCCGCGGCGACTGCACTCCCGGTGGAAGGCGGCGATCGTGCGCGGGTGCGCCAGGAAAAACTGCGACTTGCGGCGCCGGCAGAGGATCTCGTCCATGTCGTCGGGCGTCGGGGGGCCGCTCCGAGGATGGAGGCGCTGCTTCAGGTCGGCGTTGTGCAGGAGGCCGAAATCACGGTTGTTGATGAGCTCGTACTCCTGCCGCTCGCGCAGGGCCTGGACGGTCAGGCGGAGCTGCTCCTGGAGCTGATCCATCGGATCATTGAAGAGATCCGAGACGCGCGTGTGGAGCCGGAGGATCGACTGCGCGACGCTGAGCTCGTATTCACGCGGCGCGGTCTCATAATCGACGAACGTCCCCGGGAGCGCGTGCTCGCCCTTGTGACCGGCGGCGAGGGCGATCGCCGCCTGTCCGAGCTTGTCCTGCGGCTTCTTCAGCCGCTCCTTGAGCGACTCGACGTGCGCGTGGAGCGCCGGGGATCGCGAGATCAACTCCTCGAAGACGCGCTGCGGGAGCTCGAGCACGATGCACGGCGTGACGGCCCTGACCGAATAGGCCCATACGTCGTTCGACTCGATGACGGACTGATCCCCGAAATGGTCCCCATCCGCGAGGACGTCGAGGATCGTGTCGGCGCCGTACTTGCCCACGCCGAGCTTCTGGGCCTTTCCGTGCGCGAGCAGGAAGATCGTCTCCGCTGGTCTTCCGCGCTCGGCGATCAGCGCGCCGGGCTTGTACTCCCGCTGGATGAACCGGCTCGCCAGGGTGTCGAGCACGGCGTCGTCCGAGAAGCCTTGCAAGAGCGGCAATTCGCCGAGCTCCTGCGGGACCACCTGCACCTTCGCCCCGACGTTGCTGAAGCTCAACCGCCCGTCGCCGACGGCATAGCTCAGGCGGCGGTTCACGCGATACGTGCCGCCAGTGACCTCGACCCAGGGCAAGACATGCAAGAGCCACCGGGGCGTGATCCCCTGCATCTGCGGGTGCGACTTGGTCGTCGTCGCGAGCTTTCGCGCCCCCAGCGTCCCGAGGCTCGAACGCTCACCATCGTTCCCGATCCCAGGTATTTCGGCGTCTGCCATGATGTACCTTTCCTTCTGCGCGCTTCGGAGAGCAGAGCGCTCCGCGTATCCCCCGCGTTTGCAGGGGCACACGCGGAGCGCCTACCGCTCGAGGTTCACTCGTGGGCGCGTCCGATCTCGACGCTCTCCAGGACGCCGAGCGCGTCGGGGACCAGCACGGCCGCCGAGTAATAGAGGCTGACGAGGTACGACATGATGGCCTTGTCGTTGATCCCCATGAAGCGCACGTTGAGGCTCGGCTCGACCTCGTCCGGAATGCCGGCGTGGTGCAGGCCGATGACGCCCTGGTTCTTCTCGCCCGCGCGCACGAGCAGGATCGAGGTCGTCCGCGTCTCCGAGACCGGGATCTTGTTGCACGGGAAGATCGGCACGCCGCGCCACGCCGGGACGCGATGGCCGTTCACCTCGATGCTCTGCGGATAGACGCCGACGCGGCTGCACTCCTGGCCGAACGCCGCAATGGCCCGCGGGGGCGCGAGGAAGAACGACGGCTCCCTCCAGACCGTGGCGAGGAGCTCGTCCATGTCGTCCGGCGTCGGGGGGCCGCTGTGGGTGTGGATCCGCTGCTTCAGGTCGGCGTTGTGCAGGAGACCGAACTCGCGGTTGTTGATGAGCTCGTGCTCCTGGGTCTCCTTCAGGGCCTCGATGGTCAGGCGGAGCTGCTGCTCCGTCTGGTTCATCGGCTCGTTGAACAGATCCGCGACGCGCGTGTGGATCTGGAGCACGGTCTGCGCCACGCTGAGCTCGTACTCGCGGGGCGAGGTCTCGTAATCGACGAACGTGCCGGGGAGGACGGGCTCGCCGGAGTGGCCCGCCGCGATCTCGATCGCCGCCTCGCCCGTGTTGTCCTGCTTCTTCGTGGCGAGCGCCTTGAAGTTGTCGAGGTGCTTCTTCAGCGACGGGTGCTGGGCGACGAGCTCCTCGAAGACGTTCTGCTGGAGCGTCAGCACCGTGACCGCCGTGACGGCCTTGGCCGTGAACGTCCAGTAATCCTGCGTCTCCAGGAGCGCCTGGTAGCTGTAATGGTCGCCGTCGGCGAGGACCGCGAGCACCGTCTCGTCGCCGTACTTGCCCGCGCCGATCTTGTTGACCTTGCCGTGCGCGATGAGGCAGATGTGATCGGCCTCCTTGCCGCGCTCGGTGATGACGTCGCCCGGCTTGTATTCACGCTGCACGAAGCGGCTCGCCAGCGCGGTGAGGACCTCGACGTCATCGTAACCGCGGAGGAGCGGCAGCTCGCCGAGCTCCTGCGGGATGACCTGGATCTTCGCGCCGGTGTTGGTGAACGTCACCCGCCCGTCGCCGACCGCATAGCTCAGGCGGCGGTTCACGCGGTACACGCCGTTGACGTGCACCCACGGCAGGAGCTTGACCAGCCACCGCGACGAGATGCCCTGCATCTGCGGCGCCGACTTGGTCGTCGTCGCGAGCTGCCTCGCGGCCGCCGTCGCGAGGCTGGTCTGGTGCTGATCGATCGAACCCAGATTACCTGTGATAGACATGAGTCCCTCTTTCCCGGACGGCTAGGGCCGCCCGTGCTTCACCGGCACGGACCGCGCCGTACCCATTGAAAGATCCGCCTTCGCAGCAGGAGCCGCGGCGCCGGCTTTTCCGGCGCCGAAGAGACTGCTGATACGCGCCGCAGAGGCGCCAAACCCACGCGCGCCCTCGATCGCCCGTTCGATCGGGTGGCGCTCGAGCTCCGCGTCCACGTACCGGCTCGTCACGACGTGCCAGTTGAGGACGCCAGCCATGTACGATCGCTGCTTCTCGACGTATCCGAGCACGGCCTCGCGCGCCGCCTTGTCGAGGTCGAATTCGTCGAGGATGCGGGGCAGCTCGGTCGCGACGATGTGCTCGAACTCCAGCACGCGCGCCGTGATCAGGTCATTGACGACCTCCTTGGCCCGCTGCGCGTCGCATTCGAGGAACCGCTCGGCGACCAGCACGAGGTTATTGAGCTCGCCCTCGAACTCGATCTCCTTGCGGTACGAGTAGAGATCGTTGATCCACCCGCCCACGTCGGCCGTGGTGTTGTCGAGCCCTCGCATCGTCCGCGTGCGGAAGAGCTCGGCCGGGACCACATCGCCCAGCGCGAGCTTGGGCAGGCTCATCGTGAGATCGGCGCCGAACGTCTTGCGGCGCATCTCGACGTAATCGACCGGATCCGGGATCCGGTTCTGGGTCTGGTTCAGGAGCTCCCAGAGCCAGCTCCCGGTCATGGTCTCGATGCTGCGGCGGAGCGACTGGCGCGAGTTCATCGACATGGGGGAAGCCGTACGGATCCAGAGATCCAGCAGGCTGCTCTCCACCGGGTTCTCGGGCACCGGGGCGCCCGCGCAGTCGAGGGGCATGAACATCGAGAGCCGGGCGTTGAACCGCTTCGCGCCCGCCATGTCCCGCGTCGCGCCGAACACGCGCGGGAAATAATCGTCGCCGTACGTCCCCCACGTCAGCCAGGCGGAGCTCAGGTCGAGCTCGTGCGGGGACGCGTCCGGGTGAATGCCCGCGGCACAGATGGGGAAATCGAAGCCGATGAAGCTGCGCTCGTCCCAGATCCCGGACCCGAAGATGCCCGGCACCACGTCGAGCATCCCGAACTTGCGGGCCCACTCGAGGGTGTTCCGGCGCGCCGCGGGCAGATGCGGGCTCAAGCGGAGCTTGAACGGCATGGTGATCTTCGGGAGCGGCGTCCTGCCCACAGGCTGAAACGGGGCGTGGGTGAGGGTCTTGATCCGCTGCAAACCCAGGGCGCCGGGCGTGAGCCTGATCCGGAACGCCGAGGTGCCGAGCCCCGTCGGCGCCCCGACGAGCTCGGGGACGCCCGCGGATTTGTCCGCGTTTTCGTTCATGTAGCGGCTCGACCGCATGTGCCATTCGTGGCCGCCGGACTGCCAATCCTGCAGCCCCTTCACGTACTTGGCGACGTCGAGGGCCTGCGCCGGCGTCAGCCCGTGCTCCACGCAGAGCGCCGGCACCTCGACGAGCGCCGTGTTCTCGAATTGCTGGAGCCGCGACGTCAGGATCTCGTTCGTCAGATCGGCCGCCCTTTGCGTGGGCACGCCGAGGAAACGCTCGAGGACGAGCACGCAGTTGGCGTTCTCCCCCTCGTCCTCGACCTCCCGCTGGTACGAGAACAGGTCATTTCGCAGGTGGACGCCGTCCGAGAACGTGTCGCGCAGGACCTCGAGTGGGCGCGTCGCGGCGACGGCGGCCGGGACCTCGGCGCCCACGGCGATCTCGACGAGGCCCGCCGACCAGGGCGCGCCGCCGACCTTGCGGCGCATCTCGATGTATTCGACCGGGTTCGCGACGCGGTTCTCCTGGATATTGGCGAGCTCCCACATGCATTCGAGCATCAGGTTCTTCGTCGCCACGAGGAAGCGCTCGCGCCAGTGGACCGAGGTGAGCGGGACGGTCCGCGCCCAGAGGTCCGCGAGCGCGCGCTCGACCACGTTCGTCGGCTCCGGCGGCGTGCCCGTGGGCACGACGGGCATGAAGAGCGGCAGGCGGTCGAGGTACGCCTTCGCGCCGCGCATGTCCTTGGTGCGCTTGTAGATCTCGAGGAAATGGTCGTCGAAGAAGAACACCCAGACATACCAATCCGTGATCAGATTGAGCTCGGGCGCGGGCGCGTCGGGGTGGGTATACGCGCAGAGCAGCGCGTAATCGTGCGCGTCGAGGTCGCGCTCGGTCCAGATGGGTTTTCCCTGCGGGTTCTCCTCCAGGATACCCATCTCGTAGGACCAGGCCTTGGTATGCGCGCGCGCCCCTTCGAGGTGCGGATTGAGGCGCGCCGGATGCGGCATGTAGAAGTCGGGCAGCGTGAAAGGTTGCATGTTCGCTGACTTCTCGCGCGCGACGTCGAGTTGGGCGACGCGGGCGACCTGAATGTCTCGGCGGTCCGTATTCCGGACGCACCTCGGCCGCTCGCACGCGAACGTGCGACGACGCGTTGGTGGGGCTCGTCCCCACAGACCGATCGGGATCGTTCCGACGGGGCGGATCTAGTTCAGCCCAACGCTCCCACCAAATTAATTGATGACGAGCGCCAGACCGCAGGAACTCCAAACCTGTTGCTTGGTGCGAAATCGCTCGGGCGCCGCGGCGATCGCTCGAGGCTCGCGGGCGGGCTCAGTCATGTCACGCTCACCCGCCGGGTCGGCTCGGCAGCCTGTGAGCCTCCGACAGCGACCACGTTTCATCCCGCTCGTTTGCGCTCACCGCGCGGTGGTGTGGCGTGGTGCTTACCCCAGCCTGCCAGGATGCTGGAGACACCACAACGCCACAAACGCCGCAAACGCCACAGGACGCCGAGATTTTTGTGTTCTTCTTGACGTCTTGTAGCGTGTCGGCGATCCTCGGCCGGATTTCTGACACACGGAGCTGGGCTATACCCGCGCCGTCTCCTCGAGCTCCTTACCGCGCGTCTCCGGGAGGAGCCACAGGATGAGCGCGAGCGCGACCAGCGGAAAGAGCGCCGTCGCGGACACCGCCGGTCCCCAGCCGATCTCCTCCGCGGCGAAGCCGACGGCGATCGGAGACAGCATGTAGCCGATCCGGCCGAGCAGGTTGTTCGACCAGGCGATCGCGTCGCTCCGGAGGTGCGTGGGGAAGAGCTCGGTCATGTAGGCGTTCAGCACGGGGAGCACCCCGCTCGCGCCGAAGATGGCGAAGACCAGCGCGGCCGTGAGCCCGCCCCGCGAGCCCAGCGAGTAAGCGCCGAGCACGCCGGCCGCCGCCAGCACATAGATGATCACCGCGCCCTTGCGGCGGCCCACCACGTCGAGCAGCTTGCCCGAGGCGAAGATGAGCGGCATCGAGACGAGCGCCGCGAACGTGATGCTGCCGCCCACCTCGCCGTCGCTGAGCCCGCGCTCCCGGAGCGCGAACGTCTTCCAGAACGTCACCGCGTTCTGGGTGCAGACGTACGTGAGCCCCCAGATCAAGGCGAGCTGCAGCATCCGCCCGCGGTACGGCGTGCGCAGGATGCGCGTGAACGGCGGCGTCCCCTCCCCCTTTCGCTCGGCCGCCGCCTGCTCGAACCGCGCCGTCTCGCGCAGGCCGCGCCGCGCGACCGCGATGAGCAAGAGCGGGACGCCGCCGACGAGGTACACGCTGCGCCACCCGTACGGCGTCGCGAGGAGCAGCGGCACGACGCCCGCGCACACGATGGATCCCAGGCTCGAGAACGCCTGGATGACGCCGATCACCATCCCGCGCCGATCGCTCGGGTACTCCTCGGCCGCGTACACCATGCTGACCGCCCACTCGCCGAGGAGGAAGATGCGCGCGATGAGCTGCAAGACGGCGAAGACATAGACGTTCGGCGCGAACGCCGTCAGCACGGAGAAGATCGTATACCCCGCAATGGTGACCGATAGCACCCGCCGCCGCCCCCACTGGTCGGCCTTGCGCACGAGGAGATACGCGATCATCGTCCCCGAGTTGATGACCCCGACGAGGAGCCCCTCGTGGCGGGGCGCGAGGCCCATCTGCGCGCCGAAGTTGGGCAATATCTGCGTGAGCGCCAGGAAGTCGTAGCCCTCGAAGAACGAGGCCACGCTCAGGAACCAGAACAGCCGCCGCTGGTACGGCGTGAACGGCGTCTTCTGGTGCGGGGCAGCTGTCGTCATATCACCTGTTCCCTCCGAGCGGGCGCTCGTAGACGCGATAACGCCGGTAAGGCACGCACCCGGCCGACTCCACGATATGGCGCATCGCCGCGTTGTCCTCGTGGATCAAGGAGGCCTCGAGCCGCTCGTACCCCGCCGCGAAGAGGCCGTCGACCACGTGCCGCACGAGGAGCGCGTGGAGGCCCGTCGACCGGAACGCCGGCACGACGCCGATCAGCTTGAAGCTCGCCGTCCTGACGCGGCGGAGCGCCCCGAGGACGCGCGCCCAGCCGAGCGGCAGGAGCCGCCCGCGCGCCGCGGCGAACGCCTCGTTCAGCTCGGGGAAACACGCCGCGAACGCGGCGGGCTCGCCGCGCACCGTCGCGATCTGCAAGAGGCGCGGGCTCGCCAGGGCGACGAACGCGCGCCCCAGGTTCACGAACTCCGCGCGCGACATCGGGACGACCTCCGGCACGCCGCGGTACGCCTCGGTGAAGACCGCGTGGGCGATCTCCATGTCGCGCGAGACGCGGTGAACCGCGACGCGGCGCACCTCGAGGCCCGGGAGGCTCACCGCGGCGGCCTTCCGGCGCAGCGCCTCGGGGAGCTCGCGGCGGCGCCCCGCCGCGTCGACGAGCGGGGTGTCGTAAGCGAGCATGTCGTAACGCTTCGAGAACCCCTCGGCCTCGACGAGCTCGCGGTAATACGGAGGGTGATGGCCCGCGAGCATCGGCGGCCGGGAGCCATACCCCTCGACAAGGAGCCCGATGTCCTCCACCCGCGTCACGTTGCGCGGGCCGCGCAGCGACGTGGCGCCGAGCGCCAGCGCCCGCTCGCTCACCGCGCCGAAGAGCGCCCGCGCCGCCTCCGGGTCGCGCTCGCACTCGAAGAAGCCGAAGAACGCCGCGCGCTCGCCGCTGTGGCGATCGTGGCGCCCGTCGAGGAGGAGCGAGATCGTCCCGACCGTCTCGCGCCCGCGCCGCGCCCGGAACAGGCGCAGCTGCGCGTCGCGGAAGAAGGGGTTTCGCGGGTCGAGCCGCCGCAGCACGAGCGGGCGGAGGGGCGCGACATAGCCAGGATCGGCCGCGTGGAGGCGCAGCGGCAGGTCGAGGATCTCGGTGATATCCGCGCCGCTCTTCGCCTCCTCGACGGTGATCGACATCGAGGCGCTCAGTACCCCGCGAGCCGCTTCAGCCGGAAATAGAGCGGCGTGGGGCTGCCCTCGTGCTTCTCCTTGAGCGGCCCGCTCATGAGCGGCAGGTACATCACGCGCCGCTGGCTGGCGTCGCCCGTGGCCGTGGCCTGCGCGACGCGGTGCCAGATGCGGCCGTCGTGGATCGTGAGGTCCCCCGCCGCGGCCTCGAGCGCGTACTCGTCCGGGTCGGGTCGGTGGTCGAGGAAATAGGCCTTGCGGGTCATCATCTCGAAGAGGCCTTGTCGGTGAGAGGACGGGATCAGCCGCACGCCGCCCTTCGAGAGGGGCGAGTCATCGAGATAGAAGCCGACGTTCAGGTACCGGCGCGGCTTCTCGAGATAGAAGAGGTCGCGCAGGCTGTCGGTGTGCCAGCCGAGGCGCTGGTACGTCGACCCCTCCTCGTGGCGGTAATGGTTGATGACGAGCCCGTCGCGCTCCCGCTCGCCGATCCGGTAGCCAGGCCCGGCCACATCGAGGATGGCGCCGAAGCGAGGGTCGCGCACGAAGGCGCGGAGGCGCTCGCCGAAGAGCGACGCGAACACCATGCGCTGGATGTAGCGGGAGCCGTCCTTCCGCGTGCCGAAGAGGAGCGGGACGCCGTTGATGTGCGCCCTGCCCTCCCCGACGAGCCGGCGGTCCATGGCCTCGACCTCCTCGACGAGCGAGCGCACCGCGCCGCGATCGGCGAACCCGCGGAAGCGGATGAACCCGTGCTCGTCGAGGAAGTCCCGCTGCTCGGCCGTGAGCGCGCCGCCGAGCTCGAAATCCGGCAGCCGGATACGGTGGTTCGCCGGAGGGAGGCCGGCGCTCGCGGGCGTGGCGGCGGCTGGCTGCGTGTCGCGCGGGGCGTTCACGTGACGTCTCCTGCCAGGTCCCTAGCGCAGACGGGCCGCGGCGGGAACAGCGGCCGCAGGGAGCGCCCGCCAGCGCGGAATCTGCACCGATGCGCACGCCTTGCAGCCGAGCGCGCCGGCCCGCCGGGGCGTCCCGCGGTCGCTCCTCGAGCCGAGTCGGCTCCCCCCGCCGCCAGGCCGCCGGTCGCCGGTCCAGCCGAGACGTGGCGGCACCTGCCTTGCAAAGCAGTCTATCGAGGATCGATGAACCGGTGAACCGGTGCGGCGACGAATGACACAAGAGCAAGATCCCATGACGGAAGGGCAACGGCGGGATGAACCGCCGGAGCCGCCGGTGCGCGGGCGAGCGCGCGGCGGGCGCGGCTCCACGGGGGCCTTGCTCCTCGCGCTCTGCGTCGCGCTCGGCGTGGCCGCCGGGCTCGGCGGGTACACCTTCGTTTATGCGAAGGGCGCCTCGTACCTGGGCAGCGACCCGTCGGCGTGCGCCAACTGCCACATCATGAACGAGCAATTCGCCGGGTGGCAGCGCTCCAGCCACCGGGCGGTGGCAGGGTGCAACGACTGTCACGCGCCGCACACGTTCCTGGGGAAATATGCCACGAAGGCGTCGAACGGGTTCTGGCACTCGTTCGCCTTCACCTCGGGCCGCTTCCCGGACCCGATCCGGATCAAGCCCAGCAATCTACGCATCACGGAGGAGGCCTGTCGCGGGTGTCACGGCGACGTCGTGGATGCGATCGACAGCGAGCACCACGGCGCCGCGGGGCTCTCGTGCGTGCGCTGCCATGAATCGGTGGGCCACCTGCACTGAGGGGCGCCCGCTGCACGAGGGAAAGGACCGATGACGGAGCCGAAGGACGAAGGATCCACGCAGAAGAGCGCGCGCACCGGCAGGCCGCCGGCGCGCTGGCGCTACCTGCCGCTCGCGGCGCTCGCCGCGGCGGCCGCGACCGCCGGGATCGCCGCGCTGCTCGTGAACATCTTCGAGCACAAACAGGAGGCGAAGAGCCCGTTCTATCGCGTCGTCGAGCTTGACGACACGATAGACGACCCGGCCGTATGGGGGAAGAACTTCCCCCTCCAGTACGACGGCTACCGGCGCACGGTCGACCAGAAGCGCACGCGCTTCGGCGGGAGCGAGGCGGTGCCGCGCACGCCGACGGAGGCCGATCCGCGCAGCGTGGTCGCGCAATCGAAGCTCGAGGAGGACGGGCGGCTGAAGACGATGTGGGCCGGCTACGCCTTCGCGCGCGACTTCCGGGAGGAGCGCGGGCACGCCCACATGCTCGAGGATCAGGTGTACACCGAGCGGCAGATCGCGACGAAGCAGCCGGGCACGTGCATTCACTGCCATGCGTCCGTGTACGTGCCGTACAAGAAGCTCGGCGGCGGCGATCTGATGCGCGGCTGGGAGGCGATGAACCAGATGCCCTTCCCCGAGGCGCGCAAGCTTGTGACGCACCCGGTCTCGTGCATCGACTGCCACGACCCGGAGTCGATGCAGCTCCGGGTGACGCGGCCCGGGTTCATCGAGGGGATCCGCGCGCTCAAGGCGTCGACGGGCGAGGCCAATTACGACGTCAACACGATGGCAACGCGCCAGGAGATGCGCTCGTACGTCTGCGGGCAGTGCCACGTGGAGTATTACTTCAAGGGCCCGGAGAAGCGCCTCGTGTACCCGTGGGCGAAGGGCATCAAGGTCGACGAGATCTACGCCTATTACGAGGAGAACGGCCACTCGGACTGGACGCACGCGGAGTCGGGCGCGAAGGTGCTGAAGGCGCAGCACCCGGAGTTCGAGATGTGGAATCAGGGCATCCACGCCCGCTCCGGCGTGGCCTGCGCCGACTGCCACATGCCGTACCAGCGGGTCGGCGCGACGAAGATCAGCGATCACCACGTGCAGAGCCCGCTCCTCAACGTGAACCGCGCGTGCCAGACGTGCCACAAGTGGCCCGAGGACGAGCTCCGGCAGCGCGTGGAGACGATCCAGTCGCGCCATTTCGAGGCGCGCAACCGGGCGATGGACGCCGTGGTCGCGCTCATCAGCGACATCCGCCGGGCGAAGGAGGCCGGGATGGCCGATGAGGCGCTCGCGGGGCCGCGCGCGGCGCAGCGGAAATGCCAGTTCTTCGTCGACTTCGCCGAGGCCGAGAACTCGTCCGGCTTCCACGCGCCCCAGGAGGCAATGCGCATCCTCGCGTCCGCCATCGATACCTGCCGTCGAGGCCAGCTGTCGCTGCGAGATGGAACCCCGCCCGAGGAGTGATCCGGCCCAAGGTGAACGTGAACGTCTACGTAAACGTTTTGCGTGAACGTTTACGTGGTCGTTTACGTGGTCGTTTACGTGGTCGTGGTCGTGGTCGTTCACGGCCTATCGTTGACGACCACGACCACGACCACGACCACGTAAACGACCACGTAAACATTCGAATGTGGGAGAACGCGGCGGGAAGCTTGGTTAACGCCTACCTCTTTTCCTCTCCCTCTCTCCTGCTCCAGGCCACCTGGAGCGCTGGCCAGCGCACCGCCCGCCTGCCCGAACAGGCCGAGCGGCCTCGTCATCGCTCGCTCACGGCCTGACGAGCTGGGCCATGACTCCAGAGCTCCGATATGGAGCGCTCATGTGTCCCTCATTGCATTTGACGCGATTCATCCGAAGCTCGACTCCTCGCGAGATAGTGCTTGGATAATCCGTTTGAGATCCGTACGGTGTCGCCGAAAGGGGAAGACGCCATGGCAACCTGCCGCAATCGTTCGAGCGCCGTCACCGCGCTTTGTGCCGGCTTTGCGCTCGTCTCGACGTCGTGCGCCTCCGGCGATCCGGGCGCGCCGGCGGCCGAAGAGATCCACGTCTCGCACGTGGGCAAGGATACGGTCAGCACGTTCCTGAACCGGCTCGCGACGGAGGCTGGCCAGGTCGTCGTGACCCGCGCCGGCGTCGATGACGCCTGGCAGAGCGTCACTCTGAAAAAAGAGCGCGGGACCTCGCTCTACCTCGTGGAGGGGCCGCTTCCCAGCGCGGCGCTCCCGGGCGAGCGCGCGCGCGTCGGCGGGATCGCCGCCGTCGCCGTCCCGACGGGCCGCGACCCCCATGACTGGCTCGGCTCGCCTCGCCTTCACGCAGAGCCGATCGGAGAGCACGACGTGGTCCTGTCGCGCGCTCCGGAACGACAGGGGACCCGCGCTCCGGCCGGGACGCGCGCGCCGCGCGACGGGGGCGCCGCCGAGCTCCCCGAGCTCCACATCGACGCCGCGTTCCTCGAGGCGCGGCTCAAGGAGCTCTCCGGCGCCGCGCCGGTGACCGTCGATGGCCGCACGGCGGTCATCCGCGAGCGCGGGTCCGAGGACGGGCGCGCGCTGGCCCGCCGCTGGATGCGCCAGCAATACGAGGCGATCGGGTTCACCGTCAAGGAGCACGCCTATCAAAGCGGCTGGAGCCAGGGCGTCAACCTGACGGCCGACAAACCCGGCGCGGATCGGTCACGCGTCCTCATCCTCTCGGCGCACTACGACTCCATGAGCAACGCCGGCGCCGACGACGACGGCTCCGGCATCGTGTCGTCGCTCGCCATCGCCCGCGCGCTGAAGGACACGAAGCTGAGCATCGGGCTGCGCGTCGTCGCCTTCGATCAAGAGGAGGACGGCCTCCTCGGCTCAAAGGCCTATGCGAGCAAGCTCTACCGGGACGGGCAGATGGCTCAGGTGGTCGGCGTCCTGGATCTGGAGATGACGGGCTACGACTCCGACGACGACGGGCATTATCACGTCATCCACTGCAACGAGAACACGTCGTCCGATCTGGCCGCGCTGGTCGAGGAGGCCGCGTCGCGCGGCGAGCTCGGCCTGACCCGGGTGGACGCCTGCACGAACCGCAGCGATCACTCGGCGTTCTGGCGCTACGGGGCGCCGGCCGTGGCCATATCGCAGAACTTCTTCGGCGATGACGGCAACCCCTGCTACCACCAGCGCTGCGACCGGGTCGATCGGCTCAACTGGGACTACATGCGGCGGCTGACCGAGGCCGCGGGGCGCGCGGCGGCCAAGCTCCTGATGAAGTGATTCGGGCGATCTCGGCGCGCCCGTGCGGCGCTACTCTGCCCGCCTCATCTTCCTCTTCTTTTCTGGCCTTGTCAGGTCGCTGATGGCGGCGGCCAGCGACTGGAAGATGGATATGTCGCGCAGCTCGATCCCGAGGCCGACCATGCCCTGCGCCATCCCGGGCCCGACGCCGACGAGGCTCACGCGCGCGCCGAGCAGCCGGGTCGCCTGCGCCGTCTGCACCAGCGACGCCGCGGTCTCCTCGTCGACGAACGGCACGCCGGTCACGTCGAGCAGCACCCACCGGGCCCCCTCTCGCGCGACGCCAGAGAGCGCGGCTTCCATGATCTGCTGCGCCCTCGCGGCGTCGATCGCGCCTATCAGCGAGATGAGCAGCACCCCGGGCAGCAGCGGGATGACCGGACAGCCGAGCTCCCGCACCGTGCTCGCCAGCGCGCGCTCGCGCTCGTAGGCGGCGGCCAGCATGTCGCGCTCCGCCTGCAGCGTGGCCTCCATGTCGTGGTGCTCGAACGCGGCGATCAGGAGCGACACCCACATGGCCAGCGGATGGAGGTTGCCCACGAAGCTCTCCAGGTGCAGCCCTCCCAGCACCAGAGTCCCCCAGTCGCGCCTCGCGCTCACGAGCGGGACCAGCAGGAGATAGCCGCCCGGCTCGTCCGGCAAGGCCGCCGCTCTCAGGGCGGGCGGCGGAAAGTCGCCGGCCGGATACCGTTGACCCACGAGCGTGGTCAAGTCCGTGTCGTACGGGTACACGGAGTGGACGACGAACTCCGGCTCGGCCGAGCCCGACGCATCCGCCCAGAGCGCGATGCACCCCACACCGATGGAGGTCTGCGCCAGCCACTCCAGGCGCTCCTGGGTCCATGCGTGCTTCGAGGCGAGGAGCCTGCTCATGTGCACCTTGGCGCGGACCAGCCGCTCGAGGCTCTTCACGTTCCGCCGCTCCCACGCGGCGAGGGCCCGCTGCTGCGAGAGGCGCACGCGGTCGAGGAACGTCTCCAGCCGGCGCGCGGCCTCCGGCTCCGGCGCGACGGCGAGCCGCCGCGCCGCGGTCTGCTCGACGAGCTTCACCACCGCGAGCAGGACCTCGATCTTGTCGTTTCGCGTGACCCCGGCGGCGAAAGCGCGCTGGAGCGTCCCCACGTCCAGCGGCTCCTCCCCGGCGAGCGCCGCGCCGAGGCCCTGCGCGATCACCTCCGCCTCCGGCCAGCCGAGCGGCGCGTCGTCGGACAGCGGGAGCTCCCACCCATCCATGAGGAGGCTCATCTGCCGGGACAGCACGCGCTGCCAGTCGCCCTCCGGCGCCGCGATCGCCGGCGCGACAGGCGCGGTGTTCCACGCCGCGCGGCCGCTTCCGCACGAGCGACGCACCACCAGCTCGGCCGGGCCGCGGGTCACGAGCTCACGAGGGGGGAGGCCGTCGAGCAAATCGATGAGCCGCTCGACGGCCATGCTCCCGAGGAGCGCCGGGTCCTGCCGTACCGTGGTGAGCGGCGGATCGCAGTGCTGGGCGGCGTTGATGTCGTCGAACCCCACCACGGCGATGTCCTCGGGCACGCGGTAGCCGTGCGCCCGGATCGCGTTGATGGCGCCAATCGCCATCTCGTCGTTGCCCGCCACGAGCGCCGTACAGAACTTGCCGTTGCGCTCGAGCAGCTGATGGAAGCGCTGCTCGGTATATAAGATCGTACACTCGTGAAACTCGGAGAGCAGGTTGAGGTCGGCCTCGATCCCGCGCGCGCGCAGCGCCTGATCGAATACCCTGCTCCGCTCGTGGAAATCGTCCGACCCGGTCATGCCGATGTAAGCGATCCGGCGATGTCCGAGCCGGATGAGGTGATCGACGAGCAGGTGAATCGAATCGTGGTTCTCCGCGCGGACGACCGGGCAGCGCGTCCCGAGCGTGGGCGCGCAGAAGATGACGCCAGGCTTCCCGTCGGAGAGCAGCTCCTCCAGCCCGTCGATGTTGTACATCGCGATCCAGCCGGCCACGTGGCGAAGCGCCACGCCGCGCTCCAAGACGCGCCGAGGCGTCGCGTAGATGAGGAGGAGCTCGTAGCCCCGCGCTCGCGCGGCGCGGTGCATGCCACGAAAAGCCGTTGTGTTGAAGGAATTGTCGAGGAAGACCGACGCGACGCCGATCACCTTCGATGTGCGCTGATCGACAGGCCCAGTCTTCATCCCGGTCGCGTTCGCCCCCGCATCCCCCAGGCGAGCCTATCACCGTCCTCGATGGATCGACTCAAGAACTTCTGTGTGTCGACCGCCGCGCTCGATCCCACGTGACCCGGCGTGACGCGACAGGTGCGCGCATGTAAACAATCCGGAGCGGCCGCTTCGGCCGAGGTTTACGCGCGGCGCAGGCTGCGCAGGGCGGCCGTGCATCGATGTTCGTGAGGAGCCCCACGCAGGAGGCGACGTCGGTGATGGGAGCGCTTCAGGGCGCGGCGGGCTCTCCCCGCGGAGCGCGCAGGGCGACCGCGCGAGCACCTTTGTCAGGGCGGCAGATCGTGGGCGCGGTCACTTGCCTTGACGAGCGTGCCCGACAGGGAGGTCCGAGCCGACGCAGCCGCAGCCGCACTCGTCGGAGAAGAGCGCCTCTCCCGGCGCGCAGATGAAGTCGACGAGGTGGCAGTACTCCGGGTCGTGAGAGATGTAGCGGACGTCCGGATCCGCGGCGTCGGGGCAGGTCTCCGGCGCGGGGCCGACGCAGCCACAGCCGCACTCGCCGCCGAAGAGCCTCTCGGGCGGCGAGCAAGCGAAGTCGATGAGGGCGCACTCGTTCTGATCGTGAGAGACGTAACGGACGCCCGGAGCGCCCGGGTCCGGGCACGCGGGAGGCGGCTCCTCGTCGATGCAGCCGCAGCCGCACCCTGGTTGGGTCATCAGCCGCTGTCCCTCCGCGCAGACGAAGTCGATGAGCGCGCACTCGTCCGGATCTTGAGAGACGTAGTGGACGCCAGGATCGCTCGGATCCGGGCACGCGGGAGGCGGCTCCTCGTCGATGCAGCCGCAGCCGCACCCCGGCGCGTTCATCAGCGTCTGTCCCTCCGCGCAGACGAAGTCGATGAGCGCGCACTCGTCCGGATCTTGAGAGACGTAGTGGACGCCAGGATCGCTCGGATCCGGGCACGCCCCGCCCCCGCCGCCCGTGGGAGGTTTACAGCCGAACATTCCTACGATCGAAGAGGCCGCAAGAAGCAACAAGGCACAGGCTCGCATATTGGTCTCCGTATCTTTCTCGTGTGGGTTGGGAGATGCGCTCCCCCTCGAGGCCCGTCTCGAGCCTCCCGGAGGAGCAGAGAGCTCGAATCGACTCAGGGAGCGCCGGCCACGAAGAGCGTCACCGCCCGCCGGAAGACCTCCGGTGAAGACACCTCGATCAGCGCCACTTCCTCGCCGCGCGCGGCGGCCTCGGTCGGCCGGTACACCACGCGGAGCTCTCCGGCGCTCCCCGCCTCGAGGACCACGGGAGCCGCCGTTCCCTCGAGGCTGTACTCGGGGGCCGGGGCGCGCAGCGCGATCCTGTCGATCGCGAGCGGCGCGCCGCAGGAGTGCGCGAGCGCGATGGCGCTGCTGGACATCGCGCCGACGGCCGCCTCGGGCAGGGCGAGCTCCCGCTCGACCTCGAAGCAGCCTGCGAGCGGGCGAGGCGACGGCTCGAGGGCGCCGACCCCGGCGATGAGGTCCACCGGCTCGGAGCGCAGCGCGCCGCGCCGGGCCTGGAGGCGCAGCTCGTCCCCCCGGAGGCCGTCGATGTCGAGCGCGAAGCTGCCGTCGGCCGCGACCGGCGCGACGACCGGAGGCGCGGTCCCATCGAGGTTCACCGCCCAGACCACGTCGGCGTCGGTCACGCTCCCTGGCGCGCCGGTGAGCTCCAGCGGGGCGCCGTCGCACTCGTCGCACACAGCGCCGACGACGTCGCCGGCGAGCGCCGGCGGCCGCTCGAAGGGCGGCTCCGGGATGGGGTTCACCCCGCACCCGGCGACGCAAGCGACGAGAAGGACCGCAAGCCAGCGCATCACGACGCTCCTCTGTTCAAGAGTCGCGCCAATGCGGTCCGCGGCGTTCCGCGGAAATCGTGGCCCCTTGTTGTACCATTCTGTACCATATTGTACCGATGGTACACCACGGCATTGCGCCAGGGGCCGTGGTCGATGGCCGCTACGAGGTCGTGCGCGCGCTCGGGCGCGGCGGGCTCGCCTCGGTCTACGAGGCGCGCGACCGGCTCTTCGATCGCGACGTGGCGATGAAATCGCTGAGCTTCGGCTCCGCGGGCGCGCTCGAGGCGTTCCGGCGGGAGTTCTCGCTGCTCTCGGCCTGCGCTCACCCGCGCCTCCCACGCGCGTACGACTTCGCCCGGACGACGTCCGGCGGCGCGCCGGGGCAGCCGCTCACGTACGCCACGACGGAGCTCATCCGGGGCCGGACGCTGGCCGAGCACGCGCGGGGGCGCGCCTTCCGCGCGGCCCTGCCCGTCCTGCTCGACGCGCTCGACGCGCTCGGGTGGCTCCACGGCGCCGGCATCGTCCACGGCGACTTCAAGCCCGAGAACGTCCTCGTGCGGGACGACGGCGCGGGCGTGCTCATCGATCTCAGCGCGGCGCGGAGGATGCGCGCGGACGCGGGGGACCTCTCGGGGACGGCGCGGTTCTTCGCGCCCGAGCTCCTCCGGGGGGCCCCGCCGAGCGCGCGCACCGACCTCTTCGCCGTGGGGCGGACGCTCGAGGCCCTGTTCCCGCTCCTCTCCGGGGCGCCGCCCGCCGCCGTTCGCCGCCTCGCCGGGCGGCTCACCGCGGACGATCCGGCCAGCCGCCCCTCGGGGGTGGAGGAGGTCCTCGAGGCCCTCTCCGCCGGCGGCCTGCCGCGGCGCGCGCCCGCCGTCGTGAGCGAGCCGGGCGAGATCGTGGGGCGGGAGCGCGAGGTCGAGGCGTTCGGCGCGGCGCTCGAGGCGCTGCTCCGCGGCGAGCGCGGGCCGCGCGCGGTGATCGTCACGGGCGAGGAAGGCGCGGGCAAATCGCGGCTGTTCCGCGAGCTCAAGTGGCGCGCGCAGCTCAGCGCGCAGGTCGTCGAGGGCGCGCCCCGCGGCGACGATCCGCTGCGCGCGCTGCTGGTCCGGGCGCTCGGCGGCGCGCCGCTCCCGGCCGGCGTCGACGCGCTGCTCGGGGCCCGCGGCGAGCTCGCGGGGGCGCGCGGGCGCGAGGGCGAGGCGGCGCGCGCCCCGCGTGATGCGCGCGATGCGCAGGCATTGCCCGCGCCGCACCGGCCGCGCGTGCTCGCGATCGACGACGCGCACAGGCTGGGCGCGCACGACCGGGCGCTGCTCGAGGCGCTCGTTCGATCGGCCGAGCCGACCGACGCCGTCCTCTGGCTGATCGCCTCCGCGGAGCGGCTCGACGTGGGCGGCGGCGCGGTCGTCGAGCTCCCGCTGGGTCCGCTCGAGGAAGACGCCGTCCGGGTCTGGACCGCGCCCCTCGCCACGGCGGCGCGCACGTCGGACCTCTTGCGCGCGAGCGGCGGGCGCCCGCGCGCGCTCAAGGAGCTCTGCGCCGCGCTGGCGCAGCGCAGCCTGAGCGAGGCGGAGCTCGACAGGTTCGTCCACACGACGGGCACCCCGGAGCTCTGGCGCCGGCGCGTGGCGGCGCTCGACCGCGGCGAGGCGCGCGCCCTCGCGGCGCTCGCGGTCGCCGATCCGCTCGGGCCCGAGGCCGCCGCCGCGCTCGGCGTGGGGCGCGCGGCGCTCGACGCGCTCGAGGCCGCGGGGCTCGCGCGGCTCGACGGCGAGGGGTTCCGCCTCGGTCAGGCCGGGCAAGCGAGGGCGCTCCTGCCCTGGCTCGACGCGGGCGCCGTGCGCGAGGTCGCGGCCGCCATGGCGGCCCACCTCGCCGGCGCCGACGAGGCGGCCCTCGCCCCGGCGCTCCGCAGCCAGCGCGCGGCGGACCGGGCGAGGGCGCTCGTGCTCGCGGGCGACCACGAGGCGGCGCGGCGGGCGCTCGCCGCGTCCGGGCCGATGCTCGAGTGGGCGCCGCGCGCCTGGGTGCGCGCGGCGGACGCCGCCTGCGAGGTCCTGCCGGCGCCGAGGACGCTCGTGGCCGCGGCGTCCGCGATCGAGGCCGCCGGCGACCCGCGGCGCGCGCTCTCGCTGCTCGCGCGGGCGAGGCGCGCGGGGCCGCCCGCCGACGTGGGCGCGGAGCTCTCGTACCGGGCGGCGCGCTGCTACGAGAAGCTCGGGAAGGTCGAGCGGGCGCTCTGGCAGCTCGGGCGCGCGCGGGCCCTCTCGCCCGGGCCCTGGGGCGGGCGGCTCGCGAGCCTCTCCGCGCGCTGCCTGCTGCGCCTCGGCCGCTACGACGAGGCCCGGCGCGAGGCGGAGGGGGCGCTCGCGGCGCTCGCGGCGCCCGGATCACGCGAGGTCGCCCGCGCGGTCGCGAGCGGCGAGGAGCGCGAGGTCGACGGCGCGCTCGCGAGCGGCGAGGAGCGCGAGGCCGCCGCGGAGCTCGCCGAGACGCTGGGCCTCGCGCTCGGGTACCTGAGCGACCAGGCCGGGGCGCTCCAGAGCCTGGCGCGCGCCGTCGCGCTTCGGCCGGCGTCGGGCTCGCCCCGCGCCCGCGCCCGCACGCTCAGCTACCACGCGCTCCACGCCTACCGCGCCGGCGACGCGGCCCTCGCGGCGCGCGGGTTCCAGGAGGCGCTCGACCTGGCCGAGGCCGAGGGCCTCGGCGATCTGCTCGCGACGGCCGCGCTCAACCTGGGGACGGCGAGGCACCAGCTCGGCGACTGGGGCGCGGCGCTGCGCTGCTACGAGCGCGGGCTCCGGGCGGCGATCGCCTTCGCCAAGGAGCGGACCGAGGCGACCCTGCGCTTCAACCTCGCCAAGATCCACGCGGACGTCGGCCTCCTGGAGCGCGCCGAGCTCGCCGTCGCGCGGATGCGAGCGCCCGAGGGCCCGAGGGCCCCCGAGGAGATCGCCGTGGCGGCGCTCGGGCTCGCCGCGGAGATCGCCGCCGCGCGCGGCGCGCTCGGCGAGGCGGCGCGGCTGCTCGAGGAGGCCCGCGCCGGCCACGCGGCGCGCGGCTCGAAGCGCGAGGCGTGCGAGGCGGTGATCCACGCCGCGGAGGTCGCGCTCGCGGCGCGGGACAGGGCCGCGGCGGGCGCGCGGCTGGCCGAGGCCGCGGCGCTGCTCCGGGAGGCCGACGCGGCGGATCTCGCGCTGCGCCACGCGACGGCGGGCGCGGAGCTCGCGCTGGCCCGCGGCGACACGGACGCCGCCCTCGCGGAGGTGCAGCGGGGCGCGGGCCTCGTGGCGAGGGTCTCGCAGCTCGAGCTCCACGCGAAGCACGAGGAGGCGTCCGCCGAGGTGCTCCGCCTCCGGTCGGCGACGGCGCTGGCGGAGCGGCACCGCACGGCCGCGCTCGAGTGCTGGGAGCGCATCGGGAGCACGCTCCCCGCCGAGCTCGCCGAGGTCTTCTGGCGGCACCCCCGGCGGGCCGCGCTCCGCGGCGGGCCTGCGCCGCCGGGGGCCCGCATGGAGCTCGTGCTGAAGCTGCTCGAGGTGAACCGGCGCCTGAGCTCGACGCTCGACGCGGAGGAGGTGCTGCGCCTCGCCATGGACGCGGCCATCGAGCTGACCGGCGCCGAGCGGGGGTTCGTGATCCTGACGTCGCCGTCGCTGGGACCGGAAGGCCACGCGAAGGGCAAGCTCGAGGTCGCGGTCGCGCGGAACCTCGATCGCGAGCGCGTCGGCAAGAGCCAGCTCAAGTTCAGCCACGGGATCGCGAAGCGGGTGGTCGAGCGCGGGGAGGCGGTGCTCACGGTCGACGCGCTGGCCGACGAGCGGTTCCACGGGAACGCGTCCGTGCACGGCCTGCGGCTCCGGTCGATCGTGTGCGTGCCGATCCGCGCGCACGGCGCGGTGCTCGGCGCCGTCTACCTCGACAACCGGTTCCAGCGCGGCAAGTTCGCGGAGGGCGACGCGGATCTGCTCGGCGCGTTCGCGGACCAGATCGCGGTCGCGCTGCACAACGGCAGGCTGATGGCCGAGCTCCGGGACCGCACGCGGGCCCTGGAGGAGGAGCAGCGGCGGGTCGCGGAGCTCATGCGCTCGCAGGCCGACGAGATCGAGCGGCTCTCGCACGAGCTCGAGCGGACGCGGGCGGACGCGCGCCGCGACTTCCCGGAGATCGCGGGGAGGAGCGCGCCGATGCGCGCGGTGCTCGCGCTCTGCGAGCGCGTCGCGGAGAGCGACGTGACCGTGACGGTGACCGGCGAGAGCGGCACCGGCAAGGAGCTCGTCGCGCGCGCGATCCACGCGGGCGGGCCCCGGCGGGACGGGCCGTTCGTGGCGGTCAACTGCGCCGCGCTGCCCGAGGCGCTGCTCGAGTCGGAGCTCTTCGGCCACGTGAAGGGCGCGTTCACGGGCGCGGTCCGCGATCACGGCGGGCTGTTCGTCTCGGCGCGGGGCGGGACGCTGTTCCTCGACGAGCTCGGGGAGGTGCCGCTCGGCGTGCAGGCGAAGCTGCTCCGCGCGCTGCAGGAGCGCTCGATCCGCCCGGTGGGGTCGGACCGGAGCGTCTCGGTGGCCGACGTGCGGGTCGTCTGCGCGACGAACCGGGATCTGCGGGAGGAGGTCGCCCGGGGGCGCTTCCGCGAGGATCTCTACTACCGGATCAGCGTCATCGAGATCCGCTTGCCGCCCCTGCGCGACCGGCCGGACGACATCCCGGCGATCGCGCAGGCGATCGTCGAGAAGCTCGCGGCGCGCCAGGGCCGCCCGGCGTTCCGGCTGTCCCGGGGCGCGCTCCGGCGGCTCTCGTCGTACGGCTGGCCCGGCAACGTGCGGCAGCTCGAGAACGTGCTCTCGCGCGCGTGCGTGCTCTCGCCGGGCCCGGAGATCGGCGCCGCCGACATCCAGCTGCCGGCGGCGGCGCCCGCGCCGCGCGGCCGGTCGCGCGCCGAGCACCAGGGCGCCGAGGAGGAGCGGATCCGCGCCGCGCTCGAGCTCTCCCGCTGGAACGTGTGCGAGGTGTCGAGGAGCCTCGGAATCCCGAGGATGACGCTGTACCGGAAGCTCGCGCGATACGGGCTCTTGCGGAAGGAGTGAGGGTCAGCGCACGAGCAGGGCGCCCGCGACCAGCCGTCCCACGCCGAGCGAGAGGGCTAATCCCAGACGCGCACGACCATGAGCCCCAGGGTCGACCGCTTCCCCGCGGCCACGATGCGGCCGTCGCGCTGGACGGCGACGGCGTAGAGGTAGTTCTCGTCCGGATGGTCGTCGAGCACGACCGCGCCCGAGGTGCCGAATCCGGCGTCCATGGTGCCGTCCGGCAGGAGCCGCAGGATCGAGGCCGTGATGCCCGAAGCCCCGGTGCCTCCCGCGACCGCGCCGAGGATCTTGCCGTCGGCCTGGAGGGCGACGCCATAGCCCCGCACATACGGCTTCTCCGTGCCGCTCGCGTTCACCATGCCGGTCCCGCCGAACGTCGTGTCCGCCGAGCCGTCCGCGTTGAAGCGCGCGAAAGCGTAGTGGTTCACGCCGTCGAGCGCATATCCGATCAGGATCGGCTTGCCGTCGCTCCCGAGGGCGAGGTCGTTATCGTTGTACGGCGTCTGCGAGAGATAGGCGATGCCGCCCATTCCGAAGTCGGGATCGAGCGCCCCGTCGCGATCGAGCCGCACCGCGAGGAAGGTCGGGCCCGCGTCCCGCTCGGTCCCTCCTGCGACGATCTGCCCGTCCTCTCCGAGCGCGACCGAGTGCAGCGGGCGATTCTCGAACGAGACGAGGCCCGAGCCGCCGAAGTCGCGATCGACATCGCCCATGGAAGAGAACCGCACGACGATGCCGCGGTTGCCCGGCTTCCCGACGCCGGCGGCGATGATCCCGCCGTCGCTCTCGACGGCGGCGTCGAAGCCCTCGGAGCCGCTGATCGAGGCAGGATCGAGCCTCGCGACCCCGCTGGCGCCAAAGGCCTGATCGATCCCGCCGCTCGCGTTGAATCGGACCACCGTGAGCTGGTCCTTCCGCGTCCCCACGGCCAGGATGCGCCCGTCCGGCTGGAGAGCGAGCGACTTGACCGTTCCTTCCTGGCCGACGACGAGGCCCGCTGTGCCGAACTCCGGATCGAGCACGCCGCCCGGCAGGAAGCGCATGAGCCCCCAGGTCTCTCCGTCGTTGCCGGCGACGAGGATCTTGCCGTCTTCCTGGACGACGATGGCGCGCGCCTCGTGGGGCGTTCCGCTGGTCGCGATTCCATCGCCATCAAACGACTGATCGAGCGTCCCCGGTGGATCGGCGACGAGGAGGGAGAGCGGCACCACCTGGTCCTCCTGCCCGGGCGCGCTGGCCACGAGCGAGGGCGCGGCGCCGCCGAGCGTCGCGAGCGGCTCCGCGCTCAGCGTGAGCGCGCCTGTGGCCTCGCCGCCCGGGACCACGACCGGGCTCGCCGAAACGCCGCTCGGCAGGCCCGACAGCGAGAGCTCGACGTCGCCAGCGAAGTCGTCCGAGCGGGTGACGGCGATGGTGAGCGATACCGAGCCGCCGCGCACCACGCGCGCCGCCGCCGGGTCGAGCGCGATCGAGAAGCCCGCCTGGGGCGCCCTGCCGCCGCTGCCGTGCGCGGACACCTCGCCGCCCCCGCCTCCGCCCGACGCGGCCGCGCCACCGGCGCCGCCCTCACCGCCGGCCCCGTCGCGCGAGACGTCGTGAATGCCGAGGATGCCCTGGCAGCCGAGCGCGAGGGAGGCCGCGGCCGCCCCGGCGAGGAAGGCCCCGCGCGCGAGCCGGACGCCCCGGGCTGGCCGGGGCAGCGCGCTCCTCTGCACGAGCGGCGCGAGCGGGAGGATCATGCCGGCAGGCTACCACGTCGGCCCCCCGCAGGACGCAGCGCCACGACGGCGCCGGGGGTCACGCGCTCGGAGACGAGGCGCTCTCCACCTGCTGCGCGAGCTCATTCCACTCGGAGTACGCAAACCGGTACGGCTCGACGGACAGGCGCTTCAGGAACCGGAGGACCGACCGCGCCATGACGTCCACGTCGTGGCGCGGCGCCATCGGGTGAGAGCGCCATGCATGGAACCGCTCGACCACCTCCCGAGGCTCGAACGGAAGACAGCGCGAGTTCGGGCTCGGGTCGGGATCCGGATAGGAGGTCAACACCTCGATCTCCTGCCGCAGGAGGTCGAGCGCTCCGCAAGGATCGGCCTCCTGCAGGAGGCGCGCATAATCTCGATGAGGGGTGTGGTGCGACGGGCTCAGCCGCAGGGCCTTCTCATAGTAGAACCGCGCTCGATCCGGATTGCCCAGCCGATCGCGGTACAGGTTCCCGAGCCTGCCGTACGCCTCGACCGTCCCCGGATAGAACCGCTTGACGTCGTAGTAATCCGGGTGGGAAGCGTACGAGTTCCTCGGGGAGAAATCGGGCTCGAGCTCGGCGAAGCGCGCGTAGTGCCGCGCGGCCTGCTCATGAGCGCCCCGGCGCTCGTAGAGCTCTCCCAGGTAGAATTGATTGACCGTGTAGAGGCGCGGGTCGTGGTAGGCCCGCGAGACGTTGTCCAGATATCGCTCCTTCAGAGGCGCGCGCGGCATGACCTGAGCCGCTCCGCCCCGCCCCCGCGTCATGAGCGTCTCCGCTAGGTGGAAGGAGCGGAGGAGATGGCGCTCCGCCTGGTCCGATTCGTGATAATGCCACAGGAACTGGCTGCTGATGATGTAGGCCCCGAGCGGGTGGATGCCGTCCTCGTCCATGAACGGATCCGCGTGTCGATAGGGGGCCTCGGACTGGAACGAAGGCGCGATCTCGTCCCACCAGCGCTCGAGCTGGCGAAGCGACGTGAGCGCGCGCTCCAGTGACATGTTCAGGCTTCGCTCGGAGTACCAATGGTAGATATCGTACGGCATGCGCAGGAAGTCGACGGCCTGCGTGAGCGCCGCGCGCTCCTCGCTGGACAGCGATCGTCGCCTGGTCACGTCGTACTCGATGCGAGCGAGCCCCGGGTGCGCCCACCGGATCTGCTCCTCTTCCTCCTCACGGAGCTCGGTCTGCAGAAGGTCGATCACGACATCGATGTTCTCCCGGTTCGGCTCGTCGTCCTCGGCCTCGCGGGCGGCCTGCAGGACGGGGATGAACCGGGCCCAACAAGCTCTGGTGTCGTAGACGCACCAGGCCGCATGGAACCTGACCAGCGGAGACGGAGACCGCAGCGCGCGCTCGTAGAGCGACGCGATCCGGTCGTCGAGCGCGGCTTCACTTCGCGACGCCTCCGCGAGGAACACGAGCGGTTCCGCCGTGCGGGCCAGCTCGCGGTCAGCCAGGTCGATCAGCTCATCGCGGGTGTACTGCGAGAGCGCCTCCCTGCCGAGCGGCGTGACCGCATCCTGAGCCATGAACAGGGATTCAACCACAGAGGACACGGCGGACACAGGCGTTTCCTTGGTACGCCATGCCCGGGCGTCCGCCGCTCCCGGACGGCCCACCGCGCCGCGAACACCAGCTACACCTGTACATCCGTTCAATGATCTGCTAGCCGATCGGCATGCGCTCCCGCAAGGCCGCCGCCGCCGTCGTCGTCGAAGAGCTGCCGTCCGCCGAGGAACCCATCGACGCGATCCCGCCCGACGACACCGCGGCGGACGAGCCGATCTCCGCCGTCCGGGAGCCGCTCGCGCTCGATCTCATCTGCATCGACTGCGGCAGCAGCGGCGGCGCCTACGACGGCTGCGCGCACCGCGAGCGCGCCCGCTTCCACGCGCCGCCGCGGGCAGCGCTGGAGCTCGTCGCGCGCCTGCGCCGGGCCGCCGCCGAGCACCGCGCCGCCGCCCGCGCCCTCCGCGCCCTGGTCACCGCCGAGCACGCGCGCGGTCGCGCCGAGATCGAGCGGGCGGATCCGGTCGAAGCGCCGCAGCCCGAGGCGGCGCCGGAACCCCCCTCGCCTCCCCGGCTCGAGATCGCGGCGCCGGAGCCGCCCGCTCCGCCGCCGGCCGTCTGCCCGCGCTGCGCCGAGCGGACCGAGGGCGAGCCGACGGAGGCCGGGGCGCCGCCGCGCCGGCCAAAGCGCAAGGGGCGGGTGGTCCTCGAACAGCAGGCGTTTCTCTTCTCGAGCGATTCCGAGCAAGGGTCGCCGCACTCCGAGCAAGAGTCGCCTCACGGGACCTGACCCGCGACCAAGGCGCTGCCGAAGGAATCGGAGACCCGGGATCGGCGTTAGGCTGCGCCGATGTCCCCGAGCCCATCCCGAGCTCCTCGCTTGCGCGCCGGAGGCGGCGTCCTGGCCGCCGCGCTGCTCTGGCAACTCGCCTGCACGGGAGGAGCTCCACCCGGAACTCCGCCCGTGACCGGAGCGCGCCGGCCACTCGCGCCGCCTCGGCAGGAAGGCTCAACACCACCGCGCCCGGTGCCCGCGGAGCGCCAGAGGACGCCGGCGCCCCCGCCAGGGCAAGCGACGCTTCCCGCCCCGGGTGAAGCGCCGGTTCCACCCGATGTCGTGGCCACGATGCAGGCGCTCGCCGCGCTCGACACAAGCGCGGCAGGGATCGGGCTGAGCGCGCCCCCCGCGGGAGCTCCCGCGCTGCTCCGCGCCTTGAAGGCCGAGCTCCTAGGCGTCGTCGGGCGCGCGCTCGACGCGGCCGAGGGCGCGCCGGCCGCCGCACGCGAGCGCGCGATGGCGGAGCTGGAGCGGCTCGGCGTCCGCCCCGCCGGCGAGGAACGGCGGTGGGGCAGCCTGCTCGACGTCCGCATCGAGCAGCCCGCGGCGCACCCCGAGCTCCGGGTCGCGCTCGTCACGCTCGCGGTCCCGTGCGGCGAGGACTCGTCTCTCTACGTCTTCGAGCAGGGCCGGGCGGGCTTTCGCCTCGCGCTCGCCCACGAGAGCGATCCGTCGGAGTGGACGTCCGAGGGGAACCGGCTGTCTTATGGCTTCCTCACGGACCAACCGAAGGGGCGCTGGGCGCTGACCGTCTCGAGCGCGGAGTCGTCCTGTGTCTCGCTCTGGAGGACGCTGACCACGAGGGTGCTGCTGGAGGGAACAGACCCGCTGCACCCGCGCGCGGCCTTCGCGAACAGCCTCCGATTCCACATGCCGGCCGGCTACACCCTCGCGGTGTCGGCCAGGGGCTTCACGCTGCGCTGGACAGGCGACCCGACCTTCCTCCCATGGTACCCGCGCTGGGACGCCCTCGCCGCGCGCTACACGGTGGAAGGCGACAGCGTGCGTCGAGCGCCGCCCCTCGCCCCTGACGCGGAGTCGTTCGTGTACGCTTGGCTCGGGCTCGAGTGGGCAGAGGCCGAGCGCTGGCTCTGTCCAGCGGCATCGCCGTCCGCAGGCGAGCGCTGGCACCGGGAGCTGCGCGCAGCGCTGCCAGGGCTCGCGTCGACACCGCAGCTCGGCGCGTGCGGGGGCCCCGACGGGGAGGATCCCACGACGTGCGAGGACGTGGAGCTGTGGCTGACGCGCCCGGGCCTCGCCCGGTCGACCGCGACTACCCACGTCCTCCTGGCGAAGCAGGGCGCGGACCGCTGCGTCGAGCGCGTGTTTTCGAGGGTGAAGCCATGAGAGGTCCGGGCAGCGGCTCGGTCGAAAGCAGGACGCTCACCGCGGCGATCGCGCGGCCGGCGTGGCGGCGCCTGCGCGGACTGGCCCTCTCTTGCGCGGCCTGCCTGTCGCTCGCGCTCACGGCGTGCGCGGCGCCCGCGCCCGAGGCGAGAGGACCTCTGGGACCTCGGCCGGCAGCGCGGCACGTGACGCACGGCGCTCCCACGGCCCTCTCAACGGCCCCCCCGGCGGACGACGCCACGGACCTCGTGAGAGAGGCGCTCGCCCCGTTCTTCGCCGCCCCGAGATCGGGCGCGGCCGGCGATCAGGACACGTGGCTGACGCCGCGGGTGAGCGTGGAGAAGCTGCCGGCGGAGTGCTGGGAGCTGGCGCCGGAGCAGGACGCAGCCGGGCTGGCGATGGTCGCGCTGCATCGGCGGGAACGCGGCCCCGTCCAGTGCGCTCCGTTCAGCGCGCGCCTCGCGCCGTTCGCCACGTTCGCCGTCGACAGGCGCGCTGGCACCGTGCGCTGGTGGGACGAAGCTACGCCCCGGCCGATGCGCGAGTTCCTCGCGGCGCGCGAGGAGTCGCTGAGAGCGGCCGTCTCGGCGCTGGAGAAGCGCTTCATCGACGACGCCATCGACTGGGGAGGCACGACCGCGCTCCACGTCGAGGACGAGACGGCCACGCACCTCCACGTGTCCGTGCTCTCGTCCGACGGCCGCAAACGGCTCGCGCGCTTCCGCGTCGACAGGCGCACGCACGAGCTCTCGTGGGACGACAACGGCGAGCTCCGCGGCTACGGAGCGTTCAAGGCGAGCTGGTACAGGGACCATCACCCGGCGGTCATCGCGCTCGGCCAGCTGCTCGAATGGAAGTGGTCCGGGGTCGATTCGCTCACGCTGGAGGCATCCCACGGCCACGTCTTCGATCTCATCGCGCGAGCCGACGAGACCTGCTCCCCGGCGAGCACCCTGTGCACGACGGAGCGATTCCGCGTCGATATGCGGCGCGGCGCGGCGATGTGGCACGACGGCAAGGCCTACGTGCCCATCGAGCGATTTCTCCAGGACCTGGAGCGGAAGGGGCAAAGGGCCGTCCTCCTGGCCAGGGCCTGGGCGCTGAAGCGACGAGGGCCCGCCGGCGCCTCCTGCATCGCCTTCCGGCCCGAGAGCGTCGACAGGGCGAGCGCGCACGTCCGGATGCACCTCGCCCCGCCGTGCAACACCTCCCCGATGCTGATGACGCTGGCCTGGTACTTCGTGGATCTCCGCACAGGCAAGGTGTGCTCGTCCGAGGACGAGAAGTGCGCGTCGGAGGCCGGACACGAGAGGCCATGACATCGTCCAGCAGGGCTCCGGCGCCATGAGGTCGCCCGCCGACGTGCCCTCGCCTACCGCCCTCACCCCCCGCCGAACGGTGCTGACAAGCGAAGCCGTCCGTCCGATACTCTCGCTGCTTGCCGCACAGCGCCGCTAGCCATCAGCAGACGACCGGGAGCCGGACGTGACACCGCGGATGCGCTCCCGCCGCGGGCGCGCCGCAGAAGCGGCATGGCCACACGGGTGCACCGTGCTACCCATTTCCGCTTGGGATCGCGTCACGACGGAGCGCCGGCGCTGAGGACCACCGAGGATCCTGCCACCATGTCGCCCGATAGAGCCATCGGCATCATGTGCCCCGACATCTGGGGCAGCTATGTTTGCGAGCTTCTCGGCGGTATCCAGTCGGCCGCCGCGCGCGCCGGATATCGGGTGCTCGCCATCAGGGCGTCCCCGCGAGACGTTCACAGGCTGCGGCTCGCGCGAGACCAGGTCGACGGGTGGATCGCGCTCATCGACGCGGCGGAACTCGATCCCTTCCTCGACGACGGCCGGCCCGTCGTGACCCTCAGCGCGCGCGCAGACGAGGACGCGCGCTGTCCCTACGTCCTGCCCGACAACCACGGTGGCGCCCTCTCGGCCGTACGCCACCTGCTCGACCACGGGCACGAGCGGATCGTCTTCGCTGGCCACATGGCGCACGAGGACATCCGGCAGCGCTTCCAGGCCTACCGGGACGCGCTCGAGGAGCGCGGCATCTCGTTCGACCCCGACCTCGTCTTCGATCTCCCGAACAACGAGCGGGCGAGCGGCCGGCTCGCCGTGCAGCGCCTGCTGGAAGACGGCGTCACCTGCACCGCGATGTTCATGTCGGCCGACAAGGAGGCGCTCGGGGTCCTCGACGCGTTCGCCGAGGCAGGCATCCGCGTCCCCGAGGACATCGCGCTCGTCGGGTTCGACGACATCGAGGCGGCCCGGTACGCCTCGCCGCCGCTGACGACGGTCCGCCAGCGGTTCGACCGGCTCGGCAGGACGGCCGCCGAGCTGCTCATCGACCTCCTCGCCGGGCGGGAGCTCCCCTGCGCGGGGCACATCGCGCCGACGACCCTGGTCCTGCGCCGCTCCTGCGGCTGCTCGCCCGCCCCGGCGCTGCGCGACGCGCCCCCGTCGTCCCGCAGCGCCGCCGCGCCGGCCAGCGGGCCCCCGTCGTCCCGCAGCGCCGCCGCGCCGTCCGGCGCGCTCGCGCGGGAGCTCGCCGCGCTCGCGAGCGCCTCGACGTCCCTCGATCCGAGCTCGCCGCCGGAAGAGGCCTGGCCCGGGGCGACGGAGGTGGTCCTCGGGCTCGAGGCAGCCGTCTGGGGCAGGCCCGGCCCCGCCGTCGCGGAGCTGGAGAGGGCCTGGCGAGAGGCCGCGGAGCAGATGCCCGACATCGACCAGCTCCTCGAGATGATCGACCGGCTGGAGCGGGCCGGCCAGAGGATGCTCCGCGGCGCGGGGGACGCCGCCGCAGAGCGGCGCGTCGCGGCGTACATCCGGGCGGCCCGGCGCGCCATGATGGAGGGCCGGGTGGCCATCGAGGCGGCCCGCGCCGACTACCTGAACGGCCTGCTCGACATCAACCTCGTCATCCGGGAGACGCTCCTGGAGGACGCGGGCGGCGGCGGGAGCAAGCTGAGCTGGCTCTCCGCCGTGCAGATGAGCTGGGGTTGCCTCGCCGTGTGGGAAGCGCCCGGGGACACGGGCCGCGCGCTGCGGGTCGTCGAGAGCTGCTCCCCCGGGGCGACGGCCGCCTCGCCGGAAGCGGGCGCGCGCGTCGCGGCCGAGGCGTTCCCGCGCCGCGAGTGGCTGCCTGCCGCCGCCCAGCGCGACGACCACGTCCTCCGGCTCATCCCGCTCCGCGGCGAGGGGGAGGATCGCGGCGTCCTCGCCGTCTGCGCCCCGGTGAGCAGCCCGCTCGGGCTGGATCACCGGGACATGGAGATGTGGGTGGCGATGCTCACCGCGGCGCTCGAGCGCGCGGCGCTGATCGAGTCGCTGATCGAGCAGGAGCAGCAGGCGCGCGCCGCCTACGAGCGCGAGCGCGCCCTCGCGGACAACGTGCGCCAGCTCGGGTGCCCGGTCATCCCGCTCGATCAGGGCGTGCTGCTCGTGCCGCTCGTCGGCGCCATCGATCTGGAGCGCGCGCGCCACGTGCTCGAGGTGGTGCTCGCGGAGCTCAGCCGCCAGGAAGCCGAGGTGCTGCTGATGGATATCACCGGCGTGCCCTTCGCCGACATGCAGGTCGCGGCGTCGCTGATGAAGACGACCCGCGCCGCCCTCCTGCTCGGCGCCGAGGTCATCGTCGTGGGGATGCGGCCGCAGGTCGCGCAGGGGTTCATCCGCCTCGGCATCGACCTCCAGGGCATGACGCTCCACCAGACCCTCGGCAGCGCGCTCTCGGCGCTGCGCGGCAGGCGGCAGCCGCTCAAGGCGCCGCCGGGCCCCCGCGCCTGAGCCCCCGGCGCGCGCCGCGCCTCGGCTCCGCTATTCCGCTGCGTCTGGCCTCGCCGCGGCGGCCCCGCGGGCGCGGCGGCCGCGCTTGCCTTCCCCCGCTTCCCCCGGCGCGCCGCGCGCAGCGCGCGGCTTGCGCCTTTTGACGCGGACGCTGACGCCGACCCGCCGCACGAACGACAGGAACTGCCGGAGCGTGGGTGAGGCGTCGTCGGCGCGCCACGCGACGAGCAGGTCGGTCGACGGCGCGCCGACGATCGGCCGCAGCGCGAGCCCCTTGCGCCCGACATTCTTGATGGATTCCGGCAGGATAGAGACGCCGAAGCCCGCGGCCACCAGGCTCAGGATGTCGAGGTGCAGCGCCTCCTGCGCGATGCGCGGGGAGAAGCCCGCCTCGCGGCAGAGCCCCATCACCAGGTCGAAGAAGGCCGACCCGCGCTGGCGCGGGAACACGACGAACGGCTCGCGCGACAGGAGCTCGAGCGGGATGCGCTTCCGCGCGGCGAGCGGGTGGTCGGCCGGCAGGGCGACGAGGAGCGGCTCGCGCCGGACGCACTCGGACGCGAGCCGGGCGTCGTGGAGCGGCGCCCTCACGAAGCCGACGTCGATGCGCCCGTCCTTGAGCGCCTCGATCTGCTCCTGCGGCGGCATCTCGCGCAGCGCGAGCTCCACCGCGGGCAGCTCCCCGCGAAAGGTGCGGACCAGCTCGGTGATGCCGCTGTACGCGAGCGACGACAGGTAGCCGACCACGAGGCGCCCGGTCTCGCCCACGCTCGCGCGCCGGGCCTCGTGCACCGCGAGATCGAGCGCGTCGAAGACCCGCCGGACATGGGCGAGGAACACCGCGCCCGCGGGCGTCAGCTCGACGCGCCGCCGCGAGCGATCGAAGAGCGAGAACCCGAGCTCGGACTCGAGATCCTGGATCTGCCGGCTCAGCGGCGGCTGGGCGATGCCGAGCCGCTGCGCCGCGCGGCCGAAGTGCCGCTCCTCGGCGACGGCCGTGAAGTACCGGAGGTGGCGCAGATCCATACCTTGAAGGTATCGTGTGATACGAAAGAATAGATTGGACGAACGTCACGGGCACCCTAAATGCGGAGCCTGCCCTCAGGCGCCACCCCCGGCCGGGGCGCTCCGGAGGGGGACGGGAATTGGCCCATGTGGCTCGTCCGGATCGCGCTTCAACGCACGTACACGTTCATCGTGATGTCGATGCTGATCGTCATCCTGGGCGTGTTCACCGTCGCCCGGATGCCGACGGACATCTTTCCCGACATCGACATCCCGGTCCTGTCTGTAATTTTCAACTACGGCGGTCTCCCCCCCGAGGAGATGGAGAAGCGCATCGTCAACAATTACGAGCGCTTCCTCACCACGACCGTCAACGACATCGATCACATCGAGAGCCAGTCGCTCACCGGCATCTCGATCATCAAGATCTTCCTCCAGCCCGGGGCCAGCATCGAGGCCGCCACGGCGCAGGTCACGGCGATCTCGCAGACCGCGATCCGCCAGATGCCGCCGGGGATCAGCCCGCCGCTCATCATCCGTTACAGCGCCTCCAACGTGCCGATCCTCCAGGCCGCGCTGGAGAGCGAGTCGCTGAGCGAGCAGCAGCTCTTCGATTACGCGGTCAACTTCATCCGCGCCGACATCGCCACGATCCGGGGCACGCAGATCCCGTACCCCTACGGCGGGAAGCAGCGGCAGATCATGGTCGACATCGACCCCCAGCGCCTCTTCGCCTGGGGGCTGTCGCCGCGCGACGTGAACGCGGCGCTCGGGCTGCAGAACGTCATCCTGCCCTCCGGCACGGCGAAGATGGGGGAGAACGAGTACCCCGTCATCCTGAACAGCAGCCCCGCGGCCTTCGAGGAGCTCGGCAAGCTGCCGCTCAGGACCGTGAACGGCAGGACCGTGTACCTCCGCGACGTCGCGAGCGTGCGCGACGGGAGCGCGCCGCAGACGAACATGGTGCACGTCGAGGGCAAGCGCAGCGTGCTCCTGAGCATCCTCAAGAACGGGAGCGCGAGCACGCTCGACGTCGCCTCGCGCATCCACGCGATGCTGCCCGCCACGCTGGAGAAGCTCCCGAAGGAGCTCAAGGTCTCGCTGCTCTTCGATCAGTCCGTGTTCGTCCGCGCCGCGGTCTCCGGGGTCGTGCACGAAGCGCTGATCGCCGCGGGGCTCACGGCGCTCATGATCGTGCTGTTCCTCGGGAGCTGGCGCAGCACGCTCATCGTCGTCATCAGCATCCCGCTCTCGATCCTCGTCTCGATCATTGCCCTGAACGCCCTCGGCCACACGCTCAACGTGATGACGCTCGGCGGGATGGCGCTCGCCGTCGGGATCCTCGTCGACGACGCGACCGTGGCCATCGAGAACATCCACAGGAACCTCGCGCAGCGGAAGCCGTTCCTCCGCGCCATCGTCGACGGGGCGCAGGAGATCGCCGTCCCGGCGCTCGTCTCCACGCTCTGCATCTGCATCGTCTTCGTGCCGGTCGCCTTCATCACCGGCGCCGCGCGGTCGCTCTTCGTGCCGATGGCCATGGCGGTCGTCTTCGCCATGCTCACGTCGTACTTCCTGTCGCGGACGCTCGTCCCGACGCTCGTGCGCCTGCTGCTCGAGCGCGAGGCGGCGGAGCACGCGCACGGCCACGCCGCTCCCCAAGGCCTCTTCGGGCGCGTCTTCGCCGCGTTCAACCGCGCCTTCGACCGGCTGCGGGCGGCGTACGGCGGGTGGCTCGCGTGGGCGCTCGCGCACCGCGCCCTGTTCGTCGGGGCGTTCCTTGCGCTCGTCGCCGCCTCGGTCGCGCTGATCCCGCTCCTCGGCCGCGACTTCTTCCCGACCGTCGACGCGGGGCTCATCAAGCTCCACGTGCGCGGCCCGCCGGGCACCCGCCTCGAGGAGAGCGAGCGGCGCTTCGCCCGGATCGAGGAGACCATCCGCGGGGCGCTCCCGCCGGGCGAGATCCGCACGATGCTCGACAGCATCGGGATCCCGGCGAGCGGCATCAACCTGTCGCTCAGCGAGGGCGCGCAGATCTCGTCGGCCGACGGCCAGATCTTCATCGCGCTCGCGGAGCACCACCGGCCCACCGCCGACCACGTCCGGGCGCTCCGCGCGAAGCTCAACGCGGCGTACCCCGACACGACGTTCTTCTTCCTCGCCCCCGACATCTCGACGCAGGTGCTGAACTTCGGCCTCGCGGCGCCGATCAACGTCCAGGTCGTCGGCCCGATCGGCAAGGAGGACGAGACCTACGCCGTCGCGCTGAAGATCGCCGATCGCATGGAGAGGATCCCCGGCGCCGTCGACGTCCACCTCGCGCAGGTGCCGGCGAGGCCGCAGCTCCGCATCGACGTCGACCGCACCATGGCCGACCAGCTGGGGCTCAGCCAGCGGGACGTGGCGAGCGACGTGCTGGTCTCGCTCTCGTCGAGCGGACAGACGTCGCCGACCTACTGGCTGGACAAGCGCGGCGTGCAGTACCTCGTCGCCGTGCAGACGCCCCAGTACGCGATGGGGTCCATCGACGACGTGAACACGACGCCGCTGTCGACCGGCGACGGCCGCCCCCAGCTCCTGTCCAACGTCGCGTCGATGTCGCGCACGACCGGGCCGGCGAACATCACCCATTACAACGTCGCGAGGACGTTCGACGTCCAGGCGAACGTCGACGGCACCGACCTCGGCTCGGTCGCGGGCGCCGTCGCGCGCGTCGTGGACGAGCTCAGGCCCGAGCTGCCGCGCGGGACGAAGGTGACCATCAAGGGGCAGGCCGAGAGCATGGACACCTCGTTCACGGGGCTCGGCTACGGGCTCCTCTTCGCGGTCGTGCTCGTCTACCTGCTGATGGTCGTGAACTTCCAGTCGTGGCTCGACCCGCTCATCATCCTGATGGCGCTCCCGGGCGCGGTGGCCGGCATCGCGTGGGTGCTCTTCGTGACGCACACGACGCTGAGCGTGCCCGCGCTCATGGGCTCGATCATGTGCGTCGGCGTCGCCACGGCGAACAGCATCCTCGTCGTGACGTTCGCGAACGACCAGCGCAAGCTGGGCCGCGACGCGGGCACCGCGGCCCTCGCCGCGGGCATGACGCGCCTCAGGCCGGTGCTCATGACGGCGCTCGCGATGATCTTCGGCATGCTGCCCATGTCGCTCGGCCTGGGCGAGGGCGGCGAGCAGAACGCCCCGCTGGGGCGCGCGGTCATCGGCGGTCTCCTCGTCGCGACGCTGAGCACGCTCTTCTTCGTGCCCGTGATGTACAGCCTCCTCCGGAACAAGGCCCCGGCCAGAGACCTGCTCGCAGAGGACGTATGAGCTCCCCCGCCCGCCGCGCCCCTGTCCCCCCGACGTCTGCTCCCCCGTCTCCGGGCAGCCCAGCCGACGACCTCGGGTTCGATCTGCCGCCGCCCGCCGTGCTGACGAGGACGCGCGGCCTCGCCCTCGGCGTGGGCCTCGTCGTCGTGCTCGGCGCGGCCTTCGCCGCCGCCTACCTGCCCCGCCGGAACGCCCGCGCCGCGCTCGAGCAGGGGGCGCGGGCCGCCGAGGGCGCGGCCCCGCGCGTGGGGGTCGTCGCGCCGCAGCCGGTGTCGAGCGACAGGGCGCTCGTCCTGCCCGGGAGCATCCAGCCCCTCGCCGAGACGGTCGTCTACCCGCGCGTGAGCGGCTACGTGCGGAAGTGGACCGTGGACATCGGCGACAAGGTCGAGGAGGGGCAGATCCTCGCCGAGATCGACACGCCCGAGCTCGATCAGGAGCTCGCGCAGGCCCGCGCGCAGCTCGTGCAGGCGAGCGCCGGCCTCGTGCAGGCCGAGGCCAACCGCGACCTGTCGAGGTCGAGCGTGAAGCGCTACGAGCAGCTCGTCCCCGCGGGCGTGGCGCCGCAGGAGGAGCTCGAGCAGCGGCAGGGGCAGGCGCACGTCGCCGAGGCGAGCGTCACCGTGGCGCGCGCCGCGATCACCGCGCAGCAGGCGAACGTCCAGCGCATCCTCGACCAGAAGAAGTTCGCGAAGGTCGCCGCGCCGTTCGCGGGGACGGTCACCTCGCGCACGATCGAGCGCGGGGCGCTGGTCACGGCGGGCAACGGGACGCCGCTCTTCACCATCGCCGCGATCGACCCCGTTCGCGTCTTCGTGGGCGTCCCGCAGGACGTCGCGCCCAGCGTGCGGGTCGACGCGCCGGCGAAGGTCACGGTGCGCGAGTTCGCGGGGCAGCCGTTCCAGGGCACGATCGCGCGCGCGGCCGGCGCGCTCGACGCGGCGACCCGGACGATGAACACGGAGGTGCGGGTGCCGAACCCCGACGGCCGGCTCCTCGCGGGCATGTACGCGGAGGTCGCGCTGACCTTGCCCACGCCGCACCGCGTGCTCGAGATCCCGGCGACGGCGCTCTACAACGACGCCAAGGGGCTGCGCGTGGCCGTCGTCGACCCCGGGAGCAGGATCCGCTTCGCGCCGATCGTCGTCGAGCGCGACACGGGCGCGACGATCCATGTGTCGACCGGGCTCGACGGCAGCGAGCGCATCGTGAAGCTCGCGAGCGCGGAGCTGAGCGAGGGGACGGCGGTCGAGGTCGTTCCGTGACGATCCGGCGCTGCCCGCCGCGGGCGGCGTGACGAGGAGGGGGTCCGCCGCGAGGACGAAAGGAGACGATCCTCGACCGTCCTGGCGTCGTGGCGATTGTTCGATCCGGATCGCCGTGCCCGGCGGCGCTACTCGGCGAAGTACGCCGGGATGTCGATGAACTCCTGCGTGAACAGGGCTCTGAAGAACTCGATATCGGTGCCGGGCTCCAGCTCGAGATACCGGGTGTACTCCAGCACGGTCTTGTTGCCGCAGGCCCGGGTCAGGTCCCCGAACGCGTAATACTCCTGCATGCCGAGCACCGGCTCGACGAGGCGCACGAGGATCTGGTGCTCCGCCTCGGAGCGGTAGATGATCTCCTCGAGGAGCGTGTTGCCCGCTGCGGAGAACTGGAAGCGTGACGGGATGGTCTCTGGGCCACCGCCGTCCAGCCACAGGAACGTCGGCGCCACGTCGGGGAGGACGGCCTCGACGAACCACTCCACGTCGCGGAGCACCGGCCAGACCTCGCCGATCGGAGCGTCGATCAGCACCCGCTGGTAGCTCAGAACCTGGTCCTCTCCGATGCTTGTGAGCACGAACACACTCTCTGTGTCGTCGTGGCACGCGACCTTGTGCGCCGCGTTGTCGGCGGCGCCCTGCGCGCGGTCTTTTGCCGCCGCATGGCCTGTCCAGAGCAGCGCGGCCATGCAGCTCGCGAGGACGGTCGAAAGGCTGGTGGTAGCTCTCATTACAAGCTCCTCTCGGTAGAATACTGCGGAGATGGCGGTTCGCTCGCCGGCGCCGCGTCCCCGGCGCCACGCGCGCTGTCCAGTCCCCAAGGGCTCTCGTGCTCGCGAGCGCTCTGGGCGCTCGCGGGCCAACTGAAGCAGGCTAGCAAACTCAGGAGTTCGCCGTCGAGCAGAAAGCCGACAGCACCTTGCCCGACACTTGCCCTGCCGCTTGCCCGCCGCGACATTCTCGCGCAGCTCACGGGTCGAGCGCGGATGGTCGCGTCGCGTCATCACGAGAGCAGGAGACGGCGCTGGTCGCGCTGCAGGCCCCGATGAGGAGCAGAATCTCCCACACGGGGCGCTGCGCCGTGCCAGAATTTACACCTGGCGAGCGCTCGCATACCATCGCCACGACACAGCACCATCGCTGGCGTGACCGCCGTTCACCTTGGCTCACGCTCAACAAACAAGAAGCGAGCACCAACGGATCGCGGGATGAGAGATCGCATCGGCGTCACGGGGGAAGATAGGGTTGAAGAGGGGGTGCCTGCGAACGTCACCACCTCCGAGCGCGCGGAGCGGCGGATAGCGGCGCTGGAGAGAGCGCTGGCGGAGTCGCAGGCGGCGCTGGCGGAGCTACGCGCAACGCATCAGAGCCTGCATGACATGCTCATGCACGCGCGCACGCCGATCTGCATGTGGCGGGGCGAAGACCTCGTATACTCGCTCGTGAACCCGGCCTACGCCGCCTCGTTCGCCGGCCGTCAGCTTCTCGGCAGGTCGCTCCGCGAGGTGCTCCGCGAGGTGCTCGGTGAGGAGGAGGCGCGAGGGTTCTGGGATCTCGTGAACGGCGTTTATCGTACCGGCGACCCGTTCCTCGGCAGCGAGGTGCCCGTGAAGCTGCACGACGCGGAGAAAGGCCGCGACGAGCTGCGGTGGTTCAACATCGTGTACGCGCCCGTCCGCGGCGGCGCGGGGGAGATCGTCGGCGTGTGCCACTACGGCGTCGAGATCACCGAGCAGGTGCAGGCGCGGCGGGCGGCAGAGGCCAGGGCCGAGGAGCTGCAGCAGAGCGCCGAGCTGATCGCGGCGCAGCAGGAGACCATCCGGGTCCTCGGCACACCGGTCCTGCCCCTCGCGAAAGGGGTGCTGGCGATGCCGCTGATCGGGCCGCTCGACGCCCGACGCTCGGAGCAGATCATGGAGGGTCTGCTCGCCGGGGTCGTGAAGGAGAGCGCCACGATGGTGATCCTGGACGTCACCGGCGTGGAGACGATCGACACGCAGGCCGCGGACGCCGTGGTGCGGGCCGCTCAGGCGGTGCGGCTCCTCGGGGCCCGCGTGCTGGTCACCGGGATTCAACCGTCGATGGCTCAGGTCCTGGTGCAGCTCGGCGTCGACCTGCGCGGCATCACCACGTACAGCACCTTGCAGTCGGGCATCGCCATGGCGATGTGCGCGCGGTAGCTGCCCCGGCGCCGTCGGCGCTCCGCGCCACGCGATGGCGCGCGCCGCGGCCTCCCCCTGGAAAGCGCTCCACCGCCCCTCGCCGATCCGGCAGCCCGCCCACCGCCGCCCGGAGCGGCGCCCCGGCGCTGCCCTGCCGGGGGCGAAGCGGGGCCGCTCTGGAGCGGTGTCCCGCCGGATGTCACGATGTCACGATGTGACAATGTCACGATGTCACGCCCCCGCGGGCGTGCCTTCGCGCGCCGCAGCGGCGCCCCGAGCCTCTCCCCCTCCTCCTCGCGCACGGCGCGGCGCCAGGCGGAGGCGGCGCCCGGCGCGGCGCCGCCGGGGGCGTCAAGAGCTCGCAAGTGGCTGATATGCAGTCCATTTCCGCGGGCTCCAGGCGGCGCCGCGGCCGCCACTGAGGCGCGCCCGGCCGTCGTCGCGGCCACCACGGCGCGCGCGCCGCGCGGGTGCGCTGCTCGCCGGAGCGCCGTGCGGCCCGCTGGCACGAAGGGTGGATAAGCCCCTGACGGGGCGCGGGCGAAGAGGCGCTCCGAGACCGCAGCCCATGACCCCGATAGCCCTTCGCCCCGCCCCGCCCCGCCCCGCCCCGCGCCGCGCTGGGCTGCAGCACCATTGAAGGAAGGAATCGCGAACATGAGAGCCAGTAGCTTGATCTTCTGTGCAGCCGCGGCCGCCGCCTTCGTCGGCATGTCGCCGTCGGCTCACGCCCAAGACACGTACCCTCTGTCGCAGGGAATCTACCCCCTCCGCACGGGCACACCGGCTTCGGCGGGTCTGTCCAGCGTCCTCCTCGACCAGGCGGTCAACGAGCTGGAGGACGCGGTCGACGACGGGGATATCAACGGCGCGGTCCTCCTGGTCGCCCGCCGGGGCCGGATCGTGCTCCACACCGCCGTGGGGACGAGAGACGGCCTGAACGAGGACGATCCGGGCATGCCCTCGGTGCCGATGCCGCTCGATGGGATCTTCGATCTCGAGTCCATGACCAAGCCGTTCACCGTCTTTCTCGCGATGAGAATGCAACAGTCCGGGAATTACCCGGGGTTCAACATCAACAACACGGTCGCGACGTATTTCTCGGAGTTCGCCGTCTCCTCGGTCAACAACAAGAGCTCTGTCACGATCAGGGATCTGATGAGCTATGTATCGGGGGAGGATGTCGACTACTTCGACGACAGCAACCCGAACGGCCTCTTCGACGACGCCGACCCCTGGCACTCGATGCTCGAGGCGCCGCTGGCCCGCCCGCGGGGGACGAAGGTCGTCTACAGCGATCTCGGCTTTCGGATCCTGGGCCACGTGCTGGAGACGGTCGGCGGCGACTCGCTCCAGAACCTGATGCAGACCTACATCTTCACCCCGCTGGGCATGACGGACACCGGCTTTCAGCCGTGGCTCAACATGCCGGAGAAGGAGGACCGCTTCGTCGGCACGGCGTGGTCCGCGGCGCGCGAGCGTTACCTCCGGGGCGAGGTGCAGGACGAGACCGACTACTTCCTCGAAGGGGACGGCCCGGACCCGGCCGAGCACCTCACCGGGTGCGACGGCCTCTTCTCGACCGCGAGCGATCTGGCGAAGTTCGCCCAGATGATGTTGAACCGGGGCAGGCACATGTACAGCTGCAACAACTCCATTTTCCCCTTCTGCGCGAACACCATGCTCCCTGCCCAGGCCGTGTTCGACATGACCACGAACCAGACAGGCTCGCTCCATCTCAACAGGTCGGCCTGGACGTACTCCGAGAACCTGCTCTACTCGCGCAAGGGGTACGGCTGGGAGATGTGGGACGCAGGCATGTGGCCCGGCGGGGAGTCGACATCGACCGTCGCCTACAGCAAGACAGGCGCTGCAGGGACGCTCATGGTGCTCGATCCCGAGCCGAGCCGCGAGATGTTCGCGATCCTGCTCACGAACCACGGGCTGCCGAGCTTCGAGCACTTCACCGTCGACCCGGTGACGGGCAAGATGTCCTGGGAGGACTTCGACTGGATGCTCGGTGACATCCGGGCCAACGAGGTCATGACCAAGGTCTACGGGTCCCTCGCCTGGTGACCCGTCCCGCGGAGACGACGCGCGGGCCGAGCCGCACCCCGACGCGCATCACCTGGGCCGGCGCCCTCGCGCGGCGCCGCGCGAGGGCGGGCGTCGTCACTGCGCCTGAGCCGCCGCGAACGGGTTCAGCTGGTTCGTGAACAGGTCCTCGGCCTTGATCTGCCCCGGCTTGAGGTCGCCGTCCTTCACAAGCCAGTCGATCCAGATCTGGTATTCCCCGGCCGACAGGAGCCCCCCTTTGCCGGCGACGCCCAGGCTCGTCCAGTACTTGGCCAGCGACGCGTCCTCGTTGCGGCCCCGCCGCTCGATGATGCGCTGCAGGCGGGCCACCACCTCCTCGCGCGGCGTGCTCCGGGCCCACTCGATGGTGCGCGCCGCGGCCTCCACGAACTTGCGGGCGCTGTTCGGGCTCTCCTTCAGGAATCGCTTGCTCATCACGTAGCTGCCGGCGGTGAGCTCGCCGAAGAGCTCGTGATCCGAGAACAGGGCCCGGACGCCGCCGCGCTCCAGCGCCTTGTCGCGCAGGATGTCGCCGAGGACGGCGACGTCCACCTGCTTCTGCCGAAGCGCCTGCTCCGCGCTCACCGGCGGCAGCACCACCAGCGTGACCTGCGCGATCTCGGCGCTCGTCAGCCCCTGGCGCGACAGGTACTCTTTCAGCATCAGCTCGTAGTGCGCGCCCAGCGTGTTCATCGCGACCTTCTTGCCGATCAGGTCCCGCGCCGCCTTGATGGGGCTGTCCTCGGTCACGTAGAAGCCGGCCCACCGCTTCGCGTCGATCCCGTAGCCGCCCACCACCGCCCGGAGCGGCGCCCCGGCGGCGATCAGCTTGATCACCGCGCCGTTGAACGCCTGCCCCAGATCGGTGTCTCCGGTGACCACGGTCTGGATGTCCTGCGGCCCGCTGATCGTGTTGCCGACGTAGCTCAGCCGGATCGGGGCGAGGTACCCCAGGTCCTCCGCCAGCTCGGGCACCGAGACCATGCCCGAGAACCCCTGATATCGCAGCTCCAGCACCTCGTAGTCGCCGGCGGCGCTGTCGCCGTTGCCGTGGTCGACCTTCGAGCAGGCCGCGAGCGCGAGCGCGGCGCAGAGGGCCGCTACGAGCCTACGGCGGGTCGTGGCGATCGAAGATGACTTGTCGAGCTCTCGCATGGTGAATGTCTCTTTTCGGCCGTTACTCGGCGGCCGCGGGCTCGGCGGGCGTGGGGCTCACGGCCGCCGCGCTGGGCGTCCTGCGCGCCACGGCGAGGAGCACGCCGAAGAACACGGACAGGAGCAGGAACATCGATTGGAGCCCCAGGCTCCGGCCCATCAGGCCGCCCACGGTGCTGCCGAACAGGCCACCTGACGGCCCCACGAGGGCCTGCAGGCCGGCCACCTTGCCCCGCCCCGCCCGGGCGCCGATCCGGGCGATGCGGGTGAGGTTGGCGATCTGGAGGACGCCGAGCCCGAGGCCGAGCAGCAGGCCGCCGGCCCGCAGCGGCGTCAGATCGCGCGAGAGGCCGAGCAAGAGGAGCGCGCTCGGGACGAGGACCAGGCTCGCGAGATAGACGCGCTCGTGCCCCACCCGGCCCACGAGGCCGCCCAGCGAGAACAGCGCGAAGATGAAGGTCACGCCCTGCCAGGCCAGGAGCCCCGACGCCTCGGCCGGCGTCAGGTCGGCGACGGCGACGCCGATGGGGATGATGAAGAACATGAAGAACGAGTTGATCGACTGGGCCGCGAACTCGATCAGGCACACGCTGCGCAGCTCGACGTCCTGCGCGAGCAGGGCGAGGTCGGACCGGACGCCGGAGAGGCGCAGCGCTCCACGAGGTGAAGACCGCGCCGTGTAGCGGCCGAAGACGATCGGCGACATGAGCACGGTGATCAGGAACGAGACGCCGATGAGCCGGTACGTGCCCGAGAAGCCCAGCGCCTTCGTGAGGCCGGCCGCGAGCATGGGGCCGAGCAGGAACATGCCGACCATATGGGTGCCGCGGTACCAGCCGGCCTTGGCCTCTCCCACCGTCTCGAGCTGCTGCATGAACACGGTGCTCAGCGAGACGAAGCGCATCGGCATGAAGAAGCTGATCGCCGTCGTGCAGGCCAGGAGGAACACCGGAGACGGGACCGCCGGCAAGGCCATGTAGAGCGACCCGGCGACGAGGCTCCCCAGCACGAACAGCCGCGAGGGCCCGAGGTGATCGACGAGGAGCCCGATGGGGATGCTCATCAGGAGCACGCCGACGCTCTGCGAGCCGGAGATCAGCCCGAGCAGCGCCTCGTCCGCCCCGAGCTCCAGCGCATACAGCGTCGTGCTCACCTTGGCCACGCCGACGCTGAGGCCCATGACCGAGGACAGCGCCGCGAACATCAGCAGAAAGCGGTTCTTGTCGATGAAGGAGCGCAGTTGGACCTCGGGGCACCGCGCGGATCAAGCCTGTTGATCCGCGCCGGCGAACACCCGCGGTCAGCAACCCCCATGCCGCGCCGGAGCGGGCCGGAACGCGGGACCGAGAGCTTCCGCGCTGCTGCCGTGGCAGCAGCGGGTGGTGATCCGGTGCCCCGGCGCGAGCAGGCGCGCGCGCTCGAGCGACCACGCAGCGGTGGAACGCTACGACGCTGCGAAGCTACGACGCTGAGACCAAACCACCACGCGCCCGCCCGCCGCCGGTAGCAGGTTTTGCACGAAGCCGCCCGCGCTTTGTTGTTGCCCGCGCCATTTCGAGGGTGGTACTGGTGCAAGGCATGAAATTCCCTGCGATTCATGCACTGATCGCCGCGTGCGCGCTCTGTTCCACGGCCGCGTGCTCGTGGCAGCCGTATGGCGAGGTTCGCGTCGTGAGGCGGACGAAGGTCGGCGGCGAGCTCGCGATCCTGGGCGATCGCGAGGTGGCCATGCAGAAGGCGAGCCAGACGATGGCCACGACCTGCGGCGGACCCGAGAGCTACGAGATCGTCGAAGAGGGCGAGACCGTGGTCGGGGAAGACACCGTGTCCGAGTCCAACGAGCGCCGCGAGAAGGATTTCTTCGGGCCGAAGAAGCGGAAGCAGGAGAGCACGCACACGGTGCAGAAGACCGAGTGGCGCGTGAAGTACGAGTGCAAGAAGGACGAGCCGGCGGCCGCCGCGGAGGGGGCGCCCGCAGGCGACGCCGCGCCCGCCGAGCCCACCGAGGGCAAGACCGAGGGGCGCCGCGTCCACGAGGTGATCATCCGGTTCTGACGCGCGTCTCCGCGCGCGGCGGTGACCTGTCCGCCTTGGAGCAGCAGAGCCGGCCACAGGGTCGCTCCCGGTCGCGCCGGCTTTGCCATCGTGCTCTCGGCCTGCCCAGTGGTAGATCTGGTGCAGCATGGACGTTCTTCAATGGGTCGAGCGTGCGGCGGCCGCGCCGTCATTGCTGCTCGCGACGGACTTCGACGGGACAATCTCCGAGATCACCGCGGTCTCGGGCGGGGCGGTGGCGGCGCCGGGCGCCCTCGGGGCGCTGGGGGCGCTCTCGCGGGCGCCGGGCACGACCGTGGCGATCGTCACGGGGAGGACGATCCACGACATCGCGGCGCGCACGGCGGCGATCGGCGCGGTGTGGCGCGTGGGCGAGCACGGGGCGGAGATCGCGGCGCCGGGCGGGGAGCTCGTGTACCTGGCGGAGGCGCCGACCGAGGCGCTCGACGCCCTGGAGCGCGAGGCGGAGGAGGCGGTGCGGCGGATCCCTGCGCTCGGGATCGAGCGCAAGCGCTGCTCGATCGCGCTCCACTGGCGGCGCGTCCCGGCGGAGGCTCGGCCGGCGGCGTTCGACGCGCTCGGGGCGTGGGAGGACGCGGCGGCGCGGCGGGGGTTCGTGGTCATGAGGGGGCGCAGCATCCACGAGGCCCGGGACGCCGCGCATGACAAGGGCCGCGCCCTCGCGTTCCTGCTGGCGCGGCTGCCGCAGGGGACGCTGGTGGTCTATGCGGGCGACGACACGACGGACGAGCCGGCGATCGCCCATGCCCGCGAGATCGGCGGCGTGGGCGTCTACATCGCCTCGTCCGAGCGGCCGGACACCGCGGTCGAGCCCCACCTGACGCTCGATGGGCCCGAGGCGTGGATCGCGTTCCTCGAGGCGCTCGCGGCGCGGCGCGGCGCGGCGGCGTGATCGGCGAGGCGCCGCGCCTGGCCTGAGGGCCTTCATCAAGCTCTCCGTTCTCGTACGTCAGAGAGAAGATCAGGAGAAGCGGTGTTGCGCGCGGAGCGCGGGTGTACGGCGGGCAGATGCGGTGAGGTGGTGAGCCGGACGGCGGTGTCTCGCCTCGAACGGAGCGTGAGTCCACCTGGGGTATCCGCCGCCAGCAAACCGAGCGCGCCGTTCGTCCATGGCCGTTCGAAAGATGAAGTCTGATTAGCGGGTGAGCTGGACCGACAGTAGAGTTCGGCGCATGTGGACATTTCACATCTCAGCATTTCCGCTCCGCCGCACGAGCCGCGTGCAGGCGACCTCGGTGCCGCTGTGCCTCGTCGTCGCGCTGGCGGGCTGTTCGCCCAAGGCCCGCAGCTTCCAGGGCTCGGGCGGCGCGGGCGCCGGCGGCGACGGGGATCAGGGGGTCGGGGCGGGTGACCCCGGCGCTGGCTGGGACGGAGAGGCCCCTGCGTGCGCGGCCGAGACGCAGGCGGCCGACTGCGACGATGGCAATCCATGCACCGCGGACGCGTGCACCGCAGGCGCATGCGTCAACGTCCCGCTCGACGGCGTACCGGCGCTGCCGTCCGGGCAGATCGCGGGCGACTGCCAGATCCTCACCTGCGCTGCGGGCCAGCCGTATCCTGCGCCGGACGACGCCGACGCCGAGGACGACGGCGACCCATGCACGAGCGACGCGTGTCGACGCGGGGTCGCCACGCACGTCGTGGCTGCGGGTTCGCCGTGCGGCCAGGGCCTCGTCTGCGATGCAGCGGGCGCGTGCAAGGGCGCGAACGGTCGGGCGTGCGCCGGTCCGGGGGACTGCGCGAGCAGGAAATGCGTCGACGGCGTCTGCTGCGACACAGCCTGCGACGAGACCTGCATGGCCTGCAACGTCGAGCGGTCGGTCGGCACGTGCTCGCCCCTCGGCCCCGGAGTCGAGGACGAGCCGGACTGCGTGCTCCAGCACGAGGTCTGTGACGGCATGGGCGCTTGCAAGCTGGCGCCCGGCCGGCGGTGTCATCGAGACGAGAGCTGCGCGAGCGGCGTCTGCCGCGGGAGCGGCCGCTGCGGCGAGTTCACGACGGAATGAACCGCGTCCGGCGCGGCGTTCCACAGGATGGAAGCTGCCAGAGCGGCCCTTCCTTGCTGCGCGCGCCGCTCGATAGGGAACACCTTTGACACAGGCGAGAGCTCTGGCATGGACTGACGCCCGATTGTCGACGCAAAGAAAAGGAGAGCGCCAACTCATGGCTCGTACACGCGCGGCTCACCGCCCATTGCACCGATGGCCGGGAGCCCTCGCGATCACCGTCGTGACGCTGGTGGGCTGCTCGGGCGCGCCGCCCGCGACAGCGCCTCCGCCGCCGTCGGCTGCGTCCCAGGAGGCCCGGCCGCCGGCGCCACCGGCGATCGCGCCGCCGCCCGCTGCGGCGCCGGGCGCGTCCGCCGCCGCCCCGGAGGAGCCGCCGCGCGCAGCGGCGCACGTCGCCGCGCAGCTCACCATCGATAAGGCGATCACCATCGGCAAGTGGCCTGAAGGGATCGCCGTCGTCGGCGACACGGCGTGGGTCGCCGAGAGCGGGAACCGGCGCGTCGCGCGCGTCGACCTGAAGCGCGGAGAGGTGGTGTCGCGCGTGGCGGTCGGCCGGCTCCCGGTGCAGGTCGTCGCCTCCCCCGAGGGGGCGATCTACACGCTGGCGCACACCGATCGAGCGATCTGGGCCATCGACGGGCAGACGGCGCGCGCCCGCGCGCTGGCGCGCTTGCCCGATTCCCCCGAGGACATGGTGGTTGCGGACGGCGCGCTCTGGGTGCTGCTCTGGAGCAAGGGGAGCTCCGCAAACTCCTCGGTCGTGCGGATCGATCCGGCCACGGGAGGTCAACGCCGCTCGCCCGCGCTCGGCCGGGACGCGTTCGCGCTCGCCGTCGGGCACGGCCGGATCTGGGTGGCGCACGGCAATGGCAAGGTGAGCGTCGTGGACCAGACCTCGCTGGAGCCGCGCGACGAGCTCCACATCGGCGACCTCCACCGGCGCATCGCCGCCGGCCCGGACGCGATCTTCACGGACGTGCGCTCCGGCGTCGCCCGCCTGGATCCGATGAGCGGCAGAGCCACGCACGAGGTCGCGCTGGGCGAGGCCGTCTCTGTGCTGCGGCAGATGGGCGACGACGTCATCGCCGTGGGTGAATCGGGCCGCACGTGGCTGCTCGACCCGGAGAACCTGACCATCCGCGCGATCCTCTCTCCCCCCGATGGGGTGCGGTCGCCGCACGACGCCCGGCGCCATGGAGAGACGCTGCTCCTCACCGAGTTCGACGACGCTGGCGCAGGTGGGAAGGAAGACGGCCGCCTGCTCATCCTGCGATCTTCGCCTCGCTGACGCGGAGCCACGCCGCAGCTCGGTTGACGGGAAGGCCCGGGAGCGAGCGCGCGGCGGCGCGCTGGGCCTGCCGGGGGTTGCCAGCGAGCATCCATGATAGGGGGGCGGCACGCGTGCGAGCCCATCAAAGCGACGCTTGACCTCCCGGAGCCGCTGAGACCACATGGCATGCCATGATCAACGCCCCGGTCCGGCCCGGCGACGTCGTGGCGGGCAAGTACCGCGTCGAGCGTCTGCTCGGCGCGGGGGCCGTGGGGGTCGTCGTCGCGGCGGTCCACGTCGAGCTCGGCCAGCGCGTCGCCGTCAAGTTCATGCGCTCGGCCCACCACGTCTCCGCCGACGCACGCGAGCGCTTCTTGCGCGAGGCGCGCGCGGCGGTACGGCTGCGCAGCCAGCACGTCGCCCGCGCGTTCGACGTCGGCACCCTCGAAGGCGGCGCGCCGTACATCGTCATGGAATTCCTCGAAGGGCGCGATCTCGCCGCGTTGCTCAAGGAGAGTGGGTGTCTCTCGCTCGACGACGCCGTGGAGTACGTTCTCCAGACGTGTGAAGCCGTCGGCGAGGCGCACGCCGCCGGCATTGTGCACCGCGACCTGAAGCCGGCGAATCTCTTCGTCACGCAGGACGTCAGCGGCGCGCCGTGCATCAAGGTCCTCGACTTCGGGATCTCGAAGATGAGCGGCGCGGAGCTCGCCCTCACGGACGACGACCAGCAGCTTGGCACCCCCTTCTACATGTCGCCCGAGCAGATGAGCTCGCCGAAGGACGTCGACGCGCGCAGCGATCTCTGGGCGCTCGGCGTCCTCTTGTATGAGCTCATCGCCGGGCAGACGCCGTTTCACGCGGAGACCTTGGCGGAGTTCTATGGGCGCATGCTCGCGGCGAAGCCGACGCCGCTCCACGAGCGCCGGAGCGACGTACCCCCGGAGATCGACGCGGTGATCCAGCGGTGCATGATGCACGATCGCGAGCAGCGCTGGAACGACGTGGCGGCGTTCGCCGGCGCCCTCGCGCCTCATGCGCCCGCGCGAGCGCGGGGCTATCCGGAGCGGGTTTGGCGGGTGCTCAACCTGTCGCGGTCGTCTTCGCCGGGAGCCAGAGACGCGCCGGAGCCGCGCCGCGCGGCGGCCTCCTCCCCGCCGGCCAGCGCCGGGGCAGCAGGGTCGATCGCGCCGCGCCCGCCGGACGCCATGGCGGACACGGCGCCCACCGCGTCCTGGCCCCATGGATCCCTATCGTCCTTCGGAGTGCTGCTGTCGAAGCCCCGCTATCGGGCTCCCCTTCTCCTCGGCGGTGCGTTCGTCGCGGGCGCTGCGCTGGCGGTGATCGCCTGGGGGGGGCAGGAGGGGGCGCGATCCCCGGCACCGACAGGCCCGGCGGCGGCCTCCTTCGGGGCGCCGAGCGCGGTCCCGTCCGCGCCCGTCGAACCCCGAGCTCTCCCCTCCGCGCCCGCCCCTCCCGACGCGAGCGCGAAAGCGCAGGCGGAGCCCACCTCGCCTTCGCCGGCGGCGACGGACACGCTCAAGGCGACGAAGCCCTCCCTGCGGGCAAAGCCTCCGGCCAAAAGCCTTCTCCCCCCGAAGCCTGAGCCGGCGTTCTCGTACGACGAGCGTCGCTAATCCTGGGACAACGGCGAGGGGTGCCCATAGAATGGGATCGGTGCGTGGCCCAGGACCGATGCGTGGGAAGCGCAGCGTCGCCGCTGCGGGTGCGCTGATCCTATCGTTATCGGTCGCGCCGCGCGTCCTCGCGGACCCGACCGCCGAGGACCGGGCGGCCGCCGATGTGCTCTTCCGCGAGGGGCGCGCGCTCGTCAAGCAGGGCAGCTACGCCCTGGGGTGCTCGAAGCTCGTCGCCAGCCAGAAGCTGGACCCGATGGCCGGGACGCTGCTCGCCCTGGCGGATTGCTACGAGCTCGATGGCGCGACGGCGAGCGCCTGGGCGACCTTCAACGACGCCGAGGCAACGGCGCGCAAAGCGGGCGATGGGCGGCGCTCGAAGGAAGCAGGGCGGCGGGCGGGCCTCCTCGAGCCGCAGCTCTCGAGGCTCGTCATCGAGGTGGCGCCGGAGGCCCGGGTCGACGGGATCGAGGTGCGGCGCAACGCGAAGCCGCTCGATGCGGCGATGTTCGGCTCGGCGATCCCGGTCGATCCGGGCGAGCACACGATCGAGGCGGTGGCGCCTGGCAAAAAGGCATGGAGCACGAAGGTGGTCGTCGAGCCGAAGCCAGGGCAGAGGACGGTGCGCGTCCCTCTGCTCGAGGACGCGCCCGCGCCAGGGCGGGCAGCGCGCGCGCCTGCGGCGGCGAGCGCCGCGCCCCCGGCGAGCTCGTGGAGCGCGCAGCGGACCGTTGGGCTCGTGCTGGGCGGGGTGAGCTTGGCCGGGATCGCGGTAGGCGCTGTGTTCGGTGTCGAGACGCTCTCGAAGATGAGCGAGGCGCGCAACCAGCACGGGTGTACCAACGACGACCCTCCCCGTTGTGACGCCGAGGGGGTCAAGCTCCATCAGGACGCGAACACGACCGCCAACATCTCGAATGTCGCGTTCGCGGCGGGGGGCGCGGCGCTCGTCACAGGCCTTGTCGTGTTCCTGACCGCGCCGTCGAGCGACGCCGTGCCGTCGACGGCGCTGGAGGTGCGCCTGGAGCCTCCGGCCCGGGCGGGAGCAGCGGGGCTGTCGTTGCGAGGTAGCTTTTGACATGCACCCGATGCGACCATGGAGGCTCGTCATCGCCGGTGGCGCATTGCTCGTCTCCGGCTGCCAGATCATCGCGGGTGTGCGCGCCGACGCGGAGCTGAACCAAGGAGGCAGCGGCGGCCAAGCGTGCAGCGCTTCTCCCGAGTGCCAGAGCGGCGTCTGTCAGGACGGCGTCTGCAAGCCGGCCGAGGCGAAGTGCGCGCTCGATCTCGAGCCGTTCGACATCCTCACGTCCGGAGACCTCGGCGGCCATGAGGTCGACACCTCCTCGCTCGTGCTGGCAAGCGGACCCGATCGCGTATTCGTCTCGGTCATCGACAAGGCTGCCAGCCGGCTCGTGATAGGGACGGTGCACGAGATCGGGGAGCCGGTCGGGTCGAAGACGGAGTTCCCCTTCACCGACGGCGCGGCCTTCGTCACCGGCCGCGAATCGGGAGGGCAAGTCATCCTCCAGGGCAGGGTGGGGTACGAGATCGGGCAGCTCGTCTTCCCCACGACCGCCGACGGCGTCTCGTCCAGGGGGACGTTCCACCGGTTCCCCGCGCTCGCACCGGAGTGCTCGAGCCCCAGCGTGGCAGCGTCGATGGCGTTCGTCCAGGCGGGCGACAGCACCCTTTATGCCGCGACCTGCGCGGCGCCCGGCGGCTCGACGCGAGCGCTCGTCGTCGGTGGATCGGCCGAGCCTGCGCCGACCCTGGTGGCCCAGGGCCCACGTACCGATGCCTCGCTCAACGTTCACTACTACACCGTCACGAACGGCCAGCACCTCCTCTTGTTGGATGACAACGCGACCGGAGAAGCGTTCTTCAGAGCGGGCGCCTCGCGCGCCGATCTCGGCGCGGCGCACCGGATCCAGTTCAGCCCGTCTCCTGACGAGGTGGAGTCCTTCTTCGGGGCGTTCCCGCTGCCCGAGGGGGATGGCGTCACGCTCTTGATGGTGCACCTCGTCCCTCCGCCGAGGCTCGCCCTCTCGGCGGAGGTGGGCGTCGTAAGGGACTTCCTGTCGCTCGGACAGGTTCCCCCGCCCGGCTTCACCCCTGTCTTCAAGCTCCAGAATGTGAGCCAGTACAACCCCCCGGGCCCCGTCGCGAGCGACGGCGAAAACGTGTATTTGGCGTTGGTGCCGCCGCCTGGAAAGAGCGTGAACCTGGGCTGGTTCACGCGGACAGGTGAGAACGTGCTCCCCAACCAGCTCATCTTCTCCCTTCCGGACGGCAGCAGCGCGCAGATCCTCGGCTCGACCGTCGCGCAGCTCGGCGTCAAGCTGCTCGTCGCCTGGATCGAGCAACGCGAGGGCGCCTACTCCGTGCGCGGTCAGCGGCTCATCTGCACGCTGCAATGACGCGCCGACCGGCGCGGCCAGCTGGAGCGCCCCGTCGGTCGGCGGGAGCCCCTCGGGAGCGCGCGTCCTTTCGCGACCCGTCCACGATTCTCACCTGGCTCGCCATCGTCACAGCACGTAAGAGTGCCCAGGCCGAGGCTCAGAGCGTCCTTCCGAGCCTCTCCAGCAGCTTGGGCCACCCGGGCTTCATGCCTTCGAAAGCGGTCTTGCCCATCGGCGAGTCGAGGTTGAAGCCCTCGTGCGTGAGCGTGAGGAGCGTCCCCGCCCCTTCGGGCGTGAGGCGCCAGGTGATGATGGTGTCGAGCTGGCCGATCGCGAAGCGGTACGAGAAGAGCCGCTCCGCTTCGACGGCGAGCACCTCGCAAGCCTGCTTGCCCCAGGGCCCCATGTCGAGCTCGAAGCGGTGTCCAACGACGGCTTTGACGTCACCCGGAGCCCACCAGCGCGCGTGCAGCTCCGGATCCGTGAGCGCCCGCCAGACGGCGGACGGAGGCGCTGTGTAACGATGTTCGAGGTGGATGACTGCAGGGGCGTTCATTTTTTTCCTTCTTCGTCGAGGAGATCTTCGAGGGCGGTGAGCCGCTTCTTCCAGTACTGAGTGAACGTGTCGAGCCATTCGTCGACCTCGCTCAGCGGGCGCGGATCGAGGTGGTAATAGCGCTCGCGTCCGCGCGGCTCCTCGCGCACGAGGCGAGCTTTGCGGAGCACCTGCAGGTGCTCGGACACCGCGGGGCGGCCCAGGTCGAAGCCACGCGCGAGGTCGTTCACGGCGCGAGGTCCCATGCGGAGCTGCATCAGGATCTCGCGCCGCACCGGGTTGGCGAGCGCCGAGAACACGTCGACTTCAGCCATGTCCTTAATATGTCGGGAATCTCCGACGCGTCAACAAAATCCGACGCGTCGGCCGCGCGGCTCGGTTCGCGCGCAGCGCGGATCCAGCCCGCCGCAGGCGCCCGCGCAGCGGGGCGACGCGCCTGCGGGCGCGGGGCGGTCTGCTGTCACGTCCGCTTCAGCGCGTGCGCGATGCCGCTCCGCAGCGTCCCCGCCGTGACCAGGCCCCGCAGGTCGACGTCGAGCTCGATGAGCGTCTGCGCGATCGCCGGCTGGATGCCGGTGAGCACCACCTGGGCGCCGAGCAGCCCGACGGCGCGCGCGGCGTGCACGAGCATCTCGGCCACCTGGACGTCCACCGCCTTGACCCCGGTGATATCGATGATCGCGATGCGGGCCGCGTGCCTCGCCACGCCCTGCAGCAGCGTCTCGATGATCCGGCTCGCCCGCGCGCTGTCGAAGAAGCCGATGAGCGGCATCACCAGCACCCCCTCGGCGATCGGCAACAGCGGCGTCACCAGCTCACGTATCGTGTCCTGCTGCGCCGCGATCAGCTCGTCCCGCGCCGCCTCCCGCTCGCGCTCCGCCGCCTTGACCCGCGTGATGTCGACCGAGATGCCGGCGACCGACCCCTCCGGGATGCCCTCGCCGCGGAGGGGGAACTTGATCGAGTAGAACGTCTTCTCGCCTCGGGCGTGAGGGACGGGATCCTCGGCCTCGAACGGAGCGCCGTTCCTGCGCACCAGGTCATCGACGTCATTGTAAATAGACGCAACTTCCGATGGAAAGAAGTCGCTGTCGGTCTTTCCAAGCATGCTGCCCGGGGTCGCCCCGACGAGCTCCTCCACCGAGCGGCTCACAAGGAGAAAGGCTCCTTCCGGGTCCTTTGCATACAGGAGGACGGGCGCGTGATCACAGAACGTCGCGAGCAGCGCCTCGCTCCTGTGGAGGCGCTGCTCGCGGCGCTTTCGCTCTGTCACGTCCTCGGCCGACAGGAAGATCTCGCGCGCGGATCCATCCTCGCCTCGCGCGAAGACCTCCGCGCGCACCGCGAAGATGCGCTCGTCTCCCTCGCGGCCTCGCGCCCGGAGCTCGCCCTCGATCACCTCGCCGTCCGGCGCCCGCTTCAGCCGCTCGGCGCTCGCGGCGAGGCCGGCCATGTCGCCCGGGTGGATCCGATCCGAGAGCGCCTCGACGCCGCGTGTCGAGAGCTCTTCCTCCGTACAGCCGAGCGAGCGAGCGAGGGCGGCGTTGTGTTCTATGAGCCGCCGCTCGTCGAGGCCCACGACACACAGGATCGTCGGCGCCGCGTCGAGCATCCTCCGGGCTCGCGCGCCGAGCACGTCCTGCTGCTCCTTGGCCGTGGTCTCCTTCATCGCGGCAGGCCTCTCCTCATGGTGGCTCCTTCCAGGCCCGGGCGGCGGACGCGCGGGCCTGAGCTCTATCCATGATACATACGCACGGCGCGCGCGCGGCGAAATCGAAGACGCGACATCACCTCCCTGTCGCGGCCGCCCGGCGCGGCGCCGTAGTCTGGCCTACCCGCGCAAGCGACGATCGCGGCGCGCGTCACGCAATGCGGACTGCCAGGCTGAGCAACGCCGGGCTCAGGGGAGCAAGCTGCACTTCGACAGCGGCGTCCGGTAGTCCATGGCCTGGGTGTTGCGTTCGAACTCCTCCAGGTTGTTCGGACAGACGACGTACCAGCCAGCGTCGGTGAAGGCGCTCACTTGGCGGTCGGTGGTGGCCAGATCGTACGCGAGCATGACGGTATCGTAGCCCCAGCCGAACAGCTTCTGACCGAGGAGCACGTCCACGTACCCCGCGCGCATGCGATCCATGTACTCCGGCAGCGTATCGAACGCCACCGAGTGAATGGTCTTCTCCTTCGCTCTCGCGGTGAGCATCGGCGCGTTCGCCGCGAGGTCGGGCTCGCCGAGGAGCTTGCTGTAGGAGAAGAAGAAGCCCGTGATCTCCGGGTCTTTCTCCAGGGCCTCCTCCGCGGTCTCCGCGCAGAAAGGGACCGCATAATCGCAGCACACGCAAGGGAGGCTCACCGCGTTCGCCATGTCCGGGTACTTCTTCAGCGTCTCGGAGAAGCCGGCGAGCCGGTCGATGAAGGTCCCCGCGGGCGTGGGGGTGTAGACTCCATTACCGTCATCATCCATCATCGTCTGCAAGGCGATCTTGCCGGTCTTCCCGTTGATGGTCGCGAGCGCATCCATGAGGAACGAGGCAGCGGCCTTGTTATCCATGCCGTAGTAGGTGTGGCGCTTGCTGGCCGGAGCGTCGCCGCCGTACGTGACGACCTTGATTCCGGCGTCCACCGCCCTGTTGATGAGGTCGGTCTCGCAGTCCCCGCTGAAGACGTCGACGGAGATCGCGTCCACCTTCATATCGATGACCTCTTGCAGCACATCCATCTGCGGCCGGGCAAGGTAGCAGGCGTCGTCGGGGTCCAGCGGCTTGCCGTCTTCGGTGAGCTCCGGACATTCAGGGTCCAGGATCATCACGTTGACCGGCCGCGTGCTCGTCGTCGACAGCTCGCTCTGCGCCTGCGCGGCGCCCGCGCGACCCAGATCGTGGAACCGATTGCACTTGTTGTGCGTGATGTAAGCGATGGTCAGCGGCGCTTCCGCCGTGCTCTCGCTGGAGCTGCAGGCAAGCACGCTGGTCGCCAGAAGGATGCCCCCCAAGATGGCGCGATGGACCATGAATCCCCTCCTCTTTCTCGAACTAGCTCGACCCGTTTCACCGTCCCCTGACGGTTCAGCGCGCCTGTGCGCGCGCCGACATCCGGGACCACCCTGCGATGGCGCGCGCTCGGCGCGCCTCGCCCTCATTCACGGCGCACGTGGCGCGGCTCCTGTCCACCGCGCGCTTGCCCGACCGGATACGCATACGCGATGCCGCTCCGCAGCGTCCCCGCCGTGACCAGGCCCCGGAGGTCGACGTCGAGCTCGATGAGCGTCTGCGCGATCGCCGGCTGGATGCCGGTGAGCACCACCTGCGCACCGAGCAGCCCGACGGCGCGCGCGGCGTGCACGAGCATCTCGGCCACCTGGACGTCCACCGCCTTGACCCCGGTGATATCGATGATCGCGATGCGGGCCGCGTGCCTCTCCACGCCCTGCAGCAGCGTCTCGATGATCCGGCTCGCCCGCGCGCTGTCGAAGAAGCCGATGAGCGGCATCACCAGCACCCCCTCGGCGATCGGCAACAGCGGCGTCACCAGCTCACGTATCGTGTCCTGCTGCGCCGCGAGCAGCTCGTCCCGCGCCGCCTCCCGCTCGCGCTCCGCCGCCTTGACCCGCGTGATGTCGAGCGAGATGCCGGCGACCGCGCCCTCCGGGACGCCCTCGCCGCGGAGGGGGAACTTGATCGTGTACAGGGTCCGATCGCCCTGGGCCTGCGGGACGATCTCCTCGGCCTCGAACGGGGCCCCGGTCCTGCGCACCAGGTGTTCGACATCTTTGTAAATAGAAGCAACCTCCGGCGGACAGAAGTCGCCATCGGTCTTTCCGAGCATGCTGCCCGGGGTCGCCCCGACGAGATCCTCCATCGAGCGGCTCGCCAGGAGGAAGGCGCCGTCACGGTCCTTCGCGAACATGATGACAGGGGCGCGGTCGCAGAGCGCCGCGAGCACCGCATCTCTCCTGGGACCGCCCTGCTCGCGGCGCCTTCGCGCTGTCACGTCCTCGGCGAAGACGACGACCTCGCGCACGGCGCCGTCGTCCCCTCGCGTGAAGACCTCCGCGCGCACGGCGAAGAGTCGCTCCTCTTGCCCTCCCTCGACGGTCCGCGCCCGCAGCTCGCCTTCGACGACCCCGCCGTCGCGCGCCGCGGCGAGCTCGGCCGCGCGCGCGGCGAGGCCGGCGAGATCGTCGGGGTGAATGCGCGCGGAGAGCGCCTCGACGCCCCGCGAGAGGAGCTCTTCACCCGTGCAGCCGAGCGCCCGGACGAGCGCGGCGTTGTGCCCGGTGAGCCGCGGTCCCGCGAGGTCCAGGACACACACCATCGCCGGCAAAGCGTCGAGTATCCGCTGGGCTCGCGAGATCGTCGCGCTCTGCGTCCGGCTGGCCTCGGTATCCTTCATCACGGGCTTCACAGGAACTTCCATCGAGCGCTTTCGGCCCGGTCAGGGCAAGAGGTCGCACTTCGTCAGAGGCGTCCGGTCGTCCTGAATGCCATCAGACGAATCTCGATAGCGCACGATCCCCCTCCATGATGGCGCTACAACGGTCTAGAGCGACAAACGGGTTGAAACCGCATGCAAAACGGCGAGAAATTGAACCGCCAAGGCGCCCAAAGACGCCAAGAAAAACATAAAATCTTGACGTCTGTTGACGTCTATTGACGTCTTTTGGCGCCTTGGCGGTTCACTTCTCTGGTTTCAGCCCGATCGGCGCTCCAGCTCGGCTTCATTATTACGATTAAGTGAAACAAAATCGGCTGTCAATGCCTTTTCCGTCCTCGTTCATTACGATGCCGACCGTGGCAGTTCCCGCAGAAGAGCATGCCAGTCACCAGTAGGATACCGTCGGAGATGACTCCACGGTGGACCATTCGGCCCCTCATCTGGCGGACGGGCTGACGCGATCGAGCGTCATGGAGCGAGAGAATGCCCGCGATCACAGCCCTGCGCCGCCCGCGCCGCCTGAGCCCGCGGAGCCGCCGTCACCGCCTGCGCCGCCTCCGCCATCGGCGCTCGCGCCTGCGCCGCCTCCGGCATCGGCGCTCACGCCCCCTCCGCCGGTCGAGGAGGCTCCGCTCGCCTGAGAAGAGCTCGCGGAGACGCCCGTGTCGAAGCAGTTCGGGTTGTCGGCCTCGACGAAGCAGCCCACCTCGATCGGGTGGCCGACCTCGACGCAGCCCCCCGCCAGGAGGCCTGTCGTGGCCGACAAGCGGAGGAGGAGCGCAGGGAAACGTGTGCTCTTCACGGTGAAGCTCCGTGGCTCGCGCGCCCGACGGTCGCGATGGAGGAGGACCTGGCCGCCGCGGCCGGGCTGCCCGCGGCGTCGTCGTCGTCGAGGTGGAGCTCGATCCCGGCGAAGAGCGTGAGGCGGTTTTTCAGCGCGAAATCCGCGGTCGGGCCGCTCTCGACGAGGTAGCGCGGCTGCCCCTGGTTGGGCCCGACGACGTAGGGCTCATGGCCCGAGAACGCGTATTGCCCGCCGAGCGTGTACCCGGCGCCCTTCACCCCGGGTATCGCGCCCGTCACCGCCGCGCGGAGCTCGAGCTGCGGCGGCACCTCGGGGCGAGGGGCGATGTTCGACGGATCGCCGCCATAGTACGCCTGGTCGGCGATCCGCCGGCCCATGTAAGCGGCCGCCAGGGACACGGCCCCTGAGCCGACCTCGTACGATACACGGGCGTTGCCGTACACCTGCGGCGCGACCGTGATGGGGACGTCGTCGCCGGTGCCGAACCGCGCGTTCCGGGTGATCTGCTGCTCGGACATGCGGCGTCGCGTCGCGGCGAACGTGGAGTTCACGCCGACGCGCAGCTTCCGCTCGAGGAAGCTCGTCTCGAAGCCGAGGTTCGCGCCGTAGTTCTCGATGCCTGGCACGTTGTTGTACCTCGAGACGCTGGGCGCCTTGGCCCTCAGGAGCTGGAGCTCGATGACGTCCCGCCAGTCCGAGTAGAAGCCGCCGGCCGTGAAGGAGTACGCGCCGCTCCTGAACGACGAGACCGCCTCCAGGGAGGAGACCTTCTCCGGCTTGAGGCCGTCCGGGTTCGGCAAGAGCCTGCCGCTCACGGTGTAGAGCTCGACGAAGCTGGGGGCGCGGAACGCGCTCGAGTAGATGAGCTTGAGCGACACGCGCTCATCCGGGGTGAGGATCAGCGCGGCGCGCGGCGAGATCGCGTTCGCCACGTACTCGAGCGGGATACGCGAGTCGAGGTCGACCCGGATCCCGGCGTTGAGCGAGAGGGGCCGGAACAGGCGGAGCGTCTGCTGCACGTAGGCCCCGAGGGCGGCCTCGTCCTCGAGGCGGTATCCGCCGCCGTGCCAGCGCGTGCGCGCCGGGTCGGAGCCATAACTCTTCCCCGTGAGCTCGTCGAACGCGACGAACTCGAAGGCCGAGGTGCGGAAGCGCCCATCGACGCCCGCCATGGTCGTGGAGGCGCCGTCGCCCGCCCAGTCGTACCGCGCCTGGAGCTCCAGCCCGACCCAGCGGGAGAGGAACAGCGCGTCCTTCCGGCAGGGCCCGGACGGGCCGCGCGGGCACTGCTCGGGATCGAGCACGTCGATCGGGACGTGCGGCACGAGCGGGTCGTGGCCCACCACGTAGCGCGAGCGCTCGATCCGGCTGAAGCCGAAGTACCCGCGCGCCACGCCCTCGAGCCGCTCGCTCAGGCGGGCGCGATAACGCACGCTGGTCAGGACGAGCGTCTGCGTGTTGTCGTTGCGCGCGTCGTCGAAGGCCCCGACGCGGTTCTCGTGGAGATCCATGAAGGGCGCGGCCCACGACGAGCGCGTCGCCTGCGCGACGGCGCTCAGGTCGCCGGCGTCGAGGCGCACGAAGGCGCCCGCCTTGCGGCGGAACCACTGCTCTTCCACCGTGCCGCCCCAGAAGCCGGGCTCGGCGTGCGAGCCGAGATCCATGACGGACACGCCGTCCGCCAGGACCGGGAGCCGCTGCTTCGGGAAGCTCACCTCGGGCCCCTCGAAGCGGTGCATGTCGACCGCCGCCACCACGCCCGCGGGCTGTCCGAGCAGCGTGAAGCGGCGCCCGAAGGCGAGCGCCGCCGTGCCCTCGCCCCCCATGCGCTCGACGTCCGGCGCCCTGATGTTGCCCGATTCGTCGAGCGGCGGCGACGCCCCGAGCGTCAGGGAGGCGCGCAGGCCCTGGTGATCGGCGGCCTTCTTCGTGACGACGTTGATGACCCCCAGCATGGCCTGCGCGCCGTAGAGCACGGAGCCAGGGCCCAGGACCACCTCGATGTGGTCGACGATCTCGATCGGGATATCGTGCAGGAAGACGGCGCCGCCGCCCTGCTCGTTCACGACCATGCCGTCGAGCACGATCAGCACGTGGCTGTTCGAGTCCCGGGTCAGGGCGACGCCGCGCGCGCCGACCTCCGGGACCGACATGCGGTCGTGCGCGAAGACGCCGCTCGCGAGGAAGGTGAGCGCGTCGGCGAGGCGCCGTATGCCGAAGAGCTTGAGCTGCGCGCCCGTGATCACCGACGACATGGCGGGCGCGTCGCTCTCGCGCTCCGCGGAGCGCGAGGCGCCGGACACGACGTTCTCTTCGAGGATCTCGAGGAGCGAGCTGACGTCCTCGGCCCGCGCCTCCCGCGAGGAGGTGGTCGACCACGCGATCGACGCGGCGCAGAGCAGTGCGAGACGGGTCGAGCTCACGTCAATAGATCCTTGCCAGTTTGAGGATGGGAGCGGGGAAGTCGATGTGCTGGGCCCGGGCCTGCGCGAGGTTGATGCTCATGCGCGGCTTGCCGTCCGCGACGTCGACGCCGAGCACGGCCCCCTGCGAGACGTAGGGCTCCACGGCCGCGAAGCTCAGGATGCCAGTGTCCGTGAGCGCGCCGCGTATCGCGGCGACCTCCCTGCCGAGCCCCGAGGAGATGTACACGACGTTGATGTCGTGCGCGCGGCACGCCGCGGCGAGCTCGGACGCGCTCGAGTACTCGGCGCTCTCCACGCGGATCGGTTTGTCACGGACCTTGCCGATGTCGTTCAGCGCCCTCCTCATCTGGAGCGCGGCGCTCGCCGAGTCCGCGTCGCCCGCCCGGGAGAGCAAAAGGAAAGAGACCTGTCCTTTCACCCGCTCGGGAAAGCCCCTGTCGTACGGCAGGATGCGCGTGACGATCTCCGCTTGCACGGCGAAGGGCGCCGTCGCCGGCTCCGCCATGACATGGAACGGGACGAGGGCGGCGGCGACGAAGAGGCCGAGCACGAGGGCGCGCCGGCGAGGCGTCATGTCCTGCGTTCCTTGCCGCGCGACAGGCCGGCGAGCTTGCGGATGCGGAGCGCGGCTTGCACCTGCGGGGTGAGGGCGAGGAGATCGCCTTTCCTGCTGAAGACGCCGTCGAAGCCGAGCTCCGCGTACCGCGATCCGGCCTCGGCGTCCGTTGTGTAGAGGTAGAAGAGCGGCGGCTTGTCGCCCTCGGGCACCGCGGCCTTGAGCGAGCGGAGGACGGCGGCGCCGTCGAGGCCCGGCATGAAGAAGTCGACGATGACGAGATCGCAGCCGCGCAGGTGGCGGGCCGTGCCCACGAGCTGCGTCGTCGTGACCACCTCGTAGCCGGCGCTCGCCAGCTCGACGCGGATCCGCATCAGCACGATCTCGCTGTCATCGATCACCAGGATGCGTCCGCCTTGAGACATCGAGTCATTCTCCGTTGCTGAGAGGGGCAGCCTGGGGGCGGATCACGAACGCCGCGCCGGTCCGGCGCGACGCGTCCACCTCGATGAGCCAGCCGACCGAGAGGAGATCGGCGCGGACCGCGGAGAGGCCGACGCCGCGGCCCGCGAGGTCGCTCACGTCGCCCTTCGTGCTCACGCCGGGGGTGAACAGGAGCTCGCGAGTCCGGCGCAGATCCTTCGGATCGACGCCGGCGCGCGTGGCGAGGGCGTCGAAGTCGATGCCCTGGCCGTCGTCCTCGACGAGGAGGGTGGGCAGCGGCCGATCCTCGATGCAGCTGGCGCGGATCACGCCGACCTCGGGCTTGCCCACCCGGACGCGCGCCTCGGGGGTCTCGATGCCGTGGGCGATCGCGTTCCGCACGAGGTGGAGGAGCACGCCCGGCAGCAGGCGGGCGAGATCCGAGGGAATGGAGGCCTCGCGGCCGTCGATCTCGAGGCAGGCGCGCTTGCCCTCCCGCTCGGCCCAGCGGGGGACGCGCTCGACGAGCGGCGCGAGCACCTCGCCGAACGGCCGGGCCGCGAGGCGGCGGACGATCTCGGCGGCCTCGCCGCCCTGCGGGCCCACGAGCTCGCCGAGCCGGGCGACGTCGGTGCGGCGGACCGTGATCTGATCGAGGATCGCGCTGCCCACGGGCGAGGCGTCGACGAACGTCTCCTGCGCGCGCGTGAGCTCGTCCGCGACGCGGGTGAGCCGCGACCGCCACGACGCCGAGTGCCCCTCGACCGAGGGCCTGTCCTCCGAGCGCGCGCGCGCCTGGACCATGGAGAGCTCGTCCTCGAGCGCCATGATCTCGTCCGCGAGGCGCTCCAGGTCGAACGACCGGGCCTCGCCCTTCATGGTGTGCAGCTGCTGCAGGAGCTCGTCGATGTCCGCGGGGCAGAGCTCCCCGCCGGGCTTCAGGATCTCGCTGCACCGGGCCACGCGCTCGCGCGAGATCTCGATGAAGCGGACGAAGACCTGGCCGCCGCCGGCGATGAGGCGGCGCATGGCGGCGATCTGGCGCGCGTGTTCCTCGTCCTTGGTCTTGACGCTGTCCGCGAGGCGCCTGAGCTCGGTCTGGTCGGTCGCGAGCAGCATGATGCGCGCGATCTTCTGGCCGGAGACGATGGGGCAGAGCTCGATCCGCAGGAACCTGCGGTCGCCCGGCGCGCGCTCGAACCACACCTCGCGCGGGGCGAGCTCGGCGATCTCCGGGAAGGCGTCGACCTCCGCGTCGAACGCCGCGTCGACCCACTGCCGGAGCGCCTGGCTCTCGACGCAGAGCGGCCCGCCGCGGTAGAGGAGCTCCGCGACGTGGTTGCCCTCCGCGGCGCGGTCGCCGAAGAGCTGCCTGGCCTCTTTCGAGGCCTCGCTGCCCAGGCGCCCGTCGGGGCCGAAGGCCACGATGGCCTCGCGCATGTTGTCGAAGAGCTCGCGGAGGCTCTTCGTGGCCATCTCGAGCTTGGCCTCGCGCTCGAGGATGGCCGAGCTCATCGCGTTGAAGACGTCGGCGAGCCGGCCGAGCTCGTCGTTCCTGCGGACGTTCACGCGGACGGCGCGGTCTCCCTCCCCGACGCGCCGCGCGGCGTCGACGAGCCGCGAGAGCGGATGCACGATCTGCCACCTCGCGAACGCGAGGAGCAGGAAGGCCGTCATCGCGCCGACGATCCCCGCGAACGCGAGGATGTTGCGGCGCGCCGCGGCGAACGCGGCGTTCTCGGCCTCGAGGGAGAAGACGAGGACGAGCGTCCCGAGGCGCCGCCCGTCGTCGCGCAGGACCGGGCGGGCGACGCGTATCTCGCGCTCCAGGACCTGGTTCTCGGCGCCCCGCGCGGTGAACGCCGACAGGCCGCCTTCCGGCTGACCGATCTTGGCGACGGGCTCGGCGTCGCTGCCCCACGCGACCGCGGCGATGAGCGCGCGGTTCGACCGGAGCTGGTCGAGGTCGCCTTGCGCCGTGTCGCGATCGCCGAAGTCGAGCGGCGCGGTCAGGGACCCTGAGAGCAGATCCGCCATCATCGATGCGGCGTTCGCCTTCGCCGACACGAGGTCATCCCGTGTCTTCTGGATCACCTGATTGGCGACCAGCACGGTAACGCTGGTGAGGACCACCACGGTCGCTGCAGCGAGCTTGACGCCGATGCCGAGGTGAACGCCAGAGCGCGGCCGGGGACTAGGGGCAGAGACCAGCATCACGCGCTCGGCGCGGCAGGCCGTATCCGAGCCAAGAAATGGTCGAATCCAAGAGCGTGCGTCATCCGCGCCCCTCCACGGCAGGAGCTTCGCCAGGCGCACCATCGGAGGCACCCGAGGGGGCGAGGACAGGCGCACGGCGATGCCCTTCCGACCTCGACGGTACGTAGTTCATTTCATTTCTGCAACAGGATTCTCCTCGCCCACCGCCGATGTGGCTGTCTGCTTGTCGCGTCAACGGCAACGGGTCCATGCGTCAACAGGGCCACGCGTCAACGGGTCCACGCGTCGACGGGTCCACGCGCCGCGGCGCCATGACGTCGCGCGTCACTCCGGGGACGGCGGCGCTGCGGGATCGTGTAGGCTCGCGGGCATGCCCATCACGCGACTCACGAAGCCTGACTCGAAGTTTCGCCTCGATGACGTCTCGACCGATCCGCCTCGAGACGCGACGAAGCAGGAGGCTGCGGAGCGGCTCAAGGAGCTCGGCGGCGAGCTGCTCGAGCTGCAGGAGCTCATGTGGGGAGCGAGGACGCACAGCGTCCTCATCGTCCTTCAGGGCCGCGACGCGGCCGGCAAGGACGGGGCGATCAAGAACGTCGTCGGCGCGCTGAACCCGCGCGGCGTCGCGGTGAGCTCGTTCGGCGTGCCGACGAAGGAGGAGCGGGAGCACGACTTCTTGTGGCGTATCCACCGGCAGGCGCCGCGCGCGGGGGAGTTTGCCATCTTCAACCGCTCTCACTACGAGGATGTGCTCGTCGTGCGCGTGCACGACCTCGCGCCCGAGTCGCTGTGGGGGGAGCGCTACGATCACATCAACGACTTCGAGGAGCTGCTCGCCGAGCACGGGACCATCGTGATCAAGTTCTTCCTGCACATCAGCAAGAAGGAGCAGGAGGAGCGGCTGCTGGAGCGCGAGGAGAACCCGTCGACCGCGTGGAAGCTCAACGTGAACGACTGGAAAGAGCGAGAGCGCTGGGACGAGTACACCGAGGCTTACGACGAGGTCTTCCGGCGCTGCTCGTCCAAGCACGCGCCCTGGTACATCGTGCCGGCCGACGCGAAGTGGTACCGCAACCTCGTCGTCGCCGAGACCGTGGCGGAGACGATGCGGGAATACCGCGACGGCTGGCTGAAGACGCTCGAGCGGAACGGGAAGGCGGGCCGCGAGGAGCTCGACGAGTACCGGAGGTCGCGGGGTGGGCGGAGCAAGGGGTGAGCGCGCCCGACCGATATCCGCCCTGGCAGGCGCAGAACGCAAGTCGCACGCTGCGGCCCGCGTGGCGCTCCCGCTGCCGTGGCACGGAGTTCCACGCGAAGGACTCCGTGGTTGCATGAACCATTGAGTCTCCCCAGCCGGCGGGGCCGATCGACGCCTTCTGTACTCGTCGACGATCTCAGCACGTGATCCCACGCGGTGGAGTCAGCAGGTCGTGCACGGCAACCGCCGGAGGGACGGCCCTGGGCTCGCCGACGGTGCTCGTCTCTCAGGGAGGCCGTGGCCGGGCGACGCCGCGCGTGCGCCGCGTGGGGCCGAGCGGCTCGGCCAATTGACGCGCTGTCGCTCGGGTGATGCAATTCCGGCGAGGAGGAGGGGGCATGCAGCTCGACGATCCCAGGCACGAGTACGACCCGTACGCTGCACCGGCGACCGACGACGCGCGCCCCCATGGCGAGGACGAGCCGGACGAGCACATCCTCGCCGAGCGGGTCAGCGATGATCGCCGCTGCCTGCACGATCGCATCGCCGGCACCGAGGTCGTCCTCGCCCCGCCCAAGGCGGGCCCCTGATCGCCCTGTCGCCGCATGATCCACCGCGAAACGCTCCGCGAGCCGCTCGACACGAGCGCCGAGATCGAGACGCCGGAGCACGTGCGGTTCCGCCACCAGATCGCGGGCCCCGCGCGGCGCGCGCTCGCGTACCTCATCGATCTGGTGGTGCGCGGTATCATCGTCTTCGCGGTCGGGATGCTCGCCGCGATAGGCGGCATCGCCGTGGGGCCAGCGCTGCGCGGCGCGTCGACGGGCTTCGTGCTGCTGGTCCTCTTCGCGATCGAGTGGGGGTATTACGTCTTCTTCGAGACCCTCTGGAGCGGCCGCACGCCCGGCAAGCGCGCTCTCTCGCTGCGCGTCGTCACCGACGGCGGCCAGCCGCTCCGCTTCGGGGACAGCCTGCTGCGCAACCTGCTGCGCGCCGCGGATCTGCTCCCCCCGTTCATCGAGCCGCTCTCGTTCCTCGGCACGTACGCGGTCGGCCTCGCCGTCATGGGCCGTGATCCGCGCTTCCGCCGCCTCGGCGATCTCGTGGGCGGCACGCTCGTGATCGTCGAGGAGCGCCACAGCGTCGCCGGCCGGTTCGCCCTCCGCCCTGCGCCGAGCCCCGCGGAGCTCGCGAGCCTGCCCGCGCGCCTCCCGCTCTCCGGCGAGGAGCTCGACGCCATCGAGCTCTTCCTCCGCCGCCTCGATCGCCTCTCGCCCGCGCGCGCCAACGAGCTCGCCGAGATGACCGCGCCCGTGTTCGCGCGGCGCATGGGCGTCCGCTACAAGGACGCGACGCGCTTCCTCGGCCTCCTCCACTGCCGCGCGCACGCGCACCGCGGTCAGGAGGGGGCCGCGAGCGGCCCCAGGCCCCGCCGCAAGAAGGAGGTGAGCGCGTGATCGGCGCCCGCTCCCAGGACGAGTTCGTCGCGGCCCGCAGGCAGGACTGGCAGGAGCTCGATCACATCCTCCTCGACGGCGGCGACTCGCTCGCGAAGAAGGACGGCGCCGCCATCTCGCGCCTGGCCGCGCTCTACCGCTCGCTCTGCACCGATCTGATGCGCGCGCGCGCGGCGCGCTACACGCCCGATCTCACCGCGTACCTCGACGCGCTCGCCGCGCGCGCGCACGCGACGCTCTACGGCGCGGAGCCCTTCCGCCTGCCGGACGTGGTCTCCTTCTTCACCCGCGATTTCCCGCGCGCGTTGCGCCAGAACGCCCGCTTCTTCGCGATCGCCTGCGCCCTCTTCTTCCTCCCCTCGCTCGTCGGCATCGCGGGCGCGCTCGCCTCCGACGAGTTCGCCACCCACGTGCTCCCGAGCTCGGTGCTCCAGGGCATGGCCCAGATGTACAGCGAGGGCCCGAGCGGGCGAGACGCGGGCACCGACACGGGCATGGCGGGGTTCTACGTCTTCAACAACGTCGGCATCGCCTTCCGCTGCTTCGCCACCGGCGTGCTCTTCGGCGCGGGCAGCATCTTCTTCCTCATCTACAACGGCCTCTTCACCGGCACCGTCGTCGGCCACGTGATGAGCGTGGGCCACGGCGGCAACATCTGGACGTTCATGTGCAGCCACGCGCCCTTCGAGCTCACCGCGATCGTGATCGCCGGCGGCGCGGGGCTCGAGATGGGCTACGCGCTCGTCGAGACGCGCGGCCGCACGCGCGTCGGCTCGCTGCGCCGCGCGGCGCCGTCCATCGTGCGCCAGGTCCTCGGCGCGGCGGCGATGCTGCTGATCGCCGCGGGGATCGAGGGCTTCTGGTCCCCCTCGGGGCTCCCCCCGCCGGTGAAGTGGGCGGCCTCGGGCGTCTTCTCGCTGCTCATCGTCCTCTACCTCGCGCTCGCGGGTCGCTCCGCGGAGGAGGCGCCGCGATGAACCTCGACGCCTCCGCGATCGTGCTGCGGCCGCGCCCGCTCGCCGAGATCCTCGATCTCGCCTGCCGCCTCTGCATGTCGATCGCGTTCGGCCTCTACGCGCGGCTCTCGGCGATCCTCTTCCTCCCGATGCTCGCCGGCTGCCTCGCGCTGCGGTACGCGGCGGGCTGGTCGTGGCCCGAGGTGTGGGGCGCCGCGATCGCGCTCGGCGGCGTCGCGCAGGGCGTGTTCACCGTGGCGGTGGGGCGCCTGCTCTTCTCGGAGGAGCTCGGCGCGGGCCAGGTGCTCCGCCTCTTCGGAAAGCGCCTGGCGTCGTACCTGTGGATGCTCTTCTTGAGCCGCCTCCTGCTCATCGCGGCCGCGCTCCCGCTGCTCCTCGGCCTCCCCCTCGCCTGGCCGCGCCTCGTCTTCGTCCACGAGGCCAGCTTGCTCGAAGCCGCGCGCGCCGGCGACGCCATCCAGCGCAGCAGCCGCTTCGTCGCGGGCCGCGTCGCCGCGGTCCTCGGCGCGCTGATCGCGCTTCTCCTCGCGCAGGCCGGCATCGCGCTCGTGCTGGAGCTGCTCGGCCAGTCGATCGTCGACGCGATCCTCCAGCTCGGCCAGCCGTTCGGCGCGCTCCTCGACGATGGCGGCTCGCCCTTCGCGCTCGCGGGCTTCTTCGCCGGCATCCCGTACGTCGCGACCGCGCGCTTCCTCCACTACATCGACGCGCGCACGCGCGCCGACGGCTGGGACATCCAGCTCCGCTTCCTCGCGATCGCCGCGCGCGAAGGCGAGAGGAGGGCCGCCGCGTGATCCGCTGCAGGCGCCTCTTCCTCGCCCTCTTCGCGCTCTCCGCGGGCGCGCCGCTCGCGCGGGACGCCCGGGCGGAGGACGCGCAAAAAAACGTCCACTGGAGCGTGCGCGAGGTCCTCGAGGACGATCGCTACCGCTTCTGCCACGAGGACGATTACCCGCTCACCCCCGAGGAGCACGCGTGGTGCCCGATCATCGCCGGATCGAGCGACGTGTGCCCGCAGCTCCCCGCCGCGTGCAAGCTGCCCGCCGTCGAGCTCTCGCGGTCGGTCGTGTCCCGCCGCGGCGGCCGCGGCGGTCGCGACGCGTCCGGCAACCATCCCGCCAGCGGCAAGCCGGCCGATCGCGGCCCGAGCGAGGACGAGCGCCGCCGCCCCGGACCCGAGAGGCGCGTCGATCTCTCGGGGATGAGCGTCGTCGCGTCGGTGCTCTTCATCGGCCTGCTCGTGGTCTTCTTCGGAGGGGTGATCCACGCGCTGCTGAAGAACCTGCTCCGCGATCGCGCCCCCGCCGACGAGGCCAAGGAGGAGAAGGCGCCCGCGCGCGGCCCCACGCCCGAGGAGGCGGCGAAGCGCGAGGTCGAGACCGACGTGCAGCGCCTGCTCGCGCGCGCGCGCGGCCACGCGGCGCGCGGCGACCACGCTCGCGCGATCGACGACGCGTACGCCGCGCTCCTGCGCCGCCTCGACGGGGATGGTCTCATCGAGATCCACCCCTCTCGCACCAACGGCGATTACGTGCGCAGCCTGCGCGAACGGCCCGATCTCAAGGGCGCGATGCGATCGATCGTGCGCGACGTGGAGGGCGTGCAGTTCGGCGTCACGCCGCCCTCCGAGCCGATCTTCCGCGCGGTGATGGACCGCGTCGTCCCGCTCGTGAGCCGCGCGCTCGCGCTCGCGCTCGTCGCCTTCGGCCTCTCCGCCGCGCTCTCCTGTACGCCGCACGCGGGCGGCGACGAGGGCGGCGGCGACCGCTCGCCCTCGGGCACCCAGGCGGTGCTCGAGGTGCTCGGCGCGCAGGACTTCAAGGCGCGGCGCCGGGGCGAGGCGCTCGCGGCGCCCGATCGCGCGCTCGCGCTGGTGGTCCTGCCGGGCGCGACGATCGACGACGCGACGTGGAGGGACCTCTTCGCGTGGGTGGACGACAAGGGCGGCACGCTCTTCCTCGCCGGGCTCCCGCGCCTGCCCGACGAGGTCGGGCTCGGCCTGCGCGTGGCCCAGGACGCCGAGACGTCGACGGCGCTCGCCGCGGACTGGTCGCGCGGGCTCCGCGCCTCGCTCCCGCCCGGCAAGCGCCTCGTCGACGCGGACGGCGACGAGCCGGACGAGTCCTTCATGATCCTCCGGGGCGAATCGTCCTCGACCGCGGGCATCGTCCGCCGCCTCGGCAAGGGCAAGGTCGTCGTCGTCGCGGACGATCGCCTCGTGTCGAACGTCTCGCTCGCGGCCCCCGACAACGCGCAGCTCTTCCTCGATCTGCTCCGGTTCACGCCCCCCGCGGCCGAGGTCGAGATCGTCGACGAGTGGACCGGCGTCGGCGCCGAGACGCCCTTCGCGGCCGTGCGCGAGGCGTACCTCTGGCCCGTGATCGCGCAGCTCTTCCTGCTCCTCGCGCTCCTCTATCTCTGGAAGGGCAGCGCCTTCGCGCGCCTCCGCGATCCGCCCGCCGCGGGCCGCCGCGCCTTCGCCGATCACGCGCGCGCGCTCGGCCTCGCCTACCGGCGCGCGCGCGCCTCGCGCCACGCCGCGGGCCTCTACGCGAGCTGGGCGCTCGATCGCCTGCGCGAGCGCGTGCACCGGTCCGGCCGGCGGGGCCTCATCCCGCTCGCCGAGGCGATCGCCGCGCGCACCGGCCGCCCCGAGCCCGAGGTGATGCGCGTGCTTGTCGAGGCCTCCGGCGCCCGCGACGAGGCCGCGCCCGCCTCCTCGCTCCGCGCGCCGCAGAGCTCGCGCGGCGCGCGGCCCTCGCCTCGCCCGCGCGACGGCGCCGCCGCCGATCTCGAGCTCGTGCGCGAGCTCCAGGGCTTCCTCGACGCGACCGGTCAGCGAACCTCCGATCGAAAGACGACATGAACCCGATTGAATTCCGCGATCGCTTCGATCTCCTCCGCCGCGAGGCCGGCAAGGTGCTCCTCGGCCAGGACGATCTCATCCTGCACACGCTCGTCGCCGTCCTCGCCGGCGGTCACGTGCTCATCGAGGGCGTGCCCGGCCTCGGCAAGACGCTGCTCGTGCGCACCCTCGCGCACGTGCTCGGCGCCACCTTCAAGCGCATCCAGTTCACGCCCGATCTGATGCCGAGCGACGTCACCGGGGGCAACGTCTTCAACCAGAAGGAAGACCGCTTCGTCTTCCACGAGGGGCCGATCTTCACGCAGCTCCTCCTCGCCGACGAGATCAACCGCGCGCCCGCCAAGACGCAGAGCGCGCTGCTCGAGGCGATGCAAGATCTCGCGGTCACCTCCGACGGCATCACGCGCGCGCTGCCGGATCCGTTCTTCGTCATCGCCACGCAGAACCCCATCGAGTCGCAGGGGACCTACCCGCTCCCCGAGGCGCAGCTCGACCGCTTCTTGATCCAGGTCAACGTCAAGCACCCCTCGCAGGCGGTCGAGAGGCTCATCCTCAAGAACCACGTCAACGGCTTCCACGCGGCGCGCCTCGATCGCTTCGAGATCCAGCGCGTCGCCACCGCCGCCGAGCTCGTGGAGATGCGCGAGGGGCTCGCGCGGATCCGCGTGGACGACGGCATCATCGAGTACATCGCGGACATCGTCGGCCGGAGCCGCGTGCACCGCTCGGTGTACCTCGGCGCCTCGCCGCGCGCGTCGATCGGCCTGCTCGCGGTCGCGCGCGCCCTGGCCGCGAGCGAGGGCCGCGAGTACGTCATCCCCGACGACGTGAAGGCGCTCGCGCCCGCGGTCCTGCGCCACCGGCTCATCCTGCACCCCGACGCCGAGATCGAGGGCGTGAGCGCCGACGACTGCGTCGACGACATCCTCCGCGAGGCCAAGGTGCCGAAGACGGCGGCCTGAGCGCGATGATCCCCTCGCGCGCCCTCGTCCTGCTCGCGATCGTGCCCCTCGGGCTCGCGGTGGCGACGCTCGTCGATCGCACGCTGCTGCTGCCCATGCTCGCCGCGGACGCGGGCATCGCGCTCTGGGCCGCGATCGACGCGCTCCTCGCGCGGAGGCCGCTGGTCACGGTGAAGCGCCACGCGCCCGCGGTGCTCTCCATCGGGCGCGCCAACCTGATCACGCTCGAGATCCGCTCGCTCTCCCGCCGCAAGCTCTCGATCGAGGTCGCCGACGACCTCTTCGATCACGCCGAGAGCGACGACCTGCCCGTGAAGCTCGAGCTCCCGCCCAGGGAGCGCGCGACGGCCCGCTACCACGTGCGCCCCACCCGCCGCGGCGCGCACACGATCGGCGATCACCACGTGCGCTACCTCTCCCCGTTCGGCCTCTGGATCCGGCAGGTCACGGTGCCGGCGGAGACGCCGGTCAAGGTGTACCCCGACGTGCAGGCGGTGCGCACCTTCGAGCTCATGGCGCGCCAGGATCGCGATCCGGCGGCGCTGCGCGCCTCGCGCAAGCGCGGCGGCGAGAGCGAGTTCGAGCGCCTGCGCGAGTACCGCCGCGGCGACGAGTTCCGCTCCATCGACTGGAAGGCGACCGCGCGGCAGAAGAAGATCATCAGCCGCGAGTACCAGCTCGAGAGCAACCAGAACCTCCTCTTCCTCCTCGACGCGGGCCGCCTGATGACCGCGCAGACGCAGGGGCTCTCGCTCTTCGATCACGCGCTCAACGCCAGCTTGATGCTCTCTCACGTCGCCGCGCGCGGCGGCGACCGCGTTGGCCTGCTCGCCTTCGCCGACGGCATCAAGAGCTACGCGCCCCCGGTGAGCGGCGCGGGCGCGGCCAAGCACGTGCTCTCCGCGGGGTATGACCTCTACCCCGAGCTCGTCGAGACCAACTACGGCTCGGCGTTCCAGCACGTGGGCCTGCGCGTGCGCAAGCGGAGCCTGATCGTGCTCTTCACGCAGGTCGTCGACGACGTCGCCGCGAGCGAGCTGCTCCGCCTGATGCGCGGGGTGATGCCGCGCCACCTGCCGCTCATGGTGCTGCTGCGGGACGTGGAGATCGACGCGCTGGTCGAGGGCGGCGACGTCGACCCCTACACGCGCGGCGCCGCCGCCGAGCTCTCGAGCTTCCGCGACCGGCTCGTGCGCGACCTCAAGAACCACGGCGCGCTGGTGCTCGACGTCGCGCCCGGCCAGCTCACCGGGCAGCTCATCAACCGGTATCTCGAGATCAAAGCGCGCCATCTGCTCTGATTGCGCTCCTGCGCGGGCCCCGACCTCCGCGGGGCGACGTGGAGCTGCTCCCGCCGCACGCGCGGCCGGGCCGCGCCCATGCCGCCGGGCTGCGCTGGGCGCGATGCGCTGGGCGCGACGCCAAGCGCGCCCTCGCAGCGGGCGCGCTCGGCGCTCGCGCGGCCGGGTCCGGCTGACGCATGCGCGCGCGGCCGCGTGATCACCCCGACGACGACGCTCAGCCGGCCTTACAGAGCAACACGTTACCTTCCGCCAGCGGGGTTTTGCCTTCCGGAGCAAGTCGTTGCGCTTCTCACAGGGCCCCAACGGGCGAGCGGGCCACAGCGACATTCGTCACCTCCGTACCGCCGCCCGAGCGTCGCTCGTGCGCGCTCAGCCAGTGAAACCCGGCCGTTCCAGCGGTTTCCCGGCCATTTCACCGCCGCCCCGCCGTGCGTGAGCCGCCGAGCAGGGCCGCGTCTTCGCGGCTCCGCGCGCACGCCTGGTATGCCGATCGCGTGAGCGGCACAGCCCTTGATTAGGCCTGTGCGCAGAGGACGGAACGGTGGGCGCGACGCGGCGGACATCACGCCGCATGAGACGCCTGCCGATCCGTCGATGACCGAGGAGGCCAATCTGCCTCGGATGAAGGAGAAATGGGATGAATACCGACAAGAGTGGATTCGATTTCGAGATGATCACCCCTGAGGACCCGGCCGAGCTGGAGGTGCGGGAGGTCGCGCTGCATTGCCATTGCTGCGGCTACGTGAACGACGAGTGACAACCCTGGGTTGCCGACCGCGCGAGCGGCACGGCTCTTGATTGGATCTTTGCGCAGACGGCGGGTCGGCGGGCGAGACGCGGCGGACACCACGCCCCATGAGACGCCTGCCGACGCGTCACCAACCGAGGCGGCCAAGCTGCCTCCGATGAAGGAGAAACAGGATGAATACCGACAAGAGTGGATTCGATTTCGAGATGATCACCCCTGAGGACCCGACCGAACTCGAGGTGAGAGAGGTCGCGCTGCATTGCCACTGCTGCGGCTACGTGAACGACGAGTAACATGAGCGGCGGGGGGGCGCGCCCCTCGCCGCCGGCGCCGAGGCGGCGCTCGCCGCGCTGCCTCGGCGTCTCATCTTACCTGCGCGCGAGGAGCTTTTCATGTCCACGAAGCCGAGATTCGATCTGCCGTGCATCGGCGTTGGGCTTGCCTACCGCCCCTGGTTCGTCCGCGGGATCGAGCAACACCGCGACCGGATCGATTGGATCGAGATCTGCGCGGATCATTACATCTACCGAACAGAGGGGCGGGTCGCCCGTGCCGTCGAGCTGAGCGAGCGTCTGCCCATAGCGCCTCATGGCCTCGAGCTGTCCATCGGCACCGACGCGCCGCTCGACATGGATTACTGCCATGATATCGCGCAGCTCGCGAGAGCGGTCCGCGCCCCCTGGTACAGCGATCACCTCTGCTTCACGCAGGTCTCCCGGATCGAGCTCGGCCAGCTCACCCCGATCGCGTTCACCGAGCGTACCGCGTCGCGCTGCGCGGCGAAGGCCCGGCAGTTCCAGGACATGCTGGGGGTCCCGCTGCTGCTCGAGAACATCGCCTATTACATGGGGATCCCCGGAGGCGCCATGACAGAGGCGGAGTTCCTCAGCAAGGTCGTGAACGACGCCGATTGCGGCATCTTGCTCGATCTCACGAACCTCTACGTCAACGCCCGGAATCTCCGCTATGATCCGTATGAGTTCATCGACCAGATCCCGCTCGAGCGCGTCGTGCAGGTCCACCTGGCCGGCGGGACGTACGAGGACGGGATGTGGGTCGACACGCACGACCACCCGGTCGACAGCCATCCCGAGGTCTGGGACCTGCTCGACTACCTCTGCCGGAGAGCGCCCGTGCGCGGCGTCCTCATCGAGCGCGACGCGAATCCGCCGGACGACTTCGGCGAGATGCTGGCGGAGGTCGAGCGCGCGAGGGCTATCTGGGCGTGAGGCGTTCCTCGCGCAGCCGGAGGGAGGACCATGGAACGTGTCATGAATCACATAGCAAAGGAGCGGACGATGGAGCGCGCAGCGGAGATGCGGGCGACGGGCACGGATACATCGGCGTTTCAGACCGCGTTCGCGCGGCTGCTCACCGATCCTCAGGCGTTCGAGCGTTTTTACGATGACCCGGCGCGCTTCGCCGAGGAGAACGCGCTGAGCGCCGGGCAGATGTCCGCGCTCCAGTCGCTCGACAGGGAACGGCTGCGCTGGATCTCGGGCTCGCTGGGCCTCAAGCGCTTCTACCTCGTCGAGACGTACTTCCCCGCCACGTTCGCGCTGCTCCGTCGCAACAAGGCGCTGTCGAGCGTGGGGCGGAGCTTCATCGCGACCTACCGCCCCATCAGGTCCGAGCACCTGATTCGCGCGTTTCGAGACGCCCTCTGGTTCGCCGAGCTCATCGAGCGGCGTGTCGGCCAAGGGGAGCTCGGGCTCCCCTACCTCATGGACGTGATGCGCTGCGAGCTCGCCGAGTTCATTGTGTGGTCCGACGCCGCGTGCGTCGAGAGCTCGAACGATTTCAAGTCGCGGAACGCATCGAGGCCGAGCGTCACCGAGGAGGAGCTGCTCGACGGCGCCGTGCGCGCGGGCCGACACGTCGCGCTGCGCGAGTTCTCGTGCGACGTGTTGCCGTTCATCCAGGCGCTCGTCGACGGCAAGGCGCCGCCCGAGCCGGAGCCCACGCCGACGCTGCTCCTGTTCGGGAGGATCGCGGTGACCGACCGGGTGCAGAAGGCCCGCGTGGGGCGGATGATTAGGTCGTTCCTTACCCGCGCTGTCGGCGGGAAGCCCACCCGGGAGATCCTCGCGGAGATCATCGAGCCGCAGACCGATAGCGCCGCGCGGCGCGCCGTCGAGCGAGATTGCTGTCGAATTCTGCAGAAGCTCTATGCGCTGAACTTCGTGACGATCGAGGAGAGCCTAGGGCCGGGCGCGCGCGGCAGAGGCGACGGCGATGGCCCGCGGAGCGGGGCATGAGGAGCGCTGCCCGACGCCATCATTCCTCACCGGGGGCGGCTCCCCTTCCCCGGGAGGACGCGGCGCACAAGGCATCTCGTCCATCCGGTTCATCCGGGCGGATCGACGCGGCTTACGGGCACCTCGCCGCGGCGCTCGGCGACGACGCGGTGCTCGGCCCGGGCTCGGATCTCTCGGCCTACGAGGACCCCTATGCATTCGGCAGCTCCGAGGACTTCCGGTGCTCCGGGGCGGTGCTTCCGAGATCGGTGGAGGAGGTGCAGGCCGTCCTGGCCATAGCCAATCAGCACGGCATTCCCATCTGGACCGTATCCACCGGGCGGAACCTCGGGTACGGGGGCGCGGCGCCGCGGGTGAGCGGGGCCATCGTGCTCGACATGCAGCGGATGAACCGGATCCTGGAGGTCGACGAGGAGCACGCCTACGCCCTCGTCGAGCCCGGCGTGAGGTTCGTGGACCTCTATGAACATCTCCGCGAGCATCGGCTGAAGCTCTGGATGTCCGCGCCATCGCTCGGTTGGGGCAGCGTCGTCGGCAATGCCCTGGAGCGGGGCATCGGCTACACCCCGTACGGCGATCATGCCGCCCAGATCTGCGGGATGGAGGTCGTCCTGGCGAACGGCGACGTCGTCCGCACCGGCATGGGAGCGTTGCCCGGCGCCACCACCTGGCAGATGTACAAGGGCGGGTATGGCCCGTCGCTGGACGGGCTGTTCCTGCAGTCGAACCTGGGGATCGTGACCAAGCTGGGGCTCTGGTTGATGCCTCAGCCGGACGGCATGATGTCATGCACCGTGCGCTTTCAGAGGGAGTCCGACCTCGAGGCGGCCGTCGATGTGCTCGCGTCGCTGCGCCGCCGGGAGATCATCCAGAGCAACGCCCAGCTGGGCAATGTCCTGCGCGACGTGGCGCACCGCTATCCGCGCTCGCGCTGGTATGACGGCCCCGGCGCCATGCCCGACGAGGTGCTCGAAGGGGTCCGCCGGGATCTGGGCATCGGATGGTGGTGGATCCTGCGCTTCGGCCTCTACGGCGACAAGGAGCTGCTGGGCGCTCGGTTCAGGATCGTCCAGCGAGAGTTTTCAAGGATTCCCGGCGCCGAGATCACGGGGCATGAGCATCTCGCCTCGGGCTCGGACGGCCTCCACGCCTGGGAGGTCGAAGGACCGGCCGGCCGGCTGGCGGGCGTCCCGGGGTTCTTCTCCTTGAACGCGCTGAAGTTCCGCGGCGACGACTGTGGGCACCTCGACTTCTCGCCGATCGTGGCGTCCAGCGGGCGCGAGGCGGCGAGGGTTTACAACCACGTGAAGGCGCGCGCCCGCGAACACGGGATCGACTACCTGGCCGGCTTCACCGCCGGCGTGCGCCACCTGAACCACGTCTTCACGATCCTCTACGAGAAGCACGACGCGGAGCAGACGAGCAGCGCCGCCGCGCTGCTCGACGCCTTGATCAGGGAAATGGGGAGGCAGGGGATCGGCGAGTACCGGGCGCACCTGGCCTTCATGGACCTGATCGGCGATCAGTTCAGCTTCAACGAGCACGCGCTCCGGCGCTTGAATGAGACCCTGAAGGACGCGCTCGACCCGAACGGCATCCTGTCGCCGGGCAAGCAGGGCATCTGGCCCGCGGCGTCCCGAAAGCAGCGCGCGGGAACGCGGTGATCGGTGTGTGCGCGCGCGCGCGCCGATCACCGCGGAGGAGCCTTGCCCCATCTGCCCGCGAAGCTCGAGGCGCAGGGCGAGGGCCGCGCATGGCCCCCGACGCGTTCGTCCCGCCCGTCGATGTGGACACCAGTTCCTATAGAGTGTACACTCGTCCATATGTCGACCCCGCACGATCCCCGTTCCATGCGCGAGCGGATGCTCGCTGGCGACCTCTACATCGCCGACGATCCCGAGATCGCCGAGCAGAGCGCGGCCGCGCTGGATCTCATGGCGGCCTACAACGCGACGTCGGTACGGCAACGCCCGCTGCGCCGCCGCTTGCTTGAGCAGCTGCTCGGCGCGATCGGCGAGGGCACCGAGATCCGCCCGCCGTTCCACGTGGACTACGGCTCGCACATCCGCATCGGGGCGCGCTGCTTCGCGAACTTCGGGCTGGTCGCGCTCGACGTCGCGCCCATCACGATCGGCGACGACGTGCAGATCGGCCCGAACGTGCAGCTGCTCACGCCGACCCACCCGGTGGAGTCCGAGCCCCGGCGGCAGAAATGGGAGGCCGCGAAGCCCATCACGATCGGGAACAACGTGTGGCTCGGCGGCGGGGCCATCGTGCTTCCGGGCGTGACGATCGGCGACAACACCGTGGTCGGCGCGGGCTCCGTCGTGACGCGCGACCTGCCGGCCAACGTGGTCGCTGTCGGCAATCCCGCCCGCGTGATCCGCGCCCTCGACGCCGCGGGCGCCGCGCCGGCGCCGGGCGAGGCGCGAGGGTGACGGAGGCGCGATGAGCGCTGCCAGGGCGAGGCGCGCCGCCCCCGCGCGGCGGGCCCGCCGCCACGACCCAGGGCGCCGGGAGCGGCTCGTGGCGACCGCGCTCGACGTGATCGCCGAGCAGGGCGTCGCCGGCGCGTCCCACCGCTCGATCGCCCGGGCCGCCGACGTGCCGCTCGGCTCGACCACGTACCACTTCGCCTCGATCGACGAGCTGCTCGCCGCGGCGTTCACCCGGCACGCGGACGGCGTGGCCACCCGCTTCGAGCAGCAGATGCGCGCCGCGTGCGACCGCGAGGCCGCGGTCGAGCTCCTCGTCGAGCACCTCACCACGGCCCTGCTCGGCTCGGAGCGCGACCTGGTGCTCAGCGTCGAGCTCTACGTCGCCGCCGCCCGGAAACCCGCGCTGCGCGCCGTCACCCAGGCCTGGATGCTGCGGAGCCGGCGCGCGCTGGAGATCCACTTCGACCCGGTGACCGCGCGGGAGCTCGACGCGCTGATCGAGGGCCTCGTGCTGCACAGCGCCCTATCGACGGATCCCATGGCGCCCGAGCAGATCCGGCACGCCATCCGCCGCTTCACCCGCTGAGCTCCCGGAGGAGATGGGAGGTTCTGGGCCGTGACGGACAGCCAGACGTCTGGCCACGGACAGCCAGGCCGCTCTTCTGGAGCAGACAGCGGCGAGCGCGCCCCCGTCAGTTCCGCACGACGCGGACGAGCGCGAACTCCGACCCGAACCAGCCGCTCGTCGGCCGCGAGTACGTGATGTACTGCACCCGGCCGCCGTCCTCCTCGTACTCCGCGTGGTGAACCGAGTCGTACGGCGCGCGCTCCTCGGGGGCCGTATAGAGCGTGGCCTCGTCCGACCAAGGGCCGGTGAGGTCAGGGGCGGTGCGCGCCACGATCCGGTGGTCGAACGGGGGCGAGTAGACCGCGAGCCACGCCCCGAGGTGCTCACAGTACGAGACGGACATGATGGGCGCGCCGTCGAACAGCGCTGCGGCATCCCCGGCGTCGTCGCTCCAGCCATCGCCGTCGAAGTAGCGGAAGGCACCTCGGTCGACGGGCGTCTCGAGCGGCACGCGCGCGAGGCGGCACGGCTTGGAGAGGCTGCCGTCGCACGCGAAGGTGTACAGGTCGTCGCCGTGGGCGACCAGCGCGGCACCCCAGCCTGGCTCGCCTTCCCCGAAGAGCAGGTCGGGGTGCTCCGCGCTCGCGTCCACGATCGGCCGCTCCGGCGCCTCGTCGAGGCCCTCCCAGATCGCGAACGACTGGCCCACGCCGCGGAAATTGAAGTCGCCCGGCTCCGCATAGATGAGGCCATACGGGATCAAAGCGCGGTCGCGCGCCGCATCGAACACCGGCGCCCCGGGCCACACGGCCCAGCGGGCGCCGCACGGCGCCTCGGCGCAGTCATCGCCGGCGTGAGCGTCGTTGAACGCCTGCTCGTCCGCGGTGGGCGCGATGAAGTACCCCGGCGCCCCGACGCTGTCGGCCGGCGAGGAGAAGCCACCGATGCCGTCGGACGCGTCGAGATCGTCCGAGATGTCGAACGAGTTATGGTGCCAGTTCGTCCCGGCCTCGTCAGCCTGCGTGAGAACGGTATCGCCATAGACCCAGACCGACTTGCCCCACACGACAGCGCTGTCTCCACCGTCGCGCCCTTCGATCCACGCCCCCTTCTCGACGACGCCGATCTCCTCGGCAGACTCGACGCCTGGCCCCGGCTCCCCACCGCACGCCGCGAGGACCAGATGCGCGAGGACGATGGGGACAGAACGGGCGCGCGTGAGGGATCGGCGTAGGGATCTCATGACGCCATCATCCCACGGAAGGGGACGGCGCAGCTCACCACGTGCTCGATGGGCAGCTCGACGAAGAAAGTCGAACCCGCGCCGAGCGCGCTCTCGACCCGGATCGAGCCGCCGTGGGCCTCGACGATCTGCCTGGCGACGAAGAGACCGATGCCAACGCCGGCGTAGTCGCGCGACGACACGGCGCGCTCGAACCGCTCGAAGATCCGCGCCGTGTTCTCCGGGGCGATGCCGATTCCGTGATCGCGCACCGCGATCACGGCCGCGTCCCCGCGCCGCTGTACGCTGATCTCGACGGGGGCGTTCGCGCCATACTTCAGCGCGTTGGACACGAGGTTCGTCACGACCTGCTCGATCCGCAGCGCATCCCAGCGACCGAGGATCTCGCGCTCGCCGCGCAGAGACAGCGAGCAGCCCGCCTGCGCCAGCACCACCTGGAGGGGCTCGACGGCCTGGCGCACCACCTCGGCGAGATTGACCCTCTCCGGCTCGAGCTCGAGACGACCCGCCTTGATGCGCGACAGATCGAGCAGCTGATCGACGAGCCGCGTCAGCCGCGCGACCTGTCGAAGGCTCCCCTCCACCGCTCGGGCGGTGCGGTCGTTCTGGAGGGTCGCTGGCTCGCCGCCGCCAGGCTTGCGCTGCAGCGCCTGCAGCGTGAGCTGGAGCGCGGCGATCGGCGTTCGGAGCTCGTGGGACGCGATGGAGAGGAACTCGTCTCTCTCTCGGACGGCAGCCTGGGCGGCCTCCTCACGGAGAGCGAGTCGGCCGCGATCTTCTACGGCCCTCCCCCGAGCCCGATCGATGCATTCCAACGCGGCAGCGCTCTTCCAGATGTGGCGCACGATGAGGACGACGCAGCCGACGACGAGGAGCGACGACTCGAACGCCGAATCGTAGAGGCCGAGCGTCCGCCCCTTCACGATCGCCCAGCCGAGGATGAACGGCGCGCCGAACGCGGCGACAAGCAGTCGGCGCGCCATCACGCCGCCGGCCCCCGCGCTGTTCAACAGCTCGACGCCGCTCAGCTCGGGCCGCGCGCACAGGGCGCCGGCAGACACCACCAGAAAGAGCAGCGCCGTATGCAACGCCATCTCGGTCGTCGCTCCGACGCCATAAAGATACCCGACCCCGAGCACATATCCGAGCACCGCCAGCTGCCCGAGCAACGCAATGAGCACGACCATCGCGAAGAAGAGCCGGCGCACGCGCCGCGCCTTCGCGTCGAGGAGACACAGCGCCGAGCCGAGGAGGACAAAGCAGAGGGCCGTCGTGATAGCCATTCTGCCGAGGTGAGGGGTGCCGACGGCGCCCGGCCCTTCCCGGAAGAGAATCTGATCGATATGGAGCGGCTTGTTCAGCGCGTATTCCAGGCACGTGAGCAGCCCGATGAGAGCGACTCCGCCGGCGCACGCCCGCGAGAGCCGGCGCCTCCGCAAGCTCGAGCCCGCGCGGCAGTAGAGCCACAGCGACGCGCCGGCGGCAAGGAAGGCCAGCGCCGTGTTCGCCTTCATGGTCACGAATGTCGGGTGGACACTCTTGAGAACCTGAACATCGAGCCACCAGCCCACCAGGACGGCCCCAGCGGTCACGACGGCGATGGCGCTCGCGGCTCGTGGGATGATCCCAATCCAGTCGAGCAGAGGTGGACCACGAAGCGCGCGCGGGCAGCCAGGCTCGTCCAGTCCGCTGCTTCGCCCGCCCGCTTTCGACGCCATCGATCAGGTAGATTGTCTTCGAACACCGCGATGCGCAACGTGCGAGGAGTCGCCCGCTGCCCTCTCGTCACGCCTCCCAGCGCCGCGCTCTACGAGTTTTTGGCATCATCGGGTCTGCGATTCGTGCAGGGGCAGCCCGAGCGAAACGGCGGTGTCCGTCCGGCTGCAGATGGAGCGGCAGAGGTCGCGTACTGCTGCGGCGCGCCAGGCACCATGCAGATGGGCGTCGCCCTCCCCGGCCGGACCTCTATCCCCAGCGCCCGCGGGCTCAGGCCATCCGTCGGACCATCTTCGTGTGCGGGATCCCCGCCTCGTCGAAGATCGGCCCCTCCTCGACGAAGCCGAGCTTGCGATAGAACGCCGCTGCAGAGACCTGGGCGTTCAGGATCAGCGCGCGCGCGCCCTCTGCGCCGGCGACGCGGATCGCCTCGTCCATCAGCCTCCGCCCGAGGCCCGCGCCGCGAAGGTCTCTCCTGACGGCCACGCGGCCCACCTTGAGCGCGCCCTCGTACGGCACGATGCGCATCGTCGCGACGACCTCGCCGCCGTCGAGGACGACGAAGTGCCGCGCGACGGCGTCGAGCTCGTCGATCTCGATGTCCTCGGGCACGCACTGCTCGACGACGAAGACCTCGCGCCGGAGGCGGAGCGCGCCGGCGTAGAGCGGCGAATCGCTGCGGATCGGGAGGACGTCGCCGGCCATGCCCGCTTCGTGCGCCGTCCCTGGCGGCGCGTCCACCCGATTCAGCGCGCCTTTTGGCTGCTCTCCGCAGACGCCCCGACCTCGGAAGAGCTAGCCTGATCGGACCGTGAAGATCATGACCTTCAACATCCTCTTCGGCGGCGAGGATCGGTTCGAGGCGATCCTCGCGATCGTCGCCGCCGCGGGCCCGGATCTGCTCGTGCTCCAGGAGTGCGTGGGCTGGGAGGACGGCGCCCGGCTCCGGGCCGTCGCCGAGGCGATCGGCGCGCCCGCCGGCGAGCGGCACGCCGTCCTGGGCAACGCCAACCCGCGGCCGAACGGGAGGCGCAACCACGTCGCCGTCGTCAGCCGGGCGCCGCTCGCCGGCGCGCGCGTGCACGCGCCCGAGACGCTGGCCCACTGCCTCGTCGAGGTCGAGCTCTCGCTCGACGGCGAGCCGCTCGTGGTGCTCGGCACCCACCTCAACGCCGGCAGCGAGGATCGCCGGCTCACCGAGGCGCGCTGGCTGCTCTCGCTCGTGCCCCCCGCCCGGTTCGCCGCGGGCCTCTGGGCGCTCGCGGGTGACCTCAACGCGCTGTCGCGCCGCGACCCCTACCCCGCGGACCTCGGCGCGCGCCTCGCGGCGGCCGGCATCGAGAAGTACGGCAGCCCGCCGCGGTTCGACACGATGGATTCGATCGAGGCGTTCGGCTGGGCCGACGCCCTTCTCCAGAGGCCGCGCTCCTCGCGCTGGTTCACCGCGCTGCGCGGGCGCGACGGCGCGCAGGTGGAGACGCGGACCGACTACGTGCTGCTGTCGCCGCGGCTCGCCGGCCGGCTCGCGCAGGCCGACGTCATCGACGTCGGCGCCGCGTCCGACCACCACGCGGTCATCGCCGAGCTCTCCTGACGCGCCGCCTTTCGGCTACGCTCGCCGCGCGACCTCTCGCAGGAGGGAGCAGGAGGAGAAGCGAGCGTGGTGGATCCGCCGATCATGGACCGTGCGCCCCGGGACGACGCGGCGGCGCGACGCGACCGCCTGCTCGCCGCGCTGCTCCGCGGGCCGGACGCCCTCGTGCTGCTCCGCTGCGACGCGAGGCTGGCGCTCCTCGCCGGCAGGGCGGCGCCCCTCCAGATCGCGCTCGTCACGGCGCCAGGGGATCTCTCGGCCGACGAGATCCACGCCCTGCTCGAGCCGCTCGTGAAGGCGGTGCAGCCCGGCGGGCCGCCGACGCACGTCGTGCTCGTGGGCGGCGGCGCTGCCGCAGGCCGGGCCGCGCTCGCCAAGGTGGCGCCGCTCGTGCAGCCCGTGCGGATGGGCTTCCACCACCTCGACGCGGCGGGCGAGCTGGCGCGCGTGAAGGGGCAGGCCCTGCCGGCCCTCGAGCGGGCCTACGAGCGCCTCGCCGAGGTGGGCCCGATCGAGCCCGAGGCGCTCGCGGAGGCGCTCGCCGAGGGGCACGCGCTGGCGCAGCAGGAGCGCGCGATCGTCGACCGGCTGAGGGGCAGCCGCCGCGTCACGGCGACGCTCATGATCGCGTGCGCCGCGCTCCTCGCCGTGAGCTACGCCTTCGGCTCGGGCACCCACGAGGCGGCGCTGTGGCGCATGGGCGCCAACAGCGGCGAGGCGGTGCGCCGTGGGGAGCTCTACCGGCTCCTCGCCTCGGCGTTCCTGCACGCCGACCCGATGCACCTCTTCGTGAACATGCTGGCGCTCTGGTCGTTCGGCCCGATGCTCGAGGCGCTCTTCGGCCCGCGGCGCTTCCTCCTGCTCTACGGGGCCTCGGCGCTGGGCGGGTCGCTCGCGAGCGCGATGCTGGAGGACCGGTGGAGCGTCGGCGCGTCGGGCGCGATCTGGGGCCTCATGACGGCCGGCATCGGCGTCGCGCTCCGGCCGCACGGGCTCCTGCCCCCCGCGATGATCGCGCAGATGCGCAGCCGCGCGTGGCTGCCGCTCGGGCTCAACCTCGTCTACAGCTTCCAGCCCGGCGTCGACCTGCTCGCGCACCTGGGCGGCGGCGTCGTCGGCTTCGCGCTCGTCGTCACGGTCCTCCCCCGCGGCCTCACGCCCGTGGACCAGCGCGAGCGCGCGGCGGACGCCGAGCCGAGGCAGCGCCCCCTCCTCACGGCGGCGGCCGCCCTGGCGGCCGCGGCGATGGCGCTGTCCGTGGCGACGGCGTTCGCCGCCGGCCGCCCGTGGGAGCTCCGCGCGCCGCCGGTGCTGACGCGCACCGCGGTCGCGGACACGGGCGTCGCCCTGGACCTGCCGGAGGCGCTCGCGAGCGCCGCGTCCGTGGAGGAGCTGGCCGGCGTCCGCTTCCACGCGTACGGGCAGCTGCCCCGGACGCCCGTCGTGTTCCAGGTCGCCGTCTTCCCGCTGGAGGGCGCGGTGCCGCCCGAGCAGCTGGACGCCCTCCTCGAGCAGGAGCGCAAGGTGCTCGACGAGCAACGGCCGGCGAACACCGTCACGAAGGGCCCGGCGTCGCGCATCACGCTGGGCGGGCGGCCTGCGGTGAGCGTGAAGAACGGGCTCAAGAACGGGGTGCAGATGGTGAGCTACGTCGTCGTGCTCGGGGATCGCGAGGTGATGCTCCAGGCCTACGCGACGGCGGATCGGCCGGCGACGTGGGAAGGGATCGAGGACAAGGTGGCGGCGACGATCCGGGCGCAGTAGTACGCGGCTGGTGGCGCCCGCGGCCGGCGCCGTGAGCAAACCACCTTGCGGAGATCGCGATCCCGTGGAGCACATGAATTCTCTGATGCAGCCGATCGGCCACCCCCTCCCCGGCTGGACGCCGCGGCCGCTGCCGCCGCGCGAGATCCTGCTCGGGCGCACGTGCCGACTCGAGCCGATCGATCCCGAGAGGCAGGCGGCGGACCTCCATGCGGCCAACCTCATGGACGCGGAGGGGCGAGGCTGGACCTACCTGCCCTATGGCCCCTTCGCGACCCTCTCGGATTACCGCGCCTGGATGGACGCCACGTGCCTGGGCGATGATCCGCTGTTCCATGCGATCATCGACGCGACGACAGGACGGGCGATCGGCGTCGCGGCCTACCTGCGGATCGACCCCAAGAACGGCGTCATCGAGGTCGGACACCTCAGGTACTCACCGCTCCTTCAGAGGACGCCTGCGGCGACGGAGGCCATGTACCTCATGATGCGGCGGGCGTTCGACGAGCTCGGCTACCGGCGCTACGAGTGGAAGTGCGACGCGCTCAACGCGGGCTCGCGGGCGGCGGCGGCGAGGCTCGGGTTCCGCTTCGAGGGCGTGTTCCGGCAGGCCGCGGTGGTCAAGGGGCGCACCCGCGACACCGCGTGGCACGCGATCATCGACAAGGAGTGGCCGGCGGCGAAGGCGGCGTTCGAGCGCTGGCTCGATCCATCGAACTTCGACGGCGCGGGCCGCCAGCGGCAGAGCCTGTCCACGTTGATGGGCGTGGAGGAGCGGCGGTAAGCGGGGGTTACCGGGCGAGGGCGAGACGGCGCCGCGTCGCCCGGTGGTGGGGTCCTTTGGCCGAAGGTGTGTTCTTTTGACCGCCAAGGCGCCATAAGACGCCAAGAAAACAATAATAATCTTGGCGTCTTATGGCGTCTTGGCGGTTCCATCATTCCGGCAGGATGGCGGGAGTTCCCCCGAAGTTCAAGGAGCTGCTCGTATGCGCCTTCGAACGACGCAAGGCTTTCGAGAACTCCCCGAAGGTCAAGCGCGCCCGCGGATCCGTTCCCAGAGCACCTTGGCGCCGCCCGCGACAGCCACCAGGCCGGCGACGACGAGCTTCTTGCTGGCGAGCAGCAGGGCGAACAGCCCCTTGAACAGCCCCGCCTTGGCCGCCACCTTGCCCGCGACCAGGGCGCCGATGCCGTACACGGCCACCTGGTCGATCTTCTCGTCGAAGTCCTCGTAGCGGTTGCCGGGCTTGAACTCGACGAACTTCAGCACGCTCTGCATCTCGCCCCGCACGGTCGCGAGCTGCTTCATGCCGGAGACGGCGTTCAGCTCGAGCACGCCTTTGCGCCCGAGCACGCGGATCGAATAGTTGAGCGTGTGGTGCTCGTTGCCCACGAACTCGAGCTCCTTGGCCCAGTACAGCTTCTTCGTCGCCGGATCGTAGTGAGGCGGCTCGGCCCAGCCGATCAGGCGCACGGCGGGGAAGCCCGCCTTCTGGCGCTCCAGGTTCCCCTCGCCGGTGTCCTTCTGCATCTCGGCCAGGAGCTCGCCGAAATCGATGTCCTTCGCGTCATCGTCGTCGACGTGGCCCTCCTCCACGTAGCTGATCACGACCCCCCACGAGTCGTCCGCGATCGGGCTCAGGCCGGCCGGGAACAGCATGCCGAGCGCTTCGGACCCCGGAGGATTGCCCCAGGCCTCGAGCACCTTCCTGGTGCCTTCGGGGCCCGTGAAGCGGAACGCCTCCGGCACGTCGAGCTCGGCCAGGTTGTCGCCGACCGTGACCTTCCCGCTCTGGAGCTTCAGCTCGGCATCGAACTTCTGCATCGCCGCGGCGATCTCCTCCGCCGTCGGCTCCCGCGCCGCGTCGCCGGATGGCTCCGCCGCAGCCGGCTGCGCGGCCCCCGCGGGCACGGCGCTCGCCGCTCCGGCCGCGGCCCCGGCGGGCGCGGCAGGGCTCGGGTCCCCGGCCGCGGCGAGCGCGCTCGCGCCGAGCACCAGGGCCACCGAAGCGATCGAAGCGAGTCGACGATTGGACATTTTCCCCACTCCTGACGGAACACCCTGCCGCCTTCGAGAAGATTCGGGGCATTCAACCAGAGTGCTCCATGGCGCACAAGCGCAGCGGGGCGCTCCCGCAGGCTGTGGAGAAGGCAGCTCCTTCAATGCATGGATAAGTCGTTGATGCAGTGTCATTTTTCCAGGAGGGGGGCGTGGCGCGTCAGAAACGTGCTTTCGCCGCGAGTGCAAACCATCCGATTCCCTTCGCCAAGCACCGCTATGGACATGCGGCGCCATGATCCGGCTGGGTGCACAAACACCTTCCGGCCAGATTCATCCAGTCGACCTGCGCGTGACTGCCCGGAGCAATCCGCCACCGCGAAGGCGACGGCCTCCCCCAGGCGGGCGCACACGGGATGGCTCAGCTCTCCCCGGCGAGCTCGACCCCTCCCCGACCGCCGCGCCGGCGCCCTTCCCGCCCGCAACGCACGCCGCCTGGCCGTCGGCGCCCCTGCGCCCTACCTTGATCGCCATGAAGAAGCTCCGTATCGATGTCTGGTCCGACATCGCGTGCCCCTGGTGCTACGTCGGCAAGCGCCGGCTCGAGGCCGCGCTCGCCAGGTTCCCGCGCCGGGATGCCGTCGAGGTCGTCTGGCGCGCGTTCGAGCTCGACCCCTCGGCGAAGCGCGTCCTCGACACCGATGTGTCCTACGCCGGGCGCCTCGCGAGGAAGTACGGCGTGCCCGTCGCCAAGGCGGAGGCCATGATCCAGCAGATGACCGAGGTGGGCGCGGCGGACGGCCTCGATCTCCGCTTCGACAAGGTCCGGCCCGGCAACACCTTCGACGCGCACCGCGTGCTCCACCTCGCGGCCGAGCGCGGCGTGCAGGACGCCGTGAAGGAGCGGCTCCTCCGCGGCTACATGACCGAGGGCGAGGCGATCGGCGAGCCGGAGGTGCTCGCGCGCCTCGCCGGCGAGGCGGGGCTCGACCCGGACGAGGTCCGCGCGGCGCTCGCGAGCGACGCCCACGCGCGCGAGGTGCGGGCCGACGAGGCCGAGGCGCGCGAGATCGGCATCACGGGCGTCCCCTTCTTCGCGTTCGGCGGGCGGTACGGCGTCTCCGGCGCGCAGCCGGCCGAGGCCCTCCTCGGCGTGCTCCAGAAGGCGTGGGACGAGGCGGCCGACGCGCCCGAGCAGGCGTTCGCCGAGGGGGCGGCCTGCGGCCCGGACGGGTGCGCATGAGCCGCCGGGCGTGATAGAGCTGCGCGGCCGATGTCGATCCAATGGTATCCAGGCCACATGACCAAGGCTCGGCGCACGATCGCCGAGTCGATGCCGTCGCAGGACGTCGTCATCGAGGTGCTCGACGCCCGGATGCCGCTGGCCAGCGAGAACCCCGTCCTGGCCGAGCTGCGCGGCCAGAAGCCGTGCATCAAGGTCCTGAACAAGAGCGATCTGGCGGACCCGGCCGTCACCACGGCGTGGCTCCGCTACTTCGAGGCGGAGCGCGCCGCGCCTCCTGACGAGGCGGAGCGCGGCGCCTCGCCGGGGGGCCAGGTGCTCGCGATCGCGATCTCCGCGAGCCAGTCGTCCGAGGCGCGGCGCCGGATCCCGGAGCTCTGCAAGCGCCTCGCGCCCCCCAAGAACGGCCCGGGCAAGGTGGTGCGGGCCATGATCGTGGGGATCCCCAACGTCGGCAAATCGACGCTCATCAACGCGCTCATGGAGCGCAAGGTGGCCAAGGTCGGCGACGAGCCCGCGGTCACGAAGAGCCAGCAGCTCGTCACGCTGAAGACCGGCATGGCCATCTCCGACAACCCGGGGATCCTCTGGCCCAAGATCGACGACGAGTCGGCCTCGTTCCGCCTGGGCGTGGGCGGGGCGATCCCCGATACGGCCATCGACTACCAGAGCGTCGCCCTGTTCGCGGCGGGGTACTTCCTGCGGCGCTACCCCGAGCTCCTCGTCGCCCGCTACAAGCTGAAGGAGCTGCCGGAGACGGCCGCCGCGCTGATCGAGGAGATCGGCCGCCGCCGCGGCTGCCTGCGCAGCGGCGGGTCGGTCGACCTGCACAAGGCGTCGGACATCCTCGTCCACGACTTCCGCGCCGGTCGGCTCGGGCGCATCAGCCTGGAAGAGCCGCCGGGGCTGGAGTCGCCGTCGGGGATCGAAGAGAGCGCGTGAGCCGCGGCGCAGCGTCGCCGGCCAGGCTGGCCGATCGACGTGGGCGCCCAGGATCTTCGACCCGAAGGCCGCCGACGCCCGCTACGATGCCCACGCGACGGCTGCCGTGCGGCGCCGCCAGTGACGTTCGCCACGCTCCCCGCTCCCACGCTCCCACCCCATTCACCCGACGAGGACCTCACTCCATGGCCGGAAGCAGCCTGCTCGCCCTGATCGACGACATCGCCACCGTGCTGGACGACGTTGCCGTGCTGACGAAGGTGGCCGCCAAGAAGACCGCCGGCGTGCTGGGCGACGATCTGGCGCTGAACGCGCAGCAGGTGACGGGCGTCAACGCCGATCGCGAGCTGCCGGTCGTGCTGGCCGTGGCGAAGGGCTCGCTGCTCAACAAGGCCATCCTTGTGCCGGCGGCGCTGGCGATCAGCGCCTTCGCGCCCTGGGCCGTCACGCCCCTGCTGATGGTCGGCGGCGCCTTCCTCTGTTACGAGGGCTTCGAGAAGGTCGCCCACAAGGTGCTGCACAGCAAGCACGAGGACGAGGCGCACCGCGCCGAGCGCGTGCAGGCGCTCTCCGATCCGAAGATCGACCTCGTGGAGTTCGAGAGCGACAAGATCAAGGGCGCGGTGCGCACCGACTTCATCCTGTCGGCCGAGATCATCGCGATCACGCTCGGCACCGTGGCGGCGTCGCCGTTCAGCACGCAGGTCGCCGTGCTGAGCGGCATCGCCGTGCTGATGACGGTGGGCGTCTACGGCCTGGTCGCCGGCATCGTGAAGCTCGACGACGCCGGCCTCTACCTGAGCCGCCAGGACGGCGCTCTGCAGCAGTCGCTGGGCAGCGGCATCCTGAAGGCGGCGCCGTGGCTGATGAAGGGCCTGTCGGTCGCCGGCACGGCGGCGATGTTCCTGGTCGGCGGCGGCATCCTGACGCACGGCGTGCCGTGGCTGCACCACCACATCGAGGACATGACCCAGGGCGCCGGCGCCGTGCTCGGCGCGGTGGTGCCGTCGCTCGCCAACATGGTCGTCGGCGTCGCGGCCGGCGCGATCGTGCTGGGCGTCGTGACCGCGGTGAAGCAGGCGATGACGCGCGAGAAGGACGATCACTGACCCTGCAGCGCGGGCTCCCGCCGCCTGGAGCGCGGGCTCGCGCCGCGCAGGTCAGCCCTGTCCGGACCGCACAAGGGCCGCGAGCAGCCGATCGAGCGCCGCGGCCGGATCGGCGCCGAGGCCCGCGTGGACACGCGAGGGCTGGACGACCGTGCTCGCCGGGGACACCACCCAGCCGAAGCGCTCGGCCTGCGGGAGCTCGGCGACGTACCCGCACGCCCGATCGCCGGCGCAGACGCGGCGGATGAAGTCGAGGTGGCCGCGGACCGCCTCCAGGTCGAGATCGGGCCAGAGGGCGAGCAGGCGCCGCTCGTCGGGCTCGAAGCGCGCGTCGAGGAAGCCCCGGGCGCGGCAGAAGAGGACCACCCCGACGTTGACGCGCTCGCCGCGCTCCACGCGCGGGACCACGCGCAGCACGGCGTAATCGAACGGGTCGGCGGCGGCGGGCGCGGCGGGCGCGCCCAAAGGGCTACCGCCGGGCACGGGCGGCATCGAGCGCCTCCTCGACGAAGCCCCGCGGCGGCGCGAGGCGGTGGGTCAGGTAGGCGGCGTACGCCGCGCGGCGCGCCGCGACAGGCGCGGCGTCGGGCTGCGGCGCCTCGGCCGCGTCGGGCGAGAACGCGGACCGCCGCTCGCCAGAGGACCGGGCGCGGGGGTCCTGATCGGCCAGCCACGCGTCCGGGATCGCGTCGACGATCCCCGCGATGCGCTCGGGGGTGAGCCGGGCGCTCAGCGCGGCGTCGGCCGCGGCGAGATCGCCCGCGAACGGGAGCAGGACATGGCTCTTGATGAGCGGGAAGCGGTCGTGGGCGTCGGCGCGCGGGTCGGTCGCGTCGGTCCAGGCGTGGTGGACATAGAGCGCCGCGCCGTGGTCGATCAGCCAGAGGCGGCGGTGCCACAGGAGCAGGTTGGGGTTCTTGGGCGTCCGGTCCACGTTGCTCGTGAAGGCGTCGAACCAGACGACGGCGGCCGCAAGCCCCGGGTCGATCGCCGGGCCGGCGAGCGGCTGGAAGGCGAGCGACCCGGGCAGGTAGTCGAGGGCGAGGTTCAGGCCGGCGCTCGCCGAGAGCAGGTCGGACAGCTCCGGATCCGGCTCGGCCCGCCCGAAGGCCGGGTCGAGCTCCATGAAGACGATCTCCGGCACCGGCAGCCCCAGCGCGCGCCCGATCTCCCCCGCGACGAGCTCCGCGATGAGCGCCTTCGGCCCCTGGCCGGCGCCGCGGAGCTTCAGGACATAGAGCCCGTCGTCATCGGCCTCGACGAGGGCCGGCAGCGACCCGCCCTCGCGGAGCGGGGTGACGTAGCGGGTCGTGTGGACGGTTCGGATCATGCCGGGCAGCAGCGTAGCGGGTAGCGGGGGAATTCCCCCACCCTGCCGGAAGGATGGAACCGCAAAGGCGCCATGAGACGCCATGATTTTTGTGTTTTGCTTGGCGTCTTTGGCGCGCTTGGCGGTTCAAGAGACCCCGCCTTCGGCCAGAGCCCTCACCCCCGCCATCACGTGAGACGGGGGAGCCGGATCGAGCTGGAGCGCACCGGGAAGCGCGCCCTCGATGATCGATGAGGCGGCCCGGGCGCTCGCTCCGCGCAGCAGCGCGAGAGCGAGCGCCGCAGGCCCTCGTCGATCACTCGCCGAGGGGATCCAGCCTCGAGCCCAGCACGGGCTGGTAGTCGCCGAGCAGGAAGCCCTGCAGGCCGTCCGTGAACTCGAACGGACCGATCACATGAACCACCTCGCTGCTCGCGCCGCCAGCGCCGCCCTCGCCGGTGGCGCCCGCCGAACCGCCCTCGCCGGTGGCGCCCGCCGAACCGCCCTCGCCGCTCGTGCCGCCAGCGCCGCCCTCACCGGTGGCGCCCGCCGAGCCGCCTTCGCCGGTGGCGCCCGCCGAACCGCCCTCGCCGCTCATGCCGCCCGAGCCGCCCTCGCCGCCGGCACCACCCGCGCCGCCGGCGCCGCCGGCGCCGCCCGAACCGCTCGTGCTAGCCGACCTCGTGACGGTGATGGAGTCGATATAGACGATGGTCGGGTTGGCCCAGGGCCCCTCGGCACCTGCGTCGACCTTGACGCCGATGCGCTTCACCTGGGTCTTGTTGAACGTCGTGGACGCCGCAGCGGCGGTATCGACGTCGATGGTGAGCTCGGTCCACTCTTTCAGATCGTTGAAGCTCGTCCACGCCCAGGGGACGCCCGCCCAGCTCTGCGCACCGCCGTTCTGCACGAACGTCTGCAGACCGCCGCCGGTGGCCGATTGAGCCTTTACACGGAACGTGACGGTAGCGCCGGTCAGGTCGACCAGCTGAGAGAAGTCGAACTGGAACAGCGTCCCCGTGGAAGCCGTGGTGAGCGGCACAGCCAGCCGGGCGCAACCCGAGCAGCTCTCGTCCGGACCGGGACCGATGTCGGGGGCGCCGCCGCCCGCGCCGCCGTCGCCGCCACCCGCACCGCCGTCGCTGCCGCCCGCGCCGCCGTCGCTGCCGCCCGCGCCGCCTTCACCGCCGCCCGCGCCGCCTTCGCCGCCGCCCGTGCTCGCCGAGCTGCTGCTGGAGCTCGACGTCGTGCTGGAAGCGGTCCCACCGCCCGCACCGCCCGCACCGCCGCTGCCGGTGGTCTCGTCATCACCGCAACCCGTCATGGCGAATGCGCCCACCAACATCCCGCACATTGCCAAAGAAAGAACTGATCTCATCCTGACCCTCTCCTGATGTGCACCACGAGGCCACGCAGCCCGGGCCTCCGTTCGCCATGGCGGTTGCCACCGCCCACGAGCTCCTCCGAGCCAGCCGCGTGGCGCAAGTTACCCTGGGCAGAAATTTTTCTCAACAGCCCGAACGTGTGAGCCCGACAACCAGCTCGGCCCCATCGAGGCGCAGCTGTCGAGTCCGCCGGACGAAAGCGCCGCGGCGGGCTCGACAGCCACGCCGCGGCGAAATCGTGCGACACGCCCTCGCCGGGGCGGCCCCTCAGGCCGCGCCCCGGCGCTTCACGTCGTACCGGAGGAGCGACACGCCGCTCGCGTACGACGTCGCGCCGAGGAGCGCCAGCTCGACCTTCGTGGAGCTGTCGCCGAAGAGCGGGATCCCGTGCCCGAAGACGATGGGATTCACCTTGAGGACGAGCCGATCGATGAGGTCGTGCTCGAGGAGGAAGCCGGCGAAGGCGCCGCCCCCGCAGAGATAGATATCGGCCCCGTCGCCCTCTTTCAGCCGCTTCAGGGCCGCGATCTCGTCATGGCCCACGACCTCCACCTCGGCGCCCTCGCCGAAGCGGAGGGTCTTCGAGAAGATGTAGTGCGCCATGTGCGGGTAGGCTCGCTTCCCCGGGACGAGCCCGAGGGGATAGCCCCACTCGTACGTCCTTCGCCCCATCACGACGGTGTCGTAGCCCTTCAGGCGCTCGACGTAATCGATGGCGTGCTCTCCTTGCATCACCAAGCCATCCACCGAGCCGTCCTCGTGCGAGATGAAGCCGTCGACCGTCACCGCGACGTCATAGACGATCTTTCTCATTCGAATCCTCCCTGAGACGCTGCCCTGAGCTCGCCGTGGGTCGGTCCATCGAGAGCGCCGGGCCTCGGCGCGTCGAGGCCATTCTCATCGCGACGCTCGCGCCAGCGCAACCAGTCGACACAGAAACGACCCCAGGCGAGGTCCGACATGCTGCCCGTGGTCCGTTCGTCTTCGGGCGAGCAAGAAGGCAGAGGTGCGCCAGAGCGCCGCCGCGTCCGCGTCACAGGCGAGTGAGGCTCACCGGCACGGGAAGCCGTCGAAGTGGCCGCAGATGGACAGGTCGGTGCGGCCAGCGCCCACGGATAGATCCCACGCGATCGCCGAAGGCGCACCGACGTACGGCTCGACCGTGAGCGTGCCGGTGATGGGATCGGGCTGCAAGCCCCTGCCGGCCTGCGCCACCCCGTGCGGCGTCTCGACACCGAGCGTGAACGTTCCCGGTTGCCCGTCCCACCTCACGATCCCGAACACGAGCACATCGTCCTCGATGCTCGCCGGGGCCAGACAGCCGGAGCCGTCCGGCCAGATCTCCACGAAGAGCGTCGGGTTGGCGAGCTCGTCGCCGCAATCGATGTGGCTGTAGGTCCGATCCGGCGACACCGTCCAGACGGCTGATGACGACGAGCTGCTGGTGTCGCTGCTTCCGGCGCCTGGTGCTGACGTTCCTCCGCCGCCGCCGCCATCGCTCGCGCCATGGCCGTCTTCGGGAACGATGACGGTGCTGTCGCACGCGCTCGCGAAGAGGAGCGCACCCAGGAGGACCACCCACACCATGCGGGCTATAGCATGATCCGCCGACATCCCACAAGCAGCGCCAGGATCGCCGGCTTGCTCGCCTCGGTGAGCCGTGACGTGGGCCGGATGCCCGCTCCCTCGGCTGGAGTTGTCACGAGATCAGGCTGTTCGATGTTCTGGCGCGCCTTGCGCGTTTCGCTGCGCGAGGTGCAGCGCGCTCCCCGGCTGGCCCGGGATCACTCGGCGATGTGGGTCAGCAACGAGCCGGCCACCGGCATGTAGTTGCCGACCACCATCGGCTCCGCACCGGTCGTGAACTCGAACGGACCCACCACGTGGATCACCTCTCCACCGGAGCCGCCGCCTTCGCCGCCCGCGCCGCCGACACCGGCCGAGCCGCCTTCGCCGCCCGCGCCGCCGACACCGGTCGTGGCGCCTTCGCCACCAGCGCCGCCCACGCCGCTCGTTCCACCAGCGCCGCCCACGCCGCTCTCACCGCCGGCGCCGACGTCACCGCTCGTTCCACCGGCGCCGCCCACGCCGCTCTCGCCGCCAGCGCCACCATCGCCGCTCCACCCGCCGGCGCCGCCCGCACCGCCGGCGCCGCCCTCCCCCTCGCCGCGCTCGCTGCTCGGGCCTCCGGCGCGCCGCGCGGCGCTCGAGCTGCCGGGTTTCGTTACGGTGATGGAGTCGACGTAGATGACGGTCGGGTTGGTCCAGGGCCCGGTGCCGCCCGCCGTGATCTGGAGTCCGATCAACTTCACCCGCGTGCGGTTGAAGTTGGGACGAGCCGGGGCCAAGGCGTCGACATCCACCGTGATCTCATGCCAGTCTGCCAGCCCGGCGATCGGATTCCACGAATAGCCGATGTTCGCATAGAACAGGTCCGCCCCGTTTTGCACGAACGGTTGCACGCCGCCGTTGGTGCCGGCGTGGGATCTCACGCGGAACGTGACCGTGCTCCCCGTCAGATCGACCGGCGAGGCGAACTCGATGAAGAACTGCGTCGCCGTATTCGCGGTCGTGAACGGAACGGACAGCCGCGCGCAACCGGAGCAATGCTCCTCCGGGACCGAGCTGCCGCCGCCTTCACCCGAGCTGCCGCCGCCTTCACCCGAGCTACCGCCGCCGACACCTGGGCTGCTGCCGCCATCGCCCGAACCGCCGCCGCCGTCGCTCGAGCCGCTGCCGCCCGAACCGCCGCCGCCATCCGCGTTCGAGCCGCCATCACCCGAGCCGCCACCGCCGTCAGAGCCCGAGCTGGTCGAGTTCGACGACGTGCTGGAGTTGGATGAGCTCCCGCCGCCCGTCCCGCCAGCGCCGCCGCTGCCAGTGGACTCGTCGTCACCGCAACCCGTCAGGGCGAACGCGCCGACCAGCAACCCGTACGCAGCAAAAGAAAGTACCGATCTCATTCGGACCCCTCCTGGATAGACCCCCGCGAGGCCGCGCGGCAAATGTCGCCGTTCGCCACCGCGGCTCCTACAGCACTGGAGCTCTTCCGAGCCAGCCCCGTACATCGCGACGTTATCCTGGACAGAAGACTTTCTCAACAGCCCGGACGGGAGAATCCGTCACCGGGCCTCGACGCGTTTGTCGTTCATCGACGCTGGCGACGCTGCAAGCGTGGCAGCCACATGAGACCACCTACGGAGTCGAGCCCGAGCGCGGCGCAGCGGCCACATACGACCACCTACGGAGTCGAGCAAAGCGGGGCGCGGCAGCCACATGAGACCACCTGCGGAGTCGAGCCCGAGCACAGCGCGGCATCCCGAGAGCGCAAATCAGCGCTCTCTCATGCCAATCGCTTCATCAGCGATCGTCGTCGCCGCGACGACGCCACCGACAGCGCACCTCGTTCATTCGAGGCACCTCCGGACGCGGCAGCGCGCTCGGCGCGTCGAGCGTGCCGAGCCCCTCGCCGTCGCGCCCGGAATCGTCGTCAGATCAGCGCAGATTGATGCTTCAACACATCTCGTGGACCTCCCTGACGGGGAACAGCGGACGCCACGGGATAGCCAGGGTCACTTGGCGACGTGGGTCACCGTCGAGCCTTCCACGGGCTGGTAATCGTTGACCACCATCGGCTCCTCGCTCGTCGTGAACTCGTACGGACCCATCACATGAATCACATCGACGCTGGAGCCGCCGCCTTCGCCGCCTCCGCCGCCTTCGCCGCCTTCGCCGCCTCCGCCGCCTCCGCCGCTCGAGCTGCTGCTGCTCGAACTGCTGCTGCTGCTCGAACTGCTGCTGCTGCTCGCGCTGCTGCTGCTGCTGCTGCTGCTGCTGCTGCTGCTGCTGCTCGCGCTGCTGCTGCTGCTCGCGCTGCTGCTGCTGCTCACGCTGCTGCTGCTCACGCTGCCGCCGCCTTCGCCGCCCGCGCCCCCGGCGCCGCTCATACCCCCCGCGCCGCCATCGCCGCTGGTGCCGCCCGCGCCTCCGGCGCCGCCCATACCCCCGGCGCCGCCATCGCCCCAGGCGCCGCCATCGCCCCCGGCGCCGCCATCGCCGCGCTCCCCTCTACGGCCAAAGAAGAAGCGCTGGCTGCTCGGAGCCCCTTCGCCTGTGCCGGGTCTCGTGACCGTGACGTAGTCGACATCGACAACGGTCGGATTGGCCCAGGGCCCCGTGTTGCCCGCCGTGACCTGAACCCCGATCATCTCCACCACGGTGCTTTTGAAGCTTCCATTTGTCGGAGCCAGCGCATCGACATCGATCTTGATTTCCTTCCACTGTCCCAGCTCGGCAAGCGGGTTCCACGAGTAGCCGATGTTCGCATAGCCGAGCTCACCCCCGTTCTGCACGAACGGCTGCAGACCGCCGCTCGTGCCGGCACGGGTCCTCACGCGGAACGTGACGGTCGCGCCGGTCAGGTCGACCTTGTCGTGGAAGAAGATCATGAACTGCGTGGCCTGCCCCGCCCTCGTGAGCGGCACGGAGAGCCGCGCGCAGCCAGGGCAGCCATCGCCCGGATCAACCACGCCTCCACCCACACCGCTGCCGGTGGCACCACTACCTGCGCCGCCATCACCGGCAGTCGATGCGCTGCTCGAGCTGCTGGCCGCGCCCGTCCAGACCGTCGACGTGCTCGGGGGGAAGGGGAAGCCCCCGCCCGTGCCGTCCTGGATCGCGGGGTTGTCCGTGCAACCCATCACGGCGAACGCGCCAACCAGCAACCCACACCCCGCCGTAGAACGAACTGTTCTCATCCTAGCCCCTCCTAGATCCATCCCGCGAGGCCCCGCGGCTGATGCCGCCGTTCGCCTTCAGCGGCTCCGACCGCTCCCGAGCTCCTCCGAGCCAAACCGCACGAGGCGAGACTATCCTGGACAGAGCAACTTCTCAACAACACGGACGTGTGGATCCGTCGTTACAGTTTAGTGCATTACGCGATCACCGATCGCCGGCTCCAATGCGCGCGGAGAAGCCACATCATGCCACCTGCGAAGTCGCGTCCGCAGCGCGGGCGCCCCTCGGCGCAGCGGCTGAGCGCCCTTGGCTGCTCGGCCATGGTGCGATGTCGAGGCGACGGCGGCGCGCGATGCGCGCGGTGCCCGCAGCGCGGCGCCATCGGCCGTCGGGGCGCCGGGCTCAGCGCCCGCCCGACGACGGGGCGGCGGTGGGGTGGAGTAGCATCATGGCAATGGCGACCACATAAAACGAGAGGCCGACCAGGAGGAACGCGATGGCGACACGGTAGATCGTGGTCTTGCGATCGCGGTAGGCGAGCGAGGCCAAGAGCCAGCCGCGCAGATCGTCGCCCGGTTGCTGGGTGAGCCAGCGAATGTGCTGCACCCCCCAGACGATCAGGGTCGCGGAGAGCAGGACGATCGCCACGCCGGCGATGATCAGCCCCTGCGCGTGGGGGCTGGTGCCGGCGATGAGGCGGCCCGAGAAGCCGGTCGTGGTGATGACGATACCGCAGAGGCCGATGAGCACCTGGGCCCGGTTGTGGAGGACCGCGAACTGCCGCTCCAGGATCCCGTGGAGGGCATCCCAGGACCCGGCGCCCACGAGCTCGACGAGCCGGTCCACCTCTTCCTCCCTCGCGATCTTCTTCATGACAGGCGCCCTAGCACTCCGGCGCCCGCGCCTCATCACGTCCCGCCGCGCGCGCGACGAACAGGCCGAACGCCGCGCTCGTCAGCGCGACGAGGAGCGCGCCCGAGGCCCACAGCACCGGACGGTGCCCATAGCGATCGACGCCCATCCCGACGACGGGTCCGAGCAGCACGAAGGCGAGGCGGAAGAGGAAGCTGCGGAGCGAGACGCAGCTCGCGCGATCGCCGTCGGGCGCGAGGCGCTGCTCCTCGTGGTGGAGCAGCGGCATGTGCAGCCCGCGCATGAGCGTGAGCAGGAAATAGAACGCGACTCCGAGCACGTGGCGCGAGAGCGCGAGGCCGAGGTACCCGGCCACCACCAGGACGACGCACGCGAGCAGCGTCCCCGTCATGCCGAGGCGGCGGCCGGCGCGCTCGCTCAGCATCGAGCCGAGCGCGGTGGTGAAGCTCGCGACGGCCCACATGGGGCCTATCCACGCGACCGGGGCGCCGGCCTCGGTCGCGTACAGCGCCATGAGCCAGGTCGGCAGGTACGACGCGAGCGCGAGCACGACGCCGAGCAGCAGCACCGCGCGGAAGTCGGCGCGCTCGAGCAGCGCGTCGCGCACGATCGCGCGCATGCGGCCCAGGTGGTCCTCGACCTTCGGCTCGGCGCGGCGGGTCTCGCCGAACCGGAGGGCGATCCCCGCCGCGAGCGCCCAGGCCGCGGCCTCCATCGCGAACGGCAGGCGGGACCAGCGCGCGTAAAGGAAGCCCGCGGCGAGCGCGGCGCTCCCCGAGGCGATCTGCGCGATCGAGCGCATGCGGCCGTACCAGCGGGCGAACTCGTGCTCTTTGCCCTGCTCGCGCAGCGAGTCGAAGAGGAGCGCGGAGTCCGCCCCCGAGACAAGGGAGAACCCGACGCCGAGCACGAGCTCGGCGAGCAGCACCGACCAGAGCCCGCGCGCGAGCACATAGAGGACCCAGCCGGCCAGGATGCAAAAGGAGGCGATCACGAGCGCGCGGCGGTGGCCCAGGCGATCGGCGACGTAGCCGGACGGGAACTCGAAGAGCGCGATGCTCAGGCTGAACGCGCCCTGCACGGCCATCATCGTGGCCACGCTCATGCCGATGTCCTGCGTCCAGAACAGCGGGAAGATGGCCGACGGGAACATCAGCGATTGAACGCCGTGGTAGACGCAGATGCGCCAGGGGTTCTGCCGGACGGACGACATGGCGTGGAGTCGTGGAGCTCGCGCTGCCGCGGGCGCGCCGGACGCCTAGAACTCGGTTCCGATCATGTACCTGAGTTGCCCCGTCTTCAGCGAGAACACGTAAAGCGCCGTCCAGCTGGCGAAGAAGACGTCGTTCGCCGAGATCGAGATCCCGGACGAGACCTGCGACTTCTTGTGAACCTGCACGTCCCACAGCCGCTTGCCCGTGGCCGCCTCGAAGCAGGCGAGGCGCGTGCCGTCTTTGTGATCCTTCATGTCATAAGGGACGACCAGGAACCCGCCTTCATAGGCCCCCGCCTCCACCCCCGTGGCCCGCGTGGTCAGCGGGTCGACGCCGGGCACCACCGTCTTCCAGAGGACCTTCTTCTTGTCCACCGCGGCCACCATGCCGACCTGGCTGCCCTTGCTGCGGCCGCCGAGCAGGAACCGCGGTCCGGGCCCGCTCGGGATGATCGCGCCGCTCACCGACATGCCCTCGACTTCATGCGACCCGGGCAGCCCGAACTCGTCGAACTCGTGCCAGCGGGCGAACCGATAGCCGGGCGCCTCTTCCTGGATCGAGCTCGGAACCGTCTTGCAGGCCGCGTCCTTCGCCAGCTCGCGCCGCTTCCCGGTCGCCGGCTCGAGCCCGTGCTTCGCGTCGTCGACCGTCTCGACGACGATCACGCCGTCGCCCTGGCACAGCCGCCTCGCCTTCTCGCCGAGCAACGCCGACCACGACGGCGTCCCGGTGCGCAGATCATGGGCCTGCACCTTGCCCAGCGCGTCGATCGAGATCATCCGATCGAAGACGATCGCGCGCCGTGCCTCGTGGTTGGCCGCGTCCTTGGTGAGCGCCGCCGTCTTCCAGATCGGCTTCCCGTCGCGCCCGTCGTAGGCCGCGATCCACTCCTCGCCGCCGGGAATGTTGCTCTTGCCGATCACGTCCGGCGCGCCGTCGCCGTTCACGTCGGCGAGCATGGGCCGATCGCTGAAGTACGTTTTCGGTACGACGCCGAGGAGCGGCGTCGACCCACCCCTGGACGGCCCCGACGCGTTCATCACGAAGGCGCCGGCGGCCGCGCCGACCACGACCATGGCCACGACGACCGACAGCACGATGACCCCCGCGGCGTTGCTGGACGGCGGGGCGACCCGGACGACGTGCATGCCTTGCGGGATCGGCGCGGTGGTCGGCTTCCTGCCGCGATCGACGAGCGACCGCGCGCCGCAGTACTGACAGGTGACTGCATCCATCCCCGCCTGAATCGGCAGCGGGGCGCCGCAGCGCGGGCACCTGGTATCGACGATCCGTGCCATCGTCCCACTCTACACGAGCTCGAGACCGTCTATTTCTTCTTCTCGCGCTCGCCCGTGGCCGCGCGCGGCGTCGCGCGGCCCGAGGGCGGGGGTTCCAGCAGGGCCGCGCGGGTGAGCCCTTTCCCGCCGAAGCGCTCGGCCACCTCCGCGACGACGCCCTCGAGGCGCCGACGGCGCTCCGAGGCGACCGGGAACAGGCTCAGCGTCGGGCCGGCGGTCTGGCTCGTCAGGTCGCCGGCAGCGACGCCGACGAGCCGCACCGGCCGCGAGAGATCGAAGCGCGAGAGCAGCCCCTTCGCGCAGGTGTAGATCGAATCCGTGTCGCTGACCGGCTCGGACAGCCTCGCCTGGCGCGTCCGCAGCGTGAAGTCCGAGTACTTGAGCTTCACCACCACCGCGCGGCAGGACAGGCCCGCCTTGAGCAGGCGCCGCGCCACGCGGCCCGACAGATCGAGCAGCCAGCGCTCGATGGGCTCCCTGCCCCGGAGGTCCTCCTCCACGGTCTCCTCCGCGCCGATCGACTCCGCCGCGCGGCCCGGGACGACCGCGCGCTCGTCGATGCCCGCGGCGAGCAGCCGGACGTGCTCGCCCCACGCGGGGCCGAGCAGCTCGTGGAGGCGCGGCGCGGGGCAGCGCGCGAGATCGCCGATGGTCGCGAGCCCCGCCGCGCGGAGCCGCTCGGCCGCGCGCGGGCCCACGCCCCACATGCGCTCGAGCGGCAGCGGCGCGAGGAAGGCGGCGACGTCGCCGGGGACCACGACGAGGCCGTCGGGCTTCCGCAGATCGCTCGCGATCTTCGCGGCGAACTTGCAGGACGCGACGCCGGCGGAGGCCGTGAGCCCGGTCTCGTCGCGGATCGCGCGCTTGATCTGCGCCGCGATCGCCTCGCCGTCGCCGAAGAGCGCGCGGCTCGCGGTCACGTCGAGGAACGCCTCGTCGAGCGACAGCCCCTCCACGAGCGGCGTGAAGCGGCGGAAGATCGCGAACACCTGCGCGCTCACCTCGGCGTAGCGGGCGTGCCGCACCGGCACCACGATCGCCTGCGGGCAGCGGCGGAGCGCCTCGACCATCGGCATCGCCGAGCGGGCGCCCGAGGCGCGCGCCTCGTACGACGCTGCCGCGACGACGCCCCGCCGGGAGGCGCCGCCCACCAGGACGGGGCGGCCTCGCAGCGACGGGTCGTCGAGCTGCTCGACCGACGCGAAGAACGCGTCCATGTCGATGTGGAGGATCTGTCGCATCGGTGGTGCTCTTCTGTACCGCCTCGCCGCCCGCGCGCCGCGGTGAAGCGGTGGAGCGGTGAAGCGGTGAAGGCTGAACGTGAACGCGAAGGCTGAACGCCGCGGCGGCGCCGTGCTGCGCGGTAGCGTCGTCGCTCGTTTGCTGCTACGGGTCGACTCTACTTCTTCCTTCGTCAGCCGGACACGTTGGACCGCGTCGCGGATCGTGAGTCATGACGTCGAGCGCCGCACGACCGAACTGCCCCCGTTGCGCCGCGCGCCGGCGCAAGGCGACCGCGCTGCTCGCGGCGGCGTCGCTCGCGCTGGCGTCGAGCGCGGCCGCGGCGGACGAGCCGCGCGCCCCGGAGCGCGCCGGCGCGGGCGAGGCGCCCGCTGCGCAGCGCGCGCTCGTGCTGATCGTCGCCGGGCGCCCGGGCTCGCCGCTCGAGGCGCACGCCGCTGCGCTCGTCGCGGCGCACGTCCGGCCCTCGGGCGTCGGGCTCCACGTGGTGCGGCGCGCGCCGGCGCCCGCGCTCGATGTCGGCGAGCGCGTGGCGGCGGCGCGCGCGCTCGTGGAGCAATGGTCCGCGCAGGGCGCGCTGTGGATCGAGGCAGGCCCGGGCAACGAGCTCGCCCTCTATCTCTTCCCGCGCGGCGGAGAGCGCGTGTACTCGCGGCGGTTCCCTGCGCCTCCCGGGCGGACGTCCGCGGCCGTCGAGGCGCTCGCGAACGTCGCGGGCTCGGCGGCGGCGGAGGTGCTGGAGGGGCCCATCACCGGGGCCGGGATGGCGAGCCTCGAGGTCGGCGGCGCCGCGCAGGCCGCGCCCCCGCCGACGCCGTCCGCGCCGCAGGACGCGCCCGCGCCGCCCGCGGCCCCTCCGTCTCGACCGCCCGCGCAGGCGCCGCCGCCGACGCCGTCCGCGGCGGCGCCGGACGAGCTCCCCGCGCCGCCGCCCTCGATGCTCGAGCGCGCTGACGCCGCGTGGTGGCGGCGGTGGTTCCTCTCGGCCGGCTATGCGGGCGGCACGTTCGGAGCGCACGTCCCCTGGCAGAGCGCCGTCTCGCTCTCGCTGTCGTGGACGCCCACGCCCGATTCATACGTCGGCGCCGGCTACGACTGGATGGACACACAGCACCTCCAGGTGGAGCGCGCGGGTTTCGATCTGGATCTCGATCGGACGCCGCTCTTCGCGAGCGGGGGCCACCGCTTCGACATCGGGAGCGGGCGCTGGGCCTTCCATCTCGGCGGCCGGGCCACCTTCGACGTCGTCTCGCGGAGCGGCGCGTGGCGAGCACCGCGCGCGCTCTGGAGATCGCCGGGTCCGCCGCGAGCGTCCTCGCCAGAAGGACCGCCTCTGACGTCCGACAAGCGGGTGACCGACCTGCTGCTCAGCGTCGCGCCCACGACGGGGCTGAGCCTCCGGCTCTCCGATGAGCTCCGCATCGCCCTCTGGACGAGCCTCGACGTGCCGCTGAACCGGCTCTCGACCCCCGCGCCGCAGGTCGCCGATCTTCAGCCCGCTCCCGTGCGCTTCCTCGGCGGGATCGGCCTCGAGCTCGGGCCGGCCAGGCGGAGCGCCCCGCCTCGTACGGTCGCGGGGCGGTGACGGCGGGCGCGGCGCGCTCTCGCCGCGCCGGGCCACCGTCGCTCCGGGCCACCATATAAAAATGACTCGATCGTGCCCGCGGGAGGCACAGGGTCACCGTGGTCGTGGATGGACAGGCTCTCCTCATGAGTGTGCGCTTGACGGAGGGGTCGCGCGCTCACCAGGCCGAAGGTCCCCTCGTCTCCTCCATCGATCTCGAGCGGACCCGCCGCGCCGGGGCGGGTGATCCCGCGGCCCAGGCGTGGCTCGTGGCCCGGCTCCTCCCGGGCGTCCGGCAGGTCGCGCAGGCGTTCCTGCGGCGCTCGGCCGACGCGGACGACGCCGCGCAGCTGGCGACGCTCGCCATCCTGAGGGCCGCGCCCGCGTACCGCGGCGAGGCCGCCATCGAAGGCTGGGCGCGGCGCATCGCCGTGCGGACCGTGCTGCGGTACCTCCGCGCCTTGCGGCGGCGCGACGCCCCCATCGCAGGCGACCTGTCGGACGCCGAGGAGGTCCCGGCGTCGTCGAGAGGGAGCGCCCAGGAAGCGCTCCCGCGTCACGTGCGCGACTACCTGGGGGAGCTGCCCGAAGCCCAGCGCGAGGCGCTGATCCTGCACCACGCGCTCGAACACACCGTCGATGAGATCGCCGAGATGACCGACGTCAGCCCGGACACCGTGCGCAGCCGCCTGCGCCTCGGGATCGCCGCCCTGCGAAAGCGGGTCCGGCAGGACATCGCCGTCGGCCGGAGAAGATCGCCGTGAAGACCACCATGGCCCATGCCTCGGACGAGGAGCGCTGGATCGCGATCGTCGCAGCCGAAGGTCGCGGGACGCCGATCGGGCCCGAGGACGCCGCGTTCCGCCGTCGCTACGAGGAGGCGCACCCGGAGCTCGCCGACGAAGCCGCGCTCTGGGCCGACCTCGGCCGGCTCGGCGCGCGGCGCGGCGGGGCTCCCGGCCCCGTGGACGACGACGCCCTGGCCGCGCGGATCCTCGCGCAGATCGCCGACGAGGCCGGGGCGCAGCGCGTCCCTGCGCCAGAGGAGCGCCCCAGGCGGCGCGCGATCGTGCGGCGCGGGATCGCGGGCACCTTCGCCGGCGTCGCGCTCGCGGCGACGATCTTGGCCGCGCTCGCGGCCGAGCTCATGAGCCGCCGCGACGTGGCGCCGTCGCCCCCGCGCGCGCCAGACGTGGCGCCCGCGCAGGCCAGCGCCGGGCTCGAGCCGCCGCCGCGCTCCCTCGACATCCAGCCCGCCGCCACGGCGCCCGCGCCGCAGGCGCCGCCCGACGCGGGCGTGGTGGAGGCCGCCGGCGCGGCGGCCGCTCCGAGGGCGGGGACAGCGCGCGAGGGTCACCGCGGCGAGGCGCGCCCCGGTCCGAGCGCCGACGAGCTGCTGCGCGACGCCCAGCTGGCGCTCGCCGCCGGCCGCGACGCCGATGCGTCGGCCGCGTACCTCGCGCTGCTCGCGCGCCATCCGGGCAGCCCGGAGGCGCGCGTCGCGCTCGTATCGCTCGGCCGGCTCTCGCTCTCGGGCGGGGATCCCGCCACGGCCCTCGGCTATTTCGAGCGTTACCTCGCGTCCGGGCGCGGCGGGCTCGGCGTCGAGGCGCGCTACGGCCGCATCGAGGCCCTGCGCCAGCTCGGGCGCGAGAGCGACGAGCGGGCCGCGATCGACGACTTCCTCTCACGCCACGGCGACAGCGTCTACGCGGCCCGGCTGCGCGCCCGCGCCGAGGGCGCGGCCGAGCATTGATTGATGGAGCGTTGATCCTCCTCGCGAGGCGCCGTCAAATTCATTGACCCGATCCCGCCCCCGGCGGGCACAAGGAGGGCAGGCAGCCGCGCCTGAAGCGCCCCGCTCTGATACTGAGGAATCCCCTCATTTCGTGGCGCTTTTCAGCGAAAAGTTGAACAGGGAGGCGGGGAGACAGGGAGTATTTTCAATCTCTCCTCCCCGTCTCCCCGCCTCCCTGTGAATTTTCCGAAAAATTTCACGGCCGGCGCCCCCAACATCCTTAAACAACGAGGAGGCTCGCGTGAGCGCGATCCTGCGATTGAAAGAGCTTGCACTCAGCGACACCGGATTCGTGTTCGATCCGGCGTCCGGCGCGACGTTCACCGTCAATCCCACCGGCCTGTGCGCCCTCAACGCCATGAAAGAGGGGCTCTCGCGCGAGGAGGTCGCCGCCCGGCTCCGCGAGCGCTTCGATATCCGCGGCGGCGACCCGGCGCGCGACGTCGGCGAGTTCGTGGAGCTCCTCCGGCAACACGGCCTCATCTCCGCCGAGCCGGAGGGAGCCCAGTGAAGACGAGGCCCCGAACCATCGCCGTCACCGGCCTCAACGCGACCGACAACCCCGCGCCCGGCGTGGGCGTCATCCGGGCGCTCCGCGCGGGCGGCGACGCCTCGCTCCGCATCGTCGGCCTCGCGTACGACGCGCTCGATCCCGGCGCGTACGCCGGCGACATCGTGAGCGACGTGTTCATGATCCCCTATCCATCGCAGGGCCTGGAAGCGTTCGTGTCCCGCCTCGAGTACGTCCACCGCCGGGTCGGGCTCGACGTGATCATCCCGACGCTCGACGCCGAGCTGCCCTCGTTCATCGACATCGCGCCGCGGCTCCACGCGATGGGGATCGGCACCTGCTTGCCCACGCGCGAGCAGCTCGATCTCCGCTCGAAGGCGAGCCTCGCCGCGCTCGGCGCCCGCGCCGGCATCCGGGTCCCGCGCACGGCGGCCCTCTCGGACGCCGACGAGCTCCTCCGCATCCACGAGCGGGTGCCCTACCCCTTCCACGTGAAGGGCGTGTTCTACGGCGCGACGCTGGCGACGACCTTCGATGAGGCGGTGTCGGCCTATTACAAGGTGATTGCCCAGTGGGGCCTCCCGGTCCTCGTCCAGGAGCACGTGACCGGGGAGGAGCTCGATGTCGTGGCGGTCGGCGACGGGGAAGGCGGGCTCGTCGGCGCCGTGCCGATGAAGAAGATGCTCCTCACCGACAAGGGAAAGGGATGGGCCGGGATCACCGTGCGCGACCCCGAGCTCGTCGGCATCGCGCAGGCCTTCGCGGAGGCGACGAGGTGGCGCGGCCCCTTCGAGGTCGAGGTGATGCGCGACGCGCACGGGCGCTATCACCTCATCGAGGTCAACCCGCGATTCCCGGCGTGGGTGTACCTGAGCGTGGCGGCGGGGATGAACCTGCCTCGCGCCGTGGTCGATCTCGCCGCGGGCGCGCCGATCGAGCCGCTCCGCGGCTACGAGGTCGGCGCGATGTTCGTCCGCATCTCGATCGATCAGGTCGCGCGGATCAGCGACTTCCAGAGCATGGTGACGACGGGCGAGCTCGTCCGTTCAGGAGGCCTCTCGTGAACAGCCCGGTCTACGAATCGCCCAGCATCGTCCGGCACCAGATGGGGGCGATGAACAAGTTCGGCCGCCTCCAGGGCGTGCGGCCCCTCACCCACATCGACGGAGTCGCCATCGCCGATCTCGTCGCCGAGCACGGATCACCGCTCTTCGTGTTCTCGCAGCGGACGCTCGTGAACCGCTACCGCGAGCTCCATGGCGCGTTCGCGCGCCGCTGGGCCAAGGTGCGGATCGCCTGGTCGTACAAGACGAACTACCTCGAGGCGATCTGCCGCACGTTCCACCGCGAAGGCGCCTGGGCCGAGGTCGTCTCGCCCTTCGAGTACGACAAGGCGATCCTCGCGGGCGTCCCGGCCGAGCGGATCCACTGGAACGGCCCCTACAAGCCCGACGCGGCGCTCGCGCGCGCGGTCTCCGGCGGCTCCATCATCCACATCGACAACCTCGACGAGCTCGCGCGCATCGAGCGGGTCGCCGAGCGGGTCAAGGCGCGCCCGAAGGTGGCCATTCGGGTCAACATGAACATCGAGGGACTCGCGCCGTGGAGCCGGTTCGGCCTGAACCTCGAGTCCGGCCAGGCCAGGGAGGCGGTGAGCCGCCTCGTGAGCGGAGATCGCATGGAGCTCACCGGGCTGCACTGCCATATCGGCACGTTCATCCTCGACCCGGGCGCCTACGGCAAGGCGGCGTCCAAGCTGGCGCGCCTCGCCAACGAGATACGCGCCGCGCACGGGATCCGGCTCTCGTTCCTCGACCTCGGCGGCGGCTTCGCCTCGAAGAACACGCTGAAGGCGCAGTACCTCCTCGGCGAGCAGGCGTCTCCGTCGTTCGAGCGCTACGCCGAGGCGATCTGCGACGGCCTCGGCGAGCTCGATTGTCCCGCGCGCGAGCTCCCGACGCTCGTCCTCGAGACGGGCCGCGCGCTCGTTGACGACGCGGGGTACCTGATCGCGACGGTCGAGGCCAAGAAGCGCCTCCCCGACGGGCGCAGCGGCCTCGTCCTCGACGCGGGCGTCAACCTGCTCTTCACCTCGTTCTGGTACAAACACGATGTCGTCCCGGCGCAGGAGTTCAGCGCCATGCAGGAGCCCACCGTGATGTTCGGCCCGCTGTGCATGAACATCGACGTGGTGCGCGACACCATGCAGTTCCCGGCGTCCTCCCCGGGAGATCGGCTCGTGTTCCGCAACGTGGGCGCCTACAACGTGACGCAGTGGCACCAGTTCATCACCCTCCGTCCGGCGGTGGTGATGGTGGGCGAGGGAGGCGCCTCCTGCATCCGCCGCGCGGAGACGCTCGACGATTTCCGCGCCGTCGAGGACGTGCCGGCATGGCTCAGGTGATCCCCGCGGCGACGACAGGCGCGAGCGGCGCGGCGCACGCGACCTGGACGGCCCGGCGCCGTCGGGTCGCGGCGGCCGTGAGCTCGCTGCTCGCGAGGAGCGGCGTCGTCGAGATGGGGGAGTCGCTCCTCCGGGTCTACGCGCACATCCTGTTCTCGCGCTCGCCGGCCGTGGGGCTGCTCGTGCTGCTCGCGACCGCCACCGTGCCTCGCGCCTTCGTGTTCGGCGTCATCGCGGCGTGCGCGGCGAACGGGGCCGCGCTCCTCCTCGACCTCGAGAAGGACGCCGTGAGGGACGGGTCATACGCGTACAACGCGCTCCTCGTCGGCCTCGGCGTGGCGCAGTCGTTCACCGCGGACGGCCCCGCTGTCGCCGTCGCGCTGCTCGGCGCCGCCGCGTGCGTGGTGGTCACGGCCGCGCTGCGCTCCCTCTCCGGTCCTGGTTCCGGCGGCGCCGCCGGCCTGCCGGTGCTCTCGCTGCCGTTCGTCGTCGTCTTCCACCTGACGCTGAGCACCTCGGCGTTCTCCGGGCTCACGCTCGCGGCGCACGGGCAAGGCCCGCCCGCGATCGAGGGCCTGCCCGCGCCCATCGCGCTGTTCACGCGGTGCCTCGGCGGCCTCTTCTTCCTGCCCCGCGCCGACGCGGGCGCGCTGGTGCTCGCCGCGCTCCTCGTCCACAGCCGGATCGCCGCGCTCCTCGCCGCGCTCGCGTTCGCGGCGGTGCTCGGGCTCGCCTCGCGATGGCTCTCGCTCCCTGACGGCGCGCTCGACGTGCTCGGCTACAACGCCGTCCTCACGGCGGTCGGGCTGGGCGGCGTCTGGTTCGTCCCCTCGGCGTCCTCGTTCGCGCTCGGCCTGTCCGGCGCCGTCGCCGCCGCGCTCGTCACCGCCGGCGCGATGGCGCCGCTCGCGCGGCTCGGCGCGGCGCCGCTGATCTTGCCGTTCAACGTCACCGTCGTCGCCGTCCTCCTCGCGATGCGGCGGCGCGCGCGCGACGAGCGGCCCAAGGCCGTGGATTTCCTCCCGGGCACGCCCGAGCAGAACCTCGCGTACTGCCGCACGCGGCGCGCGCGCTTCCAGCGGTCGCCGCACGGGGTGAGCTTCCGGCTCCCGTTCCGCGGCACGTGGACGTGCACGCAGGCGGTCGACGGCGCGTTCACGCACAAGGAGCAATGGCGCTATGCCTTCGATTTCCAGGTGATGGACGCCGATGGCCGGGCCTTCCGCGGCGCCGGGAGCGCGCCGCAGGACTTCCACTGCCACCGGCTGCCCGTGGTCGCGGCCGCCGACGGCACGGTGGTGAAGGTCGAGTCGAGCGTGCCCGACAGCGACGTCGGCGCGATGAACCTCGAGCAGAACTGGGGCAACCACGTCATCGTGGCCCACGCGCCCGGCGTCTACTCCATGGTCGCGCACCTCGCGCGCGGGACGCTCAAGGTCGTGGAGGGGCAATGGGTGAAGCGGGGCGACGTCCTCGGGCTCGCCGGCAGCTCGGGTCGATCCCCCGAGCCGCACCTGCACTTCCAGCTCCAGTCGACCCACAAGCTCGGCGCGCCGACGCTCCCATGCAGGTTCAGCGATGTGGTCACGGTCGGCGAGGAGGCGCGGCTCTGGCCGAGCCTGGAGCCGCGGGAGGGCGACGCCGTGCGCTCCATCGAGGCCGACGAGGACGTGTCCGCGTACTTCGGCTTCACCTGCGCCGACACCTGGGCGTACCGCGTCGGCGCGCACGTCGAGCGCGTCACGTGCGACGTGGACGTCTACGGGCGGCTCCTGATCCGCTCGGAGGACCGCGCCGCGTCGCTCTTCTACGGCAGGAGCGACGACCTGTTCACGAGCTTCGACGCGGTGGGCGACGACGCGTCGGTCGTTCACCTGCTGCGCGCGGCGCTCCCGCGGGTGCCGCTCGAGGGCAGCGCCTCGCTCCGCTGGGCGGACACGCTGCCGGCGCGGCGGTTCCGCGCGGTCGCGCTCCGGGCGCTCGCCGACTTCGTCGCCCCCTTCCTGCCAGGCGACGGGATCGAGATGGACCTCGGGATGCGCCGCGAGGGCGACCTCCTCGTGGTGCTCGGCGAGTCGCGGCGGCGCGATCGCCGCGGCGAGCCGCTCGTGCGGACGCGGGCGGAGCTCACGAGGGGCAGAGGGCCGCTCAGGGTCGAGATCACGGCGCAGGGCCGCACGCGGGTGGCGGAGCGGGTCCAGGACGCCGACAGGAAATTCACCGTGTCATTCGGCGAGGAGACGTCATGAGAGCGAGTCGATGGTTCTTCGTGATGCTTGTCGGTTGTGCCCTGAGCGGCGTCCCTTCCGGGGCCGCCGAGGCGGAGGGGAGGCCGGCGGACCTGTTCCAGCTGTCCTATGACGCCGAGGCCGCCGGGAAGGTGCAGGACGCGCTCGCCGCGCTCGATCGCCTCCCTGCGCCGCAGAAGGATGGCTATGTGGCGGAGCTCCGCCGCGGCTGGCTCTATCACAAGCTCGGGCGCAACAAAGAGGCCGTCGACGCGTACGGCAGGGCGAGCGCGCTAGAGCCGAGATCGGTCGAGTCGCGCGTCGGCGCGCTGCTCCCGCAGATGGCGCTGCGCCGGTGGGCCGACGTGGAGGCGACCGCGCGGAAGGCGCTGCAGCTCGACCCCGCGAACTACCTCGCGAGCCTGCGGCTCGCGTTCGCCCTGTACAACCTGGCGCGCTACCCGGAGGCGGCGACGATCTACGGCCGGCTCGCGGAGATGTACCCGAGCGACGTCGAGGTGCGCTCGGGCCTCGGCTGGTCGCTGCTCAAGATGGGCAAGGGCGGCGACGCCGCGCGGGAGCTCCGGCGGGTCCTCGACATCGCGCCCAAGCACGCGCTGGCCCGGGACGGGCTGCGCGCGGCGGGCGTCTCGAACTGACGGTTGGCGCGCGCCGGCGCGCGCCGCGAGCCGCCCGGGTCGGGTCAGCCGCCGGGGGGGCCCAGGATCACCGGCCCTGGCGAGAGGAGGTGGGTGCCATTCATCAACCAGACCGCCATCTGGCTCGTCCCCAGGCGTTGCCACACGACGTCCGTCATCAGATCGCCGTTGACGTCGCCGGCGGCGATCGCTCTCCAGCCGTCGCCGATCGGCCCGGGGATCACCGGCCCCGCGTCGAGGAGCTCGACGCCGTTCATCAGCCACACCGCCACGAGGCCCTTGTCCCCGTTGGACCAAAGCACGTCCGCCATGCCGTCAGCGTTGAAATCGCTCGCCCAGAGGACTTCCCATCCCTCGCCGATCGGCCCGGGGATCACCGGCCCCCGCCCGAGGACCTCGGTGTTGCTCATCAGCCACACCGTCATCAGGTTGTGCACGTCGTCGTTCCAGACCACGTCCGCGATGCGGTCGAAGTTGAAGTCGGGCACCGGGCCGATATCCCAGTCGGTGCCCGGCCCCGAAATGAACGGGCCCGGCGCGAGCAGCTGGCTGCCGTCCATCAGCCACACCGTCATCAGGTTCTTCTCCTCGTTGTAAAACAGCACATCCGAGCCGAGGTTGCGGTTGAAGTCGTTCGGCCGGATCACCCAGCCACTGCCGCGCGGCCCGGGGATCATCGGCCCCTGCGCGAACGGCCGGCCTCCGTCCATGTACCAGATCGTTATCAGGTCCCGCTGATCGTGCCGCCAGATCACGTCCCCCATGCCATCGACGTTGAAGTCGTTCGCTATGGCGATCCAGCCTCTGCCGGCCGGCCCATAAAGGATCGGGCCCGGCGTGAGCAGCTGGACTCCGTCCATGTACCATATGGCCATGCGGCTGCGATCGGGGTCGATCCAGAGGACATCCTGTTTTCCGTCGAAATTGAAGTCGAGCGTCTGGATGATCCTCCACCCGTAGGCGCTGGCCCGCTGTTCTGCGACCCCGAGGGTGGGAGTCGCAGGCGGCGCGGATCCGCCCTCGTCGGGCAGGTCGACGCCGGCGGCGCAGCCGAGCACGGCGTGAATCGCAGCGGCGGCACACAGATACTTGGTCACGACCACAGGACTCGTCACGCTCGCCTCTCCTGCGCCGCGTGCGCGGCACGGCCGCCGATCCTGGGGGGATGCGCGACCTCGCCCGTGGGCACGCCGCTCACGCGCCTCCTGCAACGGCAAGCGCCAGTCCATGCGCGACCGGCGTTGGCGCCGGGAGCGCTCGCGCCGTGGACGCCGCGGTGGCGCGCGCAGGGGAGCGCGCTCCACTCCACGCTTCTTGCAGGGAGCGTCGCCCCATAGGACTTCTATGCTCATCGAGCTGGTCTCACGGAGGACTCCCGAGCTCACGGGCTGGCTGCGCTCTGGCCGCTGCCGTCTCGGAGTCGGAAGAAGAGGCCTCCCGGGACACCGGGACGCGGAAGGCGACGATCGGCTCCTCGGCGCACTCCACGCCGGAGTAGCTCCGTCGCTTCGCTGCTCTGATCGCAACCCAGGGGAGTGAACATGTCTGTTCCTGACGTGAAGCTCGTGCTCGGCACGGCGATGCTGCTCGTTCCATCCATCACTTGCGTGAGCCCGCGCGAGGCGCCCGAGGTGCCCGAGCGCGCGGACAGCGGCGCACGAGCCGGGATCGGCGAGGCCCGGCAGGCCCTGTGTTTTGGTCAGACGATCACGAACGTCCTCGTTCTACCGGATACGTTCCACTGGGAGGATGCCGCCCACCTGCTCCGCGTGGCGGAGGGGTTCGGCCCGCGGACCCTCAGCGTCTCCGTGTCGGCGAGCGTCACGCCGGCGGTGCGCGTGCTGAGCACCGTCACGCCCCGGCAGCCCCAGTCCGCGACGCCCACGCGCCCGGCAAGCAGCCGCGCGCTCAACAACTTCTGGCCTTTCCCGGCGCTATCGGAGGACGAGCCGTTCGGGTTCTTCCAGCCCTTCCCGGGCATGCCGGGCGGCACGCCGGGGGGCGACGACACCTTCGGCCCTCAGCCTTCGACGGGAATGCCGGGCAGCGGCGGCGCCTGGAGCTATCAGCCTGCGCCGGGCATGCCGGGCGGCGGCACCTGGGGTCCTCAGCCTTCCTCGGCCACGTCGGGCGGCAACACGTCCTCGGGCGCGCAGCCCACACCGGGCCCGCTGGACGATTGCGTGCCGTCGGACGAGCAGATCACCAAGGCGGTCGGGTTCGACGTGAGCGCGACCGTCGCGCTCGACGCGACCTCGGTCCTGTTCGTGCCCACGGCCGCGCTCGCGCGGGTCTCGGCTTATCCGGTCTACCAGCAATACACATGGGATATCGTCAGCACCACCGGCTGGAACTGGGAGACCCGTGCGGCAGAGACCGTCGTCGTGGGCTCTGGCATCGCCTACAGGCCGATCGGTATCTATTTCGATACCGACCTCATCTATGATCTGGCCGCGATCGGCGGCGGTCTGATCGATCCGGGCCCGTACGTGGACCCCGGCGGCAACGGCGGCGCGGGCAACGGCTCGACCCCCGGTGACAACGGGGGCGGCGGCGGCGCGGGAGCCGGCGGCGCCGGGGCTACCGGCGGCGCGGGCGGCGCGGGCGGCGCGGGCGGCAACGGGGCCACCGGCGGCGCGGGCGGCGCGGGCGGCAACGGGGCCACCGGCGGCGCGGGCGGCAACGGGGCCACCGGCGGCGCGGGCGGCAACGGGGCCACCGGCGGCGCGGGCGGCGCCGGCACCCAGGACGGCTCGGGCGGTCCTTGGATCATCGATCCGTAGACCGCTGGCAGCGCCGGCGCTTCAGACAGGGCGACCGGCACCGGCACCGGCGGCGGGGGCTCGCAAAGCAGCCGATCTCGGCGCTCCCGCGCGCCGCCCTACCGCGCCGCCCGCGCGATCTCGTCGGCCGCCCGCGCCCGCTCCTCCGCCGACTTCGACAGCGGCCCCGTCAGGAGCGCCTGTGCCTCGCGGAAGCGCGCCGCCACGTCGGACCAGTAGCTCGCTTCTGCGCCCTGCGGGGCGGCGATCTGCTTGATGACGGCCGCGTCGTACGCCGCGATGCCCGCGTACGTCGAGGCGGGCTTCGCGCGGGCCACCCAGTCGAGCGCCGCGATATCGCCAAGGCCCAGCGCCGCGAGCGGCGCCCGCCGCATCATGAGCGCCGCGTCCTCGGGGCCGTTGCGCAGGCCCAGCGCGACCGCGAGCAGCGCCGTCGCCTCGGCGGGGCGCGGCGTGTCCTTGGGCCACGCCGCGAGCAGCGCGGTCGCTTGATCGAAGTCCACGGCCCGCCAGTACAGCCGGCCGAGCTCGAGCCGCGCCCTCGCATAGAGGAGCCTCGACTCGGGCGAGAGCTGCGCGGTGCGCAGCGCCGCGCGGTGCTGCAGTGGAACGCCCCGGCCGAGCAGGACGCGCAGGAGCTCGGGCCGCGCCGCCGCCTCGGGCGCGATCAGGCGGCCCGCGTAGTACGTCGGCAGCCGGGCCGCGAGCCGCTCGACGGCCGACGATGGGGGGCTGCCCGCCGCGAGCGGCGGCAGCTCCAGCGCGTCCAGCGCGTCGACGCGCCGGCCGCCGTAGAGGCGGGAGAGCATCTCGCGCGCGCCGTCGACGCGGGCGTCGCGGAGCACGCCGACCGACGAGAGCTCGCGCAGGCCGACGAGCGCGGCGTCACGGCCGCGGGCCTTCCAGGGATCGAGCAGCTGATCGAGCTCGCCGTAGTAGACGTTGGCGAGCTCCGCGTCCTTCCGCATGGCGTCCGGCAGCGGCGCGGACCGGACCGCCTCGACGAGCCGCATGTCGGCCCGCCCGGACTCCACGGCGACGATGCCCTTCGCGTAGAACGGAAGCTCGACGCCGCGCCGCCCGAGATCCTCGATCGCCCGGGCCTGCTCCGTCACCCACGCGAAGAGCGGCCCCTTCGTGAACGCGAGGACGCGCTGGACATCGTAGGGCGGCCGCAGCGTGGGCGGCTCGGTCGCGGTGCGCGCGAGCCGGGCCGAGAGCGTCAGGCCGAGAAGCACCTGGTAGAGGTCGCCCCGGAGCGCGCCGGGCGGCGTTTCGAGGAGCGGCGCGGCGATGGCGTCGCCGCAGGTGATGGGCGCGAGCTCGGCCCGGAGCGCGCGCGCGAGGCCCGCCTCGAGGCCCGCGCACGCCTCGACGCCCGCGAGCCGCGCGTCGCGCTTCGCGACGTCGTCCTCGGCGAGCGCCGCGTCGAGCGCCTCGATCGCGCCCTGCGCGTCGCCGCAGGGCTGCGCGGGCGCGACGGGGGCGCGCCGCGCGAACGCCTCGCAGGCGCGCGGCGCGGCGGGCACGCCGGCCGGCGCCGGGGGGACCAGCGCGGTCTTCGGGTCGAAGGGCGCCGGCTTCAGGATCGGGAGCCACTCGTCCTTGAGCGTGCCGTGGACGGCGAAGGCCTCTTCCTCCGGGAGCGGCGCCGGCGGCGGGGCCGCCGGGCGGCCGTCGCCCGGCGAAACCGGCGCGTTCGGCGCGGGCGGAGGCGCCCCGGCGCAGGCCGCAAGGGAGAGCCCGATCGCGGCGGCGAGGGCGTTGAAGGCGAAGTGCGAGCGAAGGTTGGAGGGCATCACGTCTCCTTGGACACGGGCGGTCCGCAAAGGTTTCGCGGACGAGCGGCGGGCGTCCATCACAATCCGAGCGGCGGCGCAACCTGCGCGTCGCCCACGGCACGACGCCGCGGCCGGCGCCCGACCTGGGCTCCCTCTCTCTCGGTCACGCCCTCACGGCAGCCCGACAACCGCGTTCGACGGGTATCGATCGCAGAACGCAAACAGCGAACCTTGTGGTGCGCATCGCACCCACGGCCCTTGACAGCTCCGTCCTCAATGCGATGTCATCGTCTCGAAGGACAACCATGTACACTGGGATGCCTACCGTTCGGGACTGCCTCCATCGAGCCGGCGCGTGGCTGGGTTCGCGCAGGCGACGCATGCGCTGTATGGAGACCGGGCTGATTGTGGGACTCGCGTCCCTGCTCTCCGCGTCATGCTCGTCGACGGCGCCCGATGAGCCCGATGAGCCCGAGAACGCCATCAAAATTGGGGCCCTCCTCCCCTTCTCCGGGAGCGAGTCGGCCATCGGCCGCAACCTCGAGCAAGCCATGTTGCTCGCGGCCGAAGATCTGACCGCCGCGGGCGGGCTCGGAGGGAGGCCGTTCGACATCGTGAGCCGAGACAGCCACTCGAGCCAGGAGCGCGGGCTCGACCAGCTTCTCTCGCTGATCTACACGGATGACGTCCGCTACCTGGTAGGGCCAGAAGAGAACGAGCTCGCCCGCGACATCGCGTTCGAGGTGAAGAAGGAGGACCTCCTCCACATGCTGCCGGGCTATGCCGCGCCCTCCATCGCGCGCCGTGATGACGTGGGCGGCAGGATGAGGCTCGCCCCTTCCCCGTTCGCCATCGGCTGCGCGCTCGCGAAATACATCGTCAGCGACGGCGTCCGCACCGCCAATAGCCTCTCCGCGCGGGACGACTACAACACAGGCGTCAGCACCGAGTTCACGACCCATTTCGCCGCGCTCCAGGGCAGGATCCTCCCCTCGGTGACGTTCAAGCCGGGCGCACAGACGTACAAGGACAAGATCGAAGCCGCCTTCAACCTGGACGACCCGGAGCGGGCGCCGGCTGGCCGCACGCTGCTGGCCGCCTATCCCGCCGCCGCCTCGACCATCGTGACCGAATGGACCGTCCGCGGACGTCCGGGCAGGTGGCTCCTCGGCCCTGCGTTGCACACCGAGGTGTTCCTCGCCAACATCCCTCAAGGCACCCTCGATGACGACTCCTATGGGATCTCGCCCTCGCTCAGCCTGCGGAGCGAGTGCAGGCCCAAGGACGACACCGGGGAGAAGCTCGACTGCACGAACTGGAACGCCACCGCCTTCACCTATCACTTCTCCCGCCGGTGGAACGGCGAGGTCCCGTTCCCCGCAGCGCACTTCTATTACGACGGCGTCGTCCTCATCGCGATGGGCCTCGTGTACGGCTACGCGACCACCGGGCAGATCATCACGTCCGGACATGAGCTGCGGCAGAAGATCCTCGAGCTCAACGATCCCAAGAACGATGTGGCCTTGTGGTGGGATCTGAACACCGCGATGGCCAAGCTCCGCGCGGGGACCCCGCTCCGCTACGTCGGGGCGGCCGCCGAATACGAGTTCGACGCCTACGGGGCGAGCCGGAATCACATCATGCAAAGGTGGGTCATCGAAGGCGACCAGTTCCGCGATCTCGACCCCTTCGACGCCAAGTGCGTGGTCCAGCAATGATCTAGAGCGGTCTCCGCTCTGCTAAACTGCAGAGCAGAGCGGCGGTCTCCCGCACAGGAGACGGGCCCAGATCGGCGTTTTCGGCGCGGAAGCGCACTCCGGTGCGCTGAGCACCGAAAACGTCGAGGTGGGCCCGTATCCGAAGCGGGTGACCGTCGCTCAGCGGGTGACCGTCGCTCAGTAACGGTGTCGTAGCTCGAAGAAGATCTCGCGCGGCGAAAGCGGGTACTCGAAGCCCGAGAACCCGGGATCCGGGCCGAAGGTGCCGAGGATGTTCTTGGCGCGCACGGCCAGGGTCGTCTCGTGCCCGGGGATGATCCACAGGTTGCGCGCGACCAGGCTGGCGTTCCACCTGAGGTACGTCGGCAGCTCGAACGCGCCGCCGGCCTCCAGGGTGCTCGCCTCCGCGGACCGCCGGGGCCCGACGAGGATCCCTTGCGTCGAGAGCTCCAGCGGCACGGAGCTCGGCGACGGCAGCTTCACATAGGCCCCGGCACGGGCGATCCAGCTCGGGTAAGCGACCATCGACGAGCCGACCAGATCCGCCTGGTACCCCACCTGGCCGGACTCCCGGGTGGAGTGCACGGTCTCGAACGACCCGTAGCCCCCGAAGGCGTCGCCGTGCCGCAGCTCGGCGCGGGTCGCCCAGATCAAGGACTTCTGGCTGGACACGTTCAAGGCCGTCTGGTTGATGCCCCGCGGGACGAACTCTGCCTTGTCGTTCAAGAGGCTGTACGACACCCCCGTGCTCGCCGAGGCCCAGACAGCAGGCCTCCACGTCAGCTCCGCATCCACGGTGTGGATGAGCTGAGGCGACAGGCGCTCATTTCCGATCACGTCGCCCGGCACGAGCGGCTGGGCGAAGAGCAAATACGGGGATGGCGCCTTGAAGGCGCTGCCGTACAGCAGCTTGGCCACGACCGTCTTCCCCAGGTGCGAGGTCGCCCCGAATCGACCGGTCAGCTGATTGCCATACTTGCTGTGGTGATCGTAACGGAGCCCGCCCGTGAGCTTCAGCCACGGATCGATCACCTTGAGGTTGGCGCTAAGGAGCGCCCCGATGTCGACCAGCTCGGCCGATTGCCGCTCCCGCTCCGGCGAGCCGAAGGACTGCCCCGTCTCCTTGGTGACCCGACGGAAGGACGGCATGTCCTCCTTGTCGTAGACGGACTCCAGATTCAATATCAGGTTGAATCGGTCCCATGGCATCCACCGGGCCTCGACGTTCGCGTCCACGCCGCGATACGCCATGCGCCGCTCGATGTAGTACCAGCCGCCGGCGACGTCCACGCGATCGGCCGGCAGGACGCCGCCCTGGAAGTACATCCCCTGCACCGCGAACGCGAGCTCCCGGTTCAGCTGGAAAAGCCCGTCGACCGCCACCCGACGCTGCTGGAGGCTGACCACCGTGCCGGCGCGATTCCCGTCGTCGTCCGTCCCGCCGGTGAGCTGTGCCCATTGCGCAAAATCCCCGCCGCGCCGGAGGCCTGACCAGTAGGCGCTGAGCCTGAGGTGGTGCCCGCGCTCGGGGCTGCGAAACCCGATGCGCGCCCCGACGACCCCCGACATGCGCTCGAGGTTCTGGGCGTCCAGGCGCCCCGCGTTGTAGGGCGGGATGAGGGCCGCCGGGGACTGGGTAGGCATCTCCAGGCCGCTTCGATCATCGAGCTCCCCCGCGGCCGTCAGCATCATCTCGAAGCGATCGGTGAACATGCCGCCCACCAGGTCGAGACGGCCGCGCGGGTGGTCCTTCGTCACGCCGACTTGCACCGTGCCGTCGACGAAGGGAATGTCCTCCGGATCGAGGGTGATGATGTTGACGACCCCGAGGAACGCATCGGCGCCATAGAGCGCCGACGCCGGACCGCGGACGATCTCGATCTGCTTGATGGCCGACAGCGGGATCAGCTCCGTGCCCAGCCAGTTGCCGCTGGTGGTCCGGAACGCCGCCGATCGCCCGTTGATCATCACCTTGATCCCGCCGCTCTCGGCCCCCAGCCCGCCCGTCATCCCCTGCACGCCGGCGTTCGGCAGGATGTGATCGTCGATAAGGTAGAACCCGACGACGTGCTCCAGCACCTCGCCGACGCTCGTATATCCCCAGCGCTGGATCTCTTCCGCGGTGATCGCCGTCATGATGGCGGGCGCGTCGTCGAGGGTCTCCAGCGTCTTGGTGGCCGTCGACACCTCGACGTCGAGCAGCCGCAAGAGGTCGACGTCCTCGAGCGCGTCGTTCCGGCGCTCACCCCCCACCGCCTTCGGCGCTGCCGGCGCCGTCGCGGCCGTCGGCTGGGCCCATGCGAGACCGGGGATCGAAGCGATCACCAGCGCAACCATCCACCTGGTTTCGAGTGAGGCAAGCATCATGCGGGTTCAGTGGGCTCCAGACCTTCGTCCATCGTCGATTCGGCGCGATCGTCACGTCGCCTTGGCGGTCGCGGCGAGCTCCTCCTTCAGGGCAACGCTCACGGCGTCGAACTCGTCACGTATCCGCGCGAGGTCGCGGGCCTGCGGCAGCTGGCCTTGACCGGCTTCGAGCTGCATCTTCTCCGCCAGCTCCGCGACGCGTCCCGCGCCGATCGAGAGCATGCTGCCCTTCAGCTTGTGAGCGTTCGCCTTGATCTCTGCAGCCACGGCGCTCCGGATGACCCCCTCCAGGCCATCGAGCTGCGCCGGGACGTTCTTGAGGACCAGCTCGATCAGCTTCCGCGAGCGCGGGACCTCCGGGTCGAGCACGGGCGCGCTCGACGCCTCCGTCACGGCGGCGGAGAGAGACGGAGACGACCCGGGCTCCTCCCGGCTCAAGACCACGTGGCGCCACAAGGTCTTCTGCAGAGACTGAGGGCGCACCGGCTTGGCCAGATAATCGTCCATCCCCGCGGCGAGCACCCGGTCCCGCTCGCCGACGAGCGCGTGCGCCGTCAGCGCGATGATCACCGTGTGGCGATTCCTCGAGCGCTCCCAGGCGCGGATCTCCTGGGTGGCGGTGTACCCGTCCATCACGGGCATCTGGCAATCCATGAGCACGGCGACATACTGCTTCCGCTTGACGCACTCGAGGGCCTCCTGGCCGTTGCACGCGGTCTCCACGCGCAGCCCCAGCTGCTCCACCTGCTCCATCGCCACGTAGCGGTTGATCTCGTTGTCATCGACGACCAGCACGGGGAGCTTGCTCGCGATCTTGCCCGGCTCCGCGCCGGGCTTGCTCGGCGGCGGGGTCGAGGCGCCCGTGAGCGCGCTCTGCAGCGTGTTGTACAGCTCGGAGACGCGGAGCGGCTTGGGGAGCTGCGTGACCATGCTGGAGTCCATCCCGCTCAACGTCACGCTCGATCCCATGTGGTAGAGCGCCACCACGGGCAGCGTCTGCAGCGCCGGGACCGACTGGATGGTCTTGAGGAACTCCTCGAGGCCGAGATCGTCCATCTGGACGCCGACGACGGCGGCGCTGAACGGCCGCTTCTCCAGCACCGCGAGCTCGAGCCGATTGATGGCGTCCCTGCCGGAGGTCGCGGACTCGGCGTCGAAGCCCCAGGCCACCAGGTGCTCCACCACGACGTCGCGCCAGCTCCTGCTGTTCTCCACCACGAGCGCGCGGCGCCCGCTCGCCCACTCGGCGGAGCGGATCTGCTCGCCTCCGGCCGTGACGCCGACCCTGATCGTGAACCAGAAGCGGCTGCCCTGCCCAGGCGTGCTGTCGAGGCCGACCTCGCCGCCCATGACCTCGACGAGGCGCTTGCTGATCGCGAGCCCCAGGCCCGTGCCGCCGTGCTTGCGGACCAGCGAGCCGTCCACCTGCGAGAAGGCGGCGAAGAGCTTCTTCTGATCGTCGGGCGCGATGCCGGGGCCGGTGTCCACCACGGCGAGCTTGATGAGCGCCGTGGCCTTGTCCTGCTGAGAGATCGAGGCGTCGATCAGCACCTCCCCGCGCTCGGTGAACTTGATCGCGTTGCCGACCAGGTTGGTGAGCACCTGGCGGAACCGGTCGGGGTCGCCCACGATGCCGGTGGGGACGCGGCGCTCGACGCGGTACACGAGCTCGAGGCCCTTCTCGTGCGCCTGGCTCGCCATCAGCTCCGCGACCTCCTGGATGACGAGGCGCAGATCGTAGGAGACGTGCTGCGCCACGTACTTGCCGGCCTCGAGCTTCGAGAAGTCGAGCACGTCGTTGATGATCGACATCAACGTGTTGGCGGAGGCGTCGACGGTCTCGACGTAACGCCGCATCTTGCCGTCGAGCGACTGGTTCTGCATGAGCCGGATGACCCCGAGGATCCCGTTCATCGGCGTCCGGATCTCGTGGCTCATGTTGGCGAGGAACTCGCTCTTCATCCGGGACGCCTCGAGCGCCTGCTCGGTCTTCACGCGCAGCTCCTCGAACGCCTGCTCGTTCGCCTCGACCATGCTGTTGAAGGCCGCTCCGAGCAGCTCGAGCTCGTCGCCGCTCGTGATCTGCACGCGCTCCCACTTCTTCCGATCCACGATGGGCGATTCGGTCGACGGCGCGCTCGAGCGGAGCCCGGTGGCGATGGCCCCCGCCGCCGTGCGCAGCGCGAGCAGCGGCTCGGTGATGTGGACCGCGACCCGCTTGACGAGGAAATAGCTGGCCGCCCCGCTGCCGAGGATCAGCGCCACGATCAGGCCGAGCGTGGTCACGAGCCGGTTCGCGGCGAGGTCCCGGGCCTGGACCATGCGCTCGACGACGCTCCTCGTGCTGATACCGTAGATCACGGTCCCGGCGTGGGTCCCCTCCGAGATGACCGGGGCCGCGACCTCGAGGACGTCATCCCCGCCCAGGGGGTTCTGCCGCCGCCGCAGCACGAGCCGGGTCTGGTGCGCGGTGCTGATCCCGAGGGACTCCAGGTCCGCCGTGGTGAAGTTCGGCGCCGCCGGGCTGGGCGCGTCGTTCGAGGCGGGCACCCGGGCCAGGCCGCTCGCGGCCCAGACCCGGTTCTCCGCGTCGAAGAACAACCCGTAGGCGATGTCGTTGTTCTCGGAGACGGTCTGGTGAATGAGCGCCTTGACATCCCCGAAGAGGTTGTCCGCCACCAGGCTGCGCAGCGCCAGCGCCTGATTGAAGCCGAGCAGGCGCGCCTTCTCTTCGAGACCGCTCAGGAGCTCCTGCTCACGCTTGGCCTGGACCGCACGATCCGTCGAATAGATGAGCGCGCCGCTCGCGAGCAGCGTGGTGCCTCCGAGCAGCAGCAGCGCGCCCAGGATCAGGCGCAGCAGCTTGATGCGGAGCGAGCCGTGGGTGTTCGGGGTTGCCATGCACTCTACTTTGGACGCCTCATCGAGGGCGGCGGGTTAGAGGAGGACGACGCCGCAGAAGACCCCGCAGACGAGGGCGGCGGCGGGCTGGTCTTCCCGGCGCGCGAGGCCACCGCGCGCTCGACCGCCGGCGCCAGCGCGACGTGCAGCTTCGCTTTCGAGACGATGCCGTCGGCGCCGACCTTCTCGCCGATCGCGCTCAGCTTGTCGATATCACAGCTGGAGACGAGGACGATACCCAGGTTCGAGAGCTGCGCGTTGTCGCGGAGCAGCTTCGCCAGCTTGTCGCCGTTGATGGTCGGCATGTTGATGTCGAGCGCGACCACGGAGATCTTGTCTCGCTTGATGACCGCCGTCGCGCCGATGGGCGTGGCCAGCTCGACCACGTCGAAGCCGGCCCTGACCAGGACGGCGCGCATCGCCTCGCGAGCGATGTCGTCGTCATCGATCACGAGCACCCGGATCATGACGGCGCGCTCCAGGAATGGCAGCTACGCGTGCGACGCTCCCCATGCGACGAGCAGATGGCAGGCGAGCCGGGGAGCTCGATGGTTCGAGCTAGCCCGTCGCATCGTGACCATGTGCCCGGTTGGAAAGGTAATCGCACGGCGCCTCCATTCCCCCCGATACGCGCTCACCTACCGATGAGAAAGTCAACTTGGCCGAACTGGCTGGAATTCAGGCCGAAGCGCCGTGCGAGCCTCACGTCGACCAGGCGTTTCACCGAGATGGGCAGGCGGACGCCCGACGACCGGAGCTTCCAGTCGGCGTCCGCGAGCTCGTAGAGGAGGTCCGCCGCTTGCACCGCGAGCGCCTGGGTGTCGGGGATGGCCGCGAACGTCCCGAACTCCGCGTGCTCGTTCACGAGCGAACGCACGGCCACGACCACCGGAGCGCCGAGCCGGTCCACATAGGGCAGCCAGACGTTCGTCAAGAACCTCGGGCTCAGCAGGCCATTGTCGTTCGGCAGCCAGATCGCGTCGACCTTCGCCCGCTGGAGGTTCACGAGCGCGGCGCGGAGGTCCTGCACGCGCGGCTTGTTCGAGAGCTCTTCCTTGACGAAGGTCAGCTTCTCGACCTGCATGAGCGCTTCCTGTCGCGCGATGTGATCCGCGAAGCCCTGGCGGTACACGACGCCGACCCGATGAGCGTCGAGGCCCAGCGTGCGCAGGCCCACCATGGCCGTGACCGCCGGCACCTCGTAAGAGATGGCGACCGAGTTGGGGACGGTGCGCTGGAGCTCCTCCGCGAAGGACGCCATCAGGATCAGCGCGACCGGCGGGGTCGGGACGGTGCGCGCCCACTCGCGATACAGGAGCACGGTCGAGTTGTTGACAAGCACCACCGCCTGCGGACGATCGCGGGCCACGATCCGCGCCACGAGGTCAGGGCTCGACTCCTCGCTGCGCAGCAGCGAGGTGATGACATGGTGTTCCTGGGACAGCTCGACGCGGAGCGATCTCAGCATGTCGTCGAGCTGCGGGTCCGAGGGGGCGATGACGGAGATGACCGGCTTCGCGTCCGGAGGCGACGCCTTGAGCGACGGCGCCGGGTCGCTGGCCACGTGCGTGGCCGGGCCCGACGAACAGCTCAGCGACAGCACGAGCCCCGCGAGGGCGGAGGCCCGCAGCAGCGAGCGCCGAGAGAGGGGACGCGTCGACCTTACTTCCATTCGTCAACCCCCAGATCGGCGAGCACGTGTTTCGGAAGCCTCCGGATCGCGCTCTCCACCGTTTGGCGCTCGCTCAGGAACGTGACCGCCACCAGCCCGACCTTCGCCGTCGAGAGGCTGAGGATCGTGAACGTCATCTTGCTTCTCGACTCGAAGTCAGAACGAAATCGCTCCGGGAGAAGGACCGCGTCGGCCGTCTGGAACTGGAGCAGCTGCAGGAGATCTTCGATCTTCGTGACGCGCTGGACCTCGGGCGCAGCGCTCACACCCAGCAGCCCCGCTACGAACTTAGGGAGCGATTTTCGTTCGACCAGATCGACGATCCCATATCTGAGACCCGAGAGCATCTCCTTGGTCAGCGCCCTCGTCGAGACCAGGAGGTACTGCTCCGCGTCGCTCCCGGCCTTCACGCCCTGGATGTCGGCGGTCCGATTGAGCGAAGCCAGGACCGGCTTCGGCGAGAGGGCCGCGTCGGGCGGCGCCGACTCGAGCGCTGCTTTGAAATCGCTCAACTTTCCGAACACGGTGACATCGACGCCGGGCATCGACTCCTCGATCTTCTGCTCGAGGGCGCGAGCGCGAAGCGGTGTCACCGCATACACATAGAGCGTGGCCACGGGCCCGGCCGTGGTCGGCGGGCTGAGCAGCAGAAGGCAGCACCCGATGAGCAGCGCCGCCCCGAGCAGGACCATCGGCGCGCGCTTCGATCGGAGCCCCCGGCGAGCCGGAACTCCGGTCCTGTCGGGCCAAGCGAGCTCGGCGAGAGTCCTGAGGAGTGAGCGGAATCCCCCGTGCCGGACCGGAGGAGCCGCGCGGTTATTTCGTGGCACCCACGATGACGCCCAGCGGGTTGCGATTCGCGCTCGACACGCGAGGTGCCCCACGGCCCGCTCGACCGCTGACCGCCGTGCCCCCATGGAGCGCCTGCAGCTCGTTTCCACCCGGCTCATGTCCTCCCGGTCATCATGGTAGGCAGCGTAGCCGATGGTTAACCCTCTTTGTCAAGCGCCCCCTGGGAGGCGCCCCCGCGTCCCCACCGAGCTTGGCGAAATGGGGACGTCGGAGAGGGTGACGACACCCGACGGCCGCGCCCCCGCCCGCAGCCGGCCAGCACGACCGCGCCGACGCCGCCGCACGCGCAAAACACCGAGGAGAGCGCTTGACACGCTCCTCACGCACCTCGGTGTCAGGGCTCGATCTCGAGCCCCAGGGGCGCCATGCCCGTCGCACCGCGGGAGCAAGAGACGGCACCTCGGAGAAAGCAGCAGATGGCGCCCCGGATTCGCGCGATACATCATGCTTCGTCGGCCTACATGGTGAGCGATGGTGCATCGTGATGCTCGGTAATTTCACCTTGTCATGCACAAACAGCAGAATCCCCGGGTGCGCCGCCGCTCCCCGCCAACGAGATCGAAGACTCGCGCTTCGCGCTCGATCTACTTACCGCGTACCGCTGGCGCTCTGCTTACCGGCTACCGCTGGCGCTCTACTTGCTGCTTACTGCCTACCGCTGGCGCTCTGCTTGCCGCCTACCGCTGGCGCTCTCCTGCCGGCGCTTGCCGCTGGCGCAGGACGATCGCGGCGTCCAGGTCTCCGGTGCGGCGTCCCGCCAACAATCGCTCCGACAACGGGATTGTAGTCCATCCGGTCGCCGCACAGCAACCCTCGCGAACCGCGGCCGCAGGGTCGGGGTGTCGCGGATCACAGCGGATGGCGCGCCACAGAGACGCTGGCGCCGGCCGCCGCGCAGACGTAAGGCAGAGCGCCCTGGGACCTGGCATATTTGCAAGGAACTCTCGTGACCTGGAGAACGAAGGTTCCACTCGAAGGGTACTCGGTACTCAGCCAGCGGCCGGGCAAACCGCTGCCCGCCTCTGCCCGGAGCGCCGGGCGAGCGGCGCGGCTCGCCCGGCGACGCGGCGCGCCGCGCTCCGGCGCGCCGTCGTCTCAGTACCACTCGCTGCCGAGGCCCAGCGTGAAGGTGAACGTCGGCCCGTCTGGCAGGAACACCGGGTGGAGATCCGCGCTGATCGCGAAGCCGCTCCGCCTCGCGCCGCTCCCGGCCAGGCCTCCGAGGATCAGGGCGCCCCGCGCGTGAGCGCCGAAGTACCAGGCCGCCGTGCTCTCGCAGCCGGCGCTCGGGAGCGGGATGCCGCCCTCCGGGACCTCCGCGCCGCAGGTCGCGACGGCCACGTAATCCATGGAGGGTCCCGCGCCGAGATCGAGGAAGTGGAACAGCGTGAAGCCCGCGAGCACCGAGTTGTAGTCGATGAACCCCGCCTCGAATCCAGCGCTGTTCTCGGTGCTCTCGGGGGTGAGCGTCACCATCGGTGTGTTCTGGTAGTATATCGCGAAATAGTGGTTGACCTGGACACCGAGCCGGCCAGAGAGCGCGAAGACGGCCCCCGCGCCCGTGGGTGACTCGATGATCCCGCCGCTGAGCGACGTACCGAAACGAAAGCGCATCCCGTCCTTCTCGCCGTCCTCGGGCTCCGTCGGCTTCTCCTCGGGAGCGGCCGGAGCCGGCGGGACCGGCGCGGGCGGCTCCGGAGCGGGCGTGTGCTCGGCCGGCGCGGACCGCGGCGCGGACGGCGGCGCAGGCGCGGGTGTGGACCGCGGAGCGGGTGTGGACCGCGGAGCGGGCGCAGGCCGCGGCGCAGGCGGCACCGGCGTGGGAGCAGGCGCAGGCGCGGGCTGCACAGGGATCGGCGCAGGCGCGGGCTGCACAGGGGTCGGCGCAGGCGCGGGCTGCACGGGTGTCGGCACAGGCGCGGGTTGCACAGGGGTCGGCGCAGGCGCGGGCTGCACGGGTGTCGGCGCAGGCGCGGGTTGCACCGGGGTCGGCGCAGGCGCGGGTGGCAGCGGGGTCGGCGCAGGCGCGGGTTGCACCGGCGTCGGTGCAGGCGCGGGCGCGGGCGCAGGCGCGGGCTGCACCGGGGTCGGCGCAGGAGACGGCGGCGGTGCTGGCTGCGCGGAGGCAGACGGGAGCGGCTCTGGAGGAGGAGGCGGCGGGAGGGGAGCGTCGCCCTGGGTCAAGGCCGTCGCCGAGACCGCCAACGGAACGGTGAGCGCCGCGAGCGCGGCAAGCCAGCGAGGGGGTGTCATCCGATCTTCCTCGGCGCACTCCTCGCGGCCGTCAAGCGCCCGGAGGTGCGCGCTGTCGGCCGCGGTGCGCCGCAGCGGATGATCCGCCCGCGAGCCGTGGAGCGCCAGCCCATCGACGACCGCCCGATGCACGTCGCCCCCCGTCCCTCCACTTTCCTTCACGGAACGCGGCGGCACCGGTCACCAGCCCCTCGACCCATGCGCCGAGCTCGCCAAGCCCTCCTCTGCGGTATCAGCCCCCTGCTCGGGATCCTCTTCTCCGTGGCTTGCGTGGGGGAAACGCTCCCCTCAGCCGCGACCGGGAGCGGCGGCACTGGAAATATCCATGAGACGAGCGGCGCTCGGTCGCTCGAAGCGCAGGCGGCGTATATGCGAGAAGCGGTGCCTCTCCTCGAATCGGACCCCGACGTCTTCCGGTACGCCTGGTTCTCCGGGCGAACCGACGCGATCCCCAACGTGGACCTGCTCGGCGCGCGCGGTGAGCTCACCACGCTCGGCGAGCTCTACGTCTCGCTGCGCCACGAGGAGGAGTGCAGCTCGTGACGGCCCGCGCGGCGGTCGCTCCGTCGACGCCTCCGCCCGCCGGCGCGGTGCCCGCCGTCCCGGCGGCCGGCGTGCAGGCCGCGCCGCTCGACTTCGCCGACGTCTACGAGGAGATGTTCCCCTTCGTCTGGCGGACCGTGCGCCGGCTCGGCGTGGACGCCTCGGCGCACGAGGACGTGTGCCAGGAGGTGTTCGTCGTCGTGCACCGGCGGCTCCCGGAGTTCCTGGGCCGCTCGTCGCTGAAGACGTGGGTCTTCGGCATCGTCGTGAACGTCGTGCAGACGCACCGGAGATCGCTGCGCCGCAAGAGCCCCGCCCACCGCGGGGCAGGAGAGACCGTGGATCCCGAGCTGCTCGCGGGGCCGAGCAGCCTCAGCCCCTACGAGGCCATGACGAGGGCGGAGGCCGCGCGCGTCGCGCACGAGCTGCTCTCGTCGCTCGACGAGGAGAAGCGCGTGGTGCTCCTCCTCGCCGAGCTGGAAGAGATGCCGGCGGCGGAGATCGCGCGGGGCATCGGGGTGAACGTCAACACCGTCTATGCGCGGCTGAGGGCCGCTCGACAGGCGTTTTCCGACGCGGTGCACCGCCACCACGCCAGGATCCGAGGAGGCCGCAATGGATGAGCTGCGGGCCGGGGAGCGAGCGCTCCTGAACGCCCTTCGTGACGAGGACGAGCCGACCGACGACGACAGACGTCGGATGCGCGCGGCCGTGTGGGCGAGGCTCGGCCTCGCGGGGACGGCGGCCACGGCCACGGCCGTTGCCGCGAGCGCCGAGAGCGCCGCGGGCGCCGGAGCCGCCGGCTCAGCGAGCGCAGGCGCGGCTGCGCACGCGGTCGGTCCCGCCGCCGCGAGCATGGCCGCGGGCGCGAGCGCCGCGGTCGCGAAAGGCGCGGCCATCACGCTGCTCGGCGCCCCGATGAAGATCGGGCTGGCGGCGCTCGTCGTGGGACTCGCGACGGGGGCCGCGCTCTACTTCCCAACATTGTCGACACCGGGCGAGGCGCCCGATGCGCAGCGCGCGCTGGAAGCAGCGACGGGCGCGGCCGAGGCGCCCCGAGCGGAGCGCGCCGCCGCGCCCTCCAGCGCCCTGGGCGACGAGACGCCTGCTCCCGCCGAGGCGAGCGCCTCCGCCAAGGCCGACGGCCCCGACAAGGCCAGCGCCCCCGCCGAGACCAGCGCCGCGCCCGCGGCCGCTGCAGCGCGCGCGATCGCGCCGCGCACGCCACGGACGGCGGCCGCCGCGAGGCAGGGCTCCGAGGGGCTCGACGCGGAGATCGCGCTGCTCCGCGACGCGCAGCAGGCGCTGCAGGCGGGCCAGTTCGCGCAGGCGCTCTCGAAGCTCGACGAGCACGCCAGCCGGTACCCGAGGGGCGTGCTCTCGACCGAGCGCGAGGCGTCGCGCGCGATCGCGCTCTGCCGCTCCGGCCGCGCGTCGTCCGGCAGGGCGATCGCCGCGAGGCTGCTCGCGAAGAGCCCGGGCTCGCCGCTCGCGACGCGCGTGCGCGCCGCGTGCGGACAGGAGGAGTAGAGTGCGCGGGTGCACGTATCGAGGTGGGCGCATGCGCCGTCGATCCTGCCGGCGCTGATCGTCGCGGCAGGGCTCCTGCCCGCGCGCGCGCTCGCGGCGCCCGCCGAGCCGCGCACCATCGATCTCCGCTGGGAAGCGCCCGAGGGGTGCCCGCCGGTCGACCAGGTCCGGAACGAGATCGCCCGGCTGCTGGGAACGTCGGAGCAGCACCAGCCGATCGAGGTCGAGATCGCGATCGCTCGCGATCGCGGCGAGCGCCTCCGGCTCGACCTGCGCATCCGCGCGCCGGCGCCGGGCGAGCGGGTGATCCGTGGCGACGACTGCGCATCCATGTCGCGGGCAGCGGCGCTGATCGTCGCGATGTCGATCGATCCCGACGCTGTCGCGCGGAGCGCTGCCGCGCAGCCCGCGCCACCCCAGGCGGTCGCCGCCCCCGCCGCCAGCGCGCCGCGCCTGGCGCCTCCAGCGCCGCGCCCTCCACCTCCCGCGCCGGCGCAGCCGTCCGCTGCGAACGAGCGCGACGTGGAGGGAGCGCTCTGGGTGAGCGCGCAGCTCGAGCAGGCGCTCGCCCCGACGATCGGCGTCGGGCTCGCCGCAGGCGGCGGGATCCGCAGCGGCTGGTTCCGCGCGGACGGCGCGGCCGGCGTGGTGCCGTCGAGCTCGAGCCACATCGCGGGGCAGGCTGCAGGCGCCGAGTTCCGGCTCTGGTTCCTCGAGGTCGACGCGTGCGCGCTCCCGCTCGAGGGCCCCGTCCGCGTCTACGTCTGCGCGCTCGGCCGCCAGCACTGGCTGCGCTCCAGGGGGCGGGACGTCGATGAGCCCTTCACCCTCACGACGCCGATCTTCGCGGCCGGGCTCGGGACGCTGCTCGAATGGCGCATCGCCGCTCCCGTGAGCGTCGAGGGCGCGCTGCACGCCGTCGTCCCGCTGAGGCGGCCCCGCTTCGTCGTCGAGAACCTCGACGGCATCGTTTACCGCCCCCCGGCCGCAGGCCTCAGCGCGCGCCTCGGTCTCGCGCTGGCCTTCTGAGCCTCAGGGCATGTCCGGGCCCGCGCGCCACGCGGCCTCGATCGCGCAGCCGGCCAGCGCCCCGCGGTAGAGGCGCAGCTCGTCGTAACGCCCTCCGAAATACGGATCCTGATCGAAGTGGGACCGCCCGAGCCAGTTGTTCGCGTCCTGGATGGCCGAGAGCGGAAAGCCGACCGGCGTGCTGCCGAGGAGCGCACCGTCGAGGTAAAGCGCCAGGGTCCCCGCCGCGCCGTCGAAGACCGCGGCGAGCTGATGGATCTCGGCGTCATCGAGCGTGGGCTCGGTGGTGACCTGCACCTGACCCGCGGCGCCGCTGTCGCTCGCGAGCGCGGCGATACCCGGCGGATCGAAGCCCGTCGAGGGGGTGATGACCAGGTAGGACCGCCCAACGCTCGCGTCGCCCTCGACGGGATCCTCACCCGTGCTGCCGATGCCGAAGTCGACGACGCGCAGGTACGCCCCTCCGCCGTCGCGGGCAACCCAGACCATGACGGTCACGTCGCTCAACCCCGTGAGGAGACCCGCGGGCAGATCGACGTAGTCGTCCTCTCCGTCGAGGGTGAGCACCCCTCCGCCGTCGAGGCTCGCGCCGCCGAAGATCTCGCCGTCGGCGCCGCCGACCGTATCGGTGACGACCTCCCCCAAGCCGTCGAACGAGTACCGATGCGCCAGCGACGGCAGCGCATCGCAGGGGGCCGCGCCGCTGCCCCCTTCCCCGCCGCTGCCCCCTTCCCCGCCGCTGCCCGCCTCGCCGCCGCTGCCCGCCTCACCGCCGCTCGGCGCCCCACCACCACGCCCCCCTTCCCCGCTGCCACTACCACCTTCCCCGCCGCCGCCCACAACCGACGTCGGAGTCATACGACCCACCGCAATCTCCACATCTGCCCCACATCCGGATAAGCCGAGGAGCAGCGCCATCATCGTAGTCTTCCGCGCGCACGACACGGGCTGATCCTAGCGCGGGCGTGCGGTCGATTCGATCACGAAAGGCGCGCGCCCCGGCAACGAGGGGGAGAGTGCTGATTCCACACGCGGGAGCCGACCATGATGTGCCGACTTGACCGAGTGTTCGCAAGTCCCTGGCTCGTCGCCGGGGGATGTCTCTTGAGCATCTCGTGCACTGGCATCCTCGGAGGCGACGACGCTCCGGGACCGGGGCTGGAACCGGGAGACGACGCCGCCGCGCCAGGCGGGATGCCTTTGCACCACATGACAGCATCGGAGTACAACAACACGGTCGCCCACCTCCTGGGCACGCGCCTGCGGCCGGCGGACGGATTCCCGGCCTCCGGCGCGAAGGGCTTCGACGCGAACGCCAGCGCGCTCTCGAGCCTCTCGCAGGTCCTCGTCCAGGGGTACTACGACGCCGCCAAGAAGCTGGCGGCCGACGCGTTCTCGAACGAGGCGCAGCGCGCCCGGATCCTCGTATGCGACCCGGCGGAGGGCGCGGATGACGGGTGCGCGCGCGAGATCATCGAGCGCTTCGGGCTGCGCGCCTTCCGGCGCCCGCTCGAGGCGGCGGAGGTCCACCGGTACGCGGCGCAGTACGCCGACGCGCGCACCACCCTCGAGATGTCCCCCGTCGAGGCGGTGCAGCACGTCGTCCGGACCCTGCTGACGTCGCCCAATTTCTTCCTGCGGATCGAGGTCGGCCCCGACTCGAAGCGATCGCCGGGCGCCCTCGGCGGCCACGAGATCGCGTCGCGCCTCTCGTACCTCCTCTGGAGCTCGCTCCCGGACGAGGAGCTCTTCGACGCCGCAGAGAGCGACGAGCTGGCCACCGAGGACGAGCTCCGGCAGCAGGTGGACCGCATGCTGTCCGACCCGAAGAGCGCCGCGTTCTTCCAGAACTTCTTCGGGCAGTGGCTCGGGACCCGCACGCTCCCGAGCCACACCGTCGACACGACGCTGTTCCCGGGCTGGAACGACGAGGTGAAGGGCGCGATGATCGAGCAGGCCAACGCCTATTTCACCGGCTTCACGACCGGCGAGCGGCCGTGGTCCGAGTTCCTGACGGCGCCCCACCCGGAGAGCCCGCTGCTCGCGCCGCTCTACGCGAACGACCCCGAGGCCGGGCGCGGCGGGTTCCTGACGCTCCCCGCCTTCCTCACGCTGTCTTCCCGCGCCGAACGGACCTCCCCCACGTCCCGCGCGAAGACGATCCTGGCGCAGCTCTACTGCGCCGACCTGGCCCCTCCCGCCGGCGTGGATATCCCGGAGCTCGAGGCCGCGGGAGGCGACTCGGGCCGCGTCGACAACGTCCGCAAGAAGCTCGAGAAGCACCGCGAGTCGCCCGACTGCGCGGGCTGTCACGATCTCCTCGATCCCATCGGGCTGAGCCTCGAGAACTTCGATGCGATCGGCGCCTACCGGACCGAGTACCCGAACGGCGACGCTGTCGACGCGACAGGCAAGTACGGGAGCGCGGAGTTCCAGGACATCTCGGGCCTCATCCCGGAGCTCCAGAAGGACCCTCAGCTGGGGATCTGCCCCTCCGAGCAGCTCTTCACCTATGCGTTGCGCCGGCGCCCGAGCGGCGGCGACAGGGACACGCTCGAGGAGATCGCCGCGCGCTGGGAGAAGGGGACGATCGCGGATCTGGTGAAGCAGGTGGTGACCAGCGACGCGTTCCGCCTCCGCGCGGCGAAGGTCGGGGCGAAGTGAAGCTGCAGGCGTTGTTTCCTCACGGAACCAGGCACGAAGGAGCGATGCGCACATGAAACGCGGAATGACACGCAGGAACCTGTTGCGCGGCGCGGGCGTCTGCCTGGCGCTGCCGTTTCTCGAGAGCCTCGCCCCGCGCAGGGCGCGCGCCGGGGAGCCCGGCACGCCGAAGCGCTTCTTGCTCTGCACGTTCCCGAACGGGGCGCCCCACCACTGGTGGGAGACGGCGCCCGCGTTCGGCAAGACGCTGAAGGGCGCCGATTTCAAGCTGCCGAGGGTGCTCGAGCACTTCGCGCCGGTGAAATCGAAGATGCTCATGATAAGCCGCCTCGGCAACCACACGTGGAGCAAGGAGCAGAACGCGTTCCTCGAGCCGTCCCACTCGCGCTGCATGGCCGCGCTGTCGACCTGCGTGGACGCCGATGAGCTGGGGAGGGCCGCCGGGCAGGACCTCGGCGAGTGGGTGGGCAACGGCGTCTCGGTCGACCAGATCATCGTGCAGAAGGCAGGCCCGGAGCAGGCGACCCGCATCCCGTCTCTGCAGACGGGGCTCGGGGTGAAGCCCGGCTTCTTCGACGGGCGCAGCTACGCCTACAATCAGGCCGTCTCCTGGAAGAGCCCGCGCGAGCCCCTGAAGCGCTCGGTCAACCCGAAGGCGGTGTTCGACGCGCTGATCAACGCGGGCGCCGCGAGCGCGCCTTCGGTGCCAGGGCAGACCGACGAGCAGGCCAGGATCGAGGCGGAGCGCCGCGCGGCGACCGAGAAGAGCGTCATCGACGCGGTGCTCGCGGACGCGAACTCGCTCATGCGCAAGGTAGGCTCCGACGATCGCAAGGTCGTCCAGCAGTACCTCGACGCCCTGCGAGAGACAGAGAAGAACGTGACCCGCATCCAGTCGACGATGACCCCGTCGAGCCTGGGCTGCAGCCCGATCGGCGAGCCCGGAGTCGTCCCCGAGCCGCCGGGCCAGCAGGAGGGGCTCAACGAGAACGACAGCACGGAGGCCGGCGAGTACAAACACGACGATCACGCGAACGTCATGATCGATCTCATCGTCATGGCGATTCAATGCGACGTGACGCGCGTGATCACCCACATGCTCGACGACGCGCGCTCCGAGTTCGAGTACCGGTGCATCCCGGCCGACGTCCGCGCGAAGGTGGGCCTCGAGTACAGGGAGGGCAGCAGCCTCCATTATCACGCCTGCCAGCACGGCCCCGGCAACCTGGGCACAACGGACGAGGGCGGCCGCTACGCGGTCGTCGAGGAGAGCAACCTCGATTTCGCGGCGATCAACTGCTGGCTCGGCCAGAAGACGGCGCAGCTCGCGCAGCGGCTCGACGCGATCCCCGAGGGGGACGGGACGGTGCTCGATCACTCCGTGATGGTCTACATGAGCGAGATGCGTACGCACGACCACGACGCGTACGATCTGCCCATCGTCCTCCTGGGCGGCGACGGCGTCTTCCTGAACGACGCGCACGTCGCGTATGGCCCCCTCGGCCAGGATCGCCAGCTCCGCGATCTGTGGTTCACCATCATGAACCAGTACTACAACCTCGGCGTCGCGTCGTTCGGCGAAGATCGGCGCGGCGTGCCGAACGCGCTTCTCGAGGAGATCCTGCGGTAGCTCTGCGGATCACGGTCTCGATGGATGGGCTCACACCGGAGGTCGAAACGCGATGTTCGAAAGCCGCTCACGTCGGTTGGTGTCCGGGGGTCTCCATGTCGCGCTCGGGCTGCTCGTGACCTGCACAGCAGAGCTCGGGTGCTCGAGCGACCCGTCGTCCTCGTCTCCGCCGGAGTCGTCCTCGCCGGAGTCGCCCTCGCCGGGCGACGGGGGCGGTCCGCCAGGCGAACCGCCCTGCGTGGAGACGAACGACGGGCCAGCGCTGCCTCAGGCGTTCGCGCTGAACTGCGGCGGGTGCCACAGCGCCCACGGCAAGCCGGCCGGCGGGTTCCCCGATCTGTTTGCCTTCGACGGCACCCTGGAGGAGTTCACGGCGCAGGTGCGCACGGGGCGCACGGAGAATGCACGCATGCCGGCCTTCGGCGAGCAGCAGATCGCGACGGCCGACATCGAGGCGATCTACGCTTATTTCTCTGCGGGAGCGCCGCCCGCGCCGGCCTGCGACGGCGGCCAGGTCGAGCCCGGCGAGTGCTCCGGGGTGGACGGCGACATCTCCCCGCTGTTCCCCTCGGCGGCGGAGGGCAGGCCGATCACCACGAAGGCCGCCGATGGGACGATCACGCTCGAGGCCGCGGGGCGCGTGCGCGGGCGCCACGAGAAAGAGGAAGAGTTCAGCCCCTACCAGCCGCGCTATTTCGAGAACCGAAGCTACAAGTTCATCGTCGAGGACACGATCCCGGCGGGCGGCAGCACCATCAAATTCACCTGGCTCCCCAAGGCCAACGCGTCGACCAACCAGACCATCAACTTCCGCTGCTGGTACTCGGGCGAGGGCAACGTGTTCGACTCGAACAACGGCATGGAGCGCATCACGAGCACCCACTGGGAGTTCGTCGTGGATCGCAACGCCAGGGAGAGCAGGGAGATCCGCGCGGGAGATCTGCTCGAGTTCGAGTTCGGGGTGTTCCTTGACGCGGGCACCGTCGAGGGGAGGACGAGCTATTACAGCGACACGTTCCGCTACCGCGTCGGCAGCGGCGAGCTGACGCCGTTCAACGAGCCGAACGAGGTGGCCCTGTCGGGCGGCGACGGGACGATACCGTACATCTACGAGGAGCCTCATCTCTATTACGAACAGATGGCGCTCAACATCCAGGAGAGCTCGATCCAGCCCTTCCTCGAGGGGCGCCGCCTGTTCCATACGGACTTTGTCACCGGCGAGCACAGCGAGGGCGGCAACCCCGTCTTCGAGGAGCAAGCCGGCAAGGCGGGGCCACTCTCGAACCAGGCGGCGTGCGTGAGCTGCCACATCAACAACGGTCGCGGCGCCCCGCCCGAGCCCGGCGAGGCGATGGAGACGGCCGTCGTGAAGGTGTTCGGCGCAGGAGCGAAGGCGGACGGCGGGCCCATCGCAGATCCGAGCTACGGCCGGCAGCTCCAGGACAAGGCGCAGGGCGGGGCCGCCAGCGAGGGCACGGCCACCGTGGCCTACACCGAGGAACCCGGGCAGTTCCCCGATGGCACGGCGTACGTCCTGCGAAAGCCCGCGTTCCGCTTCGACGGGCTCTCCGCAGGGCCGATCGCGAGTTACTCGGTCCGGGTGGCCCGCCCGCTCGTGGGCATGGGCCTTCTCGAGGCGATCGCGGAGGACGCGCTGCTCGAGCGCGCAGATGGGATGGACTGCAACCAGGACGGTATCTCGGGCCGTCCGAACCTGATCCCGGACCCGGTCTCGGGGGCGCTGCGAGTAGGGCGCTTCGGCTGGAAGGCGAGCAAGGTGAGCGTACCGCATCAGGTCGCCGACGCGCTGGTGGCGGACATGGGCGTGACGACGAGCCTGTTCCCGGTCGAGGAGTGCGGCGAGGCGCAGACGGGTTGCCAGGCCGGCACGCGCGGAGATCCCGAGCTCGCCGACGACGATCTCGACAGGTTGGCGACCTACATGCGCATGCTGGGCGTGCCGCCGCGCCGCGACACGGCGGACCCGGCCGTCCAGCGCGGTGAGGCGCTGTTCAGCCAGGCCGGGTGCGCAAGCTGCCATGTCCCCTCGATGAAGACGGGGAGCCGCCACCCGCTCGTCGAGCTGCGGGATCAGCTCATCCAGCCGTTCAGCGACCTGCTCCTGCACGACATGGGAGAAGAGCTCGCGGACACGTCGACGAGCGAGCACCTCGCGGGGCCGCGCGAGTGGCGGACGCCGCCGCTGTGGGGCATCGGGCTGCTCGAGGCCGTGAACGGCCACACCCAGCTGCTGCACGACGGCCGCGCGCGGAACGTCGTCGAGGCGATCCTGTGGCACGGCGGCGAGGCGGACGCCGCGAAGCAGCGCTTCATGGCGCTCCCGGCAGGAGATCGCGACGCGGTGGTCGCCTTCCTGCGCTCGCTCTGAGCGCTCGCCCTTCTGCCCTCGCTCCGAGCGCCCCCATTTCTGCGCTCGCTAAGAGCGCCCTCTCCCCGCCCCCGCCTTCCTTCGGCCTTCTGGGGGCTCGATCCGCTCGACGTTCCCGGCGCACAAGGGGCGGGCGCCGCTCAGAACCCCGAGCGGTGCGCCATCCGCCTCGAGAGCCAGCGCATGGGGCCGGGCGCCACGCGGGCGGCGAGGCTCGCGGTCTTCACGAACAGGCTCGTCTCCAGGACGTCGCGGCCCGCGTCGACGGCGCGCACGATCATCTCGGCGACCTCGTCCGGGCTCTGCTTCTTGTGGCCCGGCGGGCGGTAGCCGACGTTGTCGTCGGTCACGACGGCGTTCGCGTGGAACGGGGTCTCGACCGGGCCCGGCCGCACCACGAGCACGCGCACGCCGCGCGACGAGAGCTCCGCGCGGAGCGACATCGCGAGCGCCTCCAGCGCGAACTTCGACGAGGCGTACGGGCCCATTCGCGGCGCGGCGACGAGCCCGGCGATCGAGGAGACCATGACGATGGTGCCCTTCGTGGCCGCGAGGGGCTCGATCGCGAGCCGCGCGAGGTGCACGGGGGCGACGACGTTCAGCCGGTAGAGCGCCTCCAGCTCGGCGGGCTCGATCTCGATCGACGGCGTGTAGTAGCCGCGCCCGGCGTTGTTCACCAGCACGTCCAGCCGGCCGTACGCGCCGAGCGCCCGCTCGCAGAGCGCCTTGCGATCCTCCTCGACGGTCACGTCGCCGGCCACCGCGAGGGCCTCGCCGCCCGCCGCGCGCACCTCCGAGGCGACGCCCTCGAGCGCGTCTCGCCCGCGCGCGCTCAGCACCACGCGCGCGCCGCGCTTCGCCCAGGAGAACGCGAGCGATCGACCGATTCCGCTGGATGCACCGGTGATGACGACGACGGGAGCCATGTCGGCGAGAGTACACGACATTCGGATCGCGAGGAGAGACTTGCTGCTGGCGGCCGCCTGCCGCACGGCGAGGGATCGGGCAGCCGGCGCCGCGATCCCGGCCTCCCCGATCTCGCGCGCAGCTGCCTGAACGCACGACGCCTGATCTCGCGGGAGCAGCGGTATCGGACGCTGGCGTCCTACCGTTCCGGCACAGGACCGTCGCACGGCTGACAGCCCAATCGTTCTCCATCAGCGGTATCCGGCGCTGGCGTTCTACCGTTCCGGCACAGGACCGTCGCACGGCTGACAGCCGAATCGCTCTCGAATGGATCAACTCATCGATCGAGGACAACAGGAGCACGCCATCACAGGACACAGTTCGGTAATACGTAACACAAACTTCGCGCATTTCGCCATCGCGCCTACTATAGTCCGGCCCACACGAAGCCGCCGGGGGGGTGGCTGGCCATCTCCCCGCATAGCGAGCTATGACGTTGGGGTCTCGATTGCATTGACGCGCCCGAATCGCGCAAATGCGCGAGCGCGTCGCCGTTGCATTCTGACGCGGGGTGACCAGCAGAGGCAGGAGCGCGGCGCGTCCTCCCTCCGTCGGACGGCAGCACCGCGGCGGCGGTTCGTGATCGTGGGGTGATCCGAATGGGTCCGGCCCTCGGCTCCATGCAGCCATGGCCGTTCAACCAACCTGTTTGGCGTGTCCGGCCGGCGAACGATCTCGGCGTTGCGTACTCATCGCGCGCCTGGCGCTGACATTCCACGTATGCGCGGAACGTAATTTCCTCCGTGACTACGTGGCTCGTTTCACGAGCAAACAGGCGCAAATCGACACAGGACGGAATCCGGTTCCGGGGAGGGAATGGGCGAAGCACCGTGTGTGCACGCAGCTCGCCAGCGCAATTCAGAACGGGGCGCGGAGCGGGATCGTAACGGGCCGCTGACGAGCGTGAGCGCGTGGAGGCAGCGAGCGAGAGCGCGCATAGCGACGCTCTCGGCGAGCACCCCTGCGCGCGGCGCAGCCGCGGTATTCACGTGTTCGTGACAGCAGATCTCGCAAGACGCTCTCAACCTCAAACCCTGATAGAGAATGAAATGAAGAAGAAGTCGATTGTTGCCTTGTCGATGATGGTCGGCGCCGCCCTCGTGGCGCAGGCGGAGCCCGCGAGCGCCGGGTATTGCCCGGCGGCGTACGCGGGTGACATCACGGAGTACGCCATTCCTTCGAACGCCTCGCCGGGGAACATCACCTTCGGCCCTGACGGCCGCGTGTGGTTCACCGTGCTCTCCGGCAGCAAGATCGGGGCCGCAACGTCCAGCGGCGCTGTGACCGAGTACCCGCTCGCGACCGGCGCGAGCCCGGTCGGCATCACCGTCGGTCCGGATGGCCGGATCTGGTTCACCGACGCAGGGAGAAACCAGATCGGGGCGATCACGAAGCACGGCGTCGTGACCGAGGTTGCCATCCCGACGAACAGCTCGAGCCCGTCCGCGATCACGCTGGGATTCGATGGGAATCTGTGGTTCACCGAGGTCCTCGGCAACAAGGTCGGACGCATCACGCCGGACGGGGTGATCACCGAGTTCGCGCTGCCGACCGCCGGCAGCCAACCGCGCGGGATCGCGGCGGGAATCGACGGAAATGTCTGGGTCGCGGAGTCGCGCGGGAACAAGATCGCGCGGATCAGCGCGTCCGGGACCGTGACCGAGTACCCGCTGCCGCCCTCGGCCGCGCGCCCCAACGCGATGACGCTCGGTCCCGACCTCAAAATCTGGTTCACCACGGCGGGCGAGATCGCGAACATCGACACCAGCGGGACCGTGACGGAGTTCGCGCTCCCCGCGCTGGGCCTCGGCGTCTCGGCCATCACGCTCGGGGTGGACGGCAATCTCTGGTTCACGGAGCAGTCCGTGGACAAGCTCGTACGCATCACGACGAGCGGCGTCATGACCGAGTACGCTCTCCCGATCGCGGGCTCTCGTCCGCTCGGGCTCACGCTGGTCCCGTCGCTCCAGGGGTGCGGCTTCCTCGACCTCTGGTTCACCGAGGCGGGGGGGAGCCGCCTCGGCAAGATCCGCACGGTGACCACCCACTGAGAAGCACGCATCCGGAGAGATAGAGACTTGACCGCCTGCCGGCGAGCGCTTCGGCGGCCAGGCGGCCTTCGCTGGATTGTTGGCTTGATAGATGCGCCGTGCACCGGGATGATCCAGGTGCACACGCGCACCGTCACTCTGAACGATGGAGATGAGCATGAACACGACGGGTAAGTTGGTTCTTTCGGCGCTCTCGGTCCTCGGTCTCGCGGCGTGCGCCGTGAGCGGCACGGACGAGGCAGAGGTCCTGGGCGAGTCGCAGGAGGCGCTGATCAACGGCACGGAGTTCTACGGGTCGGACACGCTGTTCAACGCGATCACGGCCGCGATCAGCCAGGCGGGGCTCAGCGCGTCCCTCGACTACCTCGGCACCGGGTCGGGCAAGGGCGAGCAGTGCCTGGAGGGCACCGGCGGCACTCCCTGCAACACGAAGGCTCAGACGATCGCCCCGATGTCCAGGGACTTGCAGGGCTCTTGTGACAGCGGTCAGAAGAGCAATCGCATCGCGCTCGACGCTATCTACATCTTGGCGGACGACACCCAGGCCGCCACCAGCGCGACCTCGGCGAACATCAAGGGCGCGTTCTGCGGCGACGGCTCCGGGAGCGCCGCCACCTGCGCCAATTTCGACACGTGGGGCGAGCTCACCACGGGCTCGTCGAACCCCGCGAACGCGATCAAGCTGTACCGCCGCGACGACATCTCGGGCACGACCGACACATTCAAGAGCCTCACCGGCTGCACCACGTTCTGCGCCGGCGTGAAGATCATCGTCGAGGACCTGATCGCCGGGCCGCGGCTCTCGACCGATTCCGCAGGAACCCTGGGGACGCCGAACACGTCGTCGATCGTGACGTACTCGGGCTCTCCGACCGCGGCGGCGCCCTGCCTGCAGACCGATTCGGCCACCGATTGCATCGGCAAGCTCGCGGGCGCGAACATCGACGCGCTCGCCTACGCGGGCGGCGACGCGTTGCGCCCGTCGAACCCCTTCGCCAACCAGGCGTTCACCATCGACAGCAAGGCGCCGACCACGGCCAACATCCGCAAAATCATCACGGACCCGAGCAACAAGTACCCGCTCGCTCGCTTCCTGTACCTCAACGAGGGCAATGGATCTCGGGCTACGGCCGAGACGAACTTCCTGAACTGGATCATCGCGAACCCGCAGACGTTCGAGAACACCCTGACGGCCTCCGGCTTCATCGCGTGTGACGCGGGAAATCCTCTCGATTGCGGTGCCACCGGCACCACGTGCCCCCGCAACAGCAGCCTGCCGTGAGCTGATAGGCTGATGACGAAGGACGGAGCGCGCCGCGCAAGCCATTGCGGTAGGCGCGCTCCGTTCGACGCACATGGCCAGCGCGGCGCGCTCGGGCACGCCCCCCGTCTCATCACCCGCTGAGCACCGTGCACCGCGAAGTCGTCCTCCAGGGACGGAACGCGCCCCCGCTGCTGCCGGATTGAAACCGCTCCGCAACACTGCCCAGCACAGGAGGTCTGAGCGGTGAGCCCTTACTTTCCATCACGGTCGAGAGGCGAGCTTGCCGCGCGTGAATCAATGGCAGAGCTATCATCTACGTCGACGTCACCGCGATAGCGTCACGGGTCCGTGACAGCCGGCATTCACGGTTGTTCCAGGAGCTCACCGGTGGCATTTCGGCCGCCGCGACGACAGGGGGTTCGCCGCTGCGAGCCCGGGGAGTTGGCATCGATGCGTCAAGATCGGCGTTGGGTGACGATGAGATCGCTGGTGCTGTTGCTCGGGGTCGTGTCCGTGGCCGGGTACGGCTGTGGAGGTGACGATACCGGTGAGCCCCCGGAGGACACGAGCGGCGGCGGCGCTACCAGCGGTGGTGACGGCGGCGGCACCGGCGGTGCCGGCGGCAGCGGCGGGGTCGCGGGCGATGATAACGGCGGAGGCGGCGGCACCGGCGGTACCGGCGGGGTCGCGGGCGGCGATAACAGCGGAGGCGGCGGCACCGGCGGTGACGGGGGGGGCACGCCGCCACGTCAATGCGCTCCTGCCCGATCGCACGAGCCGATCCCTCAGCGCCGCTCGGCGACGGTCGAGGATGCCCTCGATACCTTCAGCAATCTCTCGGGGGAGATCGAGATTCAATGTGGCAACTGCCACAAGGCCCCGGCAGAGCAAGGCGACTTCTCCTACACCGGCGCTCCGGAGAACCTGTGCAATGCGCGCGGCAAGAGCGGCAAGACGCCCGTTGACGTCATGCTCAGCGGGGAGATGCCCTACAAGATCGGCGGGCAAGAGGCGCTCGGCCGGCGGGTGCAGGCGTGGATCGAGCAGGGGTGCCCCGCCGGCACGTATGTCCTCCCGAAGGGCGAAATCCACGTCGATCCCGACGTGGATATCGTGACCCCGCGCGAGATCGGCGATGCGCAGACGGAGCTCGGGAACTGCATCCCCGACGCCGAGATCGTCGGTCGAGACGAGGAGGTGGATGAGCGCTTCGCCGCGATGCGATCGTTCGAGGACCTCCCGGTCAAGCTGTCGGAGACCGATTTCGTCTCGCTGGACGCCGAGGTGCTCGCGCGCAGGGGGACGCTCGCTTACGCGCCGACCTACCCTCTCTGGTCGGACGACGCGGCGAAGCTCCGCTTCGTGCACGTCCCGGCGGGGCAGGCCATCACGTACGACCCGGAGGCGAAGAGCCTCCGCATCCCCCCGAACAGCCGCTTCTACAAGACCTTCTTCAGGGCCGTGGTCGAGCCCGACGGCGTCACGCGATACCGCAAGATGGAGACGCGCATCATCGTGACGCGCGAGCAGGCCGAGGACGCGATCTTCGGCACGTACGTGTGGAACGCGGAGGAGACGAGCGCGAAGCTCCTCGGGACCGGGCTCGATCCGGCGTCACCGGACAGCAGGGAGCTCTACCTGAACGGTGAGCCGTTCCCCGACTACGTCCGCCCTTACACGGCCAACGAGACCACCGGTGCACTGCAGAGCTACGCCGTGCCCGGCGCGACGCGATGCGTGGCGTGCCACACGGGCTCGGAGAGCGAGAGCTTCGTCCTCGGCATCACGCCCTTCCAACTCCACAAGCGACCCAAGGGGGAAGGCGGCGTCTACACGCCGGACGTGCTCGCCGACGAGCTCAATCAGCTGGAGCGTCTCCTCGCGTACGGTGTCGTGCGCGGCACGTTGGCGACCCTCACGCCCGACGACTTCCCCAGGCTCGAGGAGTCCGCGCTGCCCCGCCGGCCGCGCAATGACGACGAGCTGAACATGCAGGCCTACATGGCAGGCAACTGCGCCCATTGCCATAACCCGCGCGGCTATGCGGTGGCGAGCAAGGCGACGCTGCGAGGCCTGGATATGTCGCCTGGCGGGAGCATCTTCGGGTTTCACATGGATACCGTGGGCTCGGACGGGCGGCTCTACTTTCCTGGTGTGCCGGCGTCCTTCGATGAGCTCGTCATCCAGAACTCCATCCCAGTCGGAGGTATCTACCGTCGCGTCGTCCTGCCCACGGGATCGTGGACTCCCCGTGCGTTCGGCCTGCCCGTGGACAACGAGGAGGTAAACGCATTCTTCAACCTCCACATGCCGATGCACACGGCGTCTGTGGACTGCCGCCTGCCGGTCCTCGTGGCGCGCTGGTGGGCGTCGGTGCCGCGCGATTACGAGCGCGGGGGACGGGAGGCGCCGGAGGATCCGGAGGCGATCGAGCTCGCCACGCGCGCGGCGGACGCCGCGGAGGCGCGTGCCCTTCACGACTGCGAGCAGCATCGCGAGCTCGGGTGGGTGCTCGAGGACACGACCGAGCGCTATCCGTACGTCCCGCGCAACATCGACTGGAAGACGAAGCTCGACGACTGGATCCGCGCGGAGGAGGTGACGAGCGAGCACGAGGCGCTGGCGAAGAAGGTCTATGCTCAGGGGTTCTTCATCCCAGGCTGCGCGTTTCCGGACGACGCGCCAGAGCCTGAACCGGTGGAGCAGTGGATGATCAATCCGGGGACCGGGAGGCCGCGCCGGCCGTGGAGCGCGATCTACTGGGCCAACCCGGGGGAGCATATCTACGCCGGTATCTGCACGAATTGCCATGGAATTTACGGCGACGCCCAGACCGGCGCGGCGAGGGCGCTCCGCGCGACCTCCGGGGCGAGGGTGGCGAGCTTCGTGGACGGGCTCTTCGGCCCGCGCTGGGCGCCCAACGAGAACCTCGCCACGTTCCATGGGCCCGACGCGGGGGAGGCCGGCCTCGGCCCCGACGGGGCGGCGAAGTACCTCGTCTGGATGGCGACGGGGGGCACCACCGTTTCATTCGGCCGTAACGCGGAGGAGGAGAGGACCTTCTTCAACGTCTTCGTCGACAATCGGATCGTGGCCGCGGTGCCGATCCCGCTCGATCCGGAGACCGCGAAAGCCGCGTTCAAGAGATCGAAGGCGAACATGCTCGGCGTTGCGCGCGCCGCCTGCGATGAGATCCGCACCGATGCTCATCGGTTCGGAGCCCTTTACGACGCCGCGGCCGCGAGCGGGAATTGGAGCGTCATCCTGGGCAGCGCCGTGGCTCCGGAGTTCGGCGTGCCCATGTGGAGGGACGTGTGCACGCTCAGGAACCCTCTTACGGACGAGCTCCGCACCGCGGACGCGAGCTCGCCGGAGGTCGATGCATGGCTCCGGAGAGCGGCCTTCAACGCCGGTGTAATGGCCTACATCTACATGCGTGACGAGCTGACGAAGGGAGTCGTCGCGGTTCCGCGTGACGCCTGCGAGCTGAAGTTCCCGCGGTAGTGGATCGTTCTGGCGCGTGCGACGCGCTACACGGAGATGTGTTACGATGAAGATGCGTCAACGATGGCTGATCATGGTGGGTGCGCTGGCCGGGCTTTCGATCTTCACGAGCGCTTGCGGGGACGACGATACCTCATCATCGTCGGGGCAAGGCGGAGGTGGGGCCACGAGCGCCAGCGCCAGCACGTCGTCGGGCGGTAGCTCTGACGGCGGCGGCGGCATGGGCGGCACGGGCAGCGGCGGCGGCACGGGTGGCGTTGGCGGCACGGGCGGCAGCGGCAATGCGGGCGGCGCTGGTGGCACGGGTGGCACGGGTGGCACGGGCGGCAGCGGCAACGCGGGCGGCGCTGGCGGCACGGGCGGTGGCGACACGGGCGGCGCCAGCGGCACGGGCGGCGCCAGCGGCACGGGTAGCGCTGGTGGCACGGGTGGCGGCGATCCGGCGGAGTGCGGCCTGCCGCCGGACACCGACCCTGAACCCAAGGTCCGCTTCATCAATGCCCTTCTGCCGAATCGCACGAACTTCCCGGTGGGGAGCGGCGACCCGCCTGCGCTCCGCCTCTACGTGAACGGGGCGCCGGTGCCCGACATCGAGGCAGTGTCGCCCAGCAGGGTGGCCGCGTCCGTCACGAGGTACGCCAAAGTCACGGCGGGCGCGATCACGTTCTCGGCACGAAGCGATGACGGAACCAGCGGTGGCGCAGGCGACGCGCTCACGATCTCGGCGGATCCGCTGACGATTGCCCCTGGGACGCGCTACACGATCGTGGCCGTCGGAATCCTGGGCACTACCGGCTCGACGGGGCCGCAGCTTCTCATCGCGGAAGAGAAGTTCACGACGCCTTCATGCAGCGAGGTCGGCCTGCGCTTCGTGAACGCCGACGCCAGCGTGGGGCCTCCGAAATCGTTCTACATCGACCGAAGCGCCACGGCCGTCGCGGCGCTCGACGGGTTCACCGTCAGCGCTCCAGAAGGCCTGCTCGTGCCCCAGTCGCCACGGTCGATCACGGTCACCGCGTCGAGCAGCTTCGGTCCGACGGGTCAGGCGCCGTTCTCGTTCTCTGCGGCATCGCTCGTCGGTGGGCGATCGTACTTCGTCATCGAGACCGGGGAGCCGACCCGCGTCGTCGCCGATGCGCGCGCACACGGGTTGCTCGTCGTCCCGGCGGGGGACGACTCGCCTGCCGTGTTCATCAACCGGGATCCGCTCGTCTATCTCTTCCACGCATCGCCGCCGCCCACGCCATCGCCCCTCGATGTGTACTCGGGCACGGAGAGGATCGCCATCAACCTGACGTATGCGCAGGCGCCGACATACACCGATCTGCCGCCGGGTGAGTCGACGCTCTCAGTCGTCGCGCCCGGCTCCGGCGGCGGCGAGGGCTCGGGTGACACCGTGGTGGTCGGCGCCCAGCCGACGGGTCCGCTGGAGCCTGGTGCGATCTACCTGGGAGGTCTCCTCGGCATCACCGGAGAGACGGGCGACAAGGCGCTGCAGCTCAAGCTGTGGAGGGTTCAGCCGGAGCTGCCCGAGACGGTCACCAGCACGCGCGTCATGTTGATCAACGCCTCGGCGGCAGCGCCCTCGGTGGATCTCGGCCACTGGTCGGTCAATGCAGATGGGACCCAAGGTGAACCGTTTACACCCGTGCTCACGGACGTCGCGTACGCGTCGGCGAGCGCCAGCACAGCCGTCGAGTTCGCGGCGCCGAGAGCCGCCGGCCGGCAATGGGTAGGAGTTCGACCGGTCGGATCGGCCGACGGCATCCGGAGCGCTGCGAGAAGCCTGTCACCGACCTGGTATGCCGCTGTCCTCCTGGGAGACTGGAGCTCATCCGACCCAGCGAGCGCCGCGCGGCTCATGTTCATGAGAAATCTCGGCATCGCCTCCTCGGCTGTTTTCGTGGCGTTGCCGACGCCCTGACCGGTCGAAATCCTGCGCCCCCGCTCGGCCGTTCTGGTTATCCCCGCGCGCACCCTCACGATACGCAGCTTGCCTGACGGCCTACCGGAGCGGCACACGCCTTCCGGCACGCGCGGCTCGTCTGCTACTGCTGACCAGGGTGCACATGAAGAACGTCGTCGAAGCGCTGTTGATGGGCTCATGGCTCCTGGCGGCCGTCGCGTGCGGCGACGACGGGCCGACCGAGCCGCCCTCGGACACGGCAGGGGGCGGCCCGGGAGGCGGCGGGAGCGGCGGCGGTGCGCCCGGAGGCGTCCGTTGCCCCGGCTCGGACATCGTGTGTCCCGGGGGCGCGCGGTGCCAGATCGACGCCGAGGGCAAGCCGTCGGGCTGCGCCGCCGCGTGCGACGAGGCGCGCGCCTGCGGCGACGCGGCGTGCTGCAGCCCAGGCGCCACGTGCGCGCGCGGCGTCTGCGAGGCGGCGGACCTCGTGCTCGGGCCCCCGGAGCGAGGAGAGCCCGTCACGTTCGCCACGGTCCGCGTGGGCGAGGACGCGTGCGAGCTGCTGCACGGGTGCGTCGGCGCGAGCGGCCGGCGGGCGCTCATGCGCTTCCACGTCTCGCTCGAGAACGCCGGCGACGTTCCGCTCGAGCTCGGCGCGCCCTCGGAGAGCGACGTCTTCGAGCCGAACTTCTGCGAGGACAGCTACGTCGTCCCGCGCTTCTTCCACGCGCGCCTCGGCCAGGGCGGCGCGGTGGTCGCCGAGGCCGAGCTCGACGCGCGCTGCGTCGCGATGCCAGGCGGCCAGTACGGCTGCGACGCGCAGGGCCTCGGCCCAGGAGAGCACGTCGAGCAGCCCGGCACCCTCGCGTGCAACGCCCTCGACGTGACCGGCGTCCCGGCCGGGCTCTACGAGCTCGAGATCACCGTGAACCCGAACAGGACCCTCGCCGAGGCGCGCTTCGACAACAACACGATCGTCCTCCCCGTCGATTACACCGCCTGCGACGGCACGATCTGCGGCGGCGCGTGCTGTCCCAGCGGCCACGCGTGCGAGGCCGGCGTCTGCATCGTGCCCGACCTGCGCCCGGACAGGCAGCGCATCGTCGACACGATCCAGTTCTCGTACCAGACGTTCCCCAGAGACGCCTGCGAGCTCATGGAAAGGTGCATCGGAGGCCCCGGCCGGCGGCATCTCCTCGAGTTCGAGGGGCGCGTCGAGAACGCAGGGCCGGGCCACCTCGACCCCGGGCCCGAGTTCAACAGCCCGCTCTTCGAGTACGCGCAGTGCCACCAGCACTTCCATTTCCTGAACTTCACCGATTACCGGCTGGTGGACGCGGAGGGCGAGGTCGTCTCCCAGGGGCACAAGCAGGCGTTTTGCCTTGTCGACATGGAGCCTCTCGATCCTTCGTCCCCCGCGCCGCGCGGCTACCCGACCTCGGGAGGCATGGGGTGCAACTTCCTGAGCGCGGGGTGGGCCGACACGTACGACGTCGGCACGCCGTGCCAGTGGGTCGACGTGACGGACGTGCCCGAGGGGGACTACACCCTCCGCGTCACCGTCAACCCGATCGGCGCGATCGCCGAGCAAGCGATCGAGAACAACGTGGTCGAGGTGCCCGTCCATGTCCCGGCGTTCGCGCCCTGCGAGCCCGAGCCGGAGATCTGCGGGGACGCGGTGGACCAGGACTGCGACGGGCTCCCCGACGACGGCTGCCAGGGCGAGGGGTGCGCCTCCCCGGTGCCCGAGGTGTGCGGCAACGCGGTCGACGAGAACTGCAACGGCGTCCCGGACGACGGCTGCACGCCGATCCCGGGCGCCGACAGCTGCGAGACGCCGGGAGAGCTGACGGGCTCGATGGATTACGCGGCGGAGATCACGGCCGAGAACACCTCCGGTGTCGCGCTGCCGTGCGGCGGCAGCGGCGGCGAGGTGTTCTTCCGGTTCACGCTCCCGTCCGACGAGGTCGTGTACCTCGGCACCCTGGCGTCGGACGTCGACACGGCGCTCGCGGTGCTCGAGGGCGACGGGTGCGGCGGCCCTCCCGTCGGCTGCGCGGCCGACAGCTGCGGCGACGCCGCGCCGGGCGCGCACTTCGCGGCCAGGCTCCGGGCCGGGACCTATACGGTGGTGGTCAAGGCCTCGCGCCCCGAGGCGCTCGGCACGGTCCGCCTCAGGTTCCAGCGCGCGTCGTGCCTCGGCGAGAGGGCCGGGGTCATCTCGGGCAGCGGCCTCATCGGCGGCGACACCACCGGGGCGCCGATCCCTCCCAGCTCCTTGTGCGGCGCGAGCAGCCCTGAGCAGACGTTCTATGTCCCTGTCTGCCCGGGGACGTCCACCGTGGTGTCCTCGTGCGGCCTGACAGGCTTCCCGATGACGATCAAGACCGCGGACGACGCATGCAATCCCATCGACATCGAGTGCTTCGGCCCGCTCAGCGCGTGCGCGGGCGAGAGGGAGGGCGTGAACTCCCGGATTTACGGGGCACGACCGGGAGGGAGCCTCGGCGCCATCACCGTAAAGGGGCGTACTCCGGTGGATTTCGGGCCGTACCAGCTCTTCGTCGCGCCATTCCAGTGACAGGAGCGCAGCGCCGAGCGTGAACCGCGCTGCGCTGCGCCTCCCTTTCCACGAGCGAAGTTTGCGCTCGACCTCGGGCGATCTGCGCTAAAACCGCGCCCATGCGAGCCCACCATCGGTCCGAACGGACGCGCCTCCGGGCGCTCTCGTCCCTGTCGAGCGCGCTCGTCGCCGCGCTCGGCCTGACGTTGCCCGCCTACGCCGCGCCCCCGGCCGCGGCGCCGGCGCAGCCTGCGGCGGCTCAACCTGCGGCCAAGCCCGCGCCCGCGGCGGCGGCGCCGGTCGCGACGAAGGCGCAGCCTGCCGCGGCGGCGACCAGTGTGAGCGTCGCGATCCCGGTCGAGAAGTACACGCTCGAGAACGGGCTCGAGGTCGTCCTGCACGAGGATCACCGCACGCCCGTCGTGGCCGTCAACGTCTGGTACCACGTCGGCTCCAAGGACGAGCCGCGGGGGAAGAACGGCTTCGCGCACCTGTTCGAGCACGTCATGTTCCAGGGCTCGAAGCACGTGGGCGAGGACATGTTCTTCAAGTACCTGGAGCGGGCCGGCGCGAGCGATCGCAACGGGACGACGAACACCGACCGCACCAACTACTTCGAGACCGTCCCCGCCAACGAGCTCGCGCTGGTGCTCTGGCTGGAGAGCGACCGGATGGGGTGGCTGCTCGACCACGCGAACGAGGCGACCTTCACGAGCCAGCGCAATGTCGTGAAGAACGAGCGCCGCCAGAACTACGAGAACGCGCCCTACGGCCTCGTGCCGCAGTTCCTCCGCGCGGCCCAGTTCCCGGAGAGCCACCCCTACCACCTGCTGACCATCGGCACGCCCGAGGATCTCGACGCGGCGCAGATGGACGACGTGAAGGCCTTCTTCCGGACGTTCTACGTGCCCAACAACGCGACCCTCGTCGTGGCGGGCGACATCGAGCTGGGCAAGGCGAAGGAGCTCATCCAGAAGTACTTCGGCCCCGTCGCGAAGGGCGCCCCGCCGCCCGTGGCGACGAAGCCCGACCCCGGCGATCTCGCGATCGAGAAGCGCCTCGACATCGAGGCGGACGTGGAGCTGCCCCGCGTGACGATCAGCTGGGTGACGCCGCCGAGCTTCGCGCCCGGCGACGCCGAGCTCGACCTCGTCGCCAACGTCCTCGCCTCGGGCAAGACGAGCCGGCTCTACAAGAAGCTCGTGTACGATCTCCAGATCGCGCAGGACGTCTTCGCGTTCCAGCAATCGAGCCAGCTCGCCAGCACCTTCCAGATCACGGCCACGCTGAAGAAGGGCAAGTCGCCCGAGCAGGCCCTGAAGCTCATCGACGCGGAGCTCGATCGGCTGCGCAAGGCGCCGCCGACGCAGGACGAGCACGACCGGGCCCAGGCCAAGGTGCTCTCGGAGCTGGTCTTCAGCATGGAGCAGGTGACGGCCCGCGCGAACGCCATCAACAACTACAACCAGCTCACCGGCGATCCGGGGTACTTCCCCAAGGACGTGGCCAGGTACGAGAAGGCCACCGCCGCCGACCTGCAGAAGGCGACCGCGGAGCTCCTGCCCCAGGGCAGGCGCGTGATCGCCCTCGTCACGCCGAAGCCGGGCGCTCCCAAGGCCGGGCGCCTCGTGAAGCAGACCGGGGCGGCGGCGCCCGCGACGGCGGGCGCGAAGCCCACCGCCGCGGCGCCCACGTCCGCGGCGAGCGCGCAGCCCGCGCTTGTAGCGCCTGCTGTCGCGGCGCCCGCGGCCCCGCCGGCGGGCCCGAAGCCCGCGGCGGCGCCGGCAACCGACAAACCGGCGGCCGCGCCGGCCATCATGAAGCCCGCTGGCGACAAGCCTGCGGTCGACAAGCCTGCGGCCGGACCGGCCGCGCCGAAGGGGGGTTGAGCCCATGCGCATGAAACGAACCGTCTCCGCCTCGCTCGCAGCCGTGGCGCTCGCCGCCTGCGCTCCGGTCACGTCGACGCCGCCCCCCGCGCCCCCCGGCGCGCCGCCCCCCGCCGCGGCGCCGCCCCCCGCCGCGGCTGCGGACGACTTCCGCAGATCGCCGCCTCCCCCGGGGCCGGACGTGGTCTTCCGGCCTCCGCAGATCGAGGAGGCGAAGCTCGCGAACGGGATCCGCGTCCTCGTCGTGGAGCGGCACGAGCTTCCGATCGTGGCCGTGGACGTGAAGACCGTCCGCGGCGCCGATCAGGCCGAGCCGGGCGTCGGCGCGTTCGCGGGCGCGATGCTCATGCAGGGCACCAAGACCCGCAGCGCGCTTTCGCTCAGCGACGCGCTCGGCAAGCTCGGCGCGAGCTTCTCGTCCGCGGTCGGCTTCGACGGCGGCGGCGTGGAGGGCCAGAGCGTGACGCCGCGGTTCGGGGAGATGCTCACGCTGCTCGGCGACGCGTACATGAACCCCGCCTTCGCGCCGGCCGAGATCGAGCGCGAGCGGTCGCGCCGCATCACCCAGCTCGCCGAGATGAACGATCGCCCCGCGTCGCTCCTCTCCATCGCCCAGGCCCAGGTCCTCTACCCCGAGGGCCACCCGTACAACGCGCCGCTGATCGGCACCGAGGCGGCGCTGAAGAAGATCACGGCGGGCGCCCTGGCGAAGTTCCACGCCGCGCAGTTCCGGCCGGAGCTGACGACCGTCGCCATCGCCGGGGACATCACCAAGGCCGACGCGGTGAAGGAGGTGGAGCGGGTCTTCGGCGCCTGGAAGGGCCCGGCCTCCGCGCCGCCCGCCCCCGCGAAGGCGGCGCTCCCCGCCGATCCGCCGGCGATCGCCGCGGGCGCGCCGCGCGTCGTCGTCGTCGACCGGCCAGGGCTCACGCAGTCGACCGTGACGGTGGCGCTGCCGGGCGTGTCGCGCGCGACGACGGACTACGACGCGCTGCTCGTGATGAACACCCTCCTCGGCGGGCAGTTCTCGAGCCGCCTCAACCTGAACCTGCGCGAGAAGCACGCCTACACCTACGGCGCGCGCTCCGGCTTCGACATGCGCCACGGAGCGGGCCCGTTCTCCGCGGGCGGCGCCATCGTGCGGGAGAACACGGGCCCCGCCGTGCGGGAGATCTTCGCGGAGATCGACCGGATGCGGAGGGAGCCCGTCACGAGCGAGGAGCTCGCGGACGCCAAGGCGAACCTCATCCGCCAGCTGCCGGCGCGCTTCGAGACGGCGGACGCGACCGCGTCGACGATCGCGGGCCTCGCGGTCTACGATCTGCCGCTCGACGAGTACGCGACGCGACCGGCGAGGCTCCAGCGGATCACGCCCGCGGACGTGCAGCGGGTCGCGCAGAAGTACCTCGCGCCCGAGCAGCTCCGGGTCGTCCTGGTGGGCGACGCCGGCGCTGTCGGAGAGCAGCTCTCGGCGTTGCAGCTCGGTGAGGTCATCGTGCAGAAGGCGCCAGGCGTGACGGCCGGACCGGCGGCGGCGGCCGGCAAGCCGGCGGCGGCCGGCAAGCCGGCGGCGCCCGGCAAGCCGGCGGCGCCCGCGCAGCCTGCCGCGCCCGCGAAGCCCGCAGCGCCCCCCGCAGCGAAGAAGCCGTGAGGTACGCCGCGCTGCTCGCCTGCGTGTGCGCGCTGGCGTGGAGCGCGCCCGCCGCCGCGCAGACGGGGCCGGCGGCCCCGGACTGGGCGTTCGGCACGCCGGGCGGCGAGGTGGCCCTCGCCGCGGCCTGCACCGCCTCGCTCGCGGCGTACCTGCTCCCGCAGCGGCGCTCCGGGTGGGGCGCCGCCTCCAGCGAGGAGCGCAACGACGCGATCGGCCTCGCCAGCGATATCACCGGCGCCGCAGCGGGCACGCTGCTCCTCCTCGGCAGCGGGTACGCCCTCGAGGGCAGCTACCTCGGGGGCGCCGGCGTCCCCCGCCCCTACGCGCGGGCGCTCAGGACATCGCTCATCGAGGTCGAGGCGGCGGCGCTGTCGACCGGCCTCTCGAACGTGATCAAGCGCCTGGCGGGCCGGTGCCGGCCGCGCTCGTGGCGGACCGATCGGTGCGGCGAGACCGACCTCGATTTCGACGCCTTCCCCTCGGGTCACACGACCCCGGTGGCCGCCATCGCGGGCGCGCGCCTGAACCTCGCGCTGCGCACGACCGGCGACGCCGCGCCGCGCCTCGGCGCGCTCGCCCTCGCCGAGGCGGCCACGGTGGTGACGATGGCGCTGCGGATCGGCGCCGGCGCGCACTCGTGGCAGGACGTCGGCGCCGGCATGATCCTGGGCCACGTGACGGGCTTCGCGATCGCGGCCGTTCACCCGATCCAGCCGACCAAGGCCCGGTACGCGGCCGGCGTGATGCCCGGCCCGCCCCCCGAGCCCGCCGCGGTCACCTGGTCGTGGGCGTTCTGATGCCACGTCGCGAGGCCGCCGCGGGCTCGGCGGCCTCGCGTGCGCCCCGCTCCCGGCCGCCCGCCTCAGAGGCCCATGCAGCTCGCGTAATACGTCACGGTGGCCGGCCAGTCGGAGAAGACGCCGCGGACACCCACGTCGCGCGCCAGCACGTCGAGCATCACCATCGTGTCGCCGTCGTTGTCGATGCGGTCCGCGACCGACTGGTAATAGTAGCCGCCGCCGCTCGCCAGCGGGCCCGAGCGCTCGAGCGTCCATGTGATGATGTCGAGGCCGGCCGCCTTGGCGGCCTCGGCGTAGTCCGAGGGCACGATCCCTCCTTTGCCGTCGAGCGTCACGAGCGCGAACATCGGCGGCGCGATGATCTTCACGCCCTGATCCGCGAGGCGCTGCATCCCGGAGACCGCCTCCTCGTACCCCTCGGCGGTATCGACGCGCTCGTCGAGGTACACGGCCTGCGCGCCGAACTCCGGCTCTCTCTCGAGCCAGTAGAGCACGTCGTCGAGGCTGAACGACTGCGCGAACACCTGCTTCGGGTCGATGTCGGCCGCCTTGTACTCGTCGATCATCTGCTGCGCGAAGTCCTGTTGCTCGTACTCGCCCTGGTACGGCATCTCCACCTCCGGGACCTTGAGCTCCGGGGTGAACTTGACGCCCAGGCTCGAGAAGAGCTCGATGCTCTCGGCGTGCGTGAGCAGCGTACCGCAGCTGGCGTAGAGGTCCGTGCGGAACGTGGGCGTCGCGGCCATGTACTCCAGGGCCGTGGCGGCGTCCGGGTTCGCGGAGTCCATCTTGCCGCAGAGCCGCTTGAACTCGGCGAGCGTGATGTCGCTCGTGCAGCACTTCGCCGACGCGGGCGTGCCGGCCTCGGCGTCGGCGGGCAGGAACGGCTCCGAGCACTTCTCGGCGAGCTCCGGGATCGCGAGGATGTTCGTCGTCGTGTGGAGATCGCACTGGGCGTGACGGCACACGAGCTTTCGGTCCTTGGTGAAGGTCACGTCGCACTCCACGATGCCGGCGCCCATCCGGGCGGCCGCCTCGTACGACTCCCTCGTATGCTCGGGGAACTGCATGCAAGCGCCGCGATGGCCGATGGAGAAATCGGTCCGCTCGAAGGGCCCCTCGGAGCACGAGAGGAGCTTCTCCTTCAGCTCGCCCTCCTCCATGTCCGCGACGAGGTAATACGGCCGCGGGCCGAGCTGCACGCCGTACTGCGCGGCATCGTCCTCGGCCGGCGGGGCCGGCAGCGGCGCGGGCTGCACCGACTCGTCGCCGCTGGAGCACGCGCTCAGCGCAGCGACAGGCAGCGCGACAAGCGCCATGGCAGCGCTCATTCTGGCGCTCTTCCTGATCATGAGACGCTCCCCTCTGGGTGGATTGAAGTTCGGACGGTACTCGCGTGCTCCTGTGAGAATATGTCGTCAGCGAAACAACAAAGCGACATCCCCTCTCCGGCGTGCCGTCGCCAGGAGCGGCGGCATGCGTGTGCGCTTCTCGAAGCGGGGCGCGATACGATCCATGCTCGCGCATGCCCACCTTCGAGAAGCGCACGCGCATCGCCGCGTCCCCCGAGCGGGTCTTCGCCTTCCACGAGGAGCCTGACGCCCTCGAGCGCCTCACGCCCCCCTGGGAGCACGCGCGCGTGCTGGAGAAGACCGGCGGCATCCTCGTCGGCGCGCGCGTGGTCGTGGAGACGCGCGTCGGCCCCGTCCTGCTGCGCTGGGTCGCGGAGCACACGGAGTATGAGCGGGGCCGGATGTTCCAGGACACGCAGCGCAGCGGGCCGTTCAAGCGCTGGGTGCACACGCACCGCATGGACCCCGACGGCTCGGGCGGCTGCTACCTCACGGACCGCGTGGAGTACGAGCTCCCGTTCGGCGCGCTCGGCCGGCTCGGCGGCGGTCGCTTCGTCCGCTGGAAGCTGGAGCGGATGTTCGACTACCGCCACGAGGTGACGCGACGGGCCTGCGAAGCCCCGCCGCGGTAGCCCGCTCGCCGACCGCCGCGTCCGCCGCGCGGCCCCACACGCCCCCTGGTTGCCAAGGCGTACGCCGGACCCAAGTTGCTCGCAATGCCGCGGCACGCGGCGACGGCAAGGAGAAGGAGCATGGCTATCTACCGTTGCGGCCGTTGCGGCTCGATCAACCGGGTTGCGGACCAGAGGATCAAGGATCGGCCGGTCTGTGGCCGCTGCAAGGCCCACCTCGACACGACGGGCGCTCCGCAGCCGGTGGACGGGGCCGCGCTCGAGCAGGCGATAGCGAGCTCTCCTGTCCCCGTCCTTGTCGACTACTGGGCCACCTGGTGCGGCCCGTGCCGCGTCGTCGCGCCGGTCCTCGACGAGCTCGGCCGCAGGAATGCGGGCAAGGTGCTGGTCCTCAAGCTCGACACCGACGCCGATCCGGCGGAGGCCGGGCGCCGGCGCATCCAGGGGGTGCCCACCTTCGTGCTCTTCAACGGAGGGCGAGAGCTCGATCGCCGCAGCGGCGTGACCTCGCGCGCCGATCTGGAGCGCTGGATCGAGACCAAGGCCGGGCAGCCCTCCACGCGCGCGAGCCACGCTTGAGCCCGCGCCACGGGCCCTGGAGGGAGCGGAGCTGGGGAGCTGGAAGCCGAGAAGAGCGGGTGACGCGAAGCGCCTGGTCGACGTCACCAGCACGTCTTCAATCAAACGTTGCGCGTCCAGCGAGGCAGGCGTGGCGTTGAAGAATTGGTTCATTCCGCGTCGGTCGACGCAGCCATTTGGATTTACGGGCCTGGGGCGCGCGCCGTCGTCGAGCGCGCGTTCGAGCTGACCGAGCGGCTGCCGCGCGCGTTGCGACGGGCCCAGCAGCGTGCGATCCTCTCCGTGCTCAGCGAGCGAATGCTGGAGCTCCTCAGGGAGGCCTCGATGAACCCCGACAAGATCCCGGAGACACCCGCTGCCCGGAAGCTCCGCCTCTTCCTCGAAGCGCAGGGGCGGAAGAAGGGCCGGGCCGAGGGCGAGGCCAAGGGCCGGGCCGAGGGCGAGGCCAAGGGCCGGGCCGAGGGCCGTCAAGACGCGCTGCTCACGCTGCTGCGGGCGCGCGGGCTCTCCCCCTCACAGGACGATGAGGCGCGCATCCGGGCCTGCGCCGACGCGGCGAGGCTCGATCGGTGGATCGTGCAGGCGGCCACGGCCACGACAGTGCGAGAGGCCCTCGGGATCAGAACCCCGGCCGCGAGGGCTCGCACCCGCACGCCGGGTCGCCCCGGCCGGCCTCCCCGTCGCGCTCCTGAGCCGCCCCCGTGAGCCTCGCCGCACCGGCGTGCCCCGCACGGCCGAGCAGACGCGCTCGCTCAGCGCTCGCTCAGGTCGTCCCCGGGGCGCGCGACGCGGAACTCGCCTCCCCTCGCCCGAACGCCGCGGCCGCCGCCCCGCCGCGCGACGCCCGGTAGCGCGCCAGCTCTCCGAACTGCGCGAGCCGCGCGCGCACGATGTTCCTGCTGATGCCGAGCAGCCTCGCCGTCTGGAGCTGGTTGCGATCGCAGTAGCGGTACGCCGTCCGGATGATCGTCTCCTCGATCTGCTCGTGCAGGTTCGGCAGGTTCTGCTCGAACAGCGCGAGCAGCGCGCCCTCCAGCGCCGTCGCCTGCGGCGTCGGCCTGACCTGGGACACCGCGTCCGTCGCCCCCTGATCCGGCGGAGGAATGCTCGCCCCCGCCTTCGGCTGGAGCGCCGTCAGGCGCAGATCCGCCGGGGTGACCTCCTGGCCTTTGCAGACCAGGAGCGCGTGGTGCATCGCGTTCTCGAGCTCCCGGATGTTCCCAGGCCAAGGGTGCCCGAGGAGCCGCGCCGTCGCCTCCGCCGTGAGCACGGCCGGCCCCGAGCCGAGCCGGTGCGCGTAGAGCTCGATGAAGTAGCGCGCCAGCGGGAGGATGTCGCCCGGCCGCTCGCGCAGCGGCGGGAGCGACAGCGTCGCCACGTTGAGCCGGTAGAAGAGATCCTCGCGGAACTTCCGCGCGATCACCGCCTCCTCCAGGTTCACGTTGGTCGCCGCGATGAGCCGCACGTCGATCGGGATCGGCTGGCGCGAGCCGAGCCGCACCACCTCGCGCTCCTGCAGCACGCGGAGCAGCTTGACCTGGAGCGGCAGCGACAGATCCCCGATCTCGTCGAGGAACAGCGTTCCGCCGTCCGCGGCCTCGAACCACCCGGCCTTCGAGGTCGTCGCCCCCGTGAAGGCGCCCTTCTCGTGGCCGAACAGCTCGCTCTCGACGAGGGACTCCGACCAGGCGCCGCAGTTGACCGCCACGAAGGGCCGCCCCCGCCGGTGGCTCAGCGTGTGGATGTGACGGGCCACGATCTCCTTGCCCGTGCCGGTCTCCCCCGTCACGAGCAACGTCGCGTCGCTCGGCGAGAGCTGCCGGATCCGCTCAAGGATCGCCTGCGAGCGCGGATCCTCGAAGACAAGCGCCTTGGCGCGCACGGAAAGGGCCAACGAGCTCGTGTTGGGAAGCGTGAGCAAGGGCATCGTCATCGGGCTTCACTCACCATGATAGCGGACGGTTCATCCATTATAACGGATGCACCTGCCATGCGCCAGAGATCTTTCTCTGGCGCGACCCCACCGGTTGTCTCGGATGGCTTCGGGCCTTCCGTCACGCTGCGCCTCGATCCGTCGCGCTACGCCTCGAGGAGATAGCCGCGCACCTCGTCGACGAGGGCCTTGATCTCGTGGTCGGTGCGGGACCTCGGGCGCGGCGCGCTGACAGGGACGACGCGCTTGATCCTCCCGGGCCGCGGCTCGAGCACGACGACGCGATCGCCGAGGAACACGGCCTCCTCGACGTCGTGCGTGACGAGGATCATCGTGATCTGCTCCTCCTGCCAGATGCGCTGGAGCTCCTGCTGCAGCTTCGCGCGGGTCAGCGCGTCGAGCGCGCCGAACGGCTCGTCGAGCAGCAGGATGCCCGGCCGGTTGACCAGCCCTCGCGCGATCGCCGCCCGCTGGGCCATCCCGCCGGAGAGCTGGTGCGGGTAGGCCCGCTTGAACGCCGACAGGCCCACGAGCTCGAGGTGCTCGTCGACAGCGCGGGCCTTGTCGGCCTCCGTCCACGCCGAGCTCTCGAGCCCGAGCGCGACGTTCTGCTCGATGGTGAGCCAGGGGAAGAGCCGGTGCTCCTGGAAGACGATGCCCCGATCGAGGCTCGTCCCCCCGACGCGCGCGCCGCCGACGAGGATGTCGCCCTCGTAGTCGCCGTCCAGCCCGACGAGGAGCCGGAGGAGCGTCGACTTGCCGCAACCGCTCGTGCCCACGACGCTGATGAACTCGCCGGGGTGAATGGTCAGGCCGATCCCGCGGAGGACCTCCAGCGGCTTGTCCTTGACCACGTACTTCTTGCTGACATCGCGAATGTTGATGACTCCAGGCGAGCCCATGAGTTCCTCCTCGAAGCAGACGAAGCAGACGGAATCAGAATTTGACGACGTTGACGACGTTGACCACGCTCACACGCCGCGGACGCGCCATCGCAACAGGCGGTCTTCCGCGGCCTTGGCCAGCGCGTTCAGGCCGAAGCCCACGAGGCCGGACACGATGAGCCCGACCAGCACGACATCCATGGCGAAGCGCTCGCGCCCGTCCACCATCAGGCTGCCGATCCCGGGGGCGGGCTCGAGCAGGTACTCGGCACCGAGCGTACCGAGCCACGCGTAGATGAGCCCCTGGTGCACGCCCGCGAAGAGCGACGGCGCGGCGGACGGCAGGATGACCTTGCGGAGGGTCTGCCACCGCGAGAAGCGGAGCACCCGCGCCACCTCGATGTGCTCGACACCGACGCTCCGCACGCCTTCATAGGTGTTCACGACGACCGGATAGAAGGCGGAGAGCGCGATGAAGGCGACCTTCGCCTGCTCGCCCACGCCGAGCCACACCGACATGAGCGGGATCCACGCGAACAGCGCGACCTGCTTCGCGGCGTGGAAGCTCGGCGAGAACAGCTTGTCGGCGGTGCGCGAGAGGGCGAGGAGGCCGCCGACGGCGCCGCCCGCCACGATGCCGAGCGCGAGCCCAAGGAGATCCCGGACGAGGCTTGCGCTCAGGTGGCCCCAGAGCTCGCCGCTCTCGTGAAGCGCTCTCACGGCCCCCCAGACCGCGAGCGGCGGGACCAGGATGCGGGTGTTGGCGAGCTCGTAGCGGCAGACCACGATCCACGCGACGAACAGCAGGACGGGCAGGACCAGGCCGCGCCGCAGCCGCGGCTGGATCAGAGCATGGGTGATGGCGCTCATCGTGCGATCTCCGTAAGGTTCCGGTAAGGTTCCGGTGAGGTGTTACAGGGCGGCGCGCCGCCAGCGGAGGAGGCGGGCCTCGATCGCCTCGAGCCCCTTGTCGAGCAGGAGCCCGACGATCCCCACGACGAGGATCGCCGCGAGCACCACGTCGAGCTGGAACAGCTGGCGGCCCCAGACGATCAGGAACCCGACGCCCTCGGAGGACGCCAGGAGCTCGACCGTGACGAGCGACAGCCACGCTTGCGTCAGGCCATAACGGATGCCGACGGCGATGGACGGCACCGCGGCGGGGAGCACGACCTTCCGGAGCAGCTGAGCATGGCTGAACCGGAAGACCCGGGCCACCTCGATGTACGATCTCGGCACGTTCTTGATGCCCTGGAACGTGTTGATCGCCACCGGGATGAGGCTCGCCTGCGCGATGAGGATCAGCTTGAGCGACTCGCCGATCCCCGCCACCATCATGACCAGCGGAAGCCACGCGAGGGCGGGGACCTGTGCGAGCGCCTTGAAGAGCGGGTGGACGTGCTCCTCGATCCGCCGCGAGAGCCCCATGGCGATGCCGAGCGCGAGGCCCGCCGCGCCGCCCGCGGCGAAGCCGCCGAGGACGCGGCCGAGGCTGACGGCGATGTTCGTGTGCAGATCGCCCGAGCTCGCGAGCTCGGTCAGCGTCTGCAGGACGAGCCCTGGCGCCGGCAGGATCTGCGCCGGGATCAGCTCGCGCTGCGAGGCGTAGCTCCACGCGAGGAGGAGCGCCGCCGGGAAGACGAGCCCCACGGCGACGTTGCCCACCCGCCGCGACAGGAGCCGGGAGGCGCCGCCCGCGGGCAGCGCCACGTCGGGCGCCGCGAGCTTGTAGGCGGCCTGGGTCTGGCTTTCTTGAATTCCCTGCTGCGTCATCTTGGTTGCCTTTCTCTCGTGGCGTTCCGCCCTGCCCTGCGCTGGGCCCCTTCGCCGCGCGCTCCTCTCATGACCTCCCGGGGTGCTTGACCTTCCCGTTCACGTCGAACTCGGGCCAGTAGCCCTCCAGGTTCAGCTCCTTCAGCGCCGCGTTCAGGAACCGCAGATCGATCCAGGAGTCGACGTCGAACGTGCTCCTGATCAGGCCGAACCGCTTCGCGTCGACGACGGCCGCCTTGTAGCGGGAGATCAGGTATTCATCGAACAGGGGGCTCGCGCGCACCTTGAGCGAGTCGCCCGTCTGGTCCGCCTTGAAGTTCGAGTACGGCACCCCCGACTTGGACCAGAGCTGGTAGATCGGCGCCGGGTTGGCCTCGTTCTGCGCGATCCAGTGGGCGGCCTGCACGACGACCTTGACGACGCGCTTCGTGATGTCCGGATACTTGTTCGCGAAGTCCTCGGTGACGATCAGGTGGGCGTGCCGCAGGTAGGCCGGCGAGTCGTTCTTCGTCGAGTAGACGATCTTGGCGACGCCTTGATCCTGGAGCGTGAGGAGGTCGTATCCGCCGAAGGCGGCGTCGATGTCCCTGGTCGCCAGCGCCGCCTTCGCGGTCGCGGAGTCCATGTTGAGGATCCGGAGATCGCGCTCCGACAGGCCGCTGCCCGCGAGGATCTTGTTGACGGCGAGCTGCAGGTTCGTGCCCTTGAAGAGGGCGACCTTCTTCCCCTTGAGGTCCGCGAGCGACGCGATCGACGAGTCCGCCGGGACGGCCAGGTAGGTGTGCTGCCTCGTCGACACCCCCGCGAGGAGCTTCGTCTTGAGCCCCCCTGCCCTCCCGATGCTCGACGGCAGGTCTCCCTGGAGCGCGAAATCGAGCAGGTGGTTCGCGTACGCCTCGTTGACGGCGGGCCCGGCGCCCTTGAAGAAGGACCACTCGATCTTGATGTTGTCCTTCTTGAACTCCTCCTCCAGGAGCCCCCGCGCGTGCACCACGCTCAAGCTGCTACCGCCGACGAACGGCCGGTTCCCGATCCCCACCCCCGCGAACGCCACCCGGATGACGCTAGGCGCGTCCGCCCGCGCCACATGCGCAGACAACGTCAAAATCGCCGCCACCAACATCTGCACAAAAATCAAAGCTCGTCTCATATTTTTCCTCACTGAATTCATTGCCACGCGTCGCCGAGCGATGCTCGCCCGCACAGGAGACGGGCCCAGATCGACGTCTTCGGCGCGCAGGCGTACTCCGGTACGCCGAGCACCGAAGACGTCGAGGTGGGCCGTATCCGAAGCGGGCGAGCATCGCTCCTCAGAAGCCGCCTTGGAGCTGGGCTAGGATTTCGTGCGTGGCCCCCTCGGTGCTCGTGCGGTCGTCTCGACGGTTGAGGTTGAGCTGGAACTTCGTCGTCTCCGCGAAGAAGACGTTGAAGCCGAGCGTGTAGACGTCGACCCGGTTCTCTTTCACCTCGGTGCTCGGGTCGAAGAGGTCGACGCGGAGGAACGGCTGGTAGGTCTTCGGCCACCAGTCGTCGTAGCGGCCCTGGTTGCGGTAGCCCCTCAGGAACTGCTCGCCCCAGTTGTAGAAGAAGGTCGCCACGTGCGACAGGCTGGTTTGCCTCGTCTTCCGAGGGTCCTCCGCCGTCGTCCCGAGCGTCACGTCGTCCTGGCCGTAGATGAACTCGTAGGTGACGCCGATCGGATAGTGGTTGTAGTAGATATCGCCGCCGAAGCGGCGCTTGACGCCCTTTCCGGACAGCGTCTTCTTCTCGTCCTTGAGGAACGTGTTCTGCCAGCCGATGTACGCGCTCCCGCCGAGCGTGATCTGGCGGAGGATGGAGTTGTAGTCGGACGGCACGGTGAACGCGAGGCGGCCGATGATGTCCTTCTCGCTGTTGTCGTCGGCCGTGTTCGGCCCGCTCCCGTTGACGATGCCGATCGCGTAGGCGAGGACGGGCGCCCGGTAGTTGTAGCCGTAGTCCACCTGCGGCAGCACGTCGCCGCGGACGATGAGCCCGAGGTCGCGCCGGTTCAGCCCGAGCTTCGTCGTGAACTGCGCGTTGGTGATCACCGGCTTCAGCTCCTCGCTCGCGGGGACCTCCAGCCCGAACGGCAGGAGCTGCTGGCCCAGGGTGACCTGCAGGACCCAGTCCTCGGGGGCGAGGGTGGGGAGCACGGAGTACGCCAGCTGCGCGTCCAGCAGGTTGAGGAAGCTGTTGTTGCTCGCCTGCTGGGGTGAGGCGCCGAAGCGCACCGAGTAGGTCAGGTTGCGGCCTTCCTCGTAGTCCTTGTAGAGGATGCCATTGAACGTGAGGGTCGCGGCGCCCGTGTCGAACGTCACCTTGCGATCGTTCGAGGTCGCCGTGTTCACCGGCTGCTCCGTCCATCCGATGCGCGCCTGGATGACGCCGCCGACGAGGAGGGAGCGGGTCGAGAGGGCCGTGTGGAGGTCGCGCTCTCGCTGCCACTGGAACTTGAAATTCTCGAGGTCGGTGACGAGCCCTTGCAGGTCGTCCCGCGTGACGACGTTGGGATCGGGCTCGACGAAGGCCTCCGCGGTCGCGTCGCCCGCGGGCGAGGTGCCGGGGGCCGGCGCGCCGGGAGCGGCCGGGGCGGCGGCCGCGGCGCCCGGCGCGGCCGGTGCCGCGCCAGCAGGCGCCGCACCCGCGGGCGTCGGAGCCGCGCCAGCAGGCGCAGGGGCCGCACCCGCGGGCGCAGGGGCCGCACCCGCGGGCGCAGGGGCCGCACCCGCGGGCGCAGGTACAGGACGCTCACCCTGGGTTCTGCCGGGCGGGTTCTGCGCACTCGCCTGCGTCACGCAAAGGACGATGGTCGTCGTCGCGAGGATCGATGAGATGGCGGTTCTTGAGCGGTCGAGCAAACGCATGAATGGATCCAGAGGGGTTCGTTGATTCACAGTTACCGTCGGGCGGGGCCGCTTCCGTCGCCCCGCCCGACGCTCCACGTTCAGGCCGCCTCGCTCTTCCGCAGCTTCTGCTCGACCGCGGTCCCGGCGAAGAAGCCGGGGTTCTTGCCGGCAAAGAAGTTGTAGGGATGGGTGAACACGAGATCGCGGAAGTTCGCCTCCGTGAGCGCCCCGCGCTCGACGAGGCTCCAGGTGTCCGCGAGGACCTCGGTCAGATCCGGCACGTCCCAGTGGCCGCTGTCCGACGCCCAGAAGGCGTTGAGCTGCACGCCGAGCGGGTTGACCTTCGTGTTGAACGCGTACGCGATCGTGGGGTCGTCCGCCTCCGAGCCGAAGTAGAAGTTCGGCACGTACCGGTCGCGGATGTCCTCGATCCGCTCGATGCCCGCCGCCGCGAAGTCGTCGAGCGCGCCCGGATCCTGCGGCTGCCTCCGCGAGTTGTTCGAGACGCCGAGCGCCCCGCCGAGGACGGCGTTGATGTCGCCGAGCCGCGCCGCGACCTCCTCTCCGCCGTACTGCTGGTACAGCGCATACAGCAGCTTCGCGTCGATCAGATCGGGGTTGTAGTTCTGGACCGCCCTGCCGTTGCGCTTCTCCCAGTGCCCCACCAGATCCGCGAACAGCGTCGCGCCCCACGCCGCCCCTCCCTCGAGGAAGCCGACGCGGAGATCGGGGAACCGGCGGGTCACGCCGCTGAAGAAGAGCGACTTCGCGAGCGCCTCGGAGGCGGAGGCGAAGTGGCCGATGTGATTGTACATGTAGCTCGAGACCGAGCTGCGGCTGGTCCACCCCATCCCGGCGGAGTGGGTGGTCAGCACCGTCCTGAGCTCGACCGCCTTGGCCCAGAACGGGTCGTAGTTGTGCTCGCTGTCCACGCCGAACGTGTCGAGCCAGTTCGCGTGCCGCGCGACGTCCGGGTGGTGCCGCGACGGGTACTTCTCGGCCACCGACCGGATCGGCCGCCGGAGGTTGCCCGGGATGAGGGCGACCTTGAGGCCGAGCTCGCGCACGGCGAACTCGAGCTCTTCGACGCCCTCCTGCGGCGTGTGCAGCGGGATGGCCGCGACAGGCGTGAGGCGGTCGGCGTACGGCCGGTACACGTCGGCGTGATAGGCATTGACCGCGCGGATGAGCACCCGGCGCAGATCCTCCTTGCCGACGTGGGTGGCGAACGTGGAGACGTTCGGGAAAAGAACGGCGTAGTCCGTCCCCGACTCGCCGAGCCGCTCGTGCAGCAGGCTGGGCAGCGACACCGTGGCGAGATCGAGGGTGTTCTTCGTCGGCAGCGCCCACCACGGCGGGCGGACCGAGCGCTGCGCCGCGCGCTGCTCGGGCGTGAGCTCGTACCACTCGTTGCTCAGGTAGCCGAAGCCCCGGTTGATCGCGTCGCGGAACTCGTCGACGGACCTCGCGCCGCCGTACTTCGCGATGTAATCCTCGAGGATCGGGGCGAACTCGATCGTGTGCAGATCGGTGTCGATCACCGGGTAATCGAGCTTGTCGCGCACCACCCGCGAGCGGGAGGTCTTCTTGCCGTCTTTCAGCGAGAGGTGAGAGGATGAGACGCTCATGACGATGACTCCATGGCGCGGTCGCGCGGTCGCGCGGCGGCCATCGGCGCCGGGCAGCCGCGCCCAGGGCGCACGAGGCCGCGCGCCGACCAGGCGCCCGCTCCTGTGCTGAGAATGTGAGAGGCCTTCGAGCTAGAGCGCCGCGAGCGCGGCGCCCCTACAGCGCGTGGCGGTCCATCGCTCGACGTCAGCGCCGATCCGGCGGGGCGCGAGCCGCCGCGAGCGCCGGGAGAGCGCCTGCGCGCAGAGCTCGGAGCGCGTCGCGAGTCGACGCCACACGACGCCCGGCGCGCCCGGGAGGGCGTTCGTCAGGATCGTGCTCGCGAGGATGGATGAGACCGCGCGGGGCGCGATCACTGGATCTTTCATGGCTCTCTTCAGGTCAACACTCGTCCTGACGCGTTGCATTGCGCGGACCAAGCCTTCGCCGTGGCCAGCAGAGCAGGTCGGGCGGAAGCACCGCAGATGCGCTCGGCCTTGTGACCGCGCGCTCGCGCTCCAGCGCGCCGCCCCGGGGGAGAATTCAGAGAGGGCTCGAAGGCCCCGACGCCTCCCGGCAGCGAAGGAAACTGGCCGCGCGCGGCACACGCCGCGCACTCTGTCAGGAAAGAAGCTCGACGCTCGTCGCGCCGCTGCGGGTTGCGTTCTGCATGCGGCGTACCAGGCTTATGTCCGCTTCAGAAGACGCAGATCCGTTATATCAGACAATCCCATGCTGCTGGAGCAGCAGGCGGGTGCTGCCCGGGTGCTTCTGCAGCAGCAGCTCCCGGGCAAGGTGCGTCATGGCTTGAACGGCGACGCGGGTGCCAGGCTCATCCCGGTCGCGAACGAGATCGCGCTCTGCAGGTCGCGGCGGGTCACGATGCCGGCGAGATCGATGTCGAGGCAGACGATGGCCTGGGACACCTCCGGCCGGATGCCCGTCAGGACGACCTGCGCCCCGAGCAGCCGGACGGCCCGCGCCACCTGCAGGAGGGCGCTCGCCGAGGCCGTGTCGATGTGCGGCACGCCGGTGACGTCGATGATCGCCACGCGCGCCTGCCGCTCGACCACCTTGCTCAGCAGGTTCTCCATCATCTGCTGCGCCCGCGCCGCGTCCAGCACGCCCACCAGCGGCAACACGAGGATGCCCTGGCTGATGGGCACGATCGGCGTCGACAGCTCCAGGAGCGTCTTCGCCTGCAGCCGGAGCGTATCTTCGAGCCGCTTCCGGTCGGTGATCACCTCCGTGAACAGAATGATCCCGCCGATCTCGCCGGTCGACTTGTACCAGGGAAAGATCTTCCAGCGCACCCAGTCGACGCTCCCGTCGGCCCGCGGGAAGGGCTCCTCATCGTTCGATTCCGAGGCTCCTGCCAGGCAGCGCCGGTGGATCGCCCTCCAGTGCTCTGGGATCTCGGGGAAGAGATCGTAATGGCACCGGCCGATGATGTCCTTCTCCTTCAGGCCGAAATCTTCCCGCCAGCGGTGACTGGCCAGGATGTAGCGCATGTCGTTATCGAACATGGCCACCGCAGCCGGGCTGTAGGTGACAAAGACGCGCGCATGCTCCTCGCTCTGGCGCAGCGCCGCCTCGAGGCGATCCCGCGCCTCCTCGGCCTCCTCCAGCTCCCGGATGCGCTGCTTCAGCTGCTGGTTCTCGGCAACGACAGCCGTGTAATCCACATCACCGTTCATCCGTACCCTCGGTTCCGTCCTGGTCTGTATATCAAAGAAGCGCGGTACGTGGCGCTCGACCGGCACACGCGTGCGCTACCGAGGGGTGAGACAAGGTTGCAGCCGTCGAGGCCGGCCGCTCGTGCTCGTGCGGGGGATCGAGCGGGGCGCCCTGCGCCAGCGTTCAGCGCGCCTCGTGCGCGGCCTTGAAGCCGGTGCTGTCCAGGTCCCCCATGTTGAGCATCGCCTCGGGGAACCGGGCCGCCTCCTCCGCATACCAGAGGTGCGGCGTGATCTCGTTGGCCCTGGTGCTCGCCTAACGCTCCTCTCCGCTCGAGTCGAAGAGGACAGCGAACCCGCCCCAGATCATGCGCTTGGGGTCGAAAGGTGGATTCTCCGTCATCTGCATGCGCGGGTCGTCCTTCATCTTCGCGCCCGCCTGGTCGCGCACCTCCTTCGATGGCCACACGATCCAGGAGAACACGATGGTCTCGCCTGCCTCGGCCTTCACCGCGCCCTTGAAGTCGGTGATCTTGCCGTCGGGCACGTCGTCGCCCCAGCACTCGACGACGCGCGTCGCGCCATACTCCATGAGGACCTCCGCGGCCTTCACGCAGGCCTCGCGATAAGCTGCCTTTTTGTCCGTGGGCACAGGAGTGACAAAGCCGTCGATGTAGCTCATGGGCGCGATTATGCGGACCTGCCGTTCATGACGTCAAGCGCGGCTCCTCCATGCGAATGGCGGACTCTGCAGTTCACGCGGAGGCCGTCGGTCCCGGGGCTGGCTCAGCAGATCGCGGCAAACAGGCCCTGGCGCGGGCAATGATCCGGAAAGAGAAATCGAGATGCGTACTCGGCTAGCCGCGCAGGACGTCGAGCGCTTGGGCTTCCTGTCGCATCTCGCGCAGGAGGGCGGCGGCGACGACGCCGGGGTGCGTTCGCTCCGGCGCGGCGCCGAACGCGGCGAGGACCTCCGCGAGCGGGCGGGACGCGTCGTCCTCACGAGGCGGCCCGCCGATGCGCGCTGCCGCGAAGAAGAAGCTCGCGGCGTAGAAGGCGAGGGCGACGGCGCGCGCAAGGCCCGCCCGCGCGCGCTCGCCGTCGTTCGCCGGCCTCCCGAGGTACGCCTCGAGCAGCGCCTCGCGCTGCTCGGGCCGCGGGCACGCAAAGACACCGAGCTGCGCGAGATCGATGAACGGATCTCCAGCGCCCGCGTGGGTCCAGTCCACGAAGTACACGCGCTCGGCCGCCACGAGCACGTTGTTCGGGTTGAGGTCGCGATGACACGCGGCCGCGTGCGCGTGCGGCGCGCTCACACGCTCGAGCTCGACGACCGTGCGCACGAGCTCGGCTGGCAGGCCCGCTCCCGTGAGCGCGGCGCACTGCGCGTCGAGGGAGCGCAGGAAGTCCATGCGCGACCGGCTGCGCGGGAACGGCGGACCGTCGTGGAGCCGCCGCAACGCCGCCGCGACCCGCTCGATGTGCGCCGGATCGCGCGTCGGGCGGAGCGGCGTCCCCGCGATGCGGTCCATGATCGTCACGCCCGTCCGCGCGTCCGCGTGGTGCAGGCGCGGCGCGACGCCGCGCTCGGACGCGATGCGCATGCACGCGCTCTCGCGCGCGGCGCGCTCCGGATCGCTCGGATCGAGCGCGAAGCGCTTCGCGACGTAGGGCGCGCCGTCGACGACGAACGCGATCAGCGCGGCGCCGGAGAACCCGCCGGAGAGCGAGGTCACGTCCTGGACCGGGCGCCCCGGGAACGCGGCCTCGAGCGCGGCGGTGAGGTCCGGGTGCAGCTCCGGGGCGCTCATGCCCACCCCCGCATCGAGGCGAGCCGCTTTGCGTAGAGGCGGCTCCGCGCGGCGACATCGGCGGGCCGTGCCCAGTCCCACCCGATCGCCTGCCAGTCCGGGTCGTCGGGATCGAGCCCGAGCGACGCGACGAACGCGCGATCGGCGACGAAGAAGTGGTGTTTGTACGCGAGGAGATAGCCGGGCGACGCCTCCGGCAGCGCCTCGACGTGGGCGCGCGCCTCCTCGTAGGTCGCGAACCAGTGGTGCAGCACGCCGCCATCCCGGCCGTAGAGCAGCGTCCCGAGCTCGGGCGCGCCGGGCTCTCCCGCGAGCGCGAGGCGCGCGCGCTCCCAGCTCGAGAAGCCGCACTCGCGCGCGACCACCGCGAGGCAGTGCTTCCGGCGGATGCCGGCGACGGCCGCGGCGAGCGCGGCCTCGTCGGCGCGCCCGAGCTCGGGCAGCGCGCGCAGGCGCAAAAGCGCCTTGGCGTCGTTCGACGCGAGCTGCTTGTGCAGTAGCTCGGCGCGGGTCTTCAGCTCGCGAACGGGATCCATCATGGACGTCTCCTCTCGAATCGGCCGCTACCCGCTCCCTCGGCCCGAGGATGTCGACGTGGTCATGACGGTGCGAGGTGACTCGCGGTCGTCGCGTCGCAGGGTGAAAGGCTTCTTTCCGGCGGGGAGGGCGCCCCTGCGCACCCTGGCCAGACGCTAGCGCTTCGCGTCGGGGCGCGCCAGACCGAATCCAGGAGCGTGCGGGCTGAACGCGCGAACGGGCGTCGGTGCGCCACCTTCTCCACCTCTTCCGAAGGTGTGAGCGCGCCCTCGCGTCCTCACGCGGGCCCGCACCAGGACTCGAGCGCGCCCCCCAGATCGGCGAGGCACGTCGCCCGTCGGGCGGCGTCGCTCGCCCACGCGACGTGCCCGTCCGGCCTCACCAGGAGCGCATCGAGGGCGGCGAGATCGCTCTCCGGCGCGGCCGTCGCGCGGACGACGTCGACGCGATCGCTCCACGCCGCGCCTGCCTCCCGGAGATCGACCGCACCGGTGAGGTCGAGCAGGACGAACCGGCCCGTGTGGAGCAGCTCGTACAGCCGCGCGGCGCCGCGGTCCGTCACGAGCGCGCGGTCGGGCGCCCGCCTGCCGACCCAGGGGTGCGCCGCCGCCGTGTCGCCGGGCGGATACGCGACATCCAGCGCGCTCACGAGCTCGGAGATCCGCCGATTGACGGGCTCCATGGCGAGCAAGTCGCTCATCGTCTTTCGGAGCGCCAGCCCCGCCTCCGAGACGTCGCCGAGCTTCGTTTGAATCTCCGTGTTGCGCCCCACGGCCAGGCCCACGGGGTGGCGCTCGTCATGATAGCTGTCCAGGAGGCGGGGCGGCGCCCAGCCGTTCACCTCGGCAGCGAGCTTCCATCCGAGGTTCATCGCGTCTTGCAGCCCGACGTTGAGCCCCTGGCCGCCGGCACCGCCGCCGGCGGGGATGGCCGGCCCGCTCGGGCCGACGGTCGCTCCCGACCTGGGCCGCGCGGCTGCGGCTCCTGTGCTGCGGCTGCGCTTACCTGGGTCGAATCGCCGCGATCATGCGCGCGGAGAGCGATCCTCGTGCGGGAGCTCACGAGGGGCGAAGCGGCTCCGCGAGCCAGCGCACCAGCGCGTCGGCCTCGAGATCGAGCAAGGCATCCTCGACCTCGCCCGGACCGATGGCGCGGGCTCGCTCGATGATCGAGCGCTCTTCTTCGGCAGTCGGTCGCCGCCCGATCCGCCGGGCGAAGAGCCGGCCGAGCAGCTCCGCGATCGCCTGCTGCTTGCCGCGCTCCTCCCCGCGCTCCTCGCCGCGTCGCTCCCCGCGCCGCTCCCCGCGCTCCTCGCCGCGTCGCTCCCCGCGTCGCTCGGCCTCGATGATCATCTCCCCGATGATCGGCGTGCGCCGGAGCAGCCCCTCTTCCTTGTCCTCCACCATCACGACGAGCTCCTTCAGCAGATTATGCCCCAGGGATCGATGGTGGCCATCACCAGGAGCGCCGTGTACAGCTCGGCCCGCTCCTCGGGGGTGGCCGCCCCCGTATGGATCTCCGCGACGATCTGCCTCAGCGCCGCCAGGGTCGCGTCCCGGGCGAGAGGCGCGAACACCAGCCAGAGCACGCTGCCGCGCGCGCGCAGCTCGAAGACCGTGCGCTGGTAGACGGCGAGCCGAAATCAGCGGAATCCAGGGTGTGGCGTGGCGCCAGGCAGGTGGCGGCGCCATGGCGGGCGCGGGTCGGGGCCGACCGGCGAGCGCGCCTCGGATAGCCGACCGGGCAGCGCCGCGATCGCCTGCTGCTGGCCACGCTCCCGTCCTCGTCGCTCCCTGCGCTCTTGCCCGCGCGCGACGTCGGGATCGATGCCCCGGCGCGAAGCCGGTGACAGGATCACCTCACGCGGCCGGTAGCATGGCCGGCCAGGAGGGGCTCGATGCGAACGTTGATCTCGACGGTTATCTTGATCGCCGCGCACTCGGCGGGCTGCGCGGCGGAGCAGGCCGGAGCGCGGGGCGACACCTCGGCCGGCGCCGGCGCGAGCGCCGTCCGCCTGCCCGAGGGCGCGCGGCTCGTCGACCTGACCTATCCCTTCGACGACAAGACCATTTACTGGCCCACGGCGACGACCGGCTTTGCCCACGAGACGGTGCACCACGGCAAGACCGAGGGCGGCTACTTCTACTCCGCATACACGCTCTGCGCGCCGGAGCATGGCGGCACGCACCTCGACGCGCCCATCCACTTCGCCGAGGGCAAAACGACCGCAGACGCCGTGCCCCTATCGCGCCTCGTGGGCCCCGCGGTGGTGGTGGACGTGTCGGCCGCCGCGGCCAGGGACAGCGACTACCTCGTGACCAGGGCGGACATCGAGGCGTTCGAGCGGGCGCACGGCGCCATCGAGCCGGGCACCATCGTGCTGATCCGGACGGGCTGGGGCGCGCGCTGGCCTGACAAGAAGAGGTATCTCGGCGACGATCGACCTGGCCACGCCGAGGCGCTGCACTTCCCCGGCATCGGCGAGGACGCCGCGCGGGCGCTCGTCGCGCGGAGCGTGGGCGCAGTCGGCATCGATACGGCGAGCATCGACCACGGCCCGTCGAAGGATTTCATCACCCATCAGGTGCTGCTCGGGGCGGATATCCCCGCGTTCGAGAACGTCGCCTCGATGGAGTCGCTGCCCCCGCGGGGCGCGCTCGTCATCGCGCTCCCGATGAAAATCCGCGCCGGCTCCGGCGGGCCGCTGCGCATCGTGGGCGTGCTGCCGCGCTGACCGCCGGATCCGCGCCGGCGCCCGGCCCGCGCTGCCGCGCGGGGAAGCCCGCGAGCGCCCGGACCTAGAGGTTGATCTTGTAGTTCAGCTTGACCTCGTCGCCGTGCATCCCGCGAAACCCCCAGTCGTGGGGAGGCGACTCCGAGATGCATACCTCGATGTCCTGGTGGTCGATCCCGACCTCATCCCGGATCTTGTCGAACAGCAGCCGCACGAGCTTCTTCTTCGTCTCCACGCTGCGCCCGGTGATCATCGATATCTCGATGATCGTATAGGCGTCTGTACGCCCGCCCGGCGCCAGCATGTCCTCGCGCTCCATCGGGAAGAAGCGATGCGCCCGCTTGTCCTGCGGCATCTGCAGCGCCTCCATGACGCAGGCGTGGATCACCCTCGACAGGGCCTCCTTCACCGGATTGAGCTTCTCCTTGATTCCGTAGATCTTCACCTGAGCCATGCGCGGTTCTCCTGGAACAACGTCAAATCATTCATGCCACCCTGCTCTCGTCTCTCGATCGCGCCGAAGGCGCGGTCCGCCGGCGCTCCGGCTCCGGAGCGCCCCGCTCGGCGAAGCGACGCCGGGCCGCGGCCACGCGCCCTCCGGCGACGCCGCCCCCGTCTGCGCGCGCTCTCTTCAGTCGTCCGCGTCGTCGCCCTTCGGCCCGGACTGCCCCGCAGCGGCCTCCTCGCCCTCGTCCTCGGGGAGCCCCGCGTCCGCCGCCTCCGCGGCGAGCGCCATCCGCTCGGCGAGGGGCCGCTCGGGCAGCGTGAGCAGCGGGCCGTCGCCGAGATCGCCGATCATGTTGAGGTACGCGTTCATCGCGTGGCACACCGAGTCGGTGCGCACGTAGCGATCCCTGACGCTCCAGAACACCCCGCCGGCGGCAGCCTGCGGGTTCTTCACAACGAACGAGCTCTCCGGACCGTACGTGTACTGCAAGAGCAACCGGATCGCGGCGACCACCGCATCCTTGTACCGATCGCAGCCCTCGGTGCCCTTCTTCCGGCAGTGGTGGTACACCTCCGACATCACCTCGGCGAGCCAGCCGCTCCCGCTGCTCGACAGCGACCGCTGCCAGCGGCCGTAGCGGTAGGCGTCCTCGGGCCTGCGCCACTGCCGCTTCACGAGGTCGTCGGCGCAGCGGAAGACGGTCTGCTCGACGCGCTGGTCGCCGCCGGCCTTGGCGAAGTCGAGGAGCGACTGGACCGCCCACGAGCTCGAGATCGGGTTGGGCTTCCTGTAGTCGTCGCCGAGGAAACACCCCTTCTCCGCGATCCTGGCGAGCACGTAGTCCGCGGTCCGGGCCGCGGCGTCGAGGTACTTCTTGTTGTTCGTGGCCCGGTAGGTGCGCGACAGGGCCGAGAGCACCTGCCCTGTGTAGAGCGTCGAGTCCTTGCCCTGGACCTTCCACGTTCCGCCCTCCTGCCCGATCAGGGCCGAGCGCACGCTGCCGTCCGGCCGCTGCATCGAGATCAGCCACTCGGCCGCGAGCACGGCGGACTCGAGGTACCTCTTGTCCTTCGTGACGCCGTGGAGCTCGAGGAGCGTGAAGATCGACTTCGACGCCGTGCCGACGACCAGCCGGCGCTCGGGCCGCTCGCGCTCCAGGTCGAACGCATAGAAGAAGCCGCCGGCCGTGCGGTCGCGCGCCTCGCGGCTCTGCATGCCCATCATGAAGCCGGCGGCCTCCGTCGCCAGCCGCAGCAGGCGCTCGTCCGGCTTGTAGGCGTGCAGCTTGAGCAGCGTCAGCGCCGTGGACGCGGTGTAGATCGTGTGCAGCTCGCGCTCGAACCGGTCCGTGGGGGCGTGGTAGTACTTGTGAACCCCCTTGTGCCGCGGATCGATGACGCGCAAGAGATAGCCTTTGCCGTCCTCGATGCGCCGCGCGAGGAGGGCCTTGTCGAGGGCGCGGACCGGCACGAGCCCCTCGACGAGCTCGACGCCCTTCCCCGGGCGCTCGACGCTCTCCACCATCGACTCGTGATGATCCGGCAGCTCCACGACCAGCCGCGCGCCCGCGAGCGCCTCGCGCGCGCCGCCCGCCGCGGCCACGGCCCTGCGCGCGGCGTCCTTCAGCGCGACGCAGAGCCCCGCGTCCGACGCCTCCCCGCGGGCGATCTGCTTCCCCTCCTGAAAGCCCATCACGACGGCGCGGAAGGGGCGTTTGGACGAGAGGGCGAGATCGCACGTCACCTTGTCACCGCCCGCTGCCACCTGACGGACGAAGGCGACGGCGCGATCGCGGAAGGAGTCGTTGTCGAGCTCGGCGCCCGCGCCCCCGTTCTCCGGCGCCTGGATCACCGGGTCGGGCACCCGGGGTAGGTTCGCTGCGATCTGCGCCGCGAAGCGGTCGTCGCCCGGGGGAAGGGCGCGCTGTCCACCTTCCGCACCTTCCGCGGCGCTGGCCGTCGCGGAAGGTGCGGCGGCGGGCTTCCCGGCCGCGGGGTCCTCGCTCGGCTTGCGGCCGTCACAACCGCTCGTGACCCCACACGACAGAGCGGCGAAGGCCGCCAGGGTTGCGATGGAGAGCACGCGAGCAGACGGCATGGACAAGGACCCCGAAGCAGCGATTCGACGGGTATCAAGAACCCAGAGGTCCCGCAAGGCCGAACGGGGTAGCCGCGCGCCTCGCGATGCGCCCGCACGCGCGCCTCGCGATTCGGCCACATGCGCCCTCGCTATTCGCCTGCATGCGCCCCGCGCTATTCTGCCCGCATGGGACCCGCGCAGATCAAGGGCAAGAACGTGGACATCAAGCTGTGGACCCGGCCGGACGAGGTCGAGGCGATCGCGCTGGAGCAGCTGCGGAACATCAGCGCCCTGCCCTGGGTGTTCCACCACGTCGCCGCCATGCCCGACGTCCACTTCGGCAAGGGCGCGACCGTCGGCTCGGTCATCGCGATGCGGGACGCCGTCGCGCCGGCCGCTGTCGGCGTCGACATCGGCTGCGGGATGGGCGCGCTCCGCACGAACCTCACCGCGGCCGATCTGCCCGACGACCTCCGGCGGATCCGCAGCGACATCGAGCGGGCGATCCCCGTCGGGTTCGCCGCCCACGACGCCCCGCCGGAGGGGTTCGAGCGCCTCCCGCTCTGGGACGAGTTCGCGAGCCTGAGCCCGAAGGTCCAGGGGCTGTTCGCGCGAGCGCGCTGTCAGCTCGGCACGCTGGGGGGCGGCAACCACTTCATCGAGCTCTGCCTCGACACGGACGGCGGCGTGTGGCTGATGCTCCACTCCGGCTCTCGCAACATCGGCAAGGAGCTCGCCGAGATCCACATCGCCACGGCGAAGAAGCTCGCCCACAACCGCGACCTGCCCGATCGCGATCTCGCGGTGTTCCTCGCCGGCACCCCGGAGATGAAGGCCTACCGGCACGACCTCTTCTGGGCGCAGCGGTACGCGCGGACGAACCGCGAGGCCATGTTCCACCTCGCAGAGGGCGTCCTCCGCCGGCACTTCCCCGAGCTCGCGATCCAGGAAGCCATCTACTGCCACCACAATTACGTGGCAGAAGAGTGTCATTTCGGCGAAGAGGTGCTGGTGACGCGCAAGGGCGCGATCCGAGCAGGCAAGGGCGAGCTCGGCATCATCCCCGGCTCGATGGGCACGCGCTCGTACATCGTCCGCGGCCTCGGCAACCCCGAGGCGTTCGAGAGCGCCTCGCACGGCGCGGGGCGCAGGATGAGCCGCGGCGAGGCGAAGCGGCGCTTCACGGTCGACGATCTGGCCGCGCAGACGGCCGGGGTCGAGTGCCGCAAGGATGGCGGCGTCCTCGACGAGATCCCCTCCGCCTACAAGCCGATCGAGCGCGTCATGGAAGACCAGCGCGATCTCGTGGAGATCGTCGCCGAGCTCCGGCAGGTCCTCTGCGTGAAGGGGTGAGCGACCGGCGCGGGTCCGGACAGGGAACTTTTCGCGGCGGCCCCGTTCGCGGCCCCTCCCCGCCCCGCTCTCGGCTACGATGCACGTCGCGTTCACGACGCGCGCCGCGTACCCACCGCGGCGCGCACCGCCGCGCGGAGAAGCCATGAAGTCGGACTGGATCGATCTGGGCCCCCTCTCCGAATTTCCGGCGGAGGTGCCCGTGCTGCGCAAGGACGACGCGGGGCGGCGCTTCGCCTGCGTCCTCCGGGGCGGCGAGGTCCACGCGCTCGACGATCGCTGCCCGCACCAGGGTTACCCGCTCTCGCAGGGCGCGCTGCGCGACGGCGTGCTGACCTGCGCGTGGCACAACTGGAAGTTCGAGCTCGCCTCGGGCGCCTGCACGTTCGGCGGCGAGCCCGTGCGGCGCTACGCCACCCGCATCGACGGCGGGCGCGTGCATCTCAACCGGGCCGTCGACACCGCGGCCGAGGTGCGGCGCCTCGTCGCCGGCCTGCGGGAGGCCGTCGTGCGCGACGAGCCGGCGCGCGCCCTGCGCGAGGGCCTCCGGCTGGGCGCGCTCGGGCTCCACCGGGGGGAGACCGGCCTCGGCAGCCTGCACCTCGCGTTCGAGGTGCTCGCCAGGGACGGCGCGGAGCGCGCCGAGTACGGCTTCGATCACGGCCTCGCCCTGCTCGCGGACCTCTGCGCCTGGGTCGAGCGCGGCTGGATCCCCGCCGACGAAGCGTTCGTGGTCGCCGCCCACGCGATCGGCGAGGCGTCGGCCCGGCTAGGCCCCCGCGGCAAGGGCCACGGCAAGGTGGGGGCCCGCTCGCCCCTCGCGCGCATCGCCGACTTCGAGCTCGACGAGCCGGCGAAGGTGAGCGAGGCGCTCGCGGCGGAGCGCCGCGACGAGGCCGAGGCGCGGATGCGCGAGCTCGTCGAGATCCGCGGCACGGCCGGCGCGCGCCGCGCGCTCATGCCCTTCGTCGCGCAGCACCTGTACGACTACGGGCACGGCGCCATCTTCCTCTCGAAGGCGCTCGAGCTGGCCGAGCGGTTCTCGTCCGCCGCCGACGAGGTCCTCGCCGCCTCCACGGTGCAGCTCGCCTGGGCGACCGCCGACACGAGCCTGCCCCCCTTCACCGCCACGCGCGCCGCGCTCGCGCGCCTCGCCGATCTGGCCCTGCCCGGCCCCGACGGCGCCGCGGCGGCCACGCGCCCGGACGCCGCGCCGCTCGAGGGCGCGGAGCGCGCCGCCTTCGAGGCCGAGGTGCTCGCAGGAGAGCAGCCGGCCGTCGAGGCGACGGCTCGCTGGCTCGCGCGCGGCGCCGGGCCGCTCGCGCTGCTCGGCGCGATCGGCCACGCCGCCGCCGTCCGCCTCGCGCGCTTCGACTCGGCCTGGGAAGCGCGCCTCGACGCCGAGGTCGGGGTGCTCGACGTCACCCACGCCGTCACCTTCGCGGAGGCGGCGGCGGCGCTCGGGCGCGAGGCCCTCCCGCGCGAGGCCGCGCAGCTCGCGGTGCTCGCGGCCGGCTTCGTCGGCAAGCTCCGCAAAGCGGACGCCGCCGCGCCGCAGGCGTCCGCTACGACTCACGGGCGAGGCGGCGGGCTGCTCCAGGCGGTGGAGGCGCGCGACGTCGGCGCGGCGCTCGCGATCGCGCGGGAGCTCGACGCCGCGGGTCGCCGGCGCGCGTTCGCCGAGCTCGCCCCCTTCGCCGCGTTCGACGCCGCGGTGAGGCCCATTTTCACGGCGCACGCCGTGAAGACGCTCGAGGCGCTGGAGCGGCTCGAGTCGTCCGATCCTCGGCCCGACGGCGCGTACCTCGCGGCGCTGCTCACCCACGTCGTCCCCGTCCGGCGGGAGCTCTCCGCGCGCCGGATCGCGGCTGTGGCCAAGAAGTTCATGTCCGATGGGCGGCCACCCGATGGGCTGTATTGAGCCGGCCGCCCGCCCGGCGGACAGAGACCGGAGAAACGTGCACTGGTGCGAGCATCATTCATACTGACTGTCTATGCGGCTTGAGCCTGGATCCCACGTAGCGCCGCACCTGACGCTCGAGAGCCTCCTCCGGATGGGAGGCGTCGGCAGCATCTGGACGGCGCATCACCTCGGGCTCGGCAAGGAGGTCGCCGTCAAGTTCATCTCTGCGTCGCTCGCGACCGATGCGACCGCGGTCGCCCGGTTCCACCGCGAAGGCGCGCTCATGACGAGGATCAAGAGCCCCCACGTGGCCGAGGTGTACGAGCACGGCGTCGCCGCCAACGGCCTCTCGTACATCGTGATGGAGCTGCTGCGGGGCGAGGAGCTGTCCGACCTGCTAGCGCGCGCCGGGCGCCTCCCCCTGGAGGAGACACTCGCCCTCGTCTCGCAGCTCTGCGCGGGGCTCACCGCCGCGCACAAGCTCGGCATCATTCACCGGGACATCACGCCACAGCACGTCTTCCTCGCCGACACCGACGGAGGCACCTGCGTCAAGCTGCTCGATTTCGGGGTCGCCAGGGGGGATGTCGACCCGGATGGGACCACGCTGACGAACACGGGCGCGGTGGTCGGCAGCCTCGTTTATATGAGCCCGGAGCAGTTCTTCAACCCGAAGCTGGTCGACGGCCGCTCGGATCTCTGGTCCGTGGGCGTCATGGCCTACCACGCGCTCACCGGCGCGCCGCCGTTCGAGCAGAAGGGGATCGAGGCCCTCCTCGGCGCCATCCGGATCGGCACCTTCTCGCCTCCGAGCCAGCGTTGCGCCGAGATCACGCCTGCCCTCGACGCGTGGTTCGTCAAGGCGCTTGCCCGTGAGCCGTCCGGCCGCTTCGGATCGGCCGAGGAGATGTCCGAAGCGCTCCGCCGGGCCGCCGCCGGGCCGCCGGGCCCAGGGAGCGCGCCTCCCAAGGTAGATTGACCGGCATGGCCCGCGCCCGCACCCCGAGCCGCTCCAACCATGAGCTCGTGTTTCGCAGCGCCCGCAAGGGCGAGGAGGGCACCCTCGCGACGGTCGCCTACCGCGCGTTCCAGGCGGGTGATCCAGAGGCGTGGCTGCGGTATTTCACCGAGCACGCGCACCTCGCCCTCGACAACGTGATCGTCGCGGAGACCGACGGCCAGCTCGTCGGGTACGTCGCCTCGCTCGACCTGACGATGAGCTTCGCGGGCGCGGACGTGCCGTTCCAGGGCCTCTCGTCCGTGGCGGTGCTCCCGGAGTTCCGCCGCCGGGGCATCGCGGATCGGCTCGTCCGCGAGAGCCTCCGCCGCATGCGCCGCCGGGGCGAGGCGCTCACCCTGATCCACCCTTTCCGGCTCTCGTTCTACCGGAGGTTCGGCTTCGGCGTCTGCGAGCTCCGCGACGTCGTGCGCACCTCGCCCGATCGGCTCCCGGACTCGGTGCTGCGCCGCCACGTGCGGGCCTTCTCCCGCCCGCGGGACGAGCCGCTCATCAAGCAGGCCTACGACGTCGCGCGGGCCGACACGACGGGGCAGCTGAAGCGGAGCGACTACTGGTGGGACGTGCGGGTCTTCAAGCGCTCTCCGAGCGGCGCCGTCTACGTGGATCCGGGCTCCAAGGCGATCGCCGGCTACCTGTTCTTCGACGTCCCCGAGGGCGGCGCCTACGGCGCCCAGCAGCTGGTCGTCCGCGAGCTCCACGCGCCGACGCCGGGCGCTTACCGCGGGCTCATCGGCTTCCTCGGCGCGCTCGGCGACCAGTACGAGGTCGTGGAGCTGACGCTCCCGCGCGGCCAGGGCGCGCCGCTGCTCGACGAGCCCGGCATCCGCGACGAGCCGATCGTGTACGAGACGGCGGCCCGGCACCCCGGCCTGTGCCCGCCCGCGCACACGGCGCACCGGCGCAGCGTCCTCGGCCTGACGGCGGCGGGCGCGATGGGGCGCATCGTCGACGTCGCCGCCGCGCTCGCGCTTCACCCGTCGCCGCGGAAGCACGGCGTCCGCGGCGCCATCGGCGTCGACGTCGAGGACCCCGTGTTCACGGACGCGCCGCGCGCCTTCGACGTCACCTTCGCGGCGCGCGGCGTCCAGACGGCGCCCGGCAGCACGGCGGGAGACCGCCTCTCGCTCTCCATCGAGCGGCTCACGCAGATCTACTTCGGCGCCGCCTCGGCGCGCGATCTCCTGAGCCAGGGCTTCGTGGTCGGCAGCGCCAAGGCGGCCGCCCTCCTCGACGCCGCGTTCGCCGGCCCCCCCCTCTTCCTCGGCACCTTCAACGCGTTCTGAGCGCCCCGCCCTAGGCGATTCGCCTACTCCGGAGGAAGAGCTTGAGCGAGCGCGACGTCAGCGCCGTCTCTTCCCCTCCCCTCCGCGTCTCGACGGCGGCGTCGTCGTGGGTGTCCACGAGGAGCTGCCACGGCCTGGCATCGTCGGCGAAGGGGAGGAGGAAGCCCAGGTCGCACGGCGACGCGTTGAGCAGCAGGACGAAGTCGTCGTCGACAAGCCGATCGCCCGCCTCGTCCACGTCGTCGAGCCCCTCTCCCGACAGGAACACGCCGACGCACTGCGTGAACGGGTTCGACCAGTCCTCGTCGGTCATGAGCTCCCCGTCCGGGCGGTACCACTGGATATCGTAGGTCTTGCCGCCGCGGATCGGGCGCCCCTTGAAGAAGGTCGAGCGCCTGAGCGCGGGGTGCTCGTGCCGGATGCGGAGGCACTTGCGCGTGAACTCCAGCAGCGCCCGCGACGCTTCGTCCCAGCCCCACGGCTGCCACGTGAGCGGGCTGTCCTGGCAGTACCCGTTGTTGTTCCCCTCCTGCGTGCGCCCCCGCTCATCGCCGTGGAGGATCATCGGAGTCCCCTGCGAGAACAGGAGCGACGCCATGATGTTCCGCGCCTGCCGCGCCCGCAGCTTTAGGATCTCGGGGTCGTCGGTCGGCCCCTCGACGCCGCAGTTCCACGAGCGGTTGTCGTCGGCGCCGTCGCAGCCCCCCTCCCCGTTCGCCTCGTTGTGCTTCTCGTTGTAGGAGACGAGATCCGCCAGGGTGAAGCCGTCGTGGGCCGTGACGAAGTTGATGCTCGTGTACGGCTTGCGCCCGCTGTTCTCGTAGAGGTCGCTGCTCCCCGTGATCCGGAACCCGAGATCGGAGGCGATGCCGCCGGAGCCCCGCCAGAAGTCGCGCAGCGTGTCCCGATAACGGCCGTTCCACTCCGCCCAGCGCACCGGGAAATTGCCCACCTGGTAGCCGCCGGGGCCCACGTCCCAGGGCTCGGCGATGAGCTTCACCTGGCTGAGCACCGGGTCCTGGTGGATGATCGTGAAGAAGCTCGAGAGCTGGTCGACGTCGTGGAGGCCGCGCGCCAGCGCCGCCGCGAGGTCGAAGCGGAACCCGTCCACGTGCATCTCGAGGACCCAGTACCGCAAGGAGTCCATGATCAGCTGGAGCGTCTGCGGGTGACGCACGTTGAGGGTGTTCCCCGTGCCCGTGTAGTCGAAATAGTAGCGCTCGTTGCCAGGGACGAGGCGGTAGTAGGTCGGGTTGTCGATGCCGCGCAGGCTCAGCGTCGGGCCCAGGTGGTTGCCCTCCGCCGTGTGGTTGTAGACGACATCGAGGATGACCTCGATGCCGGCGGCGTGGAGCGCCTTCACCATCTCCTTGAACTGACGCACCTCCGACGCCACCTCGGCGCCTGCGCGGTACCCGACGTCCGGCGCGAAGAAGCCTATCGAGTGGTATCCCCAGTAGTTCCGGAGCCCCTTGTCGAGCAGGAATTTCTCGTGCACGAAGGCGTGCACGGGCAGGAGCTCGATGGCCGTGATGCCGAGATACCGCAGGTATCCGATGATGGCCGGGTGGGCGATGCCAAGGTAGGTCCCGCGGAGCTCCTCGGGGATCTCCGGGTGCTGCATCGTCAGGCCGCGGACGTGCGCCTCGTAGATGACGCTGCGGTGGAACGGCACGTAAGGGCGCCGGTCCCCGCCCCAGTCGAAGGACGGGTCGATGACGACGCCGAGCGGGGCGCCGAGCGCCTCCCCCTCGGCCATGGCGAGGTCGCCGTCGGGCTCGCCGCTCCGGTGCGCGAACGCGCCCGCGTCCCACTGGACCCGCGAGGCGAGCGCCTTCGCGTACGGATCGAGCAGGCGCACCCGCGGGTTGAAGCGCAAGCCCCGCTCCGGCGCCCACGGGCCGTGCACGCGATATGCGTATTTCTGCCCGGGCCCGACCTCCGGCACGTAGACGTGCCAGACGAGGGAGGTGCGGTGACGCATCGGCAGGCGTTGCTCGTTCCCCTCGTCGTCGACGAGGCACAGATCCACCGCCTCGGCGTTCTCCGAGAAGAGGGCGAACTGCGTTCCAATGCCGTCCCATGTCGCGCCCAGCGGGTACGGATCCCCCGGTCGCAATCCTTTGCGCTTGTGGCTCATGCTGGTCTCGGTTTCGCGATCCACGGCTGGGGCGGCACCCCCCTCGGGCCTCGTCGCCCCGGCCGGCGTGTTTGCGAGGCTAGGCGACGTGAGGGCGCCGGCTGCCCATGGCGTCGGTCACGACATCCACGACGCTCCGAGCCATCCCCTCCGCGATGCGGAGCGCCTGCGCCTGATCGCCCTCCGGGGTGCACATCCTGAGGCGCTCGATCATGTCCACGAGCCGCCGGGCTAGCTCGCACGCCTCGGTCATGGAAGCTGGTGACTCGAGGGAGGCCCTCCGCGGGAGGGAGACCATCTCTTCGCTCGGCGTCATCGTGGTCGACATCATGCCTGGCTCCTTATCAGTGATGGCTGCGGTCCGCACCCCCCAGAGCAGGCGTCGTGCCAGCACGGCTCCGGTGCGGATGCTCACCGTAGACACAACGGTGGGTGCTCGGCTGACAGACTGGGCGGCACAAACCGCCACAGGTGGGGCGATTTGTCCCCCTCACAGCCTCCCTCGCTTGGTAAGGCGGGGCAGCGCGACGAACAGCCAGATGCAAAAATTGAAGACACGATGCATACCGTACGGGCTCGCTGTACGGAGGCTGTTCGGGACGGCCGCCCGGGCTCTTCTGGGGTGTGCTCGAGCTTCCATGGCCTCTGCGCATCCCTTGGCGTGGGGGCGGGCGGGCCGTGTGCGCTCGCAGCTTGCGGGGGCGAGGACGGCGTCGCGCGCGCCTCACGGGGGACGAACGTGGCGAGCACGATCGCGGCGCGGGCCCTGACTTACGCGCGCCGTCCGGGAGGCAGGTGGGCCGCGCTCCGCGCGACGTCGCGTGAGACCGCGAGGTGATCCTGATCGCTGCGCGGCCCCGAGGCGGCTATGGCTACGCCCGGGGGGGCCAGGTTAGTATCCGTTCCTCCGCGGCGGCCGCCGGTCCAACGCGTCGCGGTCGAGAGAGCACATGATCGGAACACTCCAGGCGAAGCTCCAGTATCTCAAGAACAAGAACCTCCACAACTGGCTCGGCGGCTACGCCCGGCAGAGGATCGAGAACGCCCGTGCTCCGCGTCCGCTCGGTCCGCGGCACCTGCTCTTCGCGGTCTGCGATCACTGGGAGCCAGGGTGGGAGAACGCCACACCGGAGGTCGGCGACGCGCGGGTGAGGGCGTGGTCGAAGGGGTATCCCGAGATGGCCGGCGCGTACCGCGACGCGGACGGACGGCACCCGCGTCACAGCTTCTTCTTTCCGGGGGAGCAGTACACGCCCGGGTGGCTCGACGCGCTGGCGGACCTCACGCGCAGCGGCTTCGGCGAGGTGGAGCTGCACCTGCACCACCACAACGACACGGAGGAGAACCTGCGCGCGGACATCCTCAGGTACCTGGACATCCTGGGGAAGCACGGGCATTTCTCGCGCGACCCGGACGGGCGCATGCGTTACGGGTTCATCCACGGCAACTGGTGCCTGGCGAACTCCGGGCGGGACTCGCGGAACTGCGGAGTCGACGCGGAGCTCCCGCTCCTCTTCGAGACGGGCTGCTATGCCGACTACACGTTCCCGTCGGCACCCGACGAGTCGCAGCACTCCATCGTGAACCAGATCTACTGGCCGACGGGCAACCTGGCGCGCCGGAGCGCCCACGCCGTGGGGGCGCGCGCCAAGGTCGGCGAGGTGCTGGAGGACCGGATCCTGATGATCGAGGGCCCGCTCGCGCTCGCGCTGACGCGCCGGGGAAGCCGGGTGCGGATGCGGATGGAGTACGGCGCGCTCCAGGCGGTCGATCCGCCGACGCCGGACCGGGTGAAGACGTGGGTGGATCAGAACATCCACGTCGAGGGGAGGCCCGAGTGGGTGTTCGTCAAGGTCTACACGCACGGCGCGCCCGAGGAACAGGCGGAGTCGCTGCTCGGCGCCGGGGGCCACGCGCTGCACCGGGAGCTCACCACCCGTTACAACGATGGCAAGGAGTGGGTGCTCCACTACGTGACCGCGCGGGAGATGTACAATATCGCGATCGCCGCGCTCGAGGGAAAGACGGGCAATCCCGGTGACTACAGGGATCACCGCCTGAAGCCGCCGCCCTGCGCGAGCTGACGCGACCAGTCCCCCCTCCGACAACACCGTAGTCCCTCGGCGCATAGCGTTAACCACGCTTCGCGCCGCGTTCTCCTACATCCGAACGTTTACGTGGTCGTGGTCGTGGTCGTGGTCGTGGTCGTGGTCGTCAACGGTAGGCCGTGAACGACCACGACCACGACCACGTAAACGACCACGTAAACGTTCACGTTCACGTTCACGTTGGTGTGTCCGTCGCGCGGATCGGGCGGCTGACAGCGCCTCAGCCCGGCCCGCGACCGCTCTGTTCGCTGAGGACCTCCGTCAGGAGCGCGTGATAGCGCTCCCCCACGACGTCCCATGACAGGGCCCCCACGCTGCCCCGCAGGGCCTCCGGCTCCCATGCCGTGTCCAGCGCTCGCGTCAACGCGGCCCCGAGCGCCCCGGGATCGCCGGGAGGGACGAGGAGGCCATTGCCCCCGTGCCCTTCGCGGACGAGCTCCGGCACGCCGCCGACCCGGGTTCCGACGACGGGGCGGCCCGAGGCGAGCGCCTCCAGGACGACGTTCGGGCAGCCCTCGCGGCGGCTCGGCAGGCAGAACACGTCGCACGCGGCCATGTAGTCCGGGATCTCGACGGGCAGCGCCCAGCCGAACAGCCGCACGCGATCGCCAAGGCCGAGCGCGCTCACCTTCGCGCGCAGCGGCTCGAGCAGCTCGCCGCCGCCCACCATCATCAGGTGAATGTCGCGGCGGCCCGCCCGGTCGAGGTGCGCCATCGCGTCCACGAGGACGTCCACGCCCTTCTCGGGCACGTGATAACCAGCGTACAGCACCACCTTCGCGTCCGCCGGGACGCCGAAGCGCCGCCGCGGCTCGGCCCGATCCCGGATCGCGAACCGCGCGCCGTCGACCGCGTTGTGCTGCACCACGACGCGCTCGCGCGGCACCCCGAGCTCGACCAGGCGCTCCCCGAGCGCCCCGCTCACCGCGACCACCCGGGCGCAGCGCTGGAGCGCCGGCGCGATCTGCGCCCGCAGCGCGGCGTTCCTCGGCTGCTCGTTGATGTCGCTGCCGAGCACCGTCGTGACGACCGGCACCCCCGCCTCCCGCGCGAACGCCTCCGCGGCGACGGTGTCGGGATAGGCCCACGCGGCCAGGATCGCGTCGTACGGGAATTCGCGCCGCAGCCCCGCCATCGTGCGCCGGAGCGACGCGCGGAGCCCCTGCGCGTGAAGGCTCGGCAGCCCCGGGATCGACCAGTACGTGGGGAACAGCGCGTCGATGCCGGTGTGCGCCTCGCGCGTGCCGCCGAAGAGCTCCCGGGACGCCCCGCGCGCGCGCGTCCACCAGGGGATCGGGGCCACGATCCGGACCTCGCAGCGGCGCGCGAGCGCCCTGTACGTGTGATAGCTGTACGGCGCCATCGTCGGCAGCCGCGTGGAAGGGTAATGATGGGTGAAGACCAGTACCTTCATCGCGCGCTCGCCCGTCACGTGAGGCGGAAATAGAGTTGCTCGTATTTGCGCGTCATCTTCTCGAACGAGAAGTCGTCGCGCACCCGGACGTGCCCCGCCTCGCCGAACCGCCGCCCCAGCGCCGGATCGCTCGCGAGCCGCTCGATCGCGTCCGCGAGGGCGTCGTGCCCGTCCACCGGGACGATCAGGCCGTGCTCCTCGTGCCGCACCACCTCCGGGACCCCGCCGACCGGCGTCACCACGACAGGGAGGCCGCGCGCCATGGCCTCGAGGACGGCGAGCGGCAGCCCCTCGTCGCGCGAGGGCAGCGCGAAGAAATCGGCGGCAACCAGCAGATCGGGCACGTCCTTGCGGAAGCCGAGGAAGCGCGCCTCGGCGCCGTGGACCCCGAGCTCCCTCGCGAGCCCATGGATGCGATCGCGCTCGTCGCCGTCGCCGACGACGAGCACCGTGACCGCGACGCCCCGCTCCCGGAGCCGCGCGAGCGCCCGGAGCAGCACGTCGTGCCCCTTCACCGGATGGAACGCGGCGGGCATGATGCCGACGAACACGTCCGGGCCAAGGCCGAGCTCGGCGCGCACCTCGTCGCGCGTCCGCTTGGCCGGGGTGATGTCGATCCCGTTGTGGATGACAGAGATGTTGCTGGCCACGCCGACCGCGCCGCTCTTGTTGGCCGTGTCCTGCGAACAGCCGACGACGGCGTCCGTTTCACGCCACTCGAAGCGCGACGGAACGCGGATGATCCCGCGCGTCTGGGCGTGATCGGTGAAGACGAGCCGCGCGCGCGTAAGGAGCTTGCCGATCGTGGCGTAGTGGAGCGCAGTGGGGTTGTGCGCGTGGACGACGTGCGGACGGGCGCGCCCGAAGGAGAGGGCCGCGTGCGCGAGCCGCTTGGGGAGACGCCCGTCCAGCACCGTGGTCGGCAGCGTCCGCTGCCGCGCCAGCTCCGCCAGCGGCCCGCCGCGCAGCGCGAGGATGGAGGCGTCGTGGCCGTGGCGCCGCTGCGCCTCGGCGAGGCGCAGCACGAAATGCTCCATACCTCCGCCGTTCAGGCTGCTCACGACATGGACGATCCGCAGCGTCGAATTCCCCATGAAGGCTTGCTACCCGAATCGGGTCCCCTGTTGAAGCGCAAACCGCACCCAGCATCACCACACGCGCTGCCAAACGCCCACCCGGCACGCCGGCGGTCTTGGCGTCTGGCGAGCGTGGACGAACGTTGGCGCGCGCCAGCGAACGTCAGCGTTCGTCCACGCTCGTTGGCGCGCGCCAACGCTCGTCCACGCTCGTCGACGCGCGCGCCCGAGATCGATGGATCAGCGTACCACCTCGCCTCGCCGTCACCTCACCTTTTGATTTGCCGAGCGGAAGCGGCTACTAGACGGGCATGAACCCTGAGCTTCGGCGCGCCCTTGACGAAGGCATGCGCCGCGTGCCCGGCATGGACGCCGCGACGAGGCTGCTCGCCGTGCGGCTCGAGACGGTCAGAGCGCTCCTTGCGCGCCGGCTCGCCGAGAACCCGCTCCCCGTGCCCGACGCCGTGACCCCGAGCGAGATCCCATCGGTCGCCGAGCTCGGCCCGGGGGACAGGGTGCTCGCGGAGCTCGATCAGGACGGCTTCGCCTTCGCGGTCCACCCGGCCGACGTCGCCTTCTTCAACCGGCGGAGCGAGAAGATGCCGCGCCTGCGCTACCGGCTGCACGTCGTGCTGCGCAACGGCTACGTCTGCGTCCGCAAGCGCTTCGTCGGCCAGCCGCAGAACGCGCCGCTCCAGGCGCACCTCTTCGCCCTGCTCGGTCTCTTCTTTTACAACGAAGCAGCCTCGCTCTTCCGCCTGCGCGACCTCCCCAGCGTCCCGAGGATTCGCGATCTCAGCCTCGCCACGCGCACCCTTTACCTCGACTACGTGCGCGGACGGACGCTGCAACATCAGGTCGCCGAGCGCGGGGAGAAGGTGCTCGACATCGACCTCGCGCCGCTCGGGCAGCTGTTCGATCCGGACCGCGATCGGCGAGAGATCGAGGCGTTCGCGAGCCGCGGCGGAGAGGCCTACCGCGGCCGGATCGAGGAGATCGTCAGGGCGATGAACGCGCGCGGCGTCGCGCCGCTCGACGTCAAGCTCGGCAACGTGCTCGTCGGCGAGAAGACGGGCGCCCTGTACTGGATCGATTTCGAGCGGGCCGCGCTCGAGGGCACCCCCCGCTACCGCGACCGCCTCGAGGAGCACCATGACCTCGTGAACCGGTGGTTCGGGCTCGCGCTCCCCGGCGACGGCGGGGCGTGAGGCGCGCAACGCGGTGCGCCGCGGCGCGCTCTGATGCGATGCGCTCAATGAACGGCTCCCGCGATCGAGGGTGCGATCGATGACGAACGATGAAGGCGCGGCGCCGCGGAGCGCCATCGAGCGGATCGGCGAGAAGACGGGCCGATCGTGGCCGAGCATCGAGGCGGCCGCGCGGCTCTCGGCGGAGACCCGGGCGCGGCTCGCGGCGCTGCTCCGCGAGCAGATCCCGTGCGACACGAGCGTGGTCGTCTTCGGCTCGCTGGCGCGGGGCGAGTACACCACCGGCAGCGATCTCGACTGGACGCTGCTCATCGACGGTCAGGCCGACGAGGGGCATTTCAGCCAGGCCCAGGCCATCACGAGGATCCTGAAGGAAGCGAAGTTCCATGAGCCGGGCCCGACGGGCGTGTTCGGCAACGTGGCCTTCAGCCACCCGATCCTCCACCAGATCGGCGGGCAGGAGGACACGAACAAGAACACGACCCAGCGCATCCTGCTGCTCCTCGAGTCGCTCGCGATAGGCCAGCCGGACGCCCACGAGCGGGTGCTCAGGCTCGTGCTCTCACGGTACGTGGAAGACGACCGCGGGCTGCGCTACGGCAGCAAGCGCGAGATCCTCCCGATGTTCCTCCTGAACGACATCGTCCGGTACTGGCGCACGGTCGCCGTCGATTTCGTCTACAAGCAGCGGGAGCGCAGCTCGGGCTGGGCGCTCCGCAACGCGAAGCTCAGGATGTCGCGGAAGCTCATCTTCGTGAGCGGGCTCCTCACCTGCTTCGGCTTCGAGCTGTTCTGCAAGGATCGGACGACGTTGACCGACGACGGCGAGCGGCTCTCGACGCCGGCGCTCGTGCGCTTCCTGCGAGAGCGCATCCGGGTGACGCCCCTGGAGAGCCTGGCCGAGGTGCTGCTCCGGCCCTCGATCTCCGCGGAGACGGCGCGCACGCTGTTCGACAGCTACGACGCTTTCCTCGCGCTCCTCTCGAACGAAGAGGAGCGCGGCCGGCTGAAGCAGCTGCCGCTGGACGATCAGCTGGGCAGCGACCCGACCTTCAAGCGGGTGCGGGACATCGGGCGTGAGTTCCAGGGCGGGCTCGACCGGCTCTTCTTCAAGGAAGATGACGAGCTCCGCAAGCTCCTCCAGACCTATGGGGTGTTCTGATGCGACCCGTGGGCTACTCGACAGGGGCGCTCGCCCTCAGCGACGTCGAGCGGGCGCTCTCGATGCTCGAAGGGAGCTCGGCGACCGCCGTGGAGCTCTCCGCGCTGCGGATCTCGGAGCTCAAGCCGCTGCTCCGGCTCCTCGGCTCGCTCGACCTGTCGCGGTACGACTACGTCTCGTTCCACGCTCCGAGCCGCTTCGACGCGGCGGAGGAGCGCGCCGTCGCCGATGCCATGGCGGAGGTGGCCGCGCTGGGATGGTTGATCGTCCTCCACCCCGACACCCTCCATGATCTCGGCGCCTTCCGGCAGCTCGGCGGCTTCCTCGCGATCGAGAACATGGATAAGCGAAAGCGGACAGGCCGCACCGTGGAGGAGCTCGGGCCCTTCTTCGACGCGCTGCCGGACGCGTCGTTCTGCTTCGATATCGGCCATGCGCACCAGGTCGATCGCACGATGACCGAGGCCCATTTCCTCGTACGGGAGCACAGGACACGGCTGAAGCAGCTCCACGTGAGCGAGGTGAACGCGGGGAGCCGCCACGACGCCCTGAGCCAGAGCGCGGCGCACGCGTTCCAGCGGATTGCCGCCCACGTCCCTGACGACGCGGCGCTGATCCTGGAGACCCCGGCGTCGCCCGCAGAGCTCGAGCGGCAGATGGCCATCGCGCAGGCGGCGCTGTCGAGCCTGAAGGGCCTGGAAAACGCGCACGCCTGAGGCTGCGCGCGGCGCAGCCTCGACGGGAGCCGCAGCGCCCGGGTCCGGCCGCATCCCGGGGCTGGCCCGGGAGCTCCGGATTGCCCGGCTACGGGAACAGGCTCTCGGGCTCGTCGGGATCGAGCTCCCAGCCGAAGAGCCCCGGGGTGCGCGCGCGGTGCCTGCCGAGCGCGTCGCCCGGCAGCCGGGGGCCGTCGGCAGCCCAGCGGGCGGCGAAGGCGTCGCGCAGCACGAGCTCCGCGAGCTTGCCCCTCGGCGAGAAGCCCCACTCGGCCTCTTGCGAGACGTCGTCCGGATCGGCGTAGAGCCGCCAGACGAAGAACCCGGCGCACGTGCGCGCGTCGAGGAACGGCGCGATCACCGCGGCGTAGGCCTCGGCCTGCGAGCGCTGATCGACCACCACGTCCTTCATGCGATCGGGCCACTCCCACGGGCGCACGGCGGGATCGCGCCGCGTGGTGTAGCCGATCTCCGTCAGCAGGATGGGCTTGCCCCACGCGCGCGCAACGGCGTCCACCCCGGCCGCCACCTTGCGCCCCCCGCGCAGGAGCTCCTCGAACGACGCGCCCTCCCGCTCCGCCAGCGGGTAGAACGCGTTGATGCCGATGAGGTCGAGCGCGTCGAAGATCAGCGTGTGCTCGACGTCGTCCCAGTTCGCCGAGTAGGTGAGCAGCCCCGGGTACACGCGGCGCACCGCCTCGATGATCGGCAGGAAGCTCGCCGCCCGCGGCGTCGTCACCCAGCTCCGCAGCTCGACGCCCACGCTGAGCATCTCCGCGCCTCCCTCGCGCGCGACCGCGGCCCACGTGAGCAGGAACCGGCGGTACGACTCGGCCCAGCGCGCCCAGCCGACGTCGTCCCCGGGATCGATCAGGGCCCGCCACTCGCCGCTCTCGACCCAGAGGTGCGGGACGAGCAGCACCTTGAGCCCGCGCGCGTGCGCCTGCGCGATCGCCGCGAGCACGTTGCGCCGGTTCTCCTCGAACGGCGCCTCGAAGACGAGATCGACGCCCGTGCCCTTGCCGTCCCACACGCGGCCGAACGGCGTCAGGCTGACCCAGGTCGCGCCCATGGCCACCGCCTCATCCATCGCCCGCCCGCTCGCCGCGGTGCCGTAGCCGCGGCCCGGGTGCCGCAGGTTCTCGATCGGCCCGATCGTCACGCCGCGCACGCCGCCCCAGCCCGACACGGCCCACCCCTCCGCGCCGTACGGCAGGTGCTCCGGCGCGACCCGCGGCGCCTGCTGCGCGACCCGCGGCGCGGCGCTCGCAGGGCGCACAGGCGCACCGACCGCCGCCGACACGGCGAGCGCGGCGCACGCCGCGCGGGCGAGCGCGCAACCTCCTCGACTCATCCCTGGCACGGGCCGCCTTATACCAGGCAGGCAGACCGCCGGGCCGCGGACGTCACCCGCCGTCGCCCGCCTGGGGTCGCTGCGCGCCGTCGCCCTCCGCGGGCTGCTGCGGCTCGCGCGCGCCCTCGGCGGGCTGCGCCGGCTCACGCGCGCCCTCCTCGGGCCGCGGCGGCTCGCGCCGGGAAGCGTCGCGCTCTTGCCGCGCGCGGGTGGTCGCATCGCGCCACGCCCGCTCGCGCTCGAGCTTCTCGCGCCGCCGACGCCGCTCGCGCTCGACCTCGTCGTAGATGACCTCGGGGCGCCGCGCGTCGAGCCGGGCCCCCCGCGCTTGCGCCACCCGCGGCGCCTCGCTGTCGGGGCCCGCGGCGCTCGCGGGAACCAGCTCGGCCTCGGGGGGCTCGGCCGCCGGGAGCTCGGGCGCCGCAGGAACGGCCGCGCTCGGCCGCCCTGCCACCACCGACGAGCGCGCCTCCTGGACCGCGCGCTTCGCCAGCCCCTTCGCCGCGGGAAGCGCGCTCCCACCTCCGTCGAGCGTGCGCATCTGCACGAGCCACACGCCGCCGATGCCCGCGAGCATCCCGAACAGCGCGAACGCGATCGCGAGCCGTCGGGGCCACGGCGACGGCCCCCGGCGCACCACCGTGAGCCGCTCCGCATCGGTCTCGGTCTGCGCGCGCACCGTGAGCGCCGGCGTGACGCGAGGCGCCGCGCCATCGCTGACGCGGTGCACGACCTTGCGGCCGAGCGGAACCGGCGTGTCCTCGGCAGTCGGCCGCTGCCCTGGCCCGCTCGCCTGGGGATCGGAGCGGCGCTCCGGCGGTTTCACCGTCAGGACCGGCGGGGGCGGAGTCCGGCTCGCCCGGAGCTGATCGCCGCCGTCCCACGCCGCCCCCGCGTGCGACACCAGCGTGATGTCGGACAGACGGGGGCCTCCGGGAGCTTCCCACTTGGCCGTCGTCTCGAGGTCGCTCAAGAGATCGTCGGGCGACATCCTCGGCAGGTCGGCCAGCGTGTCGGCCTCCCACTCGTCCGCCACCGGCGCCGGGGCAGGCGTCGCCATGCGGACGGTCTCGTCCGCCCGGAGCGCCTCCCACACGCGCTCGGCCGCGTCCTCCGCGCCCTCGCCCCCGAAGCGCGCGAGCGCGAACGCGAGCTTCGCGACGTCCGAGGGGCGCGCCTCGGGGTCCTTGGCGAGGCAGCGCAGCAGGAGCGCCCGCAGCTCCGGGGGCTCGACCCACGCCGGGAAGGGCGCGGGCGGCTCGGTCAGGACCTTGGTGCAGATCTCGAGCTCGGTCGGCGCCTCGAACGGGCTCGCCCCGCAGAGCAGCGCATAGGCGACCGCGCCGATCGACCAGATGTCGGCGCGCTCGTCGATGCCGCCCGCCGACCGCATCTGCTCCGGCGCCATGAAGAGCAGCGACGTCCGCATGGCGCCCGAGGCGGCGTTCGGCCCCTCGCTCTCGACGCCGCACGCGACGGCCGACACCCCGAAGTCGAGGACCTTCACGCTCGGGGCGCCGTCGCCGAAGCTGAGAAAGAGGTTCTCGGGCTTGATGTCCCGGTGGAGGATCCCGAGGCCGTGCGCCTCGGCGACCGCCTCGCAGATCTGCAGCAGGTACTTCACCGCCTCCCTGACCCGGATCGGCCCGCGGCGCCGCAGGTAGCTCGTGACGTCGGAGCCCTCCAGGTACTCGCTGACCACGAACGGCGCGCCACCTTCGACCCCGACGTCGAGGATCCGCGCGACGTACCTGCCCTTGAGCGCGCGCGCGGCGCGGGCGCCGCGGAGCAGCCGATCGACGGCGTGCCTGTTCTCGACGAGCCTCGGATCGACGCGCTTGAGCGCGACGCGCTGGCCCGACAGGCGATCGGTGGCGAGCTGGACGACCCCCACGCCGCCGGCGCCGATCCGGGTCTCCACCGCGTACCTGCCGGCGACGATCTCCTGCCACCTCGGGCCGCCCTCGGCCGCCCGAGGCGCACGTTCAGCGTCGGTCCACGCGTCGGTCCGCTCCCGTGCGGCCGCGCGATCCTCTCCTCTGGGCTTCAGCGACGTCAACGCACTGCCTCGGTGTGTGTCCGCGAGCTTCGCGGACAGAGTAAAAGCCTGTCCCCTGAATAGCAGACTCAGAGTGCTGCTATCGCGTCCATGACGTGTCGTCTAGTGACACCCGCGCACGAAAATGTCCGTTCTTCACGCATTTTGGAGCAGCTGGCTGGCCGGCCAGCTGGCCGGCCGGCCGGCCTGCAGCCATCTCCATGAGCGGCATCAGCGGCTACTGTCATGCGCCATCGAGCCATCGAGACCGCTTCCATGCGTGCCGTGTGCCACCCACGCGGCTCACGGCGGGAGCCCCAATGCGAGCGCGACCAGATAATCGACGCCGCTCAGGATCAGGACGAGCGCTACGGCGGACGCCGCGCCGAGCCCGAGCGCCTTCAGCGCGCGGAAGCGCGCTGTTCCGCGTGTTCCACGCGCCCCCGGCCGCCCGTGCTGGACGCCGCGTGTGACCCAGCACCACCCGAGCATGGACAGCGGGCCGAACGCATAGAGGGCCGCGCCCCAGGTCGCTCCGTTCCAGCAAGCCTCCCGCTGCTCGGGCGTGAGCCGCCGTCGATCCCAGCGCTGCAGCGCGAACGGCAGCGCGATACCGAGGACCATCTGGAGCGCGAGGCGGAGAGTGCTCATTTCGTGCGCCGAGCTCCCGGGCGAGCGCTCCACTCAGGCAGCGCCGGACAAGCGCAAATCGCCGGAGCACGCCGCAGCGCGTCGCGGCAGAGCTCGGGTGAGCGACGCGCTGCCCGGCTTCGCTGACCTCCTGCCTCGAGGAAAGCGCCGCAAAAATCGCGTGCCGGCCTTCTCGATCTCGACGGGGATTGGTACGAACGAGGGATGACAACGACTGAGGCAGGGGACATCAGGAACGTTGCAATCATCGGGCACAAGGGGGCTGGGAAGACATCGCTTGCCGAGGCCATGCTGTACGTCGCCAAGGCGACGGCCAAGCTCGGCAAGGTGGACGACAAGTCGAGTGTCCTCGACGAGACCGCCGAGGAAAAAGAGCACGTTTGCTCGTTCGAGGCGAGCGTCGCGCACCTCTCCTGGGCGGGGAAGAAGGTCAACCTCGTCGACACGCCGGGCGAGGGGAGCTTCCTCGCCGAGACGCGGCTCGCCCTCGCGGCGGTCGACGCGGCCATCCTCGTCGTGAGCGGCAAGGACGGCGTGCAGCCGATCACCGAGCGCGTCTTCGGCTGGGTGAGGGACGCAAAGCTGCCGTGCATGATCGTCGTGACGAAGGTCGACGCCGAGAACGCCCGCCCCGACGAGGTGCTCGCCGAGGTCCGCGCGCGCCTCAAGGCGCCGCTCGCGGTGATGGAGGAGCGCGTCGGCGAGGGGCTCCAGCACCGGGGGGTCGTCGCGATCCGGACGAAGAAGGCCTGGCTCGACAAGCCCGAGGCGCCCGCCGCGGCCACGGGCTCTCCCGTGCCGGCCGACGCCGCGGGCGCCGTCGAGAAGGCCCGGGGGAAGCTCGTCGACGACGTCGCCGGCAGCGACGACGAGCTCACCGAGCGGTACCTGACCGAGGGAGATCTCACGCAGGAGGAGCTCGACCAAGGGCTCCGCGCCGCGGTCCGCCGGGGGACGCTGATCCCGGTCTATTTCGCCTCCGGGGTCCGCCCGAGCGGCGTCGCCGCGCTGCTCGACGGCATCGTCGAGCTCGTGCCGCCGCCGACCGAGCACCCGGCCTGGAGCGGCGTCGTCCCGAGCGGCAAGCCCGGCGCCGCGCCGCAGGCCGCGGAGCGGCCGTCGTCGGCGGAGGCCCCGGCGGCGGCGTTCGTCTTCAAGACCTCGATCGATCCGCACGCCGGCCGCACCTCGTTCGTGCGCGTGCTCTCCGGCGTGCTCCGGCCCGACGCCACGATGCTCAACGCGAGCACGGGCGGCTCGGAGCGGCTCGGCAAGATCCACAGCGTGGTCGGCAAGGACCACAAGCAGGTGGACGAGGCGCGCGCCGGGGACATCGTGGCGCTGCACAAGCTGAAGGCCACGCTGAGCGGGCACACGCTCTCGGACGAGAAGAACGCGTTCCTGCTCTCCGCGCCGGAGCTGCCGCCGGCCCTCTTCTCGCGCGGCGTGCGGTTCGACGCCAAGGGCGGCGAGGACAAGGTCGGCAACGCGCTCTACCGGCTGACCGAGGAGGACCCGGGGCTCAGCGTGCACCAGGACGCGTCGACCCGCGAGCTCGTCGTCTCGGGCCTCGGCGCCCTGCACCTGGAGATCACGGTGGAGCGCATCCGCCGGCGCGTCGGGGTCGACTGTCGGCTCGGCCCGCCGCACATCGCCTACAAGGAGACGATCTCGAAGAAGGCCACGAACATCGAGGGCAAGCACAAGAAGCAGACCGGCGGACATGGCCAGTTCGGCGTCTGTTACATCGACATGGAGCCTTTGCCGCGCGGCGGCGGCTTCGTCTTCGAGGACGCGGTCGTGGGCGGCGCCGTGCCGCGGCAGTTCATCCCCTCGGTCGAGAAGGGCATCGTCAAGTCGATGTCGAAGGGCGTCCTGGCCGGCTACCCGATGATCGACGTCAAGGTGCGGCTCTTCGACGGCAAGTACCACGACGTCGACTCCTCGGACGCGGCGTTCCAGATGGCGGGCAGCAAGGCCTTCAAGGCCGCCGCCGCGCAGTGCGCGCCGGTGCTGCTCGAGCCGATCGTGCGGCTCTCGGTGACGGTGCCGAGCGTCGCGATGGGCGACATCATCGGCGACATCAACAGCCGCCGCGGGAGGATCATCGGCACGGACTCGGTCGAGAGCCAGACGATCGTGAACGCGTTCGTCCCGCTCGCCGAGGTGCTCGAGTACGAGTCGAAGCTGAAGAGCATGACCCAGGGCAAAGGGACGTTCACGATGAACGTCGAGCACCTGGAGGTCTGCCCGCCGATGGTGCAGGACAAGGTGATCAAGGAGAGCGGCTTCAAGGCCGAGGCCGACGAGGACTGACCTCCGCCGCCTCCTCCGCGTAGGCGTGAACGAAGCTTCGCCCCGCGTTCTCCTACATCCGAACGTTTACGTGGTCGTATTCGTGGTCGTGGTCGTGGTCGTGGTCGTCAACGATAGGCCGTGAACGACCACGACCACGACCACGACCACGACCACGTAAACGTTCACGTAAACGTTGGTGAACGAGCCCACCTAGGGATGGATGTGGACGATGGTCCCTTCCCCCGTGGCCTTCCCCGCGCTGACCCCGTGCCACCCGTCGGGCACGGGGGGATCGGTCCAGAGGAACACCCGGCGCGCGTCGATCGGCGACAGGTTGATGCACCCGTGGCTGCGCGGCTTGCCGTAGTCGTCGTGCCACGGCGCCGCGTGGATCGCGTAGCCGGCCTCGAAGTACTGCACCCACGGCACGTCGCGGAGCTCGAACTTGTTGTCGACCTCGTGCGCGTCCATGGTCGTCGTGACGTGTTTGTCGCGGATCCGGAACGTCCCCCGCACGGTCGAGAAGGTCTTCTTGGGGTCGCCGAGCCCGTCGCGGCCCGTCGCCGCCGCGGTGGCGTACACGGGCTTCTTGCCCTCGTAGAGGATGAGCGTCTGGCTCAGGATCGAGATGTCGATCCACTTCACGGTCCCCTGCGCGAACGACGGCAGCTCCGAGGGCTTCACCGCGATGGCGACGTCGGAGTCGCGCACCCACGTCCCGTCCTTCGCCTCGACGAGGCGGGCGCCGCCGACCTTCTTCGAGCGCCCCGTCAGCTGCACGGCGGTGTGCCAGGGCAGCTCGCCCGCCTTCTCCATCTCGCCGCCGGAGATGTCGTAGCGCTTCGCGTCCTGCCGGTGCACGAACGCGAGCGGCAGCTCCCACCCCTTGGTCATGTCGACGCCGTGGAACGTCGAGCCGCGGGCGGGCTTGAGCTTCGAGGTGGGCACGAGCCGCGCGTCGGTGGTCATGGCGAAGCGCCGCCCACCGTCGCCCATGAAGGTGTCGATGAGGGCGAGCCCTGCCTTGCGCGCGATCCGGTTGGTGATGATCGCGTAGCCCGGCACCTTGAACGACGAGATGTTCGGGAGCTGCCGCCCGCCCTTGAAGAACCACGGGATCTCGTCGCCGCCGTTGCCGCCGTTGCCGCCGAAGAGCTCGCCGTCGCCGAGCTCGGGCGGCTCTGCGGGCGGGTCGGCCACCGCGTTGCCCGCCGCGTCGAGCGGCACGTCGTTGGCGCCGACCTTGATCTCGTCCCACTTCTTCTTGAGCTTCTTGTAGCTGCGGAGGTGCCGCTCCAGGCTCATTTCGTACTGGAGCTGCTCCTTCGTCGACGGCATCCGGTAGTAGTTCGGCGCGATGGCCCGGACGAACGCGTACGGGTACGGCATCGGCTTGGACAGGTCGGGCCGCCGCGTGAGCGCCCGGAGGATCGGGTGCTGCATGTCGATCGTGGCGTCGCCGTCCGCGCACATGTACCCGGCGGGCAGCACGCGGTAGTAGCCGCCCTGGCAGTCGTCGAACGCGGCGGGCTTCTCCCCGCGGGGCGCCGTCCCGCCCGCGCGGAGGTAGCCGAGCTTGGCCGAGCGCCGGTCCGCCTTCTCGTAGATGGGCGCGACCATCTGCACGGCGCCGATGCGGGGCCCGTCCGGGCGCGGCAGGGTGGCGGGGTCGTTCTCGGCGGCCTTCTGGGCCGCGCCCGCGGAGAGGCTGATGATGCCCTCGGGCGTGGCGTTCTCCCCGCCGCTGCAGGCCGGCAGGACCGGCAGGGCGAGGGCGGCGACGGCCAGGGCGAGCGGGAGGGGTCCGCGCGCCGGGGCCGGGATCGCGGAGCTTCGCTGTCGGGCATCCATGCCCCGGGAATGCCGGACAGACGGGCCAGTGGCCAAATTTTGGCGGATGGCGCGAGGCTCTCGCCGCCGGCCGGGCGGGCGGCGGCGCTTCCCGGCTGGCGCGGGCCCTCGGTGAGCGGTGGGCGACGGGACGGCGAGAGGCAACGCGCGCGAAGGTGCAGGAATGGGGTTGCGCGAGAGCCAGGTCTTGGGTAGGTTCGGGGCCCCTCGCGAAACCCGCGAGAGTGCGCCACTAGCTCAGCTGGATAGAGCGTCGGCCTCCGGAGCCGAAGGCCAGTGGTTCGAATCCACTGTGGCGCGCTGGGTTCTCAGCCTTTCCGCAACTTTCGCGGCTGTGCCGGCCATATCTCGCGCGGGCGTCCGCACGAGCGCAATGGCGGGAGGTGCGTGGTCCGGTCCTCTGCTCTTGGGGCCTCCGGTCAGGGGGCTCTCCGGCGAGGACGACGGTGGCTGGCCACTCCTCGGCAATCGCGACGAGGCGAGCGAGTCCACGGCGTGGCCGCACGCCCCCAATCAAGATACGCAGCTCATCAAGGGAGCGCGGATCGTCGCTCGTGCAGGCGAGAGGGCCAGTCCCGACGCTGTCTCCCCTTGTGCCCACGATCGAACGGTATCCCCTGCTCGTATCTAGTTCACCTTCGTAACCGTCGAGAATCGAGGCGCTCCGAGCCTCGTCGCCCCAGAAGTTGAGCCGTGCTCAGCGGCGGATCAGGCATTCATCTGGGATCTCTTGGGGACACCCTTCTTCGGTGGTCAACGCCATCTCGATCGGTGCGAACTAGCCTTCCGCCGGCGAAAACGGGGTCGGAGGTGCCGTGTGTCTCGCGGGCCGCCGCGGTGCAGCGGCGCGGCCGCGCCGCGTTGACGCCTGGCCGCCGCTTCACGCACGGATGAGCTGCATCTCCGTCGACGTGAACGGCCGCGGCGGCAGCTCCGCGCGGTCGCGGAACCCGAACCTCGCGTAGAACGTGTGCGCGTCCTGGGTGCCCAGGTGGACGTGGCTCGCGCCGCGGACCGCCGGGTGCCCGAGCAGCAGACGCACCACCGCCTCGCCCACGCCGCGGCCCCGCAGCGAGGGCGCGACCATCACGTCGTACACCCACGCGCGCCTGCTCCCGTCGCTGATCGCCCGCGCCGTCGCCACGAGCCGGCCCGCCGCGTCGCGCGCGCCCACCCACGCCGACGAGCCGAGCTGCGCCCGGCCGATCGCCTCGCGCGGCACGCCCTGGTTCCAGTAGCCGCCCTCCAGCAGATCGACCGCCTCCGCCACATCGCGCGGGCCCAGCGCGCACGAGAGCACGCAGCCCGCCGGCGCCTGCAGGAACTCGGGCGCCGGCGTGTCCGGGCAAGCGGCGCGGAGCAGCTCGATCGCCGCGGGATCGCCGGGCGCCCCCCGCTCCCAGAGCTTCGTGAGGATCCGCGCCCGCTCCTCGGGCGTCCGGTTCTGCGAGAGCTTCGCCTTGCCGTCGAGCCGCGACAGCGGGACCGCGAGCACGAGGATCCCGGCGATCGCCTTGCGGTAGAGCGGGCTCGACGCGTCGAGCGGCGTGTACCCGCCCTCGGGCTGGTACTTCTGCATCAGCGCCTCCAGCACCTCGGCCTTGTGGTCCGGATCGTCCACGCGCTCGATCACCCCGTGGGCCTGCGCGCTCCGGTAGAGCGTCGTCGCCGGGCACGCCCGCTCCGGATCGGTGAAGTAGCTCGGGATCGACGCGACGACCTGCTCGCACGACACCACCGCGGGCCGGCCGACGGCCTCGGTCTTCTCGCCCACGGGCGCGCCGTGGAACGCGATCGCGCCGCGGACCACGACGCCGTGCACCGTCCTCAAGACCGGCTCGCCCTCCGCCGTCGTCGACGCCAGGTGGACCACCTCCGCGAGCCCGAGGAACGCCTCGGCCTCCGCCCTCTCCATGCGAAAAATCTCCCTGCGCATGGCCCCAGGTTGCCGCGCACCTGGTACTCCCGAAAGATCCGGTCCGACGTTTTCTGCTAGACCAGTTGGCATGCCCTGGGAGCTCGCCCTCGCCGTCGATCCCGCCGCGCCACAGCCGATCTTCCTGCAGATCGCGCGCGCCCTCGCGGACGACATCCGCCGCGGCCGGCTCCGCGCCGGCGCCGAGCTGCCGGGCAGCCGCGCGCTCGCGCGGTCCCTGTCGGTCCATCGCAACACCGTCCTCGCCGCGTACCGCGAGCTCGCCGCCGAGGGCTGGATCGAGGCCAGCGCCGCGCGCGGCACCTTCGTCTCGGCGGAGCTGCCAGCGCCGTCGCCCCGCCGCTTCGCCCGGCGCGCCGCCGCGCGGGCAGAGGTGCCGGCGCGCCTCGGCTTCGGCCTCGGCGCGACCTCGCTCCGGCACGTGCCCATCATCCCGCCCGGCACGCTCCGCATGAGCGGCGGCCTCCCCGACATGCGCCTCGTCCCGACCGCGGCGCTCGCGCGCGCCTACCGCCGCGCGCTGCACGCCGGGTCGCACCGGCTGCTCGACTACGCCGATCCGCGCGGCGACGAGCGCCTCCGCGCCGCCCTCGCCGCGATGCTCTCGGCGGTGCGCGGCCTCGCCGCCGGGCCGGAGTCGGTCCTCGTCACGCGCGGCAGCCAGATGGCGCTCGACCTCGTCGCCCGCGCCCTGATCGCGCCGGGCGACGCGGTCGCCGTCGAGTCCTACGGCTACCGCCCCGCGTGGGAGGCGCTCCGCCTCGCCGGCGCGCGGCTCCTCCCGCTGCCGGTCGACGCCGCGGGCCTCTCCGTCGACGCGCTCTCGGAGCTCGCCCAGCGAGAGCGCCTGCGCGCCGTCTACGTCACCCCGCACCACCAGTACCCCACGACCGCGGTGCTCGCGCCCGGCAGGCGCATCGCGCTCCTCGAGCTCTGCCGGGCCCGCCGGATCGCGATCCTCGAGGACGACTACGATCACGAGTTCCACTACGACGGCCGCCCGGTGCTGCCGCTCGCCAGCGCGGACACGGCCGGCGTCGTCGTCTACATCGGCACCTTGTCGAAGATCCTCGCCCCCGGGCTCCGGATCGGCTTCGTGGTCGCCCCGGAGCCGCTGATCGAGCGGCTCTCCCTCCACCGCACCTTCGTCGACCGGCAAGGCGATCACGCCGTGGAGCGCGCCGTCGCCGAGCTCCTCGAGGACGGCGAGGTGCAGCGCCACGCGCAGCGCGCGCGCCGCGCCTACCGGGCGCGGCGCGATCTGCTCGTCGCGTCGCTGCGCGCACGGCTCCCCGACGCGCTCGACTTCGCCGTGCCAGCAGGCGGTATGGCCCTGTGGGCCAAGGTGGACGCCGCGATCGACACGGACGCCTGGGCCGAGCGCGCGCTCGCGCGGAAGGTGGCGTTCTCGGCGGGGCGGCGCTTCGCGTTCGACGGCAAGAAGCGCCCCTTCCTGCGGCTCGGGTTCGCGGCGCTGGACGAGCGAGAGATCAGCGATGCGGTGGAGAGGATGGTCGAGGCGCTGTGAGCGCCCAGGCGGACGGACCAGCTGAGCGCCGGATACCGTGTTCCTCCTCAAGCTCCGATACGGCTGAACTCTCCTCTTCCCCCGCAGGCGCTGTCTTCGACAGACCGCGATCGTCCCGCGGCCCCACCCTCGTCGAAGCGCGCTGCGCCCGCGGTAGATGGATGATGGATCCGACGCAGCAATAGCCCTGCTGGCTTGACCTCGCTCGCGCCCCCTCTCACGATGCGAAGTGAGGGGGAATACAAATGAATGGCGCGGTGCTCTACGATCTCGCGATGCGGCTGCCGCTCGCCGTCCTCATGCTTTATAACGCCCTGTTCGTCGGGCGCGATATCCATGCTCACCTGTTTCTCTGGAGCGGGCCCAGGGGGCTCACGTACGGGACGACGGTGGCATCGCTCGTGGCCACCGAGGCCTACCTGCTGCTCGTCGCGGCGTTCACGCTCGTTCGCCTCCGCCCTGTACGCAAGCTGAGCGGCGTCGTACCTCGCATCACCGCGCTCGCCGCCGGCCTGCTGCCGGCGAGCATCGCATGGCTGCCCAAGGCCCCGCCGATGCCCGGTCTTCAGGTGGCGGGCACGCTGCTCATCATCGCTGGAATGGCGCTCGCCGTGATCAGCATCGGGTGGCTGGGCAAGTCGTTCAGCGTCATGCCCGAGGCGCGACGCCTCATCACCGGCGGCCCCTACCGGCTCGTGCGCCACCCGGTCTATCTCGCCACCTTGATCCAGGGGACGGGTATCATCTTGATCTTTCCGTCCATGGCCGCGATCCTGATCTACACGGTCGAGATGATCCTGCAGATCATCCGCATGGGATACGAGGAGCGCGTGCTGCGCGACACCTTCCCGGAATACGACGACTACGCGCGCCGGACGTCTGCGCGGCTCGTCCCCCGCCTCTACTGAGAGGGCTCTCGCGCGGCGCGCACCGCGGCAGCCACGCGCCGCCATGGGACAGGACGCCACGCCTGTCGCAGGACGCCTCGCTCTCCCGGGCCCGGCGCTCCTACCTGGATGGGTCGGCCACGCGGCCGACGAACAGGATCGCGCTCGTCGCGCGATCCCGGATGACGAAGAGGAACGGGCGGTCGAAGCGGATGGTGACAGGCTCGGGCGCCGACGTCTCGCCGATGACCACCGCCGTCGCCGCCGCCGCCTCGGTGCCCGCCTCGTTCACGGAGACGAACGCTTTGTGGAGCACATCGGTGATGAACAGGCCGCCCTGGCCGTCGATCCCCGAAAAATCCGCGCCATCGGAGAAGGCGGCGGGCATCCCCAGTTCCTCGAGCGGCGGGGCGAGATCCAGGGTCGAGACGATCTTGAACCGCGGCAGCGTCATCGTGACGCTCCGCGATCCGAGGGAGGCGAGGACGCCATCCAGCCGCGCCTGATCGAGCCCCGCCTCGAAGGTCCCGAGCTCCGACGGGAGCACGAGCACCATCGACAGCTCGCCGCCGTCGTAGGGCAGCTCCAGCGCCTCGTAGCCGTCGCCCTCGCCATAACGGACCTGCGCGTGGTTGGCCATCATCGGCACGGACACCGTGGAGCCGTCCGCCAGCGTGAAGCTCCCCGGGGTCGTCTCCTCCTCCTCGAACGGAAACTGCCACGCAGCGTTGAAGTAGATGGCGTTCGTCAGCACGAGCCGGGTCGAGGGCCCGAGGGCGCCTTCGGGCAGGATGTCCTCGATGCGGTCCTCGGTGCGCTCGGCCACCCAGCCATTGATGATCCCCCGCGCCTCGTCGGGCGCATGGACGAAGTCGACGACATGCAGCCCGGCCCCGTAGCTCTCCGCCAGCACGTCGAGGAACGACGGCACGAACGCGGAGCCGACCTGCCCCCAGATCGCGTTGGCCACGTGGAGCCGGAACCCCTTGCCGTCCTGCCCCTCGGCGCCCTCGCCGCGGCGCGCGAGCGCCAGATCGAGCGCGTTGAACGCCGGGTGGAGCCGCGCTTGCGGCAGCGTGAAGCGCAGCGCGCGCGCCATCTGCTCGGCCGTTTCCCCGCGCGCGCCAGCGTACGCCATCGCCAGCGCGCTCGACACGCTGTACGGCGACCAGAAGAGGTTGCCCGGCGCGGCGCCGATCCGACGGTAGAGCTCGAGCGCGAACGCCGTGTTGCCGAGGGCGAGCTCCCTGGCGTCGGCCTCCGATACCCGAGGTGCGCGTGCCCGCTGCCTGTCCGAGGCGACGACGCAGCCCGCGGTGCCCGGATCGGCGCACCCGGACGGCGAGGGCTGCGGCTCCCGCTCTGCGCCGGCAGAGGAGCAACCGGCGCAGAGGAGGGAAAATGACAACAGGACCACAGGGATCGGAGAACTACGCATGCGCCCGGCGCAGCAGGGGGCGTGCCGAACCGCCCATGATAGGATGGATCCCGCCATGCGGAGAGCGCGAGAGACAGCCCTCGGAGAGGCGCGGCGCCCGTGATCGTGCTCGTGATGGGCGTGAGCGGCGCCGGGAAGACGACGGTCGGGGCGCGCCTTGCGCGCGAGCTCGGATGGGAGCTCGTCGACGCGGACGACCTCCACCCCGCCGCCAACATCGAGAAGATGCGCTCCGGCAAGCCGCTGGACGATCGGGACCGCGCGCCGTGGATCGCAGCGCTCACCGCGCGCATCCGCCAGCTCCTCGACGAGGGGCGCGGCGCCGTGATCGCCTGCTCGGCGCTCAAGGCGGCGTACCGCGCGCAGCTGCTCGTCGACCCCGCGCGGATGCGCCTCGTGCACCTGACCGGCGATCCCGCGCTGATCGCCGCGCGCCTCTCGGCGCGCAAGGATCACTTCATGCCCGCCGGCCTCCTCGCGACGCAGCTCGCCGCGCTGGAGCCGCCCGAGGACGCGATCCGCGTCGACATCAGCGGCACCCCCGAGGACATCGTCGCCGCCATCCGCCGCGCGCTCGGCGTGTGAGCCGGGCCGCGCCGCGCCTTCTGCCGAAGCCAGGCTCTTTCCAGGCGATCTCTCGGGGAGAGCCGAACGCCCGCGCGCGTCAGCCCGGGTCCGGCAGGCGGGTCAGGAAGAGCGCGCCCTGGTCGCTGGAGAGGCGTTCGCCCCCGAGCGCCATCGTGCCCTGGAAGGACCCGGCCAGCATCGGGCTCTCCCACGGGTCCATCTCCAGCCCGGAGACGTGGACGTCCGCGCCGATGCGCCGGGTCCACTGCTCCTCTCCGCTGGAGCTGAGCCCGGCCGCCCACGCGCTGCACGACGCCGGCTCGCCCGCCGACTCGCACAGGGCGTCGCCGGCCAGCACCACGCGCTCGCCGCTCGCGGTGACGCGGCGGGGGCTCCGCGCGTCGAAGCGCTTCACCCAGATCACGCGGCCGTCCGGGCCGATCTTGGCGACGAACGGCCGCGGGCCGCCCGGCAGATCGGGCTCGCCGAAGACGCCGCGGCCGGAGAGCAACGCGGCGCCTTCCGGATCCACGGCGAGGTCGTACGCCTCCTCAAGCTGATCCGGCGAGCCACGGAACCGCTTGTGCCACAGGAGCTCTCCGTTCCGGTCCAGCTTGGTCACGAACGTCGCCGTGCCTCGCCCGTCCTGGCTCGCGAGGATCGCGTTCCCGTCGCGGTCGACCTTGATGCCGATCTCATCGCTGTCGGAGCCGCTCGGCGGCAGGCTGACCCACGCGAAGCGACCCGAGGCGTCGAGCCGGACGACGAAGGCGCCGATCGCCCGCCGCTCGATCCGCGCGCCGGCGACCTTCGCGGCTCCCTCCAGCCTGCCGAGCACGAGCGCTCCGCCGCGGCCATCGGCGGCGAGCGCCGTGCCGCTCAGGATCGCGCCCTCCTCCGCGGAGATCTGCGCCGCCCAGCTCGCCGCGCCGCGCGGGCCGAGCTTCGCGAGGAACAGGTCCGCGCCCGAGGGCGACGCCGCCGTGAGCCGGTGCGCGCCGAAGCGGATCGTGCCGGAGAAATCGCCGAGCACGAGCGTCTGACCCCCGCTGCTGGCGGCCACGTCGATGGCGCTCTGCGCCGTGCCGTCGCCGAACTGCTTGCTCCAGAGGGGAGCGCCGCACGCGTCGAGCTCGGCCACGAAGGCGTCCGTCGCGCCCGCGCTCCGCAGCCGGGTGCTGCCGAAGGTCAGCTCCCCTTCGAAGGAGCCCGCGAGCAACGCGCGGCCGGCGCCGTCGATCGTGAAGCCGCGCAGGGTCGCGCCCTTGCCAGGATACTGCCGGCTGAACGATCTCTGCCGACACGCGCGCTCGGCCCGCTCGCCGTCGGCGAGCCCGGCCGCGCCGGCCGACCGCCCGCCGGGTGCGACCGCGGCACCCAGACACACGCCCCCGGGGCCGACTGCCCCCATCTCGCACATCCCGGGAGGCGGGCCGTGCTCCGCGTTCGCCCGCATCGCAGCGCCGCTGTCGCCTCCCGGCTCGCCCTCCGCGACAGCGTCCGCAGCCTCCGAGGACATACACCCGGCTCCACAGCAGATGACGCCGCAGAGGGCGCTCAGTGCTCTCAAGACAGACCACATACTGCATCTCCTCTCCCGCCTCGACGCGGGCACACTGGAAACACTGCAGGATGCGGACCATGGCCCGCGCCTTTCAAGCTTCTCGCGAAGTTGAAAAATCCAAACTTTTCTCGATGAATGCGGGCTCATCCGGGGCAGGACGCGCTCGTGCAGAGCCGCTTCATGCCCTCTCCACACCGTCGCTCCCCGGAGAGCTGGCCACTCGACCCCGGCCGCGCGAACGTTCGATTCACGCACTGGCCCGCTCGCGTCGACAGAGGTGGATAGAGCGTCTCTCGCCATGGACACCGCATGTTCCGAATCCAGATCATCGACGCACGAGATCTGGCCGAGCCGCCCGCCGCTGCCGTCGAGGCGCGGGCGACTGGCATCTTGAACGCCGCCGGGCCCCGGCGAGGCGCAGGCGATGGGGCGGGCTGCTCGCGCGCGAAGCCCTGATGCCGGGGCGGGCGTCGAAGCCGCGCACCGCGAGCCGCGGGCGGGGCGCTCGCGCGGCCCCCGAGGCCGCCCTCGTCCGGGCTCGGCGGGTGGCTGGCCGCGCGCGCAGAACGAGAAGACGGGAGCCTACCACTGTAGCGCACCCGCGCCCACTTAGGGTAGGATGCTGCCACCCGACTCCGGCGGACGTATCCCCGCTGGAGGAGCCCGCAGCCACGGGCGACGGCCCCTCCATGACCCCCCACCCATCTACGATCACGACGGAGCTCCCTGCGAGCGAAGGCGCGACTGCGCGGCCCCCCCGCGCCAGCCTCGCCCTCGCCGCCGGCGCCCCCGCGATCGCCTCGGAGATGGCGATGAAGTTGCTCTGCAAGCCCGCTGACGAGCGCACGCCGCGTGCGCAGGTGCTGAAGGTCGACATCGACGCCTACGCCGCCCTCCCTGACGCGGAGCGGCGCGCGGTCCACCTGCGCCTCGGGCGCATGGCCGAGGCGCGATCGCAGCGCGAGCGCTCGGACGAGGCGCTCTTCGAGGCCGCGCACCACCTGAACCTCGGCGCGCCCTTGATCGTAGAGCCGCGCGAGCGGGCGGCGCTCGCCGCGATGAACCTCGCCGCAGGCCGCAAGGCGAGGGAGCGGGGCGCGACCCCGGCGGCCGCCGATCTCTTCGAGGCCGGGATCGCGGCGCTGCCGGACGGGAGCTTCAAGCGGGACCACGAGATTGCCTTCTCGCTGCATGCGGAGGCGGCCGAGTGCGCGCACCTCGGCGGTCGGCTCGATCGCGCGGAGTCGCTGCTCGACGTGCTCGCTGCGGAGGCGCGCTCCGATCTCGAGCGGGCCAGGGCGTACGAGCTGCGCATCGCCGTGTACACCACCCAGGGCCGGCTCGATGAGGCGGTGGCGCTCGGAAAGACGGCCCTCGCGATGCTCGGCGTCCCCCTCCCCGAGGACGGGCCGGGGCGCAAGGCGGCCGCGGACGCCGAGCTCGCGGCCGCGCGCGTCGCGCTCGGCACGCGCCGGCTCAAGGATCTGCTCGACGAGCCCGAGGCGTCGGACGCCCGGACCCGCGCGGCGCTCCGGCTCCTCATGGCCCTCATGCTCCCCGCCGCGACGGTGAACCCGCCGCTCTGCACGTTCATCGCGGCCAGGCAGGTCAACCTGTCGCTGGAGCGCGGCCACGGCGGAGCTTCCTCGTACGGCTACATGGCCTACGCCTGGGTCGCCGCGCGGGTGCTCCGCCGCTACGACGAGGCCTACGAGCTCGGGCAGCTCGCGATCGAGATGAACGAGAGGTCCGGACAGCCCGAGCTCTCCTGCCGGCTGCGCGTCGTGCTCGGAGCCCACATCAGCGTCTTCACCGATCACCTCCTTTCGAGCCTCGATCTCTTCCAGGCCGCCCTCGAGGCGGGGCACAGGACGGGCGATCTCACCTACCTGTCCCAGGCGTGCGTCCACACCGCGCTCGTTCGATTCGGGCTCGGCGACGAGTGCGAGGCGGTGCGGGCCGAGGTCGACGGGTTCCTCTCCGTCGTGCGGCGCGCGCGGGAGGAGCTCTCCATCCTCGCGCTGGCCGGGGTGCGCCGCGCGCTCGACGACCTGATGGACGCGACGCGCGCCGGCGCGTCACGCCCGCCCAGCCACGGCGATCCCGACGACGCAGGGGACGAAGCGAAGCTCTCGGCGCCGGCGTACGGCGCCGCCGCGCGCGTCCACTACGCGCTGCGGCAGCAGATCTGCTTCCTGAACGAGGATCACGAGGGGGCGCTGCGGATGGGCTCGCTGGCCGAGGCGAGGATGCAGGGCGGCGTCGACGATCACCTCGCGACCGAGGTGTTCTTCTACACCTGCCTGACGCTGCTCTCGCCCACGCTGGCGCGCGGCCGGCAGCTGAGCACCGTCTCGGTGGCGAGCTACCGGGATCGGTTCTCGGAGTGGGCCGAGCGGTGCCCGGACAACTACCGTCACAAGCACCTCCTCCTCCGCGCGGAGTCCGCGCGCGCCGCCGGCGAGGAGCTCGCGGCGATGAAGCTCTACGATCAAGCGATCGAGTCGGCGAAGGTGAACGGTTTCGTCCGGGACGAGGCGCTCGCCAGCGAGCTCTGCGCGAAGTTCCACCTGGCGAGCGGCAGGGAGAGGATCGCCCACGTCTACATGGCCGACGCCCACGAGGGCTATCTGCGGTGGGGCGCGGCGGCCAAAGCGCGACAGCTGTCGCGAAAATACCCGCACCTCGTCGCGCGCGCCGCGCTCCTCGGGCAGCAGAGCCGTCCGCCGGAGTCCGCGCTCCCGGCGAGCACGGAGCGCCCCACGCCGCTCGACGCGTTCGCCCTCCTCCGCGTCTCGCGCGCGATCTGCGGAGAGCTCGTCCCGGAGCGCCTCTTCGAGCGGCTCCTCCGGGCCCTGAGCGAGAGCGCGGGGGCGCAGCGCGCCGTGCTGCTCCTCGCGCGCGACGGCGCGCTGACCGTCGAGGCCGAGCTCGACGGCGACCGCGGAGGGGTCCGCGTCGGACCTGCGACGCCGCTCGAGGCCGCCGATCTAGCCGCCAGCGTCGTCCAGCACGTCGCCCAGACACAGCAGCCGATCGCCCTCGCCAGCGCGGCCATGGACGAGCGGTTCGCGGACGACCCTTACCTGCTCGAGGGCGGCCTTCGATCGATCCTGTGCCTCGCCATGACGCATCAGGGCCGCCTCACGGGCGTGCTCTACGCGGAGAACGGCGCGAACGCTGGCGCCTTCCGCGCCGGCCAGGTCGAGCTCTGCGGCCTCCTCGCGTCGCAGGCGGCGGTGGCCGTGCACAACGCGCTGCGCTACCGCGACGCTCAGAGCACCTCGCGCGAGCTCCGTCGCTGCAACGAGGCCCTCGTAGAAGAGGTCGCTCGCCTCACCGAGGAGCTCCGCGCCTGCAACCGCGACGCTAGCCCCACGAGCGAGCTGCGGCGCTGCAACGAGGCGCGCTAGCTCCCGCAAGCATGTCTTTATCCGGGCTCGTCCTGCCCGACAGGATTCCCCGCCAGGAACTCGCTCAGCAAGGATTCCCCGCCAGGAAGGAAGGACTTCGGCGCGGCCTTGAGGAGGCGCTGTGGGCGAAGCTCACATCGCGGATCGGACATCCCCTCTGGAAAATCCATGACGCCGGCACCAGAGGGGCCGCAAAACATGCATAGCGTGCACGCGTCCGCGCGCCAGAGCTCCGTCCGAGATGCGCGCGAGCGCGAAGGGGAGCGCAGTCGCGCGAACAAGGCACGCTGCAGCGCGAAAGGCACGTGGCAGCGCGGTAGAGCGCGCGGCAGCAGCGCAGACGCCGCCCAGCACATAGCCTCTTGAGGCCGGCGCGACAGGCACATGTTCTGAAATCAAAATGCTCGGGACACCACGGGACGGAGGGAAGACACAAAGCATCTTCCGTCTTCGAGCCCACCCGTGATTCCCGAGCCCAGAGCGGGGCGTATCTTCGTGCGCTACGGGCTCATCCGCGTCGTTCGGCTCGCTTCAGCGCACGTTCGTACGCCTCGCGCGCCGGCTCGGAGGCTGAGCCAGCATCGCACGAATCTGCGCATCACGATAGAGCGCCGGACAAAGCCACACCGCGCCATGCAGCCGCGAAGGCGCATGGGACGGGAGGTGATGAGTGGCGCTCCAACAGCCTATCCCCCGCCCGCCCAACCGCGGGCTCGGCGAGGGATGGGCGCTATCGACGCGCTCGTCTCAGGCGCCGCCCGCGCCGCCGGCGCCACCTGCGCCGCCCTCGCCCGCGCCGCCCGCTCCACCCTCGCCCGCGCCGCCGGCGCCACCTGCGCCGCCCTCGCCCGCGCCGCCCGCGCCGCCCTCACCCGCGCCGCCGGTGCCGCCCGCGCCGCCGGTGCCGCCCGCGCCGCCACTGCCAGTCGTCGCCGAGCTCGTCGTCGTGGAGGAGGAGGTGGTGGTCCCCTCGTCATCGCCGCATCCGGCGCCGATCATCATCATGGTCGCGCCTAGCAGCAGCGCGCTTGCAAAGATGCTCTTCGAAGCGTTCATGGTTCGTTCTCTCCGTTGGGTTGTCCCCCCCAAAGAATGACTCGGTAGAATCCCGCGCCGATCACCGCTCCACACGGCCAAGCGACTCAATCCACGCAAAATCGCGCAAAACGTGCGCCCCAGAGGCGCTATGAGCACGCCGCGTGCGATGGCCCGGTGTCAACTCCGTGGTGATTCCGTTATGGTGGACAATAAGCCACCATACTGGATTACGCAAGCTTTTTGTCTCACTGCATCATCGTTGCATGTGGGTGCCCCCCTGCGAACGCCCACCGGTCAAGCACATTCGCCTACGCGGGCGCGGGCGAACGTGGCGCGTGAAGAACGACGGTGCCTGACGGCACCTCCGCCATAGCGGATTGACCTCCAGAGGTGAGGGCCCCATGAGCCAAAGCCTGCTCGCGTGAGCGACCTGGAGGAGCGGCGCCTCGCAACAGGCGAACAGAGCCCGACTGCAGCGCGGACGCGACTCGTCTGGCCCCCGATGGGGGTCGGCTCCCGGTCTGGCCATGAGGACACGTTCGCGTCATGAGCTGCAAGTCCCAGGCCCAATGCCCGTCGGGCCTTGCTCCTCGTCCCTGCTCATGAGCGCAGGCCGCTGGGGAGAGACCCGATATCGCTCGCGGGCCGGGCCGCGGGAGCGGGCGAGCTCAGGTGGGATGTGCGAGCGATAGATAACGCGAAGGCGCCCCCGGTCAAGGAAGCTCACAGGCGCTCACTCACCGCACGGCGCCTCGCCCGCCGACCGACCGGCGGCGATCACCCCGCTATGGAGCGCCCGAGCGCCCTCGCCTCCGCGCGATCCTCACGGGTTGATCTCCTCGCTCGATCCTCGGTCCCGGGCGCAGGGGAGGTCGCCGGCGCGGGCCCGGGCCGCGAGGCTGGCCACGGCGGCCACGAGGGCGGCGGGCTCGATCGGCTTCGTGGCGTGCATGTGGAAGCCGGCGTCGAGCGCGCGCTTCTGGTCCTCCTTGCGAGCATAGGCCGTCAGGGCCAGCGCGGGCAGATCGCCGCCGGCCTGCGGCGGGCGCCGCCGGATGGCGCGGATGAGCTCATAGCCGTCCTCGCCCGGCATGGCGATATCGCTCACGAGCACGTGCGGGAGAGCCACGCAGAACGCCGCGAGCGCCTCGTGGGCCGAAGCCACGGCCGTCACCTCGGCGTGGTGCTGGGACAGCACCTCCTGAAGGAGCTCCCTCGCGTCCGCGTCGTCCTCGACGAGCAGGACGCGGAGCCCGCCGAGGTTGGACGCGGACTCCGGGCACACGAGCGAGCGCGACCGGGCCTCCCTCGTCAGCGCCGGGAGCGAGCTGCGCTCGACCCCGAGGAGCGGGAGCCGGATCACGAACGTCGATCCCTTGTGCAACCCAGGGCTGTCGGCCACGACCGAGCCGCCGTGGATCTCGACGATATGGCGCACAAGGGACAGCCCGATGCCGAGGCCCGCGTGCGTCCTGCGGCTCGTGCTGTCGGCCTGGCGGAAGCGCTCGAAGACGAGCGGGAGGAAATCCGGCGCGATGCCCTCCCCCGTGTCGCGCACCGTGAGCTCCGCCGTCGCGCCGGCCCGCCGGAGGGAGACGAGGATATGGTCCCCGGGACGCGTGAACTTGAGCGCGTTGGACGTGAGGTTCGAGACGACCTGCTGCAGCCGATCCGCGTCGCCGTTCACCTCGATGCCGGGGTCGAGCGAGACGTCGATCGTGAGCCCCTTCGCCTCGGCGGCGGGGCGGATCGCGTCGATGGCAATCTCCACGACGGGCGCGAGCGCCATCGGCGCGGCGCTGATGCTCAGCTTGCCCGTCGTGACCCGCGAGACGTCGAGGAGATCCTCGATGAGCTTCGTCTGCGCGGCCACGTTGCGCTCGATCACCTCGAGCCCATGGGACACCCGCTGCTCATCGAACGGCTCGGACCGCAGGAGGTGCGTCCAGCCGAGGATCGCGTTGAGCGGGCTGCGCAGCTCGTGGGAGAGCGTGGCGAGGAACTCGTCCTTCAGGCGGTTCGCCTCGCGCGCCTCGGCGTGCACGCAGTTCTGGATGGCGATGGAAGCGAGCTGCGCGAGCTGCACGAGGACGGTCTCGTCGTCGTCGGAGAACTCGCCGTCGTGCCGATCCGAGAGCTGGATGCTCCCGATGTTCTGGCCGTCGGCCGCGGTGAGGGGCACCGCGAGGTACCCCCGCGGCGGCGGCCGCTGCCCGCCGTTGTCCAGCCACTCCGGGTGCAGCGAGAGCTCTCGCTGCGTCAAACGGAGAGGCCTGTTCCTGGCGCAGACGAGCGCGCACAGCTTGCCGGCGATCGGCGGAGGCGCCTCCTTCTGGAACGTCGTGTACCGCTCCGAGAGCGACACCGCGGTCCGCGCCCGCTCACCGGGTCGCTCCAGCTTCACGAGCGTCATCGCCTGATGGGCGCCGCCGACGTCGCGGGCCGCCTCCGTGATCGCCGCGACCATGGCGTCGAGCGACAGGGCCGAGTTGATCCTGAGCGCGGCGCGGTTGAGCCGCTGGAGCTGCTCCGCGTGCGCGCGCAGCGACTCCGCCTGGAGCTTGATCTTCTGTGTCTTCTTGAAGAGATCGACGAAGACAGACACCTTGGTGCGGAGGACCTCGGGGGCGAACGGGGTCATGATGTAATCGACCGCCCCAAGCGAATAGCTGCGCTCGACATAGACGCGCTCGGTGTGCGCCGTCAGGAAGATGATCGGCGTGTGCAGCGTGCTCCTCCGCTTGCGGATGAGCGTCGCCGTCTCGAACCCATCTATCTCAGGCATCTTGATGTCGAGGAGGATGACCGCGAACTCCTCCTGAAGGAGATGGCGAAGCGCTTCCCGCCCGGACGCCGCCTTGACGAGGTTCTCGCCGAGCGGCGCGAGGACCGCCTCCAGGGAGAGGAGCTGCTCAGGCCTGTCGTCAACGATCAGGATGTTGACTCTGCCTACTTCTGCCCTCATCCCGCGTCTCCTTGCCCCCCTGCTCCGTTGTCAGCGCCGCGGCCAGCCTCGCAGCATCCTCAGGAATGGGGCTGTGTCCACCGCTTTCGGGCGGCGTCTGCCGCGTCCGCTCCAGCCCGCTCCAGCGCTCCGTACGAGCAAGCTCGGGGAAACCACGTCGCCGCGAGGATGCAGCCCACGCCCACGGCGGAGGGTGAGCCCGCCCGCCCGCCCGCCGGGGCGACCGCCCAGGCGCCGGACGGCCTTCCCGCAGGCGGCCCTGCGCGGGGGCGCCGGCGCGCGGATCGCACGGCGGCGACGCTCAGCCCCGGAACGCTTGGCCCCCCGGCATGGCCGCTCCGTAGATCCATTCCAGCCCCTCCCTGCGCTGCGCCGACGAGCCCGTATCGTAATCGAGGCGCTGTCTTACCTGCGACCCAGGGCTCGCCTGCAGTATCCACAAGGGAGCACCTGACGCCGCTGCATGATTCCCGCACGCAAACCCTACACCGGAGCACGCCAGCGTGAAAAGAGGAATTCATGGCGCCACCGAGCGCCATCCCTCGAAGAGGCCGTGAGAGAGCGCGAGAATCGGAGAGATGACGAAGAAAACGGACGCAAGTGACGCGGAGGGCGATGTGGCGACGCTCTCCTGACCCTCTGGCGATACCCGCTCGACGCGCTCGGAGTGTCGAGTGCTCCGATGGTGAGGAGTCCGTCGCCTGCGCCGCGCTCCGCGCGCTAGACGGCGGAGCGCCGCTCCTGGAGCGAGCGCGAGTGCCGGAGGATCACCTCGAAGACCTCGGCGACGCCGTCGGGGTCGAGGCCGAGCTCCAGGGCGCAGCGGCGGCGCGACTCCATCAGCCGCGCCTCGCGCACCGGATCCCGGACCGCCGCCCCGATCGTGGCCTTGGCGCGCCCGGCGCGCTGGACGAGCTCGGCCCTCCGCGCGAGCAGGCCGACGAGCTCCAGATCCAGGTCGTCGATGAGCTCCCGCGTCTCGCGGAGCTCGGGAGAGAGCGCGCCGAGATCGGGGATCGCGAGCGCGGCGAGGTCCTCGGGCGCGGCGTCCTTGGTCGGCACGTCGAGGCTTCGATCGACGGCGACGAGCGCGTCGATGAGGCGGCGGCGCGCCTCGCTCGCGAAGGGGTTCTCGCGGTGCAGCGCGGCGAACAGGTGCCCCGCGTCCACGCGCACCGTCTCGATCGTGTGAGCGATCCCCTGGAACGAGGGCGGCGCGTAGGGCGCGCCGGCGGGCACGCCCGCGTCCATCATGCCCTTCGCGATGAAGAACGCGAGCGCGTGCGTGAAGGCCATCACGCGGTCGTGCTCCTCCGGGGCCTGCTCCAGCACCTGACAGCCCATCCGCTCGAACAGCGCGACGACGCGGCGCACCGCGTCCGGGTGCGCAGGGTTCGGGCAGACGACGACGCGCAGCGGGCGCTCGCCGCGGGCGAGGCTCGCCGGACCGAACAGCGGGTGCGTCGCCACCCAGGGCCGGCTGTCGCCGAGCACCTCGGCCATGGCGCTCGCCGGCACGCTCTTCACGCTGCCCACGTCGGCCACGATCTGCCCCGGCGCGAGGTGAGGCCGCAGCGACAGGAGGGCCTCGCGCGCCGCTGGCACCGGGACGGCGACGATGACGAGGTCCGCGCCGTCCACGAGCTCCGGGAGCGAGGCGGCCCGCGCGGCGCCGCGGATCTCCGCGGAAGGGTCGAACGCGCGCACCGAGATCCCCGCGTCGCGGAGCAGCGACCCGAGCGCCGCACCGAAGCGGCCATACCCGAGGAATGCGACCTTGCCGATGCGCGCGGGCGGAGCGAGGCCACCCCCGGAATGTGGGAGAGAATGCGGCATGCGGCGGATACTACGACAGCCGGTCTACACGGATGTCACGTTTTCTCGGCGCAGCCGCGAGGATCCGCGACCCGCTCCGTGAGAGACAGGACGGCTCTCCGGCTTCTCCCATCCTGCCGCGCTCGCGGCGACGACGCTTCTCCGGCGAGGGCCGGAGGGGTGCTCCTGCGCCCGCGGCGGCTCGGCCGGCGCCGGCTCACCTGAGCTGCGTCGCTGCCACGCCGAGGATCGCGAGCAGCGACGCGACGGCTGCGATCAGCGCGATGCGCGCCCTGTGGCGCCCCGTGTCCTGCGCGCCGTGCCGCAAGGTCTCCGGGGCCGCCTCCGAGCTCGGTCCAGCGCTCTCGGGCGGGCGGGGCCTCGCGCTGAGCCCGAGCCCGATCGTCGGGAGCGAGGCGCGGGGGCGCGACGGGAGCGTCGCGCCGAGGAGCCGCGCGGCCCGCTCCACGTGATCCTGGCCCTCCGCCGACGCATGAGGGGCGAGCGCGATCGCCAGCTCGGCCACGCTCGCGGGCCGCCGCGCGGGGTCCTTCTCGAGGCAGCAGAGGAGCACGCGGTCGACGCCGGGGGGAATGTCGGACCGCAGCGCGCTCGGGAGCACCGGCGCCGCGCTCGCGACGCGCGGCGCGAGATCGGCGAGCGAGCTCGCCTCGAACGGCGGCCGCCCGGTCAGGAGCCGGTAGAGGATCGCGCCGAGCGACCAGACGTCGGCGCGCGCGTCGACGGCGACCGACGACCGCATCCGCTCCGGCGACATGTAGAGCGGCGCGCCGAGCTCCTCCCGCGTCTGCGCCGGCGCGCCGCCGTCGCTCGCGCAGGGCAGCTCCCTGGACGCGCCGAAGCCGAGCACCTTGAGGAGCGTCGCGCCGCCGGGGGTCGTCGCGAGGAACAGGCGCGCCGGCTCGAGGTCGCGGTGCACGATCCCCGCGGCGTGCGCCTCGGCCACCGCCACGCAGGCCTGCAGCACCCAATCGATGGCCTCCGAGAGCTCGATCCGGCCGCGGCCGCGCAGCAGCTCGGAGAGGTCCTGTCCGTCGAGGTGCTCCGTGACGATGTACGGGACACCCGAGGCGAGCTGACCGACGTCGAGCACCCGCGCGACGTGATCCCCCTTGAGCGCCACCGCCGCGCGCGCCTCCCGGAGCGAGCGCTCCACGCGCTCCGGGCTGCCGTCGGCGAGCAGGAGCTCGATCGCGACCCGCTGAGGAAGCACGAGGTGGCTCGCGAAGGCCACCGTTCCCAGCTCGCCGCTGCCCAAGATCCGGTCGACCCGGTACTTCTCGGCGATCACGTCCCCTGCGACGACAGGTGCGTTCATCAAAGCTCCCCGCAGCGCGCACCGGCGCGGGGGCAGCCGGCCGCCCCCCGTACATGCGCAGATTCATCCTAGCACCTTCGCTCGCCGGATTGGCGGTCGCCGGTCGTCGCCGGAGCTCGAAGCCAGCGCCGTGCTGCCCCTTTCACGCCCCATTCACCCCTTCCCGCGCAGCCAGACGGCCAGGCAAATGGCTGCTGGAGGGGCGCCCTCGCGGCGGCGGGAGGCCGCGCAGCGCGCGCCGTCGCGTTGTCGCGCCGAGAGGAGGAGGTGATGGCGCCGCGCGATAGCGCGAAGCGCACAACCCGACGTCTCTCCCATATCACGAGACCCGGGACTTCCCGGCTCGCACCAGCACACATCCTGCTTTATATTCTCGCGGCAACGCGCGGGGGGGAACGCGTATGACTCGGGCGGAAGCGACTGACGTCCACCGCTGCAGCCGATTTCTGCTCCGCAGACAGAGGTTTGCCGGGAGGATGGTGGTGCAGAAAACCGTTCGGGGGCGTCATCCAGCCCCGGGCGCGGCGGCCCTCCTTCTGCGCGAGCACGCCTTCCTGCGCCGGCTCGACGTGCCGGGGGTCGTGCGGCCGCTGGCGCTGGACGGCCCGGAGGGCACGCCGGCGCTGCTCCTCGAGGACGCAGGTCCCGAGGACCTCGAGCGCCGGCTCGCGCGAGGGCCGCTCGCGCTGGACGCGTTCTTCGATATCGCCATCGCGCTCGCCGAGACGTGCGCGCGCATTCACGGGAGCGGCGTCGTCCATCGCGCGATCGCCCCGAGCCGCGTCGTCCTCGGCGAGGACGGGCAGGTCACCCTGGTCCACTTCTCGGACGCGGCCGAGCTGACGAGCATGCCCCGAGCCGTGGAGCTCGAAAAGCTCGACGCGCTGCCCTTTCTGTCCCCCGAGCAGCTCGGGCGCACCTGCTGGTTCATCGACGCGCGATCGGACCTGTACGCGCTGGGAGCGACCTTCTACGCCATGCTCACCGGCGCGCCGCCCTTCAAGGACCTCGATCCGCTCGCGCTCGTGCACGCCCACATGGCGAGGAGCCCCGTGCCCGCGCACGTCGTGAGCCCCGGTGTCCCGGCGGCCCTCTCGGAGCTCGTACAGCGGCTCCTCGCGAAGATGCCGGACCTGCGATACCAGAGCGCCGAGTGCCTCGCCCAGGACCTCCACGAGGCGCAGAGGCGATGGCGCGCCACGGGCACCATCGCGCCGTTCGAGCTCGGCCGCATGGATCTCGCGCGGCGCCTCCCGCTGCCCGAGCGCCTGATCGACCGCGAGCGCGAGCTCGCCGTGCTGCGCGGCGCGCTCGCCCGCGTGTCGAGCGGCGGGACGGAGCTCGTCTTGGTGACCGGGGAGGCAGGCGTCGGGAAGACCGCCCTCGTCGAGGCGCTGCAGGCCGCCGTCGTCGAGCGGGGCGGGCGGTTCATCGAGGGCAAGTTCGACCTGCGCGCCGCGAACGTGCCCTATGCGTCCCTGGCAGAGGCGCTCCGCGCCCTCGCGGCCGCGCTCCGCGCCGAGCCGGAGGAGAGCCGCGCGCAGCTCAGGGAGGCGGTCAGCGAGCGGAGCCGCGCCCTCGGCGAGCTCTGCCCGGAGCTCACCGAGCTCCTCGGGGACGCGCCCGCGCCGCCGGCCGCGGATCCGATGCGCGCCGAGAACTGCTTCCTGCTCGCGATCCAGGACTTCGTGCGCGCGGTGGCCACCCAGCGGCCGCCGCTCGCGATCTTCCTCGACGACCTGCAGTGGACGGACGCCGCGTCGCTCCGCGTCCTCCGCGCCCTCGCCGCGGATCCGCGCAGCAAGCACGTGCTCCTGCTCGGCGCGTACCGGTCGAGGGAAGTCGGCGCCGCGCACCCGCTCCACCAGACCATCGAGGAGATCCGCGGCGCGCAGGTCCCCCCGATGACGCACCTCTCGCTCGGCCCGCTCGGCGTCGAGCCGGTCGTCGCGCTGCTCGCAGAGGCGCTCCGCTGCGAGCCGGAGCGGGCGCGCCCTCTCGCAGAGCTCTTCCTCGCCAAGACGGCGGGCAATCCGTTCTTCATCCGCCAGCTCCTCCGGTCCCTCCAGGAGAAAGGCCTGCTCCTCTTCGACGCGATCCGCTCGACATGGACGTGGGATCTCGGCCGGATCGAGCGGGTCGGGGTCACCGACAACGTGGTCCAGCTGATGTCGGAGTCCGTCCGCAGGCTGCCCCAGGCGGCGCAGGAGCTGCTGCAGGTCGCCGCGTGCATCGGCAGGCGCGCGGAGCTCAGGCTCATCGCGGCGGTGCTCGGCCGATCCGTCGACGAGACGACCGGGGCGCTCGTCCAGCCGCTCCGCGAGGGGCTCGTCGTGCCCGACGGCACGTGCGAGCGCGAGGCGGGGCTCGCGATCCGGTTCGTCCACGACCGGGTCCAGCAGACGGCCTACGAGCTCGGGCCGGAGCAGCTGCGGATGCAGCTGCACCTGCAGATCGGCCGCTTCCTCGAGGCCACCTGCACCAACGGGACGGACGCGGCGCTGTTCGACGCCGCGGACCAGCTGAACCTCGGCGCCGCGCTGCTCGACGCCGAGCAGCGGGACCACCTCGCGCGGCTCAACCTCCGCGCCGGCGTGAAGGCGCGCCGCGCCGCCGCCTTCGGCCCGGCGCTCGCGTATTTCCGCAGCGGCCTCCGCCTGCTGCCGGACGGCGCCTTCCGCTCGCGCTACGAGCTCTGGTTCTCCCTCCACCGCGACGCGGCGGAGTGCGCCGCGCTGACCGATCAGCACGCGGCGGCCCGCGCGCTCGTGGAGGAGGGGCTCCGCCACGCGGCGTCGATCCCGGAGAAGGTCGACCTGGAGGCGCTCCGGATCATGAGCGCGACGATCACCGGCGAGCACGATCTGGCGCTCAGCTGGGGGCGCGACGCGCTGCGCGCGCACTTCGGGGCCGAGCTGTCGGCGGCGGATCTCGACGCAGAGATCACGGCCCAGCGGCGGGCCATCGCCGGCCAGCTCGCGGAGCGCTCACCCGAGTCGCTCGTCGATCTCCCCCACGTGACGAGCCCGGAAGAGCGGGCCCGCATGAGGCTCCTCGCCGAGATGGTGGCCCCCGCCTGGTTCGCGGACCGGAAGCAGCTCGTGCTCCTCACCTCCCTCGGCGTCCGCTTCGCGCTGGAGCACGGCAACGCGAGCGAGTCGATCCTCTCCTACGCAGGGCACGCGATGCTGCTGGCGGCGGAGGGCGAGCTCTCGAGCGCCCAGGGCTTCGGCCAGCTCGCCGTGGAGCTCGCGCGGAGGTTCGAGGATCGCGCCCAGGAGACGATCGCCCGGTACATGTACAACGAGTTCGTTCACCCGTGGATCGCGCCGCTCGCGTCGGGCGGGGCGCCGTTCCGCGAGATCGTCGCCCTGGGCGTGTCGTCCGGCGAGCTCCGCTTCTCGTCTTACGCGCGCACGGGGCTCGTGGGGCACTCGTTCGCCGCAGGGGTGGAGCTCGATCTCGTGCTCGTCGACCTGAACGACGGGTTCGCGTTCAGCCAGCAGACCGGCAACAAGTCGACGCTCTTCTACCAGGTCTCCTACCGGCAGATGATCCGGTGCCTCAAGGGGCTGACGAGGGGCCGGAACGTGCCCGAAGACGCCGAGTTCGACGAGCGGGTCTTCCTCGAGGCGATGCAGCGGGAGCCGCCGGCGAAGTGCGTGTATCACATCCTGCGGCTCCAGGCCTCGTACCTGTTCCGGGACCTGGCCCAGGCCACCGCGCACGCCGACGCGGCGGTCGCGTCCATCCACTTCCTCGGCGGCTACATCCCGGAGTGCCAGTACGCGCTGTACGCCGCGCTCACGCTGCTGTGGCGGTGCGATGAGGCCGACGAGCGGGAGAGGGCCGCGCTGCTCGCGCGCGCGACGGACCTGCAGCGCGCCCTGCGAGGGTGGGAGTCGGGCTGCGCGGAGAACTTCCTCCCGCGGCGCCTCCTCGTCGACGCGGAGATCGCCCGCGTCGAGCGCAGGTTCGAGCTCGCCGGCGCGCGGTACGACGAGGCGATCGAGGCGGCGACGCGCGGGGGGTTCCTCCACATCGCGGCGCTCGGCAACGAGCTGGCTGGGCGCTTCTACCACGGGCTCGGGCGGGCCCGGATCGCGGCCATGTACCTGCGCGCCGCGCACCAGGGGTTCGCCTGCTGGGGGGCGTCGGAGAAGGCCCGCGCGCTCGCGGAGGAGTTCGGGCTCGGCGGGTCCGGCGACGAGCCCGAGCTCGCGGAGGAGCGGCTCCCGGCGGTCGCCCTCGACGCGCTCAGCCTGCTCAAGGCCGCGGAGACCCTCTCGGGCGAGATCGTGCTCGATCGGCTGCTCGAGAAGCTCCTGGGCGTCTGCCTGGAGGCCGCCGGCGCGCAGTGCGGGGCGCTCGTGCTCGAGGAAGAGGGGGAGCTCTTCGTGCGGGCCCAGGGGTCCGTCGCCGCTCCTGTCTCCATCGAGCGCACGCCGCTCTCCCGGTCATGCGAGGTCCCCCGGCAGATCGTCGAGCACGCGCACGGCGCGGGCGAGATCGTCGTGCTCGACGACGCGGACAGCCAGCCGGAGCGCGAGCGCGATCCTCACTTCGCCGAGGGCGGCTCGCGGTCGGTCCTGGTCCTGCCCATCCAGCGGAACGAGGCGCGGCTCGGGGTGGTTTACCTCGAGAACAACCTCACCACGTACGCCTTCACGCGCGCTCGCGTCCACGTGCTGGAGCTGCTCTCCGATCAGATCGCGATCGCCCTCGAGAACGCCCGCCTCTACCGCGAGGCGCAGCACGCGGTGCGCGTCCGCGACGAGTTCCTCAGCGTCGCGTCGCACGAGCTCAGGACGCCCGTCACCTCCCTGCGCCTCGGCCTCCAGGCGTTGCTCCGCCGGGGAGACCACGCGTCCGACGAGCGCGTCGCGCGCGCCCTGCAAAGGATGGATCGGCAGGTGCACCGGCTCGTCCGGCTCATCGACGACGTGCTGGACGTGTCGCAGCTCCACACCGGCCGGCTGGAGCTGCACGTCGAGCAGGTCGATCTCGCGGAGGTCGTGGACGGCGTCGTGGAGCGGCTCACCGAGCGCATCGCGCAGTCCGGCTCGCCCGTGAGCGTGCGCGCCGAGCCGTCCGTCGTGGGGTCGTGGGACAGGAGCAGGCTGGAGCAGGTGGTCTCGAACCTGCTCGACAACGCCCTCAAGTTCGGCGGCGGCAAGCCGATCGACGTCTCGGTCGCGCGGAAGGACGGCACGGCGGAGCTCGTGGTGCAGGATCAGGGCATCGGGATCCCGGCGGGGCGGCTCCCGCACGTGTTCGACAGGTTCGAGCGCGCGGTGTCGAGCCGCCATTTCGGCGGGCTCGGGCTCGGGCTCCACGTCGTGAAGAGCATCGTCGAGGCGCTCGGCGGCGCGGTGCGCGTGGTCAGCCGGCCGGACGAGGGGGCGCGGTTCACGGTGGAGCTGCCCTGCGAGCGGCCGGCGGCGAGCCACGCGGCGTCGGCGACGCTCGGCGGCCTGCAGGCCTGACGCGAGCCGACGCGGGCCGACGCGAGCCGACGACTACGGCCTGCCCTTCGGCTGCTGCGGGACCATGAGGATGTACGGCGTCGCGGGCTCCTCCCCCGGCGGCACCGCGCGGGGCGCGGGGACGCCCTTCTCCCCGAGGCTCCGGATGAAGCGGTACATCGCGACGAGGTCGCCCTCGTGCAGGGTCACGTAGTTGAGCCATGGCATCGGCGGCCGGCCGGCGGCCTCGCGGAACATCCGCACCCAGGCCTCCTCGCTGAGGTTCTGGGCGGAGATCCGGAGGTTCTCCGCATAGCTCGTCCCCCACGGACCTCGGTAGCCGACGTCGCTGCCCGTCAGCCACTCCGAGGCCGGGAGCCTGCCGCTCGATCTGTCCCAGCCAGGCGTATGGCAGTCGTTGCATCCGCCCACGAGGATCAGGTACCGGCCGGCTTCCTCCGGGCTCCCCGCCGTGACGCGCGGCGAGGCAGGAACCCGTGCCACGGCTGCACAGCCGATCGACACCAGGAGCACCGCGCCGAGCAGCCACTGCACAGTCCGGCGCGCCGCGCGCGCCCGGTCCGCGGCGGACGATCTCGATCCGGCGCGCGTTTCGCTCTGCATTCCAACCATTCCACCCCTCGTGCAGCGCGCGTGCCGGGCTGCGGCGCGGCGCGCACGAGCGCGCTAGCGGCCGCCGGCGCGGGCCTTCCTCCGCGGCGCGGCCATGAGCGGACGGAGTCCGTTCACGCAGGCGAGGACCGCGGAGCCATTGTTCATGAGCGTCGCCGCGACCGGGTTGAGGAGCCCGGGGATCGACAGCGCGTACGCGACCGCGTTCACGCCGAGGATCATCGAGAAGTTCTGGTGGATGAGGCGCATCGCGGCGCGCGAGACGTCGATCGCCTCGACGAGCTTCGACAGGTCGTCCTCCACGAGGACGACGCCCGCCGTCTCCCGGGCGATCTCAGCGCCCGCGGACACGCTGATGCCGATGTCGGCGTACGAAAGCGCCGGGGAGTCGTTGATGCCGTCCCCGACGACCGCGACCGTGCGGCCCTCCTGCGTCAGCCGGCGCGTGATCTCCGCCTTGTCCTCGGGCAGCATCTCCGCGAAGTAACGGGTGATGCCGAGCTCGAGCGCGACCTGCCTGGCCACCTCGCGGCTGTCGCCCGTCAGCATGACGATGTCCTCGATCCCGCGGGCGCGCAGGCTGCGGATCGTCGCGCGGCTCTCGGCCCGGATGGCGTCGCGGCAGGCGAGCGTGGCGACGTGCCGGCCGTCGACGGCGAGGAAGAGGAGCGATTTCGCCGCCGCCTCGAGCTCCCTCCTCGCGACGGGCTCGGCGCGGCAGACGACGCCGAGCTCGTCGAGGAAGCGGGGGCTGCCGAGCTGCACGACCTTGCCGCAGACCCTGGCCTGCACGCCCCGACCGACGAGGTAGCGGGACTCCTCCCGGTCCGGGATCGTCAGAGACCACGCCTCGGCGAGCCGGAGCACGGCCTGCGACACGGGGTGGGTCTGCCGCGCGGACACCGCCGCGGCGAGCGTCGCCGCCTCGCGCTCGGACAGGCCGTCGTGGACGAGGAGGTCCGTCACCTCGGGGATGCCGGAGGTCAGCGTGCCCGTCTTGTCGAACACCACGGTCGACACCTTCGCGAGCTTCTCGATGTAGGCGCCGCCCTTGATGAGGATCCCGCGGCGCGCCGCGGCGTTCATCGAGGCGAGCACCGTCGTCGGGGCCGAGACCCGCGGGCCGGTGCCGAAGTCGATCGTCAGGATCGCGGACACGCGGCCGAGGTCCCTCGTCGCGGCGAGCACGAGCGCCGAGCAGGCGAGGGCCGGCGGGACGAGCCGGTTCGCCACGAGCTCCGCGTAGTTCTGCGCGCGCGTCTCCAGGGCGGGCGCGTTCTCGATGAGCCGCGCCGTGCTCGCGGCGGTCGTGTCGCCGCCGACCCGCTCGGCGCGGATGTACAGCTTGCCGTCCTTGATGACGGTCGCCGCGAAGCAGCGGTCGCCGGGGCCCTTGAGCACGGGCATCGACTCGCCGGTCAGCGTCTGCTGATCGACGAGCCCCTCGCCGTCCGTGACCGTCCCGTCGACCGGGATGACCGATCCGGTATAGACGACGAGGAGATCTCCGGCGACGAGCTCGGCCACCGGGATCTGCACCTTCGCGTCGCCGCGGACCACCCACGCGAGGTCCCGCTGGTACTCGAGCAGGCCGCGGATCGCGCGCCGGGCGCGCGCCTGGGTGCGATCGCGGATGTGGTCGCCGAGCGTGACCAGCCAGATGATGCCGGCCGCGTTGATGGCGTCTCCGGTCGCCACGGCCGAGGCGATCGCCAGGCTGTCGAGCAGGTCGACGTTGAGCTTGCGGTCCCGCACCACCGAGTCCCACGCCCTCTTGAGGATGGGCGCGGACGTCGCGGCGATGAACGGGTACGCGAGCAGCGGCGAGACGAAGCTGCCGAGCGAGAGGACCATGCCGACGCTCGACAGGTAGAGCGGGCGCTTCGCGAGGGCGGCCGCGCGGCGCGCCTCCCGGGCGGCGCGCGCGGCGCGCAGCGCCCCCCGCGGGGCCGGCGCGGCGGAGGCCGATGCGGCGGCGCGCACGATGACGTCGAGCTCGACGTGCCGCGGGTCGTGCTCGACGACGGCGCTCGACGCGCCCTCGGCGATGCGCACGGACAGGACCCCCGGCAGGGCGGTGAGCCCCGCCTCGAGCAGCGGGCCGAAGGCCGCGTCCTTCCCGAGGCGGGGGAGCCGCAGGCGGACCCTGCCCGGGATCGCGTGGACCACCGAGACCGGCTCGGTCCCGGTCGATAGGAGCGCTGCCATCGTCACCCCGCCTCGCCGCCCGTGGGTGCGCCCGCGCTCGCGAAGAAGCTCTGAATGCGGCCGTGGTTCAGCACCACGAAGAAGTCGACCCCGTACTTCACGAGCGTGATCCAGTGGGGCATGCCCGGGGAGCGCCGCGTCAGCACCTGGAGCAGCCCGGACCCGACCAGGAGCGCCGGGAGCAGGAGCTTGAGGTCGACGTGCGGCGGCGGGACGGCCTGGGACGCCGCGTTCAGCCTGTCCGCGGCCTGGACGACGAAGCGCGCCGTCCGGCCAGGGCTCGGCGGCTCGATGGGCGGCGCGCAGGGCGAGGGCGTGAGCTCATCTATCGACCGGCAGCTACAGCCCGAGAGCTCGGGGATGTGCGCGAGCTCGGAGAAGACGTCCTCGAGCGGGACGTCGGGCTCGTGCTCGATCGTGAGGCTCGCGGCCCACGCGCTCGCCCGCGCGTCGACGACGCTGGGGCAGGCGCGCGCCAGCTCCGCGATCTCCTCCGCCCTCGCCGGGTCCCTGCGCAGCGCGGGGACGGCGAGGCGCACGCGCCCTGGAACCCAGTGGATGATGACGACCCCTCGATCGCTCGGCATGGCTCACCTCCCGGCCTGCGAGGCCGGGTCACCAGAACACCCCACTCGTCAGCTCCCGGGCGGCTCCATCTCCGCGCGCGACCACCCTTCCGCGCCGCCCGAGCCGGCGCGCTGATCCTGGCGTGCCATCTCCTCCCTCACCTCGGCGACGAGGTCGGCGACCCTCTCCCTGCCCTCACCGAGCGCGCCCCTGATCTTGTCCGCGGCGACGAAGCCGAGCGCCATGGCCCTCTTGACGGTCGGACGGGTGATCCTCGTCAAGCTGGCGAGCCCTATACCGATGATGATGCCGAGCCCGAGGCGTTCCATCCCCACTCCTCTCCTCGAAATCCACGACCGACGGCGAGCCAAGGCGCGCCGAATGCCGACGACGCACAGACGCGCGCCGGATGTAAAGACAGAGAATCTGGACCCACACAGACACGGGGCACACGGAGACACAGATAGAGACACGCGATGTCCGCTGTCCCTCCGTGCTCGCACTGCCCATTTCACTCGGTCCCGAGCCGTTCAGGGCGCTGGCGCCGCGCGGCGCCGCGCGGCCACGACCAGGACGGGCGTCGCCGCGGGGGCGCCGGCGCCCGATCCGGGCGTGCGAGAGGGCAGACTCGAACGAAAACCCCTTGTTTCTTCGGCTTCCGTGGGTGCACCCACATGTGATTTGTAACACTGCAGTCGCGCGACCGCCATGCGCTTTTCATGTCCGGTCGACACCTGACTCGCGTGCTGAGGGAGCGTTCCGCGCGGGCGTCCGAGGCGCGCCGAGCGCGCGCATCTCGTGACCGCGCCGCGCCGCCCCAGGCCCGCCCCGCCGCGCCCGGGAGGGCCCGGGGCGGCGCGCGGGCGCCGGCGTGCCCGTCGCTTCCAGCCGACGAGCGACCGTGGTAAATTTCCGGACATGCAAGCGGGGCAGCACGAAGAGCCGGTGACCGGGAGCAATGGCTCTCTCCTCGCGGAGCTCCTGGCGGAGACGGGGGTCGGCCCCACGAGCGGCGCCTACCACGATGTGAAGCGGGGCGTGGAGGCGGTCGTCGGCAAGGTGGCGCGCCGCCCGGAGGCCGGCGCGGCGCTGGACAGCGCCCTCATCGACCTGTGGATCGCGGAGATCGACCAGCGGCTGTCGCGGCAGATCGACGAGATCCTGCATCACCCGGTGTTCCAGCGCCTCGAGGCCGCGTGGCGCGGTCTGAAGTTCGCCATCGATCACATCGACTTCCGGGAGAACATCCGCGTCGAGATCCTCAACTGTTCGAAGGACGACCTGCTCGCCGATTTCGAGGACTCGTCCGAGGTCGTGAGGAGCGGCCTCTACAAGATCGCCTATTCGTCGGAGTTCGGCAATTTCGGCGGCAAGCCGTTCGGCGCCATCATCTCGAACTACGAGTTCGGCCCCGTGCCCCAGGACATCGCGCTCCTCCAGAAATGCGCGGCGGTGGCGACGATGGCGCACGCGCCCTTCCTGGCCGTCGCGGGCCCGCAGTTCTTCGGGCTCAAGGACTACCGGAAGGTGCCGCACCTCGGCGACATCAAGGCGCTCTTCGAGGGGCCGCAGTACGTGAAGTACACAGCGTTCCGCGAGTCCGAGGACGCGCGCTACGTCGGCCTGCTCCTCCCCCGCTTCCTCCTGCGCCTGCCCTACGGGGCGAGCACCGCCCCCATCCGGGCGTTCTCCTACGAGGAGGACGTCGTCGGCAACCACGCGGCGTACCTCTGGGGGGCGCCCACCTACGCGATGGCGACGCGGCTCGCCGAGAGCTTCGCGCGCCACCGCTGGTGCCTGCACATCATCGGGCCGCAATCGGGCGGCACGGTCGAGGGGCTCACGCTCCACGAGTACGAGGCGCTCGGCGCCATCCAGACGAAGATCCCGACCGAGATCATGCTGACCGAGCGCCGCGAGTTCGAGCTCAGCGAGGAGGGCTTCATCGGGCTCACGTTCCGCAAGGACACCGACAACGCCTGCTTCTTCTCCGCGAACTCGGCGCAAAAGCCCAAGTACTTCGGCCAGAGCGAGGAGGGGCGCGCCGCCGAGGTCAACTACCGGCTCGGCACCCAGCTGCCTTATGTCTTCCTCGTCAGCCGGCTCGCCCACTACCTCAAGGTCATGCAGCGCGAGCAGATCGGCACCTGGAAGGAGCGCGGCGACCTCGAGCGCGAGCTGAACAGCTGGCTCAGCCAGTATGTCGCGGACATGGATGTCGTGTCGCCCGCCGTGCGCTCGCGCAGGCCGCTCCGCAAGGGGCGCACCTCGGTGACCGAGGTCGAGGGGAGCGCAGGTTGGTACCGGGTCCACCTCGAGGTGCGCCCGCACCTCAAGTACATGGGGGCCTATTTCACCCTGAGCCTGATGGGCAAGCTCGACCGGGAGTGAGGCTGTCCCCGCTCCGGGCGGATGCGGGCGCGACCGCGCGGGATCCCGCTGCGGGCGGCCATCGCGAGCCCGCGCCCGGCGGGTCTGTGGTAGAGCGCTGTATGCGCACGCACCGACAGCCTGCCGCTCCCCTCGCGCTCACCGTGGCCCTCTCCGCGCTGGCGGCCTGCGGACCCGCCGCGAGCCCGCCGCCGGCGCCCCCGCCCCCCGCCGTGAAGGCGCTGATGCCGCCGGCGCCGCAGGGCCTCCCCGTCGTCGAGACGAAGCTCGAGAGCGTCGGGCTCGACGAGGCCGCGCTCGACCGATCGGCGAACCCCTGCGAGGACTTCTATCAGTTCGCGTGCGGCGGATGGCTGGCGAAGACCGAGATCCCGGGGGACGAGGCCTCCTGGATGCGGAGCTTCAACGAGATCGAGAAGCGCAACGAGTCGGAGCTCCGGCGCATCCTCGAGGACGCCGCGAGCGCCGGCGACCGGGATCCGGTGACCAAGAAGATAGGCGCCTACTACGGCGCGTGCATGGACGAGCCCGCGGTCGAGGCCGCCGGCACGAAGCCCATCGCAGACCTGCTCGCGAAGGCGCGGCGGGTGCGCGACCCGAAGGGCCTCGGGGCGCTCGTCACCGAGCTCCACCGCCGCCGCATCTGGGCGCTGTTCGACATCGAGTCCGCGCAGGACATGAAGGACGCGACGCGCGTCATCGCGCAGCTCGACCAGAACGGGCTCGGCCTGCCAGACCGCGACTACTACCTGGGCGAGGACGACAAATCGAAGGCGCTCCGCAAGACCTACGAGGAGCACGTCGCGCGGATGATGCGGCTCGCCGGCGCGCAGGAGGCGGCGGCGAAGGCCGCGGCGCTCGACGTTTTGCAGATCGAGACAGAGCTCGCGAAGATCTCGAAGACGCGGGTCGAGCGGCGGGACCCGACGGGCCTCTACAACAAGCTCGACAGGGCGGCGCTCGCGAAGGCCGCGCCGGCGTTCTCGTGGGACGCGTATTTCCGGGCGCTCGGCCTCCAGGACGTCAAGGAGGTCAACGTGACCTCCGTCCGGTTCTTCGAGGGGCTCTCCCGGCTGCTCACGTCGGTGAGGCCCGCCGCGTGGCAGAGCTACCTTTCGTGGCACGTCGTGCGCTCCATGGCGCCCGCGCTGCCCAAGGCGTTCATCGACGAGAGCTTCACGCTGCAGGCCGCGCTCACCGGGCAGAAGGAGGTGCGGCCGCGCTGGAAGCGCTGCGTGGACGCGACCGACAACGCGCTCGGCGAGCTGCTCGCGCAGCCGTTCGTCAAGACGAGCTTCCCCGGCGCGAGCAAGCCTGCGGCCGAGGCGATGGTGCACCAGATCAGCGACGCGTTCGCGCGCAACGTCCGGGCGCTCGACTGGATGGATGAGGGCACGCGGCAGCGCGCGCTCGCCAAGCTCTCCGCGATGGCGTACCTCATCGGCTATCCCGACAAGTGGAGGACCTACGATTTCGAGGTCGATCCGAGATCGTACGCGAAGAACGCGCTCGCCGCGCGCGCCTTCCACACGCAGTGGGACCTCGGGAAGATCGACAAGCCGCTCGATCGCGACGAGTGGCAGATGAGCCCGCCGACCGTGAACGCCTATTACGACCCGCAGCGCAACCACATGGTCTTCCCGGCCGGCATCCTGCAGCCGCCGTTCTACAGCGTGAGCTCGGCCGCGGCGGTGAACCTCGGCGGCATCGGCATGGTGGTCGGGCACGAGCTCACGCACGGGTTCGACGACGAGGGCTCCCAGTTCGACCAGAAGGGCAACCTGGAGGACTGGTGGTCGAAGGAGGTCGGGGTGGCGTTCAGGGAGAAGACCGCCTGCGTCGAGGCGCAGTACTCGACCTTCGAGGCGCTGCCGGGGCTGAAGCTGAACGGCAAGCTGACGCTGGGCGAGAACATCGCGGATCTCGGGGGCGTGAAGCTCGCCTTCATGGCGTACCGCGCGATGCGCAAGGGCGCGGCGGAGCAGACGGTCGCGAGCGGCTTCACGGAAGATCAGCAGTTCTTCCTCGCGCACGGGCAGTCCTGGTGCGGCAAGCTGCGCGACGAGGCGCTCCGGCTGATGGTCCAGGTGAACCCGCACTCCCCGCCGCGGTTCCGCGTGAACGGGCCGCTCGCGAACCTCCCGGAGTTCGGCGAGGCCTTCAAGTGCGCGCCGGGCACGCCGATGCGGCCGACCAAGACGTGCGCTGTCTGGTAGCCGGGCGCGGCAGGCTCGGTCGAACGAGCCGCCGCGATCCTGATTTGTATACCGATTCTCCCGGCCAACCGACCTATCACGCCATGCGTACTGAATAGATCGGCGGCAGGTTATTGGCGACGGTCGTCCAACCCTCTCCGCCGTCATCGCTCACGTAGAGATTGCCCGTGGTGGTGCCGAACGCCACAGCGCCGTCCTTGTTGGCGAGCGCGTGGCGGTAGATGACGTCGTAGGCTTGCTCCTGGGGCAAACCCCGGCGGAGCTGCTCCCAGGTCTCACCGCCGTCCTTCGTGCGAGCCACGAAGAGCGCGCCGTCGACGGTGATTCGCTGCATGTCCGACTTGCCGGGGACGACCCACGCCGTGCGTCCGTCCCTCGCGTCCGCTGTGATGGGGAAGCCGAAATGCACGCCTTGCTCGGGGCGGCTCACCTTGCGCCAGCTCTTTGCGCCGTCGCTGCTGTAGTAGATCCCAACGTGATTCTGCTGCCAGACATGGTCGGGATCGCCCTCGCATTGCTCGATGTAATGCGTATCGTGGCCCCACTCGGCGTCTGGCTCGGGCGTGTGATCGAGCCGCATGCCGCTGTTGCGCGGTTGCCAGGTCTCTCCACCGTCCGCGGTTTCGATGACGCCCGCCGTGGACACGGCGACGAGGATTCGCTTCGGGTTACGCGGGTCCACCACGATGGAGTGAATGCCCGGGGCGAACTCGCCCCCCTCGGAGGCCGGTGTGCCAAACCATTTCGTCTCGCCTTTGCCCTCGCCTGTGAACAGGTCGCCGCCGCGTGATTCGTGGTTCCAGAGCGGCCGGTTGAGCTCGAAGGAGCCGCCGCCGTCGCGGCTGACGAACAAGCCACCCGGAATGGTGCCCACGTAGACCGCGCCACCCGGGCCGAAGCCGATGATCCAGAGCTTCTGCACCGTGGCCGGGCGCGTGACGATCTTCATGCCGACGCCGAACTCGCTGCCGGCGTCTTCGTACATGTCCTGGCCGATGTAGCGAGCGCCCTCGGGATATTTGATCTGGGCGGGGTTGTCATTCCAGGTCTCGCCCTCATCCGTCGAGACGGACAGCTTGGCTCCCCAATGGCCGAAGCCGAGCAGCGCCCAGAGCTTGCCCGTGTAGGGATCGCGCGCGACATAGTTGACGCCGCCGCCGGCGTGGCCCGCGAGGCGCGGCTTCCACGAGCCGTTCTGTCTTTCGACGATAAACGTGCCTTTTCGCGTGCCTACCAGAATACGGCTTGCCATTTTACCCTCCGCTCAACGCTTGCAGAATATGGACCTCGTCGTCGGCAGCGACCGCGTCGGTGAGTCCCTTACGGTCGCGGATCATCTGCTTGCCGACGAAGATGTTGACGTGCGTCCGCAAACGGCCGCGCTCGTCGCAGATGTAGAAGCCGATGCCGGGCGCGAGCCTCTCCAGGGCCGCCACGACCTCACCTGCTGTCGACGCCTCGACGACGAGGTGTTGGCCTTCGAGGTGCGGGAAGAAGGTGTAGAGATGGCGCGTCAGGTGGACAGACGGCATGGTGGGCTTGCCGTACTCCCGAGCTTGTCGTGCGTCAATTGGTTTTCAAGGCCGGCAGGCAACGCTCAGCCACACGCAGAGCTCTGATGTCTTCAGGGCCCACGCGTTCCCGCGCCCATTCCCGCTTCCGGCACCGCCGCCGCAGCCGCGTTGCGTCGAGGCAGGTTGATTCGGTGGGAGCTGCGCCTTCATTTGGGGAGATGAGTTGCCGCTAAAAAGCGGGTTGGCACGTGATGCCGGCTCCTCGGGGATCTTTGCCCTCAAGTCCGCCGCAGCGATGTGATCGGGTAACAACGCCACGCCCAGCCCTGCGATGGCCGCCTCTCGCAGGGCGGCGAAATGAAAGTTCTGTGCGCCGTTGCGTCCCGGCAGGGACCCGCTCGGTCCGATGAAGACACGCTGCTTCGGTGGACATATAGCGAAATAGGCCCGAAGCGCGCACGACATCGGGTGAGGGTGCCCAGGCGCGCGTTGCCTTCGTGCTCGGTCCGGCACGTCGGCAAGCTGACCAGCGCTCGCTTCGGACGCGACGCCCGCGGGATTCGATCCCACGGGCGAATCGCTAGAGCTGCTCGTCGGTTATCCCTGCGATACGGAGCTCCACACGCTCGACGTCGACGCCGACAGCAAGATCGATCTCATCGTGCCGTCCGTAGGCCGTCCTGCTCGCGACCGGCGACCGCGCGGGGCCGCCGTTCTGGCTCGTCGAGGCAGGGGTGCCGTTCCAGGCCAGCCTCGGCGATGCCGTCACCCTGGCCGATCCACGCGTGGCGCGGACCGGCGACGTCAACGGAGGCGGGGCCCAGGACGTGAAGACCTGCTTCATGTGCGAGGCCTACTGCCCGGTGGACGCGCTCTACGTGGCGCCCGAGGCCAAGCAGCCGGTCCCCGTGGACGAGGAGCAGTTCGCGGCCACGGGGCTGCTCGGGAGCTACCGCGCCGCGGTCGGCTGGGGGACCCGGCGCAAGCCGGGCGGCGCAGCGGACCAGACCTTCCGCGTCCTCGAGGTCGCGCGCGGCGCCTGAGCCCCGGTCGCTCTTGCGGCAAACTTACATCCCCACGCCAGTCACTCCCGTGGTGAGCCGGTTCGAGCCCGAGCCGCTACTGCATGGAAGTGCGCTTCGCCAGCTGGACCGAAGCCGCCCCGCCGCGCGCGCGGCATCTGCGGACGTGCGCGGGGCGCGCTCCCCCGGCCGCCCCGACTCACCTTCTTGCGCCGGGAGCACCGGCTCGGTACTGTGACCGCTCCGCACGACCGCTGCGGGAGTCATGAGCCCTCGGAGCGATGCCGTAGCACGTAAAGCCAGCCTTGCCATCACTCCTCTGGAGAGTGGCGGTCCCGACGAGGGTGAGGTGGTGCGCGCGCTCGTGACAGGGGAGCCATGGGCGGCAGCAGCGGTATGGAACAAGCATGCTCCGAAGGTGTTCCGGATCGCGGCGCGCGTACTCGGGCCGGGCGCCGACGCCGAGGACATCACCCAGGAGGTGTTCGTGCGGGTTTTCTCCAAGATATCCGAGCTGAGGGACCCGGACGCGCTGGGAAGCTTCGTGTTCTCGGTGACCGTTCGAATCCTCAAATGGGAGCTCCGGCGAAGGCGCGTGCGGCGCATCCTCCAGCTGTCGGACACCGCGGATCTTCCGGAGCACCCCGTCGAGCCGGCCGACAGCGAGGCGCGCGAGGCGCTGGGGCGCCTCTACGCGATCCTCGACACGCTGAGCGCGGACGATCGGACCGCGTTCGTGCTCCGGCACATGGAGGGCATGAGCCTGCAAGAGATCGCAGAGGCGGTCGGCGTCTCGCTGGCCACCGTCAAGCGGCGGCTCGGCCGGGCCACCGAGCGCGTGTCGTCGCTGGTGGAGAGCGACACGACCCTCGCCGCCTACGGCATGAGAGAAGAGGCACGGGATGAACCCTGACGAGGCGAAGGAGCCGGAGCTGAGCCCGAGGGCGGCGCGCCTGGTCGAGCTCTCGTGCCAGTCGCTCGGCGCGATGACGCACCAGCAGCGCACCCGGGGGCTGCTTCGCGTGACGGAGCGGACGGCGGCGCGCCGGGGCTTCCGGTCGTCGCCGCTGCTCGCAGGAGGGCTGTCGCTCGCCGTCGCCGCCGCGGGCGTGCTCGCGTTCCGAGGGTGGCAGCGGCGGGCGCACGGAGATCGGCTGTCCTACGAGGTCGAGGGGGGCGTCGCCAAGGACGGCGATCTCCAGGCGGACGCGTCGAGCCGCCCGACGTTGCGGTTCTCGGACGGCACCGAGGTGCAGCTCGCCGAGGGGGCGCGCGCGCACATCGCGGCGGTGACCGCGCAGGGCGCCCGGGTGGCGCTCGACAAGGGCGAGGTCCACGCGCGCGTGGTCCACCGGTCGGAGACGCAGTGGCTGTTCGACGCGGGGCCGTTCCTCGTGACCGTGACCGGGACGGCCTTCGCGCTCGCCTGGGCGCCGGACGACGAGCGGCTCGACCTCCGACTCGAGGACGGCTCCGTCGCCGTCCATGGGCCGCTCTCCGCCGAGCCGATCGCGGTGCGCGCAGGGCAGTGGCTGACGGTCCGGGTGCGCAACGGAGAGGTGCTCCTCCGGGACCTCGACGCGCGGCAGGGCGCCGAAGCGGCGCCCGCCCCGCCTCCCTCCGCCTCCGCGCTGGCCGCCGCTCCGCCCGCCGAAGGCCGCGCGGAGGCCCCGGTCGCCTCGGCGGCCGCCGCCGAGCCGCGCGGCGAGCCCGCGGCCGCGCGGGGGACGGCGCGCGGCCCGGAGGCGGGGCCGAAGCGCGACTGGGCCGGCAAGCTCGCGGCCGGCAAGCTCGACGCCATCGTCGACGAGGCGCAGCGCCTCGGGCTCGACGCCGCCCTCGCCGAGAGCACGAGCGAGGAGCTCGCGGCCCTCGCGGACGCGGCGCGGTACACCCGGCGGACCGACGTCGCGCGGAGGGCGCTCCTCGCGCAGCGGCGGCGGTTCCCAGGGACGCGCCGGGGCGCCGAGGCGGCGTTCCTGCTCGGGCGGCTCGCGGAGGCGCAGGAGGGGCCGGCCGCAGCGCTCGCCTGGTTCGAGAGCTACCTGAAGGAGGCGCCGCAAGGGGGGGCCTATGCCTCCGAGGCGCTCGGGCGCAAGATGGTGCTCGTGCAGGGGCTCCAGGGCGATGATCGGGCCGAGCTGGTCGCGCGGGAGTACCTGCGCCGGTTCCCGGGCGGCACTTACGCGCAGGCGGCGCGGGCCCTCGCCCGGACGCCGTGAGGCGCGCGCTCGCGCAGGCGCTCGCGCTGCTCGTGGCGGCGGCGAGCGCCGTGGCCTCCGCGGAGCCTGCCCGCGTGGTCCTCGTGCGGCCCGGCGCCGCGGACCCGTCGATCGCGGAGGCGCTGATCCGCATCCGGGGGGAGCTGGTCGCCGACGGCTTCGACGTCGTGCTCGCCGACGCGGGCGCGGCCTCGGCGCCCCGGTCGGCCGAGGTCGACGTCGCGCAGCAGCGCGGCTCCGCGGCGCTCATCGGGATGTCGCTGGAGCCGGACGCCCAGGCCGCCGAGCTCTGGGTGGTCGACCGGCTCACGAGCAAGACGCTCACGCGGCGGATCGACATCCGCGGCGAGCCGCAGGCGCGCATGGCCGAGGTGCTCGCCGTGCGCGCGGTCGAGCTGCTCCGGGCGAGCCTGCTCGAGCTCCTGATGGCCTCGCGGCGCTCCACGGAGGGGGCGTCCCCGCCGCCCGTGGCGAGCGACGCGCGCCGGCAGGCGTCCCGGTGGGCGGAGCAGTCGCTGGACGGGGCGCGCCGGTCGACGTGGGGGGTCGAGCTGGGGGGCGCGCTCCTCGCGAGCCCGGGCGGCGTCGGCCCCGCGCTGCTCTCGGTCGGGCGCCTCCGCTTCGCGCCGCTGCGGCCGTTCCAGGCGCGCCTGTCGCTCGCGGGGCTCGGGACGGCCCCGCGCGTCGACGGGCCGCAGGGCAGCGCCACGGTGGCCCAGCGGCTCGCGCTCGTCGAGCTCGCGGTCCTCCCCTGGCCCGACCTGCGCATTCGCCCGATGCTCTCGGCCGGCGCGGGGGCGCTGCACGCGTCGGTCGACGGCGAGGCGGCGTGGCCGTACCGGGGCGTCCACAGCGCCCGGTGGGCGTTCTCGGCGGACGCCGGTCTGGGCGCCGAGATCGAGCTCGTGCGGGGCCTCGACATCTCCGTCGAGGGGCACGTGCTCGTCGCCGAGCCGTATCCCGTGGTGCGCTTTCTCAACGACGAGGTGGCGTCCGGCGCGCGCCCGGCGCTGCTCGGCAGCCTCAGCTTCGTGGGGTGGCTGTGAGAGCGCGGCGCGACCACGTCTCTATCCGTGAGGAGAGGAGCGCCGCAGGCGAGCCTCCTCATCGCGGATCCGGCGGAGAGCGCTGCGAGAGCTCGGCGACCTCTGCCGGGACGAGCGCCCGGCTGTGGATGACGATGTCATCGACGTCCGCAAAGAGGAACCGACCCGCGCCCCCCCATCGACCGACATAAAGGGTGTCAGAGCCCGGCGCTATCGTCACGTCGATCGGCGCCGCCTGGTCGAGCTGCCCGTCGAGGTAGAGGGACATGGTGCGCGCCTCGCCGTCGACGACCGCGGCGGCGTGCGTCCACCGGCGAGGCTCCATGCAGAAGCAGATGAGGAATTGATAATCGCTGGTCTCCGGCCCTTTCCAGAACCCGAAGTGCATGCCCGGCGGCGACTGCGCGTAGTCGATGTTGATCTCCCATCCGCCGATGTTCTCCGTGCTGACCACGGTCGCCAGGACCTCGGGCGCGGGCTCATCGCTCGTCAGGCGCACCCACGCCGAGACGCTCCAGCTCGCGGTGGCGTTCGGGAAGCTGTCGACCGCCATGAACTCGCCCTCGCCGAGGTGCATCGCCTTGCCGAACCGGCCGTCTTGCACCCACGTTCCTCCGGTCAGCGCTCCGTCGCGCATGTTGCCAGAGGAATCGAGCACGACCGTGCCCTCTCCCTCGTCGAACGTCCAGTGCGCGACCATGCCCTGGGTCAGCGTCGTGGGGGCCAGCTCGATGGCGTCGAGCGGCCCTGCCTCGCAGGCCGCGAGCCCCAGCAGCGCGAGGGCGGCCAGGCGGCGGGGGATCGCGCGGCCGGGGGGCCTCGCGGCAGAAGCCGGCATCGCGGTGGTAACCCGCGGGGGCAGCGTGTTCGACCGCTTCATGGTCAGGCCCTCTCCGTAGCAGCACAGAGAGGCGGCGCCGAGGGACACGGCGGGCCCGCCGGTCCTGTCCCGATCTCGGCCAATCCCCGGTTCCGAGCTTCGGTGTCCTGAGGCCCCCGGCGGTGACGCGGCGCAGCGTGCTGGGCTGCAACATATCCGAATCTTCCTGCGTCGCCTCGCAGCGCGCGTTTGATCAGAAATTTGTCATGGAGTGCGAATCGACTGGAGGGTGAGCCGTTTCGGGGGCGATCCGCTACTGCCAGATGCTCCCTGCGACGGCCGACCTGCTGGTCGCCTGACCCTCCCCGCGACGCTGCCCGTCGCGACGTCGAACCTGCGGCTTTCTCTCTCGAGACGCCCGGGTCGTTGCAGGGGTGCGCTCGCGGAGCGGATGCGTTCACACGAGGAGATGAACACGATGAGACTTATCTTACGGACTTGCGCAGGGCTCGTCCTTTGCGCGCTCGCAGCCGCCTCATGCACCGGGGTGCTCGGCGGCCCAGGCGACGCCGAGGAGCGGCCTGGCGGCCCGGGCGACGTCGAGGAGCGGCCTGGCGGCTCCGTGGCTCCTGACCCGAGCTTCGACGGGACCCCGGCGGATCCCACCTCGGCGGGCGTCAAGGTGCTCCGCCGGCTCAGCGGGCGCGAGTACCTCAACACCGTCCGGGATCTGCTCGGAGACACCACGCTGCACCTCAACGATGTGCCCGTGGAGAATGACGATCCGGTCCTCGGCTACCATCTGCCCGGCCCGGTCGACAAGCTGAACGCCGAGCTATTCCGCGACGCAGCCGAGAAGCTCGCCGCGAACGCGGCATCACGCCTGAGCGCGCTCGTGCCGTGCGACGCGCAGAGCGCCGGAGAAGCAGCGTGCGCCCGGCAGTTCGTGACGGAGTTCGGCCTGAAGGCGTACCGGCGCCCCCTCTCCGCCGACGAGGTGGACGGGCTAATGCGCCTCTATCAGACCGGGCGAACGGAGATCGAACTCGACTTCAACGGCGCGATCGTCCTCCTCGTCGAGGCGATGCTGCAGTCGCGGGGGTTCCTCTACCACTGGGAGAACGGACAGGAGCCAGCGATCGTCGAGGGGAAGACGGTGAAGCTGGACGGCTATGCGCTCGCCAGCCGCCTCTCGTACTTCCTCTGGGGGACGATGCCTGACCAGGCGCTGTTCGACGCCGCGGCCGCGGATCGGCTGGCGAGCGCGGAAGACGTGGCCCGAGCGGCGCGCCGGATGCTAGGCGATCCGAGATCGCGCGACGCCGTGGCCGACTTCTTCGATGACTGGCTCGACCTCTCGGCGGTCGCTCGCAAGCCGAAGGACGCCGACGTCTACCCCGAGTTCGACGATGCGCTGAAGCGGGCGATGTCGGAGGAGGTGCGGCGCTTCGTCGCCGGGGTCGTCCTCGATGGCACCGGGCGCTTCGAGGAGGTGCTGATCGGGACGAGCTCGTTCGCGAACGAGCCGCTCGCCGCGGTTTATGGAGTGAGCGGGCCGAAGGGCGAGGAGATGCAGCCCGTGTCGCTCGACCCGGCCGAGCGGTCAGGCATCTTGACTTCGCCTGCGTTCCTGACCGTGACCGGCGCGGCCGACGGCTCGCACCCGGTCAGGCGAGGGAAAGCCATCCTTAACCAGATCCTGTGTCAGACGCTCCCGCCGCCGCCGAACGACATCCCGGAGCCAAAGAAGCCAGATGAGGGAGGTACCACGCGAGAGCGCTTCGCGGAGCACTCCCAGCTGGCGTGCGCGAAGGGCTGCCATGCGCGACTGGATCCGCTCGGCTTCCCGTTCGAGAACTACGACGGCATCGGACGCTTCCGGACCACGGACAACGGAGAGCCGGTCGACGCGACGAGCACCGTCGAGCTGGACGGCCAGGTCCACGCCGTGGCCGACGCGCGCGGGCTCAGCCAGGTGCTCGCCTCGAGCGAGGCGGTCCACAGCTGCTTCGCCAAGCAATGGCTGCGCTATGCGCTCGGTCGAGGCGAGACGGGGGACGACAAGGCCTCGTTCGAGTCGGTGGTGGATGCCTTCAAGGGCGCTGATCAGGACATCCGCGAGCTGATGGTGGCGCTGGTGAGCTCACGTACGTTCCGCTTCCGGGCGATCATGGAAGGAGAGGTGCTGCAATGAACCAGGCGCGATTCTCACGGCGAGCACTGCTCCAGGCGCTGGGCGTGGGGGCGGCCATGCTGCCGCTGCTGCACGCCGAGCGCGCGGCCACGGCGGCGCCGAGCGCGTTCCCGAAGCGCATGATAGCCGTGACCTGGACCAACGGCATCTTCCAGCAGAACTGGCTGCCGGGCAACGACGACCTGAACGCGGCGCGCCTCCCGACCATCTTGGAGCCGCTCGAGAGCTGGAAGTCCAAGGTGCTGATCCCCCAAGGGGTCGACCTGAAGGTGATGCTGGACGCGAACCGGACGTACGACGGGCACTTCAGCTATGGCGCGCTCTTCACGGGCGTGAGCCCCGCCCCCGGGGTCAGCGACGGCGTCGCGCCGTCGATCGATCAGATCATCGGAGACGATCTCAGGAGCAAGGGGGTGAGTTCGCCGCAGCTCAACCTCGGCTGCCGCCCCTATGGCTTCTCGACGAGCTGGGCGGGGCGGAATCAGAAGAACAACGCCGAGACGGATCCCTACCGCCTCTTCAACAGGCTCTTCGGAGGGGCGAGCCTGCCGGCAGCCCAGATCGACAAGCTGCGCAAGCGCAGGCAGAGCGTCCTCGATCTGGTGGGGACCGACCTCGAGCGCTTCGGCCAGCGCCTCGGGACGGAGGACCGGCTGAAGGTGCAGGCGCACCTGGACTCGATCCGCGCGCTGGAGCTCGACCTCGAGGCGGCGGCCTCGCAGCGCGCGTGCACGCCGCCCACGATCGGCGAGGGGGGGATCAACTACGATAACATCAACGACTATCCGAAGCACGTCGACCTGATGATGAAGCTGGCCGCGGCAGCCGTGAAGTGCGACCTGGCCCGGACGGTCACCCTCGATCTCATCGACGACGGCGGGGGCAACAGCCTCACGTTCCCGTGGCTCGGCATCGGCAGCCCCGACTACCACGCCATCGCCCACGAGGGCGCGAACAACGCGGCCCAGAAGACGGCGATCGATCGGTGGTTCTACGAGCAGGTCGCCACGCTCGTGGCGCAGCTCGCCGACTCCTCCGAGGGGGACGGGAGCGCGCTCGACAACAGCGTCGTCGTCGTCGCCAACGACATGAACGAGGGGAACTACCACGCCGTAGACAACATCCCGTTCCTGCTCGTCGGGAGCTGCGGGGGGTTCTTCAAGACCGGGCGGAAGGTCAAGCTGGGGAGCATGCCGCACAACAAGCTGCTCGCCACGCTCTGCCACGCGATGGACGTCCCGGTGAGCAGCGTCGGCGACGGCTACGGCGGAGACTGCGACGCGTTCTTGAAGGCTTGACCGACAAGCGAACCTCCGGGGCGATTCGCTCGGGTCGTACACCGGTGCTCCCGAGAGCGGAGCGCCCGAGCCGGGCGACCAGGCGTGGCCTGTCTACAGCTCCGCGTCCTCGTGCATGGCGAAATCTCAAATTCATAGAGAAAAGCACGGCGCCCGCGCTTGTGGTGATGGAGTCCACGCTGCTCTCACGACCCAACTGCGGGACCTGCCCTGGGCTGATGGACGCGATGAGCGAGGCCGCGATTCGCACCGATCGCAGACCCACGATTCCAGCATCGTTCGTGTCACTCTTCCCATCGAGAGTTCTGCGCGCGCCGAGGGGGTCTTGACATCACCCCATGACAAAAGTATCAAGTTTGGTCCGCTTGCTTGGCTCTCGGAGAGCCGGAGGTCCACCATGCATCGTGTTCACGCTGTGAGCCTTACCTTGGCCCTCATTGCATTCCACGTGGGCTGCAATTCAACCTCCTCGGACTCGAGCTCCGGTGGAGGCGACGGAAGCGGTGGCGCGACCAGCACCGGTACGACCGGCAGCGGCGGGGCCGGCGGCCACGGCGGGGGCCTCACGAGCAGCTCGTCGAGCGGCGGCGGACAAGGCGGCTCGGGCGGGGGCGGACAAGGCGGCTCGGGCGGCGGCGGGCAAGGCGGCTCGGGCGGCGGCGAGACCTCCCTGACAGGCTGCGCGTCCGGCAGGTACATCCTCTGCGAGGATTTCGAGGACACCGACGTGGGCGGCGTTCCGCAGGGCTGGACCAAGCATGGTGAGCCGGTCGCGGTCGCCGACGATCAGGCCGCGCACGGCAAGCACGCGCTGAAGATGGGCCCTGTCGCGAACGGGGAGCGGCGCATCTATCACGACGCTTCTCAGCTCGGGAGCGGGCACTGGGGCCGGATCCGCTACCGGGTGCAGCGGCCGGTGCCTGACGCGTTCGTCCATTCGACGCTCGTCGCGCTGTACGGCAACGGCCCCACGACGGGCGCCCAGGAGGTCCGCGTCGTGGACACGGTGAAGGAAGACAAGGACGGCTGGAACAATGACGGCAACGGGTCGCACATCCAGTACCTCTACAACGTGCAGCCCGCGGGGGCGGAGTTCGGCAAGGGGAGCGCGTACAGCTGGTACTATGAGGACCAGTGGCACTGCGTCGAGTGGCACATCGACGGTCCAACGCAGCGCTACGACTTCTACCTGGACGGCGAGCTCCTCGACGAGATCAGCATCGCGAACGGGCCGGGCAACACCTCGGGCTCGGAGATCCCGGATGCGTTCAGCGAGGTCCGGGTCGGGTGGAACAACTACCAGAGCGCGCCGCCGGGGTTCACGGCGTGGATTGACGACGTCGCGCTGGACGACGAGCGGATTGGCTGCGAGGAGTGAAGTCCTGCTCGTAGATCGCGCCGAGGATCCGCGCTATTGCGCGTGGTTCCCCGTCGGTCCCCTTCGGGATATGGACCCGCCGCACGGGCGGCGCGCGGTACGTGCCGGGCTTCGCGCGTTCGAGCAGCGACCTGAGGTTGCCCTCCAACTTGCCGCGCCAAACGACGCCGGTTACCATCGATGAAATGAGCGTGGCAGCCTCCCTGTTGCAGATCGATCCCCGAGATGATGTGGCCGTCGCCGTGCGCGGCCTGGCCGCCGGCGATTCGGTGGCCGACGCGATCACCGCCCGCGCCGACATCCCGGCCGGACACAAGGTGGCGCTGCGCGCGATGGCCGCTGGCGAGCTGGTGCGGAAGTACGGCTGGCCCATCGGGCGGGCGACAGCGGACATCCAGCCGGGCGATCACGTGCACACGCACAACCTGGCCACCGCGCTCTCCGGCCTCGACACCTACACCTACGAGCCCACGACCCCTGATCCCCTTCCCGCCACCGAAGACCGCACCTTCATGGGCTACCGGCGGAAGGACGGGCGTGTGGGGACCCGCAACGAGATCTGGATCCTATCGACGGTCGGCTGCGTCGCGCGCACCGCCCAGAAGGTGGCCGCCGAGGCGGACAGACGCTTCAAGGGCCGGGTGGACGGGGTCTACGCCCTCACCCACCCCTTCGGCTGCTCCCAGCTGGGGGGCGACCTCGATGCCACCCGCCGGATGACCGTGGCCCTGGCCGGCCACCCGAACGCGGGCGGAGTGCTGATCATCGGCCTGGGCTGCGAGAACAACCAGCTCGGCCCGCTCCTCGAGAGCGCCCCGCACCTCGATCCCGATCGCCTGCGGTCCTTCACCGCCCAGACGGCCGAGGACGAGCTGGAGGCGGGCCTCGAGGCCGTCGAGGAACTCGTGAGGATCGTCGAGCAGGACCGCCGCGAGCCCTGCCCCGTCTCCGACCTGGTGATCGGTCTCAAGTGCGGCGGCTCGGACGGCTTCTCGGGGCTGACCGCCAACCCGCTTGTGGGCCGCATCGCCGACAAGGTCTGCGCCGCCGGTGGCTCGGCCATCCTGACCGAGATCCCGGAGATCTTCGGCGCCGAGCGCCTGCTCATGACCCGCGCCGAGAGCGAGGCGGTCTATGAGGGCATCGTCGGCGTGGTGAACAACTTCAAGAGCTACTTCATCGCCCACGGCGAGCCGGTGTCGGAGAACCCCTCGCCCGGCAACATCGCCGGCGGCATCACGACGCTGGAGGAGAAGTCCCTGGGCGCGGTGCAGAAGGCCGGCCGAGCCCCGGTGACCGAGGTGGTCCACTACGGCGGGCAGATCCGCGGCACGCCGGGCGTGGCTCTGCTGGAGGCCCCCGGCAACGACGCCGTCTCGTCCACAGCGCTCGCAGCCGCCGGCGCGACGGTCATCCTCTTCACCACCGGCCGGGGCACGCCCCTCGGTTTCCCCGCGCCGACCCTCAAGCTCGCCACCAACTCCAGCCTGGCCCAGCGCAAGCAGCGCTGGATCGACTTCGACGCCGGCCGCATCGCCTCGGGCGAATCCATGGACGCGGCCGCCGACGCCCTGATGGACCTGGTGCTGGCCACCGCCTCGGGCCGTCCAACCCGCGCAGAGGAGAACGGCGAGCGCGAGATCGCACTTTGGAAGCGGGGCGTCACCCTTTGAGCCTACGACGCCCGTCGGAGGCCAGGCTCGACCTCGTTCCACCGCACGTCGAACGGCCCGCCTAGCCTCCTCCGGTCAACGATCCGGATGGGGACGACCTCATCCCGCGCTATTCGGCGAGCTATCTCGGTCGATATCCAGGCTGGGGTACCTCGCGGCGATCGGCGCCGACCTGACCTGGAGCGGCTCGATCTTGCCGACGATGACGAGGTAGCTGAACGCGCCGAGCAGGCAGAAGCCGCCCGCCACGACGAGCGGGATCGTGAACGATCCTTTGGTCAGCGAGACCATCACGCCGGTGAACGTCGTGATGACGATGCCGGCCAGGTTCGACGCAAAGTTCTGGATGCCGCTGATCGAAGCCACGTGGCGCGGCGTGGGCGCGACGTCGCCGGGAAGGGACCAGACGCTGGCGCCGGCGAACGCAAGGCTCGCGTAGGAGATGCCGAAGCAGGCGAGCATCAGATAGATGTTGGAGGTCAACGCCGACAGCGTGATCGCCGATGACACAAGCATGCCGCCGACCATGCAGGTCTTGCGCGCGGCGGTGAGGCTCCAGCCACGGCGATAGAGCGCGTCGGAGACGAAGCCGCCGATCCAGCCGCCCGGGATCGCCATCAGCGCGGGGATCATGCCGAGCGTGCCGAGCGACTTGAGCGAGAAGCCGCGCGTCTGCACGAGGTAGCTCGGGAACCACGTGATGAAGAAGTAGTTGGTGAAGTTGAGGCAGAAGAAGCCGAGCATCATGCCCCAGAGCGTGCGGTGGCGGAAGAGCGACGCCCACGTCACGTTGCTCTGCGCGTCCTCGGCGGGCGCTGCGTGGACGACGTCCTGCGCGCCCGTCATGTCGCCATGCGCGGGGCTGCGGTAGATGACGACCCAGCCGAGGATCCACACCGCGCCGAACAGGCCCGTGATGATGAAGGCCGCCTTCCATCCGAGCGAGTCGATGATGAGCGCGACGAGGGGAATCGACAGCGCCGAGCCGACGCGCGCGCCGCTGTCGAAGATGCCCGTCGCGAGCGCGCGCTCGCGCGGCTTGAACCATTGGCTCACGAGCTTGGCGCAGGCCGGGTAGGCGCCGGCTTCGCCCACGCCGAGCAGCAATCGGCAGCCGAACATGGCCGCGACGCTCGACACGCCGGCGGTCGCGGCGGTGAAGAGCGACCACCAGCCGACGGCGATCGGCAGCGCGATGCGCGCGCCCACGCGGTCGACGAACCAGCCGAACGGCATCTGCATGAGCGCGTAGGTCCAGAAAAAGCCGCTCATGATGAACCCCATCTGGGCGGGGCCGATCCCGAGCTCCTTCTCGATCTGGGGCGCCGCGACCGCCAGATTCGCGCGATCGATGTAGTTGACGGCGACGGCGAGAAAGCACAGGAAGAGCACGACCCAACGCATCTTTCTCATCTGCATGTCTCCTTTGGACAGCCTCACATGCTCATGCGGGCGCGGCCGTGCGAAGCGCCGCGTGCAGCCGGGGCTGATCGAGGTTCAGGCCGAGCTCACGCGCGAGCTCGATCACGGGCCCGAAGCGGCGTCGCTTCTTCTCGCCGTGGTTGCGCGCGATATCGGAGAGCCGGTGATCAAGGAACGGGTTCTGGAAGCGCTGCCGCACCTCGTCGAGGTAGGCGCGCGCGGCAGCGCCCTTGCCGAGCGCATCGAAGACGGGCACCACCTCGTCGCGCCAGAGCGCCTCGAGATCGGCGCGCAAGGCCGGATCGCGCATCGCGCGCAGCGTGTTCTCGTCCGAGGGGCGCCCGTCCAGCTGCCAGCGCTCGGCGAGGTAGGTGTGCCCGAGGTTCAGGAGCAGCAGCTTCAAGCGTTCGTAATGGAGCAGGTCGTCCGTCACGATCATCGCTTCATGCTGGCACGGCAGCACCATGCCCTCGCGCCGCTCGATCGCCCAGAGCGCGTAGGGCTCGGCGATCGCGCCGACGGGGCGGATCGGCTCGGAGACGATCCGGTCGACGAGCGAGTTCACCCAGATGCACGTGTGCTCGATGTAGCGCAGGAAGGCGGCATCGGCGCCCCATTGGCGCGCCAGGCCGGCGACGAGCGCGCGCAGCGTGTCACCGTTGTTCGAGACGAGCTCGCAAGGCAGCAGCGTGAGCGGCGCGGCGCCCGCATCGAAGCGCGCGCGCAGCAAGATGACGAGCTTCGCGGCGAACCCGCGCGGCGCGCCCGCGCCGGGCGCGAGCAACGTCGCCGTGTCCTCGGGCAAGCAGGCGTATCCGCTGTCGCTCGTGTTCGAGATCACGACGCGCGCATCGTTCGCGAAGCGCTCGCGCACGAGCGGCCAGTCGGTGTTCGCGTCGAGCGCTTCCGTGATCGAGCTGCATTCGATCGTCGTATCGACGACCTCTTCGCGGCGCAGCCCGCGGATCCGCACGGGGTAACGCCCCTGCGCGCGCAGCGCGTCGATGCGCGCGCGGCTCTCGGGGTTCGACGTGGTCTGCACCACGGTGATGGTCCCGAGCGCGCGGCCGGCGCCGAGCGCCTCGGAGATGAAAAGGTCCGCGTGAGCCTGCAGGAACCGGCTCGTGCCGAACTGAAGAATCGGATTGCCCATGTCAGTGCTCCGGCGGCTCAGCAGGCGCGTACCCACGCGAGGCTCGTGTGCGCGAGGCTCCCGGTCGCGCTCGGCAACACGGTCGACCCGGGGTCGTGCTTCACGAGCAGGTTGTTCAGCTGCAGAAACTGATGGATCGTCTTCATCCGAAATCCCTTCAGCGAAGGCGCCGAATCGCGCACGCTCACGACATGCTCACCATGATCTTGGACGTTCGACCGGGATGGGCAGCCCAGTCAGCGAGCGCCTCGGGCACGCCTTCGATGGGGATCGATCTCGAAATCAGGATGTTGGGGTCGAACGTGCGTCGCTCGAAGAAGGCGATCACGTCCGAGAACTCGTTCAGGCAATTGCGCGCGCCGAGGATGTCGAGCTCCTTCATCACGAACAGCCTGGTCTCGTAGCTCACCGGCTCTTTGCCGTACCCGATGTACACGACTCGACCGCAAAACTTCACCCAGTCCACGGCGTTGCGGTAAGTCGCTGTCGCGCCCACGGCTTCGATCACGACATCCGGCCCGTCGCCGTTCGTCAGGTCCATCACGCGTTGGCGTGCATCGGCGTCCCCGAGCACCGACTCCCGCGCGCCGAGCGCCCTGGCGAGCGCGAACTTTTCTTCCTGCGTGTCGAGCGCGATCACGCGCGCGCCGCGGCTCACCGCGCCGGCGATGGCCCCGAGCCCCACGCCGCCGCAGCCCATCACCAGCACGGTCTCGCCGGCCTCGACGCGCCCTCGCGCGGCCGCGTGAAAGCCTACCGAGAACGGCTCGACGAGCGCGAGCTCCGTGAGGCTCAACCTCCGTGACGTGAAGAGCTTCTGGTACGGCACGGCCACGAGCTCGGTCAGCGCGCCGTCGCGCTGCACGCCCATGGTCTTGTTGTCGCGGCAGGCGTTGCGCCGTCCCGCGCGGCACGAGGGACACCCGCCGCACGCCGTGTACGGCGTGAACGTGACGTCGGTACCGACGCGCCAGTCCGCCTCGACGCCCGAGCCGAGCTCCACGATGGTGCCGGCCACCTCGTGCCCCAGCACCCGAGGGTACGTCACCATCGGGTTCTTGCCCAAGAACGTGTTCAAGTCGGAGCCGCACAAACCGACCCGTTGCACGCGGATCAACACCTCATCGTGTGCCGGTTTGGGCTCGCGGATCTGGCTCACCTGTGCAACCGACGGACCCGTGATCGTCAGGGCTTTCATGCTGTCATTGCCTCGCTGAGCGACTTCGTTCACTCGCGGCTCTCACGGCGCGCTCCGCAGCCGGGGCCGCTTCGTCCTGCCAAAGAACAGAGCTCCATGTCGAATGGCCGAAGCCGAAGCGACGTGGCGTTGCTTTACGATCGGTGAGCGGGGCGGCGGGCGCCGCCTTCGCCGTGGCGCCCGGGACGCCGCTGTTCAGGGGTGACGCGCGTAGAACTTCTGCGCGTTCTTGTACATGACCTTGTCACGCGCTCCCTGACCAAACTCCTTGAGGTAGAGCTCGGCGACCTCGATCTCCGACGCGAGGCTGCCGCCCATGTCGACGACGGGCCAGTTGCTGCCCCAGATCAGCCGGTCCTCGCCGAAGGCCTTCATCAGCACGTCGAAGTGCGCCTTGTACGCCGCGAGATCGGTCGGCGCCTTCCAGGGATCGTCCTCGGTGGCGGCCGGGTTGTACATGTCAAAGAACGACGAGAACTTGATGTAGATGTTCGGGTGCTTGGCCAGCCGCTGAACCGCGTCGACCCAGGCCGGATCCGGCGTCGGCCCTTTCGCGCCCGCCAGGTGGTCGATGATGATACGGAGCTTGGGCACCGCGGTCGCGAGCGCCTCGACCTTGTCCTTCGGGTTCAGGGTGCCGCGGCTGATGATGTCGAGCGTCATGCCCTTGGCCGCGAGCTCCTCCAGCGAGGCGAGCTGCTTGGCGTCGAGCGTCAGCTTCGGGCTCCAGAGGAAGCCGCGAATGCCGACCACGCGCGGGTCCGCGGCGAGGCGCGCCAGATCGGCGCTGAAGCTCGGCGAGCCGATCTCGAGCTGCGCGACGAGGAACTTGAAGAAGTCGTTGCCCTTCGTCATCTCGAGGACCTTGAAGTTGTCGTCGACGACGGGGCTGGCTTCGACGATGCCGGTGCCGATGACGCCATTCTGCTTCGCGATGGCTTCATACTCCGGGGGCAACACGTCGCGGTAGATCGGCTTCTGCTTGGCTTCCGGCCAAACGACGCCGCCCGGACGCGTGACCTGGTAGAGATGGATGTGCGTGTCGAGGATCGGACCATGCTTTTCCGCCGGCACGGCCAGCGGGGCCGCCGCTTTGCTCGTGTCGCCCGCCGTCCCGGGTGGCGTCGCGGTGGTCGCGGAAGAGGATGCACACGCCGCGAGCGGCGAGAGCGTCATCATCAGGCACAGCTTGGCGAGAGTCGTCGGAATACTCGTGAGTATTTTCATGGTGCAGTCTTTTTGGAGTCGGTGCCGAACTCGATCCCGAGAGCGAAGGTGCCGCTGCGCATGACGACCCCCTCATGACAAAGCCGAATAAGGAGGCCGTAATGTGAACGTTCACATTCTCGATGTCAACACCAATTCGTTTCTGCGGCCAAGCTCCGACTCGGGTGGCGGGCACGTCTCGTCCGGAGCGGCGCGGCAAGAGAGGCGGGCACCGGGCCGCGGTCATGTTCGATGTAGATTCGAATTTCCAATCCGCTCGCCTCCGGCCAAGGGCCTATCCCAGCAGGGAGCATCTGGGATCTGGGGATATCCTCGCGCCGTTCCATTTTGGTTGACACCCGAAGTGTGAACGTTCACAATTCGCCTTGGGTATCCTTTCGCTCTCCCCTGTGCAGGCCGTGATGCGCGGCGGCCCTTCGTTATCTGGCATCGTGATCGATCTCTGCACCGACTCCGTTCGCGCGGTTGTCATGGGCGCGAGCGACGGCGAGGTCGCGGCGGCATCGACCGGGTTGGGTGCGAAGTCTCACCTGCGACCCGCGCGCGCACCGGTTCACTGTGAACCTCAGCCGTGGAGGAACGGGAGAGCAGATCGATTCAAGGAGTTCAAAGGCGAATCGCCACGCTCACCTCAGGTGACAGAAGGTTCCCTATGCGATCCGACACCACCCCTGGGAAAGCGACGCTAGAGAACTGTGATGAGCCGTCGAGGAGAAGAAGATGCAGATTCGCAGTGCAAAAGGTTGCCAGTGGGACCAGGTGAGCCTCGGCGAGGTGATGCTGCGCCTCGACCCGGGTGAGCGCCGCGTCCACACGGCGCGGACGTTCGACGTCTGCGAAGGCGGGGGAGAGTACAACGTGGCGCGGGGGCTCCGGCGCTGCTTCGGGCTCCGCACCGCCATCGTCACGGCGCTCGCGGACAACGCCGTCGGGCGCCTCATCGAGGACCTGATGCTCCAGGGCGGGGTCGACACGTCCTTCCTGCGCTGGGTCGACTACGACGGCGTGGGCCGGGACGTGCGCAACGGCCTCAACTTCACCGAGCGCGGCTTCGGGCCCCGCGCCGCCGCCGGCTGCTCGGACCGCGGCCACAGCGCGGCGTCCAAGCTCAGGCCCGGGGACGTGCCGTGGGAGACCCTCTTCGGCGAGCGCGGCGCGCGCTGGTTGCACACAGGGGGCATCTTCTGCGCTCTCTCGGAGACCACGGCCGGCGTGGCGCACGAGGCCATGGAGGTCGCGCGCGCGCATGACGTGCGGATCTCCTACGACCTCAACTACCGACCCTCGCTGTGGAAGAACTTCGGCGGCCAGCGGCGGGCGCGCGAGGTCAATCGCGCCCTCATGCCGTACGTCGACTGCGTGTTCGGCAACGAGGAGGACTTCGTCGCGGGCCTCGGCTTCGAGGTGTCCGGCGTGGACAGCAGCTACAGCCAGCTCGATACGAACGGCTTCCGCCGGATGATCTCCGAGGTCGTCGCGGCGTATCCCAACATCTCGGTCGTCGCCACGAGCCTCCGGACGGCCAAGACCGCCAGCGTGAACGGCTGGGGTGGTATCCTGTACTACAAGGGCGAGCTCCACGAGGTCCCGCAGCGAGACATCGAGATCCTGGACCGCGTGGGCGGTGGCGACTCGTTCGCTTCGGGGATCATCTATGGCCTCTTGACCGAGCAGAGCCCGCGGTGGGCGCTCGAGTGCGGCGTCGCGCACGGCGCGCTGGCGATGTCGACCCCGGGGGACACCTCGATGGCGTCGCTCGCCGAGGTGCGGAGGGCCATGAGCGGGGCCGGCGCGAGGATCGAGCGATGAACAGGGAGCAAGTCGTCCGCCGCGTCGAGGAGATCGGCGTCGTCCCCGTCGTGCGCGCGCCGCGCGGAGAGCTCGCCGTGCGGGCCGCTCGCGCGCTGTGCGCGGGGGGCATCGAGGTCATCGAGATCACGATGACCGTCCCCGACGCCCTGTCCGTCATGCGCGATATCGCCTCGCGGATGGGGGACCGCGTCCTCGTCGGCGCGGGCACCGTGCTCACCGCGGACGCGGCACGCCGGTGCATCGAGGCCGGCGCCGAGTTCATCGTGAGCCCGGGGCTCGACCTGGAGGTCATCCGCGCGGCGCACGATCTCGGGAAGGCGGTATTCCCGGGGGCGCTCACGCCGACCGAGGTGATCACCGCGTGGAACGCCGGCGCCGACACGGTGAAGCTGTTCCCGTGCTCCGCCATGGGGGGCGCGAAGTACCTGCGCGCCCTGCGCGCGCCGCTCCCGGAGGTGAAGATGATGCCGACCGGCGGGGTCAACCTGACGACAGCCAGGGATTTCATCGAGGCCGGCGCCGTGGCGCTCGGGGTCGGCGGCGAGCTCGTGGACGCCGCGGCGCTCGCGGCGGGCAAGGACGAGGTCCTCACGGAGCGGGCGCGTGAGTTCATGTCCGTGGTCGGCGCCGCGCGTGCAGAGCTCAAGAAGGGCGCGCGGGCGTAGAGAACAGCTCCGGCGGGCAGCGCTCGGGAGCTCTCCTCGATGGAGCTGCCCGCCGCGACATGGAGTTGCCTGGGCCCTCGGCGCGGCCGGCCAGGGCGTGCACGGTCTGGTAGCCGCGCGGGGCAGGCTCGGTTAAACGAGCCGTCATGATCCTGATTGGCCAGTACGACTCTCCCTTCGTGCGCCGCGTCGCCGTGGCGCTCCAGCATTACGGGCTCGCGTACGAGCACCGCCCGTGGTCGGTGTGGGCCGACGCGGAGTCCATCGCGAGGTACAACCCGCTCCGGCGGGTCCCCGTGCTCGTGACGGACGGCGGGGAGCCGCTCGTGGAGAGCGCGGCGATCCTCGACGCCCTCGACGACCTCGTGGGGCCCGAGCGCGCGCTCCTGCCGCGCTCGGGCGAGGCGCGCCGCGCAGGGCTGCGGGTCTGTGCGCTCGCCACGGGGCTCGCGGACAAGGCGGTGAGCCTGCTCTACGAGCACGTGCTGCGCACGGGCGATCGCCGGAGCCCTGTCTGGGTGGAGCGCTGCACCGCGCAGATCGGCGAGACGCTCGACCTGCTGGAGCGGGAGCGCGCCGCCCGGCGCGGCGACACCTGGTGGCTGGGCGACTTCAGCCACGCCGACATCGCGGTCGCCTGCGCGCTGCGCTTCGTCGGCGAGGCGCACCCGGCCCTCACCGACGCCGCGAAGCGGCCGGCGCTGGCCGCGCACGCGGCGCGCTGCGAGGCGCTCCCGGTGTTCGCGGCGGTGGTACAGCCGCTCCACGTGGCCGTGTAGCGCCGCGTGCCAGGGATCCCGCCAGAAGAGCCGGTCGATGGCGAGCGGTCGCCGGAAACGGCTGCGATTTTCATGGTTCTCGCCCTAGCTCGCGCCCCGCGCGCCCGGTTCTCCCTAAAACCGGCGCGGCATATACGAGTTGTCGCGGTAACTACGATTTCGTGAAGGACGGCCGGGCCCAGCCGCATCCGGGGAGCAGGAGGCGGTTCAATGGCCCCGCCCTCCCCGTGCTCCGGCGACCCGATCTTTGGACGTGCCGCCCGCGCGGCGCCTGGGTACCTGTCGGGACCGTAAGGGACAGATTCGGATCGACCTCGGGACCTCCATTGCATTGGATTTGATAGAAAGCGACGCCGCGCTACGCTCGAAGTAGGCGAGGAGGGTCAACATGAGTGATGTCGGCGCGCGGGACGATGATCGTCCGTCTGCGACTGAGAAGGTCAATCTCGTGCTCGAGGGCGGCGGGGCGAAGGGGATCGCGCTGGTGGGGGCGCTGAGCGCCCTCGAAGAGGATCGTAGCAGCGGCCGGAAGGTCGAGATACGCCGGCTGGCAGGCACCTCCGCGGGCGCGATCGTCGTCGCCCTTCGAGCTGCCGGCTACACACCGAAAGAGCTCACGGAGATCATCACTGGTCCAGAGATTGCGAAGTTCACCGACCCGTCGTTCAAGCTGCCCGTTATCGGTCCGGCCTACGGAATACTCAATAACCTCGGCATGTACAAGGGGGATTACTTCCTGGACTTCATCCGGTCGAAGCTGCTCGACAAAGGCGTGCGGACGTTCGGCGACCTGGTGGACCGCGACTACATGCGCCTATGTGAAAGGGCGTGCGTCCGACCTCAAGCAAGGTGGAAATACAAGGCCCACATCGTGGCATCCGACATCACGCGGGGTCGGATGCTCATCATCCCGGACGACTTGAATGAATGGAACTATGGGTACGATCCAGATCACATGGATGTGGCGCTCGCGGTCAGGATGAGCATGAGCATTCCGTTCGTCTTCATGCCGGTGCGCACGAGAGGTCGTAGCGGCACCGCGAGCATCATCGTCGATGGTGGCCTGCTGAGCAACTTTCCACTGGAGATATTCGACCCCGCCATGTCGACGAGAGAGTGGGACCGAGAATCCCCCTACTGCGCGGGTATGGTGGCGAACTGTCCGGACGAAGTGAAGATGCTGCAGTACTTCCTCGGGGTGACGGGGATCATCGAGGAGGGGCCGTCGGGGAGCGCGTGTCGAGAGCTGTGGGACAGCAACAAAGAGCTGCTGCGCTATCTGAACGAACCGAAGACCCTGGGCATCCGGATCATTCAGGGAGGCCCCCACGACGTGAAACGTCCATGGCTGGCGCTCAAGATGCTTTATGCGCTCACCCGCACGGCGATCGACGCGCACGACATCAGCACGACAGAGAAGTTCGAAGAGCTCCGCTTCGCGAGGACGATCGACATCAACACCGATAACGTCCCCGTTACCAAGTTCGATCTGCCCGCCCTCGATAAGGAGATGCTGTACGACAGGGGGCACAGGGCGATGAAGAGGTTCATGCGCGACAAAGGGCTTTCCAACATCCAGTCGATGACGAGACACAACGCGCTCGCTGCTCTTGCCTTGCTCGAAAAGAAGGATCTGGAGGAGCTCAAGAGGTTGCTGCATCCCAATCTTCCCGGCGGCCACGGGTGAAGCACGCTCGCTGTCCGGCTCGCTCCGCAGACACGGGCTGTTGTCGCTTGTCCGCGTCGAAGCGCTGAGATGCGTCGGGAGCCTTGAAATGCGCGAGCCGCGCGGTCGAGGGGTCGTCCACCGCATGGCCCTGATAGAACGCACACTGATTGGAGAAATGGACCATGGGATTCGATGATATTCTCAATGATCCGCTGCTCGCCGAGGAGATCCGCCGGGTCTTCCAGCGCAAGGGCCAGCCGCACCCCATCGACGAGCTGGAGATGATGGCACACAGGGCGATCTCCAGGGGTGGACTCGACATGAGCCTCGCACCCGCACGGGCCCCCGCGCCCACGGGGCAGGCCTCTCAGTCCTCCGCCGCGACAGCGCCGCAGCCACGAAGCGCTCGGCCTCCGGCGTTCTCCGTCGACATGTCGATGCTCAGTAAATTGATGTGGCAATATCGAAGTATTGTCGAGTTCGGTCGACCGATGCTCCGGATATTGAACCACAGATTTGAGCTGCCCGAGAGCGGTGAGTGGAGACAGTTGCTGGAGGATGCCCGCGCGAGGATCGAGCGCTTCATTCCCTCCGTGGGGCGGATCGACATGGAGAACCATCCCAGCCTGGATTGGGCTGGTACAGGGTGGCTCGTCGACCACAACATCCTCGTGACCAACAACCACGTCGCTAAATTCTTTGCCTACCCTGAGGGGGACACGTTCTCATTCTTCAACCATCCAGTCAACAACAGGCGCATCCGTGCGTTCGTCGACTTCTCGAAGGAAGACGCCCGAACCGCAGAAGGAGCGAAGGTCGAGGTCACCAAGGTGATATACATGGCGCCAGGCGACGACGGCCCGGACATCGCATTCCTGGAGCTTGAGCCATTACCCGCCGGAGCGCCCGTGCCTGAGCCGATTGCGTGGGCGAGCGACGAGGAAGTAACGTCGGGCGTCAGGGTTGCTGCGATCGGACACCCGGCGATCGACAGCCGCACCGGTGATCTCCCCGTCATCGAGGGCGCTCTGCGCGGACCTCCTGGCACCAAGCGACTCTCGCCGGGTCGGATCAAAGCTGTCCATGGGGAGACCGTTCTCCATGATTGCTCGACGCTGGGAGGCAGCTCGGGATCGCTCGTGATGAGCATCGAGAGCGGGAGCGTGCTCGGTCTACATTTCGGGGGACGGCCCCAGGAGTCGAATTATGCCGTTTCCGCGCGCGTCATCAAAGACATCCTCGGGGGAATCGGGCGGTAACCGCCTCCCGCCCGGACGCGAACGGCCGGTACGCAGGCGACGTCCCTCCGTTCAGCGATGCAGCGAGCACCCGTGGCGATGACTTGATCGCCGTCGCGCATCAGAACGATCGGAGAGGCCCGAACCAGAGGAGCCGGCCGACGGGGGCGGCAGCGGCGCGTCGCCTGGGGAGGCGGTGCCTCATGTGGACTTGATCAGGGTGGCCAATCGCGGGCGACGTGCTAGCGGCGATGTCCGGCGAGCGAACTCATCATTTGTGGCCTCGGCGGGGAGCGGCGAAATAGGCGTCGAGGGGACGCGTGGCGCGTGTTAAAAGGCGCGGCCTCGATCATCTGGTCACCATCGCGGCACGACGCTCGTCTCGCAGATACCGCGACGATCCGGTCGCCAAGGAGAATCCATCATGCATGTGTCCGCCATTTCCATCGTCCTGATGCTCGCTTTGCTCATCCTGGGCTGCGGCGACGGCACCATCGGGGACAGCGAGAAGGCGGAAGAGGCGCAGGATGCAAGCGAGCTGCTGAGAGCCGACAATCCGCTGGGCGAGGTCGCCGCGGCCTGCGCGGGACTGTGTCGCAAGCAGGCTGAAGGGGCAGGCTGTCCAGCTTATGTGAGAGACGACTCGAAATGCAGGAGAGTCTGTGATGAGACCGTTTCTCGGTTCAGTGCCGAGTGCGCGCCGAAGGCGGAGGCCTACTTCAATTGCGGCAGTCGTGCTTCATGGGCTTGTCGCGCGGGCGGTAACGTACCTCAGCTCACGAGCGGCAGTTGTGCATCGGAGCTCCAGGAGTATGTAAAAGTCTGCTTCGGCGATGAGTAGCGGCCTTGCTGCGCAGGCACATATTTATACTTATATTCTCACGAAAATCGCGTAATTACCGCTGAGCCAGCGGTGCTCTTGACGTTGGGCTGGGTGGCCACCTCTCCCGCCTCGTTCATGAACGGGCCGCAGACCCCCTCGCTGCCGATCGGCACCATCGTGCCGTCAACCGTCACGTGCGCTCGGAATCGGCCGTCACGTCGGCCCGGAATACGCAGTTTGCTGAGCGGGTGCTATCTGGCCAGCTTGCCGAGCAGTACCCGCTGCACGTGAAACCACTTCGACATCCGGAACAGTGTGGACGGGTTCCCGAGCCGGACAACAAGGCCCCAAGCCCTCTATACCCCGACGAGGATAAGCGCCTCATGGCTGCGGTGGATATTCGACTGTCTCATCGGATCTATTACGGGTCTCTGATCCGTGAGGGGATGGGTGCAGACGAAGCTGGCAGGCTGGAGTCTCATCGGTTCCGGGCGACCGCGGCGGTGCTCTTGCGCAAGATCAGCTCGGCATCGACCACGACGCGCGAGCAGGAGCGGCGGCCGCTCTCGATCTGCCCGAGCAGCAAGTGGAGGCACCTGCGCCCCAGCTCGGAGAAGTCCTGGCGGACGGTGGTGAGCGGAGGCGTGAAGTAGGCCGCCTCCGGGATGTCGTCGAAGCCGACGACGCTGATGTCCCGCGGCACCACGCGTCCGCTCTCGTGGAGGTAGCGGAGCACGCCCAGCGTCATCTGGTCGTTGGCCACGAACACGGCGGTGGCGCCTGGCGTGCGCGCCAGCTGCGGGGCGAGCTCGTAGCCCGAGCGTGCGCTCCAGTCGCCGCGCAGGAGAGGCGGCGGCTCGACGCCCGCGGCCTCCAGCGTCGAACGCCAGCCTTCGATGCGCTGCTCGGCCTCGAGCGAGTCGACCGAACCGGCGATGTGCCACACCGTCCGGTGACCCAGGTCGAGGAGATGGCGGGTCGCGGCCGCCGCGCCGCCGAGCTGGTCGACGGCGACCACCGGGACCGAATCGTCCGGCCCCCCTTCGACGGCGACCACCGGCACGTCGGAGGTGACGTGGCGGAGCGCGTCCACCGCGGACCGCAGCGGGGCGATGACCATGATGCCGTCGGCGCCCTGATCGCACAGCCTCTTCACCGCATCCACCACCGGCGCGCGGCTGAGCGACTTCAGGCTGACGACGCTGACGCCGTACCCGGCGTCGTGCGCCGCCGTCTCGAGCCCGTGGAGCGTCGACGCCGGGCCGTAGTGCGTCGTGTCGAAGCTGACCACACCGAGCGTCCGCGAGCGCCCGGTGACGAGCGCCTGCGCCACGGAGCTCGGGCGGTAGTCGAGCTGGCGGATCGCGTCGAGCACGCGCTCCCGCGTGTCCCGATGCACGTGGGGGCTGTCGTGCAGGACCCGCGAGACCGTCTGGTACGAGACGCCGGCGAGCTTGGCCACGTCGACCATGACCGCGGCACGGCGCCCGCCTCTCTTGATGCGCCCCTCGGGAGGAGAGTTGTCGTCCATCGGGGCCAAGCTTAGTCGCGCGCGGGGGGAATGGTATCGACATCCACCACGACCGCACCCCGGCGCCCGCTTCTCCTGATGCGCCGCGCGAGCGGCGCCTTGCCATTGGCCGGGCCCGCTCTCGGCGGCGGAGGGGCGGCTCGGCGTGAACGTCCCCGGTCGGGCCTCGTCCTCCGGCTTTGCCCTCAGCGGGTCGTCAGCCGCCGGTGGTGGCGCCGCTCGCCTCGATCCGGACACGATCAGCCGCCGCACGCGTCGGCGACCCGACTCGCTCCTGCCTTTCGCGCGCGCCGCTGGGCCACGACCCCGCCCAGCGCGACCAGGGCGGCGACCGCGCCCGCCGGGGAGCTGGGCCCCGATTCGACCCGGCAGGCGCGCCCATTCTTCGACCTCGCCGCTCTCCCGGAGCTTCGTCAGGTGTCGCCAGACAGCTGGTCTCGGAGGTGATCGCGTCGATGAACCGCTTCACGGTGGCGGCGGACAGGTCACCCGTGCCGTGGGCCTGGCAGCCAATGGCGTCGATGGGGGGGCCCGCCTCCTTGGGCCGGCCCGCATCTCACGGCGTGGTTACCTCGAAGGAAGCAACGTTCACCGAGCCGCCTGAAGACTGCGTGGCGTGATTGACGATGCCGGAGCGATAGCCCAGGAAGTATTGCCAATCCTTGTTCATGTTGAGCGTGTTGCCCAGGCAGGTGAATCGGGTGCCGTCCGTGCTGCAGGAGAATCGCGCTTGCGCGCCGCCCATGTCTGTGCGGACGTTGACCTCCACGCGTAGGCAGATCTTGTTGCCGGCTCCACCGGAGCCCGGTGCACCCATCAAGAGCACGTTGCGCCTCGCCGCGGCGGCGATGTTGGGGCCGCCTTCTCCCGGTCGCGTGGCAGCTCGGACTCGCCAGGTCGTCGACCGGAGCGGGGGCGTCGTCGGCCCGCTGCGCTCCCAGGGATTGGCGGTCCCTGGGTCGTGCCAAATCCATGGCGAAGCGGATCGTGACGACGCGGTTCGGCCTACGCGGATCTCCGCGTCTATCGCACTCTGGCACCTCGTCCACGTGGCCTGCTACTGTCGACGCGTCCTTGCTCGCCCGTTCGGCGCTGGCGTCAGGCCGAGCAGCCGACCGATCGCCTCGTGAACGACCCGGGCCCCCACCTCATCCCCGAGGGCGACGGCGCGGCTCAGGGTGCTGACGATCGAGGCGACCACGGCCGCCCGATGCGACGGATCCGTCACGGCGAGCTCCCCAGGCCCGGGGCTTGAGAGCTGGACCCGGGTTGGGTCCATGCCGGCTGCCGGTGTGCCACGGCACGTGGTCGTCCAGGAGGCGCCGCGTCGGCGGCCGCGATCGTCCGGCGGTTCAAGGCTCGAGCCCACGCCGAGCTCGGCGGAAGCTCCGCTGTCTGCGGACGCGCCATGGGGTCACCGAGGCCAACACCGTAAGGAAATCTTGCTCTACGCTGCTCCCGATGCCTAGCGACGCTCCTGTCGATCTCTACTCGCTCGCCTTCACCTGCAGCGTCGATCCGCTGCTCTTGCTCGACGAAAGCGGCCGGATCCTGGCGCTGAACCCCGCCGCCGAGCGCCTGTCCTCCACGCCCGGGGCGACGGCGCGCGGAGCGCCCGTCGATGAGGCGCTTCGGCCCCATCCGCCCCTCGGCGCGCTGCTCGAACAGGTGCTCCGCGATCGCGCCCCGCGCGCCCTGCCGCCCGACTTCACCCTCCACCTCGCGAACGAGCGCGTCGTCCTCGCCGAGGGGAGCCTCAGCCCGCTCGTCGACCCCGCGGGCGCGTGCGCCGGGGTGCTCCTCGCGCTGCGCGGCGTGACCGAGCAGCGCCGGGCCGAGCTGGCGGCGCGCGATCGAGGAGCGCGCATCAACGACGCCATCGAGGCGCTCGACGTCGGCTTCGTCATCTACGATGCCGAGGATCGGCTCCGCTTCTTCAACACGGCGTACAAGTCGCTCTACCCCGAATGCGCCGCCGCCATGCAGATAGGCAATGCGTTCGAAGACGTCGTCCGCGAGGGCTGCCGGAACGGGATTCACCTCCACAGCGGCCTGAGCGAAGACGAGTGGGTCGCCGCTCGCCTCGCGGAGCATCGCAGCCCCGGGGACGTCTACATGCGGCGGTTCGGGGACCGCTGGATCGCCCTCAAGAGCGGCCGCCTCGCCGACGGCAGCTTCGTCGGCCTGCGGATCGACACCACCGCGCTCAAGGAGGCAGAGCTCGCCCTCGAGCGCGAGCGGCAGTTCATCCGCCTCGTGCTCGACACCATCCCGATCGTCGTCACGGTCAAGGATCGAGACGGCAAGATGAAGCTCGTCAGCAAGAGCTATGCTGAACTGTACGACACCACGGTGGACGCCGCGGTGGGCAAGACCGTTACCGATCTGCCGCGCTCCCACGCCGAGCTCTCCGTCATCGGCGAGATGGACCGGGAGGTGCTCGCGCGCATGCAGCCTATCTCGAGGGTTCACCCCGTCACGCGCCCGAACAGCAAGACGCGGTGGATGTCCGTCGTCAAGGTGCCTCTCGTCGAGCAGGACGGCACGGCGCACATCCTCGCCATTGGAACGGACATCACGGCGCAGCGGGAGCACGAGGAGCACATGACCGCCACCATCGCCGAGCTCGAGCGGCAAAAGCAGGCCATCGCCGCTCAGCTCGCGGTCATCCAGCGCCAGCAGGCGCTCATCCGCGCCCTGTCCACGCCCATCCTCCAGGTCGCCGAGGGCGTGCTCGCCGTGCCCCTCATCGGCGCGCTCGACGACGCCCGCGCGTCCGACGTCACCAGCAAGCTCCTCGACGAGGTCGTGCGCACTGGCGCTCGCTTCGCCATCATCGACGTCACCGGCATCGAGAGCGTCGACGCCGCGACGGCCGACCACCTCGTCCGCATCGTCCGCGCGATCCGCCTGCTCGGCGCGAGCGGCGTCCTCACCGGCATCGGGCCCGCCGTCGCGCAATCCATGTGCGGCATCGGGGTCGACCTCTCCGGCGTCACCACGCACGGCAATCTGCGCGCCGGGATCGAGGTCTGTCTCCGCTCGCTGCCCGCACGGCGCTGAGCGCCGCCGGCGCCTCCCCTCCTCCGCAGAGGCGACGAGGAACGCCGTGCGGCTCCTGCACGGCGAACAACCCAGCTCACCACCATCGATCTCGGCGACGAGCATGCTCCTCACCGGTCCAGCGCGGAGGCGCGATCACTCTTCTGCCGGCCTCACGCCGGGGGTCGGCTGCCCGACAACGTAACAAGTCGATCGCCTGCCGTCCGAGCACGGCAAAGTGCAACAGCGCATCCGAGCGGCGTGAACGCCGTAAAGCGCGGCGTCGCCACCAGCGCAGCCGGCTTCGTGTCCCCGTCGCCTTTGCCCGCCGCTTCGTGGGGGGCTGGTCATCGAGGTACCGCTGCTCGAAGATGGTTGTTCGGAGAGATCGAGATGCAGGGCGACGCGGAGAAGGCCAGGTGAGCAACAGGCGAGCCCCCTCCCCCGCGGCCCCCGCCGACCTAAGCGCTCCCGGTAAGCGGCCCTTCGACATCGAGCAGGTGCTGGCGCGGGTGCGCGAGGCGGTCCGGCCGTTCCCCAAGGCCGCGATGTTCGCGCTCGCCGACGACGGCTACGCTTCGGTGTTCGAGCAGCTCGTCGCGTGTATCATCTCCATCCGCACCCTCGATGAGGTCACCATCCCGGCCGTGAAGCGGCTCTTCGCGGTCGCCCGCACACCCGAGGCCATCGCCGAGCTGACGCCCGTCGAGATCGAGCGGCACATCGCCCCCTCGACCTTCGCCGACGTCAAGGCACGCCAGATCCACGCCATTGCGCACCGCACGCGGGACGACCTGGGTGGCGTGCTGCCGTGCTCGTACGACGTCCTCACCGGCTTCCGCGGCGTCGGTCCAAAGTGCGCGAACCTTGTGCTCGGCGTCGCCTGCGGCGAGAGCCGCATCAGCGTGGACGTGCACGTCCACCGCATCACGAACCGCTGGGGCTACGTGGCGACGCGGACGCCCGATGCGACGACCACGGCGCTCGAAGACCACCTGCCCCGCGCCCACTGGGTCGAGATCAACCGGTTGCTGGTACCGTTCGGCAAGCACGTGTGCACCGGCGCGCGACCCAGGTGCTCGACATGCACCGTGCTCGAATTCTGCCGTCAGGTCGGGGTCGGCGACCACCGTTGAGCCACGTCGGCGCGGTCCGCTTGGCCCTGAAGCGCGCGAACGCGGCGACGAAGTCGTCGAAGAAGGCGGTGGCTTCGGCGTGGTGGACGTCGGTCATCGGCAGGGCTCCGCGGCGGGCGACCCGCCATCGTAGCGGGCGCAGGGGACGACAACACCGCTGCCGCCATGGATACCACACGCCCGAACGCCCGCTCCTGGACTGCGGCCTGCGGTCACGACCCGACGCCTCGCGCGTTGGGGCGAATGGACAGGAGGTACCGATGGACGACGAGCCCTGTGGACGCGATCTGGCGAACAACGCGGTGGTTCCCGAGCGGCTGGCGGAGCTGTTCCGACATGTGGCCGACAACCTGGAAGCCCACGCGGCCTGGGTGGGCAGCGCCACGCCCGAGGCCCGCCTCGAACACGACGCGATGCGCCGGGTGGCCGCCGGCTACCGCGGGATCGGCGAGGCGGCGGGCCGCGCCGCGGAGGCAATGCGGGCTGCGGGCGATCTGCCCGCCGCCCCCCACGACCTCGCGCGCTTCGACCGCGGCGCCTTCGAGGCGTGGATGCGCCGCAAGATCGAGCTTCAGCGCGGTTTTGCGGCGCTGCTGCTCGAGCACGCCGAAGCCTCCGAGCGCGTCCTGCGCTCCATGGCGGCCGACGATCACGGCTGACGGCCGCGCGCTGCATCAGACCATCAGCGCGTCGGGCTGCCCGGGGAGCGGATAGGCGCTTCAAGTGCCTTCCAGAAAGCCACCCATTTTTGGCTCAGGCCATCGCCCGCGGAGATGCGCGCGCGATCGTGACGCGCGGGCTCCCGGCCGTGGTCTTCATGGCGGGCGTGGTGGGCGGCGCCGCGCTCGCCGAGGCCTGCATCCATCGCGGCGTGCGCGCCGCGGTCGCGCCGGGCCTCGCGCTCACCGCGGCCCTGCTCGTGGGCTTCCTCGCCGGGGTGAGCGTGACCGCGCACGCGGGGCCGGTCCCGCTCGAGCCGGCCTGGGCGTTCGACCTGCAGGCGTCGCTCGTCAGCCTGGCGATGGGGGTGCAGACGGCCACGTTCCGCCGCATCGACGGCGTGACGGTGCGCACCACGTACATCACCGGCATGCTCACCAACTTCGCCGAAGAGCTGGCCCAGCTGCTCGCCAGGCCTCGCGACGCCCCCGTCGACATGCGCTCGACGGCGCGACACCTCGTGGCCACGGGGCTGATCTGGCCGAGCTTCGTGGCGGGCGCCGCCGCGAGCGCGCTCGCGTACGCGCGCTGGCGCGCGCACGCGCTGGCGATCCCGGTCCTGCTGCTCGTCTCGCTGGTGGTGATCGACCTCGCGTGGCCCATGGGCGGGCCCAGCGGGACGGCCGCGTGGCGCCGGGAGCAGCGGCGCCGGAGCGGCGAGTGAAGCGGCCGGCGCGGGCGCGGCTCTCGAGCGCGGAGCGACGCCTCCTCCTTCTCCTCGGCGCCCCCGGCCTGGGGCTATCGCCTTCTGCGGCGGGGCAGCGAGCACCCTGCCCTACGCGATCCTCATGCAGCGGATGCCCGCTCGAAGCCACGGCGCCGCGGCGGGCCTCTTCGACGTGAGCGGCGGCATCGGGACGCTCCTTGGGCCCGCGCTCACCGGCGCGGCCATCGATCTCCTGCGTCCGCTCTTCGCCTCCACCAAGGGGTACGCCGCGATGTGGCTCGTGCTCAGCGCGTCGACGCTCGCGAGCGTCGCGATGCTGCGGCGCGCGCGGAGCGGCTGACGCCCGGGCGTCGCGCGCGCACGAGGAGACGGGCCTCGAGCATCCCCCGACGCCACCTCACGGGCTGCACGCTCGGGCGCTCCGCCGGGCTCGGAACAAGGCGCGAGGACATGAGTCGCCGCCTTGAACGATCCTCCTGCTGCCGGGCACTCCTTCGGAGCTCGCTCCAACCTGATGGAGCACAAGCGCCATCCGATGAAGGCGGAGACCATGGACGCGAACAGGAGAAGAGTCCACATGGATACGATGCACGGCGACGCGGCGATGAGAGCGCTTCGCCGCCGAACCAATGCGGCGGCGATGTTTTGGCCTACGGTGATGGCGCTCCTCTTCTTGCCGGCCGCCTGCAGCGACGAGGCAAACGACCCGCAGGACAGCCGCGATCTCGGCGAGATCCCGGCCACGATGACGCCGGTGTTCCTGAGCGAGGACGAGGCCCGTGAGGAGATCAGCCGCCGAGACGAGTTCGTCTCGGCCTTGAGCGCGTTCGATCTGGAGAGCAGGACGGGCGCTCCGCGGCCCGTCGCGGTCGAGGACTACCTGGGCGTCGTGCGGAAGCATGTCCTCGCGTTCTCCGAGGCCGAGAAGGAGAACGTCGGCGAACAGGTGAACGCCGTCCTCGACCGGATGGCGGAGAGCGGCCTGCGTCCCCCGGCGAATCCCCCGGAGGTCCGCTTCGTCCGCACGGATGGCGAGGAAGAAGGAGCGCCGGCCGCCTACACACGGAGCGGAACGGTATTCCTCTGCGATCAGTTCTTCGGCCTGGATCCCGCCCTTCAGATCCATACCGTGGCGCACGAGCTGTTTCATATCTGGAGCCGCGCGAACCCCGACGTCGTCCGCTGGCCGGCGCATGAGGCGCTCGGCTTTTCCCGCGTCCAGGGCCTGACCCTTCCGCCGGGCCTGGCGGACAGGAAAATCACGAACCCTGATGATCCGCTCCTCGAGGAGGTCATCCGCGTTTCATTCGATGGCGCGCCTGTGGACGTGGCCCTCGCCACCATCGCGCGCTCGGACTACGAAGGTGGATCGTTCTTCGACTACCTGGAGCTGTGGCTGGTGGAGCCCGAGAGCGGCGCGCTTCACTCTCTCGAGTCCGCGGAAGGTCTGTTCGAGCAGCTCGGGACGACGACCGAGTACATCCTCTCCGCCGAAGAGATCTCCGCGGAGCACTTCGCCATCGGTCTCCTCCAGGACGTAGAGATCCGCGATCCTGAGCTCATCGAGGCGGTCCTACGGCCGTTCGAGCCGTGACGTGGGAGAGGCGGCGCCCGCTGCTGTGCGTTCCTCTAGAAGGGGACGAAGTCCTGATCGCCCGCGGCGCGCGGCGCGCGCCCGTTGCTCGATGCGCCGCCGCTCGGGGGGCCCTTCTGCGGCGGCCTCCACAGCGCCTTGTCGCCGCGGCGGTCCGGTAGGCGCCCCGGCGCCGCAGGCCGGTGGCCCGGGTCGCCGTCGCTCTCCTGCGCGAGGCGGAACGACGCCATCACGTTCTGGAGCTGCTCTGCCTGCGCCGAGAGCTCGGCCGCCGTGCTGGCGAGCTCCTCGGAGATCGCCGCGTTGCGCTGCGTGGCCTGCTCAATCAGCTCCACCGCACCGCTGATCTGGGTCACGCCGTTCGACTGCTCCCTGGATGCCATGGCGACGCCCTGCACCAGCTCCGCGGTCTCCCGGATCGACGGGACGAGGTCCGCGATGAGCTGTCCCGAGCGCTCCGCGACGACGATGCTCGACGCGGCGAACGAGCCGATCTCCTTCGCCGCATCCCGGCTTCGCTCGGCCAGCCGCCGCACCTCCGTGGCGACCACGGCGAAGCCCCTGCCGTGCTCGCCCGCGCGAGCCGCCTCGATCGCGGCGTTCAAGGCGAGCAGGTTCGTCTGGTACGCGATCTCCTCGATGATCGCGATCCGCTGGGTGATCGACTTCATCGCCTCGACCGTCTCCCGGACCGCCTGACCGCTCTGCTCCGCGTCCCTCGTCCTCCGGTGCGCCGTCTCCTCGACCTGCTTGCAGTTGGCGGCGTTCTTCGCGATCGTGCCGCTCAGCTGCTGCAGGCTGGTCATCGTCTCCTCCACGGACGCCGCCTGCTCGCTGGTGCCCTGCGACAGGCTCTGCGCCGTCGCCGAGAGCTGCACCGAGACCGAGGAGACCGAGACCGCGCCGCTCCGGACCTCGCCGATGAGGCCCGCCAGGCGCTCCGACATGGCCTTCACGGCGCCGAGCATCTGGCCGAACTCGTCAAAGCTCTTCACCGTGACGTGGCCCGTGAAGTCGCCCCCGGCGATGCGCTGGTGGATCGACACCGCCTGGGTGAGCGGCAAGAGGATCATCCTGCTGAAGACGACGGCGAGCACGGCGGCGACGATGATCGCGAGCAGACCTCCAATCTGCAGCGTCACGTACATCGTCTTGACGAGCGCGTTCGTCGCCGCCTGCCGCTGGCCGAGGAGGGAGATCTCCTCGTCGTCGATCTCCTTGAGCGCCGCGCGCATCTGGTCCATGAGGGTCTTTCCGCGCCCCTTCCTGACCTCCTCGGCGGCGCGATCCGCCGGCGCCCTCGCCTCGTCCGCGCTGCGGCGGTGCTGGATGATCGGCTCCAGCACGGAGGAGAGCCACTCGTCGTGGAGCTTGCCGATCTTCTCGAGGCGCGTCTGCTGGCGCGGGTTGTCCCTGGTGAGCTCCCGGGCACGGCTCAGGCTTTGCTCGAACCGGTCGCGCCCGCTGCGGTACGGCTCCAGGAACGCTTCCACCCCGGTGATGATGAAGCCGCGCTCTCCTGTCTCGGTGTCGAGCAGCGACTTCATGATCTCGCTCGTCGTGAGCATCACCTCGTACGTGTGCTGGTCCCATGAGCGGGCCTCGTCGAGCTCCGAGAACCTCTTGTAGGCCGTGCCCGCCAGTCCGAGGACGAGGACGACCATGGCGGCGAAGCCGAGGTAGAGCTTCCGGCCTACTCCGATATGCGCAAGCATGATGCATGCTCCGGGCTAGATGTGGTGCGGCTTCCTAAGAGCTCCGCCGGCGAGAGGATGCGGTCGATGTTGAGCAGCAGCACGAGCTTCTGGCCCACCTTCGCCATCCCGAGCAGCTGATCCACGCGCGCCTGCGCGCCGAAGGCCGGCGCGTGCTCGATCTCGTCCTCGGAGAGCGTGAGCACATCGCCCACGCCGTCGATGAGCAGGCCGAGGCGGGTGTTCTCGCCGTCGAGCTCGCTCTCGACGATGAGGACGCATGTCCACCGGCTCACCCTCGTCGGCGGCAGCCCGAGCTTGACCGCGAGATCGATGACCGGCACGACGCGGCCCCGAAGGCTCATGGCGCCGACGATGCACGCTGGCATCATCGGGACCCGCGAGGTGACGCTGAGCTCGACGATCTCCCGCGCCCGGAGGATGTTCACGGCGTACTCGTCCCCCGCGATGATGAAGGAGATATATTGCGACACGGGGCTCGACGCGTCGGGAATCATGACGCCTCCATGGAGAGAGATGGAAAACGGGCGCCCTGCGCGCCGGGGCGCCGGCTCATCCTGGGCTGCCTCCGGCGGCCGATGGACATCGTCGGGCCCCCCTCGATCCGATTCAGCGGACATAGGATGGCCGTGCCATTGCGCATGAGCACGACTCCCCCTCTTCCACCTACCTGCAGGGCGTCTCCCCCCAGCAGGATCACCCTACCACGAGAGTAGGCGGAATCTTCAATAGAAATTTTCAACACGCACGTATCTGGTCCCTGTCGGTCGCGATGATTTGCCGGCGCGCCCGGATCCTCTCCATGAGGTTCGAGGCCACGACTCTGGTGGTATGCAGGCGGGCAGGCGCTGGCGCTGGTGGGCCTGCAGCCGGCGCGCGCATCCTCGAGTGGGGGCGCCATCCCCGCAGCGACAGCGATCGCGCGCGGAACAGGCGCGCGAGCTCCGCGACAGGGAGCTCATGGAGGTCGAAGGCGGGTGGAAGGAGGCAGCAGGGAGGCAGGTAGCAGGGAAGCAAAGGATGTGCGCCGCAACGACGCACAGCAGGCCTGAAGGAGCGACACGCGGGTGCGTTCGGATGTCGAGCCCAGGGGGAGCTCGTGGCGCTCGAGCACACGCCCGCCGAATTAGCGCTCCTGGACGAGGGAGACTCCTGATGCGGTGCGCTCGATGCGCAGCGCTCCCCGTTGCTCGGGCCGGTCCAGGTCCTTCCCTGGTGTGACGCCGGGCCGCCTCACGGTCGCGACCGGGCGTGAAACCTCGCTCCGCTGTCAGGACGAACGAGCGTCGGCTCTCGCGGTCTCTGGCGTGGCGCGCGCGGCGCGCGCGGCGAGCATGGGGCGGAACGCGCTCCGGTACGCCCAGGCCAGGTAGAGCTCCAGCACCAGGATGGCCATGGTGACGCCCATCCCATCCGGCGCGAGGAAGGCATGGAACGCGAAGATGTTGACGACGACCGGCGCGAGGAGCGCCAGGGCCAGCGGCACGAAGCGGTTCGACAGGAGCAGCGCCCCGGCGATCACCTCGGTGCCCTTGATCATCGGGAACATGTAGCCCGCGCTCATGAGCCCGGCGCTGAAGGCCGCCGCTCCCTCGGACATTTGAACCGAGGGTCGTGGCATGAACTGCAGGAACCCATCGAGCCCGAACACGAAGAAGACCAGCCCCAACAGGACCCGTGCGGCGACCGGTAGATAGCGAGCGATCGGCAAGGCGGCGCGCCCTTCGGCCACGTGCGCCGGATGCAGGTTTTCAGCTGCCATGAGTCGATCTCCCCTTCGAGAGCGACGCGCTCCAGGTGGGCGCGACTTCCTCGATGATCTCCCTGAACCGTAGCGGGATATCCGAGAGCTCCGTCATCTGGTGAATCGTGAGCACCTCGTCGCTGCCGAACCCGACCGGGCACCGCAGGGCCCATTCGATCGCCTCCTCCTTGGAGCTCACCTCGATAAGGTAGAACCCGCCGACCAGCTCCTTCGACTCGGCGAAGGGCCCATCGAGCACGACGCGCTTTCCGCCGACGATCCCGATGCGCGCGCGGGCCCCGCTCGGGTTGAGCCCTTCGGAGGCGATCAGCACGCCGGCCTTCGTCATGTCGTCATTGTACTTCATGTAGGCGGCAAACAGCTTCTCGTCGATAGGCGCATCCGCCTCGGCCTTCGCATCGTTCGCGCCGGGCGCCTTCGCGTCGTCCTCGGCTCGTCCTGCGGTGATCATGAATCGCATCGTCGTCTCTCCTGAGGGTTCGAAGCGGGGGACCGGCGGGCCTAGACCGGGTGTCCCCCTGCCTTCACCGTGACGACGAACGAGGGTCGGTCGGATCGACACGCCGGGCGAATCTTTTTTGTCGTGTGCGCTACATGACCGAAATCAAGCGACTTTGGACAGCCTCGCGGCCGCTGGCGGGTCCACGGACACGCCGCAGATCCCCGTCTACACGGCGCTGGCCTGGGCCGCGCAGCTGGCAGCTCTCTCGAATCGCGAAGAGCTCCGGCGTGCACAGCGGGTCGGATCGAGCGCTCACGGCGCGCCGCCGAGCCCCGGCACCTCCGCCCGGCTGCGCCGGAACGACGCCGGGGCCACCCCGCGGCTGCGCTTGAAGGCCCGGCTGAAGGCGAACTCCGACTCGTACCCCACCCGGCGCGCCACCTCGGCCAGAGACGCCTCGCTCTGGAGCAGGATCCGCGAGGCGAGCCCCATGCGCCAGCGGGTCAGGTACCCGAGCGGCGGCTCGCCCAGCTCGGCCGTGAACCGGCGGGCGAACGCCGCGCGCGACAGCCCCGCCTCCCGCGCCAGCGTCTCCACCGTCCAGGGGGCCGCCGGGTCCGCGTGCATGCTGGCCAGCGCCCGCGAGAGCGCCGCGTCCTTCAGCGCCGGCAGCCACCCGGGCGCCGACGCGGCCACGCCGTCCGCCCACGCCCGCAGGATGTACAGGAACAGGGCGTCGAACAGGTGCTGCACCAGCACCTCGCTCCCCGGACCGGGCCTATCCAGCTCGGCAGTCACGAGCGACATGATCGCCGAGAGCGGCGGGTTCGCGCGCACCTCCTTCGCGGCGAAGTGCACGACCGGCGGAAGCCCGCGCAGCATCGGCTCGGCGAGCTGCGCGTCGAGGCAGTAGGCGCCGCACACCATGGTCGTCATCGGGCCCCCGGTGGGCAGAATGGCTCGCCGCTCTAGCAGGCGCTCGAGCGGCTCGGCCCGGCCATCGCGGGCGTGCACCAGCTCGTGCGCCAGCCCCTGCGGCAAGAGGCAGAGATCCCCCTGGTGCAGGGCCAGCGGGGCAGCGCCGTCGCGCCGCAGCCAGCAGGCCCCCTCCGTGACGATGTGGAACGTCACCTGCGCGCGGGCCTCGAGGCGCATCCCCCACGGCGCCGGCAGGCGGCTACGGGCCAGCAGCACTCCCTTAGTGGACAGCACGCGGCACCACTCCGTGAGGACGTCGGTCGACATGGCTCACCGATCGTACCTGGCGATGAGACGATCGGACATGAAATAAAGACATACTCGTATGGATCATCTCTCCCGGCGTCCCAATACTGCCGTGCATCCGGACGTGACGAACATCCACACACGCCGGCAGGAGGAGAGAGAGATGGGCACCAGCAATGGCAGCGGCGGCGGCAACAAGATCCTGGTCCTGACGAGCACCGGAACGGTCGGGAAGCTGCTGATCGAGCAGCTCACCCAGGCGGGGGAGCAGGTGCGCGCGGGGTCCCGCGATCCCGCGAAGGTGGCGCCGGTGCGCGGCGTCGAGGTGGTGCGCTTCGATTACCGCGATTCCAGCACCTTCGCCGGGGCCCTGGAGGGGGTGAACCGGGTATTTTTGCTGTCGCCCTCGGGCGAGCTGTCTCAATACGATCTGCTGATCCCGTTCCTGGAGACGGCGATCTCGGGCGGTAAGCGCAAGATCGTGCTGCTGACCGCGTCCGGCGTGGAGTACGACGACAGCCAGCCCCTGCGCCGCGTGGAGCTCTTCCTCGAGCGGTCGGGGGCTCCTTACGTGATCCTGCGCCCGACCTGGTTCCTCGACAATTTCCACACGTTCTGGCGCGGGCCGATCGTCCACGCGGGGGTGCTCCCCATCCCGGCGGCGGACTCCAAAACGGCCTTCATCGACGCGAGGGACATCGCGGCCTCGGCGGTCGCGGCGCTGCGATCGGACAAGTTCGACAAGAAGGCGTTCACGCTCACCGGCCCGGAGGCGCTGACCTACGCCGAGGCGGCCGCGGCCCTGTCCAAGGCGTCGGGGCGAGCCATCCAGTACGTGAACACGGACGACGCGTCCTTCATCCAGGGGGCGCGGCAAGCGGGGATCTCCGAGGGATACGCCAACTTCCTCGCCGGGCTGTTCGGGTTCGTGAGGCAGGGCGCCGCGGCGCAGGTCAGCGCGGGCGTGACCACCTTGACCGGCCAGCCCCCGCGCACCCTGGCGCAGTACGCTCAGGACCACAAGGACGCCTGGAAGGCGTGAGCGCGGCCCGCGACCTATAGACGGTGCGGTCCGGCGAGATCCGTCGTCGGACCGCACCCTCGACTCCATCGCTCGGCGCTCCACGAGGGTCCCTGAAAGTCGAGGGCGGCGCCCTCGAGAAGGCAAACCAGGCCGAGCTCGACCGCCGGAGCATGGTAGCTCGACTGGCACAGCTGCCAGATCAGCCGATCATCGAAGCCAGAGGCGTCGAGCGCCGCGCACATGGTCGAGGCCTATTGCCCCGGCGCCGGGAGGAGGCCCAGCTGCTGCCGTGTGCGAAGATCGTCGCTGTGCGCCCAGTGCTCGGCCACCCTCTTGCCGACGTAACGCACGATGTGCGTTCCGCCGGACGCGATCGCGCGGTTCGTCGCCGGGATCCCGTGGTACGCGCCGCGGTGCGTGCCGGTGAACGAGACGCGGGCGACCAGCTTGTCCCCCTCCGCGATCAGGTCCTCTATCGTGATGTGAAAATCGGGGAACGCCTCGAGGAACATCGCGAAGGTCGCCTTGAGCCCCGCGAGCCCCGGCCCCTGCTGCGGCGGCGCCGCGTGGTCGACGACGTCGTCGGTGAAGTACTCGTCCGCCGCGGCGACGTTCCTCCGGTGCCAGACCTCCTCGACGTACTCCCGATACAGCGACTTGAGATCGTGCGTGCTCATGGCCAAAGCTCCTTCTTCGTCTCTTCGATGAAAAGCGCGGCGCGCCTTCAAACCCGCGCCGTCTCCTCGAGCTCCTTGCCCCGCGTCTCCGGGAGGAACCACAGGATGAGTCCCAGCGCGATCAGCGGAAAGATGACCGTCGCCGACATGGCCGGTCCCCAGCCGACGCGCTCCGCCGCGATGCCAAGGAAGACCGGCGAGAGCATGTACGCGGTCCGGCCGAGCAGGTTGTTCGACCAGGCGAGCGCGTCGCTCCTGAGGTGCGTCGGGAACAGCTCCGTCGTGTACGCGTTCAACACGGGGAGCACGGCGCTCCCGCCGAAGATGCACAGCGCCAGCGCGGCCGTGAGCCCCGCGTGCGAGCGGAGCGAGTACCCGCCGAACACGCCGGCGGAGGCCAGCGCGAAGGCGATCACCGCGCCCTTGCGGCGGCCCACGGCGTCGAGCAGCTTCCCCGACGTGAAGACGAACGGCATGGCGACGATCGCGGCGATCATGATGCTGGTGCCCACCTGACCGTCGGTGAGCCCGCGCTCGCGGGTGGCGAACGTCTTCCAGAACGTGACGGCGTTCTGGACGCAGACGAACATCAGCCCCCAGATCAGGGCGAGCTTCAGCATCCTCCCGCGGTACTCGGAGCTGAGGATGCGCGTGAACGGCTGTGCTTCCTCGCCCCTCCGCTCGAGCGAGAGCCGCTCGAACCGCGCTGTCTCCCGGAGGCCGCGCCGGGCCAGCGCGACGAGCACGAGGGGGATGGCGCCGACGAAGTAGATGGTCCGCCACCCGAGCGCGGTCGAGAGGAACAGCGGCACGAGCCCGGCGCACGTGATGGTGCCCAGGCTGGAGAACGCCTCGATGAGGCCGATCGCCAGCCCGCGCCGGTCCTTCGGGAACTCCTCGGCCGCGTAGACCACGCTGACCGCGTACTCGGCGACGAGGAAGACGCGCGCGAGGAGCTGGCAGCCGGCGAACACGAAGACGTTCGGCGCGAGGCCCGTGAGCAGGGAGAACAAGGTGTAACCCGCGATGGTGATCGTCAGGAGCCGCCGCCGGCCCCAGTGGTCCGCCTTGCGGACGAGGAGGAAGGCGAGCATCGAGCCAAAGCTGATGACCCCGATGAGGAGCCCTTCCCCCTTCGCGGAGAGCCCCATCTCCGCGCCGAGGTTCGGCAGGATCTGCGTGATCGCAAGTCGGTCGTAGCCTTCGAAGAACGAGGCGACGCTCAGGAACGCGAGCAGCCGCCACTGGTAGGGGGTGAGCGGCGTCTTCTCGACATCACGGGTGGCCATGAAAGTTCTGCTCCTCTGGTTCCAGGCGGGAGCTCGCGGGCGCGACGGCTCCGGCCCTCTGCGGCGCGCAAGGACTGGCACGCTCCCCCACCGGCGGCCTCGACGTATCAAGTTCCGCGCCGAGACCGGCGGCGGCCGCTCACGGGAGGCGCCGCTTCACCCGCATGCCAGAACGGCGAGAGAGGGCGCCGCCGTCGAGGGCCGACTGCTGAGGGCGCAGCAGCGGCTGCTGTTCGCGTGTTGCGGTTGCAACATCGGCGGCTCGATGGTCGTCCCGGTAGGCCGACGGCGACGAGCCCACGAGCCGCTTGAAGGCGAACGAGAACGCGGCCTCCGAGCGATAGCCGACCTCCGCGGCGACCTCCGCCACCAGGGCCGGCCCGGACCGCAAGAGGACCTTGGCGCGGTACATGCGCCAGTCCGCGAGGTATTTGCCCGGCGACACGCCCATCTGCTCGGAGAAGCGCGCGGAGAAGGCCGCCCGCGACATGCCGGCCTCCTGCGCCAGCGCGGGCACCGACCAGTCGAGCTCCGGGCTCCGGTGCATCCGCGCGAGCGCGCGCCCGATCTGCGGATCGGCGAGGCCGCGCAGCCATCCCCGCTCGTCGGCGGGCACGTCGCGGAGGTACGCGCGCAGCGCCTGCACGAGCAGCACGTCCGAGAGCCGCGCCGTCACGATCGCCGCGCCCTCGGCCGGCGCGCTGACCTCGGCGGCGATGCACTGCGTGTGCGCCTGGATGAAGGGGCCGATCCGCTCGTCGCCGCGCAGGTGGAGCACGGGCGGCAGCGCCTCGAGCGCGGGGTGCCCCAGGGTGCCGAAGCGGAACTGCCCGCACACGATGGTCGTCGGCAGGCCGGCCCCGCCGTGCTCGATCGCGCGCCCCGGCGACGCGCCCCGGACGAGCTCCTCGATGGGGCTCGCCTTGCGCGGCCTGGGCGCGTCACGGAGCACGTGACCGCGGCCGCTCGGCATCACGACGAGATCGCCGCTCGCGACGGCGGCGGGCGCCCGGCCTCCGTCGACCTCGAGCCAGCAGCTCCCGCGCGTGACGATGTGGATGCCCCGCCCGCCGGCCGGGAAGCGGAGCGCCCAGGGCGCCGTGAGCTCCAGCCGCCAGTACGACACGCTCTCGAGGCGGAGCTCGCCGACGATCTCGCTGAGGAGGTCCATGCTCTCCGCGCCAGGATAGAGGACCCGAGACGGTCCATCAATCCGACGCCGCGGTGGACGATCTCGAAAGGGAACGAGCCAAAGTCGCATGGATGCGCCAGCGCATTGCCGCTACAGATCGGTGCATATCCGGCGCTCCGGCCCCCGCTGGCGGGCCGGAGCGGATCTGGCGCAGCGTGCAGTCAACGCCGCACGCCCCGCGCCGCGACGACCTTTCATGGGTACCCCCGTACCCCCGAGACCTCAGGAGAGATCTTCATGAGCAGCGCTTCTCCTCGCATCGTCGTGATTGGGAGCACCGGCATGCTCGGCGCCCCAGTGACCCAGGAGCTCGTCGCCGCCAATTTCGCCGTGACCGCCCTCGTCCGCGACCCCGAGGCGACCCGCGCGAGCAAGCGGCTGCCGGCGGGCGTCAAGCTCGTCGCCGGCGACGTCAGCGACGTGAAGGCATTGACGGCGGCCTTCCGCGGGCACGACATCGTCTATGTGAGCCTGGCGGTGCCGATCACCGCGTCCGCGAGCGCGTGGCGCGTCGAGTCGGAGGGCATGAAGAACATCGTCGCCGCCGCGCGCGAGGCGGGCATCAAGCGGATCGCCTACCTGTCTTCGCTCCTGCACCGATACGACGGCTTCCGCTGGTGGGTCTTCGACATGAAGCGGGAGGCGCTCTCGATCCTGAAGGAGAGCGGGATCCCGAGCACGGTCTTCTTCCCGTCGAACTTCATCGAGTCGATCCCCTACCGGAGCCGCCAGGGCAGCCGGATCAACCTCGCCGGCAGCCCGCGCGAGAAGGCGTACTGGATCTCGGCGCGCGACTACGGCAAGCAGGTCGCGCGCGCCCTCGCCCTCCCCGGCGACGCGTCGCGAGAGTACGTGGTGCAGGGGCCCGAGCCGCTCACCATCAAGGAGGCGGCGGACCAGTTCGCCAAGCACTACACGAAGGAGAAGCTCTCCGTGGGGGCGGCGCCGCTCGGGATCTTCAAGGTGCTCGGGCTGTTCTCGCCGACGTTCAACTACGTCTGGCACATCTCCGACGCGATCAACAACGCGCCGGAGCCGTTCCAGGCGGAGTCGACCTGGAACGAGCTCGGCAAGCCGGAGACGACGGTGGCCACCTTCGCCGCCTCGTTCCAGTGACGGAGAGCGGCGCGACGGCGCCGCTCTCCCGGCAGCGCACCGTCAATGGTCGTGGCCGTCGTCCGTCACGGAGGAGCGTTTGCGCGCAGAGGAGGCGCCGCACACGCCGGCGACCGGCTCCGGGTGCTCCTCCTTCGCTTGCTTGATCTCCCGGTCGACGACGCTGCAAAGGATCTTGGTGCTCAGCGCGAGATCGCGGACCGGCGCGGCCTCCCTGATTCCATGGTAATTGACCGGGGCGCCGAACGTGGTGTCGAACAGGGCGCCCGCGGCGATCGCCTTGACGTACGCCTTCGCGTCGGTGCCGGCGCCCATGGCCACCGCGGGCGCCGGCTCGCCGGTCACCTCCTCGAACGCGCTGCTGATCCGGCTGAAGGTGGGGCCGTCGACCCGGCGGATGTCCGGCGCGATCCGGGTGGCGGTCTCGAACGTGATCGGCGCGCCGCCGGAGGTGGCGTTGAACTCGTCGACGATCTGCCCGAAGATGCCGGCGAACTCGCTCGCGTCACCGCACAGGAGCCCTTCGCTCTCCCCATCCCACGGCTGGCTGTGGTGGCCTATCGCGTACCGGATGTCGAGGTTGAGCGTGATCGCCCCGGGCTCCGGCTCGGTGTACAGCCTGGTCAGCGCGTAGGTGGTGCCGTTGCCCTCGGTGAACACCTCGTCATGTCGCTCGAGCAGCTCGGGGTGAGCCTCCCCGAATGTCCTCGTACCCCAGGTGGACTTGATGAACCTGCACATCCGGGCCACGTCGTTGTCGACGATCACCTCCTCCTCCGCGAGCGCGCCCAGGAAATTGGTGAGCGACACGAGCGGATTGGCCCCGTTCGCGCGGTTCTCCTGGGGCACGGACGCGTGCTGCGCGCCCGCCACCAGGGTCGTCAGCTTGATCGCGTCCGGCAGGCCGGAGGTGTCGACCGTGAGCTCGGCCCGCCTGTACGACGGATCGTCGAACGGATGATCGGCATAGTCCGCCTCGATGTGCAGGGCGAGCTCCTCGAGCGCCTCGGGTGAATCGCTGCGGAGGATCGCCTCGGCCCGATCGGGGAGCTGGTTGACGGGGCCCGAGGGGGTGTTCAGCGAGTCGATCCATACGCCCGCCGTGGGCGGCGCCTCGCGCGGGAGCGTGAACACGGGGCGCTCGATGCCCTTCTCCGCGCGCACGGCCCAGAACGTGTCGAAGATGATCTCGAGGTCCGCCGCCTCCTCGGCGTTCTCCTCGCGGTACCGCCGCATCGACATGGCGCCGATCTCCTCGGTGGTGTCGAAGATGAGCTCCACCGTGATGTCGTCGAGCAGGGGGCTGCCGTCGTACGCTCGGGCGATGTCCTTGAGCACGAGGAACGTCGCCAGCGCCGGCCCCTTGTCGTCGATGGCGCCGCGGCCGACCCATAGATCCTGCTCGCCGCCGTGCTTGGTCTCGCCCCTCGACTTGGTCAGCACGAACGGCTCCCACACGTCGGTGTCCCCCGGAGACACCGTATCGAAGTGCGTGTTCAGGGAGATCTTGCGGGGCCCATTGCCGAGACGGAACCCGAAGACCCAGTAGTACCTGGGCTCGGCCGCGTTGCCGCTCTCGACCTTCCACTCCCACGGCTCGATCCTGTGGGTCTTTTGCCCCTCGTTGAACTGCTGCGCCTGGGCCTTCAGGTCGTCGACGACCGCCTGCATGCTGGTGACGAACGCGTCCTCGTTCGCGAACTGCTCGGCGCGGTAGGTCTCGGCGGCGACCAGCCTGGCCAGCGCGTCGAAGCTGCCCTCGAACTCTGCGTCGACGTCATCGCAGGCCGGCGCAGCGGCCGAGGGCGCCGGGCTCAAAGCATCGTCCTCCCGGCAGGCGCTGTACGCCAGCGCGGCGACGACAATCCAGCCCACATGAACCAGTCTACTCAACCTCATACAGCCTCCAGAATGGCTTCGACTCCCATGAATCCAGTTGAACTGCGCAGACACGACCGCGTCTGCTCGCCACCTCGCGAACCAAGGGCCCAGGGGGCGAGCGTCGCGAACAAATGACAGCTATGACTCTGACTTTTCGAGAGCGCCTGTGATTCTTATATGCAATACATAGGTGTGCCCCCGAAGCACGAACACAGGTGATCCATATGACGCAAGAGTTCGATCACAACGCGATTGTACGACTGGGAATGGCTTACGCCGAATCGAAGACGCTGCTCAGCGCCGTCGAGCTCGGCGTGTTCACGGCGCTCGCGAGAGAGCCGCTCGATTGGCAGACGCTGCGCGAGCGGATCGGCATCCACCCCCGCGCGGCGCGCGATTTCTTCGACGCGCTGGTGGCGCTCCGCGTCCTGCAGCGCGAGGACGGCCGGTACTCGAACACACGAGAGGCGGACCTCTTCCTGGACAAGACCAAGAAGTCGTACATCGGCGGAATGCTGGAGATGTCGAACGCGCGGCTCTACGGGATCTGGGGCTCGCTCACCGAGGCGCTGCGCACGGGCGAGCCGCAGAACGAGATCGGGGCGCGCGAGGACATCTTCACGTGGCTCTCCAAGACCCCCGAGAAATATCGTGAGTTCACTCAGGCGATGACGGGGCTCAGCCTGCCGTCGGCGCGGGCGCTCGCGGCGAAGTTTCCGTGGGGTCGCTACAAGACGTTCGCCGACGTCGGCACGGCCCAGGGCGGCTTGCCTGTCCAGGTCGCGCTGGCCCACCCGCAACTGACGGGCATCGGGCTCGATCTGTCGCCCGTGCAGCCGGTCTTCGAGGACTATGTCCGGGAGCACGGGGTCGCGGATCGGCTGCGCTTCCAGGTGTTCGACCTCTTCAAGGACCCGATCCCCAGGGTGGACGTGATCACCATGGGTCACATCCTCCACGGGTGGAAGCTCGCGGACAAACGGGGCTTCATCAAGAAGGCGTACGACGCGCTCCCCAAGGGGGGTGTGCTCATCGTCTACGATGCGATGATCGACGACGAGCGCCGCGAGAACGTGGCCGGGTTCATGATGAGCCTCACCATCCTCCTCGAGACGCCCGAGGGGTTCGACTACACGAGCGCCGATTGCGCTGGATGGTTTCGCGAGCAGGGCTTCCGCGAGGTCCGCGCGGAGAAGCTCATCGGCTCGGATTCGTTCGTCGTCGGCGTGAAGTGAAGAGCGCGCCCCGCTGGAGCGAGTCCAGCGGGGCGCCGCGGTCCGCTTTCCGCGAGTTTCGCTGGCCAGGGATCCGGAGAGAGATTTCAACGCAAAGACGCAAAGACGCAAAGACGCAAAAAAGAACAGACTCTGAGTATTTTTGCGTCTTTGCGCCCTTGGCGTCTTTGCGTCGACATCTCGCTTGGTTCGCGAGACAGATCCCGGGATGGATTTGTGACACGCCGAACTGGCCGCTCGCGTCGCCGTGACCATGGTGCAAGCGGCGTTATCGCAGCTCCTCCGGGAGTGACGTGAGCACGCAGAGGCCGGTCTCGGCGTCGCAGGTCACGCGATCGGCGAAGTCCGGGTTGATCCCGGAGCCGAAAGCTCGGCCGTTCGCCAGGTCGGGGTGGGGATCGCAGAGGCTCGGATCCGGAACGCCGCCGGGCGCGCACTCCACCGCGGGATAGAGGCCCACGACGCTGTAGGACGCAGAGCAGCCGTCCTGCGTGTACCTCAGCTCTCCGACGATCTGCGTGCCCGGGTAGGCGGCCGTCACGTAGATGCGGAAGTTGCTCCATGCATAGCTGATCTCGACGGCCGGGTGCTGTGTGGGCGGCGTGCCCTCCGGCGCGTCGGCGGGCGGGGGCTCCTCGTACGCCGGGACGCTCAGCGTGGCCTCGGTGAACGAGGGGACCGAGCAGACGTCGCTGCCGTCCGGATCGACGGAGGCGAAGTCTCCGAGCGCGTCGAGCGCCGTCGGGCCGAGCTCCACCTGCGCGCCCTGGGCCGCGAAGGCGGGAAAGGCGATCCCCGAGGCCCGGACCGCGAGGTGGGCCCTCGTCGGATCAGGGCGCTGCGGGTTCCCGGCCTGCCGGGGGTTGTACTTCTCGAGGCCGATGATCTCCCCCTTCAGCGTGTCGCACGCGCCCTCGCCCCGCTTCGAGCCGGGCTTCAGCGTGTACTTCGCCGCGAAGCCGCCGTGGGCCGCGGTGCAGGTGACGCGCCGCTGCTCGCAGGACGCGGCGAGCGTGAGGAGCGCGAGGAGCGCGAGAGATGTTCCGAGGATTCGTCTCATGGTCGTGTGTCTCTCGGGGCCATCGCCCTAGAAGGTCACCTTGGCGCCGATCCTGAACGTGCGCGGCGCCTGATACGCAACAGGCTTTCCGAAGTTCGGGTTCTTGTTGATCGGGTTGAACGCCGAGCCATCGACGTTCTTCAGCTGCCCGAGATCGCCCTTCGTCCCGTTCACGATCGGGAGGACGGAGGCCACCGTGTACCGCTGGTCCACGGCCGTCGCCGCCTGGAAATTGAAGATGTTGAACGAATCGACCGTGACAGTCAGCGTGCTCTCCTTGGCGAGCTGCACGCCCACGCCGACGTGGGCATCGACGGAATGCGCCCAGGGGAGGCGCTCGCCGCTCCCGCGCTCGAGGATGTAGACCTGATCGGGGCCATAGAGCGGGTGCGAGCCGAGGTGGCTCGTCGGCCCTCCGGAGGCGGACCGGTACGTCCCTCCCACGCTGACGATCACGCGGTGATGAACCGTGAAGTCCTTGGCGCCGAAGACCTTGAACTGGTGCCTGCGATCCCCGGGGAGCGGCCCCGTGCGGTTCGGCAGGAGCGACACCAGATCGAAGTCCGAGTTGACGTTCGGATCGAGCTGCCCGGTCTCGGGGCGGAAGAGCCCGGCCCAGTTGCCGCGCAGGTAGGAGATCGTGTAGCTCGCCTGCGCGAGCCACGTGTCGGCGAAGGCCTTCTCGGCATGGACGGTGACCGCATCGTAGTCGCGCGTCGGCTTCGGGAAATCCTTGGCGACGCCGTAGCCGGGGTTGCCGATGAGGTACGTCCTCGCCTCGTCCCGGCTGATGTCCTCGATGACCTGGTTCTGGTAGCGCTTCGTGTACTGCGCCCCCACGCGCAGCCGGGGATAGATCTCGACCTCGCCGCCGAGCACGATCTCGTCCGTCGATTGCGGTTCGAGGTCCGGATCGATGCCGCCGTCGCCCCCGATGACACGCCACTTCTGGTTGGGGCTGTACGGGGCGGCCGTCGGGATCAGGTTCTCGTTCCGATCGCACGCGTCGCGCTGCTGCGCGCGGTCCAGGGGGTCGCACGCCGCCGCGGCGTGCAGCGTGAAGACCTGCCGTTCGCCGGGGAACGCGCGGTCGATGATGTTGAGCGGCACGCTCTCGTAGAACCGCGCGTAGTTCACGAACAGCTTGGAGCGGCCGGCCTGCGTGAAATCGTAGATCACACCGACGCGCGGCGACCACTGGTTGGGGAGGGCTATCGCCAGCTTGTCGTCGCCTCCATACAGCAGCTGCGCGTCGTACCGGACCCCCGCGTTGAGCGTGACCTTGTCGAGGATGCTCCAGCTGTCCTGCACGAAGCCGCCGATCGTGGTCGATTTCGACACCGTCTCGAACTTGTCGAGCGGCACGCCCTCGTCGGGGTCGGCGATGAAGCCGAGCCGGCGGAAGCCGGTGAACGCGGCCCCGTCGGTCGTCTCGGCGAAGACGTTGCGCCCGGAGTGGCCGCGGGACGACGCATAACGCATCAGCTCGAGGTCGGCGCCCGCCTTGACGATGTGGTGGCCGAGGGCGGTGAACAGGCCCGTGAACACGGCCTTGCCCTGGTACCTGTCGAGCGTCGTCTCGCTGAGCGCCCCCGGCCCGCCGCTGAAGTACGTCGCGACGGGGCACCGCTCGGCGGCCTGCGTGCCCGCGGGATCGCAATCGCGCGTCGCCTCGGACGGCTCGAAATCGTTGATGGAGTGGAACCCGGGATCGCTCCTTTGCCAGTGGACCTGCGCGGTGTCCGAGAGCCCCTTCCCGCTCCCGATCCTCGTGCCGTCGGCGGCGCGGATCGCGTTCTCCTCGTGGTGGACGCCGAGCGTGACGTCGAGCAGGTACGTCTTGTTCTGGAACGCCGAGGACCACTTCAGCGCGCCGTCCGTCGCGCTCGACACGTACCTGTGCGCGAGGGCGCCGAAGCTGCCGTTGATGACGTTGTTGCTCGAGCTGTTGTTCAGCTCCACGGTGCCGTCCTTCGGGCTGATGCCGAAGTCGCCGTCTCCCCCCGACGTCGTGGGCGAGCCGTAGACCGACAGCGAGACGGTGTTGTCCGGGTCGATCAGCCACGTGAGCTTGCCGAGGTACTGGACGCTCTGCTGGGTGGCGTAGTAGACCCGCTGAGTGCCGGGGATCGGGTCGGACCGGTTGAAGCGCAGCTCGCGCTCGAGGCGGTAGCTCGCGGCCGAGGGAGAGACCCCGGCGAAGAACCAGAGCCTGTCCTTCAAAATCGGGCCGCCGATCTCGACGCCGACGTCCCGGAGCGACGACAGCCGGGTGTCGGTCGTGATCGTGCTCGCCTCGCTCTGCACCCCGGTCTGCGACGCCTCGAAGAGGCCCGGCGTGATGCTGAAGAACACCGCGCCGTGAAGCTCGTTCGAGCCCGACTTCGTCACCGCGTCGAGGTAGCCGCCGGTGGCGCGGCCGTACTCCGGCAGGTAGCCCCCCGTGATCACCTTGACCTCCTTGATGAACTCCACGGACAGCGGCGTCCCGATGACGCCGAAAGCCGGGTTGTTCACCGACAGGCCGTCGATCACGTACTGGTTCTCCGGCGACGTCGTCCCGCTGATCGACACGCCGTAACGGTCGGCGCTCGCGCCGGGCGCCACGTCGGCGAGCGCCTCGAAGGAGCGGGTCGCGGCGCCCTTCGCGCCCGTGGGGATGAGCGGGATGCGGCTCGCGAACTCCGAGCCGACGTTCACGCCGGTCGCGCTCGAGCCGACATCCACGATCGGCGCGCTGCCGACGACGACGATCTCCTCGGCCTTCAGCGCCTCGGGCAGCAGCTCGCTGTTCACCCGGATGGTGCTGTCGACGCGGAGCTCGATGCCGCCGCGGCTGTACGGCCTGTATGCGTCCTTGTCGAGCCGGAGCGTGTACGTGCCCGGCGGCAAGTTCGGGATGCGGAACTGGCCGGAAGGGTCGGTGACGACCAGCTGCTCTCCCTGGAGCGCTGGGGAGGTCACGGTCACGACGACATCGGCGGCTGGCTGCCTCGTCGACGAATCGAGGACCGTGCCTGTCAGGACGCCGGAGCCGGTGGCGAAGGCCGAGGTCGGGAGGAGCAGGCTGGCGGCCGCAGCCAGCCGCGCGGCCCAGACACCGCGCCTTTCATGCATGAAGTTCACAGATCTCCTATCAGGGTGTGAGGGCCGCCGGCCCGCCGCCGGTGGCGCGCGCGACGGCCGTCGCGAGGCCGAAAGAGAAACGCGAGCAGAGGAGCGCACGGGGATGGGGCCGGCCTCGCCATCGGGTGGGAAAAAAGCGGGCGGCGCTACAGCTTGGAGTACCGGTGCTCCAGGATGGCCTTCAGGTTGGCGATCTCGATCTTGTGGATCGCGTCGAAGTGCGGCCAGATATCGCCGACCCAGGCCCGGTCCGCCCGCGCGCGCGGCTTGCTGATGTAATCGGGGAGCTCCCCCGTGGCCCTGTCGTAGTAGGGGTGTTTCACGTTGGTCCAGAGCACGATGGTGCCCGGCTTGCGAATGGTGGGCCTCGCGTCGACGAAGCGGAAGTGGTACCGCATCCACAGCTCGTCGCCCTGGTCCCAGGCGCAAGGGTAATCGACGACTCGGCTGTCCGGGTAGGCCTCGGCGCGAACGTAGATGGACGTATCCTTCGCGAGGAACTCCTTCCCCTTATAGAGGCCGCCGCCGATGTGGTGGAGGCTCCGCAGGCTGAAGGTCCACTCCTCCAGGCTGTAGACGTTCGCCGCGTACTCGTACGCCACCTCGACCGGGACGTGGATGTACTCGCCGAGGTGGCAATACTGGCCGAAGATCTCCTCGTGCGAGTACGTCGGCTTGGTGATCCCCTCCAGGTGCTTCACGCACTCCTCGATGGAGTGATCCTCGGAGACGTACAGGCCGGGGATCTCCCTGCTGGAGACCCCGTTCTTCACGAGCCCGGATCGGCTCCACGGCCCTCTGTCGTCATGTGCGGTCATCGTGCTCTCCTTCAATTCGACATCACAATCACATCACGTCGTACGCTGGCCTGCGCCGTGCCGGCTCGCGTCGCATCTCATCGGCTGGGCGCCGCGCTAGAACGGCGACAGCCCCACGGTCACGTCGGCGGTCGGGAACTCGTTGTAGCTGTCGAGCACCGAGAACTCCGCCGTCGAGCCGCCGATCAGGGCCCCGAGCGGGTTCTGCGCGCGGGTCTCGAGGGTGGCGTCCGCGCCGCCGAAGAAGAGGTTCGATATCGCCGTCGACTGCTTGACGGGGCCGCGCCAGGTGGACACCCACCAGTTGGCCACGAACGGCGCCGGGGGCCCGCTGGGCGTCGCGACCGTCCCGTCGACGACCAGGCGAGGGTAGCCGGGGAACGGCACGCTCACGTGGAGGTCGCCGACGCCGCCCGAGAACGCGAGATCGTAGTCGAGCGACGGCACGTACTGAACCAGGAAGCCGGCTTGAAGCAGCTTGTACGCGAGCAGCGCGTGGTCGGTGTAATACCAAAGCGTGTAGCTGTTGACGTCCCCGGTCCCGTCGGGCGGGACGACGGCGAGGCCGACCTGGACGACCGAGCCCGGCGTCGGCGTGCCTCCGTTCACCGAGATGCCGTCGGCGTGCGACGTCCTCACGACGATCGGGGTGACGGGCCCCCCCTCACCGGCGAGCACGAACTCCTCCGGGACCAGGGCATCGGCCTCGTCGGTCGGGACGAGATCCAGGCCGATCGTCTCGACGACGTTCGTCAAGCTGAGGCTGAACCCCCGGATCTCCTGCTGTGCTTCAGCGGTGATCTCGGGGTCGGCGGCCTCCACGGCGCAACCGGCGGTGAAAACGCTAGCGAGCAGCAGGGAACTCACGGAACCGCGCAGATACATCAAAGCCTCCTCATGTCACCGACTCCAGCGCCGGCAATCAACCAATGATGACTCGACCTCGAACAACAACAATGGACACAACTCAAAATCAACACACGTCGTTCCATCGAAACCATCGGGCACGACAAGGCATTTCGCGACTCTCCAGGAAACGCGAGCTCGCCCGAGATCGCCGCGCGATGACGCCTCCGCGCGCTGTCATGCCGCGAACGCCGACGCCGGTATCGTCGGCGCGTCCGCCCCGAGGAACGGCGCGAAAGGCGGGATCTCCTCGCGCAAGAGCCGCAGATCGAGCACGCCGGGCACGTCGCGGTGGTCGCCATGATAATCGCTCAGGCGCTCGCGCAGCTCCTGCGGCGTGGACGCGGAGCCCACCCAGAGCCGGCCGCCCGGGGCGAGCCCGCCCGCGAGGGCCGCGAAATCGACCTCCGGATAACGAACGGCCTCGATCCGGGACTCGAAGAGGAGCTGTTGGCGCGTGACGCACATCCCGTGCATCGCGTTGTTGAACACGACGAACAGGATGGGCAGGCCGAGATCGACGGCCGTGTGCACCTCCAGGCCGAGCATCAGGAACGATCCGTCGCCGCAGATGACCGTCGTCCGCGTCCCGGGCTCCGACCCGAGCTGCGCGCCGATAGCGCCGGGGATCGAGTAGCCCATTCCCCCCATCCCGAGCGCGATCGTCGATGTCGAGCCCTCCGGGACGGGGAGGTAGTGCATGGCCGCGGCGGCGCAGTTGCCGGCGTCGAGCACGACGTGGCCCTTCGCCGGCAGGAACTCCGCCAATATGGCCAGGGCCTCGCTCTGCAGGAGCGTATCGGGCCCCGCGGCGCCCGGGTCGTCGCCCGGGATGGCCGGCGCGAGGCGGGGCTCGTAGCAGCGCCGCGTGTACCCTTCGATCGGCGGGAGCGGCGACATCGGGCGCCTCTCCAGGAGATCGAGCAGCGCGCGGAAGGCGCGGCCGACGTCCGCATACAGGGTGATCTCGGGCTGAAGGACGCGGTGGATCGCCTCGGGATCGACGTCGATGACGACGAAGCGCTTGTCCTTGAAGCTCTTCTCGACCGCGGCGCGCGTCATGACGTCGAGCGTCGCGCCCGCGGCGATGACGAGATCCGCCTCGTCGCGCAGGTACGCGTGCGCCGACGGGTGTCCCGCCGCGCCGACGGTCCCCAGATACAGCGGGTCGTCGTTCGGAAAGTCGGCGCGGGCCGACATCGTGGTCACCACGGGGAGACCGACCGCGCGCGCGAACGCCTCGACAGCGCCGGCGTCGTCGGAGCGGCGCACCCCCTGGCCGATGAGGAGCAACGGGCGGCGCGCGCTGCGGATGGCCTCGAGCAGCGGCATCACCTCGCCGATCCCGACCGGCCGCGATCGGCAGAAGCTCGGCAGATCGGAGGGCCAGTCGACCGGGGGCGGGCTGACCTCCTGATCGAAGAGGTCCCGGGGCACGAGGAGCACGGCCGGGCCCTGCCGGCCCGACGTCGCCGCCACGACCGCTTCGCGCAGCATCGGCCAGAAGTCGTGTGGGCTCCTGATCTTTCCGACGTACTTCGAGATCGAGCGCCAGAGCAGGACGGCATCGACGCAGTTGCCGATGCCCGACGAGTCCTGGAACGCCCCCCGCCCCTCGAGCGGCGTCGGGGGCTGGCCGACGATCGCGAGCACGGGGACCGCCTCGGCGTAGGACTCGGCGATCCCGACAGCCAGGTTGAGCATCCCGCCGCCCGACGTCGCGCAGCAGACCGAGAGGCGCCTGTGGACCCTCGCCCTGCAGTCCGCCATGAACGCGGCGCCCGTCTCTGTCCTCGCGAGGACGGAGACCAGCTTCCCTTGCCCGTGCCGATGAATGGCGTCGTGCAGGTGCTCGATGTTCGCGCCGCTCACTCCGAAGACGTATTGAACGTCCCAACCCCTCAGCATCTCGACCAACGCGTCGGCCAACTTCATACAGGGTGTACCTTCCGTGCGTGGACCTCGGGCGACTACTGCCAGCGCAGCACCATCGAGCTCACGAAGTCTCCGCCGTTCGAGAATGTCCCGAGCGCGACGATATCGCCGCGTCGGATGCGGCCGCTCTCCAGCGCGTCCGCGAGCGTGACCGGAATCGATCCCTGGAACAGGTTGCCATAACGGGACAGGGTGTCGTGCGTGCGCGGAGGGAGGATCCCTATCCGGGCGCGCCACTCCTTGAGGAACGTCTCGTTCGGCTGGTGGGTGATGAGGAGGTCGACGTCGCTCGGCGACAGCCGGGCCTCCGCGAGGCACCGCCCCACCGCGTCGGGCACGAGCTCTAGCGCGTTCGTGCGGATCGCCTCGACCATATCCCTGGAGAAATTGACGGTGATCGGGCCGCAGCCGCGCTCCCAGTAGTTCTTGAACACCCCGTCGACGACGTCGGGCTCGAAGCGGAACAGGCCGTAGTGCTCGCCGTGGGAGCGCTCGTAGCGGGCGATGATCGACGCCTCGCCGGGCGTCACGAGCGTGGCCGAGGCGCCGTCGCCGAGCACGGACGACCGGCGGGACTTCTGGAACTCGGGCAGGCGAGAGATGAAGTTCGTCACCGTCACCACGACGACGCGCTTGTACTGGCCCGACTCGACGAACGCGCGGGCCGTGTTGAGCCCCGACAGGTACGAGGAGCAGCTCGTGTCGATGTTGAGGATCGTCGCCTGCCGGGCGCCGACGCGGTGCTGGATCGCAGGGCCGATCCCTGGCCAGAACGTGTCGGAGAAGATGCAGGAGCACACGAGGAGATCGATCGTCTCGGGGAGGATCCCTGTCCTCTCGAGGAGCCGCTCGACGGCGCGCACGCCGAGGTCCTCGGAGAGGTAATCCGGCGAGGCGAACCTCCGCTCGTGAACCCCGCTGAAGAAGGCGTTGTCCGCCAGGGCGTCCTCGGAGCTGCCCTCGGGCGGCTCGTTCACGACCCGGCGCTCCGGCATGAAGCTGACGACATCGATGATCTGAGCCTTCATAATGCCATTTCCCCGGAGCAGGCGTGTCGACGCAACGCTCGAGGAGCGAGCGTCGAAATGCTGCTACGGCGAGCGACCCAAAGCGGCGCGCGGAGCCAATCATCGCTCCCCGGAACGACCAGGGCGCCGACACCTTCGCTCGACTCGCGGCGGAGTAAACAAGGAACGTGCCGCACAGCTTGCTGCCCCTCGCCGCCTTCGGCGTCTCGACTCGCGGATTTGTCGTCTGGACCTGTCGGGCAGATTTCGGCCCTGCTTCACCGACGGCAATGCCGGGGGACGGCAATGGATTCTGCGTGGACAGAATCGGCGCCGGCGTTCCATTGCGGGAAGCGATGGCCGCTGCTGCTGACGCATCAGCGTTACTTATCGATTGCTGCCCCGGCAGCACCCGGCGCGTGCGACGGGCCTCGCCCTGCCGCTGTCCCGATCGCGGCGCGCTGTGCGCCTGGTTCGGACGAGCGGCGGGGAGGTGCGCCGGCGGGCACGATGGCTGCCCGCTGGCGCGCGCATTGCCAGGCGGCACGCCCTTGCTATCCGGGGGCGGTCAATCCGCCGTCCCACCCGACAGAGAAGAGGCAACCATGGCGAACATCGATGCCGTCATTCCGACCGCCCCTGCCGCGGCCGCTGCGACCGCGGTCCAGGCGGAGCGCGCGGCCTTGCTGACGTTCTACCGCGCCTTCAGCGAGCGGCGGCCGGAGCTCATCGACGAGGCGGTGACCCAGGACTGGGAGGACATCCCGCTGCCCCCCGGTCAAGGGGTGGGCCCGGAGAGCGTCAAACCCATCCTGCGCGCGTTCTTCAAGGCCTTTCCCGACGTGAAGCTCGAGGTGCTGGACATCCTCCAGGAGCCAGGCCGGGCTGCGGTCCGGTCAGTCCTCACGGGGACCCATCGAGACACGTTTTTGGGGGTGGCGCCGAGCGGGAGGGAGATCCGCGTCCCGTGCCACGATTTTCATGCGCTGCGGGAGGGCCGGATCGCGCGGACGTGGCACCTCGAGGACTGGTTCACCGCATTGGCGCAGATCGGCGCGTGGCCCCCGGCGCCCTGAGCGCCCCGCCTCCGGGGTGCTCGGGGCGGCCGTCGGGGCCGGGCGCGGGTGGCGGCGGGCGCGTGGGCGCCGCGCTCACCGCTCCTTCTCGACCATCGCGCTCCCGCCGTGGCGCCGGACCGGCTCGGCGACCGCGGTCACGGTCCCATCGCCGTTGAAGCGCAGGGCGGTGGCCGCGCCGATCTCGCCTCCCATCGTGCCTGCGTCGGAGAGGACGTGGCCCAGGGACGCGAGCCCCTCGGCCTCCGGGGCGCTCAGGAATGCCGTCTCCGCGTCGGTGGCGCCGTTGCCCGAGTTGCGCTGGGAGAGGCGCGGCGCCGCGAGCGCCTTGTCGATGGGGAGGCCCAGATCGATATGACCGACGAGGATCTGGAGCACCGTGGTGATGATGGTGGACCCGCCTGGCGAGCCGAGCGCGAGCTCGGGTTTGCCGTCCTTGAGGACGATCGTGGGGCTCATGCTGCTGCGCGGGCGCTTGCCCGGCTCGACCGCGTTGGGGTGCGGCGAGCTCGGGTCGGACGGGATGTTGAAGTCCGTGAGCTCGTTGTTCAGCAGGAAGCCGTACCCCGGGACGACGATGCCATTGCCGCCCTCGTACTCGATGGTGCAGGTATAGGACACGATGTTCCCGGCCGCGTCGCTGACCGTGATGTGCGTCGTCTCGTTGTCGTGCGCGTCCTTCGGGCCGGCGCCCCCGCGCCTCGCCGCCGGGGCGCCGCCGGGCGCGGGGCTCGGATCGCTCTGGAATGCGTACGGGTCGCCCGGCGCCGCCGCGGCCGAAGGGGCCTCGGCGAGATCGATGAGGGCGCGCCGCGCGTCGGCGTAGTCCTTCGAGAGCAGCCCCTTGACGGGGGCGTCCACGAACTCGGGATCGCCGAGGAAGGCGCCTCGATCCGCGAACGCGAGCCGGGAGGCGCCGAGGTAGCGGTGCAGCACCTCGACCGGCGTGAGGGTCGCCGTGTCATACCCCTCGAGCAGGTTCAGCGCCTCCGCGACGGCGATCCCGCCGCTGCTCGGGAGTCCCAGGCCGTAGATGGTGGTGTCGCGGTACGTCGTCGAGACCGCGGGGCGGACGCGGGCCTCGTAGCCCTGGAGGTCCGGGAGCTCGATCACCCCCGCCCGGACGTCGAGCGCGCTCCCGGGCTCGACGGGAGGCGACTTCACCGCGGCGACGATGGCCTCCGCGACCCGCCCTTCGTAGAACGCCTTCTCTCCCCCCTCGGCGATGAGCCGGTAGGTGCCGGCCAGATCCGGGTTCTTGAAGATCGTGCCGACGGGCCACGGCTGGCCGTCGGGCCCCAGGAAGAGCTTTTTGGTGCTCGTGATCGCCTGGAATCGCGCGAGGTTGCGGCCTGTCTGCTCGAAGAAGGTCGCGTCGACGTCGAACCCCGCCTCGGCGACCTGGATGGCCCGCTTCAGCACGTCTCCGAGCCCGAGCGTTCCATGGCGGCGGAGCGCCTCGCTCCAGCCCCGCACCGTGCCGGGCACGCCGACCGACAGGCCGCTCGTGACGAGCTCATTGAACGCGATCGGCGCGCCGTCTTCATAAAAGGACCTCGCCTCGATCCGGGACGGCGCCGTCTCGCGGTGATCCAGGGCGATCACCTTGCCCTCGCCGGCCAGGTAGACGAGCATGAAGCCGCCGCCGCCGATACCGCAGGAGAACGGGTCGGTCACGCCGAGCACGCCCGCCGCGGCGACCGCGGCGTCGACGGCGTTCCCCCCTCGCTTCAGGATCTCGATGGCGGCCAGCGTCCCGCGGAGATCGACCGTCGCCGCCGCCCCCCGCCGCCCGGTGGCCGTCGGCGCGATCTCCGGGAGCTGGGCGAACGGGTCGTCCCCGGCGGCGTCCGGCTCCGCGCCTGCGTCGCCCGACGTGGACGACGCGGACGACGCGGACGACGTGGACGACGCGGAGCCGCCGTTGCCCACCGGAGCGAGCCTCTCGTCCGGGCTGCAGGAGCTGCAGGAGGCGCAAAGGAGGAAGAGAGCGAGAAGGAGTGTGCGTTTCGTCATGGGTTCTCTCGGGATGCGCTGGAGGACGCAGGACCCACGGTCACACCCCGCCTCGTGCGGCAGAGTCGGCCGTGAGGGCCCTGTCCAGGAGCCACGATGTGCGGCATCGCATTGCCCCGGAGATTCACAATGCAACCACCGTACCGGCGTTCGCAGCCGAGCGGGCGGGTGCAATGTCGAGTCTGTACTTGCCACAACGAAGCAATCGAGGTAATGGTTCGGCAGGTCATGAGCGCCAGCGCGTAGCCCCGGCTTGCTGGCCGACAACCCTCCGAACCGCGGTGGGGTGTCCCGGGTGACGACCTGGCCGGCCGCATGTGCGGCAGGCAAGCGCGGACTCTGGTCGCCCGGAGTCCCCTGGACTCGCGAGGTGGTATGTCGATCGCTTCCATCGTGGATTCGCGCCCTGACGCGGGCGCGCCGGCGCCGTCCGATTTCGGCGCTTTCCCTTTACCCGTCGTCGGGGCGGACCTCTCCGTGCCGCTCGTCACCGGCGAGCAGGTGGGTTATGTGAACCTCGATTACGCGGCCAGCGCCCCTTGCCTGCGCTCGGTGCTCGACGCGGTCGCGGCGCTCCTTCCCTGGTACAGCAGCGTGCACCGCGGCGCGGGGTTCGCGTCCACCGTGACGACGGAGCTCTATGCCGCCGCCCGCCAGGAGGTGGGCGCCTTCGTGGGAGCGCGCGCCGAGGACACGGTGGTGTTCACGAGGAACACCACCGACGCGCTCAACCTGCTCGCCGCGGCGCTGCCCGAGGACACGACGGTGGTGACGTTCGCCTCGGAGCACCACGCGAACCAGCTGCCGTGGCGGCGCGGTCGGTGCGTCGTCCTCCCGGTGCCCGTGAGCGCGGAGGAGGCGGTCATGCGGGCCGAAGACGCGCTGCGCGACGTGACCTCGCGCCATCGGTTGCTCGCCGTGACGGGGGCGAGCAATGTCACGGGCGAGCTGTGGCCGGTCCCGGAGCTCGCCGCGGTCGCCCATCGCCACCGGGCGCGGCTCGCCGTGGACGCGGCTCAGCTCGCGCCCCACTGCGCTATCGACATCGCCGGGATCGGGGCCGATTACGTCGCGCTGTCCGGTCACAAGCTCTATGCCCCCTTCGGCGGCGGCGTGCTCGTCGGCCGCGGGGACTGGCTCGATGCCGCCCGTCCCTACCTCGCCGGCGGAGGCGCCGTCCGGCGCGTCACGCGCAACGACGTCGAATGGGCGAGCGGCCCGCACCGCCACGAGGCCGGCACGCCCAACGTGGTCGGCGCGGTGTCGCTGGCGGCTGCGTGCCGCGCGCTCTCCGCGGTGGGCATGTCCGCCGTGGCGGCGCATGAGGCGAGCCTGCTCGACCGCCTCACGCGCGGTCTCCAGGCCTTGCCGGCGGTCAAGCGCCTCGCGATGTGGGGCCCGGCGAGCCCCCGGATCGGCGTCGTGACATTCAACGTGCGGGGTTTCCATCCCGGCGCGGTCGCCGCGGTCCTGAGCGCCGAGCACGGCATCGGCGTCCGGGACGGCTCGTTCTGCGCGCACCCGCTCATGATGGCGCTCGCCAGGAATCGCGCGCCGGAGGCGAGCGACGACGCGGCGGTACCCCTCGCGGTGCGGGTGAGCTTCGGCGTCGGCACCAGCGCCGCGGACGTCGATCGGTTCCTCCTCGCGCTCGCCGATCTCGTCGCCCAGGGTCCCCGCTGGCGTTATCGCCTCGACGCAGGGCGATACGTTCCCGATCCGGATCCTCGCCCGCGCCCTGCCCTGGCCGGCCTCCTCGCCGGAGGCGCGGCAGGCGCAGCGGACGGGCCCCTGGCGAGCCAGCTCGCGCCTTGCCAGGCGCCCCTCTGAGGCGGATCAGCCCCCGGGAGCGCGGCCCAGGGCGAGCGCGCGCCGCGCGAGCGCGCGCAGGTCGGCGAGCGTCGCGCCCTCCAGCGGCGAGGCCTCGGCGTCGACGTCCTCGCCGCGCGCCGGCGCGTCACCCCGGCCGAGCGCGTCGAGGAGCCAGCGCGCCGTGAGGACGTCGCCGCCGAGCCACGCGCGCGCCGGCGAAACGTGCGGGACGTGCGGAACGTTGAAGACCGCCGCGGCCTCGATCCAGCCGATGGGCACGCGCGCCAGCGCCGCGGCGGAGGCGCCCGGCGGCGCCGGGTCGTCGGGCTCGGTCAGGGGCTGGAAGCGCTCGGCAGCGAGCTCGGGCGCCTCGCCGCCGTCGATCAGCGGGAGCGCGGCGCGGAGGGCGACCCCCTCGACGACGGCGCGCGCGATCTCTTCGAGCGAGAGGCGCCCCGGAAGGACGTCGGAGAGCGCGGCCGGGGCCTTGCCCAGCCAGCGGTCGACGACGCGCTCGTCCGGCGCCGCGAGCTCCGGGGGGATCGCGAGCGCCGCGTCGAGGCCCGCGAAGACCTCGATGAGGACCGCGCCGTCCGGCGTGGCGTCGAGGCCGAGCAGCGCGGCGGGGCGGTGCTGCAGCGAGATCCACTCGCGCCCGAAGTAATGCGCGGGCGCGCCGGCGCGGGACAAGCCCTTGAGAAAGCCGCGCACGTTGCGGTTGAGGAGCGTCCGGGCCGTGGCGTCGGGCGCGAGCGCGGCGGCGTGCGGCAGCGCGAGGGTCCACACGACGCCGCGCCCGCCGAGGAAAGCGGCGGTGCCGGTCGTGGCGCGCCGCAGGACCTTCGCGCCGCGCGCGGCGCAAGCCGCAAGGTCGACGACGCGCGCCGCGCGCTGGGCCGCGCCCAGCACCACGGCGGGCCCCTCGACGAGGCTGGCGGCGAGCCACGGCGCTCCCTCCGCCGCGCGGGCGCGCGCGAGCAGCGCAGGGCCGAGCGCGAGCGCGTCCTCGAGAGGGCGATGAACCGGCGAGATCGAATGCATGGCGGGCATCGAGGGAGTCTCCTTGGCGTGAAGCTCGGCGCGCGGAGGAGCCCCTGCGGGACGAGGCCCTGCGGGGAGCCGCCGGTGGTAACATCGCTCCATGGTGACCGAAGAGGAGCTGGCAGAGCAGCGCGTCGGCACGCGGATCGGCCCCTGGGCGGTGGAGAGCGTCCTCGGGGTCGGCGGCATGGCGAGCGTCTTCTTTTGCCGGCGGGCCGACGGGTGCGTGGCGGCGGTGAAGCTCCTGCACGCCGAGCTCGCCGAGATCGAGGCGGTGCGAAAGCGGTTCTTGCGCGAGGGGCCGATCGGGAGCGCGCTGGCCGCCGTGGCGCCGCTCTGCGAGGGGCTCCCCCAGGTGCTGGAAGCCGCGGCCACGGACGACGGCCTTGTCTACATGGCCATGGAGGTGCTCGAGGGAGAGACCGTGTTCGACCGCATGGCCCGGCACGGGACGCTCCCTGTCGGCCAGGTGATCGCGCTCGCCGAGCGGGTCCTCGACGTGCTGATCGTGGCGCACGAGCACGGCGTCGTTCACCGCGATCTCAAGCCCGAGAACCTCCATATCGGCAACGACGGGCGCGTGCGGGTGCTCGATTTCGGCCTCGCGCGCGTCCTCGACCCGTTGCTCGAGGACGTCGCCGGGATGCCGGAGATGACGAAGACCAAGACGGGCGTGTCGATCGGCACCGACGATTACATGGCGCCCGAGCAGGCCCTGGGCCTCATCCGCGAGATCGACGGCCGGACGGACCTCTTCGGCCTCGGAGCGACGATGTTCCGGCTGCTCGCGGGCCGCACGATCCACGGCAACCTGGACGACGCGCGCCTGCTCATCGCGGTCGCCACGGAGAGGGCGCCGCCCCTCTCGCTGCACGCCCCCACGGCGCCGCCCGGCCTGTGCGCCGTCGTCGACCGCGCCCTCGCCTTCCTCAAGCAGGAGCGTTATCCCGACGCGAGGACGATGCGCGCCGATCTCGCCGCCGTGCGCGCCGGCCGCGAGCCGCCTTATGCGACGGCCGCGGCGCGGCAGCCGCGCGGGGCGACGGGGGCGTAGGGACCAGGGGCAAGCAGCGCTCCAGGTGGAACCAGAAGGCAGGGAGGCCGTAAGAAAGCCGGTCATCTCTTGCTCAGCGGCCGCGCGATCTGGACGATCTTCTCCCGCGCGAACTTGCACGCCTCGTCGTCGTCCGTGGCGGCGGGCCAGAGCAGCTCCATGTACCCGGGCTGGACCTCGAACGGCAGGGGCCTGGTCCGGAGGTGCGGCCTGACGGCGCGGATGTCGTCGGCGACGATCTCGGGCACGGTCGCCAGCATCGCGGTGCCGTCGATCAGCGCGCCCAGGTTGGAGAAGGTCGCGACGGAGCACCGGATCCTCCGCGTCTTGCCGAGCAGGTCCTCCACGAAGCCGCGCAGGTCCCCGTTGTACGAGACGATGACGTGATCGTGCGCGAAGTACTGGGCCTCCGTCAGCTTGCGCAGGCGCGCGTGGCGCGGGTCGTACAGGCAGGTGAAGCCGGTCCTCACGAGCCGCTGCCGGCGGACGTTCGAAGGGAGATCGTCGGCGACCGAGATCGCCGCGTCGACGCCGCCCGCGAGCGCCGCGCCCACGGTGCGGAACTGCACGGGCACGGCGACGACGCGCACGCGCGGCGCCTCGCGCTCGAGCACGCGCAAGAGCGGCGGGAGCAGCCACACCTCGGCCGTGTCGGAGAGCCCGAGGCGCAGGGTGCGCTCGCACGTCTTCGGGTCGAAGGTCGGCGGCGCCAGCGCGGCCTCGATCAGGGCGCCGAGGTGCGGCTTCAGCGACGCTCGCAGCCGTTCGCCGCGGCTCGTCAGCGCGAGCCCGCGCCCGCTCCGCACGAAGAGCGGCGCGCCGACCGTCGTGGTCAGGCGCCGGAGCGCGGCGCTCACCGCCGGCTGCGTCAGGTACAGCCGGCTCGCCGCCTCGGTGACGCTGCCTGCCTCCGCGACGACGGCGAAGACGCGGAGCAGGTTCAGGTCGAGGTTCCTTCCATAAATATCAGGCATGTCGAGAATACATCGTATTCATTGGAGCAATGAAACGCGAGCGCCTAGGGTGACGGCATGACGACGACGAACACCACCAAGCTCGGCAAAACTGGCCCCTCCGTCTTCCCCCTCGCCCTCGGCTGCATGAGCATGGCCGGGGGCAGCCCCTACGGCGAGAGCGACGAGTCGGAGAGCATCGCGACCATCCACGCGGCGCTCGATCGGGGCGTGAGCCTCCTCGACACCGGCGACTTCTACGGCATGGGCAAGAACGAGATGCTCGTCGGCAGGGCGATCAAGGACCGGCGCGACAAGGCCGTGCTCAGCGTGAAGTACGGCGGCCTGCGCGCGCCCGACGGCGCCTTCCTCGGCTTCGACGCCCGCCCGATGGCGACGAAGAGCTTCCTCGCCCATAGCCTGTCGCGCCTCGGCGTCGACTACATCGACGTCTACCGGCCCGCGCGCCTGGACCCGACGGTCCCGATCGAGGACACCATCGGCGCCATCGCCGACATGGTGAAGGCGGGCTATGTCCGCCACATCGCCCTCTCCGAGGTGGGCGCGGAGACGATCCGCCGCGCGGCGAAGGTGCACCCGATCGTGGACCTCCAGATCGAGTACGCGGTCGTGAGCCGCAGCCCGGAGGCGACGATCTTCCCCGCGCTCGCCGAGCTCGGCATCGCGGTCACCGCGTACGGCGTGCTCTCGCGCGGCCTGCTGGCCGGGAGCAAGCCGGCCGGCGCGGGCGACATGCGGGCCCACCTGCCGCGCTTCTCGGGCGAGAACGCCCGGAAGAACCAGGCCCTCGTCGACGCCTTCGCTCGCCTCGCCCAGGGGCGCGGCGTCACCCCCGCGCAGCTCGCGATCGCCTGGGTCCGCGCCAAGGGCGCCGCGCAGGGCGTCACGGTGATCCCGACGATGGGCGCGCGCACGCGGAAGCAGCTCGAGGATGCCCTCGCCGGCCTCGAGATCGCGCTGGCGCCCTCCGACCTCGCCGAGATCGAGGCCGCCGTCCCCGCGGAGGAGATCGCCGGCGCCCGCTACCCCGCGCCCATGATGGCGATGCTCGACAGCGAGAAGTGACCTCGCGATAGCGGCGGCGGCTCACGAGCTCATCGTGTCTTGGCGACCACGGCGAGGAGGGTGTCGAGATCGATCGGCTTCTTGAGCAGCGCACACACGTCCAGGGTGGCCGCTTTGGCCTCCAGCGAGTCGACGCCCGACAGGATCGCCACCGGGATGTCCACCAGCGCGGGCTCCCGTCGCTTGAGCGCGAGGAACTCCCAGCCATTGATCTCCGGCATCATGAGGTCGAGCAGGATGATGCTCGGGCGGAGGCCGCGGCGGAGCAGATCCAGCGCCACCGCGCCATTCTCCGCGCACACGACCTCGTAGCCGCATGCCTGCAAGAGCTCCTCCACGACGGCGCGAAATCCGATGTCGTCGTCGACGATCAAGACACCGTCGTGAGGATCATCCTGCGGGCGCATCGGGACCTCCGGCCGGCGGAGACACCTCGGTCGGCAGAGCGTCGCGGCGCCGGCGCAGAGGGAGCTCCACGATGAAGGCAGCCCCCGCGCCGAGCTCGCTCTCGACCCGGATCGAGCCATCATGGGCGTCCACGATCTGGCGGCTGATGTACAGTCCCAGGCCGAGACCGCCGTAGTGCTGCGCCGAGACGCCTCGCTCGAAGCGTTCGAAGATGTACGGCACGCAGCCCGCATCGATCCCGATGCCGCGATCGGCGACGACCAGCCTGGCCACATCGCCCTCGGCCGCGACGCTGATCTCGATCGGCTTGCCCCTCCCATACTTGATGGCGTTCAGCACCAGGTTCGTCACCACCTGCTCCAGACGGGCCCTGTCCCACATACCCACCACGGGAGAGTCTGCCCGCCAGCTCACCGTACTTCCTGCCTGCTTCAGCTCCACGTCGAAGTGCTCCACGACCTCCTGCGAGAGCGCCCGGAGATCGACGTCTTCCAGCTTCAGCTCGAGCTTGCCTGCCTGGATCCGAGCCACGTCGAGCAGATCTTCGATGAGCCTGACGAGCCGCTGGCACTGCCGCTCGGCCATCCTGGCCAGCTTCGTCGCGCCGGCGGGGAGCGTCGTCGCCTCGCGCATCAAGCCTTGCACGGCGAGCTTCAGGCCCGCGATGGGGGTATAGAGCTCATGTGAGGCGATGGACAGGAAGTCGTCGCGCATCCGCACCGCTGCTTCGGCGGCGGTCCGGGCCCTCTGCTCGTGCTCCAGGACCAGGGCGCGCTCCGCCTCGATCTTCTTCCGCTCCGTGATGTCCGTGGAGATGCCGCCGACCGCGTACGGGACGCCGGCGACGTCGCGCAGAGGAAACTTGATGGTGAGATAGGTGTGCACGCCGTCGTCCTCGGGCATCACCTCCTCGTCCTTCAGCGCAGTCCCAGCGAGGAGCGCCCGCCGGTCGAAAGCGCGGAGCGCCTCGGCGTGCTCCCCGGAAAATACGTCATCGTCGCTCTTGCCCACGATGGCCTCCCGAGCGACGCCGAACAGCTCCTCGAAGCGGCGGTTGACGAGGAGGTAGCGCCCGTCGATGTCCTTGACGGCGACGATGGCCGTCGAGCTGTCGATGATGGCGCGCAGGAGCTCCTGGCTCGTGCGCAACGCCTCTTCCGCGCGCCTGCGCTCCTCCGCGACCTTCCGCAGCGCCGCCTCCGTCCGCTCGTGCTCGGCGATCTTCTGCCTGAGCTGGGCGTTGGCATGGCGCAGGTCGGCGGTGCGCTCGGCGACCTGCTGCTCCAGCCGCTCTTTCGCCCGGGCCTCTTCTGTCAGGCGAGCATCGAAGGCGAAGATGGATTTCAAGTCCATCTCGATCACGTCGCGACACTGCTCCATGAGCGCCTGGTAGGCCTTGCTGTAATGGTTCGCGCGGTCATCCAGCACGCAGATGGTTCCGAAGATATCCCCTGTGGGCCACGTGATCGGGAAACCGAGATAAGATATCATACCGAGCTCGATGTCCGGGTTCGACTTCCACTGCTCGTCTTTCAGGGCGTCAGGGATCAGCAGCGGCGTTCGGGTCTTCATCACGCTCTCGCAGTAGAGCCCGGAGCCTAGGCGCGCGCGTTCTTTGGGCGCATAAGGGTTCCCCTTCGACTCGCTGGAGACGCAGACGACGATCTCGGGCGGCTCGATCCTCATGATCAGAGCGGCCGGGACGCGCAGGATCTCCGCGAGGAGATCGGTCATCTCCTGCCACTTGCGAGCGATGTCCGTCGGGATGTCGGTCGCGACCGTGCTCGACTGGGTTCTTCGGCCGCTCCCCGGCGGAGGGCTCTTCGTCCCGAGATCGTCCGTGCGTTGCTCCGGCGGGCAGCCAGAGGCGGCCTTATGCGGCCCGAGGCCCGCGCGCTCGGCGCGCTCCGCGGGCGCGGGCTCGCCCGGCCCGGGGTGGCGGGCATGGTCGACAACGAGCGCGCCTGGCTCCGTTTGATCGTCGGGTCCGGTACGCATGCTCCCCCACGATGACGAATCGTGCGAAGAGCCATCGGGTTGTCAAGCAATCCACAATTACGCTCACCGCCCCCCCAAGCGATCCGGCAGGCAACGTACGCGCCCCGGACCTGGTGACGTCACGCCGGCCGGCACGCCGCCGCTCGGGCGAGCGCGGCTGCTCCCGGGCGCCGTCCCGCGCCGCCGCGGTGGCCTGCTCGTGGAGCCGGGCGGCCTCCAGGTCTTCCCCCGCGGAGCCGGGCGATCTCGGCGCGGATCAGGGCGTGCTTGTGAAGGAAGCCGTCGGGGCCGCTCCCCGCCCGCGCGCCAAGCTGCCGCTCGCGCTCCACGAGCCGCTGAGGGATGGGGAGCGCCGGCTGCGGGGAGGGCCCCCGCCTCGTCGCAGCCGCGGAGGGACTGGCCATGTTATACCTCGCCTATGTCCACCAAAGGACGTGTCGCGCAGGTGCTGCTGCTGCCCCGCCACGAGCGAGCCGGGATGGCAGAAGAGGTGCTCTCCAGTCTGAATGCCCGGCGCCGGCACGTCATCGACGCACAGAGCCAGCTGGCAGGAAAGGACGCTCCATGAAGCTGTACTTCAGCCGAAACTTGAATCCACGGGTCGCCGTCGCCGTGGCGCGCTACCTCGATGCACCGGTGGAATACGTTCACGCGGCTCCTCTCGACCCGTCACAGCAGGAGAAGTTTCGAGCGCTGAATCCGAACCTGCGCGTGCCCATCCTGGTCGAGGGGGACGAGTCGCTCTGGGAAACGGACGCGATCGCGTGCCGTCTTTCGCAGCTCACGGGCTCGGACTTCTGGCGCACCGGCACCGCGCAACCGGAGATGATCCGCTGGTTGAGCTGGGGCACGCACAACTTCGTCGCCGCGTGCGACAAGGTCCACTTCGAGCGCGTGACGAAGCAGCGCTACGGGCTCGGTCCCATCCGCGACGACGTCGTGGCGGAGGGGCTCTCGGGGTTTGCCGGAGCGGCGACGCTGCTCGAGCAGGTCCTGAGCGGCAGGGACTGGCTCGTCGGGAGCGCGGCTTCGTATGCAGACTTTCGCATGGCGTCGGTGCTTCCGTTCGCGGATCTCGCCGGCCTTCCGCTGGCGGACTACCCGCACGTCGCGGCCTGGCACGCGCGCCTGTGGCAGCTCGACGCCTGGCGCGATCCGTTCGCGGGGCTCGACGCCCCGGAGCTCCCGCAGGTGCCGCGCGCCGATGCCACCGGAGCGAAGCCTCCGTCGGTCTGAAAGCCGGGAGGGCCCTGCTGTCGAAGCCGTCGAGGACATGCTACAATTCGCGAACATGGCCAATGCCACCGGTCGAACATGGTGACGCCCCGGCGCATCTTCGTGATGGGCGACCCGCAGGCGCCGATGGCCAAGGTGATGGCCGTGCTCGCGACGCACGCTTTGCTCGGCGCGGACGGCCGGCTGGCCGACGACGTCGTGCTCGTGTCGATCGGCGATCACTTCGACTATGACCTCGATGATCCGGTGGGCGCGGGCGCGGAGGGGCTCCGCACGCTGCGCTGGCTGGCGAGCCACGATCCTGCGCAGGTGAGGCTCCTGTTCGGCAATCATGACGCTGCGCGGGTCATGGAGCTCGCCGGCCTCGACGACGTGCGGTTCGCTGCGGCGCGCGCGCTCGGGCGCTCGATCAGCGAGACCAGGCGGCGTGAAGGCGCCGAGGCCGCCGCCCGGCGCCAGCGCGACGAGTTCGCGGCGCAGTTTCCCGATGTGGCGACCTCGGGGCTCGCGGCGCGCGACTACGCGTCGTTCAGCGAGTCCCAGCGCGAGCTCGTCATCGAGCTGCTGCTCTGCGGCCGCTTTCATCTCGCGCTCTCAGGCGTGCTGCCCGACGGCCGCGCGGTGCTGCTGACCCACGCGGGCGTGACCACGCGCGAGCTCGCGATGCTGGGCATGCCGGACGAGCGCGATCCGCATCGACTGGCGGCGGCCCTCGAGCGACAGATGCGCGCCGCGGTCGACGCGCGGCGCACGGAATGGCAGCGCGGCGAGCGCACGCCGCTCTCGCTCGAGCCTCTCCACGTCGCAGGCGCCGCAGGCAACGAGGGTGGCGGCCTCCTCTATCATCGACCTGCGCACATCGATCGCCCGGGCGGCGATCCGGCATGGGAGCTCGATCCGGCACGGCCACGGCGCTTCGAGCCGAGCTCACTCCCGCGCGGTCTGCGACAGGTCGCCGGCCACACCGGTCACAGGAAGTGCAAGGCGGAGCTCGGTCACGACTGGCTCACGGCGGCAGCGCACCGGAAGGAGATCGGAGGAATCCGCACGCTGCGCGTCGACGGCGACGTCGTCGTGTACGACCTCGAAATCCTGGACGATCGGCCCGGCGCGACGGACCTCTACCTGATCGACGGGGAGATGCGGTTTGCCGCAGCCACCGATTACGCTTTGCTCCCGCTGGCCGAGCTGATCGTCCCCTCGTGAACCCGATGCGGGTGGTTGCCGCTCGTTCTCGACCGGTTTTTGAACCGACTCATCGATGAGCCTCCCTGATCGACCACGAGGATCCTTGTCGTGCTCGTGAAAGACCGTGGCGTGCCCGCGCTGCTGCCGGTCCAATGATGGTTCTCGCGTGGGATACCTGAGGACCTTGTCTCCCGCCGAGGTCGACCTCGAGGGCGCGAAGCCGGTGACGATCGGATCGAGCGCGCGCGAGGCGCTCGATCCGATCGTCACCGAGGGAGAGGGGCCATGCGCGTCATCCATCCGCGGGGGTGAGCCCGTCCGTGCGTTCTCGCGGCGTCGCGCTACTTCCTCTTCGCGTCGTCGACGTAGGGGGCGGGCACCCAGCGGTAGGACGCTCCGTCTCTCCGGACGTGGCCCAGCCCGGGAAACGGGGCGTGGGTGTGCGCGACGAGGTAGCCCTTGTCGGCCGCGTCGGCGAGCGCCTTCTTGCGCGTCTCCACGGCCGTCGGCGCGTTCACGTCGAAGGCAACCGCCACCGAGGGATCGTCGAACTGAACGGCCATGATGTGAACGAGGTCGCCCCATAGAACGAGCCTCTGGCCGCCGCTCTCGAGAGCGTACAGCGTGTGGCCGGGCGTGTGGCCGTACGCAGGCTCCGCGCGGAACCCCGGAAAGAACTCGGCCGCTCCGGTGAACGGCTTCACTTGCCCGGCGTCGAGGTACGGCTGCAACGTGGCTTGCGCCGCGGCGTAGAACTGGGCTTGCATCCCCGAGGCCTTCGCGGCGGCCGCCTTGTCCATCCAGTAGTCGAGTTCCTTCTGGTTCACGTGGACGGTGGCGTTCGGGAAGGCCCTCTTCCCGCCGATCACGAGCCCGCCGGCGTGATCCGGGTGAGCGTGCGTGAGGAAGACGTCGGTGACGCTCTCGACGCTCACGCCCACAGCAGAGAGCGACGCGGGGAGCTTCCCGGTCGTGGGGCCCATGAGCTCTGCGCACCCGGTGTCGACGAGGATCGTCCTGCCGTTCCTGTGGATCAGGAAGGTGTTGAAGGACACGTCGATCGGCGACCTCTGGAAGGATTGCGCGAGGAGCTTGTCGACCTCACCCGGCTTGGCGTTGAGGACGAGGTCTTTCGAGATATCCAGGCCGAACGTGCCGTCGGAAAGCACGGTCACGTCGATGTCGCCCACGCGCGTGTGATAAAAGCCCGCCTGACGCCTCTCGCCGCCGGACGGAATCGGCGCGCTCGCCGCCGGAGACGGCGCCGGTGCCGGTGCCGCCGGCGTCGCGGCGGGCTGCTCCGGAGCCGCCGGGCTCGCCGGAGCGCTGCTGCGCGGCGGGGCCGGGGCGGCGCACGCGGCGGGGAGGGTCAGAGCGCCTCCGAGCAGCAGGAGTGAGGCCGCGATGGACGCGATTCGCCGCGTGGAAATCATCCGCATGATCGTCTTTCTCTCCGGGCTCTCTTCGGTCGTCGGCGGCGAGCGAGCGCTGCTCGCCGTCCTCCGGCGGGATGGCGGCCCGTGTTCGCCGCCCGTTCGTCGTTGCACCGTACGTCCCGGCAGGTAGACTTTCTATGCCTGAAATATCAAAAAAAAACCGATCGTCCAACGTGGATCCGACGGAGGGCGAGCCTCTCCTCGTCGCGCTCCCGCGCTTCATCCACCTGCGCATCGAGGAGTCGAGGCCGCCATCGTCATGACGGCGGCGTTCGAGCCTCCAGCGACCGCGCCGTGGCGTTCCTCACCGGACGGTGAATGTTGGCAAGCGCTGTCGCATCTGTGGCGGGAGGCGACGAGCTCTGGACCGTGCAGCTCGACGGGCGCAGCGCGGCCCGGCGGGTCTCCGGGCAGATCGGATGTGCTCCTCGCCCCGTGCGCTCCGGTGCGAGCGCCCCGAAACCGAGGAGGAACGATGCGCCGTCACGGCAAAATTGGCTCTTTGCTATTCCGTACGCTTGGCTTGTTGTTCGGCTTCGCGCTGCTGCCCGATGCGGCGCGCGCGGCCACCACCGCGATCACGTACACCATCGGCCACGCCGATTGCGGCGCGAACAACAGCTTCGCGCTGTACATGAACGGCACGCTGCTCGACACCGTGCCAAGCTCGAACGACTGCGAGTGCAACTCCCCGCCGCTCCGGGTGAGCATCACCGATCCGGCGTTGCTCGAGCTCTACAACCCCGCGAGCTGTAACGACTTCCAGGTCGCAACGGTCGGTGATGAGTTCGTTTTGTGGGGCTACATGCGCATCGACGTCACGTCGGACGAGGGGGCGGCGTCAGCGTGTCTTTTCGACGCCAACATGATCACCCACAACTGCGCCGACCGGGATATCTGCGAAGCCTATGAGGTCAACCCGTTCCCCGTGGGGAGCGCGGACGGGGATGGCGACGGCCTCATGGCGGGTGCGGGCTCGGGGTGCGACAACTGCTCCGCCACCGCCAACCCGGACCAGAGCGACGCCGACGGCGACGGGTTCGGTGATGCCTGCGATCGCTGCGTGGGCCCGGGATCGGACGACAGCGACGGCGATGGGCTCTGCGAAGGGGAGGACAACTGCGACGCGACCGCCAACCCGGACCAAAGCGACGCCGACGGCGACGGGTTCGGTGATGCGTGCGATCGCTGCGCAGGCCCGGGGTCGGACGACTTCGACTCGGATACGATCTGCAACGGGCCGGACAACTGCTACTTCTACGCCAACCCGGACCAGAGCGACGCAGACGGCGATGGCGTGGGCGACCGCTGCGACAACTGCGCGGACACGCCGAACCCCGGCCAGGAAGACTACGACTTCAACGGCCGCGGCGACGCGTGCGACGCCTGTTACGCGTCCGGGGACCTCGACTTCGACAGCGACGGGGTCTGCGACTCGGCGGACAACTGCGCGGACCGCACCAACCCCGACCAAGCCGACAACGACGGCGACGGGTTCGGCGACGCCTGCGACGGCTGCAGAGGCTCCGGGTTCGACGACGTCGACTTTGACGGGGTCTGCGACGGGGAGGACAACTGCTACGGCTTCAACCCGAACCAGAGCGACGCCGATGGCGACGGCGTGGGCGACGCCTGCGACCACTGCGCAGGCCCAGGGAAGTACGACAGCGACGGCGATGGGCTCTGCGGAGGAGAGGACAACTGCACAGCGACCGCCAACCCGGACCAGAGCGACGCCGACGGCGACGGCGTGGGCGACGCCTGCGACAACTGCGCGGCCACGCCGAACTCCGGCCAGGAAGACAGCGACGGTGACGGCGTGGGCAACGCCTGCGACGCCTGCGCAGGCTCGGGCGGGGTAGACGGCGACAGCGATGGGCGCTGCGACGGAGCGGACAACTGCCCGTTCAACCACAACCCCGACCAGGCCGACAGCGACGGTGACGGCGTGGGCAACGCCTGCGACGCCTGCGCAGGATCGGGCGGGGTAGACGGCGACAGCGATGGGCGCTGCGACGGAGCGGACAACTGCCCGTTCAACCACAACCCCGACCAGGCCGACAGCGACGGTGACGGCGTGGGCGACGCCTGCGACGTCATCTGCGTGATGATCCAGCGGGGCACCTTCGGCCAGGTGGCGGACACGGCGATCTGGGCGCTGTACCCGAGCTACAACGAGGGCAGCTCTCCCTATCTCCACACGGGCCTGAGCAGCGGCGCGGAGAAGAACGCGCTGTACCGTTTCGAGCTCGACTCCATCCCGTACGGGGCCACCGTCGAGTCGGCCACGTTCAGCACCACGCTCTACAGCTCCGGCACGGGCGAGATCCGGGTGCACCGCATCAACGCTTCCTGGGCGGAGTCCACGGTGACCTGGAGCAGCTTCGCCGACAGCTTCGAGCCGGCCGTCGAGGCGACGTTCCTCGGGGCGTCGTCCGGCGTCGCGACCGTCGACCTGACCGAGCTCGTCCAGGCGTGGGTCGACGGCGTGCACCCGAACCACGGTTTCCTCCTGGAGGAGGACCTGACGGCGCTCACCAGCTACCGTTCGAGCGAGCACGACATCCTCGGCGACCGCCCCTCGCTCGAGGTGTGCTTCCACTGAGCTCCCGTCGTACCGCGCCTCCGCTCAGGCGGAAGGCACGACGGTGATCTCTCCGGTCGTGTACAGCGCGGAGGTATCCCAGGCGAGCCCGGGGGCGAGCGGCAGGGCGATGTGCACGTCAGCGAAGGTCCCTGTGAGCTCTCCGCTCCAGCCGAGCAGGGCGACGGTGTCCCCAGCCTGGAACGGCGCCGTGCCGTCCGCCGGGACCACCTCCAGCACACCATCGAGGCTCACATCCCCGTCCACGACCAAGAGCGGCGCGGCGCCCGGGCCCGCGACGGTGGCGCTCAGCGTGGCGCTCGGGCCCTGGCTGTAATCGCCGGCCACGTCCGTCGAGGCGTAGACCTCTCCCACGGAGAGCGCGCCGGCCTGCGTATTGGCGAGATCGCCGACGAAGCTGCCAGTGCTCAGGCGCCCGCCGGCGAAGTCGAAGTCGCGCGCCTGGATCTCGATCGCGCCCGCGGCGAGCTCCCCGCGCGTGAGGCGCACGATGGGCTCCGGGCCAGGCGTTCCGCCTTCGATCAAGGGCGTGATCCGGAGGAGGCCGCCGATGCTGACCTTGCCTCGCCCGTCGACGAGGAGCGACGGGGAAATCGAGAAGGTCGCGTAGATCGTCACATCGCCGCTGTTGCGCCATGACGCGTAGGGCTCGTTCACCCAGACGAACCCGTGGCCGTACGTGGAGCGGATCTCCGTCTCTTCCGTCACGAGGGTTCCATAAGCGCCGACCGTGAGCTCGCCCCAGCCGGCCGCCCCGACGCGCAGCAGCCCCTCGTTGGTCCAGGTGGCGTCCCAGCCCCTCACGATCGCCGAGCTCGCGAAGTAGTTGGGCTCGCCGCGATAGCTCTCGATCTGCGCGTTCGCGGTGAAGACCTGCGCCCCCTGCTCGATGCGCAGCCTCGCGCCGCCGTTCGCGCCCACGATGAACTCGCCCGTGTTGACCCACCTCGTCGCGGAGCCCGTGACGGTCACGTCGCCCGTGCAGATCCGGCACGTCGCGATGAATACGTTGTTCGAGAAGAAGCTCCCTCCCTGCTTGATCTCGAGGACGCTGTTCTCCTCCGAGCGGCCGATGTACGCGTTCGTCCGGCTCGTCAGGGAGGCGTCGTACCCCTCGACGAGCACGTATCCGAAGGCCGAATAGCCGCGCACGCCGAGCACGAGGTCGTCGGTGGTCACCTGGGCGCCCCGTTTCACGAGGAGCGAGCCGGACGCCCCGGTGCGGAGCCCGAGCGCGAGCTGCCCATGGTTGATCCACCGCGAGCCGTATCCGATGACCTGGACCCTGCCGCTGGAGTAGGCGGCCGCCGCCACCGAGGCGCCGGCGCTGATCAACGTCCCCTGGTGGCTGACGATCACCTCTCCCATCGGCTCCTCAGCGTTGAGCGCGCCGCCGACCACCAGCGCGTTCGCCCCGAGATCCCACGGGTCGCCCGGGTCAGCGACAGCGGGCGTCACACTCCCCGAGACGGACACGCCGGCATAGGCCGGCCCGGCCGCGCCCATCGAAGCTGCCACGAGCACTACGGAGAAAACGGTTCGAGCTTGTTGGTTCATGCGCCGTACCTCTCCATGAGAAAATTCACTTCACACTGAATTCCCTTCGCAACAACGTGCCCCTGAAACGGGAATTTTGTGAATTACATTACACGTCCCCACATCAGAGACGTTATCGCCCGTTCTGATCCGCTTGCAGGGGATCAGGTCATCGTTTTCGAGGTGCGAAGGCAGGTTTTGAGGTGAGAGAGTACGCAGGATCATTCAAAAGAAAAATCCTCCAGTGGCTCCTCGCTCCAGGAGGACCGACCGCCCCGACGTTCGAGGCGAGAGCGCCTCAGGAGGACGTCCATCGGTGCGAGCACAGGGCGCCCTCTCGATACAGGTCCCTGACGGCGTGATGGATCTCTTGGAGAACGGCAGCGAGGACGAGGCTGCCACCTCGCCGGAGCGAGCATGGCAGCGTGGCGCTCATGGCTTGTAGAACGAGGGGTCGAACACCTGCCCCAGCACGGATTTTCCGATCGTCGAAAGAAGCTGGTCGTCGTTGTCGTGCCGCAGGTAGAACGTGAGATCGCGGAGGATGCGCTCCACGGGGCTCGGGCGGATCAGCGAGCGAGCGCCGCAGGCGCGGATGGCGTGGTCCACCGTCTCCGCCGCGAGGTGCTCGATGACGTGCCGCGCGCGGATCCCCGCGAGCTGCGCCTCGGCGTGGCGCGCCTCGTCCCAGAGCGAGGCGACGTGGCGTAGCCAGAGCTGCGCGGTATCGAGGTTCACCGCCATGCGCGCGACCCGCTGCTGCACATAGGGATCGCCCCCTTTGCCTTGCGACGCGATGCACTCGATCGCATAGTCATAGGCTGCCTCCGCCGCGCCGAGGAAGCTCGACGCGTAATGGGGCGTGAACGCCGTCTGCCACCCCTCGCGGAGATACTGCCCCGGCGCCCCGATCAGGTTCTCCTCCGGGATGAACGTACGATCGAACTTCACGAGGTGGCTCACGGTCGCCCGCATGCCGACGGGATCCCACCATGAGCCGTCGAACGTGACCGAACGATCGCCGAGCTCGCACGCGAGCAGGAGCAGCGCCTCCGGCGAGCCCTGCGCGTGCCTCGCGCCGCCGGGCCCAGCGCTGTTCACGAGCAGGATCGCCCACTCGACCCCGCCCGCGCTCGTGGAGAAGACCTTGGAGCCGTCGACGACCCATCCGCCCGGGGCGCGCTCGACGTGGGTGCCGAACCGCGCCTTCTCTCCAGGGGCCGGAGATTGCGGCTCACCGCTCCACGCGACCCATTTCTCGCCTCGGCGCACGACGCCATCGAACCACCGCTCCTTCTGGGCGAGGTCCGCCATCGCGTCGAGCAGCACCATCGAGTTCGCGTGGCCCTCCCAGCAGCGCGCGAGCGACAGATCGGCCTTCGCGAGCTCCTTGGTCATCATCCACAGGGTGAGCGCGTCGCCGCCGCGCGGCCCGAGCCCGAGCCCGCCGTACCCCGCCGGCACCGCCGCCGCGAGCAGGCCTTCGCGGGACAGATCCTCGAAATCCTCCGCCGGGAAGGCCGCCGCGCGGTCATAGCGGCCCGCGCGCGGAGCGAAGCGCTCGCTGGCGAGGGCGCGGACGCGATCGACGAGCGCCTGCCTTTCCGGGGGGAGCTTGAACATCGACAACACGATCTCCTCCTCTCCCCTCACGCGATCGCCTGCCGCCGCTCCGCTGCCTCGTCAGCACGCTCGTTGCCATGGCCGTCGAGGAGCTCGCGCGCCGCCTCGGCCGCCATGTGCCACCCGGTCATCAGGCGGAACTGGCGGCGTGCCTCGACGAGGAGCACCTCGCGGCCATCGATCACCGGTTGACCCAGCGCCTCTGCGGCCCGAACGAGCGGCGTCGGCGCGGCTCCGACCACCAGATCCACGACGATCGCCCCCCTCGCCAGCCCTCGAACATCGAAGGGGAACTCGCCGTCGTGGCCCGCGCAGGGCGTCGCATTGACCACGATGGCGTAGTCGCCCACAGCGAAGTCAGCGAGCGGCGCGAACGGCAGGCCCAAGAGGGACGCCGCGAAGCGGCCACGCTCGAGGCCCCGGTTCACGAGCGTCACCTCCGCGCCGGCTCCATCGAAGGCCGCCGCCGCGGCGCGCCCCGCGCCCCCGCAGCCGACCACGGCCACCCTGCGCCTCGCCACGTCGACCCTCCGCGCGCGCAGCGGCGAGAGGACCCCCTCGGCATCGGTCGTCGTCGCGAGCCACGATCGGCCGCGCTGGACGAGGAGGTTCGCCGCCCCCGCGCGCCGAGCGACGGGGCTCGCCACGGCCGCGGCCGCGAGCGCCGCCTCCTTGTGCGGAGAGATGACCGTGAGCCCCTTCAAAGGCATCCCCAGCGCGGCCAGACCTGCCCGCACCCTGTCGGACCAGAGGTCTTCGAAGCGCTCCGCCGAGAAGGGCAGGTACAACGCCGGCACGCTGGCCACGCGGTACGCCGCGTTGTGGAGCCTCGGGGACAGCGAGCGCGAGACGACCGAGCCGACGATGCCGAACAGCTCGCGCACCGGCTTGAGCGATGGCAGCCCGTAGTCGGCAACGAGCTGCGCCGCGCTGATCTCCCCGCGTCCGGCTCGCGGCGCTCGACCGCGCCGAACGCGACCGGCGCGCCCAGGCGGGGGGCGAGGAGGCTCGTCCACGTGCCCGCCGGGCCCGCGGCGAACGCCGTCACGTCCCGCCGTCCGAGATCCGCGAGGAACTCCAGCGCTGCGAGCGCCTCGGCCGTGTGCGTCACGGTCGGCACCACCCGATAGAGCCACGCCGCCGCGCGATCCAGCACGCCGAGCCGATCGCGGTAGTCCCAGCGGTCTGCCGCGGTCCCGTGCCACGAGATCACGCGCCGCTCCGGCGGGATGCGCTCGAGGACGCGGGGCACCAGATCCCGCTCGGCCTCGAGATCGACGCGATCGTACCGCTCCGCCGCTGCGATCAGCCGCTCATGGCGGGCCGCGAGCTCGCCGTCGAACGAGCCCCCCTCGCGGCGGCTCCGCAGGCTGTAAACGAGCTTTCCATTGAAATGGCGGCGGAGGACGCCCGGATCGACGCTGCCCACCCGATCCGCGCGCACCTCCACGAAGCGCACCCTCGCCGGCAGCGCCGTGAGCTCCTCGCCGGAGCGCGAGGGCGGCCTCGTGAGCGTGGCGATCAGGGCGACTTCAGGAACGATCTCGCGCACTCGCATGGGCCTTGTCGCGCCTCGGCCCGAAGCAAGTGCATGGCGCGTGCCAGGGCGCGTCAGATCCCATGATGGCAAAGGTGCGCAGGAGGGGTGGCGGAGCTGCGCATGAGGACGTCGCGTCGCCGTGACAGTCACAGTCACTGAAGGTTACGCCGCTGCTCTTCGCGGGCGAGCTCCTCCATATGGGCAATCCTCCCGCGCGCACGGCTGCTCATTGCACCATGCTCACCGGCAAGGGCTCGCCTTCGCGCGCGAGGTAGACAGTGGCGGTCAGCTCGCCCCTCTCGTCGGGCATCGGCGGCGAGGCGAAGAAGCCGGCGTTCCAGATCCGGGAGCCGGGGGTCATGAAGGCCCCCTGGACGAAGCGCCGGTAGCTCTCGAAGTCGGTGTGGCTCGTCTCGATACGGCACATGCTGCCGTGGCAATCGACGTTGCGCAGCGCCGATGACTCGGGCAGCACCGCGGCGACGCGGGAGCTGACCGTGCGGCTCGCCTCCGCGGTCCAGGCGGGGTCGGGGCGCTCGGACGCGAACACCGTGTCGAGCTCGCTCTTCATCTCCGCGGGCTCGAGCGTGGGGCGGGCCGGCTCGTCCTGCACATCGCCCCGGGGCGACGCCTCGTCCTCGTCATCCTGCCCCGGGTCCGGAGCGAGCGGAGCCGTCTGCCGCGCGAGCACGGGCGCGGCCGCGGTCAGAACGGCCTTGTTCTGCGGGCGGCCCTGCGCCGCCTCCATCGACACGGACAGCGATTGCATCTCGGTGCGGAGGCCCGCTAGCTGCTGCTCGTGCCGCCGTTCGCTCATCACGCTGAACCCGGCGGCGGCCCCGACGAGCACGACGAATGTGACGATGACATGACCGTTCTTCATGGCTGTCTCCAGAGCAAGTGTCGCTCGCTGCGGGACGGGCCCGGGGAGGCTCGCTCCCCGGGGCCGGCCGTCGTGCTCAGTACGTCACAGTGGTGATGCGGCCGCTCGGGGTGATGTCGCACGCCAGGTACGACGACCCGTTGGCGGTGTGGTAGCTCGTCACGTTGATCTGCTGGAACACGTTGACGGAGGTGAGCGACTTCGCCGCATAGAGATCCCAGACGTAGCCGTCCCAGCTCGTGCCGATGGCGCGGCAGCTCACGTCGCTGCTGAGGTTGAAGGCAATGCCGCCCACCGAGAAGTTGGTCCAGCCGGCGTGATCCACGACGGCGGGGACGAGCCAGGCACGCGGGCCAGCGCAGCCGGTAGAGCCGTTGTTGTAGATGTTGCCCCAGTACTCCGAGAAGCACGCGCGATCGGAAGGCGCGACGGTGGTCCCGGCGCTGGCTGTCGTCGTCCTGGCGGTGGCGGGCGCGGCGACAGCACCGACGGAGACGGCGGCCACGGCGGCGAGGAGGAAGCTCTTGAAGGTGGTGCTCATGTGAGGAGTTCTCCGGAGGGCAATCATTGTTTGTCGGGAGCGGTGCCCTCCGTCCGCGCCCGCAGCTGCGTTTTGCAGCGCCCGTGCCGCGGGCTTCCGGGAGCGCGGAAAGCCTGGATTCGTGGCGCTCGGCGTGACTGGCAGCCTCCGTGGGCGAGCGAGTTGTCGCGCGGCGGTCACATCGCGCCGGGAGGTTGTCGCCTGGCAGGCGACACTTCGGCTCAGGCTCCGCCGCTGCGTCCTCCGGAGGAGCGAGCGCGAAGGAGAAGAGCCTCGCGCTCGCCTCCTCCGATCGCAAAGCCTGGCACGAGCTCTGGCGCGATATCCACGAGCTCCCTGCGCCCGAGCTCCCCTGCGGCGACCAGGCACGACACCAGCTCGATCACGTTGCGTAGCTCGCGCCCGTTTCCCGGCCATGCGTAAGCGAGCAGCGTCGTCTCCCCGCCGACCGAGACGCTCCCCCGCTCTCGCCTCAGCCCGCGCGAGCGCCCCGCCCCGCCGGCCCCACCTCGATAATCTGGCTCTCGGGCTCCCCCGCCTCGACCTCCAGCGCCGCGGCCGCCGCCTCGCCGGCCCCGCTCTCGGCCTCGGCCATGCGCCCCGCGTCCTCGGGCGGCTCCTCCCACGGCTGCGTGATCTGCATGGGCCGCACCGGCGGCACCCACGGCCTCGGCCCCGCCGCCGCCATGCGCCCCTCCTCGGCCGCGATCTCCATCAGGCTCTCGCGGCTGATGCTCACCAGCTCGAGGCGCACCGCCTCCGGCATCGAGCCCGCCCGCGCCGGCTCCGGCATCTCCGCCCCGATCGCCGCCGCGGCCCCCTCCCCCGCCGGCGCCGCGCCCATCCGGATCTCGGGCGCCGACGGCCACGCCCCGCCGAGCTCTCGCCCGATCGCATCGAGGCTCTCGCGCCCGAGCGTCGCCTCGCCGATGCGGATGTCCGGCAGCGACCCGGACGGCCGCGCTGGCGTCCCAGGTGACGCCGGCGCCTCGCGCACCGCCACCGGGCGCGCCAGCGACCGCGGCGGCCCTCCGTTGGCCAGGAGGACCAGCCCCGCGACGGCGCTGCGCCGGCCCCCCGGCGACGACGGCGGCGCGGCGCGCGTCGATCCCAGCGGCTGCGGCTCGCCGAAGGACGCCGCCGCCCCGCTGATCGGCGGCGGCACCTCGCGCACCTCGGCGGCCGGCCGGCGCGCCGGCAAGGTCACCGCCTCCCCGCGCGGGCGCGACCGGGTGCGCCGCGGCGCGGCCCGGACCTGCCGGGACGCCGCCGGGGTCCCCTCGTCGATCTCGCGCAGGCCGTGCTCGATCGCGGACGCCACATCGCGCCGGTCCGCCCACGTGGGCATCACCACGCAGAGGATCGCCTCGGCGGCCACCCCGAAATACACGTCGACGGGCGCCGCGCCCCCGTACGGCACCAGATCCTCGCGCCTCAGCTCCACGCACCCGAGCCGGCCCCGCTCCCCGAGGCTCAGCGCCGCGTCGACGATCTGGCTGCGGCCCTCCCTGGGCATGTCGCGCGGCACGCGTTTGGTGACGAGCCGCCCCCGCCGGGTGATCACGAACGCGAAGTCCGCCCCCGCAGCCACATAGGTTCGGTCCGAGATCGCATCGAGATCCACCACGCGCCCATCCTACCCGATCCAGGGGGTCCCCGTCTCGGGATCATGCCTGTCCGCGCCTCGCAGCCCCCTCCCGCCGCGGCGGAGGTGCTGTGTTGTGCGAGATACCGACAGAGCCCCTGTTTTTCTACAGCGCTGTTATCAACCCAACCCGCGCATCGCAAGCCTCCCGCGCCCTGCTTCGCGCGCTTCGCCGCCTTCCCCCGCGGCCGCCTCTCACGGCACGACGTGCAGCATCCCCATCATGCCCGCGTCGGCGTGATCGAGGATGTGGCAGTGGAACATCCACATGCCAGGCCGGTTGTCGTAACGCACCGCGAAGCGGGCCGCGCCGTCGACAGGCACGTTCACCGTGTCCTTCCACGCGAGCGGCCTGACCGGCTGACCGTCGGCGCCGAGCACCTGAAAAAAGAAGCCGTGCAGGTGGAACGGGTGATCGAACTCCATCGTGTTCTCGACGGTCCACACCGCGGTCTCGCCCACCGCCGCCACGAGCGGCTCCGCCTCCCACGAGGGCACGCCGTTGATGCCCATCACGAGGTCGCCCGGGCCCTCCTCCCGCGTGAGCTGCAGATCGACGCGCCTCGCCGCCGCCGTGTCGAGCGCCTCGATGCGCCGCGCGACCTCGGGGAGCGGGTCGTCCTCGGCCAGGGGCTCGTCCGCGAGGCGCAGCCGGAAGGCCTCGACCTCGGGCCTCTCGAAGGTCGCGCCATAGCCGCGATCGTAGGGCACCCAGCGCACCGACAGCGTCGCGCCCGGCGCCCCGCGCGGCGTCACGAGCACGTCGGCGCGCTCTCCGGGGGTGAGCAGGATCCTGTCCTCCTCGACCGGGTGCTCCAGGAGCCCGCCGTCTCCGCCGATGCGGGTGAAGCGGTGATCCGTGATCAGGAGCTGGTAATAGCGGGACTTGGCCGCGTTGACGATGCGCCACCGCTGCCTGAGCCCGGCGCGCGCCCCGATCACCGGGTTGACGCGCCCGTTGACGAGCAGGAGGTCGCCCTCGCGCCCGAACAGCGTGCCGAGATTGCCGCCCGCCTGCGGGTCCTCGAGCGAGCCGTCGTCGCGCAGGCTGACGTCGCTGAGCACGAGCACGAGCTGGTCGCCGAGCTCCGCGGGCTCGTCCGGATCCTCGACGAGCAGCGGGCCGTAGAGGCCATTGCCCGCCTGCACCGCGGAATTGACGTGCGGGTGATACCAGTACAGCCCCGCGTCCGGCACCACGAAGTCGTACGTGAAGTCGCCGCCCGGCGGCGTCTCCGGCTGGCTGTGCCCGGGCGCGCCATCCATCGCCGCCGGCAAACGCACGCCATGCCAGTGGACCGTCGTTGGCGCCGGCAGCTCGTTGCGGAGGTGCACGATCACGCGATCTCCCACCCTGGCGCGGAGCAGCGGGCCGGGGAGCCCGCCGTTGTAGGTCCAGGTCGGCGTCTTCTTGCCGGCCGCGATCTCCACGTCCTCGACGCGCGCCGTCAGATCGACCTCGAGCACCCCAGGCCTCGCGTCGAGATCGCGCGCCGGTCGCAGCGCCACAGCGCTGTCCCACCCCTCCGGCTGCGACGGAGGCTCGGCCGCGCACCCGATCGCGGCGACGGCGAGCCAGAGGCCCGCGAAAGGACAAGCAGAACGCCGGCACAGCATATCGCGCGGACGGATCTTACCACCAACCGGCGGAGAACCCGCGTGTTTTCGCGGGCTTCGCCGGCCCGCCGCGCGTCGGCTCCAGGTCAGCTCAGCCGAGGCGCGGCCTCGGGCGGGTCGTCGATGGCGGGCGCCGCCGCCTCCTCCCGGCGCAGGTGGCTCTCGCCGCGGCGCGCGGCGAACGCCGCGGCGAAGACCTCGTCGACCTCCGGGCGCTCGGGCGCGTCGTACAGGAACCACGCGCCCTGCACGCGCTCCGGCGTCACGTCGAGGACCGCGTACCCGCGGCGCCACAGGTCGACGTACTTGACGTGCGGGTTCGTGAGGAACAGCGGCTCGGTCGTCCGGGCCTGCTCCTCGGTGAGCCACGGGGAGGTGATCCCCGGCACCGCGATCTCGACCGCCAGCGCGCCCCGGCCGGTCGCGGCGTCGTAGCGCGCCGGATCGAGCGGCGCCGGCGCGAGCTCGATCGCCCACGACGCGTGGGTGTCGCCGCTGAGCACGACGACGTCGCGCACGCGCTCCTCGTCGAGGAGCTCGAAGAAGCGCTGGCGCGCCGCCGGATACCCGTCCCACGCGTCCGTGTTCAGGTCCTGCGGGACCTGGCCCATCAGCACCTGCTGGCCGATGACCTTCCACGCCGCCGTCGAGCCCGCGAGCTCCGCGCGCAGCCACGCCTCCTGATCGCGCCCGAGGATCGTCCGCGCCGGCGCCTCGATCGCCGCGCGGTCGCCCGGGTCGGCCTGCTGGTCGCGCCCCCAGGAGCGCGTGTCGAGCAGGAAGAGGTCGACGAGATCGCCATAGCGCAGCGCGCGCCAGATCCGGCCGGCATCGCCCGGGTGCTCGCGGATCGGCATCCACTCCGCGTAGACGCGCTGCGCGGCCGCCCTGCGCACCTCCCACGCCCCCTCGGCAGGCCACGTGTGGTTCGCCGCGCCGCCCTTCCATGTGTTGTTCGCGAGCTCATGGTCGTCCCAGACCGTGATGAACGGGTGCTGCTGGTGAGCCGCCTGGAGATCCCTGTCGCGCCGGTACTGGGCATAACGGGCGCGGTAGTCGGCGAGCGTCACGATCTCGTGCGCGGGCTCGTAATACCGCGCGCTCCCGTACTCGCCGGTGCCGAATTCGTAGATGTAATCGCCGAGGTGGATCACCGCGTCGAGGTCGAGGCGCGCGGCGATGTGCCGGTAGCCGTGGAACAGCCCGTGCGCATAGCTCGAGCACGACGCGACGGCGAAGCGCAGCCGCCCAGCGCCGCCGCGCGGCGCCGTCCTCGTGCGCCCGACCGGCGACGATCCGCCGAGGGCGATGAACCGGTAATAATAGGTCTTCCCCGGGTCGAGCCCGCCGGCGTCGACCTTGACCGTGTGATCGCGCTCCTCGTCCGTCAGGACCGCCCCCGCGCCCACGATCCGGCTGAAGCCGGCGTCGAGCGCGATCTGCCATGTCACCGCCACCGCGCCCGCCTTCACCGGCGTCACGCGCGTCCAGAGGATGACGGCATCGGGCAGCGGATCCCCGCTCGCCACGCCGTGCTGGAATACCGCCTTCGACAGCTCGCTGTCCGGCGGCGGGGCGTCACCCGACGCCGGCAGAGGCTCACCGCCGTCCGGCGCGCCGCCCCCGCCGCCCGACACTCCGGGGAGCGCGGCGAGGCTGAACATGGATACGCTGCAAAGGATGCTTCGCCGGGCCATCGACATGATCTCGCCCCCCGTCGACCGCGTGCGGTGAGCTGCGTATGACGCGCGCACCGCCGCCCCGGCAAGCGGAAACGAGCTCTGTAACGCGTCCGTCGCGCCGCGCTCTCAGCGATGTTCGTTTCGGGCGCCCGGCGCCGACTCAGGTGTTGCGACCGACCACGTCGAGCAACGCGACGAGATCGACAGGCTTCTTCAGGATGTCGACCGATCCGAGCTCCGTGGCCCGCGGCGCCGCCCCCGCCGTCAGCACGACCACGGGGACGTCGGAGATCGCGGGCGTGCGCAGCTGCTCTGCGCGGAACGCGTATCCGTCCATCCCCGGCATCATCAGATCGAGCACGATGAGCGCCGGCGTGGGCGCCTCGCGGAGCCTGGCCAGCGCGTCCGCGCCGTCCCGGGCCGTCATCACCTCGTATCCCTCGTCGCACAGGACGGTCACGAGCGCATCGCAGACGCCTGGGTCGTCCTCGACGATGAAGATCGTCTTCCGTCGGGAGGGGCCCTGCTCCGCGAGCCTCCGCCCCATCGGGCCCAGAGGGCGCGCCGGATCGCCCTGCTCCGCGCCGCCCCCTCCTCCGGGAGCGCACGGGACATCGACGCCAGCGCCCCTGCGCGATCCGCTCCGGCCCATCGAGGGACCCATAAGGCGCGGAGCCGCGGCGCGCAATTTGAATCGCGCCGCAGTCTATGCACCATGCGTCCTCCGCGGCTGCGGAGCCTGCCAGCGGGTCGTTCCTGGCGATGCCATGACGGTGCGCGTGCGAGCTCGTCCGGAGCGCCATGGAAGCGCCCGGGCGGTGGTCACGGCGGTATGAGGGCTGCATGCGCGCTCGGCATGAACGTGGCCGTGATCTTCTATTCCCTCTATGGCGGCACGGCCGCGCTCGCGGCCGCCGTGGCGCAGGGCGCCGAGCAGGCCGGAGCGACCGTGCGGCTCCGGCGCGTCGCCGATCTGGCAGCGATCGAGGACCGGTGGAGCACGGCGAATGAGCGGATCCGCGCCGCGCGGGAACACCTCACCTCCGTCCCGCCGGCGCAGCGAGACGACCTCTTCTGGGCGGACGGCATCGCCATCGGCTCGCCCGCGCGTTATGGCGCGATGTGCGCGGAGATCCGGCGCTTCCTCGACGGATCGAGGCAGCCGTCGGGAGATCTCGCCGGCAAGGTAGCCTCGGTGTTCTGCTCGCCGTCCGCGGTCCAGGGAGCGCAGCGCGCGACGCTCCAGGCGACGCTCGCCTCCCTCGCCGGCCATGGACTCCTGCTCCAGGCCCCCGCCCGCGCGGAGATGGAGCCGACGAGCAGGGCCGCGCAGCGCGACGGCCCGCCTCGGGCGAGCGCGGATCACGCGCCGGCGGAGCTCGACCTCGCGCCGGCGCGCGCCCTCGGCCGCAGGCTCGCGCTGTTCGAGGACCGGACTCGCGGGCAGGCGCGGAGAGCCGGCCGCGCCGTCGGCCTGTGCCGTTGACCGCGCCGGCGCCGCCGGCCCTGGAGTCCCGGACAACCGCGCAGCAAATCAGCAAGCGCCAGCCTCTTCTTCGGCACTCGCGTAGAGCGCCTCCGCGTTGGGCTGTTACACCAGCGGCGATACCTCGCTACCGGTCATAACCGATGGATCGTCAGGCCGGGCCCGAGATGGGCCGCCGGCGACCACCTCAGCCGTAGACAGGAGAGAGCTCAGCGAACCATGAGCGCACACGCTCACCGCAAGAACTATCATCCTTCGCCTCGGCGCGAAGGCAGGCTCAGGAGCTCGAGGCACTCTCCGAGGACGACCGCGCAGCTGACCGCCGCGCGCGCCGCGCCCAGCCAGCCGGCCGGCGCGGAGCGGGTCCGCTTCTTCCTCCGGGTGGGCGCGTACTTCAAGGGCGAGTGGGCGCGCCTCGGGGCGCTCGCCGTGCTGGTCTGCGTCTCGATCACGATCAGCCTGCTCCAGGTGTGGCCCGTCGCCGTGATCGTGGATCTCATCTCGACCGGCCCGCGCACGGGGGACTTCGTCCATCGCATCCTGCTCGCCCCGCTCCCGGACAGCCTGCTCGGCCGCGTCCTCGGGCTCGCGGCGATCACGCTCGTCCTCCGCGTGGCGCAGGAGTTCGTGGGCATGGGCCGCGCCTTGCTCACGTTCCGCATCGGATACGGCGGGCTCACGCGCGTGCGGCGCGACGTGTACCGGAAGCTCCAGGCGCTCCACATGGGCTATCACCGGGCGCAGCCGCAGGGGGACGCCCTCTACCGGCTCAACCAGGACGCCTCCGGGTTCCACGGCATCCTCAACGTGGCGGTGGCGGTGATGGGGAGCGCGCTGACGCTCGCCGTGATGATCTGCATCATGGCCTCGCGCAGCCTGGAGCTCACGATCCTCGCGCTCGCGGTCGTGCCGCCGCTCCTCCTCACGAACGCCAAGTTCGGGCGCGTGCTGCACAAGAAGTGCACCGAGGCGAAGGAGGTCGAGAGCGAGTTCGCGACGTCCGTCCAGCGCTCGATGGCGTCGATCGGCCTCGTCCAGGCGTTCGGCCGCGAGGCGGACGAGGAGGCGCGCTTCCACACGACGCTGCGCAACAGCGTGAAGGCGTGGCTCAGGCTCCACCACGACGAGCTCCGCCACACGCTCGCCATGGGCTCGATCCTCGGGCTCGGCGGCGCGCTGGTGCTCGGCTACGGCGGCTACCTCATCGTCCAGGCCCGGGCGGGCGGGGGCGAGGCGGGCATGACGCTCGGCGCGCTGACGGCGTTCCTCGGTTACCTGGGCATGCTCTACGACCCGCTCTGCAAGCTGACCGGCGCCGGCGCCGCGGTGCAGGGCGGCGTCGCGGGCGCGCAGCGCGTCTTCGAGGTGCTGGACCGCGACCAGGCGGTCGTCGACAGGCACGACGCGGCCCACCTCCCGCCCCAGCCGCGCGCGCTCTCGCTCGATGGCGTCGGGTTCGAGTACCGCCCGGGTCACCCGGTGCTGCGCGGGGTCGACGCGACGATCCGGCCGGGCGAGATGGTCGCGTTCGTGGGCTCGGTCGGCGCCGGCAAGACGACGCTGCTCGGCCTGCTGCCGCGCTTCCACAACCCGACCTGCGGGGCGCTGCGGCTCGACGGCATCGACACGCGCGCGGTCCGCGTGGCCGACCTGCGCCGGCACATCGCGCTCGTCCTCCAGGACAGCATCCTCCTGCCGGCCACGATCGCGGAGAACATCGCCTACGGCCGCCCCTCCGCGACCGACGCGGAGATCCGGATGGCGGCCGAGATGGCGGGGGCGGCCGGCTTCGTCGAGGCGCTGCCGGACGGCTACCGGACGGCGATCGCCGACGGCGGGCTCAACCTGTCGACCGGCCAGCGTCAGCGCATCGCGATCGCGCGCGCGCTGCTGACGGACGCGCCCATCCTCGTGATCGACGAGCCGACCGACGGGCTCGACGCCGAGCACGAGCGGACCATCGGCGAGGCGCTGCGCGCGCTGAAGGGGAAGCGGACGATCGTCCTCATGAGCCACCGCCTGAGCACGGTCGTCGACTGCGACCAGATCTTCGTGATGGAGCGCGGCCGCATCGTCGAGCACGGCGGGCACGGAGAGCTCCTGCGGCGGGGCGGCGTCTACACCAAGATGGCGCGCTGGCAGCACCTCCACACAGGCCACGCCCCGGCGAAGAGCAGCCCGCGCCGCGTCCAGCCGGCGCCGTCGCCCGACGCGTACCGCGGCGAGGACGGCAGCTGGGCCGATGGGCTGATGGGCTGAGCGAAACGTCGGCAGGACGTAACAGAAACTCCGTTGAACACAGCGGCGGCGGTGACAGAGCCGCCTGGACGCCAGCGCGCGCAGCGGACAGAAGCGCGCGCGACGCCGCCGCCGCGCTTTTGGGCGCCGTCCGCCGCCACGAGGCGGCGGGGACGTGATAGAGCAGATGGGGCGCGCGCGGGCCGCGCCTTCGCCGGATCGCCATCGATGCTGCGGGCCACGAACATCGACAGCTTGAGCCGCGAAACGTTCGACGTCCTCGTCCTCGGCGCCGGGATCAACGGCGCCGTCGCGGCCGCGGCCCTCGCCGCGCGGGGGGCGAAGGTCGCGCTGATCGATCGGGGCGACTTCGCCGGATTCACCAGCCAGGAGTCGTCGAACCTCGCCTGGGGCGGCATCAAGTACATGGAGAGCTTCGAGTTTCCGCTCGTGCGGAAGCTCTGCACGTCGAGGAACCTCCTCCTCAGGAGCTACCCGTCGTCGGTGCAGGAGATCCGGTTCTACGCCGCGCACGAGCGGGGCTTCCGCCACGGGCTCTTCAAGCTCTTCCTCGGCACCTGGCTCTACTGGATCATCGGCAGCTTCTTCACGCGCATCCCTCGCCTGCTCTCCCGCCGGGCGATCGCGCGGGAGGAGCCGATCATCAACCTGGACGGCTGCGACGGAGGATTCGAGTACTCCGACGCGTACCTCGTCGACAACGACGCGCGGTTCGTCTGGGGCTTCGTGCGCGCGGCGCTCGATCACGGCGCGCGTGCGGCCAACTACGTCGAGTCGCTCGGCGCGCGGCGCGAGGGGGGCGGGTGGGTCACGCGCGCCCGCGACGTCCTGTCGGGCAGGGAGCTCGCCATCCGGTCGCGCGTGCTCGTGAACGCCTGCGGGCCGTTCGTGGACGCGCACAACGAGCTGACGGGCCAGCAGACCAGGCACCGCCACATCTTCTCGAAGGGCATCCACCTCATCGTGGATCGGCTCACCTCGAGCCGGCGGGTGCTCACGTTCTTCGCGGACGACGGCCGGCTGTTCTTCGTGATCCCGATGGGCTCGAGGACGTGCATCGGCACGACCGACACCCGCGTCGAGGGCCCGCGCGCGGCGGTGACGCCCGAGGACCGGCGCTTCGTGCTCTCCAACATCAACAAACGCCTCGACCTGCCCCGCCCCCTGACCGAGGCCGACGTCATCGCGGAGCGCTGCGGGGTGCGCCCCCTGGCCGTCGAGGGCGGCGGGGGCGGCGAGGACTGGCTTCAGCTCTCGCGCAAGCACGCCCTCGAGGTGGACCGGGCGCAGGCCCACGTGAGCATCTTCGGCGGCAAGCTCACCGATTGCATCAACGTGGGCGACGAGGTCTGCGCCGCCGTGCAGCGGCTCGGCGTCGCGCTGCCCCGCCCCGCGCAGCGCTGGTATGGCGAGCCGGCCGAGGCGCTTCGTAAAGAGTTCTTCCACAAGGCGCGCGCCCTCGATCTCGACGCGCTGACGCCGCCGCGCGCCTCGGAGACGCTCAGCACGCGGCTATGGCGCCGCTATGGCGCGCAGGCGCTCGGGCTGCTCGAGGACATCCGGAGCGACCCGAGGATGGCCGATCCGCTGATCGAAGGGGCGGAGGACCTGCGCTGCGAGGTCGCCCACGCCGCGAAGCACGAGATGATCGCGAAGCTCGACGATTTCCTGCGGCGGCGCACGAAGATCGCGCTGTTGCTCCGCCGCGAGGCGCTCGCGAGGTCGCCCGGCCTCCGCGAGGCGTGCAGGCTCCTCTTCGGGGACGAGGCCGACAGGCGGCTGGAGGAGTACTTCCAGGAGCACGGCGCCGGCCGCCACGCGGAGGGGAAGGCGCCCGCCGCGGCGCTGCCGGCCGGGTAGCGATTGCGCCCCGGAGCCTGATCAGGGGGCCCCCGGGCCGCTCCAGCGTCGCCCCGGCGCGCACCTCGCCGGGCTCATCGCGCCGGCGCGCCGCAGATGCGGTGGACCAGCTCGAGCAACGGCTCGATCTGGAGCGGCTTCTTCAGCAGGCCGGCGACGCGCAGCCGCGACGCCTCCTGCTCGACCCGCACGTCGGCGGACACGATCACCACCGGGATCGACGCGAGCGCCGGGTCGCGCTGGAGCTCGGCGCGGAGCTGCCACCCATCCATGATCGGCATCATCAGATCGAGCAGGATCAGCGCGGGCGGCCCGTTTCGCCGCAGCAGCTCGAGCGCCTCGGCGCCGTCCGCCGCCTCCTCGACGTCATACCCCTCGAACACGAGGAGCTGCGTCAGAATGCTCCTGATATCCAGATCGTCCTCGACGACCAGGATGCGCCCCGTTTTCTCGATCATGACCGAACCTCACGACCGGACTGCGCCACGCGGCGCGCTTCCTCAGCCGACCCGCCGAGCAGCCCAGCTGCGGCCCTGACCGATCGAGTGTTCATGGGCCCGGTGACGCAACTTGAGCGACCGCCGCTGCCGTGGCAAGCGGTCGGTCCCGCGGAGCGGCCCCGCAGCGCGCCGGAGCACGGACGGCGCGCACCCTGTCGGAGCCCGTCCGCCGCGGACGGCGGCGCGTCGCGCTCGCCGCCGCCGCGCCTACTGAGCGGCCTCCTCGGGAGACTCATCGGAGGCCCCGCCCGAGGCGGCGCTGCGCTCCTCGCCTGCCCCCGCGCGATCGTCATGGACAGGCAAGAGCACGCGGAAACACGCGCCCTTGCCGACCTCGCTCTCCACGTCGATCTCGCCCTGGAAGCTCGTCACGATGCCGTGGCAGATCGCGAGCCCGAGCCCCGTCCCTTCCCCGATGGGCTTCGTCGTGAAGAACGGGTCGAAGATGCGGCTCCGCAGCTCCGGCGCGATCCCGGGCCCGGTGTCGCACACCTCGATGCACACGCGGCCGGGCGGCGCGGGGGCGGTGGAGATCCGGATCTCGTTCTCCGACACCTTCCCCTCCGGCAGCGCCTGGGCGGCGTTCACGAGCAGGTTCAGGATCACCTGGCCGAGCTGCGCCTCGTTCGCGTGGACGGGCGGCACCGGGCTGAGCTCGAGGACGAGCCGCGCCTTGCTCTGTATCTGCTGCTGCGCCATCCGCAGGACCAGCTGGATCACGGGGTCGACGTCGACCGGGCCGAGCTCGCCGTCGTCGGCCCGCGAGAACGTCTTCAGGCCGCCCACGATGTGCCGTACCCGCGAGCCGCCCTCCGCGGCCTCGTCGAGCGCCGAGAGGAGCGCGTCGAGGCGCGCGCCGGCCCCCTTCGCGCGGAGCTCCTTGCGCGCGAAATCGACGTTCGCGACCATGTACGCGAGGGGGTTGTTGATCTCGTGCGCCACCCCGGCCGCGAGCGTGCCGAGCGAGGCCATGCGATCGGCGAGCTGGAGCCGCGTCTCCATCTGCCGGCGCTCCGTGACGTCGGACACGGCCCCGAGCATCCGGTACGCCCTGCCGGTCGCGTCGCGCAGCACGATGCCCCGGTCGTGGACGTCGGCGTAGCTGCCGTCCGCGAGCAGGCACCGGTACCACAGCTCGAACGTGCTCTCGTCCCCCTCCATCGCGCGCCGCAGGCCGTTCATCACGCGATCGCGATCCTCGGGGTGGACCCGCTCGAACCACCACACCGCGTCCTCTTCGATGTCGGCGCCGCCCGTGCCATAGAAGCTCCGCATGCGCTCGCTCCCGGTGACGCGCCCCGACGAGAGATCCCAGTCCCAGAAGGCGTCGCTCGTGGCGCGCACGACGAGCCGCATGCGCTCCTCGCTCGTCCGGAGCGCGTCCTCTGCGGCCTTGCGCGCCTTCATGTCGAAGGCGAAGCAGACGCCGCGATCGCGCGCCCCCTCGACCAGCGCAGGCGCGATGAGGACGGGCACGCGCCGCCCGTCGCGGGCCAGGAACTCCTTCTCGAACGGCGGGCAGACGCCGTTCTTCAGGACCTCCGAGAGGGCGCGCTGGTCCGCGGCGCGGTGCTCGGGCGGCGTGATCGCCATCCAGTTGAGGCGCCCCGCCTCGATGTCCTCGCGCGTGTAGCCCACCATGCCGAGGAACGCGTCGTTCGCGTCGAGCACGCCCCCCGCCGCGTCCCACACGAGGAGGCCGATCACCTCGGCGGACGCGTCGCGAAAGGAGCGCGCGGCGCGCTCGAGCAGCGCGCGCTCCGCGGGCGCCCGGTCGGCCACGTGCGCCGACGGCCGCCGCACCCACCACACCGCCGCGTCGAGCTGGATGGCGATCGACGGCTCGAGCGCCGCCGCCACGACCGTCGCGCCCGCCTCGAGCAGCGCCGTGGTCGCGCCCGCGCTCCCGGTGACGGCGACCACGGCCACGCGATCGCCCCCGGGCGCCGCGCGCAGCCGCCGGCAGAGCGCGAGCGTGTCCTCGAGCGGCCCCTCGTCCGCCAGCACGGCCACGTCGAACGGCTGAGTCGCCAGGAGATCCAGCCCGGCCTCGACGTCCCGGGCCGGGACCGCGACATAGCCGCGCGCCGCGGCGAGCGCCTGCGCAGCGCCCGAGGGGCCGCCTGGGAAGATCAAGATCCTGGGTGCCTGTGCTCCCGCCACGCGCGCAACATCCCGCGCGCGGCGCGCTGACGCAATACCGGCGCGGAGGTCATCTACGTTCCCGCACGTCCCCGCGCGCGCCCCGTCTACCCCCGCTTCACCCGACCCCGGCCCTCCGGTCGTCGAACCATTGCCACGCGTTCGCGAACCCCACGCGCTGGGATGATTTCTTGTAACAGAGGAAGTAGAGCCTTCCGCCCTGAACACCGCACTCCGTGCGGTCTTTCCAGCAGGTGAGGAGATCCGGGTCCACGGCCGGATTGCTCGAAACCACCGTCCCTTCCTCGAGCTCCTGTGTCCCGGCGAGGTCCGGGCAGGCCGACGGGCCGGAGGTCACCGGCATGCCCACCGTGCGCGATTCCACGCCCGTGTTGAAGAGCGCCTCGGCCACCCGGCGCACGGCGGCGGCGCGATCTGGACCGCAGAGAGAGAGGATATCGAGGCTCGCGCGATCGACCTGGACGAGAATGAAGTTGCGCCCCTCGGTGACGGTGAGCCCGAGCCCGCCCGCGGCATACTCGTGGCGGAGCAGGTCGGGCGTATCGTCCGTGGCGGCATGGAACGCGTGGCGCGCCCTCACGCCCTCGCCGTGCGGGTTGAGCTCGTCCCTGAAGATGGAGTCGCACCAGTAGAACGACTCCGCGCGCGCCTGGGCCGGCACGTCTTCGAACCGCTCGACGGGCGTGAAGCCATCCGGGGCGACGCGCGCCACGGCCGCGAGCCACCCCGTGATCCTCGCGTCGATGTCTTCTTTGTGAAATGCGTGCGCGCTCATCCCCAGCCTCCATTTCTGTAGGTCGCCACGATCTGCTCGACGCGGTACCCGTCGTCCGGCGCCGAGCTGAACCAGATGAGCCCCCAGAAGACGCCCAGGATGGGCTCCACGGAATCGAACACGCCAGCGCCCCCCGCGTAATACCTGGTCACGCCGCCGTGGGAGAACTCGAGGCACGCCTCGTACCGGTTGAGCCCCGGGCTGAGCGACCCGTCGGGCAGGCGCGTATGGGACGCCGGGTAGGTCCTCCCCACCTCCACCGGCCCGTCGACCAGCGCGGCGCGCCACACGCGGCCGCCCTCGACCTTCGTGACGTCGAGCCCCGCCCACGGGTTCTGCTCGACGTCGGCCGACAGCGTCTTGCGCCCGCCGCCGACGTTGGGATCGCCCCAGATCACGATCATGCGCGTCCGCCCCGGGATCCCGAGCTGGCGCAGCATGGCTCGGAGGAGGCGGACGATCGCCTGGCACTCACCGCTCTCCTCCACGTAATCGGTCATCGGCCAGGCGCCGCCCTCGTCGTTCATGAACGTCGGGTGATGGTACTTCCGGGGCACCCTCGGGCTCGGCAGCAGCGTGTACGTCGGGAACTTGGCCATGATCCCGTACACGATCTCGTGGGGATCGATGGTATCGAGCGGCGCCACCCAGGAAACCGCCCTGTCCATCCGCTTCAAGGTCACCCCATCTTCCTGCCAGACCTCCTGTCTGTCGGTCTGGGGCCTGCCCATCGTGACATACACGACGTTCGAGGTCCGGGCGGGCGACACCGTAGCTCCCGCGCCTGCCGACCAGCTCAGGGCGAGGTCGAACTTCTGGATCTTCCTCCCGAGCTGCCGCGAGGAGAAGAGATCGAGCGGCGCGGCGACGGCCCCGCTACCGCGGCTCTCGAGGACGATTCCCCCCGGCCCCACGGCGCGGATCTCGGCCGCCGCCGCGCTGAAGGCGTCGCGCGACGAGAGCCCGAGCCGGACGACGATGTGCCGGCCCATCGAGATCGAGAGGGGGACGGCGCCCCGCGGCGTCCACTCCGGCCGGGAGCACAGGGGTCCTTCGTTTCTCCAGTCGTGCTCCTCGTTGCAGTCCTTCAGGAGACCGTGATCGGACCTGAACTCGATGGAATACAGCGCGATGGACTGCGCGGCATCGGGCTGCGGGCTCTCCGGGGTCGGATCCGCCATATCGACCTTCCTCGCTCACGGCGCTCATGCACTCGACGCTTGCCGAGCCACACGCCGTGTCACGACGATCGTAGTGCGCGAGGCGGCCGGGCCAAGTCGGGAGTCGACGCAGGGGACGACGGCGCTCTGCCGGCCGCGCCGCCACCCGCGCGCCCGCCCCGCCCCCCGCCCGCCGCGCCCCGCCTCTCGGCCGAGCCCGCGCGCGGCCTGCGCGCGCTCTCCAGGGAGGCCGGCCGCGGCGCGAGCCGGGTTCCTGCGGCCGCGCGTCCGAGCTAGATTGCGCGCATGTCCAACAGCCTGCTCATCGTGCATGTGCACGTACGTGTCAGACCCGAGCTCGTCGACGCGTTCCGGAGCGCGACGATCGAGAACGCACGCGAGAGCGTGAAGGAGCCGGGGATCGCCCGGTTCGACGTCGTCCAGGACACCGAGGATCCTGCGCGGTTCGTGCTCGTCGAGGTCTACAGGACCAAGGAAGCGCCGGCCGCACACAAGGAAACGGCGCATTACAAGCGGTGGCGGGACACCGTCGCGGAGATGATGGCCGAGCCGCGGACCAGCCGGAAATACGTCAATGTCTTCCCTGACGACGCGGGGTATTGACATGGCGCCTCCCGGCAATGAACCCGCCTTCGAGTTCGCCACCGCGACGCGCATCGCCTTCGGCGCGGGCAAGATCGCCGAGGTGCCCGCGGCCGTGCGGGGCCTCGGCGGGACGCGGGCGCTCGTCGTCACCGGGCAGGATCCCGGCCGCGCCGCGCCGCTCCTCGCCGCGCTCGCGGCGGCGGGCGTCGCCGCGGTGCGCTTCCCCGTCGCGGGCGAGCCGACGGTGGACATCGCCCGCGAGGGCACGTCGCGGGCCGCGGCCGAGCGGTGCGACGTCGTGGTGGCGCTCGGCGGCGGCAGCGCGATCGACGCCGGCAAGGCGATCGCCGCGCTCGTCGCGAACGGCGGCGACCCGCTCGACTACCTGGAGGTCATCGGCCAGGGGAGAGCGCTCTCGAGGCCATCCGTGCCGTTCGTGGCGATCCCCACGACCGCCGGCACCGGCGCGGAGGTGACGCGCAACGCGGTGCTCGCCTCGCGGGAGGCCGGCGTGAAGGCGAGCCTCCGCAGCCCGCACATGCTGCCGCGCCTCGCGGTGGTCGACCCCGACCTGCTCGCGGGCGCCCCGCCCGGGGTGCTCGCCTCGAGCGGGCTCGACGCGCTCTCGCAGCTCATCGAGCCGTTCCTGTCGAGCCGCCGCAACCCGCTCACGGACGGCCTCGCGCGCGAGGGCATCCGCCGCTCGGCGCGCTCGCTGCGCCGCGCGGTCCTGGAGGGCGCCGACGCGCCGGCCCGGGACGACCTCGCGATCGCCAGCCTGCTCGGCGGCCTCTGCCTCGCGAACGCCGGCCTCGGGGCGGTCCACGGCTTCGCGGCGCCCGCGGGGGGCATGTTCGACGCGCCGCACGGCGCGGTGTGCGCCGCGCTCTTACCTGCCGTCCTGGAGGTCAACCTGCGGGCGCTCCGGGCGCGCGACCCGGCTCACCTCGCGCTGCCGCGCTTCGACGAGCTGGCCGCGCTCGTCACGGGGCGCGCCGGCGCCGTCGCCGAGGAAGGGATCGCCTGGGTCCGCGAGCTCTGCCGTGACCTCGCGATCCCGGGGCTCCGGCGCTACGGCATGGGTGAGGCGGACCTCCCGGCGCTGGTCGCGAAGGCCAGGGCGGCGAGCAGCATGAAGGGGAACCCGCTGCCGCTCACCGACGAGGAGCTGTTCGACATCGCGGCGGCGTCCTTGTGATCGCGGCGCCGGTGGTATCATCGTGGGGTGGCAAGCCCCTACCGCACGAGGCCGTCTTTTCCGCCGCCTGTCCGGTCGATCGATCAACGGCGGCGGATCAGCGTGGCGAGCCTCGTGTTCGGCCTGCTCTGCGGCGTGACGGGGATCTCGCTCGCCGACGAGGGTCGGGCAGAGTGCACGCTGCTGTTCACGGGCGTCTGCGGCTTCGTCTTGCTCCTCCAGCGCTAGGGTGCACGCTAGCCTTGACCCCACCCCCGACGACCGGAGCTCGATGAAGAACGATCCCGCCCCGAATCCCACCCTCGACGCCATGCTCGCCGCCCAGCGCATCGCGTTTGCGCCCGTCATGTTCCAGGTGGCGCGGGTGATGCGAAACCGCGGCGTCCTCCGGGCGCTCCAGCGCGCCGGCAAGGGCGGCAGGACACCGGCCGAGGTCGCCCAGGACACCGGCCTCTCCGCCTATGCGGCCAAGACCTTGCTGGAGGCGAGCCTGAGCTTCGGCCTGGTGGAGCGCGCAGGCGGCGCAGGCGGCGCGAACGTCCAGGCAGAGCCGCGAGAGCGTGGCGAGCGCTACACGATCACGCGGGTCGGGCTCATCGTCGAGAATGACAGGATGACCCGTATCAACATGGATTTCATCCATGACGTCTGTTACGAGGGCATGCGCTTTCTCGACGAGGCCATCGAGGGCGGCAAGCCGGCTGGCCTGAAGGTCTTTGGCGAGTGGCCGACGGTCTATGAGGCGCTCCCGGCGCTCCCGCCGAAGGTGAGGGAGAGCTGGTTTGCGTTCGATCACCTCTACTCCGACTCCGCGTTCCCCGAGGCGCTGCCCGTCGTGTTCGAGCGGAGGCCGAGGACGCTCCTCGACATCGGCGGCAACACCGGGCGGTGGGCGATCCAGTGCTGCACGCACGACCCCGACGTGCGCGTCACGCTGCTCGACCTGCCGGGCCAGCTGGAGGACGCGCGCGCCAACGTCGAGCAGCACGGCCTGCTCGGCCGGATCATGGGCACCCCCATCGACTTCCTGGATCACGGCCAGGCGTTCCCGACAGGCTTCGACGCCATCTGGATGAGCCAGTTCCTCGTGTGCTTCTCCGAGCCGGACATCGTCCAGATCCTCCGGCGGGCCGCGTCAGCCATGGGGGACGAGACGGTGCTCTGGATCCTCGACACGTTCTGGGATCGGCAGACGAACGAGGTGGCGGTCCACTGTCTGCACGGCTCTTCCCTGTATTTCACGTGCCTCGCGAACGGGAACAGCCGCATGTACAGCGCCGCCGATATCCGGCGTTGCGTCGACGAGGCAGGCCTCGTCGTCGAGGCGGAGATCGATCACCTCGGCCTCGCCCACACGCTGCTCCGGTGCCGCCGGCGCGACGCGCCAGCGGGCAAGCGCGCGTGAGCGTCCCGGGGGAGCGACGCGCATAGCAGCCTGGACGATCCCGACCGCGGCGCGAGCGGCGACACCACGGATGAGGCGGCTCGGGGCGGCGTGCCCCAGTCCGTCGCCGGCGCGGCGTGGCCTGCGTTGCGCCGCGGCGATGACCGGGCGGGGCGCGCTCGAACGGCTTTCGCTGGCGGCCCTCGCGTAGCATAGTGGGGCGACGCCGCCACGGCGCCGCGCTGCGCCATGGGCCCACAAGGAGAAACCGTCGTGTCCCACCCCCCGCTCACCCAGCTGTCCGACGAGGAGCGCCTCTTCCGCGACTCGGTGCTTGATTTCGCCAGGAAGCGCGTCGCGCCGCGCGCGGCGGCGATGGACGAAGAGGGCGCGCTCGACCACGATCTGCTCCCTCCGCTGTTCGAGCTCGGCCTCATGGGCATCGAGATCCCGGAGGCGTACGGGGGCTCTGGAGCGGGCTTCTTCAGCGCGATCCTCGCGATCGAGGCGCTCGCCGTGGTCGACCCGAGCGTGAGCGTGCTCGTCGACGTGCAGAACACGCTGGTGGCCAATGCGTTCCTCCGCTGGGGCAGCGAGGCGCAGAAGGAGAGATACCTCCCGCGGCTCTCCCGGGACTGGGTCGGCTCGTATGCGCTGAGCGAGGCGGGCTCCGGCTCGGACGCGTTCGCCCTCGCGGCCCGCGCCGAGCGCCGGGGCGACCGCTGGATCCTGAACGGCCGCAAGCTCTGGATCACGAACGCGAACGAGAGCTCGGTGTTCCTTGTGTTCGCCAACGTCGATCCGACGAAGGGCTACAAGGGCATCACGGCCTTCGTCGTCGAGCGCTCTTTCCCGGGCTTCTCGGTCGGCAAGAAGGAGAACAAGCTCGGGATCCGCGCCTCCAGCACGTGCGAGCTCGTCCTCGAGGACTGTGAGGTGCCGGAGGGCAACGTGATCGGCGAGGTCGGCAAGGGCTACAAGATCGCCATCGAGACGCTGAACGAGGGCCGGATCGGCATCGGCGCGCAGATGCTCGGCCTGGCCGCCGGGGCGTTCGACCACGCGATGCGCTACATGGGCGAGCGGAAGCAGTTCGGGCAGTCGATCGCGAGCTTCCAGGGCGTGCAGTTCCAGTATGCGCGCGTCGCCATGGAGATCGAGGCTGCGCGCCTCCTCGTCTACAACGCCGCGCGGCTCAAGGACGCGGGCCAGCCGTTCGTGAAGGAGGCGGCGATGGCCAAGCTGTTCGCGTCCGAGGTGGCCGAGCGCACGGCGTCGCTCTGCATCGAGTTCATGGGCGGCGTCGGCTTCACCAAGGACTATCCTGTCGAGAAGCTCTACCGCGACGCGAAGATCGGGAAGATCTACGAGGGGACGTCGAACATGCAGCTCTCCACGATCGCGAAGCTGCTCCAGGCGGGATACGACATGAAGGGCTGAGCTGGGGAGTTCGCCCCCGTCCCAACACCGATGTTGCCCTCAGCGCCTCCGCTTCCATGACTCGGGTCTTCGGCGCGTGTGAAAGCACGCGACGAAGACGACGACGTCATCCATCAGACGAAAGAACAGCCCATAGGGGAAGCGCCGGACGAGCGCTCGCCGTGTTTGGCGGTGCAGAACGGCGTAGGCCGTCGGCGCCTCGACGACCGCCTGCATCGCCGCGCGGACCTCCACGAGGAACTCCTCTCCTAGCCCGTCGCGCTCTCGCTCGTACCAGGCATATGCCCGCGCGATGTCCGCCGCGGCAGCGGGCCGAACGAGGTACGGCCTCACCGTGACCGAGCGCGCGCCTGGGCGACGACCTCATCCCAGGTGAGCCCGACTGGCCCCTCGGCCTCGAGCTCATCGAGGCGCCGATCGAGCTCGACGCGTTGGGCGTCGCTGAGCGGCAGCGCCTCAGGGTCTCGCCCGAGGCTCGCCCATAACTCGTCGAGGAGGTCGAGCTGCTCGTCGCGGCTCAGTCGGGTGATGTCCAGCGCAGCCCTGCCCATACGCCCGAAAGTATCGCACGGAGCGCCCGCCGGAACAATCCGCCCACGGCTTCCCGCGTCACGGCAGCTGCCGCTTGAGATCGGCGAGCGAGCGGCGCGTCGACACCTGCTGCGGCAAGATCACGTCCCGCACCAGGGCGTGCGACTCGGTGTCGAGCTCCTCGATGTCGTTCCGGTAGTCCTTCAGGCCGTGCTCCTCCCCCTCGGCCAGCGCCGAGAGCGCCGTCTTGTGGCCGAGCGCCACGGCGGTCCCCTCGACAGCCTTGGCGAACGCGCCCCATGGCCCGGAGCTCGCCGGGGGGTCGCCTCCGAGCTCCTCGATCCGCCGGCGCAGCACCTTCACCCGCGCCTCGTGCGACGCGAGGTTGAGCCTGAGGTGGTGAGCCACCCAGCCCTGCCGCGCCGCGGCGATGGCCTGACGGTAGGTCTCGACCGCGGACATCTCGCCGCGGCAAAACGATTTGAGCTGCTCGATCGAGTCATCGTCGATGAGTCCGTCCAGGCCCACGCTCTCGTCTGCGAATGCGACCGGTTCCATGGGTACTCTCCTGCGATATCTGGTGAACGCCCGATTCCTCTCCTCCTTACCTCCCGAGCTGGGCCTCCACGCCGTACGTCCACGCAGGAGCCCCGATCGCCAGGGATCGTCGCCACTGCTGGAAGGCGCGCGCCCCCGTTGCCTCAGGGGTACATGTTCGCCTCGTACCGAATCAGTCTCGGCTGAACTCTTTCATTCCCTTCCAAATCCCGTTCCAATGTCCGGGACTTCTCGGTCTTGAAGCGAGCTCATCGATCCAGCGGCGGCTCCCTCCAGCGGCGACGCGGAGCGCCGGGCGTCGGCGGGCTCACAGCGCGGCGAACACGCGGGCTCCCTTGCCCGTGCCGCAGAAATCGCCGTTGCCCGCGTCTCGCAGGATCGAGCGCAGCGCCGCGGCGTCCTTGTCGTCGCGCGCGAGGGCGCCGAGGAGCATCGCGCCCTCCTTGAGGCGCCTCTCGACCTCAGGCGCGCTGTGCTCGGGGATCCCGGCGTCGACGAGCACGCTGCTCAGGCTGGCCGTCTCGCTCGCCGAGCTCGCGTCCGCGAGCCTCACAGCGATGGGGCCGGCCACGGCGAGCCGCAGCCCCGGGACGACGAGCCCCGCGCTCGCCGAGGCGAGGATGGAGGTCAGCGCGCTCCCGTGCGAGGCAGCGCCCTGCGTGCGCGGGCGCGCGAAGTGCTGGCGGCGAGCCGCCTCGCTCACGATGGCGCAGACGTCCCGTCGCGTGTGCCCGCTGTCCAGGATCCGCCGGACGGCGTCCTCGGCCTCCTCACGTGCTCGCACCATCCCGGTGATCAACCTCTGGTTCGCCATACAGACCTCCTTGGCTGAGGGCTCACGCCGCTCGCGCTGATTTCCTGGGAGCATCCGCACAACACGAACCGTACCGCGCGCGTACCCGGCGGGAGATCGCGGAGCCGCTCGCGACCCCAGCAACAGCGCCCGTCGCGTCCGCGGCACGATGCCACAGCGAGGCGATCACGCTGTGACGCAACGACACGGCAGACTCGTCGCGAACGGCGCGGCGAGGCGCATCCCCGCGCGGCTGCTGCAGCGCCCGCCGTCGGCGCGGCTCAGGCCGCTGCGCGCCGTTCCCTGACCGGACGCTTCGCGCTCTTGCCGGCTCGCCGCGCGTTCACCGCGCGAACGCTCTCGCGGAGGCGGGTCACGAGCGGCGCGGCCTCTCGCTCGCCGAAGCCGCGGACGATCCGGAGCATCTTCGCCTCTTCGGGCCGGAGCGCCGCGAACGCCCCGTCCGCGACGGCCTCTTCCGCGTCGATCAGGGACTGCAGGGCGCCCTCCGTATAGGCGCGGATCACGGCCGGGTGGACATAACAACGCTGACAGACCGCGCGCGTGTTGCCCAGGCGGGCAGACACCCTGTCGATCACCTGCGCCACGCGCTTCTTCACCTGGCGGACCGAGGTCGCGACCTCCATCTCGCAGAAGAACGACGCACACAGCACGGTGCCGGTCCAGGTGCGGAAGTCCTTCGCGGTGAAGTCCTGGCCCGCGACCGAGCGCAGGTATTCGTTCACGTCGTCCGAATGGATCCTTTGCCGCCGGCCCTCGCCGTCGATGTACTGGAACAGCTCGTGGCCGGGCACGTCCTGACAGCGCTTCACGATCCGCGCGAGCCTGCGATCCCGCACCGTCAGCGTGTGCTCCTTGCCGCCCTTGCCCCTGAAGTGGAACCTGATGAGACTCCCCTCTATCTCGACGTGCTCGTCGTGGAGCGTTGTGAGACCATACGAGTCGTTGTCGCGCGCGTACTCGTCGTTCCCGACGCGGATCGATGTCTCGTCGAGCAGGCGCACCACGGCCGCCAGCACCTTCTCGCGCGTCAGGCCAGGCAGCGCGAGATCCCGCTCGGCCGCCGCGCGGATCGCCGGGAGCGCCGCGCCGAACGCGAGCATGCGATCGTACTTCGTCTCGTCGCGGACCTCGCGCCAGCGCGGGTGATACCGGTACTGCTTTCTTCCGCGCGCGTCCCGCCCAGTCGCCTGGATGTGCCCGCGCTCGCTCCGGCAGATCCACACATCGGTCCACGCGGGCGGGATCGCGAGCCGGCGGATCCGCGCGAGCGTCGCCTCGTCCTTGACGGGGCGACCGTCGGCGTCGACGTAACGGAAGCCCTTGCCCGCCCCTCGCCTGGAGATCCCCGGCTCACCGTCGTTCACGTACCGGAGCCCGGCCGACTCGGCGGACTCGATCGGTGACGGGGTGAGCTGTCCTGTCCCCGCGAGCTCGCCGGTCGTGCGAGCGAGCTCGACCGTCTCGACGGACTCGACCGACACGCTGACGCGGCGCCGGCGGAGGACGACGCCGCTGGCGGCTTCCCGCCTCTCGCGGCGCGGAGCGCTCCGCGGGCGGCGCCTTTCACGGGTGGTCATGGCGCTGCCGCTCTGCATGGCGCGAACCGCTCAGAGGGCCCTCCTGCGCGACCAAGCCCGGAGCGCGCCGCCGCGCGCGCTCGCGGTGCGCCTCGTCGATGCACCGCCTCACCTCGGCGTCGATCGCCGCGATCGCCATCCGGTTGAACATGCGCAGCGGCAGCGGCATGTCGATCGCGAAATCGACGGCCCTGGGCCGGAGCTCGAGCCGCCCGGAGAGCGTGAAGCCCTTGAACGAGAGGCCGAGATGCGCGTGCCGCTCGTCGCTCCAGAGAATGGAGGGAGCGTACTCTGCATATCGATCACAGTACTTCGCCATCGCCCGCAGGACGGCGCTCTTCGCTTCTTCGTCGTTCAGGTCGTGATGGACAGTGTGGTTCATGATGACCTCGGGTGATGGCTGGAAAATCGGCTCCGCCGGGCGTTGACGAGACGCGCACGCGCGACAGGCTCGCCAGCGCCAGCGTTCGCGGGATTAGCAAGCCGGGTGCCTGTCGGGTCCGACGGGGGCCGAGCGCTCACGGCTGGGCCATTTCTGGGCGCCTCCGCGCGGGATCGGGCCCGCCCGCGGTCCGCGCATGTCGAGGTTCGCCACGAGCGGGGCAGATCGCCACGGCCAGCCTTGAGGCCGCCCCCTCGCGCCGCCGCTCAGCTCGCGGCATGGAGCGTGCGATCCCATGCGTTCATGCACGCGCTCCTGCACGAAGCCGCCGCGCTGAAGTCTCCACCTGCGCTCAGCGGGAGGCTCGGGCCACGGGCGAGGAGGGCGCTGAAGGCGCTGCTGATCCTGCCTATCGCGCTCTGGCTCGGCTACGTCGTCGTCGTGAACGCCATGCTGAGCACGGGGCTCATCGCGAGGCTCGTCAGCTACAACCCCATCGACGCCTCGCTCTATTACGGCTCGGCGTGGAGCCTCTGGCCGGGCGTCGTTCACGTCGAGGAGCTCCGGCTCAGCGGCTCCGACAGCGTGCTTCAGTGGGCGGTGGAGCTCGACGAAGCGGACCTCGATATCCACCTGACCGATCTCCTGCGGAAGAAGTTCTATGCGGAGGACATCCGCGCCAGAGGCTTCGTGTTCCGGATGCGGATGCTCGTGGATCCGACGAGCGAGCGCGATCTGGAGGCGCCGCACATCCAGGCGCTGCCGCCCATCCCGGACTTCGCGAACCCTCCGCTCAAGCCGGAGCTGCCGCCGAAGCACGATCTCGAGAACTCCGACGAGGGTTACAACCTGTGGACGGTGCACCTGGAGGGCATCGACACGACGCTCAAGGAGATCTGGATCCAGCAAGTCAGGTATGCCGGCGGCGGCCGCGTGCGGGGAGGGTTCTATTACAAGCCGCTCCGCGCCGTTCGCGTCGGGCCCGTCGCGCTGGAGCTCCGGTCGGGCGAGGTCCACGTCGCCGATCGCGTCGTCGCGCGGCTCGACGCCGACGCCGACGTGACGATGAGCACGTTCGATCCGCGGGACGTCGAAGGGCTCGACGTCCTCGATACCACCTGGGCGCGCGTCCGCCTCGACGCGCAGCTGCCGGGGCTCGATTTCATCCGCCTTCCCGGGGGCGAGGGCGCCGGACCCCGGATCGAGGACGGCAGCGGAGAGCTCAGGACGAACCTCGTCGTGAACCGGGGGAGCGTCGAGCCGGGCAGCACCGCGTCCTACGAGACGAGCCACCTCGTGGCCTCCACCGCGTCGCTCCGCGCGACCGCCGAGGCGCGCGCGGCGCTCCGCGTCGACGAGCGCGGAGCGCCGCGCCTCGCGGTGACGCTGCCCCGGGCGACGCTCGAGCGCCCGGAGAGCGGCCTGCCGCCCATCGTCGTGGAGAGGGCGAGCGCCACCTTCGACGCGCCGGAGCTCCACCTCCTGCGGCTCCCGCCGGGGTTCGCGTCGAAGGTGGATGTCGTCGCCGCGGCGATCCCGGACCTGCGCTGGCTGAACGCCGAGGGCGCCGCGCCGGACGCGCCGCGGTTCACGGGCGGCGCAGCCTTCGCGCGGAGCAGCCTGGAGGTCGACCCGCTGGGGCGAGGCACGGGCTCGCTGAGCCTGCTGTTGAAACACGGCGCCCTGCAGTGGAAACAGACAAAGGTGAAGGGCGACGTGGCGGCGCGCATGAAGCTCGACGCGGTGAACGTCTTGAATCCGACTGCCAAGCTGCGAGAGGGCCGCATCGACATCGAGGACCTCGCGATCGAGCACGAGGGCGAGGCGCTCCCTGGCTGGTGGGCGCACATCGACATCGAGGACGCGGAGGTGAGACGAGGGCTCACGGAGGCGGCGATCCGGATGGAATGCAAGGACGCGCGGCCGGCCGTGATGCTGCTCGATGCCGAGGATGCCATTCCCGGCTGGGCCGCGGGGCTCCTTGCGATGGAGGGGCTCAAGGCGTCCGCGAAGGTGAAGCGCGCGGACGGCGGCGTCGATTTCAGGCTCCTGGAGGCGAAGGGGGGCGATCTCGCGATCCGCGGGCGGCTCACGAAGTCCGACGGGCAGACCGCCAGGGGAGCGTTCCTCGTGAAGAGTGGGCTGCTCTCGGTGGGGATCGCGCTCGATCGGGACGGGGCCGGCGTGCACCCCCTCGCCGGCGACGACTGGGTAAACGAGAAGATGATCGCGCTGGGCAGGTGACCCCGCCGGACGACGCCGGCGAGCCATGGGCGACCGCGGCGCGGCCAGGTCCCGCGCATCGACCGTCTTCACGCTTCAGCAGGCGCTCATCAACGAACGGGCGCTGGCCGGAGAGACGGAGAGACGGAGAGACGGAGAGACGGAGAGACGGAGAGAGTTCAACGCAAAGGCGCAAAGACGCAAAGGCGCAAGGGAGAGAGAGAGAGAGAGATAGATAGAAATTCATGCATTTTTGCGTCTTTGCGTCTTTGCGCCTTTGCGTTGAACTCTCCCTCCGGACTCCTGGCGGGCGGAACTAGCCGCGAGCCTTCTCACGAACGGCGATCTGCCGGATCGCCTCCTCGATCGCCCCCGCGACGCCGCGGATCCGCGGGACTCGCCGCAGATCGCGGTGGACCACGAGGTACACGCTCACCGTCGGGAGCGGCGTCGGGCATACGAGCCGTCGCAGCCCGGGCACGTCACGCGCGAGCGCGTCCGCGAAGATGCAGATCCCCTGGGACTCGCTCGCGGCCGTGAGGACCGCGTCGTCCGAGCTCGAGCGAAACGGGAACCGACGCGCGCCGCGGGCGACGAGCCACCGCTCCTGCTCGGACTCCCGGCCCGGCCCGTCATAGCCGACGAAGTCGTGCCGCGGGAAGTCCGCCTCGCGGAGGTGGCCGTCGCGCAGGTGTCGCTCGACATACTCGTTCGAGGCCCAGAGGCCGTACGAGAACGTGCCGAGGCGCTTCTCGACGAGCGCCTTCGACGACGAGCGCGCCGTCCGGACGCCGAGGTCGGCCTCGCGCTTCGCGACGTCCGCGAGGCGCGCCTCCGAGGCGAGCTCGATCAGCGTCTCGGGGTGGATGCGCCGCCACTCGGAGAGGACCTTCGCCATCGGGCGCGCGAAGCTCTCCTTGATCGAGACGCGCACAACGCCCTCGAGCGACTCGGCGCCGCGCGCGTCCCTCCCTTCGACGCGGAGCTCCCTCTCCATGCCCTCGGCGAGCGCGACGAGGGCGCGCGCCGTCGGATCGATCGAGGTGCCCGCCGTCGTCCTGTGCACGAGCTTCCGGCCGAGCGCGAGCTCGAGCGCGTCGATGCGCCGCCCGACCGTCGAGGTGGAGAGCCCGAGCGCCTTGCCCGCGCCGAGGAAGCTGCGACGTCGGTCGACCTCGAGCAGCACGCGCAGGTCGTCCCAGGAGAAGGCGTCGTTTTTCATCCGTGGAACTCCGATGCCCGAAGATGTCCGTTCTCGCGAACCGACCCAGAGCTTACACATGGAGGCATGACGCGACACCCCTTCGAGAACCGGAACGCCCTCGTCACTGGCGCCTCCACCGGCATCGGCGCCGAATTCGCCCGCCAGCTCGCCGCGCAGCGATGCCACATGATCCTCGTCGCCCGCTCGCGCGACAAGCTCGAGGCGCTCGCCGCCGAGCTGCGCGCCGCGCACGGCGTCCGCGTCGAGGTGATCGCCGACGACCTCACGAGCGCGGGGGCGATCGGGCGCGTGCACGCGGAGGTCGCGCGGCGCGGCGTGACCGTCGATCTCCTCATCAACAACGCGGGATTCGCGACCCACGGCCGCTTCGAGGAGACGCCGATCGAAAGGCAGCTCGAGGAGATCGCGCTCAACGTGAGCGCCCTCGTCGCGATGACCCACGCGTTCCTGCCCGACCTCGTGAGGACGCGCGGCGCGGTCCTCAACGTCGCGTCCACGGCGGCGTTCTACCCGATCGCCTCGATGGCGGTGTACGGGGCGACCAAGGCCTTCGTGCTCTCGTTCAGCGAGGCGCTCTGGGCCGAGCTCGGCGAGCGGGGCGTGAAGGTGGTCGCGCTCTGCCCCGGCGCGACCGAGACGCCGTTCTTCGAGATCGCCGGGGAAGCCGCGGCCGTGGGCGCGAAGGCGAAGGCGAGCGACGTCGTGCGGCTCGGCTTGCGCTCCCTCTCGACGGGGCGAACCCACGCCATCCACGGCCTCGGCAACTACATCCTCGCGAACCTCGCGCGCTTCGTGCCGCGCGCCATGGCGGCGCGCCTGACCGCGGAGGTCATGCGGAAGAACCAGGTGCGCGCCCTGCCCGCCAGGGTGGCGGGCGCACGCCCCTGATCGGCGCTCGGCCAGGCGCCGCGGCGCCCCGTCACTGCGATGCGGGAACCTTGAGGGCGAGCTCGCGCCGCAGCAGGATCTGCTGGAGCCCGAACTGACCGAGCGTGGCGCCGACCGAGACGAGCCAGATGGTGTGCATGCGGAACCCGGGCCGAGCGCTCAGGGCGAGGACGGGGAAGACGAACGCGACCGCGCGCGCCCCCGAGGCGGCGAGCGAAGGCCAGGTGTTGCCGAGGCCTTGAAAGACGCCGGCGGAGACGAACACGATGCCGCTCGCGAAGTATCCCCAGGAGGTCACCTGGAGGTAGTCGACGCCGGCCGCGACGACGTCCGGCGCGGGCGAGAAGAGCGCGACGAGCTGCGCGGGGAAGACCTGGCAGACCACGGTGAAGAGGACCATGAACCCGAGCACGAGCTTCACGCTCTCGAGCGCTGTCTCGCGGACGCGAGCGTAGGCGCGGGAGCCGTAGTTCTGGCCGACGACCGCCGCAGCGGAGAAGCTGATCGCCACCGCGGGCATGAAGCCGGCCTGCATCACCCGCAGCCCGATGCCGAACCCGGCCTGCGCCTCCGAGCCGAAGGGGCGCGTGACCACGTAGATCACGCCCATGGTGACGGCCAGCAACAAGAACTCCGCGCCCGAGGGCAAGCCGATGGCCACCAGCTTTCGCCATGTGGGGAGATCCGGCTGCCAGTCGGCGAGGCGGAGGCGAAGGAAGGTCTTGCCGCGCAAGAGATAGACGGCGAGCCCGACGACGGCGGCCGCGGTCGCGATGAGCGTGGCGAGGGCCGCGCCGAGCACGCCGAGCGGGCGCCCCGATACCCAGCCGAAGACGAGGAAGGGCGCGAGGACCATGTTGAGCAGCACGCTCGCGGTCTGGGCCACGAGCCCCGGCTTCATGTCTCCGATGCCGCGCAGCGCCGAGCCGAGCCCCACCATCGTGAACTGCAGCGCGAGCGCCGGAATGAACGCGAGCAGAAAGCTGCTCGCGAGCTCGGCGGTCATGGCGTCTCCAGAGAGCCGCTCGGCGTACGTGCGGTGGAGCGCGAGGCCGAGCACGAGAAAGAGGGCGCCCGCCCACATGGCGAGGCTCTGCACCTGGTTGAACAGGCGCTGCACCTCGCCGTGCTCCTTTCTTCCGGCCGCTTGCGAGACGAGCGCCACGCAGCCGACCGAGAGCATCTGCGTCGCGGCCAGGGAGACGAACATCAGGTTGCTGGAGACCGCCACGGCAGCGACGGCCTCCTTTCCGAGGCGACCGACCCAGTAGATGTCGATCAGGCCGTAGAGGGTCTGGATCGCCATGCCGGCCAGGATGAACAGCATGACGCGCACGACGTGCGCGCGCGGCTTGCCCTGCGTCATGTCGTGCACGCCGCGCGGCGCGGACGGCGCCTCGACTTCGATGTTGGTGTCCATAGATTTTTGCCGAGTAATATCTGACCGTCTCGGTATCACCCGGGTAGTTTTTCCTCGCAAGGGCCAGGTGCACGAGCGTGGATCGGCGGCACCGCTCTTGAAGTTTTCCGGAGAAAAGCACAGAGTGGCAGGATGATGAAGCCCTCGTGCCTTGTGGCGATCGCCGCCTTGCTCGCAGCGCCGCTCCTCACCTCTTCAGCGCGGGCGGACATCCCGCCGCCCGCCGCGTGCGACACGCCGGGGTCGAGCTGTAACAACGCAGGGCCCGAGGCCAACGAGCCTGGCACGTGCACGAAGCAGAAGTGCCAGCGAACGCTGCCGGGCGAGGACGGCGGCTTCACCACGGTGGAATACGACTGCAATCTGTGCATCTCCTCGGGCGGGAGCTCGACGTCGACCACGGGCGGGAGCTCGACGTCGACCACGGGCGCGGACGCGACGTCGGCCGGCAGCGCGGGCTCGGACAAGGCGTCATCGGACGACGGCGGCTGCGCCATGAGCGGCGCCGCCTCGGGCGGCGCGATGGCCGGGCTGATGCTGCTCTGCGGCGCCGCGGCGCTCGTGACCGCCCGCCGGCGCCGCTGAAGCGAGCCTCGGCCCGTGGGTGCGCCCGGTCCTCCGCCCGCGAGCGTGGCCCGCCTGCTCGAGCGCGGCGTCGCGCCGCTCGACGGCGCGCGGCGGCACCTCTTCAACCTGCTCCGCCGGAGCGAGCTCGCGATCGCCATCGTGGCGCGCCCCGATCGCAGGATAGCCACCCTCGCCGCGGCCAACGCGCTCGGCGCCTTCGCCATGGCGGTCTTTGCGCCGAGCGCGCTGCTCGTGCTCGGGCCCGTCCTGCTGGGCGTCCTGCACGTCGCGGCCGACGTGCGCTACCTCGTGCTGCGGCGCGGGCTGCCGTCGTGGTGGCGGGGCGTCGTCTGGACGGCCTGCGCCGCGCTGGTGGGGCTGCGGGGCGCCCAGGAGCTCTTCGGCTCGGCCGCGGCGCTGCTCCGCGCCGAGCACGCCTTGCTCGCCGCCTGGCTCGGCGCCGCGATCGTCGCCGGCGCGCTCGCGTCGCGCGCGTGGCGGCGCGTCGCGCTGGCCGCCGCCGCGGCCGTGGCGCTGTCGGCGGCGGCGCTCGCGGCGCCGCGCGGCTTCCGGCTCGCCCTCGCGCACGCGCACAACCTGGTCGCGCTCGCGCTGTGGCTCGCGCTCTTCCGCCGCCGGGTGCGCGCTGTCGCCTGGCCGCTCGGCCTCGTGCTGGCCGGGACAGCGCTCCTCGCGAGCGGGGCGATGACCTCCGTCACCCTCCGCGCCGGGTGGCTGGACGCCTTCGGGCTGCACCTCTTCCTGGCGAGCGACTGGCTCGCGCCCGGGCTGCCGACCCGCTCCGCGATGGCGCTCACCGCATGTTATGCGTTCCTGCAGTCCGTCCATTACGCGGTCTGGCTGCTGCTCATTCCTCAGGAAGATCAACCGGGCCGGCGGACAACCACCTTCCGCATGTCCGCGCGCTCGCTCCGGCGCGACTTCGGGGACGCAGGGCTCGCCGCCGTGGCGGTCCTCGCCGGCCTGGTGCTGCTCGGCGCCCTGCGCAGCGCGCTCGGCACGCGCAACCTGGTGCTCTCGCTCGCCTCCTTCCACGGGTACCTGGAGCTCGCGCTGCTCGCGTACTTCTATGTCCGCGGCGACGTCGGCCAGCGCGCCGCGGAGGCGCACAAGGAGCCGTCCGGGCCGGCGTGCGCGGAGGAGCGCGGGCCCGAGATCGCCGCGCAGCCGGCCGCCCCATGAGCCGCGTCTTCACCGATCCGCTGGTGGCCGCCTGGGCGCGCGCGTTCGCGTTCACGCTGCTCATCGAGCTCGCCGTCGCCTCACCGCTGCTCGGCGCGGCGGAGCGGTCACGAGGCCGCCGCGCCGCGCTCGTGGCCGTCGCCAACATCGCGAGTCACCCGGCGGTGTGGTTCATCTTCCCCGCGCTCGCGATCGGCGCCACGGCGCGACTGGCCCTCTCGGAGCTCTGGGCGGTGCTGCTCGAGCTCGGCGTCTACCGGCTCGCGCTGCGCGATCTGCCTGCCACGCACGCCATCGCGGCCTCGGCGCTCGCGAACGGCGCGTCGCTCGGGTTGGGGCTGCTCCTGCGCGCCACGACCGGCTGGGTGTGAGCAGGCGGCTCCGCCGACTCCGAAGCAACACCACCGCGGACAGCCCCCCCGCGGGCGGGCTCGTCCGATGCGACATCGTTCGTTCGCCGACAGCGTGGGTGTTCGTCTCACGCAGCGCGGACGGCTCCGCTGCGCTATGACTGCGAGATGTTTGGTCCAGGGCGCCCTCAGTACCCTCCGCAGCAGCCGCCTCAGTACCCTCCGCAACCGCCGCCTTACTACCCTCCGCAGCCGCCGCCTTACTACCCTCCACCGCCGCCGCAGCGTCCGAAGTCAGGCCTGTCGCCGCTCGTGATCGTGCTCATCGTCCTCGGCGGGTTGTTCGCGCTGGGCATGGGCGCCATCCTCGTGATCGGCGGCGCCGTGTACCTGGCGGCGAGCGCATCGCCGGAGCAAACCGTGGTCGAGACCACGCCTTCCGGCGTGTCGACCGCCGGCGGCGTCTCGCCGGTGGTGCCCAGGTCGACGAGCACTCCCCTTCGGCCCGACCAGGAGCCCGACGAAGCGGCGGGCGAAGACCCGTCCACCGGCGACCGCGCCGCGGGTGATACCCCGTCGGCCGCCGACAACGACGAGACGGGCGAGGCGCCGGCGGCAGGGCGGACGCCCACCTCCCCGAGCGAGGGCTCCTCGAAGGGAAGCCCGAGCAATGGGAGCGCGACCGGCGGGTCGTCCTGGTGGTGTACGGCGAGCGCGTCCGTGCGCGTCTGCGGCTTCGCGGGCGCATGCAACTATCAGATGGTGTTCGGCAACGGCTCAGCTAAGGATCGCTTCCTGGCGTCGCAGCAAGCGAAGCATGCATGCGAGGCGAGCGCGCGCGCCAGGGGCGCCACCGCCATCTGCATCGTGCAGTGCAGCCCTCGATGACAGGCGGCGAGCCGCTCGTTCGGCTGAGCTCTCCTCAGCCGCGCCACGAACCGCCGCTACCGTCGTAGCAGCTCTTCTATCACGGCGAGCCGCCTCCGACCCCGTAGTAGCTGCCCCCGGTCCCGGGGTAGCCGCTGGTCACGCTCCCGATAGGGCCCGCGCCTCCGGTTCCGGGGTCCCCGCCTCCGGCTCCGCCCGAACCGTAGTAGTCGTCCGGATCTTCGTAGACGTCGATGCTGAGGTTCACCTTGCCGTTGAGCCACAGCTCGCTGCTCCCGATACCGAACGCATACTCAGCCCAGGTCGTCGAACGCGGCGAGACGTACACGTAGACCGTTTGCCGCGATAGCAGCGTGGCCTCCACGTTCGGATCCGTCACCGTGCCGTCCTCGACCTTCTCGAAGTGCCAGCCCGGAAGGAGCCTGACGCCGTACCCTCCCTGCTCCAGATCGACGACGAGGGAGCTCTCGTCCGGATCCTGATCCTCGCTGCTGACCGTCACCACAGTTCCGTAGCCACCACCGACAGCCATGGCTGAGGTATTCTCATCTTCGTAGTAGTAATAACCGTTCGAGATCTCGAACGTGGCGTCGCGGAGCCGATATCGCGCTCCAGACGGCGCGTCGGCCGCGAGCGGCAAGCTGATCGAGCCGACGTCCGGACCGCGATCGGCAGCCTGCGAGCCGCAACCGCTGAGCAAGGCCGCGAACACCACGCCAGCCGCCGCCACCGATCCAAACCCTCTGATCGTCTTGGTCATTCTATCCTCCAGGTAAGCTGCCCCTCCGGACCGACGGCGGCGTGTGCCGTGACCTGCCACCGGTCCAGAGTGGGCCACCACCAAAGAGCAACCCGCGGGCCAACCTGGATTTGCGGCAAATCAGCGCGTGCACATTGGACCCCACCCAGCACATGGCCCATATTGAGCCACAGATCTGGGCCATAGTTAGCCTGTGCCACTGCCTGATCTGTGCCATTGCGAGCGCACTCAGGCCGAGGCCGGGAGCGTCATGGCGCCGACGACCGTCGGTCGGCTGAGCGGGACCGGCTCGTCATCGAGCCGGCGGCTCGGCGGCAGCTACTCCTCGCCCGAGAGCACCGCTGCGATCGCGACGCGCTGCCCGCGCGGCCGCCCCGCCGCGTCGGCGTGTGCCATGTCGAGGGCGGCCAGCACCGTCGACAGCGTCGTCTGGTCCAGGACCGACGACGCCTCGACGGCGTGAAGGTCCTCTCCCACGAAGTTCTTCGGGCAGGCGTCGATGACCGGCAGCGCGCGCTCGCTGGCCGGCGCGAACCGGATGGGCAGGCCGTGCGTGCGGCAGATGAGCGGCCGGGCCGCGTAGATGGCGCACCTCCCCTCCCCGTCGAGCGCCGGGCACACGCCGGGATCGCCCGCCCGCGCGCGCTCGGCGAGCGCCGCGCGGTCGGCCTCCGGGAGCGCCGCGAGCGCCTCGCGGATCGCGTCGGCCTCGATCGACGTCACCGAGAAGCGCCGCCGGCAGCAGTCGCTGCACCCCGTGCGGCAGGCCATCCGCCCGCCGTGGCGGGCGCTCGCGCTCGCGAAGAACGCGTCGACCTTGGTGAAGAGCTCGTGGAGGCGCTCGCGCGGCGTGCGGTGCATGCGCCGGCGTCTATAGCGGGGCGGATCCTCGTGCGCCACGGCCGCATCCGCGCCGCTCCGCTCGCCTCGGCGCGCTCTCCACGTTATCCGGCGGCCACGGCGCGGCCGCTGGCGACCTCCGCCGAGGGCGCGTGCCGGGCCACGAGCTGGGCGACCTCGCCGCGGCAGGAGCCGCACCCCGTGCCGGCCTTGGTCGCGGCGCACGCCGCCTCCAGCGAGCAGGCGCCGCCCTCGATGGCCTCCCGGAGGGTCGCCTCGCTGACCTTGTGACAGTTGCAGACGACGCGCTCGGCCTGCGCCGCCGGCCCCGCGCCGCCGCCGGCGCAGAGCGCCTCCAGAGGATCGGCGGGCAGCGGATCGTTGCGATCGAAGAGCTGCACGAGCGTGGCGGCTGCCGCGGTGTTGCCGACGAACTGGGCGCCCAACAGTCGCCCGTCGCGGATGATCAGCTTCCGGTACGTGCTCTTCCGCGTCTCGACGACCTGGAGCACGTCGTCGCTCTCGAGCTCCGGCTCGGTGCTGCCCATGGAGGTGACGTCGACGCCCGCCACCTTCAGCCGGGTATACAGCTTCGTGCCTCGGTAGCGCGCCTGCGGGTTCGCGCCCGTCAGGACGTCGGCGAGGACGGCGGCCTGCTCCCAGATGGGCGTGACAATGCCATAGAGCCTGCCCCGGTGCTCGGCGCACTCGCCGATCGCATAGATGCCGGGCACCTGGGTGGCCATCGTGTCGTTGACGACGATGCCCTTGTTGATGGGCAGGTTGGAGGCCCGCGCGACGTCGACGCGAGGCCGGACGCCGCACGCGAGGACCACCATGTCGGCCGGCAGGACGCTGCCGTCGTCGAGGCGACACCCCTCGACCGACTCCTCCCCGCAGATGGCCTCGACGGTGCGCCCGGTGCGGACGAAGATGCCGCAGCGCTCGATGTGCTGCTCGAGCATGTCGCCGCCCATCGGGTCGAGCTGCGCGTTCATGAGGCTCTTCGCGACGTGGATGACGGTCACGTGGAGGCCCATGTCGCTCAGCACCTTGGCCGCCTCCAGGCCGAGGAGCCCGCCGCCGACCACGATGGCGTTGTCTCCCGCCCGCGCGCAGCCGCGCATCCGGACGCAATCGTCCATCGTCCTGTACACGAAGACGCCCGGGCGCAGATCGCCCTCCGAGGTCGTCATGCCCTCGAGCGGCGGGACGAGCGGCTGGCTGCCGGTCGCCAGCACGGCGACGTCATAACGCTGGCGCGCGCCGTCGGCTGCCACGACCGCCCTCGACGCGGTGTCGATCCGCGCCACGGAGGTCCCGCCGACGAGCCGCACCCCGCTCCGCTCGTACCAGGCGGGCGGCTTCGTGACGATGGAGTCGGGCGCCTCCCCTGCGAGCACCTTGCTGAGCAGGACGCGGTTGTAGGCGCCGCCCCGCTCCTCGCCGAAGACGGTGATGTCGTAGCGGTCCCTCGCGCCGCGCGACATCAGCTCGTCCAGCAGGCGGCACGCCGCCATGCCGTTGCCAACGATGACAAGGTCCTTCCTTCGCATCAGTTCGACTCCGAGACCCGGCGCGCCCTGACGGCGCACACCTTGAACTCCGGCATCCGGCTGGTCGGGTCCAGCGCCGGCACGGTGAGGATGTTGGCGGCCTTCCTGCCGCCCCAGTGAAACGGAGCAAAGAGCGTGTCCGGCCGGATCGCGGGCGCGACCGCCACCCGGAAGGTGACCGCCCCTCGCCGGCTCTCGACGAGGAGCGAATCGCCCTCGACGACGCCGAGGCGCGCCGCCAGCCTGGGGTGGACCTCGACCTTCGGCTCGGGCTTGGCCTCTTCCAGCGTGGAGACCCGGCGCGTCTGAGCGCCTGAGTTGTAGTGTTCCTTGTAACGGCCCGTCGTGAAGTAGAACGGATAGGCGTCGTCGGGGAGCTCGGCGGCGGGGCGGTGGTGGACCGCGTGGAACCGCGCCCGGCCGTTCGGGTGATGGAACCGCTCGGCGAAGAGGCGCGGAGTCCCCGGGTGCTCGACCGACGGGCACGGCCAGAAGACGCCTCGGTGCCGGCGTATCTTGTCGTAGGTGATGCCGCTGTAGTCCGCCCTGGCGCCCGCGGTCGCCCGGCGCAGCTCGTCGAACACCTGCTCCGCGGACGTGTACTGGAAGTGTCTGCCCGCGCCGAGGCGGCGCGCGAGCTCGCAGAAGATCTCGATATCGGTCTTCACCTCGGGGGGCGCCGGGCGGACCTTCTGCCGCAGGATCACCCGCCCTTCGAGGTTCGTCATCGTCCCCTCCTCCTCCGCGAACTGGGCGATCGGAAGGAGGACGTGGGCGTCCCGGGCCGTCTCGTTGGCGAAGGCGTCACAGACCACGAGCAGATCGAGCGACGCGAGCCGCCGCTCGACGTTGAGCGCGTTCGGCGACGCGACAGCCACGTTGGATCCGAACACGAGCAGCGCGCGGATGCCCCCCTCGGGGCCGAGCGCGTCGAGCAGCTCGTAGGCGCTCTTCCCCTTGCCTGGCAGCTCGGCAGGGTCGACGCCCCAGACGCGGGCGATGGCGGCCCGGTGCTCCGCGTCCTCGATATGCCGGTAGCCGGGGAGCTGATCCGCCTTCTGGCCGTGCTCGCGGCCCCCCTGGCCGTTGCCCTGTCCGGTGAGGCAGCCATAGCCGCTGTACGGCTTGCCGACCTTGCCGAGCGCGAGCATCAGGTTGATGAAGGAGAGCACGGTGTCCACCCCCTTCGACTGCTGCTCCGGCCCGCGGCCGGAGAGCAGCATGCTGCTCGGCGCCTCGGCGAGCAGCCGCACGGCCTTGAGCTGATCCTGCGTGGAGACCCCGGTCAGCCGCTCGACGTGCGCCGGGTGGTACGAGAGGACGGCGCGGCGGAGATCGTCGAACCCGTCCGTGCGCGCGGCGATATACGCCGTGTCGATGAGCTTCTCCTCGAGGGCGAGGTAGAGGAGGCCGTTGGCGAGCGCCAGGTCGGACCCGGGCGTGGGCTGGAGGTGGAGCGCCGCGGCGCGCGCCGTGTCGGTGCGCCGCGGGTCGACGACGATCAGCGCGCCCCCGTTGTCGCGCTGCGCGAAGATCCATTGCATGATCGGCGGCAGGGTCTCCGCGCAGTTCGCGCCCCAGAGGAGCAGCGCCTTGGTCTGGGCGATATCGGACACGGGGAACGGCAGGCCGCGGTCGACGCCAAACGCCTTGTTCTGCCCCGCGGCCGCCGAGGACATGCAATAGCGGCCGTTGTAATCGACGTTCGGCGACCCGAGGGCGAGGCGGACGAATTTGCCGAGGAGGTAAGTCTTCTCGTTCGTCAGGGCGCCGCTGCCGAACGCGGCCAGCGCCGCGGGGCCGTGGAGCTCTCGCAGCCGGAGGAGCCGCTCGGCGACGAAATCGAGCGCCGTGTCCCAGCGCGCCGGCAGGAGGCGCCCGGCGCGCCCGCGGATCTTCGGCACCGTCAGCCGCTCGGGGTGATCGAGCAGCGCCGCGGAGGTGAACCCCTTGATGCACATCTGCCCGCGGTTGACAGGGAAATCGTCGTCCGGTCGGACGTCGATCGCCCCCGCGTGGGCCGCGCGATCCGTCATGACCACGCCGCACTGGAAGGCGCAGTAAGGACAGTGGGTCTGCGTGGTCGTCTCGGAGGAGACGATCTTGAGCCGGAGGGAGGAGCGCGGTGCCATGGAGTCGCGTCAGCCACCCTCACCGAGCGCGTCGAGGAGGCTCGCAGTGATGTAGCAGCCGCTCTGTTTCGGACGTATTTCTGAGGAATGTGCGGGCAGTTAACCTGTCGATGCCCCATGCCGCCGGCGCAGCAGGAGGTTCTCCCCCAGCGCCCACACCTCGGCCCCGTCCCCGCGCACCTCGAACAGCGTGCCCCAGGTGCCGGACGCCTCGCCTCGCCAGGTGTGCCCGCCATCGATGGATCGCAGGAGCACGCCGCCCGCGCCGCACGCCCACAGCGTGCCGGCGTCATCGCCCCAGAGGCTCCTGAGGCTGCCGGAGACCTGGGCCAGCGCCTCCCAGGTCACGCCGCCGTCTCGAGAGCGCAGCACGTCGCTGACGCCCAGTCCACCCGCCACGAACAGCTCATCGCCCCTGCCCCAGATGGCGGACAGATCGCGGGAGCTGCCGCTCTCCGCGGCTTCCCACGTGGCGCCGTCGTCGATCGTGCGGACGATGGTCCCGCCGGAGCCCACCGCCACGGCGCGCCGCTCCGGCCCTGCCCAGACGGCGCGGAGGCGCGGCGCGCGCGGGACCTCCAGCTCCACCCATCGTGAGCCGTCCGCGTCGAGGCGGCAGACCCGGCCATCGAGGACGGCGAACGCTCTTGTCCCGCCCTGCCCGTGGACCGAGGCCCCGCCGGTATTGCCTGTCACTGCCATCCAGCGGTGTCCGCCGTCCTCGGATCGGATCTGCGAGGATCCCTCGCCGACAGCCAGGGTCACCTCGCCGCTGCCCCACACGGAGATCAGCGCGCCGGCGTCCTCCACGGCGCTCCTCTCCCATGTCTGGCCGCCGTCGTGGGTTCGCGCGATGGCGCCGCCGTCGCCCACCAGAACGACCCTCCCGTGGCCTTGCACCCAGAGGCCCCGGAACTTCCCTCGGACAGGCACCTTTTCCCAGGGGCCGTCGAGCGGCGCGTCCCCTGCCTGGACTGGCACCTTGGTGAAGCTCTTCCCGCCATCGAGGGATCGGGCTGCGGGGCCGTCTCCCACGCACCAGATCGCGCCCTGGTCATCGCCCCACGCCGCGCAGCGGTGCTGATCGGACCGGAGCGCGGTGCGCCTCCAGGTGCGGCCCTCGTCCTCGCTGACCGCCAGGATGCCGCTCTCGCCCGACGCGATCACGAGGCCCGCGGCGCCGAGCCACAGCGCCTTGATCGAGCGCCCGGTCCCGGTGGAATGCGACTCCCAGGAGGCGCCCCCGTCCCGGCTCGCGTGGGCATGGCCATCGCCGTCGCCCACGATCACGAGCCCGCCTCGCGCGCAGAGCGCCCTCGGATTCCGGCCTGGGACCTTACGACGCGTCCATGTCGCTCCTTGCAAGGTGGCGAGCTGTCCTTCGAGCGCGAGCGCGAGGAAGCGGCCCTCGGCGTCGAGCGCAGCGGCCTCCAGGCAAAGGTCTCCGGGGCTCGGCGCGGCTCCCCATGTCTGGCCGTGATCGCCGGAGCGGAGCACCGTCCCGCCGAGCCCCACCGCGATGGCCTCGCCGTCGTCCCGCAGGGCGACGCCGCGCAGGTCCGCGTTTGCGCCGCAGCTCACGTCGGACCAGCGCTGCCCTCCGTCGCTCGAGGCCAGCAGGGTGCCGCTCAGCCCAGCGGCGAGCAGCGCAGGGCCGACGCCTGCAAGCGCGCTCAGATCCTGGCGGACGGGCGTCTGCACCCTCTTCCAGCGCTGGCCGCCGTCCTCCGAGCGGAGCACGTGCCCCTCGGATCCCGCGATGACAATCAGGTGACCTCGTCCCCAGACGGCGCTGTGCCGGATGCTCATCCCGGCGACGATACCAGGCCCGACGAAGCGACGGCCGACAGGGCGCGCCGCGAGCACGCCAATCCACCCACATCACCTCCCCCGCCCTCACCGGAGAACTCACGAGCTCACCCGCGACCATGGATTGCCACCCTCGCAGCAAATCGCGCAGAACGCCGGCCAAGCTCGCTCGCTCTGCCGAGCGCGAGCGCTCATCCACCGACTCACGCGGCCTCACCGGGGTGGTGTTTTCATGTCCATTCAGGATCTCTCGCGATCCATGCCAGTCGCGCAAACATCATATCAGAGTGGATCACGGGCCGTCCTCACGTGATTGTTTCACCGAGAGAGGCACGCTGCCCGTGTCAAGGCGGTAGCACGACCTTGGCCGCGGATTTGCTCAGACGTTGACGTCGAAGCGACAGGCACTCGCGAGGGTGCGGGGACGGCAGCACCGCGCGGCGATCGCGAGCGATGGTCGCGCGGATCCGCGAGCGGATCGGCCGTCAATTTACATCAGCAGCGGAGAGGCTGGCGGCGCTTGCGGCCTCTCCTTGGCAGCGCTCCGTCGCGCCGCGCCCGGGCTCCTGAGGGGGATGGTGCGGCGCTCTCCGACATCGGGGGAGATGGGCGCATCGGACCGAGCCAGGAAAGGAAGATCCAATGAAGCGCTTCAAGTCACACCTCACCGCGGCTGCCCTCACCGCAGCGTGCGCGTTCGCGCCCGGCTGCCTGAGCATCGACGCCGATGACGAGGGAGCGGGGCCGACCCCGACCGCCTCTGGGACGCTGACCGTCGCTGTGGCCAACGGCGAGGCGCGGTACATGCTGGAGCGGGAAGATGGGGTGTTCGTGCGCCTGAACCTGGACTCGATGACGGATACGGCGCCGGGCGCCGAGCCGTCGACCGACTGGCGCACGGCGAGCGGCTCCCCGGTGGACGTGTTCGGCACCGTGACCGACGACGGCGCGATCGTGGTCGACACGATGCGGCCGGCCGAGGGCATCGGCGAGCTGACGAACGCGCTCGTCACGACCGGGACCAAGCGCGTCCTTGTGCTGCGCGTGCAGTTCGACGGCGGCCAGACGATGGGCACGGAGCAGGACGTGCGCAACATGATGGCCGGAGCGGCGACCCACCTGGCGGGCTCGTCGTTCGGCAAGATGCAGCTCGAGTACGACCTCGCCGGCCCGTTCAACATCACCTTCGGCAAGTGCGACGACTACGACCGATGGCAGAACGAGGCCAGGACCGCGGCGAAGAACGCCGGCTTCGATCTGAAGGCGTACCAGCACTACATGATCATGGGGAAGATGGATTGCGGGTACGCCGGCATGGGCGCGCAGCCCGGCAACGCCACCTGGATGGCCGGCCTCTGGCCCGAGGTCGTCGTGCACGAGCTCGGCCACAACTTCGGCCTGTGGCACGCCTCCTCGCGGACGTGCCGCAGCGGCGGGGCGACGGTGACGATGAGCAACGACTGCACCTTCGACGAGTACGGCGATATTTTCGACCCGATGGGCGACGGCGGGAAGCAGCACTACAACGCGAACTACAAGGTGAACCTCGGGTGGATCCCGTCGTCGCAGGTCCAGACGGTCACCGCCGACGGGACGTATACGCTCGCCCCGATGACCGAGGCGAGCACCGGGATCCAGCTCCTCCGCGTCAAGGGCCCGAACGACATCATGTACCAGATCGAGTTCCGCCAGCCGGCGGCGACGAACGTCGTGGACTCGCGCAACATCTCCACGAAGGGCCTGCTCATCCATGCGTTCTTCACGCAGTCGCGAGAGAGCGGCCGGGCGCACCTGCTCGACATGGTCCCTGGCGGGAACTTCAGGGACGCGCCGCTCGTCGTCGGCGCTTCTCATCAGCTCTTCGGGACGAACGCGACGCTGAAGCTCCTCTCCGTTTCGGCCACGGGCGCGCAGGTCCAGATCTCTGGCCTGGGCGCCGGCACGGGCGACCCCGGCGGCAATCCCGGCGGCGGCACCGGCGGCGCTGTCGGCCAGAGCCTGGCGGCCCTCCATTCCGGCAAATGCATGAGCGTCAACGCGGCGAGCCTGGACAACGGCGCCACCGTCGTCCAGCGGCCGTGCACCGGGGCGAGCGACCAGCAGTGGCAGGTCGAGATCATCAGCGGCACCACGGCGACCGTGAAGAACGTGAACAGCGGAAAGTGCGCCGATGTGCAGGGGTCCAGCCGGAACAACGGGGCGAACATCACGCAGGCGGACTGCAACAGCGGCAAGAACAGCCAGAAGTGGGATCTCATCGATCGCGGCAACGGCGTCGTCTCGCTGCGCTCGGTCAACAGCGGGAAGTGCGTGGACGTCTACGGGGCCAGCACCGCCGACGGCGCCAGGCTCGCCCAGTACACCTGTAACAACGGGACGAACCAGCAGTTCCGGCGGCAGTAGCGATCCTCGCTTCGATGAACCGCATCGCCCTCGGGCTCGCCGCCGCGGCGGGCCTCGCCCTCTCCGCCGCCCCGCCCGCGCGCGCCAACGGCCGATACCCCGCCGCCGGCCAGATCCTCGTCGACCCCGCCGATCCCGAGCACATCGTCGTCCGCGCGACCTACGGCGTCCTCACCACGCATGACGGCGGCGAGCGCTGGTCGTGGATCTGTGAAGGGGCCATCGGCTACAGCGGCTTCGAGGACCCCATGCTCGTCGTCACCGCCGACGGCTCGATCCTCGCCGGGCTCTTCGACGGGCTCAGCGCGACGCACGACGGCGGCTGCGACTGGCACATCGCCGAGGGCGCGCTCCCCAAGGGCAACGTCGTCGATCTATCGATCGATCGCGCGGATCCCGCGAGCGTCCTCCTGCTCGGCTCCAGCGTCATGGCCAGCGACGCGATCTTGACGCAGGTCTGGGAATCGAAGGACGACGGGCGGACCTGGACGCAGGCCGGGGTCGATTTCCCGAGCACGTTCCTCGGCGTGACCCTGGACAGCGCGCCCAGCGATCCGCGGCGCATCTACGTGAGCGGGCGCCGCAATGGCCCCACGTTCCAGGGGATCGTGCGGCGCTCGGACGATCGCGGCGCGACCTGGGAGGAGCTCGACATCCCTGGCAGCGACGATCGCAACCTGCCGTACCTCGGCGCCGTGGACCCGAACGACCCTGACGTTGTGTACGTGCGCCGCGACGGCGACGGCGCGGACGCCCTGCTGGTCTCGCGGGACGGCGGCGCCACGTGGCGTGAGGTGTTCCAGGCGGCGAGCCTCCTCGGCCTCGCCCTCTCGCCCGACGGGACCGAGATCGCGGCCGGCAGCGATCTGGACGGCCTGTGGGTCGCGCCGACGGATACCCTCGAGTTCACCCAGGTTGGGCAGCTCGGCGTCCGCTGCCTGACGTGGACCGCGCGGGGCCTCTTCGCCTGCGCCGACGAGCCCGTGGACGGCTTCTCCGCCGGCATTTCCACGGACGGGGGCAGGACGTTCTCGCCGCTCATGACGTTCGACCGGCTCTGCGGCGCGCCGGCGGCCTGCGGGGTCGACGGATCGACAGGCCAGACCTGCCCCAACCTCTGGCCGGCGACCGCGCGCTTCATCGGCGCCGCGGCGTCGTGCGAGGCCGGCGCCGGCCCGGGCGGCGCCGCGGGCGCGGGCGGGAGCGCGGCGAGCGCCGGCGGGGGCGAGGCCGGCGCGGGCGCAGCCGAGCCGAGCGCCGGCGGCGGCTGCTCCTGCGCGGCGTCGGGCGGGGGGCGCGCCGGAGCGCTCCTGAGCTGCCTCGCCGCGGCCGGCGGCGCGCTCCTGCGCGCGCGGCGGCACGGACGCCGCCGCGCGCAGGCACCGAGGGCGCGGTGACGGCCCGGCTGTTCCCGCGCCGGGTGCTGGACTGGCACGTCGCTCCGATTCAGAACCAGCGCGCGAGCGCGTCGTCGAGCGACGTCGACGACGCGTCTGTCCACGCGATGCAGCCGTCGGGGCGGACGAGCATCGACGGGCCGTCCTTGGTGCGTGCATGGTGCACGTCGTGCGGGAGTGACCGTTTCGAAGGGGAGATGAAGAGGCCGCCGCCTCTCTCCATGAGCGCGTAGAGCCGCTCTTCGCTGCCGTCTTCGAGCGTGAGGAGCTGGTCCTTCGCGAGCGTGCCGACGAGCGGGTCGTCGTCGCCGAGGTCGTAACGAATGCCGACGCCCGTGAGCATCTCGCCGAAGTAGCGATTGCCTTCAGGCAGCTTCATCAGGTCGCTCACGATGGCGCGGAGCGCGCTCGTGAGCGGGTCGGGACGCATGAGCGCGACTTGAGCGCGGGTATTCTCGAGGACGCTCGCAGCCACGGGATGGCGCTCGGCGGTGTACGAGTCGAGGAGATCCTCGCGCCCCTTCACCGCCGCGGCGAGCTTGAAGCCAAGGTTCGCGGCGTCGACGAGGCCGAGGTTCAAGCCTTGGCCGCCGAAGGGCGAGTGGACGTGCGCGGCGTCACCGGCGAGAAAGACGCGGCCCATCCGGTAGGTCGTTGCTTGCCGCGCGTTGTCGGTCCAGCGCGTCGCCATCGTCATCGACAGGATCTTGACGTCTGTGCCGCTCACGCGCTGGATCGCCGCCTCGACCTCGGCTCGCGTGATCGGCGTATCCCGATGGGGCGGCGGCCCGTTGAACTCCGCCGTGAAGACGCGCCCCGGCATCGGTCCGGACGCGACGAGGCCGCGCGGCGTTCGGTGCCAACCCGTCGCGAGCTTCTCGGGCATATCGAGCTCGACGAGCGCCTGATAGCCGGTGATGGTCGGATCCGTGCCGGGGAACTCGAAGCCGGCGAGCTTGCGGACGCGGCTCCGGCCGCCGTCGCAGCCGACGAGGTACTTCGCGCTCAGCGGGCCCGCGCTCGTCTGCACGGTCACGCCGTCGTCGTCCCGCTCGAAGCCTTCCACCGTGATGCCGCGACGGAGCTCGATCCCGAGCTCCGCCGCGCGCGCGCTCAGGATCTTCTCGAGCGCCTCCTGCGGCACGAGACGCATATGGCGCTCCGGGTCGCGCTGGAGGCTCCCATCGATCAAGAACAATCCAGAGAAATGGCCTCCCGGCCTCTTCACCGGTCCAGGGCCGAAGCGCGCCTTCAGCGCGGGCATCATCAGCGCCATGGCGGCACGGCGCTCGTCCTCGAGCGCGCGCGCGAGCCCGCGTCGTTCCAGCGCCTCGGCTGCCACAGCGCCGACCCCGGCGGCCTTGATCGTGCGGTCGGGCTCCACGAGCCGCTCCAGCACGAGCGGCTTCACGCCCGCTGTCGCGAGCTCGATCGAGAGGAAGAGCCCTACCGGGCCAGCGCCTGCGATGACCACGTCGTGAATCATGACGTGAATCTTGGACCCGGTAAAACTTTGCGCAAGCAGAATTTTTGTCTTAGTCTAAGATTTGATCCATGGGCGAGCTCCGCGAAAGCAAGAAGCGCGAGACCAGGCAGCGGATCTCCGACGTCGCGACGGCGATGTTCTTCGCGCGCGGCTTCGACGCGGTGACGGTCGAAGAGATCGCGGCCGCCGCAAACGTCTCCAAGATGACGGTGTTCAACTACTTCGCGCGCAAGGAGGACCTCTTCCTGGATCGCGAGGACGAGGTGAAGCTGCTCTTGCGCGAGGCAATCAGCGGGAGGGCGCAGGGGCAGTCGCCGATCGACGCGCTCCGCCGGCTCGTCGACAGGCTGTGCGAGCAGAGGCATCCGTTCGCTCGCATCGACAGCCAGACGGTCGGCTGGTGGCGGGTCGTTGCGGCGAGCCCGTCGCTCAAGGCGCGCCTCCGCGAGATGGGGGACGAGGTGGTCGAGGGGCTCGCGGTCGATCTCGCTGGTCCGAAGCCCGATGGCCTCGCGCGGCTCGTCGCCGGCATGGTCGTGCTGACGTGGCGCACGGCTTACGCCGAAGCGATCCGCGTGTTCGAGCGCGGAGGCTCGGCGAAGAAGGCGAACGCTGCGTTCATCGCGTTGCTCGATCGCGGCTTCGCGGCCGTTCACGGGATGGCGGCGAGCTCGAGCTGGCAGACGACCGGATGACCCATCCGCCGCCGGCCGAGGAGGAGACGCCGTTCAATCACTCTCCATCGAGCAGGGATCAGCAGCCGAAGACCCCGGCGCCTCGCTCGATCTCGCCGAACGGGTCCATGAGGGCGCGCACGATCAGGCGCGCAGGCGCGCTCTCGATGCCCCCCGCCGCGCGCCAGGTCGCGTACCGGAGCTCGCCCAGGAGGACGCCAGCGAGCGGCGTATAGACGAGATCGAGCGCCGAGGGCCGGACGCCGTTGGCCTCGTAGCCGTACTCCCAGAGGTGGGTGCCTGCGACGGCGAACGCGACCGCGGCCGGGGCGCCGAAGCGGCATATCCGCGCCCTGAGGTACATCTCGCTCCCGAGCAGGCCGTGGCCGACCACGTTGATCGTCCACGGGTCGTGATCCCACCGGAAGGCGGGCTGATCGGGGTCGAAGAGCGGCGGCTTCGTGAGCGCCTCGCCATAGTGGTATCCCCACCGCTCCACGCGGAAGTCGGCGAAGGGGTCGGGCCACAGCGCCGCCTCCACGCTGCGGGTCACCGTGAGCACGGCCAGGGTGTGCACGATCGGCGGCGCCCAGACGGGCTCCTCGGCTGCGGCTGCGGCGGCGGCGCGCGGCCACACCTGGGGCTCCCCCGCGGCAGGCGCGCGCTCCGGCAAGGGGGCCGGGAGGCTCGACGGGAAGGCCGACTCAGCCGGAGGAACCGCCGTCGTCCGGCCAGCGCACGCGGAGACGAGGACGGCGAGGGAAGCGGCGGCGCACAGGCGGATCGGGGCCATTGGGGAGCGGCCGCGGCGCGCGGTGGGTGCGGCGACCAGACCCAAGTCTAGAGCGACAGACGGGTTGAAGCCGCCTTCAAACAGCAAAAAGTTGAACTACCAAGCATGAAGTTGAACCGCCAAGTCGCCAAGGACGCCAAGAAGGCATGAAAATGAACCGCCAAATCGCCAAGAAGGCATGAAAATGAACCGCCAAGTCGCCAAGGACGCCAAGATTTCAATCTCTTCTTGGCGTCCTTGGCGACTTGGCGGTTTATTTCTCCGATTTCCAAGCTGGGCGCCGCGCCGCCGGCGCTTCATCTCGCCTCGCCCGCCCCGATCGCCCCCACCACGACGGCCGCCAGCGTCCGCGCCGCGTCCCGGAGCGCGCTCTCCGAGTGCGCGCCGAACCCCAGGATGAGCCCGGGCGCGCGCGGCGCGCGGGCCGAAGCGCGCGCCGCCGTGCTGCGCGAGAGCGGCTGCGCGTCCACGCCACGCGCCGCGAGCGCCTGGACGATGGCGACGTCGTCCGCGCCCGCGGGCAGGTCGAGCGCCAGCACGGAGCCCCCCGCCGGCGCACGCGCCCGGACGGCGCTCGGCAAGAGCAGCCCGAGCTCCGCGAGCAGGAGGTCGCGCCGGCGCCGCGTCGCCTGCTTGAGCTTCCGGAGGTGGCGCGCGAAGTGGCCCTCGTCGATGAAGTCGGCGAGCGCGGCCTGCAGCAGGTAGGGCGGCGAGCGCGTCGACGCCGCGCGCACCGCGGCCACGGCGCGCACCAGCGCGGGCGGCACGATCATGAAGCCGAGCCGCAGGCCCGGGAACAGCGAGCGGCTGAAGGTCCCCACGTGGATCACGCGATCCTTCACGCCCTCGAGGTCGAGGCTGAGGAGCGAGGGCAGCGGCGTGCCGTCGAACCGCAGCTCGCCCTCGTAGTCGATCTCGACGACGACGGCGCCCGCCCTGGCGGCCCAGGACAGGAGCTCGATGCGCCGCGGCAGCGTGAGCCGCGCGCCGGAGGGGAACGCGTAGGCCGGCGACACGAAGGCGACCCGCGCGCGCGGCGCGCCCCGACGTCGATGGGCGCCGACGTGCACCCGGAGCCCGTCCTCGTCGACAGGGATCGGGATCGGCCGCGCGCCCGCCATGCGCAGCGCCGCGCGGAGGGCGAGCGGCCCCGGGTCCTCGACCCAGGCGGCGTCGCCCGGGTCGAGCAGCGCGCGGCAGCACAGGTCCACCGCGGCCTGGGATCCCTCCGTGATGAACACCTGGTCGACCGTCGCGCGCACGCCCCGGGCCACCGCGACGTGGTGGAGCACGGCGCGCCGGAGCAGCGGCGCGCCCCGCGGATCGTGGTCGAGCGCGTCGGCCGCCGACATCGAGCGGACGCGGCGCGCGAGGCACCGCTCGAAGATGCGCCACGGGAGCAGCTCGAGGTCCGGCAGGCCGACGCCGAAAGGGCGCGAACGGGCGCGGCTCTCGAGGAGCGCGTCGAGCTTGTCGGGGGGCACGACCGCCGCGAGGCGCCGCGCGCTCTTCGACAGGCGCGGCGCGGAGGCCGCGGGCTGGGCGCGGGCGGCGCCCTGCCACCCCGCGCGCGCCGGCACGTGGGCGACGACAGGCGCCCGCCGGGGGCGGACCACGATGGTGCCGTCCGCGGCCAGCGCCTCGTACGCCGCCGCCGCCGTGTTGCGCGACACGCCGAGCTCCCGCGCGAGCTCGCGGGACGACGGGAGCAGGTGCTCTGGCTGGAGGACGCCCTCCAGCACGGCGCGGCGCAGCTGCTCGACCAGCTGGGCGGCCAGGGTCGCGGGCGCGCCGCGCTGGAGGCGGAGGAAGGCGTGGGCGGCGTGAGAGGCGGAGCGCGCTGGCACCATCGAAACTGGCTGATCTGGACCTTTCCAGGGTGCCAGATCCGGGGCACGCTGTCGACGAGGAGCCAGCCATGCCCACCGCCGATGACGACCCCACGACGCCGTCAACCGCTCCCTCGCGGCGACCGCTCGAAGGCGACAAGACGGGCGAGCTCTCGTCGCGCATCGCCCGCCGCGCGGCCGAGGCGCACGCCGGCCAGCCGCTCGATCGGCTCCTCGCGGAGGAGCTCCCGGGCAACGAGCTGACAACGCTCCTGCTCCATTGCCTGCGCCGGCGCGCGCTGCGGCGGAGCTTCGCCGACGTCCTCGACCACGCGGAGCGCGCGCCCATGACGCACGCCTCGACGGCGGACGCCCGGCGGCTGCACGCCCTCGACGCGGCGGCGTACGCGGCGGCGGCGGGCTTCGAGGCGGTGGATCTCGCCCCGATCGGGCCCCTCGGCGCCACCGCGTGCGCGGGCGTCGAGCCGAACAACGTGCTCGCGACGGTCCGCTTCGCAGAGGTCGCCGCGGATCCCACGACGGGCCTCGCGCTGCACGCCGCGCGGCGCCGGCGCGGGACCCGGGGCGACGAGCCGCTGCGGTTCTGCGCGAGCCAGCGCGTCCTGCGCATGCAGCCCACGACCCAGCCGGGCTTCACGCCGCACTTCCGCCTGTTCGCCCTCGCGACGGCGGCCCGCTCGCCGGCGCGGGGCGAGGACGACGCGTGCGAGCGGCGCGCCCTGCTGGAGCACCTCCTCGTCTGGGCCGACCTGGTCCGCGCGCTGCCGCACGCGGGCTTCCGCGCCGCGGGGCTGCGCGTCGTGCTCTCCGACACGTCGCTGGTCCGCGCGGGCCTCGCCGCGCGCGGCGTCGACGCGGACGCGATGACGCGGCGGGCGAAGGCGCACGAGCCCGGGTCGTCCGAGGCGGCCCTGCGCGAGGCCGCCGTCGATCTGCCGCGGCGCGCGGCGGATCTCGTGGGGGCCGCGCGGTCCCTCGGCCTCGGCCCCGAGCTCCTCGCGCGCGCCGAGCGCTGGGTCGCCGAGGTGAGCGAGCCGCTCACCCGCGCGCGCCCGGAGGTCGAGGTCGTCCACGACCTCGCGCGGCTGCAAGGGCTCGGCTACTACGCCGGGCCGTTCATCCAGCTCATCATCCGGCGGGACGACGGCCTCGAGCTCCCGATCGGGGACGGCGGCGCCTTGTCGTGGCTCGGCGCGCTGCTCTCGAACCGCCGGGAGCGGATGGTCGCGACCGGCATCGGGAGCGAGATCCTCGTGAAGCTCTTCGATCGATCGGAGGCTCGGGCCGGCGAGGCTCGACCGGAAGGAGCGACCCCATGATCCTCGAACTGCCCGCGTTCACCCTGCGTCCCTGGGCGGCGGTCGACGTGGACGCGCTCGTGAAGAACGCGAACGACCGCCGCGTCTGGGCGAACCTCCGCGATCGCTTCCCGCACCCGTACACGCGCGAGGACGCCGAGGGCTGGATCGCGCACTGCGCCGCGAACGCGCGGCCCGGAGAGGGCCTGGCGATCGTGGTCGCCGGCGAGGCGGCCGGCGGCATCGGCCTCGAGCGCCTCGACGACGTGCACCGGCGCACCGCGGAGCTCGGCTACTGGCTCGGCGCGTCCTACTGGGGCCGCGGGCTGGCGACCGAGGCGGTGATCGCGCTGACGCGGTACGGCTTCGAGCAGCTGGGCCTCGAGCGCATCCAGGCGGGGGTCTTCGACTGGAACGGGGCGTCCGCCCGCGTGCTCGAGAAGGCGGGCTACGCGTTCGAGGGGCGGATGCGCCGCCACGTCGTGAAGGACGGGCGGGTGGGTGACGTGCTGCTCTACGCGCGCGTCCGGGAGGGCGCGCCGGCCGGCGCCCCGCGGGGAGGCGCGGGGTTAGACTGCGCCTGATGGCCTTCCGCGAGCCCGCCTTCCACCCCGCCTCGGGCAGCGTCCGCTACGGCCCGTTCCCTGTCCGCACCGGGCGCCTCGCCTTCGCGCTCTTGCTGGTCCTCGTCGCGCTCGTCGTCGCGCTCGCGGCGCTCGCGCAGGATCACCTGACCTGCACGCCGGGCGCGACGTGCGTCGTGACGCGCGCGTTCCCGTCGAGGACGCTCTGGTTCCCGATGTCGGCGCTGCGCGACGCGCGCGTCGACATCGAGCGGGGATCGAAGGGGGGCAGCCACGGGATGGTGATCCTCGTCATGGACGACGGGCGCGAGCTTCCCCTGCAGCGCGTGACCCCCGAGAGGGCCGCCGAGGTCGGCGCGGCTATCCGCGCGGGCCTCTCGAGCGAGCAGCGGATCGACGTCACGCTGCGCGGCCCGTGGTGGACCTTCCCGTTCGCGCTCGTGATGCTCGCGATCACGCTCTCGATGGCTCGCTCGGCCGCCAAGGGCCTCGGGCGTTTCCGGCTCGACGTCACGCGCGGCGGCGCCGCGCTCCGCGTCCAGCGCTATCTCCTCGCGATCCCGGTCTCGTCCCGCGAGGTCTCCCTCGAGGGCGTCGCCGACGTGCGCGTCGAGCGCGGAACGCTCGGCGAGGGGTGGCTCAACAAGGGAGAGGCGCCCTCGCCAGCCGGGCGCATCGTCCTCGTCGACCGCTCCGGCGCGACGCGCCCGCTCACGGACGCCTTCTTCCCCGGCGAGGCCGTACACCTGCGCGCGGCGTCCGATCTGCGGGAGATCCTCGACCTCGATCGCCGACGCCACGGCGTCGAAGAGCAACTCGCATCGCTGCCGCGCGTCGTGACGCCGCTCGGGGCGCGCGTCGCGGCGCTGTGGACCGCCGCGGCCGTCGGCGCGGTCGCCGGACTCGCGCTCTTCGGGCTCACCGGCCTCGCGCTGGGCCTGCTCCGCACGCGCGATCCGCTCGAGGTCTGGCACATCGCGGCAGGCGGCGGCGGTGGAGCGATCGCAGGCGTCGCGCTCACCGTCTATCTCACACGCAGTCGGCCGCCGCGCTGAGGGCCGATCGACGTCTCACCCGCGCGGGCGGTCGTCGCCTTTCGCTGGCGACGCCGGCGCCTCGGGCGCCTCGTGTCCCGCCGCCTCGGCGATCGGGAGCGTGAAGTAGAACCGGGCGCCCTGCCCGACCTCGCTCTCCACCCAGATGCGGCCGCCGTGCGCGTCGACGATCCCCTTGGCGATGTAGAGCCCGAGGCCGGTGCCCTTCTTCCCGGGCGTCTCGTCCTTCCAGAACCGCTCGAAGATGCTCGTGAGGTTCTGGGAGGGGATCCCCGGCCCCGAGTCGAGGACCGCGAAGCGGGCCATCGCCCCGTCCCGGTCCACCGAGAGGGTCACCTGGCCGCTCTGGGGCGTGAATTTCAGCGCGTTCCCGACGAGGTTCGACAGCACCTGGAGCACGCGCTCCCACTCCGCGCGGATCACGAGCCCGGGCTCCTTCAGGGACTGCTCGAACCGCACCTGCTTCGACTCGGAGAGCGGCCCGAACATCTCCATGGTCTCGTGCAGGAGGTCCTCCACCGCGCACGGCTTCGGCGTCACCGAGAACGTGGAGGCCTGCATCGTCGTCACGTCGAGCATGGTCCTGATGAGGTGCTCCATCCGCAGGGAGACGTGCTCGATCGACTCCGCTTGCTGCCGTGTCCGCTCGGAGTCGGCTCCCCTCCGCAGCAGCGCGGCCTTCAGCGCGATGGCGCCGAGCGGGTTGCGCAGATCGTGGGCCACGATGCCCATGAGCTCGTCGCGGGCCGCCAGCGCCAGGCGCGCGGCGTCGCGCGCCTCCCGCGCCTTGTGGTACGGGCCGCCGAGGAGCTTCGTGAAGTACCAGGCGATCCCCAGGCCGGCCACGACCAGCAAGCCCAGCAGGCCATCGAGCCACACCTCCAGCCGGGCTCGCTCCACCTTCGCGTCATCGTAAAGCTGCTTGAGGAGGGCTTGCTTGTGGTCGACGAGGCGGGCGAGGGAGCCCTCGAGATCCCGGTGGAGCGGCCTCAGCTCCTCATCGAACCGACGCACGAGCTCGCGCGCGTCCTCGGTCCGCTGCCGGGCGGCGAGCAGCTCTCCCTGCATCCGGACGAGGCGCCTGGCCGCCTGCTCGACCTCGGCCACCCGCTGGAGACCGGTCGGGCTGAGCGCATGGTCGCGGAGCGCTCTGACGTGCTCGTCGAAGCGCGCCCTGGCGATCTTCGCCTGCTCGAGGAGCTCGGGATCGCCGGAGATGAGGTAGCCCCTGCCCTCGGACACGATGAGCTCGCTGCTCCACCCGAGCCGCTCCACGAGCGTGATCTCGTGCTCTTTGGCGCGTAGCCGATCGATCTGAGCCTCGGCCACGGACGAGAAGCGCCGCACCGAGAACGCCATGCCGAGCGCCAGGAGCAGGGTGAGGATGGCGTAGCCCATCCTCGCCGTGGCCTCGAAGCTCGTCCGCGTCGGCATGACCGAAGTTCCGTCCTCTCGACGGGCGTCGGCGGATCCGTGGGGCTGAGCCACTCCGCGAAGGCTAGGCCGCGTTGCATGAAGAGCAAGGCGCCCCGGCGCCACACAGGCCGGCAGGACGCGCTCCGGCGGCGAGCAGGAGCGTGGCAGGACAACGCGCGACGAGCAGGGCGGCTCGTCCTGTCAGAGCTCGACCTGTCAGGGGACGAGGAGCGCCTCGAGGCCGCCAGCGGATGACAAGCAAGCGTTCCTCGGTGTAAAGAGTGTGCGTCATGACGGACCGAGCGGCGAACCGGGTTCGCGAGCGGCGCGAGGCGCGCGGGCTGTCCCAGGTGGCGCTCGCCGAGCGCGCCCGCCTCACGAGGCAGAGCGTGGGCGCCATCGAGGCGGGCCGCACGACCCCGGCGGTCGACGTCGCGCTGCGCCTCGCGAGCGCCCTCGACTGCTCGGTCGAGGACCTCTTCGGGGAGCCGAGCGCGGCGGCGGATCTCGCGACCGAGACCGACGCTCCGGCGGCGCTGGGCCGCGCTGCGGTCGCGCGCATCGCGGACCGCTGGGTCTCCTACCCGCTCGAGAAGGACGCGGTGCGGATGGCCGCGGACGGCATCGTGACCGGCGAGCGGCGCGGGAGGGCCGTCGTCGAGCCCCTCCGGGCGCTCGCCGAGGTCGAGGAGAACGTCGTCGTGATGGGCTGCGCGGCCGGCCTCGGGCTGCTCGCCGACCGCCTCAACACGAGGCCCGGGCCGGGGCGGTTCCTCTGGTTCCCCCGCTCGAGCACCGCGGCCCTCCAGGCGCTGGCCCGGCAGCGGACCCACGTCGCGGGCGTGCACCTCGTCGACACGCGCACCGGCGAGGCGAACGTCGCCGACGTCCGCCGGCTCGGGCACGCCGAGCCGATCGTCCTCATCACGCTGGCGCGCTGGGAGGCGGGCCTCATCGTTCGCCGCGAGGACGCGGACCGCATCCGCGGCGCGGCCGACCTCGGCCTCCCCGGCCTGCGCCTCGCCGGCCGCGAGGCGGGCGCCGGCGCCCAGCGGCTCCTCGAGCGCGAGGTGCGCGGCCACGGGCTGCCGCTCGAGCTCGCCCGCAAGCCGCAGCTGCGGGTCGCCGGCCACCTCGACGTCGCGCGCGCCGTGGCGATGGGCGCGGCGGACACCGGCGTCGCGACGCGCGACGCGGCGCTGGCGTTCGGGCTCGGCTTCGTGCCCCTCGCCGAGGAGCGTTACGACCTCGCGGTCCCGCGCGAGGGGCTCGACGACGGCAGGGTGCAGCGCCTGCTCGACGTCCTCGTCTCAGGGGAGTTCCGCCGCGAGCTCTCGGCGCTCGCCTACGACGCTCGCCAGGCGGGCGAGCGGGTCGCCGAGGTGCGAGCGGCATGACGGCGCGGAACGATCCACGGCACGACGGAACCCAGGAGTCTCCCGAATGAAGTACCCCCGACGACAGCTGTTGCGAGCCCTCCCCTTCCTGCTCCTCACGGCGTGCCTCGCCGTCCTCGGCGGCTGCGAGCGCTCGGAGCCGGCGTCCGCCCAGCGAGAGGACAAGCTCGTCGTCTTCGCGGCCGCCTCCCTCCGGGACGTGTTCACCGCGCTGGGAGACGACTTCAAGCGCTCTTATCCGGGCGTCGATGTCACGTTCAACTTCGCCGGCACGCAGGAGCTCCGCACGCAGCTCGAGCACGGCGCCGCGGCCGACGTGTTCGCCTCGGCGGATCAGCGCCACATGGACGAGCTCGTGAAATCCCAGCGCGCCGCGGGACCCGTCGTCTTCGCGCGCAACGAGCCCGTCCTCGTCGTCGCGAGCGAGAGCGCCGCGACCATCCGGGGGCTCGCCGACCTCCCCGCCGCGGCGCGCATCGTCATCGGCACGCCCGAGGTCCCGATCGGCCGTTATACGCAGCAGATCCTCGATCGCGCGTCGGCCTCCCTGGGCGCGGATTTCCGCGCGCGCGTGGAGTCCAAGGTCGCCTCGCGCGAGCCCAACGTGCGGCAGGTGCTCGCCAAGGTGCGCCTCGGGGAAGCGCAGGCGGGCGTTGTCTACCGGACGGACGCGCAGGCGGCGCAGGACGGCGTGGTCGTCGTGGCGATCCCGCCCGAGGTCAACGTCATCGCCGAGTACCCGATCGCCGTCGTGTCCGGCGCCGCGCACCCCGAGCTCGCGCGCGCGTGGATCGACCTCGTGACCTCGGAGGCCGGCCGGACGGCGCTGTGGCGCGCCGGGTTCCTCGTGCCTTCCGGGAGCGGCGCGCCTCGGTGAGCGGGCGCCTCCGCGCGGAGCGGGTCGCCCTGGCCGCGGTCGGCGCGGTCCTCGTGGCCTTCCTGGCCGTCCCGATCCTGGCCTTGTTCGCGATGGCCACGGCGGGGGACGTCGAGCAGGGGCTCCGCCACCCCCTCGTGTGGCCCGCGCTGCGCCTGAGCCTCCTGACGACCACCGCGAGCCTCGCCGTCGTGGTCTTCCTGGGGACGCCGCTCGCCTGGACGCTGGCGCGCTCGCGCGGGCGGCTCTCGCGCGCGGTCGAGGCGGTGGTGCAGCTGCCCATCGTCATCCCGCCCGCGGTCGCGGGCGTCGCGCTGCTGCTCGCGTTCGGCCGCCGCGGGCTCCTCGCCGGGTGGCTCTACCCCGCGGGGTGGTCCGTTTCGTTCACGACGACGGCGGTCGTCGTCGCCGAGGTGTTCGTCTCGGCGCCGTTCTTCGTGCAGGCGGCGACCAGCGCGTTTCGAAGGGTCGACCCGAGGCTCCTCGTGGTCGCGCGGACCTTCGGCGCGCCGCCGCTCCGGGTGTTCTTCCGCGTGGCGCTGCCGCTCTCGGCCCCTGGGCTCGCCGCGGGGGCCGCGATGAGCTGGGCCCGCTCCCTCGGCGAGTTCGGCGCGACGCTCATGTTCGCCGGCAACCTGGAGGGGCGGACGCAGACGCTGCCGCTCGCCATCTACACGGCGCTCGAGTCCGAGCTGCGCGCCGCGCAGGCGCTGTCGATGGTCCTCGTCGTCGTGGCGTTCACGCTGCTCCTGTTCGTGCGGGCCGTGCTGCGGCGCTCCACCGAGCGCCCCGAGGAGGCGCCGTGATGGCCGCGGAGCGCCTCCGCGCCCGCGTGACCGCGCGCGTCGGGCGCCTGCGCATCGACGCCGGACTCGACACCGGCGACGGCTCGCTCGTCCTGGTGGGGCCGAACGGCGCCGGGAAGACGACCTTGCTCTCGCTCCTCCTGGGCGTCTTGCCCGTCGAGCGAGGGCGCGTGGAGATCGGCGAGGCGGTGCTCCTCGACACGGCGGCCGGGATAGACGTGCCCGTCGAGCAGCGCGGGATCGGCTATGTGCCCCAGGACTACGCGCTGTTCCCGCACCTCAGCGTCCGTGAGAACGTCGCGTTCGCGGTGAGGAGCGCTCCCTCACGGCGGAGGCGCGCGGCCGACGCCGAGGTCGTCGACGCCATGCTCGACGAGCTCGGCATCGCCGTGCACGCCGACCGGCGGACGCAGGCGCTCTCCGGAGGCGAGAAGCAGCGCGTGGCGCTCGCGCGCGCGCTCTCCGTGGGCCCGCGGGCGCTGCTCCTCGACGAGCCGCTCGCCGCGCTCGACGTCCACTCGCGCCGCGAGGTCCGGGCGTTCCTCTCGGACTACCTGCGAACGCTCGCCCTGCCCACCGTCGTCGTCACGCACGACGCGACGGACGCGCGGCTCCTGGGAGATCGCATCGCCGTCCTCGAGGCAGGGCGCGTGACGCAGGCCGGCACCTGGGAGGAGCTCTCCGCCCGACCGGCGTCGCCCTTCGTCGAGGAGTTCGTCGCCGCGGCGCGCAGCGCCGGCGATTCGCCGCGCTCCAGACGCGCGGATTCAGCCTGAAAATTCAGCAAGGAGCAGCGAAGACCGTCGTTCACGGCCGGATCCCGGTCGCGAGGCCATCCGCCCGTCGCCTCCTGCGCGATCATATTGAAAATGAGAATCATTCGCGTTACCGTCTCGCTCGGGAGGTCGACTTGTCAAACCCGAAGGACTGTCGTCACGAAACCCTCGCGTACAACGGTGTCGCGCACGTCCAGCGGTGCCTGGACTGCGGGGGTATCTCGATTCACCTCGGCCCAGTCTCCGTCCGGCTCGACGATTCCAGCCTGGAGGCGCTGTGGGCCGTGCTCGGAGAGGCCGCAGCGGAGCTCCACGCGCGGAGGACGCCCGAGGTGATGAACGTCGTGAGGCGAGGTGTCGCGTGAGGGCCCGGGCGCTCGCGCGCGCGCCCTCGACGGCTCTTCCGCTGGACGGGCCCTGGGGGACGTCCAGCGCGCGGGTCCGGGCGCTCGCGTGTGCGGCCATGGGGCGTTTTGGCCGGTGGGTCGCCGTGGCCGGATGCGCGGCGATGTTCGGCTTCGTCGGTGCGTTCGTCGCCCTGAGCGCCGGCTGGGTCGAGTGGCCTGGCTACCTGGTGGTGGTGTCCGGGTCGCTGCTCCTGTACGCCGCGTGCCTCGCGGTGGGGCACGCCGGTGATCCGGTCGCGCTGCGGCGCAGGCAGGGCGCCTCTCGCGCGTCAGCGCTCGACGCCGGCAGCGCTGCAGTCCTTGCAGATCCCGAGCAGCTCGTGGACGTGGCCCGTCAAGCGGAAGCCGAATCTCTCCGCGACATCGCGCTGAAGAACCTCGATCGCCTCGAACTCGAACTCCACGACCTTGCCGCAGCGTGTGCAGATCAGATGGTCGTGATGTTCACGCTCGAACGCCCGCTCGTACCGCGCGCCGTCGCCCTTCGACACGAGCGTCATCTGGAGGAGCCCCGCTTCAACCAGGAGCGGTAGGACCCGGTAGACCGTGGCGGGGTGGGCATCGACGACGCCGCTCTCGCGGAGCTCCTTCAGCAGGTCGTCGACCGAGAAGTGGCCTCGCCGCAGGAGCGCCGCGCGCGCGATGGCGTCGCGGACCGACGACCCCTTCAGGCCGCGCTGCCGCACCGTGCGCCGCAGCCGCTCCAGCGCCCTTTCGAGGCCGGCCTCGTCGAGCGCGGGCGGCTGGGTCACGTGGCGCACGGGGGAAACTATACGAACCGTTCGCAAGATGGTCAACGCTGACCCAGCACCTCGGCGGAGCTTCGGTCAGGGCTTCGCCGATAAGCCGCTTCCCTATCGCATTTCCTGTTTCCGCGGCGGAGGCGACGGAGGCTCCTCGACCATCCGACGCAGGCGCTCGAGCGCGCGATCCCAGCCTGCGGAGATCCCGTCGAGGAACACGCGGGCTTCCTCGATCCGCCGCGGCTCGAGGGCGTAGAGGACCTCGCGCCCGCGCCGCTCGTGCGTCACGAGGCCCGCGCCCTCGAGCACCCGGAGGTGCTTCACGATCGCCTGTCGCGTCACCTTCGCTCCGTCGGAGAGCGCGGTCGCCGACAGCGCCCCTCCGGCCCCGAGCCTGGTCACCACCGACAGCCGCGTCCCGTCGCCGAGGGCGAAGAAGACGTCAGCGACCGCCGGTTCACACGCCGTCGACATACTTCGCGATGTTCTCGGCCTGAGCGGCCCATCCCCCCTCGTTCATGCGGAACGCGCGCTCGCGTCGATGCGCTGGCACCCGGTCGAAGCCGGACTCCACGATGGTGAGCAGCGTGCCTTCAGCGACCTCCTCGAGGCGGAACTCGACGAGCGTCGTCGGCTCGTTTTCCAGGTCGGCCTCGGCGTCGATGCCATACGGGATCCAGCGAAAGCTGAAGTACCGCTCCGGCTCGATGCGCTCCACCGTGCAGAACACCGCGCCCTTCTCGGGGAGCTTCACCTTCGAAGGCCGGAGACCGCGGCTCTTCTGGTAGTCGATGATGGCGGCTTCATTGAGCTCCTCGTCGAAGATGCCGGTGAGCGTCTTGCCGGCGGCGAACTCCCCCACCAGCTCGACGCCGAACCAGCGCCCGAACTCCCGGGCGTCTGCGATCGCCCGCCACACGCGTGACACGGGCGCGCGCAGCGTGACCCGCTTCTCGATCCTGTCCGTGGATGCCATGTGCAACCTCCTGGATGCACAATACCGAGCCGCGCCACGAAGTGCAACCAATTGATTGCACTTCGCCCCTCGCTTGACTTCCGGACGTCGATCCACAACCATATGGTTGTGGATTCGCTGAGCACGACGCTGGCCGCCCTGAGCGACGCCACCCGGCGCGCGATCCTCGTGCGGCTCAAGACGGGGCCTGCGTCGGTGCACGAGCTGGCGCAGCCGTTTCAGATCTCGCAACAGGCCATCTCCAAGCACCTGGCAACCCTGGAACGAGCGGGCCTGATCGAGAAGCGGCGCGACGGGCGGCAGCACGTTTGCCAGCTCAAGCCCGCGCCGATGCGCGAGGTGGCGACCTGGGTCGAGCAGTACCGGCAGCACTGGGAGGACGCGTTCGACCGACTGGACGACCTCCTGCACGAGCTGCATCCGCCGAAGAAAGGGTGATCACGTCATCATGCAATCTCCTCGAGTCCCTCATGAGCCCACGGTCCTCATCGAGCGCACGTTCGATTTTCCGCGGGACGTGGTGTTCGATGCGTGGACGAACCCCGACCTGCTCGCGCGCTGGTTCGCGCCGCGGGGGTGCACCATCCGCTTCGCGCGGATCGACATCCGGCCGGGAGGAGGCTTCCACTCGTGCATCCACAACCCGCAGTTCGGCGATTGCTGGACCATCGGTGTCTATCGCGAGGTCGTGCGGCCGGAGCGGCTCACGTTCACCATGCGCATCGCTGACGCGAACGGGAATCCGGTCTCCTCCGAGAGCCAGGGGCACGATCGGGACTGGCCGGAGGAGACGCTCGTGTCGATCACCTTCATCGCTCGAAACGGGCGGACGCTCGTGAGGCTCGAGCAGAACGTGAGCGAGGCGCTCGCTCGCCGGACAGGCGCACACCCGAGCTGGCTCCAGATGCTGGACGCGCTCGGCGAAGAGCTGGCGAGGAGCGCGAAGACGCCCGGCCAGAACACCGTTCAGGTTGATCTTGCGGCAATTTCGGGCGCTCCGACGGAAGGCTCGACGGTGTCGCCGGATCATGATTGCTAGAAGACACGAACCGCTTGAAGACACGCGAATCAGCGAGGCCGCCATGACGACGCCGATCCTCTACGCCCACCCCTTCTCCTCCTACTCCCAGAAGGCCTTCATCGCCTTCTACGAAAAGGACATCCCTTTCGAGCTGCGCGTGCTGGAGCCTTCCAATCCGCAGGCCGGCGCGGAGCTGGCGGCGATCTGGCCGCTCGGCAAGTTCCCCGTGCTCAGGGTCGGCGACCTCACCCTGTGGGAGGCGAGCATCGTTGTCGAGTGGCTCGACCAGGCTCATCCGGATCCTGCGCGCCTGATCCCGCCCGATCCGGCCGCCGCGCTCCAGGTGCGGAAGTTCGACCGCATTTTCGACAACTACGTCATGAATATGATGCAGGTGATCGTGAACAACCGCATCCGCGAGATGCAGTCCAACCCGCCCGATGAGTACGGGGAGGTTCTGGCCCGCGCGACCCTGGACAAGGTCTACGCCTGGCTCGACGGCGAGCTCGCCGGCCGCACCTGGGCGACAGGCGAGTCCTTCACCCTCGCCGACTGCGCCGCCGCCCCGTCGCTGTTCTACGCCGACTGGGTCCACCCCTTCGACGACCGCCCGAACCTGCGCGCCTATTACCGCCGCCTGCGCGAGCGGCCGTCCGTCGATCGCGCTGTGGAGGGCGGCCGCCCCTACCGCCACTACTTCCCGGGCGGCGCGCCGACCGATCGCGACTAGAATACCTATCACGTTGCTCAGGCGAGAACTGAACCGCCGAGGCGCCATAAGACGCCATAAGAACAACAAATACCTCGGCGCCTCATGGCGCCTTGGCGTTCAAAACTCTGCGCTTATCAGGCGGTTTCCACCCGTTTTTTCCTCTAGACGGCGCCTGGCGCTTCAGCCCGCGGAAGGATCGTCGAGGTTCTCCACCACCCTTCGCAACGTCGCCATCAGCGCGGCGCGCTCCCGCTCGCTCACGCCCGACAGCGCGCGCTCGACCACCCGCTGCATCGCGCTCATCACCGCGGGAAGGCGGGCCTTGGCCTTGGCCGTGAGCGACACCCGACGTGCGCGGCCGTCGACCGGGTCAGGCGCGCGCACGATCAGCCCGTCGCGCTCCATCCGACCGAGGAGCGCCGCCATCGTCGGCTGCTCGACGTGGGCGCGCTCGAGGAGATCCCTTTGCAGGAGAGGGCCGTTCTCCTCGAGGGCGATGATCACCGGGAGGTAGGCCATCCCGAACCCGAGAGGGCGGAGCTGCTCCTCGAAATGGCGCATGATCAACCGCGAGGCGTGGTTGACCCAGAAGGTGGGCACGGACTCGGGCGCCCACGCGGGGCCTCCCTTGACTTTCATAGCATGCGATATACATGGGTGATGTTCCGAAGGCAACAGCAACCCGAACCCCGGAAGACCCCATGCCATCCACGACCAGCGCCTACTTCGACCGCGCCTATCGCCGCCCCCTCACCCTGTGGGGAGATATTCGGATCCCTCCTGAGATCGCCGCGCTCGTGCGCCGAGGAGCGCCGAACGGCGTGCTCGATCTCGGGTGCGGCGTCGGCCGCTTCTCGCGCTACGTCGCCCAGCAGGGGCTCCGCGTCACCGGCGTCGATTTCTCCCCGGTCGCCATCGCCAAGGCGCGCGCCCGCGTGGCCGCGGACGAGGTCCGGCCGGACTTCCTCGTCGGCGACGTGACGAACCTGGACGCGCTCAGCGGCCCCTTCGATCTGTCGTTCGACGTCGGCTGCTTCCATTGCCTCGACGCGACCCAGCAGGGCCTCTATGTATCGGAGATCTCCCGTCTCCTCGCGCCGGGCGGCACCCACCTGATCTGGGCGCTGGACGCGGCGCCGGCCGGCATCCCGCTGGACGCCGCCGCAGTAGAGTCGGCGTTCGCGCCTCGCTTCGCGCTGCGCGACGCCAGGGCGAGCCGCCGGCGCGTGCTCCGATCGCACTGGTACTGGCTGGTCCGCTCGGCGGAGTAGCTCACGTCGCCCAGATACATAGCACGCTATCATTAACGCATGCGACGATCGTCGATTCGGTCACCTTGAACCAGTTGCAGAAGGGGCCCACGGCGAGGGCGGAAGCAGCGACGCTTGACGGTCCAGGGCAACCGTCCTACTAGATCGCCTCTCCCCGGCTGCGACAGCGGCCATCCGGCGAGGCGACGCTGTGAGCAACCCGACGACGCGCCCTCAGATCGTTCGAGTCGACGAGCGGCTCCGGTTCCTGCGAGGCGAGGCGCCATGAGCACCGCGACGATCGTGGGGCCCGACGGCCGAGCGCGTTGCCGCTGGTCCGGCGCAGCGCCGGAGTTCATCGACTATCACGATCTCGAGTGGGGGTTTCCTGTCAGCGACGACCGCCGCCTGTTCGAGAAGCTGAGCCTCGAGGGCTTCCAGTCCGGGTTGAGCTGGCGCACCATCCTCGCCAAGCGTGAGAGCTTCCGCGCTGTGTTCCACGGCTTCGACGTCGACAAGGTCGCTCGCTTCACCGGGCGGGACGTCGAGCGGCTCCTCGGAGACGCGCGGATCATCCGCCACCGCGGCAAGATCGAGGCCGTCATCCACAACGCGCGATGCGCCAGAGAGCTCGTCGAGCGTGAGGGCTCGCTGGCGGCGTTCCTCTGGCGCTACGAGCCCCAGGCGGAGCGGCTCGCGCCCCCGCAGACCGTATCGACCTCGCCGGAGTCGGTCGCCCTCTCGAAGGACCTGAAGAAGCTCGGCTGGAAGTTCGTCGGCCCCACGACGGTGTACGCGTTCATGCAAGCGATGGGGCTGGTGAACGATCACGTCGAGGGCTGCGTCATCCGAGGAGAAGTCGAGCGGTCGCGCGAGAGATTCAAGCGTCCCCGGCGCTGACGGCTCGAGCAGCGGCTAGCCCGCGCGCGCGTAGCGACTCGGAGGCTGGCCTACGTGTCGGCTGAACGCCGTGCTGAAGGTGCTCGCGGAGCCGTAGCCGACGCGCTCGGCGACCTCGGCGATCCCGAGGTCCTGGCGGCGGAGCAGATCCCTCGCGACGGCCATGCGCAGGGCGAGCAGGTATTCCATCGGCGGCAGGCCGACGGTGCGGGTGAAGCGCTCGAAGAACGTCGAGCGCGAGAGCGCCGCCGTCTTCGCGAGCTCGGCCATCGTCCACGAGCGCGAGAGCTGGCCGTGCATGTGTCGTATCGCCGGCGCGAGCCGCGCATCGGCCAACCCGCGCAGGAGCCCCGGAGGCGCGTCGTCGCCTGAGGTCGACCGCAGCGCCTCGATGAGCATCACCTCCACGAGCCGCGTGAGCACGAGGTCGCGACCCGCCTTCTGCTCGTTCGACTCCTCGCCGACGAGCCGCACAAGCACCGAGAGCCGCTCGACACCGCGCACGTGCACCAGCGCCGGCAGCAGCGACACCATGAGGGCCGCGTCCGGCGAGTCGAAGACGAAATAGCCGCCGAGCAGCCGCGCGTCGGGGCGTCCGCCGCGCGTGCCGTGGCGGACCTCGCCCGTCGGCGCGGGCGCGATCTTGGGGTCGATGCGCTCTGGCCGCACCGGATCGAAGCCCGACAGCGTGAAGCCCGGCGTCGCCGGCAGGAGCACGAAATCACCTGCCTCCAGCGTGACGGCGCGCTGACCGTCGACAGCGAGACGGCAGCTGCCCTCGAGCACGGCAGAGAAGCTCGGCTGGCCGAAATCCGAGTAGCGAACACCCCAGCGGCCGGCTCCGCTGATGACCTTCGAGAACACGGCGCGCGGCTGGAGCAGCGCGATGACTTCGGAGAGAGGGTCGCTCACGTCCGGACTCTAGCAAACGAAATACGGACTGTACATCATAGATCGTCCGGCATGCCGCGACTACTTTACCCTCATCAACGCCGCGCGCGCCGCGGCAGAGGGGTCGATATGAAGGCGACGGTTGGATTTCATGGCGAGTCTCGCGGGGAGGTGATGCGATGAAGACGGTGCTCATCACGGGTTGTTCTTCTGGCTATGGCCTCGAGACGGCGCGCCATTTCCACGCGCAGGGCTGGAACGTGGTCGCGACCATGCGCACGCCGCGCGAGGGCGTCCTGAGCCGCTCGGACCGGCTGCGCGTGGTCGCGCTCGATGTGACGAAGCCCGAGAGCATCGCGGCCGCGCTCGAGGCGAGCGGGCCCATCGACGTGCTCGTCAACAACGCGGGTATCGGGCTCATGGGCGCCTTCGAGGTCACGCCGATGACCACGGTGCGCGACGTGTTCGAGACCAACACCTTCGGCGTGATGGCGATGACTCAGGCCGTGCTGCCCCAGCTCCGCGCGCGCAGGTCGGGGGTGATCGTGAACGTGACCTCGAGCGCGACGCTGGCGCCCATGCCGCTGGTGGCCGTTTACACGGCGAGCAAGGTGGCCATCGAAGGGTTCACCGCGTCGCTCGCGTTCGAGCTCGAGGAGTTCAATGTGCGCGTGAAGCTCGTCGAGCCGGGCTATGGCCCGAGCACGAGCTTCACGAGCAACGGGGGGGCCCGCATGCAGGGGCTGATCCCCGAGGCGTACGCGCCCTTCGCACAGCGCATCTTCGCATCTCTCGGGCAGCCGTCCGCGGTGACGAGGGAGTCCGACGTGGCCGAGGTCGTGTGGTGCGCCGCGAACGACGCGACGGGGAAGCTCCGTTTTCCGGCCGGCCCCGACGCGCTGGCGCTGGCTCGGTCGACATAGGCACCGTCGACGGGACGCGGGGGATCGTCGCGCGCCACGACCGGAGCGCCCTCGTCGCGCGCTCCTTCTCGCCCGCGGCGCTCTCGGCTCGAGCGCTGTTCATCTGCCCATCCCCCCACCGTCATGGCCGCGGTGCGCGCCAGCGCGCAGCGTGCTGACGGTCCCGGCGCCCAGCGTCAGCAGGGCGCCGATGCCGAGGCCGATGCGCGGCGCGGCGTCGAGCGGCGTGAGCGTGAAGAGCAAGGTCATGACGACGGCGCCCGCCGTCTGGCCGGCCAGCCGCGCGGTGCCCTGCATGCCGCCCGCGGCGGCGCTCCGCGCGCGCGGCGCCGCGAGGAACATGTTGCGGTTGTTCGGCACCTGGAACAGGCCAAAGCCGGCGCCGCAGAGCGCCACGAACGGCACCAGCGCCAGCGCGCTGCCGTGCGCCGGCATCAGCGCGAGCGCAGCGAGCCCCAGCGCGAGGCACACCGCGCCCGTCGCGCACAGCCAGCCCGTGGAGATGCGGTTGGCGAGGCGGCCCGCGACGGGCGCCACGATGGCCACGCTCAGCGGCCAGGGCGTGATCAGCAGCCCGGTGGTCAGGGCCTCTTGGCCGAAGCCGTGCCGCAGATAGAAGGGCAGCGCGACGAGCGCCGAGGCCTGTCCCGCGAAGCACGCGACCGACGCGATCACGGAGATGCGAAATGATCGGCTGCGCAGCAGATCGAGCGGAACCAGGGGCGCCTCCTTCGGCAGCTCGCGGCGGAGCAACAGCGCCGCGCTCAGCACGGACGCGGCAAGCAAGCCGACCCCGAGCGCTGGCTTTACCGGCAGCTGCTCCGCGCCTGCGATCAGCGCGCCGAAGGCCCCCGCGTTCAGCGCCATGCTCGTCGCGTCCAGCGCTCGCGCCGCGCCGGGGACGTCGGGGAGGCCGCGCGTGGCGAGAAGCACCGCCACGCCGAGCGGAAGATTGACGGCGAACAGCCAGGGCCAGCTCGCGCTGGAGAGCAGCACGGCGCCGACCGTGGGCGCTGCGGCAGAGGACAGCGCCACGGCGAGCGCGTTCCAGCCGATGGCGGCTGCCAGCTGCGCCTGCGGAACCACGAAGCGCAGCAGCGCCACCCCGAGCGCCATCACGGCGGCGCCGCCGAGCCCCTGCAAGAAGCGCGCAGCGACCAGCCAGTGGAGCGATGGCGCCAGCGCACACAGCAACGACGCGCCCGTGAACAGCCCGACGCCCGCCGTGAACACGGCGCGATAGCCCAGGCGCTCGCCCAGCGCGGCGCACGGCAACAGCGCCATCACCAGCCCGAGCTGGTAGGCGCTGACGACGCGCACCGAAACGGCGGGCGTCACCTGGAACGCGTGCGCCAGCACGGGCAGCGCCACGTTGGCGATGCCTGCGGAGAGCACCACGAGCACCATGGCCGCGAGCACGCACGCAATCGCCTCCGTGCGCGCCGGGCCGCGCACACTGGAAGCCGCCTGATCGGGCGCCTCGCTCGGCAGGGGCGCGCCCGCGATCGAGGTGCGCAGCGCCATCATGTTCCCACCGTCCAGACGCCGTTGCGCTCGACATAGCGGGTCACGCGCCGCGCGACCTGATCTTCCTGTTTGAGATCGCGCTCGGTGAAACGGAACAGCAGCGCCGGGCCGGAAGCGCAGCGCGTGTCGTGAATGTCTCCCGGCAAGAACAGCTGCGCCTGACCGGCGCGCAACAGCGTCTCGTCACGCTTGACCAGCTGGACGCCGGCTCCGGTCTCGACGCGAGCGTAGGTCGACATCGCGATCTCTCCGCGCTGAAGGGCGTAGATCACCCAGCTGCGACCGTGGTCGTGCGGCGGGCGGTAGAGCCCGGCCTGCTCGGTGTGGGCCTGCAGCACGAAGCCGTCCTTCGCATCCCGGTAGAGCTCCCTGGACGCGGGCGCCTCCTCGTGCAGCGCCGCGAGCCAGGGCTCGTCAGCGTGCGACTTCGCCAGCTGTTCCAGGTGATGGCGACAGCTGGCGACAAGCTCGCTGCTGAGCGGTCCCCAGCTGGCGCGGGTGCGATGGATGAACAGTTCAAGGGCGTTCTCGGTCATGGGTGGCCTCCGGCTCGGCTCGAATCGACGTGATCCGCGCTTCGACGTCCAAGCTAGGACGCCGGCACGGATTGCGGAACGCGCAACGGATGCAATCTATCTGTGCGTTTGACGCCATGGTTCGCCCCGACCTCTGCTAGCCTGGTGGCATGGCGCTGCCCGACCTGAACCTGCTCGTGACGCTCGACGTGCTGCTCACGGAAGGCAGCGTCACCGGCGCGGCCCGACGCCTGCGCCTGAGCCCCTCGGCGATGAGTCGGGCGCTCGCGCGCCTGCGGGAGACCCTGGGCGACCCGCTGCTGGTGCGCGCTGGGCGCGGCCTGGTGCCGACCCCGCGCGCGCTCGAGCTGCGCGAGCGCGTGAGCCACCTTGTGCAGGGCGTCGAGGCCGTCCTGCGCCCTGCCGAGAAGCTCGACCTGAAGCGCCTGGCGCGCACCTTCACGCTGCGCACCAGCGAGGGCTTCGTCGAGAGCTTCGGTCCAGCCCTGATCGAGCGCACCGGCGCCCAGGCGCCAGGCGTCCGGCTGCGCTTCGTGGCGAAGCCCGACAAGGACAGCGCGCCGCTGCGCACTGGCGCCGTCGACCTCGAGACGGGCGTCGTCGACGAAGACACAAGCCCCGAGCTGCGCACCCAGGCGCTGTTCCGCGACCGCTTCATCGGCGTCGTGCGCAGCGACCACCCCCTCAGGCGGGCGAAGATCACGCCCGCGAGCTACGCCGCCGGACGCCACGTCGTGTTCTCACGGCGCGGCGTGGCCAAGGGGCGCATCGACGAGAACCTGGCCGCGCTCGGTCTGGCGCGCGAGGTGGTGACCATCGTCGGCGGGTTTGCGACTGCGATCGCCCTGGCGCGCGCGACCGACCTGATCGCCACCGTTCCGGAGCACCACACAAGGAGCCTGCGCGACGGCCTGTTCAGCTTCGCGCTGCCCTTCGCTGCGCCGGAGATCACCGTCTCGTTGCTGTGGCACCCGAGGCTGGACGCGGACCCCGCTCACCGTTGGTTGCGCGACAGCGTGCGGGAGGTCGTGGCAGGCGGGGAAGAGACGGTGGCGCGGAACGGGCGTGCTGGGCACCGCCGCGAGCCACGGAAGAGGCGAAGGGGCTAGTGCCGCCCTTCAGTTGTGACGATGACCTACGGCCTTACTGCTGTGGCGCGGCGGCCAAGCTGGCGGTGTCGATGACGAAGCGATACTTGACGTCGCCCTTGAGCATCCGCTCGTACGCCTGTTCGATCCGCTGGATCGGAATCACCTCGATGTCGGCGACGATCCCCTTCTCCGCACAGAAATCGAGCATCTCCTGCGTCTCGGCGATGCCGCCGATCGTCGACCCGGCGATCGTCCTGCGCTTGAGCACGAGGTTGAAGACGTTGGGCGACGGGTGAGCGTCCTTCGGCACGCCCACGAGCACCAGGGCGCCGTCCCGCTTGAGCAGCCTCGTGAAGGCGTCGAGGTCATGGCTCACCGCGACCGTATTCAAGATCATGTCGAAGCTGTCGGCGTGAGCGTCCATCTCGCTCGCGTTGCGCGACACCACGACCTCGTCCGCGCCGAGGGCCTTGGCGTCTTGCCGCTTCGACTCCGACGTCGTGAACGCGACGGTGTGCGCGCCCATCGCGTGGGCGAGCTTGACGCCCATATGGCCGAGCCCGCCGATGCCCACCACGCCGATCTTCTTGCCGGGCCCGGCGTTCCAGTGCCGGAGCGGCGAATAGGTGGTGATGCCGGCGCAGAGCAGCGGGGCCACGGCCGCCAGCTGATCCTCGCGATGGGTGATCTTCACCACGTACCTGTCGTTGACGACGATCCGCTGGGAGTAGCCGCCCAGCGTGTGCCCGGGGGCGTCCGGGGTCGGAGAGTTGTAGGTGAGCGTCATGCCCCTCTCGCAGTACTGCTCGAGGTGTTCGGCGCAGGACGCGCAGCGGCCACAGCTGTCGACGATGCAGCCGACGCCGACCAGCTCGCCCTTCTTGAAGCGAGATACCTGGGCCCCCACGGCGGACACCCGCCCCACGATCTCGTGCCCAGGAACGCACGGATAAAGCGTGCCCGCCCATTCACCTCGAACGGTGTGCAAGTCCGAGTGGCAGACGCCGCAGTAGACGATGTCGATCTGCACATCGTGGTCGCCTGGAGCGCGACGAAAGATGTCGAGCGCCTCCAGCGGCTTGTCGGCGGCGTAGGAACCAAAAGCTTTCACTGTCATCTTTTACTCCTGGAAGAGCTTGAGCTCGTGGAAGGGGTAGGATCGGCCCTGCTCGCTCGTTGGCTTTCGGGCCACTTGCGGCACTATAATGCGCTCGGCGTCGACGGCGAACTCCCGGTCGCGAGGTGCTGAGCGCCGGCGAGATTCTCGTTACGCCGTTCGCCGACCCGGGGTGGACGCCGCTCTTCGTGCACGCGGCGGGAGTCGTCACCGAGGTGGGCGGCATGATGACCCACGGAGCCGTCGTAGCCCGCGAGTATGGCATTCCGGCGGTGGTCAGCGTGGCGTCGGCGGTCGAACGCATCAAGACGGGTCAGCGCATCCGCGTCGACGGCAACCGAGACTTCGTTCAGATCCTGGAGGAGTCATGATGCCCCTCATGCGCGGTCGCTGGCGATGCGCCCGTCGACGATCTCGATCACGCGTTCGCATTGCTCGGCGATGCGCGGATCGTGCGTGACGACGAGGAACGTCGTGCCGAGCTCGCGGTTGAACCGGCGCATCAGCGCGAAGACCTCGGCCGACGACTCGGTGTCGAGGTTCCCTGTCGGCTCGTCGGCGAGGACGAGCGGCGGTCGGCGCGACAGCGCGCGCGCGATGGCCACGCGTTGCTGCTGGCCGCCCGAGAGCGCGGTCGCCCTGAAGTTCATCCGGTCGGCGAGCCCCACCGCTCCGAGCAGCTCGGCCGCGCGCGCCTTCATGGCCGACGAAGGGAATCCCTCGTCACCCCAGGCGGGCAGCATCACGTTCTCGAGCGCGGTGAACATCGGCAAGAGGTGATGGAACTGGAACACGAAGCCGAGCGTCCGCGCGCGAAGCCTTGTGAGGCTCGCCTCGTCGAGCCCCGTCGTGTCCTTGCCGTCGACCACCACCCGCCCGCGCGTCGGCCGGTCGAGCAGGCCGATGATGTTGAGCAGGGTGCTCTTGCCGGAGCCGGACGGACCGATCAGCGCGGCGAACTCGCCCTTCTCGATCCGGAGATCGACTCCGTCGAGCGCGCGCGAGACGACGGCCTGGCCGTATTCCTTCACCACGCCTTCGACGACGAGCAGCGGATCAGCCATTGCGGATCGCCAACGCCGGATCGAGCCTCGAGGCGCGCCGCGCGGGGAGCACGGCGGCGAGGAGCCCCACGCCGATGGCGAGGGCGGTCGCGAACACGAAGAGCTCGAGATCGAGCTGCACGGGGAACTTCGGGGCGCCGTCGGGCCCGCGCACGAGGCCCTCGAAGAGCTTCGACAGGAGCGCCCCGAGCGCCGATCCGACGAACGACCCGAGGAGCCCGAGGACCGCGCCCTGGATCAGGAAGATGCGCAGGACGCGGCCCCGCGACGTGCCGACCGCGCGGAGGACGCCTATCTCGCGCGACTTCTGGACGACGGACACGATGAGCACACTCGCGATTCCCAGCGCGACCGCGAGGACGACGAAGAACTGGATCATGCTCTTCGAGCTGCTTTGCGCCGAGAGGCCGGTGAGCAGCTCGGCGTTGATCTTCATCCAGCTGTCCGCCTTGAGCCCCGTCCTCCCGCGCAGCTCGCCCGCGACGGTCTCGGCGGCGAACACGTCGGCGACCTTGAGCTCGATCGAGGTCGCGCCGCCGGGGAGCGCATAGAGCGTCTGCGCCCTGCGGAGCGACGTGATCACCCAGGTCTTGTCGACCGCCTCGTTACCGAGCGAGAAGACGCCCGTGATCGCGACGACATCGTCGATCCCTTCGGTGGTCGTGATCCGGATCTTGTCGCCGACGCCGACGCCGAGCTCGCTCGCGAGCACGACACCGATGACCGCGTCGCCCCCGGCGACGTCGAACCGACCCGCGCGCATGCGCCTCCGGACGTCGATGATCGCGAGGAAGCGCTCCGGATCGACGCCGCGCACGACGACGGCGTTCTTCGCCTCGGCGCGGACGGCGAAGCCGGCGCCCACGATCGCCGGCGACGCGGCGACGACGCCGGCGGTGCGCTCCGCGTCGGCCATGACGAGCGGCCACTGGTCGATGGAGCGAAGGCGCTGCGGCGCGGGCTGCACGGAGCGCGCGACGGCGAGATCGTTCGAGGGGTCGACGAGCGGGCGCGCCGCTTCGCGCGGCACCTGCAACGTGATGTGCGGCTGCGAGCCGAGCGTCTTGTCGATGAGCGACACCTGGAGGCCGTTGATGAGCGCGGAGAGGAAGACAATCACGCTCACGCCCACCGACACCGCCGCGAGGATCAGCGCGGTCTGCCCCTTCGCGTCGCGCAGGTAACGGAGCGCCACGAACCATTCGAACGGCATCTCAATCGAGCTCCGCGCGCACGCGCTGGCCCGGCGCATGGATCCGTCCGTCGGGCAGCACAACGACGCTCCCCTCGCCGAGGCCCTCGACGACCTCGACGGCGCCCTCTCCGCGGATGCCCAGCTTCACGTCCTTGCGCACGAGGCGATCGCCCTCGACGGCGAACACCCAGGGCGCCGGCGTCGCCGCGTCGCGCACGGCGTCGCTCGGAACGACGAGCGCACTCTCGCGCCGGGCGACCGAGAGATCGATGGATACGGTCATGTCGGGCAAGAGAAAGGCTGGCGCGCGCGGCACCGCGAGGCGCACCTCGACACTGCCTCTCTGCGGATCGATGGAAGGCGCGATATAGCTCACCTCGGCGTCGAACACCTGTTGCGGATAGGCGTCCGCGGACGCGCGCGCCTTCTGCCCCAGCGCGATCCACGCGAGGTTCCGCTCATCGGGCTGGAAGACGAGCTGCGGGCTCCCGTCCGCGGCGAGCACCATCAACGTTCGCGCCGGCTGCACGACGTCGCCGGGCTCCACGGAGCGCGTGAGCACGACGCCGTCCTGATGCGCCACGATCCGCGTCTGCGCGAGGCGAACGGTCGCGCCGACGTGCTGCGCCTGCGCCTGGAGGAGCGCGGTCAGCGCGACGCGGGAGTCCGCGCCCATCGGGGTCGACGCGATGCGCTGCGCCTCCGCTGCGACCTTTTGCGCGCGCGCGAGCTCGACGCTGTGCTGGGCGTTGTCGAGCTCGGCTTGAGCGACCGCCCCCGACGCCGAGAGCTCTCGCACCCGCGCGAGCTCGACCTCGGCGCGTTCGAGGTTCGTCTCCGCTTGACGGAGCGCCTCCGTCGCGACGATCGCGCCGACGCGGCGGAGCTGCTCGACGCGCGCGCTCGCCTGGTCGACGGCGGCCTTCGCCTGCGACACCGCCGCGCGCGCCTCGGCGTCGTCGATCTGCACGAGGAGATCGCCCGCCTTCACGCGTTGCCCCTCGATCGCGCCGACCGCGACGACGAGGCCCGGGACCTGCGCCGCGACCTGAACGCGCGTCGGCACCCTCACCCGTCCGCTCGCGACGACGCGCTGCTCGAGATCCTTTCGAGCGGCCACGGCGACCTTCACCTTGGGGCCACGCGCGCGCACCGCCATCACGATCGTGGAGGCCGCGATCAACGCGATCAGGATCCAGAGCCCAGGGCGCCGAAGGAGCGTCCTCATTTGCCGAACCATCTACCACCGAACCGGCGCGGCCTGCGAGGCCCGTCACGCGGAACGTTGGCGCAGGAGAAAAGACGGAGCCCCCGCCGGAGGCCCGCTTGCCCATCGCCCGAGGTTCCGGCCCGGGAGGGCGGAGCGTGGGTCAAGGGCGGCGCAGCCGGCTCGCGTCGCGAGCGCACCCTTGACCCGCGCGAGCACTCCCGGATGCTGACTGCGCGCTGGGCCGACTTCACCGATTTTCTTCACCGCCTTTCCGCGCAAGTACGAGCTCACCAACACGAATAGCCTCCTTGCCACAAAAGCGGCCACCCGGCGCGCATCGTCCGCGTCGATTGCTGCCAGACCGGAAGTGCTGCCCGAGTAGAATGCGCCAGTGAGCAACGTGCCCAGCATCGCCGACGAGGTCGAGCGGTACCTCCGCACCGGCGCGACCGACGCACACAACGCGGCATGGCCCGGTGAGTTCATGGAGCGTGCGAACCGCGCGCATGAGGATCTCCGAGGCGCGCTCGTGCGCGAGGTGCGGCGGCGGGCCGAAGGACTCGCGCACGAATCCCTGCCGCACACCGACACCGTCGCCATCACGCGCGGCAAGGTCGAGCCGATGGTGCGGGGGCTGTTCCCGCGGGTCGAGCAGGACGCGGTGCTCGCGACGCTCGAGAGGTCGGTCGTGTTCGTCACGAGCGCGAACATCGAGCCGCTCTTGCTGAAGCATGGATACGACAGCTCGGCGTGGACGCTCGCCAACCTGTACCTCGCGAGCCTCGGCGCGGATCTGCTCGGCGAGGGCGCGCCGCGCCTCGTTGGCTTGAGCGAGGGGACGACCTGCTATGTCTCGGTCGAGTACTTCGCGGACGACGATCCGTTCGCCGACTTCATCGTTCACGAGGCGGCGCACATCTTCCACAACTGCAAGCGCGCGACCGTCGGTCTCCGCGAGACGCGGACGAAGGAGTGGCTCCTCGATATCGAGTACCGCAAGCGCGAGACGTTCGCGTACTCGTGCGAGGCCTACGCGTGCATCCTCGCGCGCGCCAAGGGCCCGGCCGAGCGCCGTGCGCTCGCCGCGGAGTATGGTGCGACGGCGCGGCTCTCCGAAGAGCGGGTGGATGCGAGCGAGGTCGCAGACATCGTCGCGGAGGCGGCGAGCGCACGGAACGGTTGGAAGATCATCCTCGCGCGGTGCGCTCCGACGAGCCGTCCGCGGTCGGCTATCCAGCTGCTACGGGCGTCGTGGGCCGTTGAGGATGCTGCCCGGCGTCGGTGATCGAGTCGGGCCCCGGTATCCATGCATGTCGGCCCGTTGGCCCAGCACCCCTTCTACGTCCGCGTCACCCCAACGCCGTCACGTTCACGGGGAACCACCACACGCACGCGCTATCGTGACATCACGACACTCTGGGCGCAGGGCGCCGACATCGAACTCCCGGCAGATCGGAGGGTCGGGCAGGTTCGCCACGCGGCGCACAGCGGATGGACGCCTCGGTCTGCTGGAGGACCTGCCCCCCTCCCATCGGGCATCCCACACGGTCGAGGGGGTCGCCCCTCGTCCGAGCTGGCATCGCACCGGGTCGGCGGGGGGCCGCATCGGGTCGGAGGGGGCTTCGGCCCGGACCGATTCTGTGACGGCTGCGAGAAACGCCCCGTAATTCTGAGCATGAGCCCTTCTCGTCCTCCGGCCGACCCGGTCCAGCACGGCGCCTGGACATCCATGCACACAACTGCCGTTCATGTCCTCCCTGGCATGCTCCGGTTCCTCGGCGTCGCCGAGGACGACCTCGACGACCTGTGCCAGGACGTCCTGCTGGGCGCGTACCGCAGCTTCCCCCGGTACGACCCGATGCGGTCCAGCAGCGCGCGCGCCCCGGCCCTGGTGGACTCGCCAGACCCCCTGGGATCCGCCGCAGCGCCCGCGCTGGCCGCCGTCCCCGCAGCCAGCGCACCGGGTGACACACCTCGTCGCCCGCGCAGCACACCCACGGGCATGCCCGATCCCGCTCGACCGGAGCGCCTCGGCGAGCACTGGAGGGCGGAGGCGTCGTGGCTCTTCGGGATCGCCTGGCGGCAGGTCCGTCATCACCTGGAGCGCGCCTACCGGCGCCGCGAGGTGCCGGTAGGGCTCGCGGACGCCGCCTGCTTCCAGGAGGCAGACATCGCGGCGAGCAGCGAGCATCACATCGCCGTGCAGGAGCGGCTCGCGCTCGCGATCCGCCTCCTGTCGGAGCTCGCGCCCGAGCGCCGCGCCGTCCTCGTCCTGGCCGACGCGTACGATGTCCCGATGCGCGAGATCGCGCGCGCCCTTTCGCTCAACGAGCACACCGCCGCGAGCCGGCTGCGCCTCGCGCGCCGGGACTACCGCGCCGCCGAGAAGCGTCTGCGCCCCGAAGAGAGACGAGCGCTCCGGTCCAGCGTCCTCGTGCTCCCGCTGTTCTCCGCGACCTCGTTGCGTTCGCTCCGCGAGACGATCCTGCCCGCGAGCGACCCGGCCGCGCCGAGCGCCGGAGCGCGGGTCGATGGGACACGGTGGCGAGCACGCTTCGTGCGCCTCGCGCGCCCGGTCGCCCGGGCCCTTCGCCCGGCGCTCGCGTGGGGTGCGGCAGGCGTCGCCGGCGGCGTGCTCCTGGCCGCCTGGCTCGGTCGAGCGCCGGTGGACTGGGCGCGCCATCTCGGCCCGGGCGCAATATCGTTCGTCGTCGCGCGGAGCACACATCCGGCCCCGACGCCGGAGCCGCGACCCCGGGGCGTCCTCGGTGAAGCGCCGCGCCCCGACGACGCAACGCGCTCCGCCGACACCCAGAGCCCCCGAGACACCCAGAGCCCCCGAGCGCCCGCGGCACGGACGACCGATGGGCCAGGCCAGCGCCAGCCGGCCGGATCGAGGCACGCCCCGGCGCCCCCAGACCAGAGCCAGGATCGGCTCGACGAGGAGCTCGCGCTGCTCGATGCGGCCAGGCAGGCGCTGTTGCACGGCGAGCGCGCCGCCGCCCTGGAGCACATCGATGCGCATGCTCAGCGGTTTCCTCACGGCCGGCTGACGTTGCTTCGCGAGCGGCTGCGGTCGAGCGCAGGAGCGCTGCCGGTCACCACGACCGGCGGCACGACGGGGCACGATCGGCCGTGAGCGCAGAGCCGCCGCGACGCGCGCGCCCCCCGTCGCACGGCCGGCGACGGGGAAAGCAGGCATGGCGCGCAACGCTCGCCTCGCTGGTCGCGGTCGCCATCGCGCAGCTCGCGGCCATGCCGGTCCGGGCCGATCCCGGACCGCGCCGGGCCCGCGTGCGGCTCGAGCTCACGCTCGGCCCAGGCGCCGAGCGCTGCCCCGACGAGCAGTTCCTGCGCGCGGAGATCGCCCGGCGCATGAGCTTCGACCCCTTCGACGCGGAGGCTCCGCTCGCGATGGCGGCGTCGATAGCACAAGAGCAGGGCGAGCTCATTGCGTCGATGTACCTTCGCGATCGCGGCGGCAGGTTGCGCTGGACCGACGGCTACAGGACCCGCGGCGACTGCAAGACGCTGGTTTCGATGGTGGCCCTGTCCATCGCCGTGCAGCTCGACGACCCGGGCGAGCGCCCGCCGCCGCAGGCAGCGCCAGCCCCGCAGGAAGAGCCCGCGACGCCGGCCGAGGCGCCATGCTCCCCCGAACGCCCGTGCGCGGGGCAGCCGGCGCTGCCGCCGAGCGAGGCGCCACCCGCGCGCCGGCCGGGCAAGGCGGCGCCGGCGCGCGTGCTGCGATCCGTGCAGGCGCCGCCCTCGAGCAGTGCGGGGCAAGCTGCGGCGGAGCGCTTCCGGTGGAGCGTTGGCGCCGGCGCCACGATGGCGCTGGGGCTGACGCCCGGCGTTGCGGTTGGGCCGACGTTGGCGGTCACGGGACGCTGGCCGGCATGGTCGGTCGCGCTGGAAGCCCGCGGGCTCTCGTCGCTGTCGACCAACGTAGATAGCGTGCGCGTGACGGCATCGGCGCTCACCGGGAACGCTGCCTTGTGCCTTCACCGGCATTTTCTCTTCGCGTGCGGCGTCGGAGAGTTCGGCGTGCTCCGTGCGGTGCCCGAGGTTCCAATCACCCCGGAATCCCTGCTGGGTCTTCGTGCCGGAATCGGCGCGCGAGCGGGCGTCACGTGGCCGCTTTCAGAGAGCCTCTCTGGGTACGGGTATAGCGAGGCCGTTCAGCGCCTGGTCGACTGGTCACTCCTCCGCCGCGGAGACATCGCCGAATCAGAACGCGCGACCTGGAGCGCTCCCGCGCTCGGTGTGGCGTTCGGGATGGGTCTACAATTGAACCTGTGATGGGGATCCGGCGGCAAGGACATCTGCCGTACCCGAAGATGAGAAAGCATGAGAAAATTTCCTCAATCCGCCGAATGCTCAAACCTTACGGGGCTCGCAGGGCGATACCCACCTTGCGCCGAAGGCCATCGTTCGAGTAGGGTTCCACGCATGCGCGTGTCATGCGTTGCCCTTGCAGGAGCGCTGTTGAGCGTTGGGTGCACCCAAGAGCCAGGTATCCTCTATGGCCCATGTACGGACGAAGAGCGCGCCCACTATCCTGAGTGGTGCGAGAAATACGGCGGTCAGGGCGGCGACGGCGGTCAGGGCGGCGACGGCGGTCAGGGCGGCGACGGCGGTCAGGGCGGCGATGGCGGTGAGGCGCACAGCGCGCTGTGCTCCGGCCAGTGCGTCTCCCCCGCCCCGCTCGGCTGGTCCGGCCCGGCGCTTCTCTGGTTCGGTCCGCCGGAGGCCACCCCCGAATGCCCCGCCGGCGCACCGACGATCGGGTACGAGGGCTTCGCCGATCTCCAGCAGGTGCCGAAGACGTGCCCGACCTGCGCGTGCGACCCGCCCGAGGTCTCGTGTTCGCTCCCCACCGCGTGGGCCGCATCGTCCTCCTCCTGCCCCGGCGACGAGCCCACCGCCGTCACGACGCCGTTCGCCGCGCCCGACGCATGGGACGGCGGCTGCACCGCCGGGAGCGCGATCCCTGCCGATCAGGACTGCAACGGCGAGCCCTGCGTGCAGTCGCTGACGATCGCGGCGCCCTCGATCACGGCCGGCGCGTGTACGCCGCGCATCGAAGTCCCGCAGCCCATCCCCCAGAACGCGCTCTTGTGGGCGACGCGCGCGAGGGCCTGCGTCGCCGGGGCGCACACCGAGTGCGCCGACGCGACGACGTGCGCGCCGGCAGCGCCGCCCGGGTTCCTGACCTGCGTCTACCACGAGGGCGAAGCCGAGTGTCCGGAGGGCTACGCCCAGAGGCATGTCTTCTATAAAGACGTGCTCGACAGCCGCGACTGCACTCCATGCAGCTGCGGCGAGCCGACCGGCGCCTCGTGCACGATCATGGCATCCGTGTACCGCGACGCAGCGTGCACCGACCTGGTCGCGTCGAACCTCGTCAGCTCGAGCGTCCCCTTCTGCGCGGTGACGCTGCCTGGCGTCGGCCTGGGCAGCAAGTCGGCCGCGGTCATGGCGATGGAGCCGGGCGCGTGCGCGCCGCAGGGCGGCGAGCCCGTCGGCGAGCTCCAGCCGGCCGAGCCGTCCACGTTCTGCTGCATCGCCTGAGCTCGCCGGAGCCCACCGCCGCCCGGCCGAGCCGACGCTTGGCGCAACGACCGCCTACCGGCGCCCCAAACCGGCGGCGTCGTCTCAGATGGCTGCGAACGGCGATGGGCGATGGTGGATGGGGGCGAACGCGCCTCGGAGCGCAATTTCCGCGCGGACGGTGAGCCGGCCGGGATTGAGCCGGCCGAGGCCCGGCTGGGATGACGGCGGCCGAGCGCCGGCCGATGTCTAGAGCGACAAACGGGTTGAAACCACGAGAAAGAGCAGGAATTTCACAGGGAGGCGGGGAGGCGGGGAGCGAGAGACGACAAGAGGGAGAAATTCTTTTTTTTCTTCCTCCCCGCCTCCCCGCCTCCCTGTGAAAATTCTCCGGGTTTCAACGTGATCGCTGTTCTAGTTGGTCGAGGGCGCGGGGGTCACGGACGCGGGCGCCGCCGCCGGCTTGCCGTTGGCCTGGCCGGCCTCGGCGGCCTTGCGGGCCTTCTCGCGCCGCGCCACCGCGCGCCGGCGCCGCTCGTAGGCGCTCGTCACCTCGCGGGCGATCTCGGGGTGGCGCCGCAAGACGTGGGCCGCGGTCTTCCGGATGGCGCCGACCCGCCCGACCATGAGGTGCAGGAGCTGGTTGCGGATCGTGGTCGCGGCGGCCGAAGCGCCGGCCTCGGGGGCCGATTCCAGCGCCCGCCGTTGCAGATCCTCCGCGAGCTTCCTGGCCTCCGCGATGAGGCGCACGTCGAACGCCTCGTCCGCCTCGACCAGGCGATCCTTGAGCGACTCCGCGAGCCCCGCGTAATCGCGGAGCGCCTGGGAGAGGGCGCTCGAGCGCTGGCCGTCCTGCGCGTGGAACTCCTTGATGCGCGCGAGCTGCGCGTCGGCGGGCTCGTCGACGTCGTCGTCGAGCAGGAACTCGAGCGCCGACTCGAGCTCATCGACGACGAACCGGGCGCGCTCTCCGAGATCGGCGACGGCGGGATCAACGATGAGGAGCAGCCGCGTCTGCGCCTCCTGCACGGCGTGCACGATGGAGAGCAGCTCCTCGCCGCTCGATGCGGGCAGGCGGCTCTTGACCCGCTTGAGGCCCGGGCGATCGCCGTCGGGCTCCCAGTACTTCTTCACGAACGCCGCGGCGGCGACAGGTTGCGCGCGAGATTCTCCAGGGACGCTCGGAGGCCGGCCTCGTGGTCGGCCTGGCTGATGCCGGGCGGAACGTTCTCCGCGGTGATGGTGATGCGGGTCCCTGCGGGCAGCGATTCGAACGACCACGTCATCACCATCTCGCCCGCGAACGAAGCGTCCGACGACTCGAACGCGACCGACTGGACGATGCGCTTGCCCGGCTCCAGCGAAAGGAAGCGCCCGGTGCTGACATCGGTCCGCCCGGTGGTCTTTCCGAAGCCGACGGGCGCTGCATCATCGTAAGTCAGCTCGATGCGGTAGCGACCGCCCTCGCGGAAGTCGTAGTCGAGGACGCGACCGGTCATGCTCTCGGGCGGGAGCCACGCCATCAGCGCGTCGGGATCGGCGAAGGCACGGTAGACCGCGTCGGGTCGGGCTGCGACGACGAGCGACGCGGTATCCGTTCGACCAGTGGCTGCTGGATCTCGCACCCGCACAAGCTATCACGCCACCGGTCCTCTGGGTACAGCGAAGAAGCGATTGGCAGCCTCACCGGTTCTACTTGCTTATCTGAGGATGCGGACCACGGAGGCAAAGCCAGGAGGGCAGGACGATTAGCACGAGGCAAACGACGATACCGAGCGATCGCAACGGCTTGTAGGCATGCATCGAAGAGGCGCCCCTGGTCGACGGGCGAGCGACCAGCGCCGCACGGTCACCCAGCTCAGGGCTCGTCGTCTTCGTCGTCGCCGAAGAGCACGCCGACCTGCAGCGGAGTCGCCTCGAACGGCTCGGCCCGAACCTGCTCGCCGCGCTCGGCGGCGAGGATCTCGACGTAACCTTCCTGCGTCCAGCGGTAGACGGCCAGGGTCTCTTCCTCGGGGTCGATGATCCAGTAGTGTGGAACCTGGTGCCGGTGATAGACGCGCTTCTTCTTGATGAGATCGTTCCGCTTGTTCGTCGAGAGGATCTCGCAGATCCAATCGGGGCGCACCATGATCGGTATACCGCGCGGGCGCTCCGGGACGCGGTCTCGTCGCCAGCCGACCACGTCGGGGCGGACGGTGTTCGCGGCGTCGAAGTAGACATCGACCTCGGTGGCGAACCACCATCCCCCGGGCCTGCGCCCGCCGGGGCGCTGATCGTAGGGGTCGACGTAGGCGGAGAGCTTGCGCTGCACGGCCCCGTGCTCGCCGGTCGCGGCCCCCTTCTCGACGATGCTGCCCTCGATGAGCTCGTGGCGCCGCTCCTCCTCCGGGATCGCAAGGAGATCCTCCAAGGTCGCGGGACGGGCAGCCTTCGGCGCGGATGCGGTCATGCCCCGAGGATAGCCAATCCCTTCGGGCGGTGCCTGGTGCGACGTGTTGCCCGCGCTGCCGGCGGCCTCGAGTCAACCTCCTCGACGAGATGGCCCGCTCGCTATACCGCGAGTGGTTCGTGAGCTTCCGGTTCTCCGGGCACGAGAAGGCGAAGCCGGTCGCATCCGGCTCGATCGAGCCGCGCGCCCTCTCGTCCTCGGACCTATCGAGGCGATGGTGCTCGTCTCGGTGCGGCGGGGCGCGGGGCGATCGTCAACATCGGCTCCTGCTAGGGGGTCGCGGGCGCGGGCACCGCCGCCGGCTTGCCGTTGGCCTGGCCGGCCTCGGTGGCCTTGCGGGCCTTCTCGCGCCGCGCCACCGCACGGCGGCGCCGCTCGTAGGCGCTCGTCACCTCGCGGGCGATCTCGGGGTGGCGCCGGAAGACGTGGGCCGCGATCTTCCGGATGGCGCCGACGCGCCCGACCATGAGGTGCAGCAGCTGGTTGCGGATCGTGGTCGCGGCGGCCGAAGCGCCGGCCTCGGGGGCCGCTTCCAGCGCCCGCCGTTGCAGATCCTCCGCGAGCTTCCTGGCCTCGGCGACGAGGCGCACGTCGAACGCCTCGTCCGCCTCGACCAGGCGATCCTTGAGCGGCTCCGCGAGCCCCGCGTAATCGCGGAGCGCCTGGGAGAGGGCGCTCGAGCGCTGGCCGTCCTGCGCGTGGAACTCCTTGATGCGCGCGAGCTGCGCGTCGGCGGGCTCGTCGACGTCGTCGTCGAGCAGGAACTCGAGCGCCGACTCGAGCTCATCGACGACGAACCGGGCGCGCTCGCCGAGATCGGCCACGGCCGGATCGACGATGAGGAGCAGCCGCGTCTGCGCCTCCTGCACCGCGTGCACGAGGGAGAGCAGCTCCTCGCCGCTCGATGCGGGCAGGCGGCTCTTGACCCGCTTGAGACCCGGGCGATCGCCGTCGGGCTCCCAGTACTTCTTCACGAACGCCGCGGCGGCGACCGCTTCACGCACGGCGACGTCGTACGGAATGTTCAGCGGGTTGTCGGTCCGCTCCGACCCGGCGGCGACCTTGACCCAGCGATCGAAGTCCGTTCCTTGCTTTGCCATGACTGCTTGACCCCTCCTCCTGCGATCCGCGCCCCTCGGGGCACGACGCAAAGCGGCAAGGATGAGCTCGGTCGTGGAGACGTCCAGCACGGAGCAGGATCTGGACACGGGTGGGGGGAGCCGGGAGGCGAGGCGGCGGGGTGGGATGTCCAGATGGGTGGGCAGGGTGTCCAGATGACCCCGCCCCCTGTCCAGATGGGCGGGCGGGATGTCCAGATGACCCCACCCCCTGTCCAGATGGGCGGGCGGGATGTCCAGATAAGCCGGGGGATGTCCAGATAAGCGAGGAGGACGTTCGAACGGCGGGGGCGCGCGAATGGCCGAGGCGGCGTCGATGCGCCAGGCGGCGCCGATCGCCTTGCGCGTGAGTGCGCGCCAGGCCTCGGTTGATCAGTTCAGCCGCCTGGACCCGCACCGGTGCAGCTGGAACACTCGCGTCCGTTGCGACCCGATACGTATCCAGTGTACCTCTGCCAGAGCTGGCACTCCTGCCGACCGCTCCCGGAGTTTCACTCGATGACGGACGACATCCCCGCTGTGCCTGAGGTCGCACGACCGCTGAAGGTTGCGGAGAAGACCGTCTACACGATGACCCAGAAGGTGAGGCCGCCAGCGTTCAAGGCGGAAGGGCAGCGGCGCTTCCGCCGGACGGACTTGGACGCCTGGCTCGGCGCGAAGACCCGCCGCGCCGTTGGCGAGGAGGAGTCGACGTGACTAGCCCCCTGACCGACCAGGATCGCTCTGCCTCCTACGGCGCTGCGGTGCTCGGCCTTCGCGCGCTCGACGCCGGCGAGACCACGCCGCGCCGCTTCGGCGCCGATGCGGAGGCGCGCTGGACGCAGTTCGCCGGAGCGCTCGCGCGCTACAGCCTCTCCGGTGCGCTCGCGCGCATCGTCAACGAAGCGGAGGGCGGGGACGCCCCGGCCACCCTGCTCGTGGTCCCGTCGCACGCCGACGGCAGCGCGCCCTCCATCGACGGTCGGCTGCCCGTTCCCGCGCCGCTGCCGAGCCAGCGGCTCGTCATGCCCGATGCGTGGCTGGCAAACGCCCACAGAGCCGAGAGTTCCCCATGATCGAAGAGATTACGCTCACCGATTTCCTCTCGTTCGGACCCGGTGCTCACACGCTGAAGCTGCAATCCCTCAACGTGCTGATCGGTCCCAACGGGTCCGGCAAGTCGAACCTGATCGAGGCATTCTCGGTGCTGCGCGCGGTTCCGAAGGACTTGCCGCTGCCGATCCGCCAAGGGGGTGGTGTCGACGAGTGGATCTGGCGTGGAGGTGCTCACGAGCGCGCTGATTCCGCGGCCATCGAGATCCTCTTCGTGCCTGCGGCGATCGCGCCCAGTGCAGTTCGGTACCGTGTCGCGTTCGGGAGCGAGGGAGGAAGCTTCGTCGTGCTCGACGAGCGTATCGAGAATCGCGACGGGTCGCCCAAGCCCTACTTCTACTTCGGCTACGAGAACGGACGCCCCATGCTGAACAGCGCGAAGACGAAGACGAAGCCGCGCGCCCTCGAGCGGGCCGACATCGACCGTACGCAGTCGATCCTGTCGCAGCGTCGCGATCCCGAGATCTATCCGGAGGTCGCGGCGACGGGAGATCGGCTCAAGCAGATCCTCATCTATCGAGCCTGGAGCTTCGGGCCGCAGAGCGCGATTCGTGCGGCGTGCGGTGCCGACGTGCAGACCGACCGGCTCCTGGAGGACTTCTCGAACCTGCCTGCCCGGCTGGCTGTTCTGAAGCGCACCCCTGCGACGAAGAAGCGACTGCTGGAGTTGCTCTCGGAGGTGGCTCCCGGCTTCACCGACGTGGAGGTCATCCCCGAGGGCGGACAGCTTCGGCTTTACCTCACCGAGGGCGAGCGCAACGTGCCTGCGCACCGGCTGTCGGACGGGACGCTGCGGTTCCTGTCGCTGCTGGCGATCCTCATCGACCCTGGCCCCGCGCGCCTGGTCCTCATCGAGGAGCCGGAGCTCGGCATCCACCCCGACGTGCTGCCGGCGCTGCGTGACCTGCTCCTCGAGGCGAGCTCTCGCTTCCAGCTGGTCGTCACCACGCATTCCACGCAGCTCGTCGACGCGATGACGGAGCACGCCGCCGCGGTCGTCGTCTGTGAAAAGGACGGGAGCACCTCGAAGATGACTCGCCTCGACGCCGACCAGATCGCGCGCTGGAAGGAGTTCGGCTCGCTCGGTCCGCTCTGGCTTTCCGGGCGTATCGGAGGCACGCGATGGTGAAGAGCAGCCATCCCACCCCGCGGCGCGCTCGCGAGCTTTACGTCGAAGGCGGCGGCGACAAGAACCCGAGCCTCGCGAGCGAGTGCAGGAGGGCCTTCAGCAAGCTCTTCGAGCGCGCGGGCGTCACGCAGAGGCCAAGGGTCATCGCGTGTGGCGGCCGCGGGCTCGCCTACAAGCAGTTCTGTGACGCGCACGCGTCGTCGGAGGCCGACACCTGGCTGCTCGTCGACGCGGAGGAGCTCCCGGAGGCGCAGTCACCGTGGGACCACGTGAAGGCACGAACGGGCGATGGCTGGGATCGCCCAGCCAACGGGAGCGACGACCAGCTCCACCTGATGACCGTCTGCATGGAGACGTGGCTCGCCGCCGACGTCGCTGCGATGAAGGACGTCTTCGGACCGAAGCTGGATGACAGCAAGCTCCCGGCCATCGATCGGCTCGAGAACATGGACAAGCAAGCGATTTACGAGGCGCTCGCAGCGGCCGCCAAGCCCACGAAGGCCGGCGCGTACGGCAAGGGCTCGCATTCTTTCAAGGTACTTGAGAGGGTCTCACCCGAAGCGATCCGCAAGCTATGGTGGGGCAAGCGCTTCCTCGACGCGATGGGAGCGACGAAGTGACCGCCCCGACCGGTTTGCCGAAGCTGCTGCAGCCCGCGCTCAAGGCGCTGGAGAAAGATCTGCTCGCGCGCGCGAAGACGGAGCGCGTCGAGCCCGGCCTGAGGAAGGCGTGGGAGGACGAGCAGAAGGCCGGCCAGACGGGGTGGCTCCTGGCCCGTCGCGAGGTGCTCGCGGGTGCTCCGTACCGAGCCGCCACCGCCCAGCCCGAACCTGTGCGGCCCCGCGAAAGTCGCCAGAATGCTCGGGCGCGCTCCTCACCGAGCAGCCGCCGCCCCCGAAGCCCGAACCCGTGCGGCGGCCGGCGAAGGTCGCCCGGATGCTGGCCCCCGCGCGCCACCTCCAGGGCACCATCGACCGGGGGCGCATCGCAGACCAGGCCCCCGTAGCCCGCAAGCTGGGGCCGCAGCGCGGGTCACGCAACGGCTCGACTTGCTTCATTTTCCCTCTCGCGCCCGACCTCCAGGCGGCCGTCCTGGCCCTCGAAGCCGTCAACGGCGCCGAGCCGATGGCCGAGCGGCCACTCCGGGCAGTGGCGCATGCGGGGAGCTGGGCCAGGCAGCGGGCGGCGTGGACTGGGCTCCGGAGGATCTGAGCGCCGACACCTCGCCCGTCTTGATGCCGCCCCATCCTCCGCCGTACTCTGGAAATGGCCGGAAGCCCACGCCTTCCGCCGCCATGGATTCCTGAACGGATGAGCGACGAGATACTCACAATCCAAGAGGTCGCGGCCTTGTTGAAGGTCGCCGACAAGACCGTCTCCACGATGGCCCAGAACGGGGAGATCCCAGCGTTCAAGGTGCGCGGGCAGTCGCGTTTCCGGCGCGCGGATATCGACGCGTGGATCCGCAGCAGGCGACCGCGCGTCGTGAGGAGGGAGGTCATGAGTAGCCAGTCGTCCCTCGCGCTGCCCATGACGCTCGCCGAGCTCGAGTCGCACCTCTGGGAGGCCGCGAACATCCTGCGCGGCAGCCCGGTCGACCGCACGGATTGGAAGTCGTACATCCTGCCGCTGCTCTTCTTCAAACGCATCTGCGACGTGTGGGACGAGGAGCACGCCGCGATGCTCGCCGAGTACGGTGAGGACTTTGCCGACGAGCACCGCTTCCAGGTGCCCGAGGGCTGCCACTGGTCCGCCGTGCGCCGCGCACCGAAGAACGTCGGCACAGCGCTCGCCAATGCGTTGCGCGGCGTCGAGGCCGCGAACCAGAAGCACCTCTACGGCGTGTTCGGCGACGCCCAGTGGACCAACAAGGACCGGCTGCCCGACGAGTTGCTCAAGGACCTCATCGAGCACTTCTCGGCGCTCTCGCTTGGCAACGCCCGCGTCGCTTCCGACGTGATGGGCGACGCCTACGAGTACCTCATCAAGCAGTTCGCCGACGCGACCAACAAGAAAGCGGGCGAGTTCTACACCCCGCGCAGCGTAGTACGCTTGATGGTCGACATCCTCGACCCGAAGGAAAACGAGACGATCTACGACCCGGCCTGTGGCACGGGCGGCATGCTGCTCGCGGCCGTTGAGCACGTACGCGAGCGCGGCGGCGATCCACGGACCTTCTTCGGCAGGCTGTACGGCCAGGAAAAGAACCTCACCACCGCCTCGGTCGCGCGGATGAACCTCTTCCTGCACGGCATCGAGGACTTCATCATCGAGCGCGGTGACACCCTTCGTAACCCGGTCTTCACCGACCCGAGCACCGGCGGCCTCGCGACCTTCGATGTCGTCATCGCCAACCCGCCGTTCTCGCTGGAGCAGTGGGGCCGCGAGGTATGGGAGACCGATCCGTGGGGGCGCGCATTTGCCGGGCTGCCCACGGACAGCAACGCGGACATGGCGTGGGTGCAGCACATGGTGAAGTCGATGGCGCCCAAGACCGGTCGCATGGCCGTGGTACTCCCGCAGGGGGCGCTCTTCCGTGGTGGTGTCGAAGCGCAGATCCGCAAGCATCTCCTCGAAAAGGATCTCGTCGAGGCCGTCATCGGCCTCGCACCGAACCTCTTCTACGGCACCGGCCTGGCCGCGTGCGTGCTGGTGCTTCGTCAGCGCAAGGAGAAGCGCAAGAAGGGCAAGGTCCTCATCGTCGATGCGTCCTCGGTGTTCCGTCGTGGGAGAGCGCAGAATTTCATGGATCCGGCGCATGTCACCGAGATCCACGCGTGGGTACAGGGCTTCGCCGACGTCCAGGATCGCGCGCGCGTCGTCGACCTCTCAGAGATCGAGAAGGAAGGCTGGACTCTGAACATCTCGCGCTACGTGCTTCCGCCCATCGGGGCCGACATTCCGCCGCTTCCGGTCGCTGTCGCCGCCTTCAAGGACGCCCTCGCGAAGTGCCGCGAGGCCGAAGACAACCTTCGTCGCGTCATGCGCGAGGGAGGTTGGCTGTCGTGACCACGCACATGACCCAGCAAGAGCTGGAGTCGTATCTGTGGGGGGCCGCTGTCATCCTGCGCGGCCTGGTCGATGCTGGTGACTACAAGCAGTTCGTCTTCCCGCTGATCTTCTTCAAGCGCCTCTCGGACGTGTGGGACGAGGACTACGCCGCCGCCCTCGCCGAGTCGAAAAGCGACACCAGGTACGCGACCGCGACGGCCGACGACCGATTCGTGATCCCGGACGGTTCGCACTGGAATAACGTGCGCGCCGCCGCAAAGGACGTGGGCAAGAAGCTCCAGACGGCGCTCCGCGCGATCGAGGCGGCGAATCCGGGGCGGCTCGACGGCATCTTCGGCGACGCGCCGTGGACCAACAAGGAGCGGCTGCCCGATGTTACGCTGAAAAACCTGCTTGAGCACTTCTCGGGGCAGACGCTCTCGATCGCGAACGTGCCCGAGGACGAGCTCGGCAATGGCTACGAGTTCCTCATCAAAAAGTTTGCCGACGACAGCGGGCACACGGCGCAGGAGTTTTACACGAACCGCACCGTCGTCCACCTCATGGTGCAGATGCTCCAGCCGAAGAGCGGCGAGACCATCTACGACCCGACCTGCGGCACCGGCGGCATGCTCATCTCGGCGCTCGCCGAGGTAAAGCGAAAGCGCGGCGAACACCGGACGCTCAAGCTCTTCGGTCAAGAGCGGAACCACATGACGGCCTCCATCGCGCGCATGAACATCGTGCTTCACGGTGTGGAAGACTGCGAGATCGCGCGCGGCGACACGCTGGCCGCGCCCGCATTCCACGAGGCCGACCAGCTGAAGACGTTCGATGTGGTCCTCGCGAACCCGCCGTACTCGATCAAGCAGTGGAACCGCGAGGCGTGGAACACCGACCGCTGGGGCCGGAACTTCCTCGGAACGCCGCCGCAGGGCCGCGCCGACTACGCGTTCTTCCAGCACATCTTGAAGAGCATGGCCCCGAAGACGGGGCGCTGCGCGATCCTCTTCCCGCACGGTGTGCTCTTTCGCAGGGAGGAGGCCGAGCTGCGCAAAAAGCTCGTCGACGCCGACCTCGTCGACTGCGTGTTAGGGCTCGGACCGAATCTCTTCTACAACTCACCGATGGAGGCGTGCGTCATCTTCTGCCGTTCCAAGAAGCCGCCGAAAAAGCGCGGCAAGGTGCTGCTCATCGACGCGGTGAACGAGATCGCGCGCGAGCGGGCGATGAGCTTCCTTCGCCCCGAGCACCAGCAGCGTATCGAGGCCGCCTATGACGCGTTCGTCGACCAGGAGGGCTTCGCGAAGGTCGCGACCATCGAAGACATCGCCGCACACGGCTTCAGCCTATCGATCCCGCTCTACGTCAAGCGGGCGATGGCGGCGACAGCGAGCGCCGAGGGCGAGGCAGCCAGGCTGCGCGAGGCTTGGGAGGCTTGGGAGACGTCCGGGCGGGCATTCTGGCGGCAGATGGACGCAATCGTGGACATGCTCGACACTCTCGTCAGTGACGATGCTGCGGTAAGCGAGCCCGAGGTGGCTAATGGCTAGGACGAGAGCCGGCTGGAAGCGGGTAAAGCTGGGCGAAATCGTGGAGCGACATGTAGAACGTGCCGGCGACGTCGCTGGTTATTCCAAGTTCGTTGGCGTCGATCATTTGGACACGCAAGACCTTCGGCTCCACCGACACGGCGTTATTGGCGTCGACGAGATTCCTCCGACCTTTCGGTTCGTCTTCCGGCAAGGCATGGTCCTTGTCCCCACCCGCCGGCCTCGACTTCGGAAGTGTGCTGTCGCGCCGTTCGACGGGCTGACTGGGGAAAAGATCCTTGTGTTGAAACCCACCGCTCGCAGCGACCTACATCCCGGTTTCATCGAACACCTGCTTGCGAGCTCGCCGGTCCAGAATTGGAACATCGCCAAGGAAGTCGGTTCCGTAACGCCCCATTTCCGTTGGACGGACATGGCGGAATTCGAATTCATACTGCCCCCGCTGGAGGAGCAGCGGAGACTCGCGGCCGTACTGCAACGGGCCGCTGATGTTGCCTGCGAATTCCGAAACGCAGCTGACATTGGAACGAAGACGAGAGACGCCCTTATCGTCGAGCTGTACCAGCGTGGTACTCGGGGCGAATCGCTGACGGCCACGGCCGTTGGTACCATTCCCCGCTCGTGGTCGGTCGAGCCGCTCGGCAATCGTTACAGCGTCCAGCTCGGCAAGATGATGTCGGAAACGGCCAGAGCCGGCAGCAATGGTGGATCGCATATTCCGTATCTGCGGAACGCGAACGTTCAGTGGAACAGGCTCGAGCTGGACGACGTGGCGACTATGTCGTTCACGGAAGCGGAGCGTGAGAAGTTCGCTCTCCGCCCTGGAGACATCCTGGCGTGCGAGGGACGACACGTCGGCAAATCCGCCATCTGGCGCAACGAGATCCCCGGTGCCTGTTATCAAAAAGCGCTGCATCGACTTCGGGCGAAGGGCGACGACGTCCCGGAGTTCCTTCTTCATTGCCTCTATTTTCTCTCGCTGACTGGACGGTTCGCCGCGCTCACTGGAGAGACGACCATCCCGCACCTCCCGGCCGAGAAGCTGCGTGCCATGGAGATCGCGTTCCCGTCGGTTGGCGAGCAAAAGGAGATCGCGCAAGCGATAGACTCGTTCGATCGCGGCTTCGACGCACTGAATAAACGCGCGGACCGCGCGGCGGAGCTGATTCGTTCGCTCACTGTAGAGGGTGCATGAGCTTCACCGAAGCCTCCACTGTCGAGAACCTGATCCGCGACCTGCTCTGCGGCGGCGTTACCCACCACACCGCCGTCGGCGCGGGCCTCGCGCGCAAGAGCGGCAAGCTCGCGGGCCTCGGCTGGCACTACCTGGCGCCCGCGAACATCCCGCGTCAACCCTACGAGGTTTTCGTCGAGGACTGGATCCGCGACGCGCTCATTCGGCTGAACCTCGAGATCGCCGCCGTTCCCGACCGCGCCGACGAGGTCCTCTACAAGCTGCGGGCGATTTTACTCGCGGTGCGCTCCGACGGCCTGCTCAAGGCGAACGAGGAGCTGACCGCGTGGCTGCGCGGCGACCGCTCGATGCCCTTCGGGCCGAACCACGAGCACGTCACCATCCGCCTCATCGACTTCGAGAACCTCCAAAACAACCAGTACGTCGTCACGAACCAGTTCACCTTCCGCGCCGGGCCCGCCGAGCGACGCGCGGACCTCGTGCTGCTCGTCAACGGCCTTCCCATCGTCCTCATCGAAGCGAAGACGCCCGTTCGCCAAGCGGTGAGCTGGCTCGACGGCGCACTCCAGCTTCACGACGACTACGAGAAGAACGTCCCGGAGCTCTTCGTCGCCAACGCGTTCAGCGTCGCCACCGAGGGCAAGGAGCTGATGTACGGCGCTGTTCGCATGCCGGTGGACCTGTGGGGCCCGTGGCGTGGCGAGGAGGAGGCGACGCCGGGCGCGCTCGCGGGGCTGAAGGCGGCGGTGAGCGGCCTCCTGCGCCCGGCGGTGGTGCTCGACATTCTCGCCCACTTCACGCTCTTCGCGACGGACAAGAAGAAGCGCCGCATCAAGGTCGTCTGCCGCTACCAGCAGTACGAGGCGGTGAACCTCATCGTGCAGCGCGTCCTCGCCGGCAAGCCGCGCAAGGGCCTCATCTGGCACTTCCAGGGCTCGGGCAAGTCGCTGCTCATGGTGTTCGCCGCGCAGAAGCTCCGGCTCCAGCCCGAGCTCGGCAACCCCACCGTCATCATCGTCGTCGACCGCATCGACCTCGACGCGCAGATCAGCTCGACGTTCCACGCCTCCGACGTGCCGAACCTGGTGAAGGCCGAGACGCGCGAGGACCTTCAGCGGCTGCTGAAGCAGGACACACGCAAGGTCATCATCACGACGATCTTCAAGTTCGGCGAGGCCGACGGCATGCTGAACGACCGCGGCAACATCGTCGCCCTCGTCGACGAAGCGCACCGCACGCAGGAGGGCGACCTCGGCATGAAGATGCGCGCGGCGCTGCCCAACGCGTTCCTGTTCGGGCTCACAGGCACGCCCATCAACCGGCGCGACCGGAACACGTTTTACGCCTTCGGCGCCGAGGAGGACGCGCGCGGCTACATGAGCCGTTACGGCTTCGAGGAGTCGATCCGCGACGGCGCGACCTTGAAGCTCCACTTCGAGCCGCGCCTCGTCGATCTGCACATCGACAAGGCCGCCATCGACCAGGCCTACCAGGCGCTCACGGGCAAGCTCTCCGACCTCGACAGGGACAACCTCGCGAAGGCCGCCGCCAAGATGGCGGTGCTCGTGAAAGTGCCCGAGCGCGTGCAGAAGATCTGCGAGGACATCGCAAGGCACTACCAGGACGCAGTCGCGCCCAACGGCTTCAAGGGCATGGTCGTGACCTTCGACCAGGAGTGCTGCCTGCTCTACAAGGCGGCGCTCGACAAGCTGCTGCCGCCCGAGACAACGGAGATCGTCATCTCCGCGACCGGGTCCGATGAGCGCTTCAAGCCCTACGCGCGCTCGCGGGACGAGGAAGAGAAGCTTCTTGATCGCTTCCGCGATGCCAACGATCCGCTGAAGCTGCTCATCGTCACCGCGAAGCTGCTCACGGGCTTCGACGCGCCGATCCTCCAGGTCATGTACCTGGACAAGCCCCTGCGCGACCACTCGCTTCTCCAGGCCATCTGCCGTACGAACCGCACCTACGGCGACAAGAAGACCCACGGCCTCATCGTCGACTACCTCGGTGTGTTCGACGATGTGGCGAAGGCGCTGGAGTTCGACGAGAAGGGCTTCCGCAGCGTCGTCGGCAACATCGAGGGTCTCAAGGCCCAGCTCCCCGAAGCGATGCAGAAGTGCTTCGCGTTCTTCCCCGGCGTCGACCGCACGCAGACCGGCTACGAGGGCCTGATGGCGGCACAGGAGTGCCTGCCGAACAACGACGTGCGCGACGCGTTCGCCGCCGAGTACTCGGTGCTCGGCAAGCTCTGGGAGGCCATTTCGCCCGATCCGATGCTGCTGCCGTTCGAGGTCGACTACCGCTGGCTCACGCAGGTGTACGTCTCGGTCCAGCCGACGAGCGGCACAGGCAAGCTCGTGTGGCACGCGCTCGGCGCGAAGACCATCGAGCTGATTCACCAGAACGTTCACGTCGATGCGGTACGCGACGACCTCGAGACCCTGGTGCTCGACGCCGAGCTGCTCGATGCGGTCATCGGCTCACCCAACCCGAAGAAGCGCGCAAAGGAGTTCGAGATCAAGCTCACCGCGCGCCTGCGCAAGCACATGGGCAACCCTCGCTACAAGGCGCTGTCCGAACGCCTCGAGGCGCTCAAGGAGCGACACGAGCAGGGGCTGGAGAACAGCGTGGAGTTCTTGAAGCAACTCCTCGAGCTCGCACGCGACCTCGTCCGCACCGAGAAGGACACGCCACCCGAGGAGGACGAAGACCGCGGCAAGGCCGCCCTCACCGAGCTGTTCCAGCAGGTGAAGAACGCAAAGACGCCCGTGATGGTCGAACGCGTGGTCGCCGACATCGACGGGATCGTGCGGCTCGTCCGCTTCCCCGGCTGGCAGAACACGGCAGCCGGCGAGCGCGAGGTGAAGCAGGCCCTGCGCAAGAGCCTGCTCAAGTACCAGCTCCACCAGGATGCGGAGATCTTCAAGCGCGCCTACGGCTACATCCGCCAGTACTACTGAGCGAGGCGCCGAGCTGCGTCTCGGTGCGACGCCTGGATGACCGTCACGCGCGGTCGTTGGCGATGCGACCGTCGACGATCTCGATGACGCGGTCACACTGCTCGGCGATGCGCGGATCGTGGGTGACGACGAGGAACGTCGTGCCGAGCTCGCGGTTGAATCGGCGCATCAACGCGAAGACCTCGGCCGACAACTCGGTGTCGAGGTTCCCCGTCGGCTCGTCGGCGAGGACGAGCGGCGATCGGCGCGACAGCGCGCGATGGCCACGCGTTGCCGCTGGCCGCCCGAGAGCGCGGTCGCCCTGAAATTCATTCGGTCGGCGAGCCCCATCGCTCCGAGCAGCTCGGCCGCGCGCACCTTCATGGTCGACGAAGGGAAGCCTTCGTCGCCCCAGGCGGGCGGCATCCCGTTCTGGAGCGCGGTGAACATGCGAGATGCCGTGTGCGCTGCACGGGCGCGCTCCGAGCCCGCGCCGGCTCAGTGACTCCGATGAGGTCGGAGGGGCTCGCTCAGCTCCTCGGCTCGCTCGGCGTCGTCCGTAGCTTCAGCAGAACTCACGTCAGCAATGACGACGCCATCGTGGGCTCGATGACCTCGCCATCGAGGTGCTCGGGGATCAGGTGGGAGAAGTCGTCGTCCGTGGTGAGCAGCGTCGCGCCGGCAGCCTTGGCGCAGGCCGCGATCCACAGATCGTTCTTTCCCATGTTGCGGGCGCCGTCGGGATGGCGCTGCGAGACCAGGTCGAGCTGCACGTACGCCTCGAGGACGGCTGGATGATTGATGTCCACAACAACCAGGCTGTCGAGCGCATTCGAGAGCGCCTTCAGCTTGGCGTCGCCCCAGGCGTTGCGCAGCGCGAGCACGCGCACCTCGCCGAGGCTGACCACGGACACGAGCGGACGTTGCGCAGCGGACCGCAGGCCGAAGCGCTCGTCGATGTACCGACCCAGCGCGTTACCGCGCACCAGCGGGAGAATCACGCTCGTGTCGAGGAGGTAGATCCGCTGGCTCACCGGATCGCCTCGAGCGCGCCGAGCAGCTCCTCATCGGTCTCGTCCCCCGGCCACGTGCCGAAGAACGCCGACACGCCAGTGGCCTCGTCCTGCGGCACCCAGGAGGCCACGGGCTTCCTGGCTGTGGCTTTTGGCGCGCTCTCGAACACGGTGTCACCAGCGCGCGCGGGGCCGAGATACTCGACGTCGATGACCAGGAGCTTGCCGGACGGACGGAACTGGGCCATGCCCGAAACCACCACCCGCGAGCCGAACAGGGTCTTGAGCTGCTCGTTGTCGCGGGCGTCGAGCCGGGCAGCCACGGCAGTGCCATCAGCCAGCGTGAGCATGACGTCTGACTTCGTCGCGGAGATCGTGTCCAGCGTGCCGGTCACACGCACGGCCTTGGGATCCGGGGTCTCGTCGCGAAGGAGCTCGATCTTGCCCACATCGTCGCGTCGCACGACGAGGGGGGCGTCGAGCCCAGCAATGCCTTCGAGCTGTACGCCATGAAAGCCGTCACGCGCAGCCCGAGCGAACCGGACGCAGGTGTCGAGCAGCGCGCGGTCGGCGAGCACGCGATCTCGGTCGCCCTTCACGACGCTCGCGAGCACCCCCGCGAAGATGTCCACGGCCGAGCTGCTCGTCTCGATCAGCCGCTGCGCCTCGACGAACAGCGAGAATCGATGCGCGCCTCCAAAGCGCTCGGGCGCCACGTCGGCCAGCGTCGGAGCCTCGAGCGCCACGACGGCGGAACCAGCGGTCAGCCCCGTGATTTCCACGCGACAAGCCACATCGAGCCACGCGGGTCGCGGCCCCTTGCGCGTGCTCTCGCCCTCGACGACGAAGCGCGTCGCCTGGCGGGCACCCTCGAGCAGCGCGCCGACCGTCTCGAGAAGCACGTCTGCCGGAACGCGAAGCTCGCCGCGCGTCCCTCCCAGCAGCGTCATGGTGTGCTTCTTCATCGCGGCCTCCCTCTCTATCTTCCGGTGTGCGGGCGCGACCGGCAAGGAGAGGAGGAGCCGTGAACCCCAGAGCGGGGAGCCGTTCACCGTGAACTCAAGAGCACCGCTCGGCCTCGGCTCTGCGTGGGCCGAACCTTGTGGCTCGTCACGCGCCACGTCTTGCTCTGAGCGCTCTCCTGGGTTCCGCGTGCGCGCTGCGTGAGCTGCGGAAAAAACAAAGAGGCCTTGCCAGATTTTCTGGCAAGGCCCCTTGTCGGCATGGCGCCCTGACCGGGTCGCCTCGGCGAAATAGCTCCAGCTGCTGGACTCGAACCAGCGACCCGGCGGTTAACAGCCGCCTGCTCTACCAACTGAGCTAAGCTGGAATGCGTTGGAGACGGGCGCGAGGATAGTCGGCGAGGCCTTCCCGTCAAGCGAATCCGCACCGCCGCTGAAGTTTACGTGACGCCCCGGTGTGCTCGGCCGCTCCGCGCGAGATTGCCCGCCCGGCGTGCTTCTGCGACAACCCCGCCGTGCAGCGCGCCGCCGTGCCCTTCCCGCCGCCGCCGGACGCTCCGGCGCCCTCGGATCCCCCGCACTCCGCCCCGGATCCCTCGCGAACCGCCGCGGACCCTACGCAGGCCGCCCCGGCGCCTGCCGCTTCCTCTCCCTCCCCTTCCGCCCCGACCTCCCCCGCCACCGCCCGCTCCGCCGGCCGCGGCGGCCTCGCCATCGCCGGCGCCAAGGTCTCCTTCATCCTGTTCGGCTTCGTCCAGCAGCTCATCCTCCCGCGGCTGCTCGGCACCGACGGCTACGGCGCGGTCTCCGTCGTCCTCGCCGGCGTCGGCGTCGTCAACAACGTCATCGTCGCGACCGGCATCCAGGGCGTCTCGCGCGCCGTCTCCAGCGTCGCGGAAGAGGACGTCGCCGCCGCCTTCCGCCGCACGCTCGCCCTGCACGCCGTCCTCGCCGTCGTCGTCTCCGCCGGCTTCGCGCTCCTCGCCGGCGCCATCGCCGACTTCTCCGAGGCCCCGCACGTCGCCGGCCCGCTGCGGCTCGCCGCCGCCGTGGTCCTCCTCTACGGCCTCTACGCCCCGCTCGTCGGCGCGCTCAACGGCCAGCGGCGCTTCGTCACGCAGGCCGCCTTCGACGTCGGCTACGGCGCGCTCCGCACCGCGAGCATCGCCGGCTTCGCCTTCCTCTTCCTCCGCGCCGGCCAGAGCGGCGTCCTCGGCGCGATCGCCGGCTTTGTCGCCGCCGCGACCGTCATCGTCCCCCTCGCCCTCACCAGGACCGGCCTCGGCCGCCGCGGCAGCGCCGGCCCCTCGATCCGCGAGCACGCCGCCTTCCTCCTGCCGCTCGCCGTCTCGCAGACGTTCCTGAACCTCCTGCTCCAGACCGACTTCTTCCTCCTCCGCCGCTTCCTCGGGCAGGCCACGAGCGGGCTCGCGCTCGGCGCGAACGCCGCGGACGACCTCATCGGCGTCTACCGCGGCGCGCAGCTCTTCGCGTTCCTGCCGTACCAGCTGCTCCTCTCGGTCACGTTCATCCTCTTCCCGATGCTCGCCCGCGCGCACGCCGAGAACGACCGCGCCGCGGTCCGCCGCTACGCCATGACCGGCGTCCGCCTCTCGTTCCTGCTCACCGGGCTCCTCTGCGCCCCGATCTCGGGCCTCGCCCCGCACGTCCTGCGCTTCGCCTTCCCTGTCGAGATCTGGAGCCGCGGCGGCGACACGCTCCGCGTGCTCTCCCTCGGCATGGGCGCGTTCGCCGTCCTGGGCGTCGCCTCGGCCGCGCTCACCAGCCTGCACCGGGAGCGCGCGGCCGCCGCCCTCACCGCCGCCACCGTCCTCCTCGTCGCCACCGGCTGCTCGATCGCCGTCCCGCGCGCCGCGTTCGGCCCCGACATGCTCGTGCGCTCCGCCGTCGCCACCTCGCTCGCGCTCGCCACCGCCGCGGTCGCCGGCGGCGTCCTGCTCCACCGCGCCGCCGGCGGCTTCGTCCCGGCCCGGACGGCGCTCCGCGTGGGCGCCGCGCTGCTCGCCGCGATCGCCGTGGGCGCGCAGCTCCCGTGGCTCGGCAAGATCGCCGTGCTCGGCGAGGCGATCCTTGTCGCCCTCGTGTACCTCGCCGTGCTCGTCGCCACGCGCGAGGTCGGCCGCGAGGACCTCGCTGCCCTCAAGCAGGCGTTCGGGCGCGGCGCGCGGCGCGCCTAGCTCTGCCGTCAGGAGTCCGGCCAGGATCCCGAGAGAGATTTCAACGCAAAGGCGCAAAGGCGCAAAGGCGCAAAGGCGCAAACCTGCATGAAATCTGCTCTTTTTTGCGTCTTTGCGCCTTTGCGCCTTTGCGTTGAAATCTCCCTTCATACATACGACGCCCGCGTCCGTCCCGACGCGCGCCCTGCGCCCCCGCCTACAGCTGCTTCCACGCCCTCTTGACCGTCAGCCGGCGATCTCGCATACGGCCTCTCCCCCCAGCCCGGCCAGCGCCGCGCCCGCTCGAAGGCCGAGCGGGGCCCCACGGCGCGCCGGGCACGCACAGGCAGGCGAAGACGTGGCCCCTCAATTCATCTTCACGATGCAGGATGTCCGGAAGGTGCACCCCCCGAACAAGGAGGTGCTGAAGGGCCTGTGGCTCTCCTTCTACCCGGGCGCGAAGATCGGCGTCCTCGGCTCGAACGGCGCCGGCAAGAGCACCCTGCTGCGCATCATGGCGGGCGTCGACAAGGAGTACCTCGGCGAGGCGAAGCCCGCCGACGGCATCCGCATCGGCTACCTCGCCCAGGAGCCGCAGCTCGAGGCCGGCAAGACCGTGCAGGAGCACGTCGAGATGGCCGTCCACGAGGTCCGCTCCCTCGTCCAGCGCTTCGAGGAGATCGGCGCGAAGCTCGGCGAGTCGCCCCCCGACATGGAGGCGCTCCTCGAGGAGTACGCCGCCCTCCAGGACAAGATCGAGGCCGCGAACGGCTGGGAGATCGACCGCGTCGTCGAGCGCGCCATGGACGCCCTCCGGCTGCCGCCGCCCGACGCCGACGTCACCAAGCTCTCCGGCGGCGAGCGCCGGCGCGTCGCCCTCTGCCGGCTCCTCCTCGAGAAGCCGGACATCCTGCTGCTCGACGAGCCGACCAACCACCTCGACGCCGAGAGCGTCGCCTGGCTCGAGCGCTTCCTCCACGAGTACCCCGGCACCGTCGTCGCGGTCACCCACGACCGGTACTTCCTCGACAACGTCGCCGGCTGGATCCTCGAGCTCGACCGCGGCGCCGGCATCCCGTACGAGGGCAACTACACCGGCTGGCTCGAGCAGAAGAAGAAGCGCCTCGAGCTGGAGCAGAAGCAGGAGAGCGCGCGCAAGCGCACCCTGGAGCGCGAGCTCGAGTGGGTGCGCCTGGCCCCCCGCGCGCGCCAGGCCAAGAGCAAGGCCCGCCTCGCCGCCTACGAGACGCTGCTCGCCGAGGACAAGTCGAAGAAGGTCGAGGAGAACGAGATCCACATCCCCGCCGGCCAGCGGCTCGGGAACGTGGTCGTCGAGGCCGAGCACCTCCGCAAGGGCTTCGGCGACCGCGTCCTCATCGACGACCTCAGCTTCTCGCTCCCGCGCGGCGGCATCGTCGGCATCATCGGGCCGAACGGCGCCGGCAAGACCACGCTCTTCCGCATGATCATGGGCCTCGAGAAGCCCGACGGCGGCGCGCTCAAGCTCGGCGAGACCGTGGAGCTCGCGTACGTCGACCAGTCGCGCGACGCGCTCAACCCGAACAACAACGTCTGGCAGGAGATCTCCGGCGGCGAGGATCGCCTCCTCGTCGGCAAGCGCGAGGTCAACTCGCGCGCGTACGTCGCGAGCTTCAACTTCGCCGGCAGCGATCAGCAGAAGAAGGTCCGCGATCTCTCCGGCGGCGAGCGCAACCGCCTCCACCTCGCCAAGCTGCTCCGCCGCGGCGGCAACGTCCTCCTGCTCGACGAGCCCACCAACGACCTCGACGTCGACACGCTCCGCTCGCTCGAGGAGGCGCTGCTCAACTTCGCCGGCTGCGCCGTCGTCATCAGCCACGATCGCTGGTTCCTCGACCGGATCGCGACCCACATCCTCGCCTTCGAGGGCGACAGCAAGGTCGTCTGGTTCGAGGGCAACTACGCCGACTACGAGGCCGACCTGAAGCGCCGCCTCGGCGCCGACGCGGCCGAGCCCCGCAAGCTCCGCTACCGCAAGCTCACCGCGGGCTGACCCGGCCTGCCTCGCACGCCGCCCCCGCGGCGTTCCACCCTGGAGCACGATTCCGGTCGGGTGCGACGCGCACGCACCGGTATTTTCCTCGCACAGGATCACCCCACCCACGTAAGCGTCCGACCGCGCTTCAGCTAAGCTGCGCACCGATGCACGGCACGAGGAGAAAGGGCTCCCCGCCGAGCGCCCGCAGGGACTGGGGGCGCCTCGCCGTGCGCTTTTTGTGCGCCGTGTTCGCGGTGATCGGCGCGATCCCGCTCGCGCTCGGCTTCCTCGTGCGCACCGAGACGGTGCGGGCCTGGGCGGCGCGCGAGACGGCCGCGCTGCTCGAGCGCGAGCTCGGCATCACGGCCCGCTACGACGTGCGCGTCCAGGCCTGGCCCCTCATGGTCGGCCTGAACCGGCTCGTCGTCGACTCCTCGGACGGCGGCGCGCCGTTCCTCGAGCTCGAGCGCGTGGCCATCCGCCCGCGCCTGTTCTCGCTGCTCGCGGGGCACATCGACGCGGGGGACGTCGAGATCATCGGCCCGCGCGTCCGCGCGGTGGTGAAGGACGGGGAGCTCCGGAACCTCACCCTCCCGAGCACCGGCAAGGGCGGCGGGGGCGGCCTCGGCCGCGCGCCGCTCTCCTCGGTGGCCATCACCGACGCGCGGCTCGACCTGACGATCGACAACGTCCGCGTCCAGGCGACCGAGGTCGACGTCGACGTCTCCGCCGAGCCGTCGGACGCGTTCGAGATCGCGATGCGCTCCGGCCTCGTCTCGGTCGTCCGCACGCACCCCGCGCCCGGCCGCGAGGCCGAGGAGGACAGCGTCGACGAGGACGTCGTCTGCCGCTTCGACACGCGCGTCCGCGTCGAGCCGGGCCGCGCGCTCGTCCGCCGGCTGATCCTGGAGGGCGCCGCCGACTTCGACCCGGATCCCGGCACCGCGCCGTCCTGCGCGCTCCAGGACGGCGACTGGCGCCGGGTGGAGCTCGAGCTCGGCGCCCTCCGCGCCGTCGGCCTCGGCGACGGCATGCCCCACCGGATCGAGGGCCGCGTGCGGGCGCGCCTCCCCGTGCCGATCGTGCACCGCTTCGTGAGCCTGCCGCCCGCGTCCGGCTCGGTCTCGCTCGACGTCGACGCGGAGTACGACGCGGCGTCCGCGCCGCTCGGCCTGGCGCTCCCCCGCGTCAAGGGCACGCTCCTGCTCGACCGGCCGGGCCTCGACGGCAGGGTCTTCGTCACGCGCCTCGCGGGCAGGGTCTCGACGACCCCGGACGCCGTGCAGCTCTCCGACGCCGACGTCGCCTGGGCCGACGGCACGCTGAAGATCTCGAGCGCGGAGATCAAGCCGTTCGAGAAGGGCGTGCCGCTCCAGGCCGGGCCGATCGATCTCGCCAACGTCGAGCTGCCCGGCCTGCTCCGCGACCTCGCGGTCCACCCGCAGGCGCACGTCGCGTGGACGCTGCGCGAGGGGAGGTTCGATCGCTTCGGCGGCACCCTGTCCCCGCTCTCCCTCGAGGGCCCGCTCGCCGTGCAGACGCACGGCTTCGAGATCTTCGATCACCCGACGAAGGACCCTGCCCGCAAGCGCCTGATGGGCGTCAAGGAGGGCACGGTCCGCGGTTCGTTCCAGGTGCGCCAGAACGCCGTCGTGCTCTCGGGCTTCTCGGTCGACACGCCGAGCTCGCACCTCAGGACCACCGTCTCGCTCGGCTTCAACGACCAGCTCGGGGTCGAGGTCCACCCGGGCTCGCGCGTGGACCTCGCCGAGGTCTCCCCGCTCGCCGCGCTCGAGCTCGCCGGCGTCGCCACGCTGAAGGCCGCGATGCACGGCTCGTACGCGCACCCGAAGCTCACGGGCGAGGTCGGCATCGAGAAGTTCGTGTTCGGCGGCTTCCCCATCGGCGACCTCGAGCCCTCGCCGGTCGCGTTCGAGCCGCTCGCCCTGACGCTCGAGAACGCGCGGGTGCGGCACGGTGCGAGCCGCGTCCGGATCCCGTCGATCAAGGTCGATTTCGATCCGGCCGGCAACCTGCCCAAGGGCCGCCCGCTCGACAGCTCGTCGGGGATCGTCGTCGTGGACGCGACCGTCGACACGCGCGAAGCGCCGCACCTCGCCGCGCGCGACCTCCTCGAGGTGCTCCGCCTCGACAAGGATCCGCGGTTCGCCGCCTACAAGGCGACCGCCAGCGGGACGGCCCGCGCCCACTTCGCGCTCGGCGGCCCCGAGGACCGCTGCGGCGGCGGCTACCTCGCGGTGAACGCGGGCATGCGGCTCACCGGCATCGAGCTGCTCGACGAGCGCTTCGACGAGGGCGAGGTCGACCTCGACATGATCTGGGACGACCAGGCCGCCGGCGCCGACGGCATGCGGCTCGACGTCCGCTCGGCGTCGCTGCGCAAGGGCACGGGCTCCGTGCTGGCGAGCGCCTCCGTGGCGCACGGCGGCGCGCTGAAGGGGAGCGTCATCGCGAGCGGCCTCCCGCTCTCGCGGATCGACGGGCTCGGGGCGGCGGCCTCGCAGTTCGACGGCTCGGTGTCGGTCGTCGCCAGCCTGGGCGGCACCGTGAGCAGGCTCTCCGGCTTCGCGGACGTCCACGTCTCGCGCGTCGGCATCCGCCGCACGCACGCGAGCCTGCCGCCCTCGCGGGTCGAGCTCACGATCGTGCCGAACGACAAGGCGCCGAAGATCATCGGCAGGACGCCGATCTGCGGCAACCCCCAGGGCGCGCCGTTCGACCCGGCGGAGTACGACCGCGACCTCCCCGACGGCTCCCTCGTCGCGAACGGCTCGCTGTTCGGCGGGCAGGTCGCGCTGAAGGGGCTCCGCGTCACGCGCCAGCGGCGCAAGATCGTGGACGGGGACGTGCGCATGGACGCGCTCGACCTGGGCACGCTCGCGAACGTGATCCCGGGCGCCGCGCTCGCGGCGGCGCCGAAGGGCACGATGACCGGGTCGCTCGACATCGAGCGGCTCCCCCTGGCCGATTTCCGGCAGGCGGCGCTCACGCTCACGGTCGACGCGCTCAAGCTCGAGCGGGAGGGCCAGGGGGTCCACCTCACGAGCCCGAGCGGCCCGATCCGCCTCGCGGGCAACACGCTGAAGGTGCCGGAGCTCCACCTCGAGGCGCACACCGCCTCGCGCCTGTCCGCCGCGTTCACGGCGTCCGGCGAGGTCAAGCGGGTGTTCACGGCGCCGGACCTCGACGTGGCGATCCGGGTCAGCCCGACGAACCTGTCGCGGCTCAGCGCCGACATCCCGCAGATCCGGCGCGCGCGGGGCACGGTGCAGGCCGAGGTCCATGTGGCCGGGCCGCTCCAGGGGCTGAGCTACACGGGCTCGGCGACGCTCAAGGAGGGCGAGCTCGACGTGGTCGGCCTGCCGGTGTCGCTCGACGACATCGACGTGGAGTTCGCGATCGGCGGCGACCAGGTGCGCCTCACCCGGGCGAGCGCGCGGGTCGGCACGGGCACGGTGACCGCGGTGGGGCACATGCCGGTGCGCGGCCTGACCCTCGGCACGGCGCAGGCCTCCATCGTGGCGACCGGCGTGAAGCTGCCGGTCGCGGAGGGGGTGAACCTCACCGCGAACGCCAACCTGACGGCGAGCTTCCGGCCCGGCGTCGAGGACGACGCGTCGGGGGAGAAGAACCTGCCGCGGGTCGAGGGGAAGATCACGCTCACGTCGTTCAGCTACACGCGCCCCATCCTGATGAGCATGGACCTCGGCGATCTCACGGGGCGCCAGCGGACGACGGTGCAGACCTACGACCCCGCCGCCGACGTGGTCCGGTTCGACGTCACCGTCGCCTCGCCGAACCCGCTCCGCTTCTCGAACGATCTGGCCGACATGCGGCTCGAGGTCTCGCAGCCCGGGCTCGCGCTCTCGGGCACGAACCAGCGCTTCGGCGCGCGCGGCACGCTGCGCATCCTGCCCGACTCGAAGCTCATGCTGCGGAGCACCGAGTTCGAGGTCCGGGACGGCTACGTCCGCTTCGACGATCCGTTCCGCATCGCGCCCAAGGTCGACGTGCGCGCCGAGAGCGAGTACCGCCGCTACACGGCGACGAGCACCGCCGCGGCGGACGCGACGTCGGGCGCGGAGCCCGCGGCGCCGACGGCCGCGGCCGCGGGCAGCAGCGCGAACTCCAGCGGGCTCTGGCGCATCAAGCTGCACGCCCAGGGCGACGCCGACAACCTCCAGCTCAACCTGACGAGCGATCCGCCGCTCAGCCAGGAGGACATCGTCCTGCTGCTGACGCTCGGCATGACGCGCGCCGAGCTCAACCAGGGCGCCGTGTCGTCGCTCGGCGAGACCATGGGCCTCGAGGCGCTCTCGTCGCTGACCGGCGCCGACAAGGCGGTGAAGACGATGGTCCCCCTCATCGACGAGTTCCGCTTCGGCACCGGCTACTCGTCCAAGAACGGCGCCCCGGAGCCGACGGTGACGATCGGCAAGCGCATCACGGACGCGGTGCGCGCCAACGTGACGACTGGGCTCTCGCAGGGCAGCCAGGTGCGCGCGGGCGTCGAGGTGAAGCTCAGCGACCGGATGAGCCTCCAGGGGTCGTACGACAACTCGAGCGACGCCTCGAGCTCGCCGCTCGGCAACGTGGGCGCCGACCTGAGGTGGCGGCTCGAGTTCGAGTGACGCTCGAGCCGAGGATCGAGCTCGAACGACGCTCGCGCGGCGCTCGATCCGCGGCCGTCAGGTGGCCGCGGCGAGCGCCGCGTCGAGGGCGCCGTACCGGTCGTCGCGGCCGGAGACCCACTGCTTGTGGCCCATGAGCTCGAAGATGCGCCGGTGCTTCGGGTTCTTCCAGGTCATGCCGAGCAGCGCGCGCTGGAACGCCTCGGCCTTCGCCTCGGGCAGCGCCGGCAGCGCGTCGAACATCGCGAAATCGTAGGCCGGCGTGGTCCAGAGGACGTCGACCCGGCGGAGGTCGATGTGTCCGTTCGCCTGCTCGGCGAGCCACACCGCGTCGCCGACCGCCGCCGCCTGCGCCTTGCCCTCGTGCAGCGCCGCGAGCGCCTGGACCTCGCTCGTCGCGGTGTCGCCGTGCTTGCCGACGTCCACCTCGAACGGCACGAGCTGGATCTTCTCCACGGCCACCCCCGCCTGCCGGAGGAAGTGGAGCGGCAGGATGCGCGCGTGCGCCGAGTCGACGCTCCCGACCGCGAGCGCCTTGCCCTCCAGATCGCTGAGCGCCCCGACGGCGGCGTCGCGGCGGACGAGCAGCTTGCTGTGGAAGTCGCGATCGATCTCGCGCATCGCCAGCGAGCGGGACCGCCCCTCGGTCTGCCGCTTCACCCGCACGTGCGCGACGGCGCTGTTCCAGGCCACGTCGATGTGCCCGCGGATCAGCGACTCGACCTGGCGCTCGTAGGTAGAGAACAGCGCGAAATCAATCAGGATTCCATGTTCGCGGAAGTGCTCGCGCAGGCTCTCCCACAGCGTCACCACCTTGGCGTCATGCGCCACGGCGCCGACGAGCATCGCCAGGTCCTTCATCCGGTGCCTCGCACGGGCGGCGACGCTAGCACGAGCTTCGCCCGCCGAGAGCCCCGCGTCTCGCACATCGGCGCCTCAGGGGCGGCCTCTTGCCCATCCAGCGCCCAACCGGGCTACGCTGCGTCCGTCGTGCACGCCGGCGCCGGTTCATTTCAGTTTCGTCCCCCGGCGCTCCGCGCCTGATGGCTCGCTTCCGTTCCACCCTCATTCCCCTTTTGCTCGGCCTTTTGCCGCTCGGCGCGCTCGCCGTCCCGGCGCACGCCGCCCCGACGTCCGCACGTCCGGCTCAGGCCAACCTCAACCCCGGTCAGCCCAACCTCAACCCCGGTCAGGCCAGCGTCGCCCCTGTCGACGCTGTCAACCCTTCGGCACGGGCCGTGCCCTCGGGCGAGGCCGGCACCCAGGCCACCGACGTGCCGTCGCTCGGCCAGCCGCTGGCCCTCGGAGAGCTCGTCGGCAAGCCGATCGTCCGCATCGATGTCACGGCGCAGGGCGATCGATGGCAGATCGTGTCGCCGGTCACGAGCGTCGACCTCGGCGAGCCGCTCAGCCCCGACGCCGCGCGCCGCGCCATGCGCGAGCTGCTCGCCTCCGGCAACTTCGCCCGCGCGTCGGCCGAGGCGTACCTCGTGCCGGACGGCGCCGCGCTCCGGATCGTCGTCGTCCCCCGCAGGAGCATCGCCACCATCCAGATCACCGGCGGCGCGCTCGACCGGCAGGACACCCTCGAGGCCGCCGGCATCGCCGAGGGCGGCGAGATCACCGCGGCCACGCTGGCCGAGATCAGCCCCCGCATCCGCGCGTTCTACGCGCTTCACGGCTACCCCGCGACCGCCGTCACGATCCGCGCCGTCGACACCGACGAGCCCTCCCAGGTCGTCCTCGCCCTCGACATCGAGGCCGGCGCTCCGCGCGTGGTCTCCGAGCGCGTCTTCGTCGTGGCGCCGCGCGCGGACCGGGAGCTCGGCTCGCTCAAGCAGAGCTACGGCCTCGGCGTCGGCGCCCGCGTCGACGAGCCCGCCCTCGCCGTGGCCGACCGCGAGATGGCCGAGCTGCTCCGCCGGAGCGGCTTTCACGAGGCCGAGGTCTCCCACCGCGTGCTCGCGGTCGGCCCGCACAACTACCTCTACGTCTACCTCGAGCCCGGCGCGCGCATCGTCCCGGTCTTCGACGGCAACCGCGCCTTCGACGACGACGCCCTCGAGGCCGCGCTCGATCTCGGCGAGACGACCGAGACGAAGACGAACGATCTCACCGATCGGCTCCGCGCGTTCTACGTCGCGCGCGGCTTCCTCGACGCCGAGGTCACCCCCTCGCTGGGCGGCAAGCCCGACGATGCGGTCCGTTACCTGACGTTCACCGTCCGCGAGCACGACCAGGTGCGGGTCACGAAGCGCGTCTTCCCTTGCCTCACGGGCGACCTCGGCCCGGACGACCTCGGCCGCGAGATCGAGAGCTTCCTCGAGGAGGATCTGCCCGGCGCCGACGCCTTCTCGATGCCCGACCCGCGAGGCATCTCGGACCTCTTCGGCCCGACCCGCGGCGCCGGCGGCCGGGCTCGGCCCGTCGAGCTCATCCCCTCGATGACGTACGCGCAGGAGACCTACGAGCGCGCCCTCAAGCACCTCCGCGATCTCTACTTCAGCAAGGGCTACCTGAACGCGGTCGTCGGCCCTGTCTCCGTGCTCCGCGCCACCTGCTCGCGCCGCTCCCCGCCGGGCGCCTGCATCCCCGAGCCGGTCGCCGAGCGCGTCACGGCCCAGTGCCTCACCGACGCGCAAGGGCTCCCCCTCCCCGAGCCGCCCGTCCCCGCCGCCCTCACGTGCCGCCCCGACGCCGCCCGGCACATCGCGTGCGCCCCCGAGGTGACGCTCCGCATTCCTGTCCATCCCGGCCCGCAGACCCAGCTCTACGATCTCGCCTTCGAGGGGAACAAGGGCTTCTGCGGCCAGACCGGCCTGAGCGAGCGCGACCGCGCCCTCTGCGCCGAGGCGCGGCCGTTCAGCGAGCGCTGGCTCAGCGACCTCGCCGATCTGAAGGTCGGACAGCCCCTCTCGACGCTCGCACTCGACGCCGCGCGGCTGCGCATCATGGATGCTTACCGCGACCTGGGCTACGCGTTCGCCGAGGTCCGCACGGCCATCGAGCCCTCGCCCGACCGCACGCGCGCCCGCGCGCGCTTCATCGTCTCGGAGCGAGATCGGGTGTTCGTCACCGGCATCGTCGTCAAGGGCGCCGTCCGGACCGACGAGCAGCTGATCCTCCGCCGCGTGCTGCTCCGCGAGGGCGCGCCGTTCCGCCAGTCGCAGGCCCGCCTGAGCGAGGAGCGCATCGCCACGCTCGGCCCCTTCTCCAGCGTGTCGATCTCGCTCGAGGATCCCGAAGTCCCGCAGAAGAACAAGCGGGTCGTCATCCACGTGGTCGAGCAGCTGCCGCAGTACCTCAACCCGCAGATCGGGTTCTCGACCGGCGAGGGCGCGCGCCTCGCCTTCGAGTACGGACACCGCAACATCGGCGGCCTCGCCATCGGCCTCACGATGGGCGTCCAGCTCAGCTACCTGTTCGAGTTCATGATCGTGGACAAGGCGGCGAGCCGCCACTACGAGGAGCTCCAGGTCGACGACCAGCTGGAGCGCCGCATCGCGGTCTCGGTCGCGCTCCCGGACATCGGCCTCGGTCCGCTCGTCAGCATGTCGCTCGCGGGCATCCACGTGCGCGACAACCAGCTGGATTTCGGCGTCACGAAGACGGCGATCATCCCCGCGATCACCTACCGCCCGCGGCGCGCCGTGACGACGCAGCTCGCCCTGTCGACCGAGCTGAACAAAGTCGGATTCTTCCCGGGCGCCGTCGGCGCCGACAAGCGGGATATCCTCGATCAGCTGCGCATGCCCGAAGGCGACACGATCGCCCTGGCGCAGCGGCTCGACGCGTCCTGGGACACGCGGGATACCCCCTTCGCCGCGACCCGGGGCTTCCTCCTCTCCGGCGGCGTCGAGCACGTCGACGCCTTCGACGCCTTCGCCTCGGTCCGGACCCAATCGAGCTTCCCCGAGAGCCACTTTCTGCGATTCACGGGCCGTGTGTCGGGGTATATCCCCCTCGCGCCGCGGTCGCGGCTCACCCTCGCCCTGAGCCTGTCCGGAGGGTATATTCAGCCGCTCGTGGCCCAGAGCGGGACGTACCCGGATCGCCTGTTCTTCCTCGGCGGCGTCGACTCGCTCCGTTCCCATCTGGCCGAGTCGCTGTATCCGGAGGACGGGCTCGAGGAGGCGAAAAAGGCGCTGGGCGGGGACGCGAAGGTCTCGACCGACGATATCCCGCGCGGCGGGACGGTGATGGTGAACCCCCGCGCCGAGCTGCGCATTCCGCTGACCGACCTGCTCCAGCTCGGGCTCTTCCTCGACGCGGGCAACCTCTGGATCAGGGCGAAGAACGTCAACCTCGATCCGCGGCTCTTGCGTTACGGGATCGGCGCCGGCCTGCGGGTGAACACGCCCATCGGTCCCCTCGCCTTCGACTACGGATTCAACCTGGATCCGCGCGACGAGCTGGACGAGATCGACGGTGCACTCCACTTCTCCGTAGGGCTCTTTTGACAGGCCGCGTCGCGCGCGAGGCGGCTCCCAACCGCATGATGATAACGAGGCTCCCCTGATGAACCGTTCACTCCGGATATGTGCTCTGCTCGCCCTGACATCGACCCTCACGATCGCCGGCTGCGGCGACGACGAGAGCGCCGCGCCGAGCAGCGCGGCGAGCACGTCCGGCGCCGGCGGGCAAGGCGGGCAAGGCGGGCACGGTGCGGCCGGCGGATCGGCGGGCAGCGGCGGAGAGGGCGGGCAAGGCGGCTCGGCTGGCGGCGACGCCACTGGCGGCGGCGGAGCGGACGGACAAGGCGGCGCGACGAGCAGCGCTTCGGCTGGCGGCGATGCCGCAGGCGGCGGCGGAGCGGACGGGCAAGGCGGCGCGACGAGCAGCGCTTCGACGAGCAGCGCCTCGACGGGCGGCGGCGACGCCGGCGGCGGCGGCGCCTCGACGAGCAGCGCCTCGACGAGCGGCGCCTCGACGAGCAGCGCTTCGACGGGCGGCGGCGATGCCGGCGGCGGCGGTGCCTCGACGAGCAGCGCCTCGACGAGCAGCGCCTCGACGGGCAGCGGCGACGCCGCTGGCGGCGGCTCGGCGAGCAGCGCATCGACAGGCGGCGACGCCGCTGGCGGCGGCTCGGTGAGCAGCGCATCGACGGGCGGCGACGCCGCTGGCGGTGGCTCGGTGAGCAGCGCATCGACGGGCGGCGGCGACGCGGCCGGCGGCGGTGGAGCGGGCGGGGCGGCGGAGTGCGGCGACCTGCGGTGTGACGCCGGCGAGACGTGCGATTCGTGCGCCATCGACTGCGGCGTGTGCCCTCCGATCCCGCCGGTCTGCGGTGATGGCGTGTGCGAGCCCGGCAGGGAGAACTGTCAGGCGTGCGCCACCGACTGCGGCGCGTGCCCGCCGGCCGAGTGCAGCCACGACCTCTGCGAGGAAGGCGCGCCCCTGCTCATGGGCTGCGATCCGTGCGTGACCGAGCTGTGCGCGGAGGACCCGGCGTGCTGCATGAGCAACTGGGACACCCACTGCGTCGCCGGCCTCACCGCCGCCTGCGGGCGGGCCTGCGGGTGCGCCCACGACCTCTGCGAGACGGGCGCGCCCCTCGACGCGTCCTGCAACAGCTGCGTCGAGACCGTGTGCGGTGAGGACGGTGACAGCTTCTGCTGCACGATCGGGTGGGACGAGAGCTGCATCGCGCTCTCGGAGATACTCTGCGACGCCACGTGCCTGTGAGCTCGGCTCGCCGCCCGAAAGGCGAGCCACGCATGGCGCTGTAGCGACGGCGCTCCGCCGTGGACCCGACCGGCTCGACGGGTGGAACGACATCGTCCCATGCCGCCGGGCCGCGCGCCGACGCCTTACGATCGGCGTCGGCGCCCCTGGCGAGCCCCCGGTTGCCCCCTCGGACGGCGGCCGGCCGACGTCGCGCCCTCGGACCGACGCCGGCCCCCGCGCTCAGCGCGCCGTCGCCGCCTTCATCTCGCGCACGAAGCTCGCGACGGCGCGCGCGGCGGCCTCGGGATCACCGACGTTCGCCGAGACCCGCTGGACGACCGCGGACCCGCTGACCACGCCGAACGCCCCGGCGGCGAGGGCGTCGCGCACGTGCTCGGGCTTCGAGATGCCGAACCCCAGGATCGCGGGCGGCGCGCCGAACCGGCGCAGCGTCTCGAAGAGCGCGCCGTGGCCGAGGCGCAGCTGCTCGTCCGCCCCCGTCACGCCCTTGCGCGTCACGCAGTACGTGTACGCGCTGCACCGCTCCGCGAGCTGCTGCAGCGTGGCCTCCGAGGCGTTGAGCGGCGCGATCAGCACCGGCGCCACCCCCACGGCGCGCGCCGCCGCCACGTACGGATCCGACTCCCTCACCGGCACGTCGGCGACGAGCACGCTGTCGACCCCGGCCGCGGCCACCGACGCGTAAAAGCCCGCCAGATCGCGGTGCTTCACGAGGTTCGCGTACGTCAGGATGCCGATCGGCACCTCCGGCGCCTCCGCCCGGAAGCGCGCCAGGAGCTCGATGCAATCGGACGGCCTCACGCCGGCCTCGAGCGCCCGCACGGCGGCGGCCTGGATCGTCGGGCCGTCCGCGATCGGATCCGAGAACGGGATCCCGACCTCGATCGCGTCCGCGCCGCCCTCCACCGCCGCGCGCAGCAGCCGCGCGCTCGTGGCGAGGTCGGGATCCCCCAGCATCAGGAAGGGGATGAACGCCCCCTCGCCCCGCTGCCGCAGCCGCTCGAATGCGCGATCGTAGCGCGTCGTCACCGTCTCCCGACTCATGTCGACCTCCCGGGATCGAGCAGCCTCTGCGCCTGCTCCATGTCCTTGTCTCCGCGGCCCGACAGGTTCACGACGAGCACCGTCTCGCGCCCTGCCTGCGCCGCCTCCGCCACCATCTTCAGCGCGTGCGCGATCGCGTGCGCCGACTCGAACGCCGGGATGATGCCCTCGCTGCGCGAGAGCCGCTGGAACGCGTCGAGCGCCTCGTCGTCCGTCGCCGCGACGTACGTCGCCCGGCCCGACGTCATCAGGTGCGCGTGCTCCGGCCCGACGCCGGGGTAGTCGAGCCCCGCCGAGACCGAGTGCGTCTCGGCGACCTGTCCGTGCTCGTCCTGGAGGATGTAGGTCTCCGACCCGTGAAGCACCCCCGGGCGGCCCTTGAGCAGCGTCGCCCCGTGCTTGTCGGTCGACAGGCCGTGACCGGCGGGCTCGACGCCGACGAGCGCCACGTCCTTGTCCGGGATGAACTCGGAGAAGATCCCCATGGCGTTGCTGCCTCCGCCCACGCACGCGACCACCGCGTCGGGCAAGCGCCCCTCGGCCTCCAGGATCTGGGCGCGCGCCTCGCGGCCGATCACCCACTGGAAATCGCGCACGATCGTGGGGAACGGGTGAGGCCCGGCGACCGTCCCGATCAGGTAATGCGTGTCCTCGTAGCTCTCGGTCCAGTAGCGCAGCGCCTCGTTGAGCGCGTCCTTCAGCGTCTGCGAGCCCGAGGTCACGGGCACCACCTCGGCCCCCATGAGGCGCATCCGGAAGACGTTGAGCCGCTGCCGCTCGACGTCCTTCGCGCCCATGTAGATGCGCGTCGGCATGCCGAGCAGGGCCCCGATCATGGCGGTCGCGACGCCGTGCTGGCCGGCCCCGGTCTCGGCGATGAGCCGCCGCTTGCCCATGCGCCGCGCGAGCAGCCCCTGGCCGAGCGCCTGGTTCGTCTTGTGCGCGCCGCCGTGCAGCAGGTCCTCGCGCTTGAGGTACAGCTTCACGCGCGGGTCGCCGGTCAGGTTCCGGCACAGGGTGAGCGGCGTCGGGCGCCCCGCGTAGGTCGTCAGCAACGCGTCGAACTCTGCCGCGAACGACGGATCGCCGCGCGCCTCCAGGTACGCGCGCTCGAGCTGCTCGAGCGCGGGCACGAGGATCTCGGGGACATAGGCGCCGCCAAAGGCGCCGAAGCGGCCGCTTTGCTGCATGGTGATTGCCTCGATCGTCGGTGGTGCGTTGTGCGTTGTGGGTCGTGAGAGGTGCCGTCAGGAGGAGGCGCGGTCCGCCGGGGCCGCGGGGTCACGGTCGTGGCGCGACGGGCCGCGCGCGCTGTCGAACAGGCGCACGAGCAGGTCGGCGCACTTCTCGCCGGGCGCGCGCTCGACGCCCGACGCGACGTCGAGCCCCCACGTCCCCACCCGGCGCGCCGCGGCGATGTTGTCCGGGTTCAGCCCGCCCGCGAGCAGGCTCCGGGCGCGCGCCGGGTGGCCGTCGATCGCGCTCCAGGCGAACGTCCGCCCCGTGCCTCCCCGCGCCTCCGCCGTGCGCGTGTCGAAGACCAGCCGATCGGCGCTGCGCTCGACCTCCGCGCCCGCCTCGCCGGCCGCGCCCGCGGCGCCCGCCGCGCTGGCGGCCTCCCCGGACGGCGCCATCGGGACCGCCTTCCAGACCTCGCACCCCTCGGGGAGCGCGCGCCGCAGCGCCTCGATGAACGCCGCGTCCTCGTCGCCGTGGAGCTGCACGGCGCGCAGCCCGATCGCCCGCGCCGTATCCGCGACGAAATCCACGGATTGATTGAGGAAAACGCCGACGAAGGGCAGCCCCGCGGCCGTGGCGACAACGATCTCGGCCTGCTCGCGCGTCACCCGCCGCGGCGAGGTCTCGGCGAAGACGAGGCCGCCGAAGCGGGCCCCGAGCCGCTCCGCCTCGCGCGCGTCCCCGGGCCGGGTCAGGCCGCAGATCTTCACCCTGCCGGTCACCAGCGCGCGCGCGGCGTCCGCGATGTCGGGGCTGCGCATGAGCGACGTGCCCACGAGGAACCCGTCCACCGAGGGCGCGAGCCGCTCCACGTGGGCGCGCGACTCGACGCCCGACTCGGCAATGACGATCCGATCGCGCGGCACGCGCGGGGCGAGCCGCTCCGAGACGGCGAGATCGACCTTGAGCGACTTGAGATCGCGGTTGTTGATGCCGATCACGGGCGCGGGCAGCGCGAGCGCCCGCTCGAGCTCCGCCTCGTCGTGGACCTCGACGAGGCAGTCCATGCCGAGCGCCTCGGCGGCGCCCAGGCACAGGAGCGCGGTCGCGTCGTCCAGCACCGACAGCATGAGCAGGATCGCGTCCGCGCCGTGCGCCCGCGCCTCGATCACCTGGTAGGGCCCCACGACGAAGTCCTTGCAGAGGATCGGGACGTCCACGACCGCGCGCACGGCCTGGAGGATCTCGAAGCTGCCCTGGAAGAACGGCTCGTCGGTCAGCACGCTCACCGCGTCGGCGACGCCGTAGTACGCGGCGGCGACGGTGTGCGGGTCGAAATCCGGCCGGATGAGGCCCTCGGACGGGGAGGCCTTCTTGCACTCCAGGACGAACCGCGCGCCCGGCGCGGAGAGCGCGCGCCGGAGGCTCCGCGAGGTGGGCGGCGCGCTCGCCCGAAGGCTGGCGAGCGGGGTCCGCCGCTCGCGCTCCGCGACGTCCGCCCGCTTCCGCTCCACGATGCGCGCGAGCACATTGCCCTGCTCAGCCATGTTTCGCCTCCTTCCGCGCTTCCTGGGCCCCGTCCCGGCTCAGCGCCACGAAGCGCGTGAGCCGCTCCGCCGCGCGCCCGGAGCCCAGCACGTCGAGCGCCACGGCCGTCCCTTCCCGCAGCCCCTCCGCGCGCCCGGCGATCCAGAGCAGCGCGCCGGCGTTGATCGCGACGGCGTCGCGGTGCGCGGGCGCCCCGCGCCCGGCGAGCAGGTCGCGGAGCCACGCCGCGTTCGCCGCCGGGCCGGCGCCCCGGAGCGCGTCGATCGGCGCCGGCGCGACCCCCGCGTCGGCCGGGTCGATCGTGAGCTCCTCGACGACCCCATCGCGGAGCCGGGCCGCGCGCGTCGGGGCGTGCAGGGCGACCTCGTCGAGCCCCCCGCCGTGGACGACGAGCGCGGCCTGGCACCCGAGCATGCCGAGCGTGCGCGCGGCGTGGGTGACGAGCTCCGGATCGTAGATGCCCATCACCTGGATCGGCGGCGCGCTCGGGTTCACGAGCGGGCCGAGCAGGTTCATGATCGTGCGCACCTTGAGGGCGCGGCGCACGGGCATCGCGTGGCGGAGCCCGGCGTGGTACTGCGGCGCGAAGAGGAAGCAGAAGCCGACCTCGTCGAGGCAGCGGCGCGAGACCTCGGCCGGCGGATCGAGCCGGGCGCCCAGCGCCTCGAGCGCGTCGGCGGACCCGCACTGGGAGGAGACCGAGCGGTTGCCGTGCTTGGCGACCGGCAGGCCTGCTTCGGCCGCGACGAAGGCGACGGCCGTCGACACGTTGACGGTGGACTGCCCGTCTCCGCCGGTGCCGCAGCAGTCGGCATAGGCATAGGTCGGCCGCGCGAACGGCACCGACGTCCCCCGGAGCGCGCGCGCCGCGCCCGCGATCTCCGCGGGGGTCTCGCCCTTCGCCTTGAGCGCGACGAACAGCGCGGAGAGCTCGATCTCCGTCAGCGCCCCGGCGATCAGGTCGCGGAACAGCGCCTCGGTCTGCTCCGTGGAGAGGTCCACGCCGGCGCAGAGCGCATCGATGACTGCATGCATCATGGTTCTCTCCTCATGTTCACGGCTGTTCTGGCAGACACGGATCCTCGGGACTCGGGCGTCGCGCCGCGGCGCACTGCATAGCGGACAAAAGCGAAAAGGCCCACCGTTGTTCCGGCGGGCCCTCTTTCTTCTTTCCTTCAGGTCGTCCTCCTCGCAGGGAGGCGCTTTACCCGGGATAAGGGCCCGCCGTGGTACAGCACCAGCGCCACCAGCGCAGCCCTGCCACGCACGAACCCACCTCGACGGCCGAGCGCGACGCGCCGCCGAGGACGAAGGCCTCGGAACAGCAGCGAGCGCAGGACGCGGGGAGCGCGCGGGACATGCGGGGAACATAGCTTGCGGGTGCGACGAGCGTCAAGCGGGTTCCGCGCGCATTGAGCCGCCGCCGAGCTGCCGCTTCAGCCGCCATGGCCCGAGCTTCCTCGGATCAGCGAACCTCCGAGGCCTCCGCGCTCTCCACCGCCATCCGCGGGCCACGCCTCCGCTGGACGGTCCTCGTGCCCTCGCAGGCGGCCAGCGCCGGCATCGCGACGGGTCGACAGCGGCCCGGAGGCCGGCGCGGGATACCGGTTCTCGCCGGCGCCTCGGTAGACGCTGAAGACAGAGAGCACGCTGTCGAAGATCTCCGCGCGCTCGGGCCGGCGCCGCATCCCGTCCTATGGCAGACGAGATGACAGGCGCTGAAGTTCGCAGGGAAGCCATCGCTTGGCGCCAGCTTGTGTCGCGCAAGGAGCGTCGGTCACCGTGCATCGGTCAACTGAGTGTCAACTGCACGCGTGACGATTCGCCGTTGACACCAGCACATCGTCTGGCGTCCCCTTACCCTCCATGAGCACCATGGAACTCGAGGGGGCGTTGGACGGCGCTCAGCTGCGCCCGGTTGGCGTGATCCGGTCCTTGCTCAAAGAGCGCAGCGAGGCGCCGAGGCAAGGCTCGGAGGGAGCGCCGGATGCCTGGCTCGAGGTGTACCCGTGGGCGGCGGAAGGACTGCTTGGCCTCGCCGTCGGCGACGAGATCATCGTCATCACGTGGTTTCACCAGGCGCGTCGCGACGTCCTCCAGGTCCACCCACGGTCCGACGCGCGCAGTCCGCTCACGGGCGTCTTCGCGACGCGATCTCCGGACAGACCGAACCCCCTCGGCCTCCATCCGGTCTTCGTGCGCGCGATCGACGGAGTCCGCCTGCGGATCGGCCCGATCGAAGCCATCGACGGAACACCGATCCTCGACATCAAGCCAGCGCTCAAGTGAGGCGTGTGGTATGCAACCACAACCAGCGTCGTTGCAAGGGTCGTGGTCGCAGGTAGGCCACGAGAGAGCACGGAAAGGTTCATGTTGAGGATAGCCATTCTTGGAGGCGGGATCGCCGGGCTGGGCGCGGCGATCGCCCTCGCCGGACGGGGGTTCGACGTGGAGGTCTTCGAGAGGCACGCTGCCCCGACGGACATCGGCGCGGGGATCGTCTGCTGGCCAAACGCCTCGTTCGTGCTCCGGGAGCTCGGGCTCCTGGACTCCGTCGCCGGGCTGGCCGGGCGCCCGACCCGGATGCGGAGGGTCTCGTGGACCGGCGAAGAGCTCGGCGCGCTGGACATCCGGAAGCTGGACGAGCTCATGGGGTCCCCGAGCCTCTCGGTGCTGAGGAGAGAGCTCCAGGCGGCGCTGCTGTCCCGCGTCGACGGGCTGGGTGTCGGCGTGCGGTACGGGCACGCCGCCGATCGCATCGAGCCCTCGGCCGCCGGCCCGGCGAGCGTTCACTTCGCGAACGGAGCGACCGTCGCGGCGGACGTGATCCTCGGAGCGGACGGGCGGATGAGATCGGTCGCGAGGGCGTTCGTGCACGGCGACAATCGCCCGAGATACCAGGGCTTCGTCAACTGGCTTGGCACGTTCGAGAGCGATCGCGCGGTGTTCTCGGAATCGCAGATCGAGGTGATGGACTGCTGGGGTGTCGGCGTGCGCTTCGGCGTCGTGCCCGTATCTCGGTCGAAGGCGTACTGGGCCGGCGCCGCGGCCTGCCCTGAGGCTCGGGGCAAGGAGCCAGCAGATTACCGGGCCGAGCTCCGCGCCCTCTTCCGCGGGTGGCCGAGCCCGATACCGGAATTGATAGAGGAGACGCCCTCCGAGCGCATGAACAAGATCTATGTCCACGATCACGATCCCATCGACACGTGGCATCGAGACAACGTCTTGCTGATCGGCGACGCCGCGCACGCGGCGCTGCCCACGTCGGGCCAAGGCGCCAGTCAGGCCCTCGAAGACGCGTGGCACCTGGCCGACTGTCTGAGCAGCGCGGCCTCCCTCGAGGAGGCGTTCACCGCCTTCACGAAGCGCCGCCACGCCAAGAACGCCGCGATCAACGCGGGCGCCCGCGACCTCGCGCGCTCGCTGTTCGCGACCGATCCTGCGCTCTGCGAGGCGAGGGATCGCAGGAGCAAGGCGACCGACTACGAGGCCATGGTCCAGGGCATGGCGAGGGGCTGGTCCAGCGGACTGCCGATGAGCGCGCGTCCAGGCTCCCCGCCGGCGCGGCCTCAGGCCTAACGAGCCCGGGGGCGCGCGCCGTCGAGGGCGCTCCTGCGTCGTGGAAGCGCTGCGCCTCGGGGAGGGCCAGCATATCCGCGATCGTGGCGAGCTTGCGCGCGGGGAGCGACACGGCTTCACCATCGTGGCGTACCTGCCCGGAGCCCGCCAGCGGGCACCTGCCAGGCGCCTCGCGGGTCCCTGGCGCACCCGAGCAGACATCTTGTCGGCCTCGCGTGGCGCCACCTCGACTCCGAGCGCATCGCTTCCGAGTTGCCGGCAGCACAGACGAGGCGGCAACGGCAGCGTCGATCTGAGGAGAGATAGCCACGCTCGACGGGCTCGGGCCGCTCTCAGGCTGTCTCCGAGCGGTTCGCCGTGGAAAGGGTGAGCTTCCCAGCGGCTGTGCCGCGCTCGACGACACGATCGCGCTGCCGCTCATCGGCTGCTCCCGCTGAACGCGGGCGGCGATCCGCCATGGCGCCGCCACCCCCCGGAGCTCAAGAGACACGCGAGGATGCCGTCACTTTTTGCCATCCATCCCCTGGCACGCTCCCTGCGAGCGACGCGTTGCATGGGAGATGCCGACATCGCATATCGACGGCACGCTGCGCGTGCTACACGTCGAGTTCTGCTTCGCGCTGCGCGACGAGGTCCCGGCTCAGGTCTTCGAGTACCTCGGCTTCCTCTTCGCCGCGCTGCGCATCGAAGCGCCCCGCGAACCGGTGCCGCCCATCGAGAGCGTCGCCGTGGTCCTCTCGGGCCGCAGGCAGCGCTTGCCTGTGACCGGCGTGCTCCGAACGGCCTGGCCGGAGCGGCGGTTCAGCGGTACGCACTTCCGCATCGACGCGGTCTATCAACGCACGGTCGCCGAGCTCCGAGCGCGCGGTAGCGTGCTCTGGCTGGCGTTCGCGCCGCTCGCCAGGGACGCGACCGCGAAGGCGATGCGGGAGGTCATCGCCCAGATTCACGCGCGGACGGTGGCCGGTGAGGAGCGGGCGGAGCTGTACACGGCGTTCCTGGTACTGGCGACCGTCGACCCCTGGGGGCACAATCTGCAACAGGAGCTCGTCACGATGGTCGAGGACATGGAGGAAGGGCTGCTTCGGCGCACGCCGATCATCGGCGAGATGATCATCGAGGCCGAGCAGAAGGCGGAGCAGAGGGGACAGTTGAAGGGCCGTGAGGAGGCGATCGCCGAGCTGCTCGGCCGCCTCTTCGCGCGGCGGGTCGGGCGGCGACCCACCACGGAGGAGGAGCGCTCGATCCTCGATCGGGCGCGCGCGCTCGGTCCGGGCGAGGTCGAGGACACGCTGCTCGAGCTCGAGGGCGACGCGCTGGTCCGCTGGCTCGCCGAGCCAGCGCGCCGATCGTGAGCCTCACGCAGAACGGCCCGCCAACTCAGCATCAGCCCATGGAGGCTGCATCCATCGAAGCTCGGCTGCGGCCGCTCGGCGTACTCCCCGGGCGCGCTGAACAAGCGCGAGGTGCAGTCTCGGCTGCGAGACGCGCGGGCGCACCTGCGCTCGATCCTCGAGGAGGATCACTAGCTCGACGTGCTGCACGGGATCATGCGCCTCACGGACGCAGCGTTCACGCTGCGCCGCCGGCAGTCTCCAGCGCGCGCGGCCGGTCGGATACCTCCAGCGCGACGCCTTCCGCGCCGCCCGGCCTACACGAAAGGCGCCCTCGGGGCCCGGTTCCCGCGCCCTGACCCCGGCGCCCCCGGCTCGTCCGCTCCCGCAGGATACTTTGCGGCCCGGTACACCGATGGTAGGCCCCGTTCTCCAGGGCGCACGACCTCGCAGCCAGGCGCGACCGGCCCTCGCGAGGCGCCCGCGCGGCCCTCCCCCCTGCGTGCCCATGATCACCGCCGAACCAGGTCCCCCGCCGCCGCCGAGCGCCGCCGGCTCTCATGACAGCGTCCCGCCGCGATCGCAGAGCGGTCCGCCCGCCCGGCAGAGCGCGCCGCCGGGGCGTTCCCTCCCCCCGCCGGGGCGGTCGGCCCCTCCGCCGCCGCGCCGCAGCGCCTGGACCACCCGCCTCGGCGAGGCCTGCGTGCTCGGCCTCGGCGTCGCCTCGCTCTCCGCCGTGCCGACCGCGCTGCGCACCGCCCGCGCCGGCGCCTCCTTCCTCGACGGGCTCCTCGTCGGCACCGCCGTCCTGCTCCCGCTCGTCACGCTCGCGCTCATCCTCTCGCGCGCCGCCGGCCGCGGCTTCCGCGGCATCGTCGGCGCCGGCGGCGAGCGGCTCGCCGTCCTCCGCGTCGCGCTCTGGATCGGCGTCGCCTTCCCGGTGCTCGCCGCGCTCGCCGCCCTCCTCAAGGCGACGACCCACCACCGAGGCCTCGCCGGCGCGACCTTCGGCGTCCTCGGCCTCGCCGGCGTCGCGGCGGCGGCGCTCGTCACCCAGCGCCTCGTCGCGCTCGGCGATCGCCTCGCCGCCCGCGGCGTGAAGCCGTGGCTGCTCGCCGTCGCGGGAACGGCCATCGGCGTGGTGCCCCTCGTCGCCGCCTTGGCTCCGCTCGCCGCCCACGCGGGCAACACGAGCGGCGACGCCGGGGCCGCCGTGCGCGCCGCCATCGTCGACGGCGCCATCGCGCTCGTGGCGACCGCGCTCGTCTCGAGCGTCGACCTCAGCGCGGCCGTCGGCCGCCTCGCCGGCATCGCGGGCGTCCCGCTCGCCGCCCTGGTCCTCATGACCGCGACCGCCCGGATCGAGTCGTTTCCCCCGCTCGGCCAGGCCGTGCGCGCAGGCGGCGGCCTCGCGGCCACCCTCTTCAGCGCGCTCGAGCAGTGGACCGACCGCGACGGCGACGGCATGGGCTCGCACTTCGGCGGCCTCGACTGCGACGAGGGCGACCCCACCCGGTATCACGGCGCGCGGGAAACGCCGGGCGACGGCATCGATCAGGACTGCAGCGACGGAGCCCACGAGGGCGCCGCCCCCCTGCCCGCCAGGGCCGTCGCGGGCTCGCCTGCCGGCGCCCTGACGACCGCGGCTGCCGGCGCCAAGCCTGCCGCCGCTTCCAGCGCCGCGTCGACCGCTCCCGCGGGCGCCACGCCGGCCGCTCCCGCAGGCGCCACGACGGCCGCGCACGTGCGCGCCGCGTCGGCGCCTGCCGCGCGCGACGAGGGCGGCGCGGTCATCCCGGCCGTCCTGACGAAGTCCATCCCCCCCGCCGGGACCACGCCCGCCGCGCCCGCCGCCGCGCCGACGCGCCCCGACGTCCTCCTCATCACGCTCGACACGGTCCGGGCCGACCACACGTCGGCCTACGGCTACGGCCGCGACACCAGCCCGCGGCTCGCCGAGCTCGCGGCCCGCGGCGTGCTGTTCGAGCGCGCCTACGCCGCCTCGAGCGAGACGCAGCGGGCCATCTCGCCGCTCGTCACCGGCCGCCGCCTCAACCGGGCGGCGCGCGACCGCCGCGAGTGGCCGACGCTGCTGCCCGAGAACGACACCCTCGCGGAGCGCATGAAGCGCGCCGGCTACCTCACCGCCGCGGTCAGCTCGTTCACGTGGATCAGCCAGGAGCGCGGCTTCGATCAAGGGTTCGACCGCTTCGAGACCGTCTACGGCGACGCCCACCCGGAGCGCGAGGCGACAGGCCACCTCGCGGTCGAGAAGGCCATCGAGCTCCTCGACGGATACGCCAAGCGCACCCAGCCGATCTTCCTCTGGCTCCACCTCTTCGACGCCCACGAGCGCTACGTCGCCCACCCCGGCATCCGCTTCGGCTCCGGCAGGACCGCCGCCTACGACGGCGAGATCGCCTACGTCGACCGGCAGCTCGGCGCCCTGCTCGACGCCGTGGCGAGGGGCCCCCGCGCCGGCCGCACGGCGGTCATCGTCCACGGCTCGCAGGGAGAGGGGCTCGGCGAGCACGGCCCCGTCGGGCACGGCGTCGAGCTCTACGAGGAGGCGATCCGCGTCCCCCTCGTCATCGCCCTCCCCGGCGCCGCGCCGGGCCGTTACCCGCATCCCGTGAGCACGGTCGACATCGCGCCCACCGTCCTCGACATCGGCGGCGCGGAGGCCACGGCCGTCGAAGGCGCCTCCCTGACCGCCATCGCCACGGGCGCCGAGCGCGCGCCCCGGGGACCGGTGTTCGCTCGCACCGCCCGCCGCGCAGCGGTCGTCGACGGGCAGCTCAAGCTCCTCGTGATCGAGCGAAAGAAGCGGGCGAAACAAGACCGCCTGCTCCTGTTCGATCTCGGGAGCGATCCCCGCGAGACCCGCGACCTGTCCGGCGAGCGGCGCTTCGAGGCCGACCTCGGGCGGCTCCGCGAAAAGTTGTCTGCCTTCGAGTCTCCCTCGCAGTAGAGTTTACTGCGAGGGATCATGCACAGATTCGCCCCTTCGACGCGGAAGCCCGCGCCCCCGCGCGCGAGGGCGCTGCGCGCCGCCGTCGCCGTCGGCTTCGCGGTGGCCCTCGCCTCGCTCGCGCTGCTCGTGGTGCGGCTCGCGGATGCGCCGTCCGTGCCGCTGACGCTCGGCGCGGGCGCCATCACGGGCTCGCTGCCGCGGCGCCTCCGGTTCGAGTGGCGCCTCGTGCGCGATCGTCACTGGCAGATCGCCTCGTCGCCTGCCGAGTCGCGCGAGGCCACCGACCAGATCGAGGGCACCCGCGGCGCCTGCCCGACGGGCATGGTCGAGGTCTCCGGCCTCATGAAGCTCGACCCCGCCCCGAAGGCCCAGGGCGACCTGCGCTCCATCGACGAGATGCAGCGGACCACCTGCAAGCACTGGATCAGCAGGGACTACCCCGAGCGGTGCGCGGAGTTCGATCGCGAGAAGTGGCTCTCGATGTCGAAGGACCTCGACACGAAGCCGATGCACTTCTGCATGGATCGCTACGAGTACCCCAACCAGAAGGGCGTCTATCCGTTCATCCTCGTCTCGTTCTACGAGGCGAACGAGCTCTGCGCCGAGGAGGGCAAGCGCCTCTGCGACGAGGCCGAGTGGACCTTCGCCTGCGAGGGCGAGGAAGCGCGCCCCTACCCCTACGGTTACGTCCGCGAGCCTGAGGCGTGCGTCGTCGATCAGGCATGGCGCCCGTACATCGAGACCGCGCTGCGCCCGCGGGGCGGCCCCGCGGCCATGGCCGAGATGGACCGGCTCTGGCAGGGCATGGCGTCGGGCGTCCAGCCCCGCTGCCGGAGCCCCTTCGGCGTCTACGACATGACCGGCAACATCGACGAGTGGACCCGTTCCGTCCGCGAGGGCGAGCGCCCCTCCATCCTGAAGGGCGGCTACTGGGGCCCTGTCCGCACGCGCTGCCGCCCCTCGACCCGCTCGCACGACGAGAACCACATGTTCTACCAGCAGGGCTTCCGCTGCTGCGCGGACCACGGCGCCACGATCGGCGTCCCCGCGGAGCGCGCCGTCTCCGGCGACCCTGCCGCCGCCCCGCTGCCGCGCGAGCTCCGCTGACGCGCTCGCCGCAGCGCACACGAGCGCGCGGCCGCTCGCGTTCGCCGCGCAGTCGACCGCGCTCGCCGCAGCGCGTATCCTCTGCGCTGATGGACCACCCCCCCGCCGGACAGGGTGCCTCGCCTGGCCCCCGCGACGTGCGCGCCGAGCACGCCGGCACACGCCTCGCTGCCCGGGCGGAGCCGCCGGGCGCCGCGCCGGCCCCGCCGCGCGCGCGCCAGCTCGATCGGCTGACCGGGCTCGTGCTCCTCGCCGCCGCCGCCGTCGTGCTGCTCCCGATGGCGCCTGTCGTGTTTCGGGCGGTCGCCGGCGATCGCTCGCCGGTGCAGAGCGCTGGCCGGTTCGCGCACGTCCTCGACGGGCGTCCCCCGGCGGATCGGGGCGCGCAGGTCCACCCTCGTTTCCCGTTCGACGAGGATCCAGGCTCCGACGAGCGCCCATCACCTCACGACGACGGCCCTGCCTTCGACGACGAGGAGGATCCGGGCGCGCCTGGGCGCCTCCAGGCGGGCATCGCCTCGCGCGGCATCACGCTGCTCGACGAGCCGCGGGCGGACGGCGCCCGGGTCGGCTCCATCGCCGCCGGCGAGATCGTGATGATCGTGCGCGAGGCGGGCGCGTGGGCCCTCGTCATGAAGAACGGCGGGGGCGACCTGCTCATGGGCTGGGCCCGCCGGAGCGAGATCGCCATCCGATGAGCGCGCGCTCGCCGGAGTCGCCGCGCGCCTACCGCGGTCGCCTGCTCACCCCGATCCCCGCGTCGCCGGACGGCGCTCAGGTCCGGACCATCGACGACGCGCTACTCGTTGTCGGCAGCGACGGTCGGATCGCCCAGGCAGCGCCGTTCGCCCCGGGCGCGTTCCGCGGGCCGGTGCTGGACCTGCGGCCTTCGGTGTTGATGCCGGGCTTCATCGACGCGCACGTCCATTTCCCGCAGACGCGCATCATCGGCAGCGCCAGCGGCCCGCTGCTCGACTGGCTGGAGCGGTCGGTCTTCCCCGAGGAGGCCCGCTTCCGCGACGAGGCCTATGCCACGCTCGTCGCCGGCGAGTTCACGGGTCGGCTGCTCGCGTCGGGCACGACCACCTGCGTCGTCTTCTCCAGCTCGTGCGCCGGCGCGACCGACCGGCTGTTCCGCGCCCTGCTGGCCGCCGGCTTGCGCGGCATCGCCGGCCTCACGCTCATGGACCAGAGCTGCCCGGAGGCGCTCCGCGTCCCTCGCGACGAGGCCATCCCCGCCGCCCGGGATCTCGCGCAGCGCTGGCACGGCGAGGGCGGCGGCCTCCTCGAGTTCGCGATCACCCCCCGCTTTGCCCCGAGCTGCTCCCGTCCCTTGATGGAGGCGGCCGCGCGGCTCGCACGCGATCACGGCCTCCTCGTGCAGACGCACGTCGCCGAGAACCCGGCCGAGGGCGAGGCCACGTTGCGCGCGCACCCCTGGGCGCGCGACTACGTCGACGTCTACGACCGCGTCGGCCTGCTCACCGGGCGCGCCCTGCTCGCGCATGCCATTCACCTCTCGCCGCGCGAGTGGGACCGCCTCGCGGAGACGGGCTCGTCGGTCGTCCACTGCCCCGACTCGAACTTCTTCCTGGGCAGCGGCCGCATGCGCCTCTCCGACCCGCGCGCGCGCGGGGTCCCGGTCGGGCTGGGCAGCGACGTCGGCGCCGGCCGCAGCTTCGACATGCGCCGCAGCATGTCGAGCGCCTTCGACAACGCCCTCTGCCTCGGCGACCGCCTGACCCCCGCCGATCTCTTCGTCATGGCCACGCAGGGCACCGCCGACGCCGTCGGCCTGGGCCGCGTCGTCGGCAGCCTCGACGTCGGCAAGGAGGCGGACTTCATCGCCGTCCGTTTCCCCGAGCACGTGATCGGCGAGGCCGAGACGCTGAACCACCTCGTCTTCTCGTCCGACGCGACCGTCGAGCGCGCCTTCGTGCGCGGCCGGTCTGTCTACCCCTGACCGGTCTCCGTCTCCTCCTCGGCGGCCTCATAGACCTCGAGCTCCCAGACGAGGATCTCGAAATCTCGCCGCAGGATGTACCGTGCGCCGTCGTCCCCGCGCACCTTGAAGTAGAGGTGATCGCCCCCCGGCCACCGGTCGAGGATCTCCGTCACCCGCACGCGGCGCTCCCCCAGGGTGACCGTCTCGGGCTCTTCGCTCCCGCCGTGGCCGGCACGGCACGCCACATCGACCCGCATCTGCCTTTCGCGCAGGGTAGCAGGTGCGGGCGCCCGGCTCCCGCGATCCCTCCACGGAGAGGGCTCGCTCGGCCGGGCGCCTCGAGGTGGCGGCGCTCCCGGGGTGATGCGCCCGGGAGCGCCTCCTCGCTCAGTTCGGGGTGACCGAACAGCCGTAGAGCAGCTCCATGCCCGCGGTGTTGTCCTGCGCCGCCATGGCGCACGTGTCCTCGCACAGCTTGATGATCCCCTCCTCGATGTAGAAGGACGAGGACGCCCCGGCGCACTCCTCGAGGCTCTTCACCTGGGAGAAGGTCTGCTTCTGCCCGCCGTTGCTCGGCGTGAACTCGATCTGCACCGTCTTCAGGTCGATCGAGTGCCCATCCGGCGCCTTGGGCACATCGATCTCACACGACAGCTTGGCGCCCGAGATCACGCTGTCTGCGATGGCCTGGAACACCGCATCGTAGGTGGCGTGCTGCTGGATCGGGTATCTCAGCCCGCCGGTCATGACGCTGAGGACCTGATAGGTCGTCCCGGGATCGACCGAGTCTGGCCGGCACTGCTCCCAGGTGGCTGGCGCCTCCGGCGGCCAGGGGGCGGTCGGCGGGTTGTTCTCCTTGATGCCCACGAAGCTGAAGAACTTGTAGTTGCGCGCGTCCTTCGAGCCGAAAAGTTCCGGCGCGATCGTCGTCAGGGCCGCGTCGAAGGCCTCTGCCGATTTGGTGCCGCCGGCGACGTTCTTGTTCGCGGGCTCGTCATCGTCGACGTCGTAGAGCGTGATGTCAGCCCCCTCATCGAAGACCGCCTTGTCCGCGCCGAGCGACTTCGTCGTGCAGTTGACGCCGTCATCGGTGATCTCGACGAACACCTTCAGCGAGTCCGTCCGCAGCCACTGCGACCACCCGGGCGACGTGGCCTCTCCCTTGGGCGGGATCGCCCCGTTCAGCGTGTCGATCGCCAGACAGAGCGAGTCGAGGCTGCCGATCTCCAGGCTGTACTGGTAGAAGTGCGGCGGGTTGGTGTTCGGGTTCTGCGGGACCGGCGAGCAGCTCCCGCTGCCGAGCGGCGCCTCGATGCAGACCGACTGCTCGACGTCCGAGCTGCCGTGCTTCGAGAGCATGATGACGCGGTAATCGATCTTGCTCGCCGCGATGATCGAGGCGAAGTTCTGGTTGATGTTCCGTTGGACGCTGTTGATCTCGTCCGTCATGCTCCCCGAGTTGTCGATGATGAAGATGATGTCGGCCGGGCGCTGCTGGTAATCGGCCTGCAATCGGGTCGCGATGCACGCCGTGTCCTCGTTGAGCCCCGCGTCCTTGTCCCCGGTCCCTGAGCCGACATCGAACTCACCGCCGTTCCCGAACCCGCTCCCGGACGTCTCGCCGCTGCCGCCGCTACCGCCGCTGCCGCTGCCGCTCCCAGAGCCGCTGTTGCCGGGGCTCGCCTCACCCCCCCCGCCGGAACACCCGCCGATGGCCGCCGCGGCCGCAAGCAAACCCAGACCAACCAGCCCAACAAGCGTCTTCGTCGAGAGCTTCAAAATGACCTCCAAATCGGGGAACGCGACAATGCGCAGCGACGGATGTTACCAGACTCACGTCCCGATGGACGCGATCGACATGAAATAATCTAGCCCGACAGGAGGTAGACAACCGACCACCGTTGTCGGTCCAGGGACCTTGTCCACGACCATTCGACTCGCCCTCTGGGACAGGCTCACCAAAGGAGCGAGGAGATGGCCGAGGGCGGGTGAATGGGAGCGACGCCCGACGATGCGGCCCGGGGCAGCCCGGCGAGACCACCCTCGGGCACACGCGGCGAGCGCGGCGCACAGCGATCCTGGCGGCTCCCCTCGTCGGCTCCGCGGCGGGACTCGCACCTTTGCGACGGCCGGGGGCGCTAGACTGCGCTCTTCGAGGCGACGAGTTCGCGCGCCGCCGCGAGCAGGCGCTCGGGCGTGTTCGCCTCGGGCTCTTCGGTGACGAGCTCGACGAGGCGCTCCAGGAGCTCGCCGACGAGCCGGCTCGGCGGAATGCCGAGCTCCTTCATCAATCGATTGCCGTTCACGGCGAGATCCTTGGCGGAGAGCGCCGCGCCCGCCGCGAGCAGCGCGTCCACGCGCTCCCGGAGCCGCCCTATCGTGGCGATGTCCTCGGTCGCCTCGCGCCCCTTGCCGAGCGCGTCGGCGAAGCCGATCTCGTAGAGATCCGGCGCCAGGGCCGGGGTCACCCGGCGGAGCCAGCGGCGCACCGCTGCGTCCGTCCAGGTGTCGTCGTAGCAGATCAGGTGGTGTCGAATGAGCGCCACGATCCGCGCGCGCTCGTCGTTCGAGAAGCGGAGCCGCGTGAGGATCGGGTCGGCCATCTCGGCCCCGATCCGCTCGTGCTCATAGAACGTGTAGTCCTTCGTCTTCTCGGAGAACTCGCGCGTCCTCGGCTTCCCGATGTCGTGCATCAGCGCCGCCACGCGGAGGATCGGCTCGGGCTTGCACGCGTCGAGGCAGGCCATCGCGTGCCCCCACACGTCGTAGGCGTGCCACCGGTTCTGCTCGCACCCGACCGACTCGATCATCTCCGGGCAGGTGATCGCCAGCAGCTCCGTCCGGCGCATGATCTCGAACGCCACGCTCGGGCGGCGCGCGCGCATCGCCTTCAGCCACTCGTCGCGCACCCGCTCCGCGCTCACGCAGCGGAACGTCTGGTGCGACCGCGCGGTGCCCATGGCGCGCTCGGTCTCGGGGTCCAGCGTGCCCTCCAGCGTCGCGGCGAAGCGCGCCGCGCGCAGCACCCGCAGCCCGTCCTCGGCGAACCGCGCGCCCGGATCCCCGACCGCGCGGATAATCTTCGCCTCGAGATCGCTCCGCCCGCCGAACGGATCGATGAGGTGCCCGTCCACCGGATCGATCGCGATGGCGTTCATGGTGAAGTCCCGCCGCGCGAGATCGGCGGTGATGTCGTCCACGAACTCGACCCGATCCGGCCGCCTGCCGTCGCTGTAGGTCCCGTCGCCGCGCAGGGTCGTGACCTCGTACGGCACGCCGCGCACGAGGACGGTCACCGTCCCGTGCTGGATCCCGGTCGGGATCACCTTCCGGAACGCGGCCACGACCTCTTCCGGCCGCGCGTCTGTCGCGACGTCCCAGTCCTTGGCGTCCTGCCCGCGGAGCAGGTCGCGCACGCAGCCGCCCACGATCCAGCCGCGCTTGCCGCGCTCGCGGAGGCGGCGACAGATGCCGAGCACGTCCTCGGGGACGGCGTCGATGAGGTGATCGATCGGGGTCACGCCTGCGGCTTATCACGGGCCACGGCGAGCAGGGCCCCCGCCGAGCGCGCGCTCACCTCTTCGGGTGAGCCCAGGGGTCCCGGACATCCGGGTTCTTGGGCGTCCGGGTCGCCGGCACCGCCGGCGGCCGGCCCGCCCCGGGCCTCGCCTTCGGACCGCTCTTCTCGTCGGCCTCGAGCTTCACGAGCTTGCTCGGCTCGGTGCCGTCGAGCACCACCGTGCTCGTCTGGTACCCCTCGGCCCGGATGTCGATCGTGACCGTCTGCCCCTGCTCCACGTCGATGCTCGCCGGCAGCTTCAGCTCCACGCCGTTGCGGTAGCCGACCGCCGTCTCGGGCACCGCGGCCAGCGCGACCACCATCTTCTGCACCGGCGGCGGCTCGGGGGGCGCCGGCTTGGCGGGCGCCTCGACCGGCGGCTTCTGCGCCTTCTGGGCGTTGTCCCTGGCAGACCCGCTCGCGCCGATGACGAAGATCGCCGTCACGATCCCCACCGCGGCCGCCGCCCCGGCCACCCACACGTAGCGGGGCCAGTGCGAGCGCGGGGGCGACGGCGGCGTCGCGGGGACGATCACCTTCGAGGTCTTGAAGTAATCGTGCGGCACGTTGAAGCCGCCCGAGCGCGCCATCATCTCCGCGACCGCGCCCGGCACGCCCCCGCACTTCACCTGCTCGAGGTCGGTGTGGAGATCGCCCATGGTCTGGTAGCGCGACTCCGGCTTCTTGGAGAGGCACTTCAGGATCACCGCCTCGAGCCCGGGCGGGCAGTCGGGGCCGCCGACGAGCGCGCGGATGGGGACCGGCGCCTTGTACATGTGCTGCGTCAGGATCCCCATGAAGTTGTCGGCGTTGAACGGGAGCTGGCGGCTCACGAGCTCATAGAGCATCACGCCGAGCGAATAGATGTCGGTCCGGTGATCGATCGGCGCCCCCGCGGCCTGCTCCGGGGACATGTAGTGCGGCGTCCCGAACACCGCGCCGGCGCGCGTCAGCTTGGTCGTCGTGCTCGTCGACACCTTCGCGATCCCGAAATCGAGGATCTTCACGAAGTTCGGATCGCTGCCGCGGGCGACCACGAAGACGTTGTCCGGCTTGAGATCGCGGTGGATGATGCCGGCGTCGTGCGCGGCGGCGAGCCCCGCGGACAGCTGCAGCGCGATGTGGCAGATGCGCTCCATCGGCAGGTCGTTCGGCGAGTCGATGAGCTGCGCCAGGCTCACGCCTTCCAGGTACTCCATGACGAAGTACGTGGAGCCGTCCGGCAGGTCGCCGAAATCGGAGATGTCCACGATGTGCGGGTTGCCGATGCTCGACGCGGAGCGGGCCTCCTGCACGAAGCGCTCGAAGATCTCGCGGTCCCGCGCGAGCTCCGCGCGGAGCACCTTCACCGCGACGCGCTTGTCGATGACCTTGTGGCGGGCGAGGTAGACGAACCCCATCCCGCCCTCGCCGAGCAGCCGCTCGATCTTGTACCGGTGATCGAATGTCGTCCCGATGTAAGGGTCCTTGGCGCCCGGCGGCCGCCGCTCGCGCGGCTCGACCTCGTCCGGCGGCGGGATCTCCAGGGAGGGCTCCCCTTCGCTGATCGGAACCGGGCTCGTTCGCCCGCTGATCTCGTCGGCGTCGGGCTCGCTCTGCCGCCCGAGCCGCGGGGCCATCTGGCGCAGCGGCGGCGGCGCCCGGAAGCTCGGCGGAGCCCGGAAGCTCGGCGGCACCTCGCTCGCGGGCCCCTCGACCCACCCCGCCCTGGAGGGCCTCGACGAGGGGCGGAGCTCGACCTCCACCGGCACGTCGTCATCGGCGCCGCTCGGCTCCGCGGAGGACGGCGCGAACGCGGCCGCGACACCGGACGAGCGAGCCCCGCCAGCCGCGCTCGTGGGGCGCGACGGCGGTGCCTCCTCGAGCGCGCCTTCCTCGGCGTTGAAGACCCTGCTGCGCGCGGTGTGGTGCTCGTTTTTGGTGGCGCTCATGAAAGGCTCGCGGGCAGAAGTGCACGCCACATGCCGGCAGCTGCGACAGGATTGGATTCTAGCAGGCGTTCGGTCCGGGAAGCGAGATCATGCGGACCCCGCGCGCGAAAGGCCGCGGTGCGTGCGCGTCGACCGCGGGTCGGCCCGTCGCCGACCATGGCGGCCCAGCGTGCCGCGCGCGCCGCGTTCTGCTAGGAGGGCACCGCGATGAGCTACCCTATCGAGGTCGCGCTGCGATATCTCGGCTCCAAGAAGCGGGCGTTCATCTCGGTCGGCACCACGTTCGCGATCCTCGGGGTCGCGCTCGGGGTCGCGGCGCTCGCGACCGTGATGAGCGTGACCGGGGGCTTTCAGGCGGAGTTCCGCGAGAAGGTCCTGGGCGTCAACGCGCACGTCCTGGTGATCAAGTACTCGACGGACTTCCGTGAGTACCGCACGATCATGGAGCAGGTCTCCAAGGTCCCCGGCGTCATCGGCGTCGCGCCGTTCAGCATCAACCCCATGATGCTGACGCACGGCGACGCGACGGCGACCGGCGTCCTGGTCAAGGGGGTCGACCCGGCCAGGAGCCTCGGCGTGGGGGCCGAGGGCGCCTCCACGGCCGTGCTCGACCTGCCCCGTCACATCCTCCCGGGCGGCGATCTCGCCGGGCTGCGGCGCCCTGGCTCGAAGCCCGCCGAGCGCGCCGTGCCGTCGTTGCCCGACGTCCCCGTCCTGGAGCCGGACGCGGGGGCGCGGGGCGCGCTCGCGCCGGACGCGCCCGCGCCGGACGCGGGCGCCGAGATCGATCTGCTGAAGGCCTACGAGGCGCGGATCCGCGAGGACGAGCGCGCCGCGGCCGCGCGCGACGCCGCGCTCGCGCCCCCGACGTCGCGCGCGGCCGAGGCGGACGGCGCGCCGGACGCCAGGGACGAGGAGGCCGAGGTCGCTGTCGCCGAGGGGGCCCCGCGGGGCGCGATCGAGCCGCAGGGCGGCTATGGCAGCGTCCTCCCTGATGACGACGAGCTGCCGCCCGAGGTCGATCCGGACCCCTGCGCCGACAAGGAGCAGATCGCCAAGATGCCGGGCATCGTGATCGGCGCCGCGCTGGCCAAGAACCTGTCGCTCGAGCTCGGCCAGTGCGTCACCGTCACCTCGCCCACGATCGGCTTCTCGTTCGCGAACGGCGCCATCAAGCCGCCGGTCGCCAAGCGATTCCGGGTCATCGCGATCTTCGAGGCCGGCTTCGAGCAGTACGACACCAAGCTGGCGTACGCCGATCTCTACGAGACGCAGGCGTTCTACGACCAGGGCGACACGGTGACCGGCGTCGAGATGAAGGTCGACGACATCGACAACGCGAGCGGCATCGCGCGCGAGATCAGCAAGCTCCTCGGAAGCGGGCTCTATTACACGATGGACTGGGAGGAGCTGAACCACGGGCTCTTCACGGCGCTGCGCATCCAGCAGATCGGCATGAGCGCGGTGCTGGCGCTCATCATCGTGGTCGCCGCGTTCACGGTGATCGCGACGCTCATCATGGTGGTCCTCGACAAGAAGAAGGAGATCGCGGTCCTCAAGGCGATGGGGGCCACGGACGCCGCCGTCCTGCGCATCTTCCTCTACCAGGGCGGGATCATCGGCGTCGCGGGCACCACGCTGGGCCTCCTGCTCGGCGTGGCCGTGTGCAAGGGGCTCCTTGTGTACGGCTTCCCGCTCGACCCGAAGGTCTATTTCATCTCCCACCTCCCCGTCCAGGCGCGCCCGCAGGAGTTCATCATCACGGGCTGCATCGCCATCCTCATCTGCCTCGCCGCCACGATCGTGCCCAGCCTCTACGCCGCGCGCCTCCGCCCCGCCGAGGGCTTCCGCGCGCAGTGAGCCCCCGCCTCCCCGCGCCCCGGTAGGCCCACCTCGGGCCGGGCGACGCTGAAGGCCTCCCCCCTCGATCCCAACGCGTCGCGCCGGCTACCGCCGAGAGGCGGAGTAGAGCTTCTGCTGCCCGTCCTTGTTGGACGCCAGGTAGAGCGTGCACTCGTCCGGAGAGAGCGACGGGGTCATGACGGCGACGGTCGGGGCCAGGTTCGGCAGCAGCATCCTCGCCGGCTGACCGTCCACGGGCAGCCCGTCGTCCCCGAGCGCCACATAGAAGCTCCGCAGCACCGACGCCGCCTCGCACTCGCCGCGCGCGCTGTAGGGCGCCTGGAAGAAGAGCAGGCTGCCGTCGGGCGTCACCCACGGGGCGAGGTCGTCTCCCTGCGCCGGGCAGTCGCCTGGCAGGTGGATGTCGAGCGCCTGCACCTCCGCGTCCTCTGCGCGCTTCGTGACGAGCCGGCTCGTGGTCCCGCCGCCCTCCTGGTGCCTGCTCATGAACCAGTACCGGTAGGAGGGCCGAAGCCCGTGGGCGACCGCCACGGAGCGGCTCCCCCCGTCCGGGTTGAGCGCAGGGAGCGCGTTCGCCTGCGTCGCCTCGATCCCATCCGCGACGAGCAGCTGCGGCAGGCTGCCCGGCTCGGTGGGGAGGCGATCGAAGAGCAGCGAGCCCGCAGGGAAGCCTTCGACCGGCGAGGGCGCGTCCAGGGGCAGGAGGAGCGGACCCGACTCCTGGCCCGCATCGTCGACCACGAAGCTCGAGACGGCCTCGCCAGCCGTCCAGGGCCGCCCGGTGGCCGTGGCGATCTTCGTGTCGTCCGATCCGAACTTGGCCGTGTAGACGAGCCGGAGCGTCGCCTCGCCCTCTCCGGCCTCCGCGCGCACGCGCGGGAACGCGGGCATCGCCCCCGCCACCTCGACCTCCGAGAGCGCGCCGAACGCCAGCACGCCGCCGCGGGCCGCGCAGGAAACGCACGTCTCGCTGGCCGTGCAGAACTCCCCGTCCTTGCACGCGCCGCACCCGCCCTCGCCGCCCCCGCCCGACGCGGTGGACGACGAAGCCGGGCCCCCGCCTCCCCCGCTGCCCCCGCCCCCATCGCCGCCGGCCCCGCCGGCGCCGCCCTCGCCGCCGCTCGACGACGTGGAGGTGGCGTCCGCGCCGGCCGCCGTGAACGGCTCGCCGCAGCCGGCGAGCGCGCACAGCGCGGCGAGCGAGAAGGTTCCGTAGAAGCGAAGCGTGCGCACCCGAGCTGCCTCCTGTCGTGGTCCCGCCGCGCGGAGCCGGCGTGCGCGGTCAAGACGCCTTGTTGTAGTCCGTGTCCTCGAGAAGGATGACGTTCGTCTTCGAGCGGGTCTCGCCGACGCTGGTCACGTAGACCGCGGGCTTGTCCTGCACCGGACAGACCTTCTCGCACGCGCCGCAGCCGATGCACAGCGACGGATCGACGTGCGGACGCTGCACGTGGACCATCTTCATCGGCGGCTCCTTGCCGCTCTCGGCCGCCACCGGCTCGCGCTTCGGGATGTCGACCTCCTCGACCCAGATCGCCTTGGGCGACGTCGGGCAGAACTCCTCGCAGACGATGCACGGCACGCTCATCGACCAGGGCAGGCAGCGCCCCTGATCGTAGAACGCGGTGCCGATCGAGATCGGCTTCTGGCCGATGCCCATCTTCTGCTCCTCGGTGATCTTCTGGATCGCTCCGGTCGGGCAGACGTCGCCGCAGAGGACGCAGGAGTGCTCGCAGTACCCGATGCGCGGGATGACGATCGGCGTCCAGAGCCCCTCGATGCCCGCCTCGAAGAACGCGGGGTGGATCGCGTTGTTGGGGCAGACCTTCATGCACTCGGCGCACCGGATGCACCGCTCCAGGAACTCGCGCTCCTCGACCGAGCCCGGGGGCCGGATCACGCGGTGGTCGTAGTTCGCGTCGAGCACGTCGGCGATGCGCGCCGTCGGGATGATCACCGCGCCGGCCGCTGCGGTCGCGAGCGCGGTGCGGCGGCCCGTGTCGGGCGTCACGAGGGCGCTCTTCCGGTTCGGCAGGAAGCGGAACTTGATGACGTCCTCGGGGCAGGCGCTCTCGCAGTTGAGGCACATGTGGCACTCGTCCTGCCGCCACTTCACCCCGCCCTGGGGCGAGTCGGCGCCCTGGCAGTGCACGAGGCACAGGTTGCAGTCGGTGCACTTCGCGTGATCCTTCTGCATCCCGAAGAGCGCGAAGCGCGCGAACACGCCGAGGAACGCGCCGAGCGGGCAGAGCACGCGGCACCAGAACCGCGGGATGAACCGGTTCATGAAGAGGATCGCGACGAACAGGATCCCGACGAACCACGTCTGGTGGAAGTAGAACTGCTTCGTCTGCCACACGCTCGCCGCGAGGAAGTCCTGCGTGTGGTCCGCGGCGAGCTGCACCGATCGGCTCCCGGTCCCGGCCGCGGAGCCGGTCACCACGCCGGCGACGTACTGCGCGGCCGGGATGACGGCGAGCCCGATCGCCCGGACCGCCACGCAGATCGGATCGAACAGCCCCCCGATCGCGCTGCCGGCCACGCTCGCCGCGAGGAAGGCGTACATCAGGTAGTACTTCACCCGCTGCCGCGTGTACGTCTTGTTCGCCTCGACGCGCTTGCCGCCCTTGCCGTAGCGCGACGGGAAGATCCACCCGAAGAAATGGTGGAGGGTGCCGAAGGGGCAGATCCAGCCGCAGAACACGCGCCCGAAGACGAGCGTCAGCGCGAGGATCCCGAGCGACCAGAGCAGGCCGCGGTAGACGGTGTGCGTCGAGAGCAGGGTCATCGCGCCGACGAACGGGTCGGCGAGGAGGAAGCCCTCGACGGGGAGCGGCAGGCGCACGCGCGCCTCGGCGGAGGCGAACGAGCCGCGGAAGCCCGTCTGGAACAGGAAGTAGAGGAACAGCCCGAGGCAGCCCGCCTGCACGGCGCGGCGCACCCAGACGAGCACCTGGATCACCTTGCGCGCCGGCAGCCCCGAGCCGGGCCGGCGCTTCGGGGCGGGCCGGACGATCGAGCCGGCCTTGCGCAACACGCGCAACAGCGCGCCCGAGCGGGCCTCCTTCGCGGACGCGGCGGGCGGCGCCGCGCTCCCCTTCGCGGGCGCCGCCGCGCTCGGTGCGGCGGGCGGCGCCGCGCTCCCCTTCGCGGGCGCCGCGCCCGCTCCTGCCGCCGGTTCACGGTGCGCCGGCGCGGCCGGCGTCGGATCGAGGTTTGCCATGAGTACTACACCTCGGCGAGCCGCAGGTTCTGCCAGTGCATCGTGCCCAGGCCCCGCTCGTGGCCCATCTTCAGGTACGGGATCTCCTCCGGCTTGCGGCCGATGAGCTGGCAGCCGTACGCGTCGGCGGCGACCTGATCGGTCGTCGCGATCACGGTGTGCATGTCCTTCGCGTCGGCGACGTTCCCGCCCTGCGGCCCGTTGCGCATGAGGACGCGGACGGCGTCCACGATGGTGAGCGTCGGCTGGATGAACGTCGCGAGATCGGCGATCGACACGTCGATGTTCTGGTGGAGGCGGTTGCGCCGGCCGCCGAGCGCCCCGTACCAGTTCTTCATCGCCGCGGTGTACTTGGACAGGTTGTGGTGCTTCGCGATCGGCACGTTGATGACCTTGTCCGCGTTGACGAGCGGCGTGTAGACGGGCCAGTCGTCGAGCACCTCGCCCTTCAGGCGCATGCCGCGGAAGCGGTGCGCCGCGGGGATGACGACCTCCGCGCCGACGTCGTAGGCGGCCTTCCAGATGCCGGAGCGCTGGAAGCAGCGGTTCGGCTCGTTGCACGAGGCGTCCGTCACGATGACGGTCTTGGCGCCGGCGTCGTAGGCGAGGCGCACCACCTCGGCCACGACCTTGGGGTTCGTGTTGGCCGCGTGGATCGGCGTGCGATCCCAGCCGATGTTCGGCTTCACGACCACGACGTCCCCGCGCGAGATGAAGCGCCGCATCCCGCCGAGGGCGTCGACCGCCTTCCGGACCAGGGCGGCCGGGTCCGGTGCGCCCCCGGCGAGCGCCTCGGCGCCGGCGCGGGCGACGACGAGCTGCGGCAGGTCGGCAGGAGCGTCGCGGAGCCGGTAGTCCCGCGTCTGCTGGCGCTCGGCTGCGGCGGCGGCGCTGCCGCCGCGGTCCCACCGGGCCGCCGCGAGCCCGCCCGCGCCCCCGAGGACGAGGCCCGCCGCGCCCAGCCGACGCAGCACTTCACGTCGAGAAATGTCACCCATGGCCCTCGCCTTCCCTGGACCTACGGATAGCCTCCCCGGGCGATCGCCACAAGCAGAGGTGGCCTGGCGGCAGCGACGTGCGCCGCCTCCCGGCGCTTCCAGCGACGGCGCTCAAGGAGGAGCCGCGGTGGACGTCGCTGGGGCCGCCGGGGTTGCTGGGGCCGCCGGCGTCGCCGGAGCGCCTGCGGCGGGGGAGGCGCCCGTGTTCGCCGGCTGCGGCGCTTGCGGCGCCTGCGGCGGCGCGCCGCTCGCGGCGGGCGGCGCGTGCGCAGGCGGCGCGTGCGCAGGCGGCGGGGTGGCGGGCTCGTCCGGCTCGTACGGGTCGGCCTTCAGGCGATCGCGCTCTGCGAAACAGCTGGCGCGCTCCGCGTCGCACGCGGCCCGCAGCTGCGCCGCGTTGGCGAGGTCCGCCGAGCGCTGGTCGGCGAGCGCCCTGGCCTCGTCGCGCTCGGCGGTGACGGCGGCGCGCGCCTTCTCGACCTCGGCGAGCCGCTCGTGTTCGGCCATGGCCGCCTTCTGCGCGGCCGCCGCGCTGTCCTCGCACGTCTTGAGGCGCGCCGCCTGGGTCGCGTGCAGCGCCTGGATCTCGCGGGCGTGCTCCGCCTCCGACGTGGAGCCGCTCTTCTGGAGGGTGGCCAGCGTCGCGTTGAAATCCGCGCGATCCTGCTCGCGGGCGCCGCGGCACGCGATCGCCTCGGACTGGGCGATCTGGTGGCTGGCGACGCAGGTATCGAGCTTGTCGAACGACTCGGCGCCCCGCTGGCGGGCCTGCTCGAGCTCGTTCGCGAGCCGCAGCGTCTCGCGCTTCGAGAAGCCGAGCAGCACGACCGCGCAGCCCACGAGGGTCATCGCGCCGGCCGCGATCCGCGCGCGCAGGTAGGACGTCTTCTGCTTGATCCGCAGCCGCTCCGCCTCGCGCTCCGCCTCGCGCTCCGGCTCGAGCAGCACGTCGAGCTCCTCGGCGAGCTGGGTCATCGACGGCCGCTCGTTCGGATCGATCGCGAGCCATCGCCTGAGCGCGGCCTGGAACAGCTCGCGCGGGCGCCCGGTGAGGTCCGGCAGCGCGTTGTCGGCGAGCGGCTTGTCGGCGCGGACGTCGTGCGCCTCGGCGAGCTCGGTGCGGCTCTGCGCGGACTCGCCCGGGAAGTCCCTGGGGTTCACGAGCGAGTAGAGCAGGGTCGTGGCGAGCCCGTACGTGTCCATCTTCTCCGAGAGCGGCACGGCGCCGGGGAAGCCGTTCAGCGCCCGGAGCTGCTCGGGCGAGGCGTAGAGCGCGGTGCCGGCGCAGAAGGAGGCCTCCCGCTCCGCGGCCACGCCCAGGTCGAGCAGGATGGGGTGGACGCGGCCTGCGAACCTGGCGAGGAAGATGTTGTCGGGCTTGACGTCCTGGTGCCGGAGCCCGGCGGCGTGGAGCGCCTCGAGCCCGCGCGCGACGGCGAGGAAGATGTCGTGCGCCTCGCGCAGGCCGAGGGGGCTGCGCTCGAGCCGCTGGGCGAGGGTCTCGCCCTCGTAGACCGGCATGGTGAGCCACACGTAGTCGGCGTTCATGCCGTGGTCCTTCAGCTGGACGACGTGCGGGTGCCCGACGGTCGCGAGCATGACGAGCTCTCGCTCGACGTTCCGCATCGCGTACAGCGAGCGGGGCATGAGCTTGAGGGCGACCTGGTGCTCGGGGACGTCGATCCGCTGGGCAACGTAGACCTTGCCGAACATGCCCTGCCCAAGGAGGCGCCCGAGGCGGTAGAGCCCGCCGACGATCTGGCCGACCTCGGGGAGGATCGACGGGCCGCGGCTGCTGCTCCTCGCGGGGTCGTCGGTCCCGCCGCGCGACGTGGTGCGCACCAGGCTGGACGGATCCGCCACCGTGACGGCGAACGCGTGGACGATCGTGGTGCGGAGGTTGGGGTCGACGGGCGGCACAGCGATTGCCAGAGTAGCGGAAGCAGCGAGCGCTGAGAAAGAAGCCGGCGGACGGAAGACGGCCGGCGCGGGGCGTTTATTCGCGGAGGCTGGCGGAGGCGCCGGCGGGCTCACGTTCTCTCGCTCGGAGCGTCGCGTCGACGCGGAGGTGCGCCACCGCGGCTATCCCGGCGCTACGGCGCCGGGAGAAAACGGACGTCGAGCGTCGCGCCTACGTGCACGAGTCCACCCGGCTGCCGCTCACTCCAGCGAGAGCTGCGGCGGCCGCCCGCGCAGGGCGCTCCAGACGGCCAGCACAAGGACCTCTCCGCTCTCGCGGTCGACGACGTAGTAGACCAGGTAACGCGATGTCGGGAGTGGAGCGCGGCGAACGCCTTTGATCCGCCGGTGCGCGTGCGGTGCTCCGGCCTCGGGCGCTGTCCTGAGCAGGCTGAGCAGGGCCGCGAGCTCCTCGCGGAACAGGGTAAGGAGCGGCAGGTCGGTTCTCGATCCACCATGCGGCCGCTTCCCTCGCCTGGCGGACGGCTTCTTTGGTGAGCCGGATGCGGGCTCGCTTCATCCGCGCGCCGGCTCGAGGCGCGCGATCTCCTCCAGAAACTCGTCCGCGTCGATCGTGCCTTCGCGCGCGCTCGCCAGCGACACCTCGAGCGCCTCGTCGAGACGAGCCCGCTCTTCTCCGTCCAGGTCGTCGTTGTCGGCCACCACGAGATCGATCACGGTCCCCTCGGCAAAGCTCGTCGGCTCGTCGAGGATCAGCCGGCCGCCGTGCACTTTGGCTCGCAGCGCCCTCATGACCGCAGCGTACCATCGTGGGTCGGCCCAGGGAAGCTCAGCAGAAGCGCTGGGCTTCCCTGGGGGCACCGTCGCTCGACGCCTATGTCTCGGGCTGCGATCGCGCTCTGGATCGCTTGCCGCGGCGAGGCGAGCCCCCTCGCGTGCCGCTCAGCCCTCCAGAGGGATCGCTGGCGCCGCCGGCGAAGGCGTCGCCGGCGCGGGTGCCGCGGGCGAGGGTGCCGCCGTCGCCTTGGCCCGCCGGGCCGCTGCGCGCTTGCGGCGCTCGTACGCGCTCGTCACATCGCGCACGATCTCCGGCTGGCCACGGAACACGAAGCGCGCCGCGTTCCGCACGAGGCCCATGCGCTCGACCAGCAGCGTCGCCAGCTTGTTGCGGAGCAGCAGCGCCTCCTGTGCCTGCCTGGAGATCGCCTCCGCCTGCGCCGGCCGGCTCCGCAGCTCGACCGCCACGGCGCGCGCCTCGTCGAGGTGAGCCGGCTCGAAGCCGCCGAGCCCGTCGAGCGCGTCGCGGTGCTTCTCCCCGAGCAGCGCGTAGTCGTCCAGCGCGCTCGCCAGGGCGTCGGCCGTGTCGGGATCCTCCGCGTGCGCCGCGTCGATGCGGGCCAGCATCTCGTCCTTCGCGTCGTCCACGCCGTCGTCGAAATAGAAGGTCAGCGTCGCCGAGATCTCCCCCAGCAAGAACTTCCCGCGCTCGCGAGGGCTCTTGTTCTTCTCGACGGTCAGGAGATACCGCGTCTGCGCCTCCTGCGTGGCGCGCTGCAGCGAGAGGATCTCTTCTGCCGTCCTCGGCCCGAGGCGCGCGGCGTCCCCCTTCTTGCCGTCCTTCGGGACCGCCGACTCGAGGCCCAGGCGGGTCACCCGCTTCTGGGCATCGACCTGTGTCTTCCAGTACTTGTCGCAGAACTTCGCCACGTCGACCGCCTCCCCGAGGAGCACGTGCAAGGGCACCGTGATCGCCGGGAGATTGCCGGCGCTCATCTGCTGGACGACGTCCGACCACTGCTCGATATCGCTCTTCTTCTTCGCCATTTCGACCTCCCCTGGGTCGCGGCGCCGGACCCCCTGTCCGGAGCGGCAATCCCGGGCATCCATTCCGGAGAGCCGTGAACCGGGCTCCCCTTCACAAGGACCTCGACGCGTCACTCCCGAGCTCGTGCGCCCCGAGAGGCGCAGGGCCGTTATCGAAGCGCGCGAGGCTCGGGAGCTTCGCGACACGGCCACAGGGATACACGTGGCGTGCCTGGACAGAACGGCTCCAGGGACAGAGGACGATGCGTCGGGGTGTCCCTGGCGCGTCGCCCCCTGTCCCTCGCGGCACGCATGTGGGTCCCTGACGCTTCACCGCACGTCCCTGATACGCAGCCTCCCTGTCCCTTGCGGGAGCACCTCGGCCCGCGCCCGGCTCTTGCCCATGTCCCTGGTGGCGATCTCTGTGTCCCTGGCCGCCGGCTGCCTGTCCCTGGAGGCTTCCCTCGGTCATCGGATCGGTGGGATGGTCGAGGTCGGGAGTTCACTCTCCTGACAACTTGCCGCAAGCGCTGTTGCACGCGACCGGGGTATCGCGCGGCGCGAGGGGCGCGTGCCGTCGGAGGCGCCGTAAGGCGATGCGGGATCACGCAATCCTTTGCGCGAGCGCCGGAAACGGCACGAGGGCCGCAGCAGGCATTCGGCCACGCAGCGGAACGCCCCCGCTGGAGCGAGAAGCTCGCGCGCAGGGGAGCGCGCTGGCCTGGTCGATGCACAAAGGCGCCCGAGATGCGCCACGGTGCACAACGGTGCCACCTGGCGCTGTGAGATCGGGAATCCACGCAAATGTTCGCCAAAGCCGCGCTCGTGCTCGCCGCCTTGGAGCTCGCCGGATGTGCCGTCCTTCGATCGCCGGCGGCGCCGCCCGAGCTCTCCCACGCGCTCTCGGCGATCCGCGCGGCGGAGCGGGAGGGCGCGGGCGCGGACCGGCGCTCGGCGATGCACCTCGCGCTGGCGAAGAGCGAGCTCGCCCAGGCGAGGCGGCGGCTGTCGGTGGGCGACAAGGAAGGAGCCCGCTGGCTGCTGCGGAGGGCCGAGGTCGACGCGGAGCTCTCGACGCTCATGGTGAGGGAGGCGGGGCTCCGCGACGCCGCGGGCCGCACGCTGGACGAGGCGAGCACGCTCGCGGGGCGGGCCGAGTGACGGGCCGCGCGCGCGCCGCGGTCCCGCTCGCGCTGGCGCTCTCGCTCGCGGGCTGCGCTCGGAGCGCGGCCGGGCCGTCTCCCGAGCTCGTCACGGCGCGCGCCGCCGTCGTGCAGGCGCGGGACAACCCGCTCTCCCCGCTCGCGATCGCCGAGCTGAAGCAGGCCGAGCAGGCCCTCGCGATCGCCGAGCGCGAGGAGCGGAAGAACCCGCGCTCGCCCTCCGCGCGCGACGCCGCCTACGTGGCGCGGCGGAGGGCGCAGTGCTCGCTGCTGTCCTCGCTCGTGCGCGCGAACCAGAGCGCCCTCGAGCGCGCCCGGCAGAGCCAGCGCGCCGCGGAGCACCGGCGCGCGCGCGCCGGCGGCGAGCCTGCCCCCGCGGCGCCCGCCCCTGCCGACGACGTCGATCTCGACATCGCGCTCGATCGCGCGCGCATGCGGCCCCAGCAGTCCGCCAGGTGATCGCGGCCGCGCTCCTGCGCTGCCGTGCTCGCCGCGGCGCGCCCGCGTAACGCCTGATTTGCCGCGGAATCCGGGCGGATCGGCCACTGCGCCCCAGCGCGCTGCATACCGCCCAGGGCGTCAGCGCGGCCTCGGCGGGACGATTTCTCCTGGGAGTGGCCAATTTTTGGATCCAAGATGCGCGCGACGCGCCTCCGCCAGCGGCGAAAGCGTCCCGGAGGTCAGCGGCGGTCGAGGTTCGATGGGACACCCGTCCCGCGTGCGAGGAGAGCGCGATGAAGGAAGGCGCGAACGTGATACTGGTGCCCGTCGACTTCGAGGCGGCCTCGATGAAGGCCATCGAGCTCGCGAGGGATCTCGGCGCGAGGCTCGGTCACCGGGTCGTGCTGCTGCACGTCTATCAGCTCCCGGTCTACACGTACCCCGGGCTCGAGCCGGCGCTGATGCCCGGGTTCCACGCCGAGGTGAGCGCCGCCGCGTCGCGCGCGGTCCAGCAGCTGTCGGCGCAGACAGGGGGGCTCTCGACGGCGCTGCGCGAGGGCGACCCTGCGACCGAGATCCTCGCCGCCGCCGAGGAGCAGGGGGCGGCGATGATCGTCATGGGCACGCACGGCCGCCGGGGGATCACGCACCTCTTCCTCGGGAGCGTCGCCGAGCAGGTGATCCGGAAGAGCAACATCCCCGTGCTCACGGTGCGCGTGGCCAGCTGATCCTCGGCGGCGCCTCGCGGTAAGCGGACCGGCGCGGCTGCCGGCCGGGGCGCGGCGGGCAGGGCCGCGCTCGACTGGGTTAACGCGGGCTCGACCGCGCTCGACGCGGGTCAGGGCCCCGGCTTCTGCGTCGCATGCGGCGCGTGGAGTTCCTCGCATGTCGCCCCTGTCTCCGCGCGATCTCGCGCTTCCGCCGAACCTCCTGAGCTTGGCCCGGCTGCCGCTGGCGGCGCTGTTCCCGATCGTGGCCACGCAGCCTGCGCTCGCCCTCACCGTCCTCTGCTGCGCAGGCCTGACGGACGTGCTCGACGGCTGGCTGGCCCGCCGCTCCGGTCAGGTGACGCCCACCGGGGCGATCGTCGACCCGATCGCGGACAAGGTGTTCGCGCTCGCGGTGGTGGGCACGCTCCTCGAGAGCGGCGCGCTCCCCCTCTGGGGCATCCCGGCGCTGCTCGCCCGCGAGCTCCTCGAGCTGCCGCTCGCGCTCTGGATCGCGGTGAGCCGCCGCTTCCAGGGCGCGCGCCTGTCGGCGGCGAGCGCCAACATCCCCGGCAAGCTCGCCACGGCGGTGCAGTTCGCGGCGGTCTTCGCCGCGATCGCGCTCCCCTCGGCGCTGACCGCGATGCTCGCCGCGTCGGCGATCGCGGGCGCGGCCGCGGGCGTCTCGTACTGGGCGCGCCAGCTCCGCCGCGTGCCCGGGGCGGCGTAGGCGCCGCCTGGAGGCGCTCCTGGTGTAAGGTCGGCCGAAGCGGCGCGTTGAGCGCCTGCCACCGGCTCCATGCTCCGAGGAACCATGCGAAGAACGCTGCCCGTCTGGGCTCTCCTTGCCTCGCTCGCCGGCCCCACCGCCTGCAGCTCCGCCCCTTCGGCGGCGCGCGACGCCTCCAGCTCGCCGTCGTACGGGGCGGCGCCGGCCCCGGTGGCGGGGATGCCTCCTGGCGTCATGCAGACGACCGGCGCGTCGACGCGCTCGGCGTCGGTGCGCGAGGAGTCGTACGACGCCGAGGTGTCGGCGGCGGGGGATTTCGCCAAGGCTGCGCCGCCGCCGGCGCCCGGCGGCGGCGCTCAGCCCCCGGCGGCGAGGCCGGCGCCGACCGCCGCTACGCCGCAGCCGGCGCCGACCTCGTCCGGCGCCGCGCCGCAGGGCGCGCCCCAGGCCGCCGGCGAGGTGAGCGCGGCGCGCGCGCCCCTCCTCGTCTACACGGCGGACATCGCGATGGCGGTGTTCGAGGTGGGCGCGTCGCTCGGCAAGGTCGAGGCGCTCGCGCGGGATCTCGGCGGCTTCCTCGCCCGCCGCGACGATCGGACGATCACGATCCGCATCCCCGCCGCCCGGTTCGACGAGGCGCTGAAGCGCCTGGAGGGGCTCGGCGACATCCTCCAGCGCAACGTGGTCGCCGAGGACGTGACCGAGGAGTTCCTCGATCTCGGCATCCGCATCCGGAACGCGCGTGCCGTGCGCGATCGCCTGGAGAAGCTCCTCGAGAAGGCCGCCAAGGTCGAGGAGTCGATCCAGCTGGAGCGCGAGCTCGCGCGCGTGTCCAGCGAGCTCGAGCGCCTCGAGGGGCGGCTCAAGTTCCTGCGCGATCGGGTCGCGTTCTCGACCCTCACCGTGACCTTCCAGCCGCGCTCGACGGAGACCCTCGCCCCGTCGGGACCGCGGCTCCCCATCGACTGGCTCAACGAGCTCGGCCTCTCGCGGCTCCTCAACCTGTGAACCGGGCGCCTCCGATGAACCACTCCCTTCGCCACGCCTTCGTCCTCCTCGCCTCGCTCGCCGGAGCGGCGGCGCTGATCGGCTGCGGCCGGCCCTTCGTCCCGGCGACCCCGCCGGGGTTCGTCGACCTCGGCGATCGCTACGGCGACGACGAGTACCGCGCGACCACCGCCGAGGGGCTGGTGATCGGGATCCGCGCGTTCGAGAACGATCCGAAGGGCGACCTCGCCTTCTGGTCCCGCGTGATCGAGAAGCGGCTGCGCGAGGGCGGCGGCTACGCGCTGCTCGGCAAGACCGACGTGAAGGCCCGGAACGGCCAGCCGGGCGTCCAGCTGCGCTTCGGGCACGACGAGGGGAAGGAAGCGCACCTTTATTACCTCACCGTCTTCGTCAACGACGATCGCGTCTTCCTCCACGAGGCGGGCGGCGCGAAGGCGCTTGTCGAGCGGCATCAGCAGCAGATCGACTGGGCCATCCGCAACTTCCTTCCGGAGTGACGCGCGCTGCCCGCGTCGGCCGCGCGCGCGTCCCTGCAGCCGCGGCGCCGCTGCGCTTGCTCGCGGAAGCCCTGTTTGCTACCTGGCGGACGTGCGTTCCCGCCCCATGCCCTGTGACGCGCGGCAGCGCCGGTCGAGCCAGGCGCTGCTCCTCGCCCTCGCGGCCACGCTCGGCAGCGCCGACGCCCTGGCGCACGGCGGAGGAGAGAAGCCGCTCGCCGCCGCGCCCGCGCCGCCCCCCGGCGACGGCGCCAAGGCGGCGCAGATCCTCCGCGAGATCGAGGGCCGCGTCGCGCCCCCGCCCGCAGCCGCCGACGGCGAGAAGGCCGCCGACGGCGAGAAGGGCGCTGTCGGGGCGCCGCCCGTCGAGCCGATCGCAGCGAGCGGGCCTTCGCCGACCGCCGCGAAGGTCGTGGCCGAGCCGGTGGCGCAGGCGAAGCGCGCGCTCCAGCGCGCCCACGGCGCGCGCGCTGCGGGCGACGCGGCGCACGCGCGGCAGCTCGACGCGGTGGCCCTCGAGTGGGCGGAGACGGCGAGGACGCTGCTGCGCGCCGCCGCGGCGGAGGCGACGGCCGTGGAGGCCGCGAAGCGCGCGCGCGAGGTCGAGACGAAGCTCGAGCGGGCGCGCGCGCTGCTCGAAGAGACGCAGGCGCGGCGAGGCCGCGCCGCGGCGGAGCTCGATCGGATCGAGGCCGAGGCGCGCGAGGCGACAAGGACGGCGGCGGACGCCGAAGCGCAGCGGATCGAGGCCGGCAAGAGAGGGGCGGCGCCCAAGGAGGCGAGGCCGGCGACGCGGGGGGCCGAGCGGGCCGCCGCCGCGGCGCCAGGCGCCGGGCCCAAGAGCGGCGCCGCCAAGGCGACGGCTCCCGCGGGCCAGGAGGGCAAGCCTTGAGCGCGCGTCGCCTCGCAGGGGTCGCCATCGCGGGGGTGCTCCTCGGCGCGTGCGCGCCGATCCCGCGGCCAGCGGTGCTCGATGAGCTCGAGCATGTCCGCGCGGGGGCGGTCGCCGCCGAGTCGAAGCGGTACGCGCCCGGCGCGTTCGCGCGGGCGGAGAAGCTCCGCGGCGATGCGCTCGCCGCGCTCGAGAGCGAGGATCGATCCGGGGCGCAGATCCTGGGCGAGCAGGCCATCGCGGCGCACGCGCACGCGCACGCGCTCTCGCGGGTGGCTCGGGCCGAGGCGGCCGAGACCGAGGCGAAGGCGCAGCGCTCCGCCGGCGAGGCGTCTCTCGCGGGCCTCGAGGCCGAGCAGTCGCGCGTCGCGGCCGAGGTCGACGCGCTCGACATGCGGACCAAGGTCGCCCGCGACGCGCAGCCCGTGGTCCCGTCGGGCAAGGCCGACGCGGATCGCGAGAAGGCGCGCCTCGCCGCAGCGCGCTCGCTCGCGCTCCAGGCCCGCCTGCTGTGCGGCGCGGCGCGCCTCCTGATCGCGCCGGCGCCGCCGGACGGCGCGCAGCCCGCAAGCGCCGGCCCCGCTGGCGCCCAGCCCGCTGCCGCGAGCCCCGCTGGCGCGCAGCCCGCTGCCGCGAGCCCCGCTGGCGCGCAGCCCGCTGCCGCGACCCCTGCAGGCGCGCAGCCCGCTGCGGCGAGCCCCGCCGGAGCCCAGCCCGCGACCGCGAGCCCCGCTGGCGCCCAGCCCGGCAGCGCCGAGCTCGCGGCGCAGCTCGAGGGAGCGACCGCCGCGATCAAGAAGCTCGACGCGGAGCTCGCGGAGGCGAGCGGCTCCACCCGCGCCATCCTGGCGCCGATCGACCAGGCTTCCCGCGCCCGTGCGGGCTGCCTCGCCGCGCTGACGGCCGCGCGCCGCGCCGCCACGCCGGTGACCCGCGCGCCTGGCGCCGGTGATGCGCTCCTCGCAGAGCTGTCGGCCGCAGGCACCTGGTCGCCCGTCCGCGACGATCGCGGCATCGTTGTCACGCTTCGCGGGCTGTTCGCCGGCAACGCCCTCACGAAGGCCGGCGAGGCGCGCCTCCGCGATCTTGCGCTGGTCGCCGCGGCGCACCCCTCCTTTCCCGTGGCCGTCGTCGTGCACACGGACCGGGAGCTCAGCGCCAGGGAAGAGCCTGCATGGGCGGCGCGGGCCGATGCCGTCGTCCGCGCCCTGGGGCCGGCGCAAGGAGCGGCCGCCGCGGGGGCGCCCGCGAGCCCGTCCATCGCGCCGTTCCTCGCGGGATCCGCGTCCCCGGTCGTCGATCCGGGGGGCAGCGAGCGCGCCCGCAACGCCCGGGTCGAGATCATCTTTGTAACCCCGGAAACCCTGTGAGGCGCGATGGTCCCGGCCGCCGGAACTCCGCTCGCCTCGGAGAGTCGTTCTCGATGATGCGCTCTTCCACCTTCGCCCGAAGCGAAAGCAAGCCTGCCGTGCTCGCCTGTGCGCTGGCCGCCGCCCTCGGGAGCGCGTGTCAGGAGGACGGCAAGACGTCCCAGAGGCACGCCGCGGAGCTCTGCGCCAAGCTCGCGCCGCTGGTCGCGGAGGACGTCGGCCAGGTGCGGACCGGCCTCCCCGCGGGCTCGCAGAAGCTCGCGGCGCTGGTGGACACCGACCCGGGCGCGAACCTGCTCGGGCTCCAGAAGGCGATCGCGGGAGCGCGCGCCTCGGTGAAGGAGCTCGAGTTCGCCAAGAGCACCTTCTTCTCTTTCGCCGATCCGAGCGGCACGGTGCTGCGCAGCGAGGCCGATCCGGACATGCTCGCGAACAGGTCCGTCCTGGCCTCGTTCCCCGAGCTCAGGAAGGTGCTGGCGCCGGGCAGCGGCGTCGTCGAGGCGTTCGGGGAGATGCAGGAGATGCGCGGGGTCAGGAACGGCCCCGATCTCCAGTGGGTCGCCGTGCACCCGGTCACGCGGAGCGGCGGCGAGCTCCAGGGCCTCTTCGTCACGGGCTGGTCGTTCCGCGCCTACGCGTACCGGCTGCAGGAGGCGGCCAAGCGCGACATCGCCGAGCTCGCCAAGCGCGACGGGTTGAAGTCGACGCCGCTGCTCTACGTCTTCGCGTGGAAGGGCGCGAAGGCGTACGGCGGACCGGTGACGCCCGACGTCAACACCGAGGCGCTCGAGAAGCTGGACCTGCCGGCGAAGACCGCCTCGGGCCCCTGGAGCGGTACGGTGGAGATCGCCGGCCGCACCTTCGGCGCCGCGGCGCAGCGCGCTCCGGAGCTCGCCGCGGACGCCGGCGTCGCCGCGCTCGTCTCGACGCTCTGAGCGCGAGCTCCGGGGCGGCCCCCGGCCTGCGGCCCGGGTGCCGTGACGGTCGGCGGCGGGCCTGGGGGAGATCTCCTTATCGAGCGCTACCGTGCTAGGCTGTGGCGACTGGCTCGCGCTGCCGAGCTCACCCCCATGCCGGCTTCCATCGATCAGCTTCTCAAGGTTTGCCGCGAGGTGATCGCGCCGCTCGTCCGAGCCGACGGCGGTGAGCTCTACATCGTGGCCGTCGAGCCCGATCACCTGACGCTCCACCTGGCCGGCGCATGCTCGGGCTGCCCCGGAGCCATGCTCACCGCGCGCGCGGTGATCGAGCCAGCGGTGCTCGCGGTCGCGCCGTCCGCACGGGTCATCGTGACCAACGGCATGCGTGTCCCCGATGGCGCCTCCCTCGCTTGAGGCGGGCACCCGCTGCGGATACGGGCCCATCTCGACGTTTTCGGTGCTCAGCGCACTGGAGTGCGCTTGCGCGCCGAAAACGCCGATCTGGGCCCGTCTCCTGTGCGGGTGACCGCCTCAGCTGGGCTACCGGTGACCGCCTCAGCTGGGCTACCGGTGACCGCCTCAGCTGGGCTACCGGGGCGGGGCGAGAAGAAGAGCTACTTCTTCTTGCCGGGCTTGTCGGCGGAGGGGGGCGGGCCGGGAGGGGGCTCTTCCTTGCGGACGGCGGAGGCGACGGCCGGGTCGATGGCGTTCGTGTCGGCCGGCTTGTTGGGGCGAAGCGACTCGAGGCTGCCCAGCGTCACCAGGTCCTCGTAGGCGAACGCGATCTCGGAGTCGCTCCGCTCGATCGCACGGAAGTGCGTGGCGGCGTCCTTCCAGTCGACCTCGTTGACGTAGCGGCCCTTGTCCGGAGCGGGCGGCGTCACGCGGCCAGGCACCCCGAACGCCGTCGCGAGCTTGACCACGGCGGACGCATAGTCCTTCCCGCGGGCGGCCTTCTCGCCCAGCGGGTGCTCGTCGATGATCTTCCAGAGCTTGTCCTGGATGAAGAAGAAGTACCGCTTCCCGCTGTCGCGGGTCAGCGTCATCATCGATTCCTTGTTGAGGTAGGTGTACTCGCCCTTGAGCGGCGTCCCGTCGATGCCGGTCGGCAAACTGCCGAAGTCGATGCGGCTGCGGCGGAACGCGCTCTTCTCCTCGGCGAGCTCCGCGTCGAGAGCCCTCATCTTCACGCCGGGCGAGATCGCCTTGTAACGCGGCACGTACGCCTCATCGAGCATCTTGTCGATGACCGCCGCCACCTGCTTGGTGGTCATCCCCCAGGCGATGCCCGCAGGCGTCAGCGCGATCGTCTTCTTCGTCACCGGCGTATCGGCAGGCTTGGCAGGAGCCGCGGCAGGCGCCCCGGCCGTCCCCCGCTTCTGCTGGGCAGCCGCCACGGTCGCACTCGTGATCGCCGCAAGGCCCAGCCCCAGAGCCAGCGCCGCTCCCAGGAGCCTCTTCGCTTTCATGTTCCTCCTCCAGCCGGCGCAGGCCCTGTCCCTGCGCTCTGTGCAATCGCAAAAGCCAGGAAACCCAGCCCGGCAAGCCGGAGAACGCTAGCACCTGCGGTAGGACAGGAGAATAGGTTCTCCGCACCGAGCGGGGTCGACCGCCGTTGGACGATCGCTCGGGTGGATCGATGGAGAGCGAGCGCAAGGCGGATCGCGAATCGGATCGCGACGAGGGCAAAACAGGCTCGGCAGCGCGTGTGGCCGGTGTGTGCCGGGTCCTGACAGGGAACGGCCGACGTGCTACGAGCTCTGGCCCCAAGGATGATCCCTGCCGCCGGTGCTGCACCTTTGCGCCTTGCGCTCGCCGCGCTGGCGGCCCTTGGCCCCGCCGGCGGCTGCGTCGCCGATCACGAGCGCCCCGCGGCGTCCGTCGATCCAGAGGCCGGCCTGCCCGCATGGGAGGGGCGCGCGCGCGAGGTCTTCGACGACAACATCGAGCCGGCCGCCGTGGGCTTCTCGCTGGACGGCCCCTCGCCCAGATCGGACCCGTTCCTGCGCGAGAGGGCGCAGACGGCCGACGTTGTCGCGCGGGTCCGCGTCAACACGGTGACCGTCGACTCGATCGGCGAGCAGAGCACCTACCACCTCGGGATCCAGGTCGGCTACCCTCCGCTGGCCACACCCCGGGCGCCGGACCGGACGTTCGAGCTCCACATCCGGCCGCAGAGCCGCGCGTTCGGCGTCGCGAAGGCGATCGACGCGCGGCTCCGCGGGCTCACCTTCATCGCCTTCATCCGGCGCTTCGCCGGCGAGGCTGGCGAGCCGGAGATCCACTGGCACCTTTCACCTGATACAGCGGAGGTCGCCGCGGCCGTCAAGGAGGCCGTCGTCCTCGGGGAGCTGTCTGCGCCGTGAGCAACGTGAGCATCAAGACGGTCAAGGAAGTCGACGCCCTCCGCACAGCCTCGCAGATGGCTGCGGAGACGCTCCTCGGCGTCGGCGAAATGATCCGCGCCGGCATCACCACCGAGGACATCAACACCTTCGTCCACGAGGACACGATCCGCCGCGGCGGCTACCCCGCGCCGCTCAACTACCACGGGTTCCCGAAGAGCGTCTGCACCTCGATCAACGAGGTGGTCTGCCACGGCATCCCGTGCGACCGCGTCCTCGTTCCGGGCGACATCATCAACGTGGACGTCACCACGATCTACAACGGCTTTTACGGCGACACGTCCGCGACCTTCTACATCGGCAAGCCGTCGGCCGAGGCGAAGCACGTGACCGAGGTGTCCCGGCGCAGCCTGCAGCTCGGCATCGCCCAGGTCCGGGACGGGGCGCGCCTCGGCGACATCGGGGCCGCCATTCAAGAATTCGCCGAGGGCGAGGGCTGCTCGGTGGTGCGGGCCTTCGTCGGGCACGGCATCGGGCGGCGCTTCCACGAGGCGCCGCAGGTCTCGCACGTGGGCAAGTACGGAAGCGGCGCCCGCCTCCGCGCCGGCATGTGCTTCACGATCGAGCCGATGATCAACCTCGGCACCTACGAGGTCGAGATCCAGGAAGACAAGTGGACCGCGCTGACGGCCGATCGCTCGCTGTCGGCGCAGTTCGAGCACACCATCGTCGTGACGAGGAACGGCTGCGAGGTGCTGACCCGTCGCAGCCGGCCGCTCGCGAACAGCGAGATCTTCGCCGATCCGTTCGCCGTCTCCGCGGCGCGAGCGCTCTGACGCAGAGCGCGCTCGACGCGCTCGACGCGCTCGACGCGCTCGACGCGCTCGACGCGCTCGACGTCAAATGCGCGCCGCGCCGCGCCCGGACCACGCGCGCCGGCCAGCCCCGGCCACGAGGGCCGACGCGGCGATGAGCTGACGTGGGCCGGATCTGTCGATCGGGACCGAGTTTTGTCGACCGTCCGGCCGGCGATTGGGAGTAGAAGCAGGGGCATGGCCTTGGACGAAGCGTCGCGTGCCCGCATCGCGCCGTATGTGTCGAGCCCGACGGCCGACGTCTTCTCGCTGTCGGGTCTGCCGGAAGAAGTCATCGCCGTCCTGTTCGCGTACTACTCGCGCAGCCGGGACGATCTGCGCACCAACCTGGCGCGCCTGCTCGGCGACGAGGAGCTCGACGTCGCCCCGGAGGCCGACGGCCGGCCGCGCCGGGGCCTCGCGTTCGCGTCGGACAAGGCGCGGAGCTTCCACGAGAAATGGGTCGTGGGCTACGGCCACGCGTCGGTCGCCGAGCACGCCGTCGTGCACCTCGCGATCGAGAACGTCAGCATCGTCGCCTCCAAGGTGATCGAGGACCTGCGGCTCGGCTCGTACACGGAGAAGAGCACGCGCTACGTGGTCTTCGATCAGCACTCGTTCATCGATCTGCCGGAGCTCGACGCCGAGCACGCCGCGAAATACAAGGCGTCCAGCGAGCGGCTCTTCGCGACCTACCTCGACCTCGTCCCCAGGGTGACCGAGCGGCTCGGCGAGCGCTCGCCGAAGCCCGAGAAGATGTCGGACGCGGCCTACAAGGGGGCGCTGCGCGCGCAGGCGTGCGATCTCCTGCGCGGCCTCCTGCCGGCGGGGACGCGGACGAACATCGGCCTCACCGCGAACGCGAGGGCCCTCGAGATCCTGCTCACGAAGATGCTGTCGCACCCGCTCGAGGAGGTGCGCAGGGTCGCCCGCGACATGCACACGGCGGCGCTGGCCGTGACGCCGACGCTCGTGAAGTACGCCGCGCCGAACGAGCTCCGGCAGACGCTGCAGGCCACGGTCGCCGCGGCGATGAAGCGGGTCTACACGCCGCCGGAGGAGGGCGTGAGCGCGACGATGGTGATCAACCAGCCCGTCCGGCTGGTGCGCTACGACAAGGACGCGCTGGAGCGCGTCGCGCTCGCACTCGCGTACGACGGCAGCGATCCGGGCGTGCACGCCTACAACCTGAGCGACGCGCTCCGCCGCGCGACGCTGCCGGAGCTCATCGGGATCGCGAAGGCCGCGTGCGAGAAGCGCGGCCCGTACGACGCGCCGCCGCGCGCGTTCGAGGCGTCGAGCATGACCTTCGAGCTGATGCTCGACTACGGCGCGTACCGCGACCTGCAGCGCCACCGGATGCTGACGCCCGCGACGCAGCGGCTCACCTGCAGGCTCGGCTTCGAGACGCCGCAGGCCCTCTCGGAGCTCGGCCACGCCGAGGCGTATCAGGACGCGATGCTCGCCGCGCGCGACGCGTGGAACGCGATGGAGGAGCGCTACCCCCTCGAGTCGCAGTACGCGGTGCCGCTCGGCTTCCGCGTGAGGACCCTCTGGACGCTGAACCTGCGCGAGCTCTTCCACGTCATCGAGCTACGCTCGGCGAAGCAGGGGCACACGAGCTACCGGCGCATGGCCCAGGGTCTCTACCGCACCGCGATCACGGTGCACCCCTGGCTCAAGGACCTGATCCGCGTCGATCTGAACGACTACGCGCTCGCGCGTAGCTGATCCGCGCCACGCGACCCGCCTTGGGTACGCCGCTCTAGAGGCGCGCGGCTTCGATGAGCTCCGTCGCGGCCCGGATGGACGCGCCGGTGACCTTCGCCCCCGACAGCATCCGCGCCACCTCGGCGATGCGGTCCTTCTTGTCGACGCGCGTGACCGAGCTCTTGGCGATGCCGCCCGCGTTCTCCTTGGCGACGACGAAGTGAGCGCCGGCGAACGCCGCGATGGGCGCGAGGTGGGTGATGCAGAGCACCTGGTGGTGGCGCGCCACGTCGCCGATCGCGCGCCCGATCTTGTCGGCGACGGCGCCGCCGACGCCGCTGTCGACCTCGTCGAAGACGTAGAGCCCGGCGGGCCCGCACTCCGCGAGCACCCGCTTCAGGGCGAGCAGGGCGCGCGAGAGCTCGCCGCCCGAGGCGATGCGGCGCAGGGGGCGAGGCTCGATCCCCTTGTTGGGCGAGATGAGGAACTCGACGCGGTCGATGCCGTCCTGGCCGAGGCGGGCGCCGTCGACGACCAGCTCGGCGCGATCGCCGCCGTGCGGCTCGATGTCCACGACGACCCGCGCCCCGCCCATGCCGAGATCGGCGAGCTCCGTGGAGATCGCGGCGCCGAGCTTCTCGCCGGCCTTCCGCCGCTTCGCCGAGAGCTTGCGGGCGCGCTCGGCGGCGACGGCGAGCAAGGCGTCGCGCCGCCGCTCGAGCTCCGCGACGTGGCTCTCGACCCCCGTGAGGCGCTCCAGCTCGGCCGCGAGGCGCGCCCGCGCGGCGAGCACGTCGTCGAGCGTGGGGCCGTGCTGCCGGAGCAGGCCCTCGAGGCGGTACATGCGATCCTCGATCTCGGAGAGGCGATCCGGATCGGCCTCCGCGCGCTCGGCGTAACGGGCGATCTGGCGGGCCGCCTCGCTGAGCTCCGTCCAGCAGCCGTCGACCGCGCGGGCGACATCGTCGAGCGCGGGATCGATCTCCGCCGCGGCCCGGAGCTCCGAGGCGAGGCGCGCGAGCTCGTCGCACATCGCGTCGTCCCCTTGATCGAGGCGGGACGCTGCGCGCCGCGTGATGTCGTGCAGGCGGCCCGCGTGGCGGAGCCGGTTGCGCTCGGCCGCGAGATCGGCGAGCTCGCCGGGGCGCGGCGACAGCGCGTCGATGGCCTGGAGCTGGAAGGAGAGGAACGCCTCGCGCTCGCCGCGGCCGCGCTCGAGCTCGCGGGCGGCCCTGAGCTCGGCGGTGAGCGCCTCGAGCGCGCTGACGTCCGCCGCGAGCTCGCTGCGCGCAGGCACGAGGCGGCCGAAGCGATCGAGGTAGCCGAGGTGCGTCGACGGATCGGTCAGCGCCACGCTCTCGTGCTGCGAGGCGACGTCGGCGAGCTCCGGGGCGAGCGCCTGGAGCTCGCCCGCGGTGCAGAGGCGGCCGTTCAGGTAGGCGCGCGAGCGGCCGGTCGCCTGGACCACGCGGCGGACCACGAGCTCGCCCTCGCTCGCGATGCCGGCGGCGTCGAGCATCGCCATCGCGCGATCGGAGCCGCGCACGTCGAAGAGCGCCTCGATCTCGGCCTCGTCCGCGCCGGGGCGGACCTGCTCGGCGCTCGCGCGGCCGCCGAGGACCAGCGAGAGCGCACCCACGACGATGGACTTGCCCGCGCCCGTCTCGCCGGTGAGCACGTTGAACCCAGGCTCGAGCCGGAGCTCGAGGGCGTCCATCAGGATGAAGTTCTTGACCCGAAGCGCTACCAGCACAGCGGCGGGAGGATAGAAAGCTTTCGCCCCGTCGTCAGCGGATCTTCACCTGCTTCATGACGGTGACCGGAATTCCTTCGAAAGGCGGCACCGCGACGTCGCGGAACGCAGCGGCGATGCACCCGGCGGTGGCGGTCCCGACCAGGTCGCCCCCCTCCACGCGCGCCGACATGGCCTTCCCCGTGGGCGCGAAGGTGACGGCCACGCGGGCCGTGCCGGTGAGGCCCTCGCCGGTGCACCCGGCGGCGGCCGCCGCCGCGGACGCGAGGACGCTGGACGCCGCGCTCTGATCGAAGCGCGCTGGCTCGTCCTTCGCCGGAAGGAGCGGCGCGCCCGGCGACGGCTGCTTGCCCGCCGGCTTGGCGCGCTCGGGCTCGCTCGGCGCCGTGGCCCGGGCAGGGCGCTCGGCACCATCAGGCTTCTCGCTGGCTCGCGGCGCGGCGCTCGCCGCCGGCGCGGTGGTCGCCGTTGGCGCAGCGGTGGCCGCTGGCGCGGCGGTCGCCGCCGGCGCGGCGCTCGCCGCCGGCGCGGCGGTCGGCTCGGGTGCCGCCCCAGGAGCAGCCCCTGCCTGCACGGGCTGCGGGGGTGCAGCTGGCTCGCCGGCCGGACCGGCGGAGGCGGCCAGCGCCTGCTCCGCAGGGCCGGGAGCGGCGGCCGGCGGATCCGCGGCCGGCTCGTCATCCAGGGACGGCTCCCGGTCGGCGGTCTGGCCAGCGGGAGCCGTCGCGGCCGGCGACGGAGGCGGCGCCGCTTCGAGCGCGCCGCTGCTGTCTGCGTGGGCGTTCTGGGTCGCCACGGCGCTGGACGAGCGGCCGTGAGCCTGCGCGAGGTAGAGCGCAGCGCCGAACACGATGAAGACGACGGTCACCCAGCCGGCGAGCGCCAGGTTCTGGCGCGATGCCGGCGTCGAGAGGGCGCGCAGCTTCTCGGATACGAGGGAGCCGGCCGTGATCGAGGTGCGCACCGGCGTCTCTTCCCCGGACGACGTGTGTCCCTCGACGGCAGGGAGCTCGGGCTCGACGGGCTGCGCGGGGAACGAGGGGTCCGAGCTCCGCCCAGCCGCGGCGTCGTCGAACAGCCCGCCGTTGATGCTCAGGATCTCGTCATCGGCCCGGTCCTCGTTGCGGCGCGCTTCACCCTCCGCGCCGGGCGGCGGCGCCATGCTGCGCAGGTCGATCAGGCCCGAGGTCTCCTTGCGCTCGGCGCGCCCGCGAGGCTCGGTCTGGCTGGGCCAGTCGCCCGCCGCGTGGGCTGTCGACCGCGGGGAGAGGTTCGTGAGCGCGAGGGGCTCGTACGACGGCCGCTCGTCGCTCCCCTGATCCCGCTGCCCTCCCGCGGCGCCCTGCGCCTCGGCCGCCTTGGACCTGGCGCGGTCTCGCCGCTGCTCCTCGGCGGCGCGCGGCGAGCTCGCGGCCGGCGACGGGGCGAGCGAACCCAGCAAGGCGAGGTCCGCTGGAGAGGCGTCGGCGGGCTGCGCGGCGCTCGGGCCGGACCGGGCGCGCCGCGCCGACGGCATGGGCTGCGGGGCGAGCGCCGCCATGGCCTGCACATCCTGGAGCCGGAGCTCGGGCGACGAGCGGTGCGACGACGGCCGGCCCTCGTCGATGGATAGCGGCGCCGACGGTATCTCGGAGAGCGGCGCCGGCGGCATCTCCGACGGCGGCGCGATGGGCCGCGAGGAGCCGCCAGCGCGCGGGACAGCGGCGCTCCGCGGACGCGCGAGCGCCGCCGTGACGCGCTGCTCGCGCCGCGCAGGCGGTCGCGCCGGGACCGGCGTGCGCGGGGTCGCGCGGGGTGCGGCGGCGGGCTCGAGCGGAGGCGCGGGCTGGCTCGCGCGCTCCTCCTCGAGGGCGTGCGAGCCGAACGAGAGCGAGGGCGGCTCGATCCCCGGAGAGAGCATCTGCGCGAGGTCCTGGATCGAGACGGGATCCGAGTCGGCGGGAGGGAGCGCGGACGGGCTCCGGCCGGCCGGCGCCGCCACGGCGCGGGGCGCGTCGTCCCAGGAGAGGCCGGCGAACGTGCGATGCCGCGCCGGGACCTCGCGCCGGCCCAGCCCGCCGTCCGGCGTCACGACGGCGTGCTCGAGCGAGGCCTCGGCCGCCGCGTCGAACGCATCCAGCGGGTGCGCCCTCGGGCTGGACTCGGGCGCGGCGTCCAGCTCCTGCTGGGCGATCCGCTCCGCGAGCGTGAGCCCTCGCCTGCGCGCGGCCGGCGCCGGCGCAGCGCGCCGCTCCGTGTCGCCCGCGGTCTCCAGCCGGCGCTGGATGTCAGCGCCCGGGAGCGTCGTCTCGGCGTCCAGCACATCGGTCGACAGCCCGGCCCCCGTCTCCGAGCGGCGCCCAGAGGAAGGCTTCACGCGCTCGGGCTCGCTCGATGGCTCCCGCCGGTCGCGTCCGTTCGCGGAGCTCGGAACGCCCGAGGGGGAAGACCGTGGCTCACCCCTCTCGGACGCGGACTGCTTGCTCTTCGCGCGACACGTCTTGCAGACAAACGGCAAGGACGGACGCATCTCGCGTCCTACACCGATCTCCACGTAGGTCCTGCAGAGAGAGCAGGCGAGTTGCACCTTGAGAAGAGAATCGCGCAGCTCGCCAGCACGCGCAATCTTCTTCACAGGTGACCAGGGCGGTCGTCCTCGGGTCCGCCCGCTCCGCCCGGCTCGGGGCCGCGGGATTCCGCCGGATCCCGCTGGATTTGCCTAAGCGGAGGGCTCGCCGGCGAGCGCGGGCAGGGGCGCGGGCGGGCGCACCCAGCGTTGATCCAACCACTCCAGCGAGACCGGCGCGCTCCGCAGCGCCGCGTCGACGGCCCGCGCGACCGGATCGGGGGCGGGGGCGGACCCGGAGGCGCGGGTCGACAGGATCCAGTTCGACAGCTCGTAGTGGTGGAGGAGCGGCGCGAACCGGTGGGCGTCGAAGCCGGCGAGGATCTCCGCGGCGCGGCTCAGGCGATCGCAGCGCACGAGCGCCGTGGTGACGTCGAACAGCAGGGCGCGGAGGTCCTCGAAGGCGCGCTCCGGGTCCGCGGACACGCTCTCCAGGAGCGCCTCGAATCCGGCGTCGGAGAGGCCGGCCGCCTCGGCCGCCTCGGCCATCGCGGGCACCTGCGTGGCCAGGAAGTCGGAGCTGGGAGCGTGCCCAAGGAGGCGCCCGACGAGGTACAGATCGAACGCGCTCGCGATGGCCTCGGCGAGCAGGAGCGACTCCGCGCTGGGCGGAGCGCCGCCGCCCGCGGCCGTGAGCGCGCGGTGGGCGAGGTGGTGCCACGCGACGTGCGCGACGACGTCGGCGGCGACATGATCGCCGGCGATCAGGTCGCCTTGCTCGCTCTGGCTCCAGAACGTCAGGTTCAAGAAGACGACGCGATCCCAGCTCGCATCGCCCTCGGGCACGCGAAAGCGGTACCCGTCGCGCCGGAGTGCCTGCTTCAGATCGTCGTAGAGCGCGACGTGCCGGAAGGAGCGCTCGTCGTCGATGGTCAGCTCGTCCAGGGTCAAGGTTCGCAACTTCACGCGGCGGACATTAGACCCGGAACGTTTCGTCAGCCACAGCGGAGGCCGGGGGAGGACGGCCCCGGCGGAGGCCTGGAAGAACCGGGCGGCATCGCGTGTTTTGGGCCGAGGGCGGGGTTTTCCCGACCAGGGCCGCAAGTTCTCGCCCCTGGCCGGGTGTTGCAAGCGCCGCCGGCTTAGGCATGATGCGCCCGTTCCTGCGCCAGCCGAGGAGGCACACCGAATGATTTCCGTCAGGTCTCTCTGTTCTATCGCGCTCGTGCTCGTCGCCAGCGGTGCTGCCGGCTGCAAGGAGGACCCGCCTCCTCCCCAGCCGGAGCCGGCAAGCTCCGCGGCGGCGAACGCGAACAAGGGAAAGGCGAGCCTGCGGACGCCCGTGTCGCCGATGGCGAAGGTCGACCCGCAGTCGATGAAGGAGTACCGCGTCGACGTCTGCTACTTCGGGACGCTCTCGCTGAAGCAGGCCCGCGACGCGTACCTCGCGAGCCTGGGCAAGGACGAGCCCAGCGAGAAGAAGATCCCGAGCTTCGGCAACGACGATCAGGCGAAGGCCGGAGACGCCGCGAAGGGCCCGCTCCCCGCGAAGGCGCCCGCCGCCGCCGCCGCGCCGAAGACGACAGGCCTGCCCGGCACCGCCGCGGCGCCGGGAGGCACCAGCGCCCCCGTCGCCAAGGGCCCGACGGCGCCGCCCGGCAAGGTGGATGAGCGCCGGCCTATCAACTTCAGCGCGCGCGCGCCGCACGAGCGCAACGCGCGCGCCTGCACCGTCGCCCTCAGCCTCAAGGAGCCGGCCATGGCGGACGTCGACGCCGCGCTCGCCGAGTACGCGCCGTTCGCGACCGAGCTGGCGAAGAACATCGCCGCGGCGGCCAACTACTACCAGCGCGAGGAGTACAAGAAGGACAGCTTCGCGAAGGGCAAGGAGCTCCACGCGAAGCTCGTCGCCGACTTCCAGAAGCTCGACGCGCACTCCGACAAGCTCGGCGTCGCGGTGTCCGCGTGGCACTCGTCCCACCTGCCCGACCTCGCGAAGGCGGAAGCGGGCCAGAAGGAGGCGATCACGGCCCTCGAGGACGCGCGCGCGCTCATGCTGATCCTCGCCAGCAAGAGCGTCGATCCCGCGGCGGAGAAGACCGCGCTCCAGAAGCTGGAGACGTCCGCGGCCGCGCTCAAGGAGTACGGCTCGACCCACCAGACGGACCCGTGGGCCAAGATCATGGAGCCCGCCCTCGCCGGCTTCATCCGCGACGTGAAGGCGGCGGAGCCCAAGCTGACGGACAAGGGGATCACCTCCCCTGCCCTGTTCCTGCCGGTCGTCACGAGCTTCGTGTCGGTGATCGAGGGGAAGCACCGCGCGCTCTCCCGCTCGCTCATGGCGAAGAGCCAGGCGGCGACGCGCGAGGCCGCCGGGGCCGTGCAGCCTGCCGCGCCGGCCGCGCCGGCCGCCCCCGAGCCCGAGAAGGAGTGACGCGCCCGGGCGCGCTCCCCGCGAGGGGGGCGCGCGCCTCCCTCGAGGGAGGCACGAGCCGACCGCGCCGCGCCTCCGCCGGGGGCGCGGGCGCGATCAGAACGGGCGGCCTGTGCGGCGGGCGATCGCGAGGCGGTAGAGGGCCTCGTACTGCCGCGCGGCTTGCGCCCAGCCGAAGTTCTTCTTCATCGCCCGGAGCTGCATCGACCGGAAGTAGGCCGGGTCGGCGCGGTAGAGGTGTACCGCCCACGCGACGGTGTTCCCGAGCGCGCTCGACGACATCTCCTCGAACTTGAAGCCGGTGACGTTGTTCTCGACCGTGTCGTCGAGGCCGCCGACCGCGCGCACGACCGGCAGCGTCCCGTAGCGCTGGCTGTACATCTGGTTCAGCCCGCAGGGCTCGTAGCGCGACGGCATCAGGAAGAGGTCGGCGCCCGCCTCGATGCGGTGGGCGAGCCCCTCGTTCATGCCGACGTAGACGCGGAAGCGGTCGCTCGCGCCGGAGATCCGCGAGAAGAGGTCCTCGGCCCAGCGCTCGCCGGAGCCCAGGACGATGAGCTGGACGTCGAGCGAGAGGATGTGATCGAGCGCGCCCGCGAGGATGTCGATCCCCTTCTGGGTCGCCAGGCGGCTGATGAGCCCGAGGAGCGGGACGTCGGGGCGCTCCTCGAGCCCCATCTCTCGCTGGAGCGCCGCCTTGCAGAGGCGCTTGTTGCCAAGATCCTCGGCGGAGTACGGCGCCGCGATGTGGGGATCGGTCGCGGGGTTCCAGATGGAATCGTCGATGCCGTTGAGGATCCCGATCACGTCGGTGCCGCGATCCCGCAGCACGCCGTCGAGCCCCTCGCCGCCCTCCCACGTCTGGATCTCCTGCGCGTACCTGGGGGAGACCGTGGAGACGAGCGTGGCGTTGTAGATGCCGCCCTTGAGCAGGTTGATGCTGTCGTACGCCTCCAGGCAGAACCTGTGGAACTGATCCCACCCGAGCCCGGTCGTGGGGAGCTGTCCCTTGTTGAACCAGCCCTGGTAACCGAGGTTGTGGATGGTCAGCACGGACGCGGCGCGCGCGAGCGGCGACCGGTGCTCGAGCACGTTGAGGTAGAGCGGGACGAGCGCCGACTGCCAGTCGTGGACGTGGACGATGTCCGGCCAGAACTCGAGCGCGTGGCAGAGCTGCAGCGCGCCGCGCGAGAGGAGCGCGTAGCGGGCGAGGTTGTCGCCGAACTCGCCGTGCGCGTCGCCGTAGATGCCGTCGCGATCGTAGAGCACGTCGTGCTCGAGCAGGTACACGCGGGGCGCAGGCGCGCCGGGCGTCCCGGGATCGAGGCGCGTCTCCCAGACGGCGGTCCACGCCTCGCCGCCGCCGAGGGGCACGCCGAGCGAGAGCGGTAGCCGGTGCGGCACGAAGCGCTCCGCCGGAGGCTCGCCGTCTCCGCCTCGGGCCGCGTGGGCCACCGGAGCGGCGTCGACCGCCGGGACGGCATCGGCAGCCGGGGCGGCATCGGCAGCCGGGGCGGCATCAGCCGAGGGAACCGCGTCAGCCGCCGAGCCAGCGAGCCCGTTGCCGGCGGCCGCAGCGGCGACGGCCGGCGCGGCGACGGCCTCGCTGCCCGCGGGCCGCTGCTCGGCGAGCGCGATCTGGCGGGCAAGGTAGCGCTTGGCGACACGGTACGCCGGCATCACGACGCGCACGTCGTGACCGGCCGCGGCGAGCGCGATCGGCAGCGCGCCCACCACGTCGGCTAGACCACCCGTCTTGCTGAAGGGAACGCACTCGGACACCACGAAGAGAATTTTGAGGCGCGGCATGGACATGGGGAGGAGGGGGAGCGCGCCCCCGACTCAAGGCGAGCGCGTCGCGTTCCTTCTACCAGCTTCGCGCGCGATCTTGACCACGCGATCGACAGAGCGCGCGAGACCGAGCGCCGACGTGTCCACCGCGAAGTCGGCCTGCTCATAGAGCGCGCGCCGCGCCTGGAAGAGCGCCCGGAGCTCCTTCATGGCGTCGGCCCGGTTGGCCATGGGGCGCGCGTCCCCCTGCTCGACCACGCGGCGCCAGTGGTCCTCGGGTGTCGCCCGCAGCCACACCGTCACCGCACAGCGCCTCAGCCGCTCGAAGGTCGCCGGATCGGTCACCAGGCCGCCGCCCGTGGCCACGATCCCGTGGGCGCGCGCGCCTTCGAGCCGCGCGAGCTCCTCGCGCTCCAGCCGCCGGTAGTAGGCGTTCCCGTGGATCTCGAACAGGGCGGCGAGGGTCATCCCCGCGCGCGAGGCCACGAGGCCGTCGAGCTCGAGGAAGGGCACGCCGAGCCGCGCCGCGGCGCGGCCGCCGATCGTGGTCTTGCCGGCCCCGCGCAGGCCGAGCAGCGCGACGAGGGGCGCGCCCGCTCCTCCCCCCGCCTCGCCGGCCGACCGGCCGCGCGGCGGCGCCTCCTCGCCGAGCTCGCCGGCCGAGAGCAGCGCGGCGGCCGAGGTGCCCAGCGCGCGGCCGATGTCCTCGAGCCGCACCACGGAAACGTTCGCCCGCCCGCCCTCGAGCAGCACCAGGAAGCGCTCGCTCACGCCGGCGAGCCCGGCGAGCTCGCGCAAGGTGAGCGCGAGCTCCGTCCGCCGCTGCCGGAGCCGACCGCCGAGGTGCGCGAGGATCGGCGGCGCGCCGTCCGCGGCGCCCGCCTCGCCGGCCTCCGGCCCCTGGCCTGCGCGCGCCCTGCGCGATGTCTGACGGGACGCCATCTCGTCGATGCACTATATTTCATGAAAGCCGGACCAACAAGAACTATACTGCTTGACTGAACCCCGGCGCGGTGGTGGGCTCGTCGGGTATGGAAGCGACCACCTCTCCTCCTTCCGCGGCGCCGGCGCCGCAGACCAGGGCCCGGGAAGACGGCTCGTCCGGCGAGGACGCGCCCCTCCGCTTCGAGACGGAGCCAGGTCGTTACAGGCACTGGAAGCTCTCGTTCGAGGGGGCGATCGCGCGCGTGGCGATGGACGTCGACGAGGACGCGGCGGCGCGGCCCGGCTACCAGCTGAAGCTCAACAGCTACGACATCGCGGTCGACATCGAGCTCGCCGACATCGTGCAGCGGCTGCGCTTCGAGCACCCCGAGGTGAAGGCGGTCGTCGTGACGAGCGCGCAGCCGCGGATCTTCTGCGCGGGCGCGAACATCTACATGCTCGGGTCGTCGACGCACGCGTTCAAGGTCAACTTCTGCAAGTTCACCAACGAGACGCGCCTCGCGCTCGAGGAGGCGTGCTCCGAGAGCGGGCAGCGCTACCTCGCGGCGCTGAACGGCGTCGCCTCGGGCGGCGGCTACGAGCTCGCGCTGGCGTGCGAGGAGATCTTCCTCTCCGACGACGGGAGCAGCGCCGTCTCGTTCCCGGAGACGCCGCTGCTCGCCGTGCTCCCGGGGACCGGGGGGCTCACGCGGCTCGTGGACAAGCGCAAGGTGCGGCGCGACCTCGCGGACGTGTTCTCGACGCTGGCCGAGGGGGTGCGCGGCAAGCGCGCGGAGCAGTGGGGCCTCGTCGATCGCTCGATCCCGAAGAGCCGCTTCGAGCAGGCGGTGGCCCAGCGCGCCGCCGAGCTCGCGGCGGCGACGCCGGACAGGGCGGGGCCCGGGGTGAGGCTCCCGCCGCTCGAGGCGCGGCGCGCCACGGCGGGCGACGTGTCCACCTGCGACTACCGCCACGTGTCGATGAAGGTCGACCGCGCCGCGAGGACCGCGGAGATCCGCGTGCTCGGGCCGGACGGCGAAGGGCGCGAGGTGTCGACGGACGCCGCGGAGATGCGCCGGGCGGGCGCGGACCTGTGGGCGCTCCGCGCGTTCCGCGAGCTCGACGACGCGCTGCTCGACCTCCGCTTCAACCACCCGACGGTGGGCCTCGTGCTCCTGCGGACGTCCGGCTCTCCCGCCGCGGTGCGGGCCGCGGACGAGGCGCTGTGGGCGAGCCGCGACGACTGGTTCGTGAAGGAGGTGCTGCTCCACATGCGGCGCGTGCTCAAGCGGCTCGACCTCACGGCGCGCAGCGTGTTCGCGCTGATCGAGCCAGGCTCCTGCTTCGCGGGGAGCCTGTTCGAGCTCGCCCTCGCGGCGGACCGCTCCTACATGCTGGACGGCGGAGGGGACGAGGGGCAGGCAGGGGCGCCCGCGTCGCCCGCGTCGCCCGCGTCGCCCGCGTCGCCCGCGTCGCCCGCGTCGATTGCGCTGAGCTCGCTGAACTTCGGTCCGCTCGTCATGTCGAACGGCCTCACGCGGCTCGCGTCGCGCTTCCTCGGCGCGCCGGAGCGCGTGGCAGCGCTGAAGGAGAGGACGGGCCTCCTGTCCGCCGAGGAGGCGCTGGAGGAGGGCCTCTGCACCTTCGCGCCGGACGCGATGGACTGGGACGACGAGGTGCGGCTCGCGATCGAGGAGCGGGTGAGCCTGTCGCCCGACGCGCTCACCGGGATGGAGGCGAGCCTGCGCTTCTGCGGGCCGGAGACGATGGAGACGAAGATCTTCTCGCGGCTGTCGGCCTGGCAGAACTGGATCTTCCAGCGCCCCAACGCGGTGGGCCAGCGGGGCGCGCTGACGGTGTATGGGCGGCCGGAGCGCCCCGAATTCGACTGGAGGCGGACATGAGCGCGGTGGTCAACTCGGAGAGGATCCCGAACAACGTCGACCTCGGGTCGGACAGGAAGCTGCAGCGCGCGCTCGAGGCGTGGCAGCCGAAGTTCCTGGACTGGTGGCGGGAGACGGGGCCCGAGGGCTTCCAGGCGGACGACATCTACCTGCGCACGGCGATCAGCGTCGATCACGAGGGGTGGGCGCATTTCGACTACGTGAAGATGCCGGAGTACCGCTGGGGCATCTTCCTCGCGGATCGGGTGGCGGACCGGACGATCGGCTTCGGCGACCACCTGGGCGAGCCGGCGTGGCAAGAGGTGCCGGGGGAGCTCCGGAACATGCTACGGCGCCTGGTGGTGACGCAGGGGGACACGGAGCCTGCGAGCGTGGAGCAGCAGCGGCTGCTCGGCCAGAGCTGCCCGAGCGTCTACGACCTGCGGAACCTGTTCCAGGTGAACGTCGAGGAGGGGCGGCACCTCTGGGCGATGGTGTACCTCCTGCACAGCCACTTCGGCCGCGACGGCCGGGAGGAGGCGGAGGCGCTCCTGGAGCGGCGCAGCGGCGACCCGGACAAGCCGCGGATCCTGGGCGCCTTCAACGAGCCGTGCACGAACTGGCTCTCGTTCTTCATGTTCACCTACTTCACGGATCGCGACGGCAAGTACCAGCTGCTCGCGCTCGCGGAGAGCGGCTTCGATCCGCTGTCGCGCACGACGCGGTTCATGCTGACCGAGGAGGCGCACCACATGTTCGTCGGCGAGACGGGCCTGCTCCGCATCATCGAGCGCACCTGCGAGCTGATGAAGCGCAACAGGAACGAGGACGCGCGCGCCGAGGGCGGCATCGATCTGCCGACGATGCAGAAGTACCTGAACCTCTGGTACTCGCTGTCGCTGGACCTCTTCGGCGGGGAGATCTCGTCGAACGCGGCGTCGTTCTTCGCCTCGAGCGTGAAGGGCCGCGCGAAGGAGGCGTCGTACGACGACCACCGGGCGCTCGACGGCGTGTACGTGTTCGACGTTCCGCACGCGCCCGCCGCCGGGGGCGGCGCGGTGCCCGGCTGGCGGCGCGAGGAGGTGCCGCTGAGGAACGCGATGAACGAGGTGCTGCGCGACGAGTACGTGGCCGACTCGCAGCGCGGGATCGACAAGATGAACCGGGTGATCGAGGCGTCGGGCGTGTCGTTCAGGCTGAGCCTGCCGAGCCGGCGCTTCCATCGGAGCTCGGGGATCTACGCGGGGCTCCACTTCGACGTCGACGGCAACCCGCTCTCGAAGGAGGAGTGGGAGCGCCGGCGCGACGCGTGGCTGCCGACCGCGAGCGACGAGGCCTACGTGAAGAGCCTGATGGAGAAGCCGGTGTTCGATCCGAAGCAGATGGCGAACTGGATCGCGGCGCCGGCGAAGGGGCTCAAGGGCAAGCCCGTCGACTTCGAGTACGTGCGGCGCGGCTAGGGCGCGCCCGCGTCAGGGGGAGGGGCGCCCGCGTCGGGGGGAGGGGCGCCCCCGCCTGCGGGCGCCTTCTTCGGCGGGTCGCCGTGCTCGGCGGCGAGCTTCTTCACGAGCCCGTCGAGGAGCACCTGCTCATGGTACTGCGGCATCGCGGGGAGCTGCACGGCGACGTGCACCCCGGCGCGGCCGTCCACGACCTCGATCGCCCCCTGCGTCGCCCTGCCGCCGCTCTCCGGGCTCCGGTACTCGAAGAGCAGGTAGCCATTGGAGACGTCCTTCTCGACGATCTTGAAGCCGAGATCGACGCGCACGAGGCGCAGCGCCGTGCCGAAGGTCTGCTCGAAGGTGTAAGGCGACTCATAAGCGACGCTGGCGCTGGCGTGCCGCTCGCCGAGGCCGCTCGCCACGGGGACGGCGAGCGCGATGAGGACGACGAGCGCGATCGACGGGAGGCGGCGCATGACCGCGGCGTAGAGGGGCTGGCGAGGGCGGGCCAAGTTCCTTGCTGCCGAGCGAGCGGCTATGCTGGCGTCGACCTCGATGGACCGACCCTACGTCGAGCAGCTCCGCATCCAGGGCTACGGCTGCGTCCAGGACGCGACGCTGGAGCTGACGCCGCTGCATGCGCTCATCGGGCCCAACGACAGCGGCAAGAGCACGGTGCTGCGGGCGCTCCGCACGCTCTCCTCCGTCCTCGAGCGGGCGCTCGGTGCGCCGTCGCCGGACACGCTCGGGCGCGCCGGCCCCACGAGCAAGGCCCCGGGCGGCGCCGTGTTCGAGGTGTCGGCGGCGAGCACGACGTGGCGCGTGGAGCTCGACGCCGGGGGGCGGGTCCGGTCGATGTCGTTCCCCAGGGACCTCGAGCCCCCTTCCCTGCTCGACGACGCAGACGGGGACGACGACGCGGGCGGCGGGCCCAGCCCCGAGCGCCCTGCCCTGGACATCGTCCAGGCGCTGCGCGGGGCCCAGATGCTCCGGCTCGATCCCGACGCGCTGAGGGCCCCGCACCCGCTCATCCCCGACGGGCACCCGCTCTGCTTCGCCGACGAGCGCGGCACCGGCCTGCCGGCCGTCTACGACGCCGTCATCAGCCGCGACCTGTCGGCGTACGTCGATCTGAACGAGGAGCTCACCCGCCTGTTCCCCAGCGTGAAGAGCCTCCACCTCGCCAACCCGAGCTCCACGACGAAGGCCATCGGCGTGAAGCTCGAGGGCGGCGCCGTCGTGCCGGCGTCGCTGATGAGCGAGGGCATGCTGTACTACCTCGCCTTCGCGGCGCTGCCGCACCTCGATCCGACGCCCCTGCTCCTCGTCGAGGAGCCCGAGCACGGGCTGCACCCCGCGCGCATCGCCGACGTGATGCGCGCGCTGCGCCTCGTCTCCGAGAAGACCCAGGTCCTCCTCGCGACGCACAGCCCGCTCGTCGTGAACGAGCTGCAGCCGGAGGAGGTCACGGTCGTCACCCGCGCGGGCGAGCACGGAATGAGGGCCACGCGCATCCTTGAGACGCCGGGCTTCGAGGATCGGGCGAGGGTGTACGCGCTGGGGGAGCTCTGGCTGAGCTACGCCAACGGCGGTGACGAGGCGCCGCTCCTCGGAGGAGGGCCGCGGCCGTGATGAAGGCGCCCGAGCGGATCCGGGTCTTCCTTGTCGGCGAGGGCGAGAGCGAGCTGGGCAGCCGCGCCGGGGCGCCCGCCTACCAGTCGGACAAGCACCCCGGCGTGCTCTTCACGCTGCTCTCGCGCGTCCAGCCGAGCGGATGGGTCGTCGGCGGCGCCCGCGAGTGGAAGAGCATCCGGAAGTACCAGGCGCGCGGCGCGGCCCACGAGGACACGCACCACGTGCTGGGCGCGGCGCTCGACGCGCAGGAGGCGGGGTGCGAGATCCTCGCGTTCGCCCGCGACATCGACCGCGATCCGGCGCGCCGCGAGGCGATCGCGGAGGGCATCCGGCGCGTCTCGTCGGCCCTGTCCTCGCCGCCCGACGTGATCGGCGGCGTGGCCGCGCCGGCGCTCGGAGGCTGGATCCTCGCGCTGCTCGGCGAGAAGGCGACCGAGGAGATGTCGCCCCTCAGGGCGCAGGCGATGCTCGCGGCGAAGGGCATGATGCCGGGCGACGGCGCCGCCATGGTGCGCGTGACGGAGGACGCCGACCTCGACGCGGTCCCCCCGGACGCCACGTCGCTCGGCGAGTGGCTCGCGCGCGCGCGCGCCGTGCTGCCGCGGCGAGCAGGCCGCGGCGTGAGGTGAGCGCTGGCGCTCTCACGATGGAACAGCCGTGGTCGGAAGGGGCGACCCCAGAAGTCGAAGCGCGCGAGCTGCTTCGGCGGCGACCTTGCCTAGCGCGCGAACGGCGCGCGCGGGGGCCGGCCTGCCGCGTCAGCGGCGGCGGCATTGCGGCGGCGCGGAGAGCGCGGCCCTCGCCGCCTCGCGCAGGCCGTGCGGCGTGTCCTTGTCGAGGAGCGGCTTGAGGCGCGCGGGCAGATCCGCAGGGTGCACCGACCCGAGCGCCGCGAGCGCCGCCGAGCCGAGCCGCTGATCGTGCTCGCCGATCGGCGACTTCGCGCGGAGCGCGAGCCGCGTCCACAGGTCGACCGAGCTCGCGTCGCACATCGCTCCGAGCGCGAGGATCGCCCGCGCGCGCACCTCGACGTCCTCCTCCTTGTCCTCCGCCCGGTCGCGCACGGCCTCGATGTGCGCGGTCGCGCGGTGCGCGCCGAGGCCGTCGAGCGCGTGCCGGCGCACCTCGGGCGAGCTGTCGGCGAGCGCCCCGACGAGCGCCCGGTCGCCCGCCGTCGTCGCCGGCATCGCGCCGATCGCGAGCGCAGCGCCGCCCCGGATGAACGTCCACGGGTCCGAGGTGAGCCGCGCCGCGAGCGCCTCGCCCGCGCCAGCAGGCAGCTTCGCGCCGGCAGAGGCCGCGCGCGCGAGCGCCACGATCGCCGCCTCCCGCACGCGCGCTTCCGGATCGGAGGCCGCCGCGAGCAGGTCCGGCGCGAGCGCCGGCACGTCCGCCGCGACCTCGGCTGCGCGGAGGCGCACGTGCGCGTCCGCGTCCTTCCGGAGCGACGCCCGGAGGTACGCCTCCGCCGGCGCCTCGCCCACGCGCGCGAGCGCCGCGGCCGGCGCTTGCAGCAGGTAGCGCCGATCGAAGGGAGCGCCGCCCGCCGAAGCGAGCGCCTGGAACGCCGCTCCGCCGCCCTTCATCCGCCCGAGCGCCGGCCCGAGCGCGCGCAGCAGATCGAGCTGCGCGTCCTCCGGCCGGGCGCGGAGCCGCTCGAGCTGCACCTCCTCCTCGACCACGGAAGCGGCCCGCTCGCTCCGCGCCGCGAGCGCGAGCGCGGCGCGGAGCTCCCTCCGCGCCGCGCCGCGCGCCCCGGCGAGGGCGTCGAGCAGCGCCGGGATCGCCTCGGCCGGCGCAACGAGCACGAGCTCCCGGGCCGCCGCCACCCTGGCCGCGGCCGCGCCCGCCTTCACGATCTCCGCGAGCGCCGGCGCGGCCGCGCGCCCGCAACGGCGGATGCGATCGCGCGCGTGGTGGAGCTCCGGATCCGGCTCTGGCGGCGCGGCGCGAGGGGCGCGCCCCGGCGCCGATGCCATGCCGGACGCGCGCCCCGCGGATGCCGCGCCGGGCGCGAGCTGCGCCGCCGAAGCCGCGCCGGACGCCAGCCGCGCGGTGAGGAACGGGATCTGCACCGCGCATGGCGCCGTGTCGATCACGCCCCGGGCGAGCTGCCTGCCCGCGGGGTCGAGCCTGTCATAGCCGGCGATCGCCGCCTCGACCGCCTCCGGTCCGCCGCGCGCGAGCAGCGCCGCCGCCGCCCTGGATCGCTCACCGCCGCCCGCGAGCGCGCCCACGAGCGCCGCCGGGTTCTGCCCGTCGAACGCCGTGCGCGCCGTGACCTCGGCGATCGTGACCCGCACCTCCGGAGCGGAGGGCGCGCCGCGGCCCCCGGCCCCCGCCGGCGCGTACGCGTCGTCGAGCACGACGGCGATGCACGAGGCCTTGATCTCCTCGGGGAGCTTCACCTCGTAGCCGGCGGACTCCTTGAGCCACGCGTCCTCGGGCAGGCTCACCTGGAAGAGCCGATCGGGCGTCGCCACGAAGAGCGTGCGCGGCGCGGCGCCACCCTCGACGCCGTCGGACGGCTTGATGCGCAGGCCGAGGCCCGTGATCCCGACCTCGTCCGCCGACGAGAACGACACGAACTCGCCCCGGCCCGCGCCCACCTTGCCCTCGGACCACGCGGTCTTCGGGTCGCCGTCGGCGATCTCCGCGAAGCGCTTGCCGACCGCGCTCGACGCGGCGGTCGGGCGCAGCAGCCGGAAGGTAGCCGCCGGCGCGTCGGCGTCGCGGCGCTCGGCGACCACCTTGCCCGCGGCGCGCCGCTCCTCCGCCGGGAGGTTCTGGAAGCTGGCCCCCTTCAGGAGCGTCATCGTCCGGGGATCGACCTCGCTCGCGCCGACGAGCGCCGGCCGCCCGCAGAGGGTCACGTCGTCTCGCAGCTGCCCGACGAGCACGCGGTTGCCGCTGCCGAGCGGCTCCACGACCACGGCGTCGCTCCGCCCCTCGCCGTGCTCCCCGGTCGCGACGCCGGTCCAGCCGCTCCAGAGCACCAGCGGCTCCGTCCCCTTCCCCGCGAGCGGCGCCGCGAGCAGCATCACCCAGCTGCCGCCCGCGCCTTCCGGCGCGCCGGCGCCCGCCGGCTTTCCTGCGGCCGGCGCCTCGATCTTGGCGAGGCGCTTGCCGTCGGCCAGGGTGACCGGCACGACGCGCGCGCCGCCGAGCAGCGGCGCCACCTCGGACGGCACGGCGAGGACCTTGCCTCCGTCGGGCGCGCACGCCGCCGCGGCTGGACAGGCGCGGGCAGTGACCCCGCCCGCATCGATGCGGACAGCGAGCGCCTGCTGGCCCGCCGCGTGAGGGAGCACCACGGGCGCGACCTGCGCGGCGGCGCTGCCACCGACGGCGGCGGAGGCAGCGATCACCCCGGCCGCGGCGCCAAGGCGAGGCCGCCGGAAACGAAACGGCGATCTGGACATGCGCGCCATCCTAATCGCCCGACGCGGCGAGACCCCTCGAGAGTTGGCGCCTCGAGCACAGCGCCGCTCCCACCCGGACCGGCGCTGCGGCGCGTCGTCCGGGCTTGCCCGCCGCGCCCGGCGGGCCCGCGCGCCCTCGCTACTTCGGCGTCTCCGAGGCGGGGATCCAGAAGCCGCCCTCGTCCGGCGGCGTCATCCCGAGCGCCTTCGGGAGCACGTTGGTCCAGCCCGCCACCGTCTCGAGCAGGTAGATCTCCGCGCCGGCCTCGATCTCGCCGATCGGCTTCTCTTTCTCGTCGCGCCGCGCGCGCACCGGGATGGCCCTCGTCGCCTTCACGATCGGCGGCGCCTTGTCGAGCGCGAGCTGCGCGCCGGCCACCGCGGTCGTCGGCGGGATGTACTGGTCCATCATCTCGCCCTTCTTCAGCGGCTCGAGATCCTTGAGGCGCGCCCAGGCGTCGATCGTCAGGTCGCCCCGCGACATCAGGTGGACGAAGCCGGGCTTCGCCTCGGTGCTCCAGAAGAGCTGGGCCGCCCCCTCCAGCATCTTCAGCGTGAAGATCACGTCGCCGCCAGCGCGATCGAAGAGCTCGATCGTCGACGTCTTCATCAGGTAGCCGCGCGCGCTGCCGGGGATCTCCATCTTCATGGAGACGCCGCGCTGCAGCGCGAAGGCGTCGCAGGGCGCCGAGGCCTTCGCCGTCTGCCCCTCGGACCCGGAGATCAAGAGCTCCGCGCGCAGCGAATCACCCGTGGCCGCGACGAGCTTCACCTTCTGCGCGCTCGAGATCCACACGTGCCCGGCGATCACCGGGATGTCGCGCGTCGTGAACACCGCTACGTCCGAGGGCGCGATATAACCGTCGATCCGCAGCGCAGGCGAGCTGTCCGACGTGCTCAGCCGCGCGCGGCCCGCCGCCGGATCCGCCGGGATCGCGCTCAGCGTCATCGGGACCAGCGCGCCGGTGAAGCTCGCGACCGCCCGCCCGCCGCTCGGCGCGTCATGCAGCCGGGCGCCCTTGGCCACCGGCGCCGTCCCCTTCAGCTTGCACGCCGGCCCCGACACCGCCTGCCCGACCGTCGCGGTCGCCTGTGCGGCCGCCCCCGTCACCTGTGCGGCCGAGACCACCACCTGGGCGGGCTCTGCCCTCGCCTCGGAGACGGCCGGCGCGCCCGGGAGCCCCGCGCAGAGCACCCCCCCAAGAGCCAGAAGACCGAGTCCCAGAACGTTGCTTCTCATCCACTTCCTCCGACACAGGCCGGCAGCCCGGCTCGCGCGGCGAGCCCGAGCGCGGTCTCCACCTGTCGAGTCTCCCTGGAACCGCCGGCCAGCTCTGCGCGGCGGAGCACTGCAGGGCCGCCCGGCACGCCGAGCCGCCCCTGCCGTTGGTCGGATCATCCTAGCGGATCATTCAGGCCTCGCCCGAGAAAGGTCCTCCACCGCAGCGCTTCGAGCGTTTCGGGTGTATGGAGCAGGGCGCCCGACGCGGCACGCGCCGGGTCGCCCGGCTGGACGGTACCTGCCTCCCCGGGAAGCCACGCCATGCACGGATTCGATCTCGCCTTCGCCTCCCCCCGCAAGCTCCCCCGCGCCCGCGATCTGCGCGGCAACGTCGCCGTCCTCGATATCGCCTTCGCCTCGGAGGCGGGGGGCAAGAGCTTCGAGACGGTCACTCTCCCCCTCATCCAGGACCTCGGGCCGCGGCTCGCCGCCTGGGTCGACCACCACGACAGCGCCCACCACGCGCGCTTCGCCGGCGATCCCCGCTTCGTCCTGTCGACCAAGGCCGAGCACGGCGCCTGCCCCGAGATGATCACGCCGGAGCTCGTCGCCCGCGCCGGGCGCGTTGACACCCTCGTCTGCCACGTCGACTTCGACGGCCTCGCCAGCGGCGCGAAGTGGATGCGCGGCGGCGTCGAGCCCTATCCCGGCTGCGACGACGACGCCCGCGCCATCGACACCCGCATCGGCGTCCCGGGCCCGGCCGCCACCCGCATGGACCGCGCGCTCCGCGCCCGCCCGCGCGATCAGGCCCTCTTCGGCCTCATCGTCCGGCACCTCGCGTCAGGCCTCTCCGACCCGTCGCTCTGGACCCCCATCGACCAGGCCGGCGCCGAGCTCGCCACCATGGAAGCCGAGACCCGCCGGATCGCGCTCCGCTACGAGCGCGTCGAGCCGGGCCTCGTCCTCGTCGACGCCTCCCAGCGGGGCGGGGCCTACGACAAGACCCTGCTCCTCCTCATCGGACAGGAGCGCGCGCCGATCTCCGTCGTCGTCGACAACGACAGCATCACCTTCGCCGCCCGGTTCGACAGCGGGGTGAACTTCCTCGAGACCTTCAAGATCTCCGGAGGGATGCCGACCCGCATCTCCCTCCAGCGCTCCCGGCTCCAGGAGGCGCTCGTGGCCCTCGGGGTCAAGCCGACCGACGCAAGCCGGCTCGCCGCGACCCCCTGAGCCCCCTCCTCACCGCGATCCCGCCGACATCGTTGACGCTGTGGGCCTCGGCTGCTAGGGGGGCATTGCAGATCTGCAATTTGCAATTCTGCAATGACCATCTGATCCGAGGCGTCACGTCTGCGCCGAGCGTGAGGGGTATGGCAGCGACAAACTTGTCTTCGACGGCGAGCAGCGGTGTCGACGAGCTCCTGTTCCGGAACGACTCCGTCTCGCTCTGTCTCCTGGTCAATCGACGGCACCGGACGCTCCGCATCGTCGACTTCCGCGCGGGACCTACACCGTCCAAGCGGAGCTTCGTCCTGTCGACCGCCAAGCGCGAGGGGGTCGAGAAGATCTTCACGCTGGTCGAGCGCGACGAGGTGCCGACGTGGACCCGCCTCGGGTTCACGCGGGAGGGGTCGATCCCCGGCTTCTACAAGCGCAGTGATGCCTGGATCCTCGGGGCGGTCGTGTCCGAGATGACGTCGCGGCTGCGCGCGAGCGGCGACGGCGAGGAGGGCGGCGAGGGCGACGACGTCGCGGCCTCGCCGGCGGTCCTGCTCGCGGAGCGCACGATCGCCCGCGCGCGGCGGCTGCTCCGGGAGGCCGAGGGGCGGCCGCTGCCCGCGATCAAGATCGCGCCCGCGAGCGGCGTCGAGCTGCGGCGCGCGGCCTCGGCCGCGCAGCGGGCAGGGCGGGCGCTGACGGGCTTCGAGCCGTTCGGGCGCGACGCGGTGCGGACGGGCTACGTGCTGTCCGCGCGGGGCGGCTTCACGCTGCACGCCGCGTGGGAGATGCAGTCGTGCTTCGGCAACTCGTTCCTGGAGCTCCTGAGCTCGCCGCGCCACGAGTCGGAGCGGCTCGCCACGACAGCCGCCATCGGCGCGCTCTGCGACCGCCTCGTCGAGGAGAAGGCCGTGAGCACGTTCACCTTCGCCCCTGCCGACGACCAGGAGCTGTGCGCCGCCCTCCTCGCGAACGGCTTCCGCCGCTCGGCCGTGCTGGCGCGGCACCTCGTCGTCGGCCGCGCCCGCAAGGACGCCATCCTCTGGGCGAAGAAGCTCGTCGCGCCCGAGGCCTGAGCCGCCGCCCGCGGGGCCAGGGCTACGGCGCGATCGTGACCTCGTACTCCTCGATGACGGTGTTGGCGAGCATCTCGTCCGCCATCTTCTTCAGCCGCTGCTCGAGGTCGGGCGCGCTGCCGAGCGAGGCCCCAGGTTGCGCGGGATGCGCACCGCCGGGTCCTCGAGGTCGGGGACGAACGCCGCCCCGGTGATCCGCTCGAACGCCTCGATGTAGCGGCGGGACGCCTCGATCCGGACCTCGTCCGGGATCGAGGGGATCGGCCCGTCGCCCTGGAAGCCGCGCGCGGCGAGCCAGCGGCGCACGTACTCCTTGTCGAAGGACTCCGGGTCCTCGCCGGCCGAGAAGCGCTCGCCGTAGGACGAGGCGAACCAGAAGCGGGACGAGTCGGGGGTGTGGATCTCGTCGATGACGACGATGTTCCCGTCCCGGTCCTTGCCGAACTCGTACTTGGTGTCGACGAGGATGAGCCCCTGCTCCGCGCACGCGCGGGCGCCGTGCTCGAAGAGCGCGAGGGCCATCTCGGCGGCGGCGTCGAAGTCGCGCGGCGCGATGGTGCCGAGGGCGAGGATCTCCTCGCGCGAGGCGGAGAGATCGTGCCCGCCCTTTGGCGCCTTGGTGCTCGGCGTCAGGATGGGCTGTGGCAGGCGCTCGTTCTTCCGCAGGCCGTCGGGGAGCCGGTGGCCGCAGAAGACGCGCTCGCCGCGCGCGTAGTGCGTCCAGATGCTGGTCGAGGTCACGCCCGTCACGTAGGCGCGCACCACCATCTCGACCGGCAGGGGCACACACTCGATCGCCTCGAGGACGTTCGGGTCGGGCTGGGAGATCATGTGGTTCGGCGCGACGCTCCGCGTGCGCTCGAACCAGAAGGCGGACAGCCGGTTCAGCACCTGGCCCTTCAGCGGCAGCGTGCCGAGCACGCGATCGAAGGCGCTGATGCGGTCGGTGACGACGAGCAGGCGGCGGCCGTCCGGCGTCGTGTAGCAGTCCCGCACCTTGCCCTCGTAGCGGGCGAAGGGGCCCGCGAGCGAGGTGCGCTCGAGCACCCTGCCAAGCGCGGTGCGCAGATCGTCCTCGGTGACCATGGGGCGCGGCTTACCCGGGCTCGCGGGCCGAGTCGACAGGTTTCGCAGGCGCCGGCCGAGTTCCCTCCCCTGCGCCCGCCCTGGAGCCCCGTTGGTCTCCGGCCGGGGGGGTGGTAATAGGGCCGCCCATGGCAAACCGAAGAAAGATCGCCCTTATCGGCGCCGGCAACATCGGCGGGGAGCTCGCGGCCCTCATCGCGCGCAAGGAGCTCGGGGACGTCGTGCTGTTCGACATCCCCCAGAAGACGGACTTCGCGAAAGGCAAGGCGCTCGACCTCGAGCAGAACGGCGCCGTCCTGGGCTACGACGCCTCGATCAAGGGCACCTCGAGCTGGGCCGACTGTGCGGGGGCCGACGTCCTCATCGTCACCGCCGGCATCCCGCGCAAGCCGGGCCAGAGCCGTGACGACCTGGTCGCGACGAACCTGCCGATCATCCGCAGCGTGGCCGACGGCGCGAAGGAGCACTGCCCGAACGCGCTGGTGATCGTCATCTCGAACCCGATCGACGCGATGGTCTACGAGTTCAAGCGCCGCACCGGCTTCCCGCGCGAGCGCGTGCTCGGCATGGCGGGCGTGCTCGACAGCGCGCGCTTCCAGCTGTTCCTGGCGCGCGAGGCGAACGTCTCCGTGAAGGACGTGCGCGCGATGGTCCTCGGCGGCCACGGCGACGACATGGTGCCCATCCCGTCGGCGTGCACGATCAACGGCGTGCGCGCGACCGAGCTCATCAGCAAGGAGAAGCTTGACGCCCTCATCGCGAGGACCCGCAAGGGCGGCGGCGAGATCGTCCAGCTCATGGGGACGAGCGCGTACTACGCGCCCGCCTCGAGCGCCGTCGCGATGGCCGAGAGCTACCTGCTCGACCAGAAGCGGCTGCTCCCCGTCGCGGCCTACCTGGACGGCGAGTACGGGTACAAGGACATCTTCATGGGCGTGCCGGTCATCCTCGGCGGCAAGGGCATCGAGAAGATCGTCGAGCTGCCGCTGACCGCAGAAGAGAAGGAGATGCTCGCGAAGAGCGCGAAGAGCGTGCAGGGCATCACCGACGTGGTGAAGGCCTCGAGCTAGCGCCGGACGCGCGGCGCGCCGCGCGCCACGAAGAGCACGCGCGCCAGGAGCGAAACGCGCGCCAGGAGCGAGAGGGAGAGGAGAGAGCGAAGGGCTCTCCCTCTCCCTCGGCGTTTCAGCGGTTCACATCACACCACCGTAGAGGCCATCCAGCACGGCCGTCAGCTCGCGCCGAGGATCGCGGGCGAGCTCGCCGGGGCTCGCGCCGCCCGCCGGCATCTCGGTGGCCGCGTCGCCGTCCCCCGCAGCGATGTCGCTGATGCGCTGGCAGATCAGGTTCATCATCTGCCAGCCCTCGGTGAGCGCGCCCCGCAGCGGGCCGAGGTCGAGGCCGGGGAAGCCCTTCAGAAGGCTGTGCCCGAGCTTGAAGTGCTCGGCGTCCACCTCGGCGTGCGTCGCGAAGTAGTCCGAGTCGGGGAAGATCTGCTGGGCCGCCGTGAGGAGGACGTCGGCGCAGCGCTCGATGACGAAGTGGACGAGGACCGTCCGCTCCTCGGTGGACGCCGAGCCCATCCGCTCGATGAACCAGGACGACGCCGCGGCGATACCGCGGTCCCAGGACGGCGAGCTCCGCGGGTCGTGCATCCGGGAGAGCCTCCGGTTGTGCCCGACCTCGTCGGCGAGGTGGCGCTCGGCGATCGCGATGGCCCCAGGGTGCGACTCGAAGACGACCCGGGCGCACAGGACCTTCTGGAACGCGTTCGACCAGATCTGGAGCGCGCCGAGCATCCGCCGCTTCACGTCGTCCCGGAGGGCGCGCTCGGACCGGATGAGCTGCATCAAGGGGCTGCCCGCGAACTCCCGCGCGTGGACCTCGTTCTCCTCGATGAGGAGATCCACCGGGGACACGGCGCGATCCGGGGCCCCCTCCTCCACGCTGTCCTCCCGCCCGAGCGCCGCGCACAGACACGGCGTTTCCCAGCGAGCCTCGCTTTCATCGAACTCCTCGAAATGGACGGATAGAGCGGAGAGCCCGTCCGGCGCGCCGCCCACGAGCCCCTGCAGCCCGCCGGGAGGGACCATCACGACCTCTCCCGCCCGAACGCCCCGGCGCGAGTCCCCGATGACCTCGCCTGAGCCTTCGGTGATGACGAGCATGCCTTTGCCGGGGAGCGAACGAGGCTTGAGCGGCTGATCTTCGAGGAGGCGGATCCATCTCAAGGAGAGGCGGCAAGCCTCCGGCAGGTAAGCCGAGAGCTCCGAGTGTTTCCGGATATCCTTGAATAGCCCCAGCAGGGTGCGCTCATCCGCCTTGAGAGGCTCGATCGCGAGGATGTCGGCTGTGTTGACTACGCGCATCTACACGGTCCTCCGGGTCGACATGATGGTGTGTCGACTCTGCACGGCTTGATCGCTTGTGTCTAGATCACACTCGGGCATGAAGGCGAATCCTACGGGCCTGAAAAGGAAGAACTCCTGCAGTTCTTTTCATTCACACTTCCCGCTCCCCGCGCCGCTGCTTCTCAGCATCTCTGCTTTCCTGATCGTCTGTTTCTCTGCGCCTCTGCCTCCCTGCCCCTCTGCTTCCATGATTCCATGCTTCCATGATTCCGTGCTTCTATGCTTCCCTTGCTTCCCTTGCTTCCCGCTCACGTGTTCGCCCGCAGCGGAGGCGCCTGCGCGCCTATGGTCGGCGGGGGGCGCGGCCAGCGCGGGCGGACGACGCACGATGCCCGGGACCGCCATGCGTTGTGGCAGGATGCGTGCATGAGCCAGCCGCAGCTCGTACCCGCCATCCGCCGCGCCACCGAGGCAGACCTGCCCGTGATCGTCCATCTCTTCTCGATCCCGGACGAGGGCAACGCGAAGACGGACCACCCCGGCCCGCCGCTCGATCCCCGCTACGGCGAGGCGCTCGCCGCCATCGCGGAAGATCCGAACAACGCGCTGCTCGTCGCCGAGGTCGACGGGCGCGTCGCCGGCGCGTTCCACCTGACCATCATCCAGTACGTGGCGAACCGCGGTGCACGCGTGGCGCAGATCGAGAACGTCATCGTGGACCCGGGCCTGCGGGGCCGCGGGATCGGCGAGGCGATGATGCGATGGGCCATCGACGAGGCGCGGCGGCGGGGGTGTTTCCGGGTGCAGCTCACCTCGAACAAGGCGCGGCTGCGCGCGCACCGCTTCTACGAGCGGCTCGGCTTCGTGGCGAGCCACGAGGGGATGAAGCTGAAGCTGTAGACACGAGCAGCCGCGCGGCCAGCAGGATCGCCAGGGCGCGAGAGGCGCCGCCTCAGCGGCCGCTCACGAGGAGCGGCTCCCCCTCGGCCCCGAGCAGCGACAGCGGGAAGACCTGCGCTCCGGCCAGCACGTCGGCGCAATAGAGCTCCACGTCGGGGCCGCGCAGCGGCAAGGCAGCGAGCTCCTCCAGCGTGACCCAGCGCGCCTCGAGCGAGTGCTCGTCCGGCTGGCTCTTCGGGGTCGTGGCGTCCCGAGGGCGCGCGAGGAAGATCACCCGGAAGCGCGCCTGCAGGGGGCCCGGGCTGTGCTCGATGCGCAGGATGCCCTCCAGGTCCACCGGCACGCCGGTCTCCTCCAGCGCCTCGCGCCGCGCCGCCTCCGCGAACGTCTCCCCGGGCTCGACGCGGCCCGCCGGCAGATACCAGAGCTGGTCGTGCTTGCGCTCGTGCACGAGGAGGAACCGGTTCCGGTGCCTCACCAGCACCACGGCGAAGCACCAGGTCGGAATGGCCGCGCGCGACATGATCGAACCTGCGACAGCTTATCCGGGGGCGCCGTTCGCCAGAAGGGGGGACGCGCGGATCACCCCGGCGCCGCGCCAGCCGGAGCCGCAGGCCCGGGGGGCTCGCTCGGCACCGCGAACGCGGCGATGGTGAGCACCGCCATGAGGGCGCCGAACACGAGGAGCCCCATGAACAAGGCGATCCCGGCGTGGAGCGCCACGGTGGCGACGACCCAGGGCAGCCGCGTGCGGCGCGGCCAGATCAGGAAGCCATAGCCGATCTCCACGAGCAGCACCGTCCACCCGGCGACCGCCGCGAGCCAGGGGGCGTGGGCGAGCCACGAGAGGTCGAACTGCCGGTATTCCGGCAACATGACCGAACGCCAGATCGCCTCGCCGTCCCACCACGGCTCGCCCGCGGCCTTTCCCAGCCCGCTGACCAGGTAAGCAAACGAGAGATGCAGCTGCACCACGCGCAGCCCGAGCCGGGCCGCCGGCGTGGGTCCTCCCTGCACGCGCCCGAGCCGGCGATCCATGGAGAAGGCGGCCTCCGAGGGCACCCAGAGGAGATAGAAGAGAAAGATGCTGGCGAAGCTGTCCACGCCATAGACGGTGGAGCTCGCCGTCGTCACCAGCACCAGGTGGGTGAGCCACGCCAGGAAGGCCGCGGCCCTGGTGCACCAACCGCCCAGGAGCGCGGCGAGGGCAACCACGTAGATCACCCCCGTGCCCAGGATGACCGGATCCTCCCCGATCCCGAGCGGGGCGAGCAGCTCCACCGCCCAGCCGATGCGAGGCAGCTCGGTCCTCGCGAACACGTCGCGCAGGGGCCCCTGGAGGATCCCGGACCGACCGTAGAGCTCGAAGAGCGCGGGCGCGACGAGCGCCGCTTGAAGCAAGAGCACGGCCGCGAGCCCGATGCGGAGGGCCGCGAGCGGCGCCGCCGAGGCCGGCGCCAGCGCGAAGCGCTCGATCGAGCGGAGGACGCGCGCGCGCTCGCTGCCTTCGGCCGGCTCGTGGACGCAGTTCGAAGGGTCCTTCACCGCGCACCGCCGCTCGCCTCTCGAGAGGTCCGGAGCTTCGAGCGGGTCATGAACTTCGCCTCGTACTGCAGGTTCCAGCTGGACCTCTTCCCCTCCCGGTACTCCCGCATCGACGGCAGATCATACGTCTCCAGTCGGAGGAGGACGCTCTCGGCCGCGGGGTGTCTCGCCAGCACCTTGCCCGCCCACGAGGCAGCGATCGAGCGCTGGATCGTCGGATCCTCCACGTTCAAGAAAGGCGTGATGAGGTTCAGGATCCGGATCTCCGTCTCGCGGCTGGCGCCCGACTCGAGGGCGTCGGTGATGGTCGCGCCGCCGGCTTCCGAGACGTGAAAGCTGGCCCTTGGCAGCGGGGTGATGCTGTCAGCAAAGAAGGCATAGCCGCTCTCGGCCCCGGAGAGCGCGCCGTAATACGCGAGCGCCCGCGCCAGCCAACCGTCTCCCTCGGGATAGATCTGGAGAGCCCCCATGACGACGAGGCCTAGATGGCCCACGACGGCGACCAAGGCTGCGGCGTGGCTCCGGCTGTTCTGTTTTTCCTCCATGCTGCTCCCTCCGGTGGTACCCGCTCGCGATCCTGACCGACGAGAGCGAGGCGAGATGGGGCCGCCCGTCGCGCTCTCCTGCCTCGCGGCGTCAGCGCCGCCACGCCGGCGCGCTCAACGCTTCATCCTGCCCCCATCGGGCGTCCACCGGCCGAAGGTGTGAGGCCCCATCGGACCGCCACCGGCCATGTCACCGTCAGTACCCGTACCAGAGACGATGCCAATGACCGTGCCAAGGACGATGCCAGTACCCGTGCCAATGACCATGCCAGTACCCGTGCCAATGACCATGCCAGTACCCGTGCCAATGACCATACCAGTACCCGTGCCAGGGCCTGTACCAGGGCCGCTGGCGTGCAGGACGAGCGTTGGGTGCATCCGCGGCGACGGGAGCCCGTGTTTCCGCGACGAGGACGAGCTCCTCGACGGGCGTCGTGGTTGCGGCCGAGGCGAGCTGCGCTACCCCGAGGCACGCGAGCGTCGCGGCCAGCATGCCGATGATGTTGATGCGCTTCATGTTCATCCCCCCGTGCGACGGCTGCTCATGATGAGCGCCGAACATGGCCGTGCGTCCTCAACGTCCATGCAAGCCGCACGCCCCGGCCGCATCCGGCGGAGGGCCGTCGCTTCCCCTCTCGCGGGGTGACAATCACGATAAAGGTCCCCATCGGCCGAGTATCCCGTCGGCGCACTACGCGATGTGTGACGAGAGAGGGAGAGAGCGGATCATGCAAGACAACCGGATCTCTCACGGGGCAAGCGCGCAATGAGGGCACACATCGTCCTGCCCTCGAACCACGCGGAGCTCATCGACCAGAGGCCGCGACCTGCCGCTCGAGGGTCACCTCCACGCAGCGCTCGCCGAGCACTCGGAGCCCCCGGGCGCTCCGGCCCACCGCGACGCCGACCATAGCTCACGCACCCTGCCCGGTGCGCGCGCCGCTCGATCCCATGAGGGCGCGCGGCTCGACGCCGGACGGCGACGGCAGCTCCTGCGCTATTCTTGCGCTATTCCTGCGCTATTCCTGCGCTATTCCTGCGCTATTCCTGCCAAAGAACGCCGAGCTCGATCTCCACAGCGTCGAACGGCGCCACGCGCACGGTGACGTCACCCTCCCACGCCCCCACGCGCGCGAACCGGCCACCGTCGATGCGGTAGACCTCCAGGAGCCGGAGCCGCGGGTCGATCAGCCAGTAGTGCGCCACGAGCTCGCGCGCGTAGATCTCCATCTTGTCGCGGCGATCGAGCGCCTCGGTGGACGGCGAGATCACCTCGCACACCCAGTCGGGCGCGAGGAAGATTGCCGCGTTCCGCATCGGGATCTGCGGCATCCGGTCGCGGCGCCACGCGGCGATGTCAGGGATCACGATGTCCGGATCGGTGCCGAGGTGCAGCTCGGGCTCGACAAGCAGCGCCCACCGGCCAGGCCCCTTGATGCCCCGACGGAATGGCAGGTAAAGCTCGCCCGCGAGCACCGACGTCACGTTGCGGGAGAACACGGAAGGCCGCGGCGTCGCGTGGAGGACGCCGTTCAGGACCTCCGCCACCTGATTCGGCGGCGTGTCAAGCACATCCTGGTACGTGGCGCGACGGGCGCAGTCGGACATGCTCGGATGTTAGCATGCACGCCGCGCGCGGCGGCTCGCCCGGCGAAAATCCGTGAGCAGCCCCCCTCCGATCGCCGCGGGTTCGTTGTAGATTCCGCCGCCATGAGCGAAGCAGCCCCCTCCCCCACGCAACGCCCCCGTCCGCTCGTCCTCTGCATCCTCGATGGATTCGGCGAGCGCGAAGAAAAGGACCAGAACGCGATCGCCCTCGCGGCGATGCCGAACCTCGACGCGATCAAGCGGGACTCCGAGAAGACGCTGATCGGGACGAGCGGCCCCGACGTCGGGCTCCCGGTGGGGCAGATGGGCAACAGCGAGGTCGGCCACCTGAACTTCGGCGCGGGGAGGATCGCGCTGATGGACATCTCGCGCATCGACGTCGCGATCGCCGAGAACAAGCTCGGCTCGAACGAGATCATCGACCGGACGTTCCGCATCGCGCAGGACCGCAAGTGCCGGGTGCACCTCTTCGGGCTCGTCTCCGACGGCGGCGTCCACTCGTCGCTCGACCACTTCCTCGCGCTGATCAAGCTCGCGAAGTTCCACGAGGTGCCCCTCGTCCTGCACGCGTTCCTCGACGGCCGCGACACGCCGCCGAAGAGCGCGTGGGGCTACGTCGAGAAGATCGAGGAGGCGCTCCAGGGCATCGGCGTCATCGGCACCATCTCGGGCCGGTACTACGCCATGGACCGCGACAAGCGCTGGGACCGCGTCATGAAGGCCTACACCGCGATCGTGCGCGGCGAGGCGCCGCGGGCCGACTCCGCGTTCGACGCGATCCAGCAGTCGTACGCGGCCGGGAAGACGGACGAGTTCGTCGAGCCCATCCGCATCGGCGACTATAACGGCATCAAGGGCGACTTCGTGGCCGACTTCGCCTCGCAGGAGCCCCGCTGGGAGTGGCAGGGAGAGGAGGTGGGCCTCTCCGTCAACTTCAGGCCCGACCGGATGCGCGAGATCTCGGCGATGCTCACGCGGCGGAACCTGCCGGCCGAGGTGCTGGAGCTCCTCTCGGACCGGGGCAAGCCGGTCTTCGCCTTCCAGGACAACTGCTACAGCGGCATGACGGAGTACGACGCGGCGCTGAAGCTGCCGGTCGCGTTCCCGAAGGACGAGGTGACCGAGTCGTTCCCCGAGGTGATCGCCCGCGCCGGGCTCACGCAGCTCCGGTGCGCGGAGACCGAGAAGTACGCGCACGTCACGTACTTCTTCAACGGCGGCCGCGAGGAGACGTTCCCAGGCGAGGACAGGAAGCTCGTGCCCTCGCCGCGCGACGTCGCCACCTACGACAAGAAGCCGGAGATGAGCGCGGCGGGGGTCGCGAGCGAGGTCGTGGCCGCGATCAAGAGCGGCAAGTACGACTTCATCCTTGTGAACTTCGCGAACCCGGACATGGTCGGGCACACCGGCATCCTCGAGGCCGCCATCCACGCCAACGAGGCGGTCGACAAGGGGCTCGGCGCCATCGGGGACGCCGTGCGCGAGGCCGGCGGCGCGCTGTTAATCACCGCGGACCACGGCAACTGCGAGCAGATGAAGGACGAGCACGGCAACCCGCACACCGCCCACACGCTCAACCCGGTGCCGCTCTACTACCTGAACAAGAACGATCCCGGCGTCGTGCTCCGGTCCGGCGGCCGCATCTGCGACGTGGCGCCGACGATGCTCGAGATCCTCGGCCTCCCGCAGCCCGCGGCGATGACGGGGCGCACGCTCCGCGTCCGACAGCGGTAAGTGGGCGCCGACCAGAGGCAGCTCGGCCCGTACATCCTGCGCGAGGCCGTCTCGTCGCGGGCGCTCACCGTGACGTACCGGGCCGAGCACGCGGGGCTCGGCCGGGCGGCGCTGATCAAGACGCTCAAGCCCACGGTGTCGGCCGCGAGCGCGTTCGCGGCCGGCCTCGAGCGCGAGGCGAAGATCCTCGCGCGCATCCGGCACCCCAACATCATCGACATCCACGACTTCCAGCGCGACGAGGACCGGATATGGCTCGTGCTGGAGCCGCTCTCGGGGCCGACGCTCGCGGCCCTGTGCGCGCGCGCCGGCCGCCTCGACGAGGGCGCGGCGGCGGCCATCGCGCTGGAGATCGCGCGCGGCCTCGGGCACGCGCACGAGCGGGGCGTCGTGCACCGCGAGCTGCGCCCCGAGCGCGTCATCGTCACGCCCGCGGGCGGCGTGAAGATCCTCGAGTTCGCGGCGGCGTCCGACGGCCGGCAACCCTCGCTGCCGGAGCCGTTCGAGGGCAGCGACACGTTCGCGCGGCCCGACTACATGGCGCCCGAGCAGATCCTCGGGGCGGAGCCCGGGCCTCAGGCGGACGTGTTCGCGCTGGGCGTCGTGCTGTTCGAGATGCTCACCGGGGTGCGCCCGTTCGACGAGCCGAAGGCGGGGCCGGAGGACGCAAGCCGCGCTTCGAACCACGCGTCGAATCAAGCGTCGAAGCGCGCGTCGGCCGCGCCCGGCGCGCCGCGCGAGCGCGAGGAGGACCGGTGGGCCGAGGGCAGGGCCGTCGCGCACCGGATCCGCAACGCGCCGCCGCAGCCGCTGCGGGGGCTCGTGCCCGACGTGTCGCGCGGCCTGGAGCGCGTGGTGCTCCGGTGCCTCGAGAAAGAGCCGGAGCAGCGCTACGACAACGGCCGCGCCGTCGCGGACGCCCTGGCCGAGGAGCTCGCGGAGCGCGGTCATCCGCAGCCGCGCGCGCTCATCGCGAGCGCCCTCGCGGCGGCCAAGCTCGGCGGCGACGAGCTGCCGCCCGCGCAGGCGCCCTCCGCGCGCCCCGCCGTCGGGCAGCGCAGCGCGCCGTCGCTCGCGCCCGACGTGGGCCGGCTCGTCGGCATCTTCGCGCTGATCGTCGCGGGCGGCGCGCTCATCGAGCTCAGCCTCCGCCAGCACGACGCCGCGGAGCCGCCCAGCGCCGAGGTCAGGCAGCCCGGCGAGCGCTCGGAGGAGCGCGGCTACCTGAAGGTCCTCGCCAGGCCGTGGGCGGAGGTCGTCATCGACGGGGAGCTCATCGACGTGACGCCGATGGCGCGGGCGATCCCGCTCCAGGCCGGACGGCACTACGTCACGTTCCGGCACCCGAACGCGCCCGAGGAGAAGCGCACGATCACCGTCTCCGAGGGGCAGACGGTCACGCTCGACGTGAGCATGCGGATCGATCGCAGCGCGATCGACGCGGGCGCGCCGCCGGTGGAGGACAGGGACGCGTCGCCCTGACCGCGGCGCCGGCCACGCCTACACGGCGCCGCCGGCTGTCCCCGCGCCGTTCGCGCCGCAGGCGCCCGCCGCGTCTCCCTCGCCGCTCGCGCCACCCGCGGAGACCGCAACGCCGTCGCCGCCCTCGCCGCCCGCGCGGCGGCGGAGCGCCTCGAGCGCGAGGAGCGGCCGCTCCCGCTTCTCGTTCAGCTCGCCGAGGCACTGGCCGCTGCCGCGCTCGAGCGCGCGGCAGCAGTCGGGCCGCACCTCGTAGATCGAGCACAGGAAGCGGCCGAGCTCCGCGTCCAGCGTGAGCGCGGCGCAGCGGCCGTCCTCGATGCGCATGTAGCAGCGGTTGCCGATGAAGCGCGTGAGCCCCCGCGCGCGATCGTCCATGCGATCGTAATCGCAGCCGAAGACCCGGACGTACTCCGGCAGGGTCGAGAAGCAGCAGGTGCCGCACGCGGTGCACTCGGGGACGGCCGCATCTCCCTCGCCGCTCGCGCCGCCCGCGCGCGCCGCGCGCGCCACGCCCACCGCGGCCCGCTCGCCCTTGCGCGTCAGAGCCGGACCTCGACGTGCGTCCCGCGCTTCAGATCGTCGAGCCACTTCTGCTTGGCCTTCGTCATGATCTCCGCCTGCAGCCGCTGGAAGACCTCCGGGCGAGCCGCCTCGAGCGTCGTGAAGCGGGACGGCTGGCGGCTCAGGAGCTTCATGACCACGAACGCGTCGCCCGCGCGCATCGGCGCGGTCACGCCGCCCGGCTCGATCGCCATCAGCGCGGCCTCGAGCTCCGGGGCCATCACCTCGCGCTGGCCGGTCGCCGCGGCCTGCGTCCCCTGCGGCGCGCGGACCCCGAGGTCGCCGCCCTCCTCGCGGGTCGCTGTGTCGTCCGAGAACTGCCGCGCGAGCGCCGCGAAATCCTCGCCGCCGCGCGCGCGCTCCGCGAGCGCCGCGGCGAGCGCGCGGCGCTCCTCGACCGCCTCGGCGCTCGAGCCGGGAAGGACGCGCAGGACGATCCACGCCGGGTGGTAGTCGCGCCGCCGGCGCTCCTCGCGCACCAGCCGATCGAAGGCGGACCGCACGTCTTGCTCGGTGATGCGCACCCGGCCCTTCACCCGGAGCTGCAGCATCTTCCCCTCGAGGATCTGCCGGCGGATCTCGTCGCGGTACTCCTGGTCGGTGAGCCCCGAGCTCGCCCGCGCCATCCGGAACAGCTCCTCGACCGTCACTTGCTCCGCGGCCGCGATGTTCCGGAAGGCGTTCTCGATCTCCTCGGAGGTCACGCGGATATTGGCCTTCTCGGCGGCCTGCCCCTCGAGCTCCTCGTCCACCATCTTCTGGAGGAGATCGCGGAAGACCTGCGACTCGGCCGCCGCCTGCTGCGCGCCCGGCGGGACCCGGGCCTGGATCTGCAGCAGGAAGGGGCGAGCCCGCTGCCGCAGATCCGAGAGCAGGATGGCGCGATCGCCGACGACGGCGACGATCCGCTCGCTCACGACCGCGTGGGCGAGCGGCGAGGCGAAGGCGGCGGCGGCGACGAGCCCGGCGAGCGCGAGGCGGAGCGGAACACGCATCGCGCGCCTCTACCACTGGGCCCCGGGCGGTTCCACGCGTTTCCGGCCCCGCGCGGCCCGGGCTCAGCCGGAGCCGGGGTACACCGTCCGACGGGACGCGCGCTCGCGGACGGCCTCGCGCGCGAGCGCGTCGGCGCGCTCGTTGAGCAGCACGCCCGCGTGCCCCGGCACATACACGAGGCGCGCGCGCGGCCGCGCGGCGAGCGCCTCGCGCAGCGAGGCGATGAGCTCGGCGTTCGCCTTTGCCTTCCACCCCTTCTGGAGCACGCCGATCGAGTACTGGCTGTCCGTGTGGATGACGATGGGCCGCCCCGGCTCCTCCACCTCCTCGAGCGAGCGGAGGATCGCCGTCAGCTCGGCGATGTTGTTGGTCGCGGTGCCGAGGAACTCGCTGCGCTCGATCCGCCGGCCGCCGTCGATGATCACCACGCCGAGCCCCGCCGGCCCCGGGTTCCCCGAGCACGCCCCGTCCGCGTAGACGATGACGGCCCCTTCCGGGACGGGCGCTGCGCCGGACTCCCCCCGCGCCGGCGCCTTGCGCTGCGCGCGCCCGGCCGGCGCCGGGGCGGCCGCGCCCCCCTCGGGCGGCTCGCCGGCGCGCGCCTTCACGACCGCTTCCGCAGGCCCACAGGTGTCGTCGGGCAACACCTTCGGGTCGACCACGGTCAGGTTCTCGGCGCGCGCCTTGTATCTGCGGCCGTCGTGCGGCTTGTAGCGGATCTCGACGCCACCGCCCTCCTCCGCGACAAAGGCGCCGGCGGCGTCGGCGCGAGCATAGACCGTTTGACCTCGAAGCGATGCGCGGACCCAGGGCACGGGCGCACCCTGGCATGGATCGAAGGCCGCCGGTACGGGGACCATGCCAGGCGAGCGCGGCCGATCGGGCCGGCCGGGCGCGGCCGCGCCTGCCCTCGTCGCAGCCCTCGAGGCGCGCTCGGCGGGCGGCCCGCGCGCGGCGGCGCCTCCCTGCGATCACGGCTCGATGCAGAGCGCGAGGGACCACGCGGTCAGCGTGCCGGAGTCGGACCCGGCGTCGTCCCCGACCCGGAGCGTCCACGTGCCGTTCGCCGGCCCCGAGAGGAAGGCCGCGAACGACGACTCCGGGCGGAAACAGCCTCGGAACGGCGCCATCGCTCCCGTGACCGCGGTCGCGCAGCCCATGTCGAAGACGGTCTTCCGGTAGTTGTCGCCGGAGCCGCCGTTGTCGCTCGACACATCGACCGTCGTACCCGACGGAGAGGTGAGCGAGATATCGAGATCTCCGTCGAACGAATGCGCGATATCGACCTCGAGCGTCACGCGCCGGATCGTGCCCCTCGAGACGACCGGGAGGACGCTGGCAGCGACAGCGCGATCCGTGACGGTCTTGGGTATGTCCATGGACGACTGCACCCACAGCACCTGCCCGGGCGAGCACGCGCCGACGGCATTGTCGCATCCGAGCGCGCAGTCCGGGTCGGCGCAGTCCGTCTCGCCATCGAGGTCGTCGTCCTCCGCGTCGCCGCAGTTGCGCTCCTTCGAGTACGAGCACACGCTCGGCGTGCCCCGGCAGGTGTACCTCGCTTCCACGACGCAGCCCGCGCTGCAGCCGTCACCGCTCGACGTGTTGGCGTCGTCGCAGCCCTCGACGCCGTCCCGCACGAAGCCATCGCCGCACCTCGCGGCGCGGCAGGTGATGGGGCAGGCGTCGGTGCTGCTCGTGTTTCCGTCGTCGCACTCCTCGCCGGCCTGGATCACGCCGTCGCCGCAGCCGTCGAGGAGGCACCCTGGGCTGCACCCGTCGCCCGCGTTCCGGTTCCCGTCGTCACACGCCTCGATGCCGGCGCGGACGAACCCGTCGCCGCACACGGCGCGCGCGCAGCTCGTGGGGCAGGCGTCGGTGTTGTTCGCGTTGCCGTCATCGCACGCCTCGACGCCCGCGCGGACGAACCCGTCCCCGCACGAGGCGGCGACGCAGGTGGTGAGGCACGCGTCCGTGTTGCTCGTATTGCCGTCATCACACGCCTCGGCGGCGGTGTTGACCACGCCGTCGCCGCAGACCGGCGCGGCGCAGGTGCCTGCCGAGCTGCACACGTGGCTCAGGCAGTCGCGCCCGACGGCGCAGCGCATGCCGGCGGCGCACCCGACGCACGCGGGGCCGCCGCAGTCGATGTCGGTCTCCGCGCCGTTCCGGGCGACGTCGGTGCACGACGGGAGGCACGTCGTCCCTGAACAGCGGCCGCCCAGGCAGTCGCCGTCCGCGGCGCACGCCTTGCCGGTGGCGCAAGGCGAGCACGCCGGTCCGCCGCAGTCGACGTCGGTCTCCGCCCCGTTCGTCGCGCCGTCGGTGCACGACGACGCGCGGCACCTGCCGTCCTCGCAGATCCCGCTCCGGCAGTCCGCGCCGGTGAGGCAGGCCTCGAGATCCGCGCACGGCACGCAGTCCGAGCCGCCGCAGTCGACGCCGGTCTCGGCGCCGTTCGTCGCGCCATCGCCGCAATCGGGCGCGACACAGCGGTTCTCGACGCAGACGTCGCTCAGGCAATCGCCGGCGACGAGGCACTCGACACAGGCGCCGTTCCCATCGCAATAGCGCGCTCCGGTCGCGTCGGGTCCGCCGCACTCCGTGGTCGCCGGCGCCGGAAGGTTCTTGGGCGCCCCGGCGACGCAGACGTCGGCCGAGCACGGGTCTCCGTCGGAGAAGGCGTCTTGGTCGTCATCGAGCTCGATCACGGCGCCATGCCCATCGCAAACGCGCGCCTTGCAGTCGCCCAGGACCTGCTCGCCCACGGGCTTTCCCCGCGGCGCGGCGTCGAGGCCGCACCGGCCGCCTTCGCAGGTGCGCCGCTGACACGCGCCGTCGACGCCGGGACAGTCCGCGGCCGTGGCGCAAGGCGCGGCTTCCCCTCCGCCCCCGCCGTCCTCGCCGCCTCCGCCGCTCCCGCCGCTCCCGCCCTCGCCGGCCTCCGGCCCCGACGCCTGCCGGGGACGATCGCAGTCGACCGCGATCAAGGCAGCAGCGATGACGAGCGGCGACAGGACCTTCGTGAACGGAGCGCTTCTGAAGAGGTCCGCTCGCACTGACACCTCGATTCCTCCGCTTCTGGCGGGAACGGCGACGTCCCTTCAAGGCTCGATCCGAGCCTGACGGACGCGCAGGCGGCCGTTCATCGGCGCACTAGACTGATATGGAATCGAGAGGACGCCAGCAGCCAAACGGATCGGGAGAGCCCCTATTTCGACGCGCGGCGCTCGAAGCGCGCCGGGTCCTCGGCCACGCCCATGACGGCGGAAGCTCGCCGTCAGGTATGCGGCCCAGCCGCCGCATGAGCTTTAGCGTCGACCAGGACACGAGGCGCCCGCGAGCACGACGGGGCGCGGGCGCACAGCATGCCGCATGCCGATGTGAGGCAGCCCTCTCACCTCCGAGCAGCGCGCCCGGCAGATGCTTGACCTCCCCAAGCCGTTCTGGACTTCATTCCTTCTTCTGCATCCGTTCGGGATACCACCTTGCTCCTCCGAGCCGCTCTGGATTTGATTCTCTCTCGAGCTGTCCCCGCTGGTGGAACCCATGTGCGCTCCGATGCTCCAGGGCGGAAAGGTCACCGGCGTCCTGTACCTGGAGAACCGCATCACCGCGGAGGCGTTCAGCCCTGCGCGGTGCGGGCTCTTGCAATTCCTCGCGACGCAAGCCGCCGTGTCCCTCGAGAACGCGATGCTCTACGGGCGGCTGGAGGCCGCATCGCAGGAGCTCCGGCGCGCGAACGAGAACCTCGAAGCGCTCGTCGCCGAGCGCACCGCCGAGCTAAGGCGCCTGGTCGCGGAGCTGTGGAGCGAGATGGATCTCGCGCGCAAGATACAGACGGTGCTCCTTCCGCAGCAAAGTCGTCTGAAGGACTACGACATGGCCGCCCTGATGACGCCGGCCGAGAGCGTCGGCGGCGACTACTACGACGTGGTCCAGACGGGCGGGAGCAGCTGGGTCCTCATCGGCGATGTATCCGGCCATGGGGTCACCGCCGGCCTGACGATGATGATGGTCCAGACCGCCGTACGGACCATCCTGACGACGTCGCCGCGCGACGGCGAGCCTCTCACCCCTGCAGTCGTGCTGAGCCGGGCGAACCGCGGTCCGGGAGAACCTGCTCCGCGTGAGCCCCGATCAGTACATGACGCTCGTCGCGCTGGAGCTCGGCCGCGGGACGGTCCGCTACGCAGGCCTCCACCTGGACATCTTGATCCACAGGGCGCTCTCCAACACGGTGGAGCTCGTCGAGACCAGCGGGATGTGGATCGGGATCGAGGACGACATCACGGCGCTGCTCCGGGACGACGTGATAGAGATAGGCGCCGGGGATACGATGCTGCTGTACACCGATGGGCTCACGGAGTCTGTCACCCCCGCAGGCGGAATGCTGGAGACCCAGGGGCTGGCAGAGCGGTTCCACGCGCTCGCGGCGCAAGGGTTGTCGCCGAGCACCATCGTGAAGGGCCTCGTGGGCCCCATGGCGGGGCAGCGGCTTCGTGATGACGTCACCGTGATGGTGCTCCGCTACTCTCCGACCGAACAGCCGGCGGCTGCGAATTAGGGTTCAGAAGCCCGCTGCGAGCTGCGCATACAGCGCGGCGTACTCCGCCATGATCGTCCTGCTCGCATAGCGGTGCACGGCGCGCCGGCGCGCAGCCTCGCCGAGCTGCGCCCGCAGGGAAGGGTCGTCGCGCAGGGAGCGGAGCGCCCCCCGCAGCGCCTCCTCGTCTTTCGGCGCCACCAGGAGGGCCACCCGACCGCCCTCGCCCTGGATCACCTCCGGCACTGCGCCGACCGGCGTGACGACGCAGGGCAGGCCGCTGGCCATCGCCTCCAGCAACGCGTTGGGCAGGCCCTCGCCATGGCTCGGTAGACAGAAGACGTCCGCGTCGCGGTAGACCGCGGGCATCGCGTCTTCGGGCATCTCGCCGAGCAGGCTCAGGCGGCCCTGCCGCTCGAGCTCCGCGAGCGCCTCGTCGAGGCGGCGGGACGGGCCGGCAGCGCCCCCTGCGTCTCGAGGCCCCGCCAGCGCGAGGGTCAGGCCATCGACGGACAGCACGGCCCGCGCGAGCTCGAGGACCCCCTTCTGCGGCGTGACGAGCCCCGCGAAGAGCACCCGCAGCGGCTGGCCGGGCGAGCGCGGCGCGGCGGCGGGGTGGAAGCCGTCGGTGTCGACCGGGTTGGCGATCCGGACAACACGGTTCCCTGGAACCAAGGCCCGTACGTAACACCGCAGCTCCTCCGAGAGCGTGATAACGGCTGCAGCGCGGCCCAGCACGGCGCGCACGGCCTGCCGAGCCGGCCACGGCAGGGCCCGATGCCAGGCGATGATCTGCGGTGACAAGCGCAGGTGGAGCACGGCGGGCACACCCGCGCGACGACACAGCTCCACCGCGAGGCCGTCGCGCGCGGTCGCCCAGAACAGGGTGGTGCACAGATGGACGACGTCCGGCCGGCGTCGCGCGAGCAGACGCTGAAGCGCAGCCAGCGCTTCGCCCGCGCGGACCACGCGCGCGGGGCGAAGCCTGCTCGTCGGATCGATCGAGGCGCCTCGTGGCGAGGTGTCGATGACGTCCGCCTCGATGCCCGCCGCTGCCGCCGCGGCGAGGTAATTGCGCATCCACCGCGTGATTCCGCCGGCGGGCGGCGGGAGGGGGCCCCAGAGCGCGACGCGCATGTCCCTAGAAGCGCGCCTCGGCCTCGATCTGGTCCCAGCGCTCGCGGAACCACGCCACGGTGCGCGCGAGCCCCTCGCGCAGGCCCGTGCGCGCCTCGAAGCCCAGGACGCGACGGGCCTTGTCGGTGGACGCGACCCGACGGCGCTGCGTATCCCACGCTCGGCGCGCGACGAACCGGACGCCGGCGCGGTTGCCCGTCATTTCATTGATGGCTTTCGCGACGTCGATGATGGCGATCTCCTCGCCAGACGCCAGGTTGAACGCCTCGCCCGAGACGGCCGGCGCGGCGCCCGCCCGGAGAAACCCATCGACGATGTCGCCCACGTAGGTGAACGAGCGGGTCTCCTCTCCCGTCCCGGTGATCGGCAGCGGCTCGCCGCGCAGGGCCCAGTAGACGAAGTTGGGGATCACATTGCGGTATCGGCCAGGGACCTCGCCCGGACCATACGAGTTGAAGGGGCGCACCCGCACGGTGCTCAGCCCCTCGTGGCCGGCCGAATGATCGCAAAAGTAATTGCAATAGAGCTCGCCGAGCAGCTTGGTCGCCTGGTAAGGCGTGTGGACATCGAGCGCGAGGTGCTCCTCGTGGACGGGCCGCGGCGGGTCGCTGCCGTAGGGCGCGCACCCGGACGAGGCGAAGACGACGCGCTGCGCCCCGCTGCGCTGCGCGTGCTGCAGCACCCGCAAGGTGCCGAGGCCGTTGACCTCGAGATCGCGCTCCGGGTTGTCCACCGAGTTCTGGTTCGCGAACAGCGCGGCGAGGTGGAAGACATGCGAGGGCTGCTCCCGGAACACCGCCGCAAGCAAGCCGTCATCGACGACGCTCCCCTCCACGAAGCGCACATTGCGCCGCGCCGGGATACCCCAGCGGGATGAGGAGGAGAGGTCGTCCACCACGATCACCTCCGCGCCCGCGTCGGCCAGGGCCGCCGTGAGCGAGCCGCCGATCGCGCCCGCCCCGCCGGTCACGATGATCCTCCGGTCCTTGTAACCTTGCATGGTGCTCACCGTTGTGTCTGTCGTCTCGCCCAAGAAACGTTGCTCACCGCAATGCACCGGTGCATTGCGTCCCTCGATAGCCCCCCAGCCCCGCGCCGGTGCCCGAGGGCGCCGGCGTCTCCACGACGACGCTTCACCGCGCTGCGCGCGCGAAGATCTCCTCATAACGACGCACGAGCGGCTCGCGCGTGAACCAGCGAAGGAAATAGAGCCGGCCGGCCTCCCCCATCGCGCGCCGCGCCTCCGGCGTCATGCCGTGCAACCGCCGCACGGCGTCCGCGAGCGCCGCGGGGTTCTCGGGCTCGCAGGCGAGCCCCGCCCCGCTGCTGCGCACCAGATCCGCCGGATCCCCGCCCGCCGCGACGAGCACCGGCCTGGCGGCGGCCATGTAGGCCGGGATCTTCGAGGGGATCGTGATCTCGAAGCGCGGATCGCGCCGGAGGTGCGAGAGCACCACATCGGCCAGCGCGAAGAAATGCGGCATGCGCTCGTGGGGTTGCTGGCCGATGAAGACGACGTTCGAGAGGGCCCGCGCCGCAGCCTCGCGCCGGAGCCTGGGCGCGTCGTTCCCGTCCCCGACCATCACGAACCGCACGTCGGTGAGGTCGCGCAGCCGATCGGCCGCGTCGAGCACGCTGGAGAGGGCCTGGGCAGGGCCCATGTTGCCGGCGAAGAGGACGACGAACCGCCCTGACAACCCGTGCTCCGCCGCGAGCTGCGGGTCGGGCTCCACCGGCCTGTATATCCGATCGTCGGCCCAGTTCGGGATCAGGTGCACCTTGTCTGTCGACACGCCTTTGCGGGAGAGCTCGCGCTCGAGCCCCGGGCTGATGACGGTGATCGCCGCGGCGCGCCGGAAGAGGGCGCGGTTCACCCGATCGATGCCAGCGAACACGAGCCTGTTATCGAGCATGCCCGAGGCTGCAGCGGTCTCGGGCCACAGATCCTGGACCTCATAGACCCACGGTATCCGGCGGAGCGCGGCGAGCCAGGAGGCGGCGATGGCGTGGCTCGGCGGGGGATTGTGGACCCAGGCGACGTCCGCCGGCCCGGAGAGGGCGGCCCCGAGCAGCGCTGTCGAGGCGGCGAAGCTCGCGTAGTTGAGCGTCCGCCGCACGCGCGACCGGCTGTGATCCGGGTAGCTCGGGAGGCGTATCACCCTGGCGCCGCTCGCGTGCTCCACGTCCCAGAGCCGCTGTCGGTAGCCCGGGTAGGTGCGGCCATGCGGGTAGTTCGGGAACGCGGTCACCACCGTCACCTGGTGCCCGCGCTCGGCCAGCGCCTCTGCGAGCAGGTGGGGGCGCGCGACCGGCTCGGGGTGATACCACTGCGACAGGAGGAGAATCTTCACTTCCCGCGCTTCGATGCACCGGAGCTCGCGGGCATTCACGCGATCCACGGCGGACGGCACGGTGATGCCGCTGGCGCCGCGGGTCGCGCCGGACGGCTGCGACGCGCACGCCGGGAGCGCTTCGAGCAGCGCTGCGAAGATGCACCCCCGGCGGCGAACGCCGTCTCGTCAGTACTCGACGTCCTGCTTGAAGATGAGCTCCGAGGACGGCGACTCGGGATTGGCGGTCTTCTCGAGGCTGATGACGAGCTCGAACCGGGTGAGCGGCACGCTCACGTCCTTGAGCTTGCCGGTGCGGGTATCGGGGTCGAAGTTGAGCGCGCCGATCCGCTGCCAGGGCGAGTCGCTGTCCGGGCGCGCCCAGACGACGTAGGCGGTGCTGCTCGAGTCGAGGCGATCGGGCGGCGGGAGGTCCTTCGCGTTGATGTCGAGGCGGGTCATGGCCGCGTCGAAGTTGACGTCGGCGATGATCACGGCGTCCGCGCCCGGCGCCTTCCCGATGCCCTGCGGCGTGTAGCGCAGCGGGCCGCCGCAGCCCGCCATCAGCGCGCACGCAAACGCCACGACAGCGAGCCGCAGCACCCTGGAAACATGTCCTCTCATCTCGGTAGCTCCTCCTTCGTCCCTCTGCTGCGGGCGAAGACGCCTCGCGAACCGCCAGCACCGGCCGGCGGCCGAAACAGCCGCGGCATCATAGCCGCTTTCGGCCGCGCCGACGGCGCTCGACGCAGCAGGAGGCGGCCTGGCCCGCCGGACGTGCTCGACACGCCGCCGCCTCGCGCGCCGCCGCCTCGCGCGCCCGGCCGGCGAGGCGCCGTCCGCGAGCGCAGTCCAGACCCCCAGCGTCGGGGAAGGGCGCGGATCGGACGGATCGCATGGCGGAGCGCCGCCCATAGACTAAAGTCTCGAAATCGAGATGGATTTGGCACACACACGGCTCGGAGCGCGGGGCGACCGCTGGTCGACCGGGCGCGGAGTCCTCGATATTCGAACGCCCGCATCCGACGTCGTGACGAGGCGCCTCGAGGGGTACGCGTCGCTCGATCTCATCGAGCCGGCGATCAGGCACCTGGAGACCCTCGTCGAGGCGGGCGTGCACCCGGTCGTGTTCGACGATTTCGAGCTCGGCACCGGCTATGACAGCGACGTCCGGGCCAGGCTCACGGCGTGGCACCTGCGGAACCCCGGCAAGCTGAAGGAGGTTCATATCCTCGTGCGGCCGGGGCTCGTCGCCATGGGCGTCACGGTCGCCAACCTCGCCACGGGCGGCCGCTTCAACGTGTACACCGACCGCTCCGCGTTCGAATGGGCGCTCGCTGGCGTGCTGACGACGAGGATCACGGCGGGGCCCGCCTCGTCGGTCCGCGCGCCGTCCCCGCGCTGACGAGCGCCCCCGGGCGCGCGGATAGGCGGATCGCGCGCCCTCGACCCGAGCTCAGGGGTGCTGCACGACCCCGTTCGCCGGAGCACCCCTGGCGCCGAGCGTGATCTCGCTCATCCGCTCCGGGTGCTTTCCTTCGATGCCATCGTAGTGATGGCGGATCGCCGCCATGTCGGCCTCGATGTCGCCCGTCGGGTGGAACACGTGGAGGATCCCGCCCCGCTTCCGGGGAAAGTCGAGGTATCCGAGGAGGATCGGGACGCCGGCGCCGAGCGCGACGTAGTAGAAGCCCGTCTTCCAGCGCTTCGTGCGCGAGCGCGTGCCCTCGGGCGCGATGACCAGGATGAGCTCGTCGCGCTCCTTCAGCACGTCGACCACGGCCGCGACGAGGTTGTTCCTGTCGCGGCGGTCGACGGGGACGCCGCCGAGCCACTTGAAGAAGAAGCCGAACGGCGGCTCGAAGAGGGTGTGCTTGCCGAGCCAGGAGAACTCGAGGTCGAGCACGTAGCTGACCGCGAGCGTGAACGGGAAATCCCAGTTCGAGGTGTGGGGCGCCGCGATGATCACCGCCTTCGACGGGAGCTCCGTGATGCCGTCCACGCGCCAGCCGAACACGGACAACCAGGTGCGGCCGACGAACCGGCGAACGGCGCGGCGCGCGGCGAAAAAGCGTGGAGCGGGTGCGTTCGGCATGGAGGACCTCGACGGTAAGCAGCCAGAGGTTCGTCGCTGCCCAGGTGGAAGTCACGTCACCTTTCCGTCATCCCGCGCCGCTCGATCAACGCCGTTCGATCAACGCCGCTCGATTCCGTGCGGCTTGCCCTCGCCGTAGCCCGCCAGCGTCTGCACACCGATGACGGCCTTGTCGTGGAGCTCGTCGAGGTTCGCCGCGCCGGCGTAGGTGCACGCCGACTGCACGCCGGTGATCATCTCGATCAGGATGGCGCCGACGCTCTCGCGCCCCTCGTGGATGTAGATCCGCGACGTCGAGATGCCCTCGCGGAAGAAGGCCTTCTTGGCGCGCTCGAACGCGTCGAGCTCGGCGGTGCGCTCGCTGACCGCGCGGGCGCTCGCCATGCCGTAGTTCTCCTTGTAGAGCAGCCCGTCGCGGTCCTCCATGACGTCGCCTGGGCTCTCGTACGTGCCGGCGAGCGTCGTCCCGACCATGACGCGCGAGGCGCCGGCGGCGAGGTAGAGCGCCACGTCGCGCGGGTGACGGACGCCGCCGTCGGCCCAGACACGCTTGCCGTGGCGGCGCGCCTCGCGGGCGCACGCGAGCACCGAGGAGAACGTCGGCCGGCCGGCGCCGGTCTGCATGCGCGTCGTGCACATCGCGCCGGGGCCGACGTTCACCTTCACGATGCCTGCGCCCGCCTCGATGAGCGCCCGCGTGCCCTCCGCCGTGCAGACGTTGCCGGCCACGAGCGGGACGGCGTCGCCGACGGCGCTCCGCACCGCGCGGATCGCCTCGATCATCCGGCGCTGGTGGCCGTGCGCGGTGTCGAGCACGATCGCGGAGACGCCGATCTCGATCAGGCGCGCGGCGCTCTGGGCCGCCTGCGCGGAGATCCCGATCGCCGCCGCGACCATGAGCTCACCGCCGCCGTCGAGCGTCGGCTTCAGCAGCTCGAGGCGCACGGCGTCGTCGCGCGTCAGCACGCCGTGGAGCCGCCCGTCTCCGTCGAGCACGGGGACCGCCTTCACGCGGGCGTCCTCCATCAGCAGGAAGGCCGTCCGGTTCGGCGTGCCGACCGGGATGGTGATGAGGCGCGACGACATGAGCGCGGACGCGGGCGTGTACTGGTCCCGGTCGCGCAGGTCGGCGTGGGTGACGATGCCGATCGGCCGCCGCTCGTCGTCGACCACGACCACCATGTCGTGCGATCGCTTGCGGATGATGCCGTGCACGTCGCGGAGCGTCGCCCGCGGGGAGACCGAGAGGGGCGTGTCGTAGCGCGGGTCGGCGCGCTTGATGTGGCGGACGATGCGCTCGACCGTGTCGAGATCCATGTCCTGCGGGAGCACGCCGAGGCCGCCGAAGCGGGCCATCGTCTCCGCCATCCGCTTGCCGGTGACCGCGTTCATGTTCGCCGAGACGATCGGGTGCGAGCCGCCAGGGAAGTCCGCCGGGCGCAGGTCGGTCTCCAGGCGGGAGCCGCCGGCGAAGTACCCGGGGGTCAGGAACACGTCTTCGAGGGCGAGCTCCAGGCTCTCGTCATGCTCGGGGTGGAGAAAGCGCATGCACAGCTCCGAGGAAGGGGGATGGCGCCGCGAAGGCGGCGCGGCGCGCGCCAGTCTAGTTCCACCCACCAGGGGTCCTGCCAGCGATCCGGAGCGAGATTTCAACGCAAAGACGCCAAGAGCGCAAAGGCGCAAAGTGCATGAAATTTATTCTTTTTTGCGACTTTGCGCCTTTGCGACTTTGCGTTGAAATCTCGCTCCGGATCCCTGGCGGGACGTTTTCAAGGAGGCCGGCGGGCGCGATGGGTGGAGGACGCGTCGGCGATGACGCGGTCCAGGATCGCGGCGATGCTGGCCGCGGCCGCCTCGGAGGACAGCTCGGCGGGCGGAGGCGCCGGGACCGGAAGCGCGCCCGTCTCCCGGAAGCGCGCGAGGTGGCGCGCGAGCGCGGCGGCGATGCCGTCGGCGTCGTCCGGCGCGACGCGCGCGTTGTCGCTCCGGTACGAGAGCAGATCGTCGACCTCGCGGTTCGCGGTCACGCTGACGACGGGCATCCCCGACGCGGCGTAGTCGTAGGTCTTGGCCGAGACGCGAAGCACGACGTGGGGGCTGAGCATCGCGAGCAGGACGTGCGCCCGCCTGAGCTCGCCGAGCACGTCGCGCTGCGGCACCGGGGGGAGCGCCTCGATGTACGGCGTGAGGCCCATGCGCTCGAAGCAGGCGCGATCGTGATCGGACATCCGGCCGATCTGCCGGAGGACGACGTCGTCGGGCGCGAGCCGCTCGCGGTCGATGAACCGCCGCAGCGCGGCGCCTATCTGGTCGGCGGAGGCCTCCTCGCGGATCGTGCCGAGGTGGAGCACGACGAAGCGGCGTGGCGGCTCGGGCGCGGGCGCTGGCGCGTACAGCGCGAGATCGAAGTGGTTGCGCACGAACGAAGACTTCGGCGTGAGCTCGGGGAAGCGCGCGCGGTAGGCCTCGAGCGCGGCCCGCGTGTTGAAGATCACGTGGTCGGCGCCCTCGAGCCAGCGGCGCTCCAGGCGCGGGACGATGGCGCGCCGGGCCCGCTCGGCCAGGCCGGACGGCGGGCCGTTCCCCGTCTCGTGCAGCGAGTACGGGTCGCGCATGTCGAGGACGAGCGGCACGCCGAGCGCCCGCTTCACGTGGAGGCCGACAGGGCAGGCCGAGTACGGCCCGGCGCTCACCACGACGGCCCGCGCGCCGGTGCGGCGGGCCAGGGCCACCGCCGCGCGCGCCCCGCGCGGGGCGTGCGCGATCCAGCGGTCGGTGATCGCCTGGAAGGGGCGGAGCCCGACGAGCGGCCCCGCGCGCCCCGCGGGGAGCGGCGCCCGCGCGCGGAGGGCGCGCAGCGCGGCGCCCACGGCGAGGACGGCCGGATCGAGGTACTCGTCGAAGACCTCGACCTCCGGCGGCAGCGCGGCGAGCAGCCCGTCGTCGCGCGGGTCCTCGGGGAAGGTCCCCGACAGGACGGCGGGGCGGAAGCCGTGGCGCGGCAGGTGCCGCGCCAGCTTCACCCAGCGGAAGGCGCCGACGCTCGTCTGGGGAGCGAAGGCGGGGGAGATCAGCAGGAAGGGGCGCACGATCGATCCTCTCGCGGGCAAGCTGGCGTCCACGACGTCAGCCCTCGCCGCGCACCCCGCGCTCGAGCAGGTCCGCGTAGAGCGCGAACAGCGCGTCGAAGTGCTCGTCGCTCGTGGGCAGCCGCTCCCCGGCGGCCCGCGCCGCCGCGACGCGCTCCTCCCGCGGGCGCGCGAGCACCCGCTCGATCGCGGCGGCCACCTCGCCGGGCGAGGCGCGCGGCGCGTACACCTCGGCGGCGCCGGGCTGCACGAAATCCAGCGCGGCGCCGGCGGCCGGGACGACGAGCGGCAGGCCCGAGCACAGCGCCTCGCCCAGCACGAAGCCGAACGTCTCTGCGGCGCCGCCGTGGACGAAGACGTCGGCGCTGGCGTGCAGCGCCGCGTAGGTGGCGCGGTCCTTGGCGAAGCCGAGGAAGGTCACCTGCGGCAGGGCGGCCGCGCGGCGCTCGAGCCGCGCCCGCTCGGGCCCGTCGCCCAGCACCGCGAGCGCGATCGGGCGCCGCGCGGCGAGCTCCCGCGCCGCGTCGATCACGAGCGCGACCCGCTTCTCGACGGCGAGCCGGCACGCGACGAGCAGCAGCGCGGCCGACGGTTCGTCCGCGAACCGGCCGAGCAGGCTGCGGCGCAGCGCCGCGTCCGCGCGGGAGGGGCCGAAGTCGCCGCGCTTCACGCCGAAGGTGACGCGGTGGACGCGCTCGCAGCCGTGGCTGCGGAGCTGCTCCGCGATGAACGTCCCGGGGGCGATCGTCGCGTCGAACCGCCGCGACAGCGCGCGCGGCCAGGCGAACAACGCGCCCTCGAGCGCCCGGGCGACCGCGCGCGGGCGCACCCGGTCGAGCAGCGGCGCCGCGTAGGTGCTGATCTGATCCGAGTGGTACACGAACGTGCGGAGCGGGACCTCGCGGGCGCTCGCAGCGACGAGCGCGGCCGTGTAGGGCGCGCTCGCCTGGACAACGTCCGGCGCCTCGCGGCGGATGATCGCCCGCGCCGCGCCGAGCCGGAGGAGCGCGTGGTAGGTCGGGTCGTACGGCATTGGCGGGCCGGCCACCCGCACGATGCGGCCCCGCTCGAGCGGCACGACCTCGTCGCGCGGCCCGGGCGCCACGACGACGATCTCGTGGCCGCGCCGGCTCCCCTGGCGCACGAGCTCCTCCAGGTACGACCGCACGCCGCCCCCGCGGGACGAAAAGAACTCCGCGACGTCGAGGATCTTCACGAATGGTTGCTCCCGCGCAGGAGAAGGCCGCCCTTCCACGAGCGCCGCATCCGCGCAGAGCGGTTCATGAGGTGGAGCAGCGCCGGGAGGAACAGGAGCGCGCACGCCACGCACGCGATCTCGCCGCTGACCGCGACCCAGCCGAACGAGTTCAGCGCCTGGTTGTCGGCGAAGATGAGCGACCCGTAGCCCAGCACGGTCGTGTAGCTGCAGAGGGCCACGGGGCCGGCCGAGCGCTTGACCGCGAGCGACACGTCGCCGCCGAGCAGCCGCGCGCGATCGAAGACGTTGAAGGGGTACTCGCAGCCGATGCCGAACGTGATCGGGAGCGCGATGAAGTTCAGGAAGTTGATCTTGACGTCGTGTATCGCCATCGCGGTGGCCGTCCCGAGCACGCCGAGCACGAGGGCCAGGAGCACCGCGAGCGCGCCCGCGATGCTGCCCGTCGCGAGCACCACGACGGCCGTGACCGCGAGGAGCGAGGCCGCCGTCGCCAGCGGGCCGTCGCGCTCCATCGACCGGATCATCTCGGCGAAGACCGTCGGCCTGCTCGCCGTGACGACGTGGGTCCCGTCAGGGAGGACCACGTTGCCGGTGGTGTCGGCCATCCGCAGGAGGTTCCTGCCGTTCGAGAACGAGACGTTGTTCTTGTACTTCACGTAGAACACCGTCCCCACGACGCCGTTGTTCTCCTCGAACCTGCGGCGGATGAGGTCGGGCAGGTCCTTGGGGCCGATGACGCGCAGCGACTCCGGCGGCTTCATGGCGAGGACGCGCTCGCGCTCCTCGGGGCGCAGGGCCTTCAGCACCCGCGGGGTCAGCCGGTCCCGGATGCGCTCCAGGATCTCGATCTTCCGCTGCTGCTCCTCGGCCGTGCCGGGAAGGGCGTCGGCGATCGTCGCGACGTCGGCCACGAGCTGGCCCTGCGGATCCTTCGCGTCGTTCGCCAGGATCTGCGCCTTGATGGCCGGCACCTGCTCGGGGGCGTCCGCGAGCATCATCGCGCCGGCGACGTTCATCTTCCCGCCGAAGACCTCGGACGCCTTGAGCGACCAGCTCCCCGCGCCCTTCTCCCGCGAGCTCTTCGAGCCGAGGCGCGCGAAGTTGTACTCCCAGGGGTCCCGGATGTACGCGGGGAGCTTCCACGCCGCGAGCGCGACGATGACCGGCGCGACCGCGAGGAACGCGAACGGCCACCGCGACGTCACGCGCGCGAGCGCCCGCGCGCCGGGCCCGGAGGTGCCCTCGTCCGAGACGCGCGGCGCCGGATCGCGCATCCAGCGCGGGAGCCTCGCCTGGATGCGCTCGATCGCGACGAGCGTCGCGGGCACGAGCGGCACGATGGACGCCCACACCATGAACATCCCGACGAAGCCGATCGTGCCGAACTGGCTGAAGCCGCGGAAGTGCGTGATCGTGAGCGATCCGTAGGCGATGGCCGCCACGCTCGCCCCGACGAGCTCGGCGCGGAACGCGTTGATGACCGCCTCGCGCCGCGCCTCGTCCGCGGGCATGCCGCGCGCGCGGAAGTCGCGGTACCTCGACAGGAGCACGATCGGGTAGTTGACCCCGTTGCCGACGATGATCGCCCCGAGGAAGGCGCCGACCGTGTTGACGTAGCCGTAGGTCAGGGTCGCGAACGCGTACCCCGCGCTCGCGCCGAGGGCCGTGGGGAGCATGATCACCACGAGCGACCAGGGCGAGCGGTAGTAGATCATCACGCCGCCGACGATCAGCACGAGCGCGATGACGGTGGCCCACACCGCCTCGCTCACGAGCGACTTCTGCTCGGCGATGGCGTTCGGGATGTCGCCCGCGTACCCGACCTGCATGGCCGGGTGGAACGCCGCAGGATCGAGGCGCGAGACGAGCGCGGTCACCTGGTCGAGGAGCTCCGCCGCGCGGCGATCGCCCATCCCGGCGCTGCGCGAGACGATGCGGAGCGCGACCATGCGCCCGTCGGGGGTGGCGAAGTAGCCGCTCGGGAACTCGTCGATCTTCTTCAGGCGCCGCTGGAGCTCCTGCCAGGTCTCGTCGAGCGACAGCCCTTTCTTCGCTGGCGCCGGCGCCGCCGCCGCGCCCGCCTCGCCCGCATCACTCCCAGATGCCCCGCCAGCCTCCAGGTCCTCGATGAGGCCGCTCCGCAGCGCGAGCTCCAGCTCGATCGCCTCGTCCGCCGCCTCGAGCTCGCTGACGCTCGCGTAGAGCCACTTGTTCGCGTCGAAGAAGCGGCGGACCTCCTTCGTGCCGGACTCGACGTAGCGGATGAGCGACGCCGGCCCGCACGCCGCCCGGCAGGCGTCGTCGCCGCACGCGGCGGCGCAGGCCGCGCGCTTCCGGAGCGGCTCGTTCAGCTGCTCCGCGAGCGCGTCGATGAACCGCTCGTTCGCGCCCCGATCCGGCGACTCGGCGATGACGATGAGCTGCGCTCCGCCGTCCACGCGCTGCGCCTGACGCTCGTAGGCCTGGAACGCCGGGCTGTCGCGCGGCAAGAGCTCCCGGAGCTCCGTGCGCAGCTCGAGCCGCGACGCGTACCCCCATAGCCCTGCCATGGAGAGGAGGGCGAGCGCGATGACGAGCCAGGGACGGCGCCCGCTGAAATCGACGAGCGCACCGATCATCCTGAGGAGCATTCGAAGGACACCTCGAAACCGGGAACACCTCGAAGCGGCCGCGTGCGGGCCGGCTTCGGGCCGGTCTTACCACGCGCGCTAGGCGCAGAACGACGGCTGGATGCCCTTGGGCCGCGGCGCCGCCGCGGGGCGCAGGTGGCCGAACGCGAAGAGGCCGCCGGTGAAGCCCATCCAGGTGCGGAAGTGCCGGAAAGTCTCCAGCCACTGGAGCGCCTTCGGCCCGTCGACGAGCGGGCGCAGGTTGGATTGCCTCGCGTGCTCGCGCGCGTTCGCGAACGCGTTCGCGAGCATCCGCTGCACGACGAGGGGCGAGGACCGCTCGCGCGCCCGCTGCGCGGCCGCGTTCCCGAGCCGCGCGGCGGCGAGCGGGTCGCGCGCGAGCGCGATCACGGCCTTGCCGAACGCGGCGTTCGCGCTCTCCTCCGCGATCGGCCCGCGGCCCGGGTCGATCAGCAGGCCGTTGTGGCCGCTCTGGATCTGCGAGCTCACGCCCATGCCGTCGGCGAACGCGACCGTCGGGGAGCCGCACCACAGCGCCTCGCTGAGCACGTTTCCGAACGTCTCGCTCAGCGAGGAGTGCAGGAAGAGGTTCGCGTGCCGGTAGTAGTCCGAGATCTGGCTGTACGGCACCTCGCCCGTGAAGATGACCCGGCGCGCGACGCCCAGCTCGCGCGCGAGCGCCGCGTACGCCGCGCTGTCCGGCCCGTCGCCGACGAGCGTGAGCGTCGCCTGCGGCTCGTGCGGGGCGATGTGCTCGGCGAAGATGCGGATCAGCCGGTGCTGCGACTTCTCCCGGGTGTGGCGGCCCGCGCAGACGAGGCGCGGGCCGCGCGTGTCGAGCCCGCGCTCCTCGAGCAGCTGCACGTACGGGTCGGGGCCGAGCGGGCGCTCGAACACGTCCTCGGGGACCATCCGCGGGATGACGTGGATGGGCACCGTCACGCCCCGTTCGCGCCAGTAATCGCGCAGGCCCTCGCTCAGCACGACGAGGCCGTCTCCCTGGTTGTACAGGTCCACGAAGAGCCGCTCCATCGGCGCGCGGAGCGTCTTGTGGAGCACCGTGTGGACCGCGCCGATCCGGGAGACCCGCTCCGGCAGGAGCACGTCGTACGCGGCCGCGAGGTGCGTCGTGTTCACGCAGAGCAGCGGGACGCCGCGCATCTTGCGCAGCCAAATGCCGAACTCGATGAGCAGGGTCGTGGTCTGCGCAAAGCAGATGTCAAAATCCCACCGCATCGGATCGAGCACCGAGGATCCCACGGGGATCGGCAGGTGCACCCCCGGGTAGGTGCGCAGCGGCAGGCTCGGCAAGGCGACGGTGCCGGGAGGGACCTCATCGGCCGAGGCATCCGGATCCCGAGGTCCGATCAGTGTTGCCTGGTGACCACAGGTGTTGAGCGCGCGATACAGGGCGCGCGTCTGGAAGACCGCGCCATTCGCGTAAGGAATGCGCGTGAAATCGCTGAGGATGGCGACCTTGAGCGGCCGCCCGTTGGCGCCGGAGAGGGCAGCGAAGGGATTCTCTGGAATGGCCGCTTGCGCCCTGACGGAGGCGTGCCCTCCCCGCGCGGGTCCCGTCGACGGCGTGTGGCGCGCCGGCGCGATCGCCTCGTGCGGCGCGCGATCGCTCCGGTGGTCGCTGAGCGGCAGAATTGCATCCATCGTCATCTTCGTTGCTCCTGGAGAAGCGGCGCGAACCGTGGTCGATGGCCGACCGAGGCGCGCGGCGTGACGGGCGGTAGGGCGTTCGTGTCGCGCCTGCGACAGCCGTGTCGCGCTGCGGCCGCGAGCGCGGCCTGTTGCTCGGCACAGCAGCCGTTCCTCGTCGGCCGATCGGCCTGTCGGCGGTGGGCGTAATTAGCAAACCTTATGCCGCTTGTGTTGACTTCGGCCATGGCGCGAGGTGCGAACGTCGCGATGCACCTCATCACGAGGCGCCCGCGCACGCCTCGTCCAGCAAAGCGAGCACGGCGGAAGGCGCGCTCGGCAGCGCGCGCTCCAGGTCGATGCGAGCGAAGTCGGCGGCGCGGCAGCGATCGAAGAAGCGCCCCACCACGGCCGGCGAGAGCGCCGCGAGCGAGCTCGCGACGGCGACGCCGGCCCGCTCGGCGAGGAGCGCGTTGAGCGTCTGCTCGTTGTGGCGGTCGTCGTAGAGCGCGAGCACGGGCTTGCCGGCGAGCACGCACTCGGCGAGGACGTTGCTGCCGGCGGTGGTCACGACCGCCGACGCGCCCTCGAGGTGAGCGAGGAACGCGCCCGGATCGAAGGGGCGCGCCTCGACGCCGGGCACGTCGAGGCCCGGGTCGCCGAACGCGACCACGCGCCGGCCGTCGCGCGCGACGAGCTCGAGCACGCGGCGCGCGTCGCACTCGCTGAAGTAGCAGACGACGGCCCCGGGCTCGCCGGCGCGCGCGGGGGCGAGCCGGCGCTCGGGCCGCGCGACGAGGGTGCCCGGCGTCTCCGGCTCGATCGGCAGGAAGTGGACGGCGACCGCGCGGCGCGCCCGGCTGGAGGCCCAGGTCGTGCGCCGGCACGCGAGCACCCGCCGCCACGGCAGCCCCTCGGGCAGGCGGCAGCGCGAGAAGACGAGATCGTGGCCGAGCGCGACGGCGGGGATCCCGAGCGCGCGCGCGGCGAGCAGCGACGGGACGTCGCCGTCGCTCACGATGGCGTCGGGCCGGAAGCCCGCCTGCTCGACGATCTCCTTCGCCAGGCGGCGCGGGAGCTCGATCACGCCCGCGAGCCCGCGGTGGATCGGCCGCACGAGGCGGTGCTCCGGGAGCGCGCCGAGCAGATCCGCCGCCTGGCCGCCGCCGTAGATCCGGAGCTCGTCGCCGCGCTCGCGGAGGGCCCCCAGGATCGGGAGCGCGCGGCTCGCGTGCCCGCGCCCGCGCCCGTGGACGTAGTAGCCGATCTTGGCCACGGGCCGTCAGCGCGCCGGCGCGCCGCAGCCGCGCGCGCGAGAGAACGCAGGTCCCAGGATCGCGTGCGGGTCCGTTGCCGCCCGCGCGGGGGCCGCGCCGGCGAGCACGCCATTGCGGACAGCGAGGATCACGAGCGCACGTCTCTGCTTCATCCCATTTCCCCTCGGATCGCCGCCGAGATCGCCGCGAGCGCGGGGGCCTCGGAGCGAGCTCGGAGCGCGTCTACAACGGACGCCCCGCCGGCGGAACCCCGGAGGCGCGCTCGTCGCGCCGCGCCCGGACGGCGCTCGCGTGGTGCGTACGACGTGGGCAACGCGTACGACCTGTGCGATGCGTGCGATGCGCGCCGCACGTACGTTGCGTGCGACACGTGCATTGCGTCATTTCTCACTCCTCCAGACAGGCGACGCGCGCTTTGACTCCGCGCCAGCGCAGGGCTCCAATGGCCTGCGATACGGCCTGCGCCGCACCATGACCGCCTCGAGCAGCTTCCATTCGACGGGATCCCAGGGACCTCGAGGCGCCAGCTCGGCGGACGAGCGCCGCGCGATGGCGCGGGGCCTCCCCACGGCGCTCGTGACCTGGCCCACGTTCGCGGCGCTCGACGTGTTCGTGGTGCTCGCGGTGTTTCCGAGCGCCTCGGTCACCCGGCTGCTGCTCTACCGGCTGCTCGGCGAGGTCATCCTGCTCTGGCTGTACCTCCTCGCCCGGCGCGAGCAGACCTCGGCAGAGCTCCTCGACGCGGCGCACGTCTTCGCGGTCTGGAGCACGGGGGGGCTCATCTCCGTGATGGCGCTGGAGTTCGGGGATCTGACCTGGAACTACATGCACGGGCTCTCGATCGTGATGCTCGTCGACGCGACGATCCTGCCCACGCACTTCTCGCGATCGCTCCGGATGACGATCCCGGTGGCGCTCAGCTTCCCCATCATCATGGGCGCGGGGGCGTCCCTCGACCCGGCGCTCGCGGCGCAGTGGACGTCGCCGCGGTCGCTCGTGATCTTCGCCTGCAACTACATCTTCGTGCTCGCCACAGCGATCCTGGTGTCGGCGGCGAGCCACGGCCTCTGGTCGGCGCGCCAGCAGGTCTACGAGGCCCGCAAGCTCGGCCGCTACCGGCTCGTGGCGCCGGTCGGTCGGGGCGGGCAGAACGAGGTGTGGCTCGCCTGGGACGAGTCGCTCCGCCGCGACGTGGCGCTGAAGCTGCTCCGCAGCGAGAGCAAGTCCGAGGGCGACGTGCGCTGCTTCGAGCGCGAGGCGCGCGCGACGAGCCGGCTCACGTCGCCGCACACGATCCGGATCTTCGATTTCGGCGCGAGCAGCGACGGCATCTTCTACATCGCGATGGAGCACCTGGCCGGCGCCGACCTGGCCACCCTGGTGCGCGATCACGGCCCGATGCCGCCCTCCCGGGTCGTCCACTTCGCGCGGCAGGCCTGCCTCTCGCTCGCGGAGGCGCACGACGCGGGCGTCATCCACCGCGACATCAAGCCCCACAACCTCTACATCACGCGCGTGGGCGACGATCAGGACGTGCTCAAGGTGCTCGACTTCGGGATCGCGAAGCAGGTGAGCCTGGAGGGAGACGCGAGCATGACGGACGTCGGCGTCATCAAAGGAACGCCGACGTACATGTCCCCGGAGATGATCTCGGCCGGCGCCGTGGACGCCCGGAGCGACATCTACTCGCTCGGGGTCACGCTCTATTACCTGCTGACGGGCGTGGCCCCCTTCGACGGCCGGAGCTTCGGCAAGCTCGTCTACTCGCACCTGACGATGCCGCCGATCCCGCCGTCGCTGCGCGCGCCCTGGCCGCTGTCGTCGGAGCTGGAAGAGGTGGTGATGCGGTGCCTCGCCAAGCGGCCAGGCGACCGTTACCAGAGCGCGCGCGAGCTTCTCGCGGCGCTCGACGCATGCGAGCCGACGCCGGCGTGGACGCCGGACGACGCAAGGAGCTTCTGGACGGCGCGCGCCGCGATGCCGCGCGCCGAGCCGCCGCCCCCGGATCCCGGCCCCACCGTGCGCCTGCGGCCAGAAAAGGCCGTGCCCGTGGCCTGAGGCGGGGCCGGGACGAGGCGAGCGGCGAGCGGCGCGCAGGGCCTGCGCGGGCCCTTCAGGCCTGGCTCACCCCGAGCTGCGCGCCGTCGGGGAACCGCCGCGAGGGGGGCGGCGCCCATCGCACGGACGCAGGGGGTTGCGCGTCCGCCTGGAGCGCGGGGCGCTTGTCGATCACGGGCACGCGCAGCGGCGCAGGCGCGAGCGCCGGCGAGCGCCGCTCGCTCCGCGCCATGACGAGCGTGTCGTGGAGCGCGCGAGCGCTCTCGTCCCACCCCTTGCACCCGGAGAGCGCCGAGATCCGCTCGGGATCGTAGGGCGCGTGCGCCGCGCGCTCCATGGCGCCGGCCAGGGCGGGGAGATCGCCGGGCGAGACGAGCTCGCCGAGCTCGGGGCGGCTGATCACGTCGGGGATGCCCCCGACCCGCGTCGCGACCACCCGGCGGCCCGACGCGAGCGACTCGATCACGACGTTGGGCGTGCCCTCGTGATGGCTCGGCAGGACCAGCGCATCGCAAGCGGCGACCCAGCGCGCCACCTCGTCGTGCGGCAGGCGACCGGTCATCAGGACGCGCCCGCCGAGCCGCTCCGCCGCCGACCTGCAGGCCTGCTCGTCCGCGCCGCTCCCGACCAGCGCGAGGTCGATGTCGGGGTGAGCGGCGGCGATGCGCTCGAACGCGGCGATCGCGTCGAGCGCGCCCTTGTCCCGGAGCAGGTGGCCGACGTAGAGCAGCAGCCGGCGCTCCGCGGGGCGGCCCAGGGCGGCGCGGGCCTCGCGCCGGTCGCGGGGGTGGAACATGCCGCGATCGACGCCGTTCATGACGACATCGATGCGGTCGCGCGGGACGCCGAGCGCGTGGACCCCCTCGGCCAGCTGCTTGCTCACGGCGACGACGCGGGCCGCGCGCTGGAGACCCCACTCGAGCGAGGGCCTGACCGCCGGTTGCCGCGAGAGCACGTCGACGTCCGAGCCGTGCACCTTGACGACCGCCGGGACGCCGAGCAGCTCCGCGAGGCACACCGCGGCGAACCCGTCCGGATAGGCGAACGAGCCGACGATGACGTCCGGCGCCGGACGGTGGCGCGCCAGCTCGAAGAGCATGGACGCCGCATAGAGCGGGCCATTGAGATAGGGCGCCACCTTGGGCACATAGAGGAACCGCGGGTGGCGCACCGGCAATCCCTCGATCACGTCCTCGCGAGGCGCGTCGCTCGACATGGACCACCGAGAGAACCTGGAAGCCCACGGAAACCAGGGGATCGTCGCAAAGACGTCGATGTCGCAATACCTCGAAAGCGCGGCGAACTGCCGCCGGTTGAACGGCGCCTGTACCGGGTTTGTCGCGTTCGGGAAGATCTTGGTGATAAGCAGGACGCGCATACCTCTGCTCCTTCGGACTGGCCCGCTCGGCTCGACGAAAATCCTCCGATCAGGGGAGCATCTCGCCGCGCGGTCGAGCGGTGTCGAGCAGAGAACATGCCACTGCGAGAAAGCTGGAAACGGGGCAAGGGGTGGGAGTAGCGCGCCCATACGAGCGATGAGCGAACAGCCATGCTGCCCCAGCGAGGCAAATTGCCACGCGCCGTGGGTGACCTCGGCAGAAAAGGTGGGCAAACAGCGCGCAGCGCCGCCGAGCGCGACATTTGCAACGAGAACGGTATTTACAAAGAGAGCTTCGCGACGAACGCGTCGCCCTGGCCTGCGCTCGAGAGCACTCCTTGACCGAAGTTGATGGCGCCGTAGAAACGGCCGGCGATCAGCACGCTCGCGCCTGAGCCTGCCGCCACGTCGAGGCCGACCTGCGTCTGGACGTCGCCGAACAGCTTGCTGAACACGTGACCGCCGGAGGCGCCGAGCTTGACCAGATAGACATCGGTCTTTCCTCGGCTCGTCAGCGGCCCTCCGCCGAAGTCCGCCGAGCCGAACAGCGGCCCCGCGAGCAGGAGATTGCCGGCGGAGTCCACCGCGACGCTCGCGCGCGCCCCGGTCTCGAAATCGGTGAGCAGCTGGTCCTCGGCGTCGCCGAAGCGCCGGCTCATGAGGTGCGCTCCGGCGCCGGAGAACCTGGCGACGAACAGATCCCGCCCGCCGGCGCTCACCAGCGGATCGCCGCCGAGGTCGAGGGTCGACGCGAACGTGCCCGTGAGCGCCACGTCGCCGGTCGCCTGGTGGACCGCGACGTCGTGCGCCTCGTCGGCCTCGGCGCCGCCGAACCGGGCGCTCCAGACGTGGTCGCCGGAAGGACGGAGCTTGGCGAGGAAGATGTCGGAGAGGCCGGCGCTCTCGAGCGGCGCGCCGCCGAGATCGATGGATCCCTCGAAATAACCCGCGACGAGCAGGTTGCCGTCGGCGTCGGCCGCGATCCCATAGGCGTAGTCGTCGCCTTCGCCGCCGGCGCGCACGGCGAGGAGCGTCCGGCCGTCCTCCGAGGCGAGGCGCAGCACGAAGGCGTCGCGCTTGCCCGCGCTCGTGAGCTCGCCGGCGCCGAAGTCGACGGTGCCGTTGTAGCCGCCCGCCACGAGGACGTTGCCCGCCGCGTCGACGGCGATGCGGTCGCAGCGATCCGCGCCGGATCCGCCGAAGATCTTGCTCCAGATGTGCTCGCCGTCGCCGCCCAGCTTGACGACGAACACGTCGTCGCTCCCGTGCGACGCGAGCTCCCCGCCGCCGAGATCGACGCGGCCGAAGGCGCGGCCCGCCACGAGGACGCTGCCCGCCGCGTCGACAGCGAGCGCCATCGCGAACTGGTTGCCCTCGCCCGGGAACACCTTGCTCCAGAGGTGCGTGCCGAACCTGTCGAACTTCGCCACGAAGGCGTCCGTGCCGATGGCGGTGAGCGGGCCGCCGCCGAAATCGACGGTCCCCTCCAGCTGGCCGGCCACGATCACGTTGCCGTCCGCGTCGAACGCGACGGATCGGGCGTACTGGCCGCTCGCGTCGCCGAAGCCGCGGCTCCACACGTCCTCGCAGGCGGGCGTCGCGCCGTCGCAGTCCTCGTCGTCGGGCGTGTCGCACGCGTCGAACGCGGGCACGACCTCCCCCATGCACGGGCCCCACGACGTGCCCTCGGCGTTGCAGACGCGCGTGCCGGCCGCGCAGCGCCCGACGCCGCTCGTCCCCTCCGGGCCCGTGTAACACGCCTCCTGCGCGCTCGGCGTGCACACGCAGCCGGGACAGCCGCAGTCGAGGCCGCTGCACGAGGCCGGCGTGAGCTCCGCGATCCAGGCGGCGACACACGCGATCTCCTCGGACGAGTACGGGGCCCCGCCGAGCGGCATGCGCGCGCCGCACGAGGGCGCGTCGGTGAGCCGCACGTAGAGCGCGCTCTCCTCCGGCCGGTCCGGGTCGGCGAGCACGCCGGCGCAGCTCGTGGCCTGGCGGCCGGCGACGCGATCGCCGACGCCGAGCGTGACGAGGTCGAGGCCAGCCGCGGGCTCGCCCGGTCCGTGGCAGTTCGCGCCGCCGCACCGCTCGGCGAACACCGCGGGCACGTCGGCGCACGCGGGCTGCGGGCCGCCGTCCCGCCGGCCGAACCGCTCCTGGTCGTCGATCGTCCCCGGACACCCTGCGAGCAGCGACAAGGCCGGCGCGACGAGCGCCGCCGCCGTCACCGCCGCCGTGAAGCGCCCGCCGCGACGGGCAGACACGGCGCGCGCCGAGCGCACCTCACTCCCCATAATAAGCCACCCCCAGGTGAACGCTGAAGAGCTGATCGAGCGCCCCGCCCGCGATGTACGTGTCCTCTGGCTCGGAGTCGAAGTCGTAGAAGAACCGCGCGTACGACGCGCCGGCGCGCGCCTCGATCCCCGGCGCGAGGGGGGCGGCGACCGCGATCCGGAAATCGACGCCTCCGGCGCTCGGGGCGCGAAAATGAGACGCGAGGGCCCCCATCGAGAGGGGCGCCTGAACCCCTCCCCCGGCCTCCAGCGCGACCGGGCCGACTGGCAATCGCCCGTCCACGCCGACGCGCAAGGCGAGGTACGACACCGACGCGGCGTCGCGCGACGCGTCGCCCGTCGACTCGATATCGAAGTCGGTCCAGCGGAGTCCGCCGCCCGCGAACAGGACCGGCCCGTCCCGCCCGGCGAGGCGGTAACGGCCCCGGAGGCCGGCGTGGAGCCGGCTCCACGAGGTCGACACGCTCGCTCCCCCGGCGCCCTCCGAGTCGAGGCCGAGCGCGCGAGCGTACGAGAGCTCGACACCGAGGTCGCGGAGCACCGGGACGGCGCTTCGCGCGAACGGGTACAGCTCGCCCCGGAGGGACGGCATGGGCACGCCCAGCACCTCGTAGGTGCGGAGGTTGTCGGAGAGCAGATCGCTATAGGACAGCGTACGACCCGCTATCTCGAGATCGACACCCGCGCTGAAGAGCGCGGTCCCCGCGGCGGGCGGCCGGGCGCCCTCATCGCGCTGAGGGCGATCGGCGCTGGACGCCGCGCCGGGATCGGCGAGCGCGGAGCCTGGCGCCGAAAGCGCCAGGAGCGCCGACAGCGTCGAGAGCGCCGCGCCGAGCAGCGCGGCCGCAGAAGAGCGGCGCGCGCGGCGCCGCGACCCCCGAGGAGAGACAGGACAGGCGAGCGTTCGCCTTTGCATTGGGCGCGAGCATAGTCGCTCCGCACACCGCAGGTCGAGCCGCCTTCGAAGGCCGGAGTCCGCGGCAACGCCGTAAGACACGCGCGCACGGGATGATCACATCGGCCCCGTGCTCCCACTTGATTCGGCCGCTCCGAGCGCGGCTCCTATCCGGGAGCGGCGGTTTGCCATACGCTGCCTCGAGGATGGCGAGTTGGCGCGCCGCGCACACGGCCGCGCCGCGCACGCTGCACGGAGGGGCGCGCACCGTCCCGTGCTCCCGCTCGCGCTCGTCGAAGAGGCACCATGGCTGAACCAAGAGCTCTCCGCTGGCCCATCGGCCTGCTCCTCCTCGCCTCCTGCACAGGGCAGTTCGGCGATCTCCCCGCGAACGACGAGGGCGGCGAGGCGACGGCCCCGCTCTGCGCCTCGATCGAGCCAGGCGAGTCGCCGCTGCGCCGCATGACACGGGTGGAGTACGACAATACGATACTTGATCTCCTCGGCGACGACAGCCGCCCTGCGAGGGCCTTCGTGCCCGAGGAGGAGTCGCTCGGCTTCAACAACCAGGCGGCGGCGCTCGTGGTGAGCCCGCTGCTCGCGGAGCAGTACATGACAGCCGCCGAGGGCATCGCGGCGCGCGCGGCGGGCAAGCTGCTCGGCGAGGCGCCCGCGTGCCGCGAGGCCGCGTCGGGCGCCGCGTGCCGCGGCGAGATCGCGGCGCTCATCGCGTCGCTCGGCAAGCGGGCGTTCCGCCGGCCCCTCGCCGAGGACGAGATCGCCGAGCTCGCGGCGCTCTTCGACCGCGGGCTCGGCCTCGGGGACACGCCCGACGACGCGTCGACCGGCCTCTCGCTCGTCGTCCAGGCGATGCTCCAGTCGCCGCACTTCCTCTACCGCGTCGAGCTCGGCATGCCGGATCCGGTGGAGAGCGACGTCGTGCCGCTGACCTCGTACGAGATCGCCTCGCGGCTCTCGTACCTGCTCTGGGGCACGATGCCCGACGACGCGCTCTTCGCGGCCGCCGAGAAGGGGACGCTCGGCACCGCCGCGGAGATCGAGGCGCAGGCGCGGCGCATGCTGGACGATCCGCGGGCGCGCGAGGCCGTGAAGAACTTCCACCGCCAGTGGCTCGGGCTCTCGAAGATCGACGAGATCGCCGCGGGCGGGAGGGACCCGGAGCTCTACCCCGAGTACCGGGACGAGCTCCTGCCGCTGTTCCAGGCCGAGACCGAGGCGTTCCTGGATCACGCGATCTTCGAGGAGGACGCGAGCGTGAGCACGCTGTTCACGGCGTCCTATTCGATGATGAACCGGGAGCTCGCCGAGCTCTACGGCATCAAGGGAGGCCCGAAGGGCGAGGCGTTCGAGCGGGTGGAGCTCGATCCGTCGCAGCGGGCCGGCTTCCTGACGCACGCCGGGCTGCTCTCGCTCTACGCGAAGCCGAACCGGTCCTCGCCGGTCCACCGCGGCCGGTTCGTGCGCCAGAGCCTGCTCTGCCAGATCCCGCCGCCGCCGCCGGACGTGGTCCCGGAGCCGCCGATGGTCGACCGGACGAAGACGACGCGCGAGCAGTTCTCGCAGCACGTGTCCGACCCTGGCTGCAGGAGCTGCCACACGCTGCTCGACCCGATCGGGTTCGGCTTCGAGCACTACGACGCGCTCGGCCGCTGGCGGGACGCCGAGAACGGCATCCCTGTCGACGCCAGCGGCGAGCTCACGCAGACCGACACCGACGGGCCGTTCGACGGCGCGGTCGAGCTCGCGCACCGGCTCGCGGAGAGCGAGCAGGTGCGCGCGTGCGTCGTGAAGCAGTGGTTCCGCTTCGGCTACGGCCGCGCCGAGCAGCGCGAGGACGCGTGCAGCCTCTCGCAGGCGACGGAGGCGTTCGAGGCGTCCCGTTACAACATCAGGGCGCTTCTCGTGGCGCTCACCCAGACCGACGCGTTCCGCTACCGGCGCGAGATCGATGTGGGAGGCGACGTGGGAGACGACGCAAGGGGCGCCTCGGAGAGCGCCCCGGAAGGAGAGCCGTGATGAAGCCGTTCCGACTCAGCCGCCGCGCCGTGCTCAGGGGCCTCGGCGGCGCGGCGCTCACGCTGCCGTTCCTCGAGGCGATGGGCTGCTCGAAGCGGCTCGCGCCGGCGTCGGAGCAGACGGGGCGGGCCGCGTTCGGGGTCGAGTTCCCGAAGCGGTTCATCGTGCTCTACACGCCGAACGGCACCGTCCCGCCGGACTTCTGGCCGTCGTCCTCGACGTTCCAGAACGGCGAGGAGCTGTCGCCCATCCTCGCGCCGCTCAAGGATCACAACAGGGATCTGCTGGTGCTCGGCAACGTGAGCGCGCTGTCGGCGCTGACGGGGCCGGGCGACGCGCACCAGAAGGGCACGGGGCAGTGCCTGACGGCGCGCGCGATGCAGGAGGGCGACTTCCCCGGCGACGCGGGGCTGTCGTGCGGCTGGGCCGACGGCATCTCGGTCGACCAGGAGATCGCGAACCACATCGGCACGAAGACCAAGTTCCTCTCGCTCGAGCTCGGCGTGCTCGTCTACGGGGCGACCGTGGGCGCGCGCCTCGCGTACCGCGGGCCGGCGCAGCCGCTGCCGCCGGAGAACAGCCCGTACGCCGCGTTCGACAGGCTCTTCTCCGACCTGTCGGTCGCGCCCGCGGACGCGATGCGGAAGACCGAGCAGCGCAGGGCGGTGCTCGGCAAGGTGGCCTCGGACTACGACCGGCTGCGCAAGCGGCTGGGCGCCGCGGATCGGCTGAAGCTCGACGGGCACCTCGCGTCGGTGGAGGACATCGCGTCGCGCCTCGATCGCGGCTCGGCGCCGGCCTCCCCGGCGTGCGCCGCGCCGACGCTGACGCCGGATCTCGACGTCGACAAGGTCGCCAGCATGCCGGAGCTCTGCCGGCTCCAGCTGGATCTCATCGCGATGGCCCTCGCCTGCGATCTGACGCGGGTCGCGAGCCTGCACTTCACGAACTCCGCGACGACCAAGGTGCTGAGCTTCCTCGGGCCGGACATCACCGAGGGCCACCACCCGATGGCGCACAACGGCTACGCCGATCAGGTGAACCGCGGGCGGCTCACCAGGATCAGCCGCTTCTACGCCGAGCAGCTCGCGTACCTGATCGCCAAGCTGAAGAGCATGCCGGAGGGCGACGGCACGGTCTTCGACAACACGGTGATCTTCTGGACCAACGAGCACGCGGACGGCAATCACCTGCGCAAGAACATCCCTTATGTCGTCGCCGGGAGCGCGGGAGGCCAGTTCAAGACGGGTCGATACGTCGTCCAGCAGAAGGAGGTCGCGCACAACGACCTGCTCCTGTCGCTGCTCAATGTGATGGGCGTCGAGGCCGACACGTTCGGCGACCCGGACTACTGCACAGGACCGCTGGTAGGATTGATCTGACGGCGGCCTGCGGGCCGCGCTCGCCAGAGCGAGGTGCAGGTTCGTTTGCGATCGCCGCCGTCAACCAGGGCGGCGCGCTCAAAACCGGCCACCGAATCCGGTCGGGCGGCCCTCGCTGAGGGCTCCCTGGCCCGCACCCACCTGCGCGGGATCGGGATCGTGCGCGAGGAGGAGGCCGGCCGACAGGACCGCCGCGACGACCGCCCCAGCGCCTGCGATCCATACCCACGGGGGCGTCCCGCCGTGCTTCTCGGCCGGCACCAGACCGACGCTGACGCTGCTCAGCGCCTCGTCCTGAATCAGGATCCGGGCTTGGTAGGGCACCTTCCCCGGCGCCGTCACCCTCACCACGTGGCGGCCGCTCGGCACGATGCCCTCCCACTGCCCTTCGCCCAGGAACTCCCCGTCGAGCGCAAGGCGATCGCCCGGAGAGGCAAGGATGGAGAGCCTGCCGCCGTTCATCGGCCGCGCCAGCCGGACGTCGAGCGCCAGCTGGGCGCCAGGGGCCACGCTCTCCACGCGGAGATGCTCCTTGAACCCCGGCTTGAAGACACGGATTCGTCTCGTGCCGGCGTCGACGATCACCTTGCCCGGGAGCGGCGTCTTCCCGATCGGCTGGCCGTCGATCGTCACCTCAGCGTCCCGCTCGCTCACGGCGATGTCCAGGTGACCGACGAGGGCGCGAGCGTTCCGCTCGACCTCGGCGATCGTCGCCCAGTCCTCCGGGAGCAGGACGCCGCGGTCCTCCTGCTTCAACCGCTCCACCAGCGCAAGGAGCTGGCTGTACCGGTGCATCTTCGACGTGCAGGCGATCATGTTCCAGAGGAGGCGCGCGTCCTTCGAGCTCTCGTACGCGCTCTGGAACTCGAGGAAGGCGTCGGCGAAGTCGCCGTTGCGAAAGAGCGCCTTGCCGGACTCGTAATCGGCCCTTGCCTCACCGCTCAGCCGCTCGGCGACGGGGGCAGCAGGGGCCTCGCTCGGCGCGGGGGCGGTCGGCGCGGGAGCGGTCGGCGCGGGGGCGGTCGGCGCGGGGGCGGTCGGCGCGGGGGCAGTCGGCGCAGGAGCCTCCGCCGGCGCGGGCTGGGGTGGCTGCGCGGCCGCGCCGCCGGCCGTGGTCAACACCACGATGGCGACCGCTGGCGCGAGCCCCATCGCCGGGCGGCGCAAACGCACCGGCGCCTCGCCTGCATCCGGCTGGAATGCGAGATGGCGCCCGTCGGACGCGGGAGGTTCCTGTCTCATTGGATAGGTCGTTCCAAGGGATTCGTCCCTCCGGGCGCCGACGGCGCCTTCGGCGTTGCCGACGCGCTCGTCGCCGGGGGCGCGCGCCGGCCCTGAAGCGCCGCCCCGGAGGGCGCCGCATCGGTGGCCGGCGCGACGACCGGGGAGACAGACGGCTGCTGCGGCGGCAAGGCGTCACGGACCGCCGGCGGCTCCGGCGCGATCAGCGGGTCCGCGCCCCGCGCCCCGGTGTCCTGCCGCGCGCGCCCCGACACCGGTTCGTCCCGAGAGGCCGCCGCCGCCTGCAGCGCCGTCGCCTCCGGTGCTCTGCCGGGCAACGCCACCGCGCCCCAGAGGGCGAGCGCGAGCACGGCGATCACGACCGCCCCGAGCGCCACCCCGAGGACCCTGCGCGACCCAGGCTGCGCGGGCGTTCGCGTGAGCCCGCGCGTCGTGGGCAGGAGGCTCGCCATCGTGCCGGACGGGGCGCTCGGAGGGCCGCTGGCCGGCACGGCCCGCGGCGCCGGCACGGAACCGGTCGTCGGCGGCAGCGATTGCGTCCCTGCCCCGAGGATCCGCGCGGCGCGCTCCGCGCGCTCGTGCCCGCCCGCCGGCGCGAAGGGGACCAGCGCGCGCGCCAGATCGGCCACGGTCTGCGGCCGCCGGGCCGGATCCTTCTGGAGGCAGTGGAGGATCGCGGCCTCGAGCGCCGGTGGGATGTCGCTCCTGAGCGCGGTGGGCGGGATGGGCTCGGCGCTCGCGACCTGCAGCACGAGCTCGGCGAGCGCCGGGGCATCGAACGGCGGCTGCCCTACCAGGAGGCGGTAGAGGAGCGCGCCGAGCGCCCACACGTCGGAGCGGGCGTCGACCGAGCGCGACGACCGCATCTGCTCCGGGGACATGTAGATGGGCGAGCCGAGCATCTCCCGCGTCTGCGTCAACGACCCGCCGACGCCCTCGGTGCTGCCCGGCACCTCCTTCGAGACCCCGAAGTCGAGGACCTTGATGAGCGTCGCTCCGCCGGGCGTCGTCGTGAGGAAGAGGTTCGCCGGCTTGAGATCGCGGTGCACGATGCCCGCGGCGTGCGCCTCGGCCATCGCCAGGCAGGCCTGGAGGACGTAGTCGGCCGCGTCCACGACGCTGAGCGTGCCGCGGGCGCGGAGCACATCGGAGAGATCTTCGCCCTCCAGATACTCCATCACGATGTACGGGATGCCCGAGCCGAGCTCGCCGACGTCGAACACCCGCACGACGTGCTCGCCCTTGAGGCGAACCACAGCGCGCGCCTCGCGGAGAAACCGCTGCACGAGCGCAGGGCTCTCCGCGCTGAGAAGGAGCTTGATCGCGACACGCTGCGGAAGGAACAGGTGGCTGGCGGCGACCACGATGCCCATGCCGCCTCGGCCCACGACGCGATCGACCCGGTACTTGCCGGCGATCACGTCTCCTTCGACGACAGGTGGCTTCATGAGAGCTCCGCGCTTCACGCCCGGCCACGGGGCGTGCTGCCATCCGAGCCTGCTGTGGTCGATGGTAGCACAGGTGCGCCCCGGCCGGTCCATCGACGGAGGCTTGCCCTCGTCTGCGATCGCCGGCCGGAGGGCGATACGATACGACGATGAAGCGCTCACCTCGATGCATCTCAGTGGCGGTAGGCTCGCTCGCGCTGCTCGTCCAAAGCGCGTGCGGCGGCGCGGTGGTCATGGACGGCGGAGGAGGCGGGGCCGGCGGCGCGGGCAGCACGAGCGGCCAGGGCAGCACCGGCGGCCAGGGCAGCCCGGACGACCCGGATGGCCCGGTCTCGACGACGAGCTCGGTCGCGCCGTCGCCGACGACCTCGGGCGGCGGTGGGCGCCGGGTGAGCGCGATCGTCTTCGGCGACTCGACCGTGACCCTCCGAATCGCCACCCTGGCCCTGTCCTGCAGCGATCCCGACGCGAACCCCACGTACGAGCCCTGCAGCGACTGGTGGGATCTGGAGCTCCGCATGCCCGAGTCGATGCTCGCCGTGGGCGAGGTGGACACGGCGAGCGGAGATCTCACGATCTTCGGGACGTCCTCTCGCGCGGACTGCAGCAGCACGGGGGCCGTCAGCGGCGGCGGCAACACGGGATTCGGCAGGCTCACCATCACGGCGATCGACCCGACCTCGGTCACCTTCGAGCTCTCCGACGTGGGCACCATTTTCGTCGACGACGACCCGAATGGCCGCTACGTCGCGCCCCGGTGCGCCGCGCTGTAGTGCCGCGCCCCCGGAGGAAGAATTTACGGCGATTGGACGGGCTGCTCGGGCTGCCGGTGCCACTGGAGGGGCGCGCGAGCAAGCTTGAGCGCTCCGTCTCGATAGGTCGCCTCCGCGGCCGGCGCTCGTGGAACGTCAGAACGGACGTCGCGACAGTGAGTCTGGCGTAATTTTACAGGAGCGCCCAAATCCTGACCTGGGCATCGCCTCCCAAACAGGATCCTGGAGAGATCGCGACCTGGGCGCTGGTCAAAAAACGGGTAGTGCTCAATTTTGAGCAACGGGTGGCGCTGCGCGGCGCGCTCGACTTCTACCAGGCGGGCGACTGCCGGCGCTCGCTCGGGGTCATCGAGATGATGAAGGCGCCGATCGCGGCGTGGCTCGGGAAGTACCCGGACACGGACATCCAGGACGACAACAACCTGATGTTGACGTTGCGACAGAACATCGAGGATGCCTGTCGTGAATCGCAGTCGTCCACGGAGCCCACGCCGCCCCTCGACTTCGACGGCGGCTGCGGCTGGCTGCGACCGCCGCCTCCACCCGCTGAACGCCACCCGGCGGCGGCGCAGGTCGGACAGGCGGTCACGGAGCGCCGACGTGCATCACGGGTGCCCGATACCAGCGATCGCCCGGAGCGCCTGGACCGTGTTGTCGAGGTGCCCCCTGGCCTGGATGAGGTGGCTGATCGTCCTTCGGATCTCGCGCACCGCCGGGCGGAAGATATAGAGCCCCTCGAGAAAGAGGACCCCCAGGGTCACACACAGCAGGATCAGCTCGACGAGCCGGAGCCGCTCGATCCGCGCCGTCGCCTCCTGGGCATACTGGGAGACGACCCGGTCCATCCCGATCAGGAAGCCCGGCTCCGCCGCGAGGATCGCGGAGACGATCGGCTGGATGGCGGCCACCTCCACCGGCTTTTCACCGCCGGCGCCGACCGCGGCGAGGAGATCCTTCGCGTCCCGGAGCATGCTCTGGTGCAATGGCTCTATCGCCTGGAACATGCGGGTCACCTCCGGCGTGTTCTTCCCCGGCAATCCCATCCCGGGATCGCCGTGCTGGAGAGCGCGATGCGACCGCTCCCAGAGCGCCATCGCCTGCGCCAGCTCGTCGGCGCGGCCCTTGCGCTCGGCGGGGTCGGTCGTCACCTGGAACGTCAGCGCGGCCTTGCTGAGCCGCTGGCTGAGCATTCGCTGGCGTCCGGCCACGTTGACGATGTGCGCGTCGCTCGTCTGCTGGTTCAACGCGTGCTGCACGAGGAGCTGCGCCACGACCGACAAGAGCGCCACGGCGCCGAGCGCGCTGACGTACAGGCGCGTCAACCGGCGGGTCGGTGCCAGGAGCTCGGAGGAAACCTGCGCCATTGTTCTCCCTCCATGGGCGAGGAGGGAGACATTAGCCGAGCGCCGGAACGAACATGTATCGCTCATGTTTCCGGAGATTGCTTTGCGCGCGCCGCTCCGCGCTCCGCCATTTCAGGCGGACGCATTCAAAAAAGCTGAGATCTCATGACCGCTCCATGGTAAGACTCGCACGAGAGCGCTCCTCGCGAGGCCCCTTTGCGCTGGCCTTACAGTGGCGTCCATGGAACCAGGAGAATGTCTCATGCAAGAGCGTACCGCGTCGGCCGCGGGCGGCGCGCCGCCGAGCACGGCCGGAAACGCACCTGAGCTCTTGCCGAAACAGTTCGGCAAATACACGCTCCTGTCGAAGCTCTCGTCGGGGGGCATGGCGGAGATCTTCCTCGCGCTGCATCGCTCGTCCTTCGGCTTCGAGAAGCTCGTCGTGATCAAGCGCATCCTGCCCTCGATGAACCAGGATCCGTCGTTGATCGACATGCTGCTCCACGAGGCGCGCGTCGCGGCGACGCTCTCGCATCCCAACGTCGTCCAGACGTTCGACGCCGGGCAGGTGGACAGGACGTATTTCATCGCGATGGAGCACATCCACGGTGAGGACGTCGGCTCGATCGTGCGCGAGGCGGCGGAGCGCGACCCGGGGGGGATCCCGCTCGAGCACGCGCTCAGCGTCATCCTCGGCGTCTGCGCGGGGCTCGCGTACATCCACGACAAGCGCGGCCTCGACGGCACGCCGCTTGGCATCGTCCACAGGGACATCTCGCCGCGCAACGTGGTCGTGAGCTACACGGGCGACGTGAAGATCGTCGACTTCGGCATCGCGCGGAGCGGGCTCGGCGACGTCGAAGAGCAGAAAGAGAACGTGCTGATGGGCAAGTTCGCCTACATGGCCCCGGAGCACGTGGCGGGGGATCGCATCGACCATCGCGCGGACATCTTCGCCGCCGGCGTGGTCCTGTTCGAGATGACGACGGGCAAACGGCTGTTCAAGGGCGGTACCCAGATGCGGACGCTCCTCCAGATCCACGGGTCGGAGTATCCCCTCCCGAGCGCGATCAAGCCCGGCTACCCGAAGGGGCTGGAGAAGATCGTCCTGCGCGCGCTCGAGAAGCGGCGCGAGGATCGCTACCAGTCTGCCCGCGAGATGCACGCGGCGATCGAGGAGCTCATCCGCGACGAGCGCATCCCCGTCTCGCCGATGGGCCTCACGGCATGGATGGAGTCGCTCTTCCGGGACAAGCTCGCTCGCCACAAGGAGGCGCTCCTCGGCGTCAGGCAGCTCATCGACGTGATCGCGGCGCAGCAGCAGCGCTGGTCGCTGGAGATGAGCGGCGGCGCGACCGTCTCGCAGAGCGGCGTCCCGACGAGCACGAGCCCGACGACCTTGAGCAGCCCGCCGCCGCTCGCGGGCAAGGGAGGTGTTGCGGCGCTCATCCCGGCCGCCAGCGCGCTCGCGCTCGTGCCTGGGTTCCTCTACATGCAGGGCCAGCTCTCGGAGCGGCACGCCGAGTTCATGACGATGGTCCACGACGCCCAGGCGAGCCGTCAGGAGCCGCCCGCGCCGGTCGAGGCGAAGGGCTCGCTGGAGATCACGAGCAAGCCCGAGGGCTGCGCCATCTGGGTGAACGGCGAGCCTCACCCCGTCGCCACGCCGGCCAAGCTCCGCGAGCTTCCGCTCGGGCGTGAGCTCCACATCAAGCTCACCAAAGACGGATACAAGCCGTACCGCACGGCCGTGAAGCTGAGCGATGAGGTGCGCTTCAAGGAGATCGTGGCCGATCTGGACAGGCTCACGGCGACGGTGGTGCTCTGGGTGGATCCGCCGGCCAGCGTCTTCATCGACGGGAAGCTCTGGAAGGGCAATCGCACGAGGATCGAGGGGCTCACGGTGGGTGAGGGACACCGTCTCGTGCTGTCCGCCCCTGGGCATGCGTCCAAGACGCTGATGGTCAACGTGGAGCCAGGGGAGATGAAGACGCTGAGCGTCCGGCTGCCGAAGCTCGGCGCGCAGTCACCGGCGGAGGAGCGCGCCGAGGGCGCGCAGTGACGCCGCGCGGCGCGCGTCTCCCTCGTCAGGCCTGGATCACGGCCTGCTCGCCCGGATCACCGCGCAGGAACGCCAGCGCCGCGCGGGCGAACGGCTCCTTCCACTCCCCGAAGATGGGGCCGTGTCCGCCGTTCGGCAGGATGCACAGGCAGGAGCGCGGGATGGCGCGGTACATCTCCAGGGCGATCTCGGCTGGGTAGAGGGGATCGCGGTCGCCGCTCACGATCATCGTGCGCGCCGTGATGGTCGACAGGTGGGGGGGCGTGAAGCTCATGTCGTCGTGGCTGGCCGCGAAGCGGCGCGGCTGGTTCCACAGCGCTCGGATCTGCGCGTCGCCGAGCGCGTGGCGGCTCCTCATGTCCCGCCATTCCTCCTCCGAGCGGCCCTCGTCGGAGACGAGGCGCATGATCTCCCTGGCCTGCTCGGGGAAGTACGGTGTCGCGGACACGAGGACCATCGACTCCATGCGGTCCGGCTGCTGCGTGGCCAGGTGCAGGAGGCACTTGGCGCCGAAGCTGAGGCCGATGGCCCGGAACGCCTTCACCCCCAGGTGGTCGAGGAGGGCGAAGACGTCGGAGGCGCACTGACGGATGGTCAGGGAGCCCGCCGGGTTGGTCGAGCGGCCGTGGCCGCGCAGATCGGGGACGATGACCGTGTGTCCACACCCGAGCTCCGCGAGGTCGAACACGTGAGCCCAGTCGCCGCTCGCCCCGGTGAAGCCATGGAGCAGCACGAGCGGCGGCCCTTCGCCGCGAAGCTCGTAGTGCATCTCGATGTCGTTGACGGGCGCGGTGCGCCCGGTGGCCGTCGCTGTCGCCATTCGCTCCTCCGATCGCTCGACCGCGGCCAGTCCGCGGCCGATCACACGCGATCTGTAAGCGACGCTCTTCGCTCTTGATAGCTGTGCCCTTCTCGCATAGAATGTCAGTCGGCTGGTGAGGGGACGGCCGACGAGCGTACCGCGCTGAACAAACGCTCAGCGTCCGCGGTCCTGGCAGCAGCGGGTGTTCGTCAGTCGCCGCTGAATCCCTTCATCTTGCAGCCCTTTTCAGCGGAGAATTTGAACAGGGAGGCGGGGAGACAGGGAGGATTTTGAAACTTTCCCTCCCCGCCTCCCCGCCTCCCTGTGAATTTTCCGAAGAATTCGAGGGAATACCTCAACAGCCAACGAGGAAGTGGCGCAGGAACTCGTCTGCCTCGCGGAGGATGCGCGGGATCGAGGCGACGAGCTCGTGGCCGTCGTCCACCTCGATGAGCCGGACATGCCGCTTCCCTGCGGCGAACGTCCGCGAGAGCTCGATGTCCACCACGTCATCGCTCCGGCCGTGGACGATCAGCGTCGGTACCCGCACGTCCGGCCAGCCCTCCGAGCGGTCATCGACCTCGGCCGCGTCGACGGCGAAGCCGAAGTCCACCCGGGCTCGCCGCTTCTCGGCGTAATCGTCGACCTCGAGCCACCCCTGCTCCTCCCACGCCCGAAAGCCCTCCTCGCCGAGCCGCTGCCGCCATCGCTCCATGATCCGGAACGCCGGCGCGAGCAGCACCAGCGCGCACACCCGCGCGTCCTCCTCGGCGACGCGGCACGCGGTGAGGCCACCGAGGCTCGAGCCCATCACCACGGCCCGCTCGCGCTCTCCGCCGAGCGCCTGCTTCACGGCGTCGATCATCGCGCTGAGGCGCAGCTGCTCGAGCGAGGGTATCCGCAGGTTGAGCCGCTCGACGGCGACCCCGCGCTGCTCGAAGTGCGCGGCGATCCGGACGCCCTTGGTCGAGCTCGGGCCCGAGGCGAAGCCGTGCAGGTAGAGCCAGCGCGGGCCGGCGGCGGAGGGCGGCGTCTTCATGGTCATGCAGGCGGGGAGCCTACTCCCTCCACCGCTGCGCGACGATGCGGTATGACGCGCCGGAGAGACGCCATGATCCGCCCCGCGACCGCCGCCGACATCCCCACCATCGCCCGCCTCATCCGGATGCTCGCCGAGTACGAGCGGCTCGCGCACGAGGTCACCTTCGAGGAGAGCGAGCTCGAAGCGCACCTCTTCGGCCCGAGGCCGGCAGCCGAGGTCGTCCTGGCCGAAGCGGAGGGGATCCCGGTGGGATTCGCGCTCTTCTTCCAGAGCTTCTCGACCTTCCTCGGCAAGCCCGGGATCTACCTCGAGGACCTCTTCGTGCTCCCCGAGCACCGCGGAGCGGGCCACGGCAAGGCCTTGCTCGTGCACCTCGCGAAGCTCGCGGTGGACCGCGGCTGCGGGCGCTTCGAGTGGTCCGTGCTCGACTGGAACGAGCCGGCGCTCGGCTTTTACCGGAAGCTCGGCGCCAAGCCCATGGACGAGTGGACCGTCCACCGCGTCACCGGCGAGGCGCTCGCCCGGCTCGCGCAGGGCTGACGCGCTCGCTGCCTGCGTTGCTCGCGGCGGCGCAGCGGAGCACCACCGGCTGCTGCTGGAGCAGCAGCGACCGCGATCCCTCCGCGCGCCGCGGCCTGATAGCGCCTGGCGCGCCCCGCTCCGGCGGCCGCCGCGCGCGCGGGGACCTTGGTACGGATGTTGCGGTTCATGGCGAGGCGAATCGCCCGTCGCACACGCCGGGTGTGCTGGCAACGGCGGCGCGACTCCTGGACTCGGTCGCGACATGCCCTAGTGCTCATCGTACATGAGCGAGAGTCCACATCGCCCCTCTGGGGCCGCCGCAGGCGCCGAGATGTCTTCCAACAACCTCACCGGGCTCGGCGTGCTGCGCCACCGGAGCTTCGCGTTCTACCTCGCGGCGAGGCTGCTCTCCGCGGTCGCGGTGCAGATGCAGAGCGTCGCGATCGGCTGGCAGGTCTACGCGCTGACCGGCGATGTCTTCGATCTGGGCCTCATCGGCCTCGCCCAGTTCGCGCCCTTCTTCGCGCTGATCCTCTTCGCCGGCCAGGCGGCGGATCGGTTCGACCGGCGCCGCATCATCACGGTCGGCCTCGCCGTGGAGCTGCTCTGCTCGCTCTTGCTGCTCGCGTTCACGGTGTCCGGCCTGACCGTGGTGTGGCCCGTGTTCGCGGTGCTCGTGCTGTTCGGCAGCGCGCGCGCCTTCATGATGCCGGCGCAGCAGGCGATCCTGATGAACCTGGTGCCGCAGGACAGCTTCAGCAAGGCGGTCGCGCTCAGCTCATCGAGCTTCCATGTCGCGGTCATCGTCGGGCCGACGCTCGGCGGGCTCCTCTACCTCGCCGGGTCGAAGGTCGTGTACTCGATCGTCGGGGCGCTGCTCCTCGTCTCTCTCGCGCTCATGAGCCTCGTGCGCGCGGCCCAGCAGGCGAGGCGCGCCGAGCCGACGTCGTGGAGCGCGGTGCTGGAGGGGCTGCGCTTCGTCTGGTCGAAGCCGGCGGTGCTCGGCGCGATCTCGCTCGACCTGTTCGCGGTGCTGTTCGGCGGCGCGGTGGCGCTCCTGCCCGCGTACGCTCACGACGTGCTCCACGCCGGCCCGACCGGCCTCGGCCTGCTCCGCACGGCGCCGGCCGCGGGCGCCGCGATCACCGCCGGCGTGCTCGCCTTCCGGCCGATCACGCGCCAGGTGGGCCGCTGGATGTTCGGCGGCGTCGCCGTGTTCGGGCTCGCCACCATCGGCCTCGGGCAGACCCGGAGCTTCACCGTCGCGCTCATCGCCCTGTTCCTCGTCGGCGCCGGCGACATGGTGAGCGTCTATATCCGTCACATCCTCGTGCAGTTCGAGACGCCGGACTCCATCCGAGGGCGGGTGAGCGCCGTCAACGCGGTGTTCATCGGCGCCTCCAACGAGCTCGGCGAGTTCGAGTCCGGCCTCACCGCCAGCTGGCTCGGCCTGCTCCCCGCCATCCTCCTCGGCGGCAGCGCCACCCTCGTGGTCGCCGCGCTGTGGGCCCTCGGCTTCCCCGTGCTCAGCCGCATGGACCGCTTCCCGCACGCGAAGCGAGATCCCGAGGAGAGCGCGGACGGCGGAGGCACGGCCGAGGCCGCCGCGACGACGTGAGGAGCTGCCCGGCGCCTCGCCGCGCGACGCCGTCCTCGGGAGCCGCGCTGCTCGTCGTCGAGGGACGGCCTCAGGCCAACACGGCGAGCAGCTGCGCAATGAGGATCTTGCCGATCATCGCCAGCGGATACACGAGCGCGTACGCGACGTACGTCTCCTCGGAGCGCTGGGACAGCTCGAAGGCCGCCGCCAGCGTCGCCGGCTGGGTCTGCAGGCCGCTCGCGCCTCCGAGCGCCGCCACGACGCCCGCCCCGCCCCAGCGCCGCATCAGGACCAACGCCAGCGCGCCGGTCGTCACGGTGACGCAGGCGCCGATCGCGATGATGGCCAGGCCCTCCCGGTTCATCAACCCCGCGAGCTTGCCCCCCGCGTTCACGCCGACCCCTGCCAAGAACAGGAGCAGGCCGATCTCTCGCAAGCTCAGGTTCGCCTCGTAAGGCAGCGCCCACATCAGCTTGCCGGTCCGCCCCAGGCGACCGAAGATCAGCGCGGCCACGAGCGGCCCTCCGGCGGTCCCCAGCGTAACGGACGTCCCGAAGAGAGGGATGGGCACCCGCGCCAACAGCAGGCCGACGCAGAGGCCCACCGCCAGCGCGACGTAGTCGACATCGATCTCGCGCTCCGAGTCGCCGAGGAAACTGCTGAGCTCGCCCAGGCGCTCGACGGGCGCCACGACGCGAAGGCGGTCCCCCAGCTCCAGGCGGAGCTCGTCGGAGGGGATCAAGTCGAGGTCGGCCCGGCGCAGGCGCGTCACCTGGGCGTTGAAGCGACGCGCGAGGTCGAGCTCCCCCAGCGTGAGCCCGACGAGCTCGCGCTTCGAGACCAGCACCCGACGCATGTCGACCCTGTCGCGGCGCAGCTCCAGACGCTCGCTCGAGACCCTCCCGAAGAACTCGATGGCGGATCGAATCGACGACAGGGTGCCGACCACCGTGATCACGTCACCCGCGTGAAGCACCGTATACTTGTTCGGGACCGAGTCGACCTCACCACGCCGAAGGCGGGAGACAACGACGCCGAACTCGTCGCGCACGCGCAGCTCCCCGATCGAATGTCCCAGCACGCGGGGGTTCGTGACCTCGACGCTCCTCGACTCGATCGCGACGCGCGACGCGGCTTGCCGCGCGACCTCGCCGGCGAGCTCCTTGCGGCGCCGCTTCGCGAAGCCACGTCCGAGCAAGAGCGCCCCCAGCACGCCCGCCGGGTAGGTCAGCGAGTAGGCGAGCGCGGGGATCGCCTCGAGCGCGGTGCCGGAGAGCCGGCTGCTGACGGCGCCGAGCGCCGGTGTATTGGTCAGGGCCCCGCAGAACAGGCCGGCGATCTGCGCGCGGTTCAACCCGAAGAGCCAGCCTGCGACACACGCGAGCAGCGCCCCCCAGGCGAGCGCCGCGGCGCACGCCAGGTTCATCCCCAGACCGCGGCTGCGCCACGCGGCGAAGAAGCCGGGACCGCTGGTGAGGCCGACACAGTACACGAACAGCAGCAGGCCGAGCTCCTTGATCTGCGGCGCCAGCTCCAGCTCTCCCAGAGGGTGCAGCCAGGCGCTGAGCCCCAAACCCGCGAACAGGACGCCGGCCGTCCCGAGCCGCAAGCCGCGATATTCCAGCCGCCCAAGCGTCAGCCCGAGCAGGATGACGGCGAAGAGCAGGAGCAGCTCTTCTCTCGCAAGAAGCTCGTACAGGCCGGTCATGGTGTTCCTCTACATGTCGAACAGCTCCTCATGCAGACGGACCTCCTCCTCCGCCGCCGCGCCGCGCGAGATGCGCATCAGATCGGAGAACGCGTCGATCGAACTCCCTCTGCGACCTGACTCGACACAGACCAGTACTCAAGAATTCAATGCCGCCAGGCTAGACATTCGAGACGTCACGCTCCAACCAGATGCATCACGCGTACCGGAGAGGCGATCCCCCGCGTCGCCTCCCCCGCGCTCGCGCGCGCGGTGCTTTTGCTGCGCTGAGCGCGCAGAATCCGCGCCGGTTCATTCGACCCACGCAGCGCGCGCGATCGCCCAGGAACGCCCGCTCCACCGACGCCGCCGCGACCCCCTTGGTCCTACCGGCGCGAAGGACGGCGAGCCGAGGTCCACGCGGGCACGCCTGCACCGCGCCGCGCCGCGCGCGAGGCGAGATCGCGGCGAGCGCGCGGGCAGGGCCGCTCGACCCCGGGCGGCCCCCCTCCCCTGCCCGACGCCACGATGAGGTCGCGCCGGATTGCCGCGCTCCTCGGCGTCCCCTACCCTGGCGAGCGTCTGTCGGGGGCAGCGCACGTCGGGAGGTTTTCGGATGGATTCGGAGGAGCAGTCCTCAAGCGGTGAGTTCGAGTTCGATATCGGGGTGTTCAACCTGGATGAACGCGGCCTGGACGCGCAGCCCTTCGGGATCATCCGGCTGGATCGCGAAGGCACGGTGCTCTCCTACAACCTCTACGAGGAACGTCAGGCGCGCCGGAATCGTCAGGACGTCATCGGGAAAAACTTCTTCACCGACATCGCCCCCTGCAGCCGGGTGAAGAAGTTCCACGGGCGCTTCCTGGACGGGGTCGAGCGGCGCGAGCTCAAGGCCACCTTCGGCTTCGTGTTCCACTTCCCTCACAAGACACGGCACGTCGACGTCTCGCTGTTCTACAGGGCGGGCGCGCGACAGCAGGACGATGCGGTCTGGGTGTTCATCCGCGGTTGACCGGCGTGGACCGAGCCGGCGTCGCGCCGCCGGCCGGCGCTACTCCGAGCGGAGCGCCTCGATCGGGTCGAGCCGCGCGGCGCGCCAGGCCGGGTAGAAGCCGAAGACCACGCCGATCGTGACCGAGAGGCCGAGGCCGAGGAAGAGCGACCAGGGCTCGACCTGGAACGCCCAGCGGCCGACCACCTGCGCGAGCAGCGCGCCGGCGAGCCAGGAGAGGGCCAGCCCCGAGAGCACGCCGAGCACGCCGCCGAGCAGCGAGACGGCCGCCGCCTCGCACAGGAACTGCAGCAGGATCGCGCGCGGCGAGGCCCCGACGGCGCGGCGGATGCCGATCTCCCGCGTCCGCTCGGTCACGGTCACCAGCATGATGTTCATGATGTTGATGCCCCCCACGATCAGCGCGACCACGCCGGTGCTGAGCAGCAGCATCTTGATGATGTCGAGGACGAGCTGCTCCTGGCCGTGGCTGTCCTTGTCCTCGATCCTGAAGTTCTTGACCCCGTGGTGGCGGCGCTGGAGCGTCGCGTCGATGACGCCGCGGAGCGCGGCGAGCGGCGTCCGGACCGTGACGAGCGGATCCTGCCGGACGTACAGGCGGTCGGTCTTGTGCGACGGCGCGTAGAGCGCGTCGTAGGTGGTCTGCGGGACGAGGACCTTGCGGTTCCAGATGTTCGTGTCGTCCGTGGAGCCGAGGATCGGCCGGTCCTGGAGCACGCCGACGACCGTCCACACGTGGCCGTCGGCCGTCATGTGGAGGGGCTCGGCCTGCGCGGCCCGCGCCGGAGGGCCGCCGAAGAGCTCGGCCCAGACCTCGTGGCCGACGACGCACACGCGCCGCCGCGCCGCGAGATCCGCCTCGACGAGGAACCGGCCCGCCGCGAGCTCCAGGTCGTAGAGGGCCGGCGCCGCCGGCACGGCGCTGACGAGGGAGATCCGCTTCTTCTTGCCGCCGGCGCGGGCCTCGGTCGGGCGCACCGACTCGCTCAGGGCCGAGGCGCCGCCGAGGGCGCGCGAGGCGGCGAGCGCGCTGGCGTCGTCCCGCGAGAGATCGCGCCGGGTGCGGCGCCGGTCGCCGACGCTCACCTCCGCGGGGTGGACCTGGATGAGGTCGGCCTCAACGGCCTGCTGGCTCGCCCGGAGGAGCGCCTCCTCGCCGCCCGCGAGGAGCGAGGCGAGCAGCACGATCGAGCCGGTGCCGATGATGATGCCCAGCAGCGTGAGCGCGGCGCGGGTCCGGTCGGCGACCACGGCGCGCGTCGAGTGGAGGAGATCGTCGAGCCTCATCGCCGCATCGCCGCCACGGGATCGAGCCGGCCCGCGCGCTGGGCAGGCAGCCACCCGAAGACCACGCCCACGCCGGAGGAGACGAGCAGCGCCGCGACAACGGCCGGCGTGGAGACCGCGCCGACCCAGCTCGGCGTGAAGCGGAGGATGATCGACGAGGCGAGCTCCGCCGCGGCGGCGCCGCCGACGACCCCGAGCAGGCCGCCGAAGCCCGAGAGCAGCGCCGCCTCGGCCAGGAACTGCGCGCTGATGTCGCGCGGCGACGCGCCGAGCGCCTTGCGGATGCCGATCTCGCGCACGCGCTCGGACACGCTCACGAGCATCATGTTCATCACGCCCACGCCGCCGATGAGCAGCGCGACGCCCGCGATGAGGCCGACGATCGCCTTCATCGTGGCGAACACGGCCTCGAATTTCTGCATGATGCTGCTGAAATCGAGGAGGGTGAAGTCGTCGACGCCGTGGTGGCGGTCGACGAGGAGCGCGTTGATGATGCGCTTCACCGGGTCGTTGTTGCGGACGTCGTCGGTCTTGATGACGAGCAGCGCCGAGGTGCCCACCGCCTTCTCGACGTCCGCCGCCGTGTCGAACGGGGCGACGAGCAGGTCGACCCAGCTGAAGCCGAAGTTCACGCCCATCCGATCGGCGTCGGCGAGCACGCCGATGACCCGGCAGCGCAGGGTCCCGACCGTCACCCACCGGCCGATCGGGTCGCCGCGCCAGAGCCGCGCCGCGAGCTTCGGGCCGGCGACGCAGACCCGGGCCCTGCGGCGATCCTCCTCGTCGGAGAACGTCCGGCCGCGCGCGACGTGCATCCGGAAGGCGTCGAGGAAGCCGCTGTCGGCCGCGACGAAGTCGGTGCGATCCTCCTTGCCCTCGTCGGAGGTGACGTCGCGCGAGCCGAGCATGGCGTACATCGTGTGCTCGGCGACGTGGGGGACGCCGCGCGCGAGCCGATCGCGATCCCGGCGGGTGAAGCCGGTGACGTACATGGTCTTCTTCCGCTCGGCGCGCTCCGGCGCCTTCGGGGCGACGAGGATGAGCCGCGCGCCGCCGAGCTGCTCGATGCCGCGGCCCAGCGTGAGCAGGCCGCCCTCCGCGAGCGAGGTCATGAGCACGATGGCGAAGGCGCCCAGCGTGATGCTGAGCACGGTCAGGAGCGACCGCAGCTTGTGCGCCGAGAGGGCCTTCGCGGCGATCGCGAGGTAGGCGGACCACCTCACATCTTCGTCTCGTTCGCGGCCGCCGAGGGCGGGTTGATGAGCACGCGGGCCCCCTCCGGGACGCCGTTCACGATCTCGACGTCGCGATCGTTGCGCGCGCCGAGCGCGACCTCGACCTTCTCGGTCGTCTGCTTGCCGTCGGGGCCGTCGACGACGCGCGTGACGAGTTGCTTGCCGCCCTCGTCGGCGACGGCCTCGATGGGCAGCGAGACGACGCCCGGCCGGCTGTCGAGCCGGATGCGCACGTCGGCGGTCATGCCGGGCTTGATGAGGCCGTCGATCTGGGTGAGCTCGGCCTCGACCGGGAAGACGTCGACCTCGCGGCCCTCGAGCTTCACCGAGGCGGGCGCGATCTTGGTGACCCTGGCCGCGTACGTCTTGCCGGGGAGCGCGTCGAGCGTCAGCGTCGCCGTCTGGCCGAGCGCGACCTTGGCCACGTCGATCTGGTTGAGGTCGACCTTCACCACGAGCGTCGAGAGATCGGCCACGGTGAGCAGCGCCTTTCCGTTGAAGGTCGACTGCACCCCCGGCGTGACGACCTCGCCGGGCTCGATGTTGCGCTGGATGACGGTGCCGTCGAGGGGCGAGGCGATCTTCGTGTACCGGAGCTGGTCCCTGGCGGCGCTGAGCGCGACCTCGGCGAGCCGGATGGCGACGGTCTTCTCGGTGAGGTCGTGCTTGGCCACGTCGAGCTCCTGCGCGGGGACGACGCTGGCCTCGACGCCGGCGGTCCGCTGCGCGACGACGCGCTTGGCGAAGCCCGCGGCGGCCCTGGCCCGGGCGAGCTCGGCCTCGGCGCGGGCGACCTCGCGCTCGTAGTCGGTCGGGTCGAGCACGAGCAGCAGCTGGTCCTTCTGGACCCGGGCGCCCTCGTCCGCGAGCACCTGGGCGACCTGGCCCGCGACCTTGGACTTGAGCTCGACCTGCTCGCGGGCCTCGATGCGCCCGGTCTCGAGGATCTCGACGGCGAGGTCGCCGCGCTTCGCGGTCACGACGAGCGCGGGGTCGATGGGCGCGGGGCCGGAGCCGGCCTTCGCGAGGACGACGGCCCCGCCCCCGGCGAGCGCCAGCGCCCCGACGAGCCACGGCCAGAGGCGCCGCCGACGCCGGGCGCTCACGAGAGGCCTCCGGGAGGCGACGACGACGGTCCAGGAACCGACGACGCTGGTCCAGGAACCGACGACGTTGGTCCAGGAACCGACGACGCTGGTCCAGGAACCGACGACGCTGGTCCAGGAACCGGCGACGAGACGTCCACGCGACGGCCACGAGGGCCGGTGTCCTCGACGATGGCGCCGTCCCTGAAGGTGACGACGCGGGTGGCGTAGTCGGCGATCGAGCGGTCGTGGGTGACGACGACCACCGTCATCCCCTGCGCGTGCAGCGCGCAGAAGAGCTCCATGACCTGCCGGGTGGTGGCGGAGTCGAGCGCGCCGGTCGGCTCGTCGGCAAGGAGGAGCGGCGGCTCGTTGACGATCGCGCGGGCGATCGCCACGCGCTGCTGCTGGCCGCCGGACAGCTGGTTCGGCAGGTGGTGCGCCCGGTCGTCGAGGCCGACGCGCGCGAGCGCCCGCGCGGCCCGCGCCCGCCGTTCGGTCGGTCGGACGCCGGCGTAGACCATGGGCAGCTCGACATTCGCGAGGGCGGTGTCGCGCGGCAGGAGGTTGAACGACTGGAAGACGAACCCGATCTTGCGGTTGCGGAGCTGGGCCAGCTCGACCTCGTCGAGCTCCTCGACCGGCTCGTCGTCGAGGAGGTAACGGCCGCCGGTGGGGCGGTCGAGCGTGCCGATGACGTTCAGGGTCGTCGATTTGCCCGACCCCGAGGCGCCCATGATGGCGACCATCTCGCCCCGCGAGAGCTCCAGCGAGACGCCGCGGAGCGCCTGCACCTCAACCTCGCCCATCCAGTAGACCTTGGTGATCGCGTCGAGCTTCACGAGTGCAGACATGAGGGTCCTCGGCGGTGGCCTGCGCGCCGTCCACGGGGACGGCCGCGGCGCGCGCGAGCCCGGTTCACCTGACCCGCGCGTGACGCACCAGGGTGCGCCGCGCTCGTCGCTCCGGCCATCACGCTGCGAAGGCCGGCGAGCGCGCTGAGGCGTAGGCGAAGCGCAGCAGCAAGGCAACCGCAGCGCAGGAGCGCGGCGGTCGCGCGCCGAGGCCACGGCGGGCGTGGCGCTGGCGGAGCTACAGCCCGGACGTTTCGACGAGCGCCAGGATCACGGCCCCGACGCCGTACGAGAGGTCGTCGCGGAGCTCGACCGCCGCGTAATCCTCGAGCTTTCCCACCGTCGTGGGCCCCGAGGTTCCGGTCACGACCGGCCGCCCGGAGCCGTCCTCCTCGATGCGCGAGCGCACGCCCGCCATGGCGCGGTCGATGGCGGGGCGCACCGAGGCGTCGAGGAAGCCGTGGCGCAGCCCGCGCGCGAGCCCGACGGCGAAGAGGGCCGTCGCGCTCGTCTCCAGGTAGATCTCGCCCGGGCGGTTCATGATGGTCCACCACAGGCCGCTGTCCTGGTCCTGCGCGCCCAGGACCGCCGCGACCTGCCGATCGAGCGCACCGGCCACGGCGTCGTCGCGCTCCCCGCGCGCCGCGCGCACGCGGAGGTACTCGTAGCCGGCCGCCGTGACCCAGGCGTTGCCGCGCGCCCAGTACACGTCCGGATCCTGCGGCGCCGGCCAGTCGTACGCGTGCCGGAAGAGCCCGGGCTCGTCCTGGAGGAGCGACGCGAAGATCTGGAATTGATTCGAGAATTCGTCGAGCGGGCGCGCCTCGCCCGAGCGCTCGCCGGCGCGGACGAGCACGTTGCCGAACATGAACAGCGAGTCGACCCAGAGGGTGGGCTCGAACAGCGGCGACACGCCGAGGTGGCTGATGCCGCCCTGCTCCGTCCGGCGGGCTTCCTCGTAGAGGTAGCGGAGCACGTCGTCGACCACCTTCGCATAGGGGGCCGCGCACGTTTCCTCGTGGAGCTCGAGCGCGGCGATGGCCGGCGGGCACCGGTCGCTCGTCGTGATCTCGTAGCCGTACTCGAGGTGGTGGTCGATGTAGCGCCGGTAGTAGTCCCGGTAGGGGGAGTGCTGCGTGACGCGGTAGAGCTCGACCAGCGAGAGCATGACCGTGCCCTCGCCCCAGTCCCACGGGAGCGCCTCCGCCGGGTGCTCGGCGATCCAGCGGTCGGCGACGGCGCGCGCCAGCGCGATGCTCTCGGAGTCGGGCGCGCGCTCGCGCGCGAACGCGTCGTCCGCCGACGGTGACGTCGGCGTGCACTCCGCGCCGGAGCTGGCCGGCTGCCCGGCGTCCGGCTCCCCCGTGCACCCGCTGGCCGCGGCGGCGCATGCGGCGACGGCGACGAGCAGCGCGCGGAAGGGCGACGACCGGCGCGACAGGGGAGTGCGCGCGCTCGGCGGCATCTGGTCGTGGCCGTGAACGTGGTCGTGAACGTGGTCGTGGTCGTGGTCGTGGTCGTGGTCGTAAACGTGGTCGTGAACCGAGGGATCGGCAGAACGTGCACGTCCACGCTCTTGTCGTCGACGACCACGACCACGACCACGTTCACGTCCGCGTTCACGTCCAGGTCCACGTTCGCGACGGGGCATCTCACTCCTCCACGGCGATGCCGCGCGCGTCGGGCGAGGTGACCCGGGGTTTCCCGTCGAGGACCACCCTCGTGCCCCGGGCCATCAGCGCGAACGGCCGCTCGCCCTCGATCCGCAGCACGACGAGCTCCGCGTCGGTCTCGAGGACCTGCCCCCCGGGCAGCTCCAGCGCCTCCGGGGCTCCCTTGCTCCTCAGCACCGCCACGTCGGTCCCGCCGTCGCTCTCGATCTGCCACGCGACCACGCCGGGCTCCGCCGCGATCGGCGCCGCCTGGAGCGGCGCGTCGGGGCCCGCGGCCACGCCGACCTTGTAGGGCAGGAGCACCGCCAGGAACCCCGGCGCCTCGGCCTCCACCGTCGCGTCGATGACGGCGTGGTCGGCGGCCTTGCGGTCCTCCTCGAACTCGTGGACGTGGGGCACCGTGAGCGGAGTGTACGGCGGCTCCACGACCGCGAGCCCCGGCGACGTCGACTGCACGCGCGCCTCGACGCCCGCCCGCGCCCGCTCCCATCGGCCGCCGTCGGGGAGCAGCTCGAAGGTGCCGCCGGACGTGAGCCCCGCGTAGCCGTGCAGCCGCCACGCATGCTTGCGGGCCGCCGGGTGCGACGTCGAGAGGCGGTCGCCGACCACGAAGTAGCGGCCGTCGATGAAGGCCACGGATCGCTCGACGTGCGTGTCCTGGTAGTCCTGGTGCGCCTCCGCATAATCGACGGCGTCGCCGTCGTGGGTGTTCCGGAGGAAGGCGTCCGCGTCGCCGAAATCGTCGAAGAGCCCCTTGTCGGGCGCGGATCGGCCGTCGATGAGGATCACGTTGTGCGACGGCGACTGGCTGGTCTTGGCGTTGTCGAGCGAATCGGGCTTGTAGTAGCCCGCGTCGATCAACAGGTACTCTCCGTAGGCCGCGAGGGAGAACGACGTGCCGTCCACGTGGTCGTGGATCGCCTTGCGCGCCGAGCCGTGCTCCGCGAGGAGCAGGAGCCAGCGCGCGTCGTCGCCCCAGTCCGAGCGGAACACCGCATGGCCGGTGTCGGGGAAGAAACGCGTGAGGAAGCGCGGCGCCTCGGGGGCCACGACGTCGTCGACGTAGAGCAGGTGATGGGCGATGAGGTCGGCGCCGAACTCCATGGCCTGGGGGTCGCGGTTCTGCTCCCAGTCCCAGAGGTACTCCCCGCCTCCGCCGAAGGAGGTGAGCAGCGAGCCCCCGTTGAACGGGGTGAAGACGCCGTCGTCGACCGGAGGCCGGCTGCCCCAGGGGAGGCGCAGCGAGAGCGACCAGTCGACGGCCTTCGTGAAGAGCCCGCCGCGCAGCGGGACCTCCAGCGCGCCCTGCTCGCCGTCGACGCAGCCGTGTCCGGCCCACGGGTCCTCGTCGGACCGGGTGCGGCAGTCGCGCGTGAAGGCCACCTCGCCCTCGAGCGCGTTGTCGAGGGCGATGAAGAACGCCGCCGTGGGCCCCCAGGCGAAGCCGGAGTAATACGGGCCCTCGGACGCCCCGCCGTCGGGCTGCACGTACTGGCCTTCCGGGCCCCAGAGGTAGTCGAGCTCCGAGATCGACCAGTTCCACCACGTCGAGGCCGCCGGGTGCTCGGGGAACGCGAGCGCCACATAACCGATCGCGTCCGCGGTCCGGATCGGGTGGTTGTTCTGCGCCGGGCGCAGCAGGAGATCTCGATAGAAATCCTGCTCCAGGTACTTGGCGAAAAACTGACCAGTGATGTCGGTGATCTTACCCTCGGCCTGGGCGGACTCCTCTGCGGGGAACCACGGCGTGGCGCTCAGGAGATCCCACGCGTTCGTGTACCCCATGAGGACCTTCGCCATCCGGATGTTCATGTCGAGGACCGTGTTCGTGTCCCAGTTGGTCTCCAGGCGGCGCAGGAACTCGCGCGCCTTGTCGGCCGCCGCCCGGTCCTCGAACGCCCAGGCGAGGAGGGCATTCGCCTGCGCCGTCGAGGCGTTGTTGCCGTTCGTCCTGTAGTCCCATGAAGCGGGGTCGGGCTCCTCCTCGTAGGGGCGGTCGGCACGGCGCTTCAGGGTGGCGAGGATCGAGGCGTAGGGCTCGCGATCGACCCGCGAGCGCAGGAGATCGCGGTGCTCCGGGCGCGCGAGGAGCCGAGGATGGACGCCGGTGTCCCGCGGCTCGCTCGGCCCGGGGGCGTCCGTGCCGCACGCCGCGGCCGTGAGCGCGGCGCACGCGAGCGCCGGAGCGAGGGTGTGAAGAGGGAGAGGAAAGCCGCGAGAACGTGATTTCATGGAAGGATGGGTGCGGGCTCAGAGGGACGAGCTGGTGCGTGAGGCGCAGCGTATCAGCTCGTCCGGGCCTCGAGCCGCCCGAGTTCTCGCTGCCGTGGGGGCGATCACCACGTGCCCGCGATAGGCAGTCTCGGCAGCCAATGGCACACTGGAAGATCCAACCAGAGCGGAGAGAACAACGTTGGCTACGCGCGGTCGCGAGGAGAATGCGGGAAAGGAGGAGCCTCCTGTAAGGCCGTCAGGTCAGCGTGGCAGGCGCCACGGGGAGCGTGTCATGCGAGCTGAGCAGCGCCTGTTGCGGTGGCCTGGCGCGGGCTGCGTCGAGCGCGCCCGCGGCCATCTCCGCGTGAGGGGGTGCGCGCGCAGGGTGGTGCGATCCTGCGCGGGCGTCTGCCTGCTGCCGCGGAACGCGACGGGCGGGGTAGAGCCACCGCGCCGCTCGCGCAGGGCCCTCGACACGGGGGCTTCCTGCTGGGCGGTCTCCCGCTTGCATTGCCCCGCCCCGGTGGGGGGAGTCGAGGAGGTTCGATATGGCGACCGAGCAGAAGCAGGGACCGGGCGCGCAGGGGCAGCAGGGCGCCGGCCTACAGGAGGGCCGCAGCGAGAGCAGCGTGGTCTCCGACAAGGACTACAACCTGGTCAGCGTGCTCTACCATGTGCTCAAGGGCGCGGAGACCCACTCACAGTACATCCAGGATGCGAAGAAGCAGGGTGATCAAGAGCTCGCCTCCTTCTTCAGCGAGGTCCGGCAGGAGGAGCTGCGGCTCGCGGAGCGCGCGAAGCAGCTCCTCGGACAGCGGCTGAGCGGCGGGCGCCAGGGCCAAGGAGGGGCCCGCGCGAGCGCGTAGTACCGACGCCGCCCCTTCGGCCTGCGCGGTTACTGGAGGGTCGGCGCCGTCCACTTCATCCACTTGGCCAGGTCGGCCGTCGCCCCGTCGCCCTTGAGCAGGTTGGTGTCCGCGGTGCCGTTGCCGACGAGGAACTTCTTCACGTACGCCTCGAGGGCCGCCCTCTGCGAGGACGGGAACGCGCAGTGGTTATGGCCGGTGGTCTGCCAGTAGCCCATCTTGTCCTGCACCCCGAGCCCCTTCCAGATCTGCTGGGCGATCGACCCCGCCGTGAAGGTGCTGTTGATGCCGAGCCAGTCGATCCTGTTGTCGATGACGAGCAGCGCGCGCGGCGCGACGAGGCCCATGACCATGTGATGATCGAACGGCAACGACGTCACCCGGTTGCCGAAGGTCGAGCCGAAGTTCGCGCGGAACCACGGCTGCTCGTTGGCCGCGTTGGACAGCGTCTGCACGTTCTCCCCGGCGCTCGCGCCCGCCTGCGAGACGCGCCAGCTCGCCGAGCCCCCGGCGCCCGACTCCTGGGGGATCGTCAGCACGATGCGCTCGTCGAACGCGCCCACCGTGAGGGCCCCCTTGCCGTTGCGCGAGCAGCCCGTCACGGCGATGCGCTTCGGGTCGATGTTGGCGCCCGGGGTCTTCTCCAGAGCGTCGATGATCCGGCTCACGCCCCAGGCCCACGCGATCATCGAGCTGGCCGAGTGGTTGCTGCCGTAGAGGTTATAGAACGTGCCCGTCCCGCGCGAGCCGGCGCCGCTCTGGGCGCCCATCGCGTTGTTGTCGAAGGTCGCCATCGCGACGCCGTTCTGGCTGAACACGGTGTTGTCCAGATTCGAACCGCCGATGCCGATGACGAGCGGGATCGGACCAGTCGGCGCCCCGGCAGGCCGGCTGATGTTGATGGAGAAGGAGGCGCTCTTCCCTGCCTCGTTGACGTTGACCGTCAGCTTGTTCGCCGAGAACTGCCCCGTGACGTTGTCCTTGGACACCACGGGCTTCGATCCGGACTCATACGTCTCGACCTGCGACTTGATCTCCGCGCGCCGGCACGCCCACTCCGACTTCTTCGTGATGCGTGAACCGCTCAAGCTCAGGAACGGATCGTGATGCGTATCGAACACCGGGAGAGACGAGGCGGCAGGCAACGTCGGCTTGGGGCAGCTCGCGCCGCTGTCCTCGACCGCGCCCGTGCTCCCTCCGGCACCGCCGGAGCCGCCGGAGCCGCCCGCACCGGAGCCGCCCGCGCCGCCGGAGCCGCCTGCCCCGCCCGAGCCGCCCGCCCCCGAACTGCTGCTCGACGAGGAGCTGCTGCTCGACGACGAGCTCGAGCTGCTGCTCGACGACGAGCTGCTGCTCGACGAGGAGCTGCTGCTCGACGACGAGCTCGAGCTGCTGCTCGATGAGGAGGACGCTCCCGTACCGACGACCGTGCCTCCGCTGCCGGTGACCGACGCGACCGCGGGCCGCCCGCTGCCGTTTGCGCAGAACCCCCACGTCGTCGAGCCGTTCTGAGTGATCGCTCCGTTGTGGCTCACGTTCGTGGCGGTGAACTGCCCGCTCGACTGCGTGACGTTCACGTTCCACGAATTGGCCAGGGTCGCGCCGTTGAGCCTGACGCCCACGTTCCAGGCGGAGGTGGCCGGGGAGCGGGACTTGTTCTTCACGGTCACGTTCGCGCAGTAGCCGCTCCCCCAGTCCGACTGAATCGCGATATCCGCCGACATCGAACCGTCGGCGCTGTCCAGTGCGCCGTCCAGCGTGTCGAGCTCCTCTTCGTCGATGGGCTCGACGGCACACGCAAGCAGACCGAACGCGAACGCAGCCGAGATGTAGCCAAGCAAGTGAGTGGTACGCATAAGGTTCTCCGTGATCGAAAAAGCTGAGTCGCGGGCTTCTGCTCAAGGTGGATACATGCACCCGCGAACCCTCGTTCTATTGGTAGGGCTCAATATTCCCGGCCAGCGTGCGCCTGATCATGAACACCTCGCGGACCTTGCCGACCTCATGCCTGGCAACCACGGTGTTCGTCGGACAGTTACTCACATGCGGATACCCCGAGGTGGGGCGGGGCACCATGAGAAAGCAAGAGCGACTCGGAAACGCAGCTGCAAGGAGCGAGCGCTCAGCAGTCTCCCGCTGAGTCGGTCCTCCGGATCGTGCCGTCGTCGCTCAGGCTGCCTGGGCGCGCGCGATCGTCGAACTACGCCGTTCCGAGGCGGGGCGTCACGCCGGCTTGCGCCCCGACACCAGATAGAACGTCACCCCGCCCGCCCCGCCGAGCGTGCGCGCGAGCGCGGCCTGCTTCCACGCGCGCGCCTCCTGCATGGCGATCGCCCACAGCCGCTCGAACTGCGCCGGATCGCCGCCGCCGGCCAGATACCAGGCGTGGGCCTGATCGCGGGTGCCGCCCGTTCCGAGCCAGATGCCGCCGTCGATCCACGCCAGCACCTGGCGCAGCTCCGCGCGCTCCGCGGGCGTCTCGTAGGGCGGGATCAGCGCGGCGCACTTGTCCGACTGGCACACGTGGAGATCGCCGAGCCCTGCCTCTCGGAACAGGCCTGGCAGCCGCTCGCCCACGGAGCTGTCCCCCTGTCCCAGCGCGCGCTTGCCGTCCTGGCAGATGGCCTCGAGCTCGAGCAGCGCGAGCCGGTCGGCGCGCGACAGGCCGGGCGCGGTGACCAGGGCGGTGGCCTTCTCGGCGAAGTTGTTCGGCTCGACCGCCAGCAGGAGGCCGCCGGGGCGCAGGACGCGGCGCATCTCGCGCAGCACCCGCAGCGGGTCGGCGACGTGCATCAGGACCGTCTGGCACGTGGCGAGGTCGACGCTCGCGTCGGGCAGCGGGAGGGCCTCGGCGAGGCCCTCCCGGTACGACGTGCGCGCCGCGACCCCGCACGCCTCGGCCTCGGCGGCGGCGCGCGCGACGAACGACGGTTCACGATCGACGCCCACCAGGGTGGCATCGCCGTGCAGCACGGGCAGGAGGGTGCGACCCCAGTGCCCTACGCCGCAGCCGACGTCGACCGCCGCGCGCACCTCGTCGAGCCGGAGCCGGCGGGCGATGAGCTCGACGAAATCGCGGTTCCACCAGGTGTCGCGCCAGTCACCCTCGAAGCCGACGAGCCAGCTGTAGTCATTGGCCTCGAAGGCGGGCGGCGGCGGAGGAGCCGAGGGATCAGCGGCGCTGGACACCGCCATGGCATAACACAGCCACCGCGCGGCCCGGCGCCGCTCCACGATGCGGCGCCACGCCGGGCCTCTGGAAGCGAGCCCGGACGGCGGCGGTCACTCGAGCGTCGGCGCCGTCCACTTCATCCACTTGGCCAGATCGGCCCTCGCCCCGTCGCGCCTGAGCACGTCGGTGTCGGAGATACTGGACCGCAGCGCGATCGGGTGAGCATTCGCAGCGGAAGGCGCGTCGATCACGAGGATTGGCGGCTTCAGCCCGCATTTCTGACGGTTTTTGCCCTGACCCCGCCCAGATGCAGGAGCGCTGAACACTTCGCGCACGACCGTACAAGGAGCGACCTCTGACGAGGCGGGGCAGGCATGGCGAAGCCGCGGTGCTCTGCGGTCTTTCACGGCGCGTTTAGCCCTTGACGGGCGTCGAGATTCACCCTCGAGATCGGTGAACCGGTTTGCTCACTCTATTTCCCAAGCCACCTTCCATGGAAAGGCTGATTCAGATGGCGCCTCCTTCGGAAAACAAGATGTCACGTTGCGCGGGTCGACCGCCCACCAGACGGCCTCACTCGATGAAGATCCTGAGGGTACCGCTCCTCGTTGTCGGGCTCTTGAGCGCGGCGCTCGCGGGCGCCTGCTCCTCGAGCGGCACCGATGAGCCGAACGAGGTGACCGGCAGCGGCGGCTCCAGCTCGTCGGGGAGCCCCAGCGGGGCCACCGGCACAGGCGGCGCGAGCAGCGGCGCGAACAGCGGTACGGGCGGCGGCGCCTCGGTCGGCCAGGGTGGCGTGGACACGGGCGCATCGACCGGGAGCACGGGCGGAATGCCGGGCTCCGACGAGGAGTACCCCGTGCCGAACGCCCTGCCGGACGAGACGGGCGCAGACCTCTGGCTCAGGTACCCGAAGGTGCCGATTCCGGGGCGCCTCGCGGAGTATCAGGCGGCCTTCAAGCGCGTGGTCAAGTCGGGGACCGGCGCGAGCCTCGACGTCGCCCAGGCCGAGCTCGTCAAAGGGCTGAGCGGATTGACGGGTGGAACCGTCGAGACCGGCGCGGCCGTCGAGGGACCGGGCGCCGTGGTGATCGGGACGGCCACCTCGGACGCCATCAAGGGCCTGCCGCTCGCATCGCGCCTCGGAGCCCTGGGCCCCGAGGGCTACCTCGTCGAGGCCGCCGACGTCGGGGGCCAGCCGGTGATCGCCGTGGCGGGCAACTCCGAGGTGGGCGTGCTCTATGGCACCTTCGCGCTCCTCCGGCACGTCCAGAGCCACAGCTCCCTCGACAAGCTGTCGCTCACCGGCTCTCCGAAGATCGGCCACCGCATCCTGAACCACTGGGACAACCTCGATCGCAGCGTGGAGCGCGGCTACGCGGGCCGATCCATCTGGGACTGGAGCGCGCTGCCCGGCACGATCTCTCCCCGTTACAAGGACTACGCGAGGGCCAACGCCTCCATCGGCATCAACGGGACGGTGCTGACGAACGTGAACGCCAACGCGCAGGTCCTGACGCCCTCGTACCTCACGAAGGTCAAGGCGCTCGCCGACGTCTTCCGCCCTTATGGCATCAAGGTCTACCTCACGGCCCGCTTCAGCGCGCCGGTCGAGATCGGCAACCTGAGCACGGCCGATCCGACCAACTCCAGCGTCAAGCAATGGTGGACGAACAAGGTCAACGAGATCTACCAGCAGATCCCCGACTTCGGGGGTTTCCTTGTGAAGGCCAACTCCGAGGGGCAGCCGGGGCCGCAAGATTACGGTCGGACCCACGCCGACGGCGCCAACATGCTCGCCGACGCCCTCGCGCCGCACGATGGCATCGTGATATGGCGCGCCTTCGTCTACTCGGACACCAGCCCCCCGGACCGCATCAAGCAGGCTTACGAAGAGTTCAAGCCTCTGGACGGCAAATTCAAGAGCAACGTCCTCGTGCAGGCCAAGAACGGCCCGCTCGATTTCCAGCCGCGAGAGCCGTTCCATCCGCTGTTCGGGGCCATGCCGAAGACGCCGCTGGCCCTCGAGCTCCAGATCACGAAGGAGTACCTCGGCGAGGACACGCACCTCGCCTACCTCGGCCCGCTCTACGAGGAGGTCCTCAAGGCGGACACCTACGCGGCCGGCGAGGGCTCGACCGTGGCGCGGGTCATCGACGGCACCCTCCACAAGTATACGACCACCGCGATCTCGGGCGTCGCCAACGTCGGTGACGACGCGAACTGGACCGGGTCGCAGATGAACCAGGCGAACTGGTACGTGTTCGGGCGCCTGGCGTGGAACCCGGACCTCTCCTCGGAGGCCATCGCAGAGGAGTGGGTCCGGCAGACCTTCTCGAACGACCCCGTCGTCGTCGAGCCGGTCGTTCAGATCATGATGGAGTCCCGCAAGGCGCTCGTCGACTACATGACGCCCCTCGGCCTCGTCCACATCATGGGCAACGACCATCACTACGGGCCAGGGCCGTGGCTGAACAGCCTGAGCCGCGCCGAGTGGAACCCGGTCTACTATCACAAGGCGGACGCGAACAGCATCGGCTTCAACCGCACCTCGTCGGGCAGCAACGCTGTCGCCCAGTACGCTGCGCAGGTAGGACAGAAGTTCGGGAGCCGGGACACGGTGCCGGACGATCTCCTGCTCTTCTTCCACCGCGTCGGCTGGCAAGACAAGGCGAAGTCGGGGAGGACGGTCTGGGAGGAGCTCGTCCATCGTTACAGCCAGGGCGTCGATGAGGTGGGGGTGATGCGAGAGACATGGAAGTCCGTCGAGGGCCGTATCGATGGCAAGCGCTTCGGTGACGTGAGCGACTTCCTCGAGATCCAGCACTACGAGGCGCGCTGGTGGCGCGACGCCTGCCTCGCCTACTTCGGCTCGGTGTCGAAGCTCCAGGTCCCGAGCGGCTACGCTCCCCTGGCGAACACGCTGAGCTTCTACCAGGGGCTCCGCTGTCCATCCGACGTGAAGAAGCCCCGCTGCTCGCAAGTCTATACAGGGAATCCGTCCCCGGCCATTCTCCAGTGAGAGCGTAGTGAGAGCTGCGGGCCGGCTCGCTCTGGCCCGCTGGCGATCTTCACGTCCCTGCCCCTGTCGAGCGCACAGCATCCTCTGGCTCTCGCTGGCTCCGCGATCGGAAGCGGGGTGCAGGTTCGTGTGATAAGGGCTCAGCCGCAAGGCAGGTGAGTGAGGCGTACAACGGTACGCCGCAGCGAGCCGAACGACGCGGCTGAGCCCGTAGCGCACGAACCTGCACCCCGCTGTAGCCCGGTCGTAATATCGGAGTCATCGCATGACCTCGTCGTGGTCGACGATCGACGTGAGCGCACGCGCGCTGTTACCGTCCCGCTGGCTCATCCATCAGAGAACGGCGTGATGCCCGTCGGCTGCCAAGGCCGTCAGGAGGTGCCTTATGACGCTGGCTTCGAGTCGAGCATTGTTGTTGTTGATGGCAGGGTGCGCCTCGGCCTGCAGCGCGCCCGGACCGCAGGCGGCGGGGAATGGTCCTGCCGAGCGCCCCGCGGCGCGCGCGCTCCGGCCGAGCGGCGCCGCGCCGGTCGAGCTGGAGCGGATCGTGAGCAGGGCGCGGGCGAGCTTTCGAGCCACGCGACGAGGGCTCTCCGCCGAGGGCGCCGCCCATCGGCTCGACCTCGATGGCGGCGCGGCGCGGATCCGCGCGAAGCCCTCGGCGAGGGCGGCACGCAGGGGGCGAGCGAGGCAGCTCCAGGCGCTCGTCGAGGCGCGCTCCGCCGCCGAGCTGGCGGCGCGCCGCCGCGCGCTCCGCGGGCCTCCCCTCGAGGGCGCGCCCGGCGAGCTCCAGCCCGGAGGCGCGCTCACGCTGACGACGCGATCGATCGCCCGCGCCGGCTACGAGTGCGTGGACGGCGAGGGCCGCGCGCGCATCGCGGCGGATGGCGGCGCGGAGCGCGCGTTCGCGACCTGCAGCGAGCTATGGAAGAACCACGAGGCGAACGCCGAGCAGGCGTTCCGGTTCCCCGAGCGGCCCGGGGGGCGCGGCGATCTCGTCGTGCGCGTGAGCGCCCGGCTCGGCGCCGCGGACGCCGCGCCATCGGTCGCGAGCGACGCCCGCGGCCTCGTCCTCGGCGACGCGCCGGGGCAGCGGTTCGTGTACGGCCACGGCGCGTGGATCGACGCGTCGGGCCGCCGCGTTCCGGTGCCCGCCCGCTGGGCGGACGGCCACATCGAGCTGCGCGTGCCCGCCGCGGTCGTCGAGGAGAGCGGCTATCCGGCGCTGCTCGATCCGGAGGTGGGCCCGGAGATCGGGACGGAGCCGCCCGTGTCCGTCCAGCAAGACGTCGGGGTCACTCCGGAGATCGCGACCGACGGGACGAGCTACGTCGTCGTCTTCGAGGATCTGTCGCGCATCCGCGCGGTCCGCGTCGGCGCGCGCGGGGAGGTGCTCGATCCCGACTGGCTGGATCTGGGCGAGGCGTCCGCCGGGCAGTACCTGCCCAGCGTGGCGTACGGAGGAGGCCGCTACCTCGTCACCTGGAGCCAGTACGGCGCCGACGACCGGATCACCATCCGCGGCCGCGTGATGCGACCCGACGGCGCGCTCGAAGGGTCGGCGAGCTTCGCGGTCTCGACGGCGGACGAGGGCGTGTATCCCTCGGTCGAATGGAACGGGGAGCGCTTCGTGACCGCCTGGCTCAGCCTCGCCGACGATGGGGCCGACGACGTCCGCGCGACCCTGATCGACCCGAGCGGCAGGGCCGTTCCCGGCGCCGAGCGCGTCCTCTCCACGAGCGGCCGCGCGTCGCGCCCGGCGGTCGACGCCGGCGCGGACGTCTCCGTCGTGGCCTGGGACGACGACGTCGCCGGCGGCGGTGCGCGCGCCGTCCGCGCGGCCCGGGTGGCCGGCGACGGGACGGCGCTCGACACCGGCGGTGTTCCGATCTCGGAGGGGCCGGACAACGCGCGGCTGGTCGCGCTCGCGTCCGGCGGGACGAGCTTCCTGGCCACATGGGTCCGGGACGATCCCACGAGCACGATCCGGGGCGCGGTGCTGCGCGCAGACGGCGCGATCACGGCAAGGGACTTCCCGATCTCGCGGCCGAGCCCGGGCACCGGGGCCCCCGTCGCGGCGTTCGACGGCAGCAGCTATCTCGTGGCGTGGGCCGACGAGCGGGACGGTCGCGCGATGTACGGGGCCCGCGTCTCGGCCGACGGCGTCGTGCAGGGGACCGACGACGTGAGGCTCGCGGACGGGTCGCCTCGCTCCGTCCGGGATCCGGACCGGAGCTCGCTCGCGTGGAACGGCTCGCGCTTCCTGCTCGCGTTCCACGGCCAGGGCATCGAGGGCAGCCTGATCACCCCGGATCTCGAGGTGGCCGCGGGTCGGCTCGGGCTCAGCCCCCTGCCAAGCAGGCAAGGCCCCCCGCGCGTGGTCTGGACCGGCGAGAGCTACCTCGTCGCCTGGACCGACGAGCCGGACCCGGAACCGGAAGGAGAGCGGACGACCGCGCGCGCTGTGCGCGTGAGCGCGGCCGGCGAGGTTGTCACCCCGGTCGGGATCGAGCTCGCGAGCAGCGCCTTCGCGATCGACCTGGCCTCGAACGGCGAGGGCGCGTCGATGCTCACCTGGAGCGCGATCGGCGCCGGCGGGGATCACCTGCGGCGGGTGTCGGGCGACGGCGCGCTCGGGGAGAGCGTCGCTATCTCGTCGCTCCACCTGTCGGCGATACCGTCGGTCGCCGGCAACGGCGACGGTTATCTGGTGACCTTCGTGGAGAGGACCGCGGAGGAGCCCTTCGTGTACACCGCGTCGGGCCGTCTGCTCGACGCTTCGGGGAGCGCTGGCCCGGTGTTCCCCATCGCGCCCTCGGTCGGGGCGGAGTCGCACGCGATGCCGCTCCACGCCGGGCAGGACTACCTGGTGGCCTACTGGAATGCGGGCCTGCGCCTCGTCCCCGTGAGCCGCACGGGGGACGTCGGGGAGAGCTTCCTGCTGTCGAGCGCATCGGCCGCCATCGCCGGGGCGACGGACGGCACGGACACGCTCGTTGTCTGGACGGAGTCCGTCGATGGCTGGCCGGAGGGCGGTGATAGGCCGGTGCGCGGTCGAATCTACGGCACGGGCGGCTGGCGGGGCGAAGCGTTCCTGATCTCGCCGACCAGCGCTGGTTACGCGGCGGCCGTGGCCTGGGGCGGCGCGAGCTACCAGGTGGTGTGGGAAGAGGCGGAGACGCACCGGCTCCGGATCCGCGCCGTGGCCCCCGATGGGACGCTGGGCATGGAGGCGCTGCTCGTGGATGACGATTGCAATGCGCCGATGCTGGCCCGCGGCGAGGATGGCCGGTTCCTCCTGAGCTATTACAAGCTCGGCCCTGCCGCGCGCACGCGGCGCGTCGTCTCGCGGCTGCTCCGCTGGGAGCCCTCGCCCGGACCCGGCGCAGGCGGCGGCGATGCGGGTGGAAGCGACAGCGCCGGGCTCGGTACGGGCGGAGGCGGCAATGTGGAGCCGGGCGCGGGCGGAAATGGCGGTATGGATCCGGGGGTGGGCGCAAACGGCGGCCCGGAGCCGGGCGCGGGTGGCCGAGCAGCGAATGGCGGGGGCGGCGGGACCTCCAGCGTTGCCGCCGACAGCAGCAGAAATGACGTGACCGACGACACAAGCAACGACGCACGATGCAGCTTTCACCGCGCTGGCAGCAGGTCCGGGTACCTCGGTCTCATCGTCGCCCTGTTGGGCCTCGCCCTCATCGCGCGACGCCGCGGCGCCAGATGGTCCTCCCCCGCCTGCGCGGCCGCGCGCAGCTGCTCGTCGGGCATCGTGCCCCAGAACAGGTACGAGAGCCGCGTCGCCATCCCGTCGCCCTTTACCGGGCGAGCGCGATGGCGAACGGCGCGAGCCCTCGCCTTCGCAGCACGGAGGGGACGAGCAAGGCGACCGCCTCGGGGCCGCGAGCGGTCTCGATGTCTCCGAGATCTTCGATCCAGCCGGCCGGCCAGCCCAGATCGCCGAGCAACCGTCCGACGACCGCCTTCGCGCCCTCGTCGTTGCCGGAGAGGAACGCGGTCGGGGCCGCGCGCAGGCTCGTGGGATCCGCCATGACGGTGAACAGCATGGTGTTCAGCGTCTTGACCACGGCCGTCTCGGGCAGCGCAGCCTGCAGGCGCTCGGCGACGCTGCCGTTCGGGTAAAGCAGGCTGCCGGGGAGGCCGTCTCGGCCGCGCAGCGTCGCGTTGGAGACGTCGACGAGGATCTTTCCCTTCAGCGCGTCGCGGAGGGCGCCGAGCCGCTCCACGCTCGTGTCCCCCGGGGTGGCGTTGATGACGATCGAGGCCAGGCGCGCGGTCTCCGCGTGATCCCTGAGCTCGACGCGCGCCCCCGACCATTTCACAGCGGCTTGCGCCGGGTCTCTGGCGCCGATCGTGACGGCGTGCCCGGCGCCCGCGAGCTTGTTCGCGAGGACGGTGGCGACGCGGCCCGAACCGAGGATTCCAATGTTTCCCATGACGTGATCCATGTTCAGCCCCCTCCCCTCATCGGATGGTCGACAGGACGAAGGCCGCGCCGGCGTGGAGCCCGGGCGCCGCAGCCAGGAAGTCCTCGCTGGCCAGGCTCCAGCGCTCCCCGCGTGTGTCCGTGACCGCGCCCCCTGCCTCCTCGACGAGCAGCGCCCCTGCGAGGAGCCCGGAGCGGATCTGGCTGTACTGCCAGAAGACGTCCATCCGGCCGGCCGCGACCTGAATGAGCTGGAGGGTGGCCGGGACCGAGACGCGCAGGACGAGCGCGCTTCGGAGCATCGCGGTGACGGACATGCCAATCCGCCGGTACGTCTCCTCGTCCTCGCCCGGCCTCGCCTGGCCGGTCCCGACGAAGGCAGCGCCGAGCTCCGTCTTCGCCGACGCTCGAATCCTCCTGGTCCCGAGGGTCGCGCCGGCGCCCTTCCGGGCTGTGTACGTGTCGCCGGTCAAGGGCAGGTGCACCGCTGTCAGGACCGGCTCGTTGTCGCGGACGAGGGTCGCCGTGACGCACCAGTCCGCCATCCCGTGAACGTGGTTGATGTTCCCCTCGACGGTGTCGGTGACCCACCACTCCCCTGGCGGGAGGGGCCCGCACTCGAGCTCGTCCTCGACCCACCGGGCCTCCGGGCGAGCGCGCGACAAGGGCTCGCGAAGCGCATCGAGGGAGACCGCATCGTTGGCGCCGAGCGCGGCGAAGATGTCCTCTCGGCTCCTCGGGCGCGGCTCTGTCGAGAAGCGGCCGACGAGCCGCTCGCCTGCCACGGAGAGCGCCGCGACGACCGCGGGCAGCAGGGACTCGTCCTCCGCGCGGCCCGCGCCTCGGCCTCGCCCCATCGCATCGTTGTTCATCTGCTCGGAATGATCGGAATGAATCGACATGAATCCTCCTCGGGCGAGCGGCTCGCGCGTGCTCGTGAGCCACTGAGCCACTGAACCGCTGAACCACCGCGCGGAGGAATAAACCCTGGACGACTCATGCCGTCCAATGCATAGTTGATATGAGGAAGAATTACCTCCATGCATATCGACCTGAACCTGTTGCCGGCGCTGGACGCGTTGCTCGAGGAGAGGAGCGTCAGCGCTGCGGCGGCCCGTTTGCATCTGTCCCAGCCCGCGATGAGCCGAACGCTGGGGCGCATCCGGGACGCCACGGGGGACCCGATCCTGGTGCGCGCCGGCCGGACGATGGCGCTCACGCCCCGCGCGCTGGCCCTGCGACAGGAGGTCCAGGCCATCGTCCAGCGAGCGCACGCGGTGTTCGCGCCCGAGCGGGAGCTCGACCTGGCGAGGCTCGAGCGGACCTTCACCGTCCGCTGCCACGACGCCCTCACGACGGCGCTCGGCGCGCGGCTCCTGCGAGCGGTGCAGGAGCAGGCCCCTCTCGTGAAGGTCCGGCTCCTGGCCGAGCCCGCGGGAGATACGGATGACCTGCGCCAAGGGCGCGTGGATCTCGAGATCGGCTCGACGGAGCCCGCGCTCCCCGAGATCCGCGGGGAGCTCGTCGGCGAAGATCGCCTCGTCGTCGCCCTCCGCCGGGCTCACCCGCTCGCGCGCGGCCGGCTCACCGCCAGGCGCTACGCCGAGGCGCTTCACGTCACCGTCTCGCGCCGCGGCCGCCTGCGCGATCCGATCGACGACGCGCTCGAGGCCCTGGGGCTGCGGCGGCGCGTCGTCGCGGCGGCTCCCACGTGCGCCGCGGCCATCCATTTCGCCCACGAGAGCGATCTCGTCGTCGCGCTGCCGGCGCGCGTCTGCGGTCCCGTCGTGCGGGCGCTGGGCCTCGGCACCCGTCCGCTGCCGCTCGACGCGCCGGAGCTCAGGATCGTTCAGCTGTGGCACCAGCGCTGCGAGGGCGACAAGGCGCATGCATGGCTGCGCGGACACACGCGCGAGATCCTCCGAGCGATCTGTCGCGGAGAGGCGTGATCGAGGAGAAGCGTGCCAGTCGGCCGGCGCTCACGGGCATGGCGTCGACCAGCCTGGCGAGCGCGCTCCGCCGCCGTGGCTCCGGCCGGCGCGGCCCTCAACCCCTCCTCCGGCGGCGCGGGGCCTCCCCGGCCGCCGCCGGCGCCCCGGCGCCGTGGCCGCAGCGCCCGAGCTCCTCCCAGAGCGCCTGCGCGACGACGCCGTGCGGGCGGTCGCGGCGGCGGATCACGAAGAGCTCCATGGTGTCGGCCACGAACTCGGGGACCTGCAGCGCCACGAGCTCACCCGCCGCCAGCGCGCCGGCGGCCACGTGCTCGGGCAGCCCGCCCCAGCCCATGCCCGCGAGGATGACCTCCTTCTTCGCCGCGACGTCGGTGACCGTCCAGCGCAGGCCGCCCTCCAGCACGTTCAGGGACGGCGAGGCGCTCCCCCGCGCGCTGTCGCGCAGGATGATCTGCGCGTGCGCCCGCAGCAGCGCGGGCGGGATCGGCGCGCCGCAGGTGGCCAACGGGTGATCGAAGCGCGCCACAGGGATCACCCGCACATCGCAGAAGCGCGCCGTCTCCACCGCTGAGCCGTCGATCCCGAGCTTCGTGGCGACCGCGAGATCGGCGCGGTCCTCGCGCAGCGCGTCGGCGGCGCCCGCCAGCCGCTCGGTGCCGAGCTCGATGCGCACCAGGGGATAACGCGCCTGCAGCGCCCGGAAGATGTCCATGACGGGGCCGAGCGGCGTCACCGCTTCGACGGCGAGCCGCACGATCGGCTCCGCCTTGCCCGAGAGGCGCATGCCGAAGCTGCGCAGCGCCTCGGTGCCCTCGATGACGGCGGCGGCGCGCTCGTGGAACAGGCGGCCGGCGTCGGTGAGCGTGGCGCGGTACTCCCGGCGATCGAACAGCTCGACCCCCAGCTCGCGCTCGAGGTTGCGCACCAGCTTGCTCACGGCCGGCTGGGACTTGTGCAGCCGCGCGGACGCGGCGCTGAACGTGCCCTCGCCCGCGACGGCGAGGAAGGCGACGAGCTGATCGTAGGTCATGGCGGTGCCCCGCAGGATCAGAACCTGGAGTTATGAAGTTGATAGAAACATACCACTTTCTCGGTTCGAGGGGTGGTCCTAGGTTGTCGGTGCGAAAGGAGCGACACTCCATGTCCACCAGAATCGATCGCGTCATCATCACGGGCGCCAGCAGCGGTATCGGCCTCGACCTCGCAAGGCGCTTCCTGGCCGAGGGATCGAGCGTCGTCATGAACGGCCGCGACCCGGAGAAGCTCGAGCAGGCGCGGCGGAGCCTCGACGGCGGCGCGCGCGTCGTCGCCGTGCCGGGCCACGTCGGTGACCGCGCCACGGCGCGGGCCGTCGCCGCGGCCGCGCTCGAGCGCTTCGGCGGCGTCGACGTGCTGATCAACAACGCCGGGATCTTCGGCGTGAAGCCGTTCCTCGAGAGCACGGAGGAGGACCTGGAGCGGTTCTTCACCACCAACGTGAAAGGGACATTCCTGATGACGCAGGCGGCGGTGCCGCTGATGATCGAGGGCGGCGGAGGCTCGATCATCAATGTCGGCACGGTGCTCGTGCAGCAGGCCATGGCGCGGATGCCGGCCTCGGCCGCCATGGCCAGCAAGGGCGGCGTCCACGCGCTCACCGTCTCGCTGGCCGCCGAGCTCGCCGCCCACGACATCCGCGTGAACACGCTGGCGCCCGGCATCATCCGCACGCCGCTCATCGGCGAAGGCGCGGACTCGCTGGCCTCGATCCACCCGCTGCAGCGCGTCGGCGAGGTGCGGGATACGACGGAAGCGGCGCTGTTCCTGGCCAGGGCCGGCTTCGTGACAGGCACGACGCTCGACGTCGATGGAGGCTACTCCCATGGGCGCTGACGGCCGGCAGCACGTGCTCCTGATGGGGCTCCAGGTGACGGACGAGGCGTCCTACGCCCGCTACCGCGCCGGCATGATGCCGATCCTGCTGTCCTACGGCGGCGCGTTCGGCCACGATTTCGTCGTGGCGCGCGTGCTGAAGGGGGATGAGCGGATCAACCGCGTCTTCACCCTCCTGTTCCCCGACCGCGCGGCGCAGGAGCGGTTCTTCGCCGACCCGCACTACCGCGCCGTGCGCGCCGAGCTCTTCGAGCCGGCGGTCGCGGCGGTCTTCGTCCTCGGCGAGCTCGAAGCGGCGGCGGGGTGAGCGCCAGCGCGGTCTGACACGCCCGCTCGATCGCGGCTGGTCTCAAGGCGAGCGGGCGAAGAGGCGGCGTGCGAGGCGGAGGCGTGTGGCCACCGTGGGCCTCGGGATCGCGAGTGCCTCGGCGCCCGAGCCACGTCCGCATGGTCATCGCCCGCGCCAAGTACCGCGACGCCGGCGCGGCGGACACTGCCGAGCCGACGATCGGGACCGCACCGCTGCCGCCGCAGATCCTGCCGCGCGCTCGCGACACCTTCGCTCCTGGCGCACATCCTCAGCGACAAGTTCTGCGACGGCCTGCCGTTCCATCGCCAGGAGTGTTAGACTCGCCGCATGGGACTCTTGACCTTCATCATCAACGTCACCCTGGACGGCTGCGTCGACCACCAGGAGGGAATCGCCGACGACGAGACACACGCCTTCTTCACCCGCCTCATGGACGAGGGCGGGGCGATGCTGTGGGGCCGCGTCACCTACGAGATGATGGAGAGCTACTGGCCGGCGGTCGCCCGCGGCGACGAGGAGGCGCCGCCGGCGATCCGCGAGTGGGCGGTCAAGCTGGAGGCCAAGCCGAAGTACGTGGTGTCGTCGACGCGAAAGGACTTCCCGTGGACCAACAGCCACCACATCGCCGGCGACCTGCGCACGGGCGTGCAGAAGCTCAAGGACGCGACCCCGGCCGGCGTGCTCCTCTGTAGCGGCAAGCTCGCGACCGAGCTGGACCGGCTGGATCTGATCGACGAGTACAAGTTCCTCGTCCACCCCAGGATCACGGGCCACGGCCCGACCCTGTACCAGAGCGGGCTGCCCAGCACGCGACGGCTCGAGCTGGTCTCGGCCAAGCCGCTCCGCTGCGGCGCGGTCGCCGTGCACTACCGGCGCGCGCGCTGACTCAGAGCAGCCCCATCGCGCCCAGCTCGCGGGCCAGCGCGTCGTCGGGAGCCTCCTTGCCGCGCGCCAGTGACATTCTGATCGCCAGAGGTGACGTTGTCGGCTACGTTCGCTGCTCCGATCGCGACGGCGCGGAGGACGATGGCCCGGCCGAGCACGACCGTTCCTGGAAGCCGCCTGGCCGGGGCGCGGCGGACGCGAACCAGCGCTCAAGCGCGTCCACCAACCCCTCGACGCCTCCCACGTCGCCGGCCCAAGCAATGCACCCGTCGGGCCGGATCAGCATCGACGGGCCTGCGTCGGCCGGTAAGCAGCGCACCCGCGTGAACCCGGCGGCGAGACCGGCCGCGTGCCCGTCAGGAGACGCGTCGAGCAATATTCCTTCGCCTTCCGCCATCTCTGCGAACAGCGATGTTCGAGCGTCGGCGCGGCCGACCGGGCGATCGCCGGTGAGGCGTCCGACCAGGTCTCGCTCCGCGCCGAGGTCGTAGCGCGTGGCCAGACCGCTCGTCAGTCCGTCGAGATGGCCATTCACGGCGTCGATCTCCATCAGCTTCGCGAATATCTGCCGCATTGCGCTCGACTGCGGGTCGGACCGCGTGAGCGCGACCTGGGCGAGCGTGTTGGCCAGCACGGCCTCGGCCACGGGCCGCCGCTCGGACGTGTAGCTGTCGAGCAGGCTGTCCGGCTTGTCGCCGCGAACGACGGCGGCGAGCTTCCAGCCGAGGTTGGCCGCGTCGACCAGCCCAAGGCTCAGCCCCTGGCCACCCAAAGGCGAATGGATGTGCGCCGCATCACCCGCGAGCAGGACGCGATCCCGGCGGTACGTGTCGACCAGACGTGCGCTGTCCGTGAAGCGATTCGCCTGCTCCATCGCCGTCACGCGGACATCCGCGCCGCTGATTCGGCGCAGCACGCCTTCGATCTCCTCGCGCGTGACGGGCGCATTGCGATCAACCGGCGGACCGCTGAAGTCGTGCATCGCAAGCCAGCGAGGCCGAGGTCCGTTCATGACGACGCCCTCCGGCGTGCGGGTCGACCCGCGCGGCAGGCGCTCGGGGTGGTCGAGGTCGAGCACGGCCTGGTACATGAATTGGCTCGGCGGCGTACCGGGGAAGGCAAAACCGGCCATCTTGCGGATCGAACTGCGCCCTCCGTCACATCCGACCAGCCAGGCGCAGCGCGCATGCTCCGGCCCGTCCGGGGAAGCCCAGTGGAGCGCGACGCCATCGTCGTGCTGGTCCAGGCCCGTGACCTCGCACCCGCGCCGTACCTCGATGTCGAGCGCGGCCGCCCGCGCGCCCAGGATCGCCTCCACGCCCTGCTGGTTCACCCAGAGCATGCGCCGTTCGGGCTCGCCCACTGCTTCTGATCGGAGGGGGAGAAGGGCGAAATGCCCCCTGGACCTGTGTGCCTGCCCCCGCCTCTCCACGCCCACCGGTCCCATGGCCGCGAAGTGGCGATCCTCGGCCTCGGCGAGCGCTGGGCCCATGCTCCGGCGCTGGAGCGCCTCCACGCCGAGCGGTCCGACTGCAGTCCCCTTCAGGGCGACGCTCGGCGCAGTGAGCCGCTCGAGCACCATCACACCGGCGCCGCCCAGCTTGAGCTCGATCGCGAGCAGGAGCCCGACCGGCCCGGCGCCTACGACCACGACATCGACTTGCTTGTCCATCGGCTATGAATCCATCGAGTACTACGTACAAACACCGCTGCTGGTGGGGATCGAGCGCTTCGGGCCGGCTGGCCTCCTCGGCGACCCGGGGGACCAAGGTAAGATTCAGACAGCTTGGCGCGGCGGCGGTCCGGCGCGGGCCGCGCTGGCGTCTGCGTGTCATGCTGGCCCAGACACCGCGCCAAGGCACGCTCCCTCTTGCCGGTCGTGCCCTGGCCCATGCTGCCGCGAAAGGAGCTCCGAACCCTACCTCGCTTGACGACGTGATGTTCCGGCCACCGCGTCGCGCGACGACACCGCCGGGGTGGCTCGCTTCTATCCTACCAAGGAGCGTTCATGCGACTGTCATTCTCTTCGGCACACTGCGTCCTCGCCTTGGTCACCGGGCTCACGGGTTCGCCCCCTCCGAGCCCGCGGTGACCAGCAGCGGCTACCCCGCCTCCCCGGCGCGGGAGAAGGCGCAGAAGGCGGAGGACAAGGGGGCGAAGAGAGCGTCTCGCGCGCGACGACCGGGCCGCGCCGCGCCGGGCCGCGCGAAGCTCATTTCGTCGCTGACCGGCTACCTGAGCGCGGTCCAGCGCGCCAGGAGCAAGGTCGCCCCGGAGGGCTTCGGCTCGAACAACTGGGCCATCCACGCGAGCCGGAGCGCAACGGGGCACGCGCTCGTGGCCAGCGATCCCCACCTGTCGCTGAGCGCGCCGGCCGTCTGGTATGCCGTCTCGATCCATGTCACCGCGCCCGAGGGCAAGGACGCGAGCCGCGATGTTCACGTCGGGGGCGTCGCCTTCCCCGGGATTCCGGGGATCATCCTGGGCCACAACGAGCACGTCGGGTGGGGAGCGACGGTCGCGATGTACGATGTCACCGATGTCTATGCCGAGAAGCTCACGCCCGACGGCAAGGCCGTGCTCTTCAAGGGCAATCCAGTGCCCCTCCAGACGGTCGAGGAGGTCATCGCGATCGCTGGCAGGGAGCCCTATACCTACCGTGTCCCGATCGTGCCCCATCACGGCCCGCTCCTGCCGATTATCGTCGACCACGCGGTGGTGGATCCGGACCCGGCCGTGGGAGCGCTCAGCGTCCGCTGGACGGGGCTCGGGCCGACGAGGGAGCTGGAGGCCATCTTCGGCCTGCTGCGCGCTCGCTCGGTCGATGATGCGCAGGAATCGCTCTCGAAATTCAGCGTCGGCGCGCAGAACTGGGTGATGGGCGACACCGCGGGCGACATCCTCTGGACGACGCACGCGGCGATCCCGACGCGGTCTCCTGAGGCGTTCGCCTGGGACGCGGCCACCTATACGGGCGTCCTCCCCTGCATGGTGCTCCCCGGCGACGGGACCGCGGAGTGGACCGGGACGCTCTCCGAGCACCTCATCCCCCGGGCGAAGAACCCGCCGGCGGGATACATCGCCACGGCGAACAACGACCCCATCGGGGACTCCCTGGACAACGATCCATCGAACGGCGCGCTCCCCGACGGCACCCCCATGTACCTGGGTTGCAGCTTCGACATCGGGTTTCGCGAGGGCCGCATCCAGGAGCGGATCGATGCCCACGAGGGACCTCTGTCGCCGGAGGATTGCGCGGCGATCCAGGGCGACATCAAGTCGGCGCTCGGCGCGAGGCTCGTGCCTCACCTCCTCCGCGCCATGGACCGCGCCGAGGAGGAGCGCTCGACGCCCGGTACTCACCCCGATCTGAGCGCGATCGTCGCGGACGCCGCATACGGCCCGCTGCGCCTCGCCGCCCTGCGGGCGCTCCTCGACGGCTGGGGCAAGGAGGCGGACTACAAGGCGGCCGCAGGCATCGATCTCGACACCGCCATGCCGCTCCCGGACGAGGGCGATGGCCCCGGCGCGATCGACGCCCGCGCCTCGGAGGCGACCTTGGTCTTCAACCTCTGGCTCGTCCGGGTGGTGCGCCGGGTGCTGGGCGACGAGCTCGGCCAGATGGGCTTCTCGTCGTTCTCCCGGGAGCTGTCGGCGAAGGCGCTCCTCCACCTTTTCTCCGCCGATCGGGAGCAGCTCGCCACCTTCGATCCGGCCGTGCAGGACAGCGCGCTGTGGGACGACATGGGCACGCCAGCGGTCGAGTCCAGGGACGAGCGCGTGCTGCGCGCCCTGCTCGACGCCCTCGCCTGGCTCGATCGACAGGGCGGCTCCGGGGCTGCGGCGCCCCGCTGGGGCGCCTTTCACACGGTCACCTTCGACGCGCTCGTCCCCTTCTTCAGCAGCCTCAGCATCCCTCCGCCGAGCGATCCCCTCTGGAGCGGCGGCTTTCCGCGCGGCGGCGACGAGTTCGCGGTGGACTCCTCGGATTACCGCCTCTCGTGGGCGCTCGACGAGTCTCCGGATTTCCGGTACGTCCACGGCCCGTCGCAACGGCTCGTCGTGGAGCTCGACCCGGCGGGGCCGAAGGCGTGGAACGCCATTCCCGGAGGCAATGTCTGGGACGCCGAGAGCCCACATTTCCGCGATCAGGCGGAGCTCTGGCGAAAGAACCAGACGCACCCGGTGCCGTTCCTGCTCCCCGACGTGATCCAGGCGAAGGAGTCGCGCACGGTGGTCGAGGCGCCGTAGCCGGCGCGTCCTCCGGGGCCCACCCCGGAAGTCCGGGCTGCTCTCGGGGCAGCGCTTCGAGGCGAGGGGCACGAAGTCCATCCAGCTGGTCAAGACGCCCGCCGGCTGGAAGATCAGCGCGGTTGCCTGGGACGACGAGCGGGAAGGGCTGAGCGTCCCTCCGGCGCAGGACGTCACACGACGCAGCCTGTAGCCGATAGGCGCTCGCTCCTCTGGCCAGCCGCGACCCGGGTAGCTACCCCTCGGCGCAGCGCTCGATCAGGACTGCGAGCGGCTTCTTGCTTGCGGCGTAGCGGTGCCGCCAACGAAGCGCGCGACCTCCATCGCGCCGCGGGAGCCGCCGCCGAGCCAGCCAATGCGGGGTCAGGCCAATAAAGATCGTTGGCTGACATGGATAACCAAGTCACGCTGGGTGCTCACCAACATTTCTGTGGATTTCGTCTATATCCATACATCCAAGCGAGCGAACGATCGCTTCTCTACACCTTACTTCACATCGGCGGGCGGGCTGATCACTTCAGCTCTGCATCGAAATTTGCAACCCTGATGTGAAGAACGACCGAAGTATGCGACCTAATTGGGCGGTCGCTCGATCTTCGAAAGTGTTTCGTCTTGACCGGACGTATCGATCCGAGAATAAGTCGTTGTACGAGAGCGCCGGTATCCGCACCCTCTGGTGCTGGATGGTCTGCACCGATGGTTCGCGGCGCGAAGGCATGCAGCGGGAGGCTCCTCTTCTGCCCCCTGGTGCCTTCGCCCGTCACGGTCCTGTCCACCACAGCGGTTCGACGACGCCGGGGGAGAAAAAGCCATGCATTCGATTTCTCGAGGCTTCGGGTCGCGGTCGTTTGCCGCCGGGAAGCTCATCGCCGCGCTCGTGGCGATGACGATCGTCGAGCGCCGCTCGATAAGGACGTGACTGCGGAGGGGCCGCCCAGGCCTCGATTCGAAGTCAGTCGCTGAACGGGTAACCCCACAGACGAAGCAAGTCTGCGACGGGGCACGTGTGTGCCTTCAGTCAAAGGAGACTCAATGCGTAAAATCAGCCACTTCCTTGCCTTGACCTTCTTGGCCGGAATCTCCGGCGCGCTCGGCTGCTTGGGCGGCCCCGATTCGGACGAACCGGTTGAACTGGCAGAAGAAGACGTGGGCGCGAGCGAGGAAATGCTGGTAGCGCGCCCCGCCGCGCGGCTCATTTTGACCGACCCCGTCATCGCGCGCCTGAAGGCGCGCGCCGCGGCTGGCGACGCCGCTTGGACGGCGTTGAAGAAGCGCTGCGACGATTACACGACCGGCACGATGCACCCGCCGAGCGGCAGTTCCTACCCGGGTTACCCGAACGTCGGGCAAGGCTATCAAGGTGACGAGTATCCGCCGGTCGTGCGCGCGCTGGGCATCTGCTATCGCGTGACGACCGACACGGCCGCGCAGGCTCGCTACGGCGAGGCCGGCGTTCGCCTGCTGGAGGCCATGAGCACCCCGGTCGCGTCCGGGGGGCAGAAGCCGTCGACGGACCTGGGTTACGGCATCAGAAACTACGTGGTCGGTATGGCGTTCGGCTACGACTGGCTCTACCCGGCGCTGCCGGCCGCGACCAAGACGCGCCTGGTAGCTTCGATGAACACGTGGATCGATTGGTACGACGAGAGCGGGTTGATCAAGAACGACCCGATCGGCAACTACTTCGCCGGCTACTACCTGGCCAAGACCGCGGCGGCGCTGGCGACCGAGGGCGAGAACGCCAAGGCCAGCGTGTACTGGAGCGACGTCGTAACGCGCATGTGGGGACAGCTCGTGAAGCCGAAGTTCACGAGCATGATGGGCGGCGGAGGCTGGCCGGAGGGCTGGGGCTACGGCAGCCGGGCCGTCTTGTACATGGTCGAGGCGCTGTGGGCGACCAAGACGGCGACCGGCCTCGACTGGTGGAAGGAGCTGCCGCTGGCCCGCGAGGAGGCGACCTATGCCCGGTACTTCACGTGGCCCTCACTCAAGCATATGGACGACCAGGGCACGATTCGCGCGGGCATCGACATGCGTCCTTCTGCGGCGCTGTTCCTCGGTCTGGCGACCATGCTCGAGCAGCAGGGTGACACCTCGGCCGCCGTCGCGCGCGGCTTCGCCGCCGACGTGATCGCGGCGGCAGGCGACGACTCGGCGCCGTGGTCCAAGTTCTTGTATGGCGATACGGGCGCCGCCAGGAGCGGGTACCAGTCGAGCGCCTTGTCGCACTTCGCGGCCGGCCCTGGCCACGTCGGCATGCGCTCGTCTTGGGACAAGACGGCCGTGTGGGGGGCGCTGTCCGGCGGCGCGTACATCAACGCCGCCTACTCCGGTGAGCAGATGTTCAACGCCGGCGGTCTGAGCGTGGTGGTCGGCGATCAGCCGGTACTGATGAACGCGACCGGCTGGTTGCCCCAAAACTGCGGCAACGCCTGCGAGAACCTGGTGAACGACGACAGCTACGGCACGAGCCAGCGCCGGCTGCACAACACCTTCTTCGTCGACGACGCCACGAACCGGTACAACCCCGGACAAAACTCGCTCTCACCGGTCGATTCGAACGCCCATGTAGAGCGGTACGAGGACCGCGGCGCGTTCGTGCGCGCGCGCGCCACGGGCCTCGGAGACCAGTACGGCAGCCCCACGGTCAAGCCGGTCTCGCAGTTCACGCGCGACGTGGTGTTCTTCCGTCCAGGCAGCTTCGTGCTGTTCGACCGCACGACGGTGGCGAAGGCCAGCGCGGACCAGTGGATGAGCTTTCACACGCCCGTGGCGCCGCGTCAGGTGACCACCGCCGATGCGACACAGAAGCGCTTCGACGTCGTGGTGGGTACGACGCTGGTCGGAAGCGTGCGCACGCTGCTGCCGAAGAGCGCGAGCACGACGACGACGGCTCTTCCGGCTTCGACGGCGCGGCTCGAGGTGCACGCTCCGGTGCGCGCGGCGGCGCAGCAGTGGCTGACCGTCGTCTCGGCGGGCGCGACGCTCGGCGAGCAAACGCGGCTGTCGTCCGCGGACGGCAACGTCATCGCCGGCAACGTGGTGGGCGTCGAGCTCTCGGCGCCGCAGAATCAGGTCGTGCTGTTCTCGGCCGATCAGGCCGCGACCGGCGCCGTGTCGAGCGCGGAGTACCTCGTCTCGCAAACGGCAGCCGAGCACGTGCTGGTCGACGTTGCGCCCTCCAGCTCCGGATATGCGGTCACGGCCGTCGCCTCCGGCGGAAAATGGCGCATCCGCGTGAGCGCGGGCGGCGCGCTGCAGGTGTCGGGCGCCAGCAAGACCTTGAGCTTCAAGGTCAGCGCCACCGGCGCTGTCACGGCGGGCTCCTCGACGCCCCCGACGCCGACCGAGCCGACGCCGACCGAGCCGACGCCGACCGAGCCGACGCCGCCGACGCCGACCGAGCCGACCGAGCCGACGCCGCCGACGCCGACCGAGCCGACGCAGCCGACGACGCCGACGCCCAGCGGTACAGCGCAGACGTTGACCTTCACTCAGGGCGTCAATGGCTACACCGGCGTGCAAGATCTGAGCATCTCCAGTCTGAATTACTCGTCCAGCAACCCTGTCGGTACGGTCTACAAGATTTACGACGTGCTCCTCGCCGACACGCGCAGCTACACCACCAAGGCGCTCATTCGCTTCGACGTATCGCAGATCCCCACAACCGCCACGGTGACGGCCGCCACGCTCGACGTGACCTTCGAGAGCTGGGTTGGGCCGCAAGCCCTGAACGGCAACTTCATGAAGACGCCGTGGAGCTACAGCTCCGCGACGCTGGGCTTCACCAGCGGGGGCGCGGGCAGCGACTGGACCGCGCCGGGCATCGGCTCGGGCGACGTGCAGGGGCCGACCTTTCAGTTCCTGAACATCGACGCCAGCGGCTATCAGCGCAAATCGATCGCGCTCGACCCCGGCAGCGTGCAGAGGTGGGTCCGGAGCAGCGCCGCCAATCAAGGCCTCGTGCTCGCCAACGCCGCGACCGGCAAGGATCTGCGCATCTGCTCGAGCGAGGTGGCCAATGCCGCGAGGCGTCCGACGCTCTCGGTGACCTTCCAATAGCACCGCGCAGCCGAGCACAGGGGTGAGTCGTGCGAGAATCGCATTTCGGCTCCCCCGCCCTGCTCCGGACTCCCGCGCGTCATCAATTATCCATACATCGACGATGAGGCAGCCCTGAGGTCAAGGCCGGGGGACGACCTCGTTCGTGGGGTTGCCGTCGATGTCACCGACCACGTTGTTGGACCAATCAGCGTACGTACACGTCGCGCACGACGTCGTGTAGCCCCAGTGGCTCGGGCCGAAGACGTTGTCGCGCAGGATCATGTCCTTGCCGTTCTCGGGGTAGAAGTCGTAGGCGCCGAGCGAGACGAAGTTGTCGTGGACATCGTAGTTCTGCAGCGTCGAGCCATCGACGCCCTGGGTGAAGAGCACGGCAGTGATGGCTTGCCAATAGTTCGGCACTTCGTTGCCCGTGGCGGCGTCGACGCCGGGCTCGAGTCGGTTGTGGCTGATCTCGAGCGGCCCGCTGCCCCCGTACGGGAAGATACCGCCCGTATGCGAGAGAGAGGGGTCCGCCAGGTGCGCGATGTAGTTGTCGTGCAACCAGCTCTGCTCGACGGTCGTGTTTTGGCTGCAAAGGCACATGCCACCGGTATTGGCCACGTCCACCCGGGTCAAGCGGATGGTGCACGTCGCGCAGGCGTTCACGGCATGCTCGGTGAGGGCGGCGTTCGTACCTCCGAGGCCGACCGGCTCGGGGCGAATGGTTGTATCGCTGATGTTCAAGGTGAGCGGCGCGGACTCGTCGGCGTTGACCAGGATGCTGCGGCTCGTGGAGCCGGGCGGCGGCGCGATGATCGAGTTGGTGATGTTGACCGTGCCGTGGCAGCCGGTGCCGATGTAAATGAACGCGTGGAAATACATGTGGTCCAGATTGACAGTGCCGTCGCAATCGTACAGATCCCACTCTTTGCTCTGGTCGTCGCTGGGCCACACTTCCGTGTACCCGGGCGGCACCGGGAGCTGGGGATCGGATTGGGCGTAGGTGCCCACGCCGGGCGCGCCGACGGTGAAGCGATCGGGGTAGCCCTTGGCGCTTGGCGCGTCGCCGCCTCCTGCTCCGCCGCCGCTTCCGCCGCTCGTGCCTCCGCCGCCGCTGCAGGCGATGCAGCCGCCGCTGCCTCCGGCGCCTGAAGACATGGATGAGGAGCTCGACTTCATCTCGTCGTCACCGCACCCTGCGAGGAGGGCGCACAGCAAGACCACCCCCGGCAAGCTCGGTCCGAGGCCTGCTGCAGGACGATTGGTCGCTCTCTTCATGAGATCCCCTTCGCTTTCGGGGACGTCGCGTCGCTCGTGATCGGGGTTGCAGCCGAGCAGTCTACGGCCTGCTGCACGCCGGTCCTCAGCCTCATGGGCCACTCGTTTTCGGGGTCATGGGATCCGGAGGACGGGCCGAAACGACGGTCGGTGAACGTGCCGCGTATCGAGGGCGGCGTCGATCGAATTCATCAACGCCCGGCGCCTTGAGGCGACGTGAAAGGGGATCCCTGTCGGCCGTGGACGGCGCTGACCGAGTCGGCGCGCCCAGCATAAAAATGCAATTCGGTGCGAACAGCGGGACGCCGCCTCGTTCCACGCCTCGAACGCGGCTGTTCCAGATCGTCGCCTGGCGCCGCTCGGAGTAGCGCAGCATACTCTGGACGTGATTCTTGAGCCGTCGCGGGCGGATTTCGTACGCCCGCCTTCGGGCCTGCCGCTCCGGCCGTCCCTTCACCGGTTTCAGCCAGGTGCCCCATGGGTCTGCTCGGAGACGCCGTCGCCGAGCCTGGCGCGCCGCCATCACAGGCCCCGTCACGTTGATTGCTGACGAACGCTGGCTCCTGGCGGAGGCGGACTCCGTCGGCGCGAACGATCGTCTGAACAGAATCATGATGTGGAGGCAGAATGAAGAAGAGAGAACTTGGTCATCAGCTTGGTCTCGCGGTGTGCGCGGGCGCCGCGCTCGGCCTCTCCACGGGCTGCTCGATTGAAGGCGCGTCGGACGAGCCGCTCGAGGAGTTCGAGTCGCATTCGTCCGCGATCGTCGGCGGCCAGGTCGCCGAGGCGAGCCCCTGGGCCGTCCAGGTCTTCGACGTGCGCGGGAGCACCGGCGACTTCTACCAATGCACCGGCACCCTCGTCGCGGCGCGCTGGGTGCTCACCGCGCAGCACTGCATCGCGGACGAGGGCGAGACGTCGGCTGTGCGCGTCGGCAGCAACACGTACCGCGAGGGCCGGCGCATCGCGGTCGACGCCGTCGAGGTGCACTCGGCCGACGCCGACATCGCGCTGCTCCACCTGACCGAGAACGCCGATGGACCGTTCGTCCAGCTGGCCCAGGCGACGTCGGTCGCGACCGGCAGGGACGCCACGGCCTACGGCTGGGGGAGCGAGGGCACGCCGCTGGTGATGGCGCCGTCGCTCAAGAAGGCGACCATCCACATCGACGGCTGGTACTCCGCCGAGGAGCTCATTGCGACGGGCGTGACGGGCGCGGGCTGGAGCGGCGACTCCGGCGGCCCGTGGTTCGTCGACGGGCGTCAGGTCGCCGTGTTCACGGCCTCGAACGGGCAGGACGGCACGAACCTGCACGCGAGGCAGCTCGGCGTCGACGTCGCGCGCCACCGCGCTTGGATCGACGCCACGATCGCCGGCGGCCCCACCGTCCACCCCAGCGGCCAGGTGGTGCTCCACGATCTCTCGAACTTCTCCGGTATCTCGCAGGGCTTCGGGATCGGTCGCTACGACCTGCCGAACATGACGATCATCGGAGACAACCGCGTGAGCGCCATCAGGGTCCCCGCCGGGCTCCGGGTCACGGCCTTCATGCACGGCGACTTCGGGGGCGAGGCGCGCGTCTTCACCTCGGACACGGATCTCGTGGCCGCGGGCTTCGACAACACCATCTCGAGCATCGTCGTCGCGAACGCCTCGGACCCGCAGCCGGACGTGGTCACCTTCTACGAGAACGCCAACTTCTCGGGCGCCTCGGTCGTGTACGGCGTCGGCTCCTCCCTCTTCTACAGCACCCCATGGGACCAGAGGGCCAGCTCCGTCCGCGTCCCCTCGGGCTTCAGGCTGACGCTCTACAACGGGCTCTGGCGCTACTCGGCCGAGTGGCGCGTCCTCACGGCAGACGCGAACCTCGCCCCCCAGAACTTCGACAACCAGACCCGGAGCTTCCTCATCGAGCGCTTGTAGGAGCGAGCGCGCGGAGCGGCCAGCGCTCCTCGCGCCGCGAGCTGAGCGCCGAATCGCCCCCGCGCCGGCCGCGCGAGGCATGAATACGCCACTGTCGCCCCCTGGAGCCGAGCTGTCGACGCTCCCGATTCTCAACAGAGCTCGTCGGAACCAGACCGCCCGGCCCGCGTTTGCCGACACGCCCTAACAGGATGGAGATGCCTTGCGGCTGGATCCCGTCCTTCGAGGCTCGAGCTCAAGATGATTTTCGCCGGCGTTGCGCCGATGCCAGCGCTCGATCACGTTGACCAGGGCCGCGTGGATCCGGCCCAGCGCTGCCCCGAGTCCGGGCGAAGGCTCGTCGCACAGCGTCGGCGCGGTTGAGAGTCCCAGCCGGTCCTGGATGATCTCCTGAGCACGGCGAATGGATCGTGGATCCCGGCGGTCGAACCAGATGGCTTCGCCAAGCGACTCGCTGGCCTCGGGGCCTTCGTCCTCCACGGGCCCGAGGTACAGGGTCACGGTGTGTCGTCCCACTGTGGCTGGTGGATCGATCAGCATGTTCCTGCAGCGTGACCCGCGCTCGTGACAGAACGGTGGCGCAGGCGAAGACTCTCCGTTGCAGCGCGGCGCTCGCCCCGCAGGCCGTGGAGTGGACGTTGCCCCCGATGCACGGATAAGTTGCTGATACAGCGTCACTTTTCCGGGAGGAATGCGGATCGCGTAGGGTTCTCCAGCTCCACCAGCGCGTCCAGCGTGGCTGTACGGTGGGACGGCAACTAGGAGGAGATTGCCTTTCGGAGCCGCGCGCGGCGTCGTTCCACTCTCAACGGGAGCCGGCTGGGGCCGCGCGTCCAGGGCGGTGATCCGCCGGCGCACGGTTGGCTGTAGAGGGGGTTGACACGGAACGGCCAGAACGGCCCTGGGGATCGAGGCGAGACCGGAGAGGGGGAGGAGGGGCCAGCGCAGGTCGCGCTTGAGGCGGTCCGCTCGGAGCGGGCGCTGGCCTCGGAGAGCTCTCGGCTTGCTGGCCGATTGCCGGTTATCGTCCGATCATCGGTCAGTCACGGTGCGGCGCGCAGAGGAGGCCGTTGTTGTAGTCGTCGAGCTTCGTGGCGAGCGGCTCGCCGGTCGACCAGGGCGAGTTCTTGCCACCCTCCTTCACGTTGCTGCCGAGCGGGTTCTTCTTGAGCCAGGCGTCGGCCGCGGCGATGGTGTCCTCGATGCAGCTCGACTGGTTGCCGATACCGACGTTGAGCTTGGCGACGATGAGGTGCTTCGCGATGATGTAGGTGACGTCGCCCTTCGTCGGACGGCTGATGATGTCGAGCAGCTGGGACTTCGTGTACGTCTTGCCGCCGATGGTCAGCTGCGAGACCTTCCAGGCGCTCTCGTGGTTCTTCCAGTAACCCGGGGAGCCGGTGCCCGGAGAGGCGCACTGGCAGGCGCCGCAGTCGGCCGCGCAGCTCGAGCAGTCCTCGGAGCCGGCCTTGCAGACGCCATCGCCGCAGACCGGCGGGCACGCGCCGCAGTCGGCCGCGCAGCTCGAGCAGGTCTCACCGACCGCGCAGACCTTGTCGCCGCAGACCGGCGGGCAGATGCCGCAGTCGCTCGGGACCTCGAAGCAGTTCTCGCCGGCCTCGCAGACGCCGTTGCCGGGGACCGCGGGGCAAGCGCCGCAGTCGCCGGTGCAGGTCGCGCAGTCCTCGCCGTTCTCGCAGACGTTGTTGCCGCAGACCGCGGGGCAGGCGCCGCAGTCGTCCGAGCAGGAGCCGCAGTCCTCGCCGGCCTCGCAGGTGCCGTTGCCGCAGACCGGCGGGCAGGTGCCGCAGTCGGCCGCGCAGGTGCTGCAGCTCTCGCTGCCGTTGCAGGTGCCGTCGCCGCAGGCGGGCGGGCAGACGTCGCAGTCGGCGCTGCAGCTGCCGCAGTCCTCGCCGGCCTCGCAGGTGCCGTTGCCGCACTGGGGCGGGCAGACGCCGCAGTCGACGGCACAGGTGGAACAGCTCTCGTCGCCGCCGCAGACGCCGTTGCCGCAGGAGAGCTGGTAGCCGAAGTCCGCGTCGAGGAGGTCTTGTGCCCAGCCGAGCGAGACCACGCCCACGTTGTCGAGCCCGCCGTCGGGGTCGGCCGTCGGCTCCTGCCCTGCGAGCGGACCGCTCGCCATGAAGTTGTCGGGCGTGATGACCACCGAGTAGGTGCCCGCCGGGAGCGTGTCGAAGAGGTAGAAGCCGGGCTGGCCGGTGTAGGGGCTCGTGCCGGTGATGGTGAAGTCGATCAGCTGGTTCCCCTGGAACAGCTCGACACGGACGCCGTTGACGCCGAGCTCGCCGGTCTCCGGCTCGTAGAGCCCGTCGGCGTCGCTGTCGAGCCAGACCGTGTCGCCGATCGACGAGTAGGTCACGTAGCCGAAGTCGGCGTTGGCGACGTTCTCACCCACGCCGAGGGACACGCCGAGCGGCTCGTCGTCGCTCGTCAGGAGGTGGCCGAGCGGGAGCGTCGTGTCGTCGACGTCGACGACATAACAGCCCGCGTTGAGCTCGGAGAACCGGTAGATGCCGTTTGCGCCGGTCACGGTCGTCTGGAGCGCGGCGCCCTCGGCGACACCGTCGCAGTTCGTGTCACCGAAGAGGTCGACGACGACGCCGGAGATGCCGAGCTCGGAGGCGTCCTCGATGCCGTCCGCGTTCGCGTCGAACCACACCTTGTCGCCGATCGAGCCCTTCGGCACCGTGTAACAGACCTCGAGGAGAGGCCGGTAACCCAGGTCGGTGTGGGCGCTGCCCTTGTATGACGTCTTTCCGCTGGCGCCCTCCTCGAGGAGGATCCCGTAGCTCGGCGCCGTCCCGCTCACCCAGCTCTGCACCATCCCGGTGAGGTCGACGGTGGTCCACCCCGTGACGTTGGGCACGAACGAGGTGAACGCGGCGGGGTCCATGCCGCCGAAGTTGTTCCACGTGACGAGCGCCTCGCTCCAGGGGGCAAGCACCTGGTGGACGTACACGGTCTTCGCGGTGCTCGTGTACGACAGGGCGTAAAATTTGGCCGACGTGACGAGAGAGCCGGCGGGGATGGGGCTCAGATCGAAGCGGAACAGGGCGCGCTTCTCTCCGACCGAGCTGGAGTACCCGGTGTTGACCTCGAAGGGGGACGGGACGTGGTAGCTCGGAGCGAGGCTCCATATCTCCGCGTTGTAGATGTCACCCAGGACACCCCGCTTGATCACGGTGCACGTGGGAGACGGAGCGGTGGTGTTGGCGAGGCTGGTGGCGGTGATGAACAGCGTGGCGAGCGCGGCAGAAGATGCGATTACGATCTGCTTCATTGGTAGCTCCTTGAGGTCCTCACAGGTGAACCATTGCTGGAGCGTCATCCGAATAGCAGGCACCATGACACACGGGTCAGGCGAGGTCGGTTTCGCGGGCTCCGGTCGGAATGGGCCCCCGCGGGCTGATCAGGATCGGATCAAGTACGCGGGTGCTTTTGCTTCGATCGGAGAGCGGATGCGCAAGGTGACAGTGTTTAAGTTAGCAACTCAGAGATGAAGATGTCCAGATCTTTTTGAAGGCGGACGAGAAAAATGCATCGAGTTGCGAAGTGACAATTTTGGGTCGTGTGGTGACGTTTTTCGTCGTCCCGCGTCCTCTCGCGTCTGCTCGCGTCTTCGCGCGACCCGTGGGGAGGAACGCGGAGAAGAGCGCGGTCTGCCGCGTCGATGTCGCATCGAGTTCGATGGCCAGTGCGCGGCTCGCGGTCCGCGGGTCGCCGCGTGCCCCGCTCCGCGCGGGCGGCGCGCTCAGCGGGCCCAGCGGCCCTCTCCGACCCTTCGCAGGAGCCGAGGGATGAACAGGATCGGATCAGGTACGCGGGAGTGCCTGACGAGATTTGATGCAGAATGCGCACGGGACCATTTTTCAAGATAACGAGTCTTCGCGTCGCCTGTCTAGATCCTTTTTTTTGCGGCGTGAGCTTTTTGTGTGGCTCTTGATCTCGCGTGCGGGTGGGTGTTGGGGGCCAGGCGCAGCTCATCGCACATCGTTCGTCTCGCACGTCTCCCACGTTCATCGCCCACCGCGCCCACCGCGCCCATCGCGCCCGGGGACGTGCGCATCGGGCCGCCCGCCGGCGGCCGCGGGCTTTGCTGAGATCGTCTGCATGCTGCGGAGCGGTGAGGTGGCCTACCGGATGAAGTACCCGACGGAGTCGCGGTCCGGGCATCACGCCCACGGGCACGTGGGGCAGGATGGTACTGGACCGCCGGAAGGCGTTTGGACGCGATACCCTCCTACCCTCTGCCCTCTCTCCCCGACAGCGTTCGGCGCGCGCTCGAGGGTCGACCGGCGCTAAGGTCGCGCTCATGACGTCCACCGTGACCCGCAACACCGGCTCCACCATCAAGTACGCCGTGATCACGGCGGTGCTCGCCGGCCTCTCGTTCCTCTGTTTCCACGCGATGATCGGTCGCTCCGGTCCGCTGTGGCTGCTCTGTCTCGTCGGCGGCCTCGGGCTCGCGGTGTTCGCGCTCGGGTCGCTCCTGGCCGCCAAGGACCTGGCCGGCACAGCGACGTGCCCGCGCTGCCAGGCGACGCTCGTGGAGATCGAGCTCAACCATACCGACGACCCGGCGTTCTGCGACAAGTGCCAGGCCGCGTACCTCGTCGACAAGCGCGTCCTCACCGTGCTCGCCGGCGACTACGTCCATCCGAAGCCGGGCTTTCCGGTGCCGGTGACGAGCGAGACGATCCGCTGGCCGGAAGGCTGCTGCGTGTGCGCGAAGCCGGCGACCCGCGGCATCGAGGCGAAGGCGCACGACGGCGAGACAGGGACCAACGCGGCCGTCGCCGCGGCCGGGCTCGCGCTCGGGAGCATCGCCGTGCGCACCGGCGGCGGCACGACCTACACGCTGCGTATCCCGCACTGCGCCGAGCACGACGACGGCGCGAAGGTCGAGATCCAGAGCAACAACAAGCCGCCGCTGCAAATCCGCTTTCGCTCGTACGCCTATCAGCGCCGCTTCCTCGAGCTGAACCCGAAGCCGGCGAAGGCCGCGTAGATCCGCTTCAGCGCTTCACGCGACTTCGTCGTTCCGGTCGAGCGCGCTGACCTTCTCGAGGCCTTCGACCGCACCCGCTTCGTCGTGGAGCAACTCACGCAGTCGCATCCGGATAGGCGCTCACCCCGCGGGCCCCGCCGCCGGGATCGGCACGCGGCCGATCGCGTAAGGCAGGATTCGTGCGATGTTGCGCGCGTCGTCGATCCCGCGGTGGTGTGTCCCGTGGAGCGGGAGTCCGAGCCGCTCGAGCGCGCTCGCCATGCCGTAGCGCTGGGTCACCCCGAGCGCCGCGGAGAAGCGCTTCTTGATGTTCATGTGCCCCTGCAGCGGCAGGGGCACGCCCCAGCGGGCCGCGTCGATCTCGAACTGCTTGCGATCGTAATCGCCCCACGAGCAGAAGAGCGCCTCCCGCTGGCCGACGAAGCGCCCGAGCGCCGCGATGGCTTCGGGGAACGTGGGCGCGGAATCGACGTCTGCTTGCGTGATCGTGGTGAGCTTCGTGCAGAACTCGGTGAGCTTCGGCCGGATGACCGGGCGCACGAAGGTGGCGAGCTCGCTCACGGGCTCGAGCGTCGCGCCGTCCACGAGGACCGCGCCGATCTCGATGATCTCCATGATGCGCTCGGGGATGCGGCCCTCCTCGTCACATGTCGCCTCCAGATCGATCACCAGGAAAAATGCAGGATCCTTTCCCATGTCCGTCCTCCTTTCTGCTGAACCTTGATACGATCCGCTCTCAGAAAATGCCCGGACACGAAACCGGACAGGCCGCTCCCGCAGGCTTTTCCTGGGAGGATTACGTCGCCTGGCTCGTCGCGCAGCACGGCTCGTTGACCGCGGTCGCCGAGCGGCTCTCCTCCCTGCGTGGCTACGAGGACGACGTCACCTCGATCGAGCGCGCCCTGCGCCGGCTGCGGACGCGTGGCCAGCGGGACGGCGGGACGTGGGGGGCGCGCGCGCTCGCGGCCTTCGGCTTGCCGGACGCGCTCACCGAGCGCGCCCGCTGGATGGGCGCCTATCACTCGCGGTTCACCGACCTGCCCCTGCCCCTCGCCCAGGACCTCTTGCGCCTCTGGGATCGGCCGCCGGTGAGCGAGGATCCGACCTCCCATGTCTTCCTCGCCCTCGCCCACGCCACCTGCGTGCTGCGCGGCGACGACCGCGAGGCCGGAAAGACGCACCTCGCCCGCATCCGGCCGCTGCTCGGAAAGGCCCCGCCCGAGGCGCGGGTGGAGGCTCTGCTCACGGAGGCCTTCCTGGCGAGCCGTGATGACGTCGCGCGCGTGGCCGGCCTGCTCGACGAGCTCGAGCCGCTCTTCGAGCTGCCGATGCCCGCCCACGACCGAGCCTGCCTGTTCGCCCGGTGGATCGATCAACGCGCCTTCGAGCGGAACCGCTCCTGGGGCGGCAAGCAGCCGGATCCGGCGGCTGCGGAGGCGCTTTACCGGCGCATCCCGGAGGACGGTCCGGCCTTCGCGCGGGCGCGGCGGGCGAACGGGCTGGCGTATGCGCGGTGGAAGCAGGGTTTCCCCGAGGAAGGCGCGGCGCTCGCGCGCGAGGCGTGCCGGCACGCGGGGGACGGCGGGCACATGCGGATGCGCGCGATGGCGCTGAACATGCTGGCGCGAATCGTGGCCGGCGAGGAGGGCGCGGAGGCGAGGCGGCGGGCGATGGCGATCGCGAACGAGCTCGAGGACGAGGTGCTCAGGCTGCGTTTCGAGCGGCGAGCGGGAAACAAGGGGTGAGGCGGATCATGCCGCCTGCTCGACCTTCTCCTTATTCTTATTCCTTCTCGGCACCGGCGGCCCCCGGGGAGCAGCTTCTGGTCGTCGCGCAGCTTCCCCTCGATCCCCCGGAGCGCGCAGGAAAAAGAAGCCGGATCGCTGCGCGAGAGAGTGTGACGCGGCGAACCGAAGTGGCGGGATCGCGAGCGTCGGAGTAGCGGCATGGGCTTGACGACCATCCCCCCGGCGGAAGGACAATCCTCCACGATGATAACGGCCCGTCCTCCTCCGATGACGGCCGAGCTGCTCGAGCGCACGGACGGGTACGTGGTGGCGGTGTGGCGGCGGCTCATGCTGCTGGTCTGGCGGGACAAGGCCAGCGCGGTCGGGATCGATCGCTCGCGGGAGCTCTTCGCCCGCTGGTCGGCGAGCCAGCCGGGCGGCGCGGTCTTCGTCGTCGTCCTCCCCCGTCATCTCACCGGACCGCCGGACGAGGAGAGCCGGGCCGCGATGCAGCGGGCGGTGCGCTCCCCTTCCCGGCACCTCAGGGGCACGGCCACGCTCGTCGAGTCGGAGGGGTTCATCGCCTCCTCGGTCCGCTCCATCATGATGGCGCTGACCACGGGGCGGGCGCCGAACGTCTTCCGGACGACCGGCGAGCTCGCGACCTGGGCGGCGACGCTCCTGAAGGACCCCGAGCTCACCGCCGCCGGCCTCGCGGAGGCGATCCGCGTGGCGCGCGATGGTTGAGTCAGCCCGCGCGGCTACGCGGCGTCCCCAAGCGCCTTGCGTCAGCGGGACCGTCGCCGGCGCGCGCGTGAAGACGTGATGAGGGAAGACGGCGCGCGAAGGAGCTCGACGAAGCGCGCGAGCGGAAAGCGCGCAGCCGCGTCGCGCCTGTAGACGGCCGCCCACTGCTCCGGGAGGCCGTCGCGGGTGAGGCGGCGCGCAGCGACCTCGCCGCGCGCGATGTCCGGCGCGACGGCCCACCGGGAGACGAGCCCGACGCCGAGGCCGGCCTTGACCAGATCCACGAGCGCGTCGGTGAGCGGCACGCGCGCGGCGAGCGGCATCGGCGCGCGCTCGCTGGCGATGAGCTCGCGAAGGCGCTCGACGTCGCTCCGCGGGGCGTCGTGGGTGAGGAGCTTCTCGTGACCGAGCTCGCTCGCTGTGATGTACGGACGCGCAGCGAGCGGGTGGGACGGTGAGACGATGACCGTCCACTCGTCGTCGAAGAGCGGCTCGACGACGAGCGCGCGATCGCGCACCGGCGAGCTCACGATGGCGAGCTCGATCTCGCCGCGGAGGAGCGCGGCGACGGGCTCGCGCCGCGCCTCGATCACGATGCGCACGTCGACGTGCGGATGGTCCTTCGCGAGCGCCGAGAGGACCGGTGGGAGCCAGTAGTACGTGGTGAAGCATTCAACGGCGATGCGGAACACCTCGTGCCTGCGCGATCCGGCGTACTGCAGGTCCCGCTCGATACGCGCCAGATCGACGAGCATCATGCGCGCGGCGTCGAGCAGCCGCGCGCCGGCCGGGGTGAGCTTGAGCTGGCGCCGGACACGCGTGAACAGGACGACCCCGAGGCGGCCTTCGAGCTCGGCGAGCTGATGGCTCACGGCGGACTGCGTCAGGTGAAGGCGCGCCGCGGCGCGCGTGGGCCCGCCCTCTTCGGCGATGGCGCGGACGAGGCGGAGGTGGCGGATCTCGAGCATCTGGGACATGAGCTGCCCTCATGAAGCCATGCGAAACATGAGTTTCTCACATGCCGATACGACGATCATAGTGGATTCATGAACACGACGACCTTCCGCCCTCAGCAAGCTCAGTCCTTCGAGACCGTCGCGCCTGGCATCCAGTTCAGCTTCCTGCGCCGCCACGACAGCGGCAGCGGGCTGACGGTGCTCGTTCGCATGGAGAAGGGGGCGCACGCGCGCCGCCACGACCACCCCGGCGGCGAAGAGACATACCTCGTCTCGGGGAGGCTCCGGATCGGCGAGCGGGTGCTCTCGCCAGGCGACTACCTCTGGACGGCGCCGGGCGAGCGCCACGACGGATACGCCGAGGAGGAGAGCGTCTTCTTCGTCGTCCTCCCAGGCGGCCTCGACGTCATCGACGCGCGCTGAGCGACGGCCCTCGGGGGAAGTACTGCGGTGAGCGCGTCCCCGCCGAGGTGTCTCACGCGCGCGTCAGCACCTGGAGGAGGTCACGCCGGGTACGCGGGGAGCACGAGATCGCTGGCGGCGCTCGTGACCATCTTCTCGAACCAGCGGGAGAGCGGGCGCGAGGTGAGCGCCCGGTACATCGCGTTGCGCAGCGCGAGCTGCACGCGGGTCGGCGGTGCGTAGAACGAGCCGACGTGCTTCGCCCCCTGCTGGCAGCGCCGGGCATACCGGCGGATCCGCGCCTCGTAGCTCTGGAACGCGGCGCGATGGTCTCCCTTCGCGACGGCGAGCTCACCCGCGAGCACGTACGCGCAGACCACGGCGAGGCCGGTCCCCTGTCCGCCGAGGGTGCCGCCGTAGCCGGCGTCGCCCAGGAGAACGACGCGACCGCGGGAATAGCTATCCATGTCGATCCGCCCCACGGCGTCGAAATACAGACTCGGACTCTGCCTCATCGCCTCGAGCAGACGCGGCACCTCCCACCCCATCCCCGCAAACCGCTCGGCGAGGATCGCCTTGTGCTGCGCCACGTCGCGCGGATCGTGGTCGAGCGGCCTGGAGGCGAACATCAGGAGCGCCGTTGCCTCCTCGGGGCGGCGGGCGCTCGCGATGCTGGCGGCCCGCCCCGGCTCGCTGAAGATGAGGCCCTGGTGATCGAGGCCGAGGTGGTTCGGCGCGGCGAACGTCGCCACGTAATGGCCGTGGAAGCGCAGGAACCTCGGCTCGTCGCCGAACGCGAGCGCGCGCACGCGGGAGTGCAGCCCGTCGGCGCCCACGACCAAGTCGAAGCGCCGCGGCCGGCCGCGTTCGAACGTGACGTCGACGCCGCCGGGCGTCTCGGTGAGCGAGGCGATGCTGTCGTCGAACACGAACTCGGCCGCGTCCTTCGCGGCCTCGTGGAGGATGCGGCTGAGATCGCCGCGCTCGATCTCGACGTCGCCGCTCGCGAACGCCGCGGGGAGCGTGACGATTCGGCGGCCGGCCTCGTCCACCATGGCGAGATCCCGCATGTGGGTCTGATGCTGTCGAATCGCGTCGAGCACCCCCATCTCGCCGAGGACGCGCAGGTGCGTCGGCCCGCGGAAGTCCACGGCGTTGCCTCCTGCCCGCAGGGCGGGGGCGCGCTCCACCACGGTGGGGGTGAACCCGCGACGCGAGAGCCAGTAGGCGAGCGCGGGGCCTGCGATGCCTGCGCCGGAGACGAGGACGGTGCCGTTCGACATGGGGACCTCGGGGGGAAGGTTGCGTACGTCGTACGCAACCTGTCGCGTACGTCGTACGCACGAGCATGGCGACGACGTCGGCGTCCGGCACCCCCCCTAGGGCGCGATGGCCGAATATTCTAGGCTAGAACAGCTGCGGCTGCGCGCTGTATCCCGGCGGCATCGCGCGTTCTTTCAACGGGCCATCTGTGCTAGTACAGTCACCATGCCTCCGGTGAAGCGCGGTGCGCCGACGAACCGTCGCAAGTCGGGCGAAGGACCGCCCTACGTGCAGATCGTGAACGAATTGCGCGCCCGCATCGCGTCCGGGCGCCTCCGTGCGGGCGATCGCATCCCATCGACGCGCCAGATCGTCCGCTCCTTCGCCGTCGCGCACGCCACCGCCACCAAGGCGCTGTCGACCCTGCGCCACGAGGGGCTCATCCGATCGATCCCGCGCTCGGGCCACGTGGTGGCCGAGGGCGATCGCGCGGCGCGCGAGCCGTCCGAACGAGGCGGCGCCCTGACGCGCGAGCGGATCGTGCAGGTCGCCATCCGGCTCGCCGACGACGAGGGGCTCGACGCCCTCTCCATGCGCGGTGTCGCCGCGAAGCTCGGCGTGCCGACGATGTCGCTCTACCGGTATGTGGAGGGGAAAGACGCGCTCGTGCTCCTCATGATCGACGAGGTGTTCGGCGAACACCCGCTGCCGAGGTCGCCTCCTCGCGATCTGCGCGAGGCACTGATCCGCGCGGCCCGCGCGCAGTGGGCGCTGTACCGGCGGCATGGATGGCTCGCGCACGTGATGCCGCTCGCGCGGCCGGTCGCGCTGCGCAACGTGATCGCGCACGCCGAGTGGATCCTGCGAGCCATGGAAGCCCCCGGGCTCGACGCGGTGACCCGGATCGAGGCGCACATGACGCTCTACAGCTACGTTCGCGGCGTCGCCGTGAACCTGGAGTCGGAGCGCGAGGCCGAGGCGACCACGGGGATGACCGAAGCGCAGTGGAACGAATCGCAGGGGGCCGCGTTCCTGGCGATCGCGACGTCGGGGCCGTATCCGAGCTTCGCCAGGCTGCTGAACGAGCTCTCGGGCGGGTACGATTTCAACCTCGATCGCGTGTTCGAGTTCGGCCTCCAGCCGATGATCGACGGCCTCATGAAGACGCTGCGGCCGCGCGAATGAGCGGGCCCGCGGCGCGAAGCCGAGCTCACGCGCGCGTCAGCACCTCGAGGATGTGCCCGTCGAGATCGCGGAAGTAGAAGCCGCGGCCGCCCTTCCGGTGGTTGATCCGGCCCATCTCCTTCGCGTGCGGATCGGCGCTGAAGGGGATGCCGGCGCGCTGGACGCGCTCGAAGATCCGGTCGAACTCCGCGTCGTCCACGAAGAACGCGTAGTGGTGCGGCTCGAACGTCTCCCGGTCGGCGAAGTCGAGCGTGAGCGCGTCGTTGATGCGCACGGGGGAGAACGGCCCGAACGGCGCGTCGACCGCGAGTCCGAACATGCGCGCGAAGAACTGCGCGGCAGCCTCCTTGTCGTGCGCGGGTACGATGGTGTGGTTGAGCTCGATCGACATCGGTGATCCCCTCCCCTTTTGCCATTCGATCCGGAGCGTGGATCGTCAAGCGGCGCGCGCGTCCTCTTCCATGCTCGCTGCCGTTTCCGGGAGTTCTTCCGTCGAACCTTCCAAGGTTGGCACGTTCGCGCGGCGGGGCATGCGAAGACAGCCCGCAGCACCGTGGAAGTCGGCCCATCGGCAGCCGAGGGTGCTGGATGGACTTCCTCGGCCGCGGCGGGTGATCCATGGTTGCGATGGCAGCCGGCACCAGGCACCCTGTTTCGACCTTGCCGCTGTGCTGATGAGGCGGCGGGGTATGGGCTGGAGGTGCACCTCATGCTGCTCGACCGATCCTTTCGACGAACGCTCCTTGCTGGTCTCCTGCTGAGCGCCGGTCCGTCAACCGCAGCCGCGCTCCTCATCGCAGCGCCGAGCTGCGCCGGGAACGACATTCGCTGCTTCGAGTGGCCCGAGGAGCTCGGGGCGTGCCTGGACCGCGACCAGGCGTGGGAGGAGCTCAACCTGATCAAGGAACGTTGCTCTGAATTGATCCTGTCGGTAGAGAGCGACGCGAAGCAGCGAGATGGCGCGTGCTGCTATGAGGTGATCTCCACCGAAGTGTCCCATAGCTGCCACACGGCGGGCGGAGGTGGCCGTGGTGGCCCGTCGGAAGGCACTGGTGGTCGGCTAGACGGCGGTGGCGGCCAGTCGGCGGGTGGTGGCGGCCAATCGGCGGGTGGCGGCGGCCAATCGGCGGATGGTGGCGGCCAATCGGCGGGTGGCGGCGGCCAATCGGCGGGTGGTGGCGGCCAGTCGGCGGGTGGTGGCGGCCAGTCGGCGGATGGTGGCGGCCAATCGGCGGGTGGTGGCGGCCAATCGGCGGATGGCGGCGGCCAATCGGCGGGTGGCGGCGGCCGGTTTTGGGCGAGGGCAGCTCCGGGGCCCAGGCACGACGTGAGTACACGCAAATGAGCCAATTCGTTCAACAATGCCTCGAACGAGAGGCCCTGTCGCTCACGTGAGCAGCGCCGACATCGCGCAGCGGGATCGGTGGTCCGACCAAGCGCTGATCGCGAGGAGCCTGGCAGACGCGCCGGGCGATCGCCGAGCCGTGGAGCCATCTGCGCCAGCCGCCGGAGCCGGACGGGCGAGCGCCCTCGAACGCCGGGGCCTTTCTGCCTGGGACGCCGGAGCCACCCCGGATCGCCCGGCGTGTGGCGGCGCCCGCTGAGCCGTTGTAAACGCGGGGCGTGACCCAGGTGCGCTCGATCTTCGCCCCAGGACTCTTCGGACACCAGGTAGCGATCGTCACCGGCGGGGGCAGCGGCATCGGCCTCGCGTGCGCGCGTGAGCTAGCCTACCTCGGCGCGAAGGTCGCCCTCTGCGGCCGCCGGGCCGACAAGCTCGAGGCCGCGGCGAAGACGCTCGCGGGCGACGGCGTCTCCGGCGACGACGTGCTCGCCGCGCCGTGCGATATCCGCGAGCCGGAGCAGATCGCCGCCTTCGTGGGCCAGGTCCTCGGGAAATTCGGCCGCGTCGACGTCCTCGTGAACAATGCCGGCGGCCAGTTCCCGAGTCCGGCCATGGATATGACGCCGAAGGGCTGGGAGGCAGTCGTGCGCAACAACCTGAACGGCACCTTCTACATGACGCGCGAGGTCGCGAGGCGCGCGATGCTCCCGGCGCGCCGCGGCCGGATCGTGAACGTCACCGCGTCGGTGAGCCGCGGCTTCCCGGGCATGGCGCACACGGGCGCCGCGCGCGCGGGCGTGGAGAACCTGACCCGCTCGCTCGCCGTCGAGTGGGCGGCGCTCGGCATCCGCGTCAACGCGGTCGCGCCCGGCAGCAACATCCGGTCGAGCGGCACGTCGCAGTACGGCGACGAGCTGCTCGAGCTCGCGCGGCGCGCCACCCCGCTCAAGCGCCTCGCCACCCCCGAGGAGGTCTCGCGGCTCATCGTCTTCCTCGCCAGCGACCAGAACGACTTCATCACGGGCGCGGTCTACGGCATCGACGGCGGCCAGCCGCTCTGGGGCGACATCTGGTCCGTCCCCGAGCCGGACGGCGCGCCGAGCGCTCCACCGGACGCGAAGGGCTGAGAGGGCGCGGCGTGACCTATCCGCCCCCGTCCCCTTCCGCCGAGCACGACGTGCCGGAGCTCATGCCCGACGCGCTCGACGACGACACGACGACGCCGTACGGGCCGCCGTCCTCCGGGATGCCGCCGTCCGCAGGGCCGCCGCCGTCCTCCGGGATGCCGCCGTCCGCAGGGCCGCCCGCCGAGCCGTCGTTCCTCGGGGACGCCGCGCGGCGCGTGCGCGACTACTTCCTCGCGCTCGACCCGACCTTCCTGTCCGCGATCGCGCCGCTCGCGCTGATCGCCGTCATCCTCTTCACGCGCGCCCCGTCGACGAACTACATCTTCGACGAGCAGGAGGCGCTCCTCGCCAACCCGTACGTGAACGCGAAGGGCGGGATCGGCTTCCTCGACGCGATCCACCGCGATTTCTGGGGGCTGCCGCCCGACCGGAGCGTCGGCTCCTACCGCCCGCTGCCGAACTTCCTCTGGCGCACGATCTGGGCGGTCACGAAGCAGCCGTTCTTCCACCACTTCTACAACGTCCTCTTCCACGCCGTGAACGGCGCGCTGCTCACGTGCGTCACGTTCTGGCTGACGCGGCGGCGCGGGCTCGCCTATCTCACCGGGCTCCTCTTCGTCGGCTGCGCGGTGCTCACCGAGGCGGTGAGCGGCATCGTGGGCATCGCCGACGTGCTCGGGGGCATGGGGGCGATCGCCGCCCTCGCCGCCCTCGCGCTGCCCGCGTGGGCGATGCCGTTCGGCGTGTTCGCGGCCGTGCTCTTCGGCCTCTTCTCCAAGGAGAGCGCGCTCGTCTGCGTGCCGCTCGTCCCGTTCGCCGCGCTGATCGCCGCGCCGCTCACCCACCCCACGCGGCCGGCGCGGTTCGTCCGGGCGCTGCTCGCGCTGCTCGCCGCGGGCGCGGCGTTCGTGCTCTACGTCGAGCTCCGGCGGCGCTGGTTCCCCGCGCCCATGCCTGCCGAGCTCGCCGCGCCGCTCCCCGAGGGCGCGCCGCTCGTGAAGCGCGCGCTCCACGAAGCGCTCGTCTGGTTCCACCAGGCGCCCCTGCCGCGCGATCCGCTCAACAACCCGCTCGGCGCCGCGGACATGCCGCACCGGATCGCCGGCGCGCTGCGCGTCTACTGGCGGGGCCTCACCCAGATCGTGTTCCCGTGGACGCTGAGCGGCGACTACTCGTACCCGCAGGAGCCGGTGCCGGACAGGCTCGTCTTCTTCGGCAGCGTCGCCGGCGCCGCGATGATGGTGCTGCCCCCGCTCGGCTCGCTCGCGCTCTGGATCGCGGCCCTCCGCCGCGAGCACCTGGAGCGGCGCGAGCGGCGCTCGGTGCGCGCCGCCTTCCTCGTCGACGGCGGCCAGGCGACGTCGCGGAGGTGGCCGCTGCTCCTCGCGGGGGCGCTCCTCGCGATCGCGGCGGCGGCGCTCGCCGCGTACGACTGGCACGTGCTCCGCCCGGCGGAGCGCGTGCCGCTGCTCCGGGCGCTGCCGCTCGTGCTCTGGCCGCTGCCGTTCCTGCCCGCGTTCCTCCTCGGGCTCGGGCTGCTTGTCGAGGGCGCGCGCCCCCTGCCCTGCCCGGCGACGGCGGACCGGAGCGCCTGGGTGCCGCTGCGCCGCGGCTACGCGGGGCTGTGCATCGCGGCGATCGGGCTGACCTGGGTCGTGGTCAGCTACTTCCCCCACTCGAACATCCCGGTCGTCCTGCCGACGGTGCGCGCCGAGCGCTTCTGGTACTTCCCGGCCATCGGCTCGTCGCTCGTCCTCGCCGTCGCCTTCTCGTGGCTCCACGAGGCGCTCGCGGGCTCGACCCTCACGCCGCGCGCGCGCTGGTCGTGGAGGGCGTGGGTGACGCCGGCGCTGTTCGTGCTCTTCTTCGGCTTCCAGTGCGCGCAGGCCTACCGGCACGCGATGGACTACCGCAACGACCTCGACTTCTGGGCGGCGACGAAGGAGGCGGTCCCGAACAGCGCCAAGGCGCACCTCAACTACTCGGTGATGAAGGGCGCCCGCGGCGACCTGGAGACCCGCCTCTCCGAGAGCAAGATCGCGATGGATCTCGCCCCGACGTGGCCGATGGCGCACGTGTACACGGGCGACACGCTGTGCCGGATGCACCGCCCCGACGAGGCCTTCCCGCATTACCAGCGCGGCATGGAGCTCGGCCCGAACGAGCTGAGCCTGATCGCGCTCGCGCTGCAGTGCCTGCACGACGAGCAGCGGCTCACGGCGCACGACGCGGAGCTCCGGCGGCTCGCGGAGGAGCACCCCGGGACGTGGCTCGCGTACCTCGCGATCGACACGCTCGACAACGGGGCGACGCACGGCGGCGTGGACCCGAAGTACCGGCCGCGCGGCTACAACGAGGGGCCGAAGGAGTGACCGCGGCCTGGCACGTCTACATCCTGCGCTGCGGCGACGGGTCGTTCTACACGGGGATCGCCCGCGACGTGGAGGCGCGCGTCGCGCAGCACGCGGCAGGGCGCGGGGCGCGGTACACGCGCGGCCGGGGGCCGCTCGCGGTGGTCCACGTCGAGGCGGCGGCCGACAGGGGGGAGGCGCAGCGGCGGGAGGCCGCGATCCGGAGGCTGGGACGCGCGGGCAAAGAGGCTCTCGCCGCCGGGGGCCGGGGGGCAACGTGAACGTTTACGTGGTCGTGAACGTGGTCGTGGTCGTCAACGGTAGGCCGTGAACGTGGTCGTGGTCGTGGTCGTCAACGGTAGGCCGTGAACGTGGTCGTGGTCGTGGTCGTCAACGGTAGGCCGTGAACGTGGTCGTGGTCGTGGTCGTCAACGGTAGGCCGTGAACGACCACGACCACGACCACGACCACGACCACGACCACGACCACGACCACGACCGCGTAAATGTTCGGATGTAGGAGAACGCGGCGCGAGGCTTTGTGGTTGCCGTGGATCTCACGCCCGGGATGTAGACTACAATCGTCGGGGTGAAGCCCTGCCCCTTCTGCGCGGAGCAGATCCAGGACGCCGCGATCAAGTGCCGATTCTGCGGCAGCATGCTCGACGAGCGAGCGCCGGTAGCCGCAGCCCCCGCCGCGCCGCTCGCCCACGCTGGCAGCGCGCCCGCCCACGCCGGCGGCGCGCTCGCCCCCGCGCCGGGCGCGGCGCGCGTCCTCTTCGAGGGGACTCCGAGCTGGAAGGCGTGGTTCTGGTCCTACCTGGCGGCGGGCGTGCTCTCGCTCGTGCTGGTGGGCCTCATCTGGCTCGGCATCCTGCACTGGAAGCGCAAGAGCCTCCGCTACAAGATCACCGATCGCACGATCGACTACGAGGCCGGCCTGCTCACGCGCCGGATCGAGACCCTGCAGCTCTGGCGGGTCCTCGACATCGACCTCCGCCAGACGTTCATGCAGCGGCTGCTCGACGTCGCCGAGATCCGCGTGTTCACGAAGGACGCGAGCGACCCGGAGCTCGTCATCCGGGGGCTGCCGGCGTCGCGCGAGCTGTTCGAGGCGCTCAAGAACGCGGCGGAGCTCGCGCGCCAGCAGCGCGTGCTCGGCGTCGTGCAGTGAGCCCGCCCCACGAAGCCTAGATCGGAGCCCGACCATGCCCCCGAGGCGATCCCCTCTCGACGAGCTCCCGGACGTGCGCGACGGCCTGACCCGCGCCGAGCGCATCATCCTCTGGAAGCTCTCCGAGCTCGAGAAGGAGTTCAACGGCCGCAACGTGCCCACGGCCACGCTCTACGGCCGCGTCGTCGAGCACATCGACCTCTCGGTCCCCGAGTTCCAGCGGCTCATGCAGCGCCTCGTCGGCGTGCGCTGAGGGCGCCACGGCGCGTCACGCCCCTCGGCGAGCTCGCAGCGCGCACCACGTCCTGACGGACGACCGCGGAGAGCTCGCCGGGCGCTGCCGCCGGGCGACCCCGAGCGCCGCGCGGCGGACCTTGCGGTCGCTCACGCCGGGCCGCCGGCCGTGAGCCGGCTGGACGTGCGGTGGCGCGCGCTCCTCGATGCCGGCGCAGCGCGACGGCGCGGCGGAGCAAGCTGCGCGAGGCCGCGGTGGAGCGCGACGCGCGCGGGCGCCGGGTCATCGGAGGCTGCATGGCCACGCAACCTCCGAACGCGCGGCGAGAATCCCCGGGAACAATGGCGGATCCCAAGGAAAGCGACGCGAACGAGCCTCCGGGCGGCCGAAACGTGCGGCCGATCAGCCCTTCCTTCTATGGCACCTACGCGGAGAAGTGGGCCGTGATCGTGGGGATATCCAGGTACAAGGATGCGGGCCTCAACTTGAGATATGCGGCTCGCGACGCGGAGGATCTGGACAAGCTCCTCAGGACGAGCTGCGGCTTCAAGAGCGCCAATGTCCAGCTCCTGCTCGATGAGCAGGCGACGACAGGCAGGATCACCTGGGCGCTCCGGAGCTTCCTCAAGAAAACTGCCAAGGACGATATCATCGTTCTCTACTTCGCGTGCCACGGCCAGCCGGACGTAGGGGCTCGAGGCAACATCTTCTATCTGATCACATGGGACACCGACCCCGGAGACGTCGGGTCCACGGCCCTGCCGATGCGGGAGGTGCAGAACGCCCTGAACGACTACGTGCTGGCCGAGCGAGGGCTCATCCTGGTCGATACCTGCCACGGCTCGCCGATCGGCGGCTCGACGCGGGCGCGGAGCGTCAACGCGGGCGACGTGATGAACCAGCAGGCGGAGGCGCTCAGCAAGGCACAGGCGGGGATCGCGACGATCTCGTCCACGCGAGCGAACGAGACGGCGCAAGAAGGCGCGCAGTGGGACGGCGGCCACGGCGTCTTCACGTACTTTCTCCTCAAAGGGCTGAGCGGCGAGGCCGCCGAGGACGACACCGGCAAGGTGACCGTGAGCAGCCTCTACGATTACGTGAGCAAGAACGTGACGGAGGCCACGGAGCCCGCGCCGCAACACCCCTGGATCAGCGGAAACGGCTTCGACAACAGCCTGCCACTCGCCTGGAGGTCGACGCTCGACATCGAGGAGCGGCTGGTGCTCGGCCGCCATCTCGCCGACATCGCGCGGCTCCTGGCCGATCGGGTCAGCATGGACCTGGCCAGCGCGCTCTTCGTCGAAAACACGGTCGACCTCGGCCTCGCGCGCCTCGATGCCGGGGACGTCGACCGCGCCATCCCGATCTTCCAGGCCGTGGTGAGCCAGGGCGGAGAGGGCGCCGTCGAGTCGGCGTACTACCTGGGCCTCGCGCTCGCGAAGGCGCACGGCGAGGGCGCGGCAAGGCAAGCTCTCGAGCTCTTCCTCGCGAAGGCCCCCGACGACCCGCGAGCGACCTTTGCGCGCGATCTCTTGACGAATCCGGAGCGCCGCGCGAGCGCGGGCACCCGGCGCGCGCTGCTGATCGGCGTCAACCACGATGCCCGGGGGACGAGCGAAGACGTGGCGGAGGAGAAAGACGCGCGCTCGCTCCGCGAGGTCTTGATCGACCGGTGGGGCTTCGCCGCCGGCGACGCGACCTTGCTCTGCGGGCCCCAGGCAACGCGTGACGGCATCCTGAGCGCGCTGCAGAAGCTCGTCGATTCAGCGGCCGAGGATGACGCGGTGGTCGTCTTCTACAGCGGCATGAGCGGCCCCTCGCCCGCCGGAGCCTCCATGATCCTTCCCTACCGCGTCAGCAGCGGCGGCGCAGCAGCGGACGCCGGGCCCCCCGACGCGTCGATCGCGCAGGACGAGGTTCATAGGAGCCTCCAGCGCATCCGCTCACGGCGCAAGACGCTCATCCTGGACACGAACATATCGCCGAAGCTGATCGAGCTCGCCCGCGGTGCATCCTACGCCGCCCTGTTCGGAGCCGGCGCCGGACAGTATGCCATCACCGTGCCCATCGATGAGCGCTACGGCCGCCGCGGGCTCTTTTCATGGGCGCTGGTCGAGCAGCTCAAGACGGCGCTACCTAGCACCACGCTGGAAGAGCTCAGGGACAGAATCGCGGCGACCATGCACACCCTTTGGAGCAAGCGTCAGCAAGATCCGCACGTGAGCGGGACAGGACCTCTGTCCCACCGCCTCGAGCCGGTGAGCATCGACCATCTCACCCTCTTCGAGCTGAGCCGGCGCCGACGCTTCGACGGGTTCGCGCGCCACGAGCTCGAGGCGCGCTACGCTGCGGTCCTTCGCACGTTCCCCGCGCCGCCGCCCGAGCTGCACTACGCCGCCGGTCGCGGCTTCCTCGAGCAAGGAGCGTACGCTCGGGCAGCGGAGGCGCTGGCCGCGTCGGCGAGGGCGCGCGCACCCACCGAGCCGGAGGCGCTCATGGCGGTCGGCGTCGCCCAGATCGGCGCTGGACAGCGGGAGGCCGCGGCCGGCTCGCTCCATGGATACCTCGGCGCCTTTACCCCGACGGAGCAGGCGCCGCTGGCAAAGGACGTGACCACGCTCATCGCGCGGCTCGAGCAAGGCAACCGCTTCGCTGTCATCGTCGGAATCGACGCGTATGGCCATCCGGGCGTGCCCCGCCCGCGGGGCGCGGTCAACGACGCGCACGCGCTGGTTCAGGTGCTCATCGATCGGTACGGGTTCCTGTCGGAGAACGTGCGCTTGCTCCTCGACGGCGCCGCGAGCCGCGCCGCGATCGTCGCGGCGTTCAAGGACCTCGCCGCGAGGCCGGAGGACGCTGCCGCGCTCTTCTATTTTGCCGGCAACGGCTCCTTCGACGCGAAAGGTGATCCGACGATCGTGAGCGCGGACGGGCGGAGCGAAGGCGTGCTCGACATCGCGCTGCGCGAGCTCGACGAGCTCGCCGGTCGGGGCTCGGCACGGCTCGTCACCATCATGGACGCCGGCTGGACGAGCAGGACATCCGCTGAAGGGGCGAGGTACGTCGAGGCGGATCCGCGGCCGGTCCCGCTTCGACGCGTCCTGATCGGGCCCCGGGGCTTCGAGGTTCCCCCCCGCGTCGGCAGGCTGACCGCGCTCAATGGATCCATCAACATGGCAAGCACGAGCGACGACTGGCCGATGGTCGAGAAGCTCATGCCCCTGTCGCCGCCCGGCTCCGGCGACGCGGTTCACGGTCTCTTGACCTACGAGATGGTCAAGGTGCTGAGAGCAGCCCAGCCGACCGCGCTGACGTGGCGAGGGCTGTTCGGGATGATCCCGGCGACCCTTAACGTGGACATCACCGGAGAGGGAATGGAGGAGATCGCGTTCGACGACAGGCTCCTGGACAGCGCCCGCGCGTGCCTCACGAACCTCGATCGCGAGCCGGCCCGCCGTGCGCTCGCCGTGCTCGAGCGCGCTGACATACCCAACCGACTCCTGTGGCGTGGGATCGCCTACTCCATGCTTGAGAACTACAAGGACAGCATCGAGGCGCTCGAAGCGTTCATCCAGGAAAAGGAGGGGAAGCTGTCGACCGCGGCGCACTATCACCTTGGCCGCGTGCTCTTCAGGAGCAGGCGTGACCTGGACCGCGCCGTGAGCGAGCTGCGATGGGTGACGCAGCAGGATCCCACGGACTCCGCCGCGTTTCTTTATCTGGGCAGGGCGCTCCGTGCCCGCGCCAGGAGCGACATCCGAGGGGAGGCGGCGATGGCCTACGCCAAATACCTCGAGTCCGGCGCGCCTCCCGGCTACGAGAACGAGGCATGGAGTTTCCTGACAGCGAGAGAAGAGTAGCGCGCCTGGATCTGGACGGTCGAAGCGCGATCATGTCGCCAAGCTCGACGGCGATAACGAGATTGGCGACGAGCCTCCCTTGACCCGTGGCGTACGCAGTTCGAAATGATGGTCCGAAGGGTGTCGCGTTGTACGACCGCCACGCGCCGCCCTCCAAGAAGGGTAGACGAACGCCCATGGAAACGAGAGAAGAACCGATCCACATCTGCCACGATCGGATACTGCCGCTCGCGCTGGAAGAGACCGCGAGGCGGATCGCCGTGCAGGAGAATCCGGCGAACGACGTCGACCCGAACATCGACGTGAACGATCCGAACCTCCCGCCGGCGGAGCGCATCGCGCTCATCGCGCAAAAGCGGTGGCGCCCCGGCAAGCGCCTGAGGATCCGTTTCCTCGACGGTACGCCCGCGATGCAGGCAAAGCTCGCTCGAAACGCGATGGAGTGGACGCAGCACGCGAACATCCAATTCGACTTCGGCGAGTCGGAGTTCGCGGAGATCCGGATCTCCTTTTATGCCGACTCGGGCTCATGGTCGGCGATCGGCACGGACGCGCTTGTGCAGGAGTATTTTCCGCTCCACCAGCCGACGATGAACTTCGGGTGGCTGCGCGACGACACCGACGACGAGGAGTACTCGCGCGTCGCGCTCCACGAGTTTGGCCACGCGCTCGGCGCCATCCACGAGCACCAGAACCCGCAGGGCGGCATCCAGTGGAACGAGGAGGCCGTCTACAGGTACTTCTCCGGCCCGCCGAACTATTGGCCCCGGGCGACGACCTACCGCAACGTCATCGCCAAATACTCGGTAAACCTGCTGATCGGGACGCGGTTCGATCCGGACTCGATCATGCTCTACGCCTTCCCCGCGACCCTCACCCGGAACGGCGTGGAAACCAGGTCGAACACCAGGCTGTCGCAACGGGACATCGACTTCATCAAGATCGCCTACCCCAGGTGATCTGCGCCGAAGCCCGACATCGATAACCACCCGTTCGAGAAACCTCATGAACGACCAACGCAGCTCCGGCCCCCACGACGCGAGGATGAGCGAACCGCGGACGTCGAGCCCGACGTTCCGGGCGTTGCTCATCGGCATCGACTTCTATTTTCGGAACTCTCTCCCGAACGGCGCGACGTACTTGTCGCTGCACGGCTGCGTGAGCGACGTCGACCGCGTCGAGAAGGCCCTGCGCGCACGGGTGACCATGCCGCACGACATCAGGACGCTCCTCTCGTCAAACGTCGGGGACGAGGTGCCCGGTGGGCCGGAGAGCGCTTGGCCTACCTACAAGAACATGAAGGCGGCGCTGGATGGGCTGCTCGCCCGTACGCAGCCGGGCGACCACGTGTACATCCACTACTCCGGCCACGGCGGCCGCGTGCTCACGAAGTTCACCGACCTGAAGCCCGGCGGGTTTGACGAGACGCTCGTGCCGACGGACATCGGCGACGGCTCGCGCTACCTGCGCGACCTCGACCTCGCGTATTACCTCGACCAGCTCACGAGGAACAACCAGGCGACCGTGACCATCGTGCTCGACAGCTGCCACTCCGGCGGCGCGACGCGTGGAGTCAGCATCGCGACGCGCTGCGCGACGGGCGCCCGCGAGGGCACGGATCCCACGCTCGACACCGCGGAGCGCCCGACGGACGGCGTAGCCCCCGACGACGAGCTGTTCGCCGCGTGGACGCGGCTCGCAGCGACGGGCAGCGGGCGGCGCGCGGCGATCGCCACGACCTGGCTCCCCGAGGCCAGGGACTACGTGCTCCTCGCGGCGTGCCGCGACGTGGAGACCGCGCTCGAGGTGCGCTCGCAAGGTGGCCAGTCGACGGGCGTGCTGACCGCGGCGTTCCTCGAGGCGCTCGAGGGGCTCAGCAAGGACCAGACCTGGAAGGCGCTCTACGAGGGCGTGCTCGCGAGCGTGCACGGCAAGTATCCGTCGCAGACTCCCCAGCTCCTGGGTCAGGAGGAGCGGCAGGTCCTCGGGGCCGAGCTGCGGCCGGTCGTGCACACGGCGAGGGTCGACGGGATCGACGCTCCGAACCGGAACGTGAAGCTGAGCGCCGGTCTCGTGATGGGCACCCCCGTGGGCGCGAAATTCGGGATCTACCCCCCGGGGACCACGGACTTCACGCAGGTCAACCTGCGCGCGGGGGTCGCCACCGTCTTCAAGGTGATGGCCGTGGAGAGCTGGGCGTCGCTGGAGGAGGGCGCCGCGATCGATGCTGTAGCGCTGGGCGCGCCCGCGCTCCTCGAGGACCTGGGATCCATCGAGCTGCGGCGAGCGGTCAACCTCTTTCACCGGAACGACCTGCCGCCCGAGATCGATCAGGATCGGGCGCTCGGCGCCGTGGGCGCGGAGATCAAGGCGAGAGGGCGAGGGTTCCTCGAGCTCGTCTCCGGCGGGACACCGCACTACCAGGTGGCTCTCGACAAGGATCGTCGCTACGAGATCTGGGACCCGTCGGGAGAGCCCATCCGGAATGTGGGGACGGTGGCGATCGGCGCACCGGATGCCGCCAAGGTCGTCGTCGATCGGCTGATCCATCTCCTCCGGTATCAGGCCATCCTGAAGGTCGCCGATCCGACCTCGGGGCTCAAGGACCGTATCCGCATCGAGCTTCTCGCCCCGCCGCAGGGGTGGTCGGAGAGCAGGCCGCCCGAGGGCGGGACCGTGATCGAGCCGGACGGCGACGCGTGCGTCATCGAGCCTGACAACTGGCTGTTCGTCCACGTCGTGAACGAGAGCGACAGCCCTGTCAACATCGCCATCGTCGATCTCGGCGATGACTGGGGGATCCGTGCCCTCGAACCTCCGCCGCCCGAGGGGCACATCCTCCCCACGCGGCGATATTCCACCGTCGACGCCAGGAGCGAGGCCCGTTTTGCATTGCAGTTCTTCCTTTCCCAGGGGCGCGCCTCGTCGCTCGACGTCATCAAGATCTTCGCGACCCTCGGCGATGCGGATTTCTGGTGGCTCCTGCACACGTCGATCGACAGCCCCGTGACCCGGTCGCTGGCCACGAGGGACACGGCCGCATACGACGCGCTGTTCCGGCTACGCGAGGCGCTCGACGCGGAGGAGAACACGCTGCGCGACGTGCGCCCCAGGTCCGCGCCGGGTGAGGAGTGGACCGCGAGACAGCTCCGCGTCGTCACGCGGCGGAAGTGAGCCTCGATGGAGCGAGTACGTGACATGGAGTGCCTGCTCGTCTCGGCGCGCGACGCCCCTCGTCAGGCGGCCCGCTGCTCGAGCGCGGCCCGCAGCGCCGAGACGGAGGCGCTGCGCAGGTACACGACAGGCGCCCCGTCCGCCGCGAGGGTCTGCATCTGATCGCGCAGCGCGTGCGAGACCATCGTCACCATGATCACGATGAGCGCGATCCTCCCCACGCCGTGGCGCGCGCCCGGCGGCACGCGGTTCTCGTAATGGCGCAGCGACCAGCCGTGCTTCTCGACCACATCGCGGTAGCGGCTCGACATGCCGCCGCTGCCCCCGATGACGAGCACCGTCTGATCCTCGCGCTTCCTGTCGACCGCCTGGGAACGCCGCTCCGCCTTCATGCCGTGTCTCAGAGCAAGGCGTAAGCCACGCTTCTCGAGCGGTCATCTCGGCGCAAAACCCGTCGTTCTGGTCTATTCCCGGGGATTTCCGGGCAAATTGTCGGTGAGGCGCCGGGACCTTTGTCATCGTGACAGGGCGACCGCGCGGGCTCCGCAGCGCTGGCCACGAGGGCGCGCGGGCGCGCCGGCGCTGTGGTACGAGAGCGGCCCGCTCTCTCCTGCCGCCATGCCGTCTCCCCCCGCACCGCCCAGCGACGCGCCCCCGCCCGGCACCGTCGAGCGCTGGGCCTGGGATTACGTCCTCTCGACGGACCTCGAGCACAAGCTCGCTCCGCCGCCCGTGCCCTCCCTCTGGGAGTCGGATGCCAAGCTGTCGGCGCCGGGCGCCGCGCCCGCCCCGCCGCGGCGCCTCGAGCGACCTGGACGGCCCGCCGCGCTGCGCATCTCGGAGCGCGCGCAGAAGAGCCCGGGGCCCGAGGCGCTGCGCAACCCGGCGCGCCGCGCGCAGCTCTTCCATGCGTTCCTGCACCACGAGCTCCAGGCGGCGGAGCTCATGGCCTGGGCGCTGCTCGCCTTCCCCGAGACGCCGCGCGCCTTCCGCGGCGGCCTCGTCCGGATCGCCCTCGACGAGGTGCGCCACATGCGGCTCTACGCCGCGTACCTCGCCGCGATCGGCCACCGCTTCGGCGACTTCCCTGTGCGCGACTGGTTCTGGACGCGGGTGCCCGCCGCCGCGTCGCCCGCGCAGTTCGTGGCCGTGATGGGCATGGGCCTCGAGGGGGGCAACCTCGACCACACCGCGCGCTTCGCCGAGCGCTTCCGCGCCATCGGCGACCTCGAGGGCGCCGCGCTCACGGAGCAGGTCGGCGCGGAGGAGATCCCGCACGTACGCTTCGGGGTCCGCTGGTTCCGCCGCTTCACGCAGGCGAGCGGGAGCGCTGGCCAGGCGGCGCCTTCCATGTCTGCCGCAGGCGATCCGGCCGCCGCGGGTGAAGCCGCGCCTCGTGGGCCGGACGACGCCGCGCAGCGCGGGCCGAGCGACTTCGAAGCGTGGGTCCGCCACATCCCTCCGCCCCTCTCGCCGCTTCTGATGCGGGGCGAGCCGATGAACCGCCGCGACCGCAGCCGCTCCGGCCTCTCCGAGCCGTTCCTCGACGCGCTGGCCTCATGGACCGAGCGAGCGCCTGGGTCCTGAACTTCGACGCCGACGAGGAGCTGGCGCGCCCCGCGGGGTACACCCCGCGCGCCGCGGTCGCCGGCCGGGCGCCCGATCTCGCCGGCCGGGTCTCGGCCCTGCTGCGCCCCGGCGACGTCGTGCTCAGCCCCGAGCTCCCCTCGCCCCTCGTGCCGCCGGCGCCTCCTGGAACGCCGCTCGTCGGCCGCGCGTGGTGCCCAACGCCCCGCGCCCGGCGCCTCGTCGACCGCGCCGGCGTCGCCCTCGCGGAGGCGCCGCCGCTCGACGTGCTCCGGCGCGTCAACCACCGGAGGTTCTGCGCGGACCTCGGCCAGACGCTGCCCGGCGCGCGCTACGTCGCCTCGCTGGCCGAGCTCGAGGCCGCGATCGCGGAGCCCACGCCGACGGGCCACTGGCTGCTCAAGCGGCCGTTCGGGTTCGCGGGGCGCGGCCGGCGCCGGGTCGCCCGCGGCGCCCTGCTGCCCGACGCGCGGCCCTGGGTCGTCGCGTCGCTCGACCCCGCGTCGCCGGACAGCGGCCTGCAGGTCGAGCCCTGGGTCGAGCGCCGCGGCGACTTCTCGCTGCACGGGCACGTCGCCCGCGGCGGCGCGGTGCGCCTCGGAGACCCGTGCATCCAGCGCTGCGACGCGAACGGAGCGTACCTCGGGGCCGCCCTGGCCGGCGAGGGCGACCTCGGCGATGGCGAGCGCCGGGGGCTCGTCGAGGCCGCGCGGGAGGCGGGGCAGGCGCTCGCCGGCGCGGGCTATTTCGGGCCGTTCGGGATCGACGCCTTCCGCTGGGAGGACGAGCACGGCGCGCTGCGCTGGAATCCGCGGTGCGAGATCAACGCGCGTTACACGATGGCGTGGGCCATCGGCATGGGCAGGGCGCGGCCTGATCTGGAGTGACCGAGGCCGTCCTCCAGGGCAGCGAGCACGAATTCTGGCAGCGGCGCCCTGCAGTCGAGCGCAGCGTCCTCCGGAGCTGCTCTCTTCCTCGCGCCAGACGCTCCTGGATCGTGCTGGGGTCCTGACCGAGCTCGGCCGCAATCTCCTCCACCGTATGTCCCAGAGCGGCGTCCACCACGACGTCGCGCAGCGCAGGATCGATCCGGTCCAGGTGGCGGAGGCTGAGCCGCGCCTCCACCTGCCCGAACGGCGACGGCATAGGGTCATCGTTCACCGCATGCGAATACGAATCGCGGCCTTTCTCCCACCGACGCTGGAACTCCCTGTAATGCGTCGTGTGGTGCCACACGACCACATCCAACCAGCGTCTCGTGGCCTGCTTCATCGACGGGTGCTCGCGCGCAGGGACCGCTCCTGCCTCGACTGTCCTCCATACGGAGAGCAGGATATCCTGCATCACGTCATCTCGGTCGCACGCTGGAACCTGGAGCCGGCGCAGCCTGTCCCTGATCATGGGCCTTTGCTGCACGATGGCATCGAATGCAACGCGTGCCACGGGGCGCATGTCCAGGTCCACCGCGTCCGAGGCACGGTGGCGCTCACCCATGGCTCCCTACTCCCGGAAGTGTCGTGTTCAGCGGAGAGCGCTCTGCGTCCTCCCAATCGGACGCGCTGGCGGAGCTCGCCCCCGCTTCATCACGCTGTAGTGGGAAGCTCGTCAACGTCGCAGCTCGCCCGGCGAGCTCCGCCCCTGCGGGGGCGCGGACAGGGATCGGCGATCGAAGCCGCGGCACCGGTGGCGGCGGGAGCTTCGCCCGCGGGCTCCTGGCCGCGAGCTCGGGAGACGGCACCACGGGCGGAGGAACGTCGAGCGCGCGAGGAGGCATCGTGGGCGGAGGCGGCGGCGCCGAGCTCGGCGCCGGGGACGATGCCGACGCGGGACGCGCCGAGCTCTCGCGCCTGGTGACGGGCTCGCCCACCTGGATCACCGCGGTCTCCTCTGCATCGGTCCGGTAGTCGTCGTGCAGCCGCCACAGGCGCTCCCAGTACCGGGCGGGTGTGCCGGTGAACTCCTCCAGCTGACGGGCAAGGCCGGGCGTCATGGGAAGGTCGCTCCTGAGCAACCTCTCCACCTCCCTCGACGATAGCCCCGTGCTCTCGGCCAGCTTTCTCCTCCACGAAGGGTTCGTCGCGCAGAACGACTCGAGGACCCTGCCTGGCCTGGGGACGGGGCGCGCGCGGATGTCTGTCAGCTCTGCGAGCGCCGCATCGATGTGACAGTCCAGCAGGCGCCGGTATCGATCCCGCTCCGCCGCTGCCTGCTCCTTCGCCTCGGTGAGGGCTGCCGCCTCGTCATCCTGCGCGTGCTCGCGCGCCTCGCGGAGCCCGCGCTCGCGGCCCAGCGCTTCGCGCGCGGTGACCGCGAAGCCGATCGCGACGCAGGCTATCATCGCGAGCCCGAGCGGCGAGATGAGCCACATCGCACCGAGCAGATCCTCCATCGTAGTCATCGCGTTTCGTTTCCTGGACGTGACCGTTCTTGTCGGGAACAAGGCGGATCGAAGCCTTGTGCTGTCCGAAGACATCACGAGCGTCCCCGCCTGCTTGCCGTCAGAGCACTGCCGGGGGCTCAGCGCAGCTGTCGGAGCATTGCCTCGCGCTCGGCGGCGAGCAGCCCATCGGGGAACTCCCGCGCGTGGGCGTGCAGCAGCTGGAGCGCCTCGACGTCGGCCATGGCATTGCCGGCCTCGATAGCCCTCCGGGCCTGGTCGATCAGGCTCCTCTCGTGCTCGCTGATGACGGTCGGTCGAATGGCCCTCGCCGGAGATGCGGGCCGGCCGTTGGTCCTGGTCGAGGGAGCGGGCGTGCTGCTCGCCGCCGCCTGCGCGCGTGCGCTTCCTTGATCCCTGACCGACGAGCTCTCGTGCGCGATAGGCGCGGCGGGAATCGCGGCGCCGTGCGCGCCGTCTCGCGCAGGGGACGCCACAGCATCCTTCGCTTCAGGCGGGGTGACAGGGACGCGGACCACCGCCCCCCCGAGCCATGATTCCAGGTCGGCCAGGGGCGGCACAGCGGAGACGATCGCGCCGGTCAGCAGGACGAGCGCCGACTGAACGAGGATTCTCACCCCCAGATGGCGCAGCGAGGCCACCCACGACGCGCGACGGCCGAAACCCAGCGCGAGCGACAGGAAGGCGCTGTCGTCCCTTCCCTGCGAGCGCTCCTGCGCCTGCCATCGCTCCCGCTGCACCCGGAGCTCCTTGTGCGCCCGCCAGTGTCGCGTCTTCACCGTGGCCAGCGGGAGTCCCTGCTCGGCGGCGATCTCGGCGAGCGGGACGTCCTGGAGATCGTGCTTGATCACGAGATCCCTGTACTTGGGATCGAGCTGGTCTATCAGCTCCCGCATGAACTCTTCCTGCTGCCGTCTCCGGAGCAGCTCTTCCGGGGTGGGGCACTCGTCTCGGATCTCGCACTCATCGAACGACGTCAGCACCTCGCCGCGGCAGCGGGCGTCACGTACGTGGTTGCGCGCCTGGTTGACGGCGATCGTGACGCGGTACGGGGCTGGGTCTCCCCCCGGGTCGAGCCGCTTGTCGGCCTCCAGCCCCCGCAGCAGCGCTTCCTGGGCGACATCCTCGGCGTTTCGCGCCGGCACGCCGTGGCGCCGCGCGAGGCGCCGGAAGAGCTCGAAGCCGGGGGAGACGGGTGCTGGCTTGTCCACGGTATGCAGCACACTTGAGCGGGTCGAAAGGCTTCAAAGAAATGAGCCGACAACCAATTTTGGTCGGATAATGTGCACAAATGTAGCATAGTTAACCCCATTCAGCCAGGCATGGCGGTCGGCTGAGCGCATTCAATCATCCGGCCAAAAATTCTCACCAAAACGGATCTAATCTGGCGATTTCTGTCGGTTGACGCCAAGAGGACGGCATCACTAGCGTGACTGGATGCGTTGCATCGCGCATTCGCTCTCGATCTTTCTTGCGCTCGGGGTCACGACAGGACTCCCGCGCTCGGCCGGCGCGGACGGTATTCAAGCGAAGGCGAAACCGAGCCAAAGTTCATCGGTGAAGGACCATGTTCGCCGTGGTCAGAGGGCGCGCAATGCCGGACAGTGGGTCGAGGCGCACGCGGCCTACAAGGCTGCTTTCGACGCCGCAGACCCGACGACCAGCACCGAGCGAGAGCGCGCGGAGGTCGTCGGCGAGCTCGGCCTTTGCGAGGTCGCGCTGCACAGGTACCGCGACGCGGCCGAGCACCTTGCCAGGAGCCTGGAACAGCGCGAAGCGCTGCCGGACGCGCTCCGGCGGCGATTCGAGGCAGGACAGCGCGAGGCAGCGAAGCACATCGCGACGCTCGTGCTCGGGATCGATCCCCCCGACGCCGAGGTGTTCATCGACGGCGAGCGAATCGACCACGTTGCACGGACCTACACGCGCTTCTTCGAGCCGGGCAAACACATGGTCCGGGCCCGCGCGCCGGGCCGTGAGGACGCGCTCCATTCGTTCCTCGCCGTGGCAGGCGCGGAGCATGAGATCACGATGCAGCTGTCCCGTACGGCGGCGAGCAGCGCCAACGAGGCGAGCCGCGCCAACGAGGCGAGCCGCGCCAAGGAGACCGCGACATCGGCGCCGGCCTCCACGCGCAGGTTGCCCGCCGCGCGCGCGCAGACTCCAAGCCCGTGGGCCTCCTGGCCGGGGACGCTGCGCATCACGGGGATCGCCGTCACGACGGCTGGCGTGGCGGTGGGCACCATCCTCATCGTTCGGGCGGGCAAGCTCGATGACGACCTGAGCGCCCGGCGTGACCTGCTCCAGGCCGAGCCGTCATCGAGCGCGTCGATGTGCTGGCACGCGCCTCGAAACTCGCCGTGTGGCGAGCTGGCGCGCCTTCAGGACGCGCGCAACACGTACGGCCGCGCCGGGCTGGCCGCGGTGATCACGGGCGGTGTCCTCGGGGCCATGACCGCCGCGTCATTCCTCACGGACTTCTCGTTCCTGGGAGTCAAACCGGCTGGGGATCGAGTCAATGTCTCGCCCGTGGCGAATGGAAGCGAACTCGGCGCGCGAATCGAGGGGAAATGGTGAGCACGAGGGCTGCCGAGAGAATGGGAGCGCTGACAGGCCGAGGCGCCGTGAGGTCGGTCATCGCCCTCGCAGTCTGCTTGTGGGGAGCCGGTACGCTGACGGCTTGCGCTGGCTATTCCGATGATTGCTCGGAAAAGCTGGCGTGTGCTCCCGAGCCGGAGCCTCCGCTCGACCCGTGCGCGGGAGAGCCCAGCACAGCGCCAGCGCTCGACAAATGCGGCGTGTTCGTCAGCGAGAACGGCGACGACGAGCACCCCGGCACGAAGGATGCGCCCGTGAAGACCTTGCAACACGCGGTCGGGCTCGCCGCGCACGGGCGAGGCCACGGCGAGGCAGCGACCCGGCGCGTGTACGCGTGCGGCGGGAGGTTCGAGGAGGCGCTTGCGTTACCCTCGGGCGTCGATCTCTGGGGCGGGCGGCGCTGCGAAGACGGCGGGTGGTCGTACGAGGGGTCGTTCGGCGGGCCGGATCACCCGACGATCATCGCTCCGGCGGTGGGCATCCCGCTGCGGGTCCTCGGAGGGAACGACGGGGGCATGGCAGGGGACGACGCGACCTCCGTGATCTTCGGCGTGCACGCCGTGGCGGCCGACGCCTCCGCGAGCGACGGGAAGTCGTCGATCGCGATGATCTTGAGCCCGGGTGCCAAGGCGAGGGTGGCGTCGAGCGATGTCATCGCGGGCAACGGCAAGGATGGGGAGGCGGGCAAGGACGCGCTCAGCGTCCGCGCGAAGGACGGCGAGCAGGGGAACCACGGCGCGGACGCATGTACCGCGGACGCCGCCGTGGGCGCCCTGCCCGTCGTGACCATGTGCGACGATGGGAGCGAGTCGACGGGCGGATACGGCGGCGACGGCGGACTCGACGTCGGCCGCGATGGCATGCCAGGAAAGCCGGAGCCTGCGGAAAATCCGCAAGGCTACGGGATTGCGGGGCTCGGCGCGGGCAGCGATCCGTGCACGAAGGGGGGAGACGGTGCGCCCGGTGCCAGCGGTGGCCGCGCTGACAGCGCGGCAGGTGAAGGCTACCTCGACATCCACGGATGGGTGGGCGTCCGGGGTGAGGATGGAAAGAAGGGCGGCGCCGGCCAAGGGGGGGGCGGCGGCGGCGGCAGCAAATCGCGTGGGCCCATGGTTGCGTGTCCTGGAGACCGCCCTCAAAGCGGTGCGGCCGGCGGCTCGGGGGGGAGCGGGGGTTGCGGCGGCCAGGGAGGCCGGGGCGGCGGCTATGGCGGAGCGAGCATCGCCATCGTTGCACTGGAGGACTCGGAGCTAGAACTCGACGCCACGAAGGTTGTCGCAGGCAACGGCGGCAATGGCGGGGTCGGCGGAACTGGTCAACCAGGCGGCGTTGGCCGGTTCGGCGGCCACGGGGGGAAGGGCTTCACTAACACGAACATGTGGGAGGCGTGTGCTGGTGGCCTCGGCGGCGACGGCGGCCGCGGAGGTGATGCGGGCGGCGGGCTCGGCGGCGCTGCCGTCGGCATCGCGTACGTGGTCCCCCATCTGGCCATCCTGCCCGGCACGACCTTCGAGGTTGGGGGAGCTGGAGAAGGCGGCCCCGCAGGCAACGCCGATGTCAATGAGGAGGTGGGCAGCGGCGCGCGCGGCCCACGAGGTCAACTCTATCGTTTCGGTGCGGCAAACGAGCCGCCCCGTTGAGTCGCTCACCGCGGCGCCGCCGTCGAGGAATACCGATGATGTCAAAAGACACGATGGTCTTGCCCCTTGCCCTCTCTCTCGCCACGGTTGGCTGCGAGAGCGCGCCAGGCCCCATCGGCGCCGATGATCCGCCGTGTGCGCTCACATCGTCGTGCCAGGACGAAGCACCGCCGGAAGCCCTCTGCCTCGAGCACCTTGCGGCCGATCGGTTCGACGACGGCTGCGGCATATTCGTCAACACTTTTTTCTTTGGCGGCGATGACGCGAATCCAGGCACCAAGGCCAGGCCGGTTGGCTCGCTCCGGCGCGCGATTGCCCTGGCGCGCATCGGTCGAGGAAGGGTGTTCGTGTGCAGCGACGTCTTTGAAGAGTCCGTCATCCTACCCTCTGGCGTGGACCTCTACGGAGGCCTTCATTGCCAGACATTTGAACGCTTCAAAGAGAGTGTCACGACCGGCATCACCATCCGGGAGCGCCCATCTCCCATTGTTCTGACGGTCGAGCCGGCAGGCGCAGGCGACACCGGGGCGGCCGATGGCGTCTCGACGATCGACCACGTCGACATCTCCGGCGGAACCCATATCGGGATGCTCGTTCGTTCGGGCTCCGCGGTCGAGTTCACCCGGGGCGCGATCCACGGTTCCTACGGAGTTGGTGGCGGCCATGGCGAGAGGTGGCCCGGGTTGAATCAAGCCCCGGACGGGCGGCACGGAATCTACGGGGGGGATGCGTGCTCGGCAGCCACCGTCGCCGGCGGACCCGCGGTGGTGAACCCGTGTGAGGACGGGCTCCCGAGCGTCGGCGGCAAGGGAGGCGACGGGCGCGCCAACGGCGCTGGAGATGGAGAGGCCGGCGAGCCCGTACCCGCGCCGAACCCCGGCCACGAGGGGCAGGGAGGACTCGGCAACCGCGAAGACGGTGGTTGCGCCAGCGGCTTCTCCGGGAAAAGCGGCACGTGGGGCGCGGCCGGCGCAGCTGGCAAGGGCATCGGGCGGCTCACGGAGACCGGATGGGAGGGCGACAAGGCAGCCGAGGGGGGCCGCGGCATGCCGGGCCAGGGCGGTGGCGGAGGAGGCGGGCGTCGCGGCGGGCTCGCTGTGTGCGACGTGGCCTCCAAGGGGGGCGCAGCGGGCGGTTCGGGCGGCGCGGGGGGCTGCGGAGGTCGAGGCGGCCAACCGGGCGGGAACGGCCGTCCAAGCATCGCCATCGCCGTGCTTCACGCCAAGCTGACCGTGCGCGACAGCCTGCTCACGACGGACAACGCCGGGGGAGGTGGTGACGGCGGGCCGCCCGAGCGAGGCGGCGACGGCGGTCGAGGTGCACCGGGCGGGGCCGTGGGGGACGGCACCTGGTCGTGTGGCGGCGGCGAGGGAGGCCGAGGAGGCGACGGCGGCTACGGCGGCCCTGGACGCGGCGGCGACTCGATCGGCATCGCCTACCTCGACGAGGACCAGCTCACGCTCGAGGGCGTCAGGTATGAACTGGGACCGCCGGGCAAGGGCGGAGTGAGCTGGGATTGGTCTGGCGAAGAGATCGCGGGGGAGGACGGCACCGCGGTCAAGACGCTTCAGTTCCGCGAATAGGTGTGGTCATCGATCAAGGGTCCAACGAGAGAGCCTTGGCTTTACAGTTCGGCGTTTCTCGGGGATTCTCCCATCGGACTGCTGGAGTGCGTACGCGTGGGTCGACATCCAGCGACGACAAGCGTCCGATGCATGAGGCCGTGGCGCTCTTCGAGGAAGGCTCATGGGCGAGCACGAAGGGCACCGCATTGCGGGGCGCACATGCCTCGAACGGGTCGGCGTGAAATATCCAGTGCACATAGACTTTCCCGCCGGGCGATGCGAGCGAAGGTGGCGGTGCGTCGAAGGGAACGGCGCGTCGCAATGCAGCGAGCGCGACCACGTCGAAGACGACGGATCCGCTGGACTTGACGACCCCCAGCTTCGCGAGGCTGCCATCCGCCTGATTTATGACGATCTCGACTCGCACTGCGAGATCGGTCGCGTCGCGGAGCGCGGGGTATGCTTCGCGCGCGGCCGCCAACTCCTCCTCATATGCGTAGTGGAGGTATTCGTGCATGGATGCGATATAGATGGCAAAGGGAACACGTGCCCCGCCGAGCGCGACGGTGTTCCCTGCCTGCACGTCGGGAACATAGACATCGCACAGCGCCTGTGCGACTCGCCACTCTTCGACGTTCAGTCGGGGATGCGGGGCGGTGGGCCTCGCCGAAGGCACGATCTTGGAGCAGGAGACCGCGAGAGCTGCCATGACCAAGAGGTTCAGTGCGGCCCACGACGTGTTGCGCATCCGTCGCAACACGCTCCGCCGTAAGACTCGACCGTCAAGACATCGGGCACAATGGTACTCTCGCCGGATGCGCCGACTGCCCAAGTCACACTTCTTCAAACTCAAACATGCCATCTTGCTCGCCTTGCTCCAAGTTTTCCCTCAGTCGGCTGAGCTCGTCGCACGCCCACGCGATGTCTCGCCCGAGTGCATTGCTCGACGAGATTATCAGGGAACGCTTGGAGGCACGCATCAGAACCCGACCATGCACTGCTTGGCCCCGGGCCCACCTATTGAGGCTCTCGAGTCCATGCTCCTCCCACCTTGCTCCGAAAGGCTACCCACCCCAAGGGCAGGTCGGCCACCTCCTCTACCGTCGGATCCATCGCAATAATCTCTTCCAGATGGACGATACGACCATCACCCGGGTCGGTGGTGCTTCCACATAAAAATTGCCATCCACCATCGTCGGCGTCATGAGAGATCATCAGGATCGGGGCCCCTGCTACAACCGGCGCCGTCGTGATGACACCAAGGTGCGGATCTTCTTCGAATCTCATGAGATTCATTTAGGTCCCTTCTCCAGATTGCAGTGTCGACATAGGAGTTGTCCGTTCTCGGTGGTGCCGGAGCCTCCATTTACCCGGGAGGTTACGTGATCGACATGTCCTTCGTTATGGGGCGGGCTCACAGCTTTCGTGTGTTGCTGAGGTTTGACGACGTCGGCACCACAGTTGTCGCATCTGTTTACTCCCTGATGCTTTTCCGCGTTCTGCCTCCAAATTTCGTCCTTCCCAGCCTTCGTGAATGGCTGTGCAGGTCGGCTCCCTGGCGCGCCGCCCCTTGCCGTGGGCGGTGCGCCCTGCGGGCCCGTACTGCCCGACCCGCTCGACATGAGCACCTGCGTCAACCCCTGGATCCCCGCCGCGATGTTGCCGACGCCGCCAACGACCAGCGTGGCCGACACCGCGATCGCAGGCACACCGATCGCCGCGCCGATGCCGGTGGCGCTCGTGACGCCTCCGAAGACCTCCCCCGTCAAGCCCCCGAGCGTGAGGGCGATTCCCCCGACGATCTGTCCGATGGCCATGCCCATCCTGGCTTCTGGTGTTCCGTGGGAGAGCACGCCCCCGGCGTCCAGCAGCTCGTGACCCACGCCGGCGAAAGGAACGGACCCGAGCAGCAACCCGGCGACGAACCCTCCCTCGATCTGGACATAGGGGTTCTGCGACCAGTCGATCGGCGCCGTGGTCATTGGCTGGGGCACATACCCGGACGAGTTTCCGGTCGTGCTGACATCGACAGGCGGGGCCGCCGCGCCGACCTCCGCAGCTTCCCGCGGACCTTCTACCAGGTTGGGAACCGTCTTGAGGCATTCGAGGCCCATGCAACCGGACTCGATGATGCGCTGTACTTCGGGATCCGTGGTATACTCCGGATCGGCCGGAACCGGGGGATCCGGTTCGAACCCGCTCGGATCCACGAAGTTGAGCGGGCTGTTGAGCACGTAGCTGTACGGATTCCAACTCTGCCCGAAGGACGGAATCGAAACGATCGGGTCGGTCGTCAAGAACCGCCCGATCCTGGGATCGTAGATCCTGCCCTTCATGTTCACGAGCCCGAGGTCGTCGTCGCTCTCGTGCCCGGTGAACCCCTGCGTCGTCTCGCTCGGGAACGACGCCGGCGGGCGCTCTGCCCACACGGGGTTCCTGCGCTGCCCGAACGGGTCGTAGCTCCGCCGCTCGATCACGTCGCCGTCCTCGTCGGTGACCGCATCGACCGAGCCGAGATGGTCGACATGCACGTAACGGGTGCCGTCGTCCGATCCTCCCCGGGTCACGATCGCCACCACGCGCTCCGGCGAGTGGACGTGATACCGATGCTGCACGGTGCCTGACGCCGCCTCGGTGACCCGCTCGTACAGATCGCCGAAGTAGAGCGTCTCCTTTTCCGGCCTGGTCTTGCGGATCCGCTGCTGGTCGCCGTCGTAGCCGAACGTGATGGTGCTCGCGCCCTGCGTGATCTGCTCCGGCAGGTCGAACGGCGTATAGCGCACCGTGGTGCCGCCGGGCCGCGCCGTCTGATTACCGACAGCGTCATGCGCGAAGGTGTCCGTACCCGCGCCGGTGATCGCATGTGGGTGCAGCGGGTCGTCATACGAGAGATCACCGACGTCCGACTTGAAGGTGAGATTGCCGTTCGGGCGGTAGTCGTAGCGGAGCGCGCAGGGCGCCGCCGAGCTCTCGATATCGCCGAAGTACGCGCACGTCAGCCGATGGAGCGAATCGTACCGGAAGCGCTCCGTCGTGTTCTCGGGCTGGAGCGCATCGGTGCGGCGCGTGAGATTCAGGAGATCGTCGAACCCATAGTCCAGGTCTTGCACCTCCCCCGCGCCGCTCTGCGTCGCCATGTGCCTCAGGCGCTGCTTGTCCGCGAAGTAGCTCCGCTCCGTGACGGCGCCGTTGCCGAACACCTCCTCCCGGAAGCGCCCCGCATCGTCCACGTCCGTCAAGCGCCAGTAGGCGAGGTTCGTTCCGCTGTCGCGCACGGCGATCACGTGGCCGTGCGCGTCGTGGCCGTGCGCCACGACGAACGGCGTCGCGCCGGCCGGCGCCGGGTACGCGACCGTCTCGACGCGGCCGAGCTCGTCGTAGCCCACCCTGGCCTCCAGGGGAGAGCGCTCGCCGTCGATGCGGAGCGCGATCGTGTCGAGCTGGCCGCGGCCGGTGTACACGTACGTTTTCTCCCCGTCGGGGCTCGCGAGCGTGTGGAGCTTGCCGACGCCGTGCGCCGCGGTGTCCCATGTCCACGTGGTCGTCAGGCGCTCGCCGCCGTCCTGGTCCACACGCGAGCGGGGTCGACCGAGCGCGTCGTACGTCCACGAGACCTTTCGCTCGAGCGCATCGGTCGACGAAATCAGCTCGCCGAAGCCGTCATGGATCGAGACCGTCGTGCCCCGATCGGGATCGTCGAGCTGCCGGACGCGGCCGAATGCGTCGCGCGTCGTGCGCGTCACTGCCTCGCCCGGATCGGTGACCGTGTGCAGCAGGCCAAATGGGCCGTACGCGTAACGGGTGATCCCGTCGGCCGCGTCGGTGATGGTCTTGATGCGCCCCAGCGGGTCCTGCTCGGTCACCGTCACATGATCGAGCGGGTCGGTGACGCGCACCTGCAGGCCATCGTACGCCGTCGTCGTGACCGCGTTCCACGGCGTCGTATGGCGCACCTCGCGGCCTACGGCATCGTACTCGTAGCGATCGTACAGGATCGCGCTCTCGGGCGTCTCCTCCCTGACCGGCACCGAGCGCCGCGCGATGTGCTCGCCCAGCGCGTCGTAGCCGATCTCCTGCATGATGCGCTTCGCACCGCCCGAGCCCTCCGACGGCTCCGGTTCGGGCCCGTATCCTAGCCACCGGATGGGGCGACCGACGCTGTCGAACTCCACCGTATCGTCGGCCCCTCCGGTCGTAATGCTCCGCTGCCTCGCCCGCCACGCATCCTGCGCCGGGCCACCGTCCTTGGTTCGGGAGAGCGCGACCGTCGTCGTCGTGCCATCCGGGCGCGTCTCGCGGCCGAGCCGCCCGAAGCCGTCGTGCGCCCACGTCGTCACGAGCTGATTCGGATCAACCTGCTTGAGGAGCATGCCGAGCGCGTCGTCGAAGTCCACGAGCGTGGCATGCCCGGCCGCGTTCACGTACTTCTCGGGGAAGATGCCCTCCTCGTCGAAGTCCACGCTGGAGGTGCGCTTGTGCCCGAAGGCGTCCTCCGCCGTGACGCCGATGATGTTCCCGAAGTCGTCGCGCGCATAGGTGAGCTTCAGCTTCGTGTCCGGCAGGCCATCGTCGCTCTCGGTGGACTCGGTCTCCACCTCGCCGTGGATCGTGGTCGTTCGCTTGAGGGTCCGGCACTGCGACATCCCCGCCGCCGCGCTGCACTCCTTCTGCGTCTCCAGCTGGCCGAGGACCCAGCGCTCCGTGTCGTTCTTGAACGTCCGCGTGACCTCGAGCGTCAGGTCGACGCCCTCCGTCGAGACCTCCTCGGCGCGGATGTTGCCGAACGTGTCGAAGTCCGTCACCTTCGAGACCGAGTCGCGCAGCAGCGTCGCGCCGTCGCCGCCTCGCCCGATCTCCCGCACGTACGCCTCGACGGAGGGCGTCGCGCCGCCCGGGGGCGGATAGACCCCTTGCGCTTGCCTCACCCGGCGCTCGGTGGGCAGCGTGAAGTATGTGGCGCCGTCGTTGGTCGGCACGAGCGTCCGCGTCACATCGCTGAACGAGAGCTCGATCTGCTCCGGTCTGAGCTGGCTGGGCAGCCCCGGAGCGCCGTGCCACGTCCGCTGCACGCTCCCCGCGAAGGGAAAGACCTGGAGCTCGTCGTCGAAGGTGACGTGGTCGTAGACGTCGATCGTCACGGCACCCGTATCCAGGTCGGTGACGAGCCGCTCGCCGAACCCGAGAAATCCGCGGCCCAGCCGGTGGTAGCGTCCGTCGCGGTAGCCGACCTCGAAGCGCCTTGCTCGATCCGCGCCGTTGTTGAGCGCGTACGCGCTGACCACCCGGCGAGGGCCCACGACGCAGCGCCGCGGATAGCCGCAGTCGTCCGCCGCGCTGGACCGCGCGACGTAGAGCGCGCTCCTCCGGTCCGGATCCTCTTCCGCGCCTCCGCTCGTAACCGGCGCATCGGTCAGGTGGCCGTACGAGATGCTCACGTTGGGCACGAAGCCCGGCTCGGTCGGCTCGTGCGCGTTCATCCCGTCAGAGACCGCGACCAGGAGATCCTGGTCGGCCGAGAGGTTCTGGAAGACGTTGAACACGCCGCCGAGGGGCAGGATCACGTCCTGGGCCCCATCCCCGTTGAGATCGCCGGTGCGCGGCCCGTGCGGATCGGCGAGCGTGATCGCGTCACCGAGCTTGGCCTCGAATGGAACCCCTGCGTCGACGAGCTTGAACGGCGGCCCCGCCAGGTCGCCCGTCGCTTGCAGGACGGCCCAGGAGGGGAGGACATTGGAGCCACTCAGCAGCATGCCTGGTGGGACGGGCATGAGGAGATCCTGCCGTCCATCGCCGTTGAAGTCGAGCGGCACCGCCAGGCGGAAAAGCGCGTCCTGGTCCGGGACCCCCAGCACATCGCCGAAGCTGAACGCGTCGACGGTCCGGAACGGCGATATCACGAACGTCGACCCCGTGTTGAGGTAGGTGTAGAGCTGGCCACTAAAGCCGGATTCGACGGCATCGGGCAGGCCGTCGCCGTTGACGTCGAGAAAGACGACGCGGCCCTCGCGCGGCACGACAGGGAGCTTGGTATCGATGACCCCCCAGCGTCCCTCGCCCCGGCGCATGATCGCCTCGTAGCTATCTTTGATGAGGGCCGTCCCGTCGTCAAACAACCTCACGGAGGGCACGATGAGATCGATCTTGCTGTCGGCGTCGATGTCGAGCGTGTGGAGCTCCATTGCGCAGGGATAGCCGGTGAGCAGCTCGATCGACTCGCCCGTGGGGTCGAATCCCGCAGGCGTCGCGCCGCGCGCGGGCCTCCAGAGGTGGACGGTCCACACGGCGGAGAGCGGGTCCGGCACCAGCTCCTCGGCGTGGTCCTGACACTGGATCAGATCCGGCACCGAGTCGCCGTCGAGATCGGCGAGGTGCACCGAGGCGCCGGCGCGCCTCAGGCTCGGCGGCGCAGGCGTGACCCCGAGCGGGAACGGCCGGCGGATGCCCGTGTCATGGAGCGCGAAGGTCCGGTCCGACTGGGACAGGAGCACGTGCCATGTGGTCTTGGTGTCGAAGACGTCGTGGAGAAAGACGTCCATCTGCCCATCGTCGTTGTAATCGAGGACCGTCCCGAGCTCGGGCTGAAGAAGGGCCGGGTCGGACGGTCCATCCGGATCGGCGACGAACAGCCAATCCTCGAGGAAGGCGAGCTCCGGCGACGCGAGAAAGGACGGCGAGGCGCGGGGCCCGAGGTTGCGCGCCACCCGCCACGCGGTGATCGGATGCGACGGCGTGCTGGGCCCTGCGACGATGTCCGGAATCACGAGATCGTCGAGGCCGTCGGCGTCGATGTCGAACACCATCGGGCTCGCCTTCTCGGAGACCGGCTTGTCGATGTCCGTCGTGAGCCGCTCGAATCCGGGCTTTCCGCGGCTGTACTGAAACCGTGTCGGGGGCTTGCAGACCCCGTCGCTCGCGCACTCCTCGACCTGGGTGAGGAGGGTCCGGCTCGTCGTCGGGCTCAGCTCGTAGCGGAAACCGTAGCTCCGGACCAGCGCGTCGCCCGGACCGAGCATCTGGATCTCCTCCAGGCGAAGCGAGCGCTGGAGCGCCACGCCGCCCGAGTAGCCCGTGCGAACCGCGGCCGAGTCCTTGGTCCCATACACGAAGCGCACCGCCCGGGAAGGCTCGAGCGACGGCGTGCCCTCGAAGCTCGTGTATCGAATCTCGTCGACCGCATATTCGGCCGCATGGCCATCTTCGGCCTCTGCGAGGCAGTACGCGTACGTCATGGCGTTGCCGCGGCCGTCACGGGCCTCGCTCGCGAGCCACGCGCGCGGGACGCCACCTCGCGCGAGCGGCTTGCTGCCCTCGGTACGCCCGTACTCCACGACGCGGCCAGAGGGCAGATACGCCTCGAAGAAGAGCGCCTCGGCGTGCCCACCACCGTCCGGCGGATAGTGACCGACCACCTTGACGAAGGTATCCGGAAACGTCCGGTACTCGATGGTCCCCGGCGCCTGCCCCACGGGCACGAGGCGCTGGCCGTCGAGGCAGAGCCCGTCGTCTCCGTCGTAGCGCACGCCGCGGATCTCCCCGTCTTGCGCGAGGCTCTTCGGACATGGTGTGATCGCGGACAGCCCGGTGAGGGAGAAACCGTTGCCGAGCACGCCGTCGCCGCCGTCGCTGCGGTAGACGATCTGGAGCCCAGGCCCCATGCCCGCACGCGAGGGCGGGGTGGCCAGGTCCATGGTGTACACCGACTCGCCGGTGCTCGTGGTGGAGAACGTCCCCGGGATGGTGCCGGCGGCGACGGTCTCTACCTCTGGCGCGGGGCGGGACGTGGCAGGGCTGTGCGCGCGCTGTGTCCGGCAGGCGACGAGGCCAGGCGGCTCCGGCAGCGGCTCACCGAAGACGCACTGGCACCCGCCCGACGCGAGCACGCAAGCGAGAAACATCCAGAGCGGGATGAATGCCCGGAGCAACCAACGCGGAACTGGCGCCATAGTAGCCTCCCCGGCGGACAGGAGTACCACAGCGTCCCATCGCAGCGACGACGCGATCGGCGTTGCCTACCTCGACGAGGACCAGCCCACGCTGGAGGGGGTTACCCACGATGTGGAACCGCCGGGCATCGGACGCTGGAGTCTCTGACACGGGCGACGATCGGCGCGCCAGCGCCGGCGCGCTCCGTGGTAGGATCTCATCATGGCCGAGCTCATGCCGACGCCGGACACCGCGCCGTCGCATCGCCTCGGAGCGCGTTCGGCGCTCGGGGCACGCGCGCAGGAGCTCTTCGAGGAGCTCTGCCCCTACCGCGGCGACGGGCTGCGCAACCACTGTCTTCGCGTATTCCACTTCACAACGCTGCTCCTCGAGCGCCGCCGCCAGAAGGCCGATCCAGACCTGCTCTACGCGCTGGCGATGATTCACGATCTCGGGCTGCTGTGCCCCGACGAGCAGGGCGGAGACTACATGCAGCGCAGCCGCTCGCTGTTCCACCGCGCCTTCGCCGCGAGGTCGTTCGAGCTCTCCCCGTACGACCTGCGCGTGGCCGACGAGTGCCTCCTCTACAACCATCGGCTCCGCCCGACGCCGGCGTTATGCCCTGAATCAACGGCGTTCCGGCAGTCGGTGTGGATGGACCACTCCCTCGGTGTGCGCCGCTACGACCTCGACGCCACGTCGGTGCGCGACGGCTTCGCGCGTTATCCGCGGGGCGACTTCAACGCGGTCCTCCTCGACTTCGCCCGGCGCGTCCTCACGCGCGAGCCCTGGACGCTCGTCGACGGCATCTTCATGTGAGCAGCAGACCGCATGTCGACCCTGCGTCGCGCCATGTTCCGGGACCCCGCCGACGCGCGGCGGCTCGCCGTCGTCGCGGTAGCCGAGGTGATCCTTCTGGGGATCGTCGTGTGGAGCGGAGTCGGCGCGCTCGCCGGAGGGCTCCTCTGGGCGGTTGGGCTCGCGGGCTGGACCTTGATTGAGTACCTGCTCCACCGCTTCCTCTTCCACCTGCCGGCGGAGCACCCGCTCGCCTTCGTCGGCGCCCGTATCCACCTCGCGCACCACGACGACCCGCACCGAACGCCGATCGTCAAACCACCCGCTGCCACGCTCGGGGCCTTCTCCGCCGGCTTCTGCGCGACCGCGGCGGCCGCCGGGGTCTCTCGCGCCGCGCCGCTCTGGGCCGGGCTCGTCGCCGGCTATTTTCTCTATGAGCTCTCCCACCTCGCGGCGCACCTGCTCGGCGAGGCCGAACACCCTCTTCCAGCGCAGCGCCGCCACCACCTCCGGCACCACGCCGCGCCGCGCGCGCGCTTCGGGGTGAGCTCCGCTCTCTGGGACCGGGCGTTCGACACCGGGCGCGGGGCAGGCGGGTGAGCGCGGCTGGCCACGGCGGCTCGCCCGACCCTGCCCCGCTCGACGACGCGGGCCGGGCCGAGCTGCGGCGGCGCCGGGTGATGTCGATGCCGCGGTGGTACTCTCCCTGGCTCCACCTCGCGAGCACGGTCGGCCTCGGCTGTGGGCTCGCGGCGCTCTCGCTCACGCGGTTGCGAGGCCTGCAGGCCTGGGAGCTCGCCGCGATCCCGCTCTTCTTCGTCTTTTGCAACGCCGTCGAGTGGCGGGCGCATCGGGGTCTGCTTCACCGGAGGCGGCGCTTCCTCGAGGCTTTCTACGACCGGCACACGCCGGTGCACCACCGCGTGTTCGTCGAGAACGACATGGCCATCCGCACCCCGCGCGAGCTCGGCTTCGTTCTGATCCCTTCCTACGGCATCGCGGGAGTCTTCGCGCTGACGCTCCCGCTCGCGCTCGCGCTCGGCGCGGCCGGTCAAAGCAACCTCGCGTCGCTCTTCGTGGCGACGTGCATGGCGTACATGGTGCTGTACGAGTGTCTCCATCTCTCGTACCACCTCCCGCCGGACAGCAGGATAGGCCGCAGCCGCGTCGTGGCGCGGCTCCGGCGTCACCACAGCGCGCACCACCGGCCGTCGTTGATGCGGCAGTGGAACTTCAACGTCACCTTCCCGCTCTGGGATCTGGTTCGCGGGACGTACCACCGCGGCGGCGCCGCGGACGCGGCGACCCGGGATGGGCGCTCCGGATCTGCGCTCGAGCGTCTCGAACGATGATGTCCAGAACGACATGCAGGTCGGCACGAAGAGCGACGAGGTCGGCTGGAGCGCGTACCAGGAGTGAATGAACGCCGGCGCGATCGTCTCGACCGGCCAGAACAACGCGATTGTGACCGCTCACATTTTTTTGATGTCAGCGATGATCCGTCAGTCCACGGCCAAGCTCGACATCGGATGGCTGGCAAGTCGCCTCCGGAGCGGCGCGTCAAGAGGGCGGGCGCAGGGCCACGGTATTGTTCGATGTGGATTCCAATTTCGGGATCCTGGCTCGCCTCGCGCCGGTTCATTTGAGTTGACATGAACAATGTGAACGTTCACAATTTCGTCTCAGGGTGTCGTTCCGCTTTGCCCCGGGTAGCCGTCGTGCGCGCCGGACTCTTGATCCTTTGTATCGGGATCGATCTCTGCGCCGACTCCAACCGGGTGTCGTGAATGCAAGCCATGGCGAGATCGCGGGGGCTCACCCGCGCTGGGCTTGCTCAGGTGGAGCCGATCCAGGTGAGACAATCCTGGCGGAGGGAACAGCATGGCGATAGATAGGACGAGATCGTGGTTCGGATTGACGATGACGGCGTGCCTCGCCGGCGCATGCGGCGGCGCGCAGACCGTCGACACGCCCCCTGCGGCGGCGCCGCCCGCGCCGGCGGCGGCCCCCGCGCCGGACGCCTCTCCAGCGGCCCCGGCCGCCAAACCCGAGCCACCTGGTGGTGAAGCCGTGAACGCAAAGCCCGCTTCCGTCTCCAAGGCGCCCTTCGGCAACGCCGATGGCAAAGAGGTCATCCTCTACACGCTCACGAACGCGAACGGCCTGGTCGCGAAGGTGATGACCTACGGCGCGACGGTGACCGAGCTCCACGTCCCCGACAAGACAGGGAAGATGGGCGACATCGTCCTCGGCCACGACAACCTCGACGGGTACCTGAAGAGCAGCCCGTACTTCGGGGCGACGGTCGGCCGCGTGGCCAATCGCATCAAGAACGCGCAGTTCCAGCTCGATGGCAAGACCTACAAGCTCTCCGCGAACAACGGCGCCCACACGCTGCACGGCGGCAAGAAAGGCTGGGACAAGGTCGTCTGGGACGCGGAAGCGACCGAGACGCCGGACGGCCCGTCCCTCAAGCTCACGTACGTATCGAAGGACGGGGAAGAGGGATACCCCGGCACGGTCAACGCGACCACGACCTACACGCTCACCAACAAAAACGAGCTCAGGGTCGAGATGTCGGCCACGACCGACAAGACCACGATCGTCAACATGGCCCACCACAGCTACTTCAACCTGGGAGGGCACGGCTCGGGCTCCGTCGCCGACCAGGAGCTGACGCTGCACGCCGACAGCTACACCCCGCCGGACGCCACCGGCGTCCCCTCAGGCCAGATCAAGCCGGTGAAGGGGACGCCGCTCGATTTCACCGCCGCCAAGCCGATCGGCAAGGACCTCGAAGCCGTGGGCGGCAAGCCGGTCGGATACGACCACAACATGGTCATCAGCGGCGATCCGCACACGCTCCGCGAGGCGGCTCGGGTCAAGGATCCGAAGACCGGTCGGGTGCTGACGATCGAGGCCGATCAGCCGGGGATCCAGTTCTATACAGGCAACTACCTCGACGGGTCGATCAAGGGCAAGGGCGGCGCGGTCTACAACCAGTACAGCGGCTTGTGCCTCGAGCCGCAGAGGTTCCCGAACTCGATCAACGTCCCGGCCTGGAAGAACGAGGTCATCCTCAAGCCCGGCCAGCGCTACGCGCAGACGGCCGTCTTCCGGTTCACCACCGAGTAGCTCGTCGACGGTCACCCGCGCGGCCTCGCGGCGCCTGCGCGCTCACGCGAACGTCACGATCGGCCTCACGTCCGCCGACCGGCGCGCCAGCGCCCCGGCCCGACGTCGGCGCCGCACACGCCGATGGCGTGCAACGCAATCCAATCCCAGGAGGATCCATGACCCGCTCGATCCCATGCAGTATCTCGCTCCTTGTCGCGCTTTCAATCGTTGCTTGCGGGTCCGACAAAGACGCCGCCGACGGCTCGGGCGGCAGCGGAGGAAACGGAAGCAGCAGCAGCAGCAGCTCTTCGAGCAGCAGCAGCAGCAGTTCTTCGAGCAGCAGCAGCAGCTCTTCGAGCAGCAGCGGCAGCACCTCGGGCGCGGGCGGCACAGACGACCCGAACCCGAGCGGCGGGGGAGGACAGGGCGGGACGGTCGATCCGGTCGGCACCGAAGGCGACGGCGATTTCGAGATCGGGCCCAACTACCAGGACGCCCCGGAGATCAAGAGGATCGACGGCGTTCCCCAGGGGCGGACGTTCTCGTTTTCCCTGTCGTCCCGGGAGAGCGAGATCTTCACCGGCCACGATTCGACGTTGAACGACAACGCCAAGGGGGATTTCAACCGCCACGTGGAGGTCGCGATCCCCGCGACGTACGTCGACGGCGCGGAGGCGCCGTTCATGGTCGTCCAGGACGCGACCAACAGGAACGAGATCGTCAACACGATCAACAACTTCGTCGCGGACCCGAACAACCGTTTTCCGAGCGTCATCGCCATCTTCGCCGCGAGCGGAGGGGGCGACTCGTACGGCAGCGAGCGGGGGCTCGAGTACGACACCATGTCGGACGCCTATCAGAGGTTCGTCGATACGGAGCTGCTCGAGGCGGTCAAGAACAACCAGGCCGTCCACGCCGCGTACCCCAACCTGAAGTTCACGAGCAACCCGGACGGCCGCGCCTCGTACGGATGCAGCTCGGGCGGGGCGGCGGCGCTGACCATGGGCTGGTTCGGCCACGACACCTACCGCAAGATCGTCACCTACTCCGGCACGTTCGTCGACCAGCAGAACCCCCGCGCGCCCACAGAGGCCGAGTATCCCGACGGCGCCTGGGAGTACACGGAGGGGCTCATCCGGGACAACCCGCGCAAGCCGCTGCGCATCTTCCTGACGGCCGGCGAGAACGACCTCGGCGCCGACCGCGATGAAGCCAGCCACCACAACTGGTTGATGGCGAACCAGCGCGTGGCGGCGATCCTCAAGGAGAAGGGGTACCATTACCGCTTCGTCTACGCGAAGGGCGCCAGCCACTGCGACGGGAGAGTGCTCAGGCAGACGCTCCCCGACACGCTGCGCTGGATGTGGCGGGGCTATCCGGTCGATTGACGGTACGGACCGGTGGCCTGGGTAACGGTTCAGACCGGCAGCCTTGGCTACCTGGAATACCGTTCACGTTGTTCAAGCGAGAAATGAACCGCCAAGGCGTCATGAGACGCCATAAGGCGCCATAAGAATAACAAAATATCTTGGCGTCTTTTGGCGCCTTGGCGGTTCGAAACCTGCGCTTTTCAGGCAGTTTCAACCCGTTTGTCGCTCCAGGTGTCTGCCGCGGGGCCTCGCTCGCTGCAGCCCATGAGCGTCCCGCACAACGCGCCGATGAACAGGCCCGTAAAGCGGGTGCTCCGACGCTCGATCATGGATGCCGCTCCGGAGGAAAATCAGGGCATCGGGATGACGAAGGTGGTGATGGAAAAGGCCGGGACCATGACCACCAGGCGATAGTCTTCGATCGCCATGTCGGGGAGCCGATCGAGGTCCTCCGTGCGCGAGGTGCGGTGCACTTCCGCGGCGGGGCCGACCGTTGGGAGCCGGGTGAGATCGAGCGTGTAGCCGCGGCTCGCGTCGCGATCCCCGTTGCGGACCACGAGCGAGAGAGAGCTCCCGTCGGCGCTGACCGCGGCCACCATGTCCTCGCTATCGACGTCGACGAAGCGCGCGCCTGGCCGGATGTAACGGCTGAAGCCGGCATGCATGTAAAAGCGCTTGAGGGGCGCGTAGGACTGCTCGCTGTCGTTCAGCGTGAAGCTCGCCCAGCTGCGCGACGGATCGCCCGACTGCCAGTCCACCCAGGCCTCCGGCTTCAGCTCGCGCAGATCCTTGATGATGCGCTCGGCCATGAACAGCGCCGCGTCCGTGTCGTCGCTGATGTTCTGCCCGAGCGGCCCCGACTCCGATTGCCACAGCCGCTTGCCCAGCCTGGTCGCGAGCTGCCGGAGCTGGTCGCGCTGGCTGCCGGCGTACGAGTGGACGTTGAGCTGCTGGAACGCCGCGGTCGTCTCCGCGCCGAAAGCGCCGATGTTCCGGACGGCGTCATCCATGCTGTTCTCGTCCGACGCGCTGACCACCGTCTCGCCGAGGCCCTTGCTGGTCAGCTGCCTGGCCACCTCCTGGATGATCTTCTCCTGACTCGCCCGGTCGAAGTGGCAGCCCTCCTGGGAGCCGTTCGATTTCCACCAATCGGCGAAGGGCTCGTTCAGCGGCTCCAGCGTGCGAAAGGTGATCCCGTACTCGTCGCTGTAGTGACGGACGACCTCCGTGAGGTAGTGGGCGAAGTCGTCGTAATGGTCCGCCTTGAGGTTGTCTTTGCCGTTGCTGCTGCCCGAGGCGCAACCGCTGTTCGTCATCCAGTAAGGGGGAGAGTTGGAGAACGCCTCGAAGATCAGATCCGCTCCGCGCTCCGCGATGCGCAGGAGGACGGCGCGCTGCCTGGCGTCGTTCGACCACGTGAAGGTCCCGTCGGCGCTCTGGAACCCCGGCATCTCGCGGTGCTCCTTCATGTGGTCGTGGGACGGGTTCTCCCCGCCGCCGATGTTGTAGCGGAACACGTTATAGCCGAGCCCATTCACCGGATCGACGACCGCCTCGACCACGGCGTTGCGCTTGGCTTCCTGCCATCCGCCCACGTGATCGGCCCACCAGCACAGGCTCGTGCCCCAGCCCTCGAAGGATTGGTGCGTCACGCTCGTGTCGACCGTGACGAGCTCCGTGCCCGGAGCGGCGGTCACCGTGGGGCGTGGCTCGCTCGGCGCGCCCCCGCTCGCGCCCGACGAGCCGCCGCTGGTCGAAGCCGCGCTCACCGCCCCTGCCCCGCCGGAGCCCGCCAGCGCCCCTCCCGAGCCCCCCTCTCCTCCTGCTCCGGTCGAGGGCGCGCCGCCGCTTCCTCCGTGCGACCCGGCCTCGCCCGAGGGAGCTGCCGAGTCATGGCCGCAGCCCGATACGAGGACCAGGGCGATCGCGAGGAGGGACGAGGTTCTCGACGTCCTGGTCATCATGGGCCGTTTCCGAGCTCGGGCGCCTCCCGGTCGCTCCACGGTGAGAGGTCTCAACAGCTCTCCCAGGTGGTCGATGATCTGTCCGGCCGGACATGGCGCCGAACAGGCAGCGTCTTCCCGAGAGCGGCAACATGAGAGCATGACGGCGCGGAGCGTGGAAGATGGGACCCGAGCCGCCCCCGTCTTCCCGCCCTCATGTAGTTCTCTTGCGCTGTTTCACAAGGCTCGGCGCGTCAGGGATCCAGCGCGCCAGGGATCCAGGGTGACGGGGTGAAGCGCCTGCCACGGCAGCTGTTCGCAGCCCCACCGTACCGGGCGGCGGTTGCGCGACCTCGTCCGCGGCTCGGCCGGGTCGAGCGTTGGACCAACGGCTGGAATGACTCTACAGGCCGTTGTCGCCACCGAGCCCTGGTGCTAGCCATGATCACGAGATCGGCTGCAGGGAATTGAATCACTTCGCCAAGGAGGAGCCGTGAATTTAACTTTGTTAAAACATTTTACTATCATCGTGGGTTTGGTTGCCGTGGGCTGCGCGGGGCCGGACGACGACTCCTCTGCAGAGACCGGAGCGGGTGGCAGCTCGTCTGGGACGGGCGGCGTGACCGCGGGCAGCACCGGCACCACCGGCACCACCGCCACCACCGGGGGCCCGGGCGGGTCGACGACGAGCGGGACCACGGGCAGCACCACCACGAGCGGGTCGGCCACGAGCGGGTCGGCCACGAGCGGGTCGACCACGAGCGGGACCGGGGGCTCGGACGGGGTCGGGGGCGCTGGCAGCACGACGACGAGCAGCTCCACCACGAGCAGCTCCACCACGAGCAGCTCCACCACGAGTAGCTCCACCACGAGCAGCACCACCGCGAGCACCACGGCCTCGACCGGAACCGGCAGCACGCCTGTGGCGTGCACGGAAGGCGACGCGAAGATCTGCGACAACAAAACCGGCCAGCACTGCGGGTACACCTACGAGTACTGGAAGGACAACGGAAGCGGCTGCCTGGTCAACACGAATGAGGGCTTCAGCGTAGACTGGAGCAACATCAACAACCTGTTGGGTCGTAAAGGCATCAGGCCCGGAACCAAGGACCTGGTCGTCACCTACGATGCCGACTACCAGCCGAACGGGAATTCCTACCTGACTATCTATGGGTGGACGAAAAACCCGCTCGTCGAGTATTACATCGTCGACAGCTGGGGCAACTGGCGTCCGCCGGGCGGAGAAGGAAAAATGGGCACCGTCAACAGCGACGGAGGCACCTATGACATCTATCGGACCCAGCGTGTCAACCAGCCTTCCATCGAAGGCAACAAGACGTTCTATCAGTTCTGGAGCGTTCGCACGCAGAAACGCACGAGCGGAACCATCACCGTAGCCAACCACTTCGACGCATGGCAGAAGGCGGGGATGAGCATGGGGAGCTTGTACGAGGTCTCGATGACCGTGGAAGGATATCAAAGCAGCGGGAAGGCCAACGTGAAGTTCTCGATGGAATGAGCGCTGGGCCTTGAGCATCGTCGTTCCGGCCAACCGCGAGAAAACATAGGCGTTCACGGGCTGAGGGGGCTCCGGCTCATCGGAGCCCAGGACGAGTGAACGGCGCTTTCCCGGAACCTCGGTTGGCAGGGCGCGGTGTCAGGCGGCTCGCGGCGGGCGGCGGCGCGATCGGTGGAACGGGCGAACGGGCGGCACGTGCACGAACGTTCGCCCGACCGGAGCGAAAGTCCGGATTTCTGGCGGGCGGAACCCGTGCGGCGCTCGAAGGTGGACCGCCCGTCGGGTACGCTGCGGCCCGGACATGAAACAGCACGCGCCGCGCTCCCCTGACGCCCCGGCCCCCGGGGCCCACGCGAACGCGCCATCGCTGCCGTCGCCGCCTTCCAGCGCCACCACGCAGGTCCACAAGACGCGCGTCCCCGAGGCGTTCGGGGAGGCGCCCACGATCATGTACATGCCGGGCGACGAGCCCGATCGCGCGCCAGAACCTGCCCCGCCCGCCGCAGCCAAGCAGGCCCGGCCCACCGCGGCCGGCGGCGCCGCTGCGCCCGGAGACCGCGACCGAGGCGCTATCGACGAGGTCACCTTGCGCATGCCCTCCAGGGCCGGCGCCCAGGCCGGGGACGAGGCCACCCTGCGCATGCCCTCCAGGGCCGGCGCCCAGGCCGGGGACGAGGCCACCCTGCGCATGCCGCCCAGGGCCAGCACCCCGGGCGGGGAGCACGACGACCGCACGCTCAAGATGCCCGAGCGGCCAGCGCGCGGCACGGCGGCGGACGAGGACAACGCGCCGACCGTCAAGGCAGAGCCCAAGGCGTCCTACGTCGACCTGAACGCCGAGGACGAGGACAAGCCCGGGGACCTCAGGTCGTCCGCCCGCGCCTTCCTCAAGCGCCATCACAAGAAGCTCTGGTGGCTGCACACCGCGTATGCGCTCAGCCTCGGCGCCTTCGTGGTGACCTTCGCGCAGAAGGGGTTCCAGCACGCCCGCTTCCTCGCGGTCACGGTCAGCGTCGCCTGGCTGCTCGTGCTCCTCTTCTTCCGGCTCTTCGGCACCGGCGCCCGCCAGGACTTCGCGACGGCGTGGCGCGGCGCCCGGCTGCGCTTCCTCGTGATGACCTATGTCCTGAAGAACCTCTATCAGGGCATGCTCTTCTTCCTCCTCCCGTTCTACTGGAAGAGCGCCAGCCTGGACGCGCCGAACCGGTGGTTCGTCCTCCTCCTCGCCGCCTGCGCCGTGCTCTCGACGCTCGATCTCGTCTTCGACCGCGTGCTCATGCGCTGGAAGACCCTCGCCTCGGTGTTCTACGGGGTGACGCTGTTCGCGTGCCTGAACCTCGTCATCCCCGCGCTCCTTCCCGACACCCGCACGCTGTACACGCTGCTCTCCGCCGCCCTCGTGTCCGTGCTCGGCTTCTGCACGCTGCACCTGCCGTTCGGGGCCCTCTGGAGCCGGATGGGCGTCGTGTTCCTCGTCGTCGCGATGGCCGCCGGGGTCGGGCTCGCCTACGGGACGCGCGAGCTCATCCCACCCGTCCCGATGCACCTGTCCTCCGCGGCCGTGGGCCCCTCGGTGCTCCCGGACGGGCGGCTCGCCATGTCCGTGAAGTCGCTTCATTTTTCCGTGATCCGCGAGCTCCGCGCGGTGACCGACGTGGTGGTGCCGGGCGGCGACGGCGATCGCCTCCTCCACGTCTGGCGGCGCGAGGGGCGCGAGGTCCTCCGCGCGCCGGAGGAGACGCTGCGCGTGCCCGGCCCGGAGGGCGCGGTGCGGCTGAAGTCGCAGCTCGTGGGCGGGAGCCTGCCGCGCCGCCTGGCAGGACACTGGACGGTGGATGTCGAGACCGAGGACGGCCAGCTCGTCGGCCGCACCGCGTTCGAGGTGACGGAATGAGCTGGCCGCTCCGGGGCGAAGGTGGCGCGAGCGCCGCAGAGCGCGCGCGCTGGGTCGACGCCGGCAACATCGCGAACGGGTTCCTCGTGTTCGGCAACGTCGTCACGGGCTTCATCGCGATCGGCAACGTCGCGCGCGGCTTCATCGCGATCGGCAACGTCGCCGTCGGCGTCGTCGCGATCGGCAATGTCGCCCTCGGCGTCGTCGGCGGCTTCGGCGCGACGATCGCCGTGGGCGCGTTCGCCGGCGCGGGCGTGCTCGCCCTGCCGGTGCTCGACGGGGTGGCGGGCGTGGCCAGCCTGCTCGATCTGAATCCGTTCCTGTCGGTGCTCCCGATCGCCCTCTGGCTCTTCGCCGCGCGCGTTTTCTCGGGGCAGCGCGCGCCCCGGCTGGGCCCCGATCCCGAGCTCGCGTCCCTCTCGTCGGTGCTGGGCGGCGAGCGCTCCGAGGGCTGGGTCCGCGGGCGGGTCGAGCGCGCGGGGGACGGCGCGCTCCGCCTCGCGCAGCGCGGCCGGTCCGTCGAGCTGCCCGCGACCCCGGAGGCGCTGCGCGCAGCCGCGGCGCTGCTCCCCGAGGGCCGCGGCGCGCGGCTCTTCGCCCTCGTGCGGGCGGAGGAGCACGTCCGCGGGGGCGAGGGCGGCTACCGCGCGGCGCAGGAGCGAGAGCGGGTCCTCACCGTCGCCGATCTGCTGGCGCCGCCGGCGTGGGTGCCGCCGTGGATCAACGGCGCCGAGGTGCAGTGGTGGCTCGCGCGCGCGTGGAACGTCGGTGCGGTCGTGGCGCTCGTCCTGAGGGCGGCGCAGCTCATCGCGGGCGCGATGCGATGAGCGCCCGCTGCTTCCCGACTCCGTTACTCCGTTACTTGTTACTCCGTTACTCGTTACTTCGTTACTCCGTCCCTCCGCTCCTCCGCCGCCTTCCGCTCGCTCTCGGGCACCATGGCGGAGTCGCCTCCCTCGATCTCCGGAGGCAGCGGCAGCCGGACGCGGAATGTCGTGCCCTGGCCAGGCTCGCTGTCGACCACGATCTCCCCGCCGTGCGCCCACACGATCAACCTGCAGACGTAGAGGCCGACGCCGAGCCCGCTGTGCGCCTCCGGTGTCCACCGGAACGGCTCGAAGAGCCTGTCCCGCTGCTCCGGCGTGATGCCGACGCCGCGATCGTGCACGGAGATCACCGCGAAGCCGGCCTGCCGGACGACCGACAGCGTGATCGGCTGTCCAGCGCCGTGCCGTGACGCGTTCGACAGCAGGTTCGTGACGACCTGCTCGATGCGCACGTCGTCCCAGTAGCCAAACACGGATCGGTCGAGCTGGAGCTCCAGGGAACACCCGTCGGCCTCGAGCTGCTCTGCCACCTGCCGGGCGGTCCTGCGCGCGATCTCGTTGAGCTCAGTCCTCTGCAGGTTCAGCGCCGGCGGGCCGGTCGCGAAGCTCGCGACGACGAACATGTTGTTGATGACCTGCGTGATCCGGGCGAGCTCTCGCGACGACACCTTCAAGAAGCGGCTGATGTCCTTCGAGCCGAGCGTCACCATGAGGGGCTGCGATCGCGATCGCAGCATGTGCTCGTACAGGAGCCGCAGGCTCGTCAGCGGCGTGCGCAGCTCGTGCGAGGCGAACCGCAGGAACTCCTCTCGGACGCGGATGGCCTCTTTCAGGTCCGTCTCGGCGCACTCCAGGCGACGGACACGATCCTCGAGCTCCGCGCGCAGCGCCTGCTCGCGCCGCACGCCGGTGGCCAGGTCCTTGGCGCGCCGCTGCAGCAGGATCGTCAGGACGAGCGTGGCGAACACCATCACGCCCCAGGCGGTGAGGACCACACGGCGCGTCACGACATACACGCCATAAGCGCTGGATTTGTCGATCTCGGTCGCCAGGCCCAGGTCGAGCTCGTGATCCCACAGCCACGAGCCGACGACCTCGACGCCGCGGTAATCGCGGTATCCCTCGACGTCGACCCCGGCGATCCCCGCGACGGCGCTCGTCGCCATGCGCGTGAGCGGCTGCTCCATGCGAGGCAAGGGGCGCGCGGAGCCGTCCGGCACCTCGCCCCCGGGATCGCGTATCTCCACGTTGAGGCTCGTGCGCTCGCCGGCCGCGAGGAGGCCCATGTCGCGGAGGTTCTGGGCGAACCTGAGCTCCGTGACGACACGGCCGTGCCTGTCGAACGCGTAGGTCTCCCCTGCCGCGCCGACCTGTCCGCGATGGGCGATCTGCGTTAGCTCCTTCCCTGGATCGATGCGGAAGGCGAGCGCCGCGATGATCTCCCCTTCCCCGGCGATGGAGCGCACCGGCGCCGCGATGACGAGGACGGGGGTGACCCTGCCGAGGACGGGAGACCGCATGGCGAAAGGGGTACCCATGACGGTCGAGCCGCGCAGGGCCGCGGCGATGGTGTCCGGATCGTGGGCGCTCAGCGTCTTGGTGGCGAGGAGCTCATCGCGATCCGAGGCGATATGGGTGCCATCCAGCGCGATGACGTCGAAGCCGAGGAACTGCTCCCGCTCGACGACGTTCTCCAGCTCCAGCCGCAGCTCCTGGAGGTACGGGCTATCGCGGAGCGGGCCATCGCTGCGGCGCAGCTCGACCTGGGCGGCGATCGCGCGCCGTACCCTCGGCTCGTTCGCCCAGAACCCCGCGGCGCCCTTCGCCTGCCGCGCCCACGTCAGGAGCCCTTCGCGGGTCGTCGAGAGCACCGCCTGCAGCGTCGCCGCGATGTTCCTGCGATGGACGTCCTGGATCTCGTGGAGGCTCAGGAGCAAGACGACGCCGATCGGCAGCAGCGCCGCCAGGGGCATCCAGTCGAGCCATTCCTTGCTTCGCCGTTCGTTTCCCATGCATGACGCAGGCGAGACGCAGGGAACGGCTCCTCACAAACCACGCCACACACCACGTGTGAGCGCGCTTCACGCTCGCCCGCTCGGCCCGGGCCCGCCTCGATCCCCCGGCGCCGAGGCGCGCCGGCGCCTCGCGTCGATCACTCGCGTCGATCCATCAATGCGCAGGCGGGCCCGAGGGCGCGGGGCTCCCCTCCACCATCGAAGGGCTCCCGCTGTACACCACCGCGTCGAGCAGCCGCTCCTCCCGCACCAGCGCGAGCGACGGCGCGTCCCGGCGCACCGAGATGCTGCCGCCGGGATCCGCGAACCCGCACGCCTCCGCCCCCCGCTGCGAGCCGATCTCCCAGAGCGCCTCGGCCGGCGTCGCCCCGCCCTCGCCCCGCAGCGTCACGCGCCGGCCCGTCCGCAGCCGCTCGCCCAGCTCGACGCCGCGCATGTCCTCGAACGGATCGGTGATCACGTGGCTGTCGATCCCGACGCACAGCCGGACGCCCGCCGCGCGCAGCGCGCCCACGTCGGGCAATCCGTCGCCGAGGTCGCGCTCGGTCGTCGGGCACAGGCACGCGAACGCCCTCGCCGCGCCGAGCAGCGCCGGCTCGTGCGGCGCGAGGTGCGTCGCGTGCACCGCAACGAAGCGCTCGCCGAGGACCCCGCGCTCGGCGAGGAGCTCCACCGGCCGCCGGCCCGTCTCGGCGAGGCACGCCTCGATCTCGGCCGGCTGCTCGGCGACGTGCATGTGCACCATGAGCCCGCGCTCCGCGGCGTAGCGCGCGATCTCGCCGAGCCACGCCGGGGGCACGGCGCGCACGCTGTGGGGCGCCACGCCGACGCGCACGTCCTCGCGGCCCGCGTAGCGCGCCCGGAGCGCCTCGACGTCCGCGAGCGCCGCGTCGAGCGAGGCGTCCGAGAACCGCCGCTGCGCCCCCTCGGGCGCCCTGCCCGCGCCCGCGCGCGAGTAAACGACCCGGAGGAGCGCGATCCGGAGGCCCTCCTCGCGCGCGGCCTCGATCACCGCGTCCGCGAGGACCGTGCGATCCGCGTAGGGCGCGCCGCCGGGCTGGTGGTGCACGTAATGAAACTCGCCCACCGTGCGCACGCCCGCGGCGCGGAGCTCGCGATAGGCCACCTTCGAGATCGCATGAATGGACTCCGGCGTGAGCGACTCGGCGAGCGCGTACATGGCGCTGCGCCACGACCAGAAGTCGTCCGCCCCCGACGGCCCCGGCCGCTGCGCTTCACCGCGCATCCCGCGCTGGAAAGCATGGGAGTGGGCGCTCGCGAGCGCCGGCAGCTCGATGGCTCGCTCGGTCAGCCTCATGCCACACGTCGCTCCCGTCGGTCCCGTCCATCCCGTCTATCACGCCGGGATGGCCGGGGAAAGGCGCGGCCGGAAGCGCGGCCGGCGCTTTGCCGCGAGCCAGCGCGGCGTTCGGTGCCGGAGCGGGGAGCAGGCGGCCCGAGGCGCGCCGCGTCCGCCTCCGGTCACCCGTCGTTCGGCGTCGTGAAGAGCTGGAAGCAGCCAACGCCGAGCTTGCCGCAAGCCCCGTCGAGCAGCGTGTCGCCCCTGTCGGTTTGCTCGTAGAAAGCCATGGTGAGCGCGCTGCACGCGGGGAGCACACCGCGCGTGTACGCTCGCATCTCGGCGGCGCAGGCGTCGATCTCCGCGATGGTGGCCGTGCACTGCCTCGGCTGGCCGCAGGGCTCTGCTTCGACCTCCACGAGGGCCTGCTCTATCAGCTGCTCTGCCTGGCTCGGATCGGCCATGCACCCCTCGACCAGCTCGGAGCACTTCGCCTGCAGCTCGGCGTCGTTGGTCCCGGGATCGTCCCCGTACGCCGCGCCGAGCACGCCCTGCATGAGGCACACGTACTCGACGGTCACCTCCTCGGCGCTGCAGCGGCGATACCCCTTGCACGCCTGCTCGACCTCCGCTGGCGAGAGCTCGCTGACGAGCACCGACGTGTCGAGTCCGGAGCAGGACGCAGCCCCGGAGCCCCCGCCCCCGGACGAACCCGTCGAACCCGTCGAGCCGCTCGGCGTCGCCCCGTCGTCGTCTCCCCCGCAGCCCAGCCCCGAGAGGCCGCAAGCCAAGCACGCTCCCACCACCCCAGCCCAGAACGTCGTTCGCATTCCTCTGCACTCCCGATGAAAGGTCAAGAATCGAGCCCTGCCGCGGCAGAACCACGTTTCCTTACGCCGGGCGGCGTCGATTCCTCCCTGACGAGTCCGTCACGATTCTGCTCGCCGCGCCGCCGCAACCCCAGAACGTGGTCGTGGTCGTGGTCGTGGTCGTGGTCGTGGTCGTTTACGTGGTCGTGGTCGTGGTCGTGGTCGTGGTCGTGGTCGTGGTCGTCAACGATAGGCCGTGAACGACCACGGCCACGACCACGTGAACGACCACGACCACGTAAACGACCACGTAAACGTAAACGACCACGACCACGATCCGGCCCCGGCCATCTGGATCTTCCCCGGGCCTTCGCGGCCCGAGCGCGCTTCACCGCTTCGGCTCGACCTCGAGCTCGGGCAAGCCCGCGAGCTTCACCTCGACGTCCGCCGGCGGCGGAGCTTCACGCGCCTCCTCGCGGCGGGGCGCCATCACCATCAGGGCGCGCGGGAGGCACTCCACCACGAGCGGAGTCGTCCCGGACTCCTCGCCGTCGATGAGCACGTTCTGGGGCGGATCGGTGGTGATGCTGACCCGCCGGGCGGCGAGGAAACCGACGTTGTCGCGCTCGGCCGGCTCGCCGTCGATCGCGGTCCTCAGGAGGTGCAGCCCGGTCGCGACCGCCTCGACCAGCGTCGTGGCCGACACGATGGTGAGGTCGAGCCGCCCGTCGTCGGGGGACAGGACGGGCGGCCCCTGCGCCAGCACGGTGCGCGGAGGCGCCATGTTCGCGACGGTCACCGCGACCGCACGGCAGTGGATCCGCTGGTCCTCCGTCTCGATCTCGACCGCGAACGGCTCGAGGCTCATCAGCTTCTTGAGCCCGGTGCGGATGTACGCGAGCACACCCCAGCGCTGCTTCTCGTCCTGCGGGGTCTCGCCGACCGTGTCGGCGTGCAGCCCGACCGCCGAGAGCAGGATCATGGTCTTCCCATTGGCGCGGGCGGCGTCGATGCGCGTCGGCTCGCCGTGGACGAGCACCTCGATCGCGCCCTCCAGGTCGTCGGGGATTCCCAGGGAGTGCGCGATCGAGTTCGCCGTTCCGAGCGGCAGGATGCCCAGGCACGCATCGGTCCCGAGGAGCGCGGACGCCACGCTGGAGATCGTCCCGTCGCCGCCCGCCGCGATCACCAGCGAAGCGCCTTCGCGCCGCGCTGCATCGGCGCAGGCGGCGGCAGAGCGGTCCGCGCTCGTCTCGTAGACGCTCAGCGTGAGCTCGCGCTGGAGCCGGGCAGGCAGCGACTCGACCACATCACCCGCATGGCCCGCAGCAGGGTTGACGATCAGCGCCGCTCTCCGCTCGGTCATCGCGGCATCGTAGAACGCCGAACCGGTTGAAACCCCAAGAAAAATCGGCAGGGTGGCCGCGAGCGGCGCCAGCGCGAGCGGCTATCGCCCCGCCCGTACGGCTGTGCCTGCGTGCGCCACGCGCGCGACAGCGACGCCCCGCCGCGCAGCCCCGAGGCGCCGCTCATCGCACGGTGGCACGGCAGTTGTACCGCGATGTTGTTCATGAGACTTCAGCGAATCGGTCGACCGGCTTGTCTTGCGCTCGCGCTCCTCGGCGCGGGGACGCTCGCCGCCTGCGGAGAGGACTCGTCAGAGGCGACGGGTGGCAGCGGCGCCACGAGCAGCGGGGGCGCCACCGGCGGCGAAGGAGGCGCGGGCGGCGACGGTGGGGGGAATGGCGGGAGCGCCGGAGGCGGCGCTTCATGGCCCGTCGACACCTACCCGATCGACATCACTCCATCGGAGGACTGGAAGAACCAGATCACCTTCCCCTTCGAGCCCTTCGCCGCCTGGCCCCCGACCTTCCAGACGCCGGGCTGGGTGAAGTTCACCGTGCTGATGCACGATCCCACCAAGGTCTATTACCAGGACAGCAACAAGTTCCCGTTCCACGGCGAGTTCGCCACGACGCGGCTCGACCCGTTCTTCGACATGTCGCAGGCCGAGTTCGACCAGGTCTCGCTGCACGAGGAGGGGCAGAAGGCCATCCTCGGCGCCGTGCTCTTCCCGCCGACCCCGGAGAGCGTGCCGGAATACGGTATCCAGCTCGTCCGCCAGGAGGCCTACGATCCCGAGGTGGCGCGCGTCGTCCTGGAGCTCGTGAAGGACAGCGTCATCGCGCCCCAGGGGGCGCAGCCCTTCTATTTCCCGACGTACGAGCAATCGGCGTCGGCCGCGGAGAACAGCGCGTTCTTCGAGGCGAGCGGGTTCCCGGTGAGCTCGGTCGAGCGGTGGCTGGACGGCGACGCGTGTTATGCGACGGGCTGGGCCGTGGGCCGGCTCCGCTATGTCCCGCCGGACGCGATCGACGCCGCCTATGCGAGCGGCGAGCTCCGGGCCGAGGACATCCTGCTCACCGACTCCATCCCTGCGGAGGTGCCTTATGTGGCGGGCATCGTCTCGCTGTCGCCCGCGACGCCGAACGCGCACACTGCCCTCCTCGCGACCTCGTTCGGCATCCCCTTCGTCTACCTCGGCGATCCGGCCGCCGCGGAGGCGGCGAAGGCGCTCGACGGCGAGGAGGTCGCGCTGCGCGCCTCGCTGCAGTACGGGGCCATCTGCCGCGCCGCGCTCTTCGAGGCCGGAGGGATCGCGCCGGCGGACAGGGAGCAGCTCCTCGCGCTGAAGCGGCCCGGCGAGCTCGGGATCCAGCCCAAGGAGCCCCTCGGCGCCTACGCCGGGTCCACCGAGGATCTCGGCCCCGCGGATATCGTCCATTTCGGGGGCAAAGCCGCGAACTATGGCCTGCTGCGGGACGCCATCCCGGAGAGCTCCGATGTCGCGGTCGCGCTGTCGTTCGATCTCTGGGACGATTTCCTCGATCAGGTCATGCCCGGCGGCCGCACGCTGCGCGCCGAGATCGCGGAGCGCCTCGCAGGCCACAGCTACCCGCCCGACATGCTGGCGCTCAAGGCCGATCTCGCGGCCATCCGCGCGCGGATCACCGGGGAGACCGCCTTCTCGGCGGGGCAGCGGCAGGCGATCGAGGCGGCGCTCGAGGGCTTCACGCCCACGAAGAAGATCCGGTTCCGGAGCTCGACCAACGTGGAGGACAGCGCCGTCTTCACGGGCGCGGGCCTCTACGACAGCTACAGCGGCTGCCTGGCCGACGATCGGGACGCGGATCAGGAGGGGCCGAGCCTGTGCGACCCCGGCGAGGCCGGCGAGCGCGGCGTGTTCCGCGCGATCCGCAAGGTGTACGCGAGCTTCTACAACGACAACGCCTTCCTCGCCCGGCTCCTCCATGGCGTGGACGAGGCGGAGGTCGGCATGGGCGTCCTCGTCCATCACTCCTATCCCGACGAGGACGAGATGGCGAACGGCGTCGCGACGCTCACGCGGCGCGAGCTGGTCAATGACCAGATCCAGATCGTGACGCAGCTCGGGGCGACGTCCGTCACCAACCCGGAAGGCGGAGCGCAGCCGGAGGTCGTGACCGCGAGCCTCTTCGACCAGGAGACCTCCGTTTACCTCCTGTCCGGCTCGACGCTCGTCCCGCTCGGCGGCCACGTGATGCGATGGGAGGACGATTACCACGCGCTCGCCGCCCTGCTCGGCCGCGTCGAGGCGCGGTTCAGCGAGCTGAACCCTGGCAGGAAGTCGTTCCTGCTCGATTACGAGTTCAAGAAGATGAAGCCTGGGAATCTCGTCGTGAAGCAGGTGCGCGAGGTCGCGCTCCCGGACACGACGCCGAGCCTCACGCCGTTCCTGCTCGACGAGCCCCGGGAGGTCTGCACCTTCCAGGGCGAGTTCGGCGACGTGTTCGCGAACCACCGGCTCAAGGTGCGCGCGAGGCTCTCGGCGAAGAGCGGGTTCCTCACGCCGGCGGCGCTCGCCGGCACGCTCTTCGAGGACGCGCGGCTCGACTACCTCTCCGGTGGATCGGTGGCGACGCTCTCGGGGAGCCCCGCTGCGTGGCCGGCCGCGTCCCACGCGTACGATAGCGAGACGACCACGGACTCCTTCGTGGACGGCGCCGGGGCCTCGGAGATCACCTATTCGCTCGCCGCCTCTCCGGTGCCCGAGCTCCTGCCGCCGTCGCTGGGCCCGCTGGTCGCGCTGCGCGACGTCGGGATGATGCTGAGCGCCGCCTACGCCACGCCCGCGCCGGCGCTCGACTGGGACGGCACGCCGCTCGCGGTGTCCTCGGAGGTGGTGCAGCTCGACGCTTGTCCCGCGGACGGCCCCCCGGTGGCGGGCGCGCTGCTCCAGGAGCGCTCGCTCTCATGGACGTCCGGCGTCACCGTGGAGACCGCGTTTTACTGGCCGCCGGCCCCCACGGGCCCCACGGCGGGGTACACGGCGCCGCTCCACAAGTGGGTGGGGACGCGCATCGAGGGGCTGACGAGCGCTCCGATCGTGCTCAAGGGCTATCACGCGCAGACGTACCGCCCGCAGCACCACAACTTCTCGGAGGACTTCATCTTCGAGCCCCGCCTCGAGCCCAGCCTGGATCCCGCGATCCTCGCCGAGCTGGAAGAGAAGGGCATCCGGCTGATCCACGTCCGGACGCCGGACGGCGGCGGGCAAGGCGCGAGGCTGTGGACGCTCGATCCAGCGGGCGTGTTCCACCAGGTCGACTGAGCGTCCCCCGGAAGGCCCGCGGAGCCCCGGCGAGCCCCGCCGCCGCCTGAGGCTCCGCCGGGCTCGTCACTTCTCCTCGAAGCGTACCACCGGGCTCGACCGCCGCTCCAGGCGACCGCGCGATGTGGACTGTGGCCGGCGCGCGCGCGGAGTTGACGCGCGGAGGCCGCGGGTGGACCAGAGGCGCCGGCTGTTCCTGCTGACGAGGAGAAGATCATGAGCCTTTACGACAGCTCGTTCCCCCAGATGACTCGCATGCTCGGCCAGGTCCTGGTCTGGCTCGACAAGGCGGAGGCCTACGCGCAGCAGAAGAAGTTCGATCCGGAGGTGCTCCTCGCCGCGCGCCTCGCGCCCGATCAGTGGCCCTTCAGGCGTCAGATCCAGACCCTCATCGCCTGGCCCGTGAGGCTGGGCGCGCTCCTCACCGGCGTGGAGCCGCCGCAGTTCGAGGCGCGTGACGAGACGATCGCCGAGCTGCGCGCGCGCATCGGCAAGACGATCGAGCAGGTGAAGGCGCTGAAGCCGGAGCAGCTGAAGGGCGCGGAGGACCGCACGCTTCCGCTCTTCTTCCTGCCGGGCAAGGGCATGAAGGCCCCGGAGTTCGTGTTCCAGTTCGCGCTCCCCAACTTCTACTTCCACGCCACCACCGCGTACTCGATCCTGCGGCACAACGGGCTCGACGTCGGCAAGGGCGACTTCATCGGGTCGCTCGACCTCCGCGACCTGTGACCAAGGCGGCCTCGGCCTCCCCGCCGGCCTGCGACCCCGACCGCTCCCCGGCGGCGGTGGACGTCGGCCCCGCGCGGCGCCCGCTCAGCGCGCGCTCTCCCTCGGCTCCTTCTCGGCGAGGGCCGCGATCGTCTCCCGCGCGACAAGCGCCGACGACGCCGGGTTCTGCCCGGTGACGAGCCGACCATCGCGGACGGCGAACGGCTTCCACACCGGCCCTCGCTCGTAGCGCGCGCCCAGGGAGCGCAGCCGCGATTCGAGGGCGAACGGGACGACGGCCGCGAGGCCCACGGCCTGCTCCTCCTCGTCCGAGAAGGCGCTCACGCGCCGCCCCTTCACGAGCGGCTCGCCGCTCGCGAGCCGGACGTTCACGAGCGCGCCGGGACCGTGGCACACGGCGGCGACCACCTTGCCCTGATCGAACGCGCGGCCGAGCAGCCTCGCCGCGGCGGCGTCCTCGGCGAGATCCCACATCACGCCGTGGCCACCGACGACGAAGTACGCGTCGTGGTCACCGGCGATCCCGTCGATGCGGAGCGTCGACGAGAGCTTCGCCTTCGCCCGCTCGTCCTCGAGGAACGCCCGCACGGCGTCGGACGGATCCTCGGCGCTCTTCGGGTCGGCCGGCGGCTTACCCCCCTGAGGCGAAGCGATGTCGACGTCCGCCCCGGCCTCGACGAACGCGCGGTACGGCGCGGCGAGCTCCTCGAGCCAGAACCCGGTCGGTTGCCCGGTGTCGCCGAGGCGTGCGTGGCTGGTGACGATCAAGAGAACCCTCGCGTTCATGGCGTCTCGCTCCTCTGGGCGCCTCTGCGCCCGTTGCGGTCGCGCCCCTCGCGCCCGAGGCGCTCGGGCCCGCGGTGACGGGATGAACCTAGGCCTTCGAGTCGATGCAAACCAGCGAGATGATCTCACGCTATAGATGAGCCATGCTCATCAATTACGAGCTGCTCCGCACCCTGCTCGAGGCCGGCGTCGCGCCCACGTTCGCCGAGGCGGCGAGGCGCCGCCGCGTCACGCCGTCGGCCGTGAGCCACCAGATCAAGGCGCTGGAGGCGCAGCTCGGCGTCCCGCTGTTCGAGCGGGTCGGGCGCAACGCGCGGCTCCTGCCGGCGGGCGAGGGCCTGGTCGGCGCGCTGCGCGAGGCGTTCGCGCGCATCGACGACGCGCTCGCCGCGGCGTCGGACGACCACCGCGAGGTCCGCGGGGCCGTGCGCATCGGCGGGCCGGGCCCGTTCTCCCGCATGTGGCTGCGGCCCCGGCTCGCTCGGCTCCTCCGCGAGCACCCCGAGCTCGTCATCGACGTGCGCTTCGACGTGCCCTCGGTGCTCGCGCGGCGCCTGCTCGCGGGGGACGACGATCTGAGCCTGCTCGTGAGCGCCGAGGACACCCCTGGGCTCGAGGCGCGGCCCGTCTACGTCGAGGAGTTCTCGGCGGTCGCGTCGCCTGCGCTCCTCGGCGCGCGCGGCCGCCCGGAGACGGCGCGGGAGCTCGCGGAGCACAGGTTCGTGGTCTTCGACGCGGATCTCGCGATGCACGCCGCGTGGTGGCGGGCCTCGTTCGGCAGGAAGGCCCCGCTGCCGCCGAAGATCGCCTGCCGCATCACGAGCCTCGACGAGATGCTGGCGCTCGCGATCGCGGGCGTCGGGATCGCGGTCCTGCCGAACTACTTCATCGCCGAGGCGGTCGCGGCGAAGCAGGTCGTCGTGGTGGGGCCGCGGCCGGCCAAGGGGCGCCGGGGCGCCCGGAACACGATCCACCTGGCCTGGCGCAAGGGCGCGGCGCAGAGCGCGCGCTTCCGGGCCGTGCAGGCGGCGCTGCTGGAGGAGGGCTGAGCGCCGAGGCCGAGCGCGGGCTCACCGACCCGTACCGCGGGGCGTGCTGGGCCTGGAACGTCCGCCGCCTGTCCAGAGTCCGCACGCTTCACCGGGCGCGGGCGCACCGTCGAGCGATTCAGCCAAACGACGGGCAGCGCGGCAGCTACACTCCACGCCGAGAGCCCATGCTGACCTCGATCACACTCGAGAACTTCAAGAGCTTCCGGAAGGCGGCGATCCCGCTGGGCCCCTTCACCCTGCTCGTCGGGACGAACGCCTCCGGCAAGAGCAACCTCCGCGACGCGTTCCGCTTTCTCCATGGCGTCGGCCGCGGCTATTCGCTGGCGGAGATCTTGGGAGAGAAGTACGGCGAGGGCGGCGAGCTTCAGTGGAAAGGGCTCCGAGGCGGTACAAAGGAGGTCGTCTTCGGAGGAGGAGCAGAGTTCTCGATCGGAGCAGAGCTCAACGAGATTGAGAACCAATACCACATAAAGTATCGAATCTCCGTCGCGACCGGGCTCTCGAACGCTGCTCCCAGGGTCATACGCGAGGCCCTCTACGGGAGCACAGACATGGACTTCGACTCGCACCCTGCTGAAAACGCGCCTACGCAGAGAGACAACGACCGCTTGCTCGTGCGCCTCGCGCGAGGTGGTGAGGAATCCACCTTGTCAAGCTCGCCTGCGATAAGCTCGCCTGCGATCGCGCAGGTCAGGGATCCCCGTTACGTCCGGAGACAAGCAAAGCGGACGCTGCACACGCTGCGCTCGATGCGCTTTTTGGATCTCTCACCGGACGCTGCGCGGCTCCCCTCGTTGCCAGGCCGACAGGTGCTCGGGGATCGCGGCGAAAACCTCTCGTCCGTGCTGCAAGCGATCTCCCAGGATCCGAAGCGAAGAGACACGCTCCTCGAGTGGATCCGCGCCCTCACGCCGCTCGACGTGATGGATCTCGAATTTCCCCAGGATTTCGCCGGACGCGTCCTCGTGCACCTCGTGGAGCAGGGCGGGCGCAGGATCTCGGCCTACAGCGCCTCGGACGGCACGCTGCGCTTTCTCGCGATCCTCGCCGCGCTGCTCGACACCGACTCCGCTCACTTCTATTTCTTCGAGGAGATCGAGAACGGCATCCACCCGACACGCCTTCACCTCCTCGTGCAGCTCATCGAGCAGCAGTGTCGCACCAGGGATGTCCAGGTGATCGCGACGACCCATTCGCCCCAGCTCCTCGGCTTCCTCAGTCCGGAGTCCAGGGAGAGCGCCCTCCTTATTTACCGGCTCCGCGGCGCCGACGAGTCGAGCGTGCGCAAGGTGGTCGACCTCCCCGACCTGAACCGGGTCCTCGAGACGCAGGACCTCGCTCGCCTCCACGCTTCGGGCTGGCTCGAGGACATGGTCGAGCTCATGGCTGACGACACAGGCGAGGCCGCCCAGTGAGCTATCGCGTGCTCGTCATCCCCGAGGACTTTCGCAAAGATCAGTACGTCCTCGAGCCCATCATCACAAAGATGTTCGAGTCGATCGGCCGTAAAGCCAAGGTGCTCGTCTGCCGCGATCCGCTCCTCGGCGGCGTGGACCAGGCGCTCCGGTGGGAGCGCCTCCGGGAGATACTCCTGCGCTATCAGGCCATGATCGAGTGCTTCCTGCTCATCGTCGATCGCGACGGCAAACCGGGGCGGCGCGAGGCGCTCGATAGACTGGAGTCGCTGGCCAGCACCGCTCTTCCCCCGGGAAAACGCTTTCTGGCCGAGAACGCCTGGCAAGAGGTTGAAGTGTGGCTCCTCGCCGGGCACGATCTGCCCTCCGAGTGGGCGTGGAAGGAAGTACGGGCCCACGAAAACCCGAAGGAGCAATACTATCAACCCCTCGCCGAGAAGCGCGGTGTCCTCCAGGAGCCGGCAGAGGGGCGCGGGATCCTGGCCCGCGAAGCAGCCTCGCGGTACAGCCGCATTCGCTCCCTGTGCCCGGAGGTCGCGGACCTCGAGCGACGCCTCGGCGCGTAGCGCCCCGCGCCGCCCGCGCCCCGTACAGGCTCACCCGCCCCAGTCGACCTTCGGCCTCCCCGGCGGCGTGACGTTCGGCATCTCGTGGAAGAGCCCCCGCGCGAGGTCGGGCAGCGGCGCGCACGCCTGCTCGCCCAGGTTGGTGAGCTCCAGCGGGTCGTCGAGCACATTGAAGCAGTGGTACTCGCCGTCCCACTCGCGCGCCTCGATCTTCATCGGCCCCTGCATCATCCCCCAGTTGCGGAACGCGCAGCCCCACACCCACGTGCAGTTCGTGAGCGGCATCGGCGCGACCGTGCGCTCCGGCCGCGTCAATGGATGTCCGATCATCCGCCGGCGGAACGGATCGAGGCCGGGCTCGTCCCAGAGGCCCATCAGATCGAGGAACGTCGGCGCCAGGTCGAGGTGCCACACGAACGTGTCCTTCGCGCCCTCGATGCTCGCCCGCTCCTCCGGCGCGAGCGTCCCCTCCGGCGCGTCGACCCACGTCGGGACGAGGATCTCCTCGTCCCAGAGCGAGCTCGTGTGGCCGAGCTGCCAGTGCTCCCGGAACGACTCGCCATGATCCGACGTGTACACGATGACCGTGCGCTCGCCGCTCGGCGCCCCGCGGATGTGCTCGATGAGCCGGCCAACCGCCATGTCCGACAGGTAAACGACGTTCTTGTAGTAGTTCTTGAAGTGCTCGTTCTTCTCGGGCGCCTTGGTCAGCTCGCTCGGTTGAAACGGCGAATGGAGCGGATCGCTCACGTACGGGAAATGGACGTTCGAGTAATGGACGACCGCGAAGAACGGCTCGACGAGCTCGTCCCACTCCTCGATCACCCGATCCGTGAGCTGCCGATCATAGGCGCCGTAATCGAGGTCGGCGCCCGGATCGAGCTGGGTCGCGACCGCCCTGTGCGAGACAGGGATATCCTGCACATAGAGCCGAGCGTTCCCGAACATGAGGTTCTGGCTCGTCCAGTACGCGGTGTCCCACCCGGCCGCGTGGGCGTAGTCCCAGAGCAGCGGGGCAGAGCCGAGCACCGCGAGGCTCTCCGTCGGAGGGACGCCGGACCAGATGTTCGAGATGGAGATGGCCGTCGTCGAGTCGTGAGCGCGCATCTGCAGGAGCGGCATGCGGCGGGGCGCGGCGGCGTTGGAGAACGGCGTCGCCTTGTCGCAGGCCGGGTCGTACGCGACGCACGTCACGTCCGCCCGCTGGCTCTCCTGTAGGATGAGCACCACGTTCCGCGGCCGCGCAGGCCGCGCCGAGAGCCGCGGCACGCGCTCCGGGTGGCGGCGCTGCACCCGCAGATCCGGGGAGTCGTTCGTGATGCCGAGGTGCTCCTTCACCAGGGCGGTGATGCCGTGGAAGTAGATCATGTCGGCCGACGACGACTGGATCACCCGGTAGCTCACCGGGATCATCGCCACGCCGGCCAGCGCGAGCGGCACGACCGCGGCGGCGAGGCGCCGCCGGAGCCGCCGGGGGCGCACGAGCCGGCGAGAGAGCCGGAGCGCCCCAAGGGCGAACCCGAGCGCGACGGCGAAGTGGGCGATCACGCTCGGGTGCCCGAGCGGGAGCGTGCCCACGATCGACCAGGGGATCGACTGGGAGTGGATCTGGGAGTCGATCGAACAGTAGATGTTGTAGAGGGCGTGGAAGCCCCCCTGGACGCCGCACGCGAGCGTGAAGAGCGCGACGAACAGCGCGCCCACGGCGCCGCGCGCCGCGCCGCGGCGGCCCGAGGCGACGTAGAGCAAGAGGCCCCAGAACCCCAGCGACGCCGCCACGGTCGCGGCGTACCCCGCGGCGTGCGGCCGATCGAACGTGGTCATGTGGCGGGCCCGGCGCAGCACGTCGAGGACGAGGAGCCAGAGCGCGGGCGAGGCCAGGAGGGCAACGCGGATCAGCCGGCCGCGGCGGAGCGCGGCCTTCCGCGCGGCGCGCGGGCGGGCGCGGGCGAGGTCGCGCGCGGCGCGAGCGTCGGCGCGCGCGGGGCGTTCGTCCGCGTGCGCGGGCAGGATGACGGCGGGGGACGCGGGCGGCTCGGCGAGCGCGCCGCCCTCTCGGTCGATGTCCTGGGTCATCCGGATCAGTCGTGGCGAGGCACCGCCGCGAGATCGCGGAGGTGGGCGGGGACGTCGACGCTGCCGGCGGGGCCGCCGTAGAGGGCGTCCGCGAGGCGGGGCAGGTCGCCGCAGGCGGCCGGCCCGAGGTCGCGCTGCTCGCGGGGGTCGGCGAGCACGTCGTAGCAGTGCCAGGCGGTGTCCCAGGCGCGGGATTCGAGCTTCATGTTGCCGCGCATCATCCCCCAGTTCTTGAACGCGCAGCCCCAGATCCCTGTGCAGTTCGTGAGCGCCAGCGCCACCGGCCCCGGCGACGGCCGGAGCAGGCTGTGCCCGACCATCGCCGCCCGGTACCCCTCGAGCGCCGGCTCCTCCCAGAGGCCCATCAGGTCGAGCACGGTCGGCGTCACGTCGGTGTGGAAGACCGGCTCGTCCCGGGCCGCGCGCAGCGCGCCCTCCTCCGCGGCCGTCAGGGTGCCCGGCGGCGCGTCGACCCATCCGGGCACCCGGATCTCCTCGTCGAGGATCGAGCCCGTGTGGCCGAGCTGGCCGTGCTCCCGGAACGCCTCGCCGTGATCCGACGTGAAGACGATGACGGTGCGCTCGCCGACCGGAGAGCTGCGGACGAAGCGGATGAGCTCCGCGATGGCCGCGTCCTGACGGTGGACCGCGTTCCTGTAGAAGTTGCGGTACGCCTCGTTGTCGTCCGGCGCCTTGCTCTCGAGGGCGGGCTGGAACGGCGCGTCCTCCGGGTCGACGAGGTAGGGGACGTGGGTGTTCCCGAAGTGAGCGACCGCGAGGAACGGCTCGCGCAGCGAGAGCACCTCGGACTGGACGTGCGCCGACAGCAGCCGGTCGTCGGCCCCGAGATCGATGTCGGCGAGCGGATCGAGCTCGGTCGCGCCGCACTGGTGCGAGACCGGCAGGTCCTGCACGTAGAGGCGCGAGTTGGCGAACATCATGTGGTGGCTCGTCCAGTAGGCGCTGTCGAAGCCGGCGGCGTGCGCGTAGTCGAAGACGAGCGGCGCCGTGTGGAGCGCCTCGCGGGTCGCTGTCGGCTGGAGGCCGGACCAGAGCACCGCGAGCCCGATCGCCGTCGTCGAGGCGTTCGAGCGCATCTGCGTGAGCGGGAGCCGATCGGGGACCGCCGCGTCGATGCGCGGCGTGCCGGGGCACGCGACGGGCGCCTGGCCGGCGTCGACAGGCACGGGCACGCGCGCGGAGCACGTCGCGTCGGCGCGCACGCTCTCGGTCAGGATGAAGAGGACGTTGCGCCGCGGGCCCGGCCGCGGGGTGACCGGCGGCAGCGAGGGCGGCGTGCGGAGCCCGGGGCGCACCTGCGCGGTGGTCTGGACGCCGGCGAGCTCCTTGAGCAGGCCGCCGATCGCGTGGAAGTAGATGACGTCGGGCGTGGAGGCCTGCACCGTGCGGTAGGAGCACGGCAGGACGAACGCGGCCACCACGACCGCGGGCGCGGCGAGGCGGGCGGCGCGGGCCCACGCCGTGCGGCCGGGCCGCACGATCCGCCGGCCCAGCCACACGAGCGCGATAGCGAGCAGGAGCGGCGGGAGGACCGAGCGGAGGAAGTTCTCGCCGTCGGCCCGGAGCTGGCCGAAGAGGCTGGCCGAGAGCGAGGTCCCGAAGAGCGTCGCGTCGAGGTTGAGGTACGTCGCGTACTGGCGGTGGAAGTAGAGCTGGCCGCCGAGCGACAGCGTCGCGAGCGCCACGAAGAGCAGCGCCGCGAGCCACCGCGACGCGCCCCGCCGCGACGAGGCCGCGAAGAGCAGGAGCCCCCAGAGCGCGGCGCTCTCGACCATCGCGCCGACGTAGCTCGCGATGTGCTTCCCGCCCAGATCGAGCAGGCGATCGCCGCGGATGTGGACGTCCGCCACCACGATGAGGAGCAGCGGGAGCGCGAGGAACAGGCGGCCGTAACGGCGGCGGACGCGGGCGACGGCGCGCAGCCGCGCGCGCGCCGCGGCGCGATCTGCGCCCAGATCGCGGGCGAGGCCGCGAGACGAGCGGCTTGCGGCGTCGGCCTCGACCGACGGGGGATCGTTGAGCGCCTTGGAGCGGAGCACGGAGGCGCGCGAGTTTACCGAGGACGTGGCGTATCGGGAACGTTTCTGAGTCGGCTCGGTGGCATCGGGGTGACGGCGCCGGCCGGGATTGCCCGCCCGGGGGACGAGAAAACCCTTCGACCGCCGCGCGAGGCGTGCCATGGAGGCGTTCGCATGGCGGAGCAGCTCTTCCTGAACGGGATCCGCGGCGCGCAGCAGGCCTCCGGGGCCGCGGCGCCGCCGGCCGAACCCGCGTCGACCGAGGCCGCCGCGCAGCCCGAGCCGCGGCCGGCGCCGGGCGCGCCGGCGCCCGAGCCGCCGCTCGAGACGGCGGCCAGGCTCAGCGCCGAGCTGGAGGCCGCGCTCGTGCGCGAGCTCATGGCGGCGTACCAGAGCCTGAACTACACGCATTTCCGGCGAAAGCTGCGGTCTGCATCCATCGAGCTGTCCGACGCCGCGAGCCGGCTCGGGCGATGGGTCTCGGAGGCGCGCGCGATCGAGATCTCGCGGCCGCTCGTCCTGACGCAGCCGTGGGGCGTCGTGATCGAGGTGCTGAAGCACGAGATGGCGCACCAGTACGTGCACGAGGTGCTGGGCGTCAGGGACGAGGCGGCGCACGGGCCGGCGTTCCGCGAGGTGTGCACGCGCCTCGGCATCGACGGGACGGCGGCCGGGATGCCGGCCGCGGGACGCTCGCCGGCGGATCCGGCCGCGCGCGGCGACGGGGACGCGTCGGAGGCGAGCGTGGACGCGCGGATCCTCGATCGCATCGCGCGGCTGCTCGCGCTCGCCGACAGCCCGAACGCGAACGAGGCGCAGGCGGCGATGAGCGCCGCGCAGCGGCTGATGCTGAAGTACAACCTCGACGTCGCGAAGGCGCGCGCCGCGCGGCAGTACGGCTTCCGCCACCTCGGCGCGCCGAGCGGGCGCGTGGGCGAGACGGAGCGGATCGTCGGCGGCATCCTCGGGAAGCACTTCTTCGTCGAGGCGATCTGGGTGCCTGTCTACGTGCCTCTCGAGGGCAAGCGGGGCAGCGTCCTCGAGATCTGCGGGACGCCGGCGAACCTGGAGATGGCGGCCTACGTGCACGCGTTCCTGCACCACACGGCCGAGCAGCTGTGGCGCGAGCACAAGCGGACCCACGGGGTGAAGGGCAACAAGGACCGCCGGACCTACCAGGCCGGGGTGATGCTCGGGTTCCTGGAGAAGCTGAACACGGAGCGGAAGGTGTCCGTGGAGCAGGGGCTCGTCTGGGTGAGGGACGCCGATCTGGACGGCTATTATCGGACGCGCCACCCGCACGTGCAGCACCTGCGCCACGCGGGCAACCAGCGGACGGCGGCGCACGCGCACGGGCGCGAGGCGGGGCGAAAGATCGTCCTTCACCGCCCGATGCAGGGGGCGACGGGCAACCGGGGCATGCTGCTGCCGCCGGGCAAGAAGGGCTGAGCTCGCGACGCCGGATCCGGGCCGCGCGAGGAGATCGGACGGAAGCCGGACGATGCGAGATGGCGCAGCGCCAGCGTCTCGGCGGCTGCGCGCGCTCGACGCGCTCGTTGACGGAGAAGGAGCGGTTCCGGCACGATGGCACGCCGCGCGGGAAAGCCTAGGAGAAGAACGAGATGCCGCTCCTGTTCACCATTGAAGAGCGCTTCGATGCATCGCCCGAGGACGTCTTCCGGCTCGCGACCGACATCGACTCGTTCGGCGATTGGATGCCCAATTTCGTGCGTGCAGAGAAGCTCACGGGCGCCGTCGTCGGCAAGGGCGCGATGTGGCGTGAGACCCGCAAGATGTTCGGCAAGGAATCGACCGAGCTGTTCGAGGTGACGGCGGCCGAGCCTGGCAAGCGTCTGGACCTCTTCGTCGACGGGCAGAAGGGCACCACGGGGCGGGGGGCCTACCGCTTCCGGTATGTCTTCGAGCCCGAGGGCGCCGGCACGCTGCTCAAGATGGAGGGCGAGATCGCCGGGATGGGCTGGTTCATGGAGACGCTCGGGCGGCTGTTCATCGGGAGCTTCAAGAAGGCGGTGCACGGGGATCTCAAGGCGATGAAGACGCACCTGGAGCGACGGCGGGTGAGCTAGCGCTGCGCGGCCTGATCGCCGGAGAGGGGGCTGGTCCCGGCCGCCCGGCCCCCGGAGAGGGAGTCCGTGGGGCGGCGCGGGGGCCCCACCGAACTCGCCCGCTCGACGCTCTATCTCCGGCGCGCTGAGCACGCCGGAGATAGAGCGTCGAGCGGGCTCAGACAGCGGTCCGTCCCCCGCGCCGCCCCACGGACTCCCTCTCCGGGGGCCTCTTCGGTGTTCACCAAGCTCGTTCGGTCGCGCTCAGGGCACCAAGCCCGCCCCCCTCCACCCCCCAGCGCTCAGACAGCGGTCCGTCCCCCGCGCCGCCCCACGGACTCCCTCTCCGGGGGGCCGCTTCGGTGTTCACCAAGCCCGATCCCCTCCACCCCCCAGCGCTCACCAACGTAAACGTAATTGTGAACGTGGTGGTCATTTCATCATCCCTCGACAGGAGCCTGGGGGACATCCGCTGATACAGCGAGGGCGATCCACCGCGGCTCCGGCGCGCTTCCCGCGTTGCGCTCGGGCGGACGGCGGAACAGCATCCCGGCATGGAGATGCGAGGGCGGAAGGACCCGGCGAGGTCGAAGTCTTCTCTTATGCTCGAGCGGCTGCCGTCTATCCTGCTGTCGCTGTTTGCGGCGTTCTTCGTCGCTATCGCGAGCTTCGTGATCTCCGCTGGCTACGCAGAGCACCGAGCCGCCGAGATCGACGCGGCGGCCACGAGCTTGGCGGAGAACGCCACGCCGAGCATCATGCACCTGGCGGCCGCGCGCGCCGAGCTGAGGCATACCCAGGCGCTCCTGAGCGACCTTGTCAACGAAGCCGCGCTAGGCCGCCCGCGCGACCGCCACGAGCTCGACGAGGCGCGCGACAATCTATCCCGGAGCATCGACGCCTACCTCGGAATGCCCGTCTATCCAGGAGAGCTCAAGCAGTGGCAGACCGTCGCGCAGGCGCTCGGAAAGCTCGATCAGGACACGGACCGGGTCCTCTCGCTGGTGGCGAACGGCCATCCGGACGAGGCCAACAAGCTCGTGGACGCCGCGCTGCGAGCCGACTTCAACTCGACGAGCGAGGCCGTGATGGCGAGCATCGAGCTCAACGCACGGCAGGCAGGTCGTCTGGGGATCGAGATCGCAACCAACCGCGTTCACTCTCGTCGGATCGCGCTCGGGCTCAACACGGCGAGCGTGACGTCCGCGCTGCTGGCCTGCGCGGCGGCCGCCGTGCAGATCCGGCGCCATGTGAGGCTGCTCTGGCAGCAGGGCGTGCTCCTGGAGCGCCGAGCAGATGAGCTGGAGCAGTTCGCCGGCCGGGTCGCCCACGATGTGCTCAGCCCCCTCGGCGCGGTTGCGCTCGCGCTGGACGTCGCCCTGCGGCGGTGCGGCGAGGGAGATCCGGCGCGAAAGGCGCTCGAACGGGGCGGGCAGGCCATCATGCGAGTCAAGCGCATGACCGACGGGCTGCTGGAGTTCGCTCGCGCGGGCGCGAGGCCGGAGCCAGGCGCGCGCGCCGAGGTGCGCCCCGTCGTCGACGATCTCATGGCCGAGCTCGTCCCTGCCGCGGTAGAGCTCGGCGCCGAGCTCCGCGTGGAGCCCTTCGCTCCGTGCGCGGTGGCCGCGAGCCCCGGCGTGCTGACGAGCATCCTCGCCAACCTGATCCGCAACGCGCTCAAGTACCTCGGCGACGCGGCGGTCTGTCGCGTCGTGATCCGGGTGCTCGACGCGAGAGATGCTGTGCGGATCGAGGTGGAGGACACCGGGCCCGGCATCGCGCCGGCCCTCGAGCAGATGGTGTTCGAGCCTCACGTCCGAGCGCAAGGCGCTCGAGTGCCGGGTCTGGGTCTGGGACTCGCCACCGTCAAACGCTTGACCGAGGCGCACGGCGGCCGCGTGGGGCTCCGCACGGTCGTGGGCCAAGGGAGCCTCTTTTGGTTCGAGCTGCCCCGAGCGAGCACCGAGTCAGCGCACGCGCCTGGTATCGGCGCCAGCACCAGCGCGTGACATCCGGGAGACGGCGCCCGGTCGCTCTGCGAGCGACGCGAGGATGCCGCTCGTGAAAGAGCAAAAGAGAAGCGCATCGGCGAGCGGGAGACCCACAGGCCGTGGAGCGAAGGCCGCCTCATCGTCGATGCGTGGATCCCCATGGCGCCTCGCACTTGTACAAGGTTGCCCCCCTCGGACGACCCGCGGCACCTCGCACTTGTACAAGGTTGCCCCCCTCGGACGACCCGCGGCGCCTCGCACTTGTACAAGGTTGCCCCCCTCGGACGACCCTGATCTCTTTCCGTTCACACCGATCCGTCTTTGTTGACCCGGTGCGCGGCCCCAGGCACCATCGGCGCGCAGCGCCCGGCCGGCCTGCATGGCTGGAGGCTCGACTCTGGCTCGCTCCCCTTCCCCTAACAAGCTGTTGAGGTGCTTTGATGCCCGTTCGTACGATGCTCTTGCTCTGCTTCGCGCCCTTCGTCATTGGCGCTCTCCAAGGTTGCGGCGGTGATGACGGCGGGGGCGACACCTCCGGGGGATCGTCGCTCGGTGAATGTCCGCCGGACTCGGCCGCGCAGGCGGATACGGGCTACCAGGCGCTCCAGACCCAGTGCGCGCCCTGTCATTTGTCGACCTCGGAGGGCGCGTCGCGCATCGGCGCTCCGGACGATGTCAACGTCGACGACCCCGCCAGCGTCAGGGCCGAGGCGGCGGAGATCCTCGAGGAGATCCGGATCGGCGGGGCGAACGGCGGGGACGGGATGCCCATCGGCTCGAAGCTCTCCGACGACACGATCGAGGCCATCCGGGTCTACCTCGCCTGCGACGCGGCCCAGTAACGCCGCGCCCGCTTCTCACGTCCGAACGCCGGCGCGCCAGCTCACGAGAGGGCGCTCCGGCGGCTCGCTGGCGCGCCGCTCGCCTCGATACGCTGTGCGACCGCGCGATCCGGAGTATGGTGCAGGCATGTTCAGGCTGGATGCCCGCTCCGGGGCCGCCGCGCTCGCGCTGGTCACCACGCTCGCGCTGACCGCCTCGCTCGGCGCCTCGTGCGCCGGCGCGCCCGCCGCGCAGCGCGGGGCGACGGCTTGCCCGCCGCTCTGCCCGCAGCCGGCGCCCCCGCCGAGCGCAGCGCCGGCGGGGCCCGTCGTCCCGGGCACGCCGGGCGAGGCGCCGGCGTTCGACCCCGAGCGCCTCACCCTCGTGCTCGACGACCCGCGGCTCGCGCAGGTGCAGAAGCTCGTCGAGCAGGAGGCGTACCCAGGCGCGGCCGCGGCGATGGCCCAGGCGCTCTCGGCGCCCCTGTCGCCCGCGGACGCGGCGGCGTTCCGCTACCAGCTCGGGCGGCTGCGCGCCCTCGCGGGCGATCCCCTGGGCGCCGCGAAGGAGTACGACGCCGCCGCGGCGGCGGGCGGGCCGCTCGCGGATCACGCGAGGTTCGCGGCGGCCGATCTCCTGGCCAGGGCGGGGCAGCCCGACGCGGCGCTCGAGCGCGCGCGCGCCGTCGCGTCGGACGTCGCGATCGCCGACGAGCTCGATCGCGTCGTCGCCGGCGCGCTCGCCGACAAGGGCGACATCGAGGGCGCGGCCGCGCGCTGGCGCGCGTACCTCTCCCGCAGCTTGCCGGCGTCGACGTGGGTGCCCGAGGCGCTCCGCTTCGCCCGCGCGCTGCTCCGCCACCCGAGCGAAGACCACGCCGAGGAGGCGCTCCGTGTCGCCCGGCGCGTCATCGACGAGGCGCCGGGCGGCGCCGGCGCCGGGGAGGCGAAGGAGATCCAGGACCAGGCCCTGTCGACGCTGCCGTTCGCGCGGCGCAAGCCGTTCCTCGACCTGGGCCCCGCCGATCTGCTCGCCCGCGCGCGCGCCTTGCTCGCCTCGCGCCAGGACAAGGAAGCGCTCGCCGTCACCGACGCGCTGATCGCCCTCCCCGAGGCGCAGGCGCCCTCGGCCTTCGCCTGCGACGCGTTCGCCGCGCGCGGCGAGGCGCTCGGGCGCCTCCGGCGGCGGGCCGAGGCCGCCGACCTCTTCGGAACGGCGATCGAGCGCTGCGGGCCGGCTGCGCCCGCCGCCGCAAGCGCGGCGCCCGCCGCTGCAGGCGTGACGCCCGCCCCCGCGAGCGGACCGCCCGCCCCGCGGCGGCCCGAGACCCTCTACAACGCCGGGCGCGCGTCGCTCCGCGTCGATCGGCACGCCGAGGCGGCCGCGCGCTTCGCGCTGCTCGAGAAGGAATACCCGGATCACCGGCTCGCCGACGACGCGCGCTACCTCGGCGCGCGCGCGCTGCTCGGGCTCGGGGACCAGGCGCAGTTCGTGCAACTGCTCACCGCCATGCCCGACGACTACCCGTCGGGCGACATGGTCGCCGACGGCCTGTTCGAGCTCGCGCTCTTCGAGATGGAGCGCGGCGACTGGGCGGGCGCGGTCAGGCCGCTCGAGCGCGCGCTGGAGCGGTTCCCGCACGAGCGCGCGTACCACGCCGCCGGCAGGCTCCCCTATTACCTCGGGCGCGCCCACATCGAGACGGGCTCGCCCGACAAGGGGAAGGCGCTGCTCGAGCAGGTGATCCGCGACTACCCGCTCTCTTTCTACATGGCGCTCTCCCACGCGCGGCTCGCCGACGTGGACCCGGCCGCCGCCCAGCGCGCCCTGTCCGCGGCCCTGGAGCGCGACGCGAGCGCGCCGTACACCGAGCTCAGGAGCCCGCTCTTCGCGCAGCCCGCCTTCACGCGCGCGGTCGAGCTCGCGCGCCAGGGGGAAGCGAGGCTCGCGCGGCGCGAGCTCGACCTGCTCGGCGTCGGGGGCAAGACGGCGCCGCGCGAGGTGATGTGGGCCTCGGCGTTCCTGCTGGCGCGCGCGGGCGCGCTGCCGCAGTCGTACAGCATCCTGCGCACCGCCATGGCGGCGCCGACGGCCGTCGAGCTCGCGGGCGAGTGGGTCGATCACTACCCGGTCGGGCGCTGGCGCGGCGCGTGGGAGCTCGCCTTTCCGCGCCCGTTCTCGGGCGTCGTCACCGCGGAGACCAAGCGGAGCGGGATCCCCGAGGCCCTCGCCTACGCGATCATGCGCGAGGAGTCGGCCTTCGATCCGCGGGTCGCCTCGCCGGCTCAAGCGTTCGGGCTGATGCAGCTCATCGTGCCGACCGCGAAGCGGGTGGCCAAGCCGCTCGGGCTGCCGTGGAGCGCCGACGCGCTGAAGCGCCCCGAGGTCAACATCGCGCTCGGCTGCCGTTACCTCTCGGAGCTGCGCGGCCAGTTCTCGGACAACCCGCTGCTGGCGATCCCCGCCTACAACGCGGGGGGCGGCGCGCCGAAGCGATGGATCGCGGAGCGCCCCTCGCAGAGCTTCGACCTGTGGGTCGAGCGCATCCCGTACGAGGAGACGCGGCTCTACACGAAGCGCGTGATGACGAGCCTCGCCGTCTACGAGCTCCTCTACGCCGGCGCTCAGCCGGGCGAGGCCCTGCGGACGCCGCTCCCCGCGAGCCCGGCCGCGCGCTCGGCCGTGGCGAACGCCGCGCCCTGACCCGCGCCGGCGGAAGCCGCGCGCCGAAGCGCGCGCGGAAGCCGCACGCCGCCGAGGTTTCAGCGAGCGGGCCGCGGTGAAGCTTTGGTAGAGTCCGCGTGTGATCGACCCATCGAGCCCTTCCCATCAGCTCGTGGGCGCCGTGCTCAACGGGCGCTTCCGGATCGTGCGTCTCCTCGGCGAGGGGGGCATGGGCGCGGTCTACGAGGCCGAGAGCCTGCGCGGCGAGGGCAAGCGGGCGATCAAGGTGCTCCACCCCGAGTTCACGCAGGAGGAGCAGGTCCTCCACCGCTTCTTCGCCGAGGCCGAGGCGACGAGGGGATTCGCCCACCAGAACATCGCCTCGGTCTTCGAGGCGACCCGCGCCGAGGACGGCACGCCCTACCTCGTCATGGAGCTCCTGCAGGGCGTCCCGCTCTCCGCCTACATCGACGCGGGCAACCCGATCCCGCCGCAGCAGGCCGTGCCGATCATCCACGAGGTGCTCCAGGCGCTCATGGCGGCGCACAGCCACAGGGTGATCCACCGCGATCTGAAGCCGGAGAACCTGTTCCTCATCCGCGATCCGCGCGGGGGCTTCCGCGTGAAGGTGCTCGACTTCGGCATCGCGAAGGTGATGGACGCAGCCGGCGGAATGGGCCTGAAGACCCGCGCTGGCACGCTCCTCGGGACGCCCGGCTACATGAGCCCCGAGCAGATCAAGAACGCGCAGGGCGTCGACGCGCGCGCCGATCTCTGGAGCGTCGGCATCATCTTCTACGAGATGCTCACGGCGACGCAGCCGTTCCCTGCCGAGAACGAGTTCGCGCGGCTCACCGCCGTGCTCGCCAAGGAGGTGCGCCCGATCGAGCAGGTCGCGCCCCACCTCGCGGCCTGGGGCCTCTTCTTCCAGCGCGCCCTCTCCAAGGACGTGGCGGGGCGCTTCCAGACGGCCGAGGAGATGGCGCAGACGCTGGGCGCCATCGCGCACCGCACGGGCATCGCGACGCCCAGCGCGCGGCCCGATGCGCCGGCGTCGCCCGCGCTGACGCACCAGCTGCCCTCACTGCCGCCGCCGCAGCCGCCGCAGAACATGGCGCTGCCGCCGCAGAACATGGCGCTGCCGCCGCAGAACGTGGCGCAGCCGCCGCAGAACATGGCGCTGCCGCCGCAGAACGTGACGCAGCCGGTGCAGAGCGTGCCGCCGGTCGGGTCCAGGATCCCGACGGTCCCCCCGCCGCGCATGTCAGCGCCGCCTATCCAGGCGTCCCCGTCGGTGGCGCCCACGGCGACCTTCTCGGCCAGGCCAACCCACATCAGCGCGCAGCAGCCCGCCGGCGTGCCGACGCTCACGGGCGGCCACTACGACGTGCGGGTCGTGGAGGTCCCCCTGGCTGCCGAGGGCGGGGGCTCGGAGGGCGCTGCCTGGTGGCTCGTGGGGCTCATCGGGCTCGTGTGCCTCGGGGTCGGCTTCGCGCTGGGCGTGCTGGTGAGCCGGTGAGCGCATGAACGGAAGCTCCCGGCTCCGCGCCCTGCTCGCCGTCACCTGCGCCGCCGGCGCCCTGGGCGCGCCGCAGCCCACGCTCGGCGACCCGCCCGCGGAGCCCCCCGTGCCGGTCGTCGATCTGCACGTCGACGTGCCCTGGCAGGTCCACTTCAAGGGGCGCGACAGGCGCCTCGGCGAAGGTCACGCCCGCAGGGAGACGCTCGTCGCGGGCCACTACCTCGGCATCGTGCTGCCGATCTACCTGCCCGACCAGGCGCGCCCCGAGGGCCCGCAGATCGAGGACGCCAGCGCGGTCCTCGCGACGATCGAGGCGATCATCGCCGAGAACCCGGTGTTCCTCCCGCTCGGCGCGGCGCGGGCCGAGCCGGGGAAGATCAGCACCTTCCTCTCGATCGAGGGGGCCGGCGCGTTCGCGGCGGACATCGCGCAGATCGACCGCTTCATCGCGCGCGGCGTGCGGCTCATCAGCCCGAACCACGCGAAGAACTCGCGGCTCTCGTCGTCCGCGACCGGCGAGCCGGCGGCGTACGGGCTGACCGAGCTCGGCAAGCGGTTCTGCGAGCGCGTCTACGACCAGGGCGCCCTGATCGACGTCTCGCACATCTCGGACGCCGCGTTCGCGGATCTCGTCCCGATCGCCGCGGCGCACGGCGCGCCCATCGTCGCGACCCACTCGAACGCGCGCGCGGTGGCGAACCGGCCGCGCAACCTGACGGACGAGCAGCTGCGGCTCATCGCGCGGAGCGGCGGGGTCGCGGGGCTCAACTTCCACGCCCCCTTCGTGAACGGCACGAACGAGGCGGACGTCGACGACGTGGTCGCGCAGGTCGATCACATGGTCCGCGTGGCCGGCGTCGATCACGTCGCGATCGGCTCGGATTTCGACGGCGGCATCGTCCCGCCGAGGGGGCTCGGCGACGCGTCGGCGCTGCCGTCGCTCGCCGCGCGGCTCAGGCAGCGCGGCATGTCGCGTGAGGACGTCGTGAAGATCTTCTCGCAGAACGCGCTGCGCATCCTCGGCTGGCGGCCGGCGATGGATGCGAAGAGCGCGAGCGCGGCCGGCGGCGCGCGCCCGTAGCCGGAGGCCGCCGCGCGCGGCCCGCGCGATCGTGGTAAACGCCACGCATGCGCGGTGAAGTCGCTCGGTCGGCGCGAGGGCTTCTCGCCCTCGCGCTCTTCGCGTCCATCGCCGGCCCGAGCTGCGCCGAGCTCCCGCACGTCGAGGGCGCCGCCGATGCCTCCTGCCCCGAGCTGCGCTGCCAGGGCGACGTCCTCCGGGCCCAGCTCGCCGCCGCCGCGAACCTCCGGCACGTCGAGGGCGCCGGCGAGGCCTCCTGCCCCGAGCTGCACGGCCCGGGCGACGTCCTCGGGGCCCAGCTCACCGCGGACGCCCGGGCGAACGCGAAGGTGAGGACGTTCGTGCAGGCCGCCAAGGACATGGCGGTCGTGTCGGTCGTCATCGAGGCGCAGGTGGCCGACGCGTGCCGCCGGATGGGCGCGGATCTCGGGATACCCCCCGCGCAGATGGCGCCTCGCGACGAGGTGGGGGGCCAGGCCAGCGGCGCCTGCGGCCCGGTCTCGGCGGCGATCGACGCCATCTTCCTCCAGGACGCCTGGGTGGGGGTCACGCTGACGCAGCCGGACTGCGAGCCGAGCGGCGCGCGGTGCAGGGGCTCGTGCAACGTGGACCTGACTCCCGAGGATATCGTGGTGTACTGCGATCCCGCGCGGCTCTCCGGCTACTGCCGGGGCCGCTGCTACGGGCCGTGCGACGGGCGCTGCACCGGGCAGTGCTGGGGGGGGCAGTGCTCCGCCTACGACGCGCAGGGCCGCTGCGTGGGGCAGTGCGACGGCAAGTGCGACGGCGGCTGCGACGACACGTGCCACGAGCGCTGCGCGGGCACCTGGCAGGAGCTGCAGTGCTCCTGGATCGAGTGGCCCCCGAGCGGCGACGCCGAGTGCGAGGCGTGCTGCCGCGCGTACGCGGCCGTCCACGCGGCCTGCACGCCCACGCTGGTCCAGACGCGCGTGGTGCAGGGCGGCGAGATGGCCGCGCGGCTCGCGGCGACGCTGCAGGCCAACCTGCCGGCGTTGCTGCACGCCCAGAAGGCGCTCGGCCACCGGCTCCTCGGCGACGCCCAGGCGGTGGTCCAGGTCGGCGCCGCGCTCCCGCGGCTCGTGGGCGACGCGGGAGCGCGCGCGCTCGCGTGCGTCGCCGGGGCGGCCGAGGCCTCGAAGAGCGCGTCGGAGCGCATCCAGGTGAGCGTGCGCGCGAGCTCGAGCGTCACGGGGCTCGTCGGGTACGGGTTCACGCACCAATGATCGCGGGGCTGCCGCGGGAGAGCGCGCGCGCCGCGCGGCGCGCCGCTGGCGAGCCCCGATCGACGCGCGCCCGCGCCGGCGACGCGCGCTCGCGCTGACAAGGACGTCCCGGTCGCAGCGCCCGGCGCCCGGCGCCCGAAGCGGCGCCCAGCGCCTTCGTCTGCATGGATGGCATGGACGGCGCCGCGCCCCTCGGACTACCCTCCGGCTCCCGCCGGGAGGATCCCATGACCGATCTCGACGACCGCTGTCTCGACACGTTCCCCGAGTGGCTGCGCAGCCTCGCCTCGGACGCCACGGATCTGGCGAGCCTGCTCGCCTCGCCGGACAGCCCGGAGGCCACGCGCCGCTCGCTCGCGGGGGGCCTCAATTACCTCTTCAAGTCGCTCGACCTCATCCCGGACGGCATCGAGGATCTCGGCTTCCTCGACGACGCCTTCGTGCTGCGCGTCGCCGCGTCCTTCGCCGCGGCGGAGAGCCCGGAGCTGCGCGACCAGGCGCCGGCCCTCGCGCGGCTCGCCCGCGACGCGGAGCTCATCGCCGAGCTGCTCGGCGGCGACTACGCCCGGCTCAAGGGCTACGTGCGCTCGCTGGAGAAGGGCGCCGCGCGCGGCCGCACCGTCGACGACATCCTCGGCGACGAGCAGGTCCGCACCTCGTTCATGCACGAGATCACCGGCTGGGCGTCGAGCTACACCGCCCCGAGCTTCAGCCGTGACGCGAAGAACCTGATCAAGCTGAAGTCCTTCCTCTCCGCCAAGCTCCCGGCCTGATCGCGCGCGTCGAGGCGCCGCCGCGGACGCGCCGCGGCGCGTCCACCGCTCGCCATGGTACACCCCCGATCATCCCCCGGAGGATCGCGTCCGATGTCAGCCGCTCCCCGCCTCACCGCGCTGCTCGCCGCACTGCTCGCCGCGGGCTGCGACGCCGACCGACCCGCCTCGACGGCGCACGGCCCCGCCGCCGCCGCCTCGTCTCCGCCCGCGCGCTCCGCCGCGGCCACGGCCTCGCCGCCGCCCGACGCGGATCGCTCCTACGCCTACCCGGCCGCCGAACGCGTGGTCGCCATCGGCGACGTCCACGGCGACCTCGCGGCGACGCGCGCGGCCCTGCGGATCGCGGGCGCGATCGACGGCGCGGATCGCTGGATCGGCGGCAAGCTCGTGCTCGTGCAGACGGGCGACGAGATCGACCGCGGCGACGGCGAGCAGGAGATCGTCGACCTCTTCGATCGCCTCGCCGTCGAGGCGCGCGCCGCCGGCGGCGCCGTGTACGCGCTGAACGGCAACCACGAGGTGATGAACGTCCAGCTCGATTTCCGTTACGTCACCGAGGGCGGCTTCAAGGACTTCGAGGACGTGCCGGGGCTCGACACCTCGGGCCCTCGCCTCACGCCGGTGCCGCCCCCCGCGCGAGCCCGCGCCGCCGCGTTCGTCCCCGGCGGTCCCTACGCCAAGAAGCTCGCGGCGCGCGACGTGATCATCGCGGTCGGAGACACCGTCTTCACGCACGGCGGCGTGCTCCCGGCCCACACGCGCTACGGCGTCGCGCGGATCAACCGCGAGGTGCGCGCGTGGATGGAGGGCAAGAGCCCCTCCGCGCCGGCCGTGATCGCGGCCGAGGACAGCCCGGTGTGGGCGCGCCTCTACTCAATCGAGCCGCCGCCGAGCCCGGGGTCGCCCCCCTGCGCGGCGCTGGACCAGACCCTCGCGGCGATGTCCGCGAAGCGCATGGTCGTCGGCCACACAGTCCAGAGGCACGGCGTCACGTCGGCCTGCGGCGACAAGATCTGGCGGATCGACGTCGGCATGGCGTCGCATTACGGCGGAAAACCAGCAGCGCTGGAGATTGTCGGTGACAACGTGCGCGTCTTGACGGCCGACACAACCAAGGCGGCCGAGGCGTCCAGCGCAACCGACGCAACCGCAGCCGGGGCGACCAACACGACCAACGCGACCAAACCGAAAAAATAGACGTGATGGTGAGAAAATTTCAGCGCCGTCCGCAACGCGATCGCGTGTCGTCATCGACCATGTTTACGTTCACAGTCACGCCGAGAAGCGCTGGGGGCAGAAGCGCCCCGGGCGCGGCCCTGAGCTCCATTGACGGGCGCGATGAGAACCGGATAACGTGAATAGCAAACTGGGGTTCTTCGATCCCCAGGGGAAGGGAATCAGATGCCCGAGCGACCGCTCGCGCTGATCCACGAGGCGAATCTGAGCGACGGGGTGACTACCCTGACGCTCGGCGAGCGGCGCCCTCCCCTCCCCGCCCCCCTTGCTGCGCCGGCGCTCCTGAGCCGGTGCCGGCGGCTCGAGCGCGGTACCGCGCGGCTCGACGTGGGGAGCTGTTGATGGACGACGACGAGCTGCTGCGCGCCCTGACGCGCATCGCACAGCGGGATCCGACGACCGATCCGCGCTGGCGCAGGCTCGCCGAAGAGACGCGCCCGGAGGACGCGCAGAACGCTCCGGGAGACGCCGCGGAGACCGCGGCGCGCTCGAGCGCCGAGCGCGAGGCGCGCGAAGTCCGGCCGCCCCTCGACGACGAGACGCGCGCCCGGCTCGCCGACCAGCTCCTCGCCCAGCTCCGGGAGCCGCGCGGCGGTGCGCCCGCGCCGTCTCCGCTGGCGCGTCCAGCGGTCGATCGGAAGTCCGGGATCCGCTTCCGGTGCCCCGAGGAGTGGGACTGCGACGCGGAGGAGGCGAGCGACGTCGCCGACGCCTCGCCGCTGGGCGCGGACGCCGACTCGCTCAGCGGGACGAGCGCGCCGTCCACCACGGACGCGCCGGTGTGTCGCGCGATCGACGGCGAATCGGTGCCGCCCGGGACATCGGAGCCGCCGCGGGATGCGCGCTCGAGCGCGGCGCCCGGGCAGCCTGCCCAGCGCGCGCAGGACGGCGCGGACGCCATCGCCAGGCCGCCGCGCAAGGACCTGCCATACCCCGAGCTGGCCGTCGAGCGGCGGACCGCGCGGCGGACGGCTCCGGCGGCGCGGGCCCGGGCGGCCGTGGGCGTGGTCGGATGGGTCGTGTCGGCGGCGCTCGTGTCGCTGCTCGCGCTGCGGCCCGCGCCGTTCGCGCCGGGCGCCGCCCCGCTCCCCGACTACACGCTCGCGACGACCCTCGGCGACGGCCAGCAGCAGGGCGACCGCGGGCCGGGCACCCCGCGCCACGTCGGCAGGGGCGCCAGGCTCACGATGGCGCTCTCGCCCGGTACGCGCGTGCCAGCGCCGGTCGCGGTAAGGGCCTTCCTTGTGCAGGGCGGGAGCACACGCCCGTGGTCCGTGGAGGTGGCGCTGGACGGCGCCGGCGGCGGGCGCATCTCGGGCACGCGCGAGGAGCTGTTCCGGGACGTCGCCGAGGGCCCCTGCGAGGTCGTCCTCGTGGTCGGCCACCCCGACGCGCTGCCGGGCGCAGACGACCCGCTGCCCGACGAGAACGCCGTCCACCAGGCGGGCGGCCGGCTCCTGCGGCAGCGATTGTTCCTTGACTGACCGACGCCTGCGCGCATGAGGTAGCCCGTCCTTTCCCTGGCGGGGGAGGCCCGCCTCGCCCGCGGGCCTGCGGCGCGCGCTCGACCCGGCGCGCGCGCCGCCGTCCCTGGTCGGGAAGGGCAGAGGGCATCACGCATGAACCGACGGATGTTCAAGAGCAAGATCCACCGCGCGACCGTGACCCACGCGGATCTGCACTACGAGGGCAGCGTCACGATCGACGCCGACCTCCTGGAGGCCGCCGACATCCTGCCGTACGAGGCGGTCGACATCTGGAACGTGACGCGCGGCTCCCGGCTCACCACCTATGCGCTCGCCGGGGCGCGCGGCTCGGGCGTCGTGTGCATCAACGGCGCGGCGGCGCACCTCAATCAGCCCGGCGATCTCGTGATCATCGCGACGTTCGCGGACATGGACGACGCCGAGGCGCGGCGGCACACGCCACGCGTGCTCCGCGTCGACGGGCGCAACCGGCCGCTCGCCGACCAGCCGCCCGAGACGCCGGGGCCGCTCGCCCCCAACTGAGCGTGCGCGGGCCGGCCGGGCGCCTCGCCCGAGGCGCCGGCGCCGCGCGCCCAGCCAACCAACGGAGCGCGCACGTCAACCGGCGTGCGGCAGCGCCCGCGTCACCGGCGCGCGGGCCAGCCGGACGAAGCGCGCCGAGAGCCCCGCCGCGACGGCGATGAGCCCTGCGGTGAGCCCGAACCAGAGCCCGCGGACGCCGAGGTCGAGCCCGAAGGCGAGCCCTATCGACAGCGGCAGGCCGAAGGCCCAGTGTGCTCCGAGGTTGGCCCAGAAGGGGAACCGCACGTCGCCCGCCCCGCGCAGCGCGCCGGCGGCGACCGCCTGGATGCCGTCGAACAGCTGGAAGAGCGCGGCGATGCGGAGCAGCGGGACGCCGATGGCGAGGACGTCGGCGTCCGGGGTGAACGCGCCGATGAGGGCGCGAGGGAACGCGGCGTACGTCGAGGCGCTCACGCACATGAGGCCGGCGCCGAGCAGGAGCCCGAGCACGCCGGGGCGCAGCGGCGACCGGCCCGCGCCGACCGCGTGCCCCACGCGGACGGCGGTGGCGCCGCCGACGCCGATGGCGCCCATGAACGTGAAGGCGGCGAGCCCGATGGCGATCTGGTGCGCCGAGACCACGGTCGCGCCGAGCCGCCCGGCGAGCAGCGCCGTCATCCCGAACACGCCGACCTCGGCGAGGATCTGCAGCCCCATCGGCACGCCGAGCCGGTAGACTACCGCCACCGGCACCGCGCCCTCGCCGTCCTCCTCGCGGGGCGCGGCGCGCCGGCGCCGGGCGGAGAAGAGCACGATCGACGACAGCACCGCGCTGGCGAGGCTCGCGGCGAGCCCCGCGCCGAGCGCGCCGAGCTGCGGCAGGCCGAGCGGCGGAAGGCCCACCCAGCGCAGCGCCTCGTCGCCGCGGACCATCAGGTTGCAGGCCACGACGTTGACCGCGTTCGCCGCGATGACGGCGACGAGCGCGGGCCGCGTCGCGCCGTGGGCCTGGAGGAAGTTTTTCCCGGCGAGGAACACCGGCCAGAGGAAGATCCACAGCGCGTGGCCGAGGATGTACCGGCGCACGCCGGGGACGAGCGCCGGATCGACGCCCATGGGCGCGAGCGCGAAGGTCGCCGCGAGCGCGGCCCCGAACGCGACGGCGCTGACGGGCAGGCTCGCGCGCAGGGTCGCGCGCAGCGCCGCCCACGCCAGCCCCGGGCGACCGGCGCCGATCGCCTGCGACGCGAGCGGATCGACAGCGGCCGAGACGCCGGTCCCGAGCGCGTTGCTCGTGTGGACGAGGGTCCTCCCCATCGCGCAGGAGGCGAGCTCGTTCACCGAGACACGCCCCACGATCGCGACGTCGACGAGCGCCATCGCGATGAGCCCCGCCTGCGCCACCGCGATCGGCAGCGCAAGGCGCGCGAGGACGCGCAGCTCGGACCGCGTGCTGTCCGCGGCGAGAGGGGCAGAAGCAAGGTTCAAGGGTTCACCGGCTCGATAAAGGGGCGCCACCATAGCGCGCCGGGGTGGGAGCGCTGGCCGGAGGTGGGACAAAGATCCAAAAGATGAGCAGTTACGAAAGCTTATAAATCAACGAACGAGCCAACTCGAGAAGAGAAGAAGAAAAGAAACGCAAAGACGCAAAGACGCAAAGACGCAAGGGAGAGAGATAGAACCTCTCAGCTCCGGGCGTCGTCTTGCACGGACAGCCCGTTTCCGTGCTTCGGCGCGTCGCCGTGCGCCCAGCAGCGCTCACTCATTCTTCTCTCTTTTTTGCGCCTTTGCGCCTTTGCGACTTTGCGTTTTTTCTCGTTCCCGCCGCGCGTCGCTTTGCGTTTTTTCTCGTTCCCGCCGCGCGTCGCTCCGCCCTCTTCGCGCCCGCGCCCCAGGCCTCACCAGGCGAGGTGGGCCCTGCCGTCGAGGTACACGCGCTGCGCCTCGCCGAGGCCCGTCGACTCGCCCTCCACGACGCGCAGGATGCCCGTCGCGGGCCCGAGCGCCACGTCTCGCCCCGCCTCGAAGCGCTGCGCTCGCACCAGGGCGCGGTAGGCCTTGTCCAGCAGGAGGGCCCGCTCGCGCGACGGCGCCACGAGGTACGCGAGATCGCGGTCGCCGCCGGGCGCGCCGCGCCGCACCTCCGCCTCATCGAGCGCGCCGCCCGGGAAGAAGCGGGCGAGCATCTCCGCGTTCCCGCGGTAGTCGTCGGCCCCGCGCGCGCGGCGCAGGTAGGTCAGCACCTCCGGCTCCGCGTGGCCGGCCTGCGGCACGTCGGGCATGCCGCGCAAGTCCTGGTGCCGCCACCCGGCGGCGCCGGGCACCTTGCGCGCCAGCGAGAAGGTGTGATCCACCGTCACCCCCACCGCGCCGTGGCAGCCCATGCACGCCCGGTGCTCCTCCGCCGTCTGCAGCCGCAGCCGGCCCTGCTCGTCCTCGATGAACGCCTGGATCTGCCAGCCGAACGCGTTGCGCAGGCCGACCTCGGGCCCGCCCGGGTGGAACGGCGGCTGCCCCTCGTCCTTCTCTTCCGCCTCGCGCTCGTACGCGCGCGCGATGGCCCAGTCGTCCGGCTCGTCGACCTTGCGCGCGTAGCGCAGCTCCTTCATCCGCGCGGCGAGCAGCGCCGGGCGATCCGGGTCGAGGTACCGCACCGAGTGAAGGAGCTCCGCCCCGCCCGGGTAGAGCCACGCCCGCACCGGGATACCGGCCGCCCCGCCGGCGTACCGCGCGGGCAGGCGGACGATCCGCGTCACCGCGGGCTCGAGCGCGCCGTCGCCGTCGAGATCGACGCCGGCGAGGAGCTCGCTCACCGGCTCCACCTCCCGCCCGGCGGCCGCGTCAGCGGGGCCGGCCGCGCCCTCCCTCGGCAGGGGCGACGGCGACGCGATCGCCGCCTCGAGCAGCGCGAGGTTCAGCTTGTACACCTCGCGCGACGGCGCGCCCGAGGCGTCCTCGCGGAACGCGGCGGGCAGCCGGAGGAACACGTCGCCGGCGCTGCCGTTCGTGGGCCAGAAGCTGCCGGGGAACGGCTTGTAGCGGACCGCGCGGAAGCCGCTCCCGTCGCGCGCGAAGCCCTCCTCGTCGAGCCCGGCCCCGAGGTCGAGATCCGGCACGTAGCCCGGGTAATCCAGGCGCGCGGCGAGCGCCTCGCGCAGCGGCGCGTAGTTGTCCTCCCGGATGTACTCGAGGATCTCCGCGTCGCTCGTCCGGGCGGCGGCGGCCGAGAGGTCCTCGAGCAGGTTCGTCCAGGGGTTCTTCCGGGCGGCGTCCGAGAACGTGTATTCGCGCTGGAGCTCGTGATCGGCGAGCGTGTTCGGTCCGATCCCGATCGTGTGGCACGTCCAGCAGCCGTTCGCGCCGCCGGCCGTGGTGGCGTAACACATCGGCGGGATCGACGCCTCGGGGTTGCCCGCGTGCCCTGCGCGCGCGGCCGCGGTGGCGAGCGGGTCGTAGCCGCCCCCGCCGCAGCGCGCGCCCGCGGCGAGGACGGCGGACACCGCCGCGAAGGCCAGGGGCGCGGACAGCAGGCGCGCGCGGCGAGCGGGCATGGCGGAGATCACTCGGGCAGGAAGGTGACAGCGATCACGCTCGACAGGGAGGCGTCGCCCTTCGGCCACGTGCTGTAGGCGTTCTCGCCGGGGTGCTGCACCGACATGAAGATCGTGCCCATGTCGGGCGTGAAGGACGGGCCGGTCGCCTCCGCGTCGCTCGGCAGCGCCACGACGCGGAACGCCTTGCCGAAGCTCGGCTGGGTCACGCCCGGCTGGCCCGCGCGGTGGGCGGGGTCGAGATCGAGGTAGTAGAAGGCGTCCGCGTGGGAGGCCACGCCGAAGTTGCCGTCGGTGCCGAACCACACGCCGCCATCGCGGTCGAGGAGCAGGTTGTCCGGGCAGGAGGCGTCGAAGTCGCCCTGCCCCTTCGAGCCGTGCCACACCTCGAAGTACAGGAACTCGGTCGACGCGCCCGGGTTCTCGGGGTCGGACTCCTCCAGGGAGAAGATCGAGCCCACCGCGTCCGCGCGCTTCGGGGACTGGGTCGCGTGGGTCGCCGGATCGTAGACCGCGCCGCCCTGATCGAGCGACGTCTGCCCCGTGTGGTTGGTGAACGCCACGTAGAGGCGCGGCTTGCCGCTCGGGTCGCGCGGGTTCCACTCGATGTCCTCGGGCCGGTTCAGCTCCATGATCCCGACCTTGTTGCTCGCCGTGAACAGCGCGCGCCAGACGTCGTAATCGGTCTGGAAGCCGCCGATCCGGTTCCAGTTCACGTCGCGCAGCGCGTCGCCGACGGTCTTGGCCGGCGCGCCGAGCGCGGCCGCGTTCGGCGCGATGGCGGCGCTGTCGACGGAGAGCTCGATCCACTGCCCCGTGCCCGGGGCCGCCTCGGTCGGGGCCGCGTGGGTCGCGACAAGGGTGTTGCCGGTCGTGTTGTCGAGCCCTGCCATGTGCGCCGCGTAGAGCTTGCCCTCGTCGAGCAGCGCGCGGATCGCCGCCCGCGTCATCCCGGCCGTGTAGTTGCCGCGGGTCACGTACTTGTAGATGCGGCCGCCGCGGCGATCGTCGGTCCCGTAGGCAACGATCGGCCGGCCCGGCACGAGCCTCCACGCGTCGTCGACAGCGAACGTCGCGGCCTCCCAGCGGGCGCGGCCCATGAAGCCGAACTTCTTGTGGCCCGTGCCCGGCTGCGTCTTGCCGTCGTACTCGCCCGCGGGCTGCCCTGGGTCGATCTCGGTGAGGTAGCCGTAGTGGTCGCGCGGCTGCCGGCCGTTCGGATCGGAGATGCGCCCGAACTCCGCGCTGGTGCTCGCCTCGAAGACCGGGCTCACGGGCGCGCCCGGGTCGAAGCCCCGGCCGGCGAGGAACCGCTGATCTCCCGACCAGCTCGCCTCGAGATCACCGTAGTAGTCCTGCACGTTCTCCTCGGCGGTGATCACCGTGCCCCACGGCGTCTGCCCGCCGGCGCAGTCGCCCATGATGCCGGCCACGAGCCCGCCCGCGAGCGCCGCGCCGGTCGTGTCGTCGTGGCCCGGGCTCGAGAGCTCGTGCCCCGCGAGGCGGCTCAGCGTCTTGCTCGTCGCGTCGTAGCGCACGGCGGTCGCGCTCCTGTCGACCGACCACGCGCCCGTCGCCGGGTCCTGCACGGTCCGGAGCCAGGAGCCGCCGACCTCCTTCTTTTCCCAGCGGATATAGGTGTCGACGTCCGCCTGCGACCAGACGTTCGACTCGACGTCGTTCGTGAGGACGCCGAGCTTGCGCAGGTGCCGGGCCAGCGTGAGGTGCTGCCCGGTCGGCGCGGAGCTGACCGTCGGGCTTCGCCCGGAGACGTACTCGTGGTTGACCCAGAGCCACCCGGCCATGGCGGAGCCGTTCCACTGCGGCGCGTCCCCCGCGGTGGCGGCCCACCCTTCGCCGAAGAACGCTGTGTAATCGTTGTTGGCGCCGAAGCGGGGCGCGTCCGGCGCGGTGCTGAAGGTCAGCGGATCGAGCCATGTCACAACGATGTCGGAGCGCACGCCGGCGAGCGCCCGGATGGTGTCGGTCGCGGCCGCGCGGAGCGGGAACTGCTCGCCCTCGGGCAAGGTGCCGGAGGCGAACAGCGCGACGCGCTCCCTCACGTAGTCCGCGAGGTTCCCGGCGCTGCTCCACACCGGCGCGTCCTCGCCGGGCGCCCCGGGCTCACCGGGTGCTCCGGGCTCGCCGGGTGCTCCGGGTTCACCGGGCGCCCCAGGCTCACCGGGCGCCCCGGGCGCCCCGGGCTCACCGGGCGCCCCAGGCTCACCGGGCGCCCCAGGCTCACCGGGCGCCCCGGGCTCACCGGGCGCCCCGGGCTCCCCCTGCTCCCCCTGCTCACCGGGCTTCCCCTGCTCACCGTTCGCGCCGTCCTTGCCCGGTGCGCCCTGTTCACCGGGCGCGCCGGGCGCGCCCTTCGCGCCATCCTCGCCGCAACCGCTCCCGATCGCGGCAAGGCCGCCTGCGAGCACCAGAAGCAACGCCGTCCTCAGGGTCCGCCTCGTCATCATTTCCTCGTCTCCGCCGGGTAATGGCCGCAGACGATGCCTGGCGACGGTGGCGCCCCAATGCCCCTCACGCGACGAGTTGTTGTCAGAGACCGCCCGACCCTCGAGCAGGCGTGTCATGAGCACCACACGACCGGCGGCCACGCGCAGAGGCCGCGGCGAAGATCCCTCAGAGGACCGGCGCCGCCGCGCTGCCCGCCATCACCGCGCGCCCGTCATCACCGCACGGTTGTCGTCACCGCGCGCCCGTCGTCGCTGCGCTACTCGTCGTCCTCGTCGGGCACGACGACGTCTTGACCGAAGCGCGCGCGCGCTTCGAGCAGCTCCTTGTCCGAGATCCAGGTGCGCTCACAGCCGAGGAGCGGCTCTACCTGATAGACGTCCTTGCGCTGCTCGCCGTGTCCGTCTTCGAGGACCCGGACTACCTCGTGATGGAAGCCGCAGGTGGGGCAGAGCGCTCGCATGAAGGGTCACTATAGTGCGGGCGCGCTGGGCGCAAGGCCCTCCCCCCGCGCGCCATCGACAGCGGAGCGGCGTCGGGCGGCGGGGGAGGTCAGCGCGTGTGAGGGGAGCGCCAGGGCGCAGGGAGCGCCGAGCGCGAGAGGAGACGCCCGGCTCAGGCCGTGGCGCGAGCGCCGGCAGCGGCGGTCGCCTTCTCGTCCGACTTGATCCGCATCCCGTAGAAGGAGCGGTAAACGAACACCATCGAGAGCACGAAGAAGATGCCCGCGAGCACGAGGCTCGTCCCGCGGTCGATCTCGATCGCCAGCTCGACCGCGAGGAGGCCGAACAGCGTCGTGAACTTGATGATGGGGTTCATCGCGACGGACGAGGTGTCCTTGAAGGGGTCGCCCACGGTGTCGCCGACGACCGTCGCCGCGTGGAGCGGCGTGCCCTTCTCCTTCAGCTCCACCTCGACGAGCTTCTTCGCGTTGTCCCAGGCGCCGCCGGCGTTCGCCATGAAGATCGCCTGATAGAGCCCGAAGAGCGCGATGCTGATGAGGTAGCCGATGAAGAAGAACGGCTCGAGGCAGGCGAAGGCGAGCGTCGAGAAGAAGACGCCGAGGAAGATGTTGAACATCCCCCGCTGCGCGTACTGCGTGCAGATCTCGACCACCTTCTTGCTGTCGGTGATCGAGGCCTTCTCCACGCCCTCGAGGCGGATGTTCGCCTTGATGAACTCGACAGCGCGGTAAGCGCCGGTCGAGACCGCCTGGGTCGACGCGCCGGTGAACCAGTAGATGATCGCGCCGCCCGTCACGAGGCCGAGCAGGAACGGCGGGTGGAGCAGCGAGAGCTTGTCCACGTTCGACGTCAGCTTGTTCGTGAGCACGACGATGATGGAGAAGATCAGCGTCGTCGATCCGACGACCGCCGTCCCGATGAGCACCGGCTTGGCCGTCGCCTTGAAGGTGTTGCCCGCGCCGTCGTTCTCCTCGAGGTAATGCTTCGCCTTGTCGAAGTTCGGGGTGAAGCCGAAATCCTTCTTCAGCTCAGCCTCGACGTTCGGGACGTTCTCGATGAGCGAGAGCTCGTAGACCGACTGCGCGTTGTCGGTCACCGGGCCGTAGGAGTCGACCGCGATGGTCACCGGGCCCATGCCGAGGAAGCCGAACGCCACGAGGCCGAAGGCGAAGACGCTCTCGGCGATCATGAGCTGCCCGAGGCCCAGGGAGGAGAAGTAGTACGAGATGCCCATCAGCACGACGAGGACGATGCCCATCCAGTACGCGCTGAAGTTGCCGGCCGTCAGGCCCGACAGGACGTTCAGCGAGGCGCCGCCCTCGCGCGACGCGGTCACGACCTCGCGGACGTGGCGCGACTCGGTCGAGGTGAAGATCTTGATCATCTCCGGGATGATGGCGCCCGCCAGGGTGCCGCAGGTGATGATCGACGAGAGCTTCCACCAGAGCGTCGTGTCGCCGCCGAGGCTCGGGATCATGAACGCCGACACGGCGTAGGTGAGCGCGACCGACACGATCGAGGTCAGCCAGACGAGGCGCGTCAGGGGGGCCTCGAAGTTCATCTTGTCGGCGTCGGCGTAGGACCCCTTCGCGATCGCCTCGTTGAGGAGGTACGAGCCGATGCTCGCGAGGACCATCACGATGCGCATCACGAAGATCCAGACGAGCAGCTGGACCTGGACGGCGTGGTCGGGGACGGCGAGGAGGATGAACGAGATGAGGGCGACGCCGGTCACGCCGTAGGTCTCGAAGCCGTCGGCGCTCGGGCCGACCGAGTCGCCGGCGTTGTCGCCGGTGCAGTCGGCGATGACGCCCGGGTTGCGCGCGTCGTCTTCCTTGATGTTGAAGACGATCTTCATGAGGTCGGAGCCGATGTCGGCGATCTTCGTGAAGATGCCGCCCGCGATGCGGAGCGCGGAGGCGCCGAGCGACTCGCCGATGGCGAAGCCGATGAAGCACGGGCCGGCGTAGTCGGCGGGGATGAAGAGCAGGATCATCAGCATGAGCATGAGCTCGGTGCTGATGAGGACCGCGCCGATGCTCATCCCGGCCTTGAGCGGGATCGCGTACGTCGGGAACGGCTTGCCCTTGAGGCTCGCGAACGCGGCGCGCGAGTTCGCGAACGTGTTGATGCGCATGCCGAACCAGGCGACGCCGCAGCTGCCGGCGATGCCGACCAGGCTGGCCAGCAGGATGACCACGACCTTCGCGGCATCCATGTGACGCAGCACGCCGAAGTAGAGAACCATGACCGCGCCGATCAGGATCTCGAGCATCAGGATGAACTTGAACTGCGTGACCAGGTACGTCTTGCAGGTCTCGTAGATGAGCTCCGAGATCTCCCGCATCGCGCGGTGGACCGGGAGCTTGTTCAGCTGCGAGAAGGTGACGAGCCCGAACACGAACCCGAGCGCGCAGACGCCGATGCCGCCCATGAGGAGCGTGCGGCCGTCGACGCCGCCGAAGGACTGGGTGCTTAGGTCGGGGAGGATCAGATCGGATTCACTGGCGCTGGCGAGCCCGCCGCTGAGCAGCAGGGCAAGCGCAGCGAGCCCGGCAAGCAGCGGCGCGAGCCAGGCCTTGTGGGACCGGAGAACGTTCATGGACGGTGTGCCTCCATCGCAAAATCAGAGGCAGAAGACGGCGCCATCGCCGCCCGCTGCTTCGTGGTTCCGAGGGGTTGGCCGCCTGCGTAAAGGGGAAGGGGACCGGCGCGTGCCGGAGGGGCTCTTGCTCTAACGCCGACGCTTCAGCACAGCCTCGTCCCTCGACGACCGGAGGGTGACGGAGTGCCCAGTGCTGCCAGGCATGCCTCCACCGTGACCGGACCCCCGAGGCGCGCGCTAGCTACCATGCACCAGAGACGCCGTCGAGAGGGCGCGATGCGCGCCCACGACGAGAAGGCCTGTCAGCAGCGCGTCGTCAGGAGATGGCGTAGGGAGATTACGTACGACGATGGGAGATTACGTACGATGGTGGGAAAAGAAACGAGCGCTGACGACCGAACGCCGTCACACGCTGTCGCGTTCGGTCGCATTCAGCTGCGCTCGGACGCTTTCAGCCGCGCTCGATCGTGTTCAGCTGTGCTCGGCCGTGTTCAGTTGCGCTCGGTCGCGTTGTTCAGCCGCCGATCCGAGCCGGAGAGCCGCTGATCCGAGCCCGAGTCCGCGCCAGGGCTGGCGTGGGACGTGAGGAGCTCCGCCACGAGATCCCGACACTCCGGCTTGTTGCGGAGGTGGCTCAGCAGCAGGTTCGACGCCTCGCTGAACGACTTCTCGTAGGCGAGCCCCTCGCGCGTGCGCGCCGCGACGCGCTCGCGCCCCTGCGCCAGGTCCTCCTCCAGGGCCTCGGCGTAGCGGGCGAGCTGGGCGCGGAGCTCGTCGATCTGGCGGCGCAGGTCGCGCGCGTTCGCCTCGCGCGTGTTCTTCTTGTGCTCGTAACGCCCGAGCTGCTCGCGCTTCGCCTGCGCGGTCGCGCCGGCCGCGCCCGCGCGCTCGTAGACGAGCGGATCGTGGTTGCCCTGGCGGGCCGCCCCGTCCGCCAGCTGGCGCGCCGACAGCGCGAGCTTCTCGGCGGCGGCGAGCTCGACGCGGACCTTCTCGACGTCCTCGCCGTCGGCCATCGCCTCGCGCATCACGCGCGACTCCTCGTGCGCGAGCTCCTCGACCTTGCGGCCGATCTCGGCGCGCAGCGCGCGGCCGCGGCGCTCGAGCGCCTCGAGCTTGCGGGTGAGGCTCGCGACCTCGCCCTCGAGCTTGTTGGCGCGCGCGGCGAGGTCCCACGCCTGCGCAAGGCCGTTCTGGACCTCCTGCGGCACCTGCCCGGACGGGTAGGCGCGGGAGACCATGCGCGAGAACAGGGCCGCCCGGCTCGCCCACTCGATGACGCCGGCGCTCTGCGGCGGCGGCGGCGGCGGCGGCACCGGCACGCCGTCGCTCCCCTCCACCTCCCACGCGTGGGCCGGGAGCCCGCGCTGGAGCGCCTTCAGCTCCTCCTGGAGGTGGTGGGCGTCGCGGTAGCGCTTGCGGATGTCCTTCTCGAGCAGGCGCAGCACGATCGCCTCGCCCTGCGCGTGCGCGTCGGGGCGGATCGAGCGGGGCCGCGGCGGCGCGTGGGTCCGCTGCATCTCGAGGAGCGTGTCGCGGTCGTTCGCGCGGAAGGGGAGCTGCCCGGTCAGCATCTCGAAGAAGAGCACGCCGAGCGCGTAGAGGTCGGACTGCGCCGTCGCCTCCTCGCCGCGCGCCTGCTCGGGCGACATGTACTCGGGCGTCCCGAAGACCGCGCCCTTCGGGGCGAGGCGCGGGTCGCGCGCGATGGCGGCGAGGCCGAAGTCGAGGATCTTGACGAAATCCTTCCGGCCGCCGCGGTGGGTGAGCAGGATGTTGTCGCTCTTCAGGTCGCGGTGCACGACGCCGAGGTCGTGGGCGCGCGCGAGCGCGGCGCACATCTGCTCGAGGATGTCCACCGATCGCGCGATCGGCATCGGGCCGCGCGCGAGCTCCGCCGAGAGCGGCGTGCCGACGAGGTACTCCATGACGAGATAGAGCTCGCCCTCCTCGGTCTCGCCGATGTCGTGGATATCGATGATGTGGGCGTGATCAACGCGGTTTGCGGCGCGCGCCTCGCGCAGCATCCACGCGCGGAGATGGGTCTCTCCGCGGAGATCGGGCCGGATGAGCTTCAGGGCGACGACCCGGTCGATCAGCACGTGGCGAGCGCGATAAACGACGCCCATGCCGCCTTCGCCAAGCCGTGCCTCGAGCCGGTACCTGCCGGCCACGACCTTGCCGATCAACGGATCGGTGCTCGAAGCCTTGGGACCTGCCGGTCGCTGAATCGCGCGCTCCATGGTGCCTTCGTTTCTCCTCAGCGCTTCCCCAGAAGAGCCGTTCGCGTCTCTCAGGGCCTTATTGCGCTGTGCGGTGAGTCGGATCGCTCGCTGAACGTATCCGGTTTGAAACAGCTGGTCTACGGGCCCGCGGTCGGGTTGCGATGAATCTCTTCGCGCTCCGTTTGGAGGTGGGGTGGGAGACCGGCGCCGATGGCGCGCGCGTCAAGCCTGCGCGACAGGTCGTACGGGCGGGTGCGCCTCTGCGGGCGGCCGTGCGGGCGGGCACGCCTCCGCGGGCGGCCGTGCGGGAGGGGGGGCATCGCCTTGCGGACGGGCGCTCGCTGGGCGAGGATCGAGGGGTAAGCGACAGACGAAGCGCGCGCCGTGGAACGAGGCTTTCGCGCCGGCGGAGGACGGGCGCGGGCCTGCGCCGCGCCCGTCCTCCGCCGGCGCGAGGGCGAGGGTGCCGCCGTGCCTCCGGACGATGTCGGTCGAGATCGACAGCCCGAGGCCGGTCCCCTGCCCTCGCGGCTTCGTGGTGAAGAACGGATCGAAGATACGCTGCGCGAGGTCCGGCGGGACGCCCGGCCCGCTGTCCGAGATCGCGACGGCCGCCATGTCCTCGTCGATCCAGGTCTCGACGCAGATCGCCGGCGCGCCGGGCGTCCGCGGCGCCGCGCCGCCGCCGGAGGCCCCCTCCTCTGCCGGCGCGGCGGGCGCCGGCGGCGCCTCGAGCGCCTGGATGGCGTTGACGAGGAGGTTCATGAACACCTGGTTGATCTCGCCGCCCCGGCAGGTGACGGGCGGCAGCTCGCCGTAGCGCCTGATCACCTCGATGCGCGCCTGCCGGAGCCGCGGGCCGAGCAGGAGCAGCGTCTCCTCGAGCCCCGCGTGCAGGTCGACCGGCAGCGGCTCCCCCGAGACGCGCGAGAAGCTCTTCAGGTTCGTGACGATGCGGACGCTGCGCTCGACCGCGCGGTGGACGAGGGTCGAGATGCCGACGAGATCGTCGAGCGCCGCCTCGGTCTGGAGCCGCTCGCGGAGCGCCTCGAGCGCGCGGCGGCGGTCTTCCGGGAGATCGCGCTCCGCCTCGCGGTACGCGTCGAGGACGGCGCGGAGCTCCGCGGCGCGCTCCTCGATCGGCTGGGCGGCGCCGGCGATGGCGTTCAGCGGGTTGTAGATCTCGTGCGCCACGCCGGCCACGAGCTCGCCGATGGAGGCGAGCCGCTCGCCCTGGATGAGCGCGGCCTGCGCCCGCTTCAGCTCGGACAGGGCGCGCGTGAGCTCGGCGGTGCGCGCGGCGACGTTCTCCTCGAGGCCGGCGCGCTCGGCCTCGAGCTCGGCGATCGTCCGGGACAGGGCCTGCCGCATGCGCTCGACGCTCTCGCCGAGGCCCACGACCTCCTTCGGCCCCGACAGCCGCGGCACGGCGGCGTCGAGCTCGCCGCGCGCGACCTCGTCGGCGGCGCGGGCGAGCCGCGCCATCGGCCGGGAGAGCTCGCGCGCCGCCCGCGCGACGACGCCGAGGGCGGCGAGGACGAGGAGGGACAGCGAGGCGAAGAGCGCGGCGATGGCGTTGAAGTCCTCGTCGAAGGACGAGCCGGTGGCGAGCGCGCGGTAGAGGCCGATCGAGGAGAAGAGCGAGAGGAGCCCCGTGAACAGGAGGGGCAGCCCGAAGTCGCGGAGCATGCGCCGCCGGAGGGGCATCGGGGGCGCGCCGCCGTGCTCGGGCGCGCCCGTCCAGGCGCGCAGGAGGTCCACCGCGCGGGCGACGGAGTCCTTGTGCCAGGCGCGCTGGTAGAACGAGACGCCGAACGCGAAGAGGGCGCCGAAGCCGAGCTGCATGAGCGCGTCGGCGACGCTGGAGGTGGCGCTGACGCGCACGTAGGCCATGCCGATCGCGGTGCACCCGAGCCACAGCGCGAAGTTCAAGGAGGCGAGCACGTCGGGGAGCCGCTCGGCGCGGGCGAGGCCGCGGCCGAGCAGGGCGCGGTCGCCGGAAGGGCCGGCCGCGAGGGCGGCCACGGTCGGGCGCGTGGCGGGGCGCACGGCCAGGGTGAAGCCGAGGGTGCCGGAGAGGGCGAGGAGGGGGACGACCTCGAACCACGCCTGGAACACGACCTGGCTCTGGGTGCGGAGGAACGCGACGCAGAAGAGCAGCATGACGTGCCCGCCGACGATGCCCGCGGTCGCCGCCGACTCCGCGAGCCTCGGCCGGAGCGCCGCGGCGAGGGCGCGCGCCGAGGCGGCGTCTCCGGCGCCGCCCTCGACGGCGCCTTCGCGGAGCAGGGCGCGGTAGATCGCGCGGCGCATGCCGCCCGCCATGACGCCGAAGGCGACCGCGGTCACCAGGAGGCCGAGCCACGACGGCGGCGTCGCGCGGCCGATCCCGAGCGGCCCTGGCCAGGAGGGGGGCGCGGTCGGGGCGTCTCGGAACGCGAGCGGCAAGACCGCGAGCGGCCACGAGAGGGTACGGATCGCCGCGGCGACGGCGAAGCCGCGGTCGCCGCGGCGGGTCAGCGCGCCCGAGAGCGCGGCCGAGGCGGCCAGGGAGGCGAGCAGCAGGATCGCCGGCCACGGCGTCGTGAGGGCGGCGGGAACGACGGCGGAGAGGAACAGGAGCGCCGAGAACAGCTCCCAGCCGGTCGCGACGAGCTCTGCGCGGACGCGCGGGGCGCGGAGCACGGCGGTCGGGGGCGGCGGCGGCGTGGTCACGAGGCGGGCGGCATGGAAGCGCAGGGCGCGCGCCCTCGCAACGGCGCCCCCGCCTCGCGGCGGGGCGCGCCTCCGCGCGTCAGCGGCCGGGGAGGCGGACGCCCGGGAGGACGGTGCGGCGCTCGACGACCTCGTCGAGCGCGTCGGCGTCGATCAGGAGGTGCGCCCGCAGGCTGTCCTCGATCGCCGAGAACACCTTGCCCTGGTAACGGATCTCGCGGCCTGGCCCGGCCGCGAGCCAGTAGTTGCCGCCGGGGCCGCCGCCGTCGCCGGCCGCGCTCGGGCTGGCGAGGAGCGGCTCCGCGTTGCCGGGGAACGGGTCGGGCGGGGTCGCGAAGCCCGGGAACGACGGCGCGGGCGGCGCGGGCGGCGAGGAGGCGAAGGGCTCGGGGCCTGCGGAGAACGTGAGCGACGCGCCGGGCTCGAAGCTCACCGACAGGGCGCCGCCGCGGGCGGCGACCACGACGCCGGGCGTGCGCTCCTCGACGACGACCTCCTCGATGACCTTCCCGGAGACGAGCAGGAGCTTGTGGCTGCTCGTCACCTGCGAGCTCTCGGCCGTGAGCTCGCGGCGCAGCGCGATCTGGTGCGAGACGTAGAATTGGAGGTTCTTCACGTCGCTGTCGCTCAGGTCGTGCTGCACCCGGAGCTCGTGCGTGAACGGGACGAGGCGGGGGCCGCAGCCCGCGAGGAGGAGGAGCGAAAAGAGCGCCAGGAAGAGCGGGGCGGACGCCGTGGACAGGCGCCAGCGCGCCGCGGCGTGGGTCGTGTGGACAGAGAACGGCATGGGAGCCCTCGTTGAAGAGGCCTCGGCGAGATGGCCGCGGCGCACCTCTCCGCAACGGGGCGGCCAGGCGCAGCTTACAGCGCGCGACGAACCGCTCGCGTGATGGCGCCTCGCGACGCCACGGCGGAGTCGCGGCCGCCTCGGGGGCGCGTGACGGGATGGGGCGCTCAGCCGGCTCCAGAACGAGCGGAGATGTCCGCCAGGTGCTGTTTCAGCACGTCCGCGCGGATCGGCTTGACCAGGTGCACGTCGAACCCGGCCTCCCGGCTCATGCGGCGGTCCGCTTCCTGGCCGTAACCGGTCATCGCCAACAGCGATAGGCCCGCGAGGCCTGGAATGCGGCGCAGCGCGCGCGCGACGTCATACCCTGTCATGCCCGGCATGCCGATATCGAGGAGCACGACGTCCGGCTGGAGCTGCGCCGCGAGATCGAGCGCTGAAGGACCGTCGAACACCGCATGCACGTCGTGGCCCATGCGCTTCAGCAACAGCGCCATGCTCTCGGCCGAGTCTCGGTTGTCGTCGACGACGAGGATGCGCAGCTTGCGCCCGGCTTGCGTTGCGGGTGCGCCCACCGTCGGCGGCGCGAGAGGGCGCGTCCGCCGCGGCAATCGCACGATGAACTCGCTGCCGCGGCCGGGCCCCTCGCTGAGCGCCTGGACCGTCCCGCCGTGCAGCTCGACAAGCCGGCGCACGATCGGCAAGCCGAGGCCCAGCCCGCCCTCGGAGCGATCGAGGCCGCGATCCCCCTGCGTGAACAGGTCGAACACCTGCGGCAGCAGCTCGGGCGATATCCCCGCGCCGTTGTCGAGGACACGGAGCGTCGCCTGCGCGCCGTCCGCCTCCACGGTGACCCGGATCGAGCCGCGCGGCGGCGTGAACTTCGCCGCGTTGTGCAGCAGGTTGATCACCACCTGCGTGAGCCGCGCCAGGTCGCCCTGGACGATGGCGAGCGGCTCGGCGGGCAGCTGCACCTCGAGGACCTGCTCTCGCGCGTCGATCCAGGTCCGGGACGCTTCCGCCGCGCGCGTCACCACGTCGGCGAGATCGATGCGCTTGGATTCCAGGGCGATCTTGCCGCGCGTGATGCGGCTCACGTCGAGCAGGTCGTCGACGAGCCGCACGAGCTGACCGAGCTGCCGTTCCATCAGGCCGGCCGCCCAGACGACCTGGGCGTTGTCCTTGCCTTCGAGCTTGAGGACGCTTGTCGCGTTGGCGATCGGCGCCAGCGGATTGCGCAGCTCGTGCGCCAGCATCGCCACGAATTCCTCCATCTGGCGCGCGTTGGACTCCATCTGCTCCAGGCGCTTGCGCTCGCTCAGGTCGCGCGTGATCTTGGTGAAGCCGCGCAGCTCGCCGCTCGGGCCGCGGATGGCCGTGACGAGGACGCTCGCCCAGAACGACGAGCCGTCCTTGCGCACGCGCCAGCCTTCGTCCTCGAAGCTGCCTTCGCGCCGCGCTTCGGCGAGCACCGCCTCTGGCCGGCCGCGCTCGATCGCCTCTGCCGGATAGAAGCGCGAGAAGTGCGTGCCGATCACCTCTTGCGCGGAGCATCCCTTGATCCGCTCCGCGCCGGCGTTCCACGTGGCCACCCGGCCCTCGGGGTCGAGCATGAAGATGGCGTAATCCTTCACGCCTTCGACCAGCGTGCGGAAGCGCTCCTCGCTCTGCCGCAGCGACTCTTCCTGGCGCTTGCGCTCGGTCAGATCGCGCGTGATCTTGGCGAAGCCGCGCAGCTCGCCGTCGGGGCCGTGGAGGGCGGTGATGATGACGTTCGCCCAGAACATCGAGCCGTCCTTGCGCACGCGCCAGCCTTCGTCCTCGAAGCGGCCTACGCGCCGCGCCTCGGCGAGCTCTGTCTGTGGCCACTTCCGCTCGATCGCCTCGGCCGGATAGAAGCGCGAGAAGTGCGTGCCGATCACCTCTTGCGCGGAGTATCCTTTGATCTGCTCGGCGCCGGCGTTCCACGTGATCACGCGACCCTCGGTGTCCAGCATGAAGATGGCGTAGTCCTTCACGCCTTCGACCAGCATGCGGAACTGCAGATCGGCGCCGAGCCCTGTCGGATCCATGCGGCACAGCCTACAGCATGGTTACACGTTCGCCACGCCATGCTCTCCCTTCCTGTCCTGCTCTCCGCGTCCGCGAGCCGTCATCACGGCGGCTGGCAGCGGCGAGCGACGAGCACAGCAATGGCCACATGAACCGGCGTCGAGAGCGTCCGCCGGCGGCCGCGCAGGGCCACCGCGACCCGCTGGAGCGGCTCGAGCGTGTCAAGGCGGACTCATCGATCGTGGAGCCATCGAGCGTGTCCAGCGCGAGCCACCCGACCTCGAGGACACCGCGACTGGCGAGCGCTACGGCGCCCCAGCTCCCCGGCCAGCCGCAGCGTGGAGGGGCCATGACGGCGCCGTGGATGGGTCGAGAGCAGGGTTGTCGCGCATTCCTGAGGACCACCCGGCATGAGTGGAGTGGAACGCGCGGCGGGGACGGCGCGGACCATCGGAGTCGACATCGCTTCAGGCGGCGCTGCGTCTACTCCCAGTACAGCGTCGCCCGCCCGATCGCCGTGAACGGCCACCCCGGCGAGTAGTGGATCCCGGTGACCGGGGCCGGCTCGTACGGCAGCCGCGACTCGCTCGCGAACTGGACCTCGCGCCACGTCGTGTCGAAGAGGTTCTGGATGTCCACGGCCACCTCGACGTGCTTCCACCGCAGCCCGGCGTTGGCGTCGACGACCGTGAACCCCTCGGCGGTGAGCGACTCGTCCTCGGTCGCGGGCCGCGCGCCGATCGCCTTGACCCGCAGCGCCGCGAACGGCGTGAAGGCGCCGAACGTCGGGCGGACGCCGACACCCGCGGTCAGCGTCCGGGTCGGCGCGAGGGCGACCGCGCTCGCGTTGCCGGCGTTCTCGCGGAAGCGCGCGCGGGTGAAGGTCGCGTCCACGTCCGCGAAGAGCCAGCTCCCGAGCCGGTAGCGCCCGCCGATCTCGATCCCGTAGCGCCGCGTCTGCCCCGACGCCTCGGTCGCGCCCGCGTCGCCGCTCCACACCAGCTCCGAGTCCACGTCGAGGAGGAACCCGGCCCCGCTCAGCGACAGCCCGCGCAAGGGCGCGACCCGCACGCCGACCTCATAGCCCGTCGCGGGCGTGATCAACGTCGCCGCCCCCTCGCCCAGCACCGCGCCCTGCGCGTCGTTCGAGTGGAAGCCCCGCCCGAAGTGGGCGAAGAGATCGAGCCCCTCGACGGGCGACACGATCGCCGTGAGCTTCGGGAGCAGCTGCATCTGCCCCCGGGTGCCGCTCGACCTGTTCCCCGTCCTCTCGAGGTCCTCGCCCGGGTCGTCCACGTTGACGTCGATCCACTGCCCGCGCGCCCCGAGCACGACGCGGAGCCAGCGCCGGAGCCGGGCGTCCTGCTCGACGTAGACGCCGATCTGGCTCTCGTCGACGTGGGTCCTGCTCTTCTCCTCGAGCCGCTCGCGCGCCTCGTCGTGGTGGAGGGACTTGTCGATCGCGTCCGCGCGGATCTGCGCGCCGAGCGAGGTCGTGAATCTCGCCCCGCCGATCTCGTATTGCCTGCGGAACCGGAGATCGGCGCCCCCGACGGTGCGGTCGTCGTTCTGCTCGATCTGGTCGCCGTGGACGGCGTCCTCGCTGAAGAACGTGAAGTTCGAGTACAGCGTGAAGCGGTAGCGGACGAGGTAGGCCAGCGCGCTCAGATCGGCGTCCCGCCACGCCGTCGAGTAGGCGAGGGACGCCATGTGCCGCTCGGTCGCCCCGCCCTCGGTCGGATCCACGGCGCCGAAATGGTCGATGCACGGCTGTCCGAACGCCGACGGCGGCGGGTTCAGCCCGCCCTGCTCGCCCTCGCCGCACACGGCGCGCGCGGGGATCTGGCCGGAGCCGTGCCAGGTCGATCCATACGACATCCATGTCATCTGGACCTTCCCCGTGTCGCCGAGATCGTGCGTGGCCCGCAGGTACACGTTGAAGCGCTTGAGCCGCTCCGGGCTCACGAACGGCCCGTCGTTCCGGTAGATCTCCGCCGCGGCCACAGCGCGCCACGCGTCGCCGAGATCCGGCGAGGCGATGACGAGGCCGCGCTGGATACCGTACTGCCCCAGGCTGACCTGCGCGTAGCTCTCCTCGAGCTTCTCGGCGAAGCGCAGGTTGACGGCGCCCGCCGTACCGAAGTCGCCGATGCCGGCGTAATAAGGCCCCTTGTAGCCGTCGAGCCCTGTCACGAGCTCCGGGATCATGAAGTAGAGATCGGTGAAGCCGTGCCCGTGGCCGTGGCTGACCATGTTGACGGGCACGCCGTCGACGAAGAAGGCGACGTCGGTCCCGTGGTCCGCGTCGAACCCGCGGAGGAAGTACTGGTTCGCCTTGCCGCCGCCCGCGTGCTGCACGGCGAAGAGCCCGGGGACCGACTCGAGGATGTCGCCCGGCCGCAGCCTCGGCCTGAGCTCGAGCTCCCGGTGTCCGACGGAGACGCGCGACGCGGCCTCGCTGCCCGGCTTCTCCGCCTGGATCGTGACCTCGATCGCGGCGTCGCCCTCGGGCGCGCCTGCGCTGCCCGCAGGGGTCGCGGCGCCGCCCGCGGGCGTGCCCTCACCGGTGGGCTGTGCAGCGGCGGCCTCCGGCGGGGCGGCGGGCGCCGCGGGGGCGTCGCCCTCGGCGCGCGCGGGCCGCGCGGCGGCCAGCACCATGGATAACGCGGCGAGCAGATGAAATGGATGGCGGTGCCCGTGGCTCGTCGTGACCGTCTCGCGCAGCATTCGTGTCCTCCTTCGCCGCAATCGCGCGGAGCGGCTTCGGGCCGCTCGCGTCGAGCTCCGCGAGGACGAAATGGCTGGCCATCGCACGGTGCGCTGGACCGACCTCTCGCCCCCGCGGGCGACCGGAAGGCGACGCGGGGGCGGTTCGGTATCCGGGACGTGGCAGAGGCAGAGCTGCACCGGCTCGGACCTCACCGCCTCCCTCGAGGCTCCCAGGTCGAACCGGCGCCGGATGTCTCCCGCCGCCGGGCGCTGGCAGGTCTTCGGGCTCGCGAGCGCTCCGGCCTGGCCGGCTCCCTACTGTCCACCGCTTCCCAGCCCTCGTCGGGCCAGTGCTTGGGGTGGAGGTCGTTCTCGCTTACCGCTGCGGGGCAGCCCCGGAATTTCACCGGGTTCCCTCTTCGGCCCAGGCGAACGCCCGGGCACCAGCACGGCGCGCACCCTATGGCCGCGCGCCTTCGGCTGTCAATCGCTAGCGCTCCGCTCGCCCGCCCGGCGCGGGCTCGCCCGCGCCACGCGCGCGCCTCGCGCTCTCCATCCGAGCGCCTCCCTGCGCGGCTGCCGCGCCGCTGCCGTGCAGGCCGAACGTTCGGGCTCTAGCGAGGATGGGCTCGCTCCTCCGTGGGTCGCGTGCTACACGGCCGCCGCCGTATATGCCCCGTAACGATCTCCGCAATATCGCCATCGTCGCCCACGTCGACCACGGGAAGACGACCCTCGTCGATCACATGCTCCGCCAGTCGGGCGCCTTCCGAGAGAACGAGGTCGTGGCCGAGCGGGTCATGGACTCGAACGACCTCGAGCGGGAGCGCGGCATCACCATCCTCGCGAAGAACACGAGCATCCGGTACCGCGGGGTCAAGATCAACATCGTCGACACGCCCGGCCACTCCGACTTCGGCGGCGAGGTCGAGCGCACGCTCATGATGGCCGACGGGGCGCTCCTCCTCGTCGACGCCGCCGAGGGCCCGCTGCCGCAGACGCGCTTCGTGCTCTCGAAGTGCCTCCAGCGCGGCTTCCCGGTCATCGTGGTCATCAACAAGATCGACCGGAGCGACGCGCGCGCCCACGAGGTGCTCTCCGAGGTGTTCGACCTCTTCTGCGACCTCGAGGCGAGCGACGCGCAGATGGACTTCTCGACGCTCTACGCCGTGGCGAAGCTCGGCCAGGCGAAGCGCGAGCTCGAGCACGAGGCGAAGGACCTCGAGCCGCTCTTCGAGACCATCCTCGAGCGGGTCCCCGGCCCCTCCGGCGACCCCGACGGTCCGCTCCAGGTCATCGTCTGCAACACGACCCACGACGAGTACGTGGGCCGGCTCGCGGTCGGCCGGGTGGTCCGCGGCACCGCCCGGTCCGGCGCCGACGTCGCGCTCCTCGCCGAGGGCGGCCAGTCGCGCGGCTACGTGAAGATGCTCTACGCCTACGAGGGGCTGAAGCGCGTCGCGGTCGAGAGCGCCGTCGCGGGCGAGGTGATCGCGATCGCCGGGATCGACGCGGTCACGATCGGCGACACGATCACGGATCCGGCGCACCCCGAGGCGCTGCCGCGGATCGTCGTCGAGGAGCCGACGATCAAGATGAAGATCGGCGTCAACACGTCGACCTTCGCCGGCAAGTGCAAGCAGTCGAAGTACCTGACGAGCCGTCACCTGAAGGAGCGGCTCGAGCGCGAGGCGATGAAGAACCTCGCGATCCGGGTGGAGCCGACGGAGGTGCCCGACACGTTCGTGGTGCTCGGCCGCGGCGAGCTCCAGCTCGCGATCCTCGTGGAGACGATGCGGCGCGAGGGGTACGAGATGCAGCTCTCGAACCCCGAGGTGGTGACGCGCGAGATCGACGGCGAGGTGATGGAGCCGCTCGAGCTCGTGGTCGTGGACGTGCCGGACACCTACGTCGGCATCGTGACCGAGCGCCTCAGCTCCCGGCGCGGCCGGATGGTGAAGATGACGAACCCCGGCTTCGGCCGCGCCCGCCTCGAGTTCCGGGTGCCGTCGCGCGGGCTCATCGGCTTCCGCGGCGAGTTCCTGACGGCGACGCGCGGGACGGGCCTGCTCAACACGATGTTCGACGGCTGGGCGCCCTGGGGCGGCCCGATGATGCGCCGCCCGACCGGCGCCATCGTCGCCGATCGCGTCGGCGTGGCGACCCCGTACGCGCTGCACCACCTGCAGCCGCGCGGCATGTTCTTCATCGTCCCCGGCGTCGAGGTCTACGAGGGGATGATCATCGGCGAGCACAACCGGCCGAACGACACCGACGTCAACGTCATCAAGGAGAAGAAGCTGTCGAACGTGCGCAACCACGGCAAGGACGAGAACGTCCTCCTGGCCAGCCCGCGGCTGCTCACGATCGAGACGGCGATGGAGTGGATCGACGGCGACGAGCTCGTCGAGGTCACGCCCGACGCGGTGCGCGTCCGCAAGAAGGTGCTCGCGTGCAACCGCCGCGAGCGCCGCGAGGACGCGATCGAGCAATCGCAGGCGGTGGAGTGAGCGGCGCGGGCGCGCGGGACGTGCGGGACGTCCGAGGCGCGCCCCTGCCGTGCTTGCCGCGCTATAAGATGCCGTGATGAGAACGACGCCGCTCTTCGCTTTCCTGGCTTCGGTCGTCGCGCTCTCGGGGGCGGGCGCCTGCGGCGGGGCCGTCGTCGTCGACGGGCTCCCCGAGAGCTCCGACGGCGCCGGGGGCGCAGGCGCGGCCGAGGGGTCGCAGTCGGCGAGCTCCGGCCGGCCGTCCATCGAAGAGCAGAAGGCCTCGTGCGATTTCTTCTGCTCGCTCTTCGACGGCGTCACGTGTCCGGAGCTCCGGTGTCGCGAGCGCTGCGCCGACCTGCTCTCCGAGCAGCGCCCCTGCAACGCGCAGACCGCTCCTTTCTTCGATTGCATGGGCGAGACCATCGTCTCCGCGGACCGGATCCCCTGCGAGTTCCTCGCGCCGTCGATCGCGTCGCTCTTCGATTGCCTGAGCGGGCGCGATCGGGAGTGCAGGACCGATTTCCTGCCCCAGACGTGCGACGCGCCGTTCGAGCAGCTCAGGGCGTGTCAGCGCGATCAGGGCCGGTAGCGGGGGCGCTCGCCGCCTGACGCGCGCGGCCGCGCGCCGGGGTCGAGGGCGCTCCGGAGCGGCCCGAGGGCGTCGACGACGAACGCGACGAGCGCCTTCACGCGCGGCACCCCGCGCGTATCGCGGTGCACCCCGAGCCACAGCTTGCGCCCTGGCGGCGGCGAGGGCGGCGAGAGCAGGCGGAGGCCGGCGGTCGCGTCGCCGAGGTAGCGGGGCAGGCAGACGAGCCCGACGCCGGCGGCCCCCATCGTCGCCTGGGGCTCGCGGCCGTTGGTGCGCGCGGCGACGCGGGCCTTCGCGGCGACGGCGCGCACCCACGACAGGTCGGCGATCGCCGGAGGATCGTCGTTCATGGTGACGAGCGCGTGGCCCTCGCACTGCCGGCCCCAGTCCGGCGGGCCGTGCTCGGCGAGGTAAGCCTCCGATGCATAGAGGCCGAACCCGATCCGCGCGACCTCGCGCTGGAAGACCTCGTGGTGCTCGAACGCGGCGGGGCGAAGGGCGATGTCCGCTTCCCGCCGCGGCAGGCTCAGCCACCGCGCGTCCGCGATGAGATCGACGGAGATGGCGGGGTGGCGCGCGAGGAACGGGACGAGCAGCGGCCCGAGGACGCGCGTGGCGAGCCACTCGGACGCGGTGATACGGAGGTGGCCTCTCAGGCCCGCGTCGCGCCCGGCGGCGGCGCGCTCGGCCGCGAGCGCGTCCTGCTCCATGCGCTCGGCGTGGCCGAGCACGCTCTCGCCCGCGGCCGAGAGCGTGAACCCCGACGGCGAGCGCTGGAAGAGCCTCGCCCCGAGGTGCCGCTCGAACGCCGCGACGCGCCGCCCCACGGTCGGCTGGGTGACCTTCAGCGCGCGCGCGGCGGCGGAGAGGTTGCCGTGCCGCGCGACGGCGAGGAAGTAGCGCAGATCGTCCCAGTCGAGCATGGCTCCGGGGCGCGGGGCGCTGCTGCCGGAGAGCGCTCCGCGCCATGCAAAGGTGCATGCCGAGTCTACGTCGATGGTGGATCCCCCGGCAACGGCGGACCGCGCATGCTCTCCAGCGTGCGTTCGCGCACCCGCGACCCCGCGCACTCTCGCACTCGGGCACTCGGGCGCTCGGGCGCTCGGGCGCTCGGGCACTCGCGTTCTCGCGCTCTCGCAGGTCGTGTGTTTCACATCGGATGGTCGGATGGAGGCTGGTATGTTGACGAATCGTCGTGAGTTTCTCCACCGCGTGACCGGAACGGCCGCGGCGGGCTTCCTGGGCTCGGCGCCGGCCGGGACCACCTCCTGTGCCGCGCAGCACGGGCCGGCGCCGCCGCGGCCGGCGGCGGGATCGAAGATCAAGGCGATCGCCTTCGACGCCTTTCCGATCTTCGATCCGCGGCCGATCGCGGCGCTCGCGGAGGAGCTCTGTCCTGGCAAGGGTGCATTGCTGAGCGAGGCGTGGCGCACCCGGCAATTCGAGTACACGTGGCTCCGGGTCGCCTCCCACGAGTATGCCGACTTCTGGCAGGTGACGGCGGATGCGCTGGTGTTCGCCGAGCGCGCGCTGGCGCTCGATCTCGGAGAGGAGAAGCGGGCGCGGCTCCTCGGCGCGTACCTCGATCTCCGGGCGTGGCCTGACGTGCTGCCGGCGCTCGGGGCGCTGAGAGGCGCGGGGATCCGGCTGTCGTTCCTGTCGAACTTCACCCCGAAGATGCTCGGGGCCGCCATCGAGAGCTCCGGTCTGGGGGGCCTGTTCGAGCACGTGCTCAGCACGGACCAGGCGAGGACGTACAAGCCGGATCCTCGCGCGTACCGGATGGCGCTCGACGCGTTCGGCCTCACGCGCGAGGAGATCGCGTTCGTCGCGTTCGCCGGCTGGGACGCCGCGGGGGCCCGGTGGTTCGGCTATCCGACGTTCTGGGTCAACCGCCTGGGCCTGCCGGCCGAGGAGCTCGGCGTGAGCGCCGACGCGACGGGAGCGAGCCTGTCGGATCTTGTGGAGTTCGTGAAGGAGAGGGCGTGACCGGCGGGGCCCCGCGGCCTGCGCGATCAGCTGGTCCCAGGGCTCCCGGCGCGCCTCACGGCGGCGAGGTCACGGCGCTGCGCATGGCGCGCATGGAGTCGCGGGCGAACCGCGCCTGGACCCGGCGCGCGTAGGGAAAGCCGATCCGGGCGAGGAGGTGGTTCGGCCGGGAGACGGCGAAGATGTCGTAGGCGACCTCGCCGGAATGCTCGTCGTGCTCGACGAGAAAGCGCTCCTCGCCGCGCTCGCCGTGCTCCTCGAGCGTCCCGTAGGCGAAGCCGAACCGGCGCACAGGGCCGCTCGTCTCATCGACCGTGTAGACGATCCGGCACGCGTTGAGCCAGTGAATCCCGAGCACGCGGACGAGGATCGCCACGGTGACGCCGGTCTGGAGGGGAGCGTCGGGATAGCAGAGCTCGACCCAGCCGAGCCGGAACTGTGCCCAGCACCGCATCGCCTCGACAGCGCGGTCGAAGAGCGCGGCGCCCCGGCCGAGCACCACGCGGTGGTGGTCGACGTTGAAGCCGGCAGGCGGCCACGGGCGGCCGTCGCCGGCGCCGGTGCAGCCGACCTCCGCGTAGGAGAGCGGCCGATCCGCCTGGCGAGCGAGGAAGGCGTGGATCACGGCATCCGAGGGGCGGGCGAGGGAGAGCACGAGGGGCAGGATAGCTCGCACGGCAGTATGTTCCCGTCACCTCCGCCTCGTGTGTCTTTGCAGTCACGACGACGCGCAAGGAGCACCTTCGCTGCTGGCCGACCTGCACGGATCCGCCAAGGCCTCTCACGTGGGAATCAGCATGGACATGAGATGGGCTGGACGATCGCGAAGCAGGCCTCAGGCGCGCTCCGCAGGTCGAGACAGCGCCGCGCGCACCACGCGACTCCCCCGCGCGGCTGGCACCTTCCGGCGAGCGCTGATACGCTCCTCGGCGACTCGTAACAGCGAGGAGGTGCATGGCCGATGGACATGCAATTCAATTTTCACGACGCCGAGGTCGAGGCGGACCAGCTGGACGCGATGCTCGAGAGCTTGATGCGCGACGTCGGCACCGCAGGCGCGACCCCGGCCCGCGTCGTCGAAGGGCGCCTCCCGAAGAACGCGAAGGGAGACGCCTTCACCGTCGGCGCGATCGCGGTCGCCGCGCTCCCCGCGGTGCTTCCTCAGGTGATTCAGCTCGTCAATGAGTGGGTCGTCCGCGCGCCGAAGCGCCGCATTCGCATCCGGGGGAAGAACGGTCTGGAGGTCGAGTTCACCTCGGACAAGCCGCTCGGGGAGAAGGAAGTGCTCGACCTCGCGCGCCGCATCAGCGCAATCAAATGACAGCCCTGGACAGAGATCTACTGCTCGGTGGACGGGACCGCATCGCGCTCATCATCGCGAACGGAATGTATGCGGACGGCAGGTTGCGCTCGCTTCAGGCGCCCGCCCTCGACGCATCGAAGCTCGCCGACACGCTGGAAAGCCCGGACATCGGCGATTTCCGCGTCCAGCTCTGCGTCGATGGCAGCCAGCTCGAGGTCCGGAAGGCCATCGGCGCCCTCTTCCATCGTCGCCATCCGGAGGATCTGCTCGTCCTCTACTACTCCGGTCATGGCCTGAAGGACGACTGGGGTCACCTCCACCTCGCCGCACGCGACACGGAGAAAGAGCTCTTCAGCGCGACCTCGGTCGACGCGGCATGGATCAGCCGCCAGATCGATCAGTGCCCCGCGAAGCGCATCGTCCTGATCCTCGACTGTTGCTACAGCGGCGCGTACGAGAACTCCGCCAAGAGCGAGCAGGACAGCGTCGACATCGCCGGGACGTTCATGGGAGACGGCTCGGGTCGCGTCGTGATCTCCGCCACGACGTCGGTCCAGCTGGCATGGCAGGCCGACCAGCCCGTGGGGGTGCCCTCGCAGTCGATATTCACGCGCCACCTCGTCGAGGGCCTGTCGACGGGCACAGCCGATCTGGACCGAGACGGATACGTCGATGTCCACGAGCTCTGCGAGTACGTGCAAGCGAGCATCAAGGCCGAGGGAGGCCGGCAAACCCCGCAGATGTGGACGCAGAAGTACGAGGGGCGGCTGCGCATCGCCAAGGCCCCGCTCCGGCCCACGATCCCGGCGTCGGGCGGGAACGCCGCGATCACCTACGAGCTCTTCGTGTGCAACGGGCCCCTCGAAGGTCGGCGGTTCGTGCTCCACCCTGGAGAGTTCAGGGTAGGGCGAGAGCCCGACTGCTTCATCCGCCTCGATGATCCGAAGGTGTCGCGAAAACACGCGACGATCGTCGTCGGAGCGGAGGAGGTGCGCGTGATCGACCAGGGAAGCACGCACGGGACCAAGATCGACGATCAGCGCATCACGAGCGCCTTGCTCCCGCAAAACGGCCAGATCATCGTCGGGGGCACCGTGCTCCGGCTGGTCCGCCTGGAGGCTGCAGGCGCACGTCAGACCCAGGAGACGGCCGCGCACCCGCCAACCGCGCCGAAGAAGCGATCGGCCACCCTGTTCACTCCCTGACTCCTGGCGCAGGCGCACGCGCTATGCTTCGGCTCGCCCGGCGAGCGCGGCCTCCCGGTGGGTGTGACCGCGCCCCAGGGTGAAGGGGCACCGCTCGCCCGCAGCCCGCGGGCGGCCTGACCGCCCTCCCGTCGATGCACCAGGACCTCCTCGATCTCCTCCTCGCCCTCGACCGCGTGCCGCAGGATCCGCGCTGGCACCCCGAGGGCGACGCGCTCTTCCATTCCCTGCAGGTATTCGACCTGGCCCGCCGCGAGACCGCGGATCGCTCGCTCTGGGCCGCGGCCCTGCTCCACGACGTCGGCAAGGCGTTCGCCTGCGCGGACCACGCCGAGGAGGGGGCCGACGTGCTCGCGGAGCTCGTGTGCCCGCGGGTGGTCTGGCTCGTGCGGCACCACCTCCACCTGCTGCGCGCGCCCGGCGCGACCAGGCGGCGCCTGCGGCGCACGAAGGCGCTCGCGGATCTCACGCGGCTCCGCCGCTGGGACGTCGGCGGCCGCTCGCCCGAGGCGACCGTGCTCCGCCCCGAGGCCGCCGTGGAGCTCCTGCTCGACGGCGCAGACTGGACCCTCCTGTCGATCGGCGGCGAGCCCGCCCCCTCCGATGACCTGCAAAAGGAGCCGCTCGCCTGAGCGCAAGATCCGCCGTGAGGTCCTCTGCGACGACGTCGACCGCTGGGGCGACGATCGCCGGCTCTGGGGCGGCGAGGCCGAGCCGCCCGGGCGAGAGCGGCTCTGCGCCGCGGTGCGGGACGCGGTCGAGACCGCGCTGACGGCGAAGCAGCGGGAGGTCGTCGAGGCCTATTTCTTCGACGGCCTGTCGCAGGGCGAGATCGCGCGCCGCCTCGGCGTGGCGCAGCAGGTCGTGCAGAAGCGCCTGTTCGGGGCGCCGCGGGGCGGCCGGGTGGTCGGCGGCGCGATGCTCCGGCTGCGGCAGGCCCTCGAGCCGGCGGTCGCCGCAGCGCCGGCGGCAGCGACAGCGCGGGGGACGGCGCCAGCGACGCGCGCGGTGACGGCGCCAGCGACGCGCGCGGTGACGGCGCCAGCGACGCGCTCGGCGCGGGTGGCCCGATGAGCGCCGAGCGCTTCGGCGGGATGCGGGCCCGCATCGCCGCGGAGGCCGCGCGCCTCATGTACGAGGAGGGCGTGGACCAGTACTTCACCGCCAAGCGGATGGCCGCGAAGCGGATCCTCGGCGCGGTGGAGGGACGGCGGGCGCGCTACCGGCCCGCGGACCTGCCCTCCAACGGCGAGATCCGCGAGGCGCTGCTCCTCTTCGCCGAGCGCGCCGAGGGGAGCCAGCGGACGCGCCGGCTCTTCGCGCTGCGCATCGTGGCGCTGGAGGCCATGCGCGCGCTCGCGCCGTTCTCGCCGCGGCTCATCGGCTCGGTCTCCACCGGCCATATCCGCCGCGGCAGCGACGTCGATCTGCACGTGTTCCCGGCCGACGAGGAGGCGCTGGAGCGGCACGTGCGGGCGCTCGGCTGGACGTTCGACCGCGAGCGCGTGACCCTCCAGAAGGGCGGAGAGCTCCGGGAGTACGTCCACTACCACGTGGCGGACGCGGCGCCCTTGGAGCTCACGGTGTACGCCCCGCGCGATCTGAGGGCGCGGCCCCGCAGCAGCACGGATGGCAAGCCGATCGTGCGCCTGGGCGTCGCCGCGCTCTCGGCGCTCTGCGCCCGGGATCACCCGGACGCGTGGGAGCGTTACCTGGAGACCGGCGAGGTGGAGGGCATGGACGCGCTGCTCGAGGCGGACGAGGACGAGCCGCTCCCCGGGCCGTTCGATGGGCTGCTCGACGACACCGGCAGCACGGGAGAGGACGGCGACGAGCCGGTCTGCGCCGAGCCCGGCGAGGAGGACGACCCCGATCAGGACTACGATCCCCTGCCCGGCTTCGAGGGCGCAGCCTGAGGCCCCCGCCCCCCCGGAGGGCCTGCCGCCTTCACTCCACAGCCTGCGGGGCCGAGCGGCGCGGCGCCGGCGATGCGCCGGGCACGGCTGGGAGCGGGCCCAAGCTCCCGCCCGGAATCGAGGGTGTGACGGCGCTGCGCGTGCCCCGATACGGGCGCGGGGCAAAAGCTCACGATCCGGAGGGATGTCCGCCGCTTCGAGCGGCGCTGCGAAGCCTCGGAGCGACATCGCAGGCGTGACACTCACACAGATCCGTTGGTCAACCCACGCCGCCAGGATTCCTTGCCTCGGCGGAGCCAACGTCGGTTGGGGGGTGAGAAAGCATTGCTTTTAACGCAAATTTGCGGTTGGCTGAGCTCGAAGAGGGGATCCATGAGCCATCACGGCCATGCACAATCCATGAGCGCCACTTGAGCGTGCTGCGATCAGACGCAAGCGGGTCCGTGTCCCCACTCACCCAACGACAAGGAACGAGCACAATGTGCGCGAGACTGCCACATGAATCTCCAGCGTCGGCGTCACGGCGATGGGGCCGAGTCTTCCTGATGGCAACTGCCGTCACTCTCCCGATCATTGGCTGCGTCTACGACAGTGATCAGCCGTGCGGACCCGGCCAGACCCTGAAGGCCAACTCCGAATACTCGGCGCTCTGCGTCTGCGCCGAGGGCTATGCCGCGACGACGACGGGCTGCGTGCGCTGCCTCGAAAACGAGGAGGCCGGGGCCAATGGCTGTGTCTGCAAAGCCGGATATGGCCGCGCTGACGCCGCGGCCCCCTGCGATGCCTGTGGCGAGAACGAAGTGACTGGAGCGACGGGGGCATGCGAATGCGCGACCGGGTTCAGCAGGGCGTCCGCCGGGGCGCCATGCACGGCGACCCCCGCCGGCCTGGACGCAGCATGCGATACAGCGACGACGCCTTGTCCCAACGCAACGTACAATCACTGCCACGCCGTCTCGGGGACCGCTGGCTACTGCACCAGCCAAGGATGCACGAGCTCCGCCGACTGCGCCGGCGGACACATGTGCGATCTCACGGTCACCCCATCCTACTGTCGCCGACCGCCCGTCGGGGCGGGAAAACCCTGCGCCAGCGACGCGGAGTGTGCGGGGACCGAGGCCACGTACTGCAATACCGCCGTGACGCAGAAGTGCCAGGTTCAAGGCTGCACGCTCTCGCCGGACAACTGCTTCACCGGCACCGTATGCTGCGACTTTACCGCCTATGGTGTTGCCCAGTACCAGTGCGTCGCGGAAGGGAGCTGCATCAATTGAGAACGCGATCCGTTGTATTCCGTGGCGTGCCCATTCACGTTATCTTGGCCATGTCCTCCGCGCTGCTGCTCGGGTCGTCGTTCGCGGCGGCTCAAGCAGCTCCGACGCCTGCGGAGACGGCTGGTCCAGCAGCCCCCTCCGGGCCGGCTCCGGCACCGGACGCGTCGGGTGGGGCTCAACCTCCGGAGCCAGCCTCTCCGGCTCAACCCGGCACGAGCGCGCAGCCGGGCGCAGCGAGCGCGCCTGCGCTGGCGGCCAGCCCGGCCCCGGGCGCCGTGGCACCTCAACCAGGGACAGGGGCTGCCGGCACGGTCGACGCCAGCGCTACCCCGAAGGCCGGCGAAGGAGCCGATGCGTACGCGCCGGCCGCCGAGGCGGTCGCGGAGGACCTGACCGACGAAGCGACCAAGATCAGCATCTATGGCTTTGCTGATTTCACGTTCTCCACGCTGCTCAGCGACGCGAAGACATCGGGCGCCTCGACCGGCGTGGGCCCGAACCCGAGCTTCTACGTCGGCAATCTGAACGTCTACCTCGACTCGAATCTGGGCAAGAAGTTCCGCTCCTTGATCGAGGTCCGCTTCACTTACCTGCCCGACGGGGCGATCATGTTCGATCCGGCGACGTTCCAGAACACCCGCGTCAGCGCCGCCTTTCCGGACTACACCGACTTTTCCAGGACGAAGAAGGTGGGTGGGGTGATCATCGAGCGCGCGTGGCTCGAATACGCAGCCCATCCGCTCTTCAACATCCGGGCCGGACAGTGGCTCACCCCCTATGGGATCTGGAACGTCGACCACGGGTCACCGGTCATCCTGAGCAACACGCGCCCCTATATCATCGGCGCCGAGTGGCTGCCGCAACGACAAACCGGCATCGAAGCGTATGGCAGCCATGGCATCAGCGACACACAGGTGGGCTACCACCTCACCGTTTCAAACGGCCGCGGCCCGGTCGACAGCTACATGGATCTGGACAAGAACAAGGCCGTTGGCTGGCGTCTCTGGCTCCAGCAAGACACTCCATACGGCACCGTCACGGTCGGCACATCGGGCTACAAGGGCCGCTACACCGACGCGGGGCAGGTCGCAGCGCTGGAGGACGGCGCGTATGTCACCAAGTTCCCCGTCACCGCGAGGTACGACGAGCTCGGCCTGGCCGCCGATCTCAAGTACACCTGGGGCGAGTTCCTGTTCCAGTCCGAGTACATCATGCATGACGTACGCTACGACGACGACTATCGGCCGGCTGGGATCATCCCGGGGACATGGGCTCCCGACAACCGCACCTGGGGCGCTTACTTTCAAACGGGCTATCGATTGCCCTGGTACGGCGTCATGCCGTGGTTCGGCCTCGAGTACGACCGCCTCGGCAAGTCCAGCCCCGTGTACGAGGGAGCCGCTCTCGTCGGCGGCTTGAACATCCGCCCCACGGACAACGTCGTCCTGAAGCTCGTCGGCGTGCATGTATGGATGCCCTACCTGAAGAAGCAGAGCCCCGACATGGATCAACTGGTCGCGCAGGTCGCGTGGAGTTTCTAGGATGATCGATCGAAGAACCCTCCTGATATCGTGCGCATTCGCATTCGCGGCGATCACCTCGGTGACGCTGGCCGAATCGTACGGCGCGGAGAACGTGGGACCTCTGGCGATCGTCGTCTCGAAGAGCTTCCCCACCAACGAGATCTCGTTTGGAGATCTGAAGCGCGCCTACATGGGCAGCCCGGTCGTAGCCAACGGGAAGCCGCTGGTCCCTATCACGTATCCCAGGGGTTCTCCGGAGCGCATCGGCTTCGACAAGGCGGTCCTCGGCATGTCGCCCGAGCAAATTGGCCTCTACTGGATCGATCGCAAGATTCGTGGACAAGCCGGTCCGCCGAAGCACGTCCCGGATGCGGCTGCGGTCCTGTGGATCGTGGGCAGGGTGGACGGGGCCATCGGATTCGTTCGCGCATCCGCGGCTGGGAAGGACGTCAAAATTCTTCGCGTCGACGGCAAGCTACCCGGCGATCCGGGGTATCGTCTCTAGCTCATCGATTTCATTCGATCGAACCACCGACGGCAGCCCGAGGCCGCCCCACGGGCGAACGCTCCCCGGGCGGTCGGCTGAACCCCGCGACGACGCTCCGGTGTCGTTGCGGGGCAGGCTTGACCCTCGTGAAGCCCCGGTGCTCTCATGGCACGGTGACATCGGATGCCTCGCCCACTCCCAGCGCGCCCGCGGCGCCTTCCGGAACGGCAGCAGCGGGGGTCCTGTGGCGCGCGCGCGGGCGGCTCCACCTCACGGTGATCGCCAAGGCGACCTTCGCCTTCGTCGAGGGCGGGCCGATGGTCCCCGTCGAGCCGCAGCCGATCATCGACGCCGACATCCACCATCACAACAACCCGGGCCGCAGCGTCCGGTTGACGAGCGACCTCGCGCCCTACCTCGCGCGCATCGACGTGTTCTTCACGGGCCACGCGCACGCGCCGCCGGGCCCGCCTGCGGCGCCCTTCTCCGTGCGCCTCGCGCTCTTCGCCGGCGAGCGCCCGATCCTCGACAAGGCGCTCTCGATCGAGCCCGGCGGCGCGGAGAAGGCGGTCCCGCTCGCCTACGAGCGCGCGTTCGGGGGGATCGGCATGGCCGACAACCCGTTCGGCACCGATCGCCCGGCCGTGCTGGATCCCTCGCGGCGCGACCGCCCGGCGGGCTTCGCGCCGATCGGGAGCGTGTGGCCGTCGCGCAGGCGGCTGCTCGGGCGTACGCCCCACAAGGCGCTCGAGGGGCCCCTCCTCGAGATCCCCGACGATTTCGACTGGAGCTACTTCCAGGCGGCCCCTCCCGATCAGCGCGTCGAAGCGCTGGTCGGCGACGAGTGGCTCGTGCTCGCGGGGCTCCACCCGACGCTCGCGGCGCTGCGGACGCGGCTCCCCGGGGCGCGCGCCCTCGCGCGCGTGCATGGCCTCTCGGCGTTCGGCGTCACGGAGGGGCAGCCGCTCGATCTGGTGCTGGACACGCTGCACATCGACGGCGACAGGCAGTCGTGCTCGCTGGTCTGGCGGCGCAGCTTCCCGCTCGCGGAGGAAGCAGCGCTCGCGGCGGTGCGCGTCGTCGTCGGCGTCGAGGTGCCGGGCGCCCCGCCCGCGTGGCTGGCTCCTGCCGAGATCGCGATGGCCGCCCCGAGCGCCGTCGCGGCGGCCGATCCGACCGAGGTGACGCTCAACCGGTCCGATCAAGACGTCGAGGGGCGCGATCGGCGCGGCGCCGCCCGGCGCCCCGAGGCGACCGTCGCGCAGACGAAGCGAGCCCCCGTCGGGTCGGCGGCCCCGCTCCCGCTCCACCCGGGTGCGGAGCCGTCGCCCGCGGCGGCGCCCAGCCCGCAGACGCCACGCCCACCGAAGGGGCATTCCATCTCGTAGACCCGATTCGCTCTCCTTCGAGGAACAGGAAGATGTGGTATCTGGCCCCTCACCAGACGTCTCACTGGGTGCGGCCAGCCGCTCGATCTGGAATGGAGCAGTCTTGATGAAAACGCATCGCGAATCTCAGGGCGTCGTTGCTTCGAAGGACGGTGCGCTTCGCGGCGTGCGCTGCATCCGCCGTGCGGGCATGATGCTTCTTGCGGCGCAAGTGCTGGTGGCTTGCTCGAATGACACCGCCGCCAACGGCAGCGGTGCCGGAAGCACCGGGGGCAACGGCGGTGACGGTGGCAGCGGCGATGCCGGGGGCAACGGCGGTCATGGCGGCAGCGACGGTAACAGCGGCGCCGGCAGTGGCGGCGCCGGCAGTGGCGGCGCCGGCAGTGGCGGCGCCAATGGTGACGGCGCCGGCGGTGGCGGCGCCGGCGGTGACGGAGGTGGCGGTGGCCACGTCACCGTGTCGGCCGAGCTCTTCGACGATTTCACCTACACCGGCATCACCGACAACGACCTCACGAGCTGGTGGTGGGTCCGCGCGGAAGACGGAGCGCCCGGGGTCGACGGGGCCCGATGGCTGCCGTCGAATGTATCGTTCATCGATGATCCCGATCTCGCCTCGAACAGGCTGCTACGGCTCGAGGCGACCACACGCGGGTCCGGCGAGAGCACCTCGCACGCAGAGCTTCAATCGAACGACGACAAGTTCCGCCTGGGGACGTACTCCGCTCGGGTAAGATTCAGCAACACGCCTTTGACCGGGCCCCGGCACCTCGCCGACAAGCCGGTCGAGACGTTCTTCGCGATCAGCCCGTGGATCAACGACCCCGAGACCGATCCCGGCTATTCGGAGCAGGATTTCGAGTACATGCCCAACGGCGGGTGGGGTCAGGAAGACACCAGCACGCTGTGGCTGACCTCGTGGGAGACGGCCACGCTGGAGAACACGCAGTCGAACCATGTGGCCGGGGACCAGTCCGGCTGGAAGAGGCTCCTCATCCAGATCACCGAGTCCGACATCCGTTACTACATCGAAGGCACGCTGCTCTGCACGCACGGCGCGACGTACGTCCCCGAGACCAACCAGCACCTCGACTTCAATCTGTGGTTCGACGAGCTCGCCGCTGGGCAGACCGAGCCACGGACGTACGCGGAGGACGTCGACTGGGTCTATTTCGCCAAGGATGCCATCCTGTCGCAGGCCGAGGTGGACGCGCAGGTGGCCCGCTTCCGCGCGTCGTCGATCGCCCGCGAGGACACCCTGCCCTAGCGCTGCGTCGCCCGGGTTCGGCCTTCGTTGCGCGTGAGGCATCGCCGAACGCCCCCCCGGAGGCCAGGCCTTGGAGTGAAGGCGGCCCCCTCGACGGCCCGAAGCCGCCCCAGGGACGAGCGCTCCCCGGGGGCGAGATGGAGCGGGTCAGTACGTGAGCGAGGCCGTCGCGCAACCCATGCCGAAGGCGCTGACGACGGTCGCGATCACGGTCTGAACGGCGTTCGGGACCTGGGCGCCGTCGCAGAGGGTGTCCGGGAACGGCTCGCCGCCTTCGCCGCCCGCGCCGCCCGGAAACGAGAGGGGCCCGAACTCGACGCGGAGATCGCCGGGCTCCCCCTTCACGAGGAGCGGCGCACAACCGATGGAGAGGAAGTCCACGAAGCTGCCAGCCCGGCCGCCGAAGCCCACGACCACCTCGTTCTCAGGGCACATGATCTCCCACGGCTCGTCGCCGTAGTCGCCCCGGATCGGCGTCGCGTCGCCGGGCGTCGTGGTGATCGCATACGGACCGGCTCCGGTGAGCTCCAGGTGGCCACACTGCGCCTGGATCCTGCCGAGGACGAACGACTCCGCCAGCGGCGCCACGGCCCCTCGATAGCCGAGGGTGACCTGTCCATCCGGGCACACGTCCATGACCGCGGTACCCGCGCCGGGACTGCCGCGCAGCACGGTGAACGTCTGATCCACGAGCTCGACGCCTCGCGGCACCGGGCACGGACTCCCGTCGCACTCGCCACCGCCGCCTCCGCCGCCCGACGCATCGCCGCCGCCCGACGCATCGCCGCCTCCGCCCGATGCATCGCCGCCCCCCGATTCATCGCCTCCACCGGAGGCATCGCCGCCGCCCGACGCATCGCCGCCGGCGCCAGGCGCGGCACCACCACCTCCGCTCCCGCCCACGCCCTGGAAGGTCAGATCGTCGATACCCGAGATCGCATTGCACCCGGAGAGCACGAGCGAGGCGATCAGCGCACACAGGCCGAGGTCGTGGAGCGTCACGGAGATGCGCAAGCGGTACCTTATCCGTAACCGGCCTGGTAGGGCGTCGCCGGAACGCCACGGGACTGTCGAGGTCGGCGGAGCGCGCCGGCCCGGAGCGGCGGGCCGAACCGGACGATGCAGGTGCAATCGGCTCACGGCGGCTGCGTCTCGCAGGCAAGACGCCCAAGGAGCCAACGCCATGAACGCACACCCGGCACGGCCGCCGCGCGGCGGCGGCGGCGTAGGGCGAGCGCTGGGCGCGTTGCTCGGCCTCGCCGCCGCAGATACATTCGGTGACCCATGGAGGTCACGACGCTGGTGCGGGGCGAGGCCATCTCGGTGGTCGACTACCGGTGCAGCTCTGGACCTGGGGACGCGCCGTTCGCCGAGCTCCACCGGGGCTTCTCCGTCTCCTACGTGCGCAAGGGCAGCTTCAGCTACCGCGTCCGGGGGGAGGCGTTCGAGCTCGTGGCCGGGTCGCTCCTGGTCGGCCACCCCGGCGACGAGTACACGTGCTCGCACGAGCACGTCGTCGGCGACGAGTGCCTGTCGCTCCAGCTCGCGCCGGCGCTGGTCGAGGCGCTCGGCGACGGCGGCGGCGCGTTCCGGGCCGGCGGCCTGCCGCCGCTGCCCGAGCTGATGGTGCTCGGCGAGCTCGCGCAGGCGGCCGCCGAGGGCAGGAGCGACATCGGCGTCGACGAGGTGGGGGTGCTCCTCGCCGCCCGCTTCGTCGAGGTCGCCTCCGGCCGGGAGCGAAGGCCGCGGGACATCGGGGCGCGCGACCGCCGCCGCGCCGTCGAGGCGGCGCTCTGGCTGGACGAGCACGCGCACGAGCCGATCGACCTCGAGGGCGCGGCGCGGGAGGTGGGGCTCAGCCCGTTCCACTTCCTGCGGGTCTTCGGGAAGGTCCTTGGCGTGACCCCGCACCAGTACCTGGTCCGCGCCCGCCTGCGCCGCGCTGCGCGCCTCCTCGCCGACGAGGCCCGGTCGATCACCGACATCGCGCTCGACGTCGGGTTCGGCGACCTCTCCAACTTCGTCCGCACCTTCCACCGCGCGGCCGGCGTCTCGCCCCGCGGCTTCCGGAAGGCGGCGAGGGGGGATCGCAAGATCTTCCAAGATCGCCTCGCCGCGCGCTCCTAGGATGGCCGCCGGACGCGGGCGCCCTGCCTGCCCGCGAGCATCCCCATGACAGCAACTGCACACGGATTCCTCCTGTTCGACACGGCGATCGGCCGCTGCGGCATCGCGTGGGGCGAGCGCGGCGTCGCCGCCTTGCAGCTGCCCGAGGCGCGCGAGCCCGAGACGCGCTCGCGCCTGCTCCAGCGCCTCCCGGGCGCCCGGGCGGCGGCGCCGCCGCCCGAGGTGCAGCGCGCGGTCGACGCGATCGTCGCGCTCCTGCGCGGCGAGGCGAGCGACCTGTCCGCCGTCGCGCTCGACATGGATCGGGTGCCGCCGTTCCACCGCCGCGTCTACGAGGTCGCGCGCACCATCCCGCCGGGCGCGACGCTGACCTACGGCGAGGTCGCGGCGCGCCTCGGGGCGAGCGGCTCGGCGCGCGCCGTGGGGCAGGCGCTCGGGCGGAACCCGTTCGCCATCATCGTGCCGTGCCACCGCGTGCTCGCCGCCGGCGGCAAGGCAGGCGGCTTCTCCGCGAACGGCGGCGTCACGACGAAGCTCCGCCTCCTCGCGATCGAGAGCGGCCAGGCGCGCGGCGCTCCGGAGGCCGCGCCGGGCGGCGACTTCGGCTTCGATCCGGGCGCCGCCGTCGATCACCTGCGCGCGTCCGACGCGGCGCTCGCGCGCGTCATCGACGCGGTCGGGCCGTTCGCCATGCGGATCGACAGGACGTCGAGCCTCTTCCTCGCGCTCGCGGAGTCGATCGTCTACCAGCAGCTCACCGGGAAGGCCGCCGCGACCATCTTCGCGCGCGTGCGCGCGCTCTTCCCGCGAGCGCACGAGGGCCCCACGCCGGCGCAGCTCCTGCGCGCCTCCGACGAGGAGCTCCGCGGCGCCGGCCTCTCGCAGGCGAAGCTCCTCGCGCTCCGCGATCTCGCGCGGAAGACGGAGGACGGCGAGCTCCCCACGCTCGCGGAGGTCCACGGCATGGAGGACGAGGCGATCATCGAGCGCCTCACGCGGGTGCGCGGCATCGGCCGGTGGACGGTGGAGATGCTCCTCATGTTCCGCCTCGGCCGCCCGGACGTGCTGCCCGTGGACGACTACGGCATCCGCAAGGGTTTCGGGATCGCGTTCAAGCGACCCGAGCCGCCGGCGCGCGCGGACCTCGAGAAGCGCGGCGCGCGGTGGAAGCCGTACCGCACGGTGGCGAGCTGGTACCTCTGGCGCGCGGTGGATCTGGCGCGGGGCGGCTGAGGCTCCGCCCCCCGCGGCGGCGCTCGGGCTGCCCAGCGGGGCGCCTCCTCCGGCGCGGCCGCCGCCGCCCAGGCGGGCTGCCTTCGCAGCGCGGCCCTCGGTCGAGCTCGCCATTGCGGCGCGGCCCTCGGTCGGGCTCGCCATCACGCTGGCCGGCGTCGAGGCTCGGGGCTAAGTTCTCGCCGGCCCGAGAGCGCCGCGTGGAGCGCCGCACGACGCTGGACAAGGTTGCCGTCGCCGATGGCGACGAGAAGAGCACGCAAGGAGCACGACAGTCATGCTGAAGAACCTCGAAGGGCAGCGCGTTCCGGATGTCACGTTTCGCACCCGTGTCGACGGTCAATGGAAGGACGTGACCACCAAGGACGTGTTCGCTGGCAAGAAGGTGGTGGTGTTCGCGCTGCCGGGCGCCTTCACGCCGACCTGCTCGAGCAGCCATGTGCCGCGCTACAACGAGCTCGCGGACGAGTTCAAGCGGCGCGGTGTGGACACGATCGCGTGCGTGTCCGTGAACGACGCGTTCGTGATGGATGAGTGGTGCAAGGCGCAGGAGGCCGACAAGGTCCTGTTCCTGCCCGACGGGAACGGGGAGTTCTCCGAGAAGATGGGCATGCTCGTCGACAAGGCGAACCTCGGCTTCGGCAAGCGCTCGTGGCGCTACTCGATGCTGGTCGACGACGGCGTGATCAAGAAGATGTTCATCGAGCCCGAGGTCGCGGGCGATCCCTTCGATGTGTCGGACGCCGACACGATGCTGAAGTACCTGGATCCGTCGTCGAAGGCGCCGCACGACGTGCTGCTGTTCACGAAGCCGGGGTGTGGCTACTGTACCAAGGCGAAGCAGCTCCTCGACGCGCGGAAGATCCCTTACGAGGAGGTGGCGGCCTCGCCGCGCCGCCTCCGCGCGGTGAGCGGCAAGGGCACGACCCCGCAGGTCTTCGTCGACGGCAAGTACATCGGCGGCGCCGACGAGCTCGAAGCCTACCTCGCGAACGCCTGATTCACGAAGGCGGCCTGGGCGTCCCCCGTCGCCGGGGGGCGCCTACGCGCCGCCCTCCGGGTCCGACGGCTCGGCGCGGAAGTGGGTCACCGCCGGCGCCGAGGCCGGCGCCACCGCCGAGGCCGGGGACGCCGCCGCCGCCGAGGCCGGGGACGCCGCCGGCGCCTCCGCAGGGACGACGGCCGGCCTGCGGCGCGAAGCGGTCGTGCACCTGTCGCTCGCCATCGCGAACTCCCCGATGCTGTTCCAGAGCTTCTCGAACTGGCTCTGATCGAAGCCGGAGCGGGACTGGAGCAGGTCGTAGCCGCCGTAGGTCGGATCGGCCCCGTCGCCGTCCTCCGGATCGATGAACCGATAATGGCCCATGACGTCCGCGTGGTCGGCGTCGACAAGGATGCTATGCGCCGCGTCCGGGTAGACCATCGATACGGAGTTGACGATCCCGTCGTTCATCTCGGGCGTGAGCTGCTCGCTCCGGCTCGGATCATCGAGCCAGGGGACGGCGCAGGAGGGCCCGAGGGCCTCGACCACCTTCGGACGACCCATCACGTCGGCCGTGATGCCATAAAGGAGGCTGAAGACGCCCAGGAACGACCCGCCGGGATCGCGCTTCGCCCTGGTGACGATCGACCGGAGCGCGATGCCCTTCTGCCTGTAGTAGTCGCTCAGGTCCTCCTCGACCTCGGCCCCGAGCAGCCCGGCTTTCCCTGTCTTCTTCGCGCTCTCGGCGCAGACGGCGAGCTCGCGCCGCCAGGCGGCGACGCTGCTCACGGCCAGACGACGTCGGGAGTGGCCCCCGGCGCGCCGCGGCGTGCCTGAGGACGACAGCGGATCGAGATCGTCGAAGGCATCGGTGTCCTCCGCGACGTTCATCAACCAGCAGAGCACGTTGAAGTACTCGCTGCGCGCCTCGGCCATGGAGAGGCCGTCGCGCTTGGCGGCGTGGAAGCGATCGATCGTGTCGAGCGCGGCGCGGGCGATGCCATCCGACTGGCCGAGCGTCCGCAGGGCGCTCCTTGCGAGGCGGGCCGTGACGCTCGAGTACCTTTGGCCAGCCAGGCTGAGCAGGCCGTGGGCGACGCCGGCCGTGGACATGACGCCAGGCCTCCACCGGCGGAAGACGTGGGCGAGGTTCGTCCCGCGGTGCGGCGTCGAGAGGAACTGGATCGAGCAGATGCTCTCGAGGAGGGTCTGCGCCGGGACGCCGTAGACCGACCGGTCCTGCTCGGTCGCGGCCAGGAGCAAGAGCATGAGCGTCTTGATATCCCTGCCGCCCGTGGAGTGGCCGACGAGATGCAGGCAGTCCCGCTGGTCAGTGCCCACGCCCCCGTAGAACACCCCCTTCCTGAAGCGATCCGCCAGCCAGTGAAGGAGCCCATGCGCGCGCGTGTCCACGCTCGCCGTGGGCAGGTTCGCAAAGCAATGCACCGAGAGCGGGGCCCGATACGCCCCGGCGGCCGCCTTCCGGAGGACCTCCGTGACGCCGTAGTAATAGGAGACCGAGCCCAGGATATCGAAGCCCGCAAAGCCGGGCACGAGGACGAGGTGGCTTCTTGATTGACTCATGCCTTTTCCCTCCCACTTGACGAGCTGCGCTCACCCGCTCCGGATACGAGCACAGCCAGACGATCTCGTGTCGAGCAGGCGCCCCCCGCTCCGGGCTCCGCGGCCCCCGCTCACTCGGCGGGATACATCTCGTCGATGGTCCCGCGGAAGCGCTGCTCGATCACGTTGCGCTTCATCTTGAGCGTCGGCGTCATCTCGCCGTCCTGCACCGAGAACTCGCGGCCGAGGACCGTGAACCGCTTGATCTGCTCGAAGCTGGCGAGCTCCGCGTTCAGGGCGTCGACGTGCGCCTTCACCTGGCCGACCACCTCGGGGCTCGTGATCGCGGCGTCGCCGCCCAGGGCGCCTCGCTCCTTCAGCTCGGCGAGCTTGCCCTCGGTCAGCGTGATCAGCGCCGAGAGGTACTTGCGGCCGTCGCCCACCATGCACACCTGGCTGATGATCTCCGCCGCCTTGAGCCTCTCCTCGATCGGGAGCGGCGCGATCATCTTGCCGCCCGAGGTCTTGAGGATCTCCTTCTTGCGGCCCCGGATCTTGAGCTGCCCGCGCTCGTTCCACTCGCCGAGATCGCCGGTGTGCAGCCAGCCGTCCTCGAGCGTGGCCTCCGTCGCCGCCTTGTCCTTGTAATAGCCGACGAACACGTGCCGGCCGCGCGTCAGGATCTCGCCGTCCTCGGCCAGCTTGAACTCGACGCCCGGCACGGGCTTGCCCACGGTGCCCGCGCTCTCGATGCCCGGCTCGGTCATGCAGATGACGCCGGTCGACTCGGTCTGGCCGAAATCCTCGAGGATCTCGAGGCCCAGCGCCCGGAACCACGTCGAGATGTGCGGCGCGAGCGCCGCCGCGCCCGAGGCGAGCACCTCGGCCTTGCCAAGGCCGAGCGCCGCGCGCACCTTGCCCAGCACGAGCTTGTCGGCGAGCGCGAGCTGCAAGGCGTCGAGCGCGCTCGGCGCGCGCTGCGCGTACTTCGCCTGGGCCACGCGGGCGCCCACGGCGAGCGCCCACTCGGCCAGCTTCTTCTTGGCGCCCTTGCCGCCGCGCACCTTCGCCATCACGCCTTCCATCATCTTCTCCCAGAGCCGCGGCACGCAGAGCAGCAGCGTGGGCTGCACCTCGGGGAGCTCGCTCGAGACGTTCTCGAACTTCGAGCAGAAGCTGACTGTGTAGCGCTGGGTAAGGCCGGCCCCGACGCACTGCAGCTTCTCGGCGATGTGACAGAGCGGGAGGAACGAGAACATCGTGCCCCGCGCGAACGGCAGGTTCCAGTACTTCACGGCCATGTCGGCCGTGTAAGCCAGGTTGTCGTGCGACAGCATGGCCCCCTTGGGGTTGCCCGTCGTACCCGAGGTGTAGATAAGGAACGCGCCGGCCCTGGGGTCGATCTTGGCGAGGTAGTCGGCGAACGTCTTCGCGCCCGGCTGCCCCGCGAGCGCGCGGCCCTCGGCCAGGGCCTGTTCGTACGAGATCGCCTTGGGAGAGATCGATGTGTCGCCATCGAAGACGAGGATCCACTTCACGCTGTCAGGGGCGGAATACTCGCCCTTCTCTCCGGAGATCTTCTGAAAGTACTCCTTGTTTTGCACCGAGAGCAGCGTCGCCTCGGTGTGGTTCAGGATGTACTGGATGTCTTTCGCGGTGGAGTTCGGGTAGAGGCCCGCCGACTTGCCCCCGACGAGCAACGCCGCCAGGTCGACGTGGACCCACTGCGGGCAGTTGTACGAGAGGATCGCGCCGACCTGGCTCGCGTCGAAGCCCTTGGACTCGAGGAACAGCGCGATGTGGTGGACCCGGTCACGGTACTCGCGCGCGGTCAGCGTCTTCCACTCGCCTTGAGATTTGAAGCGCTGGGCCGGCGCGTCAGGAGATTCGTTAGCCCACTGTTCCAGACGGTGGAGGACGGTGCTCATGGCATCTCCTGCGGCTCAAAGCCTCGGGGGGTCGCGGGATGGCCAGGATGCGGGAGCCGCCGGGGCATTGTCAATCAGCGTCGAGGAGCCCCTCGGAGCGCCGGCGACGAGCCGCCGGTCGTCCTGTTCCGTGCGCCTCGCCCTCGCCTGCCGGCGCCGCCTCGAGCGCGGCGGCGAAGTGCTCCGCGGCACGATCGAAGGCGAGGGCCTCGCGCCGAGGAAGGCCAGCGCGAGGCGCGTCCCTCCTCGGGGATGAGGGAGCCGACGGCGAGGGGGCGCACGTCGCCCGCGTCCGCGTCGCTCGGGGCTGCCGGGAGCAGCCGCGTGACGAGCTCGCTCCGGTCGGCGTGTGTCCGGCGCCCGACCCGAACAGACGAGGCGCCGCGCGGGGCCGACGAGGGCGGCTCGTACCCTGCTCGTGGTGCAGGAGAGCGCCTCTCCGGTGCTGCGCCTGCCGCGGAGCGGCGGGGTGCTCCTCGGCCTACCGCGCGGGTGGGCGGGGTGCAACGAGGCCCGCCCTCCTCGAGGAGGCAAACGGCCCGCCGATCACTTCGAAATGACCTTCGTGCACGTCGCGCCGAAGTCGACGTAGCCGACCGGGCAGCTCCCCCAGCACACGGGGCCCGCGCCGCTGTAGCCGGAGGCGCAGGCGGGATAGCAAAGACCCGCGTCGAGCTGCTGGCCCGCGCCGCAGCTCGTCGGCACGGAGCCGGCGCCGCGCCCGTAAGAGCTCTTGGCGAAGATGTGCGCGTCGCGCCGGCACGTGCAGCCGTCGTTGGTATACCCCGTCGGGCACGTGGAGCAGCCCTTGGCGAAGGTCAGGCCGCAGGCGTCATACCAGGGGCACGCGGAGTTGTTGGCGTTGATGATCTGCGCGTCGCGCCGGCACGTGAGGCCGTCGTCCGAGTACCCGGACGGGCAGCTCTGCCAGCACACCGGGCCGACCCCGTAGTAGCCCGACGCGCAGGCCGGATAGCAGAGACCCGCGTCGTATTGCTGGCCCGCGCCGCAGAGCGTCGGCGCCGTGCCGACGCCGCGCCCGTAGCTCGGTTTTGCCACCGTGGAGGAGCACGTCGCGCCGTCATCGCTGAAGCCGGGCGGGCAGGCCGGCACCGCGGCGGGGGCCGGGACGGCGGGGTTCTGCACGTGGAGGCGCGCCTGGAACTCGTAAAGGCTGTGGATCGCACCCGGGTTCGCCTCCAGCACCTGGATCATCGCGCCGTCGCCCACGACGTCGGAGAGATCGAGCAGCGCGTTGGCGATGCGCTTCTCGTTCCAGTCCCGGTACTGGATCGACGGGCACGCGGACCCGACGCCGCAGAGGCGGCCGCGCGCGCCGACCCGGGCTTGCTCCCAGTAGTTCGCGAAGCCCTCGTTGAAGGCGTACCCCGGGTTGGCGATCTCGGAGCCGTCGTGAGATCGTCCATAGACATAGGCCACGTCGTCACCATTCCAGTGGTTCAGATCGCCGTCGGCGACGTGCCGCACGCTGTGCCCGAACTCGTGGGTGATGACCCTCCGGCGCTCCGCGGCCGTGCTCCCCCAGGTGCTCGTGAGGAAGTCCGTGCGAATGTTGATGTAATCGTAGAACGTGAAGGGCGTGCCCACGTAGACCCCGCTCCAGCGCAGCATGCGCAGCGCGTGCGCGGGCGGCTGGGCCCCGCGGGCAGCGTGGAAGTCGCGCAGGGTATCGACGCCGAGCCGCCAGAGCTCGCAATCGACGCCGCTCAGCGTGACCACGTCCACGTCGAGATCGCCGCTCGAGCGCGGGCTGCCGGCGACGTCGACCCCCTGGCCGCGCGGGGCGTGCAGGTCGTCCATGATGGTGAGCGGCGTCGTCACGCCGCTCGAGCTCACGACGCCGTCGTACGTGACGTCGAGGTGCACGCTCGCGCTCGCGGTCGACGAGATGGGGATCCTGAAATCGCCGTTCGCGTCCGTCACGCCGCTCCCGAGGCCGGGAATGCTGACCGGCGCGAACGCGAGCGCGCTCGTGACGGTCCCCGCGCCGTCCGGCGCGGCGCACTGCAGGCGCCCGATGACGGCCGCGGACGGCGGCACGCAATGGAGGCTCGTCACCTCTCCGGCGCAGAGCGAGTCCCACTGGGTGTCGCAACAGAACGGGTCCGCCGCGCAAACGCAGCTCTGGACGGCCGCGTCGTTGCAACCGGCGAACGGGTGCGGGTTCACGCAGTCGTTCACCTTGAGCTCGCTGTCGGCCTCGGCCGTCGATTCGGCCGCAGCCTGCAGCTCACCAGGATCGCCGGAGGGCCCTGCGCCCTCCTCATCGCCCGACGGCTCGGCGCCCTCGGGGACGGCGCACGCGGCGAAGGCCCCCGCGGCGAAGAACAGCACGGCGGACGCAGAAAATCTCGCCATCCCGACGTTGCGTGTCGATGACATGCCCCTCTCCTTGATGTGGTCTGGACCGATCCATCTCGTCCAGCCACCCCAGGTACGCGGGCCACGCTCGGTGGTTTCGCGCCACCGTCCGGCTTCGCGGTAGCCGAACCAAGCGACGACCGGCGGCGCGCCCTCCGCGCCGCCGGAGCGCCGACTACCGGTTGACAGCGCTCACGACAGCTTGCCACTCCGTCGAGAACGAGCCGTCCGTGCGCTTGATGTCCGTCCCCGTGTCCCACAGCACGGGGACGACGCCGCGCGACTTCGCCGCCTCCACCACCGACCGCATCCACAGCGTCCGCGACGCGGGCTCACGGGGGTAGTTCGTGCCCAGCGTGACGCCGAACTCGCCGAGGATGATCGGGATGCTCCGCTGCGCGCTGAACGCGCCGAGCGTGTCGAACTTGCTCTTCAGCTCCGCCTTCTCGGGCTCCGAGCCCCACGTCGTCTTGGGAGAGCCCCAGCTCTCCACCGTGTCGAGGCCGCAGAAGGTGTAGGGCGTATAGTAATGGATCGAGAGGAAGAGGCTCTTCGTGCCGGCCGGATCGGTCGGCACCTTGAAATCGCTCACACAGGTCCTGTCGATGTCCGTCACGAAGCCGGCGATGAGCAGGGCGCGGCTCGCGTTGTAACCGCCCTGCTCGCGCACGGTGGTGACGAAGAGCTGGTTCATCTCGTTCAGGGCGGCGTAGTCCGGCGTCCCGCCGTCGTGAACGCCGTTGACCCAGTAGTTCCCCTCCTCGTTCATGCCCTCGAGGATCAGCTTGTGACCGACGTCGCTGAAGGCCGTGGCGATCTGCGTCCAGTAGGACGCGAACCTGGTCTTGACGGCGTCGGTGAGCTTGTACTTATCGGCGTTGTCCTCGTTGTAGATCCAGCCCCCGTCCCAGTGGATATTCACGATCGAGTACATTCCGGCGGCCTCGATCCAGCCCACCACCTCCTTGACTCGGGCCATCTTGGCGGCGTCGATCGTGCCGTTGGCGGCGTAGGTGTCCCAGGCCACGGGCACGCGCACCGTCTTGATGCCGTGGCTGGCCATGCCGTCGATGAACGTCTTCGTGATCAGCGGCTGGCCCCAGCCCGTCTCCCAGGCGGTGGTGTTCTCCAGCGTGTTGCCGATGTTGGCCCCGATACCCATGTCGGGGACCATGGCCGCGGCATCCGCCGGCGTCGCCGCTCCGCCGGCCCCGCCGGAGCCGCCGGTTCCCGCCGCGCCGGCGCCGCCCGCGCCGGCATCGCCCGTACCGGCGCCGCCCGCGCCGGCGTCGCCCGTACCGGCGCCGCTCGTCGTGGCGTCGCCCGTGGCCGTGCTTCCGCTGCTGCCGCCGGTGGCTCCTCCAGAGGCCGCGCCTGCGCCCGACGTGGCATCGGGATCCGTCGAGCTGCAAGCGACCAGCAAGCCGAGAATCGAGAAGGAAGCGAGTCGATACGAGTGAGTCATGGGTCCTCTGCGGGTGATGGGAAGGGAGCTCGTCCCGCTCAGGTTGCGCTGCGCCCCTGCCGGCCGTCACAAATCGCACGGACGCTCCCGGACCGCGAACCGCGCCGGATCCTGGGAGCCCGAGCTCCACCTTCGCGGCCACAGGGGCGCCGCGGGGCTCGCCGTCACCCTGCCGCCGCTCGCGGGCGGTGCGCCGCCTCGGCCCTCTGGCTCGGATGACTCAGCCGCTGGCCCAGGCGTTGATCCGCTCTGCCCAGCCGGCAGCATCGTCGATGGTGAGGACGAGCCGCCGATACCACTCCCCCTCGAGCTCGATGGTCAGCGGGTGCTCCTTCCGGCTCCGCACCCAGTACCAGAACTCCTTGCCGTGCGCGGTGAAGTACGTCCCCGCCTTGATGACCCCCGGCAGGGCCGTCCCGGGCGCGCGGATCTCCTTCCATGTGGAGGGCGGCAGCGCCGCCTCCGCCCGCGCCACGTGCTCGCGGGGCACCACGATGGGCCGGAGCCTCACGGCCCACAGCCGCTCGGCGCCTTCCAGGGTGAGCGTCAATCGATCCCCTTCGATACGAAGCTGCACGGCGACAGTCTAGCCGTTCGCGAGCGCCTGGCGAGCAGGGGCCATTGCACGACGCGCGCCGGCGCTCGTCGACGCTCGCTTACCCCGGATCGCGCCCGGGGATCTCCGGCCGCACGCGCACGCTCTTCCACCGCGCGAGCTGAACGAGCCCCGCGGGCGCGCCCCGCGGCTTGCTCACGTCGGCCGCGCGGCAGACGTGGACCTCCACCTTGGCGGCGCTCCTCGCCTTCGAGTACCACGCCGCCGCCGCCGCGGCGCGCTCGACCACCTCGCGCGGGACCTCCACGCGCTCGGGGTTGCGCACGATCACGTGGCTGCCCGGCGTACCGCCGGCCACGTGCAGCCAGAGATCGTGCGGCTCGGCGATCTCGAAGGTCAGCGCGTCGTTGTCGTCGTCGCCGCGGCCGACGAGCACCTCGAAGCCATCGATCGTGAGCGTGCGGTACGGCCGCCCCTTGCTGCCCATGCCGGCCCCCGCCGTCAGCCGGGCGCGGCGCCGGCGCGCGGCCCGGCGCCCGATTGCGCGGGCCTCTCCGGAGCTCTCACCTCGCCCGCCACCTCGGCGGCGAGCCACGCGAGCAGGTCCCGCACGACCTCCTCGCGGTTGATCTCGTTCAGCATCTCGTGGCGCCCGCCGGGGTAGAACCGCTGCGCCACCCTGCGGAGGCCGGCGGCGCGGTACGCCTCGATCATCTGGGTGACGCCCTTGAGCAGCCCGCCGACCGGATCGCGAGAGCCGGAGAAGACGTAGAGGGGCAGGTCCTTCGGGATGCGCGAGAGCCGCTCGGGGCGCGCCTGCGCCGCCATCGCGTCGAGCAGGTCGACCCAGAGCGAGGTCGTCGCGGGGAAGCCGCAGCGGGGATCGGCCATGTACACGTCGACCTCGGCGCGATCGCGAGAGAGCCAGTCGAAGGGCGTGCGCGTCGGCGCGAACACCTTGTTGAAGCTGTCGAAGCTCATCGTCTGGAGGAGCTGGCTCTTGCCGCGCTCGCCCAGCCGCCTCCGCTCCGCGCGGGCCACGAGCCGGCCCGCGTCCACGAGCGCGTTCGCCTTGCCCGCGGCGCCGGAGAGCACCGCGCCGTCGATCGAGCCGCCATGCTCGATCAGGATCTCCTGCGCGAGGGCGGCGCCCATGCTGTGGCCGAAGAGGACGACCGGCAGGCCGGGGTGCTCGCCCCGCGCGCGCGCGAGGAGCTGCGCGAGATCGCGGACGACCCGCTGGAAGCCGCCCTGGCTCGCGAAGAAGCCGAGCTCGTCGCTCCCGCGCGCCGTCGCGCCGTGGCCGCGGTGGTCGTTCGCGTAGACGGCCCACCCGGCGGCGCAGAGCGCCTGCGCGAGGCGCGCGTAGCGGCCCGCGTGCTCCGACATGCCGTGCGCGACGTGGACGACGCCGCGCGCCCCGCCGTCCGGGAGCCAGCGGTACACGAAGAGCTCTCGGCCGTCGTCCGCCTGAAACGTGAAGGTGTCCGCGGGCATCGCGAGCCGACCCTACCACCGCTCCGCGCTCGGCTGACCACGATTCTCGATGCTTCCGCGCCGAAAGGAGTTTTCGGTACGGTCCTCCATGGCATGACGTTCGCACAAAGGCCGGTCATGCCCGAGCGCCGATCGTTGCCCGTGCTCTCGTTGCGCGACACCGTCCTCTTCCCTGGGATAGCGACGCCCATCACTGTCGGACGGTTGAAGACGCTCCGCGCGGTGGAGGCCGCCCTCCGGGTCGAGGGAGAAGACAAGCGCATCTTCGCGGTCGCCCAGCGCGACGCCGCCGAGGAGCCCACCGCGGGCGGCCTCTTCTCGATCGGCGTGATCGCCCGCATCACCCAGGTGCAGCGGTTCGGGTCGGGCCTTCAGCTCGTGCTCTACTGCGAGCGGCGAGCGGCCGCGCCCCGCTACACCGAGGTCGACGGCGTGATCCGCGCCCCCGTCATCGAGCTCGCCGATCTACCCCTCCGTCCAGAGGAGGACGGCGCCCTCGAGGCGCTCTCCCGCGAGGTGCGCGAGCGCGCCGTCGAGTACGGCCGGCACCGCGGCGCGCCGGAGGACGTGCTCAAGCAGTTCGTCGGCAGCATGTACGGCCCGGCCGAGCTCGTGAACCACATCGCCTTCTACCTGGACCTCCCGACCCCCGAGAAGCAGGCGCTGCTCGAGATCCTCTCGACGGAAGAGCGGATGCGCAGCCTCGCGCTGCACCTCTACCGGCAGATCGGCATCGTCGAGACCCAGGAGAAGATCAGGACGACCGTCGAGGAGGAGCTCGGCGAGCGGCAGCGGGAGATCTACCTGCGCGAGCAGCTGCGCGCGATCCAGAAGGAGCTCGGCGAAGAAGAGGACGAGAACGCAGCGGCACGTCTGGAGCACAAGCTGCAGCGGGCCAACCTACCGCCGGAGATCCTGCAGGAGGCCCGGCGCGATCTCGCGCGGCTGCGGCGCATGGGGCGGGAGACGTCGCCCGAGGCGCAGGTCCTCATGACGTGGCTCGAGTGGGTGGCGGATCTGCCCTGGAACCAGCGGACCGACGACCACGTCGATCTCGATCGGGCGCGGGCGATCCTCGACGAGGATCACTACGGCCTGGGCGACGTGAAGGACCGGGTGCTCGAGTTCCTGGCCGTCCGGAAGCTGCGCCTGGAGCAGGCGAGGAGCGAAGGCGAGCGGAGCCGCGCGATCTCCCGCGGGCCGATCCTGCTCTTCCTCGGTCCGCCCGGGACCGGCAAGACGTCCATCGCGGAGTCGATCGCGCGGGCGCTCGGGCGCAAGTACGTCCGCGTCTCGCTGGGCGGGGCGCGCGACGAGGCGGACATCCGCGGCCACCGGCGCACGTACGTGGGCGCGATGCCCGGCCGCATCCTCCAGGGCATCAAGCGGGTGGGCTCGAAGAACCCTGTGATCGTCCTCGACGAGGTCGACAAGCTCGGCGCCTCCTACCAGGGCGATCCCGGCGCGGCGCTGCTCGAGGTGCTGGATCCGGCGCAGAACGACGGCTTCGTCGACCACTACCTCGGCCTGCCGTTCGACCTGTCCGAGGTGCTGTTCATCTGCACGGCGAACTTCCGGGAGACGATCGCCCCTCCCCTGTTCGACCGGATGGAGCCCGCGCTGTTCGCCGGATACACGGAGCAGGAGAAGCACGAGATCGCCCGGAAGTACCTGCTCCCCCGGCAACGGAAGGAGTGCGGGCTGCGCGAGGAGCAGCTGCGCGTGACGGGCACGGCGCTCGGCGGGATCATCAGCGGATACACGCGCGAGGCGGGCGTACGCCAGCTGGAACGGACGCTCGGCGCGCTGGCGCGGAAGGCCGCGCGCAGGATCGCGGGCGGCGAGATCGAGCGGGCTGTGGTGGGCGCCGACGAAGACGTGAAGGAATTGCTCGGCCGAGCGAAGATGCGCCTTGAGCGGAGGCTGCAGTACGATCAGCCGGGGGTCGCGACCGGCATGTATTACACGCAGATGGGTGGCGACATCATGCACGTCGAGGCGAGCGTGATGCCCGGCAAGGGCGATTTCGTCCTCACGGGGCAGCTGGGCGACGTCATGAAGGAGAGCGGCCGCGCGGCGCTGAGCTATGCGCGTGCGCACGCGGCGGAGCTCGGCGTGCCGTCCGATCGGCTGCAGCGGCGGGACGTTCACATCCATGTTCCGGCGGGGGCGGTGCCGAAGGACGGGCCGAGCGCGGGCGTGACGATGGCGGTGGCGCTGGTGAGCGCCCTGTCGGGCAGGCCGGTCAGGAGCGACATCGCGATGACGGGGGAGATCACGCTTCGCGGGACGGTGCTGCCGATCGGGGGGATCAAGGAGAAGGTGCTGGGGGCGCACCGCGCGGGGATCTTCGAGATCCTGCTGCCGGCGGACAACGAGGCGGATCTCGACGATCTGCCGGCCGAGGTGAGGAGCTCGCTCGAGTTCTACCTGGTGAACACGCTCGACGAGGCGCTCGCGCTCTGCCTGCGGCTCCGCTCGATCCGCCTGGAGGCGCCCGAGGAGATGCCGCACGCGCGGGCATCCTGACGCGCTTCAGGTAGGCGGCGGGGAGGCCGGCGCGCCGGCGCCGCCGAGCGCGCAGGCCGGCGCACCCGCAGCGCCGAGCGCATCGGCCAGCGCGGCGGCGGCGGCCGCGGCGAAGGCGTCGAGCGTGGCGGGCTCGGTCCAGCGGGTCGCCTCGCGGGCGTCGAGCGCGTGGTGGGTCTCGACGAGGATGGAGGGCATGGAGGGGCGGCGCAGCACGAAGATGCGCTGTCCCGGGGGGCGCCGGTCGAGGAAGACGCCGGGCTGGGCGGTGTCCGGCTCGTACAGGCCGCTGTACGCGGCGCCGTCGTAGGGCAACAGGCCTGCTTCTTCCATGCGCCTCGCGAAGCCGCGCGCGAGCGCGAGCCGGAGGGCGCAGAGGGCGGGCTCGCCTTCGTCGGACCACAGGACGGCGAACCCCGGCGCGGCGAGGCTGAGCGGGCACTGGCGGCCCTGGCCGGGCGACCACGTCTCGGTCCTGCCGCGCACGTCCGAGTGCAGGCTGACGAAGGCGTCGGCGCCCCACCGGGCGGCGTCCTCGACGCGCTCCGCGTAGGGCAACGGCCGGTCGCCGGTCCTGCCCACGCGCGCCTCGAAGCGCCCCGTGGCGACGAGCCGCTCGGCGAGGGCGCGCGCCGCGGCGAGGGTGAAGTCCTGCTCGTCGACGCAGAAGCACGAGAGGTTGCCGGAGTTGCCAGGGGCGCCATGTCCGGCGTCGAGGTAGACGCGGCGGACCCCGAAATCCGGCGGAAAGACGGCGGAGGGGGCGACGACGCGGGCCCCTGGCAAGGGCCACCCGCTCGGCGCGATCGGGAGCTTGAGGGCGCGCCGCGCCGCGATCTCGCGCGGGGAGCCCGGGGCGAGCGCCCGTGAGAGGGCGGCTGCGCCGGCGGCGCCGGCGAGACCGAGGAGGAGCTTCCTGCGCGAGATCACCGCGGCTCCGCTTGCTATCAAAGGCGGAGCGCGGCGTCAGGTTCTCGGCAAACGAGCGTGGCCGAGGTGACGAAGGAGGCGCGACGTCGCGACATCCCGAGATCGCCCGGGACGTCCGAGGGATCGTGCCCCGGCGTGCCCCTCTGCACCTCGGCCAGATCCCGCTACTGGGCCGGCGTGTAGCAGACCTCGAGCTTCGGCCGGGGGGTGACGTTCGTTTGCTCGCTCGATCGGATGTCGGTCCGACCGTTCACATCGTGGAGCGCGACGCCGTAGTTCGGGGAACCATCCACCCAGGACTGCACGAGGGCCGCCACGTTGGTGGTCACGACGGCGCTCGCCTGGGCGACGGTGGAGATCGAGGCCTCGACGGCCGCGTTGTACCCGGGGAAGTTGCCGGCGTGCACGGTCGACTCCTGCCAGGGGCCGTTCACGCGGTGCAGCTCGATGGTGCTGGCGCTCTCCTTCCACGTGTGAGACAGCGAGAGGGTCGCGGACTCGACGTCGGAGCCCGCCGGGATGAACGACAGATCGAAGGCCAGCACGCCCAGCTGCACGCCCTCGGGGAACGTGTTCATGACGACATACGGGTAATCGCCGTACGGCCACGAGACGCCGGGCTGGATATGCGCATCCTGCACGCTCCCGTAGGTGCCGCGCTGCACGACCACGCACAGGGGCTCGGCCGGCGGGGGGGGCTCGCAGGCGTCGCCGATGCCGTCGGCGTCTGCGTCGGCCTGGGAAGGGTTGGCCTGCGCCGGGCAGTTGTCGCAGGAATCGAACACCCCGTCCTGATCCGTATCGGCGGCGACCACGGTGACATTGTCGAGGAGCGTCCCCTGGCCGTTCGAGATGCCCAGATCGTTGAACTGGAGGCGCGTCGTCGTGCCGGAGGCCACGAGGGTATAGGTGTAATTGACCCACGCGGAGCTGGCGGTCGTGAGGGTGGCCACCTGCTGGCCGCCCCAGACGACGCCGAGCACGTTCTGGCTCGCGTTGGTGCCGGGGCGCGCGGCGAAGGCGAACCGGAGCTGGTAGGTCGCTCCCGGCACGGTCGTGAGGTTCTGATAGATGCCGCTCGAGTCCGTGGCGTCCAGCTCGACGTGCTGGCTGCCGTGCGCGGGGCTCATGCCGTTCGAGTGGTCATGGATCTGGATCTGGCCATAGGCGGCCTGCCAGCCGGTGATCGAGCCGTTGTATATCGACGACGTGCCGGACGACACGTTCGGCGATTCGAAGCTGCCGTTCGTGACGATGTTGCCGGAGGGGAGCACCGAGCAGGAGAGGAGCGCCGCCGCGCCCTCGCCGATGGAGTCTTCGTTATCGTCGAGCGGCTCGGCTGTCGCCATGCAGCCGGAAATCATCGAGGCGAGCGCGAGCGTAGAGGCAGAGATCGACAGATAGGCGGTTCTCATGGGAGAGCTCCTCGTCGCGGCGACGGCATAGCGGCGCCGCGCAGTGCGGCGAGGTGCCGCACGCTGTGGACTTAGAAAATACTTCTTACAAATTGGGCGATGCTGAGATGGTGCTCCATTTGCCCGAAGGCGGAGCGCTGAAGGCGTCATTCATCAACCAGCGCGTGCGGCACGACGGCACGGCCGTTACCAGGCGCTCGCCTCCCGGATCGTGGCCGACCTCGAGCTCCCTGGCCCCCAGGAGGCTCTCACCTCCCTGGGGGGATGAGGGTCGTCTCCGGCCGGGCGAGCGATGGATGAAGTCGGGCGAGCGCGGTCACGAGCGATTCTTGCAGCGGTCAGCCGTAGCGCTGTCTGGTTATATCATGAAGTGGGCGAGCGGATCATCGTCTTTCGCACCAGCAAGCGCCGCGACGAAGAAGGCTGTCCCCTGAGCTCGTGAGAAAAAGAGCCATCGTGGGCACCGTGGGCGCCGAGGGAAGAGGAGAGAGCAAAAATTCTCCATCTCTCCTCTTTCCCTCGGCGTTTCGGCGTCTTCGGCGTCTTCGGCGTCTTCGGCGTCCTACTTGCCTCTACGATTCAATTTCGCCACGTCACGGAACTGGGGCGAAATGGGGCAGTGGGGCAAAATGGGACGGCCGGGCCCGCTCACCCCTCGCCCGCTCTCCGCTCGCGCAGCGGCAAGAGCAGCCCGAGAAAGACAACCGAGATCACGGTCCCCAGGGCGAACAGGCCTGCATAGCCGAGCCGCTGGGCGAGCGCGCCCGAGAGCCACACCGCGGGTGATTTGCCGAGCACCTCCACGCTGGCCAGCAGTGTGTAGTGCGTCGCGCCGACCGAGCGCCGGACACGCGACATCATGAAAGCGAACACCGCCGTCGTGAGGGCGCCGCCGAAGAGGTGCTCGGCCACGGTGACCGCGACGACGGCATTCGCGGTGGGCGCCCCCGCCGCGGCGAGGTGCCACTCGCCCGCCATCGCCACGGTTCGCAGCGCCGAGGTCACCCCGACGGCGGCGAGCAGCGGGATCCGGTGCGACAGGAGGCCTCCCGCGAGCGAGCCCGCGATCGACGCGACGAGCCCGTACGTGCCCACCCAGAGGCCGATCTGGTGCGGGAGGAAGCCGGAATCGACGAGGAACGGCTTGAACATCATGTCGACCATCGCCTCCCCGAGCTTGTAGGTCCCGAGGAAGGCGACGACCCAGAGCGCGCCCGGCGCCCGCAGGGCGTCGATGACGGTCGCGAGCACCTCCCGGAGCGACCGGCGCGCGTGCGCCTCGACCTCGCTCGCGGGGGGCTCGCGCAGCGCGAGCGAGGCCAGCGCCGAGAGGAGCACGAGCGCCGCCATCGCCCCGAACTGACCGCCCCAGCCGATCCAGGCGCTCGCCCAGACGAGCAGCCCGCCGGCGGCGAGCATTCCGACCTTGTAGCCGACCACCTGCGCGGCGTTCGCCAGGCCGAGCTCGCCGCGCCCGAGCAGGTCGATCGCGAGCCCGTCGACCGCGATGTCCTGGGTGGCCGCGAGCAGGTTCATCAGGAAGACCAGCGCGAGCAGGGCGCCGAGGTGGCGCGACGGCGGGACGAACGCGGCGGCCGCGCACGTGAGCGCGAGCAGCACCCCGAGCGGCAGGATCCACGAGCGGCGCCTGCCTATCCGCTCCCAGCCGTAGCGGTCGACGAGCGGCGCCCAGAGCGCCTTTGCCGCCCACGGGATCGCGAGCGCTCCGGCGAAGCCCACGCCGGAGAGCGAGACGCCGCTCGCCCGAAGGAAGACGGGGAGCGCCGTCGCCTGGAAGCCGAACGGGATGCCCTGGGCGAAGTACAGCGCGGCGAGGGCGGCGATCGTGCCGGCGCGCGTTCGGTCTGCCACGACGGACAATCGTAACCGAGCGGACGAGCTTCGGTCGCCCGAAACACGGACACTTGCGTACGCTTCGATCTCGATCCGGTCTCGATCCCGATGAGCACGCCCCACCGACTCACCCCGTCTGCCGGCCGGACGAGCCCGCGCCGATGATCGCCGACACGTTCTCTCCGCGGTCGCTCGCGCCAGCGGGCGCGGTCCGGGTGCGGTGGCTGGGCACGGCGGGGTTCGCCATCGAGCACGCCGGCGCGGTGGTGCTCATCGATCCCTATCTCACGCGCGCTCCGCTCCTCCGTTGCGTGGTTGGTCAGCTCGTCCCCGACGTGGCCGCCATCGCGCGCCACGCGCCTCGCGCCGATGCCGTCGTCGCGGGCCACACCCATTTCGATCATGCGCTCGACATCCCGGAGATAGCGCTCCGCACCGGGGCCACGGTCTTCGGCTCGCGCTCCGCGGCGGCGCTCTGCCGCGCTTCCGGCGTCCCCGCGGCGCGCGCGCGCGACGTCGAGCGCGCGCCGGGCGGCGAGCCCGTGGTCGCCGAGGTCGGCCCGTTCCAGCTGCGCTTCTTCCCGAGCGCCCACTCCCGCCTGCTGCTCGGCCGGGTCCCCTTCCCCGGCGACATCTCCGATTGCGACCAGGTCCCGCTCCGGGCCGAGCGTTACCGGTGCGGCGCCGTCTTTGCGGTGGAGATCCGGGTCGCGGGCCGGCGCATCGTCCACCTGGGCAGCGCGGAGCTCGTCGAGGCGGGCCTCGATTGCAGGGAGCCCGACCTGCTCCTGCTCTGTGTGGCCGGCTGGACCGCATCGCGCGATTTCCCCGAGCGCGTCGCGCGCGCCCTGTCGCCGCGCGCGGTGCTCTTCTCGCACTGGGACAACTTCTTTCTGCCCCTCGATCGCCCCGCCGTCGCGCTCCCCGCGATGCAGGGAGAGCGGCTGGCAGAGCGCCTCGGCCGGGCGTCACGCGACGTGAGATTGGGTGTGCTGCCGCTGCTGGGCGAGGTGTGGCTCTAGGTCGAGACTCGCTATTTCCTCGCCGTCCGCGGGGACTCTGTACCAGCGTGGATGGGAGCTGTCCGGACAACCGTTCATTCGGTGGTCGAGGCGATGTTCCGACGCTCACCCGACCTCCGCCACGTGCCTCGCGCAGCCGGAATCGTCCCTGGCGAACGCGCGACCAGCTCCCCGCCCTTCTCACGGCCCGGCGCGCAGGAACGCCACCTTGATCCGCTTCTTCCCCCACCCGGAGAACTTCACCGTCGCGATCGGATCCGCCCCAGGATCCACGCTCTCGACCACGCCCGGCCCGAACCGCTCGTGGTACACCCGCATCCCGCGCCGCAGCGCGAGCCCCTCGCCGCCCTCGGCGCCCGGGTCGACCGCCTCCCGCTCGACATACCGCTCGCCCGGCGCCCTGTCGGGGACGTCCATGCTCCGCGCCATCGCCCCCCTCGCCGGCTCGCCCTCCCGCGAGAACCGCGCCCCTGCGAACCGCTCTTCACCCTGCGCCTGCGCCCCGGGCCTCCGCTCGCGGCCCTCCCACGAGCGCTCCTGGCCGCCGAACCGGAGCCCGGACGCGGCGTACCCGCCGCCCCCGCCGAACCCGCCCTCGACCCGGCGCTGCGCCATCATGCTGGCGGGCGTCGCGATCGGACGCACCGAGGCCGGCGGCAGATCCGCGAGGAAGCGGCTCGGCAGGCCGTAGCGCGTCTGGCCGAAGATCGCCCGCCGCGCCGCGTGCGTGATCCAGAGCCGCTCGCGCGCCCGCGTGATCGCGACGTAGGCCAGGCGGCGCTCCTCCTCGATGTCGCCCTTGCGGTTCGGATCCTGGCTCCGGAACGGGAACAGATCCTCCTCCATGCCCGTCAGGAACACCGCGTGGAACTCCAGCCCCTTCGCGGCGTGGATCGTCATCATCGCGACCTTGGGCACGTCCGCGAGCGCGTCGACGTCCGACACCAGGCTCACCCGCTCGAGGTAGCCCGCGAGCGTCGCCTCGTCGCCCGCGGCGGTCGCCTCCTGCTCGTAGTCGACGAGCGACTGCACGAGCTCGCGCAAGTTCTGGAGCCGCGCCTCCGACTCGACGCTGTCCTCCTGCTCGAGCGCCTTGGCGTAGCCCGACCGCGCGAGCACCTCCTCCGCCAGCGCGCTCGGCGACGCGCTCTTCGCCTCGGTCATGAGCCCCAGGATCAGATCGCGGAAGCCGAGCAGGCTGCGCTTCGCCGCCGGCGCGAGCGGCGGCAGCTGGCCCCCCGGCATCGCCGACGGCGGCACCCTCCCCTCCAGGAGCGGATCGATCGCCTCGAACAGCGACACGCCCAGCAAGTCCGCCGCCTGGATGAGCTTGTCGACCGTGCTCTGGCCGATCTTGCGGGCGGGCACGTTGATGATGCGGTTGAGATCCACGTCGCTCTTGGGGTTCGCGATCACGCGCAGGTACGAGAGCAGGTTCTTCACCTCCGCCCGCTCGAAGAAGCGCGTGCCCCCGATGATCTGGTACGGGATGCGCGCCTCGCGCAGCACCTCCTCGAGCACGCGCGACTGCGCGTGGATCCGGTAGAACACCGCGATCTCGTTCGGCGAGACGCCCTGCGCGATGAGCTCGCGGACGCCCTCGACCACCCACGCCGCCTCGTCGTGCTCGCTGTCCGCCGCCACCACGTCGATCGGCGTGCCGTCCTGGTTCGCCGTCCAGAGCTCCTTCGGCTCGCGATCCGACGCGTGCCGGATCACGCCGAGCGCGCCCCGCACGACGTGCCCGATCGAGCGGTAGTTCTGCTCGAGCTTCACCACCGTCGCGTGCGGAAAATCGCGCCGGAAGCCGCGGACGATCCGGACGTCGGCGCCGCGCCAGCGGTAGATGCTCTGGTCGTCGTCGCCGACGACGCAGAGGTTGTCGTGGCTCTTGCAGAACGCCCGGACGAGCCGGTACTGCACCTGGTTCACGTCCTGGAACTCGTCCACGAGCACGTGGCGGAAGCGCCCCCGGAGGTCCTCGCCGGCGTAGCTCGTCGGGTCCTCCGCGATGCGCAGCACGGAGAGCAGGAGGTCGTCGAAGTCCACCGCGCTCGCCGCCTTGAGGTGCCGCTCGTACGCCTCGAAGCACCGCGCGATCGCGTCGTCGAAGTAGCCCTTGCGCTCGAACTCGGCGGGCCCCCGCCCCTCCTGCTTCTCCGCGTGGATGCGCGAGAGCACCTGGCGGGGCGGATAGCGCCGATCGTCGAGGTTGAGCTCCTTGAGCACGCGGTTCATGACCGCCCGCTGATCGTCGTCGTCGTAGATGATGAAGTTCTTGTCGAGCCCGGCCGCCTCGTGGTGCCGGCGCAACAGGCGCGCGCACACCGCGTGGAACGTGCCCACCCAGAGGTCCTTCACGATGTCGGCCCCGATGAGCCCCTCCAGCCGGCGCTTCATCTCGGTCGCCGCCTTGTTCGTGAACGTCACCGCCAGGATCCGGTAGGGCGGGACACGGTGCGTGACGATGAGGTTCGCGATCCGGTACACGATGACCCGGGTCTTGCCGCTCCCCGCGCCCGCGAAGATGAGGAGCGGCCCCGCCGCGTGGCTGGCCGCGCGCGCCTGCGGCTCGTTCAGCTCCTCGTGAGGGAGGCCAGGCTCGGGCGGCGGAGAGCGGTCGGCGTCGTGTGCGGCGAAACGATCCACACGGGGTCGCTAGCACGACCTCCGCGCGAGCGGGAGCCCGCCGAGCCCCGGAGCCCCCATCGGCGCTTCCCGTTTTTTCCGCGGCAAATCACGCCCGCTGGCCGTAACCTCGCACGTCCGTGCGCCTCCGGCAGAGCACCGGGGGAGCAGCGGCCCGGACGACCGGCCCAGGAGAGACCATGCGCATCGCGCTGACGCACAACCTGAAGATCACGAGCTCCGCCGAGGAAGCCGAGTTCGACAGCCCGGAGACGATCGCCGCCATCGCCGGCGCGCTCGAGCGGGCCGGGCACGAGGTGGAGCGGATCGAGGTCAGCGGCCCGGCCTCCCGGGTCCTCGCCCGGCTCGAGGCGCTCCAGCCGGATCTCATCTTCAACACGGCCGAGGGCCACAAGGGCAAGACGCGCGAGGCCTTCTATCCGTCGCTCTTCGACGAGCTCGGCATCCCGTACACAGGCTCCGACGCCTACACGCTGAACGTCGCGCTCGACAAGTCGCTCACGAAGCGCGTCCTCGCGAGCTACGGCGTCGCCACCCCGCGCGCCCGCCTCGTCAACCGGACCACCCTGGAGAGCGGCGCGCTCGACGACGTGAGCTTCCCCGTCATCGTGAAGCCGAATTTCGAGGGCTCCTCCAAGGGCATCTTCCGGGAGTGGAGCGTCTGCGAGGACGCGCACCACCTCGCCGAGGTCGTCGAGCGGCAGCTCGCGCGCTTCGAGGCGGGCCTGCTCGTCGAGCACTACATCGCCGGCATCGACGTCGCGTGCGCCTTCGTCGACGGCCTCAAGGACACGAACGGCGCGCGCTCGAGCGGCACCGGCATCCCCGAGGGCGTCCTCACCCCGATCGAGTTCGTGATCGATCCCGCGGTGCCGGGCAGCTACAACGTCTACGACTTCAACCTGAAGCACGCGAAGCCCGAGCAGGTCACGCGCCGGCCCGCGCAGCTGCCCCCGGCCACGATCGAGCGCATCCGGTCGCTCACGGCGCGCGTCGTGCGCGCCCTGGACCTCAAGGATCACGCCCGCTGCGAGTTCCGGGTCTCGCCGTCCCCCTCGCGCAGCCAGGGCCACGACGTCCACTTCCTCGAGGTCGACGGGCTGCCCACCCTCCAGCCGGGCGCCAGCGTCTTCGTCGCGGCGGCGCAGCGCGGCGTCGACTTCGACGGCGTCATCCGGGCCATCGTGAGGAGCGCCTGCAAGCGGCGGGGGCTCCTGCCGCTCCTGGAGAGCAACCAGCAGCGCCGGGCGAAGCGCACCGCCCTCCGCGTCGGGTTCACCTACAACATGAAGCGGAGCGACACGGCCGCGGCCGACAAGGCGGGCCCCGGCACGATGCACGACCTGGAGGCCGAGTTCGACTCGCCGCGCACGATCCAGGCGATCACGAGCGCCATCGAGAGCTACGGCCACACCGTGGTCCCGCTCGAGGCGACGCCGGACCTGCCGCGCGCGCTCGCGGCCTCCGGGGTCGACGTCGTCTTCAACATCGCCGAGGGGCTCCGCGGCCGCGGCCGGGAGGCGCAGGTGCCGGCGCTCTGCGAGCTGCTCGGCATCCCCTACAGCGGCTCGGACGCGACCACGCTCTCGCTCGCGCTCGACAAGGGCCTCACGAAGCAGATCCTGCGGGCGGCCGGCATCGAGACGGCCGAGTGGCAGGTGGTCACGACCGGGCGCGAGAAGCTGAAGCCGTTCCGCTACCCGGTGATCGTGAAGCCCAACGCCGAGGGGACCTCGAAGGGGATCACCTCCGCGTCCGTCGTCAAGGACGAGGCCGCCGCGCGCGCCGCGGCGAAGCAGCTGGTCGATCGCTACCACCAGCCGGCCCTCATCGAGGAGTACATCACGGGCCGCGAGTTCACCGTCGGCCTGCTCGGCGAGCGGCGGCCGAAGGTGCTGCCGCCGATGGAGGTCGTCTTCGTCGACCCGCCCACCTACCCCGTCTACGGCTACGAGGAGAAGCAGACGGACACGCCGCGCGTGCGCTTCGAGTGCCCCGCGCAGGTCACGCCGTCGGAGCTCCGCCGCATCGAGAAGGTCGTGCGCGACACGTTCGCGGCCCTCGGGTGCCGCGACGTGGCCAGGGTCGATCTGCGCATGACGAAGGACGGCAGGGTGTACGTCATCGAGATCAACCCGCTGCCCGGCCTGACGCCCGACTTCAGCGATCTCTGCGTGATCGCGAAGGTCGCGGGGATGGATTACCGGATGCTGATCGGCGAGATCCTGGCCGGCTGCCTCAAGCGCCACCGCGACGCCCGGGCCGCCACGACGCCGCGGCCCGCGTTCACCGCGGCGGCGCCTGCGGCGAGCGCCGCCGCGCCCTCCGCGAGCGCGGCGGCCGCCTCGCCGGCCGCCGACCCGGGCCTGCTGGCCGCGCCCTGCCCTGCGCACGCCGGGCCCGCGCCGCTCCCGGCGGAGCCCGCGCCCCTCCCGGCGGAGCCCGCGCCCCTCTCCGACGCGGTCTCCGCCGCGAACGGCGAGGTCGCCGGCCCATGAGCGCGCCCTCGGCCGCGCTCAGGCGCCCTCGGCTGCGCGATCTCGGCGTCGCGATCGGCCGCTTTCCGACGGGTCCGGACAACGCCATCACGGACGTCACCGGGGTGCGGGTCCACCACGTCACCAAGATCGAGGGCGAAGGCGAGCTCGTCCCTGGCCTCGGCCCCGTGCGCACGGGCGTCACCGCGGTCGTCCCGGCCGACGGCGACGTCTTCCTGGATCGGGTGTTCACCGCGAGCTACGTGCTCAACGGCGCAGGCGAGGTGACGGGCCTCTCGCAGATCAACGAGTGGGGCCTCTGTGAGACGCCGATCCTGCTCTGCAGCACGCTCTGCGTCGGCCGTGTCCTCGACGCGACCGTCGCGTGGCTCTCGCGCCGCCATCCCAAGATCGGCAAGGACTACGATGTCGTGATCCCGGTCGTCGCCGAGTGCGACGACAGCTTCCTCAACGACGCCGTGGGGCGCCACGTGACGCAGGCCGACGTCGACGAGGCGATCGACGAGGCCCGGAGCGGCCCCGTGGCAGAGGGGTGCGTCGGCGCCGGCACGGGCATGCAGACGTTCCACTTCGCGGGCGGGATCGGCACCTCGAGCCGCTCGGTCCCTGTCGGCGGGGTCGACGCCGTCGTCGGGGCGCTCGTGCTGTCGAACTTCGGCGATCGCGAGCTGCTCCGCGTCGATGGGGTCCCGGTCGGGCGGCTCATCAGCGATCGCTTCAACCACGTCCCGCGGCGGGGCCCCGCCGGCTCGATCATCGCGCTCGTCGCCACCGACGCCCCGCTCATCCATCGTCAGCTCGCGCGCCTAGCGCGGCGCGCCGCGCTCGCGATCGGCCGGACCGGCGGCTACGCGGCCAACAACTCGGGCGAGATCGTCCTCGCGTGGAGCACCGCGAACCGTGTGCCTCGCGTCCCCACGGAGCAATGGAGCGCCCCCCGCTCGAGCCGCTCGCTCAGCGTGCACCCCCTCGCGCCGGGCCGCCACATGGCCGAGCTCGTCCTCGACACCGAGATCGACGCCCTCTACGAGGCCACCGTCGACGTCGTGGAGGAGGCGATCCTCAACGCCATGTTCGGCGGCGTCGACATGACCGGCCACAGCGGCCACCACGCCCCCGCCCTCCCGCTAGACGCAGTGGCCGAAATCCTGAAGCAGTACCGCCCCCCGCACCCCTGCGACCCGCCGCCCCTCTTCTAGCGACGCGTCGCCCGCGCCTCAGCGCTATTCAGGATCACCGTGGAGGAGCCACTCGTGGGCGGCGTCCTCGTCCCAGAAGCGCCGGAGGACCTTGTCCGTGCCGCTCTCGCGCGCCACGCGGTTCAGCTGGAGCGCGACGATGTCGCTCTCGATGATCTCGGCGACGCGCATCACCCCGAGCTCCAGGCCGAACTCCTGGACGGCGCGGATCTTCTCCGCCACATCGGGGGACATCGGCCTGAACCCGCGGACATCGGCCTTGATCTTGATCTCCCGGCCCTGGAGGCTCTCGCACGCCTTCCTCAGCTCGCTGACGAAGTTCTCCATCTCCTCGAGGCGGACACGCCCCTCGAGGACGAAATCCACCATGGCGATGATCCGGTCGACTTTGATCTCGAACACGTTGAGAGACCTCCTGCCAGTTCCCGAAGGGGCGGGATGGGGCCGCGCGATCATACCCCGGATCGCGCAAGGACGCGCCTAGGGATCGCGACGCTTACGCGGCAGCGACGCTGGCCGTCGGCCGTGGGAAGCTCGGGCTGGCGTCGCCGCCCTTCACGCCGCGCGCGGCTCGCCGACGCGCGACTTGCCGTGTCCGCGCCGCACGGCGATGGCCTGCTCGTAGATGGTCTCGTACCGCGAGAGCAGCGTGGGCCACTGCCGCTCCTTGAGGATCCACGCCCGCGCGTTCTTGCCGACCTGCTCGAGGCGCGCCGGATCCTTGAGGGCCTCCACACACCGCTTCGTGAGATCGGCGCTGTCGCCCGCCTTGAAGACGAACCCGGTCTCGCCATAACGGACGAGCTCCCCCATGGCCGCGACGTCGCTCACCATCACGGGCCGGGCCATGGACATCGCCTCGAGCGGCTTCAGCGGCGTCGTGAGCTCGGTCGTCCGGGTCCGGATGCGGGGATACACGAGCAGGCTCGCCATCGCGTAGATGTTGAACACCTCGTCGTGCGGCACCCGCCCGGTGAAGGTCACCTTGGACTCCACCCCTCGCTCGCGGGCGAACGCCTTGAGCTCCATCTCCTGGCCGCCGGCCCCGGTGATCACGACGTGCGCGTCCGGGATCTCCCGCGCGATGTCGCCGATCGCCGCGATGAGCGTCTGGAGCCCCTCGTACGGCTGGAAGGTGCCGACGTAGCCGATGAGCTTCTTCCCGGCGAGCCCGAAGCGCTCCCAGGCGCCGGGAGGAGCCTCCCGCGGCGCGAACTTGTCCGAGTCGACGCCGTTGCCCACGACGTGGAGCGCGTCCGTGCTGCGCACCCGCGGCGCGACGGCGTTCTTCAGGGCCTCGCAGATCGTGACCGTCGCGTCAGCGTACTTGTAGACGATCGTCTCGAGGCCGGCCGCGATCTTGTAAGGCGCCGAGTCCTCTTTGAATTTGCCACGGTCGACGGAGGCGTTCTCCCAGAGATCGCGCACCTCGTAGACGAGCGGCAGCCCGAAGCGGCGCGCCGCCGCGAGCGCCGGAAGCCCGACGAGCATCGGCGAGTGCGCGTGCACGAGATCGGGCTGGAACTCCCGGATCGCGTCCTCGACGCGCGCCTCCAGCGCCCGCACGAGCGAGAGCTCCCTGACCAGCGGCAGCTTCTTGCCGGTTGGCTCGCGCGTCCGCCAGTACGAGATGCCGCCGATCTCGTCCTTCAGCGCATCCCCGGACCCCTGCTGCGCCGACGTCACCACCGCCGGCCGCATCCCGTGCTCGGCCTGATGCTTGATGATGTAGTCGCTGCGGATCGTGTACCCCGCAATGACAGGCAGCGACGTATGAAGAACATGGAGCACGCGCACGAATCACCACCCTTCTTTATGCTGCGCCGCGCAGCCTACCCGAGGCCGCCGCGACCGTCATCAAGCTCCTCCACGCGCGTGGATGCGCGTGGATGCGCGTGGATGCGCGTGGACGCGTCCACGCTGTTCGGCGGGCCGGCGGAGAGCCTAGCTCTCGGCTGCCACGTTGCGGTACGCTCCGCCGCCGCATGACCCTCAAAATCGCGATCGTCGGCTGCGGCAAGATCGCCGACGGCCACATAGAAGAGATCCAGAAGATGCCGGAGCGGGCTCGGGTCGTCGCCGTATGCGACCTGGAGCTCCTGATGGCCGAACAGATCGCGGTGCGCTACGGCATCCCGAGCCACTACGACTCGTTCGACCGCCTGCTCGACGTCGAGAAGCCCGACGTCGTCCACATCACCACCCCTCCGCAGTCGCACCTGTTCCTCGCCCGGCGAGCCATCGAGGCGGGCGCCCACGTCTACGTGGAGAAGCCGACTGCGCTGAACCTCGCGGACGTGCGGCGCCTCATCGAGCTCTGCACCGCCGCCGGGAAGAAGATGACCGTCGGCTGGGAGTACCAGTTCGATCCCCCGGCCGTCGAGATGCGCAGGCTCGTCGGCGACGGCGTGCTCGGCGATCCCGTCCACGTGGAGAGCTGCTTCGGCTACAACCTCGCCGGCCCCTTCGGCGCTGCGCTCCTCGGCGACGGCTCGCACTGGGTCCACCGCCTCCCGGGCAAGCTGTTCCACAACAACGTCGATCACCTGCTGAACAAGATCGTCGAGTTCGTGGACGACGAGCAGCCGAAGGTCACCGCGACCGCCTACGCGCTCCGCGAGAAGCGGTTCGGCGACTCGCGCGACGACATGCTCGACGAGCTCCGCGTCACGGTGCAGGGCGCGCGCGTCAGCGCCTACGGGACCTTCTCGTCGCACGCGCGGCCGCCCGGGCACTTCCTCCGCGTCTACGGCACGAAGAACACGCTCCACGTCGACTTCACGAGCCGCACGGTCACCCTCGACGCTTCGCCGAAGCTCCCGAGCGCCATCGGGCGCGTCGTCCCGGCCTTCGATCAGGCCCTCTCGTACCTCCGCGAGGGGGGCAAGAACGTTGTGCGGTTCGCCCGCAGCGACTTCCACTTCTTCTCGGGGCTGAACCGCCTGATCGGCCTCTTCTACGACAGCATCACGCGGGGCGCGGAGCTGCCCATCTCGTACCGGGACATGATCCGGGTCGCGTGGATGATGGATGAGATCTTCCGCCAGGTCCCGCAGGAGAAGGCGCGCACATGAAAGTCCTTGTCACCGGCTCGAACGGCTTCCTTGGGTCGGCCCTCGTCGACCGGCTGCTCGCCCATGGCGAGACCGACCTCCGCTGCCTCGTCCGCCCCGCGAGCAACCGCTCGCGGCTCGAAGAGATCGAGAAGCGGCGGGGCGTCCCCCTCGACATCGCGGTGGGCTCCCTCGCCACGAAGGAGGCCGCCGAGCGCGCGGTCGAGGGCGTGGACGTCGTCTACCACGTGGCCGCGGCCATGGGCGGCGCGCCCGCGGACATGTTCCTGAGCACCGTCGTCGCCTCGAAGAACCTGCTCGAGGCGCTCGTCCACACCGGCCGATCGCCGCGCGTCGTCCTGGTCAGCTCCTTCGGCGTCTACGGCGTCGCCGATCTCCCGCGGGGGTACATCGTCGACGAGAACACGCCCCTGGAGGCGCGGCCCGCGCAGCGCGACCTCTACTCGCAGGCGAAGCTCCGGCAGGAGAAGCTCTTCTGGGAGTACCAGGCGCGCTACGGCTTCCCGCTGACGGTGCTCCGCCCCGGCGTCATCTACGGCCCCGGCGGCAACGCCTTCTCCAGCCGCGTCGGGATGAGCCTCTTCGGCGTGTTCCTGCACCTCGGCGGCCGCAACATCCTCCCGCTCTCGTACGTCGACAACTGCGCCGAGGCGATCGCCGTCGCCGGCCGGAGCGACGTCGCGCGGGGGCAGGTCTACAACGTCCACGACGACGACCTGCCCACGGCCGACGTCTACCTCGCCCGCTACAAGCGCGAGGTGAAGCCGATCCGCTCGCTCACGGTGCCCTACTTCGCCCTCACCGGGATATCGAAGCTCGTCGAGCGCTACCACGCCTACTCGAAGGGGCAGCTGCCGGCCATCTTCACGCCCTACAAGAGCGCGACCTCGTGGAAGGGGAACCGGTTCGACAACACGAAGCTGAAGGCGCTCGGGTGGAAGCAGCTGGTCTCCACGGAGGAGGGCCTCCAGCGGACGTTCACGTACCTCAAGGAACGCGCGACATGACGGGTCGGCGGTCGCTGGCGTCGCTCGCGTCGCTCGGGCTGGCGCTCGGCCTCGCGGGTCTCCTCGCCGGCTGCGAGCGGCGGCAGACCCCGGGGCCGCCGGCGGTCCACAGCGGCGAGGGCACCCAGTCCGCCACCGCGGCCCTCGCGGCCGCGGCGCCGCGCTTCGAGGGGCCGCCCGCGCCGCCGGCCACGCCGACCAAGGGGCACCCGCGGCTCTGGGTGCGCGCGGCCGATCTGCCGAAGCTCCGGGCGCGCGCCACGCAGGCGAACCCCCTGTTCAAGGAGCTCGCCGCCGTGACGGCCGAGGCCGCGGCGGCGATGGACAAGGGCAACATCCCCTCCGAGGGCGACTGCACCCACGCCCGCATCTACTGCGAGGCGCACGCGGAGCTGTTCGCCTTCATGTCGCTCGTCTCGAGCGACGAGGCGGCCCGCAACGACTACGCCGCCCGCGCGCGCAAGATCCTTCTTTACATCGTCGATCGCGTGAACAAGGGGGATCCGCAGGATCCCTTCGTCCGCAGGTTCTCGACCGGCGACCGCGCCCGCTGGGCCGGCGAGTCGTTCGGCCTCACGGTCGACTGGATCTACGGGTACCTCTCGGCCCAGGACAAGGCGGCGATACGGCCCGTCTTCCTCCGCTGGGCGGAGGAGCAGCTGCAGTCGTCGACGACGAGCCACGATCACCCCGAGCCCGTGGGCAAGCTGAACGACCCGGCGATGCTGAAGGAGCCGAGGAAGCGCAGGTACGCCGTGAACAACTACTTCACGTCGCACATGCGCAACCTGACGCTCCTGTCGCTCGCGTTCGACGAGGCCGACGATCCGCCGGATCCGAAGCCGAGCGGCACCTACCCGCGGCTCAGGGACTACTTCGCCAACGTCACCGGGGCGTGGCTCTACATGACCGACAGCGTCCTGCGGAACGACGCGCGCGGCGGCGCGCCGCCGGAGGGCTTCCAGTACGGCCCCGCGACGCTGGCCTACGTGAGCGAGACGCTGCTCGCCATCCAGACGGCCGGCGAGGCCGATCCGGCGAAGTGGGGCCCGCAGGTGCACCTCGACGGCAACCCGTTCTGGCACGAGTTCATCCCGGCCCACCTCCACAGCCTGAGCCCCGGCACGCCGGCGGGCCGGCTCGGGCCGACCCACGAGGCCGCGTGGACGGGCGACGGGGAGCGCTACGAGTACACGGATCACATCGACCCGTTCGCGGCGCTCGGCCTCCACGCCGAGAACAGCGGCAACGCCGAGCGCCTGAACGCGCTCCGCTGGATGGCCATCCACGCCGGCCCTGGCGGCGCCGCGGCCCTCGCGCGGCGCGCCCGCTCGCAGCTCGGCCAGACCCACAAGCGCCACTCGATCCTGTACTTCCTCCTGCTCGACCCGGCGGTCACCCCGACCGACCCGCGCCCCTCCATCCCGCTCACGCACTACGGCCCCGGCCTCGGCCAGGTCTTCGCGAGGACGAGCTGGGGGCCCGAGGCCACGTGGCTCCAGTTCCAGCTCGGCTGGGAGCAGATCGACCACCAGCACGGCGACGGCCTCAGCTTCGGCTTCTACCGCGGCGGCGAGTGGCTCACGAAGGAGCGCGTCGGGTACGGCGCCTTCATGGGGAACTCCGAGCAGCACAACACCCTCGCGGTCGAGAACGACAAGAACCGCCGCCACGACGACCCGAACCGCGGCGAGCTCTGGCGGCGCGGGTCCCAGTGGCCGCTCGTGCACACGGGGGATCCCAGGGTGCTCGCGAAGAGCTTCGCGCAGGACTACGTCTACGTCCTCGGCGACGCGACCCCGCTCTACAACTCCGAGTACGAGAACATCCGCGACGTCACGCACGTCAGCCGCGCGCTCGTGTGGCTCAAGCCGGACCACCTCGTCCTCTACGACCGCGCCGCGACGGGCAAGGACGGGCGCTTCAAGCGCTTCTTCGTGCAAACGCCGAGCGCGGCGCAGGTCGCGGGGAAGCTCGCGACGGCCACGACCGCGAAGGGGCAGAAGCTCTTCGTGACCACGGTCCTGCCGGAGAGCGCCGTCGTCGTGGCCGAGCCGTACAAGCCGACGGGCACCTGGGACACCAAGCCGGCCGAGAACGAGCCGATGCTCGGGACCCTGCGGGTCGAGCCGCCGGCCCCGATGCCGAAGGACGCGCGCTTCCTGCACGTGCTCCAGGGAGCGGCCGGCAACGCGACGGCGGATCCGGTGGCGCTCGTGCGCACGAAGCGCGGGACGCCGTTCGTGGGCGCGGCGGTGAAGGGCACGCTGGTCCTGTTCCCGGTCGAGCTGGGCGCAGTGTCCGAGGTGCAGTTCACCTCGCTCCCGGGCGTGGCGAAGCACGTCGTCACGGGGCTCTCCCCCGGCGCATCCTACGACGTGATCAGGAAGCCCGCGGCCGACGGAGACGAGATCACGATCCGCGCCGGCTCGGCCGCCAAGGCCGACGAGGGCGGTGTCCTCTCCTTCTGAGCGCCGTGTCGCAAGCGACAAACGGCAAACGGCAAACGTGACGATGGCGCCATCGGCGCCCGCTTGTCCTCGGCGCGGCGCGCTGCAATAATCCATCCTCCTTGCCCACGTCCTGTACGGAGATGCCATGAGCAAGAAGCGACTCGTCTCTGCCGGCGCATTCCTCGTCGCGCTGGGCGCCCTGTTCATCCCCATCGAGGGCACGGCGCCGGCCGCGACCGGCCCCATCGCGAAGGCAGGCTCGCTCGATCTGTCGGGCTTCGCGAGCACCCGGCCCGATACCCCGCTGGATCTCCTGTTCATCCATCACTCGTGCGGCGGCCAGCTCCTCACGGAGCCGGGCGCCGAGAAGGAGAAGGCGTCGTGCGTCTACGAGGCGCACCCGAACGGAGGTGGGCTCAAGAAGAAGCTCACGGAGCAGGGTTACCGCGTCCACGAGGCCTCCTACGGCAGCGAGATCGGCGAGAACACCGACCTCTTCGACTGGGCGCCCAAGTTCCGCGACAAGATGGACAAGGTGCTCCGGGTCGCGCTGAACGACCAGATGCACCCGGACGGCGTGGTGAACCGGATCGTCGTCTTCAAGTCCTGTTATCCCAACAACCGCTTCGTCGGCGAGGGCTCCGCCCCCGGCAACCCGGCCGGCCCGGAGCTCACCGTCTGGAACGCGAAGGCCACGCTGGCGTCGATCCTGCCCGACCTCGCGAAGCGGAAGGACACGCTGTTCGTCTACATCACCGCCCCCGCCAACGTCCTCAAACGCTCGAAGGAGCCCGCCTGGAAGTGGACCGCCAAGCGGCTCCTCGGGAAGCCCTCCGACGCCGAGATCGCGCAGCGCCAGGCGGATCTCGCCCGTTCGTTCAACAACTGGGTCAAGTCGCCCGACGGCTGGCTCAGCGGCTATCCGGAGAAGAACGTCGTCGTCTTCGACTACTACGACGTGCTCACGAACAAGGGCGAGTCCAACTTCTCCCTCCACGGCTCGGAGGGCAACACCGACAACCACCCCTCGAGCGCGGGCAACGCGAGGGCGGCGGACGAGTTCGTCCCGTTCCTGAACCAGGCCGTGCGCCGCGTGGGCCTCAGCACCTAGCGTCGAGGGCCCTGCAACCGCGCCGGAGGGAGCGAGCGCAAGTCGCTTGACGCGAGCCGCGATCCTCCGGAACGTCCCCCACCACCCGAACGGCGTCTCCGCCGAGGACCCTCGACATGCTCGCGCTCCCCGGGGTCATCCTTCTCATCATCTTCATCTACGGCAGGCCCCAGGAATGGGACGAGCGCTTCGAGAACCTGCCGTTCCTGTACCTCTGGCTCGGCCTCGCCTTCATGGGCATGGGCCTCGACCTCGCCATGGGCAAGGTCAGGCTGAAGGCGACCCCGCAGCTCCGGTGGGCCATCGTCGTCTACTTCTGGTGCGTGTTCACGCTCGGCTTCCGGAACCCCGCCGAGTTCTCGGAGGGCTTCGTCTCGATCAGCGTGACGTTCGTGCTCTTCTTCCTGATCGGGCACAGCACCGACGGCTTCAAGGGCTTCCAGAAGCTCGCCTCCACGGTGCTCGTCATGGGCCTCTTCGTGGCGGGCGTCGCCGTGCACCAGGGGTTCTCCCCATCTCAGTGCCTGGCGGTATCCCAGACCATCGGAGGCTCGCGCGGCGAGTCGGGTATCCCTGACGGCCGGTCCTGCGAGCTCCGCGTGGACTGCCGCGAGGGGCCGGGGGCCGATCCCGAGGTCGAGTACCTGTGCGAGCGCGTCGGCCTCTTCAAGACGTCGACGATCAACGGCCGCGTGCGCTGGCGCGGCGTGCTCCAGGATCCGAACGAGCTCGCGCTCACGTCGGGCATCGTGCTGCCGTTCAGCTTCGCGATGTTCGAGCAGAAGCGCTCCTTCCTGCGCGCGCTCCTGGTCTTCGGGTCGCTCCTCGTGATCGCGACCGCGATCATCCTCACGCAGTCCCGGGGCGGCCAGCTCGTCTTCGCGACGGTGCTGGGCGTCTACTTCGTCAAGAAATACGGCGTCCGCGGCGCGATCTTCGGCGCGATCTGCGCGGCGCCGCTCATGATGCTCGGCGGCCGCGGCGGCGAAGAGGCGGACGAGTCGGCGGGCGAGCGCACGGAGATCCTGTCCGAGGGCCTCAAGATTTACCGCATGTTCCCGCTGATGGGCGCGGGCTTCCGCCAGTTCACGGAGCACCACTGGCTCACGGCGCACAACGCGTACCTGCTCGCGCTCGCGGAGCTCGGCCCCATCGGGATGTTCGCGTGGACGGCGATGATCTACCTCACGCTCAAGATCTCGCTGGTCGCGCTGAGCCGCTACGAGCACGGCGCGCAGTTCGCGATGATCCGGGCCTGGGCCATGGGGATGCTCGCCGGGTTCTGCGGGATGATGGTGGGGATCTTCTTCCTCTCGTTCACCTACCACTACGTGCTCTGGATCTACTTCGGCCTCGCGGGCTCGTTCTATTGCGCCGTCAAGAGCGTCGATCCCTCGTTCTCGATCAAGTTCGAGAAGCGCGACGTCTACCGGCTCATCCTGGCCAACGTCGGCCTGGTGATCGCGCTGACCCTGTACACGAAGTCAAAGGGCTACTGAGGCTGTTGCGCCTCCCCGCGGGATGCGCGCGGACGACCGCTTGGCGCTCGAGCGCGCCGGCGTCGGGGGAGAGGGAGGGCGCCGCGCTGAAGCGCCCAGGGCGCGAGGCAGGTGCCAGCGTCTGGGGCGCGAGGCTGCGCGCCGCGCCGGCCGTCTGGGATGCGAGGGCAGACGGCGCAGGAGGTCTGGCGCTGAAGCGCGGAGCGCCTGGGCTCAGCGCCCCAGGCCGAGGACCATCACGAGCGGCGTCTTCACGATGATCGAGAGCTCCATCTGCAGGAACGTCGAGAGCTTCTCGAGCGACGCGGCGTAAGCGAGGTCGAAGAGCAGCTTCATCCGCATGTCGTCGGCCTCGGCGCCCTCCGCCTCCTCGAGGCCGAACGGGTTCGTCAGCGTCGCCTCGAACGCGGCGACCTCGCTCTCCGCCGGGGCGCGCCCGGTATACCCGAGCGACACCTGCGCGAGCCCCGTGATGCCCGGCTTGATGTCGCGCATCCGCTCCTCGAAGAACGGAATGGCGAGCGCGAGGTTGACGAGCAGCTCGGGGCGCTCGGGGCGCGGCCCCACGATGCTCATGTCCCCCATGAGCACGCTCCAGAACTGCGGGATCTCGTCGAGGCGCGTCTTGCGCAGGAAGCGGCCGACCCGGGTGATGCGCGGGTCGTCCTGCTGGGCGAGCACGGCCCCCGTCAATTTCTCGGCATCCACGCGCATGGAACGAAACTTGCGCATGTGGAATTCGACGAACCGCGGGTAGGCCACGCCGTCCCGCACTTCCGTGCCGATGAGCATCCCGGCACGGCGCTGCATGTAGAAGATCGGCCCGGGCGACTCGAGGTAGATAGCCGCGCCGATGAGAGGGTAGAGCGGGAGGGTCAGCGTGAGACCCACGAGCGAGCCCGCGATGTCGATCGCACGTTTCGCTACACGAACGCCAGGTGTCACTGTTTACCTTGTGGCTCCCATAGTCGAGAACGTGGTAGGGTACAAGCTCGGATGGAGGTTTGGGCGTGATCCGACTCCGCGTACCAGGTTCGTTGACCTATCGCCACCTCGCCCTCCGCGTGGTGGCGGCCGCATGCAAGATGGCCGCGCCTGGGAGGGTCGAGGGCGGGTCGCCCGGCCTCACCCAGGAGGATTTCGAGGACCAGACCGTCTCGGCGTTCGGCGAGGCGTTCAACAACATCGCGATTCACGGATACCGCGCTGGCCCGCCGGGCGACGTCGACATCGAGATCGAGTCCGACGCGGACGGCATTATCATCCGCTTGATGGACACGGGATGCAGCTTCGATCCCGCGGCCATCGACAACCCTCCCATCGACGACCTCCCCGAGTCCGGGATGGGCCTCTTCATCATCAAATCGTTCATGGATGAGGTCGACTACTGTCCCGGCAGCCCGAATGTCCTGCGTCTGGTGAAGCGGAGAGAGGGCAGCTCGTGTATTGCCGGCGACGGGGGTGAAGGCAGCAGCGAACAAGAGCATTCCGACGCCGATTTCGCCGGGGCGACAGGGCATCGGACAAGCAGTTTTCGAATGCGGAGCGTCTCCCGTTCGGGCGCGACCCGCGCCGCAGGGGGAATCAAAATCCAATGAGCTATACGCGGACCGATAACGGCAGTGAGACGGTCGTGCAGTTCGAGGGGACCCTCGACGCAGTGACCGCACCGGAGTTCAGGACATTGGTGGACGAGCTGGTGGCCGAGAACCGGCAGAACATCACGCTCGAGCTCTCGTCCCTCCGGCTGATCGACAGCTCGGGCGTCGGCGTCATCGTCTCGCTGTTCAAGCGGGTACGAGCCAACGGCGGCCAGGTGCGCATCGTCGGGCTGAGGGATCAGCCGCGCGCGATCTTCCGCCTGCTGCGCCTCGATCGGGTGTTCCCCACGTGACGCTCGGTGGCGGCGCGCGCGCCGCCACCCCGGCCCCCCGGCCCACCCGTCGACGACGGCCGCGGTGGCAGCGCCGCGCGGCAGGTGTCGCGCGGACGTTGCCGAGCGGCTGGAGTCGCCCGGACGGCGCTCCCCCGTCGCCGCGGCGCTGGTTGCGCTTGCTGCGCGTGCTGCGCGTACCGGAGGCGTGTTAGGCGTAGGGTTGCGCGCGGCGGGCACGCGGCGGGCACAGCCAAGTGCAACAAGCTGGCGCTCGGGCGTCGCACGTCTACCATAGGCAACCAGCCTGCCAGACCGGGGTGCGCGTCCTCCGGGCCGGGCGGAGCAAGGCAACCTTCGAGGAGCGGGGACCATGGACAAGAAGATGAACCAGCAGCCCTCCGGGCCTACCCCGCCCCAGGAGGCGCTCGGGGCGATTCCCGCCGACGCATCGGCGCGGCCTGCAGGTCCGCAGCCGCCCAGCGTCAGCGCGATGATCAACCGGACGCTGGCGCACTGGTACGTGGCGGTGCTGGTGGCGATCGCGGGGCTCGGGTTCACGGTGCTCGTCGTGCAGTCGAGGAAGCCCGCGTACCGCTCCGAGACCGTGATCTTCTACCGCGAGGGCGTCAAGGCGACGTACCTCGGGCCGGACGGGCCCGACCCGCTCCGCACCCTCTCCGCGCGCCTCAAGGAGACGCTGCTCGCGCGCTCCAACCTCGAGAAGGTCGTGACCGAGTTCAACCTCTTCCCCGACGTCCTCGAGAAGCGGGGCATGGTCGACGCTGTCGATCGGCTCCGCGCCAAGATCACCTTCAAGGCCCGCTCGCAGGACACCTTCGCGATCTCGGCCGAAGGGGAGACGCGCGAGCAGGCGCAGGAGGTGACGCAGCGGCTCGCGGACATCCTCGTCGAGGAGACGACGCGCATGCGCAGGTCGCAGGCGAAGCTGACGAACGAGTTCCTCGACGCCGAGCTGAAGCGCGCCGAGCAGGACGTCGAGAAGGCCGAGACCGAGCTCGCGGCGTTCCTGGCAGAGCACCCCGAGTTCGCCACCGAGCAGTCCACCCCCGGCGGCTCGCAGGGCGGCGCCGCCATCCGCGAGCGGGAGCGGCGCGCCACCGGGACCGACCCGACCCTCGAGGCGCTCGAGCGGCAGGTGCCCCGCCTGCGCAGCCGGCTCACCGGCAAGCCGGAGCAGCCCGCGGTGAGCGCCGCCGGGGTGCCCTCCCCCGCGCTCACACGGCAGCGGGATCAGGCCGAGCAGGAGCTCGCCACCGCGCGGCGGGACCTGGCCGACAAGCAGTCCCGCTTCACCGAGCAGCACCCCGACGTCCGGGCGGCGGCGGCCCGCGTGACCAACGCCGAGGCGGCGCTGCGGCGCGCCGAGCAGGCGCTCGTCCTGCCGCCGGAGCCGGTGGTGGAGGTCCCCGCGACCGACGAGGCCGAGAAGGCGAAGATCAAGTCCCAGCTCGCGGCTCTCGAGCGCGAGATCGCGGTGCGCAGGGGCGCGAAGAAGGGCAACGCGGCCGACGCGAGCGAGGCGGCGAAGCAGATCATCAACACCGAGACCGACTGGTCGCGGCTCACCCGCGAGAAGGCGCGCGCGCAGCAGCGCCTCTCCGACCTCGAGGGCAAGTCGTTCCGCGCCGAGATCGCGGCGAGCTCGGAGCAGGGCGGCTACTCGGCGCAGATCGAGGTGCTCGACCCGGCGTACCGGCCGAGCGCGCCGTCGAGCCCGTCGCGGCTGATCATCGCCATCGGCGGGCTGTTCTTGTCCGTTGCGGCCGGCATCGCGGCCGCCGCGGCGCGTGGCATCGTGTTCGACGATCGGGTTTACGACATGGAAGATATCGATCGAATGGCGCTCGCTCCGGTGCTCGTCGTCGTACCGCCCGCCGCGCGCGCGCCCCGAGGGCGCCGTGGCTGAGGCAGGCGGAGCTGAGCCGGGAAAGCCGCCGCCGGTCGCTTCCCTCGAGCGGGCGCTCGATCAGGTCTGCGACTTCCTGAGTCGCGCGGAGCAGACCGCGCGGGTCCGCGCCCTCGTCATCGAGGCGCGCCGGCTCCGCAACGTGGTCGGCAACTGGCGCTCGATCGCGCCGGATCCGGACGTGCGCGAGGAGATGATCGCCCGCGTCCTGCGCCTCGCGAACGACGCGGAGGACGTGGTCGCGGCGGAGCGCCCGAGCTCCAGCCAGGACGACCCGAGCGCCGCGTTCGACTCGCCGACCATCCGGCAAGATCTCCCCCCTTCGCCGCAGCACCCGCAGGCGATGGGGCTGCGCCTCGGCGCCGCGCAGGCGCCGGGCGCTCACCCCGGCGCGCCGCAGCCGCTCAGGGGGCCATCGCCGGCGACGGCGCTCTTCCTCGGGGGTCCTGCGGCGGACCACGGCGAGCACCGCGCGCATCCGGGTACCGCGACGGTGCTCGGCATGCCCGCGCCGGCGCTGCCGCCCGGCCCCGACCGGCAAGGCTCATCCCCGGCGATCGCGCGCGTCGTCGATCTGAGCGCGACGCTGAGCAGCCCCGGGCTCGTGTCGAGCGGCGGGAGGCCGGGCAGCTCGCCGGCGCTGCCGGTGCCCATCGACCGGGTCATCGCCCCGCCGGCGCGCGACGTGGGGGTCCGTGACGCGGCGGCGCCCCCCGGGGGAGCGCCGCCGCTCGAGCGATCGTTCAGCGGGGCGTTCACCTCGCCTCCTTCGCTCGTCTTCGATCGCGTGGTGCCGCCCGCGACGCGCGAGGTGACCGTGCGCGAGGTGCCGCAGCCGCATCAGCAGCCGCCGCAGCAGCAGCCGCCGCCCGAGAGGCCGCCCGAGAGGTCGATCGAGCGCTCGCTCACCAGCACGTTCAGCTCGCCGCCCTCCCTGATCTTCAACCGCGTGGTGTCGACCCCGGCGCACCAGGCCGTGGACGCGAAGCTGCAGTCGCTGGATCCGACGTTCGAGGAGCCGCCGTCGCTGCACATCGAGCAGCTGCGCTCCCTGCCCACCACACCGGAGAACGCCGGGCTGCTCCCGGAGGAGTCGCTGCGCGGCCAGGGCGAGATCACCGTGCGCCCCGTGCCGATGCCGGACGCCGTGGATCCGAACATCGTGATGCTCCGCGCGCCCTACTCGCCCCAGGCCGACGCGTACCGGACGCTCCGGCGCAAGCTGCCGACGGGCTCGGGGATCACCATCGCCGTGACGAGCGCGGGGCCCGGCGAGGGCAAGACGTCCTGCGCCATCAACCTCGCGCTCGCGCTCCGCGAGACCGTCCGCGGGAAGATCCTCCTCGTCGAGGCGAACATCCGCAAGCCCGGCATCGCGAAGGCGCTGCGGTTCGAGCCCCCGAGCTGCTTCACGGAGCAGCTCCAGCGCCATGTCAACGACCGGTTCGCGCCCTGGGTCGTCGTCGATCAGGCAGCGCCCGCCGTGACGCCCGGCGACGAGGGCGGCGAGTCGTCGTCGGACAGGAACGCCGCGCCGATCGGCGGCAGGTCGCCCGACGCGAGGCTCGCCCTCCAGACGCCGGTCCACATCCTGGCCGTCGATCCGCGCACGGAGCGGCCGCCGATCTTCGACGGGGTGGCGTTCTCGACCGCGATCGAGAGCCTCAAGCGCGCGGGGTACTCGTACATCATCATCGACACGCCGCCGGTGCTCGGCAGCATGGACCTGAACGTCATCGGCGACTCGGTGGACGGCGTGGTCCTGACCTCGCTTGTCAAGAAGTCGACCCGCAAGGCGATCCGCCAGGCCATCGAGCAGCTCCGACCGGCGCCCATCCTCGGTGTCGTCCTGCTCGACGCCTGAACGGCCGGCGCGCGGCGCCCGCCTCCTCGCACCGAAAGGTCGGGGAGGCGTAGCCGAGCGCCGGCTCCATTGTTACCTTGCAGCCCTCATGCGCTCCGGACGAGGTATTGCGGTCGCGGCCTTCGGCTGCGCGATCCTCACCCACCACGACGCCCGGGCGCAGGACGCAACCCTCCACGGCGTCTTCACCGGGTCGATCGGCGTCACCGACAACGTGACCTCGGCAGCCGAGCCCCCGGCCGGGCCCGGTCCCGACGCCGACGGCTTCGGGACCGCGAGCCCCGGCCTGATCTTCACCTACACGACGCCGCGGACCGCGCAGACGCTGTCCTACACGTTCTCGACGAGCTTCTTCTTCCGGCACGCGGAGGCGAGCTCGTACTCGAACGTGGCCGTGTGGTCCGGCCGCTTCGTCACGTCGCCGAGGACGTCGCTGACGCTCGGGGCGTCCGGGTCGCAAGGTCAGCTCAACACGTTCCAGCTCGAGCAGACGCCGGGGACCACGACGACCCAGGGCACCGCGGGCGGGACGACGAACTTCGTGCAGGGGTCGTTCAACGAGGGGTTCTCGTTCCAGCCCTCGCCGGTCTGGTCGCTCGGGCAGGCGGCGGCGTTCGCCGTCTACAACCCGCTCCTGGATCGCCCGCAGCGCACGTACAGCGTGACGAACACGCTGAACGCGAACCGGAGCTTCCGTCACGACGTCGCGGCCCTCGCGCTCTCGGTCGGCTACACCCATTTCGACAACGTTCCGGTCACCGACACCGATCCCGCGACCGAGGACACGTACGCGTCGCGCGATCAGCTCCTCAGCACGCTCGTGGCGAGCTGGCAGCACGACCTCGGGCGTCGCTTCTCGAGCCAGGTCGACGTCGGCGGGGTCGTCGCGACGGACCTGGCGGGCGGCGCCGGGTCGCTCGCGCGCCCGACCGGGCTCGCGGCGCTGCGCTACTTGCACGAGCGGGGCGACGCGGCCGAGCTCGCGTACACCTATGCGGCCACGCCGAACGTCTTCCTGCAGCAGATCCAGCTCTCCCACATGCTGACGCTCCGCGCCGCGGTGCCCGTCCACGCCGCCTGGCACCTGTCGGTCGAGGGCTCGGCCAGCGCGCAGCTCGCGCGACCTCTCGAGACGAACGCGGAGGGTGATCTCGACACGGGGCCGAGGACGCTCGCGGTGCTCACCGACGTCGGGCTGCTCTACAGCCCTGTCATCGTCATCCCCGACTTCGCGCTCGCGCTCCGGTACCAGCACGCGAACCAGCGCACCGAGGCGAGGACGGCGGAGCTCCCCGACACGCGCGTCGTCCGGAACACGCTCCTCCTGTCCGTGTCGGGCGCGTTCCCGCGGCGGATGGCGCCGGGCTCGCGCATCTCGATGACCCAGCCCTTCGGCTCTGCAGGCCCTTCCGGCACGCAGCGCCGGGAGTCGACGCCGAGCGAGCCGCTGGAGGGCGAGGCGCCGGGGTCTGCCGGCGCGGGCGACGCCGCTCGCTGAGCGCGACGGGGCGCGCTCCCCAGGGGCGGCCGGAACCCCGCCCTCGGCGCGCTCAGGGGCTCCGCCGGGCTGCCGAGAGCGGCGCGCTCAGGTGCGCCGCGCGAGGAGGAAGGCCCGGTCGTCCTCGGGCAGCTGGTCGCCGCGGAACTCCTCGAGCATGTGCGTGAGCTTGTCGGCGATCGACGCGACCGGGCGGCCAGCGCTCGTCGCGCAGAGCTTGGCGAAGCCCGTGCCGAGCGCGTGCAGGCCGAGCATCTGCTTCGACGAGTTGCGCAGCTCGGTGAGCCCGTCGGTGTACATCGCGAGCACCTCGCCCGGCGCGAGCACGCTCTGGTGCGCCTCCATCGGCACCGGGCCGACCCCGAGCGCCGGGTTGACGGCCGCCTGGAGGTGCCGCAGGCCGCCCTCCGCGGTCGCCACCAGCGCCGGCGGGTGCCCTGCGTTGACGCACTCCATGCGGCCCGTCGCGGGGTCGAGGGCGACGGCCACCATCGTGACGAACGAGTGCTCCGGCAGGTACTCGCAGAGGTAGGCGTTCAGCCGGTCCATCATGCCCGTGATCCCGCGGCCGGCGTCGACCGTCGCGCGCACCATCGTGTGGACGCTCGAGCCGATCAGCGCGGCCTGGAGCCCCTTGCCGCAGACGTCTGCCACGGCGAGCATGAGGCGGCCGTCCGGCATCGGGACGATGTCCACGTAGTCGCCCCCGACCCACCGGCACGGCTCGAAGCCGAGCGCCACGTCCAGCGCCTTGAACTCCAGCCGCTTCGGGACGAAGGTCCGCTGGATCTGGTGCGCCATCTCGAGCTCGCGCTCGATCGCCGCGTGCGCCTGCGCGTGGCGCCGCGCCTCCCAGGCCGACTCGGCCTGCTGATAGACCTCCGCCGCGAGCGCGATGAGCCCGAGCCACTCGACGCTGCCGAAGTCGGGCGGCAGGGTCACGTAGAGCAGGTTCATCATCTGCTCCTCGACGCGCAGCGGACAGGCCACGACCCAGAGGGCCATGACGTCGCGCGACATCGTGAGCTCGACCGTGGCGCTGTCGCTCACCAGGTTGCCGGCGAGCACCGGCTCGCGCGTGTCCTGCACCGCCGCGAGCACGCGGCGCGAGATGTACGGCGGGGCGACGGAGTCCTCGCGCCGGAGCGACTGGAACGGGCGGTGCGGCCCGGACAGGATCGTCAGCGCGCCGTTCTGCCGGAGCCGCAGCGCGAGCGCCATGCTGCCGTGGAAGTCCTCGCGGACCATCAGCTGGCAGAGCGCGTCGAACCGATCCGTCGCGTCCTCGATGCTGAGGAGCCGCCGCGACAGGTCCATCAGGGTGAACAGGTGCTTCGCCGCGATCCGCGGAGGGTCGAGCTCGCCGAGCTTGCGGATCGCGGTCGGTTTGTCCTCCTCGAAATGGAGGCCGCCCGGGTCGATCGGCACGCGAGGGGCCCGCGCCGTGAGCTGGAACTCGAGGATGTAGTCGCCGATCCCGATGCGATCGCCCGGCTTCAGCACCTTCTCGTTGATCCGCTCGTCGTTGACGAGCGTCCCGTTGGTGCTGCCGAGGTCGCGGATCCACCACCGGCCGAACGGATCGCAGAAGAGCTCCGCGTGGCGCCGGGAGACCGTGTAGTGGTCGAGCGTGAGCTGCACGCCCGGCGCCCTGCCGATGACGATGTGGGACTCCGTCAGCGGACGGCGCGTCCCCGGGAGATCGCCGAGCCGGATCTCCAGGTGGCCCTTCCAATCCGAGCTCGATGGCGCAGGGCCCAGGCTGTCATCTGCAGGCGACATCGTTCGACCTGGCCCGACCATGGGCGGCGGCGTGGACATGGACCGTCTTTGATGGGTACCGAACCGGCGCCCTGACATCAAGGGGATGCTCGCGATTTCGCGAACTCGGCAAGAGCCGCGCCGCATCCGGTTACCGGTTACGGGTTACAGGGTTACGGGTTACAGGGATACGTGGTTGCGAGGATACGCGGACACCAGGTGACGCGGCTACGATGTCGCGAGGACACGCGGAGCCCCTGCGGATGTCGAGGAGTCACCCAGGAGCTCGACCTCGACCTTGGCGCGCCCGCGCGGTGGCGGGGGCAGCACGCGGGCATCGCCGCGGTGCGCCGCCCACAGCGCGGGAATTGAGCGACACGCCACGGGGCCAGCGGCGGCGGGCAAGGACGCCGCCGCTGGATGCCTGGTCACCAGGACCACCGCGCCCGCGTGCGAGCCCGCCCGCGCCGCTCGGGGCGCCCTCCGTCAGGCCTTGACGACCTTGGGGTTCGCCGCGCGGTAGACGCCGCGGGCGTCGACGATCAGGGCGGCGTGGTTCAGCACCAGATCGTAGTCGACCACGGAGTGGTCGGTGACCAACATGACCGCGTCGTGGCTCTTGAGCGTGTCCTCGTTGAGGGGGATGGACGAGAGCTCCGGCAGATGCGGCCAGGTGCGCATGCGCGGCAGCTTGGGCACGTGCGGGTCGTGGAAGCTCAGCACGGCGCCGAGCCTGCGCAGGAGCTCGATGATCTCGAACGCGGGGCTCTCGCGCGGGTCGTCGATGTCCTTCTTGTAGGCGACGCCGAGGAGCAGGACCTTCGTGCCCTTCAGCGCCTTGCCGCGCTCGTTCAGCGCGAGCTGGAGCTTGTTGACGACGTAGTGCGGCATCTCGACGTTCACCTCGCCGGCCAGCTCGATGAACTTGGTGGACACGCCGTACTCGCGCGCCTTCCACGCGAGGTAGAACGGATCGAGCGGGATGCAGTGGCCGCCCCAGCCCGGGCCGGGGTTGAACCGCATGAAGCCGAACGGCTTGGTCGACGCGGCGTCGAGCACCTCCCAGACGTCGATGCCCATGGCGTCGTAGACGACCTTGAGCTCGTTCACGAGGGCGATGTTGATGGCCCGGAAGATGTTCTCGGTCAGCTTCGCGGCCTCGGCCGCGCGCGCGGAGGAGACGGACACGGTGCGCGCGATCGCCTGCGAGTAGAGCGCCACCGAGAGGGCCAGCGACGCGCGATCGACGCCGCCGACGACCTTCGGGATGGTCGCGGTGCTGTGATCGCGGTTGCCCGGATCCTCGCGCTCGGGCGAGAAGGCGAGGTAGAAATCCTCGCCCATGCGCAGGCCCGATTGCTCGAGGATGCCCTTGACGAGCTCATCGGTCGTGCCCGGGTACGTGGTGGACTCGAGCACGACGAGCTGGCCCTTCCGCAGCCGCTCCTTGATCTTCTGGGCCGAGCCGACGACGTAGCTCATGTCGGGCTCCCGCTGCGCCGTCAGCGGGGTGGGGACGCAGATGAGGATGGCGTCGGGCTCGTTGAGCCTCGAGAAGTCGGCCGTCGCCTCGAACAGGCCGGTCTTGGCGGCAGCCGCGACGCGCGCGGGATCGAGGTGCTTGATGTAGCTCTTCCCCTCGCTGAGCGCGGTGACCTTCTCGGGGTCCACGTCGAAGCCCAGCACGCGGAAGCCCTTCTCGATGAACGTGAGCGCCAGCGGCAGGCCGACATAACCCATGCCGATGATGCCCACCTGGGCTTCGCGAGAGTTGATCTTGGCCAGGAGGCTCTCGACCGCAGCGGGATGCGTCTCTGCCATTTCCTTTTATCTCCAGTGGTGGAGGGGAGCCGCCACGCGGATCCCGACCCAGTTTCGAAGAGAGGGGCCCGACGCTACCACAGGCCCCTAAATTTCGCTCGAGTGTCGCGTGGGACCTCAACGATTGGGCGGGGAGAGGTGCTCCTCGTCGCGCTGCGCGCCGTGCGCTTGTTGAGCTCGTTGCGCTCGCTACGCTCGCTACGCATGTTGCGCTCGCTCACGCGCGTTGCGCTCGTCACGCTCGTCACGCGTATTGTTCTCGTCACGCTCGCTGCGCGCGCTTCGCTGGTCACTCCGGGTCGGTGACATTCAGGAAACGCCTTAACGACGGCGGCGGACCGCCTCGCGGGCGAGCTGGAGGAAATCCCGTGATGCCTGCCGCGCGATGACGAGCGCGGAAGCGACGAAGGCGAGCCCGCCGACCACCACCTCGGCGCCAAGGCGGCACCCGCGGGGCAGGCCGTGGAGCGACCGCATGCCGTAGCGGACGGCGAGCACCGCGGCGACCATGGGCAGGCACGCGAGGAGCGGGCGGACCAGCGGGCGCAGGAGCCGCATGTACGGGACGCCATCGGCGCGCTTGACCACCCAGAGGCTCGCCAGGGCGTGCACCCCGAACGCGACGCCGACGCCGGCGCAGGCCCAGAGGACGCCGCCGATCGTCCCGAGCAGCGCGATGCTGCCGACGATCGCGGCCACCTTGAGCCACTCCAGGACCATGATCGTCCGCGTCCGGCCGTAGACCTGCATGTACGAGGACAAGACCCAGCCGATCGGGCGCGTGACGCCGAGCGCGGACAGCACGGCGAGCAGCGGGCCGGCCGGCTCCCATGCCTCGTTGAAGAAGGTGTCGTTCAGGATCGTCGGGGCGACCGCGCCGAGGCCCACGGCGAGCGGGAAGATGAGCAGCGCGAGCAGCGTGAGCGCGCGGACGAGCGCCGCCTTGCGCTGCTCCGGCTCGAGCTTCGCGAACGACGGGACGAGCACGTCGCCGATGCGCTCGCCGACCTGGGAGGCCGGGATGTCGGCGAGGTTCCACGCGAGGTTGTAGAGCCCGCCGACCTGCTCCCCGAACAGGCGGATCATGACGAGGTTGTCCCACTTGGAGGCCCCGAAGTTCGCCAGCGACCCGAAGTTGAGCGGGATGCCGAAGGCGAACAGCTCGCGCGCCTTCTCGCGCGACAGCGGGCTCGGCGTCAGCCACTCGGCGAGCTTCACCGCCGGGACCGTGGTGACCACGCGCACGACGGCGCGGAGGAGCGTCGCGACCACGATGGCGTTTCCCCCCCAGCCGAGCACGGCGAGGGAGACGGACGCCGCGGTGTAGGTGAGCTCGCCGGCGGCGTTCCGGAGGCTGACGCTGCGAAAGCGCATCTCGCGGATGAGCAGCCGATCGGGGACGTACCAGATCCGATCGATGAACATCGCGAGGATGAGCCCCGGCATGAACTGGAGCATCCCGGGCGCGCCGACGAGGTGCACAGCGATCGGCTCCCGGAGGAGGTACACGGCGGCGATGGCGACGAGGCCCGCGATGTGGAAATAGACGGTCGCGTTGAAGACCATCTGGCGGTCGAGGTTGGGCCTCGACGCGATGAACTGGCCGGTTCCGAGGCTCGACAGGAAGTGCGCCGTCATGATGACGACGGACGCCGCCGAGACCTCGCCGTACACATCCGGCGCGATGAACCGGGTGAGCACGAGGGTGCCTATCAGGCCGAGCACACGCGAGCCGAGCCCGGTCGCGATCGTCCAGACCGCGCCGAGGACGGCCTTGCGGGCAAGCGCGGAGGAGCCGGCCACGATCAGGGGACGAAGACGGTATCGCCGGCCTTGAGCACGAGGTCCTGCTCGGGCCGCTTGCGCGAGGCGATTTCGTCGTAGTTGATGGGGATGTGCCGGAATTTGCCCGGGCTATCCATGCGGATGAGCAGGATCTGATCCGTCGAGGCGAACTGGTTTGGACCGCCGGCGAGCGCGAGCGCCTCCGAGACGGAGACGAAGTAGTTGGAGGCGAAGATGCCGGCGCGCGCGACGTTGCCGCTGACCACGAACCGGTAGCTGTTGATCCCGGTCACGGCGACGGTGATCACGGCCGTCTCGTCCTTCACGAACTCGGCGAGCCGCTTCTTCAGCTCCTCGCGCACCTGGGTCGGGGTCCTGCCGGCCACGTAGACGTCGCCGATGAGCGGCATCGTAATGACGCCATCGGCCCGGACGAGCGCGTCGCTCGACAGGTCGGCCATGCGCCAGACGTTGATCCGGATCTGGTCCCCTACCCCGATCGTGTATTCGTGCTTACGCGGGTCGTACTCCTTCGCGTAGTTCGCCGGATTGTACACGTACGTGGGCGCGCACCCGGCGGAGAACGCGGCGAGGGCGAGCCCTGCCGCTGCCGTCAGAAGCACTCCTCGCATGAAGGACCGTTTCGAGGGACGGGTTGTGCCTTCCATGGGCGTCTGCATTGAGGAGGATGTCAGGCGGTACGGGGTTGCGATCAAGCGGCGATCACGGGGCCACGAGGTGAACTCGGCCGTACGGCGGCGCGATTCACCGAGCGGCGCCAGCATTGCAGGAAGGCCGTCCGCCGCCAAGGGGAAGTTTTCGTACCGCGGCAAGACGCGGGATCCTCGCGAGGAACCAACTTGACGGGCCGATGACGTCTCTCGAAAGTCGGCTTTGATGCTGCTTCATCTGCAACGGATCGCGGTCCCCTTCGAGTACCCCGTCTACTTCACGGAGGGCGTCTTCTCGCCGAGCAACGCCGACCTCGCGGCCGCCATCGCCGCGAAGGAGCCGCGCCGGCGCCACCGCGTGCTGCCGGTGATCGACGGCGGCGTCGCGGCGGCGTGGCCGTCTCTGGCGGACGACATCGCGCGGTACATGGGCGCGCGCCCGGACCTGCTCACGCTCGCGGCCGAGCCGATCGTGGTCCCCGGCGGCGAGGCGGCGAAGAACGACGGCGCGGCGACGGCCGCGCTGCAGGCGAGGCTCGACGCGCTGGGGATGGATCGGCAGTCGTTCGTGATGATCGTCGGAGGCGGCGCGGTGCTCGACATGGTCGGCTACGCGGCGGCGACGGTGCACCGAGGCGTCCGGGTCGTGCGGATCCCGACCACGGTGCTCGCCCAGGCCGACTCCGGGGTCGGCGTGAAGAACGGCGTCAACGCGTTCGGGAAGAAGAACCTGCTCGGCACGTTCGCCCCGCCGTTCGCGGTGCTCATCGATCCGCGCTTTCTGGAGACGCTGCCCTTGCGCGACAAGGTGGCGGGGATGGCGGAGGCGGTGAAGGTCGCGCTGATCCGGGACGCGAGGCTGTTCTCGTGGCTGTCCGAGCACGCGCCCGCGCTCGCGTCGGGGTCGCTCGCGCCGCTCGCGCAGCTCGTGCGCCGCTCGGCGGAGATCCACCTCCAGCACATCGCGAGCGCGGGCGACCCGTTCGAGCTCGGGAGCGCGCGGCCCCTCGATTTCGGGCACTGGGCTGCGCACAAGCTGGAGTCGCTCACGAAGCACAGGCTCCGCCACGGAGAGGCGGTCGCGATCGGGATCGCGATCGACACGCTGTACGCCGAGCTGGCCGGCCTGTGCAGCCAGGCGACGGCGGCCGCGGTGGTGGCGGCGCTCGAGGCGCTCGGCTTCACGCTGTGGGACGACGCGCTCGCGCTGACGCGCACGTGCGAGAGGGGGGAGCGGGGCGAGCGGGGCGAGCGGCTCTGCGTGCTGGATGGCCTGGACGAGTTCCGCGAGCACCTCGGCGGGGAGCTCACGGTGACGTTGCTCGAGGACGTGGGGCGCGCCCGCGAGGTGCACGCGATGGAGGAGCGGCAGATCGTCGCGGCGATCGCGCGGCTGCGCGAGCGCGCCGCGAGGCGGGGCGCGCTCGCGGCGACCGGCGCGGCGGGCGCGGCCACGGGAGCGGCGGGCACGGCCATGGGAGCGGCGGGCACGGCCATGGGAGCGGCGGGCGTGGCCATGGGAGCGGCGGGCGTGGCCACCGGAGCGGCGGGCGTCGCCACGGGAGCGGCGCAATCATGAGGCTCGCGTGCGCGGGCGCGCCGCACCTCACGTACTGCACGAACATCCACGCGGGCGAGACGTGGTCGGAGGTGAAGCAGAGCCTCGAGACGCACCTGCTCGCGATCTGGTCGCGCGCGGCCGGCGGGGAGGAAGGGGCGCTGCGGGGAGGAGGCGGCAGAGGGGCGGAGGGCCTCGGGCCGAGCGCGCGCCGCCGGTGCGGGGTGGGGCTGCGGCTCTCGGCGAGGGCGGCGGCGGAGCTCGCGGAGCCGTCGGAGCTCGAAGCGTTCCGCGATTTTCTCGAGCGGAACGGCCTGTACGTGTTCACGCTGAACGGCTTCCCCTACGGCCGGTTCCACGGCGCGGCGGTGAAGGAGCGCGTGTACCTGCCCGACTGGCTCGCCGAGGAGCGGCTCGCGTACAGCAATCTCCTGGCGACGCTCCTCGCCGAGCTGCTGCCGGCGAACGAGGGCCTGATGGGCAGCGTCAGCACGGTGCCCGGCGCGTTCAGGCCGCGGGTGCGCACGCCGGGCGACGCGGCGGCGATGGCGCGGCGGCTGGTCGAGCACGCGGCGCACCTCGTCGAGATCCGCCGCCGCACGGGCAAACACATCGCGCTGGCCCTCGAGCCGGAGCCGTGCTGCTTCCTCGAGACGACGCCCGAGGCGATCGGCTTCTTCACCGATCACGTGTTCGCGCCGGAGCGCGCCCGCGAGCTGTCGGCGCTGGCCGGGATGAGCCTGCCGGACGCCGAGGAGGCGCTCCGGAGCCACCTCGGCCTCTGCTTCGACGCGTGCCACATGGCGGTGGAGTTCGAGGACGCCCCCGCGTCGCTCGCGGCGCTCCGCGCGGCGGGGATCGGCGTGCACAAGGTGCAGCTCAGCGCCGGGCTGCGCGCGCGCGTGGCGGGGCGCGAGCCGGCGACGATGGCGAGGCTGCGCGCGTATGCGGAGGACGTCGTCTACCTGCACCAGGTGGTCGAGCGGCGCGAAGGCGGGGGCGAGCTCGTTCGCTACCTGGATCTGCCCGAGGCGCTGGCGTCGCTCGAGGGCGCGAAGGCGGCGCCGCCCGGAGCGCAGCCGGAGGAGTGGCGCGTCCACTTCCATGTGCCGATCTTCCGGGAGCTCGAGGGCACGCTCGCGACGACGCAGCCGGAGCTGGCAACGCTGCTGTCGCACCTGCGAGACTCGCCTGCGACGCAGCACCTCGAGGTAGAGACCTACACCTGGGATGTACTGCCGGAGGACCAGCGCCGCGGCGGTCTCGTCGAGGCGGTGGCGAGGGAGCTCCGCTGGGTGGAGGAGCGGATGGTAGGTAACGGGAGCGTCGGCGTCGGCGAGGGTCGGGGCGTTGGCGGGGGCGGTGGAGTCGGGGGCGGCCGCGAAGTCGGGGCGAGCTCTGGTGGGCGAGCGGACTCCGGAGTCGGAGCGAGCTCCGGTGGGCGAGCGGACCGCGGAGTGGGGGCAGGGCGATGAGCTCGCGCGCACGGGTGTATCTGCGGCTCGGCCGCGTCTCGAACCTGCCCACGGTGTGGACGAACGTGCTCTGTGGCATGGCCCTGTCGGGGTCTGGGCCGCGGGCGTCCGAGGTGGTGCTGGTGGGGTTCGCGGTGTCGCTGATGTACGTGGGCGGCATGTTCCTCAACGACGCGTTCGACCGGGAGATCGACGCGCGCGAGCGGCCCGAGCGGCCGATCCCATCCGGGCTGGTGAGCGCTCGGGAGGTGTTCGCGGTCGGCTACGGCCTGCTCGGGGCGGGGGTGCTGATCGTGGGCGGCCATGCCTATGTGGCGAACCGAGGGATGGCGCCCGCCCTGGCGAGCGCGCTGCTCGCCGGGGCGATCGTCCTTTACGATGCCTGGCACAAGGGGAACCCGCTGAGCCCGGCGTTGATGGGAGCATGCCGCATGCTGGTCTATGTGAGCGCCGCGCTCGCGGCGGGCGGGCAGCTCGGGAGCGCGGTGATCGGCGGGGGCGTGGCGCTGCTGTTCTATCTGATCGGGCTGACCGCGATCGCGAAGCAGGAGAACCTGCTGGCGGTGCGCAGCCTGTGGGCGCTCGGCTTCATGGCGGTCCCGTTCCTGGCGACGCTCGGTGCGCCGCTCACGGGGATGATGGGGACGATCGCGTACGGGGCGCTCGCTGGCTGCGTGATCCACGCGGTGAGGTTGCTGCGGGGGACGCGGAAGGACCGCATCCCGCGCGCCGTGGTGACGCTCATCGCAGGGATATCCCTGCTGGACGCGGTGCTCATCGCGAAGACCGGAGCGCCGGGCGCCGGCGGCGCCGCGGCGCTGGCGATGATGGGATTCCCGCTGACGCTGGCGATGCAGCGGGTGGTGAGGGGGACGTGAAGACTGGCAGGTGAGCCAGCATTCAGCCGATATCCTCATCGAAGACAGGGCAACAACAGCTCGGGTTACTGGAGATGCGAGTCATGATGTTACGCAGCGCGCGGACCATTCAGGCATGCCTTCTTGCGTTCATCCTCGCAGGCCCCGGATGCGCGCTCGTCCTCGGGCTCGGCGAATTTGAGGACTCTCCCGCGCCAGAAGACCAGAACACAGGCGGGAATGACAGCGCGAACGTGTGTAAGCCGAACATGGCAGAAAATTGCTACAGCGGCCCACAAAGCACCGCAGACCTCGGACTGTGCAAATCCGGAACACGAACATGCGACGAGAATGGGACCACGTGGAGCGCATGCAAGAACGAAAGATTGCCAGCCCAAGAGCTCTGCGCGTCTGACGACGACGAAAATTGCGATGGATTCGACTGCATCTTGTGGGCACAGACGTTCGGCAGCGATGCAATAGCCAACTCAATAGCAATCGACAGAGAGGGCAATATCATCGCAGCCGGCGGCTTCTCGGAGCCCGTACACCTTGGCGCTGAACCACTCACGAGCGCCGGCGAGTCCGACATATTCGTCGCAGCATTTGACAAATCCGGGAATCACCTCTGGAGTCACAGATTCGGAGATGCTGCGGCCCAGGAAGCGACGTCCGTCAGCACAGACGCCTCAGGCAACATCTTCCTGACTGGCGTCAGCAGCGGCACGATCAACCTCGGCGGCAGCGACGTAGGGCCAGGCCTCTTTGTAGCAAAATTCGACAACAAAGGGGCCCACATCTGGAGCCGCGGCTTCCCGGCGAACCCCGTCAATGAACGCACCTTCGACCAATTCGTCAGGATCGTTCGCCCCAAGATCAACAGCACGCAACACGGCGACGCGCTCCTCTCAGGAACGTTCAGTGGGAACATCGAGTTCGATGATGCGATCCTCACCTCCGCTCCAGCGAACACGCTGGACATGTACATCGCAAAGCTCGATGGGAGCACAGGCTCCGCGAGCGTCGAGCAGGGCGGATGGGCACGGAGATTCGGCAGCTCCGGCGACGACATGCTCATAGACACCGCCATCGATCGCAGCAACAACATCGTCATCACGGGGAATCACCAAAGCTCGATCAGCTTTGGCGATTCGCCGGAGCTTGACGGTGCGGGAATGTTCCTGGCAAAGCTCGACAGCGACGGTAACCCGACGTGGACGCGCGGCTTCCACAATGGTTACCCCTCTGCTCTGGACGTCGACGCCCTCGGCAACATTTCTGTCACGGGCAATTACGACGAGAGCATCGAGTTCGAAATCGGCAAGACCCTCGGCGCATCCGCAGAACACACAGCAGTCTTCGTCGCCCAATTCAATACATCCGGTGCGCACCGATGGAGTCGGGACTTCGAAGGAACCATCCACAACGCGACAGCCGACATCAGCACAGACGCGCTTAACAATATCGTTGTCACCGGCGATTTCAGCGGAGAGCTGAGAGTGGACAACGAGATACTGGAGCACGCCGAGCTTCCGTCCCCCTGGGTGCTCAAGCTGGACTCGTCAGGAAAGACGCTCTGGAAGGAATCCTACCCGAGCGGCGGACCGTCATTCGGAATCGCGGCAAGGACGGATCCGAGCGCCGAGACTATCATCGCCGGATCGTTCTCTCGAACAATCACGTTCGACTCAGGCACACTGAGGAGCGACCACGAAACCCTCTTTCTAGCAAAGCTTGGATTTTAGCATCGGTACTCGAGCAAACTGAGCACGGCTCATCACACAAACAGTCCAAGCTGCGTCAGCCAAAAATGTGGTCCACCACAATTTTGCTGACGTCGACAGCGTGCACGCGTTCGTCTGGCAGTATCGAGTCACAAGTAGACAGAATGAGCGGCCCCTGCTCCAAGCGATCGGTCAAACGACCGTGCGACCCATTCACCAGCGCGGCGTCTAGCGGGATCACGTCCATGAGATAGCGAAACCCAAGCTTCTTCTTGAGAAGCCTCCAAGCAATACGGACGGGCAAGGCGCGCAGCTTGGGATCAGCAAATAACTCCACAGGATCGTACCCAGGCTTGCGATGAATATCGACAGTCCTGGCAAACTCTGGGGCACTGTCGTCATCGAGCCAGTAGTAGTAGCTAAACCACCGGTCCGCTCGTGAGATCGCGATGAGCTCCCCCGATCGCGCATGTTCGAGCCCGGCGGAACGCTTGCCTTCCGCGTCGAGGACGACCTCAACTCCGGGGAGCCTCTCAAGAAGTGCCTTCACCTCTTGAATACGCTCCGGGCGACGCACATATACATGCGCTATCTGATGATCCGCCACGGCGAACGCCTCGGACGCGCCGGCGTCGAGCTTCTCGAGACCACGCTCGTTCCGGACGCGAAGAAGGTCCTGCTCTCGGAGCGCGCGGTTGATGTGCACCACGCCGGACACGCGCGTGATGCCGTACTCGGACAGGACGATCACCCGTGCCCCGTCCTTGCGCACATGGTCGATCAGCTCCCCGCACACGGCGTCCACCGCGCGAAGGTCATCCTTGATCGCTGGATGATCGGGCCCTAGCCGCTGCAGGTTGTAGTCGAGGTGCGGGAGGTAGACCAGCGTCAACGTTGGTCGGCGCGTGTCGTACACATGGCGCGCGCACCGTGCAATCCACTCCGTCGATCGGATGTCCGCGTTCGGCCCCCAGAAATTGAAGAGCGGGAACTCACCCAGCCGGACGACGAGCTCATCGCGCAACGACGCCGGCTCGGTGTAAATATCCGGCAGCTTGAGCCCGTCCGCCCAGTAGATCGGCCGCGGCGTCACCGCATAATCCGCCGAACTGTACATATTGTACCACCAGAACAGCTTGGCACATGTGAACGTCGGATCGCGCCGACGCGCGGCCTCCCAGATCTTCTCCCCTGTCACCAGCTGGTTCGCCTGGCGCCAGAGGTTCACCTCGGCGATGTCACGGAAGTACCAGCCGTTCGCGACGCAGCCGTGCCCGCTCGGGAGGAGCCCTGTCGTGAAGGTCGACTGGACCGTGCACGTGACCGCTGGCAGCACGGTCTGGAGCGGGCGCATCGCCCCTTCCCGAGCGAGCCGCTTCAGGTTCGGCGTGGCGTCGCCGAGGAGCTCGCCGGTGAGCCCGACGACATTGAGGACGACGGTGCGGTGCATGCGCGCTCTCGATCAGCCTTTCACGACGGGGGCCTGACCGCGCAGCACCGAGTTCCCCTCGAACAGGGCGCGCTGATCCACCGCACGCGCCTCGCCGAAGTCGGCGAGATCGAGCCGGCCGCTCTGGGCGAAGAAGGCCAGGGGGTTCTTCCAGACGATCCGCTCGATCGCCTCGTCCGAGATCCCGTTCTCACGCATCCTCGCAGCTGTCTTCGGGACCTTGAGCGGATCGCTCACGCCCCAGTCCGCCGCGCTGTTGATCAGCATCCGCTCGGCGCCGTAGTTCTTGACCAGCGCGACCATCCTGTCCTCGTCCATCTTGGTATTCGGGTAGATGGAGTGACCGGCCCAGCAGCCCGTCGCGAGCACGAGCGGTAGCGTCTCCTCGTTGTTGTGATCGACGAGCACACGCTCTTCGGGGAACTGAAGCTCCTTCACCAGCGCGAGCGTCCGCTCCGTACCGCGCTTCTTGTCGCGATGCGGCGTGTGTACCAGAATCGGAAGATCGTGCTCTCGGGCGAGCTCGACCTGCTGGGCAAAATACTTCTCTTCCTCCGGCGTCATGTCGTCGAACCCGATCTCGCCGACGGCGACGACGCCCTCCTTGTCGAGATAGCGCGGCAGGAGCTCGATCACGCCTTGCGCCACGCGGGGGTTGTTGGCCTCCTTCGGGTTGAGCCCCAACGTACAGAGGTGGCGGATGCCGAACTGGCTGGCCCGGAAGCGCTCCCAGCCGAGCAGGGACGTGAAGTAGTCCTCGAAGGTGCCGACATGGGTCCTCGGTTGGCCGAGCCAGAACGCCGGCTCGAGGACGGCGACGATACCGGCCGCGGCCATCGCCTGGTAGTCGTCCGTCGTCCGCGATGTCATGTGGATGTGAGGATCGAATAGCTTCAAAGGTCCCTCCGCATCGCGCCGCTTCACTCGGGGATCCGCGTCGCGCGCTCGCGCTCATGGTCCAGGGAGAGCAGGCCGATGTCGGCCGGGATGCTCCGGCCAGCCGCCCTCCGTTCGCTCGCGAAGTCCTCCGCCATCCTGGCGAGCTCGCTCGATCGCCGCCGGTCGAGCCCGACGATCCGCGCGAGCGCCACGCCCATGAACATGGCCTTGAGGACCATCTGATTGAAATTGAGATCGGGAAAATGGGCCGTTGGGTAGGGATTCTCGCAGGCGATCGCCTCGAAGACGGGCAGCTCGTTCGTGCGGCACGCCTCGACGGCCAGCGAAACGAAGCGCTCCGCCTCGACCAAGAACGGCAGTGCCCGCAAGAGCGCCTGCCGCTCCCGTCCATCTCCCTGCTCGTAGCAAACCCGGAGCAGCAATTCGAGCTCCGGTGCGGGAAGGCGCCTCGAAACCTGCACGAGCATCGTTACCCGGCCGAGCTCATCCAACCCTCGCCCATCGACCGCCCCGGCGATCCCGGCAGCAGCCAGCTCATCCCGCTCCTCGGCATGAAGCCCGACCGGCTCCTTGCCGAGCACCCGTACCGCCGCAGTGAACGTCGCTAGGAAGCGGTCGCGATCGAACCAGGTCGACGCCTCGCTCACCGGTGCACCAAGGCGCGCACCGGTCCCAGTCAACCTCTCGACGCGCTCCAGCCAGGAACGCGCCACCGGCGGAATCCGGCGCGACAGAATTTCAACCAGCAGTAGGGAAGAGTCTTGCATTGTAGTCATCCCCGCCGATCCAGGGCGCCTTCCGCAAGATGCCGACGTCGCCGAGCGGTGGAAAGTTATACCAAGGGGCGCGCTGTTCGGATAGTGTCCTACTGCATGATAGACCAGAAGCGTTTCCGTTTGTCTTTCATGCCCATCGCAGCCGCCGTCGTCGGGATCGGCTTCATGCTGAATGGCTGCGGCGGCAGCGACTCGGGAGCAGGAGGCGGCGGCGGGGGAGGCTCCGGTCCCGGTACGACGGGCACCGGCGGCGGCAGCACCTCGGCGGGCACTCCGACGAGCAGCGGAACCAGCTCGGGCACCAACTCGACCAGCTCGGGCGCCAACTCGACCAGCTCGGGCGCCAATTCGACCAGCTCGGGCGCCGACCCGACCAGCGGAGCGGGAGCCGGCCCAGCGAGCGGAACCGGCGTGGGAGGGAGCGGGACGATCGAGTGCGACGAGCCGGGCGGGACCGTACCGCCGCTCCGCCTCACCGAGGTAGCACGCGGCCTGAATCAGCCCTTGTTCGTGACGAGCGAGCCCGAAGATCCCAGCCGGCTCTACGTCGTACAGCAGGGCGGAACCATCCGCCTCATCAACGGAGGGGAGCTGCAGAGCGCTCCGTTCCTCGACATCACCGCGGACGTCCAGGGGAGTGAGTACGATGAGGACGAGCGAGGGCTCCTCGGACTCGCGTTCCACCCGCAGTATGCGAGCAACGGAAGGTTCTTCGTTTACTACAATACAAGGTCACGAACGCTGGTCCTCCGGGAGTACAAGCGTTCAGCGGGCAATCCGGATCGAGCTGACCCGCAGGCGACCGAGCTCTTCTCGATACCGGTGCTGCGAGGCAACCACAATGGCGGGATGCTAGCGTTCGGCCCCGATGGGATGCTCTATATCGGCGTGGGAGACGGCGGCGGGGATACCTCCGACCCGGACCCGAACAACAACGGGCAAAACATCGAGGTGAAATACGCCAAGATACTTCGCGTAGACGTCGAGAATCACCCGACGGCGCCGGCCGGGAATGTCCGCGGCGGAGACCCGTACGTGTGGGACTACGGACTGCGCAACCCGTGGCGGTTCAGCTTCGACCGCTGCAGAGGCGATCTCTACATCGGTGATGTCGGTGGGCGCCTCTTCGAGGAGATCAACATCGAGCCGCGCGGGCAGGGCAACAAGAACTACGGATGGAGCGTCACCGAGGGGGGTACGTGCCTCAAGGACGACGAGGCGACCAGCTGCGACTCGCCGACGATCACACGGCCCGTCGTGGCATATGACCACGACAGCGGCGATGGCTCAGTGACAGGCGGCTATGTCTATCGTGGGAGCAGGATCCCGGCGCTTCGTGGGAAGTACCTGTTCGGCGACTTTGAAACGGACCGGGTCTGGATGCTCACCTGGAAGGACGGCGTCGCCACGCCGAGGAGCTCGCTCAGCCAGGACCTCGCCTCTGAGAGCACCATCCAGGGCCTGGCTTCGTTCGGCGAGGACGCTGCCGGCGAGCTGTACATCGTCTCCTATGGAGGCAGCATCTTCCGGATCGATCCGGAATAGATTGGCACGTGGTCCGCAGGGACCAGCGCGGCCGTCCGTCGTTGGTCCCTATTTTCCGAAGAGCAGCTTACCAGATCTGGATTCGAGCCATGCAGAAGACGCGGAGACTGGCGGTAGGTTGGGCGCTCGCGCTCGGGTTGCTGAGCCACGAGGCAGCAGCTGGAATCGATGACCTCCAGGGCACGGGCCCCGACGAGATGCCGCAGCCAAACAACCTGGGCACCGCTGAGCGCTGCGCCGGCTGCCATCGAGCAGAGATCCAGGAGCACCAGGATTACATGCCCACCGACACGTGGGCAGGCACCATGATGGCCAATGCATGGCGCGACCCCGTCTTCAAGGCCGCTCTTGCGATCGCCAACCAGGACGCGCCGGGGGTCGGGACCTTCTGCCTGCGATGCCACTCCCCCATCGGGTTCCTGAACGGGAGGGCGACGCCCCCGGACGGCTCTGGATTCGACCCCGAGGCGTCGGTCGACGGCAAGATCATCGACGGCCAGGGGGTCAGCTGCAGCGCTTGTCATCGCGCGCTGACGACGCCAGGCGCTGACGACGCGTACATCATCGGCAATGCTCAGCTCGTGTTCGACGTGACGCCCGCGGTTGCCGGATTCACAGCCACGCCCATGGTGTCTGGCCCCTATGAGGACGTCGTCTCTGAATCTCACACTGGAGAAAGGACGCCCGAGCTCGCCGAATCCGCGTTTTGTGGCCAATGCCATCAGGTCACCAATCCAGAGATCAAGCTGAAGGACGCGGACGGAAGCGATACCAACGTCGAGTTTCCGCTCGACACGACCTACGAGGAGTGGGCTTCCAGCGACTTCCGCAATGGCGGATCGAGCCCTCAAAGCTGCGTCGATTGTCATATGCAGAGGAGGACCGGCGAGGTGCCTGTCGGCGATCGCGGGCCGACTCGAACCGATCCGCGCACGCACATCCTCGTCGGCGGCAACCACTGGGGCATCCAGGCCGTCATGGCGGCCGACCCGGCGCGCGCTGCGGACTACGCCGACTCCTTCCAGCTCGCGCTCGACAGCACGCTCAAGAGCCTCGCCTCGGCCGCCTCGGTCACGCTCGTCGAGGCCCCGCAGGAGGCAGCGCCCGGAGAGGAGATCGCCGTCACCGTTCGGGTCGAGAACCTCACCGGCCACAAGTTCCCGACGGGCTATGCGGAGAGCCGGCGCGCCTGGATCGCCGTGTTCCTCGTCGACGAGGACGGCGTCGAACGGCCGCTGCTCGGCGGCTACGACGCCGACACCGGCGAGATCCAGCACGAGCCGGCCACCCACGAGTACCGCGCCGTGCACGGGCGATGGAACAGCGATGCGGGCGTGGGCGAGAAGGAGGAGCACCTCGCGCTCCACGACATGATCATCTCCGACACGCGCATCCCGCCGAAGGGCTTCGTCCCGTCGCGGACCACCCAGCCGACCCAGGAGGTCGACTTCGCCGATGGGAACGGCGGATACCGCAACTACGACGAGGCGCGCTTCACCCTCACCGTCCCGGCCGACGCCTTCGGCAGGCAGACGCTCTCGGCGCGCGTGTACTACCAGTCGATGACGAAGGAGTACATCGAGTTCCTGCAGTCCGCGAACAGCACGGACGAGACGGGGGACGATCTCCTGGCCATCTACGAGGAGACCGGCGAGGCGCCGCCCATCCTCGTCGCGGCCGATGACGCGGAAGCGCCGCTCGATCTGGGAGAGCCGCCCGTCAACGCCAGCAGCGGCAACGGCGCCGGCGGAAGCGACAGCAGCGGCAACGGCACCGGCGGCGACAGCTCGACCGGCGGCAACGTGGGCCGCTCCGGCGACGACGGCGGCTGCGGCTGCAGGATGCCCGGCAACGCCCCGAACGGGTGGCTCCCCGCGGGCCTCGCGGGGCTCGCCCTCGCCGCCGCAGCCAGGCGCCGGCGCACACACCGGCGGCATTGAACCTCGCTCCACCCCGAGCCGCCGCGAGCACGCATCGCCTCGGGGCGGACGATCCCCGATCGATTCCGTCCCGCCGTTCACCTGGAGACGGCCCCTTTTTCGCTCGCATCACCTCCCCGGCGCCTGCATAGATCGAGCGTACCCGGCGCCTCACGGCGAGCATCGCCTTGCCCATCTCCCGCCTCGTCGATCCCCTCCTCGTGCTCCTCGTCGCCGCGGGCGTCGGCCTGGCGCTCTCCGGCAGCGACTGGAGCTTCCGAACACGCGGGGCGAAGATCGGGCGGGCGCTCGCGTGGAGCGCTTGGCTCGCGCTGTGGCTCCTCTCCACGCCCTGGCTCTCCAGCACGCTCGCGCGCCGGATCAGCACGGTGCCGAGGGACCTGCACGCGGATCTCGCCGGAAGCTCGCCCGAGCGGCGGGTCCTCGTCATCCTCACCGCCGGCATCGACGCCGACGAGTTCGGCGAGCCGCCCATGGAGCGGCAGTCGGCGGAGGGCCTCGAGCGCGGCCTCGCCGCCGTGCGCGTCTACCGCGAGTACGGCTTCGGCCACATCATCGTCTCGGGGAAGGACCTCAGGAGCGCCCCCACCGAGCTCGCCAGCGCCATGGCCGATCTGCTCGTGGAGCTCGGCGTTCCCAGGAAGAAGATCATCCTGGAGACCGAGTCGCGCGATACCCGAGAGAACGCCCTCCACTCCACGCGGATCGCCCGCGGCCTGTCGGCCGACGCCGTCGTGGTCGTGACCAGCGCGCTCCACATGCCGCGCGCCATCCGCATGTTCGAGCGCGCAGGGCTGGACGTCCTCCCCGCGCCGGTCAGGTTCCAGTCGCGGCCGCCCGACGGGCTAGAGCAGCTTCTCCCGGAGTCGCTCTCCCTCAGGCGGTCGCATCGCGCCGTTCACGAGCTCGTGGGCCTGCTGGAGCCGTAACCCCGGCGCGCCCCCGCGCTACCAGGTGACCTTCTGCGAGCCGCGGAGGTATCGCCAGAGGCCGACCACCGCCGCCGCGTTCAGGACCACGAACGTCCGCGCGAGCGCGCCGAGCTTGCCCGCTGCGCCCCCGAGCGCGGCGAGCAGGTAGAAGGCCACCTGTCCGCCGAACAGCGCGCGCGCCGCGTAGAGCGCCCACGAGGCGTCGCCGCTCATCTCGGCGCCCATCCACGCGACCGTCGACGTGATCAGCAGCGCGGCGAGCGCCCAGGGGCACACGAGGCGGAGCAGCTTGTGCGAGAAGATCTCGAACCAGGACGGGTTCCTGAACGGGACGAGGAGCGCCGGGAGCAGCGAAAAGAGCTGATAATTGCCGGCCAGCGTGCGCACCTTGCGGCCGAACTCGCGCTCGTCGCCGAACGCGTCGTCGTACGCGATCGCGTCGGGAGCAAACAGGATCGAACGCCCCTCGAGGCGGAGCCGCATCGGCACCCACATGTCGTCGAGGATGACGCCCTCCGGGAGCTGGCTCATGTCGGCGCGGCGGATCGCATAGATGGGACCGGTCACGCCCACCATGCTCCTGAACCGACCCTCCTGGAGGCGAATCCAGTTCTCGTAACGCCAGTAAGCCCCCGACCCCGCCGACCCCTTCAGCACCAGGTTGCCAGAGACGCAGCCCGCGTTCGGATCGGCCAGGAGCCGCACGAGCGCGCGCAGCGCCCCGGGCACGAGCGGCTGGCGGATGTCCGTCATCAACAGCACCTCGCCCGTCGCGACCTCGAGCATCTTGTTCACGCCGATCGGCTTGCCACGGCGCGCCTCGCTGACGATCACCTTCACCCGAGGATCGCGCTCGGCCAGCTGTCGCGCCACGAGCACTGTGTCGTCCGTGGAGCCGTCCGAGAAGAGCAGGACCTCCAGCTTGTCCTTCGGATAGTCGAGCGCGAGGAGGCTCTCGACCTTCGCTGGGAGATACGACGACGCATTGAAGACGGGAATGCACGCCGTCACCGTGGGGACGTAGTCGGGATCCTCCTTCCGCTGCGCAGGCCAGAGGCGCGCCAGGATGCCGATAACGATCGGGTACCCGAAGTAGGTGTACACGAGCACCGCGACGGCCAGAAAGGAGGCAATGACCACGCTAAACTGTAGAGCGCCGGTCGGGGGCGGTTGTCAACCGACATGGATGGGCGTCGCCGCGACACGGCCGTTCACGTTTGCACGCGCACGCGCGTCACGCTCCGCACAGCAGCGATGCGTGGCGCATGTCGCACACTCCTTGAAGCGCGCCGCGTGAGGCGCGTCGTGCGCCGCGCGCACGCCACACAGGCGCCGTGCGCCGCGCGCCGCGCGCACGCCACACAGGTGCCGCGCGCGCACGCCACACAGGCGCCGCGCGCGCACGCCACACAGGCGCCGCGCGCCCGAGGTCGTCGCAGGACGCGCGCGCAGCGCGCCGACCGCGATCAGTCCCACACCTTCACGCTCCGGATGACGTCCCCATCCGCGAGCGCAGCCCACGGCCCGGCGGCGACGCCGACGGCCGCGTACTGGCCGTCGAGGTGCGGCGCGCGCGCGTGCATCACGAAGAGCTGGCTCGATCCGGTGTCGCGGCCGGCGAGCGCGACGCCGACCCGGAGCGGCTCGAACGCCACCGGCGACGTCTCGCAGCGCAGCGCCGGCCTGCCGGGCGGACCTCCGGCGCCGTCGCCGAACGGCGCGCCGAACTGCGTGACGAAGCCCGGCACCACGCGATGGACGATCTTGCCGTCGTAATAGCCGGAGCGCGCGAGGTCGACGAAGCGGGTCACCGCGACCGGCGCGAGCGCGGGGTCGAGCGTCATCGTGAGCTCGCCGGCGTCCGTGTCGAAGATCAGCGCCGCGGGCGCGCGCACGAGCGCGGAGGCCTCGGCAGGCACCTCCCCGACCGGCGGCGCGACGGCCGGCCGCCCCGCCGCGCCTGCATCCCCCGGCAGACCGGCGTCGCACGCGATCTTGCGGCCCCTGAGCACGCCGAGCGCCGTCCCGGCGCGCGCCCGCGTCGTTGGGTGGCTCGATCGGCAGAGCTGCTCCAGGCGAGCCTCCGCCGGCTTGAGCGCCAGCGCCCCGACCGCGTCGACGACCGCGCCGATCAGCTCCGGATCGTCGCGCGCGCCCGGGCGGTCGAGGATCGAGAGCAGCGCGCCCTCGATCGCCGGCGACGTCACCGCAGCGGGAGCGTCCTTCTCGTCGCTCCGCTTCCTGCGCTTCCGCTTCCCCTGCCCCGGCGCCTCCGACGCGCGCTGCGGCTGCCGCGCGATGACCTCCGCCGCGGCGGCGACGAGGCCCGGCTCCTCCGCGGCGAGCGCCTTCGCGAGCAGGTCGGGCGCGCCGGCGATCTCTTCATGCGCGGCGATGAGCTCGATCGCGGCCTCCCGCGCGCGCAGCTCGCCCGACGCGGCGTACGCGCGGAACGCGGCGAGCCGCGCGCCCGTGATGGCGTCGCGGCCGATCACCTCGACGACCGCCCGGGCGCCGATCGAGCCGCGCACCGGCGCGCCTGCGTCCGGCTTGCTCCCCGGCTCCGCCGGCGCCGTGACGTCACAGCCGAGGAGCAGCGGCTCGCGGTAGTCCCCGCCCGCGAGGAGCCTGGCGGCGCCGCAGCGGAGCCACGCGACGCGGCGGAGGATCGCCGCGGGCGCGCTCGGCGGCGGCGGCAGGGCGGCGAGATCGCGGAGCGCCTTGCGCGCGGCGCCCGCAGATCCGAGCGCGTCGAGCGCGGTGAGCAGCACGCCGAAGTCCTCGCTCACGAGGCCCGTGAGCGCGATCGGGTCCGCGCTCGGGGCGAGCGCGGCGACCGCGTCGGCGAGGGCGCGCTGGCCCGGCGGGCCGAGCCGCTTGAGGGCGCGCGCGGCCTCGGCGCGCTCGCTCGCGGTGAACACGCCCTTCGCGGAGAGCACGCGCGCGAGCTCGGAGGCGGCCGCCTCCCCTGCCCGGCCGAGCGCGCGCACCGCGAAGAGCCGCGCGTCGGAGGCCTCCGCGAGCCGCGCGGTCGCGACGTCGCGGATGCGGGGGATGACCGTGAGCGGGACGTGCTCGAGCCGCCCGATCGGGTAGAGCGCCTCGGGGACCGGCGGGCTCGCCGCGCTCCCCGAGGCGAGGTTGAGCAGCGCGACGAGCGTCTCCTCGCGCAGCTTGAGCTTGATCGCGGCGAGATCACCGAGCGCGTACGCCGCGTGGATCGCGCGCTCGCGCGGGCCGTCGAGCCACGCGACCAGCGTCGGCTCCGACGCCTCCGCGCCGCACCGCCCGACGGCGCGGGCGAGCGCGCCGCCCGCGTCGAGCGGCGGCGCCGCTGCGGGCGCGCCGCCGCTCGACGCCGCTGCGGGCGCGCCGCCGCTCGACGCCGCCGCGGGCGCAGCGGCGCTCGCCGCGCCCGCGGGGCTCGGGCGGGCGTCGCGGGCGAGGGCGCGCGCGACGAGCGCCGAGACCGTCTCGGCCTCGCGCTCCTTGCACGAGAACCCGAGGCCGTAGGCGGCCCACGCGACGACCTCGTCGTCCTCGTCGGCGAGGGCCCGCGCGAGCCCAGGCCACGCCGCTTCTCCGCCGATGCGCGCGAGGGCCCGCGCGGCGGCGCGCCGCACGCCGACGTCGCGGCTCTGCTGGTCCGCGGGGCTCACCTCCAGGGCGGCGCGGCGCTGCTCGGCCGCGAGGAGGGCGTCGAGCCGCTCCGCCGCCCCGGCGCTGGCGGCCGGCGCCGCCGCGGAGCTCCCCGCGTCGGGCGCGGCGCCCGGGGCCGGCTCCCCGGTGCAGGCGGAGAGCGAGAGGAGCAGCGCGAGGACGAGGGGAGGAGAGGAGCGCCTTCTCGGCATGATCACGGTTCACCCTGACGAGCGGTGTCGAGCAGCCAGGCGGCGCTCTCGCTGAGGATCCGCCTGCGGCGCATCGCGCGCGCGTCGAGCCACATCGAGATCACCTCGTGACCGCGCTGCCACGCGCGCGCAACCACCGGCTCGCCCACGCGCGACGCCGGCAGCCCGCAAGCGTCGATCCCGACGTCGTGGAAGTTCTGGAGAGCCCTGGCCATGTGCCAGGAGCAGGTGACGATCGCCGCGCGCCGCGCGCCCACGCGGCGCAGGAGGGCCGCGCTGAAGATCGCGTTCTCGTGCGTCGTCAGCGACCAGAGATCCTGCAGGATCGCGTGCGCCGGGACGCCGGCGCGCCGCAGCTCGGCGGAGAGCACGCGCGCCTCGATCTGCGCGCCCCAGCGGCGCCCGCCGCTGGCGATCACCCACGGCGCGACGCCGTCGCGGTAGGCCTCTGCGGCGCGCGCCGCGCGGCGCGCGCCGGGGGCCGCTGGGCGTCCCGACGGAAACACCCTGCAGCCGAGGACGACGATGGCGTCCGCGTGGAGCGGCATGCGACCGACCATAGCCCATCGGCCGCGGCCTTCGCGTGCCCGCTGCGCTCGATCGTCCTGCCCTCCCGCCGCCGTCCGCGGGCCGTGCCGCTGCCATGCCTGCGCCGCCCTCGGGCCGACCTGGGGCCGCCACCTGCGCCCCCCGCCCCGCCGCCACCGCCTCTGCCCCGCCGCCACCGCCCCGCCTCTGCCCCGCCGCCACCGCCTCTGCCCCGCCGCCACCGCCTCTTCCCCGCCGCCCGCGCCTCCGCCCAGCCGCCGCGCGCTCCGGCCCTTAAGAGGCGGGCGCGGCCTGCCGCCGGGCCCGCGACCTATCCTCTGACTACATTGGCGCCTCGGCCCTGCTCCCCCGGCCAGGTCTCCACGTCTGCGACCTTCCTTGCTCCCGGTGCACCAGGCGGCTTGACGCTGCCCGCGCTCGGAATCTAATAGCTCTACCTTGAAACGGGCGGGGTTCAGCGAGCGAGGCAGGATGCGGATCAAGATGTGGGGGGTTCGCGGAAGCATCCCCACGCCCGGTGCAGGCACGGTCGAAGTAGGCGGCAACACGAGCTGCTATGAGATCCGTGCCGGTGAAACGCTGGTCATCCTCGATGGCGGGACGGGGCTCCGTCTCCTCGGCCAGGAGCTGGTCAAGGAGATGCCCTTCGAAGCCTGGATGTTCTTCAGTCATGTGCACTGGGATCACATCCAGGGCTTCCCGTTCTTCACGCCGGCGTTCGTGCGCGGGAACAAGATCCATCTCTACGGTGGCCTCAACGTCTCCCGGACGCTCGAGGAGACGCTGGCCGGGCAGATGGACTACCCGAGCTTCCCGGTGCACCTCACGGAGATGGGCGCGGCGATGACCTTCCGCGACCTCTACGAGGGCGAGGTGGTCACGATCGGCCCGAACGACGACGTTCGCGTGACCAACGCGCGCGGCAACCACCCGAACGGCGTCTACGCGTACCGCGTCGAGCACGAGGGCAAGGTCGTCGTGTACATCACCGACTCCGAGCACTACGCGATCGTGGATCCGAAGCTGAAGAAGCTCGCGATGGGCGCCGACGTGCTGATCTTCGACGCGATGTACACGCCCGAGGAGTACGCGGGCGAGGTGGGCGGCGGCCCGAAGACGGGCTGGGGTCACGCCACGTTCGTCGCGGGCTGCGAGCTCGCGAAGGCGGCGGGCGCCAAGCAGCTCGTCCTGCACCACCACGACCCGAACCAGACCGACGCGATGGTGCGCGAGAAGGAGATGCGCGCCCGCGAGCTCTTCCCGAACACCATCGCCGCGCGCGAAGGCACGGTCATCGAGATCTAGCGTGACGCCTCGCCAGGCTTGAGGCGCGCCCCAATCGCCGCCCGTCGCCACCGACGCCGGGCGACCGCGCGCCGTCAGCAGCACCGCCGCAGCGCTCTCCCGCACCGCAGCGCCGCCGCAGCGCTCTCCCGCACCGCACGCGCCCGCACCGCAGCGCCGGCGCGGGGCTCTCCCGCACAGGAGACGGGCCCAGATCGGCGTTTTCGGCGCGGAGGCGCACTCCAGTGCGCTGAGCACCGAAAACGTCGAGGTGGGCCCGTATCCGAAGCGGGAGAGCTCCGCGCCTTACGCGCTCTTGGCCATCGGCTCGCGGGTGATCTCTTCGATGCGCGCGCGCATCCGCTTCTTCGCGCGCTCCTCGATCTGCCGCACGCGCTCCTTGCTGACGCCGAAGTCGGCGCCGAGCTGCTCGAGCGTCACGGGGCTGTCCGTCAGCCAGCGCTGGTTCATGATGGAGCGCTCGCGCGGCGACAGCTCGTTCACGACCTGGAGCAGCGCGCGCGAGAGCTGCGCGCGCTCGTCGGCGGCGCAGGCCTCCTCCTCCGGCGTGTGCCCGCTCGACGCGAGCCGCTCCACCGGAGCGACGCCGTCCTCGGTCGGAGAGCGCTCCAGGCTGACGTCGCGCGCCATGAGCAGCGGCAGCAGCTCGGCCGCCCGCTCCTCCGACAGGCCGCTCAGCTCCGCGAGCACCGCCGGGTCCTTCTCGTGCGTCTTGCGGTAGATGCGCAGCGCGCGCCGCTCGCTCTTCGACGACCCGAGGCGCACGATCCGGTACCCCCGCGCCACGTGCTCGCGGATCTCCGCCCGGATCCAGTAGGCCGCGTAGGTCGCCAGGCGGCAGCCGCGGTCCGGATCGAAGCGCTCCGCGGCCTTCAGGAGGCCGATGTTCCCCTCCTGCACGATGTCCTCCATCGGCAGCCCCCAGCGGCGGTACTCGAGAGCGATCGTCATCACGAAGGGCAGGCACGCCTCGATGAGGCGCCGGCCAGCGTCCCGGTCACCAGCTCGCCAGCGGAGCGCGAGCTCCCGCTCGGCGTCCGGGCTCAGGGTGGCGTAGTTCGCGAGCTCTGTACGATAAGCCGAGAATGCCGCACGATCCCAGGTGGCGCTCATGATCTCTCCGCTCTCCACCGCGCGCGCCGATCAAGGAGGGCTTGCGAGCCCCTGCGAGCCGGCGGGCGGCACCGGGGCAGATGCAGGCGTGATGCCGGGATAAACCCTAGGAAATCGCCTTTTTTTGCGCTGGAATGCGCAACGTGTTCGGATCCACCGACGGAAGCGAAAGCTTTGCGGGAAAGCGGAGGAGCACGGATGCGCAGCGCTGAGCCCAGATCCACGGCGCACGAGCGGCGAACGAGGCGGACGAGGTGCGCGCAGTGTCCCCAGGCCGCGGGCGACGGCGGCGCCCGCGCGGCCGACGGCGGCGCCCGCGCGGCGCGCGCGCTCGCTCTCCGCGCGCACGCCGCCGCGGTCGCCCCTGCCCCCGCGCGCCGCATCGTGATATCCGGGGAGCAGTGAGGACGCGCGTCGCGGGCTCCGTCGCGTGCATCGCCGCAAGCCTGGCGACGCTCGCCTTGCTCTCGCGCGAGGCGGAGATCCCCCTCGCGAGGGCGCGGCGCGGGCTCGCGCAGCCCTTGCTCCACACCGTCGCGCCGGACGACGAGGAGATCGACGGCGTCGGATGTGACCCGAACGCCCTCGACCGCGGCATGGCGGTGCCGAGCGGAGCGCCGACGTCGCTCGACTGCGAGCAGGCCCGCGCCATCGTCGCCCAGGCCCGCACCACGCTGGCCGCTCCGCCGCTCCGCGTCGATCCCGCAAAGTTTGCCGAAGCGACCTCCGACTGGCTGGATCCGCACGGGCTGTGGTCGGTCGCCCCCGACGCGCCCGTGGGCGCCTCGCTGCGGCGGGAGGCCGCCGCGCTCCTCGACGAGCTGCAGGCGCCCGTGGGCAGCGGGCCGTGCGCGGCGGCGCTGCGCGTCGGCCAGGAGCTCGCCCGGTGGTCGCGCGAGCTCGATAGGCTCTTCGACGAGGGCTACCGGCGCGGCCTGGCCAGCCCGCCCGCGACCCACGCCGCGGCGTGGGAGCTGGTCTCGTCGGCGCCGTTCGAGGACGGCGAGGTGACGCGCAGCGCCCGGGACCTCGCGCGCAAGCTCGGCCGGGAGGTCGGCGGGCTGCGCGCGCACCTCGGGGAGCCGCTCGCCCGGTACGCCGACGCCGTGCGCGAGCGCGCGGCGCCCTCGATGAGCGAGGACGGCTGGGCGCGCACGGTGATCGCCGCCGCGGTCCGCGCCTACGTGCCCCAGCTGGACGCGCACGGCGCCTGGGCGCCGCTCGAGGAGGAGGTCTCCATCTACGATCTCGACCTCGAGGCGCACCCGCCGGCCCGGCTCTGGCAGGAGATGACGCGCACCGCGATCGGGGTGCGCATCGACCGCGGCGCGCTCGCGCCGCTCGAGGACGGAGACGTGGTGATCCGGATCCAGGATCTGCCGATCTCCGGCATGAGCGTCGAGCAGGCCGAGCAGCTCGCCGTGCTGTCCGACGTGCACCCCGGCACGACCGCCCGCGTGGCGCTGCTGCGGCGCGGGGCCGCGGCGCCGCTCGAGCTGACCGTGGCGCCGCACCCGGTCGGACCCCAGCCGCCCGAGGCGGCGCCCTCCGAGCTGCCGCTCGATCTGGTGCGCTACGGGGACGGCAAGGTCGCGGTGATCGCCATCCCCGACGTGCCCGACGACCTCGGGGATCGGGTCGCGGCGGCGCTCCTCCGCGCGCGCGCGCAGGGCGACACGCGGGGCGTGATGCTGGACGTGCGCGCCAACGGCGGCGGCTCGACCGACGGCGCGATCGCCGCGCTGGCGCTGTTCCTGCCGGGTGTACCGCTGTTCCCGATGCGGCGCCGCGACGGCGGCGTCGAGGTGGAGCGCTCGCCCGACGTCCCGGAGGAGCGCGGGTGGAGCGGGCCGCTCGCGGTGCTCGTCGACGGCGACTCCGCGAGCGCGGCGGAGATGATCGCCGGCGCGATCGGCAGCTACCGGCGCGGCGTGATCATCGGCGATCGGACGTACGGCAAGGGGTGCGCTCAGGAGTACCTCGACGACGACGCCCACGTCGGCGTGCTGCGGCTCACGACGCTCCTCTACGCGCTCCCCGACGGCGCGCCGGTGCAGAAGGTGGGCATCGTGCCGCAGGTGCAGCTCTCGCTGCCGGCGACGAGCGAGCGCGAGGCGCGCGTGGATCGGGCGCTCGGCCCGTGGCGAGGCCCCGACGTGCGCGATCTGCACCGCGTGCGCGACGTGCCCTGGCCGGCGCACGCCGGGCGGATAGGGCCCTGCCGCGACGAGACGGTCTGCCGCGCGCTGCGGTCGCTCGGCGCTGTGCCCGCGGCAGCGCGCTGACGCGCGTCAGCGCTTCCAGAACTTGCCGAGGAGGCCGCCCGCGGGCGTCGGATCGCTCGTCGTGCGGCTCCGCATCTCCTGCAGGCGGACCTCGCGGATGGCGTCGAGGTTCTTCGGGTTGAGCTCCGCCGCCAGGCGGAAATCGCCGATCGCCTTGTCGATCCTCCCCGAGCGCTTGAGGAGCATGCCGCGGTAGAAGAGCGCCCGCTCGTAGCGAGGCTCCCTCTCCAGGACGGCATCCAGCGTCTGGATCAGGTCGTCGTAGTGCGGGCTCGTGGCCCCCTCCGCGAGCACAGGCGGGTCGCCGCGCCGCTGCGCCTGGATCCATACGAGCAACGTCATGTACTCGGGCTGCTCCGGGTCGGCGTTGAGCGCGCGCCGCGCGCGGGCCTCGGCGCCCGCGAGGTCGTTCTTCTTGAGCAGGATCTCGGCCTTCTGGAACTCGAGCGCGGCGTCGACGGCGCGGGCGATCTTCTGCTCGTCCTCGGCGGGGGGCGGGGCCTCCTTCGGCGCGCTCTGGTACTCGGCGCGCCGCTTCGGATCGCTCAGCGTCTGGTAGGCCTCGCTGATGCGGGCGAACACGCGCGCGACGAGCGGCTTGACGTCCTGGAGCTCCGCCGGCGTCCGGTCGGGGTGCCACCGCTTGGCGAGCGCGAAATAGGCGCTCTGGACGCGCTCCGGAGGGACGTCCTCCGCGACGCCGAGCATCTCGAAGAAGCTCTCGCCGTCGATCGACGCGGCGCGCGCCTCGATCTCCGCGCGGCGCGCGGCGAGCTCGGGGTTCGGCGCGGCGCGCGGCAGCGGCGGGAGATCGGGCGCGAGCGCCGCCGGTCCCTGCGGCTTGGCCGGCTCCGCGCCGCGCGCCGGCGGCACGGGCGACGGCGCCTCGGCGCGCCCTGCCCCGCGCGCGGCCCTGACCTCCGGGCCGACCGCCGCCATCTTGACGGTGGGCGCCTGCTGGGGCGGCGGCTGAACGCGGGCACCGGTGAAGGTCGGCGCAGGAGGCGGCCTCAGCGCCTTGGGGTCCACGCCGCGGTAACCGCCGCCCGGATCACCGCCGGACGTGCGCGGGTCGAAGGGCGCCGCCGGGCTCGGGGTCGGCGCGCCGCTCCAGGACGCCGCCTCCGGCGCCGCGGCCGGGGGCGGCGCCGTGGAGCGGCGCGGAGCGACCGGGGCCCCGGCGCGCCTGCTGGATGGCGCCGCGACGTCGTCGGGCTGCCGCAGCGGTGCGCGGCCGTCGGCCTCGCCGCGCGCCGGGCGTGGACCAGGCATCGTCGAGCCCGCGGCGGGCCGCGGCGAGCGCGCCGCCGCGCCGGACGGGTCGCGCTGGGGCGCTGGCGCCGCGTCGGCCGCTGGCGCGCCGGCGGCCCGCTCCCGGCCGGGCCCGGCGGGGCCGCCGACCCCGACAGGGCGCCGGCCCGGCGCGCCGAGATCGAGGTGCCGCGTGATCGCGAGCGCATAGATCATCAGGCGCACCACGCGCTCCTGCGCGACCCCCGAGGCGAGCAGCTCGGCCAGCGTCATGCGCCGCATCCGCAGGAGATCCACGATGGCCGCCTCGTCGCGGTGGAGCTGGAACCGCTTCATCTCGGCCTCGGCGTGGAGCCCGAGCTGCCGGTTCTGGATCCGGTCCAGGGTCGTGTCGATCAGCGGATCGTCGGCGTGGAGCCGGACGCCCGCCATGATCACCGCGAGGGGCTCGCACCCGATGAGATCCGGACCGCCGTAGGACGACAGCAGGTTCTGGGCGTCGTAGTAGGCGTAACGCGTCTCGGGCGGGAGATCGTAGAGCGCGACCAGCTTGCGCACGAGCTGCTCGCGCAGCACGCCGAACACCGTCTCCCTGTCGAGCAGGCCCCGGGAGACGAGCAGCCGGCCATGCAGCACCCGTCGCTTGGTGATGTCCCGGAGCGTCTCCCGGAGCGTCGCCTCGTCCAGGAGGCCGAGATCGAGGATCACCCGATCGAGCGGGGCGATGATCGTCCCGGTCCAGATCTTGGCCGGCACGCCGTCGCTGAAGAAGATGCCGTGGCGGACGCCCTCGGGGTTGATGAAGCACGTCGTGCCGGTGAGGCGCCGGTCGAGCATGTACACGAGGAGGTGGACGAGCGGCGTGCGCGCGAGCGTGCCCTCCGCGGTCGGCGGGTCGCCCGGCAATGAAAGCACGGCGATCGGACCGGCCATCGCCGATGGCGGCAGATCAGACACCGGGTTGCGCTCGCGCCGCTGCGGCGGATCTCCCCAGCCGCGGGTTCGCACCGAAGGCGGCCGCGCGCTCTCCTCGGGGACCTCGTCCGGATCGCTGTCTGTCTGCACCGACCACGACTCCTCTCCATGAGCGCCCGGGGCGGGCGAGTACGGGTCCGCCACCGAGGCGGGCTCCAGATGCGGTGGATCGGGCCAGCGCGCCGTCGTGCGCCCTGGCCGCAAGGTCGGAGAGAGCCTGCCCGACGGCGCAGGCGGCAGATCCGCGAGCATCCTGGCGTCCGCGCCGTCGCCGGGCAGCCCCCCGAACGTGGCCTCGGGCGGCGAGGCCGGCCCGCGGGCGGCGTCGCTGGCCCGCGGCTGCGTCCTCCGGCTCGCCGGCGCGTTGGTCATCGGCAGCGTGGGCGACGAGGGCCGCGTGATCTGCTGCTGCGGCGGCATGCGCAGGTTGCCGAGCGGCGACGCCGGCGCGGAGCGGATCGGCGGCGACTCCGCCGCGAGCGCCGGCGTGCGGAGCGACACCTGCGGCGCCTCCTGGATCGCCGCGTGGGCGCGCATCGACGCGGCGGCGGGGTCGTCGCTCGTCGCGACGATCCGGCGGATGTGCCGCGGCGGCTCGCCCTGGCGAGGCCGCTCGGCGAGATCGACCTCGAGCGCGCGCGGGATGGGGCCGCCGGAGGCGTCGAGGACCAGCCGGACGCGCGGCTGCGAGTACCGAGCCGGGTGCGCCGGCGTCTGCACGACGAGCGCGACCTCCCCGGTCGAGAGCTCCACGAGCGTGCCGGTCGGAAAGATGCCGAGCGCGCCCACGAGCAGCCGCAGCACCGTGCGGTCCGCCGGATCGGCCGCCTCCTGCTCGAGCTTGGCGATGGCCTCGTCGGCGGAGAGCGGCGCCTGGCCCGGGGCCGCCGTCAGGAGGTCGTTGAAGGCGCGGGCGGTCGCGAGGATCCGCGCCTGGAGCGTCGGCTGGCGGAGGCCGCGGTAGACAGGGCCGAGCGCCGGCTGGCGGCGCACCCAGTGCGCCTCGTAGGCCACGACGGTGCGCATCACGCTGGGCTCGTTCACGAGGCCGAGCGCGGTCAGCACGACCGCCGTGCCCGCCGGGACGTCCGCCTCCTGCTGCTCGCTCAGCTGCGGGACGAGCCCGCCGGAGCCGCTCGTCGCGGCGCCCGTGAGGCGCGGCCGGGCGATGTCGAAGAGCAGCGCCGCCATCGAGAGCCGCTGGAGCAGGACGACGTCGCTCGTGATCTGCCGCGCCATCGCGAGGCTCAGGATCGCGGTGTTCACGGCGCGCCCGGCGTCGTCGTGGTTCTGGTTGCGCAGCGCGGTGACGCCCAGGAAGGCCGGCGTCTCGTTCGAAGACAGGTCGACGAGGCGCTGGGTGATGCGCTTGACGCCCTGCCGCAGGGTGTACCGGCCGTGCCGCAGGTCGTCGTAGAACCGGCGGATCATCACGATCGCCGTCGCGTAGGTGCGCACGATCGCGGAGGTCTCGTCGCCCTCGCGATCGATCGCCACCTCGCGGCGAAGCACGGCCTCGTCCACGGCGCGCAGGCGGACGCGCGGCGCCGGGCGGTCCGCGAGCGCCGGCTTGCTGCTGCGGAGGGCCTCGGCGAGCGCGGAGGCCAGCGCGTAGAGATCGCTCGCGCGGACGTCCTTGGCGACGCCGATCTCGGAGTAGCCGCAGCGGCTCAGGACCTCGCCGAGCTCGAGCGCGCCCTCGTAGACGGCGCGGTTCGCCTTGAGGAGCTGCCCGGAGACGAACACCGAGCCGCGGGTGAACAGGATCGAGACGTTGTGGCCGGAGCGCTGGCCGAAGTCCTGGACCAGCGAGACCGTCTCCTCGACCTGCCGCACCATGGCCTGGTTGTCGATCGCGTGCAGCGTCGAGAGCTTCACCAGCCGGAAGAGGGCCTGCACCACGCTGGCGGCGAGATCGCGCGCCTGCTCGCGGCGGATGTTCTCCGACACGTTCTGGCTGATGACGTCGACCTGGGGCGCCATCACGGGACCTCCCCGGCGGTCGAGATCCGCTTGCCGAGGCGCGCGGCGATGGCCTCGGCGGCGGCGCCCGCGGCGTCGCGCAGCGCCTGGCTGTTCCAGGGCCGCCGCTTCGTGGCGGCGAGCGCCGCGTCGAGCGCCTCCTGCGAGCGCGCCTCGCGGCCGAGCAGCTCCGCCGAGAGGCAGCGTGTCTGCTCCGCCGCGTCGTCCGCGAGGAGGCCGTGCCGCTGGAGCAGCTCGACGGCGACCGACTCGCCGCGCGCCGGGTTGAGCGTGTAGAGCGCGCCGAGGAACTCGCGCCGCTCGTCGAGCGTGAGCTGGTGGAACGAGCTGTCCTGCACGCGGCGGACGAGCAGCGGGCCGGCCGCGCGGACCTGGTGGTGCGCCAGCGTGCGGAGCGCCGCGACGCGCACGTCGGGCGGCGCCGACTCGGCGAGCGAGAGCAGCTCGTCCCGGATCTGCTCGGGGCTCGTCGCGAGGTGCGCGATCGCCTCGCAGCGGAGCGCCGCGTTCGCGCACCCGGAGAGCCGCTTCAGCGCGCCCAGGGCGCCCTGCGTCCGCGACGCGGCGAACATCTTGAGGATCGGGCGGGCCACGTCGAGATCCAGCGTCATGAGCGCGTCCACGACCCCCTCCTCGTGCCCGGGCAGCGTCCGCTCGACGTGGCCGAGCAGCGCGCGGCGCAGCGCCTCGTGGCCGGTGTGCCCCACGACCTCCATCGCGACGGGCAGGGTCTCGCTGCCGAGCTTGTGCAGGATGGGCGCGAGCCGCTGCGCGACCAGATCGAGGTCCACGGGGGCGGGCTGCGCCGCGCCGCCGGGGGCGGCCGTCGTGACGACGCGCGTCGCCTCGCGGAGGAGCAGCCGCATCGTGTCGGGCGGGAACATCCCCCGGGCGAGCTCCGTCGCGAGCGCGCCCCCCTGCTGCTTGGGCGCGAGCGCGTCGAGGGCCTTCTCGATCGCGTCGTGCATCCCGAAGAGCACCTCGAAGCGGCGCGCCAGGATGAGATCGCGCGCCGAGGCGGCCATCGGCTCCGTCACGAGCTCGACGTCCTTGTACCGCCTGGCGTTCAGGAAGGCGTCGGCCACGACCTCGACGAAGCGCTCGCTCCAGCGGTCCGGGCTCATGACGAGCTGCGTGCCGAGCGCGCGCTGCGCGACCGGGTCGAGCGCGAGCGCGCTCGCGGCGCGGCGCGCGGCCCGCAGCGCGGCGGCGTCGGTGTCGATGACCATCGCGGCCGCCTCGGCGCGGTTCGCCTTCTCCTCGGCGGCGCGCCGGGCCATGCCCTCGAGGTCGTCGGCCTCGTGCCAGAACTGCTCGCGATCGGCCGCGTCCCCCTCGACGAAGACGCTCACCACGTCGTAGCGCACGTGCTCGAGGCGGCGCTCCCACAGGGCGGCCGCGACGTCGTCCTCGGGGGCGAGGTCGCGCAGCGGATCGAGCAGCAGCACCTCGCAGAGGGCGCGCAGCTCGTCCTCCGTGATGCCGGGGAGCAGCTGGACGCGCCGCACGCCGGCCGCGAAGAGGTTGTACGGGACGAGGTCGAGCGGGTGCTGCGGCTCCCACACCGTCCGCCGGCGATGCTCGAAGGCGTACGGCGTCAGCGTCCAGTGGACGAGGGTCCCGTCCGCGCGCAGCGCCTCCACGATCGCCTGGAAGGTCGCGCGGAGCTTGTTGTCCGCATCCGGGTGGCGAAAGCCGTAGTGACGCACCGCCGGGAGCAGCCGCTCCATGCGGCGGAACACCTCGGTCAGCCGCGTGACCGCGGGGTCGTCCGGCTCCGCCTCGCCCGGCTCGTCCTGGGGCGCGGGCTCCTCCGCCGCCCGCATCCCGACGGCCGTTGGCGAGTCGTCCGGCGGGGGGCGCCTCGTGCTCGTCGGCGAGGAGCGGCGGGGTGCGGACGCGCCGATCTCCTCGAGGACGCGCAGCACCTCCTGCCGCATCTGCGCGGCCGACTCGAAGCGGTTGCGCTTGTCCCAGGCGAGCGCCTTGTCGACGAGGCCGATGACCGAGGCGGGCAGCTCGGGCGCGATCCGCGCGAGCGACGGCGCCGGCGTCGTCGCGGCGAGGATGAACGCCTCGTTGTCCGAGCGCCCCTGGTGGAGGCGCTGCCCGCTGAGCACGGCGTACAGGGTCGCCCCGATCGAGAAGAGATCCGCCCGCCCGTCGACCCCCTCGGTGAGGCCCATCGCCTGCTCGGGCGCCATGAACGACGGGGTGCCGAGCGCCGTGCCCGCCTTCGTCTTGTCGCCGGGCGCGCCGCGCATCCTCGCCACGCCGAAGTCGAGCAGCTTCACCACGTTGTCCTTCGTGATGAAGATGTTCGCGGGCTTCAGGTCGCGGTGGACGATGCCCTCCGCGTGGAAGCTCTCGAGCGTGAGGAGCACCTCCCCCGCGATCCAGAGCGCCTCGGCGACGGGGAGCTTCCGGTTCTTGCGCTTCCAGAGCTGCTGGACGGTCTCCCCGTCGAGCAGCTCCATCACGAGGAACGGCTCGTCCTGCTCGGTGATGTCGTCGTCGAGGATCGCGACCCGGCCGGGGTGGTCGATCTTGTTGGCGACGTAGCCCTCGCGCAGGAATCGCTCGCGGATGCCGACGTCGCGCGCGAACTCGGCGTGCAGGATCTTCAGCGCGGCGCGCGAGCCGTTCCGGTGGTGCGTGGCGGCGTACACGGAGGCCATGCCGCCCACGCCGAGGAGCGAGTCGATCCGCCACTTGTTCTTGACGGTCATCCCGAGGCGGGCGCGCGCCCGCTGCTTCTCGTCCGGCGCGTCCGTGACTTCCGAGGGCGGAGGGATGACGGACTCGGGGATGACGCCACGTGAGGTCATTCGGCCACCGGAAGGCGGGAAATCGTATCACCTCCCCGCCCGCACGAGGTTCCGGATTTCGGCGGGCAGGCAGTGCACCTTACCGTTTCCTGGCGCCGGGCGGGTGCAGGGCGACGCTGGTACGGTAGCTCGTTCCGCCCGCCGGAAAGCCGGCCAGGGATGCGAGGGAGCGCCGCACGGGCGGCGAGCCGGCCGGGATTACGAGGGCTGGCCGCCGGCCGATACGGCACCAGGGCGGGGCCCTACGCGTCGCTCCGGGAGGCGATCGCCAACGCGAACGGCAAGCGGGTGCTTGCATGCGCGAGCGGCACGTTCGCGGAGAGCGTGACGATCCGGGTGGGGGTCGATCGGGGGCTTCGCGCGAGGCGGCGACCCCGGCGTGACGACGTGCGGGGACGGGGCTCAATTCCTGGCTGCGATGGTGGTCGAGGCGGTCGAGGTAGAGACGGAGGCCCCGGCGCTGGCAGTCGAGGCGGCCACGCTGTAGGCATCGCCCATGCGGCCGCCCCGAGCGACGCGCCGGCGGTACAGTTCACTCCGGGCACGGCCGGCGACGGCGGCAGCGCCGCGCCCGGCGATCCGTCGGAGAGCGCCGGCGCCGGGAAGTGCTGGGCTCTGCTGGGATTTGCGGCGCAGACGCCGTGTGGAGGATGACCGCCCATGAACACACCGAAGTATGTCCGCGCCCGGCTGCTGGCGGACCCGGCAGCCTCGCTCGATCCGTGGATGGATCCGGTGTGGTGCGCGACGACGCCTGAGGCGGAGAAGCAGCGGCATGCGGAGAAGCGTGCCCGCCGGGTCATGGAGATCTACGGGGTCGAGGATCCCCGGATGGAGGCGCTGCTCGTGCGGCTGGCGAGCCAGGTGGAGCAGTGGGCCGCCGAGGAGCGAGCCACCACGCAGGAGGCGGACGACGAGGCATGGGTGAGCGCGGTGCCGGACAAGGGCGAGACCGAGCGGCGCAGCTCGCGCCTGGCGCTGATCGGCGCGGTGCTCTTCGTGCTGGGGGTCTTGTGCGGCGTGGCGCTGGCGGCGCTGCGGCTGCGCTGAGACAGCGGCGTAGCGAAGCCGCGCACGGCGCGGTTTGATCGGGAGCAGAAGATCCCCGGCGGGACCGCTGGTACGCGGAGCTAGGACGGCCCGGCAGGGCGCCCGAGCGCGCGGCACCGGGCGTCCTCGAACACCACACGCACGCCGCGGTTGGAGGCAAAGATCGCGTTGAGGCGCGCGGTGACCGCAGGATCGCCCGTGAAGACGTCGATCTGCCGTCCGACGACCTTGATGCCGCGATCCTCGGCGACGAAGCAGCCGTCGTGTCGGCCCCCGCCCGGGAGCGGCAGCCCGACGAGCTCGGGCACGAAGAGGGACGTGCCGAGCGGAATGACGCTCGAGTCGACCGCGACCGTGCGCAGCGGCGTGATCGGGCGCCCGGTCGCGCCGCGGCCATACGGGAACCGCCGCGGATCGAGCCGCTCGAAGCAGACCTGCTGGCCGGTGCGCGGGCAGACATCGGCGCATGCGCAGCCGCGCCGCGCGAAGCTCACCGTGTCACCCGAAGCGAGCCGGCCGCTGCCCTGGACGCAGACCTGGTCGTGGAACGCGCGCGGGACGCTCGCGAGCGGCGCGCAGGCGGCGTCGTAGAGGACCGCATCCTTCGGCCCTCCGCCCTCGCTCGGGAAGTCGTAGTAGGTGTTCCGGAACATCCCGGGTGCGAGCCCCGGTGCCGCCTGTGGTGCCGGCGCCAGCGCGGCCCGTGACGCCGGCGTCGCGCGCGGGGGCCGGCCGTGCTCGCGCACGAGGATCGCGGGATCGTCCTCGCCCGCGGCGCCGCCCAGATCGGCCTGCGCCGCGTCGGGCGCCTCGCCCGGCGCGCCGTCGACAGTGGCGCTGGCGCCCCGGTCGCGATCGCCGTCGTCCGGGGAGGGCTCGTGGAGCCACCCGCCGCCTCCGCGCGCGATCTGCGGCTCGCTCGAGCCGTCGTGGACCCAGTCCGCGCCTCCCTTCGTCGTGCACCCCGCAGGGAGCGCGAGCAGGAACGCCTGGAGCCCGCCGATGATGAGCGCTCGCGCGCGTGCCGCGCTCGTCAAAAGGCGCCTCCGAGCCGGGCGAGCTCCCGGAGCGCCGCGGCAGCGATGTCGGCGCGCGCCCAGAACGCGGCGGGTGAGCCGGCGCTCTCGGGCGCGGCGCCGGCGGCGATCACCACGGGCGCGGAGTCGCCCGCGCCCGGCTGGCCAAGGCGGCTCGCGACGAGCCGCAGCGGCTCGACCACCAGCGCGAACGCGATGTCCGAGCCGAGCGGCGCCAGCGCCTTCTTCATGGACGGGACCTCGCCGAGGCGCTCTCCCTGGAGCGCGGCGACCACGCCGCGGAGCCCCGCGCCCGGATCGTTGCCGACGGCCGCGAAGAGGCCATCGTCGCGGACCAGGTAGAGCAGCTCGATCGACGACGGCGGAAGCGACGCTCCCTGCGCGGCGGGCGCGCCCTTTCCGCCCTGCGGCCCCGCGCCCTGCGGCCCCTTGCGCGCCTGCGCCCCTCCCGCGCCGGCGGGCGCGCTCGCCCCGGCGGTCCGCTCGAACCGCACCCGCCGCACGTCGCCGTCGAGCAGCGGAAGCGCCGCCTTGCCCGCGGAGACCCGGAGCCCCTCGCGCTGCAGCGCGGCCTTGAACGGCGGGAGCTCCGCGGTCCCGAGGAGATCCTGGATGGAGGCCTCGAGCTTGGCCCGGTCGCCCACGGCGGCGCGCACGAACGCCGTGGGACCCGCGCCGTCGAAGCGGAGCCCGCCGGCGAACCAGTCGCCGCGCGCGTCCGACGCCGCGCGGATCGCGGCGCCGAGCCGCTCCCGCTCCGCCGCCGGGAGGTCGCCCTCGACGAGCCCTGCGAGGGCGTCGACGAGCCTGGGCACGCTCTCGGCGCGCGTCGCGGCCCGATCGCGGACCAGGATCCCGACGAGCGAGTCGGCGGGCAGATCGAGCAGCGGCTTCACGTCGCCGACGGCGAGATCGGCCGACGCCTTCGACGCCGGGCCGCCCCCTGCCTTCGGCGTTCCGGAGACGCGCAGGTGCGCGTCCTCGTCCAGCACCAGCGTGAGGCGCGCCCGCTCGAGATCGCCGAGCATCGCGAGCGCGCTCTCGATCATCGGGCCGAGCGGCACCGCGGTGGCGCGCGGCGCGCCGTCGGGGCCGCGCGCCTTGTCCCAGGCGCTCCGCGCCGCCTTGAGCACCGGGCCCTCGAGCGCGGCCCTCGGGAGCTCGACCGCGAGGTCCTCCTTCGGCACCTGCGCTTGCGGCATCGTCCGCGCGACGTAGGGGCCCAGGGAGATCAGGTCCCCCGGCGTCTCCGCGACGAGCAGGTAGTTGCCGAGGACGCCGAGGGCCACCGGGCTCGCCCCCTGGAGCGGCTCGAGCAGCGCGATGGCGGTCGCCGCGTCGGGCTTCGCGCGGAAGCGGGCCCCCTCGCCTCGCGTGAGCTGGTCGATGAAGCGCCCCCCGTCCTTCACGTGGATGCCGAGCGCGGCCCGCGGGCGCGCCCCGTCCGCGGCCTCCACGGCCGCGCCGAGCACCGGCACCGCGCCGTCGATCTCGGACGCGACGGTGATGGGCAGGCCGAACAGCGACGCCGCAAGGGCGCCGGCGCTGCTCGGGAGGAGCGCCGCCGAGCCGCCGACGAGGGCGCGCGCCTTGGCCCACGTGGCGTCCGGCGTCGGGAGGAACGCCTCGGCGATGAGCCCCGCCGGCGCGGGCACGGGGCTCATCGCCGAGGCGCCGGCGTCGGACGGCGCGCCAGGCGATTTGCAGCCCAGGGCGCCCGCGCCCAGGCCGAGGGCGATGGCCAGCAGCGCTGCAGCGCCGCGGCGCACGGCAGAGGTCGATCGCACGATCACGACCCGAACGGTAGCGCCTTCTCGCCGCGGTCGACCACGAACCTGCAAAATCGCAGCGCGCGCGCCGGGCGACGCGCGTGAGATCCTCGCCGCCGAGCTGCTCGTGCGCGAGGAGGCGGCTCCCGGGCACATCGCGTCGACCGGCCGAGCAACCGTCGAGCCGCGGTGGCGGACAGGGGAAGCCCTTGGCTGCAACCGCGGGTGCACGCCCCGGCCGGACAGCGGAGCGCAGCGTGGCAGCTGCCCGCATCACCCCTGCGCTGGTGCGAGGCGGCGTCAGCGGAAAGCTGCGGAGCAGGCGCACCGCTGCGGTAAGCTCCAGCCGATGCCTCGCCCCGGCTACGACAGCGTGGTGCTCATCACCGGCTTCCCCAAGTTCATCGCGCGGAAGATGCTGCAGCACATCCTCGCGTCGGAGCCGCGCACGCTCGTGGTCGCCGTCGTGCTCGCGAAGTCTTCGGCGCAGGCCAGCGCGGAGCGCGACGCGCTGCCGGCGGCGGACCGCGAGCGCCTCGTGCTGCTCGAAGGGGACGTCGCGGCGATGGATCTCGGGCTGTCGGGCGCCGAGTTCCGGCAGCTGGCCCGCGAGGTCGACCGGATCCATCACCTCGCGCACGTGGGCCATGCCGGGGCCGACCAGAGCACCGCCCACGCCGTGAACGTCGTCGGGACGGCCGAGGTGATCGAGCTCGCCCGCGCCTGCACCTCGCTCCAGTGCCTCGTCCATCAATCGACCGCGTTCGTCGCAGGGGACCGGACGGGGACGGTGTACGAGGACGATCTCGAGGCCGGCCAGGCGTTCCGCAACCCCGTCGAGGAGACGCGGATGCGCGCGGAGGTGCTCGTGCGGCGGGCGATGCGCCACGTGCCGGCGGCGGTCGTCCGGCCGACCACGGTGGTGGGCGACGCGACGACCGGGGAGATCGACCGGCTCGACGGCCTGTACCTCCTGGTGCTGCTCATCATGGCGGCGCCGGCCGACATGGCGATCCCGATGCCCGGCCGCGGCGACGTGCCGCTCAACATCGTCCCGATCGATCACGTCGTCCGCGCGTCCCACGCGATCGGCCTGAACCGCCTCGCGCTGGGTCGCACGCTCCACATCGCCGACCCGCACCCGCTGTCGGCGCGGCGGGTCTTCGATCTCATCGCGCGGGCGAGCGGCCGCCGCGCCGCGCGCGGTCACATCCCGTCGAACCTCGCCAAGGCGCTGCTCCGTACGCCCGGGATCGAGCGCTTCGTCCGCAGCCCGCGCGCGTTCGTCGAGCAGCTGATGACCCCCGTGCGCTACGACGCCCGGAACGCGGATCTCGTGCTCACGGCCGCGGGGATCGCGTGCCCGCCCTTCGAGTCGTACGTCGACGTGCTCGTCGGCGCCGTCCAGGAGCGCGTCCGCGAGCGGCGCGAGCGCCAGGAGATCGAGGTCAGCGCGGACGCCGAGCTCGACGTCGAGGATCCGCTGTCGTGAGCGGCGCAGCCCGCTCCGCAGCCCACGCGGAGATCCCGGAGCGCCGCGCGGCGACCCGCCGTGCCCCGCAGCGGCGCGCGCCGGCGCGGCCCTTCACCGGGGCGTCGCGGCGCGCCCTCGCGGCGATGCTCGCGGCGCTGCTCGCGACCGCTGCGCTCGGCTGCAGCGCGACGCGCGAGCACGTCGCGCCGCCCGCGCCCGAGGTGGGATCCGCGCCGCCCGCGCCAGCGCCCCCGCCGCGCCTCACAGAGGCCCCCGCCCCGGAGACAGCTGCGCCGCGCCCCGCGGAGGCCGCGCCGGCGCGCCCGCCGGAGCTGGATCTGCTGCGCCCCGAGGACGGGGTTTACGCCCACTTCTTCGCGGCGCTCCGCGCGCTCGAGCAGGGTCGCCGCCGGGATCACGTGCGCATCGCCTGGCTCGGCGACTCGCACGCCGCAGCGGACTTCTGGAGCGGCGCGGTCCGCACCGCGCTGCAGCGGCGCTTCGGCGACGGCGGGCTCGGCTTCGTGCACCTCGGCTATGCCGCCTACCGCCACGACGGCGCGCGGCTCACGGCCGACGGCAAGTGGCGGACCCGCCCGAAGTCTCCGGGCGGCTCCACGCCGGCCGACGACGGCGTCTTCGGGCTCGGCGGCATCCTCTTCGGCGCGCAGACGGCCCCGGTGCGCGCGGAGATCGCGCTCACCTCGGCGGGGCCTCCCGCGCGGCTGCTCTGGGACGTGTGCTTCCGCCCGAGCGCGCCGGGCGACGAGGTCGCGGTGACGATCGAGGGCGGCCCGAGCGAGGTGCTCCGCGCGGCCGCGGGCGAGGCCCCCGGCGCGCTGCAGCACGCGCGGCTGGCGAGCGTGGGCGCTGTGAAGCTCGGCGTCGCGCCGTCGGGCGGGGCCGAGCTCTGCGGGCTGGTCGTCGAGCGCGATCCGGAGGCCGGGGCCGGGGTGGTGCTCGACACGCTCGGCATCAACGGCGCCCGCCTGGCGACGCCGCTCCGGTGGAGCGAGCTCGGCTGGGCCGCCGAGCTCGCGCGGCGCTCGCCGGAGCTCGTCGTGATCGAGTACGGCACGAACGAAGCGGGCGACGTCACCGCGGATCCGTCCCTCTACGCGAAGCAGCTCGCCGAGCTGCTCGCCCGCGCCCGCAGGGTGGAGCCCGACGTCGACTGCCTTGTGCTCGCGCCGACGGACCGGAGGGACGCGCCGGAGCGCACGCCCGTCGTCCGAGACGTCCTGCGCGACGCCGCGCGGGAGGGCGGCTGCGCGTTCTGGGACACGTACGAGGCGATGGGCGGAAGGGGCTCGATCGAGGCCTGGTACCGCGAGCGCCCGCCGCGCGCGTCGCGCGACGGCGTCCACCTGACCTTCCGCGGCTACCAGCAGCTCGGCGTGAAGCTCTCGAACGACATCCTGGAGCGCTATCGCCCCTGACGAGCGGCCCCGCCTCCGGGGTCCGTTCGACGCCGACGGCGGGCGGCCGGCCCGGTGGCCTTGCTCGTGCTTTTCGGTCTCGTCGCTCGATCGGCGTGAAGGCTTCTCACGCGCGATGGGCGAAGGGGGCACATGCTTCATGCCGGGGACGTTGCAGGAGGTCGCTTCCGGCTGATCCGGCAGATCGGCGCGGGTGGGATGTCGAGCGTGTGGTGGGCGCGCCACGAGCTCATCGGCCGGGACGTGGCGCTCAAGCTGTCCCCGGCGCTCCGGGACGAGCAGGTCGTCGGGCGGTTCATCCGGGAGGCGAAGATCATCGGCAAGTTCCAGCACCGGAACATCGTCGGCGTCGTCGACGCCGGGGAGCTCCAGGACGAGGGTTACCTGTTCCTGGCCCTCGAGCTCCTGCGGGGCTCGCCGTTCGCTGACCGCCTCCAGCCGAACCGGCCGCTGCCGCCCGAGGAGGTGGTGCCCGTCCTCATCGAGGTGTGCTGCGGGCTCTCGGCCGCCCACGCCGAGGGCGTCGTCCACCGCGACATCAAGCCGGAGAACATCATGATGGCGACGGTCCCCGGCGAGGGGATCGTGCCGAAGATCGTCGACTTCGGCATCAGCCAGCTCACGGGCGCGGGCGATACCATCACCATCGACGGACAGCTGCTCGGGACGCCCTCGTACATGAGCCCGGAGCAGGCGCTCGGCAAGCGCACCATCGACGCGCGCGCCGATCTATGGGCCGTGGGCGTCATGCTCTACGAGGCGCTCAGCGGCGCGCAGCCGTTCACGGGAGGCAACCACCACGCGGTCCTCAGGCGCATCCTCGAGACCGAGCCCGCGCCGCTGCCGGCCTCGATCCCGCCGCGCCTCCGGAAGATCGCCGGCCGATGCCTCGAGAAGGACCCGGCGCGGCGCTACCCGGACGCGGCCTCGCTGCGCGCGGATCTCCAGGCCGCGCTCGACGATCTCGGCGCGAGCGCGCCCGCGCCGATCGTGGTCCTCTCGCCGCCGGCCTCTGGCTCGCGGCCCGGGGAGATGACGCGAGCCCGCGGCGCGCTCGCCGCGCCCCCGAGGCTCGCCGTTCGCGCGCTCGAGCGGCTCTGGACCCGGGCGCCGCGGGCGCCTGGATGGCGGGAGGCGACGACGATCGGGCGCACGCAGGGCGCCGCCGCCCCGCAGGACGCGGCGCGCCGCGCAAGGACGATCCTGGCGATCCGGCTCGCGGGCGCGGCGGCGCTCGCGGCGACGCTCTGCTCGGCCGCGCTGCGGGAGCAGGCGGACGCGGGGCCCGAGAGCGCGGCGCGCGAGAGCCTCCGCCCCGTGCTGGCCACGGCCTTCGCCGACAGCGGCGCCGCCTGGCGGCGCGGCGCCGGCGCGCCCGAGGCGACGCGCAGCGACGCGCCGCCGCGGAACGCGGCGAGCCACGACCGCGCGCCGGGCTCGCCCGAGCGCGCCTCGAAGGACCCGGGCAGCGACGAGCTCGGATCGGCCTCCGAGGACAAGCCCCCGCGCTGGCAAGCGCCGCGCGGGCCATCTCGACGCCGCATCACGAGCCCCGGGTTCTGATGACCAGCGCCGCACCGATCACCGCTCTTCGCCGACGCCGCTGGCGGCGCGCCGCTGCGCTCGGGCTCGTTTGCTGGGCGCTGCTCTCGCCATCCTGGCTGCACGCGCAGGACGACAGCGCGACGCGCGCGCTGAGGCTCCAGTTCGCGCAGGGGCTGTCGCTCGAGATCGCGGGGCGCTGGGCCGACGCGCTCGACAGGTTCGAGGCGATCGCCCGCCGGCGGCCGACGGCGAACGTGACGTACCACATCGGCCTCTGCCACGAGCGGCTCGGCCGGCTGCGCACGGCCGAGCGGACGTACCACAACGCGCGCGCGATCCTCGGCGCGGACGCGGACGCGCGGAAGGCGTCGCCGGCGGTGCTCGCCGAGATCGACGCGCGCCTCGAGGACCTCGAGGGACGGATGCCGAGGATCGTGCTGAACCTCGCCGGCGCGACCGACGGCGTGACCTTGCTGCTCGACGGCGAGGTGGCGCAGCCGTCGCGGGCGATCCGGGTCGATCCGGGCCCCCACGTCGCCGTCGCGCTCCTGCACGGGATCCCCGTGGCCGCGAGCGCCTTCTCGAGCCACGAGCGCCGAACCAGGTTCGTGACGCTGACCGTTCACCCCGTCGCGCTCCGCGTGTCCAGCGTGTCGCGCCCCTGAGCTCGCCGGGCCTGGACGGCCCGCACCGAGCTCCCCACACCCCGGCACCTGTGTGTGAGCGGCGGGGCCCGCGCCCCTCGCTCCGGACGTGATCGCGCTGCGGTGGCGCGCCCTTCGAGGAGCGTCCTCTCCACGCGGTCCTGCGGCTCGTCGCGGGCGTGTGTCCGGCCGCGCGTGGAGCGCCACACGCCGGCGAGATCTCGCGAGCCGTGGCGCTTTGCCGCACGCGCGGCGCTGGCCCGAGCGTCCAGCGCCCGCTTGGATCCCATGCGAGGCGCGCCTGACAGGGCGCTCCGGACACGCCCAAACTCGCCGAGTCGTCGGCCGTGAACGCTGGATCCAGCTTCTGACGTCCTGATAGCATGCGAGACCCATGGCGCTCGACAGGCCGCCCGGTGCGGGCTCTGCTTCGCGACTCGGCAACTATGAGCTGCTGAGAGAGCTCTCCGGTGGCGGCATCGGCTCCACGTGGCTCGCGCGGGCGTCCTCCGACGACGGCGAGGCGAAGAGCGCGCCGCCGGTCACGATCCTGCGCATCTACCGGCACCTCACGAAGAAGGCCGAGACCGCCGACAGCATCCTCCGCGAGGCCGGGATGGCGCAGCAGGTCCGCTTCCCCAACGTGCTCTCGGTGCTCGACGCCCGCACCGCCGACGGCGAGGTCTTCATCGTCTCGGAGTACGTGGAGGGCGAGCCGCTGGGCGCGCTGGTGTCGGCGGCCGGCGCCGAGGGGCTGCCGCCGCCGGTGTCCCTCCGGATCGCGATCGACGCGCTGCGCGCGCTCGCGTCCGCGCACGCGGCCCAGCCGGCGCCGCTCGTCCACGGCGAGCTGAACCCGACCCACGTCTCCGTCGGCATCGACGGCGTCACCCGGGTCGGCGGGCTCGGCGTCGCGCGGGCCATCGCCGGGCTCGCCCCCATGGGGACGAGGAACCCCGATCGGCTCGCCTATGCCGCGCCCGAGCGGGTCAAGGCGATGGCAGCGCACGCGGAGGCCCCGCTCGATCCGCGCGCCGATCTCTTCTCGGTCGGCGTGATCCTCTGGGAGCTGCTCGCGCGGCAGCGGCTGTTCTCGTCGAAGCTGGAGGCCGCTGTCATCCAGAAGGTGCAGTCGGCGCCGATCCCGCCGCTCGCGGGGCTCGCCGGGGGCGCCGTCCCGGCCGAGGTCGTCGACGTCGTCCAGACGGCGCTGGAGCGCGATCCGGCGCGCCGCTTCGAGAGCGCCTCGGCGATGCTCGCGGCGCTGGAGGCCGCGGGAGCGGGGCGGATCGCCGGGGATGACGACGTGGCGGCGGCGGTGAGCAGGCTGGCCGGCAAGACGATCGAGCCGCGCAGGACGATGATCGCGGCGGCCATGGCGAGCCCCGCCGGCGCGGACGGGTCGCGGCCGCCGCCGCGCGCGCGGGGCATGACGCTGGTGGGCGTGGCGATCCCCGCGGCCGACGGCGCGCTCTCCCCCCGCGGCGACGGCCCGCGCCAGGCGATCACCGCGCCGACGCCGCGCGCGCGCACGGCGACGCCGGGCGCGCCGCCGGTGGCCGCGGCGGGCGCGCTCGCCGCGAGCCAGGTTCGCCCGACGGCGGCGAAGGACGCCGCGGCGCCGAAGAACGGCCTGGCGGCCAAGCCGGCGGCCGGCGCAGGCGCGTCGAACGGCGCCGGGCCTGCGGGCACCGATGCGGCGCACGCCAGCATCGACACCGAGTGGGGCTCGGTGGACGACGTCCCGGCCCGCGACCTGCCCGGGCCGCGGCGTCCCGCAGCGACCCTTCCGCGGATCGAGCTGTCGGGCCAGGGCACGGAGGACCGCGCCGCCTCCGGTGCGAGCCCCGAGCGCGCCGCTGCGACGGGGGCGGCCACGGCGAAGGAGCAGCCGCCCGCGCGGCCGGCCGCGCCGCGCCCGGGCGAACCGGGCGACGCCCTCGCGGCGGCGCGGGCGACGCCGACGCCGGCCGAGGGGACGGTCCCGAAGCCGCCGACGCCGGCCCCGGGAGGGCCGTCCCCGAGACCGCCACGCCCGCCGCCGCCGGCTCGCGCGGCGTCGCCGGCGCAGCCCGAGGCGCACGGCAAGGTCGCCGCTGCAGCGCCCGCGGCTGTCGGGCCAGCGCTCGCGCCGAGCCCTCCGACGCCTCGTGTACCTGTGCCGCCGCCGGGGCCGCCGGCCGCTGCCACGCGCCGCACGCCCGTGGTGCCCGCCGTGACGCCGGCGCCACGCGCGGCCGCCACGCCCCCGCCGCCGCCGGTGAAGACCACGAGCCGCGCGCCGGTGACACCGTCGGCGCCGCTCCCGCCGGCGGCGCCCGCGCCGGCTGCGTCGCCCGAGCCTTCTCAGCCGCTGCCCCCCGCTGCGCCCGCGTCGGCCACCGCGCCTGCGATCCCTGTCCCCGCGAAGACCCCGCCGCCCCCGCCCGTGGCGGCCGCGCTTCCGGGCGGCGCGCCTGCGACGCAGGAGAGCGCGCGCGGCAACGGTCCGGCATCGACCGCCACCAGGACGATCCCCACGCCGACCGGAGTCCAGGGCCAGACGAAGCTGTGGGGTCGCGTGGCGTCGGCCGTGGACCAGCTGGGCCCGGGGAGCACCCTCGGCCGCTACGAGATCCTCATGCCGGTCGCCAAGGGCGGCATGGCGGCCGTCTGGGCCGCGCGCCTGCAGGGCACCCGCGGCTTCAGGAAGATCGTCGCCATCAAGACGATGCTGCCCGACGTCTCCGACGACCCCGACTTCGAGTCGATGTTCCTCGACGAGGCGCGGGTCGCGGCGCGGATCAGGCACCCCAACGTGGTCGAGATCCTCGACCTCGGCGAGGAGGACGACGTCCTCTACATCGTGATGGAGTGGGTCGACGGCGAGACGGCCGGCACGCTTCAGAAGGCCGCGAAGCGGCTCGGCGGCATCCCGCAGCGGATCGTGCTCCGCATCGCCTCGCAGATCTGCGCGGGGCTCCACAACGCGCACGAGCTCCGCGACGACAGCGGCGTGCTGCTCGACCTCGTCCACCGGGACATCTCGCCGGCGAACGTGCTCATCTCGACCGCCGGGTTCGTGAAGATCGTCGACTTCGGCGTGGCGAAGTCGAAGGGGCGCCTGCACGTCACGCGCGCCGGCGGCATCGTCAAGGGGAAGACGCCGTACCTCTCGCCGGAGCAGCTCGGGGGGCTCCCCATCGATCGCCGGAGCGACATCTTCTCGCTCGGCGCGCTGCTGTACGTGCTCACGACGGGGCTGCACCCCTTCCGCGCCGAGACCGACCTCGCGACCATCGAGAACATCACCATCAAGAACCCGCTCCCCCCGCGGGAGCTGAACGGCGCGATCCACCCCGAGCTCGACAGGATCATCCTCAAGGCGCTCGAGAAGGATCCCGAGAGCCGCTTCTCGACGTGCGCGGAGATGCAGCGGGCCATCGATCAGGTCGCGTCGACGCTCGGCGAGCCCACGACCGACGAGGACGTGGCGGCCTTCGTGCGGCAGGCGATCGGCGAGATCCAGTCGAAGCGCGCGCAGGAGCTCCGCGACGCGATCGCGGCCGTCGACGCAGGCGCCGCGGTGAACTCGGAGCGCCGGCCCGCGGCCTCTCTGGAGGGCCACGCGGCGCCGGCCGACGTCGGCGTGGGCTCGCACGAGGGCGGTCCCGCCGCCGCCGCGGCGTCTCCCCCTGCGGCAGCGGCGCCCGCCGGCGCCGGCCCGGCGTCCAGCAGAGGGGCGGCATCACCGATCGCGGAGGAGGAGCCGCCGGTCAGCCTGGAGCCGATCTCGTTCGAAGAGATCGCCGTGCCGGCGCAGCCCGCCGAGGCGCCGCCGCGGCTCATCATCGCGCCCGCGCTGCAGCCCGACGGAGAGCCGGCCGAGCCGGTGAGCCCGCGGCCCGCCGCCCGGGAGGGCAAGCCGCTCGGCCCGTCCGCCAAGCGGATCCTCCCGGCGGCCGGCGTGCCCGCCACGAAGGTGCTCGCGGCGGCGGATCCTCCCGCGTCCCGGGCCGCGGCGCTCAGCGAACGCCTCGCGAGGCGCGGCTCGCGGAGCCTCGCCAACGACGTCGGCGAGGTCACGGCGGTCGACCGATCGTTCGAGACCGGGCAGCGACGCAAGCGGCTCCAGCTGATCGTGGCTGGCGCGGCGATGTTCTGCGTGGCGCTCGGGGCCGTCGCGCTGGTCGTGCGCGGCGGCGACGAGCGCTCGCGTCCGGAGGTCGGCAAGGCGCGCGTCGATGCGTTGCCCGCGGCCACGTCGGCCGCCACCACCGCCACCGCGGCCGCCGCAGAGGCCGTCCCGGCTCCGCCCGCTTCGCCGGTGGAGCCTCCTCAGACGGCGCAGCCGGCGTCGCCGCCCGCTCCCGAGGCGTCGGCGACGCCTCCCGAGGCGGCACCGGCGCCCTCGCCGACGCCTCCCGCGGCGGAGCCGACGCCTTCCCCGACGGCCAAGGCGCCCGCGGCCGCGGCGGCGCAGCCCATCGCCGCGCCGCAGGCGTCGCGCCCACCGTCGACCACGCGCCCCCGGACGACGTCCACGCCGGCGAAGCCTGCGCCCAAGCCAGCGACGACCGGCAAACCCAGCCCCAAGAAGAAGTACAACCCATCGGGTATCTGAACACCGTGCGATCTCGACCCTGGCTCCGTGCGCTGCTCTTCGGTGCGGCATCTTGCGTGTGCTTGTGCGCGCTCCCCGGGCCCGCGGCCGCCGCGGACGGCGCCGCGGCGACGCCCGCGCCGGACGCGGTGGAGAAGGCGCAGAACCACTTCAAGAAGGGCGCTGCCCTCTACGAGAGCAAGCGCTACGCGCTGGCGCTCGAGCAGTTCCGGGCCTCGTACGCCACCGTGCCGAGCCCGAACTCCCGCCTCTACATCGCGCGCTGCCTCGCGGATCTGGGCGATCACATCGAGGCGTACCTCGAGTTCGATCAGGTCGCGGCGGAGGCCGCGTCCCGGGCGAAGGACGAGCCGCGCTATGCCCAGACGGAGCAGACGGCGCAGCTCGAGCGCGACGAGATCGCGCGCAAGATCGCCCTCGTCACGGTCACTGTCGCGCACCCGGACGCGGCGACCTCGCTCGCGGTGGCCGGCAAGGACGTCCCGCGCGAGCGGTGGGGCAAGCCGTTCCCGGTCAAGCCCGGCAAGACCGAGATCGTCCTGCGCACGAAGCTCACCTCGACGCCGCAGACCCTCGATCTCTCCGCGGGGGAAGCGAAGACCGTCGCGCTCGACGCCGAGCCGAGCGGCCCGACCGAGGCCGTCTCCGGCTCTCCGGCGCTCCTCGACGAGGGCCCGAGCCCGCCCTTCTCGGAAGCGCCCTCGCCGCGTGCGTACCTGCGGCCTTACGCCTACGCCGCTGGCGGCGTGGGTGTGGCGGGGCTCGCGATGTTCACCGTCGCCGGCCTGATGGCGAACAGCACCTACAGCGATCTCACCGAGACCTGCAGGGGCCCCTGCCCCGCCGATCGCCAGGACGACGTCGACGCCGGCAAGACCCAGAAGACGGTCGCGAACATCGGCGTCGTGGTCGGCGCGCTCGGGCTCGTCACGGGCACGACGCTGCTCATCCTGAGCTTCACCGGAGGCGGCGCCGGCGGCTCGCAGAGCGCCACGGCCTCGACGCAGCTGCTCGTCGGCCCCGGTTTCACCGGTCTACGCGGCCAATTCTAACGCGCGGGGCTCACCCGCACGGCGACGCGGACGCCCGTCAGACCGTAGCTGCGCAAAAGAAACGGGCAGGGCCGCTGCTGCGACCCTGCCCGCTTCATGTCGATGCGCTCGCGGTTGACGCGGAGCGATCAGCGACCGCCCGGGCCGCCCTTGGCGACCTTGGCCTTCTTGTCCCCGGAGTGGCCGTGGAACGTGCGCGTCGGGGCGAACTCACCCAGCTTGTGGCCGACCATGTTCTCCGTCACGAACACGGGAACGAACTTCCTCCCGTTGTGCACGGCGAAGGTCAGGCCGACCGACTCGGGCAGGATCGTCGAGCGGCGCGACCACGTCTTGATCACCTTCTTGGCATTGGTCGCCTGGGCCGCCTGGATCTTCTCCAGCAGGTGACCGTCAATGAAGGGCCCTTTCTTGATGCTCCTCGGCATGACTAACCCTTGGTCCCGCGCCGCCGGACGATCATGCCGTCGGTGCGCTTGTTGTTCCGCGTCTTGAGGCCCTTGGAGAGCTGACCCCACGGCGAGCACGGGTGGCGCCCGCCGCTCGTCCGGCCCTCACCGCCGCCCATCGGGTGATCGACGGGGTTCATCGTGACACCGCGGTTGTGCGGCCGGCGCCCGAGCCAGCGCGAGCGCCCCGCCTTGCCGAGGCTGATGTTCGCGTGCTCGGAGTTCGACACCTGCCCGATCGTGGCGCGGCAATCGAGGTGCACCTTGCGGATCTCACCGCTCGGGAGGCGGACCTGCGCATAGTCGCCGTCCTTCGCCATGAGCTGCGCGGCCACGCCGGCCGAGCGCACGAGCTGACCGCCCTTGCCCTTCTTGACCTCGACGTTGTGGATCGAGGTGCCGGGCGGGATGTAGCGGAGCGTCAGGCTGTTGCCAGGCTTGATGTCCGCGTTCCGGCTCGCGAGCAGCGTCGCCCCGACCGCGAGTCCGTCGGGCGCCAGGATGTAGCGCTTCTCGCCGTCCACGTAGTGAAGGAGCGCGATGCGCGCCGTCCGGTTCGGGTCGTACTCGATGGCGGCGACCTTCGCCGGGACGCCGATCTTGTCGCGCCGGAAATCGATGATCCGGTAGCGCTGCTTGTGACCACCGCCGCGGAACCGCGACGTGATCCGGCCGTTGTTGTTCCGGCCGCCGGTGGACGTCTGCTGCTCCAGCAGCGACCGCTCGGGCTCGACCTTCGTGATCTCCTTGAAGTCGCTGACCGAGTAGTAACGCCGCGCCGGCGAGGTCGGCTTGAAGGATCTGATTCCCATCGCTATTCCGCCTTCTCGTCGAAGAACTGGATCTCGTCACCCTCCTTGAGGGTGACGATCGCCTTCTTCCAATTGCGCAGCTTCGCGTAGCCGCGCCCCATGCGCTTGTCCTTGCCGCGCATGATCAGCGTGTTGACGTCCACGACGCCCACCTTGAAGAGCGTCTGGATGGCGTCCTTGATCTGGATCTTGTTCGCCTCGCGGCGGACCTCAAAGATGACCTTGTTGCCTTGGTCGCGGAGCCGGCTCGACTTCTCCGTGAGGATGATTGGCCGGCGGATGATCTGCTCGGGCTGCATGTCGGACTCCCCTGACTAGCGAAGGCAACGCGCCTCGAGCGCCTTGGCGGCGTCCCTCGAGACGATGAGGTGGTCGTGCCTGAGGAGGTCGTAGACGTTGACCCCTTCCGGCGGCAGGTACTGGTGGTTCTCCAGGTTGCGGAGGCTCTTCACCAGCTTGTCGTTGCCGGCCGTGTCGACGACCAGCGACTTCCGGTCCGCCTGCAGCGTCGTCAGCGTGGCAGCGATCGCCTTGGTCTTGATCTCGGAGACCTCCAGGCTGTCGAGCACGATGAGCCGCCCCTCCTTCGCGAAGAGCGAGAGAGCGCTCTTCAGGGCGCCGATCCGCACCTTGCGCGGCGGACGGTACGACCAGTCCTTCGGCTCCAGGGCGTGCGCCATGCCGCCGCCCGCGTGGTGCGGCGCGCGGATCGAGCCCTGGCGAGCGCGGCCGGTGCCCTTCTGGCGATAGAGCTTCTTCGTGGAGCCGGCGACCGCGCTCCGCTCCTTCGTGGCCTTGGTGCCCGAGCGGCGGGACGCGAGCTGCGCCTTCACGACCTCGTAGAAGAGGTGCTCTTTCACCTCGGTCCCGAAGACCTCGTCCGAGAGGTCGAGTTCGCCGACCTGCTCCCGCTTGAGGTTGTAAACGGTAACCTTCATGGTACCTGGACTCCTAGCTCTTGATCTCGACGTCGACGCCGGCCGAAAGGTCGAGCTTCATCAGCGCGTCGAGGGTCTGCTGAGTCGGCTCGATGATGTCGAGAAGCCGCTTGTGCGTCCGGATCTCGAACTGCTCGCGCGACTTCTTGTCGACGTGGGGCCCCCGAAGAACCGTGTAGCGGCGGATCTCGGTGGGCAGCGGGATGGGCCCCGCGACGTGCGCTCCGGTCCGCTTCGCCGTCTCGACGATATCGCTCGTCGACTTGTCGAGCAGCTGGTGGTCGAAGGCCTTGAGGCGAATCCGGATCTTGGTTGTATCAGCCATGGTGCTCTTCCTACGCGAGGATCTTGGTGACGACGCCGGCGCCCACCGTCTTGCCGCCCTCGCGGATGGCGAAGCGCATCTGCTCCTCCAGCGCGACCGGCGCGATGAGCTCGATCGTCATCGTGATGTTGTCGCCCGGCATCACCATCTTCACCCCCTCGGGGAGGTTCACCGTGCCGGTCACGTCCGTCGTCCGGATGTAGAACTGCGGCCGGTAGTTGGTGAAGAACGGCGTGTGGCGCCCGCCCTCCTCCTTCTTGAGGACGTACACCTCACCGGTGAACTTCGTGTGCGGCGTGATCGACCCGGGCTTCGCCAGCACCTGGCCGCGCTCGATCTCTTCCTTCTCCACGCCGCGGAGCAGACACCCGACGTTGTCGCCCGCCTGCCCCTGATCGAGCAGCTTGCGGAACATCTCGACGCCGGTCACGACCGACTTCTTCGTGTCCTTGAAGCCGATGATCTGCACCTCGTCGCCGACCTTGATGATGCCGCGCTCGATGCGGCCCGTGGCCACCGTGCCGCGGCCCTTGATCGAGAACACGTCCTCGATCGCCATCAGGAACGGCTTGTCGATGTCGCGCACCGGCTCGGGGATGTAGCTGTCCAGCGCGCTGAGCAGCTGCTGGATCGTCTCCTCCCACTTCGGGTCGCCCTGCAGCGCGGGCAGCGACGCGCCACGGACCACCGGCGCGTTGTCGCCGTCGAACTTGTACTTCGACAGCAGCTCGCGGACCTCCATCTCGACCAGGTCGAGCATCTCCGGGTCGTCCACCGCGTCGCACTTGTTGAGGAACACGACGATGTGGTTCAGGCCGACCTGCCGGGCGAGCAGCACGTGCTCGCGCGTCTGCGGCATCACGCTGTCGAGCGACGACACGACGAGGATCGCCCCGTCCATCTGCGCCGCGCCGGTGATCATGTTCTTGATGTAGTCGGCGTGCCCGGGGCAGTCGACGTGCGCGTAGTGGCGGTTCGCCGACTCGTACTCGACGTGCGCCGCCGCGATGGTCACCGTCTTGGTCTCGTCACGGACCGTCCCGCCCTTCGCGATGTCGGCGTACGAGATCGCCTTCGCCAGGTTGCGCTTCGACTGCACCTTGACGAGCGCCGCCGTGAGCGTGGTCTTGCCGTGGTCGATGTGACCGATGGTGCCCACGTTCACGTGCGGCTTCGTACGAGTGAATTTCTCCTTGGCCATGGCGTCTTTTTAACCTCGCTGCTTGGCGACGATCTCTTCCTGGATCGCTGCTGGAACCGGTGCGTAATGAGAGAACTGCATCGAATGGGTCGCGCGGCCTTGCGTCTTGGAACGGACGTCGGTCGCGTAACCGAACATGGTTGCGAGCGGGACCTCCGCGCGGATCACCCGGGTGTTCGCGCGTTGCCCCATATCGAGGATGCGGCCACGCCGCGAGTTGAGGTCTCCGATGACGTCCCCGAGGTAGTTCTCGGGCGACACGACCTCGACGGCCATCATCGGCTCGAGGAGCACGAGCCCCGCCCTCTTGGCGCCGTCCTGGAAGGCCATGGACGCGGCGACCTCGAACGCGGGCCCGGAGGAGTCGACCTCGTGGTAGCTGCCGAAGTGGAGCCGCACCTTGATGTCGACGACGGGGTAGCCCGCGAGCACGCCGCGGCCCATCGCGTCCCGGATGCCCTTCTCGATCGAGGGGATGAACTCCTTCGGGATGATGCCGCCGACGATGTCGTTCTCGAACACGAAGCCCGCGCCGCGCTCGGCCGGCTCGATGTCGATCCTCACGTGACCGAACTGGCCGTGTCCGCCCGACTGCCGGACGAAGCGCCCCTCCACGTCGGTCGCCTTCTTCGAGATGGTCTCCTTGTAGGCGACCTCGGGCTTGCCGACGTTGGCGTCGACCTTGAACTCGCGCTTCAGGCGGTCGACGATGATCTCGAGGTGGAGCTCGCCCATCCCGGCGATGATCGTCTGACCCGTGTCCTCGTTCGTGAAGGTGCGGAACGAGGGATCCTCGTAGGCGAGCTTCTGCAGGCTGAGCCCGAGCTTGTCGAGATCGGCCTTGGTCTTCGGCTCGATGGCGATCGAGATCACGGGGTCGGGGAACTCCATCCGCTCCAGCACGATCGGGTTCTTCTCCTCGCAGAGAGTGTCCCCGGTGCGGGTGTCGCGGAGCCCCACGGCAGCGTAGATGTTGCCCGCGTAGCAGACGTCGATCTCCTCGCGCTTGTTCGCGTGCATGCGGAGGATGCGCCCGAAGCGCTCCCGCTTGCCGCGCGTCGAGTTGAGCACGCTGACGCCGCTCTTCGTCGTGCCGGAGTAGACACGGAAGAAGGTGAGGTTGCCGAACTGGTCGTTCATGACCTTGAACGCCAGCGCCGCGAACGGCTCCTCGTCGCTCGCCTTGCGCGAGACGACCTTGTCCTTCTTGTCGGGCAGCGTCCCCTCGACGGCCGGGATGTCGACCGGCGACGGTAGGTAGTTCACGACGCTGTCGAGCAGGAGCTGGACCCCCTTGTTCTTGAACGCCGAGCCGCACAGGACCGGGACGATCTTGAAGCCGAGGGTGCCCGCGCGGATGGCCGCGTGGATCTCCTGCTCGGTGATCTGGTCGACCTCGCCGGCGATGAACTTCTCCATCACCTTGTCGCTCGCGTCGGCGCACGCCTCGATGAGCTTCTCGCGGAGCTCCTTGCACCGCGGCAGCAGGTCGCCCGGGATCTCCTGCCAGTCGTAGCGCTGGCCCTTCGTCTCCTCGTCGAACACGGCGGCCCGGAGGGTCACGAGGTCGATCACGCCGCGGAACGAGTCCTCCGCGCCGAGCGGGTAGTGGATCGCCACCGGGTTCGCGCCGAGGCGCTCGCGGATGGAGTCGACGCACATGTCGAAGTCGGCGCCGATCTTGTCCATCTTGTTGATGAACGCGATGCGCGGGACGCCGTACTTGTCCGCCTGCCGCCACACCGTCTCGCTCTGCGGCTCGACGCCGTTGCCGCCGTCGAACACCGCCACCGCGCCGTCGAGCACGCGGAGGCTCCGCTCGACCTCGATGGTGAAGTCGACGTGACCGGGCGTGTCGATGATGTTGATCCGGTGAGAGACGCCCTTCTCGGGGCCCTGCTCCGGCGCCCAGAAGCAGTTCGTCGCGGCGGACGTGATGGTGATGCCGCGCTCCTGCTCCTGGACCATCCAGTCCATCGTGGCTGCGCCCTCGTGGACCTCGCCGATCTTGTAGTTGACACCCGAGTAATAAAGGATGCGCTCGGTGACCGTGGTCTTGCCCGCATCGATGTGGGCCATGATCCCGATGTTGCGCGTCCGTTCCAGGCTGTACTCGCGTGCCACTTTTCCTTCTCCGTCGTGTGATGCGTGGGGTGAGGGTTCCGGACTCAGGATGCAAAACACCCTCTCCAGCCCGGCCCGCCTCCGTTGTGGCGGGCACTTGAAACCTGGAGAGGGTGTCGGGGTACAGCAGCAGCTTTTCTAGGTCCCGCGAGGGCGGCGCTGTCGCGCTCCCTCGAGAGGACCGGCTCTGTAACCCGATCCTTATGTCAGCTGTGCCATCTCGCTCTACGCGTCTCCTCGCCTGGGGATGGGACCTGAAATGACGAACCAGCGCAGATCCGGGATCCGCGCTGGCCTCGCTGACCTACCAGCGGTAGTGGGCGAACGCCTTGTTGGCCTCCGCCATCTTGTGCGTGTCGTCGCGCTTCTTGACCGCGTTGCCGCGGTTCTGCGCCGCGTCGACGAGCTCGGCGGCGAGCCGCTCGCGCATCGTCTTCTCGCCGCGGCCGCGCGAGTAGGTCACGAGCCACCGCATCGCGAGGGCGACGCGGCGCTCGGGGCGGACCTCGACGGGGACCTGGTAGGTCGCGCCGCCGACGCGCCGGCTCTTCACCTCGAGCTTCGGCTTCACGTTGTCGAGCGCCTTGCGGAAGACGTCGATCGGCTCCTCCTTGAACCGGTCGCGCACGATGTCGAACGCGCCGTAGAGGATCCCCTCGGCAGTCGCCTTCTTGCCCGACTGCATCAGGGAGTTCGTGAACTTGGCGACGAGCTTGTCCTTGTACTTCGGGTCCGGAATGATCTTCCGCTTCGGGACTTCGCGACGACGGGGCATCTTCGTTCCTCTGTCAGGCCTTCGGGCGCTTCACGCCGTACTTCGAGCGCTTGCGGTTGCGGGTCGCTTTGTTGGTTGAGCTCGGCCCGGCAGCGCCGGACGCGTCGAGCGTGCCGCGGACGACGTGGTAACGCACGCCCGGCAGGTCCTTAACACGGCCGCCGCGGATGAGGACGACCGAGTGCTCCTGCAGGTTGTGGCCTTCGCCCGGGATGTAGCTCGTCACTTCCATCTGGTTGCTCAGCCTGACGCGGCAGACCTTGCGGAGCGCCGAGTTGGGCTTCTTCGGCGTCGTGGTGTAAACACGTACGCACACGCCTCGCCGCTGCGGGCAGGACTTGAGCGCAGGAGAGGCCGTCTTGTAACGAGCGGCCTCGCGGCCTTGGCGGATGAGCTGGCTGATGGTCGGCATAGTGACGCGGATTTCCCCCTGAGGGATGGGGACGCGCAGGATACCCAGGAGGCGACCCATGTCAAGCGGGACGATACCCGTTCGTGTTGGATACGCCAGCGAGCCGTTCGTTCGCGTCGATTCGCGTCGCTTCCCGTGGGTTCCCGTAGGTTGCGTCGACGCGTTCGCCGCGTGGGTCGCATCGTTCACAGAGGTTGCGTCGGTCCCATCCGTTGCGCTCGCCGAGGCGCTGCATCGTTCGTGGCGGTCGCATGGGTCGCGTCGATCCCGCTGCGCCGGCGGGGGCCGTGCTCTGCGCGTGCTGGCCCCGCGCGACGAGCTCGTGGGTCGCGGCGCGCTGCGGGGGCCGTCCGCGCACGTCTCGTTCGACGGGACGCTCGGCGTGCGCCGGCGGCTCCCGGATGCGCGGGAGCCTGCGCGCGCCGCACGAGTCGGACGCCGACGCGCCCCGCGGGCCCCTTGGCGGCCCGCCTGCTGTTCGGTACGGTCGCTGCGTGACGAAGAAGCTTTCACGCGCCCAGCGTAAAGAAAGCCGGCGCAAGGCGCCGCAGAGCAGCGCTGCGTCGAGGACGGCGTCCGGCGTGGATCCGGGGAGCGCGGGGCCCTCGTCGCGAAGCGATCAGGGCGACAGCGCGACGGCACGAGGTCCCGCGGGGGCGCGCGTCGATCCGACGGCGAGCCGAGGCGGCGACGACCCGCGCGGCGCGCGGGCGCGCGGCGCCGCTGCTCCGAGCAGCGCGGAGCCCGCGCGGGCGCGCGACGCCTCGGAGCCCGCGCGGACGCGCGACGCCTCGGAGCCCGCGCGGACGCGCGACGCCGGCGATCGATCCCATCGGAGAGGCGGCGTCGAGGCGCAGCCCGCGCGAGCGCGCGGCGGAAGCGCACAGACGAAGCCAAAGCGAGATCGCGTGCTCCTGGTCTTCCTGGGCCTCGTGGCGCTCGCCGCAGTGATCGTGTTCGCCGCGCAGTCCCCCCGCGCCCCGGAGCGCGCCGCGCCGGAACCCGCGAGAGCCGCTCCGGCAAAGACACACACGGCGGAGCCGTCCACCGCGTCCCCTGACACGCCGACGGATACGGCCGATCTGCCGGCTCCACCTCCCGTCGACTCGTCGCCGCCGACGATCGTCACGGCCGAACCGGCCGCAGCGGAGACGGCGCGCGCTGCAGCCCCGCAACGTGCTGAAGCCGGCGCCTCGTCAGAGGGAACCGCTGCCAGCGCCTCTCCGAAAGGAGCAGCCACCGGAGCAGCCGCAGCCGCCCCGCCGAAGAAGCGCACCAGCGCACCGAAGCCGGCCGCCGCGCCGCCCGTGGCGACACCTTCAGCGGGGGCGACGCCGACAGCGGAGGCGCCGACGACAGCGGGGGCGCCTCCGCCAGAGCCGGCGCAGAAGCCTGCCGAGCTTCCACACGAGTGATTGCAACCGCCGTGATGAAAGGACGCCCGAGATGCTTCGCTTGAATGCTTCGCCCGACGCCGTCCGAACGCCGGGCCGCTCGCCGCGCACCCGCGCGCGGGCGCTCGCCCTGCCGCTCGGCGTCGCGCTGTCCGGCCTCCTCACCGCGGCGACGGCGGGCGCGCAACCAGCGCCGCAACGACAGCCTCCTGCAGGGTCGCCCGTGGCGCCGGGCGTCGCGCGGCAGCAGCCCGGCGCCGCCGCTGCGCCGCCGGCCGCCTCGCCGCCAGCCGCGCCGCCCCCGGCTGCTGCGACGCAACAGCCCGGCAGCGCGCCTGCTGCACCGCCGGGCGCTGCGGCGCCGCAACCCGCTCCGCCGGCTGCCTCCGCGCCGCCAGGTGCCTCCGCGCCGCCGTACCCTGCAGTCCCCTACCCGGCGCCGCCGCAGGAAGCCCCTCCGGCTCCGCCAGGCGCCTCGCCGGGCTATCCGCCCCCGGGTCCCCCGGGCGGCTACGCTCCGTACGGCGGCGCTTACCCTCACGGCGGCGCTTACGCTCCGCTCCCGCCGGGCTACCCCGTGAGCCCGTCGGAGATCCCGCCTGCTCCGCCCCCGGTTCCCCTGCGCCGGAAGAGCCCGGGCCTGATGCTGGGCGGCATCGCGCTCACCGCCGGCGGCACGATCGCGTTCTTCACCGGGACCGGCCTGCTCGCGTCGGCGAGCAACCGATACGAGATCTACTGCGATTTCGGCGGCTTCACGGGCATCTGCGAGACGCGCACCGATGGGCGCCGTCAGCTCGCCGGCGCGCTCGTCTCCGTGGCGGGCGGCCTCATGATCGCCGTGGGCATCCCGCTCTGGGTCATCGGCGGGAAGAAGGTGCCAGCCGGCGACGCGGCGCCCAAGGCCTCTGTCGAGACCACGCTCTCGCTCGGCCCCGGCTCCGCCGCGTTGCAGACGCAGTTCTGAAGGGCTCCCGTGGCCCGATCCTCCTCCCCGCGCGCGAGGCCGCGGGGACCCCTCTCCTGCGCGCCGTCGATCAGAGCAGGCCCTTCTTCTTCTTGGCGCCCTTGCGGTGGCGAGGCTCGCCGTCGTCCGCGCCCGCGGGCATGCGGAGGATGTGGAAGCGCCCGCCGCCGCGCGCCAGCGGATCGCTGAGCTTCACCCGCTCGCGCGCGAGCTCGATGAAGCGGTGCTGCGACCGAAGCAGGGGGGCGCCGGCGGGCTGCTGGAGCTTGTGGTAGCTGCCGTCGCTCGCGAGCTCCCAGGTCTTCGCCGTGTCGGACATCACGGTGTTCAGCATGTCCTCCACGCGCGCGCGGGTGGCGGGCTCGACGATCGGGATCATCAGCTCGACGCGGCGATGGAAGTTGCGCGGCATCCAGTCGGCGCTCGACATGTAGATCTCCTCGCTGCCGCCGTTCGCGAACCGGAACAGGCGCTTGTGCTCGAGGAAACGATCGATGATCGCGCGCACCTGGATCCGCTCCGACAGGCCCGGGATCCCCGGCCGGAGGCAGCAGATGCCGCGCACGGCGAGCTTGATGTCGACCCCGGCCTGCGACGCCGAGTAGAGCGCGTCGATGACGTCGACGTCCACGAGCGCGTTCATCTGCGCCACGATCTCCGCCTTGCGCCCGGCCCGCGCGTGGGCCTCCTCGCGCGCGATGAGGCCCAGCACCGCCTGGTGCAGGCCGAGCGGCGCCACGAGGAGGCGGTTCCACTTGGGCGGCGCGCTGTATCCGGTCAGCAGGTTGAAGAGCGACGTCATGTCCTCGCCGATCTCCCGGTTCGCCGTGAACAGGCCGATGTCGGTGTAGAGCCGCGCGGTCTGCGGGTTGTAGTTGCCCGTCGACAGGTGCACGTAGCGGCGCAGCTTGTCCTTCTCGCGCCGCACCACGAGCAGCGCCTTCGCGTGCGTCTTCAGCCCGAGCAGGCCGTAGATCACCTGCACGCCGCTCTGCTCGAGCGTCCTCGCCCACTGGATGTTGCTCGCCTCGTCGAACCGCGCCTTCAGCTCGACGATGGCCGTCACCTGCTTGCCGCTCTCGGCCGCGCGCGCGAGCGCCTTCAGGATCGGCGAGTCGCCGCCGGTCCGGTAGAGCGTCTGCTTGATCGCGAGCACGTTCGGGTCGTCGGCGGCGCGGGAGACGAACTCGGCGACCGGATCGAACGACTCGTAGGGGTGGTGCAGGAGCACGTCCTGCTCCCGGATGACGGCGAAGATGTCCTCGACGTCCCGGAACAGCGGCGGGACCTGCGGCGCGAACGGCTCGTCCCGGTACTCGCGGCGCTCGTCGTCCGCGACGATGCCCATGAGGTCGGCGATGTGGAGCGGCCCCGGCACCCGGTAGACGGCGTGCGACGCGTCGACCTTGAGCGCGCGGCAGAGCCGCTGGACCGAGGTGCCGGCGCCCTCGCCGAAGCCGATCTCCAGGCGCACGGCGTTGCCGCGATCGCGCCGGCGGAGCTCGGCCTGGATCGTCTCCAGCAGGTCCTCGCCCTCCTCCTCGTCGATCTCGAGGTCCCAGTTCCGGGTGACGCGGAAGGGGTACGTGCCGCGCAGCCTGCCCGAGGGGAAGAAATCCTTCACGTGCCGGGCGATCACGTCCTCGAGCAGGACGAACGCGCGCGCCGCGCCCTCCACGCGCACCCGCATCAGCCGGCTCAGCCCAGGCGGCACCTGGATGACCGCGAAGCCGGGCTCCTGCGCTTCATGCTCCCGGGAGAACATGATCCCGAGGTTGATCATCTTGTTGCGCAGGTGCGGGAACGGGTGCCCCGGGTCGATCGCGATCGGCGTGAGGATCGGGAAGATGTCCGTGCGGAACCGATCGTCGAGCGCGCTGAGCTCCGTCGCGCCGAGCTCGTCGGGCCGGACGATCACGATGCCGGCGCGCTGGAGCGCCGGGATCAGATCCGAGTGCCACAGCTGGTAGGCGTCATCGACGAGCGCGTGGACGCGCGCGCTGATCGCCACGAGCTGCTCGTGGGGCGTGAGCCCGTCCGGCGGGACCTCCGCGATCGTGCGCTGCGTCTGCGCCTGGAGGCCGGCGACGCGCACCATGAAGAACTCGTCGAGGTTGGAGAAGAAGATGCTCAGGAACTTGAGGCGCTCGAACAGCGGCACCTCGTGCGACCTGGCCTCCGCCAGCACCCGCGCGTTGAACTCGAGCCACGAGAGCTCGCGGTTCAGGTAGTGCGTCGGATCCCCCTCGATCGCGATCACCCCGGGGGCGGCCGATATCGACACCGGGCCGCTGGACGGGACGGAGCTCCCCCCGGACCGAGTGCTGGAGGGGCCGCCCGGGCGCGATCCAGGCCCGGCGGCCGGAGCTGAATCGATGGCGTCTTCGGAGTCGGGAGCGATGGCGTTGTCTGGGCTGGACGGCGGGTCGACCATGATCGAAGCTCCGATTTTGCCGTACGTCTGATAGGATTCCATTATGGAGTTTTGGCGACATCCTGGCGACCTCAGGGTGGCGTGCGAGCGGGCTCGTGCGGCAGGGCGCCGCGTCGGCCTCGTCCCGACGATGGGCGCGCTCCATGCAGGCCACCTCGCCTTGATCGCGGAGGCGCGGCGGAGGACGGACTTCGTGGCCGTGACCGTCTTCGTCAACCCGACCCAGTTCGGCGCGGGCGAAGACCTGGCGCGCTACCCGCGGACGCTCGAGCGAGACCTCGCCGCCTGCGCGGAGGCCGGCGCCGACGGCGTGTTCGCGCCGGACGTCACCGCGATGTACCCGCCCGGAGAGGAGACGCGCGTACGCGTCGGCGCGACCGCGGGCCCGCTCTGCGGCGTCCATCGGCCCGTGCACTTCGAGGGCGTCGCCACCGTGGTGACGAAGCTGCTGTCGCTCGCCGGCCCGTGCGTCGCCGTCTTCGGCCGGAAGGACTACCAGCAGCTCCAGGTCATCCGGCGGCTCGTCGCCGACCTGTTCCTGCCCGTCGAGGTCGTCGGGGCGACGACGGTGCGCGAGCCGGACGGCCTCGCCATGTCGTCCCGGAACGCCTACCTCTCGCCCGAGCAGCGGAGCGCGGCGCGCGCCATCCCGCTCGCCCTCGCCGGCGCGTGCCGCGCGTTCGCCCGCGGCGAGCGGCGCGCCGCGGCGCTCCTCGAGCCCGCGCGCGCGCGCCTCGCGGCCGTCGCGACGAGCATCGATTACGTGGACCTCGCCGATCCGGAGTCCCTGGCGATCTGGAGCGACGCGGCGGCGATCGGCGATCGGGCGCTGCTGGCGGTCGCCGTCCGCGTCGGGACGACGCGGCTCATCGACAACGTCGTGCTCGGGGAGGACGCGCCGCCCGTCGCGGAGGGGAGCGAGGAGGCGGTCTAGATGCCGAAGACGAGAGGCGAGCAAGAGAGCCCCGCGTCGCGCCCGGCGGGCGAGGCGGGCCGTGGCGTCTTCGTGGTGCTCGAGGGCATCGACGGCGCCGGCACGAGCACGCAGGCCGAGCGCTACGCGGCGCACCTCAGGGCGGCGCGGCGCCTGGTCCACGTCACCCGAGAGCCGAGCGCCGGGCCGGTGGGCGCGCTGCTCCGGCAGGTCCTGACCCACCGGATCTCGCTCCCCGGCGCCCACCAGGCGGAGATCATGGCGCTCCTCTTCTCGGCCGATCGCCTCGATCACCTCGGCGCCGAGATCGAGCCCCTCCTCCGCGACGGGTACGTCGTGATCTCGGATCGCTACGACCTGTCGAGCCTGGCCTACCAGTCCACGACGGCGAGCGAGGACGGGGGGCGCTCCGAGGGAATCATCGAATGGATCCGTGAGCTCAACCGCCACGCCCTGAGGCCCGACGTCACGGTGGTGATCGACGTGACCCCCGAGATCGCCGAGAAGCGCCGCCGCGGCCGCGGGGGGGCGGAGGAGCTGTTCGAGAAGACAGAGCTGCAGGCGCGGCTCGCGGAGGCGTATCGCCGGGCGGAGGAGCTCGTCCCGGGGGACCGCATCATCCATATCGACGGGGATGGCCCGGTCGACGAGGTCTCCCGGGCGATCACGGCGGCGCTCGCGGCCGACGTGGAGCGGTGAGCCAAAGGCCCCGGCCGAACATCGGAGTCGCGCCACCGAGGGCGCAAGGTCCCTGTGGCTCCCCGCGCCCGCGTCGCGCGCTCTACGGGCAAGCAGCGTTCGCGATCTCCACATCGTCGATGTTCCAGCTCGACACGATGTCGACGAAGGACTCCCGCCCGATCTCGTAGCCGAAGCGGACCCGCAGGCTGGCGTTCTTGTAGGGCGTCAGGTCATAGACGATCTTCGTCCAGGCCGAGTCGCGGACGCCGGGGTACGCCCCCGACTCGAAGAGCACCTTCCAGCGGACGCCGTCGTAGACCTCGACACGGTTCGTCATGTGGGGCGTCTCATCGCTGTTCAGGAGACGCCAGAACGTCAGGTACACGCCGCCCGCGACATCGGCGTTGACGACCGGGCTCGTCAGGTAGAAGTACGGGTGGACGCCGACGGGCGCGTTCCCTCCGATGACCACGCCGGCCACCCCGTTGTCCGACGTCGCCGTGTGGTCGAGCGCTGGATCGGCGTGCCCGTAAGTCTGGCCGGTTGACGCCTTCGCCGCGCCGATCTGCCAGGTCGGACCGAGCTCCCACCCGGCCGCGTCGCTCTCGAACGTATCCCGGAAATAGACCACCGGCGCCGCCGCGGCGGCGCCGCCCTGACAGACGCCAGCCAGGCAGGACTCCCCCACGGTGCACGAGTCGCTGTCAACGCAGAGCCCGCCATCGGCGACCGGGCGCGCCGTGCACACCCCGGACTCGCTGCAGACGCCGCGCGTGCAACCGATCGCCTGCGAGGGGCACGACTCTCCGGGGGTGGGGATGGAAATACAGGCGCCGCTCTCGTCACAGACGCCACGATTGCACTCGTCGGTCCCAGAGAGGCAGGCGCCGCCCGGTCCGATCGGCTCAGCATAGCAATTGCCAGAGCCCGGATCGCAGGCGCCATCGTTGCACCCGACGCTCAGCGCGCTGCAGTCCTTCGGGACGCCCCCCTCGCAGCGGCCGCTCTGGCAGGTCTTGCCGACCATGCAGAGATCGCCGGAGTCCGCGCACGGCGCCCCCTCGTTCCCCGGAACCGCCTCGCACGCACCGGAGGCAGGGTCGCACGCACCAACATGACAGGAGTCCGGCACGTGGAAGAAGAAGCAGTCCCGCGGGGTCCCGACGCAGGCGCCGTCCAGGCACGCCGCGTCGAGGAGACAGCGGTCTTCCGTCGCGCACGGGGCCCCGTTCGCCCTCGGCTCCACGCCGCAGCGAGGAGCGCCGCCCGCGTCGACGCACGTGACCACGTGACAGGCGTCCGGCGCGAGGCCGCAGTCCTCCTGGGCACCGCCCTGACAGACACCCTCCTCGCACACCTCGCCGACCGTGCAAGCGTCCCTGTCGTCACAGGGCTCCCCGCCCGCGCTGGGGACGAGCTCGCAATCGCGCGTCGCCTCGTTGCACACGGCCACGACGCATTGCGAGGTCGGAACGAGCGAGCAGTCGATCCGGCACGGCGCGCCGTCCCCGCCTGCGCCGCCCCCTCCGCTCGAGACAGCCGCCCCAGCGGCGCCGCCGGCCCCCGCCGGGCCCGAGCTGCCCGCGGATGTCGCAGTCGAACAGCCGAGATCCGTCAGGGCGACAGCGGAAAGTACCCATGGAATCCACCTAGTCATGTTCGCCTCTTTCCAGCAAGCGTGACGCACCTCGTGGGAATTACGCGTCCTTCGCGGCTGCGCAAGGAAACATGATGTTCCCGCGCGCGAGCACCCGGAACGGTCGGCGCGATCAGCGACGAGCGAAGACACCGAGCCCCGCCGCGCCGACGAGCGCGCGAGACCCTGCGAGAGCGACGAGAGCGACGAGAGCTGCGACAAGCGACGAGAGCCGTGACAAGCAGCGAAAGACAAGAGAGCAACGACAGCGCGACACGAGCCAGGCTTACAAACCGGAGAGCCCCTATCGCGCCTCGTTCGAGATACGCATACACTGACGAGATCGTCTCGGAGCTCGGCCATCCCTCGATAGACAGACCACTTCGCGCGTGGAGCCCCGCGGCCCCGACCCACGTCGCACCCATTTCCAGAGGAGCGCAGAGATGTCCTTCCGACGTCATTTCGTGTTTGCCCCTATCCTCGTCGCCGCCGGGATCGCGGCTCAGTCGGGCGGCTGCGCGGCCACCGAGGACGAGAAGCCCGCGAGCATCCCCCGGCCGGATGACGCCGCGAGCGGCGGCGACGGCGGCTCGTTCGGCGTGAGCAGCGCGAGCGGAGACACGTCGCTCGGCGAGGGGGGAGGGCTCGGCGGCGCCAGCGAGGGCGGCCTCGGGGAGGGATCCTCCTGCGCCCAGGCGAGCGCGGAGGCCACGCTCCTGCCGCTCGATATGCTCATCCTGCTCGACCGATCCGGCAGCATGCTCGGCTCGAAATGGGTCGGCGTCACGAACGCGCTCTCGGCGTTCGTCACCGACGCCGCCTCGGCCGGGATGAACGTGGGACTGACCTACTTCCCGCTGAGCAGCAACGGGCAGAGCGACTGCAACCACACGAGCTATGACGAGCTCGCGGTCGCCATCGGCGAGCTGCCGCTGAACACGCAGGAGCTCACCGCCTCCATCCAGAGCACCTCGCCGGGCGGCGGGACGCCCATGCGGCCGGCGCTCCAGGGGGTGCTCACGAACGCGACCGCCTACAAGGACGCGAACCCTTCTCACAAGGTGATCGTCGTGCTCGCGACCGACGGCGATCCCTCGGGCTGCTCCGGAAACACCGTCGCGAGCACCGCGGAGATGGCGCAGAGGGCCCTCCGCTACAACGGCGTCCAGACCTACGTCATCGCGGTGCAGGGCTCGACGCTCACCAACCTGGACCAGATCGCCGACGCCGGCGGGACGACCCGCGCGTTCGACGTCACGGCGGACATCACGGCGTTCTCGGCGAAGATGGCCGAGATCCGCGCGTCGGCGCTCCCGTGCGAGCTCCTCATCCCCGCGCCGCCCGCGGGCGCGGTCCTCGACACGAGCCGGGTCGCTGTCAGGTTCGCGCCCGAGGGCGCGAGCCCGCTGGAGGTCCCGAAGGCGGACGACGCAGGGGACTGCGGCGCGGGGCCGGGGTGGTATTACGACGACGAGGCGCTCCCGAAGAAGATCATCCTCTGCCCCGCGTCCTGCACGACGGTGCAGCACGAGGTGCGCGCGGAGCTCGACGTGCTCTTCGGGTGCGCGCCGACGCTGAACTGAGCCGGGCGGGCCCCTTCCCCGCCGCCCGGGCGGGGCTCACGGCCGCTTCGGCGCCGGCGTCTTCAGGGCGTCGAGCGCCGCGAGGAGCTCGGCCTCGGTGAACGGGAGCCTCGCGAGCGCCGCCTGCTCGTCGGCGAGCGCGAGCTCTATCTCGCGCTGCGCGTCGCGGGCGCGGACGACCCACGCCGACGACTCCCCCGTGCGGTCGCCGAGGCGCACGGTGCCGGCGAGCATCTTCTGCCCCTTCTCCAGGAGCACGCGGTAGCGCAGGCGCATCGCCCCCTCGAACAGCTGCCTCTCCCTCGGGGTGTCGGCGCTCCGCGGCGGCGGGACCTGCATCACGTCGCGGTGGAGCTCCTTGTAGAGCTGCCCGATGCGGTAACCCGCCATCGCCGACCAGTGGGCGTCGAGGCTGCGCATGGCCTCGGTGTAGGCGCTCTGCGCGTCGAGCAGGCCCTGGCAGCGGCGCTCGAGCGCCTCGGCGAAGCTCGCCGGCACCGGCGCGAAGGTGATCGCCTCGCTCCGGCGCCGCCGCACCTCGCCGAGCGCGAAGCTCACCTGCGCGAGCTCGATCGGCGGCTTGCCGGACTCGCCCAGCCGGTGCTCCTCGATGAGATCGCGCGCGAGCGCGACCTGGCGCGCCGCCTCATCCACGAGATCCTGCTCGACAAGGCCGAGCGCGAGCGCGCCGCGCGCCTCGATCGCCTCCAGCACGCTCAGATCGCCGAGGCGGAGCAAGCGGCGCGACACCTCGACGAGCTCGGGCCACCGCTCGAGGGCGGCCGCCGCGCGCGAGAGCCGGAAGCGCGCGCCGCGCGCGACCGCGTGGTCCGGGAAGCGCTGCGCGACCTCGCGGTAGCGCTCGGCCGCGAGCGCGCGGTCGCCGAGCGCCTCGTGCGCGAGGCCGGCGTTGAAAAGGCTCGGCGGCGCGACCTCGCCGCCCGGCGCGAGGCGGGCGAGCCGCTCGAACAGGGGCGCCGCCTCACGCGCCTTGTCGGCCAGGAGCAGCGCGCGCGCCCGCTCGAACTCCGCCGCGAGCTCGGCGTCCGAGTAAGGCGACACGACGACCGGCGCGAGCTCGACCGGCGCGCGCGCCGAGGCCGGCTGCGGCGATCGCGCCCGCGCCGGCACGGTGGCCTGCGAAGTGCATCCGCCCAGGACGACCGCAAGGGCCAGGAGGGTGACCGAGGTGGCGCAGGAACTCGACATTGCCGGGGAAGAATAGCCCCGCGCTCGAGGTTGTTCCGCAACGTGCATGGACGGAGAGTCCGGCCCGGCCGTCCGGGACACCGGTGGATTGCTGTACGCCTTAGGGCAATCCCTGGCTACAACGGCCGCTCTGTGAAATTGCAGAATGGCCTCGCCCGACAAAAAGCCTGCATGGATCCGCCATGTTGCGGTAATCTCGCATTCGTTCATCAGGCCGCTGTCTCGGCGTGTAGCATGGTCGGCGGCGGTCTCCTCTCCAGCGACGATCAGGACGAGGGCTTCTGTTGTGGGCCCTCGAAGGCATCACGGCCCCGTTGTGGGGCCTTGGAGGTGGGCACATGAAGCATCAGATCATCTCTCCTCGCGCGGTGACTGCAGTCGGCCCGGAGCAGCGGCTGAGCATGGTGGAAGCGCGTCATCGCGAGCTCGACTCACGCCTCAGGCAGCTGGGTCGACGGGCGTTCCTGACACCGGGGGAGAGAATGGAAGCTGCCCAGCTCAAGAAGCACAAGCTCGCCGCGAAGGACGAGATCGAATCCCTGCGCCGGCGGTTGTCGTAGCGAGCGACCCCTAGCCGACCCTCGATCCTGCGCCACATACGGCGCACCCCCGCCCCTTTCCGTTCCATTCCAGACATCCAGCGCGCCCACGCAATGGGCCGCTCGCACGCTGTGCACGCCGCATGGCTCTGCGCGTGCTTGCAGGGATGCGCGCACGCCCGATCGCCACGGCGGACGCACCGGCGGGGACGCGCACGCCGCGCGATGCTCGCGCCCAATTCGATGCGGGCGAGGCGCGACGTGCGAGGGCGTCAGCGCGCTGCGGTCAGAGCGTGGGCGCCGACGGCTCGGACGGCGGCTCCTCGGGCGACGCGGGAGCGTCGGACGGCGGCGCGGCGCCCCCCTCCGGCAGCGCCTCGGCGCCGCCGTACACGTCGCGGTTGAGGTCCGCGAGCGTCTCGGTCAGGCGGTTCTTCTGCTCGCTGGTGATGCCGCCGGGGGCCAGCTTCTCGGTCGCCGCGGCGAGCCCGAGCCAGTGGCGCGCGTTGTCGCGGTAGCCCTTGCGCGGATCGGCGACGCCGGTGCCCTGCGGCGCGAGTTCCGCCAGCCGGTAGTCCGTCATGCCCCGGAGGTAGGCGTACTGCGCCCGCTCCGGGACCGAGAACGAGTCCTGATCGTTCTCGAGCACCCGGAACAGCGCCAGCGCCTGCTCGAACCGGTTTGCCTCGTAGTGGCTGCGGGCGCGATCGAGATCCTGCGTGTAGGTCGCGCAACCCGACGCAAGGGCGAAGGACGAGAGAAGGAGGACGCACGGGACGAGGCGGCGCATGCGCGCAGGGTATCTCCCGCGTCGCCGGGCGATCAAGCACGAAGGCAGCGCACCCCACACCACGCGCCACGCTGGCCGCTGACGCGCGCCGCGCCGTCGCACGCCGCTCCGCATCCAGCGGATCGCCGTCAGCGCAGGAGCGTCGCGGCGAGCACGCCGCTCACCGCGAGCAGCGCGATCGCCAGCAAGACGACCGCCCAGACGAGGCCGCGCGCGGGCGCGACAGGGCGCGCGGCCGCGACCGCGCCCGGCCCCGTCGCCGACGACAGGGGGGCGACCGGGGGCTGCGGCGTGGCGGCGACCGGGGGCTGCGGCGCAGCGGCGACCGGCGCCCGCCCGTCGCCCGAGGGCAAGGCCACCGTGTCGGCCGTCTCCCACACCCCGGCAGGGGGGCGCACGGCCGAGGGCGGCTTGCCGTCCGGCAGGCCCGCGGAGGAGCCGCGATCCATCGAGTCGGCGACGCCCGACGCCACCATGAACGCCTCGGAGAGCTCCCGGGCCGAGGCGAAGCGCGCGTCCGGCTCGACGGCGAGCGCCTTCCGCATCCAGGCCTCGACCTCCACCGGGATGGCAGCGCCCGGCGCCGCCGCGGACAGCGCGGGCGGGGGCGTCCCCAGGATCTTGGCGATGAGCGGCCCGAGCGCCGGGGCGGTGAAGGGACGTGTCCCCGTGAGACACTCGTAGACCACGACTCCCAGGGACCAGAGATCGGACCGGTAATCGACGCTCTTCAGGCCTTTCGCCTGCTCCGGGCTCATGTAGTAGGGCGTCCCGAGGAGCGCCCCCGTGCGCGTGGGATCCATCCCGGTGATAGCGAGCGCGTCTGTCACCTTCGCCACGCCGAAGTCGAGGATCTTGACGATCTCCCCATCATCCTCGCGCGCGATGAAGATGTTCTCCGGCTTGATGTCGCGATGGACGAGCCCGACCTCGTGGGCGCGCGAGAGGGCGCGGCAGATATGAGAGACGATCTTCGCCGTCTCCGCCGGCGTCAGGCGCCGGCGCGCGGAGAGGCGATCGCGCAGGCTCTCGCCTGCCAGGCACTCCATCGCGATGTACGGCAAGCCATCGTCGGTGAGCCCATGGTCGAGCACCTTGACCACATGGGCGCTGCGGATCCGCGCCGCGATCTGCGCCTCACGATCGAAGCGGGCCCGGGCGGTCGCGTTCTTCGCGGCCTCGACGTCGATGAGCTTGATGGCCACCGGCGTGCGCAGCGACAGGTGCTCTGCCAGCCACACCGAGCCCATCCCGCCCCTGCCGAGGAGCCGGGCAAGGCGGTACTTCCCGGCGATACGTTGACCTTCCATGGCCGGCAGCAGGGTAACGCGCTGCGCGCTCGCCGTCAGTACGGGAGTTGGTCGACGATCCCCCTCGCTTGCGTCGTCGGCGCCGACGGCGGCGGCGGTGTCGCGGATGTCGCCGGCGCCTTCAGCGTGCCAGAGAGCGCTCTCGGTGAGGGCCGCCTGGACGACGGCGCCGCGGAGGGCGCGACGCCTGCAACGGCAAGGTCATCCCGAGCGGGAAGGGGCGGGGTGGGCGAGCTCGACATGGATGCTGGAGGCGCCGCGACCGCCGCGGGCGGCGGCTGCACCGCCGCTTCCGCCGAGGCGGGGACCGGAGCGGCGGGCCCGTCCGCCGTCGGGCCGCGGAGCGCAGCGAACGCGGCCACGAAGGCCACCACGAGGAGCGCCGCGACCGCGACGGCCCTCGACGGCGATCTCGCGCGCCCGTCGGGGGCCGCGAGGGGCGGGGGCGCCGCGACGGCTCCCGAGCTCGGAGACGCGGCGAGCGGCGCGAGCGCGCCGACGACCTTGCCTCCAGCGAGCGCGCCCGCCGACGTGGGATCGGCGTAGCGGCCGAGGACCTCGACGAGCGGCCCCAGATCGTCGAGCCGATCCTCGCGCCGCTTCTGCAGGCAGCGGTCGAGCACCCCGGCGACGTCCGCGGGCAGGTCGGGCACGGCCGATCGGATCGACGGCACCTCGCGCTGCAGGAACGCCGTGTACATCTCGCCGAGGTTCTCGAACTCGAGCGGCCTCCGGCCGGTGAGCGCCTCGAAGAGGATGACGCCCATCGCCCAGATGTCCGCGCGATGATCGATGTCCTTCTCGCTCATCGCCTGCTCGAACGACATGTAGTGAGGCGTCCCGAGGATCGAGCCGGTGCTCGTGTTGCCTCCCTGCGTCTCCGAGCTGATGGAGGTCGGGTCGAGCACCTTGGCGATCCCGAAGTCGAGCACCTTGGGCACGCACCCGCCGGCCTGCGGCTCGGAGAGGAAGATGTTGTCCGGCTTGAGGTCGCGGTGCACGATCCCCTTCTCGTGCGCGGCGCGGAGCGCGGAGGCGACCGGCGCGAGCAGGCGCGCCGCCTCGTACAGCTGCAGCGCGCCCCTGCGCTTGCGCAGCCCGGAGAGCGGCTCGCCGCGGAGCAGCTCCATGACCATCACGGGCGTGTGGTCCTCCTCCTCGAAGACGTCGAGCACCTCGATCACGTTCGGGTGCTGGATCGCGGTCGCCGCCTTGGCCTCGCGGAGGAAGCGCCGGGTCTGCGCGGCGTCGACGACGCCGCGGATCATCTTGAGCGCGACGTCGCGCCCGGTGCCGACGTTCCTGGCCGCGTAGACCTCGCCCATCCCGCCGCGGCCGATGAGGCGCTCGATCCGGAAGCGCCCGGCGATGATCTTGCCGGCCGGGAGGGAGCCCTGGAGATCGTCCGACACGAGCGGCAGCGTACCGTGGTTCCCGGCCGGACGCAGCGTACCGCGATCGCCGGCCGGCCCCGATCCGCGGCAGCGCGGTCACATCGACTGCGCGCAGCGGAAGCCGGTGGCCGGATTGAACGCCGACGCCCTCTCATGGCTGCGCGCCGTGGCCCGGGCCCCCAGCTTGTAACCCGACCAGGAGCTCCCGCGATAAGAGAAGCTCGGCGCCGCGCCGGGCGCGGGCTCGCGACACACCGGATCGACGAGGAGCGGCCCGCCCGACTGCCAGCAAGGCGCGGCGTAGGGAGCGAAGGTGTCGGCCACCCACTCGGACATGCTCCCGGCGAGGTTCCGGATGCCGAGGGCGGTCACGTCGCTCGGGGCTCCTCCGGCGACAGGCCCCCAGGGCACCGGCGCGTCGAGCGGGCGACAGCCGGAGTTCTCGAACACGTCGTTGTCGACCTCCCCGCTGCGCCGGCCCCTGCCGAGGAGCGCCATCGCGCAGAGATCCCCGCCGTTGCCCCAGGGATAGGCGGTCTCGTCGTCGAGGTTGCCGGCCGCAACCTCCCATTCAGCCTCTGTGGGGAGCCGCAATCCCCGCGCGGAACAGGCCTCCTCCGCCAGCGCGTGGGTGACGCAATTGACGGGCAGCGCGTCGTTCGCGCCGTCGGACGCGCCGAGGTACGTGCAAGCGCCCAGGTCCGACCCCGGCGCGCCGAGGTCCCTGGCAACGGGCTCTGACCGGATCTGCCCTGTCGCCACGAGCTCCCGGACGGTGCCCACCGTCACCTCGTCCGCGTCGATGGCGAACGCGCCGAGCTGCACGAGGCGCTCGGGCTGGCTCAGCTCGTCGAGATCGACGGTGTAACCGGGCCGCGGCGTCCCGAGAAGGAAGACCCCTCCGGGCACACACACCATCCCCGCGGGCGCCGGCCCCTGGCAGGGTACCGGCGCCGCGCTCGGCCAGGAGCCGGGCCCTGGCCGGGCCTCGACGTCGGACAGCAGCGGGAGCACCGGCTCCGGCGCGAGCGCGCCCGCCTCCGGATCGCAGGTCGCGCGCTGCTCGGGGAGGCTCGGGACGCCGAAGCAGCGCATGGACAGATCGAGGGCGACGCGCGTCTCGCCGTCGAGCGGCGGGAGCCTGGCCACGGCGTCGATCAGCGCAGGACCGCGGGGGAGGCCGTCGGGGCCCGCCTGCTCGGCCCGGTAGAGCCGCGCGCGGACCCGCACGGCGGCGCCTTCCTCCCGCGGGACCACGCCGAAGCTGACGGGCAGGCTGTCCGGACCATCGACCCCGATGAGCCGCATGCATCCGGTGCAGATCGCGCCCTCGCCCATCACCTCGAGCAGCAGGTGATCGCCGAAGCGGGGCGCCGGGGCGTCCGTGGAGACGCTGACGAGCCACTGGCGAGGCTCGGGCTCGCACGCCGGGAGCGCCGGGAGCAGAAGCCCGGCGGCCGCGAGCGCCGCCGGCAGGCAACGAGCCGTCACGGCGCACCTCCTGCGTAGACGCACCGGAAGCCGTGCAGCGAGTCCAGGACATCACCTCTCCGGAACGCGGGCCGGGTGTTCGCTGGGCCGCTGGCCCAGTCTCCGCCGCGGGCGGCATGGGCGTTGATGCCTTCATCGTCGCAGCGGGGCTCGACGAAGATCCCGGGCGCGCTCCAGCAGCCCTCTCCGTACGGAACCAGCTTGTCGGCGCACAGCTCGCTCAGGCTCCCGCCGAGATCCAGGACGCCATCCCTGGAGCTGTCGCCCAGACCACCGCACGCCGCCGAGGGCCGATGCGAGCCGACCTCCTCCGGCCCCGGATCGCCAGGGCACAGCGTCCCCCGCCCGGCGCTCGCCGTGCAGCACGCGGGGGACGCGTCACCCCAGGGATAGATCCGCCCCTGCCCTCGACCCCGCGCGGCGTGCTCCCACTGCGCCTCCGTCGGCAGATCACCGCCGCTCGCTCTGCACGCCTCCCGGGCGAGGCGCCACGAGATGCAGTTGAGGGGATACCCATCGTTCGCGCCGTCGGCGGCGCCCAGCCAGCGGCAGTCTGCGAGCCCCGCCCTGCTCGGATCAGGCCCGGCGAGGTCATCGCCTTCCGCGTGGAGGAGCCCCTCGTTCAGCAGCGCACGGAAGCGACCGACCGTGAACTCCGTCCTGTCCATGAAGAACGGGCCCACATGCACCGGCCGCGGCGGCACGACCGAGACGTAGCTCTGCTCGTCGACGCCGGCGAGCTCGGCCTGGCCGAGGACGCTGAATCCGCCGGGGATGCAGATGGCATCGGCGCCCTCGGGCGCGGCGCCGCAGGGGATCTCCCGCGCGCGCGACCACGTGCCGGCGCGCGTCGCGACCATCTCTGCCTCCGATCCGACGAGGACGCCATCCGACGGGGCCGCCGTGCGCCTGGAGGCGTCGATGCACGTGTGCGGCGGCTTGCGCAGCGACGCGGGCACGCCCATGCAGTCCGCCGAGAGTACGAGTTGCACCGTCTCCACGCCGGACGCGGGGAGCGCCATCTCGATCAGCCGGTCGATGGCGGCCTCTGGCGGAGGATCGATGGTCGAGAACACCCTCCCCTCGATGGAGTCCTTACCCCGCGTCGCAACGGCGCCGCGGAACGCCCGGATGCGCAGGCGGAGCACGGCGCTCCCCTCCTCCGGCGCGGCCACCCCGAAGGAGAACGGCCAGGACGAAGGGTCCGGCAGGACGAAGTTCGCCGTGCAGTCGACGTCATCGATGCAGCCGGGGCGCCACGCTTCGTCGAACCCGTCGATACGCACCGTATCGATGACCGCCTCCGGAGAGATGGAGGGGTCCGCCAGGAGCTGCGCGGCGACCGGCGCGTCGGTGTCCACGACGACGAGGAGCTGCCGGCGCTCTCGTTCGCCGCAGGAGGCGGATAGCCCAGCCGCAGCGAGCACGGAGAGGATCGAGAGCGCGCGTGTCGGTTCGACCACCTGCGGCCTTTCGCCTTTCGCCTTTCTCGTTTCTCGTTTCTCGTTGCCGCCCGACAGGACCCAGGAGTAGTCTCCTCGCTATCATCGAGGAGCGGCGAGGCCAAGAGGGTTCTTTCGCTGCTTCACCCGAATCACGCCAATCACGCCAGTCAACCGAATTACCCGAACATCGCTCTGCCGCTCGCGAGGAGATTGTATGTCGTGGTTCACCCGGCCAGTGCTCGCCGCGCTCTCCGTGGCCATCGCGGCGGCGCTCTCGCCCGCGTGCGACGGCGATTCCCCATCCGAAGCTCCGGGAGCGGCGGCGAGCACGGGATCGGGCGCCGGCGGCGGCAGCGGTGGTGGCGGCGGTGAGGCCACGTACGGCGCGAGCGCGTGCGGCACGTGCGTGGAGCAGACAGCGTGCTTGTCCCAGGTGAACGCCTGCGCGGCCGACCCGGGCTGCGCCGCTTACCTCGACTGCCTCGACGCTTGTCCGCTGGGCCCCGGCGGGGACGCGGACATCGCGTGCGAGCAGGCGTGCCCGCCCGTCACCGGCTCTCTTGGCCAGAGCGCGAAGCAGGCCTTCATCGACTGCCGCCTCTCCGGCCCGGGCGCGGCGTGCGCCGGTTGCGGTCAGATCCCCGCCCCGACAGACCCGGATTTCAACCAGACGTGCTCGCCGTCGACGGATCCGAACACCTGCTATCGGTGCGAGGACGAGCGCTGCTGCGAGACTTACCAGGCGTGCAAAGACGACCAGGATTGCCAGGACCTTGTCACGTGCGTCAAGGCGTGCGCCGAGGCCCCGGAGGAGGCGGCCTTCTCGCCGTGCGAGAGCGCGTGTTACGAGGCTCACACCGCAGGTTACGCCGCCTACAGCCACCGGATGGCGTGTATGCAGTACTTCTGCTTCGACGACGACGCTTGCGGCAACGAGCCGCTGGACCCCTGCGTCAAGTGCCAGAACCTGCACTGCGCCGATGAGATGGCGGCTTGCCAGCACGAGATCGAGTGTGCGTTGCTGGACAACTGCCAGGTCCCGTGCGACGTCGCGGACCAGGCCTGTCTCCTGGAGTGTGACGCCATGTTCCCGGACGCGGTGGCGACCCACAAGGCCGGGCTCGATTGCGCGCTCGCCCACTGCGAGATCGCTTGCGCCGGGACGGACTGAGGAGAGACGGCCAGGGACGAGGGGTACGATGCGGACGCGATGGATGCTCGGTGGCTTGGTCGTGGCGGCGCTCGATCTCTCAACGGCCGGGCGCGCGCGCGCCGAGGCGCCGGCCCCAGCGGCGGCTCCGGCAGAGGCACCGGCGGTCGATGAGCGCACCACGCGCGGCAGGGCGGCGTTCCTGCTCGGCGTGCAGCGCTCGAAGGACGCGCAGTGGGGCGAGGCGCTCGCCGCCTTCGAGGAGGCGGCGGCGGCGCGGGACGCGCCCATCGTCCAGTACAACATCGGCTTCTGCGAGCGCGCCCTGGGCCGCTACGTCGCTGCGCGCCGCACCTTCCGCCGCGTGCTCGCGGGCACCGAGGGCCTGGCGCCCGCGCAGATCGACGACGCCAGGGCGTTCGTCGCCGAGCTGGATCAGCTCGTGGTCCGGGTGGCGGTCACGCTGGATCCCCCGGGCACCCCGCTGACCGTGGACGGGCGCGCGCTCCGGCTGGCCATCGACGATGGGACCCGGGTCTTCGTGACGCTCCCCGGGTCCGCCGAGCGCGCGGCGGCGCCGGCGGAGAAGAGCTTCACCGTGGAGCTCGATCCCGGGGTCCACCTCTTCCGCGCGGCGCGGCCAGGGCGCCAGGATGCGTTCGTCCAGAAGACCTACCGGCCGGGGGAGAAGGCGACGCTCGATCTGCACCTCGACATCCTGCCCGCGCGCGTGGCCGTGCGCGCGGAGCCGGCGCAGGCGCTCGTGCGTGTGGACGGCCGCGAGGCCGGGCTCGCGCCCATCGACATCGAGCGACCGCCGGGGAAGTACAGGATCGAGGTGGTGCGGGACGGGTTCGAGACGTACGCGGCGACGCTCGATCTGCACGCGGGGCAGCGAGCGGATCTGACGGCCAAGCTGATCCATGTGCGGCCGTCGCTGTGGACGCGGTGGTGGTTCTGGACGGGCGCGGCGGCGGTGGTGACGGGAGGCGTGGTGCTGACGTACGCGCTGACCCGGCCGGAGCCGGACTACAACGGAGGGAGCCTGAACTGGGTCGCGGAGCCGGCGGCGATCAGGTGGTGAGGGGCGTCGAGAGCGCGCGGCGCGGGGACGAACGGGCCGCCGCGCTGCGCACGTGACGAGCGCCGGCGCGCTCGCTGCAGCGGCGCGCCAACAAGCGTCCAGGCTGCGCGACCGCGTATCGGGGAAGGCCGGCAAGCCGCGCGGCAGCGCGGACATGGTAGGGTCGAGGCATGATCACGCGGTTCGAGATCGACGGCTTCAAATCACTGCGAGATTTCGCGGTCGATCTGGAGCCGCTGACGGTGTTCGTCGGGCCGAACGGGGCGGGAAAGTCGAACCTGCTGGAGGCGATCGGGCTGCTGGGGCGGCTCGCATCCATGTCGATCGAGGAGGCGTTCAAGCTCGGACGGGGACGGGTCGTCGATCAGTTCAGCCGCTCGGGGGGAGAGGCGGGGAGGACGATCCGGTTCGCGATCGAGGTGTCGCTACGAAGCACGCCAGCGCCGCTTCAAGACGGTGGGCCACCGCTGCCGGTCCGTTATCGGTACGAGCTCGTCATCGAGCGCCGAGCGCGTCCCTCAGGCGTCGAGGAGCTCGTGGTCTCCGGAGAATGCCTTCGCGCGCTCGCCGACAAGGACGGACCGCCTCGACGAGAGATCATCCTGCGCCACGAGGACGAAGACGGACGCGAGCGGCGCGTGCTCATCGCGCCCGAATACGAGAGCTGGGCGGGACTGAACTATCGCTGTCCTCGAACACACGCCGCGCTCGAGGCGCTCAAGACAGGATCTGGAACCTACCATATCAACCTCGACTTCCCGAAGGAATTGACCGCTGAGCGCGCTGCCCTCCTCAAGGAATACGCCGATTTCCGGAACACAAGCTCGGAGAGGGGGTGGAGGGCGGTCATCAACATCATCACCGACGAGCTCTCCCGTTTCAGCCTCATCCAGCTCGACCCCGCGCGCCTGCGCGACTCGAGCGAGCGCACCGACTCGTTCGCGCTCGCTCCCGACGCATCGAACCTCCCCACCATCCTTGCCGATCTGCCGGCACCGACGCTCGGAGAGATCCGCGCGGATCTGGTCTCACTCATCCCGGGGCTCGCCGGCTTCAATGTCGTGCCCGACGACGACAACCTGCGCATCGAGTTCAAACTCTCCGGCGGCGAGCGCCTCCCGGCTCGCCTCGCCTCTGATGGCACGCTGCGCGGCCTAGCGTTGCTCACAGCGCTCCGCGTCGAGCCTCGTCCATCCATCGTTGGTGTAGAGGAGCCTGAGAACGGCATTTACCCAGGCCGCCTGCGCACGCTGCTCTCGCTGCTACGTGAGATAACTACTCCAGGAGACGAAGCCTCTCCTGACTCAGCTCAACCCGCGACGCAGCTCCTCCTCACCAGCCACTCGCCTGTCGTCCTCGCCGCGTTCCGGGACAGACCCGAGCATCTGCGCTTCCTGGATCTCGTGCGACGCGACGGGCGGCTCGCGACCCGCGCACGTGCGGTGGGTGAGCTGAAGGCACCAGGCGACGGCGCGCACGTCGTGTCGCTGCGCGAGGTCGACGCGCTCCTCCAGTCCGCGACCAGCGAGGCCGCCGAATGACCGGAAGGCGGCTCTATCTCCGCGCAGGACTCTATGCGGAAGGCCCGAGCGACTACGACTTTCTCTTGCCGCTCCTGGATCGCTTGCTGCCAGCGCTCGCGGCGCCGCTGTTCCCAGGGACGAACGAGGTCGAAGCGAGCCTCGGGATCGACGCGCCGCCCCCGGCGCAAGGCGAACGTGCCGAGCGGATCGCAGCTGCCATCACCGACCGCTGGGCGGAGTGCACGCTGTTCGTGATCCACGCGGACGGCGCCGGCGATCCGGCATCGGCGCGGCGGAGCTCGATTGACCCCGGCATCGAGGCGGCCCGGCGCGCGTACCCGAACGTCGTGGCGGTCCCGTGCGTTCCAGTGCGCGAGACCGAGGCGTGGATGCTGGTCGACGGTGAGGTGTTCCGGACCTTGCTCGGCAGCGGAGCGCAGCCAGCCCTCCCCGCCGAGCCAGAGCGCGAGGCCGATCCCAAGATGACGCTGGGGCGCGTCTTGAAAGATGGTGGAATGAGACGAAGGCCCGAGCGCCTCTACCGCTTGTTCGGCGAAGAAGTCAGCCTGGAGGCGCTGCGAAGGCTGCCAGCGTTCCAGCTCTTCGAAGCGGAGCTCGCAGGAGCGATCCGCGCCGTGGCACGCTCACAGGGTTGGTCGGGCTGACCCGATCCCAGGGACAGGAACGCGAGAGATCTCGCGCTCCCGAGCGCAGAGCGGTGTTCGACGAAATGCGGGTGTGGGAGCGGGCAGAGACGGCGCTGCTCACCCCCCGAGCCGCCTCCCGATGAGCCGCGCGGCGAGCTTCCGCAGCCAGTCCGCCCGCCGCGCGTCGGGCGCGACGAGCCGCCCCGTGCGCGCGGCCTCCAGGATCGCTGCGGTCTCCGGCGTCGGGTCGGCGCACGCCTGCAGCACCCGGAAGACCGTCGCGTCCTCGTGCGCGACGCCAGCCTCCTCCACCCAGGCGTCCACCGACGCCGCGAACGCAGGATCCCCGGGGAACGGCTGCTCGACCGCGTTGCTCGGGCCGAGCCCGTTGATGCTGCTGATCACGAGGTCCTTGCGATCCTTGTAGGTCATCCCCGCGAGCTCCTCGGGCAGCAGCGGGCGGCCGATCCAGATGTCCTGCACGCCCATGCCGAGCGGGAACTCGAGCCGCCGCTCGAGCGGCTCCGGCGGCAGCGCGCCGGAGAAGCGCACAGGCACCACCGGGACGCCCACCGCGAGCGCCATGTCGATGAACGAGCCGCTCATCTTGCGCACCGGCGTGCGGCACTCGAGCGACCGCGTGCCCTCGACGTGCACCATCACGCCCTTGCCGGCCCCCTGCATCTCGGCCCCGAGCTCGGCGATGATGGTCCCGAGCGACGCCTTGTCCTCGCGATCGAAGTACGTGATCACCTTCGGATCGCGCGCGCCCGGATACGCGAAGCAGTGCGCGAGCATCGTGCCGAGCCACGTCGTCCGGTGCTCGGCCTTGGCCAGCGTGACCGTCGAGACCTCCGTCAGGCCGGACACGGCGATGCCGAACAGCAGCGACTCCACGCCGACCTGGTGGTTGCCGAGGTAGAGCAGGCTCCGGCCCTTCACGGCGCTGAACGCCGCGGGCTCGACGACGTGCACCCGGCGGATGAACCGCTCGATGAGCCCGAAGTAGAGGTCCTCCGCCGGCCACCGGCCGATGCCCATGGCCGCGCCCCAGTAGCGGCGGACCGGCGCGATGTCGATCACGGGCGGGCCTGCGTCGCGGACCACGACCTCCGAGCCCTCGCGCGCCACGGTGAACGGCCAGCGCGTCAGCGGCTGCGCCGACGAGACGCCGGCGAGGGACACGGTCGACGGGTGCACGCCCGCGCGCCGCGCGACGTGATCCTTCACCGCCGCCGCCTCGACGAGGTCGCCCGACGCGGCGTAGAGCTGCGCAACGGTGCCGGGCATCCAGTCCATCGTGCGCACGTCGGCGGGGCTGCAGCGCGCCTCGCCCGACGCCGCGTCGACGCGCGAGACGGCGAGGTCGACCGGCGCGCGATCGCGCAGGAACGCCCGGCGGATCCCGGGCGGCGCGCCGCCGATCGGCCCCTGCGGGAGCAGCACCTCGACAAGCCGGAGCTCCAGCCAGACGCGCTCTCCCGCCTCGGCCCCGACCTCGGCCCCGTCCTGCGCGATGGCCTGCACCCGGAACGAGACGAAGCGATCGTCACGGCCCTCGTAACGCACCTCCACGCGCACCGGCGACCCGGGCGCCGGCCCGTACACGCGGAGCGACGGGATGCGCGACGGGAACGCGATCTGGGCGGGCGGGCACCCTGGATCCCACAGCGACAGCCGGTCGTGCGGGATGGTGTGGGTCAGCGCGTCGAGCATGCCCTGGTGCAGCGTCCCGGGGGGCACCGAGCCCCTCCGGGGGTCCAGCACCGCCGACGAGCCGCGCGCGCCGAGCCTGAGCGCGGTCAGGTACTGGAACGCAGGGCCGTGGAACAGCGTCCCCGCCGCGTACGGATCGTCCGCCTCGGGCGCGTCGAGCGCCGGCTCCGGCGCCGGGGCGGGCGGGTATTCACGGGCCACCCGAACGCGGCCGGTGCACACGGGCTCGAACCGCGAGAGCGCCGGGTTCGATGCCTCGCGCCACGCGAGCAGCCGGACATCGAGGACGTCGCCCGAGCCGGTCGCCTCGGCCTTGACGCGCACCGGCCCCGGCACGGGCAGCCAGCGCTGCACCACCACGTCCTCCACGGCCACGACCACGCTCCCCGGGCGCGCCCGCAACGCGGCGCCGGCCAGCCGGTCGACCATGCTCATCCCGGGGAGCGCCGGGACCGTCCACGTGGGGCGGTGGTCCGCCACCCACCCGTCCGGGTCCAGCACCTCCTCGGCGTCGTCGAGCGCCACCGGCGCGGCCTTCGCCGCGGGCTGCTCCTGCGGGCGCAGGCGCGGGCTCTCGCCCACGGCGCCGGGGAGCGACGCGAGGCGGCGCGCGCTCGCGCGCGGGTCGAAGCCGACGTCGCGACGCGCGCGGGGCGAGGCGCCGTCGACGATCCGCACGCCGAGCGTCGCGCCGTAGATGCGCAGGCCGTCCACCCAGAGGTAGGACTCGGCGATGACGTAGGGCCCGCGGTCGTCGCGGCCGACCTCGAGGATGTCGGTGTCGACCGTCACCCGCCGGCTGGCCGGCAGCACCTGGCCCCGGTACCGCCAGGAGTGCTCGTGCCCCGTCATCACGGGCTCGAACCGCGGATCGCGCAGGCCCGCGTGGAGGTCCTGGTGCAGCATCCAGAACTGGATCGTCTGCAGCATCGCCTCGATGCCGAGCGAGCCTGGCTGCACGGGATCGCCCAGGAAATGGGCCTTGAAGAACCACTCCGACGCGTGGACGTCCCGCCGCGCGCGGAGCCGGCCGAGCCCCTTCCGGCCGCCGGCCTGCCACAGGCCGTCGATCCGGTCGATCATCAGCAGCGACGGCCGCGCGAGCCCGAGCTTGCCGCCGCAGTACCGCGCGGGGCGCTCGCGGAGATCGACCTCGAAATCGGACGGCTCATCGAGCGCGGCGACCTCCTCGGGCCTCGGCGGGATCCCGATCTGCGTCGCGAGCGCCGCCTTCGGGAAGAAGCCGAACACCGTGTCGAGCTCGTACACCCGCGCACCGCCGAGGCTGCACTCGACCCGGAACGAGAGGATGATCATGCCGCCCGACCGGGACATGTTCGTGAGCCGCGACCTGGTGCGCAGCGCGCTCACTGCCGGCGCCGGCGCCGGCAGGACCTCGGCGTGCAACGTGCCCTTGCCGTCGAGGTTGCGGAAGTACAGCGCACCGTCGGTCGAGAGCGCGCAGCCGGCGTAGCTCGCGAGCCAGCCGCACGTCTGGAGCGCGGCCTCGAGCACCACCGCGAACGGCATCGTGAGGCTCGCGTTCTCGTCGAAGTACCACGCGTCCTCCGGGACGTCGTACTCGACCTCGACCTCGGCGCCGGCCTTCATCGCCGCCATGGGGCGCGAGACCGACAGGACCCGGCTCATGAAGTGGTACGGCGGCCCCGGGAGCCGGGCGACGTGCTGTCCCCCGTCGAACCTGCGGTAGAGCGGCCCGAACGCGTCCGACGGCCTGCCCCAGGCGCACGAGAGCAGGCTCCGGTAATCGAGCGGGAAGCCGCCGGCGTCTGCAGAGGCGCCGTCCGGCGGAGGCGCGCCCGTCTCGGACCAGGGGACGCGCGCGACCGGCACCGGCTCGACGTGGCCGTCGAGCAGCTCGGGGGCGCTCGTCAGCGGCCAGTCGGGGCTGAGGCGCAGGCCCACGCGGCGGGCGTGGAACGCCTTGAGGCCGTCGACCGTGCACAGGAAGTCGGCGAACACCGTCGGGCACGGGCCGTCGTGGACCTCCTCGACGAACACCTCGTAGGTGAGCACCCGGCTCGTCGGGACCACCTGGCCGCGGCAGCGGAGCAGGTAGGGGATCTCCGGCACGGGCTCGAAGCGGAAGCCGTCCGCGTCCACCGTGAAGCCCATGGCCGCCATGTAGAACGCGAGCGCCTGCAGGCAGCCCTCGAACATGAGCGTCCCCGGCATGCAGGGGTCGTCCTTGAAGTGGCCCTCGAAGTACCAGCCGTCCTTCGTGATCGGCAGCGTGGCCCGGAGATAGCCGCGCTTCCACGGGCCGCCCGCCGGGTCGAACACGTCGACGCGATCGAAGAACAGCATGGGCGGCGCGCTGATCCGCGGCGTCCTGACGTGGGTGCTCAAACGATCGAAGGCGGGGCCGAACGCCGCCGCGCCGTCGCCGGCCGCGAACGCGAGGAGGTCGGCCCTGTCGAACGCGGACTTCTGGCACGCGATCCGGGGCGGATCGAGGCGGGCGGTCTTCGCGTGCTCGGCGGTTTCCGCGTCCCAGAGGACGCCGCCGGAGCTCGCGAGCTCCTCGTCGGTGAAGAAGCCTGCCTGGCCCTTGCGCGTCTTCAGGCGCAGCTCGCCGCCGATCCGGCAGTCGTAGTGGAAGAAGAACAGGCGGACGTCGCCGTGCTTCGCGTGCCCGTCGACGTGGATGTCGTAGACGAGCGTGTCGCCCGGGCGCGGCAGGCCGCCGTAGAAGGTGAGCTCGCAGCCGAGCAGGCGGTAGACGCGCTCGCCCTTGTTCTCGAAGTCCGCGCCGAGCCAGCTGATGAGCAGCAGGTCGGCCTGGCCGCTCTCGATCATGACGCCGGCCGGCATCGCGCCGTCGTGCAGGTACCAGGAGTCCCACCGCACGTCGGTCTCGGTCCACATCGTGCCGAGCTTCATCGAGCCGGGCTCGGCGTCGATCCCGGTGACCCGATCGGCCAGCAGGAGCGGCGGCATGGGCATGCGCACCTGGCGTCGATAGGCGTCCTGCCGGGCGAAGAGCGGGCCGAACACGTCGGAGATCCGGCCCGAGGCGAGGTGCTCGAGCTGCTCGCGGCTGAACCGGGGGCCGCGGGGCGCGAGGGAAGACGCCGCGGGGAGCTCCGGCTGGGCGGCGGGACGCGACGCAGGCAGCGGCGAGGCGGGGCGCGGCGCAGGCGGCGGCGCGGCGGCGGGGCGCGGCGGCTCGACGACGCGCGGCTCGAACGAGCGCGACGGCGCGGTGGAGGGGCGCGGCGGCTCGAACGAGCGCGGCGCCTCGGCGCGAGCGGGCTGCGGCGCAGCGGCGCGAGCGGGCGGCGGCGCAGCGGCGGGGCGCGGCGACTCGACCGGACGCGGGGCCTCGGTACGGACCGGCGCGGCGTGGGGCGCCTGCGCCAAGGGGGCCTCGACCACCACCGCGGCCGCGCCCGACGACGCCTGCACGAGCGAGTCCAGCGCGCGCTGCCGCATCTGAAGGAACCGACGGTGGACCTGGGCCTGCTGCTCCGCCCACTCCTTGTGGATCTGCGCAAGCTGCACGGTGAACGCCGCGGCGCCGGCGATCACGTCGCCGGGGATATCCACGGCAGCGGCCGCGACGACCGCCGGTCCGACCGGCGGCGGCTCCTCTGCGATGCTCGCGGCGACGGCCGCGACGACCGCCGGCTCGACCGCCGGCGGCTCGTCCCAGGACGGCGCCCGATCCGCGTCGGCGGCAGAGAACCCCGTGGGCCCGGGGTACAGCGGCGGCAGGTCGTCGAGAGCGGACGGCAGAGGCGGCGCAGGTTCCATGGAGTCTCCGGGGGATGAACAGGAGGCCGCGCCGGGCACGACGATCGCCGGCGGGTGGGCGGGGAGCGTGAGCATCGGCCCCTCCGCCGATCGCGGCGGCGGGAGCGGCGCAGCAGGGCCGCCGGCCCCGATGCGGACCGACAGCGAGCCGCCGCCGAGGCCCGCGCAGCGGACCTCGGCGACCCGGATCTCGTCGGACCACGGCGCCCCGTCGGGCTTGCGGCCGTGACGGCACGCGAGCACCGCGGCGGCCACGTGCAGCAGGCCCGACGCGGCGTGCGCGTGGCCGAACCGCGGCGCGAGATCCGTGGACGACAGCACGAGGCCAGGATCGCCCGGCTCGTCCACGACCACCGCCAGGACCGGGTGCCGCTCCCGGACGGCGTCGTCGAGGCGCTCGAGCACGAGCACCACGGCGGCGTCGCCGGGGGGCAGGCGGACGCCGAGCGCCTCGAGCGCGGCCGCGTGGGCGGGCTCGCACGAGAGATCCACCGCGCCGACGATCGCCGCGTCCACCGCGCCGGCGCGCAGGGCGCGAGACGCGACGCGCAGCGCCCAGGGGCCGGACAGCTCCTCGGCGGCGATCGTGAACGACGGTCCACCGACGTCGAGCTGGCTGTTCAGCCGGTTCGCCGGGATGTTCGGCATGTTCCCGACGACGCCCGCCGCCTGCAGCGCAGGGATGATCGCGTCCTGGAGCGCGCCGACGTCGACCGACGGACCGAGCCGCGACGGCGCCGTCTCGGCGAGCCGCCAGCGCGTCATGTACCTGCACACCTCGGTGTCGGCGCCCATGCCGATGAGCACGGCGGTGCGATCGCGCGGCAACGCGAGCCCCTCGGTGGCCTCGATCGCCGCCTCGAGCAGCAGCGTCTGCTGGGCGAGCGCCTGCTGCAGATCCCGCGGCGGGAACCGGAGCCGATCCGCGGGCAGCGCGACGGCCGCGCGGCGAGGATCCGCGCCGCGGCCCGAGAGGAGCGGCTCGGCGAAGGCCCGGACGCCGCTGAGCTCGCCGACGCACAGGCCCATGGCCACCACGGCCAGGTGGCCTGCCGGCGCGGGGCGCGCGGCATCGACGGGGCGCGAGGCCGCTGCAGCGGCCTGCGGCGCGGCGTGGGCCGCTCGGCTCCCCGGCGAGGACGGCTCGTACGCCTCCACGAGGAGGTGCGCGTTGTTCCCGCCGAACCCGAACGCCGACAGGCCCGCGAGCCGACGCCCCTCCCACGGCTCTGCGCGCTGCAGCACCCGGAAGGGGCTCGAGGCCACCGCCTCGCTCAGCGGATCGGCGTGAAGCGTCGGCGGGCGGACGCCGGCCGCCATGGCGCCGAGCAGCTTGAGGAGCCCGGCCGCGCCGGCCGTCGTGACGAGGTGACCGAGGTTCGACTTGAGCGAGCCGAGCGGGACCTCGCGGGAGCCGAACACCTCCTTGAGGGTCGCGATCTCGGTCGCGTCGCCGAGGGGCGTGCCCGTCGCGTGGCACTCGAGCAGCGACACCTCGCGAGGATCGAGGCCGGCCATCGCATACGCGGCCCGCATCGCGCGCAGCTGGCCCTCGACGGCGGGCGCGAGGAGGCCGCGGCCGCGGCCGTCGTTCGACAGGCCGACCCCGCGGATCACGCCGAGGATCGGCCTGCCGGCCGCCTCCGCGTCCGACAGGCGCTCCAGGACCACGAACGCCGCGCCCTCCGCCGGGACCAGGCCGTCGGCCTCCGACGAGAACGGGCGGCTCTGCCCGGTGCGGCTCATGGCCGACAGCGCGCAGAACCCGATGTGCATGAAGAGGTCGTCCGAGCGGCACACCGCGCCTGCGAGCATCCGGTCGGTCTCGCGGTCCTGCAGCCGCTCGCAGGCGAGCGCGATCGCGTACAGCGACGACGCGCACGCGGCGTCGAGCGCGAACGCCCCGGCCCCGAGGCCGAGCACGTCCGCCAGCAGGTGGGCGGGCAGCCCCGACATGAACCGGTTGCGCGGATCGGGCCGCGGGACGCCGGCGAGATCGCCGAGCCACGTCGACTCGACCCACGCCGACATCGCCGACGAAGGGAACGAGAGGTTCCCGAACACCGCGCCCGCGCGGTCGGACCGGCCCTCGTGCCCCGCCTCGCGCAGCGCCTCGCGGCCCGCGTGGAGCACCCACTGGAAGAGCGGGTCGAGCGCGAGCAGGGACTCGGGCGGCCCGGCCGGCCGCGGGAACGGGTCCCTGGCGAGCACGCGGCGGAAGTGCTCGTCGAACCCGGCGACGTAGCCGCCGCGGTCGCTCCACGCGCGGTCCTTCGCGTCGCGCACGTCGCGCGCGTCGCGTGCGGAAGGCCCCGCGAGCGCGCGCTCGCGCGAGAGGCGCCAGCGGCCGTCGGGGGCGGCGGACAGGAGGTCCCTGCCGGCGAGCACGTTGTCCCAGAGGGCCGCGGGGTGGAGCGCGCCCGGGAGGACGCACCCGCGGCCGACGATCGCGATGGGCTCGAACACGCTGGCCTCGATCACGCCTGCCCGCGCGCCGTGTCGGGGCGCAGGACGTACTGCACGTCGCGCAGCTCCGCGACGAGCGAGCCGCGGTCGTCGACGAACGCGATGTCGGCCTTCGTGCGATCGCGGGCCACGATCTGCCCGCGCACCACCGCGCGCAGCGGGCCGTCGGACGGCCCTTCGGCGAAGGTGTGCAGCGCGCCCACGGACATCGGGAGCGCCGCGCCGCCGAGGACGTGCTGCGTCCACAGCGTCGCGAGCTGCAGCCCTCCGTCGAGCGCCGCCGGATCGGTCTTCCACGGCTGGGCCACCCAGCCGGCCTCGCGGAGGCCAACGACCGTCCCCGCGATCCCGTCGCGGCTCACGCCGTCGAGCCGCCGGATCACCTGGAAGTCGCGGCCGTGGAAGAGCGTGCGGCCGTCGTACAGCTCGCCGCCGGCGGGCCACGGGCCGAGCTCCGGCGCGGCCGGGCCCTTCGGGGCCACGCGCCCCTCGGGCTGCTGCATCTGGATGGTCGCCGCGTAGTGCAGCGCCCCCTGCGGCCCGCGCAGCTCCGCCGCGAGCACCGCGCCGTGGCCGTTGCTCACCTCGCGGCAGTCGACGCGGAACACCTCGCCGCCGGACTCGTACGCGGCGAGCTTGATCCCGCGCAGGACCCGCACGTCGCGGAGCTCGGTCACGACGAGATCCGGCCGGCACGCGCGCGCCGCGCGGGCGAACCACTCGAGCGCGATGACCACCGGCACCACGGGGACGCCGTTGATGGCGTGATCGCCGAGGTAGGGGTGCGTCGCGCGGTCCGCGCGGACGGCCAGCGCGACCCGGCCTCCATGGCCCTGGGCCGCGAGCGCCTTCGGCTCTGCGCCGAGCACGAGCTCGACCGCGCCGGGCGGGGCGCCGCCTTGCCCGCGATCGCCGGATGCGTCGCACAGCTCGTCGAGGAGCATCTTCGCGCCCGCGGCGAGCGGGATGAGCGGCACGCCGAGCTGCGCGAAGTGGGCCTCGAGCGCCGCGTTCACCATGCCGCCTTGCCAGGGGCCCCAGCCGAGCGACTTCACGCGGCAGCCGGGGCGGCGGGCTGCCTCGGCGGCCGCGACCTTGTTCAGGACCTCGTTCGCCATGGCGTAGTCGCACTGCCCCTTGTTGCCGCCGCGCGCGGCGATCGAGCTGAAGAGGACGATCGCCTTGAGCGGGTCGCCCGCGGTCGCGCCGAGCAGGGCCCGGAGGCCGTCGACCTTCGTGCTGAACACGCGCTCGAACTGCTCGACCGTCTTCTCGGCGACGAGCTTGTCGGCGAGCACGCCCGCGCCGTGGACGATCGCCGTGACGGGGCCGAGGGCGCGGCGCACGCCGTCGAGCGCCGCGGCCACCGCCCGCGCGTCGTTCACGTCGGCCGGGACGTAGAGGGCCTCGCCGCCGGCGGCGCGGATCGCGTCGAGCGTCGCGCGGACCTCGCGGTTCGCGAGGATCTTCGCGACGCTCCTGCCGATCTCCGCCGGCGTCACCCGCTGGCCTGCGGAGGTCGCCGCCTTGACGAGCGCCGCCTTGAGCGCGGCCTCGCCGTCGGCGCCGCGGCAGGCGGCCGGCTCGTCCTCGATCGCGGTGCGGCCGAGCAGCGCGAACCGCGCGCGGCTTGCCCTGGCGAGCGCGATCAGCGTCGCCGCGGTGACGCCGCGGGCGCCGCCGCTCGCCACGACCACGTCGGACGGCCCGAGGGGGAGCGGACCGGGCTGCGCGTCCTGCCGGACGCTTCGCGGCGCGGTGCGCCGGCCGTCCGCGCGCAGGCCGATCTCGAGCTCGACGCCGCCGGACAGGAGCTCCGAGGCGATGGCCTCCGCGAGCTCGCCGGCGGGGCGACCGCCGCGCTCGAGGTCGATCGCGCGGCAGGACGCCTCGGCCCACTCCAGCGCCGCGGTCTTCACGAGGCCCGGCAGCCCGCCGACCCAGGCGCGGTCCGAGCCCGCGATGCCGAAGTCGCCGCCGGTGTCCTGGACCGTGACGAACAGGGCCGGCTTCGCCGCGATCGCCTGGGCGGCGAGGAACGCCTCGCGGTGGACGGCGAGCGCCTCGTCGGCCGTGGCCAGCTCGCGCAGGCCGCCGAGGAACACGGCGCCGCGCGCGCCGCGGGGCACGGCGGGGGCGTACTCGGCGGCGATGCCGCGCGCCGCGAGGGCCGCGACGAGCGCGGGGCCGATCGCGTCGTGGCCGGTGACCACGATGGTGCCTGCGTCGAAGAGGCCCGGCATCGCGAGGCCGGCGGCGGGCGCCGGCTCCTCGACGAGCGTCCACCGGCCGAGGGGTGAGGAGGCCGGCTCCTCGGCGGGCTCCGCCGGGGCAGCGCCGGCGGTGACAGCGGCGGAACCGAGGCTCGCGCGGAGGTGGTCGACGACCTGCCCCAGCGTGCGCAGCTGCGCCAGCGCCGAGGCGTCGACCTCCGCGAGCCCGGGCGTCCGGTCGCGGACCGCGGACAGGATCTCCACCCGCTTGATGCTGTCGATGCCGAGATCGCTCTCCAGCTCCATCTGCAGCCCGAGCATCTCCGCCGGGTAGCCCGTCGTCTCCGCGACGACCGCCATCACGACTCGCTCCACCTCGGCCGCCGCGGGCGCCGATGCGGAAGCAACGGCGGGCGCTGCGACGGCAGGCACCGTGGCGACGGCGGGCGCGACGACCGCCGGGCTGGCGCTGGCAGCAGGCAGCGAGGCGCGGAGGTGGTCGACGACCTGCCCCAGCGTGCGCAGCTGCGCCAGCGCCGAGGCGTCGACCTCCGCGAGCCCGGGCGTCCGATCGCGGACCGCCGACAGGATCTCCACCCGCTTGATGCTGTCGATGCCGAGGTCGCTCTCCAGCTCCATCTGCAGCCCGAGCATCTCCGCCGGGTAGCCCGTCGTCTCCGCGACGACCGCCATCACCACCCGCTCCACCTCGGCCGCGCCGGGCGCCGCGCCGGAAGCGGCGGCAGGCGCCGCGACGGCAGACGCCTTCGCGGCGGGCGCGGCGACAGCCGGACTGGCGCTGGCGGCAGGCAGCGAAGCGCGGAGGTGGTCGACGACCTGCCCCAGCGTGCGCAGCTGCGCCAGCGCCGACGCATCGACCTCCGACAGCCCCGGCGTCCGGTCGCGGACCGCCGACAGGATCTCCACACGCTTGATGCTGTCGATGCCGAGATCGCTCTCCAGCTCCATCTGCAGCCCGAGCATCTCCGCCGGGTAGCCCGTCGTCTCCGCGACGACCGCCATCACCACCCGCTCCACCTCGGCCGCACCAGGCGCTGCGCCGGACGCGGCGGAAGGCGCGGCGGAAGCGGTGGCAGGCGCGGTGGCGACGGCGGGCGCGGCGGCTGCCGGGCTGGCGCTGGCCGCAGGCAGCGAGGCGCGGAGGTGATCGACGACCTGCCCCAGCGTGCGCAGCTGCGCCAGCGCCGACGCGTCGACCTCCGACAGCCCCGGCGTCCGGTCGCGGACCGCCGACAGGATCTCCACCCGCTTGATGCTGTCGATACCGAGATCGCTCTCCAGCTCCATCTGCAGCCCGAGCATCTCCGCCGGGTAGCCCGTCGTCTCTGCGACGACCGCCATCACCACCCGCTCCACCTCGGCCGCGCCTGGCGCCGCGCCGGAAGCGGCGGCAGGCGCCACGACTGCAGACGCCTTTGCGGCGGGCGCGACGACAGCCGGACTGGCGCTCGCGGCCGGCCCGGCGGCCGGCAGCGAGGCGCGGAGGTGGTCGACGACCTGTCCCAGCGTGCGCAGCTGCGCCAGCGCCGAGGCGTCGACCTCCGACAGCCCCGGCGTCCGGTCACGGACCGAGGACAGGATCTCCACCCGCTTGATGCTGTCGATGCCGAGATCGCTCTCCAGCTCCATCTGCAGCCCGAGCATGGAGACGGGGTACCCCGTCTTGTCCGCGACCACGTCGAGGACCAAGCGCTCGATATCGACGCGCGGCGCAGCGGCGACCGCCGCCTGCGTCGCCACGGCGGCGGCAGGCGCGGTGACGGCCGTGGACACTGCCACCGCGGGCGCAGCGGCTGCCGCCTTCACAGGCGCAGCTGGCGCCGCGGTGGCCGCTTTTGCTGTCGCGGCGGGCGCTGCAACGGCCACCTTCGCTGCCACGGCAGGCGCCGCCTGCGCCGGCAGCGCGACAGCCGTGTAGAGCTCGCCGCCCGCGCCGTTCGGGCCGTCCAGGGCCACGTTGCTCCTGCCCTCGCCGGAGCGCGCGGTCGGCGCCGCCGAAAGCCGTACGGACGCCTCCGAGACAGGCCCCACATGCACCGGAGCGAGGAGAACCGGAGAAGGCCGTACCTCGGACACCGTCGTTGGAGCGACGGGGTACGGAGCGCCGGTCGCCAGCGCGGCAAGCCCTGCGAAGGACGCCTCGGCGGCCTGAAGGAAGGCGATGTGGCTCTCGGCCATCGTGCGCTGGTACACGCTGTGGGCTTCCGCCGTCGCGCGCTGCGCCTCCTGATACGCGGCCAGCCACGACGCGCTCGCCGCGGGCCGCGACGCGCTCACCACGGGCGTCGACGAGCTCACTGCCGGTCGCGACGCGCTCACCACAGGCGCCGACGCGCCCGCCAGCGCAGGCGCGGACGCGCTCACCGCCGGCTGCGACGCGCTCACCACCGGCCGCGACGCGCTCACCACCGGCCGCGGCGCGCTCACCACAGGCGCCGACGCGCTCGCCAGCGCAGGCGCGGACGCGCTCACCGCCGGCTGCGACGCGCGCACTGCCGCCTGCGACGCGCTCACTGCCGGCTGCGACGCGCGCACTGCCGCCTGCGACGCGCTCACTACCGGCGCCGACGCGCTCACTGCCGCCTGCGACGCGCTCACTACCGGCGCCGACGCGCTCACTGCCGCCTGCGACGCGCTCACTGCCGGCCGCGACGCGCTCACTGCCGCCTGCGGCGCGCTCGCCACCGGCCGCGACGCGCTCGCCACCGGCTGCACCGCCTCCGGCGCCGGCTTCTGCGCCGCCCGCGGCGGGCTCGCCGCCGGCAGCGCCTTCGCGCCCCCCTGCGGCGGATACGGCTTGCCGTAGTTGCTCCCGTTGATCTGCAGCGCCAGCTTCGGCTTCGGCTGCGCCCGCGGATCGCTCGGCGCCGCGAAGCCTTCCCAGAGGACCCGCGTGTCCAGCGGCACCCCGGCCACGGCGAGCCGCGCCACCGCCTCGAGCAGGCTCGTCACGCCGTGCTTGCCCTTGCGGTCGAGCGCCACCGCCCGGTGCGGCCGACCGCTCAGGATGTCGCCGACCAGGTTCGTCAGCACCGAGCCCGGCCCGACCTCGACGAACGTGCGCACGCCGTCCGCGTACATCCGCTCGATCTCCTCCACGAACCGCACCGGCTCCGCGAGCTGCCGCGCCAGCCGGTCGCGCGCCGCGTCGCCGTCGCCGTCGCCCGCGTACGGCTCGATCTCCGCGTTGCTGTACACGGGCGCCGCCGGCGCCTCGACCGCGATGCCCGCCAGGAACTCGCGGAGCGGCGCGCTCGCCTCCGCCACGAGCGGCGAGTGGAACGCCGCGGCCACGTCGAGGCGCCGCGCCTGGATCCCGACGCCCTTCAGCCGCTCCTCCGCGGCCTCGATCGCCGCGACCGACCCCGACAGCACCACCTGCTTCGGGCCGTTGTGGTTCGCGATCACCACGCCGGCGAGGCCGAGCGCCCGCACCTCGTCGATCCCCCGCGGGACCGCGATCATCGCGCCCCGCTCCGACGACGCGGCGCCCATCAGCTCGCCGCGACGCCGCGCCACGCGCAGGAGGTCCGCCGCGGAGAGCGCCCCGGCCGCGTGCAGCGCCGTGATCTCCCCGAAGCTGTGGCCCGCGAACGCCTCGGCCCGCACCCCGAGCGCCGCGAGCAGCGCGAGGTGCGAGAGGCTCGTTGCGCCGATCGCCGGCTGCGCCCACCGCGTCTCGCGGAGCCGCGCCTCCTGCGCCGCCCGGTCCTCGTCCGAGAACACCGGCCGCGGGAACACCACCTCGTGCAGCGGCGCGTCCGCGATCGCGACGCCCGCCGCCGCGTCCCAGGCCGCGCGGGCCGGGTCGAACGTCATGAGCGCGTCCGCGCCCATCCCGACGTACTGGCTCCCCTGCCCCGGGAACAGGAACGCCACCCGCCCCGGCGCCTCTCCGCTCGCGCAGTGCACGAGCGGCGCCGAGAGCGCCTGCTCCGGCCTCGCCATGAGGTGCGCCGCGACCTGCTCGAGCTTCTTCCTGAGATCCGCCTCGTCCGTCGCGCACAGCCCGAGCCGCGCCGGCCTCGACGCGTCGAACGAGAGCACCGACTCCCGCGCCAGGAAGCGCAGGATCTCGGGCACCTCCGCCTCCTTCGCCAGCGCCCGCGCGCGATCCGCGAGCGCCGCCGGCGTGTCCGCCGACAGGAGGAACAGCTCCGCCGGCAAGGCCCGCACCCGCCACGCCTTCGGCGCCGGGCCCGTGTACTCCTCCAGCGCCACGTGGAAGTTCGAGCCGCCGAAGCCGAACGAGCTCACCGACGCCCGCCGCGGGTGGTCCCCCGGCCGGATCCACGGCCGCGCCTGGGTGTTGAGATAGAAAGCGGTCTTTTCTATGTCGAGCTTGGGGTTCGGCTTGTCGACCTTGATGGTCGGCGGGAGCACCTTGTGGTGCAGCGCCATGATCGCCTTGAACAGGCCGGCCGCGCCGGCCGCCGCCTTCGTGTGGCCGATCTGCGACTTCACGCTGCCGAGCGCGCACCACTGGCGGTCGGCGCGCCCCGACGCGTCGAACATCGCGCGCAGGCCCTCGAACTCGGCCGCGTCGCCGGCCTTCGTCCCGGTGCCGTGCGCCTCCATCAGCTCCACGGTCTCGGGGCCGTACCCCGCGGCGGCGTACGTCCGGCGGATCGCCTTCGCCTGCCCTTCCGGCACCGGCGCGTACACGCTCTTGCTCCGCCCGTCCGACGACGAGCCGATCCCGCGGATCACCGCGTAGACCCGGTCCCCGTCGCGCTCGGCGTCGTCGAGCCGCTTGAGCGCCACCATCGCGATGCCCTCGCCGAGCAGCGTGCCGTCGGCCTTGTCGGAGAACGGCCGGCAGTCGCCCGACTTGGACAGCGCGGGCGTCTTGCTGAAGCACATGTACATGAACGCGTCGTTCATCGTGTCGCAGCCGCCCGCGATCACGAGATCGGACTGCCCGAGCGCCAGCTCGTTGATCGCCATCGACATCGCCGACAGCGACGACGCGCACGCCGCGTCGGTCACGCAGTTCGTCCCGCCGAGGTCGAGCCGGTTCGCGATGCGCCCGGCCACCACGTTCCCGAGCAGGCCCGGAAAGCTCGACTCCTGCCACGGCACGTAATTGCCTGCGATCTTGTCGCAGGCGCGCTTCACCTCGTCCTCCGGATACCCGAGGTCCCGGAGCGCCTTCGCCCACACCGGCCGCTGGATCCGGCTCACCATCGACGCGAGCAGCTCCTGCGCGGAGGTGACGCCGAGGATCACGCTCATCCGCTCGCGGTTCATCGCCTCGAACTGCCCCTGCGCCGCGTCCTCCAGGACCCGCTTCGCCACGATCAGCGCGAGCAGCTGCGTCGTGTCCGTCGCCGGCACGATCGAGGGCGGGACGCCCCACTCGAGCGGATCGAACGGCACGTCCTTGAGAAAGGCGCCGCGCTTCGCATACGTCTTGTCCGGGGCGGACGGGTCGGGATCATAGTAGTCCTCGACCAGCCAGTGGGTGCTCGGGACATCCGTGATGAGGTCTGTCCCGGACAGGATGTCACGCCAGAAGCCGTGCGCGTCGAGCGAGCCGGGGAAGATGGCGCTCACGCCGACGACGGCGATGGACGGGATACGCGAAGACGAAGGGTGCATGAGGACCTCGGCAGATGATCAGGCGCTCAGGCGAGCGGGCGAGGAGTGAAGTGGAATGCGGCGCTCGGCACGGGGACGCCGTACGTCCGGAGCTGCTGCGCGCGCGTGACGACGGCCGCGCCCTCGAGCAGGTTGCGCGCGACCTGGACCGCCGTGCGGCGCGCCGGGTCCTCGAGGAACGACCCCTTGACCCAGCGGTTGAACGCGCCCATGGCCGGGCCGCACCAGATCTGGTAATCGGCGCGGCGCTTCGGGTCCCCGGCGATCGCCCACTTGCTGGACATGCCGAGATACCAGCGGAAGATCAGCGCCATCTTGTGCTTCGGGTCGCGCGCCGCGCGCTCGAGCTCCGCGGGGTCGCGCTCCGTGAAGAACCGCTCGCAGCCCGCCCACACCTCGTCGCACGACATCTGGAACAGCTCCCTCTCGATGCGCGCGCGCACGTCCGTGGGCAGCGAGTCGATGGAGTCGTGGGCGACGTAGAGGTCGTAGAGCCGCTGCGCGCGGACACCGAACATCGTGCCGCGCTTGAGCACCTGGACCTGCACGCCGAGCTCGAACATGTCGGCGGCCGGCGTCATCACCACGTCCGGGAGATCGGCCTGGGCCAGCATCTTCTTGCCCTCGTCGGACAGGCCCGACTCGATGCACGACTGGTTGACCGAGCCCGTGAGCACGTACGCCGCCCCGAGCGCGAACGCGGCGGCGACCGACTCCGGCGTGGAGAGGCCGCCGGCGGCGCCGACGCGGATCGGCCGGTGATACCCGTACTTCGCCGCGAGCTCGTCGCGGACGCCGAGGATCACCGGGAACAGCGCGACGAGGGGCTGGTTGTCGGTGTGACCGCCGGAGTCCGCTTCCACGGTGATGTCCTCGGCGACCGGCAGGCTCCGCGCGAGCTCCGCCTCGTCGCGGGTGAGCCACCCGTTGCGAACGCAGGTATCGAGGATCTCGGCCGGCGCGGGCGACAGGAAGCGCGCGGCGACCTCCGGGCGCGAGATCTTCGCGAACAGGTGGTTCTTCCGGTCGACGCGGCCGTCGGGCAAGCGCTTGACGCCGCTGTAGGCGAACCGCACGACCATCGGGTTCAGGCCCATGTAGGCGGCCGCCTCGGCCCGCCGGACTCCCCTCTTCAGGTAGAGCTCCACCGTGTCGCTCTCCAGCCTGGGCTGGTTCGGAGCGTGGATGAGGTTGCAGCCCCAGGTGGGGCCGTCCGCGCCGAGCGCCGCGGAGATCTCGTCGATCGCCTGCTCGATCCGGTGCAGCCCGAGGCCTGCGGCGCCGAAGAACCCCATCATGCCTGCCCTGGCCATCGCGATCGTGAGCCGCGTGGTGTGGATGCCGTTCGCCATCGCGCCGGCCACGTAGGGGAAGCGCAGGCCGTGGACCTCGACGAAGGAGCGGTCTCCGAGCCACTCCGGGTACAGGGCGGGCAGCGTGCCGAGGAGCGGGAACGTGGGGACCCCATTGACCTGATCCTCGCGTAGGACAGCGCCGCCCCGGGACACGCCGACGCGCCCATCCGGCGTCTCACGCACCACGTGCACCGGCTCTCGCACGCAGGAGACGGCCTCCCGCAAGTCTGTCGATGTGAACGCGGGGAGCCAGGGCCCGCTGCGCCAGATGCCGATCGGCTGGAGGCCGGCGCTGCGGATGACCTGCGGATCCTCAATCATGCTGAGCTGCCTCCTAATGACAAGGACGGCCTCTATAACACCCGTCGTGAGCGGCCTGCGGTAATGGTTCGGTCACGGCGCAACGGCGCGCCGGACCCGTTCACCATGGCGATGGAAGCGCTTTCCCTCGGCTCCAGCGGGCCTGACGCGCCCTCGTGACGCACCGCGCCTTTGTTTCGTGTCTGTCACACGCGCCGCAGCGCGGCGCTCACCCCTCCGCATCGATCCCCCACGCGCTCGAGGAGACGAAGGCCCGTCCGGAGCGTCAGAGAGACCCCATCGAGGTTCACGGAGAGGACCCGTCGCCGCCGCGCGCGGGCGCCGGCTCAGGGCGGGTGGGACGAGGGCGGCGACGTGCCCAGGCCGGCGCCGCCGGGAGGGCTCGACGGGACCGACACCAGGCGCTACCACAGCGCCCGGCGGCGAGGTGAGCGGCGGATCCGACGCGCCAGCCTGCTCGGGTGTCATTTTCCACGGCCGTGCGTGCTCGGCTGCGGCGTTCCCGTGCCCAGCAGGTTTGATGTCGCCCGCGCTCGCCTTATGCTCCTGTGACGATACGACGATGAGACGTCTCTACCGCCTCTCCGCCAAGATCAGCAGGCTCCTCGCGGCCCGTCGGACGCGCGAAGCACGCGCGAGGACGCCCCGTGTGGCGCCGCCGGACGAGGCCCCGACTGGCACCGCCGCCCAGGAATGGACGCCGCAGCCCGTCGATCAGCAGCAGGCGGTGCTCAAGTACGTCATCGCCAACGTCCCCCACGCCATCTTCTGGAAAGACCGTCATGGACGGTTTCTCGGGGGAAATCAGAACTTCCTCAACGACACCAACACGAAGGTGCTGGAGAACCTCGTCGGCAAGACCGATTTCGACGTGTGGGGCAGCAAGAACGCGGAGTGCTTCGTGCGCATCGACCGGGAGGTCATGGAGGGCGGCACCCCGATGCTCGACGTCGAGGAGCCGCTGCTCCGCCCGGACGGCGAGCAGCGGTTCCTGCTCACCAGCAAGGTGCCCATCCGCGACGAGCGCGGCGATGTGACGGGGATCCTCGGGATCTACGCGGACATCACCGAGCGCAAACGCATGGAGATCGAGCTCCAGAAGGCCAAGGAGGCGGCGGACGCCGCGGCCTGCGCCAAGGGAGAGTTCCTCACGGTGATGAGCCACGAGCTCCGGACGCCGCTCTCCCTCATCCTGGGACCGCTCGAGTCGCTCCTGTCCAACCGGGACGAACCGCTCTCGCCGCGGGTGCGGGCCGACCTCGAGCTCGTCCAGCGCAGCGGGCGGCGGCTCCGCCGGCTTGTCGACGATGTCCTCGATCACCAGAAGATCGAGGCCGGCAAGATGCAGATCGACTGGGAGGCCGTCGACGTCGGAGAGCTGGTGTCGGACATGGTGGAGGAGGCTCGCCCGGCGGCGGCGCGCGGTGGGCTCGATCTATCGATTCACCTGGATCCCGAGCTGCGGAGGGTCCCCGCCGACCGGCGCAAGCTCGAGAAGATCGCGCTCAACCTGCTGGGCAACGCGCTGAAGTTTACCCCGCCTGGCGGGCGCGTCGCCGTCGACCTGCGGGCGCTCGATGGCCAGTTCGAGCTCTCGGTCGAGGACACCGGTCCTGGCATCCCGGAGGACAGGAGACACCTGCTCTTTCAACGGTTTCAGCAGATCGACGCCTCGGCGACGCGAAAGCACGAGGGGACGGGGATCGGGCTGTCGCTGGCCAAGGAGCTCACGGAGCTCATGGGCGGCACGGTCGGCGTGGAGAGCGAGCCCGGGATCGGCTCTCGCTTCTTCGTGCGGCTCCCGCGCGCCGCGGATTTCCTGGCAGCGCGGCGGGCGCCCGTCGCGCCGGAGCCGCCGAGGTCGGTCAACGGCGCGGGCACCTCCGAGCCCCCCCCGTCGTCGATCAACCTCCGCGGCTTCGAGATGCCTCCGCCGCCCGCCGCAGGCGCGCCCCGCGGCGACGGCGGCGCGGAGGGGCCGCGCGTGCTCGTGGTGGAAGACAACCCCGACATGAGATCTTACCTGGCAGACATCCTGTCGGCCGGACACGAGATCGTCCTGGCGACGAACGGCCGGGAAGCGCTCGAGTCGATCGCGACGAAGAGGCCCGATGTCATCGTCTCGGACGTGATGATGCCGGAGATGGACGGATTCGAGCTGGTCAGGCGGATCAAGGGGGATCCCGCGCTCCGGGCCATCCCGATCCTCCTCTTGACGGCCAGGGCGAGCGGCGCCGAGGCCGTGGGTGGGCTCGACGTCGGCGCCGACGAGTACATGAGCAAGCCGTTCGACCCCCTGGAGCTCAGGGCGCGAGTCCGCGCCGCGGAGCGGCTGCACCGCGCCTATCTGGAGCTCGCAGCGAAGAACCGCGAGCTCGCGGCGGCGCTGGAGCGGCTCTCGGAGACGCAGCAGGAGCTCCTCCAGGCGGGCAAGATGGCGGCGATAGGGACGCTGGTGGCGGGGCTGTCTCACGAGATGAACAACCCGGTGTCGGCCATCCTGATGAACGCCCAGCTGCTGCTCAGGCGGCACCGGAAGGGGCACGGCCTGCCCGACGAGGCCTCGCTCCTGAAGGCGCTCGGCACCATCGAGCGGCAGGCGAACCGGTGCTCGGATCTCGTGACGGCGCTGCTCGAGTACGCGCGCGGCAAGCCGATCGGCCGGGAGCCGTGCGACGTGCGCGCAGCGCTCCGCCGCGCGGTCGACCTGTCCGCGCCGCGGGCGCGCGAGCGCAGGGTCCACCTCGAGGCGGACAGCACCACATCGGCGCTGCCCGAGGTGCTCGTCAACGCATCGCAGCTCGAGTCGGCCTTGCTCAACGTGATAGGCAATGCGCTCGACGCCAGCCCGCACGGCAGCGCCGTGGTGGTCGAGGCTCGCCCGCTCCCGCGCGGCGACGTCCACGGCGTCGAGATCGACGTGCACGACCACGGCTGCGGCATCCGCGCCGAGGACCTGAGCCGCATCTTCGAGCCGTTCTTCACGACGAAGCCGCCCGGGCAAGGGACCGGGCTCGGGCTGTCGCTGACGCACCGGTTCATCGAGGAGCACCACGGCAGCATCCGTATCGAGAGCGCGCTGGGCGAGGGCACGACGGTGCGCATGTGGCTGCCCGCGCTGCAAGCGGAAGGGGCGGAGTGAGGCGAGGGAGCGCGCCCTCACGACCACGCACGACCACGCCGGCCCCGCGGCGTCAGCTCGCCGGCGAGGCGCGGAGCTCTGCGGCGAGCGCCGCGCCCAGGGCGAAGAACGCCGGACGGGCGGGCTCCGGGCCGCCACCCAGCCGGCGCTCGAGCCGCGCAGGATCCCAGCCGCAGGCGTCGTAGGTCTCCAGCGCGTGCCGGTCGCGCCTGGACAGCCGGGCCCTGGCGCCACGGAGCGCCGCGGTCATGGCCGGCAGCACCGCGGAGAGCGCGCGGCCGGTCTCCCCCCAGTCGTCGAGCGACGATGGGCTCTCCAGCACATCGACGACGAGGCCCGTGAAGAACAGGCCGACGATGGCCTCGCAGAGGCGGTCCAGCGAGCCGTGCACGGCGTCATCGCGCATCGTCCAGAGGGCCGGGTCCGGGTTGAAGTAGCCCAGGAACGCTTGCAGCATGAGCATCGGCGTCTCGGGCATCAAGAAGCGATGCTCGCCTCGCTCGCGCGTCCGCCTGCGGAGCACGCGCATCATCGAGATCATGATCTCGCCGACCGCGAACCCCTGCCGCGCCTGCTCGGCGAGATCGTCGTCCATGTCCACCTCGGCGCGGACGCCGGGGCTGAGCCGGGCGACGAACGAGATCCCGAGCGGGTGCACGAACAGCGTCCTCGTGGCGAGCATCTCGACGTCACGGAGGACATCGGCGGGGAGAATCACGGCATAGGCGACGAGCGCACGCTGGACCGCGCCGGTGATGAGCGGGTCCTCGTGGACGTCTTCGAGCAGGTCGTCCAGGCTCATGATCGACTCCGCATGATCGCGGAATAGCACAGCTGGACCTGGACGAGGAGCGGCGCCCGCTTCGCGCCGAACGCTCGCGCTGCGGCCGGCGGCAGCGCGACATCGAATCTTTCATTTATTTGCGACGAGCGATCTGTCATTTATTTGTGACGAGAAATCTCGTCATTTATTGATGACGAAAAGGGAGGCCACGGCGCCCCGCGGCCCCCTCGAGCCTACATCGCATCGCATCAAGCTCGCCCTCGAGGCGGAGCTCGCTCTGCTTCAGGCCCTCGAGCTCCCCCACCCTCTCCTTGACGGCCGAGCGCCTCTCGGCGATCTGATCGTGGCGAGCCTCGGATCTCCACGCCGTCGCGGTAGGGGGTGGGCATGGCGGCTTGGATGCCCGGGGCGGCCAGAGATCTGCTCGGAGCCTGCGGCGCGACGGCAACGGATTTTGGCAGCGCCGCCGGCGGCCGAGCCCGCGGCGCGCGCGCCGGACGGGCGCCCCTGTGTGGTAGCTTCGGCGCATGACCAGCGCGGGAGCGACGCTGCCAGTCCCGGTCGCGACGCCGCGCGGAGCCGCGCTTCGCGCCCATCTCATCGAGTTCCTGCTCGTCGGGGGCGCGACGCTCTTGCTCTTTCCGCTCGCGTGGCTCGCCCGCAGGGCCGTCGGGCTCGACGCGGCGGAGCTCGCGATCGGCTTCCTGACGTTCCACGCCGCGTCCCTGATCAACGATCCTCACTTCGCGGTGACGTACCTGTTGTTCTACAAGGACGCGAGGCGCCGCGCGTTCGGCGGCGCGTTCGCCCCGGCGCAGCGAGCCCGCTACATCGTCGCCGGTCTCCTGGTCCCGCTCGCGCTGCTCGCGTGGGCGATCGGGGCGCTCTCGACCGGCTCGGCGCGGGCGATGGGCTTCATGATCCAGCTCATGTTCCTCCTGGTGGGCTGGCACTACGTGAAGCAGGGCTTCGGCGTCCTGACGGTGCTCTCGGCGCGGCGTGGGTTCCGGTTCGACCCCCTGGAGCGCAAGGTGATCCTCGTGCACTGCTTCGCGGCCTGGGCCTACGCGTGGGCGAGCCCGGCGGATCCAGGCAGGGAGGTCGAGGAGAAAGGCGTTGTCTACACATCGCTCGCGCACCCGCCTGCGCTCGAGCCCGTCACCGGGCTCGCCTTCGGGCTCAGCGCGCTCGCGCTGCTCTGGGTCATCGCGCGCAGGTGGCGAACGGAGCGGCGCCTGCCGCCGCTCGCGCCGCTGGCCGGTTTCCTCATCACGGTCTGGCTCTGGACGGTCTACTCGAGCCTCGACCGGCTCATGGTCTACGTGATCCCGGCGCTCCACTCGGTTCAATATCTGTATTTCGTCTGGCTCCTGAAGGGGAACGAGGCGCGCGCCGCCGAGGGCCCGCCGCTGTTCGGGCGGCCGACCGGCCTGCGCCTCGGGATCCTGGCGGCGACCGCCATCGGCCTCGGGTGGGTCGTGTTCCGCGGCGCGCCGGCGCTCCTCGACAGCGCGCTGGTGCTGAGCTCGAGCGACGGCGAAGCGATGTCCGACCTGGGCCCGACACCGTACTTCGCAGCCGTCTTCGTGTTCGTGAACATCCACCACTATTTCATGGACAACGTGATCTGGCGCCGGGAGAACCCCGAGACAGCGTATCTGCTGCGACAGGACGACCGAGGCAGCGCGGCCGGCTGAGCGAGCAGACCGGCGCGGCGGCGCCTCGGGCCCCGCCCCGCCCCTGCGAAGACCGGAGCGCCGGCCGCCCTCAAGGCCGCTTCACGCCCGCCTCTTCGCGACCGCCCCCGCCGCGCGCGCGGCGAGCCGGGCGGCGGCCGTCGCGGCGCCGAGCGCCGTCGCCGCGACCAGGGAGACCCGCAGCCACGCGGCGGCGGCCTTCTCTGGCCGGTAATCGGGCAGGTACGGGCGGGCGGCGCGCGGCAGCACCCAGGCCTCGCTCCCGGGGCCCTCTCCGCCGATCGCGCGCACCGCGCGCGCGAGGCGGGTGCCGGGATACGAGCGGCTCTGCAACCAGGGGATGAAGCGGAAGAAAGGGACGTGCCCAGGCGCCTGCCGCTCCATCCAGGCGAGCGCGCGCCGGAGCTCGGCGGCCGTCGCGGGAGCGCCGCCGTCGCCTTCGAGTCGGTGCCATTCGCCATGGCCAGGCAGGAGCCACGCGAAGCGGAGCTGGCCGGCGCCCGCCAGCGCGACCAGGCGGCGCACGGAGCGGATCTGTCGCTCCCAGTCGTTCCAGCACTGGAGCCGGAACGCCACGATCTGGCCGACGCGGCGCGAGTAGGCGAGGTGGTCGCCGGTGAACAGGAAGCGGCCCCTGTACAGCAGGCACATCGAGCCTGCGGTGTGGCCGGGCTGGGAGAGCACGGCGAGCTCGGCGCCGGCGAGGTCGCCGTCGGCGAGCGGCGAGCCGTCGAGGGTCATGGGCTCGAGGCGGTCCCTTAGCTTGATCTCCACATCGGACGTGGCCGGATTGCGCCGGTCGCCGCGCGGGCTCACGTCCGCGGCGCCGAGCACGCGGCGACACCCGGGGAAGCGGGCCGCGAACTCGGCGTGGTGCGCGGTGTGGTCATGGTGGGTGAGGAAGATCCACCGCACGCCGCCGTGCGCTTCGAGGAAACGGAAGACCGCCTCGCTCGGGCTCGGCAGGTCGACGAGCACGCCGCCGCCGGGGCGCTCGATGAAGTAGGCCGTCGCGCCCGCGTTTTCGCGCGCGGGATGGCCGAGCGCCCAGACGTCCTCTTCGATGCGGCGCGGCCAGGCGCGGAACGGGGCGCCGAGGGCTCCCAGCCCGGCGCGCGCGCGGGACGGCGACGATCGCAGGCGCAAGGCGTTGACCGGGCAGGCGGCGACAGCCGAGCGCGCCGCCTCGAGATCGGCCCGGCACCGGGGCTGGCGCAGGATGCCGGTGAAGGCCCCTTCATCATAGGTGCCCGCGAGCACGGCGGGGCCGCGGCGCCGGACGTCGCCGTCCATGGCCTCCCAGTGCGCGGGCGCGACCTCGCCCAGGAGCTCTGGAGCGAAGTTCCTGCAAACGCCTGCACCACAGCAGGCGCGCGTGACGTGAAGTCGTCCCCAGTCGCCCTCCTCTATATCGTCGCTCTGCGCGTTGTCCATAGTCGAGCAGACTACCACGTTGTTCGCGAGCTGGCATGTGCGCCGATCGCCTCGAGCGGCCGGGCGCGCCGATCAGGACAACCACCATGACATCATCACCACACCACCCGATCGTCCAAGTCGTACACCACCGTCCTCCGTATCGATGACATCCACGAGACGGCGGAGATCGTCGTGCAGGCGACTGAACGCGCGCATCGTCTCGGTAGAAGAACGTAGATGGGGACATGGCGAGCAGAAAGTTCTACCTCCACGTCGGGAAGCCGCGCCGGGGCAATCGCATGGAGACCGCCACCCGCCAGGAGAGAGGTGGCTGCGTCGCCGTGACGCTCTGCCGTCCTGTCTCCCCGATTTCTCGGCGTCCTCGCCGAGGCCTCGCGCTCAAGCGCGCTCCATGACCATGATCCATGGACAAATGAACCGGTTAATATCACACCGGGGTGGCGGTCGATTTTGCCCGAGAAAGATCACAGGGAGACGGGGAGGCGGGGAGATTTACCAGGCTTTTTCTCCCCGCCTCCCCGTCTCCCTGTTCACATTTGATCAGTACCACGCCGGGCCTGCAGGCCACGCGCCCGCAGCACATCGACAGGCGCCAGCGGCAACGCGCCGCGGCGTCACGCCAGAGGCGCGCGCGGCGAAACCGGCGCGAAACCGGCGGCGGCGGCGCGCCCGGCACGTGGCCGTTGACACTGAACCGATTAACACGCTCTATTTCGCCCGTCGCTGCCACCGTTCGCAGGGAAGAACCCATGAATCTCATCCAGCTCAGCCCACGCTTCCATGCCGCATTCCTCCTGTGCTTGACGGCCGCTTGCGGGTCGTCGAGCGACGACACGCCGCCGGAAGGCTCCGGGGGCGGGTCGTCAAGCACGTCCGGAGGCACGTCGTCGAGCGCCTCGGGAGGCGGGTCGTCCAGCGCGTCCGGAGGCGCGTCGTCGAGCGCCTCGACAGGCACGCCGGACGACACACCGGAGTTTCCGGACACGCCGAGGGGCGACCTCCTCGAGGACCTCTGGACGTCGGCTCGAGCCGGCAAGTTCCGGTTCGGTTACGAGAACGCCATCACGTGGGGGCTCTACGATCCGGGCACCAAGCAGCTCGTGTCGACCAACGACTGGTTCTCGAGCATGGCGGGCGCCGCGAGCCGCGGCGAGCGGGGCTGGTCGTCGGACGCCGGCGCCACCGTGGGAGAGAACCCCGGGCTGCTCGGCATCTCCCTCGACGCGATGGTCTTCGATCCGGTCCCCTGGAATCGCCGCGACGTCACCGCCAACGCCGCGGCGTACATGCTGGCGCAGCCGGGCGGGATGGTGGCCTTCGACTGGCACACGCCCCCGTGCAACTACGACGTCAGCACCTCGGACTTCGCGGACGCCATCGAGACGCCGCTCGCGACCATCACGGTCGACGGCCAGAGCGTCCCGATCCACGCCCAGGGCGGAGGCACCCCGTTCTACGCCGAGACGTACTATTCGCGATCCCTCGGCTCCAGCGCGGACATCCCCGAGAACCTGAAGTGCATCTGCAAGATCGCCAACGACGTGCCGATCGAGCAGGGCACCCACGCCGGGATCTCGGCGCGCGACTGGCTCGTTGCCCACGCGAAGTACGTGGCCCAGTTCTTCCGCGAGCACGGGCTCGACGGCAAGCCGATCGTCCTCCGTCCGTTCCACGAGCACACAGGCGGATGGTTCTGGTGGGGTCAGCCCTACTGGAACTGCCAGGCCCTTCTCGACGACGATCGAGCCGTCACCGGCCCCGCCGCCTACAGCGCCGCGTACCGCACGTTCGCCGAGGCCGTCCGGAGCGAGCCGGGGATGGAGAACGTGATCTTCGCGTACTCGACGGACAAGGTGCGAAAGCTGAGTGACAGCTCGGTGACGCCCGCCGAGGCGAAGGTCAGGGATCCGGAGAGCCTCTCTCGCGACATGCTCCGGGCCCGCCTCATCGAGGAGCTCACCGAGCTGGGCGCGGCCTACGAGAGCCCGCCCCAGGAGGCGATCGCGGCGCTCGAGAACGACGCCCAGCCGCCGTCCGCCCTGCTGGAGGAGTACTACCTCGAGGCGTACCCTGGCGACGACCTCATCGATATCCTCGGCATCGATCTCTATTACCCGTACGAGCGCGCGGCGTCCTCGGCAGATCTCGAGGACATGAAGGCGATGGCGAGCGCCGTCGCGGCGATCGGCGCGGCCAAGGGCAAGCCTCACGCGCTCACCGAGACGGGCACCTACCGGCTGCACCTCCTCCACCGGGTCAGCAAGCTCGCGGCGGGCGCGTCGCTCGCGCTCTACCCGGCAGACCACGTGAGCAAGTGGCACGACGCCCTGTTCGATCAGAGCCTGCGGACGGAGTTCCTGGCCAACTACGGCCTCGGCTCGGCGGGCGCCGTCACGCTCTCTTCCGCCGAGGTGACGAGCCTGTTTCCGGACGCGGGGCACGGCGCGCTCACCGAGGACTGGTACAATACCCACCTCCTCGATCTCGCCAAGAGCGCCGGCGTCGCTTACGCGCTGACGTGGCAGACCTACTACGACGGCAGCGGCTTCGACGACAAGGCCGTCTACTACTATGTTCCGTTCCCGGGCCACCCGGAGGCGGACAACTTCCGTCGCTTCGCGGCGGATCCGGCGGTCTGCTTCGGCGCGACAGCCTGCCAGTAGCCCGGCGAGGACGGGGGCGCGGACATCCGCTCTAGACGTGAAAGCTGCGTCGAGCCCCGGGCCTCGCGGTCAGGCGTCCGGGCTCAGGCGGTGCCAGGCGGTCTGGAGTCGCCGGAGCGAGGGAGCTCCGGCGGCTCTTTCACTGTCATCGTCGCCGCGGCCGAGGCTCCCTCCCCGGCGCGCGCTGGCCTCGACGACCGCGCTGGAGTAAGGGGAGATCGTTCAGGAGGCACCATGGGCATCTCCATCGCGTACTCGGGCAAGCTCCGCGACCCGACCGTCGTTCCAGAGCTCGTCGCGGATCTCGCCGCCAAGGCCGCGGCCGCCGGCTGGCCCAGCAAGACCATGAAAGAGCTCATCGAAGACCGGCGCGTGACCTGCTCGGGCCTCGAGGGGATCACGCTCTATCCCCACCGCGAATGCGAGCCTCTCCACTTCCACTTCGACGGTGAAGGCACCTTCATCAACCACACGTACCACGCGCTGCTCAGCGACCCGAAGATGGCGGACATGATGCGTCAGGCGCTTGCGGAGTCCGCGGCCATCACGCGCAACCTCACCCGCGCAGCGCAGGACAAGTCGGGGCGCGGCGGAGGGCCGCGCGTCAGCGTCAGCGTCCCCAGCCTGCCAGAGGCGCCGGGGGTCGAGTTCTTCAAGGAGGGGAGCCGCTACAACTGGACGAAGACGCAGTTCGCCGGCCCCAAGGTGCACGTCGCCGTGTGCGCCATCCTGCGGTACGTGAAGCAGCGCTATGCGCCCGAGCTCGACGTCAAGGACGACAGCGGGTACTTCGTCGATGGGGACTACGAGAAGCTCGAGGGCCAGCTCGCCTACGTCGAGCGCCTCACCTCGCTCGCATCGCAGGCCATCGAGGCCGCCGCCGCCGCGAGCAAGGGCCCGATGACCCTCGACGCGTTCGTGGACCGGATCAACGAGGAGCTCGCCGAGGCCAAGGACAGGCTGCACTGACGAGCGCCGGCGCCGGTGGGCCGGCCGCTTCGACGCCAGCCCACGTAATCGATGATGACATCACCAGCACCCGATGTGATCGTCGATCACATCGGCCGCCCGGAGGTCCCATGTCCATCGCCGTGTCCGCCCCCGACCTCGACGCCGCCCTCGACGCCGCCTTCGCCGGCGCGGGGGGCGCCTCCACGGACGCCGCTCGCGGAGCGCGCGGCTTCGATCACCCGCTCGACCTCGAGGCCGAGTACGGCTTCACGCCGCTCGCGGTCGAGGGGACGCTGCCCGAAGGCCTCGAGGGCACGCTCTTTCGGGTGGGCCCGGCCCGCGCGACCCTCTTCGGCGTCCGCGTGCCGCACTCCTTCGAGGCCGACGGAGGGGTGCTCGCGGTGCGGCTGTCGGGCGGCCGGGCGGAGGGCGCGCACCGCCTCGTGCGCAGCCGCGGCCTGGTGGAGGAGCTCGCGGCCGGGCGGCGCCTCTACGGCTCGACCCTGTCCTGGCCGAAGCGCGTGCTCCACGCGCTGCAGGGCAAGCGCAGGGGCAAGAACGTCGCGAACACAAGCCCCTTCATCGCCGGCGGCCGGCTGTACGCGCTCGTGGAGTCCGGCAGGCCGACGGAGCTCGATCCGGCGACGCTCGACACGCTCGGCGAGAGCGATCTCGGCGGCGTGCTGGGCCCCACCTTCTCGGCCCACCCGCACCGGGTTGCCGCCAGGAAGACGAGCTACAACTTCGGCGTCCGCTACGGGCGCAGGACCCAGCTCGACCTCTACGCTGTCGACGACGATGGGCGCGCGCGCTCGCTCGGCGCGGTGCCGCTCTCGGCGCCGGTGATGCTCCACGACTTCTGCGCCACCCGCCGGCACCTCGTGTTCTTCGTCTCGCCCGCGATGATCCGGGTGGGGCGCGCGATGCTCCAGTGGGGAGGGTTCGAGTCCTGGGTGCGCTTCGAGCCCGGCCGGGGCACGGAGGTGATCGTCGTCGACATCGACGACGTCTCCCGCGTGCGCCGCTTCGGCGTCGACGCGTTCTTCCAGTGGCATTTCGCGAACGCCTACGACGACGGCGAGGACCTCGTCGTCGACCTCGTCCGCTACCGGACGCTCGCCACGCTCGGCGCGATCGGCAAGGACCCGGATCGCCCCGAGCTCGCCTCCGTCGACGCCGGCGTCCTCGTGCGCCACCGCGTGCGCGCGAGCCGCGAGCAGCTGCTCGTGGAGGACCTTGGCGGCGTCGTCGGCGAATTCCCGCGCGCGGACCCGCGGGTCGAGGGGGAGCGGCACGGCGTCGTCTTCCTCGCCACGAAGGGGCGGGCCGACGACCCGAATGGAAACGGCATCGCGCGCGTCGACGTCGACACGGGCGCGATCACCCTGGCGCGCATCGCGCAGCACGAGCGCCCGTCCGAGCCGGTCTTCGTGCCGCGCGCGCCCGGCGCCCCCGAGGGCGACGGCCACGTGCTCGCCGTGGTCACCGACGCGAAGGCCGGGAAGAGCGCCATCCACGTCTGGGACGCTGCGCACATGGACGAGGGGCCAGCGGCGCGGGTCCACCTGCGCCACGCCTCGCCCCAGACCTTCCACGGGGCGTTCCTGCCCCGCGCGCACTGAAGGCCGCTGCTTCCGCCCCGACTGGCGCGTCGCCGACAGGCAACGAGAGGAGGTGGCGCCGCGCCGAGCGAGAGGCTCGTCAAGCTTCGAGACCGCGGTGAGACGCGGCGCTGCGGCGACAAACGGGTTGAAACCACGAGAAAAAGCAGAAATTTCACAGGGAGGCGGGGAGGCGGGGAGGCGGAGAGCGAGAGACGGCAAGAGGGAGAAATTCATTTCTTCTTCCTCCCCGCCTCCCCGCCTCCCTGTGAAATTTATCCGGGTTTCAACGTGATCGGTTTTCTAGAAGATCGGGAGCCCGCTCATGGTCGAGCTGGGCACGGAGCGCCGTGAGTCCCAGTGCTCGACGATGTCGCCATCCTCGACGCGGAACAGATCGTAGAAGCCATAGGCGGCGTTGTTGCGCTTCCCTTCCGACAGGGTGAAGACGAAGTTCCCATCGGCGATGAGGTGGTGCACCTTGACGTAACTGATGCCCTCGTCCTTCACGTACTCGACGAGCGCGGCGGGGCCGCTCGCGTCGGTGTCGCGGTGCTCGACGTAGCTCGCGCCTAGGAACTCCGACGCTCGCGCGTGCGCCCCTCCGATGAGCACGGCGTCGATGAAGCTCAGCACGTGCGCGCGGTTCTGCCCCGTGAGCGCCTCGTCCTCGACGCCCTTCGGGCGGTCCGTCGCCGAGGCCTGGTTCGAGTCGGAGTCCCAGTGCGCGGCGCACGGGCCGCGGAGCGTTTCAAACATGCTGAAGTTCTGAAGGAGCCTTTCGAATGGCGAGCTCAGTGTCTGCGCCGAGGAGTGGAGCACCACCTCCCCACGCTCGAACGCTCACCGTCGCGTCGCTCGCTCTTTGGCGATCTCGCCGCGGCCGCCCTTCTCGACGAGCGCCGGGAACATCCTGCCGAGGCGCCAGAGGAAGCGTGCGCGCGAGGGCAGCACGATGACGGGCTCGTCGTCGGCCGCCGCATCGAGGGCCTCGCGCGCGAGCGCGTCGGCCGGGTAAGGCGGGCCGGCAAGGGCCTCGAGCAGGCGTCGTGCGTTCGGAACCCACGGGACCGCCGGCAAATCGAGGGGGTTCTCGGAGTCCAGGATCGGGGTCTCGACCGCGGCCGGGCAGAGCACGTTGACGTGGACGCCGTAGGCCGCCGCCTCGATTCGCAGGCTCGTGCTGAGGCCGACGACGGCGTGCTTGGTCATCGCGTACGGCGTGAAGAGCGGTGCTGGGCCCAGGCCGGCGAGCGATGCCACGTTGAGGATATGGCCGCTCTTCTGGCGCACCATGATCGGGTAGCCCGCTACGATGCCGTGCAGCACGCCGCGCACGTTGATGTCGAGGACACGGTTCCAGTGCGCGAGCGGGATCTCGTGCGCCTCGCCGGCGACGCCGATCCCCGCATTGTTGATGAGCAAATCGAGGCGCCCGCCACGGGCAGCGGTGTCCTCGATGGCCTCGCGCATCCCCGCTTCGTCGCGCACGTCGAGCGCGCGCGACGAAGCGCCGTTTCCAGCCTCGACCGCCACCTTCGCGGCGGCGTCGCCGTTCACGTCCGTCACCGTCACGCGCGCGCCGCGCCGCGCGAGCTCCAGGCTGAGCGCTCGACCGATCCCCGAGCCGCCACCTGTGATGAAGGTGACTGCATCCTTCCACGTTTTTTTCATGGGCTCTCCGAGACGGACAGGCAACAAGATACGCTCGCTCGTGTCAAGCTCCCGTTCGGCTTATTCGGCATCGTCCTCGTCGACTGTTTTAAAGAAAGCGTGCCCCGTGTTCTTGAACCGCAGAAATCTCCACCAACTTAAGGCGTCGATGCCCTCCACCTTCAGCACCGGTGCCCCACCCTGATTCAAGAGTGCATACTCCCCAGTGGTCCAGTCCGCGAGGACCATCGCCTTGGCGATTTCTTCTGCTTGCTTCACTGAGCGGGCTCGAACCGCGCGCGTCGCGAAGAAGCCAATGATCGGTGGTTCCCCGTCTGCCCCTTGGACCTTTATACCCTTCCCTTCGAGAATCACGCTGTAGTAAGGCATCGACCCATTCCTGCTCGAGAGGCCGAACGTCTTGCCGGTGTGCCACCGCGAGAAGCGCCGCCGGCACCAGCGGTTTGTTGGGCGGGAGACAGCGGAAGAGAGAGTATACAGGGAGACGGGGAGACGGGGAGGAAAGAAGAGAAAGAGAGAGACCAAGGTGGAGAGGCAAGAGGTGGGGAACATCCTTCGAGCCTGCTCGCTTGGGGTCGACTGCTTTCAGGTCGGTCGTTTGCAGGGCGGTTCCCGGCGATGTCAATCTCGCGCAACCAGAGCTGGCCCCGCGTCGACATATAGGCATGAGCATGGACTTGGTACAGGGAGACAGGGAAACGAGGAAATTGTGGAATCTGTCCGAGCGAGTCATTGGAGCGTGCATCGATGTGCACCGTCACCTCGGTCCCGGGCTCCTGGAGTCTGCCTACGAACAATGCTTGTGTCATGAGCTGTCGCTCATGGGCTTGAGCTTCGCCAGGCAAAGGCCACTTCCAGTGACCTACAAGGGAGCCACGCTCGACTGTGGCTATCGACTCGACGTTGTCGTCGAGGGAAAGCTCATACTGGAGCTCAAGGCTGTCGATCACCTGCTGCCAGTCCATGAAGCTCAGGTGCTCACATACCTGAAGCTGATGGACCTGGACGTCGGGTTGCTCGTCAACTTCAACACGCCGGTGCTCCGCCGTGGGATCCGACGACTGGTACGCCGCGGAGCGCAGGCTGTCCGGTTCTCCCGATGTCGAACTGAAGACGACCACCCCGGCACCACCAGCCGCCCCGCATCGATGCCGCCCGAAGCAGTCGCCGCCGAGCCTGATGGTTCGAACGACTGATCCCCATCTCTCGCCTCCCCGCCTCCCCGCCTCCCTGTGAATCTTTCCTTCTTCCTCTCCGCCCAACACCGGCGCTAACCTGCACCGAGGTCCAACGATACCGCAAGCTCACCGCGAAGGATAGACTCTGGCAGACTGATGTGCCAAAGGCACGTCAGTCGAAACAACCTCGGACCGGCCCCGGTGTCAGGTTCAGCGGCTCGTTAGGGGGCGTCCACACGTCGACCAGTCACCTGTGTTGCTGAAGACGTTCGAGCTCCACGGTCGCACGCGCGGCCTCGTCACGCAGGCCAAGAACCCCGACGGCATCTCGCCACAGCTCAAGGGACGACATGTGTTCGGACCGGAGCTCGTCGGGTCGGCTGCCGGCAAGCGCAACTACGGTCTTCGCGATGGCGGCCGCCTTGAGATGCTGGCCCTCGGCGAAAAACTGGCGAGCGACCTCGAGCTATGCGGCAGCAGCGCCACGAAACTCGTTTCTTTTCGCGAGTTCGTCGGCCCGGCGCAGCGCATCGCGATGGTTCGTTCCGTCGGTTGCCACTCCAGGTCCCCCTAACGAGTTGCCACTCTGCCGCGCCGCGAAGCGGCGTCGGCAGCAGCGGCAGGTTAGCCGACGCACTCGCCGAGCACCACCGCGACGTCGTCGGGCCGGTTGCCCGATGGAAGAGTCACCGCCTGGATCAGTGCCTCGACCGCCGTCTGCACATCGCCTGTGCGAGCGAGAGCGCCGAGGGTCGCCCACGACGCGTACTTCAGGAGGCCGTCGGTTGCGACCAGGAGGCGCCCCGTGAGCGGCCGTCGGGGGATGCCGACGGGGCTGCACGCACCGCTGCCGACCAGCGGCTTCCGAATCTGCCCTGAAGTCAGGTCGACCAGCCCGTCCAGCTCGACGACGAGCGCGCCCGAGTCCCCGACGCTGGCCCCCCAGAGTTCGCCTTGGCTCACCTGGACGACGACGAGGGTCGTCTCGCCGCACCTCGGCTCCGCTTCCAGCTCACCGTCGAGTCGGCGGATGCGCTCGCACCAGGAGTCCGGATCGAGCTCTCTCTCCGCGCCGAGCGCCACCATCGCGCCCGCCGCCGTGCTCGCCGCGGCCGCACCGCCCGCGAGCCCGCCGGCGCCGTCAGCGACGGCCACGGTCCATCGATCGCCGCGGCAGCTCAGATCGAGGCGATCCTCGTTCCTGCTGCCTGCCACGCGGCGTGACCAGAAGCGCATCCATCCAGACGGGCGCTCGAGCTGCGCGTACTCGTCGCCTCCCACCGAGGACCTGATCTCTACGCTGGAAGCGACATTGTTCTCGAAGCGGAGAACGGCGCCCTCTCCCTGGCCGCACCTCGAACAGCCGGTCTCGACGAACCCGGGGACGGCAACGAGTCCGCCGACATTTTCGCCGTCATCTTCGAGCGGCGCCGGACGCCCGGGCGGATCGAACCAGCAGAGCGCGTCACCGAGCCTGTACTCGTGCTGCCTGCAACGGCCGTACTTGTACTGGATGCGCCACTCTTGGGAATGCCCGCAGCCGGGGCAGTCCGCTCGGGCGATGACCACATCAAACAATCCCATGGTGCTTCGCCCGGCTAACGAGTAGTCGACAGGTCAACCGAAGCCGGTGGACCAGGTCTGCCCATTCGGGCGCCCTTGGTGACTTTCCGCACAGAGAGTCACACGGATCGGCGCTACGCCGCAAGCACCGAGCGCTGTCCAGCGCCGCAGGGCAGATCCGCCCAACCCCGGCAGCAATCGCCGATTTTCGGATGTACCGGGGAGCGCCCCTCGATCGGGCCGATCTCGCGGGGATGGCCGCCGCGCGCGGCCGCAGCTTCAGGGCTCGCCGGCAAGCTTCTTCACCGCCGCGAGCAACAGATCCGGCTTGAACGGCTTGATGATCCAGCCCTTCGCGCCCGCCTTCCGGGCCTTCTCGATGAGCTCCGGCTGCCCCTCGGTGGTCAGCATCAGGATCGGAACGCCCGGCGCGAGCCCCTTGTCCCGCAGGCTCTGGATCATATCGATGCCGTTCATCACCGGCATGTTCACGTCCGCGATGATCATCGCCAGGTCATCCTTGTGGGCGGCGACCGTGGCGACCGCATCTCGGCCGTTGTCCGCTTCCAGCGTGCCATAGCCCGCCCCCGACAGGAGAATGCCGACCTGCTGGCGGACCGTACTCGAATCCTCGACGAGAAGAATCTTCTTGGCCATGTGACGTGTCTCCTCTTGTGTGTACGGCCATCCGGCTCAGAACAGCAGCACTTCGCCCTCGGGCTGCGGATCGGGCATGTTCACTTCCTCGAGCTCCAGCGCGGTGTCAGGGGCCAGCGCGTCGAAGAGCACGACGAGCCGGTCGGGCCCCGCGGCGAACAGGAGCCGCCGGAAGCCCTCGCTCTGCTCCTCCCTGGCGCGCAGGTGCTCGCCGATCGCGGCGCTCGGCGTCGAGAGCACGATGACCAGCCCGAGGTGGCGCAGGCGGTTCTTCACCCGCCCGAGGAGCTGGTTCGAGAGCTCGCTCGCCCAGTCGCACACCATGTCTTCGTCGATCTCGCGCTGCTCTTTCAGCGGGTGGCTGCGCATGATGAGCGCCACGGGGGCGACGAGCGTCAGGCTCCCGCGAAGGTGGTCGCCCGTGAAGCCGATGAAGGAGACCACCGCGTTGCCCGGCGTCGCCTCCGACGCCGCGTCGTCCAGCCGCAGGAGCTCGACGCCGTTGTCGCGAAACAGGTGCACGCACGACGAAGCGAGCTCCTCATGGATGCGGTCCCAGCTCTCCGAGTTCATTCCCCTCTCCTCGATCTCTCGCTCTGCATTGTCGATGTGCTCACCGTGTCACGCGCTCCCCGACGCCATGCCCGGGCTCGATCCGCCCCGCGAAGGGGGAGGTACCAGCGAGGCCCGCCCGCTCGGAGGCGGCAGCGAGGCAGTCGTGAGCGACACCCCCGCGGCGTCGCTCGGCTCCCGGGGGAACCGGAAGCGGAAGGTCGTCCCCCGGCCTCGCTCGGTGTCGAGCTCGACCCGGCCGGCGAGCCGCCGGCACTCGTGGAGCGCGACGCCGAGACCGACGCCGCGGCCGGAGACGTCGGTGACCTGCTCGGCCGTGCTGAAGCCGGGCGAGAACAGCGCGGCCTCGAGATCGCGCCGCGTCGCGCCGGGCAGCCCGACGGCCACGGCCTTCTCGCGCACGCGCTCCCAGTCGATGCCCGCGCCGTCGTCGCCGATCTCGATGACGATCTCGTCCGCCGTCATCCGCGAGCTGAGCGTGAGCTTGCCCCTCGACGGCTTGCCCGCCGCCTCGCGCGCCTCCGGCCGCTCGATCCCGTGGTCCATCACGTTGCGCACGACGTGGCCCAGCGCCTGCCACATCCCGGCGAACCGCGACGCGGGCAGCCGGACGCCCCCGGCGTCGATGCGCACGTCGGGCTTCGGCTTGCCGAGCTTCCGGGCCAGCGTCTCGGCCTGGTCCTTCATCCGGCTGAACCGCACCTCGGTCCGCTCGTCGCGGAAGGCCGCGATGGCCCGCTCGATCTCGGCCGGATCGCGGCGCTGGCGCACCATGGCGAGCAAGGCATCGACCTCTTCGTGGCCGACGTCGGCGCGCGAGGACTGCGCCGTCGACGCGAGCAGGACGCTCACGCGCCCCACGAACGCGAGCCACACGTCCCTCAGCGCGTCGATCTGCTCGTCGGACGGCAGCGCGCGCTCCTCGACGACGAAGCTCTCGATCTCGTGCGCCACCCTCGCCACGCTCGTCACGTCCCAGAGCCCGGCGTTCCCCTTGATCGTGTGCACGAGGCGCATCACCTCGTCCACCTCGCCGCTGGACCGCGCGCTCACCGCGTCGACGAGCTTGGTCGTGTCGTTGACGAAGCCGACGAGGCCGAGCCGGTCCTTCACGGCCCGCTCGAACACCTGGATATACTCGTGCTGCTGCTCGGCCTCGCGCACGGAGGCGATCGTGGACGTGACGTCCGTGATCACCATCAGCGCCCCGCTGAACTGGCCCTCTCCCGACAGGATCGGCTTGAAGCCGAGCGCGAGGTAGCGGCCCTCGCGGTGCAGGGTCTTCGGGAGCTGGTCGAGGACGACCTCGAGCGGGAGGAAGTCGTCGCAGGCGGCCTCCCACCCCATCCTGAGGAACGCGCGGGCCCGCGGATCGTGGCCGGCGATGCGATCGGCGAAGTGCTCATCGCCCGCCGGTACGCCGAAGAGGCGCTCGAAGGCGGCGGAGTGCACGGGCTCCATCGTGCCGTCCCGGTGGATCGTCACGAGGGCCTGATCGACGTTGTCGAGGACGAGGCGCATCTCCCGGTTGCGCTTCTCGAGCTCCGAGGTCCGCTCCGCGACAGTGGCCTCGAGGTTCTGCCGGTGCCCCTCGAGCACCTCGTCGCGCGCCTGGATGCCCGCCAGCATCTCGTTGAAGGCGTCCGTGAGCGCCCCGAACTCGTCGTCGGCGGTCTTGCGGGCGCGCGTCGTGTAGTCGCGCGTCCGCCGGACGTGGGCCGCGGCCTCGCCGAGGACCTCGAGCGATCGGGAGATGCCCCGCACGAGCACCAGCGCCAGCGCGACCGACACGAGGAGCACGAACGCCGAGACCGCGATGCCGTCGCGCACCGTCCGCCGCGTGTCTGCGACCCTGGCCGCCGCCGCGCGCCTCATCCCGGAGATCGCCTCCTCCTCGATCGCGGCGAGCCCGTCGACGCGCCCCTGCTGCGCCTCGAACCACACGTCGTGATCGATCGCCAGCGCATCGTCCGTCGACGTGATCGCCGCGGCGCGCAGCTCGTCGGCGCGCCGCACGCGCGGGTCGGAGCGGGCGGCGTCGTAGAGCGCCCGCGCCGGCTCCGACGCGTTGGCGATGAACTCCTCGTGATAGAGCTGCTCCTCCGTCATCAGCGTCACGAGCGTCTTGAAGGCGCCCGGCTCGAACTGCGTGGACGCGAAGGCGTGCGCGAGCAGCGCGTGCTGGCGGCTGGCGCGCTCGGCGAACTCGTGGACGGCGACGATCGACTGGATCCTGCGCAGGAGCTCGCCTTCGTCGCTCAGCTCGGAGAGGCCGGCGTTGGCCCGGATGAGGCTCACGTCGATGCCGCCGAAGACCCTCAGCACGCCGTCGAGCGACACCGTCTTCGCGTCGGCCTCGCTCCGGAACGCGCCGAGCTCGCCGACCTTGGCGCGCGCCTCCGCGAGATCGCGGGCGAGCCGGCGCGGCAGCCCGGAGAGGTCGCGCGCGGCCAGGAACGCGTCGAGGTCGGCGAGGCTCTCGTCGGTCGCCGCCCGCGCGTCCCGGAGATGGCCGCCGGCGCGCAGGAGCTCCGCCGCGCGATTGAGCGGCGGCGTGGCGCGCCGCTCGACCTCGACGTCGGTCGTCTCCGGAGGCCGGGCCTCCAGCCCCTCGACCAGCGCGGTCCACGCCCGCTCCTTCTGGAGGGCGTGCAGCGGCTTCGCCATGATCGAGGAGAGCTGCGCGAGGTCCTCGATGGAGCCTATCCCCGCCGCCCTCGCCGCCTGCTGCCGCGCGTCGCCGACGATCATCGCCGCCAGCAGCAGGGCCCCCGCGACGGGGACGCCGGCGAGCGACCACAGCTTCAGTCGAATCGAAGCGCTACGCAATGTCGGCATGCCCCCGTCCCTCCGGCGTGGCCCGCGCGGCGCGGCGCCCGCGCGCATCTCGTGTGCTTCGTGACGAGGGATCTCGCGCGAACGCCTGTCCCCGCGCGCGGCGCGCTCAGCACGAGCACCGGGCGAGCTGAGCCCCGCGCGTGACGCGCGCGACGCGAACGACGCGAACGACGCGAACGACGCGAACGACGCGAACGACGCGAACGACGCGAACGACGCGAACGACGACCGACGCGTGCACACGTGGAGTCATCATCGACGTTCGCCCGCACACCATGTGTGCTCTCCTGATTCACGTTCTTTCCTGTTGTGATGTCTCACCCAACTGTGGTGCGAGCGTGATGGAGCGCGTCGAGTTCCCCGCCCGTCCTCGTCGCTGTGTATGCTACGCGTGAAGTTCGCAAGTCCGCAAGAGCGCGTGCGACGTCGGCTGGAACCGCAACGAAGGCTCCGCGGACGGGGAGAAATCAATGATGATGGGTCGGAGTTCACTGCCGCGAGCGCCGGCACGGCGCCTTGCGCGCGCGTCGAGCGCGTCCATCGGAGCAGTGCTCGTCACGGCATCTCTCGCGCATGCGCAGAGCCCTGGCGCCGGCGTCGCCCCGGCGCCCGCCGCGACCGGAGCGCCTGCCGCCCCCTGCCGCCACCGGCAGCGGCGCCGCGGCAGCGCTGTGCCGCGCAAGAGGGCTCAGAACAGGATCACCTTGCCATCGAGCGGGAGCGGCGACGAGTTCGAGAACACCAGCGAGCTCTCGTCGAAGTCGCCGCCCAGCGTGACGACCACCTCGCCCTTCAACGTCCGGAAGGCATAGCAGAACTGCTGTTTGCTGCCCCGGTACCGGCGCGCCACGTCGGTCGCGCGGCGCAGCTGCGGCAGCTCTGCGTGAAGCGCTATCTGGAACCGCGCGAGGCGGCTCTTCACCTTTCCCATGAGCTGATTGACGACCTCGCGCATCCAGTCGTCGACGCTATCGAGCGTGGGCGGCAGCCCCGTCATCCCGCGAAACACGCCGGGGTGCGCCGACAAGGCCAGCAGGCCGGAGAAGCCGGGCGCAGAGAACTCGACCGTGCTCGCAGGATCGCTGTGGACGAGCGCCTCGTCGCGGCGCTCCCCGAGGTCCGCAGGCGCTATGGCGACGCCGTAAAAGTGGAAGAGCTCCACGGTCGCGCCCTGAACGAGGACGTCGATGGTCCGCACCTTGCGCGAGGAAGCAGACCTCGAAGCAGGCGACCGCTCGCTGGACGGGCCGGAACGCCCGGGCCCGGAAGGCTGCCCGAATGGAGGCGGGGGGATCGAGTCGCGACGCTCGGCGCCAGGACGGTCAGGGACGCTGTGCCCCGACCTCATGTCGGACCCGCCCTCCGGTGTCCTGCCCCGCTGCCGCATGATAAACGCTCAACTTAGCTCATCTATCCCTTGAAGACCAATGCGGTCCCAGGACAGGACTCACGAGCACCCGACAGCTTATCTACCACGCTTAGTCACGTTTGGCCACGTTTGACCACGCCCGTCAACGCTTGGCCATGCTCGGCCATGCTCGGCAATGCGTAAGCACGCCCACTTACCTCACTCACCGGACGCCGCGCTTTGCGCTTTACGGGCGTGGCCGCCAGCGCGCGAAGCGGCTGGGTCCACGAGGAGATTGACATCGGCGAAAGTTCCAGGATTCCCTGGTCGCCCGATGCTGAAGCGCAGAGATTTCCTTCGAGCCACGCTCGTCACCGCCGGCGCGCTGGTCGTCCCGGCTTGCGGCGGCGACCCCGAGACGATCAACCCGGTCGAGCTCGATAACGAGCGCGAGCTGGCAGACGGCTCCGAGTTCTTCCCCCAGTCGGTCGCCTCCGGCGATCCGCGCCCCGGCAGCGTCGTCCTCTGGACCCGCGTGCAGGACGGCGCAGAGGATCTCGATCTCGAGGTCGAGGTCGCGACCGACGCCGGGTTCGCGCAGCGGGTGGCGCTCGACGCCGGACAGGCGAAGGTGAAGGCGCTCGCGAGGCACGATCACTGCGTGAAGGTGAAGGTCCGCGGCCTCGCGGCGGGCACGGTCTACTACTACCGATTCATCTACGTGAAGGGCGAGACGAGCTATGCGTCTCGCGTGGGGCGCACCAAGACCGCCCCGGCCGAGGAGGCCGACGTCAAGGTCCGCTTCGCCTACGTGTCTTGCCAGGATTACGTGGGGCGGTACTACAACCCCTACCTGGCGCTCGCCCAGGAGGAGCTCGATTTCTTCGTCCACCTCGGCGATTACATCTACGAGACGGACGGCGATCCCAGCTTCCAGAGCACGAGCGGGCGCCGCGTCGTCTTCACCGACGTGGCCGGCAGCATCTCCCTCGGTGACGGCGACGGCGCCTACCACGCGGCGAGATCGCTCGATAACTACCGCGAGCTCTACAGGACGTACCGCTCCGACGCGAACCTCCAGAAGGTCCACGAGAGCTTCCCGATGATCGCCACATGGGACGATCACGAGTTCTCGAACGACTGCTTCGGCGCCACGGCCACGTATTTCGACGGCCGGCAGGACGAGACCGACGCGGACCGCCGCAAGGCCGCGAACCAGGCCTGGTTCGAGTACCAGCCCGTCGATTACGGCGACGATGTGGAGCTCGACCCGGGCGCCTCGCTCCCGGACGAATTCCACATCTACCGCGACTTCGTGTTCGGCCGGCACGTCCACCTGGTGATGACCGATCTGCGCAGCTACCGGCCGGATCACCTCATCCCCGAGGACGCTTTCCCCGGCAGGGTCGCGCTCGATCAGCCGAAGCTCGTGGCCGAGCTCGGGGAGGTGCCCGCGGCCGCCCTGCCCTACGTGGACGTGGAGACCTACGGCGACGGCATCTATGCGCCGGTCCTCATCGGGGCCGCGGAGACCGTGGGCTACGATCCCGCCGAGGTGACGGGGAAGATCAGCGTCGCCTTCATCAACGAGATCGTCGCCGCCGCCAACGAGGGCCTGCCGGCGGACATGCAGATCCCGCTCATCGACCCCGCGGAAGCGGGCCTGGAGCGGGGCATCGCCTACGTGGATTTCGGGAAGATCAACGCGTACGGCATGATCGGTACGCGCTACTTCACCGCCAAGGACACCTTCGATATCTACGCTGCCATCCGCTACAAGGAGACGCAGGGCGCGAGCGAGGACATGATGGGCGCCCAGCAGGAGGCCTGGTTCCTCGACACCATGGAAGGCTCGAAGGCGACCTGGAAGGTCTGGGGCAACGAGTTCTGCCTCGTCCAGCTCGCCGTCGATCTCAGCCCCTACTCCCTCCCCGCCCAGTTCAAGCGCAGCTTCTATCTGACCACCGACGCCTGGGACGGCTTCCGCAACAAGCGGGACGAGCTGCTCGAGAGGCTCGTCGGGCTGGGGGGCGTCGTGGCGATCACCGGCGACGTCCACGCCTTCTACGCTGGAACGCCCGGCCCGAGCGGCGATCCCACGAAGAAGATCGTCGAGCTCGTGGGCGGTTCCGTCTCCTCGGCGTCCTTCCGCGAGATCCTGACGAGCCAGGTCGCGAGCGATCCGACGCTGCGCGGGCTCCCGGGCGCCGCGGCGCTCGCCCTCAGCATCGACTCGCTGCTCACGTCGCCCGAGACGAAGATCAACCCGCACCTCGCCCACGCCAACAGCAACGCCCACGGCTATGTGGTGGTCGAGGCGAGCGGGCAAGAGCTCGTCGCCGACATGCGGAGCATCAAGGGCGCCGAAGCGCAGACCGACTACTCGGGGAGGATCGACGATCTGAAGATCAGCAGCACGCGCTTCCGCGCCCTCCCCGGGGAGAGCGAGCTCTACATGGACGACAAAGGCACCTGGAAGCGCTGGGATCCCTCGACGCAGGCGTGGGTCTGACGCCCTGCGGCCCTCGCACCTCATCGGAGGGACCGTTCACGGCATCAGGTGGAGCATCGCCATCATCCCCAGATCCGCGTGGTCGAGGATGTGACAGTGGAACATCCACATACCGGCGCGGTCGTCGAACGGAATCGCGATCCGCACGGTCTCTCCAGGCACCAGGCTGACGGTATCGCGCCATGCGCGCACGGGCGGCCCGGCGCCGTCGATGTCGAGCACCTGAAAGAAGAACCCGTGCAGGTGGAACGGGTGATCGTAGTTGGTGGTGTTCGTCAGCGTCCAGGTCTCGACCGTGTTCGTCTTCGCAGAGAACATGAGAGAGCCGCCTGTCTGGCCGTTGATCCCGAGCACCGCTCCGTCGGCGTCGCCCTGCTCCATGAACTCCACCGCCTGCCGCTGCGCGCCCGTCGTGTCGATCGAGGCGATCTCTGCCAGTCGCTCGGGAAGCGGCGGCGCGCCGCGCCCCGGAGGCTCGTCGGCCAGCTCGAGGCGCATGAGGTCCTTGGGATCGTTCTCGCTCGGCAGGTGGAATCGATTCGCGTCCAGGAGCGGGATCACCACCGACTGGCCCTCGACGGGCAGCAGGTAGAGCTCAGCGCGCTCCCCCGGGGCGAGCGTCACCTCGTCCACCGGTAGCGGGCTCTCCGCGAGGCCCCCGTCTCCGCCGATGCTCACGAGCGGCTGGCCCGGCACCGCGAAGCGAAAATAGCGGCTGCGCGCGGCGTTGACCACCCGCCAGCGCTGCGGAACGCCCTCCCGGGCGGCGACCGTCGGCAAGATCTTCCCGTTGACCAGGACCCTCGATCCCTCGCGCCCGAAGTAATCGCCGAACCATCCGCTCTCGTCGGCGGCGGTGAGCGAGCCGTCTTCCTCGATGCCAATGTCGCTCATCACGAGCAGCAGCTCGTCGCCGAGCGGCGCCTCCTCCGCGGCCTCCTCGACGACGAACGCGCCGTAGAGGCCCGCGCCGACCTGGGCGCTCGAGCGAAGGTGCGGGTGGTACCAGAACGTGCCCGCGTCCGGCACGGTGAAGGAGTACTCGAAGCCCTCGCCCGGCTCGATCGGCTCCTGCACGTGCTGCGTCCCATCCATGGCCGCCGGCACGCGCAGACCATGCCAGTGGACCGTCGTCGCCTCGGGCAGGTGGTTCTCGAACTTCACCACCACGCGATCGCCCTTCTTCGCGCGGATCGTCGGACCGGGGAGCATCCCGTTGTAGGTCCAGACCTCGGTCGTGAGGCCTGGGACCACCTCGATCTCGGCCACCTTGGCCTCGAGGTGCACCTCGACAACGTCCGGCGCGGGGTCGTGCTCCTCGGCATCCGGCAGCCGCAGCGCGTCGTCCCAGCCCGCCGGCTGCCGGAGGTCCGGCGGCGGCTCTTCCGCGCCGCACCCCGCGAGCAGGCCCACGAGCGACAGGGTGACCGCAACCTCTCCGGCAAAGCGTGCCGAGGACACGCATCCTTTGCGCCTCGCGCGGGGCAAGGCGCATCCGATCCAGCGCATGCGCCGCCCTCTGCAAGGCGTGAGCCCTCACGGGCGAGCCGACCTGGTTGTGGGAGTCGACCCCCGCGGGCTGCGGGGTGAGCCTCGCCGCGCGGGACTGCGCGGCGCGGGCTACCGCCCGAACGCGCCGATCGTGAGGCTCGCGCCGTCGTTGCGCGCCCTGGCCTGCTGGTGCGGCGTGTACTGGTGCTCGACCGGCGGGAGGCCGTCGAGCGACGCGCCGGCGCCGATGAGCGGCGCGCTCGCGGCCGGCATGAAGTCGTGGTCTGCCTCCGAAGCGAACGCCGGATCGACGCCGAAGAGCGAGTCGTCCAGGCCGTCCACCCGCCCGACCACCTTCACCACCTCGCGGACGGGATCGAACGGCAGCCATCCGTTCGTCACCCAGTTCCCGGACAGGGTGAGTGCCCCGGCGGCCACACCGTCGCGGTCCCCGAGGAAGGTCACCGCGCGGAGCTCGGTCGGCTCCAGGCTGCTGGCGAACACGTTGTTGCGGGCGTCGATCCGCTCGTCGTTGGTCGAGGCCTCGAACATCGAAGAGCGATCGTAGTCCTCGTAGTCGTCGTTGTTGACGAAGACGGTGTTGGCGAAGAAGTGGAGCGTGCCCTTCCTGTAGTACTCGGTCTCCCCGCTGTCCCCGCCATAGTGGATCATGGACGGGCCGTAGCCGTTGCGCAGGAGCACGTTGCCGTAAATGAACGTCTCGTGGAACGACGGCAACGCGACCGAGTCGGTCGCCTCCTGCGCGTCCACGAGGTCGATCAGGTGGGCGCCGTCCTCGATCCAGTTGTACCGGATCACCACGCCGGCCGAGCGCTCCTTGATGTTGTTGCCGTGGCCGCCGCGCGTGGGGCCGAAGCGGTTGAACTGGTAGATGACGTTCGAGGCCTCGTTGTAGACGTTGTGCTCGTTGTAATCATCGAGGCCGTTGTCGTGGATGTAGTTCGACTCGATGAGCACGTTCGTCGTCAGGATATCCCCGCCGGCCGTGCCGATGAAGAGGCCATTGGCGTTGTCGTGCACCTCGCAGGCGCGGATGGTCACGTGATCGCCGCGCTCCACGAAGACGCCGGCCGCGAAATCCGCGTAGGTCGCCCGAGACCCCGACTTGTCGGTGAACCCGTGGGGGGGCGATGCGTTCTTGATCTCGAGCCCCTCGATCGTGATGTGGGTGGGCTCGAGCTCGTACGGGTCGTCGTGCTTGTGACCCACGATCACGACCCCCCGCACCTGGTGGCCGTCGAAGGGGAAATCGAGCTCGGGCCGGGTGGTCGCGTCCTCACCGTCGATCACCGGCAGCTCGCCGTTCGGCCCCGGAACACCACAGAGCCGGATCGGCTGCTCGGCCGTCCCCTGGCCCCCGAGCATGATCTTCTCGTGGTACCCCTCGGCACGCCAGAAGATGCGCACCGTGTCGCCGGCGACGAGCGATTCAAGCGGGACGTCGCCGATCGCCTCGAACGCCTTGCCAGGGCCGACCTGGTAATCCTTGCCGCTTCCGACGTGGCTGCAATCGACGTGAATCGGCGGAATGTTTACGACGGGCGGAGGGAGCGGCGCCGGACCGCCGTCGGCATACGTCGTTCCGCCAAGCTCGCCGGTGCAACCGGCGGCGAGGAGCAATCCGGTCACGCAAGCTCGAACTCTCACAGAATTCTCCACGATATGGGCCATAGAAGCTCCATTGTAATTTTACAGTTCGCGAGGCCTTCTCGCCTCAGTGCGGCAAGATGACACGCCGATGCACTTTGTCATGCGACCGGACATTGCTGTTGTCGCATCTTCCGCCCCCGATGTAGCAGGATGTAATCCAGACTCGCGCCCGATGTCGCTTTCGCGCCATTCGAGACGATGACGTAGGATATGCACAGGGTGCATGAGCTCCATGCGGCCTATGAGCTGGATCCCACCGATGAGATAATTGATTATCCACGATGGATAGAAGCCCCGGTTCGGCGATCGCTCGATGCCGATCCCCGACGGACAGCGAACACGCAGCACAGCGCGGCTTGATAATTCCCAGGAGAATCGAGTCGACGCCCCTGCGATCCAGCCCGCTGTGTTCAGCGACCGCGCGAGGACTGAAGCCATGAAGCGAATGAAGCCCAACCGCGTGAGACCCCTCGACGTTCTCGATAGATTCGCCGCGCCAGGGCGGCGCGCGACGGCGCTCGCTGGCGCGGTTGTCCTCGCGGCGTCCCACCTGCTCTCGGGCTGCGTCGGCGACCTCGGAGGCGACCGCGGCGGGTCGCCGAGCGCGAGCGGGCTGGTCGACGTCGCTCCAGCGGGGATGCGCCGGATGACACCGGAGCAGTTCACGAGCTCGATGCGCGACCTGTTCGGCGATCCGGGGCTCGAGCTCGACCTCGACCCGGACGCGGGAGAGGTCGCCTCGCTCCTCGCCGTGGACAAGCTCAACGCCGCGGCGGAGGCGATCGTCGCGCGGCGCGCGTCGTGGGGGACACCGGTGTTCCCGTGCGACACGAGCGGCGCGGACGACGAGGCGTGTGTGGACAGCTTCGTGCGGACGTTCGGGCGCCGCGCCTTCCGGCGCACGCTCGACGAGGCCGAGGTCGCGATGCTCAAGGGCCAGTACGCCCGGGCGCGGGAGGAGCAGTCGTTCGAGGACGCCCTCCTCGTCGTGCTCGAGACCATGATCCAGTCGCCCAACGTCTATTACTTCGTCGAGCTCGGCCGCGACGGGGACGGGAGCGAGCCGCTCGCCTCCGGCGTCCGTACGCTCACGGGCTGGGAGCGGGCGTCGCGCCTGTCGTATTTCCTCTGGAACACGACGCCGGACGACGCGCTGCTCGACGCCGCGGAGTCCGGCGCGCTCGACACGGCGGAGGGCGTGCGCGCCCAGGCGGAGCGGCTCCTCTCGAACGACCGCGCCCGCGCCACGGCGAGGCGCTTCTTCGCCGATTGGCTGGAGCTCGACGGCACGAACAAGCACGCCTCGCTCGAGAGCGCGCCGAAGAGCCCCGAGTTCTATCCCGAGGATTCACCCGGGCTGCGCGCTGCCATGCGCACCGAGCTCGAGGCCCTCGCGGAGCGCGCGCTCTTCGAGGGGGACGGCAGGTTCGAGTCGTTGCTCACGACGACGGACGCCTATGTGAACGGGCCCCTCGCCGCGCTCTACGGGGTGGAGGGCCCCGCCGACGAGCGCACGTTCTCGTGGGTCTCCCTCCCCCGCGATCAGCGCGCGGGGATCTTCACGCGGGCGGGCTTCCTGAGCGTGTTCGGCAGCATCGAGGTCAAATCGCCGATCCGCCGCGGCGCGTACATCCTGGAGCAGGTGCTCTGTCACCCCCTCGGCCCGCCGCCCCCCAACGCGAGCGACGTGCCGGTCAAGGGCGGAGCCGTCGAGGAGAACGGCGAGGTGGTGCACAGGACGATCCGGCAGGACGTCGAGGCCAAGACGTCGAGCGGCACCTGCGCGAGCTGCCACAGGATCATCAACCCGATCGGCTTCGCGTTCGAACATTACGACGCGCTCGGACGATGGCAGTCGCAGGAGGCGGGCGGGGACGCACAGGCCCCCTACAAGCTCGACATCGACGCACGCGGCAGCCTCCCTGCGCTCGCTCCGGACGAAGATGAAGTGGAGGTCGACAGCGGCGTCGGGATGTCGGCGGCCCTCGCGGCGAGCTCCGCGGCGCGCGCTTGCCTCACGAAGCGCTTCTTCCAGACGGCGCTCCGGCGCGTCCCGATCGACCAGGATCTCGCGTCGATCGAGGCAGCCACGCCGACGCCCGAGAGCGGCGGCAGCATGCGTGATCTCATCCTCTCCCTCACGACCAGCAATGCCTTCTTGCACCTGCGCCAGAAGGAGGAGTGAACCCATGCGCCGCGCCGCTTTCAGCCGAAGGAATTTCCTCCGCACCGCGACCGGTCTGTGCGTCGCCCTGCCGTTCCTCGAGGCGACCCATGGGGACGTCTGGGCCGCGAACGGCAGGGCCAGGCGGTTCATCGTGTTCTTCAGCCACGGCGGCACGATCACGTCCCGCCACGCCTCCGGGGAGAAGGGGGATCCCTGGAAGCCGGGCGCCTGGAGCATGCTCGACCTCTGGGCCCCCGGCGACGAGGGGTCGGCGCTCGAGGCTCTCGGCGAGGAGATGGCGCCGCTCGAGGCCCACAAGGGCGACCTCACCCTGCTCCGCGGCGTCGACGACGCCGCCGGGATGCTCCAGGGAGACTACGGCGGTCACCACGGCTGCTCCAACGCGACCGTGCTCACCTGCGCCGATACGACCTCGGGAGGCGACGACGCCAGGGCGCTCGGCCCATCGATCGATCAGGTGATCGCGCAGCGGCTCGCCGGCGAGAGCCCGGCGCCGTTCTCGTCGATCGATCTCATGGTCGACGGACACAACTACGGAGAGCCGCTGTACAACGCGGCGGGCGAGCAGGTGTCCAGCGAGAAGGACCCGACGAGCGCCTTCGACCGGCTCTTCCAGGATGTCACGGAGACCGGGGCGGGTCCGACGCCCGAACAGCTCCGGCTCCGCGCGCACCGGAAGAGCGTGCTCGACGGTGTGAGCGAGCACCTCTCGGCCCTGAAGGGGCGCGTGAGCGCGGCCGACAGGCACCTGCTCGACGCGCACGCCGAGCACATCCGGAGCCTGGAGAAGAAGCTCGAGGGCATCGCCAACCTGGCGGCCTGCACGAAGCCGGACGTCGGCGGGGCGCCCGTGTACCAGGGATACGGATCCTACACGGGAGGGGGGATCAAGGAGGCCGCTCCCCTGCTGGTCGACGTCCTCCTGCATGCGTTCCGGTGCGGCCTCACGCACGTGGCCACCTTCCAGGTCGCCGACGTCCTGACGAGCTGGCTGCCCCAGCCCTACAGCACCGACCTCGGCCACAGCCTCGGCCACGCCGGCCTCGACGTCGGCCCGAGCGGCGCGGAGCCCGACAGGCTCGAGGACTGGCGCGCGACCATCCTCGCGAACCGCAACTGGCGTATGGAGCTCTTCGCACGCCTGCTGGACGGGCTGAAGAGCACCCCCGAGGGCGACGGCACGATGCTCGACAACAGCGTCGTGCTCTTCACGAGCGAGTTCGGGTGCGGCGGCGGGCACTCGCCGCGCGATATCCCCGTCCTGCTCGCCGGCAAGGCAGGCGGCAGGTGGCCGGGCGGCCGCCACGTCAACTACAACAAGCGCGCGAGCGCGGATCCCACCCAGTCCGAGTACGAGACCGACGCCTCGATGCACAACGTCTACACATCGATCCTGCGCGCCTTCGGCCACGAAGACGAGCACTTCGGAAACGACACGGCGTACAGGAAGGGCCCGCTCGCGGAGCTGCCGTGAGAGGCGTACGATGCTCCTTCAGCGCGCGGCCCCGGAGAAGGCGGGGTTGTCGCGCCTCGCGGGCAGCTTGCTCATCGCCCGTTCGGCCATCGCGGTGATGGTGAGCGACGGGTTCACGCCCAGGTTCGAGGGCACCATCGAGCCGTCGACCACATAGAGGCCCTCGTGGCCGAACACCTGGTTGCGCTGGTCGATCACCCCGTGCTCGGGGCTCTCGGCGATGGCGCAGCCGCCGAGGATATGCGCCGTGGTCGGCACGTTGAGCACCGCTTCGTTGATGGCGTTGCGCGGGGTGCCGTCCATCAGCACGGCGAGCCGCTTGCCGACCTCGTTGGCGACGGGGATGTACGCCGGCGGCTTCGGCTGGTCGGGCGGCCTGCGGGTGGTCATACCGCCGCGTTTCCAGACGAGCTGCATGTAATTGTCCAGCGTCTGCATCACGAGGAGGATCGTGGAGCGCCTGGCGAATTTGAACGGCAGGAGCCCGGAGATCAGGTCGATGGGGTGGAGCAGCCGCCGCCCCAGCCAGCGCAGCCAGCGCGGCAGGCCCGGCGCGTCGTCGGTGAGCACCGTGCCCAGCGCGCCCATCACGTCGGAGCCGGCCGGGTATCGCACCGGCTCGATGTGCGTGCGCGCGTCGGGGTAGATGCCGCTCGTGATCGCGATGCCACGGGAGTAGTCGATCCGATCGTCGCTGGCCGTCACCCCGAGGATGACCTCGCTGTTGGTGCGCACGTAATGGCCGAGCTGCGGAGAGAGATGGGGTAACCGGCCCTCGGCCCTCGCCTTCAGCAGGAGCTTCACCGTGCCCAGCACGCCGGCGCTGAGCACGACCGCGCGCGCCCGGAGCGTGCGGCGGCGCTTCCTGAGCAGCGCGGTGGAGCGCTCCAGGGTGAGCTCGTAGCCGCCGCCCGGGAGCGCGTCGATGGCGGTGACCATCGTCTCGGGCTGGATGGTACAGCCCTTCTTCTCGGCCAGATAAAGGTAGTTGAGATCGAGCGTGTTCTTGGCGCCGAAGCGGCAGCCCACCATGCAGCCGCCGCAGTGGACGCACGTGGCGCGGTCGGGACCCTCGCCGCCGAAGAACGGGTCCGGCACGCGCTGCCCTTCCTGCTCGCCCTCCTTCGCGAAGAGGACGCCCACGCTGGCGACGTGGAACGTGTCCCCCCGGCCCATCTCGTCGGCGATCTGCCGGAGCTGCCGGTCGGCCGGCCACAGCTTCGGGTTCGCTGTCACGCCGAGCATGCGCTTCGCGAGCTCGTAGAAGGGCATCAGCTCGTCGCGCCAGCTCGTGCCGGCCGGCCAGCCGGGGCTGGTGAAGGCCTCGGGCGGGGGCACCAGCAAGGTGTTGGCGTAGACCAGCGAGCCGCCGCCCACGCCCGCGCCCGAGAGGATGAGCGTGTCCCTGAGCAGCGTCAGCCGCTGGATGCCGTGACAGAGCAGCCTGGGCGCCCAGAGGAACTTCCGTACATTCCAGTTGGTCTTCGGGAAATCCTCCTTGCGCCAGCGCTTGCCGCACTCGAGCACGGTGACGCTGTAGCCCTTCTCGGTGAGGCGCAGCGCGGAGACGCTGCCGCCGAAGCCGGAACCCACGATGGCAAAGTCGACGTCGAAATCCATGCTGCCCGCTTCTCGAGGAGGAGTATGGCCCGGCCGGTCCCCCGAGCCCACCGGCGGACGCGACTCGGCCTCGCGCCTCGCGCCTCGCGGACGGAGCGCCCGCGCTCCACGCCACCGCCGCCGCGAGCGACGCGCGCCTTCCTGGAGAGGCGCACGCCTCCGCACGGATCTCGGCGGCCGGAGGACGCTCTCGACGTCCCCGGTGCGCCCAGGCCAGCGCCGGTGCTGGTCGGCTGCTCGCTGCGCAGCAGCGTTGCGCGGCGACGCCCGGCGTGAACGTTTACGTGAACGTTTACGTGAACGTTTACGTGAACGTTTACGTGGTCGTGGTCGTGGTCGTTCACGGCCTACCGTTGACGACCACGACCACGACCACGACCACGACCACGACCACGACCACGTAAACGTTCGGATGTAGGAGAACGCAGCGGGAAGCTTGGTTAACGCCTATGCCGTGGTCACCCGCTATGACCCGGACCGGAGCTGGAACGGCTATACGATCTTCCAGGCCGCGGGGAGGTCGCGGACGGCGCAGCCAACGGTACGCGGCTCATCGAGGCTCATCACACCTCCGAGTGGTGAGCGTGCGCCGGAGCAGCCCCCTCTTCCGTGTCCTCCACTCCCCTAGCGGCAGATACCCGTGATGCAGCTCTGTCCATCGTTGCAGACCGTACCGCATCCTCCGCAGTTGCTCTCATCGTTGCTGAGATTCACGCATCGGCTACCGCAGTACGCCAGCCCCGCATTGCACGTGCACTCGCCGGCGGTGCAGAAGGAGCCGCCGCCGCATGTGTTGCCGCACGCGCCGCAGTTGAACTGATCGAGCTTCGTGTTGACGCAGAGCGGATCGCAGTAGGTCTGCCCCGCCAGCGGGCATGTGCAGGCGCCGGCATGGCAGGTCGAGCCCGCTTTGCACGTGGTGCCGCAAGCCCCACAGTTCATGCTGTCCGTCTGCGTATCGACGCACGCGGGATCACAGAACGTCTGGGTCGGGGGACACGGAGGTTCGCTGGCCCCACCCTGCCCCCCCGCGCCGCCGTCACCGCTCCCGCCTTGTCCTCCGGCGCCCCCGAGCCCGCCTGCGCCGCCGGTGCCACCCGCGCCCCCGTCACCGCTCCCGCCTTGCCCTCCGGCTCCCCCGAGCCCGCCCGCGCCGCCGGTGCCACCCGCGCCGCCGTCACCGCTCCCGCCTTGCCCTCCGGCTCCCCCGAGCCCGCCCGTGCCCCCCTGCACGTCTCCACCGCTCCCCGCGTCTCCGCCGGTAGCGCTGGCCGTGCTCGTGGTGGTGGAGCCTGACGTGGCGCTCGTCTCCTCCTGGGTGCTCTCGTTGCTGCTACATCCGACCATCGGTACCAAACAGACGCCCACGCCCGCCAGCCAACCCAGGATCCACATATTCACGCGCGCACGATGCATGCCGTCCTCCAGGTGTAAGAGGTAAGTGGAGTCGTGCCAACATCGAGGCTTGCTCTGGGCAGCTTCGACGACTCCCATGGACCGCTGTCGCTGCAGACGGCGCGCGCGGCTCAGCTTTCTTCATCTCGAGTCCCGAGAGCCTCAGCCTCTGTACGGGGAGCCACGGAGAGCCCAGGGCGACTCGTTCGCTCGCCCCTCGCGTCCCCATGAAAGATGGCCCGCATTTCAGCAGGACACACCTGAGCCTCGATAACGGCCGACCGGCCGCGTCCTCGACAACGAGGCGCGCAACTCCCACTGTTGCGTCGCCACGGCGGTGTCGGCCCACGACGAGGGTCGGCGGCGCACATGCGACGATGGGCTCTGCTCGGCGCGCAGGCTCGGCCCCCTGCCGCGACCGGCAATGGCCAGCTCAGCGCGCTTCGCAGGAGCTTCTGATCACCCGACTACAGATCGCCCCGCCGCAGGCGCGCCATGATGAATGTCCGGGCGAGGATCGCGACGGCGGCCGCGATGCACTCGATGTTCGAGGGCGTGACGTGCAGCGTTGTCGCCTTCCGCCTCGCGCGCCTCATCCACCGCGCCCAGCGGGCTCAGCCATCGTCGCGGCTTGGTTCCAATCGCGCGCCGACGGCCGCCCGCGGCCGCCTCCGGTAGAGCAGCCGGCTCACCGGCAGCCCGTCGGCGATCGCGTGGTGCTCGCGGGGGCTCCGCGCGCCGTAGGGGTTCTCGGCGAGGTGCGGAGAGCCGGGCGCGTCGCCCGCCGGCTCGAACGCGGGGTGCGCGCCGATCTGCTCGGCGTAGAGCGCGCCGCGCTCCTCGACGTCGGTCTGCACGAAGAGCTCGCCGCCGTCCACGAGCAGGCGCGCGAGGCTGTCGAGCAGCGCCGGGCCCATCACGAGGCGCTTCGCGTGGCGCTTCTTCCACCACGGATCCGGGAAGTGCAGGAAAAACCGCGCGATCGACGCGTCGGGCCGGAGCCGCGCGAGCGCCTCGCGCGCGTCGGCGTTGAGCGCCCGCACGCGTCCGCCGAGGCCGCCCTTCCTCAGGCGCCCGTCGACGATCGCCGCCCACTTCAGGCGGATCTCCAGCCCGAGCAGCCGCGCCTCGGGGCTCGCCGCCGCGCGCTCGAACAGGAAGCCGCCGCGGCCAGGGCCGATCTCGATCTCGACGGGGCCGGCGCCCGGGATCAAGGCGTCGATGGAGACGTCGTCGCCGTCAGGGAAGCGAGGCGCGTCGGCGTAGGGGTGGTTCGGGCGCGGCTGGAAGACCATGGAGCCCCGGCGCTCTACCAAATGCCGGCCGCCCCCGCGCGGGAAATCCGCCGGCCACCGGGCGCGGGAAATCGCTGTCCCCGGGCGGCACGGTGGTATGCGTCGGGCCCCATGGCGGCTCCTCCGGCCCCCTCCCGGCTGCGCGCCCTCGGCGCGCGCGCCCTCCCCTATGCGCCCGCCCTCGCCGCGAGCGGCACACTCGGCGCGCTCTGCGTCAGGGCGATCCTTGCGCAGGCCGGGGGCCCGGCCCTGCCGCTCGACGACGCGTTCATCCACATGCAATACGCCCGGCGGCTCGCCGAGGGCGGCTTCTTCAGCTTCGTCGCGGGCGACGGCTACTCGAGCGGCGCCACCAGCCTGCTCTGGCCCGTGCTGCTCGCCCCCTTCCACGCGCTCGGCCTGCGCGATCTCTCGCTCGTCTATGCGGTCTGGGCGCTCGGGCTCGTGTTCCACGCCGCGCTCGCCGTCGAGACCGCGCGCCTCGCGCGCCCCCTCGCCGGCCCCGCGGCCGCCGCCGGCGCGGGCGCGATGTGCGCCGGGTTCGCCGCGTTCGCGTGGTTCGCCTGGAGCGGGATGGAGACGGTCGCCTTCGCCTGGATCCTCACCCGCACCGCGCGCCTTGCGGCGGCGCTCTGCGAGCCAGCTCCGCCGGATCCCGCCACGGACAGCGCCGCCCCGGCGCAGCCGCTCAGCGCGCCCGCGCAGCCGCCCACCACCTCCGCGCAGCCGCCCAGCGCGCCCGCGCAGCCGCCCAGCGCGCCCGCGCAGCCGCCCACCGCCTCGATCGCCCGCTCCCTCGCGCTCTGCGGCTTCGTCGCGCCTCTGCTTCGCCCGGAGGGCGCCCTCGCCTCCCTGCTCGCCGCGGTCGCGCTCGCCCTCTGGGCGTCACGCTCCGCGCCTCCGGCACCGCTCCCGGCGCCGCCCCTCCCCGCTCCGTCGCCCTCCCGCGGCGGCGCTCTCTGGCACTCCGCGCGCTCCGCCGGGCGCCTGCTCGCCCTCGCGCCGCTCCTCGGTCCGCTCGTCGTCCCGGCCTTGAACCTGCTGCTCGCGGGCCACCCGACCTCCTCGACGACCTCCGTCAAGTGGCTGATCGGCAACCCCAACTACGACGGGCCGACGCTCGGGGCCGCGCTCCTCGACAACGTCCGGCTGCTCGTGACCGACGTGATCGACGGAGGCCAGTGGACGGCCGTCTTCCTCCCCGAGGGCTCCGCCGCCGTCATCGCCCTCGGCGCCGTCGCGCTCGCCGTGGCAGCGCACCGGAGGGGCCGCCCCGCGCACGCCGCGATCGTGGGCGCCCTCGCGCTCGGGGCGCTGCTGCCCTGCACGTACCTCAGCTTCCTCTGGAACCGCGTGCGGTACGTCTGGCCCTTCGCGCCGGCGTGGATCGTCATGGCCGCCTGCCTCACGCGCGAGCTCGGCGACGCCGCCCAGCGGCTCCGGCCCTCGCTCCACTACGTGACGCCCCTCCTCGCCGGCGCGTTCGCCGGCGCCCTGGCCGCGCGGCTGCCGTGGGCCATCGGCGACCTCGCCAACTCCGCCCGCGCCATCGATCGGCAGCAGGTCTGGCTCGGCCGCTGGGCCGCGCAGCACCTGCCGGAGGACGCCAGGATCGGCGTCAACGACACGGGCGCGCTCGCCTACTTCAGCGGCCGCAGGACCTTCGACGTCGTGGGCCTGACCACCGAGGGCGAGGCGCGCTACTGGGTGGCCGGCGCCGGCTCCAGGTTCGAGCACTACGAGAAGCTGCCCCCGGAGCGCCGGCCGACCCACTTCATCGTCTACCCGCACTGGATGGCGTGCGCGCCGGTGCTGGGCCGCGAGCTTGTCGACGCCACCGTCGAGGACCAGGCCATCCTCGGCGGCACCACGATGATCGCCTACGAGGCGCGCTGGGACCTCCTCGGCTCAGGGGCGCTGCCGGTGCGATCCGTGCCCGGCGAGCGGATCCTCGACGAGCTCGACGTCTCGGACCTCGAGTCCGAGGCGGCGCACGCCTACGCGCTCGATCCGCTCGCGGACCAGCGCAACATGGCGATCGCGCTCGCCGCGCCCGAGAGCAGCGCGCCGGGGGAGCTCGACCTCACGCGCCCCGAGCTCGCGGACGCCGGCCGGCAGCACCGCACAGCCGACCGCTTCGTCGCCCACCTCGCGGCGCCCCCCGCCGAGGCGCGCCTCGTGCTCCGCGTGGCCTCGGACGAAGGCGCCGAGCTCGCCGTCTCCGTGGCGGGCGAGGAGATCGGCTCCGTCGACGTGCCGCGTGGACCGTGGGTGGAGCGGGCGCTGCCCCTCCCCGCCGCGCGCCTCGCGACGCCGACCCCGATCGCGATCACCCTGCGCCACGGCGCTGGATTCCACGCCTTCCATTACTGGATCGCCGGGCGCTGACGCCGGCCCCGGCGCGGTCGGGTACGGGTCGAATTTGGACAGGGAGGCGGGGAGGCAGGGAGAAAATACTCAGTAAATCTCCCTGCCTCCCCGTCTCCCTGTGATCTTTCTCGGGCAAAGTCGACCACCACCCGCGGCTGGCCCCCGGGGAACACCACATCTTCTCACATCGAGCTCCCATCGAGTCACGCCCGGGAGCAACTCCCGCTCCCAAGATGCGCTCTCGAGAGCGCTCCGTCGGGCTCGCGGCTCGCGGCCCTCCATGTCGAGCGTTCAGGACAGTCATTGACGCATCCGGGCATTCGTGTAACATCGGGATGTTCGCGCAATACAGCAAGTCAGCGAACAGATCCGTTGCAGATTCGTGGGGGAGACCGGGCAGCGCGCGCCCGTCGGCGCCGTCGCGCACAGCCATGGCCGGCGGACCAGGCGTGCTCCACGACCTCGGGCCATCGGCACGCCGGCTCGCCCCGATCGTGTGCGCCCTGCCCGGCGCTCGAACGTGGGGAAATCCATGCGCAAGTCGGCTTTGCTCCTCTGCTCGCTGCTCTGCCCTCTCGGGGCGGCGGGCTCCGCCTGGGCGCAGAGCCCGGGGAGCGAGGCGCTGGCGAGCGGTGATGACGGCGGTCAGGGGCAGTTCCTCTCGCTCGATCTCGAGGAGCTGCTCAACGTGAAGGTCTCGTCGACTGGCTTCTTCGAGACCGAGAGCAAGACGTCGACCGGTCAGGCGCGCCTCTATGACGCGCGCACGCTGAAGCTCTATGCCGTGCGCTCCCTCGACGACCTCTTGCAAGCCCACCAGCCCGGCGTCCTGATCGGCGAGCACGAGCGCACCTCGCGCCTCATCGGCGTGCGCGGCGTGCTCATCGACAACAACGCCAAGACGCTCGTCATGGTCGACGGCGTGAACACGAACATGCGCGCCCACTTCGGCGCCATCGGGAGCACGCTGGCCGTGCCCCTCACCGGAGACATCGAGCGGGTCGAGGTGATCCTCGGCCCCGGCGCCATCGTCCACGGCTCCGGCGCGATCAGCGGCTTCGTCAACGTCCTCAGGCCGACGGGGATCACCCGCCCCGGGCTCTGGGGCAAGGCGTCGTATGCCTCCGGCGACACGCGCACCCTGGAGGCCAGCTACGGCGGCCTGCTCAGCGAGAAGCACAACGCCGATTTCTTCCTCTACTTCGGCCACGCCGACAACGAAGGAGAGCTGCCCCAGGCGCCCCGGCCGAACACGGCGGAGCTGTACGGCCAGAGCTACGCGGGCGTCACGGCGTCTCCCTTCCTGCACCACACGCGCGTCGACGCCCTCGGCGAGCCGAGCTACAAGGGCTTCGGCCGCCTCCGCTACGGCTCCGAGCGCAGCCCCGTCAGCGTCGATCTGCGGCTCGACTACGCGCAGACGTCGATGATGGGCAACGCCCCGAACAGGGCCATGACCCGCGAGCAGCTCGCGAGCCAGTGGGCCGACAGCAACACCGGCCATGTGCGGCAGAGGACGTTCGCCGTCACCCCGGAGATCCACGTCCACCTGTCCAGGCAGCACAAGGTCGAGCTGGTCCCGACCTTCTCGGCCTTCGAGACGGCCATCGTCCCGGCCGACTGGGTCGCAGACGAGATGGCGAAGGCGTCCAATCCGGTCCCGGGCGCAGGGCTCCTGCCGGTCGGGGGCCTCGGCGAGGAGCACCGGGACATCAAGGCGGTCTACAAGACGACGGCGCTGCCGAACAGCCAGCTCGCGATCGGCGCGTCGGCGAGCCACAAGCGCTTCAACGGCCAGAGATCCCGCTGGGGACGGCTCTACGGGACCGCCTTCGAGTCCCCGGAGAGCTTCTCGTGGACCGAGCTCGCCGCCTTCGGCGAGAGCACGGCCACCTTCCACGATCTCACCGTCTCCGCGGGCCTGCGCTTCGATCACACCGAGTTTGGAGAGCTGAACCTCCGCGGGGGCCTCTCGCGCGAGCCCGAGCCGGTGAACAGCCCCTCCTACCGCGTCGCGGCCGCCTACGCGATCAGCGACACGCAGAACGTCAAGCTGTCCTACCAGAAGGGCTTCCGCTTCCCGGACGCCGCTTACTTCAACTGGATCGAGCGATTCAACGCCGCCTTCGAGGACGAGCCCATCGCGCCGCTGCCCTCGCTCGTTCCGGAGTCCTCCCACCTCGTGGAGCTCGACTATGTCGTGGGCCTGCTCGACGAGCGCCTCGCCCTCGACGTCGCGGTCTTCTATGAGCGCTACAGGAATACCCTTGGCTGGGTGTCGTGGGATCGGGTGCGGCCCGAGGACTTCGAGGACCACGTGGCCCACAACCCAAGGCACCCGGCCGCGGGCGGCTGGTGGGGCAGCTTCGCGAACAGCACCGCCGACGTCGACGCCCTCGGCGGCGAGATCGGCGCGATCGGCGACCTCGGCGGCGGGTTCGCGGGGGACCTCTGGTACAGCGTGTCGAAGCCGTTCGGCGCCGAGAGCGACCTCAACATCCTGACCAACTGGGACGGCGAGACCTGGGCCAACTACCCCATCCACCTCGTCAAAGGCCACCTGAGCTACAGCGCCAGCCGGTTCACCGCCGGGCTCGCCGCGACCTTCCGGACTGGCATGGACAGCCACGGCTCCAGGGACGCGCCCGCCCGCGACACGGATGAGCTGCCGCCCAGAGATCGGCTGGCGGCGCGATCGGCGTTCAACCTCGATGCCTCCGTGTCCTTCTCGCCGATCGATCGCGTCTGGGTCTCCGTGTTCGGCAAGAACCTCACCTTCAACAAGGTCCCTCCGCCGTCCTACGCCTCGCACCGGCTGATCATCACCACCGGTCGCCCCTATGTGGGCGCCTCGGTCGAGGCGTCTTACTGACACCGCCGGGACATGCGCAGAAAGGCAGACGCAGGCGCACACATGACAGCGACAGCAGAACCGACATCAGAAATCTCCTGACACCCCGCAGCCCGATACGAATGCACCACCCCGGCGTCTGCCCTTGTGGTAAATCGAGGACACCTTGTCCGAAGCAATCAGCCAGGCTCACGATCTGCGCGACGACGCCCCGGACAAGGGCCTGCGCGAGAGGGCCGTTGTCGATTTCCTGCTCTTCGACATGGGCGAGGTGACCTTCGCGCTCAGGGCGCAGCAGGTCGAAGAGGTGATCGCATGGCGCGCCCCCTTGCCGCTGCCGCGCACCGACCCGCGGGTGATGGGCATCCTCCAGGACCGGGGGAGGATCATCGTGATCCTGTCGCCCGCCGTCGCGGCGCCGGCGGCTACCCCGCTCCGTATCGTCGTCTGCCGCGCTGCGCGCGGCTACCTGGGATTGCCCGCCGGCAAGACGCGGTGTGTCGCCGCGGTCAAGGTGTTCGGGGAGCCTGCGCCGAACGCCGTCGTCGACACCAGCGAGGGAGCAGTGATCTTCCTCGACGCAGCCCGCCTGGTCGACGCTTCCGACGCTGCGCCTCGGCCCTCGGCGGCGACGCGCGAAGCTCAGGCCATCTGGTCGAACCCATGAGCGTTCCGAGCTCCCGATCGCCTGCGTCCAAACCCAGACCGCCGCTCGATTCGGCCGTCGAGGCGTCCCCGGCGAGCGGGGCCCCGCTGTCGCGGTCGCCGGCGAGCGCTCCGGCGAGCACGCCGACCAACGCGCCGGCCAACGCGCCTGTGCTCGTGATCGACGACAGCGAGATCGCCCGAGAAGAGGTGTCTCGCGTGCTGCGCTCTGCCGGTTTTCAGGTGCTCGCGCTCCCCTCCCCCATTGGGGCGACGCAGGCCATCGTGCGGCACCAGGTGCGCGTCGTCGTCCTCGACGTCTTCATGCCCACCATCCGTGGGGACCGGCTGCTCACCCTGTTCCGGAAGAACCAGCGGCTCGGTCAGCTCAGCGTCATCCTGATGTCCGGACACTCCGAGCGGGAGCTCGAACAGCTGCAGCTGGAGGTCCAGGCGGACGCGGTCCTCTCGAAGCGGCACCTCGATCGTCTGCCGGCCCTGGTCAAGCGGCTCGCCGCCAAGGAACGTTGACGTGGGGTCCGCGGTCGCCTGATGCCACGCCCATCGAGGATCCGTCCGCGCTCCTACGAAGCTCGCCAGCGGAACATGGTATCTCCGATCTCGTCGATTCGAATGCTGATGACCGCGGCGCTCCTCACGACCGTGAGCACCGAGAGCCGCTCTGCCGCCTCCGTCCCCTACGAGCTGCGGGGCGCCATCCTCCTGCGATCGATCGGCTACGAGAGCGGGTTCGCGAGCCGCGCGGGCACGGCCGTGCTCGCGGTCGTCGGGGCGGAGTCGGGCGCGAGCGCCGAGGACGCGAGCGCGATGGCGGCCGTGCTCTCCAGGCTGGCCGCGAAGACGACCGTGGCCAAGCGGCAGGCGTCGGTCCTGCGCGTGACGTACAGCGGGAGGGCCCAGCTGCAGGAGGCGCTGCGCGCCGCCGGCGCCGAGGTGGTCTATGTGGCGCGCGGGCTCGCCGCGGCCATCCCGGACATCCCGTCGCGCGAGGGGGCCGTCGTCCGCATCGTCGTGTGCGGCGACGGCGACGACACGAGGCGCGGCTGCGCCGTCGCCGTGGGGCTCTCGGGCGCCAAGCCCGAGCTCCTGCTGAACGTGAAGCACGCCAACGCCGTCGGCCTCCGCTTCGACCCGCAGCTCCTCCGGCTCGCCCGCATCGTCGACTGAGGCCCTCGCGACGTCCGCCACCGGACACCGCGCATCGCCGCTCGCAAATTCACCGCTCACGGCTCACGACTCGCGATCTCCCATCTCTCAGCCAGCGCTTCTCGTTCCGCGTCCGCCATCGCCGTCCCTCACCCGCCATGCTCAACTTTCGCTCTATCCGCTGGAAGATCGCCGCCCTCGTCGCGTCGGTGGCCATCGTGCTGTCGGCTCTGGATCTGTGGCTGATCCCCGAGCACGCCGCGCGGGCGAGCGAGGCCGAGCTGCGCGAGCGCGCCGGGATCCTCGCCACCATGCTGAAGGAGCCCATCGGCGTGGCCATGGACCTCGAGCAGCCGCCGGAGACCTTCCCGGACACCCTGCGCACCGCGATGACCGATCCCCTGGTGAGCTGGGTGTCCGTCTACGACGCGAGGGGGCAGCGCATCGCCGCGATCGGCGCGGCGCAGGCGCCCGAGGGCGCGCGGGGCCGGGGCGACGCCGGCGTCGTCGTCAGCGAGGCCCCGATCCGGTCGCGGAACGGCGATCGCCAGCTCGGGACGCTGGCCGTCGGGCTGCGCAGCGACCGGATCGCCGAGCGCCGCGCCGACGCGCGCAAGACCATCGCCCTGCAATCGGCGGGGATCGCGCTGCTCGGCCTGGGCCTCGCCTGGGTCATCTCGGCGCGCATGACGCGCTCGATGGCGCACATCAAGGAGGCGGCGGACCGGATCGCCCGCGGCGACGTCTCGGCCCGGCTGTCCCTCAGGATCTCCGACGACGAGCTCGGGGACATGGCCAGCGCGTTCGAGCGGATGAACACCCAGCTGCGCGAGCTCCAGGAGACGGCCGCGCGGGTCGCCGGCGGCGACTTCACGTGCAAGATCACCGGCGACGGGGAGCTCTTCGCCGCGTTCCGCTCCATGGTGACGAGCCTCCAGGAGCTCGCCTCGCGGATCGGCAACACCTCGGCGGAGGTCGCGTCGGCCGCCGCCGGCATGTTCTCGTCGGTGCGCGAGCAGGAGACGAGCGCGAGCCAGCAGAACGCGGCGCTCGAGGAGATCCGGCGGACCGTCGAGGCCCTGACCGCCAGCGCGGATCACATCGCGAAGGACGCGGCGACCGTGCACGAGATGGCGCAGCGGAGCCTCGTCAGCGTCCAGCACACCGCGGAGCAGACGCGCCTCGTCAGCTCCCACTCGGACCGCATCGGCGAGATCCTGTCCTTGATCCAGAGCATCGCCGACAAGTCGGACCTGCTCGCGCTCAACGCCGCGCTCGAGGGCACGAAGGCCGGCGAGGTGGGGCGCGGGTTCTCGCTCGTGGCCGCCGAGATGCGCCGCCTGTCCGAGCACGTCATGGACTCGGTGCGCGACATCCGGAAGCTCGTGGCGAACATGCACGCGGCCTCCCACGCCTCCGTGCTCGCGACCGAGGACGGGATCAAGCTGGCCCGCGACACGGCCGCGGCCGCCGCGCAGATCTCGGACGCGGTGGACCACCAGCGCGAGGGGACGGCGCGGGTCAAGACGGCGATCGTCGACATCGTCGGGGCGGTGAACGACGCGCTGACGAGCAGCGTGGCCGCGACGCGCTCGGCCGAGTCGCTGCTCCAGCTGTCGCACGTGCTCAAGACGACGGCGAAGGCCTTCCGGGTCAAGCCGCTGGGGGCGAGGGCCGGCAAGCCCGAAAGCGCGGAGGCGGACGCGGATGAGGAGCCGGGCTGATCTCGTCGCCGCGTTCCACCGGACCATGCCGGACCGCGTGGCCCAGGCGACCGACCTGTGGCTCGGCTACGAGCAGGGCCAGAGCGGCAACCTGCAGGTGCTGCGCCGGCTCCTGCACACGCTGAAGGGCGAGGCGCACATGCTGGAGCTCGCCGCGTGCGGCGACCTGGCCGAGCTGGCGGAGGACGTCATCGACGCGGTGCGGGGCGGCGCGCGCCCCACGCAGCTCACCGGCGACAGCCTCCTCGGCGCGCTGGAGGGGCTGGGGCTCCTGTCGGCGAGCCCCCGCGACGACGCCGCGCCCGAGCTCGCGATCGTGAAGGAGACCCTCCGCGCGGCGCGCGCGGAGCTCGGCGGCAGCGGCCCGCCCGCCGGCGAGCTCGCGCCGCCGCTCGTGCCGCCGCTCGTGCCGCCGTCGGATTCCGTGCACGAGAGCGTCCTGCCGCCGCGGCTGGACCCGCCCGACGCGCCGCCCGACCCCGCCCAGCCGACCGCCCGCGCGGCCCTCGACGTCGAGGCCGTCGGGGCGCTCTTGCAGGAGCTCCAGCGGCTCCACGGCGAGCGGGAGGTCATCCAGCGGCGGCTCCGCGAGTCCCAGCGCATGCTCCGCGCGCTGCTCGTCGAGATCGACCCCCGGGGCGCGCCGGACCGCTTTGCGGAGCGCATCGCAAAGACGCTCGGCTATGGCGCGGAGATCGAGCGCCTCCTGGGCGCCGTCCGGGCGGACTGGTCCAGCAACGAGTTCGCGGCGGGGCGCGCGCTCGGCGAGCTCGACGAGGTGGTCCGGAGGGCGTCGGTCGTGCGCACCGAGCGCCTGCTGAACCAGGTGTCGCTCGCCGCCCGGAGCGCCGCGCGCATGCTGGGCAAGGACGTCGAGGCGCGGGTCGAGGGGACGGGGCTGCTCGACGCGGCCGTGGAGCGCCGCCTCGAGCCGGCGCTGCTGCACCTCGTGCGCAACGCCATCGACCACGGGATCGAGCCGGCGGACGTCCGGGCGCGCCGCGGCAAGCCCGCGCGCGGGACGGTGGCGGTGACCGTCATCCAGACCGACGCCGCCGTGCGGATCGAGGTGAAGGACGACGGCGGCGGGGTCGACTTCGCCCGCCTGCGCGAGGTGCTCGCGCCCTCGGTCCCGGGCGCCTGGTCCCTCGACGACGCCGAGCTCATCCCGTACCTGTTCGCGCACGGCCTCACGACGAGCCGCAGCGTCGGCGCGATCTCGGGCCGGGGCGTCGGGCTCGACATCGTTGCGCGCGAGATCGGCGCGCTGGGCGGGCAGGTACGGGTCGACTCGAAGCCCGGGCTCGGCACGACGATCCTGCTCGTGGTGCCGAAGAACCTGCACGGCGAGGAGGTCGTCCCCATCTCCAGCGGGCGCTTCCGGTGCGCGGTGCCGACGCACGCCGTGCACTCGGTCGTGCTGCTGGAGGACGAGGAGCTCCTGCACACCCCCGACGGGCCGCGCGTGCGCCTGACCAGCGGCGCCGGCGCCGAGCTCGCGCCGCTGTACGCGCTCGGGGCGGTGCTCGGCGACGGAGGCCAGCCCGAGCCCGGGGACGCGGCGCTCGTGCTGCACCACGCCGCGGGCCTCTTCGCGGTGAGCGTCGGCGGCTACGAGAACCCCCGGCTGGTCGCGCTCGTGCGCTCCGAGGAGATGCCCGTCACCTCGCCGCTCGTGCGCGCGGTGGCGCCGACCGCGGACGGCGAGGCGATGCTGCTCCTCGACGTGGAGCGGCTGTTCGCGTGCGCCCGGCAGGCGCCGCGGGAGGCGCCCTTCGCCGCCGCCGCCGAGCAGAAGCGGGAGCCGCTCGCGCTGGTCGTGGAGGACGCGCCCGTCGCGCGGGAGCTGCTCTGCGGCATCCTGCGGTCGCTCGGCTTGCGCGTCGAGGAGGCGAGCGACGGGCGGGAGGGGCTCGCGCGGGCGCGGGCGGCGCCGCCCGACGTGGTGCTGACCGACCTGGAGATGCCCTACATGAGCGGCCTGGAGCTGGTGGCGGAGCTCAGGCGCTCGCCCGGGCTCGCCCGGGTGCCGGTCGTGGTGCTGACGACGGCGGCGCAGGAGCAGAGCGAGGCCGCGCTGCGCGGGCTCGGCGTGCGGGCGGTGCTGTCGAAGCAGCGGTTCGTCGAGGAGGAGCTGCGCCGGATCATCGCGGCCAGCCTGGGGGGCGCGTGACGACGCGCGCGTCGAGCGCCCCCGCGGCCGTCACTTCGCCGCGGGGGAGGCCCCCGGCAGCGCGACGGAGATCTCGACGCGCCCCGGAGGCAGCTTCGTCTCCCCGAGCGCGGCGGCCGCGGGGTCGTGCTCGGCGTGCCCGACCGCCGACAGCCGGGCCCCTGCCACCGAGCACTTGTCCTGGAGGGTCTGCGTGACGGTCGCCGCCCGGACCGCCGAGAGCTCCCACGGCGTCGGATAGGCGGCCTGCAGGGGCGCAGGGACCGAGGCCGGAGGACCGCTGACCGCGCCGACGCGCAGCGGCGCCTGGCCGCCGCCGCTCGCGGACAGCGCCCCCGACACCTGGCACAGGAGCGCTTGCCCCTGCGGGCTCACGTCGACCGTGTTGGGGAGGAACACCGCGCTCTCCGAGAGCGCGACGAACGCCTGTCCCTCCGCGACCGCGACCGCCGCGACCCCTTTCTTGACGTGCTTGTCGAGCTTCCCCGCGAGCTCCGCCTTGAGCTGCTCGACCCGATCGATGCCCGATTTCTTCGCGGCCTCGGTCTGCTGCCGCTCCGCCTCGCTCTTCTCGATCTGCGCCGTCTTCGCCTGGAGCTCCCCGCGCACCTGGCTCAGCGTCTGTTCGAGCTCTTTGCCCCTCTGGTTCGACTTCCGCTGCTCCTCCAGCAAGAGCACGTGAGCGCGGTGGAGCGGGACGTAATATGCCGCCACGAACGCCGCGGCCGCGACGAGGAGGAGCGCCGGCATCACGCGCATCCAGCGTCGGAAGCTGGACGATCCAGCGCTGTTGCCGGCCCCGATCGCCTCATCCGCGATGTTCATGACTGCCTCCATGCTCCGCCGCCATCGCCGGCGAGAATACCGGCATGGCGAGGATCCCGCCAGCGCCACGGATCACAGCGTTACAGCTCACACCTCACTCATTGCAAAAATCCGCACCGTCTCGAAAGCACGCGGAGGCTCATGTCGGTGTGTACGGTGCGCGCGCGCCGTGGCATCCTCGTGGGCGCAAGGGAGGACTTTGTATGAAACCGCCGCCCCTTCCGGCCAGGCGCCCGGCGCCGCCCGTTCCGGCAACCGATGATCGCGAGAGTCTCTGGCATGTCGCGATCGCGCCTGACGACATCAAGGTGCTGACGTTGGACAAGCTCGACGACCTGTTCCGTCTCGATGTGATCGACGAGACGACGAAGATATGGCGCCCTGGGATGGCCGCCTGGCAGCCGCTCGGCGTCGTGGCGGGAATCGAGCCCACGCCGCCCGAGCCGGCGCAGGTCCAGGGTCCTCCGCCGAGCACGGCGCGTCGGGGCCCGCCTCCCCCGCCCCCGCGCGCCCCTGCGCGGCGGAACATGGACTCCGACCATCCGACGCCGGTGGCGTCGAACATGTCCTCCACGATGCCGCTCGGCGCCCCGATGTCGCTGGGCGACACGATGCCGCTCGGAGCGCTCGACGACAGCTCGCCTCACCTCGTGACGCGGACCGAGGTGCAGGCGCCGCCCGCGGCGATGCTCGCGGCGTCTCGGCCCACCGCGCCGCCGTGGATGCCGGAGGCGCGGGAGCCGGAGTTGTTCAACGAGTCGCCCTACGCGGCGCCTCGCGCGCGCGAGACGGGCCGGGCGCAGCGCCTGACGCTCGCGCTGTCGGTCGTGGCGGGGCTGCTCGTGACGCTCTACCGCAATGACGTCCTCCTCGACGCCGCGCGCTCCTCCGGGCATCAGGGTGAGTATATGAAGATCGAGACCGCGCTCGGCGGTCCTGGCTTCGGGACCCCGCGCTCGATCGAGAAGCTCAGCGTGACCGCAGAGCAGACGCCGGCGAAGTAACCCCACCGAGATCCAGCGCTCCTTCGAGCGTTGCACGGCACGCGGCATCGCCAGCTCGACCACGTTGCGGCGTTCGGCCGCCCTGGCACAGCGACCCAGACACGAAAGCCGCCGAGGCGCAGGCGACGCCACGAGAGCGAGAAAGGCTCGCTCCTCGGCGCCCCGGAGGCTCGTCTCCGGGAGGTGGTCGACTTTGCCCGAGAACGATCACAGGGAGACGGGGAGGCGGGGAGATTTACTGAGTTTTTCCTCCCTGCCTCCCCGCCTCCCTGTCCCGATTCGACCAGTCCCCGTCTTCGCCTCGCAAGAGCACCTCCGCGGCGTCACGCGCTGTCAGCGGAGGATCGCCCCGAGGCTCGCCGCAACGCAGGTCGCGCTTCGCGCTGGGGCTTCGAGCCGACCGGAGCAGTCCTATCTGCGCCAGGAACGACACAGTGGCTCGTCCGCGCACAATGTCGTCCACCAGTGTCGTAAATCAACGTTGTCAGTGCAGACGACCTCCAGATTTGCTATAGTAAAGACCTTACTCTAATCGGGGAGGGTCCGACCGGATGTCATGCAATCCCCGGTTGCATGCCGAGATTTTCCCATCGCGTCCGCCACGCCATGGAGCGGTGGGATCTGGTCAGCACGGTTACTTAAGAGTCTTTTGAACAAGACAGGGAGGTGGTCCTATGTCGCCCATTATCTCACGCAACCTGACTGTCGTTCTGGCTCAAGTTGGTTTGCTTGCCACGGCTTCGTGGAGCCTCACCGGGTGTGGCCAGGCGGGTCCCCTGGACGAGAAGCTCGAATCCCATGCTCAGGCCATCGTCACCGAGGAGGCCGACGAGGCCGGTGTTACCGAGGATCTCGGCGATGACGACGAGGCGTGCTCCGGCGAGGAGCCGACCTTCACCTCGCGCGAGATCGTACGGGATCTCTCGTTTCCGATGCGGATCGTCTGGGGGCCGGATGGCTACCTGTGGCTGACCGAGCGCACCGCGAAGCGGGTCGTGCGCGTGAGGCCGGAGGACGGCCTTCAGAAGACCGCGATCACCATCCCGGAGGCGTTCCAGTCGGGAGGTCAGGACGGGCTACTGGCCCTGGCGCTGCACCCGGATCTGCTCAAGCACAGAGGGAAGGACTACGTGTACGTGTCCTTCACCTACAACGTCGCGGCCGATCCGGCGGTGGACCGCAGGACGAAGATCCGCCGCTACACGTACAACCGGGCGACCGAGACCCTCGGGAGCCCTGTCGACGTCATCACGGGCCTGCCGGGGAGCGACGATCACAACTCCGCGCGTCTCCTGTTCGGCCCCGATGGGAAGCTCTATTACACCATCGGGGATCAGGGGAACAATCAGTTCGCCAGGATGTGCAACCCGAACCGCGCGCAGGAGCTGCCCACGGCGGCCGAGGTCGCGGCGCACGACTGGTCGAAATACGTCGGCAAGATCCTGCGCTTGAACGTCGATGGCTCGATCCCGAAGGACAACCCGAAGATCGACGGGGTCCGCAGCCATATCTACTCGTACGGCCATCGCAACGCGCAGGGCCTCACGTTCGGCCGGGGCGACAAGCTCTACGCGAACGAGCACGGGCCGAAGAGCGACGACGAGCTGAACCTCATCCAGGCGGGCAAGAACTATGGCTGGCCGTACGTCGCCGGCTACAAGGACGACCAGGCGTACACGTACGACAACTGGTCGGCCTCGAGCCCGACGCCGTGCAACGAGCTCTCCTGGAGCGACTTCGCTCCTCCCCCGTCCGTGCCGCGGCAGCTGGAGAGCGCCTTCAGCCATCCGGACTTCAAGGAGCCGCTCCTCACCTTCTACACCGTCCCCAACGACTACGTCTTCTTCGACTGGGCGTGCGGGTTCAGCCAGTACATCTGCTGGCCGACGATCGCGCCCTCCTCGCTCCACTACTACCCTGCCGGGCACGGCATCCGCGGGTGGGGGCACTCTCTCCTGATGACCTCCCTCAAGAAGGGCGCTGTGTACCAGGTGAAGCTGAGCCCGAACGGGAAGTCCGTGGAGGGCGAGCCCACCGTCCTCTTCCAGACCACGAACCGGTACCGCGATCTCGCGATGAGCCCGGATCGCAAGACCTTCTACATCATCACGGACACCACGGGGAACACGAGCGGACCGACCGGCGGCGTCACGACGGTCCTGGACAACCCGGGGGCGATCCTCGAGTTCAAGTACACGACATCGCACTGAGCCAGCAGACGGCGGGCGCCCGCGCTCAGGCGCTCGCGGGCGCCCGGTGGAGCTGCAGCAGGTCCCTCGACGGCGCCCTGCCGGTCAGCCGGAGATCGTAGCGCTGCTGCAGGACCCGCAGCACGTTCGGCGAGAGGAACGCCGGCAGGCGCGGCCCGAGCACGATGCCCTTCACGCCCAGGCTGAGCAGGGTGAGGAGCACCGCCACCGCCTTCTGCTCGAGCCACGAGATCACCAGCGTGAGGGGCAGCTCGTTCACCCCGCAGCCGAGCGCCTGGGCGAGCGCGCCGGCCACGCGGAGGGCGCCGTAGGCGTCGTTGCACTGCCCCATGTCGAGCAGCCGCGGCAGCCCGAGGTGGGTGCCGTGGTCCTGGTTGCGAATACGGTACTTGCCGCAACCGAGCGTCAGAATGAACGAGTCCCGAGGCGTCTGCGCGGCGTAGTCCGTGAAGTAGCTGCGCGCCGCCTCGGGGCCGTCGCAGCCGCCGATCAGGAAGAACCGGCTGATCTTCCCGGCCTTCACCGCCTCCACGATGGCGCCCGCGTGCGCGAGGATCGCCTCGTGGTGGTAGCCTACCTCGGTCTCGCGGACGAAGCGGTCGGGCAGCGGCGGGCTCGCGAGGGCCGCCCGGATGACCTCGGAGAAGTCGCCGCCGCGCACGCGCCGGCCGCCGGGCACCGCGGTGACGCCGGAGGTGAACAGGCGATCGCGGTAAGCCTCCTTCGGGATGAGCACGCAGTTCGAGGTCATCAGGATCGGCCCCGAGAACGCCTGGAACTCGATCTTCTGGTGCTGCCACGCGGAGCCGTAGTGGCCGACGAGGTTCGGGTGGCGCGCGAGCTCCGGATACGCGTGCGCCGGCAGCATCTCGCCGTGGGTGTACACCCTCACGCCCGTCCCCTCGCACTGCCGGAGCAGCTCGGCGAGGTCCGCGAGATCGTGCCCCGAGACCAGGATCCCCGGCCCCGCCACGGTGCCTTCCCGGACCATCGCCGGCTGCGGCTCGCCGAAGCGCAGGCGGTGGCCCTCGTCGAGCAGCCTCATCACCAGGAGGTTCACCTGGCCGCACTCCATGCAGAGCTCGAGGAGCGCCTCGGGGTCGAAGCTCACGTTGGTCAGCGTGGAGAAGAGCGCCTCCTCGAGGAAGCCGTTCACCCGCTCGTCGCGCATGCCGAGCTTTCGCGCGTGGTGCGCGTAGGCAGCGACGCCCTTCACGCCGTAGATCAAGAGCTCCTGGAGCGACTGCACGTCCTCGTCCTTGCCGCAGACGCCCGCCGTGGTGCACCCGGTCCCGTGGGATGCTTGCTCGCACTGGTTGCAGAACATGGTCATGATGGACCTCGAGGGTTGTGGGCCCACGCGCGCAGCGCAGGCTCCGGCCGGTGAGCGCGCGTGGCGGCAGCGCAGCCGCGCAGGGCGCGTCCTCGGCGGCCACGAGGTCAATCAACGTTCGTGCCGCCGGCTCGCCCCGGATCCGGAGAGGCCAGAACGGGACGAGACCGGGCTCTCCGGCGCTGCCCCGCGCCGGCCCAGGCGCAATCACGGCGCAGCGGTGCAAACGGTGCGCGCGCCCGAAACGGATAGCGCGGCAGCCCTGTGTGTCAGTAGAATGGAGGATCCTTGAACTCTGAATGAGGTCGAAGTGGAAAATCATACCATGGTCAAACGAGGGCGCTTTGCCCGGTTTCACCGTTCCATCTCGCTCGCCCTGCTCTCTCTGAGCGTCGCTTGCGGCCAGGCACCGGCTGGCGACGGCAACGGCGACGGCCACGCGGCGCCGCCCCCGTCCCTGATCGGGGATGTGTCGTTCTCCACGCCCAGCCAGACATTCAGGGATCAGATCCAGGTGGGCATGTCCACGGCGATCGAGGGGGCCGAGATCCGCTACACGCTGGACGGGCTGCTGCCGACAGCGTCCTCCACGTTGTACACGGGCGAGCCCGTGACCCTCACCGCCACGACGCAGGTCCGCGCTCAGGCGTTCGTGGGAGGCGCCGCGACCGGCGCGGTGAGCACCGGCCTCTACATCGCGCGCACCATCGACGCGACGTCCGATATTCCCATCGTGATCGTGGACGGTTACGGCATGGGCAAGCCGACCGACAAGGAGGTCTACTTCGACGCGGCGGTGATGATCTGGGAGCCGATCGACGGCGTGGCGTCGATCGCCTCGCTGCCCACGACGGCGATGCGCGGCGGGTATCACGTGCGCGGTCAATCGTCGCAGAACTTCCCGCAAACGCCGTACAAGCTCGAGCTGTGGGACAACGACGACAAGGACCTCGACTACCCCGTGCTGGGCATGCCCGCCGACTCGGACTGGGCGCTGATCCCGCCCTACTACGACCGCACGTTGATCCGTAATCCGTTCACGTTCACCCTGGGCCGCGACATGGGCCTCCAGGCGCCGCGCGTCGAGTTCGCCGAGGTCTATCTGAACTACGACGCGCGCGCCATCGGCGAGGCGGATTACCAGGGCATCTACTGGGTCTCGGAGACCATCAAGAACAACAAGGTCCGCACCGATCTCAAGGAGCTCAAGGAGACGGACCGGGGACTGCCGGACATCAGCGGCGGCTACATCTTCAAGTTCGACCAGGCGGCCGCCGAGGAGCCGAAGCTCGCCTGCACCGGCTCGGATCCGCTCCCGTCGTTCGGCGGGTTCGGCGGCCCCCGCCCCGACGAGGGCGGCACGTGCTGGATCGATCTCGAGGTCGTGGATCCCGATCCCCTGAACGACGAGCAGAAGACCTGGCTGACGCAGTACATCCAGCAGTTCCACGACAGCGTCCATCAGACGCCGATCGGCGATTACTCGTCGTACATCGACGTGCCGTCGTTCATCGACTACCTGATCATCAGCGAGCTGACGCTCAACGTGGACGCTTACGTGCGGAGCGCCTATTACTTCAAGGATCGCGATCAGAAGCTCAAGGCCGGCCCGCTGTGGGATTACAACTTCGCGCTCGGCGGCGTGGGCGCCCAGAGCGCGACGCCGCAATCGGGGGACGACACCGGCTGGCGCTTCAGCGGCACGAGAAACGTCAACAACTGGTATCAGAAGCTCACCGCGGATCCGAGCTTCATGGCGCAGGTGAAGGCGCGCTACACGGCGCTTCGCCAGACGCACCTGTCCGAGGCCGCGATCGAGCAGCGCATGAACAGGCTGAGCGCGCCGCTCTCGCAGGCCGTCGTCCGCGACTTCGCCAAGTGGCCGGTGTCGGACGTCATCGAGTCGAGCGAGGGATTCCTCGGCGGCCCCACCGCGCCGACGTGGGAGGGGCAGCTGCAGGGCATGCGCGACTTCCTGCGGGCCCGACTCGCCTGGATGGACGCCAACTTGCCGTGACGCGGCGCGAGCGGCCGCGCAGATCGCGCGGCCCTCCTCGACCGTGCGCGGCGAGGCGCTAGCTGCGCTGCAGCCGGCTCGCGGCGAACGCGCCGTCGCCGAGCAGGGCCTGCGCGCCGAGCGCGATCATCAGGAAGGCGACGTACTCCCAGCCGCCCCCCTGGCCGGCGAACATCCAGCCGTTCGGCAGGTGTACGAGCAGCGCGCCGATCATCACCGGCAGGAGCAAGAGCGAGACCAGGCGCGTCCTGAGCCCGGCGAGGAGCGCCGCGCCGCCGAGCAGCTCGGCGAGAAACACCGGATACGCCGTCCAGCCCGGAAAGCCGCTCGCCGCGAAGAACGCGACGGTGCCCGGCAGCGTGTACACGAGCGGCTTGGCGAGCGCGTGCGCCAGGAACACGGCGCCCAGCCCGAGGCGCAACGTCAGCGCGGCCAGCTCGGCCGAGCGGGGAACGGAGAGGATCGTGTCGACACGGTTCATGGGTGATGCCTCCATGACCCGAGGAGTAAGCCCTGGCGCCGCGCCACGGTAGAGCGCGCCCGGGAACGAATTGTTCTCGGGGGAGAACGATCTGCCGCTACGCCCACGAGATCCCGCGGAACGCGGCCGCCAGGTGCTCGACGAGCCGCCGCACCCGCGCGGGCGGGCGCCGGCCGGCCGCGTGCACCGCGTAGATGCCCATGGGCCGGGGCGCGAACGCGTCGAGCAGCGTGACAAGGCGCCCGGCCGCGAGGTCCTCGTCGACCATGAAGCGCGGCAGCACCGCGAGGCCGATCCCGGACACGGCCGCCTCGCGGAGCGCCGTCCCGTTGCTCGCCGTCAGCGGGCCCGAGACGGGGACGGAGATGCGCCCGCCGGCCCCGTAGAAGCGCCACTCGTCCTCGACGCGCAGGTGGAGGTAGCGCAGGCAGTCGTGGCGCAGGAGATCCCCCGGCTGCTCGGGCCGCCCCCGCCGCTCGAGGTAGCCCGGCGCGCCGACCACGTGCAGCGCCGTCGTGGCGAGCTGGCGCGCGACGAGGCTCGAGTCCTTGAGCTTCGTGATCCGGATGGCCAAATCGACGCGCTCCTCCACCAGGTCGACGAGCCGGTCGTTCAGCATGAGCTCGACGTGCGCGCCCGGGCTCGCCCGGAGGAACCGCGCGAGCGGCTCCGCCAGGTACATCTGCGCGAAGCTGACCGGCGCGTTGAGCCGGATGCGGCCCCGGTCGGCGTCGGACGCGCCCCGCACCGCGGCGGCGGCCTCCTCGAGCACGCGCGCGCAGCGCGAATAGAGGTTCATGCCGGCGTCCGTGACGGTGAGCTTGCGCGTGGTGCGCACGAGCAGGCGCTCGCCGAGGCGCTCCTCCAGGCGCGCGACCCGGGTGCTCACCATCGACTTCGACACCCCGAGCTCCGCCGCGGCCGCGGTGAACGACCGGCGCTCCACGACGCGCGCGAAGCACAGCAGGGCGGGCAGATCGTCGAAGAGCGGGTCGACCATGCGCCCACTGTGCACGGCGGTGCGGATTGTTCGCAACGGCGAACATCCGGGGATCGGCGTCGCCCGCGGCGGCCCGGCGAACGCGCACCGCGCGACGGACGGCCGGGGCCTCTTCGCGGAGCGCGACGCGCAGAGGAGACCAGACGACAACGCCGTGACGCTCCCATGGCCGAGTGACGCGGTGCGCGACCGCCGTACGCCTAGCGCGCGGATCGGCGCCCCGCTATAAACGAACAAACCACGAGAGAGGGGGTTTCATGGCCAGCTCATTCAACTACCTGAGCACGAGCGTCGACGTCTCGTCCGTATCGTTCGACGCGATCAGCAAGTACATGCAGGTGCTCCTCCTGCGGAACTTCGCGACGGGGACCTGGGTCTTCAGCAAGGGCGCGATGCAGTCCGTCAAGGGGTGCGTGCTCGCGTCCCCGTCCCTGCCGGACGACAGGGGTCAGACCGACCAGGACTATGTGCACCACTGGATCCGGGACGCGGCCATCTGCATTCCGGAGGCGCTCGACAACCCGGTCTTCATGGCCCGGAACATCTGCGAGGATTACACGATGTTCTCGGCGCTGTGCCAGGAGAACGCCGAGCGAGCGAGCAGGTTCGCGCTGGCGTGCTTCCACATCGACGGCACCGTGCGCGACTGGACCTCGCAGACGGATGGCCCGGCGCACCGCATCCTGTCCCTCCTCGCCATCGAGGATCGGCTCTCGCTGCAGGCGCTCGCCACGGCCAGGTCCATCATCGAGAAGGACACCCGGTACCTCCTCTCGGCCTACAAGGAGCAGACGCACAACCTGTGGGAGGAGACGGCCGGGTTCAGCTTCTATGCCCGCTCCGTGCAGCGGAAGGCGTTCCTCTCGCTGATCGGCCGCGCCGACGAGCTCGGGCTCTCTCCGTACACCAACGACATGTGGGCGGCGGCAGAGTGGCTGGGCAGCCAGATGGCGACGCACCAGGGCACCTACGACGGGCAGCAGTACTACGCGTCCATCACCGGGCCGAACGGCAAACCCGTCGATGGCAGGGGAGCGACGCTCAACGTGGATGTCGTCATGTCGGTCGTCTACGGATCCACGAGCTGCGCGGATCCGGTGCTGCTCTCGACGGCTGCGCTTGTGCGCGAGGCGTTCGTCCAGGGCGACCGGCGGTACCGCATCAACGACGCCGATCGGGCGCTGCCTCGGAGCAGGGGGCCGATGATCGGGCGGTACCCGGAGGATACGTACGATGGCAACCAGTCGGATGCTGGTCCGGACGCCGGTCACCCGTGGGCGCTCACGACGTGCAACTTCGCGGAGCTCTACTTCATGCTCGCGGCGAAGCTCAAGAGCTCCCCGGGCGCCGTGATCGTGAACGCCACGACGCAGAAGTTCTTCGCGCAGGTGGGCGTGAGCGATCCCGCCGATCCGGACATCGCGGCGAAGCTGATCGACGCGGGCGACAGGATGCTCGAGGCGGTGATCTACCACTCCGATCGCCTCCAGCTGAGCGAGCAGTTCGATCGCGACAACGGGTATGAGTGCAGCGTGAGCGATCTGAGCTGGAGCTACGCCGCCTTCCGGAGCGCTGTCAGGGCGCGCGAGGCCGCCGTGGGAGATTTTCCGAGCCGCCACGGGTAGCCCGAGCGCGGCGCGCCCGTAGCGGTTTCCGCCCCCCTGCCCCCCTGCACCATGCCGAGCAGAGCGGCGGTCTCCCGCACAGGAGACGGGCCCAGATCGGCGTTTTCGGCGCGCAAGCGCACTCCGGTGCGCTGAGCACCGAAAACGTCGAGGTGAGCCCGTATCCGAAGCGGGTGACCGCCGCTCTAGAGCGTGTCCTGACGGTTGAGGACGGCATTGAAGACGACCGCCGGCACCCGCAGGCGCTCGTCGCCCTCGTAGAGCTGGCGCAGCTCGGCGAAGCGCGCGTCGGGCGAGCGGGTGATCGCCGCGAGCCGGTCGAACAGCGCGAGCTGGTCGTCCCGCAGCGGCTCGTCGGGTCCGATTCCGATCATCGCACCCCAGTCGTCCCACGGCAGCATCTCCATGTTGTTGAGCGCTGCGAAATCGCGCAGGACGTTGCCGCTGATGAACCAGAGGCCGCGCATGTCGAACATCGCGAACTTCGACGGATCGGCCTCCCCGGCGCGGCACTGCGCCCAGGCGTCGCCCGCGATCACGAAGCGGTGGCGCGGCACGTCGAGCACATCGAAGTCGGGCTTCAGCGCCGCCCGTTGAACGTCGTCGATCTGCGCGTCGACGAGGACCCAGCGCGCCTCGGCGGCGTTCCAGTGCTCGCAGACCCAGTGGTCCACGAGGTCGACGGCGTGGAAATAGCCGCCGAAGCCGCAGCGGGCGCGGGCAGGGATCCCCTTGGCGCGCAGCAGGGCGACCAGGAGCACCGTGAAGTCACGGCAGGTGCCGACGAGGCGCGTGTCGAGCGGCCGGGCGGCGGAGAGCGGCCGATCGTCGTGGGCGAGGAGGCGATCCAGCATCCGGTCCGTCGGGCGGAGGTGGGACTCGCCGCGGCGCTCGTCCGAGAGCTCCACGCCATAGGCCTGCGCCCAGTGCAGGTGCAGCAAGAGGCCCTGTACGACGCGCACGAGCGAGGCCACGTCGCCCGGCAGCTCGTCGAACCTGGGCGCGTGCGCGCCGCCGGACGTCATCGCCGCAGGGCGCCTGTAGAAGTCGAGGATCTCTCGGGGGGTCGTCATCGTTCGTTCTCCACGAGGTGAACCGTCCGGGGAGACGGTGTCGTCTGCCCGGAGATCTCTAGATGAAGACGGGAGGAATATCGACCTCTCCGAGCTGAAGAACGTCCGGTGGGCCGTATTCCGTGTCCACGATCGCCTTCATGTGCCTCCTCGAAGCTGGCAAAGACCGATGGCGCCCTCGCCAGCCGTCCCCTCGCCGGAGAAGGGCTGATCAGCAGGCCAGGCGCCGCGGGGCGCACGCTCACGTACCTGTCGGTCCTCCTTCATCTTCCGACGACAGCACGGTTCCGCCGCGACCGGTCCGATCTTCACCGCGCTCGCGGTGAGCCCCTGGACGAGGCGGCGATCGAGCAACAGGAACCCGCCCTCGCCGCCGCCGGCTGCGCAGCGCTCGCCCGCTCGCCCGATGCGGCGCTGGACAGCGCGGTGCCGCTCGGGGAACACTCGGGCATATGGGATACGAGGGGGACGACGGTAACGCTCAGCTGGCTCGCCGCCTGGAGGCGATGGAACAGGAAATGGAATCGCTGCGGGCGGACGCGCGCAGATGGCGCGCGCTGATGGCGGCGCGCTGCTTCAGCGTGTCGATCCACCATCCCGTCGGCAGGACCCACGCCGTCAATCCCGGCTGGGAAGCGCTCTGGCGGGCCCCAGCCGAGGCTTTCTTGCAAATGAACTACAACATGCTGGAGGACCCGCAGCTCGTCGAGAACGGCATCATGCCGCACGTCGAGCGGTTCTTTCGCGGCGAGGAGGTCGCGATCCCGCCGATCAGCTACGACACGGACCTCGTCGATGACCTCACGGGCAAGGCGGGCGGAGCGGTGTGGGTCTGCTCCTTCGGCGTGCCGGTGCCCGACGCACGGGACGGCTTCGAGGGCGTGCTGTTCCAGTTCGCCGTCCCGGAGGCGGCCGATATCCAGCACAAATACGAGGCCCTGATCGAGGAGCAGCGGGCGCTCCAGGCGTCGCTGGAGGCGCGTAACCGGGAGCTCGAAGAGACGGTGCGGGTGATCGCGGCGCAGCGGGACGCGATCCAGGCGATGAGCGTCCCGGTGATCCGCGTCGCGGACGGCGTGCTCTGCCTCCCCATCGTGGGCATGATCGACGACGCGCGGGCCAGCGCGCTCCTCGAGCGCCTGCTCGAGGCGATCGCCGCGCAGCAGGCGGCGCAGGTGCTGCTCGACATCACCGGCGTGCCGGCGCTCGACGCCCGGGCCGCCGCGCAGCTCGTCGGGGCGGCGTCCGCAGCGCGGCTCCTCGGCGCGTCCTGCACCCTGGTGGGCGTCTCGCCCGCGCTGGCGCAGACGCTTGTCGAGCTCGGCGTCGACCTCGGCGGCCTCGACACCGCGGCGACGCTGGCCGAGGGGCTGACCCGGGCCCTCGCCGCGCGCCGCGGGGCGGCGCAGCGGAGCGCGGCGGTCGCGGCGCGCGCGCCCGAGCGAGGCGAACGGGGAGCGGCGCATCGGCCGGCGGCGCTGCCCCCTGGAGAGGCTCCCTCCCGCAGGCGGTGAGCGCTCGTCCGGCCACCGCGCCGTCAACCAGATGGAGAACGGCGGGTAGGTGAGGTTCAGGCCGCGCCGCGTCCCGTGCAGCGCAAGGCCGGCGCGCGAGCAGCAGACTTAATCGATTCAGAATTCGCCGCCGTGAGCGGGCGGCGCGCCCCGCCCGACCCGGGATCGCGGCCATGGAGGCGCCGGGGCGCCGTGGCCCGCGGGGGCGCGGGCGGCGCTCCTTCGGCTGGCCTCCGGCCCCTGGCTCCTGCGACGCGGTCGTGGCGATCTGGCGACGGCATGCACGCCTTGCATGAGGTCCATGATGCATTCGAGTTGGAAGCGCGCCAACCGTCGCCATAAACACTCTCCGTCGCACCGATACGACGCGGGGGCGCGGGGCGTCGAGACACTCGGGGCGACAGGAGAAGCAACCAGTGCGCGCACCTGTATATGCTTTGCTCTCATTGTGCTTGGTCGCCTGCAGCGTGGAGGGCTACGACGAGACCTCCGAGGAGATCGGCGCGGCGGACGACGCGCTGATCGGCGGGCAGCCGGCGCTCGAATCGCAGTATCCGTCGACGGTCCTCGGCCCGGGCTGCACCGCGGCGAAGGTCGGACCGCGTCACTTCCTCACCGCGGCTCACTGCGTGGATGACGAATACGCTGCCACCGTGGCTGCGGGCTACGGGCCGGGCGGCTCCTACTCGGTCAGCGCCGACAACACGCCCCCGATCTCGCCGTACGTCAACCTGACGATCCAGCAGACATACATCCACCCGAAGTGGCTCGAGGTCTGCGCCGCCGCGCTGGCGGGGGGTGCGACCGATTGCGGGGTCAACGTCCTCAACCCGGGGAACGCGCCCGACCTCGCGGTGGTCGTCGTCAACGAGCTTTCGCCGACGATCCCGGCGGCCGTGGTGGACGGAGCGCCGGTCGCGGTGGGCGATCCCGTCGTGGCGACCGGCTATGGCTGCGAGGACCCCAGCGGCGGGGGCGGCGGCCTGTTCAAGCTCCAGAACCTCAACGCGGCGCCTGCCTCGATCCTGGATCACCCTGGCTCGTACGTCTCCGGCCCCACGATCAACGACGTCGCGGCGGCGTACGTGCTCACGCCGGGTTATGCCAGCAGCACCAGCTATGCCAGCCTGTGCCCCGGCGACTCGGGCGGCCCGCTCTATCGCCAGAGCGCGACCGACCTCGTGGTCGTCGGCGTCAACGCCTATTACACGTTCCCGTCCGGCTGGAGCGGCCCGGCCCCCTCGCAGACCAACTGGCACACGCGGCTCGACACCGCGGCGCGCTACCCGGTGACGACGTGGCTCCAGGGCCTCGGCGTGAGCGTGATCAACGGCGGCACCGCGCCGACCTGCACCGACGGCGTCAAGAACGGCACCGAGACGGACGTCGACTGCGGCGGCACGTGCACGGCCGACTGCGCGAACGGCAAGGCGTGCGTCACCGGCGCGGACTGCACAAGCCTGAGCTGCGTGGCCGGCGTCTGCCAGCCCAGCACCGGGACGGCGCCGTGCAGCAGCCTGTGCACGGGGCCCACCGTGTACTCGAGCGCGAGCTACAGCTCGGGCAACCTCGGCACCGGCGCGCGCTGCTTCGAGACCACGGCGAGCCTGAGCGGCGCCAACTGCGGCAACTTCGCGGGCGGCCGCACCTTCGCGGTCAACGGCACGGCCGTGACGTGCAACGGCGGCAACGTCACCCTGCCCGCGAAGCGGAACGGTGGATACTGCTTCCAGGCCTCCGCCGGCAATGAGGCGTGGGCTTACTTCACCACCTGGTAGACTGAAGAATTCCCTCGAATTCTCCGAGAAAATCAAACAGGGAGGCGGGGAGAAGGGGAGCCAAATTCCACAGCTCTCCCTGTCTCCCCGCCTCCCTGTTCATTTTCCCGCCCAAATGCCAACAGCGTGAGGGGATCTGTCAGCCTGGTGGACCGAGCGCGCAGCACCCGGACCGCGGCCGTTCCATCACCGCGGCGCCGCGTCCCCCTTGGCGGGCGGGGCGCCGAGGCCGAGCTCCTTGAAGAGGAACGCGAACACGTCGGCTTGCTGCTCGATCTCTTCCGAGAGCGGCGTCCCGGCCCCGTGGCCCGTCGAGCCGCTCGCCCGGAGCAGGATGGGCGCCGAGCCCGACGAGGCCGCCTGCAGCCGCGCCGCCATCTTCCGCGAATGCCATGGATCCACCCGCGGGTCGTTCGCGCCGGTCAGGAACAGGATCGCCGGATACGCGGTGCCCGCCTCGACGTGGTGATACGGCGAGTAGGCGTGGAGCGCCTTGAACTGCTCGGGATCCTTCACCGTGCCGAACTCGGTCACATTGAACGCCCCGTTCGGCGTGAGCTCCACCCGGAGCATGTCGTAGATCCCGACGTGCGACACCACCGCCTTGACCCTCTCCGGGTGCTGCGTGAGCTGCGCTCCCATCAGCAGACCGCCGTTCGAGCCGCCGAGGATGGCGAGGCGCTGTGGGCTCGTGATCCGCTCGTCGACGAGGTGCTGCGCGCACGCCGCGAAGTCGTCGAAGACGTTCTGCTTCCTCGTGAGGTTGCCGCCGCGGTGCCACGCCTCCCCGAACTCGCCGCCGCCGCGCAGGTTGGCGATCGCGACCACGCCCCCCTGGTCGAACCACAGCCGCCAGAGCGGGTTGAACCCGGGAGCCATGCTCGTCCCGTAGCCGCCGTATCCCGTGAGGAGCGCCGGCGCGGTCCCGTCGAGGGGTGTGCCCTTCCGGCGCAGGATGTTGATGGGAACCTTGGTCCCATCCTTCGATGCGCACGCCTCCCGGGCGACGTCCACGTCGGCATAGGAGACAGGGGCCGTCATCGCGAGCGGCGTCTTCGTCACCTTGCCGTCCCTGGCCGAGTACGCGAACCAGGCCGCCGGCTCGGTGTAGCTCACGCCGCGAAAGAGCATGTCGTCGCCTTGCGTACGCACGAGCTGCCGCACCGAGGAGACCTGCGGGATCGGCACCGCCCCGAGCGCCTTGCCCTTCAGATCGAAGACGCGGACCTGCGACGGGCCGCCGAGCAGATCGCGGACGTAGAGCCGCGCTGTCGTGGGCAAGAAGTCCTGGATCACCGCCTCGCTCTCGGGCACGACGAGCTCCGCCCTGGCGAGGTCCAGCTTGCCCGGCGAGAGGCGCAGCACCTTGCCGCGCGGCGCGTCCTTGCGCGACAGGAGGTAGAGCCGGTCGTCGGCGCCGAACACGACCCGGATGACCTTGTCGGGCAGGTCGGCAAAGCGCGTCCACTTGCCCGAAGCGTCGAGGAGATAGTGCCAGTACTCGCCTCCATCCCCGTTCTGCACGCTGGCGAGCACGAGCTTGCCGCTCTCGCTCGTCGTGAGCTCCACCTCGGCGATGCGGGGGAATTCCTTGCCGAGCGCGTACTTGTCGTCCTTGTCCGGCGTACCGAGCTTGTGGAAGTAGATCTGCTGAAAGAAGCCCATGTCCTCTCGCGGGCGCTCCCCGGGCCGAGGGTGCCTGGTGTAGTAGAACCCCTTCCCGTCGCCGGTCCACGCCAGGCTGCCGCCCGCGGTGCCGCTGTTCGCGTAAGGGACGGTGTCGCCCGTCTCCTTGCCTGTCGCCACGTCGTAGACGCGCACGGTGCCGCTCTCGGTGCCGCCTTCGGACAGGGAGACAGCCACCTTCTTGCCGTCGCGCGAAGGGACGAACCAGTCGATGGTCGTGTGCCCTTTCGGGTCGATGACCTCTGGATCGACGAGGGTCCGCGCGGAGGCGGGGTCGTTCACGGAGCTCAGGACGACGAGGAAAGGCTGCTGCTTCGGCGGCTGGTTCTTGAGCGCGAAGATCTGCCCGCCGGCCTCGTCGAGCGCGTAGTGGTTCGCGGAGGTCGCCGACAGGATCTCCTGCACGCGCGCCCGGATGGCGCCGCGCGCCGGCACGGCGTCGAGGTAGGCGCGCGAGAGCTGGTTCTGCTCGGCGACCCAGCGCTCCACCTCGGGGGAGCTCGCGTCCTCCAGCCACTGGTAGTCGTCGACGACCCGGGTGCCATGGTACTCGCTCGCCACGGGCCGCTTCGCGGCCGCCGGATAACGAAGCCGCCCCGGCCCTGGGGGCGCTTCCGGCGCGGCGTGCAGCGAGGTCGCGGCGGCCGGGGACGCGGCCGGCTTGTCCAGCGGCCTCGACGCGGGGGCGCTGCACGCCGCGAGCAGCGGCAGCGCCAGGGTGACGGCGGGGGTCGTGCGCAGGCGGTTCATGTCGCCGACGCTAGCCGGCGACGGGGCGGTCACGGAAGAGGGCGAACGCCGTCGCAATCCTGCAACCGTGCAAGCCGGATCCTCGCAGAACCGAAACCCGCCGGATCGGCGCCCGAGACATAAGTAGGGGATTTTCCGAAGGGGGCACCTGGTACGGAGAATGCTTAGTCCTGGACCAGCTCCGCCGGCGGCCTCCGCCTAATCCCCCGAGGCGCCCGGCGGCGCTGCTATTTTGTCCTCTCGATTTCGGGCAGCCGGTCTGGTCACGGCTCCGCGATCGTTGAGGCCGCGAGGCGCCGACGTCCCTGGGTCGATGGCAGAGGTCGCCCAGGCGCCCGGGCAGCGCGCGAGGCGCGGCGCCCTTCGTGCTACCGTGCGCCGCATGTCAACTTACGGGAACGAAGGGGCGGCTGCGAACGGCGAGGTCCGCGAGGTCGACGAGAGCGTCCTGAAAGATCTCGAGTCGAGGTACGCCGACGTGGCCTGCCCGGTGCACGGCGAGCCGCCGAGCTTCGAGCTCGCGCCCGACGGCTCCGTGGTCGAGCGCTTCTGCTGTCCAGCGCTCCTCTCGATCGTCCGCGAGCTCCAGGTCGCCGCGGGCGAGCGCCCTCCGCCTCCAGGAGACGGGGACGAAGAGGTCAGAGGCTAGCACCTCGTCGTCCAACGAGATTGCCGCGCGGAGCTCGTCGCACATTTAACGCCGGGTTTAGCGCGCAGAGGGTTCGCTCACCATTCTTGGTTCAGCTCGAACGGTGCGGCGTATTTTGAAACACTGCATGTATATCCGTCGGGGCTACGACCATCGAGGACCCGCGCGCGCGCCGCCGGATCGAGGACACGGCGCCACGCACTCAAATGAAGGTGCGCACAATCTGTCCCGGTGTCGCCCACCACCACCGGAAGCTCGCCGGACGCAGCCACGGTCTGGCCGACCATCCCCGTGGCATCGAACGGGGCCAGATGAGCGTAGCCCACAAAAAATCCGGGTATTCTGGAGCTCTCGATGATGAGCTGATACCCCCTCCCAGGATCGTTCGCACTCTTGCCCGCGAATCGAATGATCCCACTGATCGCAGAGCGCAAGCGCATAGGCCCCATCGTGATCTCCGTGTCGCAGCCGCCGAGCGTCGTGTTCCAGTCGTCCGCGGTCGCATCGGAGCACCCATGATAGGGGCTCCCCTCGACGCGCCTCCACGATTTTGATTCGAACGGCCAGGCAAGGATGCTCATGCCATCCTCCCGGATCGCCTCGCGGTCCGACGCCTGCACGGCGGCCGCCGGCTTGGCCTGCGCGGTGAACGTCACGCGATCGATGTTCACGTTGATGTGGTGGGCGCCGCCGGCCGCCTGGCATGCCGCCGGAGTCGGCTGATAGCCAAGAGGGTCATGGTCAGACACATGCACCTTGTACGACTGGCCCGACGTGAAATGGAACGTCCCCAAAAGCGACGTGCGCGACGTCAGCGTGGACGCCCACTGGTCGATGACCACCTCCGACGACTTGAAGTCGTCTTCCACGCCGTAGCGCACCGCGCGCGACTGGTCACAGAAGGCGAAGTATTCGGCGTACACGGGCTGCTCGCCGCTCGACGGGGCCGAGATGGTGAACGTCGCCGTGCAGTCAGGAACGCTGACGCTATAGGTCCAGAACCAGCTGCCCTGAGGCCCGGCGTAGCACCCCACGAGCTCGGTGCCGCATGATTGCTTTGTAATCGACGCGTCGGACGTGCACGCGAACGACACCGACGGGAGCTCGTCGTCGACGGTCGTCTGCATCGGCTCGGTGTCGAGGTTATATTTCATGCTCGCCAGCGCTCGCAGCCCTGCTTCAGCGGTGCTCGCCGCATCTCTCCAGAAGGTGATCGTCGCGTCCCGTTGGCCGCCGACAAAAGGATCCACGGCCAGGTAAACGAGCCAGTTGGTGAAGCCGAGTTCTTCTCCTTCGACGAACGACGACGCCGCGCGCGCGAGCTCCGCGAAGGCAATATACTTGAGCTCGGCCAGCTCCACGCCGTCGACCTTCACGTCTGCCCGCTCGAGGCCGTAGGCGTAGAGCGTCGACAGCGCGCATATGGTGCTCGATCGCCGGTGCGCATCCCCATTCCCGAGGGCCAGATCGAGGGCGAGCCCTGCAGCTGCTGCCAGCTTGGTGCCCGCCGCCTGCGTGATGAGCTTCGCTTTCACGAGAGAATCGACGATCACGGCGGGCAGGCCGATCGTCAATCCAGCCTCCAGGAGCGTGTCGACGGTCACGACCCCGTGCTCAGCCGCCTTCGCCACCGCGACCACGAACTCGTTCATCTGCGCGTCGTGACGAGCCTCAACGCGGTCTGCCGCCACTTCGAATCCGGCCATTACGGACGGATCGGCGCTCAGCCCTATCGAATCGAGGTAGGATTTCATCACCTCGATGCGCGTCAGGTCGGCGGCCTGCGAGAGGATCCAGAGCAGCTCCACCTGAGCGGCGCCCTCGTCGAGTTGCGCGCCGACGGCGACGAGTTGAAACGCTGCGGATAGCTTGCTGAACCGCGCCTGAACGTTCGCGAAGGTCGTATGCTTGAAGGAGGCCGGCTGGTCGGCGTACCAGCCCCACAGCCCCCGCAGTCCCCGATTGACGTGCTTGCTGAGCAGAGCCTGCGAATAGAGGAGATCGGCGTTGGACGCGAGCTCGTTGCGCGCGGACGCGAGGATCTGAGCCGCGATGGCGTAATGCGCCCCGCCGTCGCCCACCGTCGGCCGGAGCAGGACCTGCTCGAACACGTCCGTGAAGACGCCGTGCCGGAAGATCGGGTCGCTATAGGCGGTGCCGAAGATATTGTTGACCGGAGGGCCGTCCCACACGCCGAAATCGAAGTTGATGGGGCACACGTGAATTGCGCTTCGAACGGTGCCGATCTGGACGAGATCGAGCTCCGGCAGCTCGGGAAGGGCGACCGCATGAGACGAAAAGTGGTCCACGAGGAACGCGGCGTGGGCCCCATCCGACGTTACCATGGCGCTGGCGTACTCCCCCGAGGACATGAGGGAGCGCACCCACGCTCCCTGCGCCGGGTCATAATAAAGGGCTGTCAGGGGTCGCCCCGGCGTCAAGCGCCGCGTGAGCGGGACGAGGACGAGGGCAGGGGCATCGAAGACCGTGCCCTCCGGCAGGAGCTCCACGCCACCGACGAGGACCAGACCGTCGGGGAGAGGGCGGGCGGCCACAGCGTCGCTTAACTTCGCGATCGTGATGGCCGTCGGTGCCGAGAGCGCGTCACGGGGAATAGAAATGAGCCCTGGACCGCCGCTCGAGGATACAACGCCTCCGGTGGGACCGACCGTGCCTGTCACCGGGTCGCCGCCCGTCTCGAGATCGGCCGGGTCGACCAGGTCGACTATCTCGACGTCGACGAACGTTCCAGGCTTCGACGCGACTCGAACCTCCAGGCGGTGCTCTCCGTCGTACAATCCACGGACGAGCACGTTGAAGGCCGCGGGCCTGCCGTTGAAGGCGTCGGGCGAAGCGACACGCAGCGACGTATCCAAGGTGATCCATGCCGCGGCCGACGCGTGGCCCTTCTCCCCGCCGGTCGAGACACGAAGGCAAATATCACCCGCTGCCGCAAACATAACCGCGCCGACATCTGGCGCCTTCTTCGAGCGATCGACCCGCACGTGAGCTAGGGCTGGCCCGTCGCATGGCCCTTGAAAGGATACATCCGGAATGGCAGCTGGTTGGGGAGCGTCGTCGAGCGGCGCTTTGCCGTCCAAGCAGCCGGCTGTGATCGCAACGAGAAGGCAGCAGATCACGCGAATGAGCGTGAACGATGAGTGACTCATAATTTCCCCCGCGCTCTGCGCTTATGGCCGGAAGATTGTATCGGCTCGAGATGGAAGCAAAAAAAAATCAAAGCGACCCAGAAATGTCAAGGGCAGTTCAGATCGCTCACATGAGGCGACAGAGGGCTCCCTATGCGCCCGCTCTCCTCCTGAAAAGCGACACTATGTCAACAACATACTCACCCGGGCTGCGGCGCCTGAACCAGCATTTCTATGTCACTGTCCTGAGCCGACGGCCATGACATGACGATGGACGACACGGCGCCCTCCCAAGAGCCACTGTGTGTGTGTTGGCGCTCCATGTAGAGGATTGCTGTAGGCCGCTTTTCGCTCCAGCAGGACGACGGCTCGCTCACGCGCCCGATGGCCATCGCCCATCCGGCGCCCTGCCTCTCCGCCGGAGGCTGCGTCTGCCCATCGCCCAGCGGACGCGGCCGCAGGGGCGCGCAGCAGGATGCATCAAAGACGGCGCGGCGCAGCCACCAAGCCCTGCCGAGGGCCCCCTCGACGCGCCCGAACACCCCGGCGCGCTCGGGTCGGCGATGAGCCGAGCATCACGCCCGTGGCAGAGGCCCGTTCGCCGGCGCGATGGCCATCAGCCGACCCGAGCGAGAGAGCATCAATTCCGCTGGATTCTCCGCTCCCTAGGCGAAGCCATCGACGATGCTCTGCGCGCCTGCCCTCGCCTGCCGTACCGCCTCGGCCTTGCACCCAGGCGTGAACCCCCTCCTCTTTCTCCGTTTGATCGATGCCTCCCGGTGACGTCGGGGTGTCCACGAAGGCAGGGGGAGGACCGCTCCCGGCCGGCGCGCATTAAGCTGCGCGCCATGCTGGACATCGATCGCCGCACCTTCATCGCCGGCGCCGCGGCCTCCGGACTGCTCGCCTCGTTTCCCCGCCTCGCCAGGGGCGCGAGCGGCAAGACCGCCGACCTCTCGCCGGTATATGACAAGATCACCGAGCAGCGGAGGCAGTCGATCGAGCGCATCCAGCGCTGGATCCAGCAGCCGTCGATCTCGGCGCAGAACGTCGGCATCACCGAGTGCTGCGATCTGACGATGGATCTCCTGCGCGACGCCGGCTTCGGAACGGTCAAGAAGATGAAGACCGACGGACACCCGGGCATCTTCGCGACGCTCGACGCCGGCGCGAAGCAGACCATGGGCTTCTACTTCATGTACGACGTACAGCCGGTGGAGGAGAAGGAGTGGTCCTCACCGCCCTTCGCCGCCAAGCTGGTCGACAAGGCGGGCGTCGGCAAGGTCATCGTGGGGCGCGGCGCGGTCAACCAGAAGGGGCCGCAGGGGGCGTTCCTGGCCGCGCTGCACGCAGTGCGCGCCGCCGGCTCGAAGCTGCCGGTCAACCTGGTGGTGGTCGCCGAGGGGGAAGAGGAGCTCGGCTCGCCGCATTTCTCGCAGGTGGTGTGGAACGATGAAGTGATGAGGGCGCTCGAGAAATGCCAGGGCGTGATGATGCCGGCGGCGGACCAATCACTGTCGGGCACGGTCAACGTCGTCCTGGGCGCGAAGGGCATCGTCTACGTCGAGCTGGAGGCGAGCGGCAAGGCGTGGGGGCGCGGCCCGCGCGACGGGGAGATCCACTCCAGCATGAAGGTGGTCGTCGACAGCCCGGCCTGGCGGCTGGTGCAGGCGCTCGGCACGCTTGTCTCGGCGGACGGCAACGAGCCGATGATCGACGGGCTTACCGACGCCGTGCGCCCGGTCTCGAGCCAGCAGAAGAAGCTGCTCGACGACCTGGCGGCGCGCTGGGACGAGGCCGACTGGAAGAGGGTCTTCGGGGTGGACAGGTGGGTGAACGACCTCGACGAGCGCGCCATGCTCGAGCGCTACGTCTCGCGCCCGTCGGTGAACATCGACGGCCTCTACGCGGGCTACATCGGCGAGGGCTCCAAGACCATCCTGCCGCACCGCGCCTTCGCCAAGATGGATATCCGGCTGGTGCCCGACATGACCGCCAAGGACGTGCTCGCCAAGCTGCGCAAGCACCTCGACAGGCGGGGCTACAAGGACATCGTTATCAAGAACATCGGCAGCTACGACCCGACGGACACCGCGCTCGAGGCGCGGCCCATCCAGACCGAGCTCGCCGTTTACAAGGCCGCGGGCCTCGACCCGGTGATCTGGCCGCGCCTCGCCGGCTCCTGGCCCGGCTACCTCTTCACTGGAAAGCCGCTCGAGCTCCCCGCCGGCCACGTCGGCCTCGGCCACGGCTCTGGAGCCCACGCCAAGGACGAATACTTCGTGATCGAGCCCGCCGCCGGCAAGAAGTACTTCGGCCTCGACGGCGCGACCCGCTCCTTCGTCGATTTTCTGTTCGCGCTCTGAAGCTCTTCGAGCTCCTGATAGCGCTACTCGTCGAACGCCGCGCCCGCGATGACGTCGCAGAAGTGGATGGGTCGAAACCGGTCGAGCCTGCGCTCGCCGACGTCGGCCACGACGGGCGAGGTGGCCGCCGCCTCGCTTCGGCGGAGCAGCCCGCAGAGCGCGGAGGTCATCGCCTCCTTGAAGCCGAGCCTCGGATAGCGCCCGAGCGCCTCCTCGACGAGCCGATCGGGCAGGAGCGCCCGGGGCGCGTAGCCGACGTCGATGGCCGCGCCCATCTGGCAGAGGGCGATCTCGGGGCGCTTGCGCTGGGGTGTCACCATGGTGGTGTGCAGGGCGATCGCGTCCCAGACGACCTCCTGCTCGCGCGCGCCGACCCCGCGCGCGGCCAGGAAAGCCCTGGCCGCGTCGGCCCCCTCGACCTCGAAGCGCGTCTCGACGGGGGCCGAGTCGGTGAGGCCCAGATCGTGGAACACACACGCCAGATAGAGCAGCTCGCGGTCGTACGACAGCCCCCGGAGCCGCCCCAGCGCGTCGCCGAAGACGTACGTGCGCGCCACATGGTTGAAGAGGAACGGGGCGCTGACGGCCCTGGCGTGCTCGGTCGCCTCCGCGCAAAGGGTGCTGTCCGGAATCTCGGGAAGCTCGATCGCATTCATTGGCTCCTCCCGGGTTTGCTTGGGGCTGGCTCGGGACGTCACGAAGCGCCGTCACGGCGGCGCAGCGCCCGAGCCCGCGGGCGGCCCGCGGCCGCGCCGCCGGCGCCCCGCCAGTGGGTACCAGACGGCGCGTCTGTCCCAAAAGACAATGAACCTGCGATTTCGGCCACGGCGGTACACTCGCTCTGTGGCGCGCGCGGCCCGGTCGGCCTGGTTCCTCGCCTTTCCCGACCCCGAACTGCTCGTCTGAGCGGCCCGTCGCGCGGAGCGGCCCCTGGTGCGGCCCCCCGGTGAGGTCGCTTGAGCCAGCCGCCGCCACGCTCTATCCTGGTCGCCGGCGATGCTGCTCGGACATGACGCGCTCAGAAACCTCTGCCGGGCGCGGGACCTGCTCTCCGAGGTGCGCGAGTCGAGGCTGTCGATCGAGGACGTGGCGCGGGAGGTGGCGATCTCACCCTACCACTTCATCCGGCAGTTCGAGGCGGTGTTCGGCGTGACCCCGCACCAGTACCGCATCCGGCGGCGCCTTGATCTGGCCAAGCAGCTCCTGGCGGCAGGACATCACTCGGTGACCGACGTGTGCATGGAGGTCGGGTTCTCCAGCCTCGGCAGCTTCAGCGCGCTGTTCGCGCAGCGGATCGGCGTGCCGCCGTCGGCGTACCGGCGCCGCGTGCGCGCGATGGTGCAGGTGCCGGGGAGGCTCCCGTGGGAGCTCGTCCCCGGCTGTCTCACCCTGATGGGCCGGCTGCCGCCGGGCGCGTTTCGCAGTTTTCGAGAAGCGTGAGCCGGGCGGCCCTGGCAGAGTCGGCCCGAACCGTCAGCTCAGCGAGGCGATCGATGAGGATCAAGCTCAACAGCATCATGGTCGAGGACCAGACACGCGCGCTCAAGTTCTACACGGAGGTGCTCGGCTTCAAGAAGAAGAGCGATTTCCCGGTCGGGGAGTACCGGTGGATCACCGTTGTCTCGCCGGAGGGCCCCGACGACCTGGAGCTCGTCCTGGAGCCGAACGCCAACCCGGCGGCGAAGACATTTCAACAAGCGATGTTCGCGCAGAACATCCCGCTCACCGCGTTCGAGGTGTCGGACCTCAAGGCCGAGTTCGCTCGCCTCAAGGAGCGCCAGGTCGCGTTCACCCAGGAGCCCACGCCGATGGGCCCGGTCATGATCGCGGTGTTCTCGGACACCTGCGGAAACCTGATCCAGCTGTATCAGCCGCTCTGATACCGCATCGCCACGGCCATCCCCGCCTTGATAGGGTGTCGCTGAGGGATGTGCGGCTCGCGAGGCGTTGCGCGCGTCACCGCGGCGGCGCTGGCTCGGCCTCGCCGTCGCGGTCCGGATCGCGCCGGTCTCGACGACACGGGCCGAGGTTCTTCAGCAGCTCGACGGGCAGCGCCACGTCGACCGAGAAGCGCTGCTCCTCCGGCTTGCTCGCCCAGGGAGGGCGCCGCGTCTGCGTCTCCACCTTCGCGTGGTCGAGCAGCTCGGCGAGCTCGTCGTTGTCTTCGCGCTTCGCGTTGAGCCGCCCCATGGAGAGCGCGGCGCCGAACAGCTTCGACAGGTCCTCCATCTCCTGGCCAGCGGGGCCGGCGACCTCGGCGACGACGGCGACATCCTCCGAAGCGTCGACGTGGATCTCCACCCGCTCTACGGTCTCTCGGATCCGCTCGGCGAGATTGTCCTGGTCCGACGGCAGCATCCTCGAGAGATCGTCGGGCGAGAGGACTCCATAAACGTCGCTGTAGGCCTGGTGTTCCTGGAGGATGGATCCCTGCGTGGGATCGGTCGATTCGAGCCGATCGATCGCATCCTCGACGAGGCCGGCTTCGGCGCGCGGGTCCACGAGCAGGACGTCAGGCCCCCACGTCGCGACGACCCTGCCCGTATCCTTCTCCTCGTAGAGGATGCCTTTCTCCCCGTACGTCCGCGTGGTCCATCGCTCGCGCTCGAACTTTGCGCCCTCGAACGACCCCTGGAGCACCATGAGCCCCGTGCTCGACGTGGCGACGCGCTCCACGTCTTCCAGCACATCGATCCCGTATCGGTCCTTCAAGCGCGCGACGCCGGCGCGCTCGTCGCCGCGCGACAGCATGCAATCGAGCCAGATCTGCATGATCGGCGACTCTTTGAGCGCCTCGATCTCGAACACCATGGCCGAGCGCTTCGGATCGGCGGGCAGGGCGGCGAGCACCGGGTCGCGCTTCCATTGCGGCGCTTCGACGCCGGGCGGCGGTGCAGACAGCGGCGGCAGCGTGCGGCGACGGCTGGCGCGCTCCACCTCTGCCGGCTTCGGGTAGCGCGGAAACTCGATCTTCCGGGGCCGGACCGTGGGCTTCTCCTTGTCCCCGCGCGACATCAGCCACGCGGCGAGCGCGAGCAGGACCATCGCCGCCGCGAGCCACACGCCCCGCTTCTTCATCGGCCTCATCGCGTCGTCACCCCCGCCCAGGCGCCGCGGAGCTGCCGATTCCGATCGCTCACCGCCTCGTCGAGCATCGCCGCTTCACCTTAGAAATCCTTCTCTTCGAACACATGGATGCCCACCGCGAGGGCGGCCAGGCCGAAGATGAGCAGCCCTGCCACCTGGCTGGCGAGCACATCCCCCTTGATCGCCGTCGCCACCGCGATATCCGCCGACGCGTCGGCGAGCGCCGACACCCGCGGCAGCGCGAGCGTCGCCGCGCGGAAGGCCCCGCGGGCCAGGCCGGGCTCGAAGAACGAGTCGAGCTGCTCGCGGTACCCCGCGATGATGCCGAGGAAGAACAGCGCGATCCCCACCGCCGCGGACAGCGCGGCGCTCCGCACCATCACCGCGGTCGTGAGCATCGCCCCGTAGATGCCGGCGAACGTCGCGCTCGCGAGGAACGCGGCCACGATCGGGCTCGCCAGCCACACGCCCGCCCTCAGCCCGAAGATGACCGTGATCCCGACGGCGCCGTACAGCGTGCTGACGAGCGAGAGCGCGAGCACGCCGAGGAACGTGCCGAGGAGGAGCTCGAACCGCCGCACGGGCAGCGACAGCAGGTGCTCGATGCGCCCCGGCGCCAGCAGGCTCGGGCCGAAATCGGCGCAGGAGACGATCCCGAACGCGAGCCCCCCGTAAAACAGCACATACGACAGCGCGCGGCCCACGTAGCGGAGCGCGACGTCGACCGAGCGGATCTCGCCGCGGCCGACCTCCTTGCCGAAGAGCCGCGTCGCCGCGAGCGCGCCGTCCACCACCTCGAGCTGCAGCGCGCTCCCGATCACCACGAGCGCGAGCGTGACGCCGATCCCGAGGGCGAGGAACCACCTCCGCGACGAGGCCTCGCGCAGGAGGTCGCCGGCGACGCTCAGCGCCGCCCTCACGCCGCACCTCCGCGAGCGCCGCCCGCGCCCAGCGCCTCCGCCAGCACGTCCTCCAGGTCGCGCAGGTCCCGCGACAGCTCGACGAGCAGGGCGCCGGCGCGCCGCGCCTGATCGAGCGCCTCGTTGAGCGCCGCGGGGCTCTCGGCCTCCAGGCGCCACCCGCCCTCCCCGTCGACCTGACGGAACCCGAGCGCGGCGACCCTCGCCGCGTCGACGCCGTCCGCGAACCGCACGCGGTACGCCGTCTCGCTGCCGCACAGCTCGACGAGCGCGCCCTCGCGCACGAGCCGCCCGCCCGCGAGGATGCCGATGCGGTCGCAGATGCGCTCGGTCTCCGACAGGAGGTGCGAGTTCAGGAACAAGGTCGCCCCCCGCGCGCGCTCTTCGCCCAGGATCCTGCGGATCTCGGCGCGGCCGAGCGGATCGACGCCGTCGGTCGGCTCGTCGAGCACGAGGAGCTCCGGCTGCCCGAGCAAGGCCGCGGCGAGCCCGAGGCGCTGCCGCATCCCCTTCGAGAACCCGCCGATCTTGCGGTCCGAGTCGGCCCCGAGCCCTACCCTCTCGGCCAGCGCGCGCAGCGCGCCCTCGCCCGGCGAGAGGCCCTTCATGCGGGCCACGCTCGCGAGGAACTGCCGCGGCGTGAACGCGCTGGGCAAGAAGAGCCGCTCCGGCAGGTACCCGATCCTGGCGCGCACGCCCGGGTCCTCCGGCTCGCCGCCGAGCACGCGCACGGCGCCGCTCGTCGGGCGCACCACGCCGAGCAGCGTCTTGATGAACGTCGTCTTGCCCGCGCCGTTGAGGCCGATGAGCCCGAACGCGGCGCCGCGCTGGATGGCGAGGTCGAGGCCTGCGAGCGCCGTCTGCCCGCCGCTCCGACGGAAGAAGCCGCGGTAGACCTTCCTCACGGAGGACGCTTCGATGGCGAGCACGGCGGCGTAGTCTGGCCGGCCGACCGCCGCACGCAAGCGGAATGCCGGAGGCGAGGGAGAGCGGAGCAGGAATCCTTCCGTCGCGACGGCGCGACCAGGCGCGCGCTGAGTCGACCTCGAAACACAGGCTCAGCGCAGAGCCAAACACATCGTGAGGGGGCGGGAAGTCCAGGCGCTCCGGGGGCGTTCCGGCCCCATCCTCCGCCCGCGGGCAGCGTCAAGCGCCAAGGAGCACGTGGTTATGACAGACCATGTCCGACCGGGTCCACACCTCGATCACGCCCCCTCCTCTCCAGTTCTCCACAGGGGTTCTCCACAGGAGATCCCCTGGACAACAGCTGGATTCTGTCGATTACCTCTGCCGCGCGCGCCACCTCTCGTCATGGCCACTCGCTCGGCCGGGAGGAGCCCCGCGGCGCCGGATGAAGCGCGCCCGACCGCCAACGCAAATACACGTAATCACGATACTTTTTCGACCCGCGGCGCATCCGTCCGCCATCGACAGGTTGGGACAATGTCCGTCCGACCGATCCCTTTCCCGACGGGTCGAAGATGACTATCCATGGTAGACACCAAGGACGCGGCGCGACGGCGTGTCTCTCGTACGACGCGTGTCGATGGCGCGCCCGAATGCTTCGTTTTGCAGGAGACTTCATGGAAAAGATCTCGCTCACGTACTTTGTCGACTTCGTTCTCAAGGCCGGGACGCCCAAGCTGACCGGCGTCAGGGAGTTCAAGGAACGGAAGGACGAGCTCTACACGGACTTTTACAGGCAGGTGCGAGAGGCGATCGTTGACATGCACAGGAGCGGAAAGCCCACCAGCGTGCTCGACGGCTTCCTCGCCGCGCAGCACGACGAGCGGCGCCGCCGCATCTACCCGTCGGTCGTGAATGGATATCGCAAGTTCCTCGCCTCGGCGAAGATGACGTGGTTCGAGCCGCCGGCGTCGACGTACCGCCTGGGTGATCTCGAGATCAACGTCAATCCGGAGCTCGGGCTCGTCATCGATGGGACGCCCCATGTCATCAAGATGTATTTCCGCGGCGAGCCGCTGTCGTCCAAGCGCGTCTCGGTCGTGCTGAACCTGCTGATGAACGGGCTCGCGGAGAGCACGCCAGGCGGCGCCTTCGCGGTGCTCGACGTGCGGAACGCCAAGATTCACACCTTCAAGGTGCCGAACCCGCGGCTCAGCCTGCTGCTCCGCGGCGAGGCGGCCTCCTTCGCGACGATCTACACCGGGCTCTGATCGCGGCGGCGCCGCGCGAGGCGGCGCCGCGCAGCGCGGACATCACGCCACGTCAGCTGTCGATCACCTTTCCGGGGTTGAGGATGCCGCCCGGGTCGAAGGCGTGTTTGATGCGGCGGTGCAGCGCCAGCGACGCCGCGCCGAGCTGGCGGGTGAGGAGGCCGCGCTTGAGCGTGCCGACGCCGTGCTCGCCGGTGATCGTGCCGCCTAGGTCGAGCGCCTGCGCCATCACCTCGTTGAAGGCCGCGACAGCGCGCGCCTCGGCCGCGGCGTCGTTTCCATCGAACACGACGAGAGGGTGAAGGTTGCCGTCGCCCGCATGCGCCACCGTCGCGATGGTGGTCTGCGTCGCGGCGGCGATCGCCTCGATCCGACGGAACATCTCCGGCAGCTGCGGCAGCGGCACGGCGACGTCGTCGACGAGCACCGTGCCGAGCTTCTCGAGCGCCGTGAGCGCGAGGCGGCGCGCGGTGAGCATCATCTGCCCCTCGCTCTCGTCCTCGGTGGTGGCGATCACCGTCCCGCCGGCGGCCTCGCAGGCCGCCTGCATGCCGGAGAGCTCGGCGGACCCGGGCGCGTCGCTCTGCGCGATCAGCATCGCGGCAGCCTCGGTGTCGAGGCCGAGAGGGCGGAAGCGCTCGACGGCGCGGAGGGTCGCGCTGTCCATGATCTCGAGCATCGACGCATCGACCGACCGGACGATCGCCGCGACCGCCCGGCCCGAGGCCTCGAGCGAGGTGAACGTCGCGACGAGCGTGGTCGCCGGCGGGGGCCGCCGCCGCAAGCGCAGCGTGATCTCGGTGATCAGCGCGAGGGTGCCCTCGGAGCCGACCAGGAGCCGTGTCAGATCGTAGCCGGCGACGTCCTTGCGGCTCCGGCCGCCGGTGCGGAGCACCGTCCCGTCGGCGAGGACCGCCTCGAGGGCGAGCACGTAATCGGACGTGACACCGTATTTCACGCAGCACAGGCCGCCCGCATTGGTGGCCACGTTGCCGCCGAGGCTCGAGACGGCGTAGCTCGACGGGTCCGGCGGATACCACAGCCCCCGTTCGTGCGCGGCGGCCTTGAGCTCGCCGTTGAGCACCCCCGGCTGGACGACTGCGAGCATCGAGGCCTCGTCGATCGCGAGGATCCGGTTCATGCGCTCGAAGCTCAGCACCACGCAGCCGTCGCTGGCGGTCGCGCCGCCGGCCACCCCGGTCCCGGCGCCGCGCGGCACCAGCGCGGTGCGGTGCCGGGTCGCCCACTGCGCCAGCGCCTGCACCTGGGCGGTCGAGGCCGGCCGCGCCACCGCGACGGGCCAGCCGCCGGGCGCCCAGAGGGCCTGATCGCGGCGATAGCCCTCCATGATGTCACGATCCGTCACCAGGCCGTCGCCCAGGATGAGGGCAAGTTCGTCGAGCGGGTTCATGTGCCGTAGAACTCCGAGAGGTGCGCCCTGAGGAGCGTCGCGGCGGACTTCGCGTTACCGCGCTCGATCGCGCCGAGGAGCGCCCGGTGCTCCTCGACGACCCGCGGGCGGATCGCCGCGAACGAGCGCGCCTGCAGCGCCTCTTCGAGGTGGATCCGGATGCTGTCCTTGACCGCGACCATCACGAGGGCGAGCGCCTGGTTGCCAGAGGCCGCGACCAGCGCGACGTGGAATGCGATATCGACGTCGTGGAACTCGGTGGGGGAGATCTGCTCCCGATCCATCTCCTCGAGCGCGGCGCGCGCCTCGTCGAGGTGAGCGGCGACCGGCGCGGCCGCCGAGCGGGTCATCGCGGCGGTCTCGATCGCGACGCGCAGCTCGATGAGGTCCGGGAGCGACACATTCCGGAGCTGGACAACGTGGGTGAGCGCCTCGCAGAAGCGGTCGACCGCCGCGTCAGGGCTCGCGGCCTGCATCGGCGAGGTCCGACCGCGCGACGCGAGCAGCCCCTGCGCCTGGAGGTGGCGGAGCGCCTCGCGGATCGTCGCGCGGCTGACCCCGAACTGCTGAGCGAGCTCGCGCTCGGGCGGGAGGCGCTCGCCTGACGAAAGCGAGCGATTGAGGATTGCGTCGCGGATCTGGTCGGCGACGTCGACGTAGATCGCCGAACGGGACACCGTCCGGAAGCGGGGGGCGCTGGTCATGTTGTCCGTTGGTCAGACCAACATACGGTTGGCGATCCTCGACGTCAAGACAAAATCGGGAATCCATGCCAGGTTGGTGGGGCGGGGGGAGCGTCCTGGTGGCCGTCGAGGTGTCGATTCCTTCGTACACCCGAGTTCTCTCGTCGGCGACCGAGCCGCACGCGCAGGCCGGTTGCGGCAGACCCCTGAGCCCGCTTCGATCGACCCAAGGCCACGAGGAGCACATCGCCCTCGAACGCACCAACGTCTCCAACGGACGCTCGATCAATCTGCCGATAACCCTGACCGCCGCGTGCCAGTATGTCAGCGACGATGGCCAAACCATCGCCCGTCGCCATTCCTACCCGAATCGTCCGGACAGGCGCGGGGACGTGCAGCCCCCGAGCGCAGGCCCCTCGCGGAGCCGCCCCGCGCTGCGCCCTGTGCGGGCAGGATCCAGCACGATACCGCGCGGAAACTCTCTCCGTAGGATGGATGGTCGCAGCTCGTCGTCACGGACGGCACGGGGCGCTGTGAGGACATATGAAACGAGGCCGGCGGATCGTATCCGATGGGCTCGATTATGATCGTGAGCTGGCTTCCCGCCAGGCGCGCTTCGTTGTACAAACCGCGCATGGAGTTAGTTGTTGTCCTCATCGCCCACTCCACGCTCGCGGTCTTCTTCCAGACCTTCTTCCTCCACCGGTACGCGTCGCATCGTATGTTCACGATGTCGAAGCGCTCGGAGCGAGTATTTCACCTTCTCACGTACCTCACGCAGGGCTCCTCGTACCTCGTCCCCTGGGCCTACGCGATCCTGCACCGCACGCACCACGCGTACAGCGACACGCCGAAGGATCCCCACTCGCCGCGGTACTTTGCCGAGCCCGCCTCGATGATGTGGCGGACCAAGAAGCTCTACGATGCCATCTGCGACGGCACCGCCGACGTGGAGCCGCGCTTCCTCGGTGGCTACCCCGAGTGGCGCACGCTCGACCGCATCGGCAACTCGTGGATCAGCCGCATCGCGTGGGGCACGGGTTACACGGTCTTCTACATGGCCTTCGCCTCGCACTGGTGGCAGTTCCTGTTCCTCCCGCTGCACTGGACCATGGGCCCGCTGCACGGGGCGATCGTGAACTGGTGCGGCCACCGCTACGGCTACCGCAACTTCAACAGCGACGACGACTCGCGCAACACGCTCGCCCTCGACTTCGTGACGCTCGGCGAGCTCTTCCAGAACAACCACCACAAGTACTCGATGAGCCCCAACTTCGCGGTGCGGTGGTTCGAGATCGATCCGGCCTATCAGGTCATCCGTGTGTTCGCCTGGATGGGCATCCTCCGGATGCCCGACAAGCGTCAGGTCGCCCGGCTGGAGTCCGACGTCGCGCGGACCGATGGCTAGGCAGCCCGCTCTGGAGGAAGGACAGGAGAGGCCTGGGCCTTGGCCTCTACATCTGCAGGAGCATCGTTGAGGCTCACGGCGGCAGTATCTGGATGGAGAGCAGGCTCGGCGAGGGCAGCACGTTTTATTTCACGATCCCGGACACCACCGGCAGCTCGTCTCCGCCGGCGAACGCCTCTCGCAGCGACCTCGGATCGGTGTAGTCGCCCGCCCTCGTCCGGACGCCTCGCTTCACCCAGCTGCGATACCGCGCGATGAGGGGGCGGCGGCAGGCGACGCGGCTGCGCAGGTGGCGGGAGCTCGACCCACGGGCTCCTGGCTACTGCAGGCCGAGCAAGAACTCCTGTATGCGGGCCGACACCACGCCCCCTGCCTCGAGGAGCATCGCGTGGCCTGTGCGGGGCACGATCATCCACTCGGCACCCTGGATGAGGCGGCGAAGCGCGTCGAGATCGGCCCGCAGGGCCATCACGTCGCGCTCGGGCGCGATCACCAGGACCGGCACCCGCACCTGGGGGAGTACGTCCGACGCGCTTGCCGCCATCAACGACCGCAGAGACTCCCAGTAAGCGCGAAGGTCCATGGTCCCGACGGCGCGGAGGAAATGCTCCAGCTCGTCCTGAGGCGCCTCGGGCCCGAAGACGCCTGCGGCCTGGCCCAGGGGGAAGAGGGCGCTGGACGCCGTGACGCGGCGCACGACCGGCGCCATGCGAGGAACGATGGGGGCCGCCGTCCGCAGCGCCAGACGGAGGGCCGCGCGCGCGCCGGGGATCCGGAAGGCGGCGCTCGACGCGTAGGGGTGATCGGCGCCGCCGGCGATGAGCACCATCGCGCGCACGAGATCAGGACGGCGGCGATAGAGCTCGAGCAGCACCGTGACGCCCATGGAAAAGGCGATGTGCACCGGCGCGCCGGCGAACGTGCTACGTGCACGGACCGCCTCCGTCACCCGGAGAAGGTCGTCTGCGTGGGTGGGAATGGAGTAGTCGCCCGAGCGCGCCGTCTCGCTCTGCCCGTGACCCCGGTAGCTCCAGTGGACCAGGTGGGTCGTCGTTGCGAGCGCGCTGACGAGGTGCTTCCAGAAGTTCTCCGTCGTGCTGAGGCCGTTCGTGAGGACGACGGGCGCTCGATCTCGCAGCTGCACCTCGTCGCCTGGGCGCTGGTGCGTGTGCCACGCGATGCGCGTCCCATCGCTCGCAACGATGTGCCGAAGGATCGACCCCTCCATGATCGGAACGGACGGTAGCATGCGCGACCTCGTCCGGCACCAGGGGGCCAAGAGCTTCCCTGGCGCGGAAGAGCGATCGGCAATCAGGTGCATTGCCCTCTTCCGACAGGCTGGTTGAGCACGTCAGCCCGCGGAGGCCACCACCCTGCCGTCCTTGCTGTGGAGGCACTGCACCATACCCCTCCTCCTCACCTCCCCGCTCAGCGGCCATCGCGGCAGGCCGTCGCCATCGCGCGACGGACGGCGCGCACGTATCCCACACGTCCCCACCACGAGATTGATGAGCCGCGGCGCCCCGGAGGACGCACTGCTGTCCAGGAAGTCGAGAGGATGCCACGACCGAGCCGGCGCTGACCGGCGAGGCACAGGATGGCAACGGAGGAACCGATGATCCGTATGGCTCGTATCGCGCTGGTGGCTCTCACGCTCGCGCACCTGCCCGCCTGCGGCGAGGCCACGGCGACGGCCAACGCGGAGATGGCCCTGAGCGAGGAGCTCGGCGCCGCGGCGCTGGTCGAGGAGCACGACGAGGGGAATGTCGCCTGGCGCATCGACGGCGACGGCCAGGTGAAAGCGGCGATCACCGCCAGCTCCGGTGTGCGCATCAAGGAGGACGTGGGCGGCACGCTCGTCTGGAAGCTGCCGTCCGGGGAGCCGCGGACGATCCCGCTCGCGATCGACGCGAGGACGGGCCTCCTGGTCGCGGCGGGGCCGAAGCTCGAGGCGGACCTGACGGAGATCAGTTATACGCTCACCGTCTCGGGCAAACCGTGGAGCGGCGTGCTGCACGTGCCCGCGGGCGGCACGGCCGAGCTCGTGGCGAGCGCCAGGGTGAGCGCGGAGAGCAAGGTGTCCGAGGTCACGGTGGGCCCCCACGGCGGCTCCGTCCAGGTGGTCGGCGACGACCGGCTCGAGATGGTCGCGAACGAGGCCACGGGAGAGGTGCGCGTCTATGTGCTCGATGCTCACCTCAAGCCGGTCGCCATCGAGGGGCGAACGCTCAAGCTGGGTCTCGTGGCCGAGCGACCCGAGGTGCTGGTCCTCGCGCCGGCTTCTGCTGGATTCTACTTCGTGGGCAAGCTCGGGGCGGTGGTGAACCCGTTCCGACTGACGGTCGCGCTCGGATTCCGCGGCACGACGCGCGTGGCGCTCTGGGGCTACCGGCCGGGCGTGCGCGTGATCGCGACGGCCGCGCGGGCGCCGCGGGTCAACATCCTCGTGAAGACCTTCGTCGATGGGCCTGGCGTCGACGTGCACGCCGGCGCGCATGCCGACGTGGATGTGAAGGTGCACGACCATGATCGCGGCGGTGACAAGGTCAAGATCATGGTCCACGACAAGGACCATGGCGGCGGCGACAAGGTCAAAGTCATGATCCACGACAAGGACCATGGCGGCGCCGGCACCAAGGTCATGATCCATGACAACGATCATGGCGGCGCCGGCACCAAGGTCATGATCCACGACAAGGACCATGGCGGCGGCACCAAGGTCATGATCCACGACAAGGACCATGGCGGCGGCGGCAAGGCGAACGCGCATGGGAGCAGCGGCGGCGCGGCAAAGGCAGGCGGCGGCAAGGGCAAGCGCTGAGCTGCGCCGAGCCCCAGGTGCCGCAGCTGGCCTCGCGCGCTCACGCGGCCTCAGGTGCCGGGCCTGTCGCGCGCCGCCCGCTCGATCTCCTCGATGACCTCTTCGGGTCGGACATCCTTCTTCAATTCGTCCAGGTTTGCGTCCTCTCCGCTGGTGACACCGAGATGACGAGCGATGTCGTCCACGAGGCCGATCAAGCGCGTGACCTCGTGCTCGGCGAGGAGGTTGATCTGGAGGTCCAGATCAGCCCGTTTGTCCGCGAGCGCCTGCATCCGATTCTGGCTGATGAGCACGAAGGTCGACAGGAAGATCGCCTCGACCGACGCGATCATCGCCAGCATCACGAACGGGAATGGGTCGAAGGGCTTGATCCCGGGGACGATGCCCAGGTTCAACAGGATCCAGCCCCCGAACAGGAGAGCGTGGATATAGACGAAAGGCATGCTCCCCGCGAAGCGGGTGATCGTGTCTGCCACCATCTCTTGGTGGTTTTTTCCACGTTCCATCTTCTCTCGTACGGCGAGCAGGGTATCTATGTTGCGCCGGACCAGGTTGTTCAGCTCGCTCGCGTTCGCGTGACGTCGATTCCGATCCATCGAGGCCATGCGGGATGCAAGTTTCGCCCCCACGGGACGACCTGCGCCCTTCCCGACGTGGCCGTGCCCGCAGGGGATGGCTGGCCGCTGCGCCAGCCCGCAGGGCGTCGGGACGGTGTGGCCCCAACCCGGGCACGACCGCCGGTGCCCGGGCCTGGTGCGCGCCAGCGAGCTCCCGCCCTCAGGGCGTGAACATGCCCGTGTACGTCTGTGCCTGGGCCAGCGTCGCCCCTCGGTACTTGAAGGGCGCCTGTCGCGTGTGCTCGCCCAGGTACGCGGTGATCTGCACGCTGTAGTACCGCCCGCTCTCGAGCACGCCCTCCGGCACCTTGACCGTGGTCGCCGTGGTGTCGACGCTGAGCACGCTGGTGCGCTGGCTCAGCACCGCACCGTCCGCGTCCTTGACGTCATCATAAAGGAAGACGACGACGCGGTACCCGTCCGGCTCGCCCAGATCCGGCGGCTCGAAGGTGATGGTCGGTGTCGCGCCGGCGCCCTCGGTCACCGTGTCCACCGGCAGGCTCACGCCGTCGATCCGCGGGTCCCGCGGCAAGCCGAGCAGCGGCTCCACCGCCGCGCCGTTCGCGTCATCGGCGCTCGTGACGACCGCAACGAAGCCGCGCAGGCTCTCCTGGACCTCATCGACGGGATGCATCACACGCGTGCGGAACGTCACCCGCACGTCGAGCAGGTCCATGCCTCTCCCGGCGTACGGGTTGCCATACTGGTACGTCGCCGCGTGGTCGCCGGGGTGGAACGTCGTCAAGGCAGCATTGCACCCATCCGGGCAAAGCTCAGCTTCGCACGTGTCGTCCGTCGAGAAGCAGGTTGGGTCGACCGGCTCCTGGCCGCTCGTGACCTGCACCTGGAGCAACGTGGGTGTGCTTCCATAGAGGGGCACGCCGGTGCCGGGCTCCTGGTACATCACCATCGAGGTGACCGTGCTCGAGAGGACGGCCGGCGCGTTCGCCGTCACCTGCGCGATGAACCGCGATATCCGGAGGTCGGCCGCGAAGGTCGACAGATCGAGCGGCGCGAGCGAGCCGCCGAAGGCGATCGCCTGCCCGTCTTGCATGTTCACCTCCCCCGTCGAGAACGACGCTTCCGCCACCTCGTACGTGAACGAGGACCAGGGATCGTGCGGGTCCGCCTGATCGGGTGGCGAGCCCGCCTGATGCGCGACGAGCTGGGTGACGTGCAGGACATCGCCCTTGGAACCATCGACCAGCGGCCGCCCGCCGTCGTGCGACGCCGGAAAGACCTTCTGCCGCCAGTTGAACGCCCAGCCCGAGCAGGCCGTGTCCCCGTCGGCGGGCGCGCCTTTCGTCCCCTCCTCCGGGACCAGCGAGGCCATCGCGTCGACATTGAAGCTGTAGAGCTCGATCCTGTCCTGGAGCGGCTGGACCACCGCGCCCTCCGCGTCGCGGCTGAACTGGTGCCAGGCCTTGAGCCCGTCCGCGGTGAGCGCAGCCTCGGTGTCCTGCGTCGCGTTGCCGTTGTCGGGCCGCCCGGAGTACGCGCGACCGAAATCGACGGTGCGCGCCGTCGCCTGCAGCATCGCGCGGCTCTTCGGCGCGTTCGTCGCGCGCTCGTCCGGCGCGGTGGTCGTCACGATCCAGTACTCGCCCTGGGGCACCGCCGGGATCTCCCAGCGCGAGCCGTCGGCCGACAGCGCGCCCTGGAAGGTCTGCACCGCGCCATCCGCGGCGATCACCTGGGCCTCGACGGACTCGTACTCCGACATATCTCGGCTCACGGTGATCTCGCCGCCCTCGGTGACGTACCGATCGGTCAGGCCGAGGACCACGCCCTCGAACGACTCTCCGTCATCTCCACATCCCGGCACGGCCGCGAGGATCGTTATCACCAGCACTGAAGAGAGATGAGTCCACGTGCGCATCGTCCCAGTAGACGAAAGCGTGCACAAGCAGCGCAAGTAGAAAATTCCACCCGATGCGGTTCTCCCTCAGGCACCCTCGCCGCCGGGCGCGCCCGCCGCGGCCGCTCACGCGGCGACGAGCATCCGTTCCCCGTCGCGCCGCGCCGCCGCCCACGTCTCGTCCCAGGCGGCGTCGGCCTCCGCGCGCTGGAGCCGGCCGAAGGCCTGCACCTCCTGCCGCTCGCCCTCGACCTCGGCGTCATCCGCCGGCGGCGCCGGCGCCGGCCCCGTCATCACGTCGCCGAGCGCCTCGCGCACCTCGCGCCCGCCCTCGGCCAGGCAGTAGGCGAGCACGCGCCACCCGAGCTCGGCGTGCAGCGCCTCGTCGCGCGCGATCTCGCCGAGCGCCGCGCGCACGCCCGCGTCCTTCGCCCCCGCGAGCGACCGGCGCGCCCGGGCCGCCGCCGTGCCCTCGCCAAGACAGCCGTCGTGCCACGCCTCGAGCGCCATCCGCACGAGCGCCGCCTGGCGGTCCGCGTCGCGCGCCGCCGGAGGCGGGAGAAGCGCTGGCCTGAGGCGCCACCCGGCGAGCGCGCTCGCGATCTCGCTGCACCGCGCCGTGTGGCGGACCTCATCGCCGAGCGCGGCGAGCGCCCGCGACACGAGCGACGCGGGCGCGCCCACCGCCATGAGGTCCCGCGCGAGGGCGACGAACGCCGGGATGGATCCGCACTCGGCCCGCGCGCTGTCCAGCCATGCCCCCGCGAGCGCCGCCCGGGTCGCGCGATCGAGCCGCGCCGGGCGTGACGCGGCAGGGCCCAGCCCGAGCACCGGCGGGAGCACCACCCCGTCGGCCGTGCGCAGCGGCCGGCCGTCGATGGCATGGGACCGCTCTCCGAAGGGCCGATTGGCGCGGACACCCATGCCAAACATCCCCTCGGGGACGAACAGCTCGCCCGACAGCGGAATGACCGCGCGCGCCGAAAAATCGACGACTACCGGTTCGAACAGGCTGGCCATCGCGCCGACGTGGAGCCCGTGCTGCGCCGGGAACTCGTCGCTGATGCGGGTGCGGTACGTCCAGCCGAGCTCACCGTCGATGCTGCAGGCGACGGCCTGGTCGGAGTTGCCCGAGGTATCGCCGCCGCCATGGCTGCCGATCGCGAAGCGGCCGGCAGAGAAGTCGAGCCATGTCGCCTGCACGAACGGACCGAATCCCATGCGACCCGAATCGAACACTCCGGCCATGCTGCCCTCCATGAGGAACGTCGCGCGGAGGTCGCCGCCAAGACCGAAGGCGAGCTTCTGGCCGAAGGAGACCGACACGGAGATCCCAACCGACATGGCAAAGGGATCGTCGGCGCGCGCCTGGCCGGGCAGCGAGACGAGGGCGGCGACACCGAGGGCGGCAAGCGTGGGCGGGAGTGCGCGGGAACCCAAAGACATGGAACCTCCGTAAAGCCAAAAGGGAGCCAAGAATCGATCTTGACTCCAAATTTACCAGATGGCGCGAATCGGGACGACCGCGTTGCGTGACGGAAAGCGGCTCTGGAGGGCGGGAGCACGCGCCGCGCGCGGTCCGCTCGGAGCTCCATGCCGCCCGACCGACGGCGAGCGAGCTCGTGGCGGAGAAGGTGTCACGCACAACAGAGCGCGACCTTCTGGGCGGAACATCCCATCCAAGAGCCCGCGAAAAAAGATTGAGCCTCGATCCTGCGGCGTCGCCACATAGCCATCTGGGTGTTGCAAAAAGTTTGCTGAATTGAGAAATTCCACTCGCCAGGCGGATGGGGCACCGGCGCCCTTGGCTGGGTCGTGGCCCCCAGTCCCTCGCCTGCTCGACCTCGGGGGTGCGGCTGGCAGCAACAGTACGTCGGGCTCCGGGGCGCAGGCGGTAGGCTCCACGGCGCCCACCTCCTGCGACGACGGCGCGCAGCGCCCCGAGGACAGGACCTGCCGCGCGCCCTCCCATGCCAGTGAGCCTCGCCGCCCCGCGGCGCGGCTGCCCTCCTGCTTAACACGAGAAAGGAAACGCAGACCATGACACGCACTTATCTCCACTTGCTGCTGCCTCTGACCCTCGCGCTCTTCTCGCACGTGGTCGGCTGCTCCGGGTCAGACTCGGATGCGAACACCTCGAGCGACGGCTCGACCACCTCCGGCGGCGGCACCACCGCATCCACCTCCGGCGGCGGCACCACCTCGACCACCTCCGGCGGCGGCACCACCTCATCCACCTCCGGCGGCAGCACCACCTCGTCCACCTCGAGCGGCGACACCACCTCATCCACCTCGAGCGGCGATACCACCTCGTCCACCTCGAGCGGCGATACCACCTCATCCACCTCGAGCGGCGGGACGACCGAGAAGTTCAGCTTCTTCGTGACCAGCCTCGCCGCCATGCGGGAGCTGTCGGGCTCCCAGGACGGCTTCGGGGGCGACCTCCGCTTCGGGGAGACGGGGCCGGGCGCCGGCCTCCGCGGCGCGGACAAGATCTGCGCGACGATCGCCGAGAAGAGCCTCCCGGGCGCAGGGAGCAAGACGTGGCGCGCGTTCCTGAGCGCCGCGGCAGGCGAGGACGGGAAGCAGGTCAACGCGATCGACCGGATCGGCGAGGGGCCCTGGTACGACCGGCTCGGCCGGCTGGTCGCGAACGAGAAGGAGGAGCTGCTCAACACGCGTCCCAGCGGGGCCGACGCGGCGATCATGAACGATCTGCCGAACGAGGACGGCGTCCCCAACCACCAGCCCGATCCGGGCCAACCCGCGGTCGACAACCACGACACCCTGACGGGCTCCAACGCCCAGGGGCAGCTCCAGGGCGCCACGGCGACGTGCAAGGACTGGACGGCCAAGACGGGAGACAGGGCCGAGGGGGGACCGCAGCTTGGACACTCGTGGCCGCGGGGCGGCGGCGGCGGCCCGGGCGGGGGCGGGAGCGGGTCCCACTGGATAACGTCTCACAATGCACCGGGGTGCGCGCCGGGGGTCACCATCGTGGACATAGGAGGCCCCCAGCAGGGCTCGAACACCGTCGGCGGCGGCGGCGGCTACGGCGGCATCTACTGCTTCGCCCTGACGCCCTGACGCAGGCAACCCGGCGCCCGCCGCCCCCCGGCCGACAACGCCATCCGCCGCCCCGAGCTGCCGGCTGAACGACGAGCTCATCGAGCTCACCGCGGGGCCGCCGTGCTGGATCGGGCTCTGGCAGCGCCAGCCGTCGTCTCAGGAGGATCGCGGCGCGCGCAGCTCGCCGCCGCGCGCCTCTTCCGCCCGGGCGGGCTCGGTCGCCCAGGTGAAGCCCATCTCCTCGGCCGCCGGGCCGAGCGTGATCCGGATCGGCATGCCGCGCTCGCGCGCGACCTGCGTCGCGCGCGCCAGGAGCCCGGCGGCGACGTCCGGCGGATACGGGCCCGCTGCGGCGGAGCCCGCGAGGTGCACGGTCAGCATGAAATGCGTCGCCTCGACCTCGTCCATTCCGAAGCAGTCGACGAGCAAGCGCTCCACGGCTTCCATCCTGGTCACGTCGTCGTTCCAGAACACGATCTCGACCAGCTCCCCTGCATGGTTGCTGCGCTCCGGGGCGCGGGGCGGCTTCCGGCTCGCCTGGTCGAGGTCGGGACACGCCCTCGTGAGCAGCGCGGCGGCGAAGCAGCGCTCCCCCGCCGCCTGCGCCGCGACCACCAGATCGATCGGCGACGGGCCCCGCCACGACACCGACCTCGACCAGGCGCGATCCGCGATGGCATTCGCGGCCGGCGATAGCTCGAGCGTGGCGAGGTCCGTGGGTGCCTCGCGCGGCCCCGCGAGGTGTCGAGTCAGCTCGCGCCGCAGGGACGCGGCGCTCGCGCCGACCGATGCGACCAGCGTTGCCACCCGGCGATCGCAGAGCGCAGCGAGCACGACGTGCTCCGGGAGCAAGACCCGCTGCCCGCGCCGGATGGCTTCGAAGCTCGCCGTGTACATGACCACGGTGCTATCGCCGCGCGGGCGCGCGCGTGAGCGCCGCTTCCGCCGGCGGTGGAGGATGGCGAGCCCGGTCGCCAGCACGAGGAGCAAGAGCCCCACGAGGAGGATGCGCATGTGCCCTGCGCATCCTACGCCGAAAGGAGGGGTTGCCTCCAGCGCGCCTCGTGGGGAGTGGGTTTTATGATCAGTTACACGGCCCGAGGTCGGCCCACTCGGCCGGGCACCAGAACGTCGGGTTGCTGGGCGGGCAATCCGGGTGCGACCACCAGATCTGCTGGGTCGCCGACCAGAGGTGGCCGCCGTTGGTGACCTGCGTGGAGGGCGTATACACCTGCGCCGACGCCCACGCGGGCACGCCGCTGCAGTTGTTCGTGGGCACGGTCGACGTGCAGGCCTCCCAGGTCGACGGCGACGCGCTGAGGTTCTTGTTCTGGTAGACGTAGGGAGCCGCGTCGTGGAACGACCAGGTGCTCGCGCCCGACATGTTCTGCCAGGCGCCCGACGTCGTCTTCACCTGCTGGCGAAGCATCTTGATGGGCGCCTCGCAGGAGACCTGCGGCTCGGGGTACTGCGGGCCCACGTCGGCGAAATGCTCGATGTCGTGCGCATACATCTCGACGGTGCTGCGCGCGTCCTGGGCGAGGAACTGCCAGCCGGCGCCGTCCTTCATGTCGACATAGAGGCAGAGCTGGGCGCCGGTCACGCTCGCGACCCGCTCGGGCGTGCACCACTCGTACTTGAAGACGACCTGCTGCCCGGGCTGCAGGTCGCCGAGCGAGCCGCCGCAGGTGCCACCCGAGCCCCACTGGGTGTTGCAGCTCGAATGATTCCCCGTGACACCGTTGTCATCTCCGAAGTAGTAGACGAACCACCCGTCCGGGCTGTGGTAGATGCCGGACTCCAGATTGTAGTACCACTGGCCCACCGCGGTCCAGGCCGTGGACTCGTTCAGGAGCTCGGGGACCTGCCACTCGATGAGCCAGCCACGGGTGTCACCGACGGTGCCCGTGTAGCTGCTCGTCAGATCGTAAGTTCCGCGCTGGCTCGCCACCCCGAGGCTCTCCTCGTCGTCCACGCCTGCACCGGCGGTGCAGGCGGCGGCGCCGAGGGCTCCGAGGAGCAACAGCGCCGCGCCGAGTCGCGGCAGGGCAGCGCGTGACGGACGGCGAGAATAGGCATGCATGGACAGAGTGCTCTTCTCGATCATAAGGATTCTCCTGAGAGCGATGTTTTCCCCCGCGGCCCTGAATAGCGCGGGCGGAGGCCGCCCACCGTTAAGTCGTGTTAAGCCGAACGACGTGATTCGGGGGTCAGGCGCTGGGCGCGCGGGGGCCGGTCGCGGCGTAGGTCGATGCGCTGGCGGCGACGTGAAGCGCGTTCACCGGCGCGCCGCCTCCCATTCGGGGCTGCTCAGGAAGTACGTATCGTAGAGCTCCTGCACGTCGCGCAAGGTCTCGGGCGGCTCCTCGCCGCGGGCGATGCGCGTCAGCTTGCGGAAATAGTCGAAGCGCTCGACCCCGGGGGTGATGACGACCAGGAGCTCTGCGCCCTTGCCGCGCGCGGCGGCGAACGCGTGGGCGACACGCGGAGGGACCACGAGGAGATCGCCCTTCTCGGCCGTCACGACGTCGCTGCCCGAGAGGACCTGCACCGCGCCGTCGAGCACGTAGAACATCTCGGCCGAGCCATCATGGCGATGGGGCCGCGCGCCGTCCGCGTCCTTCGCGAGCGTCACGCGCACGGTGGAGAGGGCTCCGCCCGTCGCGCTGCTGTCCGCGAGGAGCTGGATCCGCGCGGCGGGAGAGCCGACGATCTCGGCGTCGGCGCCACGGACGACGACCGACCGATCGAAACAAGGCTGGATGATCGACATGCCGCCCAGTGAAGCACCCGCGGGAGGAGCGCTCACCTGGAAAAGCCTACGGAGCGCGCCCGCAGGCGGGGCGCCGCATGCGCTGCGTTCCGCGCCGCCGGCGGGAGCGGCGCCTGCTCAGGTGAGCGGCAGGGCGCCCCCGATGTTCAACGCGCCCTCGCCGAAGCTCTTGATGTCTTCGAAGCCCATGTAGTGGAAGCAGCTCACGAGCATGTCGGCGAAGGAGCGATCGCTGCGGAAATCCACCAGCCGCCCGCGCCGGAAGTAGTCGTGCGCCTTGCCTGCGAACACGACCAGGCTGTCCTCGATGGTGTGGCTGTTGCCCTGCCCGAGCTCGTTCCAGTGCACGACGAGCGTATGATCCCAGAGCGTGCCGTCGCCGTCGCTCGTGTTCTTCAAGATCTCGTAGAGCTTCGTGTTCTGCTCCCAGAGGTGCCTCTGGATCTTGCGCACCTTGGCGAACGAGTCGTCGTCGCTGTTGTGCGAGATGTCGTGGTGCCCGTCGCTGAGGCCCAGGTTCGAGTAGACGCGGTTGCTGGTGTTGCCGCTCCAGTTGAAATGCACCACGCGCGTCAGATCGCAGGCGAACGCGAGGGCGCTGATCTTGAAGAACAGCTCGCCCATGATCGCGTGGTTCTCGTCGGCGTAGGGGTCGAGCCGCTCGCCGAGCGGGGTGTTCACGCACGCGGCCGCGCCGTTGCCGGCCTGGAGCGCGCGCTCGACGTCGCGCATCGCGTCGAGGTGCTGCTGGATCTTGGCGCGGTCCTCGGCGCCGACCCTCGTGAGGAGGGAGTTCCCCTCTTCGCGCACCAGATCGATGGCCGACTGCTTCTTCGCCAGGCGCCTCAGCACCTCTTGCTGCGCGCCCCCGCCACCGGGCATGGAGGCGAAGATCCGGGCGTAGGCCTCGTACGGGTCCGTCTCCGGCGGGATCGGGTTCTGCTCACCCGCGGGCCCCGCGTGGGAGTGCGTGTTCCAGATGTCGTTCCACTTGTCTCCGACGCGGTACACGAGGTGCCGGTGAGCGACGCCCTCGTTGGCCTCCAGCACGCGACCGCCGATCACATAGTCGGCGCTCGGCCCCTCCACGTAACCGATCGTGCTCTCGGTGCCGCCGATGGGGAACGACCCGGTGCCGGACTTCCACGGAGCGAGCGAGCTGCCGCCCTGCTGGTGGTTGTCGGCCCGCTCGGACTCCGGCAGATCGTAGAAGTGCTTGTGCAGGTTGTTGAGAAAGAGGAGATCCTCGCGGTACGGATCGAGCGGGGCGAGGAACTCGCCGAGCTGGAAGCTCGTCTCACCGCCGGCGTCGAAGCGCCTGTCCGTCTCGTCGCCGTTCGCCTGGAACACGAACATGATACGGCGCGGGGACGGCGGCGTCTGCGCTCGCGCGCGGCTCGAACGCATCGCATCGAGGAACGGGAGCGCGAGCGCAACTCCGGATGCGCCACGCAGGAAGGTACGGCGGCTCAGAGGTTTCATTGTTTCTCCGGGACGATGACGGGGCGGTAGCGGAAGGCGTCGGTCTGCGTGAGCGCGACCACGAGCTCGGACAGGCTGTAGCCGCTGTCCTTGAACGCGAGCGAGAGCGACGCCATCGAGCAGCGATCGGCGTCGGTCTTGTCGCGGCCGTAAAAGAAGCGGAAGTTTTGCAGCACGTAGCAGGCGCGCGCCTCCTCGCTCTGCGCGAGGCGCTGGCCCAGCTCGGCGGCGCTCGCCACAGGGCCGTTGATGTCGCGCGTGCTCGTGATGTCGCTCGAGGTGTCGATCGGCCTGCCGGCCTCGTCCGTTGTGCGGGGACGGCCCACGGCGTCGAACGACTCGAACACCACGCCGATGGGATCCATCAGCGAGTGGCACCCAGCGCAGCTCGGCTCGGTGCGGTGGAGCTCGAGGCGCTCGCGCTGCGAGAGCCCCTCTCCCAGGCCCTCGAGATCGAGCTTCACGTTGTTGGGCGGCGCGGGCACGATCTGGCACAGGAGATCGGTGCGCACCTTGAGGCCGCGGCGGACGATCGAGGTGCGGGTCGCCTTGTCGCGCGTGAGCATCATGCCCTGGGTCAGCACGCCCGAGCGGCCAGGCATGTCGACCCTGACGAAATCGTCGCCGCTCACCCCGCTCACGCCGTAGTGCTGCGCGAGCGCGGCGTTCACGAAGCTGTAGTCGCCGGCGTAGAGGTCGCCGAGCGAGCCGCTCGGGCTCGCGAGCAGGTCCTTCACGAACGCGCGCGTCTCCGCTCGCAGCAAGGCGGGCAGGTCGCGCGAGAGGTCCGGATACACCGCCGGATCGCGGTTCATGCTGCTCAGGATGTCGGTGTCGAGCCACTGGTCGAAGTACTCGAGCAAGCGCTCGGCCTTGGGATCGGCCAGCATGCGCCGCACCTGGCCTTCGAGCTGCTCCGGCGTGCCGAGCTCGTCCGCCTCCGCCGCCCGCGTGAGCTCCTCGTCCGGCTGCGACTGCCAGACGAGGTACGAGAGACGCGAGGCCATCTCGTACGGCGTGGGCTCGGTGACGTCACCCGTGCTCGCCTGGCCGAGCTCGACGCGATAGAGCACGTTCGGCGACTGCAGCATGCTGAAGACGACCCACTCGATACCGTCGTCGAAGGTGTACCCGTCCGATCCTGCGGTGAAGCGCTCCTCGTAACTCTGGACCTCGGCCTCCGTGAGCGGCCGACGGTACGCCTTGGCGCCGAAGGTGCGGATGAACTCGCGCGCGCACTCGATCTCACCGAGCTCCTCCGGATCGCAGGAGACAAGGCCCGAAGCGCGGGCCGCGACAGCGGCCACCTGCTCCGCCGCGTCGAGGAACTTCTGCGCGACGAGCGAACCGACGGTCAAGAAGCTCGCGTTGTTGCGGAAGCCGAGCGACTCGGACTCGTTCGGGAACGTGGCGACCACCTTGTCGACGGTGGAGGCCACCCCCTGGACGCCGGAGAAGAGATCCTTCAGCGTGTTGGCGTACTCGTAGTTGCTGAGACGGCGGAGCGGCGCCGTACCGGGCTGCGGCGTCTGGCAGAACGCCGAATCCAGCACGTCTTCCGGGGGCTGGACGATCCCAGGCTCGTCCCCGCCGGGGTCTGTGCCAGCCCCCGTGGACTGGCCGACCCCACCAATGTTGCCGTTGCAAGCCGCGACGAGCGCGAGCAAGAGCGGCGCAGCGTACCTGAGTTGTGAGCCGAAAAGCTCGAGATGCCAGCGATGCGTGTGTTGCTCGGGGTTCACCGTGTTCTCCACGCCGCGCCCGACGAAAGGCACGAGTTAGTGCGAGCGCCGACCACATGGATCGGCACCTGCACGGGTTTCCGACGCTGCGACTCAACAGCGTCGATTCGACATGATGTACCAGAACCTGTCCCGCCTGGATCACGGCAGAAGTCGATCACAGACATTTTTGTGCCCAAACGACCCACCAACCCACCCATTTGATCTACTGTCGTCGCGCTTTTGAATCCAGACGGTAGCGGTGCGTGGCACCTCACCGAATATCACTGCTGACAGCAAACACTTCGACTACCAACGACTTCGACGCCTGGACGTGGGTACTGATCAAATTTGGACAGGGAGGCGGGGAGGCAGGGAGAAAAACAAACTTAGCAAATCTCCATGCCTCGCCGTCTCCCTGTGATTTTCCTCGGGCAAAGTTGACCACCACCTGGACGTGGAGACGTCGGGATCGCGCTGGAGGAGAAGGCGCCTTCCTTCCGTCGTGAGGTCGTGGCACCATCGCCGCGCCAGGCGCGGTTCGATTCGACAGACGCTCGCGGAGGTGCGGCCGATGGGGGTCAAGGTTCTCTTCATCGTCAAGGAGATAGAGGGGGCCGAGCCGCTCGGCGCCCTGTACGTGGCGGGCTGCCTGGAGCAAGCGGGCCACGAGTGCAAGTTCATCGGCACGCGCGGCAACGACGTCCTCGCCGAGGTGCGGCGGTACGGGCCGGACGTCATCGCCTTCGGGGCGACGACCGGGCTCCATCGCTACTATCTCGGGCTCAATCACCACATCAAGCAGCATTACCCGAAGGCGGTGTCGCTGATGGGCGGGCCGCACGCGACGTATTACCCGGAGGTCATCCAGACGCCGGGGCTCGACGTGGTCTGCCAGGGCGAGGGCGAGGACGCAGCCGTCGAGCTGTGCGACGCGCTGGCGCGAGGCGACGATCACCGCGGTATCCTGGACCTCTGGGTCAAGTCGGAGGGGAAGATCTACAGGAATCCAGCGCGCGGGCTGCGCCGTGACCTCGACGCGATCCCCTTCCCTCCGCGGCATCTGCTGTACGAGTACGACGACAGCCTGCGGCGGCGCCCCCTCAAATCGTTCACCACGAACCGGGGGTGCCCCTTCCCCTGCAGCTATTGCTTCAACCCGTCGCTGGTCGAGCACTACGGCCCGAGCTGGAAGAAGGTGCGGGTCCGGAGCCCCGAGAACGTCGTGGCCGAGCTCGTCCACGTAATGAAGCAAGGTCCGCTCCAGTTCGTCGGCTTTCGCGAGAGCATCTTCGTGTACGACGCCGAGTGGTTGAGGCAGTTCGGAGAGCTCTACCGTCGCGAGGTGAAGCTGCCTTATTACTGCCACCTGCGCGCCGACATGATGACCGAGGAGATGGTGGATCTCCTCGCCTGGTCCGGCTGCTACACCGTCAACGTCGGCATAGAGACCGCGAACCCCGAGCTCGCGAACGGCGTCCTGCGGCGCCAGATCCGGATGGACCGGCTCGTCCACGGGATCCGCCTCCTCAAGCGCGCGGGGATCGTGGTCTTCGCCGACAACATCCTCGGCATCCCGGGCGGGACGCTCGAGGACGATCTGGCGACGCTGGAGCTCAACATCGAGCTCGACGTGGACTACGCCGCCGCCACGCTGTGCACGCCCTATCCGGGGACGGGCATCGCTGCATACGCGGTCGAGCACGGCCATTTCAGCGGGGACTTCGACCTCATCGACGACAGCTATTACACCGAGTCGGTGCTTCGCTTCTCGTCCGACGAGGAGAAGCGGCAGATCGAGAACCTGCACAAGGTGTTCGCTGTCACGGCCGCCATTCCTGCGCTGCTGCCGCTCGTGAGGCGGCTCATCAAGCTCCCGCCCAACGACTTCTTCTATGCGATGTTCCGCGCCTGGTACCTCGTCTGCCACATGACGGACGTGATGCCGCGCCGGCTCGAGCTCGCCGAGCTCGTCAACAGCGCGTTATCGATCTTCGGGGTGTACCGCGGCGCCGATGAGAACCGGTATCCCGCCCCGGCCCCCGAAGCGTTGCCCGTCGTTGCGCTGCCAGCGCAGGCTGCCTGCGGGGACACGAGGACCATCCAGCTGAGACGCCGCCCGCGGCACGGGGCGGAGAGCGCGGAGGCGCCGGATGTTCGCTGATCCGAAGAAGGTGGGGCTGCGGCGGCTGAAGAGGCGGCTCAAGGCGGGCGCGTCGATCGCGATCGCCATGGCCGCAGGGGCGTTCCTTGCCTGCAAGGGCGGCGCGAGCGACCCGGGCGCGTCGCCGAGCGGCCCCGACGCGCGGACGGGCCCTGACCGGCGGGGGGCGGCCGGAGGGAGCAGCGGCCAGAGCGCGCCCGCCCAGACCAGCGGCTCCGTGAGCGAGGGCGCCTCCGACGCCGGCGAGGAGTTGGATGCCGCGGCGCCAGCGGACGGGGAGGCTGGCCAGGCCATCCTGGTCCGCGACGCCGGCGCCCCCGCGGACGCCGGCGCCGGCGGGGCGATGGTCCCGAGCGGCAAGCCTGACGCCGGCGTGAAGCCCCGCGCACCGCACGTGGACAAGGAAGAGCACCGCAAGGGGATGCCGGTGCGGGACAACCTCCTCGAATGATCCCGGAGGGCGCGCGGCCCCGGGATGCGCCGCGCTTGCGGAAAAGAAGCGCGCCTGCCGGCGCGGAGGTCACCCGCGCGCCGTCGCGCCGCCGCACCCGGGCCTCGCGGACGTACGCGCGCCCGCGAGGTAGGCCCGCGGCGTCACCCCGAGCAGCGACCGGAACTCGGCCGTGAGGTGGGCCTGGTCGTAGAAGCCGGTCTCGAGGGCGAGCCGCGCGAGGCTCGTCGTGGCGAGGCGCTCGGCGGCGCGACGGATGCGCGCGATGCGGGCGTAGCGCTTCGGGGAGATGCCGATCTCCTCGTGGAAGAGCGCGCGCAGCGTACGCTCGGCGACGCGGAGGCGCCGCGCGAGCGCGGGGATGGAGGCCTCCGGGTCGGGTGCCTGCGCGGAGGCGTCGAGGGCATCGACGGCGCGGCGCAGGAGCGCCCGGCGCGCCGGGGCGTCGGCGCTCGCGTCGACCGCGCGGCAGAGGGCGTCCTCGAGCAGGCGCACCGCCGCGGCCGGGTCCCCGCCGGCGCGCGCGAGCGCTTGGCGGAGCTCGCGCGCGCGTGCGCCCCAGAGGTCGTCGAGCGGGACGACGCGATCGACGAGCTCGTGGGCGGCGACGCCGAGGGCGGGCCGCGCGCCCCCCGGGGTGGAACGAGAGGCGCGCATAGAGAGGCACCGCGCCCGAGGGCTTGAACGTGGCGCGCTGGAGCGGCCCCACGGCGGCCACGACCGGCTCGCCGCCGGTCCAGCACGCGACGAGCGACGTGGTCCCGCTCGGCAGCCGCGTCCACCCCGCAGGCGGCGAGGGGACGGCGCTCATCACGTGGACGTCGGAGACCCAGGAACGGAGCGGCGCGCGCGGCGAGAGGTCGCGGCGCTCCGAGCGGGAGGGCGGGAGCAACGGCGCAAGCACGGCAGCAGTGTAGCGCGCCCGGCCTCGGGCGCCTCGGCCGTCGCGCGCCGAAGCGCTCGACCTTCGTGCCGGAATCTCCAAGAGGCGGCCTCGCCGGGACACCAGGCTTCGCTCTCGAAACGGAGGTGTTCATGATCCTTGTTGCCGGTGCGACAGGCACCATCGGTCGCGCGCTGATCCCACAGCTGCTCGCCGCCCGGGCCGACGTGCGGGTGCTCACCCGCGATCCCGCCCGCGCGCGTGCGCTCTGGGGGAGCGACGTCGAGGTGGCCTGCGGAGATTTCACGGATGCGCCGTCGCTCGCGCGCTCGCTCGACGGCGCCGACCGCGTCTTCTTGCTCACGGCGCCGGGGCCGACGGTGGCCGATCACGACCGCGCGATGGCCGCGGCGGTGATGCGCTCGCGGGTCGAGCAGATCGTCAAGCTCTCGGCTTACGGCGCCGAGCAAGAGGACCTCATCGCGTCCAGCTGGCATCGGGCCGGAGAAGAAGCGGTGATCGCGACGGGGCGCCGCTTCACGCTGCTCCGGCCGGCGGGATTCCACTCGAACGCGCTCGCGTGGACCCCCAGCGTGCGCGCCGGCGCCCCGATCGAGATCTCGACCGGCACAGGGAAGCACGCGATCGTCGACCCGCGCGACGTCGCGGCCGTCGCCGCCCGGGCGCTCACGTCGAACGATCACGACGGGCGGGCGTATACGCTCACCGGGCCCGCCGGCCTCGACGCGCACGAGCAGATCGCGATCCTCGCCGAGGCGCTCGGGCGCCCGATCGCCGCCGAGGACGTCACCGTCGAGCATGCGACGGCGAAGATGCGGGCGGCCGGCGCCCCGGAAGCGTTCGTCGCGGCGGTCGTCCAGGGCCTCACGTTCCTGCGCGACGGGCGCGCGTCGGCGCCGACGGACGACGTCGCCGCGGTCCTCGGCCGCCCGCCGCGGCCCTTCGCGGCATGGGTCCGGGATCACCTCGACGCATTTCGCTGAGCGCCCGCGATCGCAGGGGCACGCCGCCGAGAGGCCCACATCACGCGATCATGGGTAGAAGCCGACGTCGTCGATATAGACGTCGAAATCCTCCCCTTGCGTGAACCCAAACTCGATCGCGAAGAGCCCTGTGAGGTCGATGGGCTCGGCGCCTTCACCACCGCGCGCGAACTCCTCGAAGGGGATAACGACCGGGGCCCACTCCGCGCCGAGGTGCGTGGTGGTTGACAAGTCGTCGAAGCACGGATTGGCCACGTCCTCTCCCGATTCATCGCAGATCCCGCCCGCGGGGTCCGAGGTCTTGTCCGTGATGTTGACCTTCATCGTCGTCGCCGCGCCCGCGTCGCCGCGCTTGGCCCAGAACACGATACCGCTGTACGCCGACGCGTCGTAGGCGAGCCGGCCCCCGTCGGGGCCGTTCAGCGCGAAGCCGAACCCGGCGCCCCACTCGGTGAAGCCGGATCCGAACGTGTGCATCGCCCTCGTGCTCTCGCCGCGCGGCTCCGCGAGCGTCTCCGGGATGAACCCGACGGGATTCTCTTCCGAGTAGACCGGGGGAGTCTGCGTGCCCGTCCCATCATTGAAGCTGTACCAGTAGCCGACCCTTCCACCGGCCTCATCGATGGCGCTGTCGCCGTCTTCCATGTCGTCGATCAGCTCGACGTCCGTGGGGACGACGACCTCGCCCCCGCCCGCGCCGGCCTCGCCGCCCGTACCGGCCTCGCCGCCAGCGCCCGCGCCGGCCTCGCCGCCCGCTCCTCCCAGGTGGTAGCTATCGTCCAGCCCCACGAGCGTGGTGCATCCACCGGCTGTGAGCATCCACGCCGCGCACATCCATGCTGCACGCCTCGTCGCCATATCTCCTCCTACCACCACCGCGTGGGCGCGGTCCACCGCGGCCCCACCGCGCCCACGGCACCCCGGAAAGGCCGCCGGCGTTGGATGAACCTGCCCTGCGGCGCTGGACGACACGCCGGCCTCGCGGCGCAGGGCCGTTCCGTGAGACCTTCTGTGCATGAGGTCGCCCAGAGCGCCTGAATCGACAGATGGGGTCCGGCGGCCTCGCTTGACCAGTCGTTGACTCGTCGGGCGGAGAGAACGAAGGAAAGATTCACAGGGAGACGGGGACACGGGGAGACGGGGAAGCGAGAGATGGGAATCAGTCGTTCGACCCATCAGGCTCGGCGGTGACCGCTTCGGGCGGCGTCGATACGGGGCGGCTGGTGCCTTCCACGACGAGACGTTTGAGTGCATCGCCCGGAGTCATTCTCTCGAACAGACCTTGTCGTCGTTCCCCGAAGCGCTCGACCTGTGCACAAAGCGCGTCCTGGCGTGACGTCGCCGCCCAAGAAGCTGTTGAAGCAAGCGGCCGCGCGTCGGTGGTTGGGGATGACGAAGCAGAGATTGCTACGGAATTCTATCCAGGGCGTTCGAGGGTCTCGACGGCGATCGCGCACCGGGCCAAATGTGGACAATGCGTAGATTATGGAGTTTTGTCGACTTCTCGGTCGCCGACCGTGAGCCGTTACAATCGTGACGCGTGAGCGCTACAATGAGCTCAGCCCCTATGCCCGTCCATGCCATCCGAATCGAAGAGCGCCTCTGGTCGAGCGCGTCGCCGCTCCGCAGGCAGGAGTGGCGCACGATCACGGCCGATATCGTCTCCGGCGAGCCGCCCTGGCCCTCGCGCGAGCCCTGCACCCTCGTCGCCGGTTGCGACGACAGGGACCTCCACTTCGTCTTCACGGCGAGCTCCCTCCCGGTGGACGCGCTCGCCCTCGCGCGGGCGGACGTCGCGCCGCTCGTGGGCGAGTACGTGGGCCTCATCAGAAAGCTCTCCGGGGACGACCTCTACCCCGCCCACATCGAGCCGCTCGACATGGCCAAGCGCGTCCTCCACGACGCCGGCGCGGGGCGGATAGGCGCCCTGCTCCCCGACCTGAGCCCGAGCTTCGAGACGCGCCGCCGCTTCTTCTCGCTCGTCGTCTCGCTCCTCGTCGACACGACGCGGCTCGGCCCGCTTCCAGCGCATCAACACGATCGAAGGCGCGCGCGGTAGTCAGCCCCCTGACAGCCACGGCGTCAGGGCATGCCCGCAAGAAAAGAAATCCCCGTCTCTTCTGAATCCGCCCCCGAAGCGACGAAGAGCGGCGGTCACCCGCACAGGAGACGGGCCCAGATCGGCGTTTTCGGCGCGGAAGCGCACTTCAGTGCGCTGAGCACCGAAAACGTCGAGGTGGGCCCGTATCCGCAGCGGGTGCCCGCCGCTCGGGTGACTGCCGCTCGGATTAGCGGGCGCCCAGGAAGTCCATCTTGCCGATGTCGAGCCCGTTGTGGCGCAAGATCGCGTAGGCGGTCGTCACGTGGAAATAGAAGTTGGGCAGCACGAAATTCAGCAGGTAAACTAGGCCCTTGAACTGCAGCGTCTGGTCGCGCGCCGGGATGGAGACATCGCGGTCCTCGGAGCCGTCGATCTGCTCGGGCCGGAGGCTTTTCAGGAACGCGACGGTCTTGGCGATGCGGGCCTGTAGCTCATCGAAGCTGGCCTCGTTGTCCTCGTACTTCGGCAGGTCCACGGCCGCCAGCCGCGCTCCACAGCCCTTGGCCGAGTCGGTGGCGATCTGCACCTGGCGCGTGAGCGAGAGCATGTCCGGGGCGAGGCGCGCGTCGAGCAGGACGCGAGGCTCGATCTTCTTCGCCTCGGCATACGCGGCGGCCTTGGTGAGGATCGCCGAGAGGTTGCCGAGCATCCTGACGAGCACCGGGACCGAGGCTTGATACATCGAGATCGTCATCTTCTCATCTCCTTGCTATCGCACGGTTCAGGCAGCGCGTTCCCCGCACGGCGCACGCGGCGCGGCGCCGACGCACCCCCCGGCGGGGACGCGAGCAGGCGCGAACATAGGGCATCCTGCTCGTCAGGCAAGCACGCTCTCTCACGCGGGGCCGCCCGCGACCACCCGGGCGCCCGAGCACGCGCCCGTTCGCCGGGATCCACGGACTCCAGCGCTGAGGACACGCCCGCCGGGCGCTCCGCGTCATGACGCGCTCGTGAAGTAATGTAAAGGGCATTGACGAACCAGACTCCATGAGGGGATGCCGCGGCGAGCGGCTCGGTGCCGGGGAGGGCGCGGGACGGGAGCGCGCCGTGATGGCCCTCGACGGCCGCGAGGGCGGCGCGCTATAGGGGGCGCCGATGCGGAACATCCTTTTCCTCTGCTTGTTCACGGCTGCGCTCGCGACCGGATGCGGCTCCACGACGACCGACCCCGACCCGACCGGGAGCGGCGGGTCGACCGCCAGCTCGACCAGCGAAAGCTCGACGGCCTCCAGCTCGACCAGCGAAAGCTCGACGACCTCCAGCTCGGCCACGGGCGCGACCTGCGTTCCTGGCGAGACCATGTCCTGCACCTGTCACGCCGTCAGCGCGCCGGGCGTCGCCACGTGCCTCGCCGACGGCAGCGGCTACGGGCCGTGCATGGAGCAAGGCGGCGGCGCCTGCCGCTGTCCCCTCGGGCGCAGCGACGGCTGCTGCCCTGGCGACGGCATCTGCTGCGCGTGCGTGCAAGGCTGCGATCCGAACACGGATCCCCTGCAAGATGCCGAGACGGACGCGCTCATCGCCTGCGTCTGCGCGACGGGCGTGTGCGCCGAGGAGTGCGAGACGGAGTGCGCCGGCCGGGGCATCGCGGCGGACTGCAGGGCGTGCGTGCAGCAGGCGGGCGCGGACGCGTGCAAGGCGGAGTACGAGGCCTGCGGCGGGATATGAGCCCGCGCCGCGCGGCGCGCGGCCGACGGCGCGCCGGGGGGCGGGGTCCGACTCCCCCCTTCCCGGCCGGCCCCGATTCCCACCTTCCCGCCCCCGGGCTCGCCGCTACATCCTCTCGGGCTCTGCCGCTCTCGCCTGCAGCAGCGCCTCGATCCGCCGGAGCAGCTCCGCCGGGTTGATCGGCTTCGGCAGCACACGCCCCGCGCGGGCCGAGAGGAACCGCCTGCTCACCTCGCTCGTGCCCCCTCCGGTCATGAACAGCACCCGGTCGACGAGCGCCGGCAGCTCCGCCTCGATCCACTCGTGGAGCTCTATCCCCGTGCCCTCCTGCATCACGATGTCGCAGAGCACGACATCGAAGGCCGAGTCCAGCCGGAGCGTCCTCTGGGCCTCTCGGCCCGAGCGCACGCAGACGACCTCGTGCGACGCCTCGAGGAGCCCGCGCAGCGCGCGCAGGAGGAGGGGCTCGTCGTCCACGATCAGGATCCGGGCGCGCCGCGTCGGCTCGTCATCCCGCGCGGGCGCAGGCGGCGCGCGACGAGGGGTGCGCTCGGCGCTCGCCCAGGCGGGCAGCCGGACGCGGACGCAGGTGCCCACGCCGGCCTTGCTGCTGACGCCGATCGTGCCGCCGCACGACTCGACGATGCTGCGGCAGATCGCGAGTCCGAGCCCCGTCCCCTCCCCCGCGCGCTTCGTGGTGAAGAACGGCTCGAACAGCCTGTGCATGTGCTCTTCGGGCACGCCGCAGCCGGAGTCCACGATCTCCGCGACGACCTCCCGGCCCTGATCGCGGGTCCGCACCTCGACGACGTTGTCGGCGACGCGCCCCTCCTCGATCGACTGCGCCGCGTTGATGAGCAGGTTGACGAACACCTGCGTCAGGCGCCCCTCCGCGCCGCTCACGGGAGCCACCGAGGCGAGCTCGCGCACGACCCGCGCGCGGTGCTTCATCTGGGAATGCACGATGTTGAGCGCGCTCTCGATCACCGCGTTGACGTCGGTCGGCCCGATCGCCTCGTTCGCCTCCGCGCGCGCGAACACCCTGAGATCCCCGACGATGTCCATCACGCGCGCCGCGCCGTGGCGGGCGTCCGCGAGCGGCTGGGCGAGGTGCTCGGCGGCGACGCCCTTGTCGGCCAGCCGCCGCACCTCGCGGGCGAGCAGCTCGAGGTTGGCCACCACGTACGCGAGAGGATTGTTGATCTCGTGGGCCACGCCCGCCGCCAGCTGGCCGACCGCGGCGAGCCGCTCGCTGCGCTCGAGCCGTGACCGCAGCTCCTCGGCCCGGCGCCGCCCGGTCACGTCGCGCAGCAGCGCCATGCGCGAGGGGCGCCCCTGCCAGTCCACGTCGACCCAGCGAACGTCGATGACGACCTGCTGCCCTCCGATCTCCAGGCTCGTCTCGCCGGCGCAGAGCGCCGCCGGACAGCCCCGCCCGGCGACGGGGCGCCCGTCGCCCAGCAGCGACTCTGCAGCGGGGTTCGCGAAGAGCACCGTCCCGGAGGGATCGAGCACGATCACCCCATCGGCGCTCCGGGCGATGAGCTGGTGCAGGTTGGCCTCGTTCTCCCGGGCCTCCGCCATCGCCCGCGCGAGCTGCGTCAGGAGCTGCTGGCGGCTGACCGCATAGCGGATGGCTCGCCACAATGAATCCGCGTCGAGGCCCCGCTTCACGAGGTAATCCTGCACCGAGGCGCCGAGCGCGCGCTCCGCGAGGCGGACGTCGTCGTGGCCCGTCAGCACCACGATGGGCACATGGGGGTCCACCGCCCGCACCCGCTCGACCACCTCGATGCCTTCCCCATCGGGCAAGGACAGGTCGAGGAGGACGACATCCCACCCCTCGTTCACGCGCGCGAGCCCGGCGGCGAGCGTCTCCGCGTGCGCGAGCTCGGCGCGCTGCCACGGCACGGCGTCGAGGTGGCTTTGCACGACCGAGGCCGCGATGGCGCTGTCCTCGATCAGCAGGAGGCGAAAGCGAGGCGCAGGCGGCGCCCGGCTGGGTTCAGCGGACATGGTGACCCCCTGACGGCTAAGGAACTCCTACGCTTTCCCGGAAGTCAAGCGCCTCGCGCGCTGGCCGCGCCAGCGGATCGCAGCACGGGCGGAGCGGGGATTGGCGTGCTCCTCCGCGGTGGACGACGCGACGCACCATCCCGGCGTCGGTGGTGGTCAATTTTGCCCGAGAAAGATCACAGGGAGACGGGGAGGCGGGGAGATTTACTAGGTTTTTTCTCCCTGCCTCCCCGTCTCCCCGTCAAAGTTTGACCGGTACCCCGGCGTCCGAGGAGCGGCTGCGCCGTCGGCGCTATCGCCGCTGGAAGCCGCGCCGTCGGCGCTATCGTCGCCGGAAATGGAGTTCCTCCCCTTCCCGAAGATGCCGTGCCTCGGCGCGAGCGAGGCCCCGACGTGGGTCGCGCTCGAGAAGATCCACGGCGCGCAGCTCGTGATCGGCGTGGACGCGGGCGGCGTCCATTTCGGCAAGCGCAAGGAGTGGCTCCGGGACGAGGACCCCTTCTTCGGGTGGCAGCTGCTCCGCGCGTCGCTCCGGGACGCTGCCCGCGCGGCGTACGCCGCGGTCGGCGCGGCGCGGCTCGTCCTCTACGGCGAGCTCTTCGGCGGCGGCTACCCGCATCCGGACGTGCCCTCGGGCGGCGTGAACCCCGTGCAGACCGGGGTCTGGTACGCGCCCGACCTGCGGTGGGCGCCCTTCGAGCTGCGCGCGGTCGATGCCGGCGAGGACGCCTTCCTGGCCTGGAGCGAGGTGGCCCCGGTCGCCGCCGCGGCGGGGCTCACGATGCCCCCGCTGCTCGCCCGGGGGCGCAAGGCGGAGATCGCCGCCGTGCCCGAGCGCTTCCCGTCGCGCGTCGCGTCCGCCCTGGGGCTGCCGCCGCTCGGCCCGGAGAACCTCGCGGAGGGGCTGGTGGCCAAGCCCGACGTCCGCATGCCGGCCGGGGCCTACATGGCCTTGAAGCGCAAGATCGCCGAGATGCGCGAGGACCGCTTCGACGAGAGCGCGCCGTGGGACCCGGAGCGCCCGGTCGACCTCGCCACGCTGATCCGCTGGGGGGAGCGGCTCGTGAACGGCCCGCGCCTCTCGTCCGCTGCGTCGAAGGTGGGGCGCCACGATCGGGCCGCCGTCGACGAGGAGGCGGCCCTCGACGTGCTCGTGGACCTGGAGGCGGCGTTCCCCGGCGCGATGCGCGCCCTCTCGCCCGAGGACGGCGAGGCGCTGGAGCGCGCCGTCAGGGCCGCCGTCGCGGCGGAGCGGCTCTGAAGCCGCGGGGCCGAGCGCTGCGCTCGCGCGCGAGCGACGCCGGCCGTTCGCTGCGGGGCCGAGCGCTCGCGCGCGAGCGACGCCGGGGGTTCGCTATCATCGCTCGATGCTTCCCCACCCCCCGCGCGTCGTTCGGCTCGTCCTCCTCACGGCGAGGGGTGAGCTCCTTGGCGCGCTGCCGCCCTATCCGGTCGCGACGCCGTGGTGGCAGGACGCGCAAGCGGTCGTCCAGGGTGCCCGCGAGCGCTTCGGCCTCCAGGTGACGGTCCTCCGGATGCTCGCCGCCGAGCTCCCGGCCCCCCACGGCGGGGCGGTCACCTACCTCGCGGAGGCGGAGATCGACGCGCCGCCGCCCGGCGTCGAGCCCTGGCGCGGGGCGCTCGACGACCACCCGCTCCGGCAGCCGTGGGCGCGGCCGGGCGGGCCTGCAGACGACCTCGCGTGGGCGGACGCCGTCCTGCGGGATCGGGGCCTCGCGCGGACGGCGCCCGCCGAGCAGGTGCGGTCGTGGAACCTGTCGAGCCTGTGGCGCCTCCGTGCTGGCGGCCAGACGGTCTGGCTGAAGCACGTCCCTCCCTTCCTCGGGCACGAGGGGGCCGTGATCGCGCGTCTCTCGGGCGGACCCGTGCCGGCCCTCCTCGGCCACGACGGCCGGCGGATCCTGATGCTGGAGATCCCTGGCGAGGATCTCTACGAGGCCGAGCTGCCCGTCCGGGAGAGGTTGGTCTCGCTGCTTGTCGGGCTGCAGCGCGACGCGAGCCGGAAGGTCGACGAGCTCCTTTCGCTGGGGCTGCCGGACTGGCGTGGGCCGGCCCTGATCCGGCTCGTCGCGGACGTGGTGGGTCGGACGCCCGAGCTGTCCGCCGGCGATCGGGCGACCCTCGACAGCTTCGTCGATGGCCTGCCCGAGCGATTCGCTCGCCTCGCCGAGGCCGGGCTTCCCGACACGCTGGTTCACGGCGACTTCCACGTCGGCAACGCCCGAGGCGACGCGACGTCGGCCGTCCTGCTGGACTGGGGCGACAGCGGCGTCGGGCATCCGCTGCTCGATCAGCCAGCGTTCCTCGACGGGGCCCCGCCCGGCGCCGTCGAGCCGATCCGGAGCTCCTGGAGCCGCGCGTGGCGCGCCGCGATTCCGGGCTCCGACCCCGAGCGCGCCGCCGAGCTGCTCGCGCCCGTCGCCGCGGCCCGCCAGGCGACCATCTACCGCAAGTTCCTCGACGACATCGAGCCGTCGGAGCACCCCTACCACGCGAGAGATCCCATGGAGTGGCTCGCGCGAACAGCCGCGGTGGTGCGCTTTCGATCCTACTAGAACACCGATCACGTTGTTCGAGCGTGAAATGAACCGCCAAGGCGCCAAGGACGCCAAGAACAGAACTCTATCTTGGCATCCTTGGCGCCTTGGCGGTTCAAATTCTGCGATCATCGACAAGCACCTCGGCGCGGCACTCCGCGGGGAGCACATCCGTGATGTCCTCCCGGGCACCGAGGTATCCCCGCGCCCCAGCGTCGCGTCGACGCCTGCTGCCGGGCATGCGCCCGGCCCAGGGCAAGCTGGAGGCGCTCTTCATCACCGGTCACAGCCTGGGCGCAGCGATGGCGGCCCACATCGCCGCGCGCCTGTTCACGGACAGCAAGTACGGGGAGATCCGGCAGCGGCCCCGCGGGGTCTACACGTTCGGGCAGCCGATGATCGGCGACGCGGGCTTCGCTGCCAGGGCCGAAGAGCTCTTCGGGGACAGGCTGTTTCGATTCGTCTATTCCAACGACATCGTGACACTGGAGCTCGGCGGTCGCCCTGGCACGCAGAGTGGACACGGCCCCTCCTCTCCATGTGTGCTTAACGGCGCAGGGCGGGATGTAAAGCCTGCGCTTCCCTTCTCCCGACTCTCCCGGCGTCGCGCGAGCTCGGCAGCATCGCTGTCAGATGAGGGCGCTCGACGCGGGCTGCGCCGGCGCGGGCAGCCCGAAGAGCCCTGCGAAGAGCCTCGGTCCTGAATAGGCGATCAAGAACCCGACGGCGACACCGCCCCAGAAATCCTCGATCGCGACGATGGGCTGCACGTCCCTCTTGCGCGCGAGCAGGACGACCGCCATCACGACCAGGACGAGCGACACGGCGAGGCTCAAGCCGGCCTCCACGTCGAGCGGCGCGGCGCCGCCCCGCGCGGCGAACCAGCCCCCGACGCCCCCGAGCACGGCGCCGCAGATCATGCTCGCCAGCGACGAGCTCACCTTGAGGACGTGCTCGATGGTGTCGACGTTGCTCGCGCCGTCGATCTCGTACTCGACCTCGATGAGCAGCCGGTACGACGCGGTGCGAAACCACAGCGTGCGCAGCGATCGCACGGTGAAGCTCCGCGCCGTCGAGTTCCCGGCCTGGAGCACCGTGGGAGGATCCGGGGCCCCCGACGACAGGATGGCGCCCCGGAGCGCGCCTGCGTCGTCGCCGAGGAGCCCCTCGGGCGCGGTGCTCCCCTCCTCGCCGTCCTCGTTCGACGCGCCCGCCGTGGGTCCCCGGCCCCGGAGGCCCGCGCTGTGCCGGAGCGACGGGTGGAGCGCAGCGAGCGCGGCCTCGCCGCCTGCTCCGCGGAGATCGCGCGCGATCGCTGGCGCTCTCGGCGCCTCGCCGCGCCCGTGCGGGCGGCGCCGCAGCAGCCGCCGGACGGCGCGGCGCAGCCGCGAGCCGAGGGAGTCGCCGCCCGGCGCGAGCGCCCGCGCGGCGCCCTCGATCACGGCGAGTCGGTCCTCGAGCCTCGCGATCCGCTGCTCTGTCCACTGCCGGTCGACATCGATGAGCTCGGCGGGCAGGCTCGTGCTCACGCGGCACAGCGAGAGCGGCGCCTCGAACGGGTTCTGCACCGTGACGAAGAGGGAGAACTCCTGTCCTGCGACCAGCCCGTCCGTCGATGTCGACACCGAGGTCCGGATGGCTCCCCTGAACGGCTTCGCTGGCTCCGGTCCTGCCATGAGCTCGTTGGATGAGCGCACGTCGGGCGGCGTGCCGCGCGCCGCCTCCGATCTCCGACGACCACGCTGGATGACCCCGGCAGGCTGCAGCAGGAGCGCGCGCTCCTCCATGCTCGCTTCCAGCGGTCGATCGGGTCCACAGGGGGAAGTCGCGCGGCCGTGCGAGGCGATGGGTCCAGTTCGGGGGGCGTGGCCTTCGACCTCGTGCTGGACGAGCGTTCGCCCGGTCCTCGGCGACCCGGCGCGGATCACCGCGGGCCTCCCTTGACAACTTAGGACTCCTAAGTTAAATGAGGGTCATGGGTCGCTCGCTCCCGCTCTTCTTCGAGGAGAACTCCGAGCCGATCGATCGGCGCATCGCGGTAGGGCTTCGGAAGCTGGGGCTCGCCATGAAGCTGCAGGCGTGGGAGCAGGCGAACCACGAGGGCCTGTCGCCGACGCAGGGGCAGATCCTCGCGACCCTCTCGCTGGAGGGGCCGCTCAGCGGGAGCGAGCTCTCGCAGCGCCTGGGCGTCACCCTGGCGACCATCAGCGAATCGGTCCGAGCGCTCGTGGACAAGGGAGCTGTCGTCAAGCGCCCGGACCCGCGCCACCCGCGGGCGAGCCTGATCGAGCTCACGCCGCAGGGGCGCGCGCTCGCGCAGAAGGTGACGACGCTGCCCGACGTCATCGTGTCCGCGGTGGGCGCGCTCTCGACGCTGGAGCAAGAGGCCTTCCTGGCTGGGGTCGTGAAGATCATCCGTTCCTTGCAGCTCAGCGGGCATATCCCGGTGAGCCGCATGTGCGTCACCTGCAAGTACTTCCGGCCGAACGCGCATGAAGGGGCGCTGCCCCACCACTGTGCTTTCGTCGACGCGCCGATGGCGGGCCGACACCTGAGGATCGATTGCGGCGAACACGAGCAGGCTGAAGAGGCGCAGCGCGAAGACGCGTGGAGGCGCTTCAGCCAGCCCGAGTAGAGCGGTGCTCCTGCTCGCGGGATGCGGGCTCAGCCGCCGGGCAGGCGGCTGGCACCGCTGCGGGAGGTTGCTCCGGATCAGGAGAAAAAGCCGCCAAGACGCCAGAAGACGCCAAGATCATTGTGATTTTCTCGATCTCTTGGCGCCTTGGTGCCTTGGCGGTTCATTTCTCGGCTGATCAACGTGAGCGGTGCTCCAGAGCGCCGCTCTACATACGATAGCCTCTTCGAGGCCTGTTACCGGCCAGTCGCCGTCGCGACGACCGTTTCAACGCCCGGAGCGCGTCGCTCGGGGTGAGCGCGGGGTATTGCCCGCAGAAGGAGTGAACGATCATGACCGTCCATGGATATACGTATGGAACAAGCGCCGTCGCGAAGTCCCCGGTTCTGCCAGCCGACTTCGAGGACATGAAGAAGAGCGCCCTCTTCGGCGAAGAGGACGTGAAGTACCTGCGCCTCTCGCACGACATCGTGAAGGATCAGGTCGAGCAGATCCTCGACGTCTGGTACGGCTTCGTCGGCGCGAACCCGCACCTCCTCGCGTCCTTCACCGGCAAGGCCGACGGCAAGCCGCTCGGCGACTACCTCGGCGGGGTCCGCAGGCGCTTCGGCCAGTGGATCCTCGACACGGCACGCGCTGAGTACGACCAGAGGTGGCTCGACTACCAGCACGAGATCGGCCTCCGCCATCACCGCATCAAGAAGAACAAGACGGACGGGGCGCCGTCGACCGACCTGGTGCCGTTTCGCAACCTCTTCGCGCTCATCTTCCCTGTGACGTTCACCCTGAAGCCGTTCCTCGCCAGGAAGGGCCACTCCGCCGAGGAGGTCGAGAGGATGCACGCGGCGTGGGTCAAATCCTGCCTGCTGCAGGTGACGCTGTGGAGCTACCCTTACGTGAAGGAGGGAGACTTCTGACGCGCTGACCGCCCTGCGCCGCCTCGCGTGCCGTTCGGCCGGTGCAGCTCCGGCAAGTCACGGTGTTCCGAGGCCCCGTGTCCCTCGATGTCGCCAGGGACATCGACGATCGAGGATCGAGCGCGTGAGGAGCGTGCGGCAACGCAGGTGAGCTCGTGGGCGCGCTGCTACCCTGTCCTGCCGCTGCGGCGGAGAGGTCGAATGTGCCCCGACAGGCCGGGACATGTCGCGCGGTCGGGGATTGACATCTCCGAGGCGTTCGGATCTCATCCTCGCGCATGATGCGCGAAAAATGCGGACACGGCGGGCGCTCGTGCGCCAGGCCCAAGCTGGGTTTCATTCTGGGGCTCCTCTTCGTCGCGGCCTGCGGACAGAAGGTGCGAACATTCGAGTCGTCGTCGAGCTCCAGCGACGTGGGCAGCGGCGGAGGCGGCGGTCGTCCGGACAGCGTCGGCAGCGCGACAGGCGGTGATGGGACCGGCGGGGACGGAGCAGGCGGCGGCGCGACAGGCGGCGACGGGGTGGGCGGTGACGGGACCGGGGGCGAAGCCCCCCCGCCCCACTGGGATACGTTCGAGCGCGTCGGTCATGACGATCTCGCCAACCAGATCTCGAATTTCCTTCCGCAGGTCGCGGTCTCGGCCAACGGCGACGCGCTGGTCGTGTTTTATGATCAGGACACCGTCTGGGCGCGTCGCTATGTCAAGAAGAGCGACAGCTGGGACCCGCTGCGGCAGGTCAACGACGCGGCCACGAGAGGCGTGAACGCCAGGGTTGCCATCGACGCCGATGGCAACGGGGTTGTCGTCTGGTATTCGGCCTCGGTGGGCGGCGCCGTGTTCGGCAAGCGGTTCACGGCATCGCTCGGATGGCCCGCCGGGTGGGGCACGGTCGAGACGATCGCCGAGGGCACCTCGGGGGTCTCGAAACATTCGACGACGGTCGCGATGACCCCCGCCGGCCATATCGCCGTGGGGATCGACGTGAACACCGTCGACACCTCGGCGCGTGAGGGGTACCTGGCCATTTACGAGGACGGGCAGGGCTGGCAAGCACCGGTGAAGGTGTCGGGGAGCACGACCAGCTGCAACGGCACGGCTGTCGGCGTCTCGACCGTGGGCACGACGCTGCGCGCGGTGGCCGCGTGGTACCAGTCGGACGGTGGGCGTCTCAACGTGCTGGGCAATGTGGTCAGCTACGATCTGACGACGCACAAGGGCAGTGCGGAAGGCCCGAAGCCGCTGGAGGCTGACGACACGCTCGACCACCTGAGCCCACGCGTCGTGATGGACGGCAACGGGAACGCGATGGTCGTCTTCCTCCAGCGCGACTCGACCTCCTCGGTGTCGCACGTGATCGCCAATTCCTATTCAGGGGGCGTGTGGGCCGGAGCGACCGGCGTGGACACCGCGGGCCAGAGGGCGAGTGAGTACTCCGTCACGATGAACGCGGAGGGTGACGGGGGCGTGGTGTTCCGTCAGTGCGGTGCCGGCTGCGCGATCTGGGCACGGCGCTTCTCGGGGACGACGTTCCAGCCAGCCGACAAGCTCTCGGCCGACGAAGATAGCGTGAGCGGCCCCGAGATCGCCGTGGATGGGGCCGGGCGAGGGCTCGCCGTGTGGACCCAGAAAGCCGCCGCACTCCGGTCGATCTTTGCCAGCGAGCTGTCGCCCGCGCAGGGGTGGACGGAGGCCCACCCGCTGGAGGACGACAACGCCGCGGAACACTGGGAGCCGACGGTGGGCTTCGGTCCGAACGGGACCGGGATCGCCGCGTGGGTGCGCGAGACGACGACGAACGAGATCATGCGTCGCTCGATCTTCGCCGATGTTTACAAATACTGAGGACTGAGCTGGGCGCCCGGTCACCAGCGCGAACGATAACGTTTACGTTTACGTTTACGTTTACGTTTACGTTATCGTTAACGTGGTCGTGGTCGTGGTCGTGGTCGTGGTCGTGGTCGTTCACGGCTTGTCGTTGACGACCACGACCACGACCACGTTAACGTCTACGACCACGTTAACGTCTACGACCACGTTAACGACCACGACCACGTTAACAAAGGGGCTCAGGGCGGGGGCACATTGATCAGGCGGGCCGCGCACCTGCCGCCCTGGCAGAGGCAGCCTCCGCCGCAATCCATCGTTCCGGGCCGGCACTCCTGCGTGCACATCAGGCCTCGATCACACGTCGGCGCGGTGGCCTTCGCGATGCACGCGGCCGCGTGGCACGCGCACACGGGCACACAGTCTGCGTCGCTCTTGCACGGATCGCTGCCCACGACGATCCGCTCGCCCATCGGGGCGGCTGCCGGCGGCGTGGCGGGCTCTTCCGTCGGAGGGATGTTCGTACCGGGAGATGCGTTCGTGCCGGGAAGCACGTTCGTGCCGGGCGGCGCGTTCGTGCCGGGCGGCGCGTTCGTGCCGGAAGGCTCATGCGCGGACGCCCTGCACCCGGCGCCGCAGAGCCCCGCGGCCAGGATGACCCCCATCGACCCATCGAGGATGTGTCTCATGCGCGTGCTCTCTCACGGATCGCCGCGACGTTCCACCCCGCCCGCGAGCTCATCCTCGCCCGTCGCCGCCCCGCAGCGGCCGCCGGCGCACCACGGCGGCCGCACGGCGGCCTGCCGCCCCGCCCCCGCCGGCCGCCCCGGCGACCCTGGAGCCCGGCCGCCCCGGTGGGCCGGAAAAAAATCGTCGGCTCCATGTCGAGCCGGCGCACCGTGCTCCGACATCCAGGCAGAGCGCGGTCGCGATGACCACGCCGTCCTCACCTCACCGCCGGGCCCGACCCCGGCCAGGAGCCCCGATCATGACCACCACGCAGAAGATCAAGACGTGCCTCTGGTTCAGCAACAACGCCGAGGAGGCCGTGAAGTACTACCTGTCCATCTTCAAGGGCTCACGGATCCTCTCGGAGCTCCGCTCGGGAGACGCGGGTCCGGGGCCCAAGGGCTCGCTCGTGATGGCCGAGTTCGAGCTGAACGGCCAGCGGCTCATGGCCCTGAACGGCGCCAACCAGAAGTTCAACGAGACGTTCTCGCTCGTCGTCACCTGCGAGACGCAGGAGGAGGTCGACGAGCTCTGGAGCAAGCTCACGGCCGACGGCGGCGCCGAGAGCCAGTGCGGGTGGCTCAGGGACAGGTTCGGCGTGTCCTGGCAGATCGTCCCGTCCGCCTTGATCCGGCTGATCCAGCACCCGGACCCGGCCAAGGCGGGGCGGGTCATGCAGGCGATGATGCAGATGAAGAAGATCGACATCGCGCGAATCGAGGAGGCCGCCCGATAGGCGCCCTCCTCCCGCCCGCCCGAGGTCCGGCGAGGGCTCGCCGGACCGCGCCCCTCACGCCAGCGCGCGGATCGCGCGCAGCACCGCCTCGACGTCCGCCTCGGAGTTGAGCAGGCTCGGCGCGACGCGGACATACGAGGTCGCGTACGGCGACGTCGACGCGATGATCTTCCTCTCGCGGAGCCTCGCCACGACGGCCTCCGGCGTCATCCCCGCCACCTCGAAGCACACGATCCCCGCGGAGACGGCGTCGTCGAGCGGCGTGTGCAGGGTGACGTGGCCCATCCCCTTGAGCCCTTCCTTGCACTGCCGGTTCAAGGCGTGGATCCGGGCCGCGACCCTGGCCTTGCCGATGCCACGGTGGAACGCGAACGCCGCGGGCAGCGCCCACCGGTGCTCGAAGGAGTGGAACCCTCCGGGAGACATCATGTCCGCGGTCGTGGGCGGCGGCGGCTGCTGCCGGAGCCAGGCTTCGTATGCTGCCTTTCCGAAGGACGGGATGCTCGGGCGCAGCATCGGCCAGTGCTCCCGCCTGCCCCAGAGCACGCCGGTGCCCCGCGGCCCGAACATCCATTTGTGACAGCCCGCGGCGAAGAAGTCGCAGCCGAGATCGGCCATCGTCACGTCCTCGACCCCGAAGCCGTGCACGCCGTCCACACAGCAGACGACGCGCTCCCCCGGGGCCCGGCCCTGGTTCGCCCTGGCGACGACCTCGGCGATGGCGCGCACCGGCGTCTTCACGCCCGAGCTCGAGTGGACCCACGTGATCGCCACGACCCGCGTGGCCGGGGTGAGCGCCGCTTCGATCGCCCCCGCCATCTCCGTCGCCGTCGCCGCGCTGCCCCTCGCATAGAGCGCGATCTTCCGCACCACCGCGCCGGTCCTCTCCGCGGCGAGCCGGAGCGACTCGTGCGTGGAGTAGTGATCGTGCTCCGTCGTGAGCACCTCGTCGCCGGCCTCGAGCGGCAGGCCGAGGTACATCGACGCGAGCCCCATCGTCGTGCTGTCCGTGAGCGCGATCTCCTCGGCCCCGACGCCCATGTACGCCGCGGCCGCCGCCCGCACCGGCGCCAGGTCTTCGTGCGCGTGGAGCGCGTCCACCGGGTTCTCGTCGAGCTCCCTCCGCAGCCTCTCGATCGCCTCGCGGACGGGCCGCGGGTGCGAGGCCAGCAGGAAGCCCGTCATGTGGATCCACGCCGGCGACAGGTTGAACTCGCCCCGGACGCCCTGCCACGGATCGGCCGGCGCCTTCCGGCGGGCGCTCGCGCTCGTCATCCCCCCCGAGCTCGCGCAGCCCGCGGCGCCCATCGCCAGCAGGCCTGCGAGCAGGCTCCGCCTGGGTAGCTTGGTCATCATCTGATCCCCCTCCGTGCCGGCGCGGCGGCTGCCCGCCGGCGCCGCAGCATCGCTCGGCCGGGAGCGCTGCGCTCCCGCGAACAGAGGGGTCGGACCGGGCCGCCCCGGGCGAGCGGGGCCGCCGGGGCCGGCGAGATCAGGGCGCCGGGTTCGGGTACCGGGCGTGGATCTGGTCGATCTCGCCGAGCACCGCCGCGTCGAGCACCACGCCTGCGCTCTTCACGTTCTCCTCGAGCTGCTCGAGCGTGGTCGCCCCGAGGATGGTGCTCGCCACGAACCAGCGGCTGCGCACGAAGGCGAGCGCGAGCGACGCCGGGCTCAGGCCGTGGGCGCGCGCGAGCTTGACGTAGGCCTGCACCGCCTCGTCCACGTTGGGCTTCCTGTAGCGCTGGCCGAAGGACTCGAACCGGGCGAAGCGCGAGCCCGGCGGCGGCCCGCCCAGGTGCTTGCCCGTGAGCAGGCCGAACGCGAGCGGGCTATAGGCGAGCAGCGGCACGTCCTCGCGGCGCGAGGCCTCCGCGAGCGCGGAGTCGAACGTGCGGTTGACGAGGCTGTAGGCGTTCTGGATCGACACCGGCCTGGGGAGCCCGAGCTGCGCCGCGACGCGGCTCCACTGCGCCACCCCCCAGGCGGTCTCGTTGCTGAGCCCGAAATACCGGACCTTGCCGTCGCGGATCACCTCCGCGAACGCCGCGAGCTGCTCGGCGATCGGCGTGCTCGACCGCTCGTTCGCCGGATCGTAGGCGCTCGCGCCGAACTGCGGCACGTACCGATCGGGCCAGTGGATCTGGTAGAGATCGATGTAATCGGTCCTGAGGCGCCGCAGGCTGTCCTCGACCGCGCGCCGGACGTTGGCGCGGTTGATCGCGAGGGAGCCGCCGCGGACCCACGGGATCGGGCGGCCCGGCCCCGCGATCTTCGTCGCGACGATCACCTTGTCGCGCGGCCGCTGGCTCAGCCACTCGCCCACGTAGCTCTCCGTGCGCCCCTGCGTCTCGGCGCGGGTCGGCACGGGGTACATCTCGGCCGCGTCGACGAAGTTGATGCCCGCGTCGAACGCGTAGTCGAGCTGCGCTCTGGCGTCCTCGAGCGTGTTCTGCTCGCCGAACGTCATCGTCCCAAGGCAGAGCTCCGAGACACGGAGCTCGCTGTCACCCAGCTGTCGATAGTGCATCGCTATACCGTCCGTTGGATGCCCAGTACCACGGGGCAGCGTCGATGTCCATTATAACGGACGAAATTTCTCTTATAACGGACCAGGCCATCTCGGCGCTCGACCTCGCCCGGAGGCCTGACGCTCGCCTCCCGCGGCGCTGGGGTCCCGGTCGCTGCCGCCTTGTAGAGGAGATCACCTCGCCGAGGAGCGGCGCCTCCGGAGACGGCCTTGCGAGGGATCAGGGCATTCCCAAGCAGTAGCGAGGCCCTTCGAAGCTTCGTATGGATTGACCATCTTCGCTGACGTTGAGCGTGAAGTAGCTGTAGGCGGAACCCTCCTCACATTGCGCTCCGTACTCTTGCGGACCAGCCGTCGTCCCGCCGATGGGATCGAGCCATTGTTCGACGCTGGGCGTCGACGATTTCCATACCTCGGGCGTCGAACAACCAAACTGGACCTGGTACACGTGCTCCGCGTCGTACGTATACCTGAACGCCACGACATTCCTGGGGTAGTCGCAGAATTTGGAGACGTGCGAGCCCGTCATGCTGCCGGTCACGGAGCCGGCATCGTATCCGTCCCCCGTGTGGCCGTCGCTCTGAAAGTCGGCGCAATGAAGGACGAACCCGTTGAGCCACGCGTCACCCCAGACGCGGGCGCCCACGGCGACCCCCTCGCCGGGCACGCATTGTTGGATCATTACGTCGCCGCCCGTCGCGCCGCCGCCCGCGCCGCCGCCGGCGCCGCCCGCCTCGCCGCCTCCCGCTTCGCCTCCGGCACCGCCGGCGCCGCCCGCCTCGCCGCCTCCCGCTCCGGCGCCGCCGCCACCGGCGTCACCGCTTCCGCCAGCGCCTCCGGCGGCCTCACCGTCGAACTCGAGCGTTCCTACCCCCGAGACCAGCGTGCATCCCGCGGTCGCGGCGAATCCCACGACCAGAACACCCATCCTCGCACTTCGCATGCGTCGCGTATCCATGGTTCCTTCTCCCGTCAGAAGCTGCCCCGGTCTCGCCGCGGCGCGCGCCGCCAGGGCGCTCCGGGCGCGGTCACGCCGTGTCGTCGTCGAGGATCTCTGACGTGGATCACTCGGCCCTGGGGGCCGGAGGCTCCTCGATGAGCGACGTCAATCGATCGATCTGGATGGGCTTGACGAGGTGCGTCTCGAACCCCGCCCCCTTCGAGCGCCGGAGATCCGCCTCCTGGCCGTAACCGGTGATCGCGATCAGGCGAACGCGCTCACCCGCCGGCTGCTCGCGGAGGCGGCGCGCGAGCTCGTAGCCGTCCATCACCGGCAGCCCGATGTCGAGCAGCGCGACGTCGGGCACGAACTCTTCCGCGATCCGGAGCGCGGACGGGCCGTCGGCGGCGACGCGCGTCGTGTGCCCCATCGCGCCCAGCGACTCGGCCAGGAGCTCGACCGCATCGAGGTTGTCGTCCACCAGCAGGATGCGACGCCGGTCGGCGGGAGCCGGGGTCCCCTGCATGCCGGCCGGCGGGCGCGCCGGTGCGGCCTCGAACGAGCGCACGGCCGCCGCGGCCGGCAGCCGGAGGGTGAACTCGCTTCCGCGCCCGCGGCCCTCGCTGTGCGCGCACACGCGGCCGCCGTGCATCGCGATCAGGTTGTGGACGATGGCCAGGCCAAGGCCCAGGCCGCCCTGGGATCGGTCGAGCGCCTGGCGCTCCTGCACGAAGCGCTCGAAGATGCTCGCCAGCATCTCGGGGGCGATGCCGATGCCATTGTCGCGCACGGACAGGACGACCTCGCCCCCCGCGCGCTCGGCCCGGACCGCGATCTCGCCGCCGCTCTCGGTGTATTTCGCGGCGTTCGTGAGCAGGTTCGAGACCACCTGGGCGAGCCTCGTGACGTCGCCGTCCACGGCGAGGCCGCTCGAGGGGACCGTGACGGTGAGGTGGTGCCGGCGCTGCTCGAGCAGCGGGCTCGCCAGCTCGACCGCCTTGGCCACGACCTCCGCGAGCTCGATCCGCTGCTTCTTCAGCTCGACCTTGCCCCGCGTGATGCGGGAGACGTCGAGCAGGTCGTCGACGAGCGCCGTCAGGTGCTTGATCTGGCGCTCGATGACGAGCCGCTCGCGCTCGGCGTGCCCTCCGGCGCGGAGGCGCATCAGGTGGAGCGCCGTAACGATCGGGGCGAGCGGGTTGCGCAGCTCGTGGCCGAGCATCGCCAGGAACTCGTCCTTCGCGCGGTTCGCCCGCTCCGCGTCCCGCCGCGCGTCCTCCGCGCGGCGCAGCAGCTCCTCGCGCTCCCGCGCCGCCGCCTCGAGCTTCTTTCGCGTCCGCACGGACTCGGTGACGTCGAGCGCGACGACCAGGATCCGGGTGACGGCGGCGCCAGCGTCACGCATCGGGTGCAGGTTGAAGCTCCAGTACGACTCTTCCAGCACGCCGCGCCCGCGATCGAGGTCGAACCGGCAGTCGTAGGTGACGAACGGCTCGGCCGTCGCGTAGACCCGGCGGAAGACGTCGAGGAGCGACGAGCCGACGATCTCCGGGAAGGCTTGCTGCAACTTGCGTCCGATCACGTCACGATGGCCCACCATGGCCACGAAGTGCGGGTTCGCCATCTCGACGACGAGCTCGGGGCCACGGTAGACGGCGATCCCGACGGGGGCGTGCTCGAACAGCGCGTACATCCTCCCGCGCTCCCACTCCACGGCCCGCCGGTGCGCCGCGAGCTGGAGGTGGGTCGCGACGCGAGCGACGAGCTCGCGCGCCGAGAACGGCTTCACGAGGTAATCGTCGGCGCCGGCCGCGAGCCCCTCGACGCGGCACTCCTCGCCCGCGCGCGCCGAGAGCATGATGACCGACACGCCCCGCGTCGCCGGATCGGCGCGCAGCGCCCGGAGCAGGCCGAAGCCGTCGAGGACCGGCATCATCACGTCGGCGATGACGAGATCCGGCGGCGACCGCCGGGCGCTCTCGAGCGCGGCGGCGCCGTCGCACACGGCCTCGACGGTCCACCGCTCATCGAGGATGCGCCGCACGTACATGCGCATATCGGCGTTGTCGTCGGCGAGGAGGATGCGCGCGCTCGGGTCGAAGGGGGCCGCGGCGTGGTCGGGCTCGACGTGATCGGCCGGGGCGGGCGCCCCGGCGAGCTGCCACCGCAGCGCCTCCTCGACGTAGGGGGCGGCGCCGGTCGCCGTCGACGCGAGCGTCTGCTCCGCGCGGATGCGCTCCGCCGGCAGGTGCGCGGACCCGCGCGGGATCGCGATCGTGAACGCGGTCCCCTCGCCCGGGCGGCTCTCCGCCCGGACGCTGCCGCCGTGCAGGCGCACCAGCTCGTGCACCAGCGCGAGCCCGATCCCGGAGCCCTCGTGCGTGCGCGCGCGCACCCCCTGGACGCGGTGGAAGCGATCGAAGAGGTGCGGCAGCTCGTGCCCGGGTATGCCGGTGCCCGTGTCGCGCACCGCGAGCTCGACGTGGTCCCCCCGCGCGCAGAGCGACAGGAAGATCTCGCCGTCGAACGTGAATTTCACGGCGTTGGACAGCAGGTTCAGCACGATCTTCTCCCACATGTCCCTGTCGACGAAGGCGGGCTCCGGGAGCTTCGGGCAGTCCACCTTGAACGCGAGCCCCGCTCGCTCGATCGCGGAGCGGAACGCGCTCGCGAGATCGACGGTGAGGCCGGCGAGGTCCGTCGGCTCGTAGGACGCCTGCGCGCGGCCCATCTCGAGGCGCGAGAAGTCGAGCAGCGCGTTGACCAGCTTGAGCAGGCGCAGCGCGTTCCGGTGGGCGAGCGCCAGGTGCTCGCCGGACAGCGCGCGCCCGGGCGCCGCGAGCGCGTCCTCCATGGGGCCGAGCATCAGCGTCAGCGGCGTCCGGAACTCGTGGCTGACGTTGCTGAAGAACAGCGTCTTCGCGCGATCGATCGCGGCGAGCTCCTCGGCGCGCCTGCGCTCCTCCTCGTAAGCGCGCGCGTTCGCGATGGCGGTCACCACCTGATCGGTGATCAGCCGGAACAGCCCGCGATACGGCTCGTCGAGCAGGCGGCGCGGGCTCACGCCGCCGACGAGGAAGCCATACGGACGGGGTTGGCCCGGCCGCGAGAGGGGCAGGACGATCGCCTGCTCCGGCGCGCTGCCCCAGCGGCCGCCCGGCAAGGCGCCGAAGCGGGCCGCGAGATCGCCCACGAGGATCTCGCCGACCCGCGCGGCCTCCGCCAGCGGCCAGGTCGAGGCCTCGCCGCCTCGCTCGTGGAGGGGGACGCGCGCCGGCTTCACCGCGCCCTCGTAGTCGTCGAGCCCGCTCGCGCCGGCGAGGCGCGCGTCGCCCGTGTCGCCGTCCAGGAGGTAGAGCAGCGAGAACGGCAGATCGGCGTCGTTCGCCGCGAAGATCTCCACGGCTGTGCGGCACGCCTCCTCCGCCGACTTCGCGTGGGCGGAGCGCGTCGCGAGATCGCGCAGCATCCGGAGCTGGCGCGCGTCGAGGACTTGCTCCGTGGTCTCCTTCACCGTGACGAGGACGCCGGCGACCCGCTCGGTAACGCCGGGTATCGGGCTGAAGGAGAACGTGAAGTACGCCTCTTCGACGAAGCCCCGCCGGATCACCGGGAGCATGAGGTGCTCGCTCCACGTCGCGGGCCCCCCGTCGAGCACGCTCTGCGTCATCGGGCCGACGACGTCCCAGATCTCGGCCCACACCTCGGACGCCGGAGCGCCCATCGACGCAGGGTGCTTCATGCCCAGGATAGGCAGATAGGCATTGTTGTAGATCTGCAGCATCTCCGGCCCGAGCAACATGAGCATCGGGAACCGATTGCAGAGCACGAGGCCGACCACGGTCTTCAGGCCTATCGGCCACGCGGCGATGGGGCCGAGCTTCGTCTTCTTCGCCCAGTCGATCGAGCGCATCAGGGCGCTCATCTCGCCGCCCCCGTCGAGGCAGTCCCCGGCGCTCGCGTCCAGGACGCTGCCATCGGACGAGGGCTCGACGACATCTGAAGATTTCGTCCGTATGCCGGCTGGCCGCATGCAGCGCCATGGTGGATGAAATCCACCGCTTTTGCCACCGGGACACGCCGCTCGCGGCGCAGGCGCCGCCGGCCTTGAGCCGCCCCGGCGGCCAGGAAACGGGCGAACGCGGCGGCGCTGTACGGCAGAGCGTGATCGCCCGAGAAGGGGCGCGGCGACTCCGTCTCACTCGCGCAGCCGCGTATCCATGTTGTAGCCGCGCGGCGCGAGGGGCGAGAGCCTCTCCAGCCAGATCTGCTCGAGGAGCGTCAGCTCGTCGGCCACGGAGAACCCGGGCTCGTCCTTCTGCTGCACGACCTCGAGCACCTCGAACGTGAAGGCGTCGGCGCCGTGCTGCTGCCAGTCCCGCTGGAGAGCCTGGTTCTGGTGCCCGCCTATGGACAGCATGAAACGGTGCTTGTTGAGCGGCCCATGGAGGTTCGTGCTGCTGCCGAGCAGCACCTTGCCGTTCACCGTGTTCTTGACCTGGAAGATGCCCGCCTGCTTCGGGGTCTCGAGATACTTCCGCTTCATCTCCTTGCGCGTTTCCATCGTGCTCGCTCCTGCGTGCTCCGCCCCTGATCCGGGCGTCCTGCTCTCCGTCTCGGGTGTCGTGTCCTTCGCCTCGGGTGTCCTGGCCTCTGCCGCGATCAGCTCGTAGTGCTGTCCGTCGCGCGCCATGTATCCCTCGTCGACGAGCATGCGCCGGATCGTGCAGTGGTCGGGATACAGGGTCTTGATGATCTCGTTCACCTCCTGCTCGCGGTAGCGCCGGCCCGCCTGGAACTTGCCAAGGAACTGCTCGAGCACGATGCGCCGCTTGCGCCATTGCTTCGGCATCTGGACCAGCACGCCCCCGCGGAAGAAGGCGCGCATCACCTGGCTCCGGGCCCGCTCCGCGCGCCGCCGCGCAGCGCCGTCGGCGGCGGAGGGCAGCGAGACGAGCTCCTTCAGCGTGAGGCGGAGCAGATCGTCGCGCAGCGCATAGACCAGGTAATACTGGGTCTTGCGCTTCGTCACCAGCCCGGCCTCGTCGAGCTTCCGGAGGTGGAAGGAGACCGTGGACGGCGCGCGCCCAAGCCGCTCGGCCAGCTCCTCGGCGCAGTGCGGCCGCTCGATCAGGGCGTTCACCACCTGGAGCCGCGACGCGTCCGCGAGCGCCTTGAGCACGCCGATGCGCGCCTCGACGCCCAGCCCGCGCGCCGGGGGATCTGGTTCGACGGTCATCGAACTGAATCTAGGCAGCGCGGCGGCGCCGTCAATCTGTTTCGACAGTCATCGAACCGGAAGCCCGCGACGAGGTCGCCGCTCATTCGGGCGTCACCGTGGACGAGCGCGCAGCCGGGCTCGGGCGCAGGCCGGACGCGGGCGGGAGGCGGGCGAGGCGACGAGCGTCGACCCCTGCAGGGGCGGCGAGCGCCGCCTGAGACCCTACTTCAGGAGCTCACGGCGAGCGGTGCTGCGTGGCGATCATGGACGGGCGCTGGCCGACGGCATCGAACCAGCGCGAGAGGCCGCTCCGGCCGCCCCGCCACGCCCGATCCGGCCAGCGGAAGTCGAGGTAGCCGAGCGCGCAGGCGACCGAGATCGCGCCGATGTCCGCGAGCGCTCCCGACAGCGTACCGGCGTCGCGCTCCAGCCGGTCGAGGCCGGCCTCGATGGCAGCCTCCTGGCGCTGCATGACGCTGCTCGATCGCTCATTGGATGGGCGATGCTCGTCGGCGAAGAGGCGCCCGGCAGCGGTGTTGACGCCGTCCGCGATGCCCTGCCGGAGCAAGGCGCTCCACCGCGCCTCTCCCGGCGCTGGATACAACCCACCGGCCACGAGGTGGTCCAGGTATTCGCAGAGGAGCGCCGACTCGAAGAGCACCTGCCCGTCCTCCAGGACCAGCGTCGGGACCTTGGCCAGCGGGTTCAGGGACCGCAGCGCCGCGTCCGACCAGGGATTGACCAGCACGAGCTCGATCCGGTCTCCCAGCTGCAGCTCGTGGGCGGTGACCCGCACCTTGCGGGCAAAGGGGGATGTGGGCGCGTAGAAGAGCTTCATGGCGAGCAGTACGCCACCGGGCGAGGAGAGGGACAAGGGAACGAGGATTCGAGGAGTTCACGCGCGAAGCGACGCGCCCCGGAGAGCAGGAGTCATCTTGCGCGATCCGCTCCCTCCTGGACGACCGACACCCGCTAAGGCGGCGGCCAGCGGACGCCGAGCCCCTGGTGCGGCGAGTCGGCGCTCAGGCGAACATCGTCCGCGGGGGCCGGCAGCGCGCGCCACACGTCGGGGTGCTGATCCGGCTGCTCGCCCTGGCTCTCGGCGAGCGCCTCGTAGAGCGCCCCCCGGTGGAGCACGTACGCGCCCTTGGGGTACGTCACGGCGCGCTCGTCCGGGCTGAGCGTCGCGCGGTCGGTCCACCACTCCAGGCGCCGGTAGTCCTCGTCGAGGGCGCCGCCCATGAAGTCGCGGAAGCGGACCCGCTCCACCGCGACCGTTGGATTGTCCTCGGCCTGCACGCTGTCGAAGAGCCACTTGATGAACGGATAGGGCCCGTCCACCTGGTTGCCCTTCAGGATGTGCGGGTTCGGCGCGTTGCTGCCCACGGCGAAGACCTGCACAGGCTCGTCCATGTCTGGGTACACCTCCGTGTAGTTGAAGTGGAACCCGAGGAAGACGTTGCGCTCGAAGCGTATCGTGGCGCCGGTGTCCACCGCGTGTGTGTACACCCCGCTCAGCGACGTGTCGGCGAAGTAGTTGTCTGTGAACGAGACCGTATCCGAGGGCGAGCGCGGATCGCCGTCCACGCGCGTCGGAAACAGCTCGACGAAGAGGTCGCCCGTCCCGATCACGACGTTGTGGTGGAAGCTCGAGCTGCCATAGCGCTGGCCGAACTGCACGTTGCCGTCCTGGTAATGGTCGAACGCCGACCGCCACCGGACCGCGCCAGGCCCGATGACGTTGTGGTGGATCTCGCAGTCCGAGCCGAGCTGCCCGACCTGCAGCGCCTCGGTGCCGGTGCGGAGGAACCGGTTGTCGTACACCTCGAGGCGCTCGAACGCGTGCTGCGGCTGCGCCTGGGTGCTGCCGAAGTAGATCCCCTCCGAGCCGACGTCGTGCACATAGAGGTCGTGGATCTTGACGTTGCGCATCGTGGCCTGCCCGTCGTCGTCTGTCTTGGCGACGATGCCGGCGAATTCGGCGCGCGCGACCTCGAGGGTGTCCAGCTCGAAGTCCGAGGCTCCTCCGCCGATGGCCAGCCCAGAGAGGCCCTCCTTGCTGAACGCGTCGTCGATGAAGATGCCGTACGTCCCCTGGCCATGGGCGAACGCGCCCTCGGCGTGCCCCCGGAACCCCTCGTCTCCCGTCTTCGAGACAGGATCGTGGCGGCCCGTCAGGATCCAGCCCTTTCCGCCCTTGATCACGAACACGTAGTTGGCGGCGTCGCCCCCGACCTTGACCTGTCCGCCTAGAACAGCGATCACGTTGAAACCCGGAGAATTTTCACAGGGAGGCGGGGAGGCGGGGAGGAAGAAAAAAAAAAGAATTTCTCCCTCTTGTCGTCTCTCGCTCCCCGCCTCCCCGCCTCCCTGTGAAATTCCTGCTCTTTCTCGTGGTTTCAACCCGTTTGTCGCTCTAGGTTCGTGATCACGAGCGGGCGCTCCGCGCTCCGCTCGGGCAGGCCGCCGAGCAGGATGCTCCGGTAGTGGCCAGCCGGGATGTAGAGCCGATCGAGCGCGCTCCAGTCGACCTCCGGGAACGATCCGGCGAGATCGGGATAGGCGATCTCCGGGAGCTCGCCCTCCCTGGGCGCCGGCTCCGGCAGCGTGAAGGTGGTCGTGGCCTGGCCGAAACGACCGTAGGCCGGGACGCCCGGCGTGGAGCCCCCCGCGCCAGGCGTGGAACCACCGGCGGCGCCCGCGCCCGAGCTGGAGCCTCCGACGCCGCCCGTGCCAGGCGTGGAGCCTCCGGCGCCGGCGGTGGACTCCGCATCATCGCCATCGCCGCCGCACGCCGCCATCGCGACGAGCAGGACACCTATCCTCGCGCCTTGCCGCATCCGCAGGAGGATACGGCATCAGCAGGGCGCGCCGCGCCGAAAGCCGCGCACCACGCGCCGGTGCGTGGGAGCTGGTGTTCAGAGCCGGGTGGACATGATACCGGCTGCGCCGCTCAGCGGCGCCTTCCATCCCGTCAACCTGCGCGTCTGACGGTGGGCGCGCGGTCGTCTCGCCGCCTCGCCTGCCGGTAGCCGATGGGGCTCACGCCGTGGGCACGCGCGAAGGCGCGCGCGAACGCGGGCTCGCTGTCGTAGCCGACGCGGGCGGCGACGAGCTTCACCGGGAGCGTCGTCTCGCCGAGCAGGACCGCGGCGCGCTCGAGGCGCAGCCGGCGCACGTGATGGCCGAACGGCTCGCCGAGGAGCGCCGTCGCGCGCGCCGCGAACGCGGATCGCGAGAGCCCGGCCGCTCGCGCGAGGTCCCCGAGCTCCCACGCGCGCTCGGGCGAGGCGCGCACCCGCGCGAGCGCGGCCGCGATCGGCTCGTCCCGGAGCGCGTCCCGCCGCGGCAGCGACGCCGCCGGGTCGCGCAGCGCGCTCGCGAAGAGCGCGTGCGCCCACGCCTCGCCGACCGAGCGGCGCAGCGCCGCCGAGAGCGCCGGCGGGCCCGCGAGCAGCGCGAGCGTGTCGTTGAGCCAGCGCGCGAGCCCCGGAGCCGCGCCCGCGACGTGCACCGCGGGCGGCAGCAGCGCGACCCACGGGGCGCCCGCCGCGTCGACGTGCAGGTCGACGACGACGAGGCGCGTCTCCGGCGGGGCCTCCGTGGCCAGGGCGTCGTCGGCCACGGCGCGCATCCCGCGACAGAGGGCCTCCGGGTGCGCGAGCGAGGTCGTCGGCCGATCGCGGATGGCGTGCTCCTCGGCGCGCGGCAGGAACACGAGCTCTCCCGCGCCGAGCGCGAGCCGCCGGCGCGCGACGTCGATCCACCCGCCGCCGCGGAGCGCCGCGTACACGCGGGCGGCGGCGCGCTGCGCCGGCTGCCGCTTGCCCCAGCGATCGCCGAGCGCGAAGCGCTTCACCTCGGCCTCGCGGAGCACGACGCTCCGGGCCAGCTCGTCGAACGCGGCGGACATGGCGCGATCGACTCTACAACACACGGCGGGCCGCGCCACGCCGGCGCGCGCGACCCGCCGCGAGGGCGGCGCCGGTCGTGGGCCGTGGACGCGCGGATCGTGGAGCTGGACGCGCGGCAATCGCGGCGTCTCTACGCTGGCCTCGTCGACACGAAAGGAAAGGACACTCCATGACCCACCCCCTCCCGCATCCCCGGCCGCTCGACGCCGCGCAGGCGCTCGACGCGCTCCTCGATCTCATCGGTCGTGACATGAATCGCTGGCTCGACCTCTTCGCCGACGACGCAACCGTCGAGTTCCCGTACGCGCCGGCGCTCGGCGCGCCGGCGCGCCTCGAGGGCAAGGCGGCCATCCGGCGCCATTTCGAGGGCATCCTCCAGAGCTTCCACGGGCTCGAGCTCCGGGACGTGCGGCGGTATCCGACGACCGATCCCGACGTCGCGCTCGCCGAGGTGCACGGCTCGGCGACCATCGGGCCCGCGCGCAAACGCTACGAGCAGGACTATGTGATGATCGTCGCGACGAGGAACGGCCGCGTCGTGCGCTACCGCGAGTACTGGAATCCAGCGCCCGTCCTCGAGGCCTTCGGCGACGAGCTCGACGCACATCGCGAGGGGGCGTCATGAGGACGCGCGCGGGGAGCGACGGGCCGCTCGTCCTGGTCACCGGCGGGACGGGCACCACAGGGCGAGCCCTCGCCGCGCGGCTCGTGGCCGCCGGCGCGCGCGTCCGCACCGCGAGCCGGGCGGCCCCCGCCGCTCGCGACGGCGTGGAGCACGCCCGCTTCGACTGGGCCGACGCCGCGACGCACGACGAGGCGCTCCGCGGCGCCGATCGCGTGTACCTCGTCGCGCCCGCGATGGTCGAGGATCCCTCGGCGCTCATGCTTCCCTTCGTCGAGCGCGCGCTCGCGAGCGGGGCTCGCCGCCTCGTCCTCCTCAGCGCGTCGCCCGTGGCCGAGGGGGGCCCCGGGCTCGGCCTCGTCCACCGCGCGCTCCGCGAGCGCGCTCCGGAATGGACCGTCCTCCGACCGTCGTGGTTCATGCAGAACTTCATCGACCCGCGCCACCCGCACGCGGCGGCGATCGCCGGGCGCGGCGAGCTCACGACCGCGACGGGCGGAGGCCGCGTCGGCTTCGTCGACGCCGACGACATCGCGGAGGTCGCCGCGCGCGCGCTCCTCGACGGCGCGCCGCACAACACATCTCACGTGATCACCGGCCCGGAGGCGCTCAGCTATGATGACGTGGCGGCCATCGTGTCCCGCATCGCCGGCCGCGCGATACGCCACGTCCGCGCCGGCGAGGAGGACGCCCGCGCGTACCTCGTCCGGGCGGGGATCCCCGCGCCCTACGCCGCGTTTCTTGTGAGCCTCGACCTCGCCATCCGCGACGGGGCCGAGGACCGCGTCACCGACGTCGTTCAGCGCGTGACGGGCCGCCCGCCCCGCGCCTTCGACGACCTCGCGCGCGCCCACGCCCACGTCTTCCGTGGGGAGCCCAGCGCGCGCCGCGCCGGCCCGGCCGCCTAGCGATGCCCGCTCCGCCGGGCCCCGCCGCGCCAGCCCGGCAGGCGAGCTCCACGACGACCGCCTTCACTCGCTCCCGACGTGCCCAACCCCATCGCGGTGACACACCCCTCGTCCAGCTCCACGGGGCGTCACCCGCGCCAGAGCTCCTTCACGCCGTCGGCCATGAACTGCACGGCGATGGCGGCCAGGATGAGGCCCATGACGCGCTCGAGCACGGCCATGCCGGACGCCTTGAGCGCCCGCTGCACGAGCCCTGCGCCGCGCAGCACGAAGTAGGAGGCCACGAAGGTGATGGCCACGCCGGCGAGCACCAGCCCCATGGCCACGGGGTCGTTGCCCCCGCGCGCCATCAGCACCATCACCGTGGCGAGGGCCCCCGGGCCGGCGAGGAGCGGCATGGCCAGGGGCACCAGCGCCACGTCCTCCTTCGCGATGCCCTCCTGCTCCTCGGACGGCGTAGTGCGCGTCGCCGAGGAGCGGGCGCGCAGCATGTCCAGCGCCGTGACGAGCAGCAACAGCCCGCCCGCGACGCGGAACGCGGCCAGCGAGATGCCGAAGACCCTGAAGACGACGCCGCCGAAGAGGGCGAAGAACAGCATGAGCCCGCCGGCGACGGCGCAGGCCCGCTGCGCCGTGCGCCGCACCTTCTCCGGCGGATCGCCCGCGGTCATCGTCAGGAACAGCGGCACGATGCCGAGCGGATCCACGACGAAGAAGATCGCCGACAACGACACGAGGAAGACCGAGACGTAATGGGCCATGCTCATCGGATGGGTCGCGGACCCCGCGGGCCAGGCGCATCTCCCACATCCTCGATGGCCGCGCCAGAGCAGCGTCGCGGAGGGACGAAGCCCTCGTCGAGCCGCGCCGCGCGCCGCTACGCGGCCCCGTTCTCGTCATCCTCTGTCGAGATGCGGCGCTCGACGCGCCTCGCGACCGTGAGGACGAGCAGGGTAATCGCGCACCCGGCCACGACGAGCCGCCACAGCCCGTATCCAGCGCTGATGCCGAGCGCAGCGGAGACCCAGATGGCCGCGGCGGAGGTGAGCCCTGTCACCCTCGGTTTGCCGCCGGAGTGCTGCGAGAACCGGAAGATCTCACCCGCGCCCAGGAATCCGATGCCCGCCGCGATGCCCTGGACGACGCGGCTGGCCGAGTCCGCCGAGGCTTCCAGCGCGGCCATGACGAAGATCGCGGAGCCGACGCTCACCAGCATGTGCGTCCGCAGCCCGGCCGGCTTGCCAGCGGCGTGGCGCTCCCAGCCGACGAGCGCGCCCGAGGCGAGCGCGAGACCGAGCCGGAGGAAGAGGTTCAACAAGGTGCTCCGGGACGGATCCAGCGGGCTCATGTCCGACGCCGTAAAGGGCTGAGCGCTTGAACGCAAGGGCCCTCGACAACGTGCCTGGCACGGTGCCTGGGACCGTTGGTGTCTGATCCGGGTCGGACCACAGGGGCTGTCTCTGGGGTCAGGCGTCGGGGCAGTCGGTGTCGTCCGGCGCCTTGCGGGCGGCCCTCGCGAGCGCCTGATAGCGTTTGCGAGACCGCTCGAGCGCGCCCTCCTCCAGCTCCTCGAGATCCAGCAGCGCGTTGTGGGCGCCGTGCGTCGCGCGAATCAGCTCGTCCAGCTTGAGCTGCATCGCCTCGGTGTCGCGCGTCTGGGTGTTCTGGATCAGGAACACCATGAGGAAGGTGATGATCGTCGTCCCCGTATTGATCACGAGCTGCCACGTGTCGCTGAAGTGGAAGAGGGGCCCGGTGACCGCCCAGACGACGATGACGGCCACGGCGAGCACGAACACCTTGGGCCGCCCGCAGAGGTAGGACGTCTGCTTCGCGAATCGCGCGTACCAGGTCTTGTTGTGCACCGTCGCTCCTTTCCACGACCGCTCGCTCGGGCTCGGGCCTCTGGCCTCTGGCCTTGTGAGTGCAAGCGCTGAGCCACGGCTCCGGCCGCGCGGGACTCCGCGCTTGAGCAGCGTCAGGGCGCGAGATCGCGAGCCGCAGCCCGTGCGCCGCGAACAGCCGGCGGGGGCGGAACCTCCGCAGCGCTCGGGCGCACCGCGCAGAGAGCGTTCGTGGTCGAGGCCGGCGGGCTACTACAATGGCGCGCGTGCTGGCGCTTCTGTAGCAAAATGCATCACTCGCCCGACTCGCTGTTGCGCGCGAGGAGCGGTAATCGGAACACCCATGCTGGACCGGATCGCGGATCCCTGGGGCGTCCGGACGCCGTACGGGCGGGACGAACCGTGGCCGACACGGGTCGATGTGCTCCTCGATCCCGGCCTCGCCGAGGGCGACGTGGAGCGCTGGGTGCATTCCGCCTGCGTGCTCTGCGCGAACGGCTGCGCCCTCGACATCGCGGTCAAGGACGGGCGCATGGTCGGCGTCCGCGGGCGCGGCGCGGACCACCCCAACCACGGTCGCCTCGGGCCCAAAGGCCTCTTCGGCTGGCAGGCGAACCGCGCGCGCGACCGCCTCACCCGGCCGCTCGTCCGCCGCGGCGAGAGGCTCGTCGAGGCCGACTGGGACACCGCCATGGACGCGATCGCCGCGCGCTCCAGGGAGATCCGGGCGAAGCACGGCGCCGGCGCGTTCGGCTTCTACAACTCCGGGCAGCTCCTGCTCGAGGAGTACTACACGCTCTCGCTCCTCGCCCGCGGCGGCCTGGGCACGCCGCACGTGGACGGCAACACCCGCCTCTGCACCGCGACGGCGGCGCAGTCGATGCGCGAGAGCTTCGGGTGCGACGGGCAGCCAAGCTCGATGTCCGACGTGGACCACTGCGATACGCTGTTCCTCGTCGGCTACAACGTCGCCGAGACGCAGACCGTCTTCTGGATGCGCATGCTCGATCGGCTCGATGGCCCCGACCCGCCGCGGCTCGTGGTCGTCGACCCGCGCCGCAGCGTCCCCGCGCGGCGCGCCGACGTCCACCTCCCCATCAAGAGCGGAACCAACGTCGCCCTGCTCAACGCGATCCTCCACGAGATCCTCAGGAACGGCTGGCTCGATCGCGCGTTCGTCGACGCCCACACGATCGGCCTCGACGCGCTGGCCGCGCTCGTCGACCGCTACCCGCCCGCGCGCGCGGCGTCGATCTGCGGCGTGCCGGCCGATCGGATCCGCGAGGCGGCGCGCGTCCTCGGCTCGGCAGAGCGCCTCTTCTCCGCCTGTCTCCAGGGGGTCTATCAGTCGAACCAGGCCACCGCCGCCGCCGTCCAGGTGAACAACATCCACCTCGTCCGGGGGATGATCGGGCGGCCCGGCTGCGGCATCATCCAGTCGAACGGGCAGCCGACCTCGCAGAACACCCGCGAGACGGGCTGCAACGGCGAGATGCCCGGCTTCCGCAACCACCGGAACCGGCGGCACATGGAGGAGCTCGCGCGGATCTGGAACGTGGATCCCCTCGTGATCCCGAGCTGGGGAGCGCCCACCCACGCGATGAAGATCCTCCGCTACGCGGCGGAGGGCTCGATCAAGCTGCTGTGGATCATCGCCACCAACCCCGCGGTCTCGATCCCCGAGCTGCGCCGCCTCCGCTCCACCCTGGATCAGGAGCCCCTCTTCGTCGTCGTCCAGGACGCGTTCCTCACCGAGACGGCGCGCCACGCCGACATCGTGCTGCCCGCGGCGATCTGGGGAGAGAAGACAGGCACGTTCACGAACACGGACCGGACGGTGCACCTCACAGAGAAGGCCGTCGAGCCGCCGGGCGAGGCGCGGTCGGATCTCGACATCCTCCTCGATTACGCGCGGCGGATGGATCTCCGGGACAAGGACGGCGCGCCGCTCGTCAAGTGGCGCACGCCCGAGGAGGCGTTCGAGGCGTGGAAGCTGTGCTCGAAGGGCCGCCCCTGCGATTACACAGGAATCACCTACGACAGGCTCCGCAGCGGCGGGATCCAGTGGCCGTGCACCGACGAGCGCCCGGAAGGGACGCCGCGGCTCTATACGGATCACCGCTTCTTCAGCGATCCGGAGGTCGCGCAGGACTTCGGCCACGATCTCGACACCGGCGGCGCGCGCTCGGAGACGGAGTTCCGGGCGCTGAACCCGGCTGGCCGCGCGTTCCTCCGCGCGTCCGAGTACCTGCCTCCCATCGAGGAGGCAGACGACGACTACCCGTTTCTGCTCACCACGGGGCGGACGATCTACCAGTTCCACACGCGGACGAAGACGGCGCGCGCGCCGCAGCTCCAGCGGGCCGCGCCCGACGCCTGGGTCGAGATCGCCGCGCCCGACGCGAGCCGGCTCGCCATCGAGGAGGGCGACTGGGTCCGCGTCGAGTCGCCGCGCGGCCACGTGGTGGTGCGCGCGCGGATCAGCGAGATCCGCGAAGGCGCCGTGTTCCTTCCCTTCCACTACGGCACCTGGGACGAGGACCCCGAGAGCCACCGCTGGCCGCGCACAGCGAACGAGCTGACGATCTCGGCGTGGGATCCGGTGAGCAAGCAGCCCTATTTCAAGGTGGCGAAGGTCAAGCTCCTCAGGGTGGCCGCGAGCGGCGGGGTGCCCTCTCCCGCCCCGACGACGGGGGCCGCGGCGCCCGCCCCGGGCGTCGTCGTGCCGCCCACGGTGGGCGGTCCGGCGGCCGAGGAATCCAACCCCAGGCCAGGCGGCTGAGCGAGAGGAGGCCGAGTTGCTCTTGGGAAACGCGCTCCACAGGCTCCACGAGGCCGAGGCCAATCTCGGGGAGTCGTTCCGCGCCGCGGCCGAAAGGCACGCAGACCGCCTCGATATCGCCCATCTCTGCCTGCGCTTCGCCGCGCAGTGCGAGCGCCGCGCCGAGGGGCTGCGGCCGTTCGCCCGGAAGCACGGCGTGCGCATCGAGGGGGCGCTGGAGCGCCGGATCGGCGAGGAGCTGCGGAGCGGCGCGCGCCGCGCCCTCGCGAAGGTGCGCCCTCGGACGGGCGTGGCCGGCGCCGAGCTGTTCGCCGACCTGCGGCGCCTCTACCCCATGGCGCACGACTGCGAGATCGGCTGGGTGCTCCTCGGCGAGGCGGGGCACGCGGCGCGCGACGAGGGGCTGAAGGCGTTCGCGGAGGCGGCGCTCCCGGAGAAGCAGGTGCAGATCCGGTGGCTAAAGACCACGCTGCGCGAGAGCGCCGTGCAGCTCCTCGTCTTCTCCTGATCTCCGCGCTGCTCAGTCGAGCGGCACAGGCGAGGACGCCGTGGCGACCAGGTAATCGCGCGCGCCGACCCCGCGCTCCTGCGCGAGGGCGAGCGGGACAGGCCGGTAGAGCAGCGTGGCGGTGACGTTCGCGGCCGCCGAGCAGCCCGCGGGGATCGCGAAGCCGTGCGACGTCACAGCGACGCTCCCCGGCGCGATGCGGTTGTCGCTGGCGATGTCGACGGCGCGGTGCTGCGGCGCGTGCCGCGCGCCCGCCGGATCGACGAGCACCTTGGCGAACGTGTAGCCCGCGGCCCCGGCGAACGCGGCCGCGGGCTGGCCGTCCGCGGCCGGCGAGGCGAGGGGCGCGCCGAGGTAGACGATATCCCCGTCCTGCGCGGGGATCGCGCCGCTCAGGGTGATCGCGCCGCCCCCCGCGGCGACCACCCGCGCCTCGCCGACCGGCGCGCGGATCTCCAGGCCCTTGTCCGCGGCGTCGAGCGACGGGTCCGCGAAGCGGCCGATGCCGGTGTACTCGTCGTAGACGCCGGTCGGGCGGACGATCCGCACCACGTCGCCCGCCCTCGCGCGCGCCGCGCCCTCCTCCCAGGCGAGCCGGGCGCCCGTCAGGGCCGCGCCCTGGCCCACGCGCGCCTCCGCGAGCGCGCCGCCGGTGTCGTTCACGGTCATGCCGCTCGACGGCGCAAGGGGCGCGCCGCACGCCTCCGCCGTGACGAGGAGCACGAGCGCGCGCATCGGCTCCCCGGTCGGGACGGCGTGGCCCGCCGCGCCGCCGGCCAGGGAGACCGTGACCGCGAGCTCGCCCGGCGCGGCCGAGGCGTCGATGCGGACGTCGACCGCGCCCTGGATGAGCCGCGGGGAGCCCTCCAGCGGGCCGCGGAAGAGGTGGGAGCGGACCGTCCCCGCCGGGCGGACGAAGCCGAGCGAGACGCTCGCGTTCGCCTCGTTCGTCACGTCGAGGCTGCTCTTCAGCGAGAGGACCCCCGGCATGTGGCAGGCCTGGCACTGCGAGGCCGGGCGGTTCCAGGAGCTCGCGGCCCACTCGGAGAACGTCTGATGGATCGGGAGCCCGTCGGGCCAGCGGACCGGATCGAGCGCCGCGCCCGGCAGGAGCGCCGCCTGCTTCTGCTCGTGGCAGCCGCCGCAGAGCTCCGAGGACGAGAACTTCGGCTGGTAGCTGCCGCCCATGAACCTGTTCGGCACGTCCGGCCGCGGGCCGAACATCACCTCCAGGAGCCTCGATGAAGGGTCGGGAGAGCTCCTCTCCTGCGGGCGCTGGACGATCAGGGCGCCGGCGACCCCGGGCGGCTTGCTCAGATCGACGTCGCGGATCTTGTGGCAAGCGTCGCAGTGGTCGCCCTTCTCGAACGCGATGCCGGTGGCCTCGAGGAGGTCTCGCCCGCCCGCGGGGCCGTCGATCCCCGCGGCGTGGCAGTCGGCGCACGCGCCGAAGGCCGCCGGTCGCGCGGCCTCGGGCAGCGCGGGATCGTCGCACGAGGGCTGCGCTCCCCCGCCGCAGGACGTGTTGAGATCCGGCAGCACGCCGCTCCCGAGATAACACCGCATCGCGGCGGCCCCCTCGCTCCCGGGGACGCGGCCGGCCTTCCAGCGCCCGCCCGCGGCGCTGCACGAGGCCTCGTCCGTGGGGGCCATCGAGACGCCGGCGTAGATGGCCTGGAGGAGCGGGCTTTTGGCCGACCGCGCGTGCCCCGACTCGAGGAACTGGGCAACGAGCGTCGTGTGGCAGTGATCGCAGAACCGCGTCGAGTTGTGAGGATCGCCGTCGCCAGGATCGCCGTAGGTGTAGCCGAGCGCGTTGTCCGGCGGCGACGCGCGGCGAATGGCGATCTCCACCGGCCCGTCGGGGACGACCTCGAACTCGATGCCGTCCGTCCGATATCCGATCTTCGCCGCGACCACGGTCGGCTGGCCCGGGATGTCCCGGGTGATCTCGATGGAGAACGCGCCGTCCGGGCCGGTCACGAGGGCCGGCTCCCCGCCGGCCTGCATCACGATGGCGCCCTCGAGCGGCGCCGCGCCGTCGGTGACGACGCCGGTCACCGTGAACACGCGCGGCAGCTCCTCCAGGGCGCCTCCAAAGCCCGTGGCCGCGCTCACGTACGTGGTCGTCGTCACAGGGTGCGCGCCGGCGCCCTGGCCTCCACCGCCGTGGCCGCCCGGCGGCGGCGCCTCCGAGCACGCGCCGCCGAGCACGCAGGCGGCGAGCGCCGCCGGAAGCGTGGGTGATCGTGGCCGGGTCAGGGTTCGCGCCGCCGTTCGCATCCCGGAGGATCGCCACGGTAAACCCGGCTCGACCGACTGTCGACGGCGAGAGGCTACCGCGACAGCAGGAGCTCCGAGGACGGGGACTCCGGCGCTCCGGCCTTCGAGGGCTGCGCGACCGGTCGCTGCTGCGGCGAGGACGGCGGGACAACCCCCCACGACATCGGCCCCCGCGACGGCGGGGGCGCCGGCGGCGGGGGCGCCGGCAGCAGGGGCTGGGTCGGCAGATCGCCCAGCTCGGCCGCGCTGAGCTGCTGTGTGCTGCCGTCCCCGGACAGCGTGGTCTCCGTCGAGGCCGCATAGGCCTCGGCTTGCTCGAGGACCCGCACGAAGTTCCCGCCCAGCAGGCGGAGGATGTCCGCATCCGAGTAGCCGCGACGGATGAGCTCCAGCGTGATGTTCGGGGCCCCGGCGCTGCCTGCGAGCCCCTCCTTGAGCGCCTCGTTCCCATCGAAGACGGAGCCGAGGGCGACATGCTCGATCCCCGCGACCTTCACCACGTGGTCGATATGGTCGATGATCCGCCACAGCGGCGGCGTTATCTGCCCCTCCTGGGTCCTGAGCTTCTCGATCTCTTCGCGGAGCGCCCTCGTGTCGCCCGGGAGCCTCTCGCCGAGCTCCTTGAGGTGCGCCCCGTACTTCTGCGCGAAGCGCGCCGACTGCTCCGCATACGCCTCGTCCAGGAAGAGCGCCCAGGAGTTCACCATGACGAGGCCGCCGTTCTCCGCGATCGCGCGCAGCATGTAATCGTCGAGGTTGCGGCGGCGGTGGCCGGCGGCGGGCATCGTGGAAGAGGTGATGATCGGCGCCCTGGCCACCTTCATGACGCCCTGGAACGTGCCGTCCGATGCATGCGAGACGTCGACCACCATGCCGATCCGTTGCATCTCGCGGACCACGGCCTCACCGAAGGGGGACAGGCCTCGGTCGCGCACATACCCGGGATCGAGGGCTCCTCCCGCGGAGCCTGCCCAGTCGTTCGTTGTCATGTGCGTGAGCGCCATGGTGCGGACGCCGAGGCGGTAGAACGAGCGCAGCGCGGGCAGGGAGTTCTCGATGGCGTGCCCGCCCTCGATGCCCATGATCACGGCGACCCGGCCTTCGCGCTCGGCGCGGCGCACGTCTTTCGCGTTGCGCACGAGCGTCAGCGTCGCGCTGTGGCGCTCGACCTGCCGGTGGGTCGCCTCGATGAGATCGAGCGCGCGGCGCGCGGCGCTGCCGCCGAGCCGCGAGGACGAAGGCGGCGCGGACGCGCTGACGTGGATCGGGAAGAACGCGCCTGTGACGCCCGCCGCCTTGATCCTGGCGACCTCCTCGGCCATCAGCTCGTCGTCCTGGCTCACCTGAGCGAACGAGCCGCCGAGGAGCAGCGAGGGCACGCCGCTGTGGCCATCCACGAGGATCGCCTTGGCTTGCAGCCGCGCGGCCCGCTGCTCCGGCGTCTCGAGCCCCGGCGGGACCGCCGCGAGGTCGGGCGCCGACGTGTACCAGGGCCCGACGTCGTCGGCGGATGGCGCGACGACATCGGGCGCCGCGGCGGGCGCAGGGGAACGAACGCAGGCCGCGAGCGACGCGGCGGCAAGCAGCGCGAGGGATGGCGAAATGCGCATGACCGGATCGTACCATGCGAGCTCGGCGGGAAAGCGAGCCATGACGGCGGCAGGATCGTGCGCCGGAGAGGCGAGGCAGCAGCACCGCTCGGCACCGACATATCGGTCCTGGTGGTGGCCCCTGGCCTCGATGGAGCAGTATCTCGAACCGCCGGGGCGCCAAGCAAGCCGTGAGCGTGTTCTGTTCTTGGCGTCCCTGGCGGCTTGGCGGCTCATTTCTCGCTCGATCGACGAGCTCGGTGTCCTAGACTCGAACGAAAGACCCGATGTCGCTCCGACAGCGCGACTACATCCTCCGCATGATCGAGCAGCTCGCCGAGGCCATCGGCAGGGTCGCCGGGCTCCGGCGCGCCGGCCAGCTCGACGAGGCGGAGCTGCTCGTCCGCACCACCGCCGACGGGCTCTTCGGCCCGATGCGGGACATGCTCGACCGGCTCGACGCCGCGGGCGCGGCCACCCTGCTCGGCGACCACGAGAAGATCGGCGCGTACGCGGCGCTCTGCGCGGAGCAGGCCGAGATCCTCGAGCTCCGGGGCCGGGCCGCGCAGGCGCTCGCGGAGCGCAGGCGCGCGCTCGAGCTCTACCTCGAGGCGGTGAGCCGCGCGCCCGAGGGCAGCCCCCGCGCGCAGGAGGCCGCGCGCGCGCTCCTCGGCCGGCTGGACGCCGCGCGCCTGCCGGAGCGGTACCGCGCCCTCGCCGCGAAGCTCGGCTGATCGGGGCAGCGGGGCTCGCCTGCCGCGCGCGCTCGACCGCCGCGCGCGGGCTCGACCGAAGCGCCGCGCTCCGCCGTGCGCGCGCTGCGGCGCGGTCCGCCGGGAGCGCCCCACGGCGCGGTCCGCCGGGAGCGCCCCACGGCGCGGTCCGCCGCGCGCGCTGCGCTCCGCGCCGGATGCCGGGTTGCGGCCGCGCAAGCGCGCGACCATGACATGGGGAGCCCTGTGGAGACGCCCCCCTCGTCCGCCAGCTTCGCCACGCTCGGTATTGCGCCTGCCCTCCTCGGTGTGCTCGCCGACCTCGGCTACGAGGAGCCCACGCCGATCCAGCGCGAGGCGATCCCGCACCTCCTGACCGGGCGCGACCTGCTGGGGCAGGCCGCCACCGGGACCGGGAAGACGGCCGCGTTCGCCCTGCCGCTGCTCCAGCGCCTCCAGATCGGCGGCGAGCCGCCCCGCGTCCCCGAGGCGCTCGTGCTCGTTCCGACCCGCGAGCTGGCCATGCAGGTGGCCGAGGCGATGCACCGCTACGGCCGCCGGCTCGGCGTGCAGGTGCTGTCGGTCTACGGCGGCCAGCCCTTCGGGCAGCAGCTCCGCGCGCTCCGCCGCGGGGTCCACGTCGTCGTGGCCACGCCGGGCCGGACGCTCGACCACATCGGGCGCGGCACGCTGGCGCTCGACGGCATCCGCACGGTCGTGCTCGACGAGGCCGACGAGATGCTCGACATGGGCTTCGCCGAGGCGCTGGAGGAGATCCTCTCGGCCACGCCGGCCGCGCGCCAGACCGTGCTCTTCTCCGCCACGCTGCCCCCGCGGATCGCCGCGATCGCCGGCCGGCACCTGCGCGAGCCGGTGCGGGTCAAGATCGCGGGCGAGAAGGCGGCCCCCGGCGAGCTCCCCCGCGTCCGCCAGACGGCGTACATCGTGCCGCGGGCGCACAAGTCCGCCGCGCTGACCCGGGTGCTCGACATGGAGGACCCGTCGTCGGCCATCCTCTTCTGCCGCACCCGCAACGAGGTCGACGAGCTGACCGAGGCGCTGCGCGCCCGCGGCTACGAGGCCCAGGCGCTCCACGGCGGGTTCTCGCAGGAGCACCGCGATCGCGTGATGGCCCGCTTCCGCGCCGGCACGGCCGAGCTGCTCGTCGCCACCGACGTCGCGGCGCGGGGGCTCGACATCGAGCATGTCTCGCACGTCATCAACTACGACGTCCCCTGCGCCCCCGAGGTGTACGTCCACCGCATCGGCCGCACGGGGCGCGCCGGCCGCGAGGGCGCGGCGATCACGCTGGTCGAGCCGCGCGAGCACTACCTGATCCGCAACGTCGAGCGGCTCACCGGGCAGCGCATCGAGGCCGCCACCCTCCCGACCGTGGCCGATCTGCGCGCGCGGCGCCTGGAGCTGACGCGCGCCTCGCTGCGGGAGGCGCTGATCGAGGGCGGCGCCGAGCGGTTCCGGGTCGTTGTCGAGGGGCTCGCCGACGAGTTCGACGTGATGGACATCGCGGCGGCGGCGGTGAAGCTCGCCCACGACGCGACGGAGGGGGACCGGGAGGAGGACGAGGCGGAGATCCCGTCGTTCCGGCCGCCTGCGCGCGGGCCGGAGCGTGCCCGCGACGACCGCGCGACGCGCGGCCCCGCGGGGGCGCGCGGGCGCCCGGGCGAGGCGCAGGCGCGGCCGCGGCGGGAGGGGCGGGAGACCGACGGCAACGTCGCCCGGCTGTACATCAGCGCGGGGCGCGCCGCGGGCATCCGGCCGGCCGATCTGGTAGGCGCCATCGCGAACGAGGCGTCGCTGAGCTCCCGCGACATCGGCGCCATCGAGATCGCCGACGGCTTCTCCACTGTGGAGGTCCCGGCCGACGCGGCGGACGCCGTCATCGAGGCGCTGCGCGCCACACGGCTGAAGGGCCGCAAGGTCCAGGTCCGCCGGGACGACGCGGGGTCCCGCGATCCGCGAGGCGGTGCGGCCGAGACGCGCGGGGGCGTGACCGAGGCCCGCGGCGGGGCGGCCGAGGCCGGGCCGCGCGCCGGCTCAGCCGAGACCCGGGACGGCGCGGCGGGCATGGCGCCCCCGCGGCGTCGCCCTCGGTCCTGAGCTCCACGGAGGCCTCGGCCAGGATCCCTGTGGGATCCCCCCGCATGCACACTCGGCTCGGCGTGCCGTGGGAACCGCCAGGGACAGGCGAAGGCGCGCCGGGGTGTCCCTGAGCCTTCACCTCGTGTCGCTGGAGGCTGCCTCTGCGTCCCTGAGGGGGAGGCTTCCTGTCCCCGTCATGGGCCGCCGTGTCCCTGGTTGCAATCCCGCAGTCGACCTAGATGCTTTTCTCGTGTCCCTGGCGGCACTCCACGCGTCCCTGGCGGCACTCCACGCGTCCCTGGCGGCACTCCACGCGTCCCTGGCGGCACTCCACGCGTCCCTGGCGGCACTCCACGCGTCCCTGGCGGTTAGCGCGCCGCGCCGCCCAGGTCGCCAGGCTCAATCGACGGTGGTCTTCCGCCGCTGGAACTGCGCGAACAGCGTAGCGCGGACGTCATCGTGCACGGGCTCGCCCGGGAGCCCCTGGAGCGCGTCGATCGTCAGATCCATCTGCTTCAGGTAGGTGCGGCACCTGTCGCACCACGCGAGGTGCCGCGCGCAGCCCTCCTCTTGCTCGGAGGACAGCTTTCCCTCGCTCCGGTCGGTGATCATCTCGGTCAGCTGACAGCACGTGACGATCATGCGCGCTCACCCCCTCGTCATGTAGCGCTCGAGCGCGGCCCTGAGCTTCGATCGGCCGCGGTGCAAGAGGACCCGCTGGTTCGCCTCGCTGATACCCAGGATCTCGCAGACCTCGTCGGAGGGACACCCCTCCACGTCGCGCAGGAGCACCACCGCGCGCTGTCCAGGCGCCAGCGTCTCGAGCTCTCGCTGCAGCACGGCGCCCATCTCCTTGCGCAGCAAGAGCACCTCCGGGCTCTGCTCCGTCCACGGAACAGGCGGAGTCGACCAGTCACCGGTGCTGTCGAATCGGGCCGGATCGACCGCCGGCTCGCTGCCCAGATCCCCGTCCTCCAGCCAGGAGACAGGGACCATGCGCTTCTCCCGGGTGCCCAGCGTCCTGGCGCGGTTCGTCAGGATCCTGAACACCCATGTCTTCAGCGCGGAGCGCCCCTCGAAGCGCACGAGCCCATCGAAGACCGCCGCCCAGGTCTCCTGGACGACCTCCTGCGCGCCCGCGGGACCGGCGACCGCGCGGGCGAGCCGGAGCATGGGTGTGTGGAGCTGGGTCACGAGCTGCTCGAAGGCCTGCTCGTCCCCCGCGAGCAGCCGGCGAACGAGCGCGATGTCGTCCGCCGGCGCCGCGCATGCGGGCGCAGCCGCGCCGCCCGGCGCGAAGAGCGGGCCTACCTCGGCCGATGCGCGCTGCGCCGTTGCGGCCTGTTTGCCGTCGGCGGCGGCCGAGGGGTCGTGGGACACGCGGAGCACGGTATCACGCCGCCGAGCCCCGCATCAATCGACGCGGCTCCGGAGCGGCTCGCCCCGCGGAGGACGACAGCCGCCACCCGGTCAAAGCGACGTCAGCGCGTCCGCGACCTCCTTCGGCTTCGTCAGGAAGGGGGCGTGGCCCGCGTCGATCGAGATGACCCGCTCGCAGGGCAAGGCGGTGTACTGCTGCTTCTGCTCTGCAGGGCTGATGGCGAGATCCTTGAGCGCCTCGATGTAGACCCGGGGGACCCTCCCCCACCTCTCCTCCGTGACATGGATCGGCTCGTCGAACGGCTTCGCGGGCTCCTCGCGCAGGTGGCCCTCGAGCCGCGCGACGTCCTCCGGAGAGCAATCCTGGCAGAAGGCGTTCGCGGCCCACCCCTCCTTGAAGCTCAGCGTCGTGCCGTCGTCCGAAGCGGCCGCATACTCCTTGATCGCGGCCCCTTCGTCGTCGGCCCACTCCTGGCTCAGCGACTGGCCGTCCTTGATAAGGAACGCGGTCAGGTACACGAGCTTCTTCACCTTGTCGGGCCGCTGCTCGGCGGCCTGGCTCACGACGGTGCCGCCCATGCTGTGGCCGACGAGGATCACGGGGCGCGAGGCGCTGTCGATGGCCTCCACCACGGCGTCTGTATAGGCCTGCAGGCCGGCGTCCGCGACGGGCGTCTTGTCCTCGCCGTGAGCGGGGAGATCGAGGGCGATCACCTCGTTGCCGCCGGCCTCGAGGAGCGGCACCACCTTGTCCCATGCCCATGCGCCCACGAAGGCGCCGTGGACGAGAACATACGTGTTCTTGTCCGAGGGCTGGGAGCCGCCGCCTCCCGTGCCCCCGTCCGTGTCGCTGCCGCCGCAGCCGGGCAGCGCGGACGACATGAGCGCAGCGGCCGAGATCATGGTGGCAGACCGCAGGACCTTGCGAAGCAGACCGTTCATGGATGTCTCCTCATCGTCGCCAGGCTCTCCTCGAGCGCGACGTCATCGGTATTTCGACGTGCGATGGATGCGCGCGCCCCTGCGCCCGGGCGTGTCCCCGGCGCCGCGACGGCTATCCCGCTACCTGCACAGTCTCGGAGGGGGTCCGAACGTTACAGCCGGTTCGAGGAATCGTCCGGAGGGGGCCGGGGCCGCGTCCCGCCGCGGGACGGCGCCGGGCGCGGCGGCGCGGCGACCGCCAGCGCGCCCGGCGGACCTGGTGGCGATGGGCGTTCTGGGCTAGACGCGTCGCCATGCCATCGGAGAGCGCCATTCCTGGCCGAGACGATCTCGTCGCCCGCGACCGCCGCTGCGTGATGCACCCCTACGCGGCGCCCCTGTCGAGCGCGCCGCTCTTCGCCGTCGAGCGCGCCGAAGGCGTCCGCCTCACCCTGACCGACGGCCGCGAGCTCATCGACGGCATGTCCTCCTGGTGGGCCGCCATCCACGGCTACGGGCACCCGGCGCTGACGGCGGCGATCAGCGCCCAGCTCGGGCGGATGAGCCACGTGATGTTCGGGGGCCTCACCCACGCGCCGGCGGTCGAGCTGTGCGAGGCGCTGGTGGCGCTCACGCCCGAGCCGCTGACGCGCGTCTTCCTCGCCGACTCCGGATCCGTGTCGGTCGAGGTGGCCATCAAGCTCGCTCTCCAGTTCTTCATCGCGCGCGGACAGCCGGAGAAGCGCCGCCTGGTCAGCGTGCTCGGCGGCTACCACGGCGACACGTTCGGCGCGATGGCGGTCACCGACCCGGTGAACGGCATGCACCACCTCTTTCGCGGCGCGCTCACGCAGCACCTGTTCGCCCCGGCGCCTGGTCCCGCGTTCGGCGCGCCGTGGTCGCCGCGCGCGCTCGACAGCATGGCCGAGCTGCTCGAGCGGCACGCGCACGAGGTGGCGGCCGTCATCCTGGAGCCCGTGGTGCAGGGCGCCGGCGGGATGCGCTTTTACCACCCACGTTATCTGCGCGAGCTGCGCGCGCTCTGCGACCGGCACGACGTGCTGCTCATCCTCGACGAGATCGCGACCGGCTTCGGCCGCAGCGGGGAGATGTTCGGCTGCGAGCACGCGGGCATCGCGCCGGACATCCTGTGCCTGGGCAAGGCCCTCACCGGCGGCACCATGACGCTTGCCGCCGCGCTCTTCACCGAGCGTGTGGCCGAGACCATCTCCCGGGGCGAGCCGCGCGTCTTCATGCACGGCCCGACCTTCATGGGCAATCCGCTCGCCTGCAGCGCCGCGCTGGCCAGCATCCGGCTCCTGCTCGGCTCGCCGTGGCGCGCGCGCGTCTCGGCGATCGAGGCCCAGCTCCGCCGCGAGCTCGCCCCTTGCCGCGCCCTCGACGCGGTGGCCGACGTGCGCGTCCTCGGCGCCATCGGCGTGGTCGAGCTCGAGCAGCCCGTCGACATGGCGCGCGTGCAGCCGGCGTTCGTGGAGCGAGGCGTCTGGTTACGGCCTTTCGGGAAGCTGGTCTATACCATGCCTCCTTACATCATCGAGCCAGCAGAGCTATCGCGGATCAGCGAGGCGATGGTGGGTGTGCTGTCGGGGATCTGAGCCGCTGGACGGCGCGCCTCGGGTGAAGGGCGCCCTCGAATCGAACGCTGGACGCGCGCCTGGACACCGCGCCGTGCTAGCGTGCACGCGCAATCCATCGCTCCTGCGCACACGGAGCACCCACGATCACGGGAGATGCGAACATGACCAAGGGCGCGTGTCTTTGCGGGACGGTCCGCTTCGAGATCGACGGTCCGTTCCAGACGATGCTGAACTGTCACTGCTCGATGTGCCGCAAGTTCAACGGCACGGCGTTCACCACGGCCGTCGTCGCGCCGCTGCCCGGCTTTCGCTGGCTCGCCGGCGAGGACGCCATCCGCCCCTCCTGCGCGAGCGACCGTCGCTCCTTCTGCGGCACCTGCGGCTCGGCCACGCCGATGCTCCGCCCCGAGAGGCAGCTCGCCGTGCTCCATGCCGGCAACCTGGAGGGCGATCTCGGCATCGAGCCGAAGTTCCACCAGTTCGTCGGCTCCAAGGCGCCCTGGTACACGATCACGGATCCCCTGCCGCAGTTCGAGGAATGGCGGCCCGAGATGCAGGCGCCGGTCGTCTCGCGCCCCGTGGCCCCGCCGAAAGAGGGCGTCACCCAGGGGAGCTGCCTGTGCGGCGACGTGGCCTTCGAGTTCGACGGCACGCCCCTCCGCATGGTGAGCTGCCACTGCATGCGCTGTCGCCTCGGACGCAGCTCCGCGCACGCGACCAACGTCTTCGTCGCCCTGGACAGCTTCCGCTGGATCCGCGGTGACGCGCAGATCGCGAGCTACAAGGTGCCCGACGCGCGGTTCTTCACCGTCGCGTTCTGCAAGCGCTGCGGCGGCGCGGCCCCCCGTCTGTCACCCGAGCGCGGCTTCGCCGTGGTGCCCGCGGGCACGCTCGACACCGATCCCGGCATCCGCCCCGCAGCCCACATCTTCGTCGACTCCAAGGCGAGCTGGTTCCCGATCACCGACGACCTGCCGCGGTTCGCCGAGTACCCGCCCCAGGCCTGACGACGGCATCACGCGATCTGCAACAGGACCTTCACCGCACGGGCGCCCTGAAGCGCCCCCGTGCTCACGCGCGGTCACTCAGGTGTACCCGGGCCCCGCCCGGCCCGGAGCGCGTCTCGCCGAGCGAGCAGCCACGTGTGCGCCTCGCCCTCCGTGTCGAAGAACTGCTGCGGGTAGTGCCGTCCTGTGAGCATCTGCACGCCCTTCGCGAGGAGTGTCACGACGACGCGCATGGAAAAGCTCGCTCCGATGAGCGCGACCGCATCGACGCGCGCTCCCCGCATTTCTTCCGTCACCGCCTTGCGCGCCGGCGCCGAGACAGGGCCCATGTGACGCGCGTCGGCGAGCACCAGGACGTCGCGACCGCTCTCCGCCACGCGCCGGATCGCGCCGAGGATAGCGCGCACTCTATCTTCCGTGACCTCGCCGTGCACCGCCACCCGCACGATGCCGTCGGGGTGGTCACGAACATCTGAGCTCGCTGCGTCGAGGCCGAGATCGCTCATGCCGACCATGCTAGCGCCTCGGCTGCGCGGCGGGGTGCAACCTCTCACGGTCCGCCGAGCTCGGCTGGATGTCCGAGGCGAGCCCGACCGCCGCGAGCGCGCGGATGAACAGGAAGGCGAGGTCGTGCTGCCCGGGCGCCATCGCTTGCCGGGCGGCGCGCGGGAAGGCGTGGTGGTTGTTGTGCCAGCCCTCGCCGAAGGTCAGCACCGCCACCCAGCCCACGTTGCGGCTCCCGTCGCGGGTATCGAACGCGCGGCTGCCGAAGCGGGGCGCGTGACAGACGGAGTTCACCAGGTAGGTCGCGTGCATCCAGCACACGAGCGGCACGAAGAACACGAAGGGCACCGCGGCCCAGCCGAGGGCGAGACCCGCGAGCAGGACCGCCGCGACCTGCGGGGCGAAGCGCCAGCGGAGCAGCCACCGGTAGTAGGGATCGCCGACCAGATCGCGGCAGTATCTCTCCGGATCGCGGGGATCGGTCGATCCATCGTCGAGGATCCAGCCGAGGTGGGCGTACCAGAGGCCGCGGCGCGGCGAGTGGACGTCGCCCTCGCGATCGGTGTGGGCGTGGTGCCGCCGGTGCGTGGCCACCCACGCGATGGGGCTGCCCTGGCCGCTGATCATCGCCACCGACACGAGCGCGTACTCGACCCATTTCGGGCAGCGGAACGCGCGGTGCGAGAGCAGCCGGTGCAGGCCGACCACGGTGGAGAGCTGGAGCGCCGCGTAGAGCGCGGCGGCGAGTGCGATGGAGCTCGCCCGGATCGGCAGGAGCAGCCCGAGGAGGGCGCCGGCGTGCACCAGGGCGAGGTAGGCGATCGCGACGAGGCGCGTGCGGCCCTTCATGGCGGATCCTCCCATGGCGTCACGCGGCCGCGCTGGAGCGGCCCGGCCGGCGGGGCCGGATCCGCGCGAGGCCGCGCGGATCCGCGCGGCAGGACGACGCCTCGATGCGCTGCGGCTCGAGGCCGAGCTCCCGCATCTTCTCCGCGTCCCAGGCCTCGATCGGATCGCGCCCGGCGATGTAGCTGCGCGAGCGGTTGGCGAGCGGAGCGCGCAGGCTCATCACCTCGGGCGCCGACATGACGACACACGCCTTGTAACGGGGCAGATCGCTCGTCATCAGGCGATTCCACACGTGGCGACCCACGTTGTGGAGGCTCCCCAGCGCGCGGCTCAGGCGCTGGAAATGGTCGATCACCTCCGAGGGGTGCAGCCGTGGCGGGCGGTGGCAGAGGGTGTATCCATCGAGGTCCCGGCTGATCACCCCGGGAAGGAGCCGGCCCTCGGCCGCCACCTGCGCGAAGAAGGGCGTCTCCGGGTACGGGCACACGATCCCGAGGAAGGTCGGGCAGTGATCGCCGAGGTCGTGGAGGTACTCGGGCACCCGCTCGAGGTAGTCGTTGGTGTCCCCGTCCGCGCCCACGAGGAGCCCGAAGGAGAGGACGATCCCGCTCGCGAAGGCCCGCTGGATGACCTCCCTGACCTCGCTCAGCTTGTTCTGGCCCTTGTTCATCGAGCTGATCGACTCGGGGTTCAGCGACTCGAGCCCTGTGTAGACGTAGCGGCACCCCGCCCGCCCCATGAGGCGGACCAGCTCCGGGTCGCGCAGCACGTTGAACGTGAGCGCGCAGCCCCAGATCTTCTTGAGGGGCATCAGCGCCTCGCAGAGCTCGCGCAGGTAGCGGGGCGAGCCCCCCAGGTTGTTGTCGAGGAAGCTGAACACATTGTTGGTCACCCCCGGGATGCGCTGGTTGAAGATCATCCGGTCGCGGATGTCCCGGATCACGTGGTCGATGGGGCGATAGCGATACTGTTCGTGCCCGGTCAGAACGCAGAAGTTGCAGGAGAAGGGGCAGCCGCGCGACGCCTCGATGCCGGGCAGACGGACGAGGTTGTTCCGGTAATCGACGAGGTCGTAGCGGTAGGTGGGGATCTGCTCCGGGGGCACCGGCGGGAGCGCATAGACGGGCTGGAGCTCGCCCCGCTGGAAGTCGGCGATGAGGGCCGGGAGGTTGGCCTCCGGATCTTCCGCGACCACCGCGTCGAAGTACTGCAGCGCGTCCGCGCGGAAATGGCTCGCGTGCCGCCCGCCGGCCACGGTGGTCATGCCTTGCCGCCGGAACAGCGTGGAGAGGACCTTGGTGTGCTCGTAATACGCGTGCAGGTACGAGAAGAACACGAGGTCCCAGTGGCGGTCGAGCGGGATGTCCGTCTCCTTCTCGTTGTAGAGCTCGATCTCGGCGTCGGGCGGGCACAGGGCCGCGAGCAGCTCGGGCACGGACGATTGCATGATCGAGCGCTCCTTGCGGAGCAGTCGGCTCGGGTGCGTATAGGTCGAGATGATTGCGATGCGCATCGAGGACACTCCTGGTTCAGTTCAGGACGTATCACACCCTCGAGGCAAGGAGGGCGAATACGAGGAAGCGGGCAGGAGCGCTACAAATACGCCCTACACGGGGCAGGGGTCAGTCCAGCGAGCACTCCACACGACATGAGGACACAAGAGCCACCTCGGTCGGCCCCCTGGATCCCCAGGCGCTAACCAGGCTCGTCCGGTCGCGCTCAGGGGCACGAACCCACCCCCTCCATCGGTCACCAACGGGAACGTGAACGTGAACGTGAACGTGAACGTGAACGTGAACGTGAACGTGAACGTGAACGTGAACGTGGTCGTCTGAGGATTGATCACATTTCCCCCTTAGTTTTCGCTGTGTTGGCGACGGCGGCGTTCCAGCCCATCTCCAGCATGAGCAAGGTCTGCATTCCGCGCGCGAGCGTCAGCCAACCGGGGGGACCGTTGCGCTTGAGGTGTCCACCGAGACCGGCAACGGCGTAGAGCGCATCGACTACCGTCGCCCCCTGCGCCGGCAGCTTCTTGGGCTGGTGCTGGTGCAGCAGCTTCAGCTGCGTGGGGTTCAGGGCTCGTTCCGCGGGCGCGTTGGGCTCAAGGCGCGACAGAGAGCGCAGCAGCAGCATCTGCCACGCGATCGGGGCGAACAGCGCCAGCGCGTTCGTCAGGCTCCGGAAGCTCTCGAGCTGGCGCGTCTCGAGGGCGCAGCCGGTCTTGAGCGCCTTGAAGAACTCCTCGATGAGCCACCGTGCCCGGTAATGGTCGACGATCGCAGCGATCTGGTCGGGCGTGTCGACGGGCTCGTTGGTCGCCAGCACCCACGCGACCGGCTCTTCGCCCGCTGGCGTGTCGATCTCCTGCACACACACGATGTTGACTGCGAGCTCTTCGGCCAGCTCGGGCAGGTAGTACGGACGGCGCAGCGCCACGCGCCGGGCGCCGACGCCCAGCGTGGCCCTCCGCTCCGAGCGCTCGGGGTGCGCACGCTTGCTCGCAGGTACAGGGCCGGTGCGGCGTTGGGTGAGCACGACCTCGCGGCTAAGCCGGATCGGCAGCTCGACCAGCGCCTCGCTCAGCCGAAGCGGTGCGCTGTCGTCGAGCGATTCCTCCTCGTCCTCGGCCAACTCCAACACGTTCCGATCCCGCGCCATGCGCACGACGAAGCGGTGGCCCTGCTCGACCATGGCGCACAGAAGCGGGTAGGCGTCGGCCTCGCGATCCATGATGTGCAGCAGCGACGTGCGGTCGCCCACGGCCTGCTCGGCCGCCTCCACCTGCCGCAGCCAGCGCGTCGATTCCTTGTCGGTCACGCGCGCATAGTCGCTGCCCGTCCTGTTCTTCTTGCGTGGGCTCTTGGACAGGGCGGAGGCTTTGCGGGCCCAGCAGGCCAGCCCCAGCAGTCCGAGCGGCTGGTTGATCGCGTCGGTGGCCACGGCGAGCGTCGCGTGCGCCAAAAAGCCCTGGGTGTGCTTGCCGTTGAGCGGGCCGAGCCCTTTGCGTGCGCCGTCGCCGTCGAAAGCGACCGCGGTGGTGTCATGCACCGCGCGAACCGTGTCGTGACCGGCCATCCGCTCGAGGGTCTGCTCGCTGTGGGCTTGCACCAGCGCACCATACGACACGCGCTTGTTGCCAAGGAGCCGGTAGAAGCCCTCCAGCTCTGCTTCTGTCTTCAGCGAGTCCGGGAAGCTCTCGCCCGGCGCGACGCTCAGCCGTGCCACCACCGCCCGGACCCGCTGATGCAGGCGCGCGTCGCCCAGCTGCACCGTCTCGAACTCGCGCACGAGCGACGGCGTCGCTTCCGGCACATCGGGATTTCCCATGACATTTCAGACGCTTGGCGGGTCCGAAACGGATCAAAAAAAGATGTGCGGGATCTTCAGACGTGGTCGTGGTCGTGGTCGTTCACGGTCCACCGTTGACGACCACGACCACGACCACGACCACGACCACGACCACGACCACGACCACGTAAACGTAAACGTAAACGTTCAGAGGCAGTAGAACGCTGCGCGAATCTTGATTAACGCCTAGGCCCGGATCCCACCACCCGTCATGGTCGCGTAGACGAATTGCGCCACAAATGTAACTTAAATCACAATCATCAGCAAGATCATCACTGAATTGAAACATATCCATCGCGCAACATCCCGGACTTCGGGGGACGGCCGTACTGGCCAGTTGCGATTTCATGGAGACGTGACATTCACAAGGCACGTCCTGGCGTAATGTGAAAGTGGCCGCCGCTGTCTGCTTCGGCCATTTCTTGCAATCGTCTTCGAAGGCCAACAGGTGTCATCGTGCTAAAGTCATCCTTGTTCCCGCGCGCCCTCTCGCGCGCGGGGTATTCTCTTCTTCGGCGTGACCGCATTCGATGGGTGTCGGCCATGGCGCTCGCGACCGCCTGGGGCTGCGGCGGCTCGCCGGAGCCCGGTGAGCTCGGGACCGCCGAGCTCGGGACCGCCGAGCTCGCCGCCTCCCTCCCGAGCGGGCGCGTGGTCATCAGCCAGGTGTACGGCGGCGGGGGCAACGCGGGGGCCGTCTACACGCACGATTTCGTCGAGCTGTTCAATCGGTCGGACAGCCCGGTGTCGCTCGCGGGGTGGTCCATCCAGTACGCCAGCGCCACGGGCACGGGCGCCCTCGGGGCAACGACGACGCAGCTCACGGAGCTGCCCGCGATCACCCTGCAGCCCGGCCAGTACTTCCTCGTCCAGGAGGCCGGGGGCTCGGGCAGCGGCGCGCCGCTCCCCGCCGCCGACCTCGTCGACGCGACCCCCATCAACATGAGCGGCTCGGCCGGCAAGGTCGCCCTCGTCCGGCAGGCCGCAGGCCTCGGCTGCAACGGCGGCACCGCGCCCTGCTCGGCGGCCCAGGAGGCGCTGATCGAGGATCTGGTCGGCTTCGGCGGGGCGAGCTACTTCGAGGGCGCCGCGCCGGCGCCGGCGACCGCCAACGCGACGGCGTCGCTCCGGCAGGGCGCTGGCTGCCAGGACACGGGCAGCAACGTCGACGACCTCTCGACCGGGACGCCCACGCCCCGCAACACATCGACCGCGGCGCTCGCGTGCGGGGGCGACACCCCGCCGGCGGTCACCTCGACAGCGCCCAGCGACGGCGCGACGGGCGCCGACCCGGCCGCGAGCCTGAGCGTGACGTTCAGCGAGGCGGTCGTCGCGGCCGATGCCTTCGAGCTCTCCTGCGCGGGCGGCGCGCGCCCGATCTCGGTCAGCGGCGGCCCCCTCGCCTTCACGCTCACGCCGGCCGAGCCGCTCCCCCCGAGCACGGCGTGCCTCCTCGTCGTCCGGGCGAGCGGCGTGCAGGAGCAGGACCCGGGGAGCAACGGGACGATCGACCCCTTGCCCGCCGACGTGTCGGTCTCGTTCACCACGGCGCGGGCGGCGCAGGTGATCGCGATCCACGACATCCAGGGGCGCGCGCACCTGTCGCCCCATTCGGGCGCGGTCGTGAAGACGACGGGCCTCGTGGCGACCCTGCGCAGCAACGGCTTCACCGTGGAGTCGCCGGCGCCGGACGGCGATCCGGCCACCTCCGAGGGCCTGCTCGTCTTCACCGGAGCCGCGCCGTCGGTGAGGGTCGGCGACCTCGTCGAGCTCACCGGCGAGGTCACGGAGTACCGCGCCGGCTGCGCCGACCCGTGCACCCCCTCCCGCGGCAGCGCGTACCACAACCTGACCGTCACCGAGCTCTCCCGCCCGCAGATCACCGTCCTCTCGAGCGGCCAGGCGCTGCCGGCGCCGGTCTCGATCGGCTTCGCGCCCGGCGCGCGCCGTCCCCCGACACGGATCATCGAGGACGACGCCAGCGGCAGCGTCGAGGCCGCGAACGGCTTCGACCCCGAGTCCGACGGCATCGATTTCTGGGAGAGCCTCGAGGGCATGCGGGTGAGCATCAACGCCCCGGCCGTCGTGGGCCCCACCCGCGAGTTCCCGAGCTCCGGGACCGCGGAGATCGCGCTGGTCCCGGGCGACCGCGACGCGGCCACGGGCGACGCGGCCGGCCTGCGCAGCGCGCGCGGGGCCGTCGTCGTCAGCCCCGGCGACTTCAACCCGGAGCGCATCCTGCTCCAGGTGCCCCTGCGCACCTCGGCGCCCGCGCTGGACGTGGGCGCCACGTTCGCCGGGCCCATCGTCGGCACGGTCGACTACAACTTCGCCAACTACAAGCTCCTGCCGGTCGACGAGGCGCTCCCCGCGGCGACCTCGACGCTCTCGCGCGAGGTCACGTCGCTCGGACCGCGGACCGCCGACGACCTCGACGTGGCCGCGTTCAACGTCGAGAACCTCGATCCTGGCGATCCCCAGGAGAAGTTCGATCGCCTCGCGCGGATCCTCGTCGACAACCTCGGCAGCCCCGACCTCGTCGCGCTCGAAGAGGTCCAGGACAACAGCGGCCCGACCAACAATGGAGTGGTGGACGCATCGACGACGTTCGCGCGGCTCATCGCCGCGATCGCGGCCGTGCCGGGCGGGCCCAGCACCTATCGATTCCGCAGCATCGATCCGACCGACGGCACCGACGGCGGGGAGCCCGGCGGCAACATCCGCGTGGGCTTCCTGTTCCGGACCGACCGCGGGCTCGAGTTCGTCGATCGCCCGGGCGCCGGCGCCCTGACGCCGAACGAGGTGCTCGGCGGCCCAGGCGGCGTGTCGCTGCGCTACAGCCCCGGCCGCATCGACCCGGGCAATCCGGCCTTCGCCAGCAGCCGCAAGCCGCTTGCAGGCGAGTTCCGCTGGAACGGCCAGCCGCTGTTCGTCGTGGCCAATCACTGGAACTCCAAGGGCGGCGACGAGCCGCTCTACGGGCGCTTCCAGCCCCCGACCCTCTCGAGCGAGGCCCAGCGGCGGCAGCAGGCCGCCGTGGTGGCCGGCTTCGTGCGGCAGATCCTCGACAGCGATCCTTCCGCCAACGTCGTGGTCCTGGGCGACCTGAACGACTTCCAGTTCTCGGCGCCGCTCGGCATCCTCAAGGACGCCGGGCTGACGACGCTCATCGAGACGCTCCCGCCGGAGGAGCGCTACACGTACGTATTCGACGGCAATGGCCAGTCGCTCGACCACGTGCTTGTCAGCGCCAACCTGGCCGGGCCGAAGCTCGTGGGCTTCGACGTCGTCCATGTCAACGCGGAGTTCGCCGATCAGGCCAGCGACCACGACCCCGGCGTCGCGCGCTTCCGCATCGCGCCCGCGCCGGACATGGATGGCGACGGCGTCCCCGACGCGAGCGACAACTGCCCGGCTGCCCCCAACGCCTCCCAGGTGGACTCGGACGGCGACGGCCTCGGCAACGCCTGCGACCTCGAGTGCGTCAGCCTGCGGCGCGGCGTGTTCGGCGGCGTGCAGGACTCCTTCGTCGAGGGCCCCACGACGGGCTGGGCGTACGGCGCGTATCCCTACCTCATCACCAGCGCCAGCGCGGTCCAGCCGGCAACGGCGGTCGTCGCCTACGATCTGTCGTTCATCCCGGCAGGCTCCAGCGTGATCTCCGCGACGCTATCGCTGTCCTATGCCTGGAAGCCGGCGGGCAGCGTCGTGACCGTGCACAGCGTGAACGGCGCCTGGGAGGAATCGACGCTCCATGGAGGCGGGTTCAGCGGATACAGCCCGGCCGTCGAGGCCTCCCTCACCACGCTGGCGCAGACCGACGCGTTCGTCACCGCCGATCTGACGTCCCTCGTGCAGGGCTGGGTCGACGGCGCGCATCCGAACCACGGTGTCGCGCTGGTCGACGGGAGCAACAGGACCGACTTCCGCGCGAGCGAGTATCCCGACGTCGCGCGCAGGCCGAAGCTCGACATCTGCTATCACGCAGCCGAGTAGCCCGCCGGATCGACGGCGCGTGCCCGCTCGATCGCCCTCGGTGACATCCCTCAGCCGCCGCGCCGCCTGCGGCTCCCGCGCCGGCGCAGGAAGTCGATGAACACCGAGAGCTTGGGCGGCACGTGCGCCCGGCTCGGGTAGTAAAGGAAGTACCCCGGGAAGGGCGGGCAGAAGCCCTCGAGGAGGCGCGCGAGGCGCTTGCCGTGGAACCGGAGCCGCTCGAGGAAGCGGGCGCCGGCCTCGGTCAGGCCCACGCTGCGCGTCGTGCGCTGGAGGAGCCGCACGCCGAGCCGCCGCTCGAGCCCCGTGATCGTCTGGCTCACCGCCGAGGGCGTCACGCGCAGCTCCGCCGCCGCCCGGGTGAAGCTGCGCTTCTCGGCCACGACGAGGAGCACCGACAGGCCCGCGAGGTCGTCCTGGATCATGAAGCGCAGCTTAACATCCCGTGCAGATTGACCCCGTTTTTCGGCGAAGCGCCGCGACGTAGGCTCCCCGTCGAAGGCAGAGGAGAGAGACCCATGAGCACTGCAAACGACGGTTCCAGGATCTGGTTCATCACCGGCGCGTCCTCCGGCTTCGGCCGCGCGATCGCCGAGGAGGCGCTCCGGCGTGGCGACTCGGTCGTGGCGGCGGCGCGCGGCGTCGACGCGCTCGCGGGCCTCGCGGCGGAGGCGCCGGGGCGCGTCGAGGTCGTGAAGCTGGACGTCACGAAGCCCGATGACATCCGCCGCGGCGTCGCGGCGGCGCTCGCGCGCTTCGGCCGGATCGACGTGCTCGTGAACAACGCGGGCTACAGCCTTGTCGGCGCGGTCGAGGAGACGAGCGAGGAGGAGCTCCGCGCCGCGATGGAGGCGATGTTCTTCGGCGCCGTGGCGCTCACCCGCGAGGTGCTTCCGCGCATGCGCGGCCGCAGGAGCGGCGCGATCGTCCAGATCACGAGCATGGGCGGCCTCACGACGGGGCCCGGCTTCGGCGCCTACTGCGCCGCGAAGCACGCGCTCGAGGGGCTCTCGGAGTGCATGGCCGCCGAGCTCGCGCCGCTCGGCGTCCGCGTCCTCATCGTCGAGCCGGGCGCGTTCCGCACGCGCCTCTTCGGGGGCGCCTTCCGGTCCATGCCGGCGCTCGACGCCTACGCGCCCACCGTCGGCGCGACGCGCGCGTACGCGGCCGGGTCCGACGGATCGCAGCCGGGCGATCCGGCGAAGGCGGCGCGCGCGATCGTCGATGCGCTCGGGCTCGACCCGCTGCCGCTCCGCCTGCCGCTCGGCGCCGACGCGGTGAGCGGCATCCGCGCGAAGCTCGCCCGCGTCGCGGCCGACGTCGACCGCACCGAGGCGATCGCGCTCGACACCGCGGCGAGCGGCGCGGAAACTTCCTAGAACCCCAATCACGTTGTTCAAGCGAGGAATGAGTCGCCAGGTCGCCATAAGACGCCATACGACCAAATACCCTGGCGTCTTATGGCGCCTTGGCGGTTCGATCGAGGCCACTTACAGCAATGGTAAGCTGAATATCACCGTCTCGGACGCAGGGACGTCGATCCAGTTCTCGGTGACCATCGAGGCGGCCACGGGTGAAGGTGGCGGGCCCACGCCGGCGATCTTCAGCGTCGGCGCGTCGGCGCCGGCCGGCGTGGCGACGATCGATGATGGCAGCGTCGGTGGCAGGACGAGGACATTCCCACGCTGCATCGAGGCCGCCTCAGGCTTGTCCCCCGCCTCGGGGCCGGCGCGTCACTTCGCGTTGGCCGCGCCAGCGCGCCTCAGCACCTCGGCGCGCTCGGCGTCGGTCGGCTCGCGCTGGCAGTCCTTCCCGGCGCTCTGCAGGACATCGAGCTGGCGGACGAGATCCTGGGGATCCACGCTCAGGCACCCTTCCTCGAACTCGGAGCACTCGGCGACCGAGAGCGCCGTCCCCGCGACATAGCGGCAATCGGGATCCCCGGGCGGATACCTCAGGAAGGTGGAGGCATTCGTGAGGAGACACGCCTCGTCGGAGGGTGTGTTCGCCTTCTTGCAGCGCGCGGCGGCGAGGCGCGCCATCCGGTCCAGCTCGGCCGCCGGATACATGGGGATCCGGGGGCGGGCGGGCTCGGCGCTCGCGGCGCCGACGGCCCGCGGGCCCGCGGCTGGCTGCGGCGCTCCGGAGCACGCGCTCGCGAGGAGCGCGCACGCGGAGGCGAGGACGAGCAAGGACCCCCCAGGCCTCATGGAGCGACAAGTACCATACCCGCTCCATCGCCCGCAACGCAGCGAGGTTCCTCCGGCGCTCGCCGTCCCGCCGCGCGCGCTCCCGCCCGCCGTGCGCGGAGACCACGACGGCACGCCAGCCGGCGCGCGCGTGGCTCGAGACGTGAGCAGACGGGGGCGGCGCGGCGAGGTAGAACCAGGCGCAGTGAACAGGGAGAGAACCGTGGCCACCGCGAAGCCCACCCGGAACGATGTGCAGGGCGCCCTGGAGCTCGCGGTGTTCGCCGGGGGCCGCGTGACGCGGCACCCGCTGCCGGCCGAGGGCCGGGTGTCGCTCGGCCGGTCGCCGGAGAACGACGTCGCGATCGACGACAGCTCCGTCTCGCGCCGGCACGCGATCATCCACCTCGGCCCGCCCATCGCGATCGAGGACCTCGGGAGCGCGAACGGGACCCGCCTGCGCCGCGAGCGCAGCGCCGGGCCGACGACCAAGCTCCTCGAGCTCCAGCCCGAGCAGGGCAAGACGATGGAGCTCTCGGTCGGGGACGCGGTGAACCTCGGCTCGACGCTGATCGTGATCCTGCCGCGCGAGGGCGCCCCGAGCGCGGCGCCGGGCCAGGGCCAGCCCATCGTGCTCGACCCGGCCATGGAGCGGCTCTACGCGCTGGCCGAGCGCGTGGCCGGCGCGCCGATCACGGTGCTCTTGCTCGGCGAGACGGGCGCCGGCAAGGAGGTGCTGGCCGAGCACATCCACCGGCGCTCGCCGCGCGCGCAGGGGCCCTTCGTGCGGCTCAACTGCGCGGCGCTCTCGGAGTCGCTCCTCGAGAGCGAGCTGTTCGGCCACGAGCGGGGCGCGTTCACGAGCGCGGTCCAGGCGAAGCCGGGCCTCCTGGAGACGGCCGAGAAGGGCACGGTGCTGCTCGACGAGGTGGGCGAGCTGCCGCCCAGCATCCAGGTGAAGCTCCTGCGCGTGCTCGAGGAGCGCAAGGTGATGCGCGTCGGGGGGCTGAGCCCGCGGCCCATCGACGTGCGCTTCATCTCGGCCACGAACCGCGACCTGGCCGCCGAGGTGAAGCGGGGCGCTTTCCGGGAGGATCTGTTCTTCCGGCTGAACGGCATCGCGCTGACGATCCCGCCGCTCCGGGCGCGCATCTCCGAGATCGCGCCGCTCGCTCGTTCGCTCGCCGATCGGACCGCGAGCGCGCTCGGGCGCCCGGCGCCGGCGTTCGCCCGCGAGACGCTCGCCGCGCTGGAGGCGCACGGCTGGCCCGGCAACATCCGCGAGCTGCGCAACGTCATCGAGCGCGCGGTCGTGCTCTCCGGCGGGGACACGCTGCTCCCGGAGCACCTCCTGCTCGACGCGGCCGCCGCGCTGACGCCCGTCGAGGCGCGCCCCGCGCCGGCGCCTGCCGAGCCGCGCCCCGCGCCGGCGCCCGAGGCCGCCGCGCCGGCCGGCACGGTCCCTCCGGCCGAGGGCGCGGGCGGCCTGCGGGGCGAGCTCGACGCCATCGAGCGGCGGCGGATCGTCGACGCGCTGGAGCAGTGCGCGGGGAACCAGACGCAGGCCGCGGCGCTCCTGGGCATGCCCCGCCGCACCTTCGTGGCCCGGCTGAGCGCCTACGGCATCCCGCGGCCACGCAAGGGCAAGGCCACGCGCTGACGCGCGCCGGGGACGCAGGGCCTCACTTCGCGCCGAGGAGCTTCAGCAGCTCTGCCCGCTCGGAGTCGGTCGGCTCGCGATTGCAGTCCTTGCCGGCGGTCTGCAGGGCCGCGATCTGGTGGTCGAGATCCTTGGCGTCCACGCTCTGGCAGCCCTCCTCGAAATCGGAGCACTCGGCGACGGACAGCGCGGTCCCCGACACGTAACGGCAATCCGGATCCTCGGGCCGGTATTTGAGGAATGGTGTGGCCTCGGTGAGGAGACACCCCGAGTCCGAGGGCGCATTCGCCTTCTTGCAACGCGCGGACGCGACGCGGGCCACCCTGCGCAGCTCTTCTACCGGATAGCGGCGGCTCCGGGGACCGGCAGGGCCCGCCGCTGCGGCGTCGTCGGCCGGGGCCGCCGGCTGAGCGACGGCCACCCCCGGGGCAGCACCCCCCACGCTCTGCGGCGTCGAGGGCGAGGGCGGCGAAGAGGAGGCGCACCCACAGGCGAGAAGCGCGGTAACTGTGATGAGATGAATTCCCCCAACCTTCATGGGCCACACATATCACACCTTGCCTCTCCCCTTCAATGCAGAGTGCACCCTCCGAGCGCCGATCCCAGGTATCGAGCATGAATGAATATTTACAGCAACAGCACCCCGGCCAGAATTCCAGCAACAGCGCACCTTCGGAAGAGGAGGTGAGGTCCACGCCCGGGAAGGCCGTCGAGGATGGGCCGCGCGGCGCTCGCGCAAGCGCCGCTCGCGCAGGTCTTGCTCAAGTCGAGCGAGGGTGACTCGACCTGCCGCGCCGGGACGCGACAGCGCCACGGATCCGGCCTGATTCCTCGTTTCCTCGCGGTGGCACGACGCCTGCTGAAAGGCAAAGCGCCGCGCGCTGCACCGCTATCTCGGCAGGAGAGCGCGCAGGCACACCTCGAAGGGAGCTCTATCATGATGCGTGCATTGTTTGCTTCGTTGTCCTTCTCGTTGCTCGCTGGTTGCGCCGTGACGCCCGCTGGAGAGTCGGCCGCAGAGGATCTCGTCCAGGAGGACGTGGACATCGACGCTGCGGAGGGAGAGGTGGACGGCGCCGCGCTCGCCCTCTCCTCGGCGGTGACGTTTCAGGCAGAGACGCCGTTCTACATCCCGCCGCGCGTCGGCGGCGATGCCGACTTCGGCGGGCACGGGCCGCGCACCTCTCTGGAAGTGGAGCTCCACGTCTTCAATGGCAATGAGGTCTGGGCGTCCGTCCATATCGACGCCATCGAGACGAAGAGCGACTGGACGCGCGCCGAGGGGACCGGCTGGTTCCACCTCTACACCGCGCCCCGGGAGATCACCGGCATCCTCAGCCCGACGTACTTCGAGCACGAGTACCTCGACACGAACCACAGCCACGACCTCTTCTCGTTCTCGACCGGCAACCTTGTCTCGCTGCTCGACTATGTCGGCGACACGAAGGGCAACGAGGCGGGGACCAGGACCGGCGTCCAGGTCTTCTTCCAGCCCATCACCGTGGGTCTCCTGTGAACCCCCGGCGCGAGCGCACGCCCGGCGAGGTCCGCCCCGCCGGATGTCGCGCTCGCGCCGGACGAGTCGGCCAACGTTCCGGGGTTCCACACACGAGACGAGGAGTTCATCGAGCCATGAGCACTGAATCGAGCACGGGCGAGCTGGGTGTCACGCGGGGAGACCTCCTGCCCAAGGGGTCGGATCAGCCGAACCAAGCGCAGATCCCCATCGACTCGAAGCTCCGCTTCATCGAGACGAGCACCGGGACCCCGCTCCTCCATGTGGCCGTGACGGGCTTGACCCCCCCCGGCGGGTACATCGCGAAGACCGAGTACTGGTCGAGGCTCGCCCCCGTCAAGTCGCGGGCGCTCACCCTGGTCTCGTTCGGGTTCACGAACCGCCCGGGAACGCCGGACTACCCCAAGGAGTTCCGGGACTGGCTCGTCGGGGGCAGCGTCCTCTCGACGGGCCAGGAGGCGTCCGGTCAGCAGTGGACTCAGGGCATCTACCAGCCGACCTCTCCGGCCAGCGCGCTCTACTGGGCCGTCGATCCAGACGGGCCGATCGGGCGCCGGATCGGCCTCCTCGTGGAGCTCGACAGCGCCGGCGAGCTGCGCAACGCGATCTGGTACAAGATGGAGCGGCCCCAGAACGGCCTCATCTTCCAGAAGACCCCGAGCAAGGTGAGCTTCGCGCAGCTGTTCGTGGGGGATACGCCGTCGATCGATCCGCGCGACATCGACCCTCAGAGCGCCTGGTACTACTACCATGGCGTGATGAGGCCCGCGTGAGCCGCCCGCGCGCTTGACGCCTCGACCGGCGGCGCCGCCTTGCGCGCGCCCGGGCAGGCCGCCAGCGCACGGCGGCGCGGCGCTGCGAGCCGCTCACCCCGGCGCCGGGCGCGCGAGCCGGAACCCGATCCCCCCGAAGCGATCCCCGGGCTTGCCCGCGAAGCGCCCCGCCGCGCGGCAGAGGTTCGGCGACGTCGACCACGCGCCGCCCCGCGCCGCGCGGAAATCCGCGTCGCCGTCGTCGGCCGGATCGAGCAGCACGATCCCCGCTTCGGTCCGCGCCCCCTCGCGCTTCCACGCGTTGATGCACCAGTCGCGCACGTTGCCCGCCGCGCCGCGCAGGCCATAAGGGCTCTCGTCCTGCGGGAAGTCGTCGACGGGCCGCCGGCCGGCGACGCCCTCGTGGCTGCCCAGCATGCAACCCCAGGTCGGCTCCAGGAAATCACCCCAGGGCATGCACCGGCCGTCGACGCCCCGCGCCGCCTTCTCCCATTCGAGCTCGTTCAGGAGGCGCCACGGCGCGCCGGTCCCGGCGGCGTACCACGCCGCATAACGCATCGCCGCCCGCCAGTGGACGAACGCGACAGGCATCCTCGGCTCCTCCTGGACGTCGGTCTGGATGCACCCGAGCCGGAAGCGGCCGTCGTCTCCCCGCTCGAACCGGAGCGAGTCCGGGCTCGATCCCGAGGAGGCGCGGCCGAGCGGGAGGCGCGGGCAGCACTCGAGGGCCTCGGCGTCCCGCCCGCTCGCGACGAGCGCGTTGAGGAAGGTGAGGTACTCGGCGTTGGTGACCGGGTGCCTCCGGACGATGAAGCCGTCGCACCAGAGCCGCGTCCGCGGGAGGCTGTCCCCCGCGTCCGGATCGCCGCCGGCGAGGAACCAGCCGGCGGGCACGTAGAGGTCGTCCTCGCCGAGCTCGCCGAGGCGAAGGAGGCGGACCGGGTGGGCCCCTTCCCCGCCTGGCCGGACGCCGTCCCAGCGCCGCCCGCGCTCGATGAGCACGGGATAACACGCCTCGTGGTACCCCGGCGCGCGCACCTTGAGGAGGTAGCTGCCGCGCGGGAGCGCCACGTCGAGCAGGGGCGTTGGGCCGAGCTCGCGCGCGAGCTCGGGCACGAGCCTGCGGTCGCGCTCGACGTAGCGGTGGAGGGAGACCTGCGCCCCCTCGGGCGCGGTCGCCAGCGTGAGCGCCCCGTCGCCGGCGAGCAGCACCGCATGGCGCCCGCGGTCGTGCTGCCGGAGGAGCGCCTCGGCGCGCGCCGCGCCCCGCGGATCCCGCGCCTCCTCGGCCTCGAGGAGCTCCTCGGCGTAGTGGTCGGCCAGCGCCTCGTGCGCCTCGCGGAGGTCCGGCGCCTCGTTCAGCGCCGAGCGGAGGATCTGCATCCACTCGACCTGGCCGAGCGACGCCTCCCGCTCCAGGCGCTCCGCCTCGTCCTCGAGCCGCCACCCGCGCGCCTTCTGCTCGGCCGGATCGAACGAGCTCAGGCCGTCGAGGATCGCCCGCGCCTCGTCGCGCAGCGCGCGAGCGCGCGCCCGGGTCGCCTCGATCTCCGGCCGGATCGCGCGGGCATGGTCCACGATCGCGAGCGCGCGCTCGCGCCGCCGCGCGCCGTCGAGCCAGCTCCGGAGGTCGGCGGCGAGCGCGCCCGCGTCCGGGTAGCGAGCCTCCGGGGCGAGCGCCATCGCGCGGGCGCAGAGGGCCGCGAGCTCCGCGGGCACCTCGTGGGGGGCGCTCGCCTCGACCGGCCTGAGCCCGCCGGTGAGGAGCGCGCCCCAGACCGCCGCGGGCTGGCCGCCGTAAGGGTGGCGCCCGGCGAGGATCTCGTAGAGCACGACGCCGAGCGCGTAGACGTCGCTCGCCGCGCCGAGGCGATCGCCCTCGCCTCGCGCCTGCTCCGGCGCCATGTAGAGCAGCGTGCCCAGCACCTCGCCGGGCTGCGTGAGCGGGGCCGCCTCGATCACGTCCGCCGCGCCCGCGGCGCCGGGCGACCCGCGCAGCGGCGCGGCGGGCCGCGCGAGGCCCCAGTCCATCACCAGGACCTCGCCGAACTCGCCGATCATCACGTTGGCGGGCTTGAGGTCGCGGTGCATCACGCCGCGGCTGTGCGCGTACGCCACGGCCTCGCAGACGCGGAGGAACGTGTCGACAGCCCGCCGCAGCGCGACGGGCGAGAGGCTCCCGCCGCCGGCCGCGTACGCCTCCGCGATCACCTCGCCGAACGTGCGCCCGCGGACCTCCTTCATCGTGAACCACAGCCGCCCGTCGGCGAGCTCGCCGCACTCGTGCACCGGCACGATCCCCGGGTGCTGGAGCGCCGCGGTCAGGCGCGCCTCGGCGAGGAAGCGGGCGCGATCGGGCGTCGCGTCGCGCGTCTCGGGCGACTGGATCTTCATCGCGAGGACGCGCCCCAGGATGCGATCGCGCACGCGGCGCACCTCGCCCATGCCCCCGCGCCCGATGCAGCCGAGATCCTCGTAGCGCTCCTCCGCGGACAGGCGCTCCGGGGCCGTGACGGAGATCGGCGGCAGCTCGGGCGCCGCGGCGCCCGGGGTCTCGCGCAGCCTGAACGTGACGTCCGACGCGGCGCCGGCCGGCGGCGCGCTGCCCGACTCGGTCGAGGCGGGCGCGCTGCCTGCGGGCTGCGTCAGCGCCATCCGCTCGCGCTCGCTGAGGCTCATGCGTCGTCCACTCCGCGGATCGCGCCGGGGAGCTCCCCAGGGCCGAGGTCCGCGCCGACTCTATCGTCCGGGCGCGCTGGGCTCAACCCGACAGGCGCTGTACGACCCGATGAGCGCCGGCAGCCTAGCCGCGCAGCGCGGCCGTCGCCTGGGGCCGTAGCGCGGGGCGCGGACGCAGCGCCGGGCGCGGGCGCTTGGCCACCTCGGCCTTCCTGGGCACGGACGGCCTCGCGTCGGCTCTCCAGGGCTGGAACCGCTCGTCCTTCCACATCACGAGGCCGCCCGAGAGGGGCGCCTCGGGACCCGCGTCGTCCTCGGAACGCAGCCAGACGAGGGGGCGCGCCTCGAAGACGGGCTTCGTGCACGCGATGTCCTCGAACGCCGCGGACCAGGAGCCGGTGTTCCCGAAGAACACCCCGGCTTCCCAGTTCCCCTCCGGGTTGTGGGTGTGCCCGAAGATCACGGCCTTGGCGCCGTGCGCCCTGGCCACGGACCGCGCCGCCTGGTTCACGCCCTGCCAGACCGCGTCGAGCGTGGGCTTCGGCACGGCGCACTCGTACGCGACGAGGAGCGTCGGCGCGAGCAACGCCGCCGCCGCCGCGAGCCCCCCCGGCATCCAGCACAGGCACGCGAGCGCCGCGAGGATCCCGATCGCCGCGAGCCCGAGGCGATCCAGCCAGAGCTCGCGCGCCACGCGGCCGAGGCAGTCCTCGGCCGGCCGCGCGAACAGCCGCGCGTGCTTGACGACCGCCGGGAAAGGCGCGCCCGTCTCGCGGGCGGCCGCGGCGAGGTCCGCGCGCCGGAGCGCCCGGCGGCTCGGGTCGCGCCGGCGCACGAGCTCGATCATCGTGCGCAGCGCGCCCACGCCGAAGGCAAACACGAGGGAGCGGCCAGAGAACAGGTAGTACCGCGTCCAGTGAGAGAGATAGCCGAAGCCGGAGAGCATGAACGACGAGTCGACGTGCGGGTTGAAGTACCCCATGCGCGACACGAGCAGGCGGCTCACGAGCGAGCCCATCGTCGGCTGGATCTCCCCCGGCTTCCGGCCGAACGGCGCCATCGGGTAGCGATAACAGCAGTAGGAGTCGTACTGATTGCCGTGCTCGACGATGACGCCGTCGTGCGTGCGGTGGAACCAGGCGCGGAAGGCCACCCGCGCCGCGAGCGCCGCGCGGAGCTCCTCGGTCGAGCCCGCCGGAGGGCCACCGTCCCGAGCGGCGAGCTCGTGCATGGCCGCATCCACGATGCTCCGCTGCACCGCCTCGCGCACCTCGGGCAGCGTCAGCTGGATATCGTGGTTGCCCGCCACGAAGACCGCGGTATGCCCGTCCGCGACGATCCGGCCGACGGCCGCGACGAACACCGGGTGATCGCGGAGGATGGCCTCCATCGCCGGCACGGCGTGCTCGGCGGTGCGCGGCAGGTCGTGGACAACGCTCTCGTTTCCGATCACCCGAGGCGCATCCAGGTCGAAGATGTCGCCGTTCAGGACCAGCGTGAGCTCGTCGCGCTCCGCGCCGGGCCCCCCGGAGCCGCCCGCCCCCTTCCGGACCTCTCCCCGGAGCGCGTCGAGCATCGCCGCGATCTCCCCGTCCGGGGAGTACGGCGCCTGCCGATAGCGCATCCAGAGGCCGTCGGTCGGCTCGAGCTCACATAGATGGATGTCTGAGATAGCCACCGTGTGATGCATCGGCGGGAAAACTGACATGAGCACGCCTCCACGCCAGCCACAGGACCGTCAAGACTTGGTGTCACCGGGCGTGGAGAGCGCCCTGCTGCAGTGCGCCCGGAGCGTGATCCAAAGCGCAAACACGGTCAGCACACCTGTTCGCCACGGGGCATTCCCGTGAATGTCGCGCGCCCGCCACAGGCGAACTCGGGACGATGGAGCACGAAGAGCATTGAGACCTAGGCTCCTGGATTCTCACCAGGAGAGCACTCGACCGAGCAGAACCCCTCGGGTTGGGGCTCAGTGGCACCGGGACACATGATGTTGTGGTCGCCCCCTGACGCGGTGAAGCCCTGGCGAGGTCGGCGAGCGGCCCCATCGTTCACAGGGCGGTCGCCGGCGCGATGTTCCGTCCGGGGGCGTGCGAGCCCTGGGGACGCCGGCCTCTGGTACGATGCGCACTGGCGGAGCGAGGTGGACGCAAACCATACTGGCTGGACGGACCGCTGAGCCCGTGTGGTGTTCCGCGGGGGGAGCTCCGCGACAGAGAGGTGACCATGTCGACCCATTTCATCGACGGCAGCTGGGTGACCGGCGCGGGCGAGCCGTTCGCGAGCCGGAACCCCGTGACGCAGGCGATCGTCTTCGAGGGGCGCGCGGCGAGCGAGGAGCAGGTCGACGCGGCCGTGGCGGCGGCGCGCGGCGCGTTCGCTGCGTGGCGCGATCGCGGCCTGGAGGAGCGGGCGGCGCTGGTGAAGCGGTTCGCGGGCCTCCTGGGCGAGCACAAGGCCCGGCTCGCGGACGTGATCGGGCTGGAGACGGGCAAGCCGCGGTGGGAGGCGCTCACCGAGGTCCAGACGATGATCGGCAAGATCGACGTGTCGCTGATGGCCTGGCGCGAGCGGACGGGCGAGCGTCACGCCGAGGCGGGCGACGCGACGGCCGTGGTGCGGCACCGGCCGCACGGCGTGGTCGCTGTGCTCGGGCCCTACAACTTCCCGGGGCACCTGCCGAACGGCCACATCGTCCCGGCCCTGATCGCGGGCAATTGCGTGGTGTTCAAGCCCTCGGAGCTCACGCCGAGGGTCGCGGAGGAGACCGCGCGGCTCTGGCAGGAGGCGGGCGTCCCGGCCGGGGTGCTCAACCTGGTCCAGGGGGGGAGGCGCACCGGCGTCGCGCTCGCCGGTCACCCGGGCATCGACGGCCTCTTCTTCACGGGCAGCTCCGGCACGGGCAACGCGCTGCACCGGCAGCTGGCGGGTCAACCGGAGAAGATCCTCGCTTTGGAGATGGGCGGCAACAACCCGCTCATCGTCCAGGAGGTCGCGAATACCGAGGCGGCGATACACCATATCCTCCAGTCATCCTTCATCTCGGCGGGCCAGCGGTGTACGTGCGCGCGGCGCCTGCTCGTGCCGGCGACGCCGGAGGGCGACGCGCTGCTGGCGAGGCTGGTCGACGCGGCGTCCCGGCTCAAGGTGGGCAGGTACGACGACGCGGAGCAGCCCTTCATGGGCGCGGTGATCTCGCTCGCGGCGGCGGATCAGCTGCTCGCGGCGCAGGCGCGGCTGGTCTCGCTCGGCGGCGAGGTGCTGCTGGAGATGCGCCGGCTCGAGGAGGGAACCGCGCTGCTCTCGCCCGGCATCCTCGATGTGTCGGCGATCAAGGAGCTCCCGGACGAGGAGCATTTCGGGCCGCTCGTGCAGGTGCAGCGCTACGAGAGCTTCGATGAGGCGCTCTCGCTGGCCAACCGCACACGTTATGGGCTCGCGGCCGGGCTGATCTCGGATCGCAGGGAGCTTTATGAGCGGTTCTGGCGGGAATCGCGGGCGGGGATCGTCAACTGGAACAAACCGCTGACGGGGGCGTCGAGCGCCGCGCCGTTCGGCGGGGTCGGGAGCAGCGGGAACCACCGGCCGAGCGCGTATTACGCGGCGGACTACTGCGCGTATCCGGTCGCGGGGCTGGAGGCGGCGAAGGTGGCGCTGCCTGGGCAGCTGGCGCCGGGGATGCGGCTCAACAGCTAGAACCAGGGCGCGACGGCCGCCGGGGAGAGGGGAGGGGGCGCGCGGGGGCGAGGGGGGCCCTTCCCGCGGACTCGCGCCTTGTGGTGGCTATGGCCGGCTGTACGGGAGAGGGAGATCTGGGGGGACTGGCTGCGGAGCGGGCCGGCGCTCGGATCCGCGGGGCCCTTCCCCCTCGCCCCCGCGCGCCCCCTCCCCTCTCCCCGGCGGCTCCAGGGTGGAACGGGCGGGGTGGAGGATGGTCTGGAGAAGCGGCGATGGGTTGGGTCAGGAAGCGGAGTTTTGCGGGCCTAGCTCTATCGGGATGGCGGTGAGGCCGCGCATGCCGGGGTTCATGCGCCAGGTCAGCGGCCCAGGAGAGAGCTCGGCGTCGGGGAAACGGCGCAGGAACGTGGAGATGGCAGCTTGGGCCTCTACCCGGGCCAGCGCGGAGCCGGCGCAGTAATGGACGCCCAGGCCGAGCGAGATGTGACGGATGTCCGTGCGGCGGAAGTCGAGTTTGTCGGGGTCGGGGAACTGCGCGGGATCGCGGTTCGCCGCGCCGAGCACGAGGAAGGCGCGATCACCCTTCGGGATGCGCACGCCGTCGAGCTCGATGTCGTCGAGCGCGACGCGGCTCATCCACTGCACCGGAGAGTCGTATCGGAGCAGCTCCTCCACCGCCGGGCCGATCAGCGACGGGGTGCCGCGCAATGCTTCGCGCTCGGAACGGTGGAGAAGCAGCGCGAGCAGGCCATTGCCGATGAGGTTCTTCGTCGTCTCGTGGCCGCCGAAGAGCAACATGCAGCACGTGGAGAGGAGCTCCTGCTCGCCGAGGATCGTGCCCTGCTCCTCCGCGAGGATGAGCTGGCTGAGCAGGTCGTTGCCAGGGCTCTGCCGCCGGGCCGCGATCACGCCGCGGAAATAGTCCTCCAGCTCGGCCACGGCGCTCAGCGCGCCCCCCGCGATCTCCAGCGTCGGCCGGCCCGCGCCGAGGAAGCCGCTGAGCGCGTTGGACCAGCCCTTCAGCCGGTGCCGGTCCTCGACGGGTACACCGAGCACCTCGCCGATCACGAGCAGCGGCAAGAGGTCGCCGAGATCGCGGAGGACGTCCATCCGGCCCGTCGGGGCGACCGCATCGAGCAGCTCGTTGACCAGCGTCTCCACCCGGGAGCGCAACCCCTCGACGAGCCGCGGCACGAACGCCTTGTTGATCAGCGAGCGGATGCGCGTGTGCTCCGGCGGATCGAGCAGCAAGGCCCACGACGCCAGGTTGCGGCGCAACGGCTCCAGCCGCTGCCTCACCTCGTCAGGCAGCTTCGTCACGAAGGCGCTGGAGCGCTTCGCCGATAGGCGCGGGTCACGGAAGCCCGCCGCAACCTGGTCGTAGCGGGTGATGAGCCAGCCGTTGTAAGCCGCGCTGAAGTACACGGGCGCTTCCTGGCGCAACCTGGCGTACACGGGGTACGGGTTCGCGAGGGTCTCCGGCGACTGGAGGCGAAAAGGGTCGAGATCAGCGTCCGCCGCTGGATTGGCCGCGGGCGGTGCGTCGGGCTTCGGTGCGTCGGGCGAGTTCATCGGGCCAGGGTACGACGGTCACGCCCGCTTGGGAACCGGCGCGGCCCACCCAGCGCGGGCCCGCCCCGGACCGGCGCGTTGTCTCAGGCGTGAAGGCGGCCAGACGAGGAAACCGCGCTGGCGAGGAGGCCAGCCTCCCCGCCAGCGCACGAGCGCGCCGCCGCCCTGGGCTAGGCCCAGAGCTTGATTCCGCCGAGCAGGCCAGCGACGTTGTCCACAACGACGACGTTCTCGGGCAACCGCGAGGCGTCGAGCAGGCGCGCGTTGCCGCCGCCGAGGTAGAGCTTGCGGTAATTGAAGATCGGCTCGACCTGCGCGATCATCTTGCGCACCCGCTTGTTCCAGCGCTTCGGGCCGATGCGCTTGCACTCGGCGTCGAACACGCGGTCCTCGTACTTCAGGTCCCTCTTTCCGTACGGATGGTGCCCGAGCTCGAGGTTCGGCACGTAGCGGCCGTCGATGTACAGGGCACAGCCGAGCCCCGTACCGAAGGTGAGCACCATCTCGAGCCCCCTGCCCTCGATGACGGCGAGCCCCTGGATGCCCGCGTCGTTGGCGACGCGGGCAGGCTTGCCGAGGCGGCGCTCGACGGCCTCGCCGAGCGGGTAGCCCTTCCACTTCTCGTTGTCGAGGTGCGGCGCCGTCTTGGTCACGTTCTCCATCACGACGCCGGGGAAGCCGATCGAGACGCGATCGAACTCCCCTTGCGCGCGGGCGAGCTCATCGATGAGATCGAGGATGGGGTCGGGCGAGGCCGGCTGGGGCGTCGGCACCCGCACACGATCCGTCATCGGATTCCCCTGCTCGTCGAGGATGATGGCCTTGATCCCCGTTCCGCCGATATCGATACAAAGCGTGCGCATGAATCCCTCTGTCTCCCCCCGGAGCTCTTCCTCCGGGGCCGCCGCGGATGCGCCCACGCGCCCGCGTTCGCGGCGGACATAATCTTGAGCTCTGGCTGCGCGTCAACTGCCGCCGCAACCGAACGCGTCCGCTCGGGCCACGACGCTTCCCGGGCCCACCCCCGCCAGCGCCCGCCAGCGCGCTGGCCGCGCCCGTCGGTTCCTCGGCCACCGCGCCGCCCGCCCCCGGGCGACGCTCAAGGCGAGCCGCAAGCGTCGCAGGCGACGCTCGGCGGCTGCGCGCCGTTCGCGAGCCCGTCGAGCCATCGCACGAGGCGCGTCCCGCGCGACTCGAGGGTGTAAAATTCTGGCCGCCAGAGGATGCAGTGCGCGGTGCCGGCGGCAAGGAACGACCTGAAGTTCGGCGTCGATGCCTCGATTTCGGCGATCTCTGCCCTCATGGCGTCTGACCACTCCTGGGCGTCGCCGCCGCCCATCGCGCTGAAGAAGAACGCCTGTTCCTCATCATAGGCGGTGTTGTACTGCGACAGGCGCATGTCGGGGTAATACGCGCCGATCTTCTCGTAGAGCACCGACAGCCGCGAGAGCTCGGCCGGGTCGAGGCCTGGTATCCACGTGGGATAAGCGCCCTCGGGCTTCCAGGAAGGAAGGCTGTCCCTGAAGAACGTCTCGGTGATGATCCCTGCCCCGCTGTCGGCGAACTCGATGACCGACGCGCTCTTGTAGTGCTCCCGCAGGTGCGCGGACCAGAGGATGGCTCCATACGCGCCCGCGCTGCAGCCCGTCACGAAGATCGTCTCTGGCGCAGGGACGTTCTCGTAGATCCAGCCGAGCACCGCGCGGACGTTGACGGCGCCCTTGTGCTGGATGGTGACGGCCTGGCTCCCCTCCCCATACGTGGCCACGTTGTCGCCCCAGTGGACGTCCCCGGTGCAATAGGGGATGTACACATGGTGCCAGTCCTTGAAGGGGTTGTCCGGGTTCTCATGATCGTAGATCCCGGTCGCCAGGGCGTCGTCGCCGACCGTCTCCTGGAAGAGCGATCCCGCGGCCGAGCAGGTGGTCGCGTTCCAGCACGCGCCGCCGCCGCGGAACTCGACGATGAGGCGATTGACGGTGCCCGGACGGACGAAGTACTTGAAAGGATCACCGCGCGAGCACGTCGTCTCGCCGCCCGGCTCGATGGAGTTCCAGCCGGACGGCAGGCTCAGGATCCCGTCCCGCGGCTCGCTGCTCGGGTCGTCGTGCTCGGCGGACGTGCCGTCACAGCCAAGGACGGCAAGCGAGCAGAGCAGGAATTGAACCGGCTGGGGCGGAACGATCTTGAATCGCATGGAGGGCAGAGAATACCACTCCACGACGCGCGGGCATCACCCGCCGGTGACGGCCAGGTCGGCGGTGCCCTCACGTCATGGCGCAGGGATGTGGTCTGGCCACAGCTGCGCCGCGGCCTCGTTGACCGCGCGGCGGATCGACCCCTCGTCGAGGCGGGCGCGGTCGCGCGGCGCGAGGGCGGCACAGATGCCGAGCGCGACGAGGTACAGGGCGCCGATGAGGCCGATCCAGCGCAGTCCGGACGCACCCAGGCGTGAGATGATCTCGATGGGCACGATCTGCGCGCGGATCTGGACGGCCCCGATCACGAGCACGGCGCGGTCTCCTTCCTGGAGCTCGATATCGACCGGGCCCGTCAAGAGGCGCGCGAGCCCGTCGGCGCCGTGGAGGCGCGCCCGCGTCCGCCGCGGCACGTGCAGCACGTAGCGGGCGCCGATCACCTCCGCGATGACCGGGGCCGCTCTATCGAGCTCCCCCGACGGCACGCGCACGATGGACGCGGGCGTGTCGCCGATGTGCGCGCGCCCCTCGGCCAGCACGTGGCGGACGCCGAGCACGTCTTTGCCTCGGACGGCGACGAGCTCCAGCGCGCGCCGCGCCGTGGTGCTCGCCGCGGGCGGCCGCGACCTCCGGTCGCTGACGGGTTCGGCCGCCGATGCCTCATTAGGCCCTTTCGCCATACTCTCCAGCCCCCTTCGTCGGCCACCGGCAGGGCTCGACTCGACATGTCACCCGAAGACCCTGCCCTCGGCGGCGCCGCCCCCCGCGCTTCCGCATCACGCCCCTTCCCTGGCTCTCTGGCATGGAGCGTTCCGTGGCCGAGCGCGCAGGGACGTGGCGGCCCGACGGCCCGCGCCGGCGCGTGGGGCCCCGGAGGACGCGCCCTGCGACCGCGCGCCGAGGCTCGACCAGGGACGCCCGCCCCGGGGCAGCTCGGCCGCGCGTTGGCACGGCGCACGGCGCACGGCGCGCGGCGCGCGACGCGGCGCGCCGTGCCCCGGGGCTCCGCCCCTATTTCGTGGCGCCCTCCCGGCGCTGGTGTAGATCGCCGCCCGTGAGGAAGCGCCCCCTCGGCAAGACGACCCTTCAGGTCTCGGAGCTCGCCCTAGGCACCTGGGGACTCTCCGGCGACGGCTACGGTGCCATTGCCGACACCGAGATCGATCGCGTCATCGATCGCGCGCTCGCGGTCGGCATCGACCTCTTCGACACCGCCGACGTCTACGGCCGCGGCGAGATGGAGCGCTGCCTCGGCAGGCGGCTCCAGGGCGCCGGCACGACGTTCGTCGTCACCAAGATCGGCACCGTTCGCGACGGCGATCCCCCGACGAAGCGGTTCGACCCGGCCCACCTCCGCACCGCGTTCGAGCGGTCCCAGGAGCGCCTCGCCCGCGAGGTGGTCGACGTCGTGCTGCTCCACAACCCCACCGTGGCCGCGATGCACTCGAAGGAGGCGCTCGGCTTCCTGAAGGACCTCAAGCAGGCCGGGAAGATCCGCGCCTTCGGCGTGAGCGCCGGCTCCGCGGACGTCGCCCGCTCCGCGCTGCGCGACGAGGTCGACGTCATCGAGATCGCCTACAATGCCTTCCTCCCCGGCGACCTCCACGAGGTCGCGGGGGACGTCTCCGAGTCCGGCGCGGGCGTCCTCGCCCGATCGGTGCTCGCGCACGGGCTGCTCGCCGGCCAGTGGAGCGCCGATCGCGAGTTCTACCTCGACGATCACCGCTACCAGCGGTGGACCCGCGACGAGTTCAGGACCCGCATCCGCCAGCTCGACGCGCTCAGGCCGCTGGTCTCGGGCGCCGTCACCTCGCTCCGCTCGGCGGCCCTGCGCTTCGTCCTCGCGAACCGCGTCGTCTCGTCCGCCGTGCTCGGCCCCCGCTCGGTCGCCCAGCTCGACCAGCTCGTCCGCGAGGCCGGCATGCCCCCCTACCTCCAGGACTCGGCGCTCACGGAGCTCTCCGCGCGCCTCAAGCAGGCAGGGATCGAGGTGTGAGCAGGATGGACCAGAACGACAGGGAGCTCGACGAGATCGTCCGCATCGCGCGCGCCGCGGCGGCGATCGTGATGGACGTGTACGCGACGCCGTTCGCCGTCGAGATGAAGGGCCCCGGCGACCCGGTGACCCGTGCCGATCGCGAGGCGAACGCGCTCATCTGCAGCGCGCTCGAGGCCGCGTTCCCCGGCGAGGCGATCCTCGCCGAGGAGAGCGTCCCGAGCGGCGACGAGCTCGCCGCGCGCCTGCAGAAGGAGCGGGTGTTCTTCGTCGACCCGCTCGACGGCACGCGCGAGTTCGCGGACAGGAACGGCGAGTTCGCCGTGATGATCGGGCTCGCGGTCCGCGGCCGCGCGGCGCTGGGCGTCGTCGTGATGCCCACGACGGGCGAGGCGCTGGCCGGCCGCGCCGGCGAGGGAGGCGCCGCCTTCCTCGAGGCGAGGGACGGCAGCCGCAGGCCGCTCCGGGTCTCGGCCGTGAGCGCTCCGGCCGACGCGACGCTCATCATCTCGCGCTCGCACCGGCCGAAGGAGATCGAGCCGCTCCTCGCGCGGCTCGGCATCTCGAAGGTCGTCCCCTGCGGCTCCGTCGGCGTGAAGATCGCCCGGATCGCGACCGGCGAGGTCGACCTCTACGTGCACGGCGGCGGCGGCGCCAAGCTCTGGGACAGCTGCGCGCCCGAGGCCGTGCTCCTCGGGGCGGGCGGCAGCTTCACCGACCTCTCGGGCGCGCCCATCGACTACACCGGCCCCGGGCTCAAGCTCGGCCGCGGCATCATCGCCTCGAACGGCGCGCTCCAGGCCGCCGTCGTCGCCGCGGCGAGGTCGGAGCTCGGCTGAGGCGCGATGCGGGGGCAGGCCGAGATCGTCATCATCGGCGCGGGGATCATGGGCCTCGCGATCGCGTACAACCTCGCGCGGCACCACGGCATCACCGACGTCGTCGTCGTCGATCGGAGCTACCTCTGCGGCGGCGCCAGCGGGCGCAACGGCGGCGGCGTCCGGGCGCAGTTCTCGAGCGAGGGGAACATCCGGCTCATGCAGGAGAGCATCCGCATCTGCCGGGATTTCGCCCGCGAGATGAAGATCAACATCTGGTTCCGGCAGGGCGGCTACCTCTTCCTCGTGCGCAGCGAGGCGGGCCGCCGGACGCTCGAGAAGAGCGTCGCCGTGCAGAACGCGTGCGGCCTCGGGACGCGGATGCTCACCGCCAACGAGGCGCGCGCGATCGTGCCGCAGCTCTCGACCGACGGCGTCGTCGCGGCGAGCTACAACCCCGACGACGGCGTCGTGTTCCCCTGGCCGTTCGTCTGGGGCTACGCCGAGCGCGCGCAGAAGCTCGGCGTCGACATCGCCACCTTCACGAACGTCCTCGGCTTCCGCACGCAGGGCGCGCGGATCGACGCCGTGGTCACCGATCGCGGCGAGATCCGGACGCACCGGGTCGTCAACGCGGCCGGCGCCTGGAGCCCCGAGGTCGCGCGCATGCTCGGCGTGGAGCTGCCCAACCACCCGCACCGCCACGAGATCTGCTCGACCGAGCCGCTCAAGCCCTGGCTCGGCCCGCTCGTCGCGGATCTCTCGAACGGCCTCTATTTCTCCCAGTCGATGCGCGGCGAGATCGTGGGCGGCATCTCCAACGAGGACGTCCCCGACGGCCTCGACATGGGGTCGAGCCACAAGTTCCTCGCCCTGTACGCGCGGGCGCTCGTCGCCGCGTGCCCGATCCTCGGCAGCGTCAAGGTGCTGCGGCAGTGGGCCGGCTGTTACGACCTCACCCCGGATCAGAACCCGATCGTGGGCGGGGTCGACGAGGTCGAGCACTTCTACCAGGCCTCCGGGTTCATGGGGCACGGCTTCATGATCGCGCCCGTCATGGGCAAGCTGCTCGCGCAGCACATCGCCGAGGGCGCTTCCCTCCCCCTGTTCGATCGCTGGAACCTGCGGCGCTTCAGGGAGGGCCGGCTCCTCAGCGAGGCGATGATCATCGGCTGAGCGCGTGCCCCGGCGGCGCGGTGGCGCGGTGACGCGGTGGCGACGACTCGACGTGCCGCGCGCGCCGCACATGCCGCGCTCCCCCGCCGCACCGCGCTTCGCCTATACTCGCGCCCCTTCGCCATGGGTCACCTCGTCCTCGTCACCGGCTCCTCGAGCGGCATCGGCCTCGCGACGGCGGTCGCGTGCGCGGCCGCGGGCCACCGGGTCATCGCCACGATGCGCCGCCCCGAGAAGGCCGGCGCGCTCCTCGCCGCCGCCGGCGCGCGGGGCGTCACGCTCGAGATCGAGCAGCTCGACGTCGCCGCGGCGAGCGCGCCCGACAGGATCCGGGAGATCCTTCAGAAGCACGGCCCCGCCTACGCCCTCGTCAACAACGCCGGCATCGCGGTCGGCGGCGCCTTCGAGGAGCAGGCGGACGGCGATGTCCGGGCGCAGTTCGAGACCAACGTCTTCGGGCTGATGGCCGTGACGCGCGCCGTGCTCCCGGCGATGCGGGGCGCGGGGCGCGGCCGCATCGTCAACGTCTCGAGCATCTCCGGGCTCGTCGGCCTCCCCGGCGTGAGCGCCTACGCGGCCACGAAGCACGCCGTCGAGGGCTTCAGCGAGGCGCTGCGCTGGGAGGTCGCCCCGTTCGGCGTCCACGTCTGCCTCGTCGAGCCCGGCACCTTCAAGACCGAAATTTTCTACGAAAACCAGCGGCGCGGCGCCCACGTCTCCCTCGACGGCCCTTATGGCGCGATGACCAGGGCGATCGAGCAGATCGTCCTGAAGGACGCCGCCAAGGCGCCGCCGCCCGCCCCGGTCGCGGCGGCGATCCTCCGCCTCATCGACGACGCATCCCCGCCTTTCCGGACCCTCGTTGGCCGGGACGCACGGGCGCTCGTCGCGCTGCGCCGTGTCATCCCCGACCGGCTCTTCGCCACGGGGATCCGTCGGCTCGTCTCGGCGCCGCGCTCGCGTTGACACGTTCTCTGGCGGCGAATAGCGTCGGCTTCGCCGTTTCCATGGCGGAGCGGCGCCACGTCGTGGCCGAAGGGGGGCCGCGCCCCCTGCCGCGCGCTGTTTTTGTCCACTTTCGTCCCCTCAGGCTAACGAAGGCTAGCCGCTGACCGCCTCCCCCGAAGCGCACCGTGCGACGGCGAGGTCAGGCCGGCAGCATCACCGAGGTCCCGGAGGAAACACCATGTCCCGCTCAGCACGCAGCATCCTGCCGCTCCTTCGCTCGCTCCTCCTGGGGGCCGCCACCGCGTCGTCGATGGCGCTCTCCGCAGGGGTCATCGTCGGATGCGGCGACGAGAACGACCCCGAGACGCACGTCAAGCGGCTCGACGATCCGGCCACGCTCACCGCCTCCGTCAACCGGCTCGTCCAGTTCTTCGAAGACGCGATGACGCGTGACAACAAGGACCGGACCGGCCCGACCGTGAAGCCGCTCCTCGACAAGATCATCGAGCCGATGACGCAGAAGTGCGTCGCCGGCGATCTCGACGAGCGCACGAACTCGAAGCTCATCAAGTTCATCTCCGACACGAGGGACCCGCGCGGCGAGGCCTGCCTCATCAAGGCGCTCAAGGACTACAAGCCCGAGTCCACCGAGGAGGACGTCCGCTGGGCCGTGCGCGGCCTCGGCGCGATGAAGTCGGAGAAGGCCGCCGAGCCGCTCATGGCCGTCTTCTCGAAGCTCCAGCACGGCAAGCCCAAGGGCTCGACGATCTCGCGCGACGTGCACGACGCGATGGTCGACATCAACAGCAAGTCCTGGGAAGACGGGCTCATCACGATGATCGGGCGCCCGATCAACGACCCGAAGGACGTCGCCACGATGCGGAACGAGCTGTTCTGGCAGATCACCGCCGCGGAGCTGCTCGGGTGGCAGCGCAGCGAGAAGGCGGTCGTGCCGCTGCTCAAGGTGGTGCTGTCGCCGCTCAAGGCGGACGCGGCCACGACCGCCATCCTCGCGCTCACGAAGATCGGCAAGCCCGCGATCCAGCCGACGATCGCGCTGCTCCAGGGCGACCAGAAGGAGCTCGTCGAGTACTCGAAGGTCGAGAACCTGAAGGGCGCCGGCGGCGACAAGGCGAGCGCGGAGCAGAAGAAGGCCGCGGAGACCGCCCACGTGGCGGCGGCCGCGCTCGTCCTGGCGACGATCGGCCGGCAGGAGTCGTCGCAGCCGCTGCTCGCCGCGCTCGAGAAGGCCGAGGACGTGCCGCGCGCCATCATCGCGCGCGAGCTGACCAAGGTGCCCAAGACGCCGGAGACCCTGGCGGCCTTCCAGGCGGCCTACGACAAGACGCCCGCGGGGCTCGAGATGCCGCCGGCCGGCATCAACGCGCGGGTGATGCTCGCCGAGGCGGCGAGCAACTTCTTCGACGCGAGCCTCGTGCCGTGGCTCGTGAAGACCGGCCTCGAGGCGCGCGGCGAGGAGGACGACGTCGCGCAGATCCGCGACGTCTCGCTGCAGACGGCGCTCAAGCTGATGAAGCCCGACCAGATCGCCGACGTCGACCGGCTCGCGGGCACCAAGACGAGCGGCGGCGGCACGGTCGGCAAGTCGATGGAGAAGGAGATCAAGATCGCGAAGGATCTACTCTCGGCCTGCGGCACCAAGCTCGACTGTTACGTCGGCAAGCTCGGCGATCCGGCGTCGCAGGCGAAGGAGACGCAGTTCCAGGGGATCAAGTCCGCCTACATGGCGGGCGTGCTCGGCACCCCCGAGGTCCGGCAGCAGATCATCGACGCGATGCCGAAGATCACGAACGCGGCCGTGCGCTTCGTCTCGGTCTCGGTCATCGACGCCCTCTCGCCGAAGGGCGACGCCGAGGTCGCGACCAAGCTGCAGAAGATCGTCGACGAGGGCGAGACGTCGAAGGACGCCGAGAAGATCGCCGGCAACGCGCCCTTCAAGACGGTCATCTACCGCCTCACCGCCCGCGCGCAGTGACCGCAGCGCCGCGCGCCCCGTCCCGCGGTCGGCCGCGGGTCGGGCGTGCGGGGCGCGTGAAGCGCGTGGAGTGAGTGGAGCGCGCAAGCGGGCACATCACTCAGATCCAGATTTTCCTTGATTGACGCCGCCCGGGCGCGATGCTTGCGGCGCTCGCAGGACGCTCTACTGACGCGCCTGGGTCCTGGTTTTTCCTGGCATCTCCGCCGTCTTGACGGTTTACTCCGGCCCTTGTCACGGGGTCTTCCCGGCTGAAGAACGAACCATGATCGTGCTCGAGGTAACCCAGGGTCTCGCTGCCGGGCGCACCTTCGAGCTCCAGGGCGAGCTGATCACGCTCGGGCGCTCGTCGGACAACCGCGTCGTCCTCGACGATCGCCACGTCTCCGGGGCGCACGCGCGCATCGTGAGCGGCGCGGACGGGGTGATCCTCGAGGATCTGCGCTCGACGAACGGCACGAGCGTGACGCGGCGGGGCGAGCGGCTGGAGCTCGGCGCGGGGCGCAGCGCGCTCGCCCTCCAGACGGGGGACGTCATCGAGCTCGGCTCCGGGGACGCGGTCACCCGGATGGTGGTGAAGATCCCGGAGGAGGCCGACGACGCGCGGGTCGTCTCGATCCGGCGCCTCGACGAGATCGAGCCTGCCGAGGCGAAGATCGAGCGCGATCCGAGCGCGCTGTCGGCGATGTACGCGGCGCAGAAGCGCATCGGCGCGGCGAACGATCTCGACGAGGTGCTCGCCGAGATCGCCGACGCGGTGCTCGCGCTGGTGCCGAGCTCGACCCACGTCACGGTGGTGCTGCGCGACGACGACCAGGAGCCGGGCGCGGCGCCGGCGGCGTTCGTGCCGGTGCTGACGCGGGTCCGGTCCGCGTCGGGCAAAGGGGGGCCGCCTGCAGGGCCGGTCCCGATCACGCGCAGCGTGTACCGGAAGGTGATCAAGGAGCGGGCGGCCGTGCTGGCGGCGGACGCGCCGATCGAGGTCGGGCAGTCCGAGTCGCTGATGGGCGCCTCGATCCGCAGCACGCTCGCCGTGCCGCTCTGGAAGGGCGAGGAGATCATCGGCGTGCTCCAGGCCGACAACCGGAGCGTGCCGGGGATGCTGAACGCCGGCGACCTGGAGACGCTCCTCGTGCTGGCCGCCAACGCCTCGCTCGCGGTGGCGAACGCCCGGCTCATCAAGCGGCTCGTGCTCGCGGAGGAGCGGCTCCAGAAGGAGAACAGCTTCCTCAAGGGGCGCGAGGAGCGTCGCCGGGGCGGCAGCGGGGGCGCGGTCGACATCATCGGCAACAGCGACGCGATGCGGAAGGTCATCGGGCAGCTCGACAAGGTGGTCGACACGCGCGTCACGGTGCTGATCGAGGGCGAGACGGGCACGGGCAAGGAGCTCATCGCCGCCGCCGTCCACTACCGCTCCCGCCGCCGCGACAAGCTGTTCGTCGCGCAGAACTGCGCGGCGCTGGCCGAGAGCCTCCTGGAGAGCGAGCTCTTCGGCCACAAGAAGGGGTCCTTCACGGGCGCCACCGAGGAGAAGAAGGGCCTGTTCGAGATCGCCGACGGGGGCACGCTCTTCCTCGACGAGATCACCGAGACCCCGCTGTCGCTGCAATCGAAGCTCCTCCGGGCGCTCCAGGAGGGCGAGATCCGCCCCGTGGGCGCGACGAGCCCGAAGCACGTCAACGTGCGCATCGTCGCCGCGACGAACCGGAACCTCGAGGACGAGGTGGCCAAGGGGCGGTTCCGCGAGGACCTCTACTACCGCCTCAAGGTCTTCCCGATCCGCCTGCCGCCGCTGCGAGAGCGGCGCGACGACATCCCGCTGCTCGCGACGCACTTCCTGGAGCGCTACGCGGACGAGATCGGCAAGCCGTGCGGCGGGTTCAGCCAGCAGGCGATGGAGCTGATGGTCGCGTACGACTGGCCGGGCAACGTGCGGGAGCTCCAGAACGAGGTGCAGCGGATCGTCATCCAGCTGGAGCCGGGGGCGTTCGGGACGCCGGAGCTGCTCTCGGCGAGGATCCGGCAGGTCGAGGGGCTCGTGGCGCGGGCGGGGACGCCGAAGGGGTCGCTCAAGGAGATGATGGACGCGGTCGAGAAGTTCTTCCTCCTGGAAGCGCTGCGCGGGCACAACAACAACAAGACCAACGCGGCGAAGTCGCTCGGGATCACGCGCGAGGGGCTCCACAAGAAGCTCCGGCAATACGGGATCTGACGGGACACGCGACGGAGAGGGCTTCCCAGGACGCGGGGGAGCCCTCGGGAGGGGGTGTCGCGCACGGGGCCGGCGGGGGGCCCTTCCCACGAACTCGCGCCTTGTGGTGGCTATGGCCGGCTGAACGGGGGAGGGAGAACCGGGGGCGACTCGCTTCGATGCGGGCCGGCGCTCGGGTTCGTGGGGCCCTTCCCCCGCCGGCCCCGCGCGCGACACCCCCTCCCGAGGGCTCTCTCCTGGGGATGGGAAAGAGCGCTTTCGAAGGTGCGCGCGGGCGGACGGGGGCGGAGAGCGGGTGGAATGAGTCGGGGGATTTGCGGGCGGTCTCTACGCGGCGTGGCGGGGACGCTGGGGTCTGGCCGCGGGGGCGGGGGTCGGCTCTTATCGCTTCGGATTGGCGCGCATCTGCTTCGAGATCTGCTTCCAGCGCCGCTTTTCCTCGATCCTCGCGCGCACGTCCTGCTGGCCGGCGAGGTGGCGTCGCTCGGCAGCCAGCTTGAGGTAGCCGCCGAGGCGCTCGGGATCGAGATCGCCGTCCTTGATGGCACGGAGCACCGCGCAGCCGGGCTCGCCGTCGTGGGCGCAGTCCCGGAAGCGGCAGGCCGCGGCGTGGGCCTCGACGTCGTCGAAGCCGGCCGGGGCGCTGCCGCCCGCGGACCAGAGGCCGAGCTCCCGTATGCCCGGCGTGTCGATGAGGAGGCCACCGCCGGGGATCGGAAACAGCTCGCGGTGGGCCGTCGTGTGGCGGCCGCGCTCGTCCGACGCCCGGATCGCGCCCTCGCGCTGGACCTCCATGCCGAGCAGGCGATTGCTGAGCGCGGATTTCCCCACGCCGGACGAGCCGACGAGGGCGATGGTCTCCCCTGCCCCGATCTCGGCGCGGAGCGCGTCGAGGCCGGCGCCTGAGAGCGCGCTGACGAGCGCGACCCGCGCAGCGGGGGCGACGTCCCGCGCCGCGTCGATGTACCGCTCCGGATCCGGGCAGACATCGGCCTTGTTGAGCACGAGGACCGGGCGAGCGCCGCTGTCGAGGACGGCGTCGATGTACCGCTCCAGGCGGCGCAGGTTGAAGTCGGCGTTCAGCGACGTGACGATGAACACCTTGTCGATGTTGGCCGCGAGCACCTGGGCCTCCACCGCGGGCCCCGCGGCCTTGCGGCGCAGGCACGTGCTGCGCGTGAACGTGTGCACGATGTACGCGGGCCCGGCGCCGTCGCCAGGCCTGAGCCCCACCCAGTCACCGACGGTGGGGAGCGCCGCGCGATCCGCGGCCTCGTGCGCGAGGCGCCCGCTGACCACCGCGAGGCGCGGGCCCTCGGCGGTCTGAACGTGGTGCCTGGACGCGGAGGCGAGGACGACGCGCGCAGGCTGCACGGCATCCTCCAGACAAGCGAGCTGGCTCGCGAAGAAGGGAGTCCATCCGAGCCCGATCAGATCGGGCTGCATTTCGTGCTGCGAAGACGGATCAACGAGAGAATCGAGGTCAGTTTGCATGACGGACGAGCGCTCCATGGCGTTCGGCCGCGCCCGAGCTCGGCGCGCGGCGATCGACGGACAGGGCGCGGCGGCGCACAAGCGCGCACGCGCCGGCCATTCCACGCGCGGGGCCGCCGCGGAGCGGAGCTCGTCGATCGATCAGGACGTCACGCCAGAAGGCACACCCGGCCAGGGCAGATCCCTGCGAGGGGCACGCGCTCAGGGCACACACGCGCCCCTCAGGGCACGCGGGCGACGTCGCGGAGACGTGGAGACGAGCTCAGCCGGCCGCGGCGGAAACGACGGCGGCGGCGCAATGGGTGTGCGATGTGTTGGCACTCATGACCTGACCTCCGTGTCGGCTCACGTCACCACGACGCGACAGCAGCCAGAATCCTATGGTCCCGCGCCGACGTCAAGCGCTCTCGAGTCGGCCCGTCTGCAACGACAGCGAGCACAGCGCACGCGCACGGGGCGCAGGCGACGAGCGCACGGAGCCCGCGTTGGGGAGGCGACGAGCGCGCGGCGAGGTGCGAGGCATGCGGCGAAGCGGGGACGAGCGTGGGCCGGACGGAGGCGCGCGAGACATGCGACGCGCTCGTTCCAGGTGCGCTCGTTCCAGGCAACAGCGGGTCGACAATTTCCGCTCGGCCGATGGTTGCCAATGGTTGCCGATAGTTGGAAGACCGACGAAGCCGGACGAGACCGCGCCTTCCCGGCGAGGCCACCCCGCCCTCCGGCCCTGACGGCCGGGGAGGTTGCGAGGAGCGCCTCGCCGCACTAGGGTCCTCCGCTCCATGCCCACACACTTCGAGCTCGTCTCCGAATTCAAGCCGTGCGGTGACCAGCCTCGCGCGCTCCAGGAGATCTGCTCCGCTTTCGAGCAGGGCGAGGCCTTCCAGGTCCTCCTCGGCGTCACGGGCAGCGGCAAGACGTTCACCGCCGCCAAGGTGATCGAGAAGCTGCAAAAGCCGACCCTCATCATGGCGCCGAACAAGACGCTGGCGGCCCAGCTCTACGGCGAGATGCGGGAGCTCTTCCCCAACAACGCCGTCCACTACTTCGTCAGCTACTACGACTACTACCAGCCCGAAGCCTACGTCCCGACGAGCGACACGTACATCGAGAAGGACGCGATCATCAACGACGCGATCGACCGCATGCGCCACGCGGCGACGCACGCGCTGCTCTCGCGGCCGGACGTGATCATCGTCGCCTCGGTGAGCTGCATCTACGGCATCGGCTCGGCCGAGAGCTACCACGGGCTCCTCATCAAGCTCGAGCGCGGCACCGAGATCCGCCGCGACGAGCTCCTGCGGCGGCTCGTCGACATCCAGTACACGCGGAACGACGTCGATTTCCACCGCGGGACGTTCCGCGTCCGCGGCGACGTCGTCGAGATCTTCCCGGCCTACGAGGAGGCGCTCGCGATCCGCGTCGAGTTCTTCGGCGACGAGATCGAGGCGATCAAGGAGGTCGACCCGGTCCGCGGCAAGGTGGTGGGCCAGCTCGATCGCTACGCGGTCTTCCCCGGCTCCCACTACGTCACCGAGCAGCAGCAGCTCAGGCTCGCGATCCAGGCGATCCGCGAGGAGCTGCGCGAGCGCATCGACTTCTACGACAGGGCCGTGCGCTTCCTCGAGAAGCAGCGTATCGAGCAGCGCACGATGTACGATCTCGAGATGCTGGAGCAGATGGGGTTCTGCAACGGCATCGAGAACTACTCGCGCCACCTCTCGGGCCGGAAGTCCGGCGAGCCCCCGCCGACGCTGATCGACTATTTCCCGAAGGACTTTCTCCTCATCATCGACGAGTCGCACCAGACCGTCCCGCAGGTCGGGGCGATGTACCGGGGCGACCGGGCGCGGAAGGAGACGCTCGTCGAGTACGGGTTCCGGCTCCCCAGCGCGCTCGACAACCGGCCGCTCAAGTTCGAGGAGTTCGAGCAGCACTACGCGCAGGTCCTCTTCGTGAGCGCGACGCCCGGCGACTACGAGCTGCAGAAATCGGCCGGCTCGGTCGTGGAGCAGATCATCCGGCCGACCGGGCTCATCGATCCGCAGATCCACATCCGCCCGGTGTCCGGGCAGGTCGACGACCTGCTCGCGCGCATCCGGGAGCGGGTCGGCCGCGGCGATCGCGTGCTCGTCACGACGCTGACCAAGCGGATGGCCGAGGATCTGACCGAGTACTACACGGAGCTCGGCATCCGGGTCCGCTACCTCCACTCGGACGTCGACACGCTCCAGCGCGTGGAGATCCTGCGCGATCTCCGGCGCGGCGAGTTCGACGTGCTGATCGGCATCAACCTGCTGCGCGAGGGGCTCGACCTCCCCGAGGTGTCGCTGGTCGCCATCCTCGACGCCGACAAGGAGGGCTTCCTCCGGAGCCCGCGCTCGCTCATCCAGACGATCGGCCGCGCCGCCCGCAACGTGAACGGCGAGGTCGTGATGTACGCCGATCGCATCACCGAGGCGATGAAGCGCGCGATGGACGAGACCAACCGGCGGCGCGCGATCCAGGAGGCGTACAACAAGGAGCACGGCATCACGCCGGCCACGGTGAAGAAGGCGATCCTCGACCTGTCGCCCACCTCGGGCACGCGCGACTACTACGCCGTGCCGAAGGGGACGGCGAAGCCGGCGGCCGAGGCGGCGCGCGCCGCGGTGGACCTTGTCGACCAGATCGACGCGCTCCGGCAGGAGATGTTCGCGGCGGCGGAGAACCTCGAGTTCGAGAAGGCGGCGCGGCTGCGCGATCAGCTCCGGCAGCTCAAGGCACAGCAGGGGGACGGGGACGCTGGCGCGGCGCGCGAGGCGGCCGAGGAGAAGCCGGCGCGGTCCGGGCGGCCGGCGAGCCGGCGCGGTCCGGGCGGCAAGGGGGGCGGACGGGCGGCGACGGGCGGCAAGGGGGGTGGACGGGCGGCGGCGGGGCGAGGGGGCGGGCGCTACCGATAGCGACGGAGCCCGCGGGGGAGGAGGCTGCGCGCGCGGGGGGGCGGTGGGCCCTCCCACGAACTCGGGCCTTTTGGGGGGCTGTTGCCTGCTGGACGGGGTGGGTGAGTTCGCACGGCAGCCGCTGCGCTGCGGGCCGGCCCTCGGATTCGTGGGGCCCGCCCACCGCCCCCCCGCGCGCGCAGCCTCCTCCCCCGCGGGCTCTTTGTGGGGGGGATGGGGGGATGGGGGGGTGGGTGGCTGCAGGGGCTACGAAGCGGGGGAGCGGATGGGAGCGGAACGCGAAGGGGGGAGCGGTAGTTCGGTAAAGGCTCTTCTTTTCGGGAAAGCATCGGTTTGCTTCGTGGGGCGCTGTATCGGCGTCGACCCTGGGGCGCGGCGCTGTTAAGGGGGCGCCGGCATGGCAGTCTCGCCCGATCCGATACTCGTCACCGTCACCGGTAGGGACCACCCGGGCATCACCGCTCGGCTCACGGGCATCCTCAGCGACATCGGCGCAACGCTGCTCGACATCGAGCAGGTGGTGGTGCACGGAAACCTGAACCTCGCGCTCCTCGCCCTCTTCCCCGAGACACGCAGCGGACTCAAGGAGCTGCTGTTCGCCGCGAAGGAGCTCGGCGTGACGCTGGACTTCAAGCCGCTCGACGGCGGCGCGCCGCGGCGCGCGCCCGGGAGCCGGTACGTGGTGACAGCCATCGGCCGCGAGCTCGGCGCGAAGCAGCTGCACGACGTGGCGGCCACACTCGCAGCCCACGGCGCGAACATCGAGAAGATCGCGCGGCTGTCGGTCGAACGCCTCTCCTCGGTGGAGATCCAGGTGCTGCTCCAGCGCGAGGAAGAAGCCGACGCCCTCAAGCAGGCCCTCCTCGCGCTCGCGACGCAGAACAGCTTCGATCTCGCGCTGCAACGCGAGGGCCTCTTCCGCCGGAGCAAGCGGCTCGTCGTGATGGACATGGACTCGACGCTCATCCGCATCGAGGTGATCGACGAGCTGGCGCGCGCGAAGGGCGTCGCGGAGCAGGTGGCGAAGATCACCGAGCGCGCGATGCAGGGGGAGATGGATTATGACGAGTCGCTCCGCCAGCGGCTCTCGCTGCTCCGCGGCCTCGACGTGGGCGTGCTGCGGAAGCTCGCCGCAGAGCTCCCCATCACCGAGGGCGCGGAGACGCTCATCCGGGTGCTGAAGCGGCTCGGCTACCGGACCGCGGTGATCTCCGGCGGCTTCTCGATCGCAGCAGAGGCGCTGAAGGCACGGCTCGGGATCGATTACGCCTACTCGAACGCGCTGGAGGTCGTGAACGGACAGCTGACCGGCCGGGTCACAGGGCCGATCGTCAACGCACAACGCAAGGCCGAGCTGCTCGAGACCATCGCCCAGGCAGAAGGCGTGTTGCTCGATCAAACCATCGCCGTGGGCGACGGCGCCAACGACCTCCTGATGCTGCAGAGGGCCGGCCTCGGCGTCGCGTTCCGCGCAAAGCCCAAGCTGCGAGAGGCCGCCGACACGTCCCTCTCCGCAAGCGGCCTCGACGCCATCCTCTTCCTTCTCGGCATCACCGAACGCGAGCTCCTCGAGGTGGCGTGAGCGACACGACACGACCCGTCCGGCCAGCAGCGGAGTCCCGCGGGACGCTGCGCCGTCGCGCGGGCGTGCGGTATGCCCGCGCGACGGCGCAGCGTCCCGCTTGACAGGCGCGCGCGCTACGGGCCTGAACCGATTCAGCTCACGGCTGGCCCGTCGACACCGGCGAGGGCTGCGGCCCCCCCGGACGCCGCGGAGCACGAGGCGATGGCCGCGGAGCGCGCGCCGGGGATCGAGTCGGCCCCGGGCTGGTGATCCCGGCGCGCTGACGGCCCCTCGCGGCCGTCCGGCGCGGCGCCCCGCCGCCGTCGCCTGGGCAGGCGACGGTGTGGGAGAGGCTGCGCCAGGGTCGTCGCTCGCTCAGGGCGCTCGGCCCTGCGCGGCGTTCGGCTCGCCCGCGGGCCGTCGTGCTATCCAACCGGGGCCATGCGGAGAAGCCGGTTCACACAACAGGCGCGATCCGTCGCCTGGAGCGGAGGTGATGCGTGAAGCGTCCGACGATCACGGACATCGCGTGGCGTGCGGGGGTCTCCAAAGGAGCGGTGTCGTATGCGCTGAACGGCAGGCCCGGCGTGTCGGAGCCGACGCGCGAGCGGATCCTGGCCATCGCGGCGGAGCTCGGCTGGCAGCCGAGCAACGCGGCGCGGGCGCTCTCCGACGGCCGCGCAGGCGCCGTCGGCCTGGTCATCGATCGGCCCGCGCACATGCTCGGCATCGAGCCGTTCTTCATGCAGCTCATCTCCGGCATCGAGGCGGAGCTGTCCGAGAAGGCCGAGGCGCTGCTGCTCAAGGTCACGGAGGATCGCGTGACCGAGGTGGAGACCTACCGCCGCTGGTGGGCCGAGCGGCGGGTCGACGGGGTGATCCTCGTCGACCTCTGCGACGACGATCCGCGCGTGAAGCTGATCGAGGAGCTGAAGCTCCCGGCGGTGGTGATCGGCGGGCCGGCGGGCAAGGGGCAGCTGCCCGCGGTGTGGAGCGACGACGCGAGCGCGATGCGGGCCGTCGTCGACTACCTGGCCGCGCTGGGTCACCGGTCGATCGCGCGGGTCGCCGGCCCCGCGGAGTTCGTGCACACAGCGGTCCGGACCAAGGCGTTCACCGCGGCCGCACGCCAGCGGCGCCTGGATCGGGTGCAGACGGTCCACGCCGACTACACGGGCGAGGCGGGCGGCCAGGCCACACGGCGGCTGCTGGCCGAGGCCTCGCCGCCGACGGCCATCGTCTTCGACAACGACGTGATGGCCGTGGCCGCGCTCGCGGTCGCCCACGAGATGCGCGTCCCCGTGCCGGAGCGCCTCTCGATCGTGGCCTGGGACGACTCGGCGCTGTGCCAGCTCGTCCACCCCGCCCTGACCGCGGTGCGCCGCAACATCGCCGAGCACGGCTCCCGCGCCGCCGCGCTGCTCCTCCGCCTCGTCGCCGGAGAGCCGGTCACCGACGACGAGTGCAGCGCGCCGACGCTCGCGACGCGGGGCAGCACCGCCCCGCCCCCCCGCGCATGAGACGGCCTCGCCCGAACGAGGGCGCGGCCCTCCCGCACGGGCGCGTAGACTGAACCGATTAAGTGACGTAAACTGAACCGATTAAGTAGCCCGCCGGCCGCGCCGCGAGCAGGGCGACGGACGGTGTTCGAGAGCGCCGCTCTGCATGACCAGGACGTGAGGACTATGCACCGCAATTTCGCCAAAGTCGCAGTTCGTCAACAGGCGATCGCCTGGCTGGGGGCCAATTTCTGGTCGAGGCGCGGCGGCCCGCTCATGTGGCAGAGCTATGATCCGTTCGTGGTCCGCGAGGAGCTCCGGGTGCTGGCCGATCACGGCCTGACCATGACCCGGTCGTTCTTCTACTGGCCTCACTTCATGCCGGAGCCGGACCGGATCGACGAGGACTGCGTCGCGCGTTATGCCGATTTCCTCGAGGCGCACGTCGAGGCGGGCCTCACGACGATCCCGACCCTCCTCGTCGGCCACATGTCCGGCGAGAACTGGGACCCGGCCTGGCGGCGCGGGCGGGATCTTTACGGCGACGTGTGGATGGTGGCCCGGCAGGCCTGGTTCGCCGAGCAGATGGCGCGGCGCTTCGCGGGGCACCGGGCGGTGACGGGCTGGCTCGTCTCCAACGAAATGCCGATCTACGGCGAGCGCGAGCGCTCGACCCGCGAGAACGTCACGAGCTGGGCGAGCCTGGTCGTGCAGGCGCTGCGGGCCGGCGGGGCGAGCCAGCCAATCTCGATCGGCGATGGCGCGTGGGGCATCGAGGTCACGGGAAACGACAATGGGTTCTCCGTCCGCGATCTCGGCGCGCTCGTCGATTTCCTCGGCCCGCACGTGTACCGGATGGAGAACGACCTGGTGCGCCAGCACTATGGCGCGGCGTTCGTCTGCGAGCTCACGGGCTTCCTCGGAAAGCCCGTCGTGCTGGAGGAGTTCGGCGTGTCATCGGCTTTCGCTTCCGACGAGAACGCCGCGCACTACTACCGGCAGGTCCTCCACAACACGCTGCTTGCCGGCGCCACGGGCTGGATCGGCTGGAACAACACCGATTTCGATCTCATCCACCAGGATCCCTACAGGCACCACCCCTTCGAGCTCCACTTCGGGCTGACGACCGTCGACGGCCGCCCCAAGCCGCAGCTCGAGGAGATGGCCCGCTTCGCGAAGGTGCTCTCCGATATCGACGTCCTCGGCTGTGAGCGCGAGCCGGCCGACGCGGCGATCATCGTCCCATCGTACCTGGAAGGCGCGTTCCCGTTCACGGAGGCCGAGGACCGCAGCTATCTGTTCACGATGCTGCGGCAGGCCTACATCGCGGCGAAGGAGGCGGACCTGCCGGTCGGGCTGACCCGGGAGCGAGACGGGATCGCCGAGGACTGCCGGCTTTACCTGCTGCCGTCGGCCAAGCAGCTGACCGCGCCCACATGGCATCTCCTGGAGCGGCTGGCGTCCGCCGGAGCGGTCGTCTACGCGTCGTACTGCCACGGCACGCACGGGTCGCAGCGCGGGCCGTGGTACGCGCACCTCAACGCGATGTTCGGCGTCGAGCACCAGCTCCGCTACGGGATGGTCGATCCGATCGAGGACGATCGCGCGAAGCTCACCTTCGAATGCCAGTTCGGCACGATCGCGGCGGGCACGACGCTCACGTTCCCGGTCTCCGGCACCGAGCACAGCCGCGCTTACCTGCCCGTGCGCGCCAGGGGCGCGGAGGTCGTCGCGGTCGACCAGCGCGGCCGGCCTGCGCTGCTGCGGCGCAAGATCGGGAGCGGCAGCGTCGTGCTGTGCACCTATCCGATCGAGCACTTCGCCGCGGCGACCCCGCGGATCAACCCGGAGCCGACCTACCGGCTCTACGACGCGCTCGCCGAGCTCGCCGGCGTGAAGCGGCCGGTGACGGTGGACGACCCGCGCGTCGCGGCCGACACGCTGCGCCACCGGGATGGCCGCCGCTTCGTCTTCCTGGTCAGCCAGGCGGATCAGCCGCTCTCGGTGAAGCCCGCCGTGGCCTCGGGGCACCTGACCGAGCTGGGCGGCAAGTCCCCGGTCCACGCCGTGGAGCTCTCGCCGTACGACGTGCAGATCCTCGAGCTGCGATCAGGGCCGCGGTGAATCTTCCGGTTCCGGCGCGCCCGGCGCCGAGAACCGGAGCAGGAGCAGCCCGGCCAACGAGACGACCATCCCTGCAAACGTGATGCTCCACGGCAGGAGCTCTCCTTCGACGACGCCTTGCCCCCACGACGGCTTGAAATAGAGGAGCGACACCGCGAGCCCGTTGTTCAGGGCGTGAAGCAGCGCTCCGGGCAGCACGGAGCCGGTGCGGTGGCGCGCGTAGCCGAGCGCCAGCCCGAGCGAGAACGTCGGCAAGAGCCGGTACACCGACCCGTGCGCGAGCCCGAAGAGGAGCGCCGAAACGACGATCGCCACCGCGGGCCCGGCGCGGCGCAGGCCCGCGTAGACGAAGCCGCGGAACAGGAGCTCCTCGCAGACGGCCGGCGTGACGGCGACGAGCAGCAGGACGACCGGGTACGGCTGCCCGCCGAGCAGCACGAGCTCCCCTAGCTCACGGGCGAAGGGCTCCGGCGCGGGGAACCACCGGAGGACGGTGCCGCCGATCGCGGCCCACGCCGAGACGCCGAGGAGCAGCGCCCCGGCGAGACCGCGGACCGAGGGCGCCCTGAGGCCGAGCGTCGCCCGCGGCGAGTAGCCGAAGCCGGCGACCAGCGCGAGGGTCGGGACCAGGAAGAAGCCGACCTGCGAGACAGCGAGCTGGACCGCCACGCTGGCGCGGGCGATGAGCAGGCTGCCATAGAAGAAAAGCACCTGGACGCCCGCGAACGCCGCCAGCGAGAAGCCCGCCGAGGGCACCCCGCCGGCCCGGCGCCCCAGGCCGAGCACGGCGCGCGCCGACTCGTGCCCCCCGAGGAGCACGCTCTCGCGCTCGAAGACGCGCGCGGCGAAGAGGAGCGCGAGGCAGGCATAGAGCGCCGAGGAGACGAGCGCCGTGAAGAGGAGATCGGCCGGCGCCTCTCCGACGAACAGCGCCTTGATCAGCACCGCGATGTTGAGGACCGGGGCGTAGGCCGTCCACGGGTTGAGCTCGACCACCGGCAGGGCCGTGATGCCGGCGAGCAGCGAGAGCGGCAGGTACGCCGGCATGAGCGCGTTCTGACCGTCCTTGAAGTCCTTCGCGAACACGGCGAGCGCGAGGAACAGCGCCGAGAACAGGAGCGTGACCGGCACGAGCAGCACGAACGTCAGCGCGAAGGTGCCGGGGCCGACAACCATCGCGTCGGGCAGCAACCGGCTCACCGTGAGCGACATGCTCACCACGTTGCCGAGCGCCGTGAGCAGCGAGATGACCCACACGGCCAGGAACTTGCCCGAGATGATCTCGATGGGCCGCACGGGCGCGCACAGCAGCGTCTGCATCGTGCCGCGCTCCTTCTCGCCCGCCGTCAGATCGATCGCGGGGAGGAAGCTGCCGAGGAGCGACATCAGGATCAGCAGCATCGGCATCATCGCGCCGAGGATCTGGCCGACCTTGCGGCTGTCCGCCGCGACGTCGCGCGGCACGACGTCGAACGCGCGCGAGAACCCCTCGGGCAGGCCGCGCTCCACCTCTCGATCCGCGATGATGGCCTTGCGGGCGCGCCGCAGCGCGCCTTCGAGACGCGCCTCCGCCGTGGCCGAGTCGGCGCGGACCGAGTCGAAGTAGATCGCGACGGCGCCCTTCCCGCCGCGCCCGAGCTCGGCCCCCAGCGAGGGCCACGGGACGAGCACCGCGTCGACCTTGCGCTCGCTCACCGCGGCGCGCGCCGCGGCGAGCACGGGGTTCTCCGGCTCGATCCACCTCGGCGGCTCGGCCTCGGGGGGCGGCGCCTCGCCCTCGTCCGGCGCGGGCGCCGGCCCCGCCGGCGGCGCGAGCGCCCCGGAGAGGAGCCCCTCGCGCACGTCGGGGGGCGCGCCGGCCCACGGCGCGAGCTCGAGCTTGCCCGCCGCCGAGAGCCTCGTCTGCAGGTCCTCGGCGAGCTCTCCCCAGACCGCGATCCTGGACGGGCGCGCCTCGCGCGCATCCGCCTCGAAGCCGACGAGCTTGCTCATCGCGAGCGCGAAGAGCGGGTAGAGAAGGAGCGGGACCACGACGAGGCGCACGAGCGTGCGCCGATCCCGGAGCGACTCGACGAGCTCCTTGCGGAGGATCGTCCAGACGATGGCGAGCCTCACGGCGCCTCAGCCTCCTGGCGCGGGCGCGCTCGGGCGCTCGGGCGTATCGCGCGCAGCGCTCGGGCGGCTCCGCTCCACGTGGTGGAGGAAGGCGTCGGTCAGGTTCGTCGTGCCGGACCGCCCGAGGAGCTCGGGCAGCGTGCCGGCGTCGACGACGCGGCCCTCGTGCATGAGGGCGATGCGGTCGCAGAGGTACTCGGCCTCGCTCATGATGTGCGTCGAGAAGAGGATGGCCCTGCCCGCGGCGCGCTCCCGCCGGATCGACGCGACGATGAAGCGGCCGCTGAGGATGTCGAGCGCGGTCGTCGGCTCGTCGAGGATGAGCACCTGCGGCTCGTGGAGGAACGCGCGCGCGATGTTGGCGCGCTGCTTCTGCCCCGTGGAGAGCGTGCCGCACGGCCGCGACGCGAACGCCTCCATCTCCAGGTCGGCCACGAGCGCGTCGATCCGGCGCGAGAGCGCCGCCTCTTCCATGCCGTACAGCCGACCGAAGTAGCGGAGCACCTCGCGGGGGGTGAGCCGCTGGTAGAGCTGCGTGTCCCCGGAGAGGAAGCCGAGGCGCTGCTTCGCCTCGAGCGGGCTCGCGGCCAGGTCGACGCCGCCGACGAGGATCCGCCCCTGGTCCGGCGACAGGATGCCGGCGAGCATCCGCAAGGTCGTCGTCTTGCCCGCGCCGTTCGGCCCGAGCAGCCCGACGACCTCCCCGGCGTGCACGGCGAGATCGACCCCGTCCACGGCCGTGACGCCGCCGTACCGCTTCACCAGACGCTCGGCGCACAGGGCGGGGCGCATGGGAGCGTCTCCTAGTTCGGTCCGCGGCGCGGCGCAAAGCGCCCTTCGTACGGGCCCGCACGCAGGGCGGCCCCGGCGCACCGCCGCCTGCTCGCGCCGCCCGGTCGCCCCCGTCCAGTCCGCGTGGCGGCGCCGCCTCTCGACGTCCGCCGCGGGCTCCCTAGACTACGCTGACGTCCATGCCAACGAGCCCGTCCTCGATGCCCTATCGCGACCGTACGACGCCCGAGCCGGTCCAGTGCCCCTGCGGCCACGGTCGCGATCATTACATGGTGAGCGCCGAGGCGGAGTACCGCGTCCTCGGGTACATCCAGCTCGCGTTCGGGATCTCGGCCCGGCCGACGAAGGTGAAGTACAGGTGCCGGCGCTGCGACACGGTCTTCGCGACGACGAAGGATCCCGCGGTCCTCGACAAGCATTACTGACGTGCAGCGAAGCGAGCGCGCGTGAGCGACACATGGCCGGCCGCCGCGCGCGGCCCGGAGGCTTCAGCTTCATGAAAGGACGCGTCCTCATCGTCGCCGGATCCGACTCGGGCGGCGGCGCCGGAATCCAGGCCGATCTCAAGGCCGTCACCGCGCTCGACGCGTTCGGCGCGACGGCGATCACCGCGCTCACCGCCCAGAACACCCGTGGCGTCGACGCCGTGTTCCCGGTGCCTCCCGGCTTCATCGGTCGCCAGATGGAGGTCGTGCTCGACGACATCGGCGCGGACGCCATCAAGACCGGGATGCTCCACTCGGCGGAGGTCATCGACGAGGTCGCGCGCGTCTACGAGCGCCTCGGCCGCGGCGCGCCGCTCGTGGTGGACCCCGTGATGGTCGCCAAGGGCGGCGCCCGGCTGCTGAAGCCCGACGCCGAGGGCGCCCTGCGCGCCCGGCTCCTGCCGCTCGCCGCGCTGCTCACGCCGAACATCCCCGAGGCCGAGGCGCTGACCGGCGTGGTCATCGACAGCGTGGACGCGATGCGCAGCGCCGCCGCGCAGCTGCTCGCCATGGGGCCGCGCGCCGTGCTGCTGAAGGGTGGCCACCTCCCGGGCGCGACGGTCGTCGACGTCCTCCGGGCCGCTCCGGGGCCCGGCGCCTCCGGGCTGTCGGAGGGCGAGCTGCTGTTCGAGGACGCGCGCATCGAGACGCGCGCGACGCACGGCACGGGCTGCACGCTCGCCTCGGCCATCGCCGCTGGCCTCGCCCAGGGCCTCGCCCTCGTCCCGTCGATCGGGCGCGCGCGGCGCTACCTCCGCGAGGCGATGCGCTCCGCGCCGGGGCTCGGCCACGGCCACGGTCCGCTGAACCACGCCCACACGGCGCGGCCGTTCCCCTGAACAGCGCGGCGCGCCGCGCGCGACTGTGGACGGCCGCGACGACCGCGGCGGCCGCGCCCCGCGGACCCCGCGCGGTGGCCAGGCGGCCCTGTGCAGGAGCGGCGGGGCGGTCCCGTGCGGCGCCGAACGGGCCGCCTGCAGCCCTTGTGCAACGACTCGTTGCGCCCGGAGCTCGAATGGACGACCCTGCGCGCAGTCCGTATCGGCGTCCCGGCGCGTCTCCTTCGGCGCCGTCGCGGAGCTCTTCCTCACCCTTCGTGCGCCCGTGGCCGTGACCAAAGATCCCCTCCCTCCCATCGACGTCGGAACGGTCATCAACGACCGCTACGAGGTCCTGAAGAGCATCGGCAAAGGCGGCATGGGCGAGGTGTTCTTGGCCTTCGACCGCCTCACCCAGCAGCAGGTTGCGCTCAAGGTGGTGCCCGAGGCCTCCGCCATGCCCGGCGACGACGAGGCCCTGCGGCAGGAGGTGATCCTCGCGCAGAAGGCTCGCCACCCGAACGTCTGCCGCGTGCACGACCTCGCCCCGAGCCCGTGGGGGCCCATCCTCGTGATGGAGTACATCCCCGGGCAGACGCTCCACAACCACATCCGCAAGCGCAAGACGTCGGGCGGCTTCAGCGCCGACGAGTTCCGCAAGATCTCGACCGACGTCTGCGCGGGGCTCGCCGCGATCCACCAGCAGGGGCTCGTGCACGGCGATCTGAAGCCCGGCAACGTGATGGTCGCCGACGATCGCGCGGTCATCCTCGACTTCGGCTTCGCGAAGGAGCGCGCCCGCGCTGCCGTGCGCAAGCCGGGGGCGCCTCCGGACGGCGGCACGCCTCACTACATGTCGCCGGAGCGGCTGCGCAGCGGCGGCGCGAGCCCTGAGGACGACGTCTACGCCGCGGCGCTGACGCTCTGGGAGATGTGGACCTGCCGCGTCCCCGAGCCCGGCTACAAGCCGCGGCTCAAGACGATGAAGCAGCAGATCACGTTCGACGTGCCCGCTGCGCTGACGAACGACGAGATCAGGCAGATCTTCCGCGCGCTGAACCCGGATCCGCAGATGCGCCCGCAGGCGCGGCACATGCGGTTCTTCAACCCGACGCAGACCGCGACCGCGCCGATCCAGCTGCCGCGCGAGCGCATCGATCCAGGCCCGGCGCCTGGGCGGGCCATCAAGACGCAGTTCACGCCCGGCGCGCAGTCGCTGCTCATCACGTACGCCACGAACGCGCCCGACAGCGTCGCCACCCTGTTCCCGCTGCAGAAGCCGGTGCTCTCCATCGGCCGCCGCAGCGATCAGGATCTCGTCCTCGCCGAGGCGACCGTCTCCGGCTCACACGCGCTCCTCCGCTGGCAGACGGGCTCCTGGCTGGTCGAGGATCTGAACAGCACGAACGGCACGTACGCGGACTTCCCCTTCGAGCGCAAAGCGCAGGTCTCGCTGCTCCACGGGGCCGAGGTGCAGCTCGGCGAGTGCCGCCTCATGGTGGTCACGTTCGGGCCCGACTCGCCGCACCACGACAAGGCGAAGCGCTACCTCGCCCGGCGCGACGGCCTCACGGGGCTGCTCGTGCGCGAGCACCTGATGAAGGCGATCGACGAGGACGGCTTCTTCGCCGAGTGGGCCGAGGTGCCGATGCAGATCGCGCGCTTCGAGCTCCGCGGCCAGAACGGCCTCGTGAGCTTGCGACCGACGATCCTCGAGATGCTCGCGCTGCGCAAGGCCGCGCTTCAGGTCGTCGATCTGACCCAGACGCTGCTGCTCAGCCTGACGCCGGCCGCGGCCGGGCGCACCGGCCCGCTCACGTTCGTCGTCTCCATCGTGGGTCCCAACCTGGACGAGGCCCAGCACGTGGTCGAGCAGGTCGTCGCGCAGGTGCAAGGCACGCTCCCCGAGACGCTCGAGCTGACCGCCACGCTCGTGAAGTGCGAGCCTGGCCGCCCCGCGCGCACGCTGATCGACTGAGGCAGACCGCCGGGCCGTTGCTCGACCGTCGCTCGAGCACCGGGACCGGGCCGCGGCTCGAGCGCGTGCTCCGTCACGAAGACGCGGAGCCCATCACCAAGCGCACCGCGCCGGTGTCAGCCCGCGCAGCGCCTGCCCCCTGCGAGCGCTCTTGCGCGACGGGAGCCCGCTCCCAGGCCGGAGCAGCGAGCGGCTACTGAACGGCGAGCTGCTGCCGGGCTGTGAGCGGCTGCTGGGACGGCCCGCTGCACGCCTCCCCCGGAGCGGCGACACCATCGAGCACCACCTCGCCGGTCGACTGCCGGACGTCGATCTCCCCCTGCCAGATGAGCTCTGCGCTGCCCTGAGCGTCGACGACGTCACGCAGCAGCCGCACGTAGACCTTGCGCTGGGCGACCTCGGGAATCGCCACCGCGAAGTCGAACGCGCAGACCGAATCACACCTCGGATTCGTCGCGTCGGGCTCGTCCCTCTCGGTGATCTCGTAGATGCTGTCGATCCTGTCGACGTGCATCGCGCGCTGGCCGCAACAGTTCAGCAGGAGCCGGCTGTTCGCGATCTTCAGGGCCCCGCTCGCCCGGTCGTAGCGCCAGCGCAGGACCTCGGCCCCGCAGTAGCTCTCCTCCCCCTCGGAGGCGAGCCGCCGCTCCGGCTCCACGAACCCGCCGGCCTCGCTCACGAGCCCCACGTGCGCGGGCTCCGCCTCCAGGCACGCGCTCAGACCGAGCAGCGATCCCACCGTTGCAAGCGCTCCACAGACCCCCAGGTACTTCATGCCCCGACTTCCTTGGCTGTCCCGCGACACTGTTAAAATACGCCCAAAGAAAAAGAACCAGGGCCTCTAGATACGCGCTTCACGTGTCCGCTACCTGCGCCTAGGGATTCAGCTGCAAGCCGACGTACGTAAGGTGCGAACGCATGCCGCACCCCGGAGCAGCTGCACGCACATTCGAGTGTGATCTACGGGTTTCTGGAAACCTTGTCCAGGCGAAAGTGGCAGAGTTAGCCCGATTCTCTGACCATGAACGTCATGGTCGGTCCACCTGCTCTGCCATCCCACCCGTCGCCACGCGTCGCCACACGCCGCGCGCCGACATGCGCGGCGGGACAATTCGCGAGCTCTCCCCTCCCCCCTGCCGACCGCACCGCGGACTCGAGGTGCGGCGGCACGTTCGGGGGGCGTGTGCTCAGCGCCTCATCGCGCGGCGACGGTCTTGCTGCGCTGGCGCGGAAGGCCTTTCGCCTGGCAGCCGGCTTCCGCGGGGGTTTCGTCGAGGACGACCGCGCCGCCGGAGACGCCAAGATCGACCGAGCCGCTCCAGATCACGGCCGGGCCGCTCTGCTGATCGACCACATCGCGCAGCAGCTTCACGTAGATCTCGCCCCGCGGGACGTCGCGCACGCCGACCGACAGATCGAAGGCGCACTGCTCGCTGCAGCGACCTCCCGCGCCGTCCGGCGCGTCCTGCTCGGTGACCTCGAAGAGGTTGTCGATCCTCTCGACGTGGATCGCGCGCTTCCCACAGCAGTCGAGCATCAAACGGGCATCGGCAAGGCGAAGCATCCCCGCCGGCTCATCGTACTGCCAGCGCAGCACCTCGGCGCTGCAGTAACCCCCGTCCTCCGCCGCGGCGAGCCGGTGCTCCGGGTCCCTGAACCCCCCCTGCTCGCTGATCCTCGCTTCCTGAACCGCCGCCACCGAGCTGCAGCCACCGGCGCAGAAGGCCCAGACGATCGCGATGGCGGTCCAGATACGGCTCGACACCATGCTCTTCTCCATTTCCCCTCGGCTGGCTGGCCAGGGCGGTTCGCCCCAATTTTGTTGCAATTTTCCAGCCAACTCTCCCCCTGAGCAGTCCGGAGGCTAACCGCGACCGACGCGGCGGGCCAAGGAAGCGGGGGCTGCGAGCGCGGACTCCCTTCGCATCCGCTCGCAGCAGCGGCGCGGAAGGGCGCGCACGAACTACCCACGTCAGACGTGCCTGGACGTAAAAAGTTGTCGGGGAGAGAACACCTGGCTCAGCCACGATGCGGGCGGCCCTCGATCGGACACTCGCCGGATGTCCGGGCCGTGCCCGCGGCTCGCCCGCGTCAGTTCTTCGCTTCGACGGCCTTGCCGGGCGGAAGAGGATCCCAGCGCAGCGAGTCCCCGAGGAGGTTCGAGATGCGCTTCGGGCGCTGCCCGTCGACGCGCATGACGTAGAGCCCTGGCCCCTCGCCGGAGGTGCGCGTGGAGAAGAACGCCACGAGCCGCCCATCGGGGCTGCAGGCCGGGTACCCGTTCCTGCCCTGATTCTGGGTCAACCGCACGAGGCCGCCGCCCGTCTCCCCCGAGGCGACGAGATCGGTGTTCTTTCCCACGCCGACGGCATAGACGGCCTTCACACCGTCGGGGTGGTTGCAGAACGTGGGCGCCGAGGCGAAGAGCCCGTCCGGAGAGATCGCCTTGTCGCCGACGTAGATGCGCTGTCCGTACCTGCCCTCGCCGGAGAAGGCGAGCTTGCCGGTCGGCGTGAACACCGGGTGCAGCGCCATCCCCACCTCGGACGCCGGCTTGATGCTCTGGAGATCGGGACCGGAGAACAGCTTGATCGTCGACCCCACCCCGATGCTGAGGGCGACCTGGGCGCGATCCTTCGAGAACGCGATCCCGTAGACCGAGCCCTTCACGGGCAGCGGGAGCGGGCCGCCGGCGGGCGTGAAGACCTTGTACTCGTCGCCCTTCACGCTCGCTGCGTAGTGGAGCTGCTCGTGCTTCCCGAACGCAGGGGCGATGGCGGTCTGGTCGGGCGGCGAGACGGCCCTGGCGTCGTGGCCGTCGGCGTCGATCGTGAAGACGCGTCGCAGCGAGCCCGAGCCCGAGGCGAACGTCATGTGGCTGGCGAAACCGCCGTTCTGGCCGGTGAGGGCGCCGATCAGCTGATCGGCCACCCGGTGCGACTCGAAGCGCACGTCGCGGAGGGGCACGATGAACTTCTTGTCGAACACCGGGGCCTGCCCCCGGTTCACCAGGAACGCCTGGCCGACGAGCTCGACCTTGTCGGCGGCGACCTTCTTGCCGCTCACGCTCACGACCGCCTCGACCCCCTTCGCGGACCACGCCTTCACGTCCACCGGGCTGTCTGAGAGGTACAGGCCGTCGGGCGCGGCGCTGTCGGGCAGCACCTCGAACTCGCCGCACAGCTCGAGGTCGCGCCGGACCACGCTGTGGATCGTCACGTCCTCGGGGTCCGAGACGAGCGACGGCAGGACGCCGATCTTCGGGAGCGGGCGCGTCGCGCCGGCCACGACCGTGATGTGGCCGAGCAGCTCGTCCGGGTTGGGCGGCGCCGCCGAGGAGGCCGGCGCCTGCGCAGGAGCAGGGGGAGTGGCGAGCGCGGCGGCGGCGAGCGCCAGGGCGCCGAGGGCGTATCGAGCTAGTCGCATGTGGTCTCTCTACAGACGAACGTGACGCTGACCTGCTTCTGCCCGAGGTTGGGATAGTTCTCGGGCGGCGGCGGCAGCGCCTGCCCCTTCGCCGCCTCGAGGGTCGCCTGCGCGGCGGCGTCGAAGGCGGGATTCCCGCTCGGCGTCAGCGTGTAGCTCACCATCTGCCCGTCCGACAGGACGATCACCGCGCGCGGCTTGTGCTTCGTGAGCTCCTCCGGCGGGAGCCCCGAGCCGTTCACGCGGAACCTGCTCGAGAACCAGCCCGCGATGCGAGCCAGGTACAGATCCACCGCGCGCGCCTTGAGGGGATCGGTCTCGGTCCCCTCCTTCACGCCGTCCTCGTGGCCCTCCTGGTCGACGTTGGCGGCCGGGGCGGCGTCGGCCTTCGGATCGAGCTCGGTGTCGACCTGCTTCGCGATCGCGGCGTCGGGCGGCGGCGGCGCGGTGCCCGCGTCGGCGATCTTGACCTCCTTGGGCGGGATGTCCGCCTCGGTCTTGCCCGCGCTCGGCGACACGAACGCCTTCTGCTCGACGCGCGGCTTGGGCGTCTGGCGCACCCACCGGTCGGGCAGCTTCATCTTGTCGCGCTTGCCGCCCAGCTTGAGCAGCGGCGTGTCCATGTCGAGCACGGGCACGACCTTCACCGGGACGCTCGGCCCCTTGTCGATCTCCGGCGCCGCCGCGGGCACGGCGAGATCGGCCAGGCTGACCGCGACGGCGGCCCCCGCCTGCACGGCCATCGCCACCGCGACGGCGAGCGCGATGTCCCGCGGGCGGAAGTCGCTCGCCGGCCGGCGCTGCCCAGGCGGCGTCCTCGGTCCGGGCGCGCGCGCCGCAGCCGTGCTCACGGCGCCGATCCCCCCGGCCGAGGCGCGGCTCCGCCGGGCCGCGGCGCCGTTCCCCCGGGCGGCGGCGGCGCGCCCTCCGGCTCGATCTCCGGCTGGACGAGGAGGTTCAGCCCCTCGACCCCGGCGGCACGGGCAGCGGCCACGACCCGCGCCACGGCCCCGTAGCGGGCGTCCTTGTCGGCGCGGATGTAGAGCTCCTTCTCCTTCTGCACGCGCCCGTTCGAGGCGAGCACGCCCTCGATGTCGGCGGTCGCGTCGTCCTCGCCGAAGAGGATCTTCTCTTCTTTCGTGACGGTCACGACGAGCTTCGTGTCCTTCGTCGGCGCCTCCTCGGCGGAGACGTTGGGCAGCTCGACCCGGAGCCCGGCCGTGAGCAGCGGGGCCGTGACCATGAACACCACGAGGAGCACGAGCATCACGTCCACGAGCGGCGTGACGTTGATGTCGCTGAAACCGCCGCCGCCCCGCCGCCTGCGCCCTCCACCGACCGACATGCCCATGACCGGCCCCGCCCCTCAGCCCTTCGGCATCACCGGCGTGGGCCGGTCGCTCGACCGCTGGAGCGCCAGCGGGATGGACTCCTGCATCCCCCGCGCGGAGAGCGACGCGATCTCCACCCAGCCCTCGCTCGCGGCCTCGAGCGCGGCGAGCAGGTCGTCGACGCGCTTGTTGATCCCGTTGTACGCGATGACCGCCGGGATCGCGGCGAACAGCCCGATCGCGGTCGCGATGAGCGCCTCGCCGATGGCGGGGGCGACCACGGGCAGCGACGCGCTCTTCTGCTGACCGATGCGGAGGAACGCGTCCATGATCCCGTAGACCGTGCCGAACAGGCCGATGAACGGCGACGCCGCCGCGATCGACGAGAGCGTCGGCATGAGCGCGCTCGCCCGCTGCGTCTCGGTCACGATCGCCCGCTTCGCGATCGAGTCGAGGAGCCGGCTCGTCCCGACGCGGCGGCTGAGCTCCATCACGACGCGGGCGCCGGGCGCGTCCGCGTGCCGCTGCGCGAGCGCGAACAGCTGATCGGGCGAGTGGGCGTGCGCCGACTCCTGCTCGAACCGCGCCTGCAGAGAGGCGAGCCGCGCGAGCTGGAGGACCTTGAGGACGGCGATCACCCAGACGAGGATCGCCGCGAAGATCAGCAGCCAGACGACGAGGAAGACGGGACCGGAGGCGTGAAGGACGAGGGAGACGGGATCGAGCTTGATCGGGACCGCCGTCGCCGGCTCAGGGGCGCTTTGCAGGAAGGCCATTTCGATCTCTTCGGGTCAGGGAGTCGGCTCGTCAGGGTTCCGCGCGCGCGGCCCAGTTCAGTGGAGTTTGCGGCCGCGGCCCCCTCCCTCGCCTGGAAGCGCGGCCGTGGCCCTCTTCAAGTTCGCCCAGCGCCGCACGCGGCGCGGCGCTCAGTCCGCAAGCAGGATGTCGACCTTCCGGTCGCGTGCCCAGCCCTCTTCGTCCGTGCCGGTCGCCTCGAACTCGCCCTTCGACGAGGTCGCGATGCGGCCCTGCTCGAGGCCCTTCTTGCCGAGGTACTCGGCGACGCTGCCGGCGCGCTTCTGGCCGAGGCCCAGGTTGTACTCCGTCTCCCCCCGGGGGTCGGCGTGGCCGATGAGCTTCATCCCCTTGCCCTTGAGCGGACCCGAGACGAAGCAGCGCGCGAGCGCGTCGAGCGTGCCAGCCGCCTCGCCCTCGATCGCCGTCGAGTCGAACGCGAAGCGGGCGGTCGGCAGATCGCCGCAGGCCTTGAGGATCTTGTCGTCGATGCGGATCGATCCGCTCGTCGGCTTCGCGGTGTCCTGCTTCGGGGCAGGCGGGGCGGCGGTCTTCGCCACCGGAGGGGGCGCGACGTCGCTGGCGACATTCGCCGGCGGCTGCGGATCGGAGCCGCAGCCGGCCGCGAAGGCGGCAAGGGGCGCCGAGACCACGAGGATCAACGCAGGCAGTTTTGTCATGGGCATGCCGTTACCACGCCGGGAGGCGCGTTGCAGCATTTTGAGCGCCCGCCGGCGAGCCGGCGCGCCGCGATGACAGGCATTCCGTTAAAGTGCCGCGATGCATCGCCCGACCCAGGCGCGGGAATATTTTGGGCACCAACGTTCCGGCCCGCCCCGCGCCTCCCGGGCCCTCGGCTCCGCGCTCCTCTCGCTCGGCGCAGCGGCGTCGGTCGCGCTCGCCGCCCCTCACGCGGCGCGGGCCGAGGCGCCGGTGCAGCGCACGTTCTTTCGCCTGCCCTCGTCGAACGGGTTCGGCGCGGTGCTGCTCGATCTGGGCGCGGCGAGGCTCACCCACTTCCGCGAGCGCCTGCCCGCCACCGAGGAGCCGCTCCTCGACGAGCGCGGCGAGGAGGTCTGGATCGGCAACCAGCCGCAGGCCGTACGCACGCGCGATCTGCTCTACGACGCGTACTTCGGGCTGCGCTCCGACGGGCACCAGCGGTGGCTGACCGAGGTCCCCGTCGACCTCGACGCGAGCGGCTACGCCGGCTGGACCGACGGGCAGCGCGGCGGCATGGGCGTCGTCACGATGGTGCAGCGGGTCGGCAACCTCGAGTGCAGGCAGCTCTTCTTCGCGCCGCAGGGCCTCCCGCAGGCCGGGTTCGTGATGGCGATGCGGATCGAGAACCGGGGCGAGGGGCCGGCGGAGGGCGTGTCGGCGTTCTCGCTGCACAATTTCCACCTCGGCTTCGGTCGCCCGGGCGTGATGGCCGACATCGGCGAGTCGGGCGAGACCGTCGCCTACGACGCGAGCCAGGGCCGGCGCGACTTCCTCGAGCGCGCCTTCGCCGGCGTGGTAGTCGCGCGCGCGCTCGAGGAAGTCGCGGCGGCCGGCCTCACGCGACGGCGCCGGAGGGCGCGGCGCTGACGCTCGCCGAGCGCGCGCGCCCTCGGCGCGGGTTATTCCTCGCCGGTGTCGGCCTGGGGCTGCGTCTCCGCAGCGGGGGGAGCCGGCGTGTCGGCGACAGCGGCGGCCATCGCGTCGGTGAGCGACACCGGCGGCTGGGGCCGCGACACCTCCTCGGACGCGGGCGGAGGTGAAGGCTGACGCTCAGGCCGGGCGCGCGCCCCCAACGCGGCGGGCGGGCGCACCCCCGCCCCGGAGGCCTCGCGCGCGCCCGTCTCCGGTGCGGCGCGCGCCTGCGGCGTCGGGACGGGCTCGGCGGCGCTGGCCTCGTCGTCGTCGGCCGCTGGCGCGCGCGCGTCGGGCCCGCGCAGCGCCCTCCTCCGAGGGCCAGGCGCCGCGACCGGCACGCTCACCTCCCGCGCGATCTCCCCGGCCCGGGACACGCCGCGCTGCGCTGCAGGCGGCACGTCATCCCCCGGCGCACGCGACATCCCGCCGACGATCAGCGTGAGCCCGACGGCGATCGCCAGGGCGCCGACCACGGTCGCCGCCGCGAGGACGCGCACGCGGGCTCGTGATCGCGCCCGCAAGGGCACCGCGACAGGCACGAGCGCGTCGTGGACGCCCATCACATCGCTCACGCTCGGCGCATCGACCCCGACCGGCGGCGTACCCGCGAACGCGGTCGACGCGATCGACGCGATCGACTCCGCGCCCCGGCTCGCCTGCGGCGTCGTCAGGCCCACCGCCGCCGGGGCGACCGGGCCGCTGCCCGGCGCGACCGAGCTCGCCGTGGACGCGCTCGACGTCGTCGTCGCGGCGGGAAGCGTCGCGATGAACGACTTCAGCGCGAGCGACCGGAGGTCCATCATCGTCGGGTCATCGTCGCTCCGTGGCACCGAGGGCGCGCTCGATCGCCGGAGCGGCGGAGGAGGCCGGCTCGATCGATGGCCGGCGCCTCCCGCCGGCGGCGAGGCCGCGCCCCTCCCGTGCGCCCGGAGCATCGCACCGCCGCAGACGCTGCACTCGAGCGCAGCCCCGCCGCGCGCGTCGCTCGACACCGTGGTGACGATTCCGCAGATTTCGCAGGTAACGTCCATGAGCCCCCCGCAGGCCTCGCAACACGACAGCGGCGAGCGCCCGCCACGCCAAACTGTGATTCAAATTACATCTTGAGTATGGCGCGCGAGGGGCGGCCATGCATGCGGTCTCCGCGCGGCATTTCCGAGAATCGAGCGCGAGACGGCGTTGCATTGCCATCCAGGACGGCCGATGTCGGACGAGAGCCGTCCTGGACCGAAGGTTTCCCGGGTGGGCGCTTGCGATGCCGGCCTTCGGGCTGCTGTGGTAAGAGCCGCGCTTCGATGTTGTCGGGAGCGGACCACCTGTCCGCTCGACGGGGTCGCGGCTCCCTGCCGGGGGTCATGCTGACATGGGTCTGGGGGCCGCGGCCGGTCTCCGAAGCGCCCGGAGGAGTTCGAGAATGGGTCTCAGCGAAACGCTGCTCGATGCGAACAAGAAATCCAAGGTCGTCGCCGACTGTTGCACGCTGGTCGACGAGGAGGTGGCTTCGAAGAGCGGACTCTCCGGCCTGGCGGTCAAGGCCGGCTACGCGGCCGTGAAGGGCATCAAGCCCGGCTTCATCCAGCAGGTGGTCGAGAAGCTCCTGCCCGAGTTCGCCAAGAAGCTCGATCCCATCTGGACCGAGGCCTCGAGCGGCGGGAACCCGAGCTCCTTCTTCGCGTCGAACCGCTCGCGGATCGCCGACGCGCTCCTCAGCATCACCGACGAGAAGGCGAAGTCGTCGTCGAGCAGCGTCGTGCGCGGCACCTACGAAAAGCTGCGCGGCTCGGCGAAGAAGAACGTCGAGGAGGCGGTCCCGCGCCTCGCCCAGCTGATCCAGAAGCACACGGCCTGAGCGGCTCGGCGCAGCAGGCCCGCTTCACGCCGGCCTGCTGCGCGCCGCAGCGAGGCGCCCCCGCGGCGGAGGGCGCCCCTGCGATGGGCGCTCAGCCAGGCTCGCCGAAGCTCCGCGCGAAGAGGTCGCGGATCGCGTCGCGGCCGGCGTCGTTGAGATCCTGCGTGCCGATGCCGGCAAAGTTCTCGCTGGCGATGCACGGCTGCCGCGCCATCTCCCACGCCGAGCCGCTCCAGCGGAACCAGCCGCGCTTCTCCTGATCGTAGACGAACAGCTGCTTCTTCCAGAGGCGCGCGAGCTCCGCGCCCCAGCCGGTGCCGCCGCGCACGGTGCCGTCCTCCTGGAGCGTCCCCACCACGAAGACCTGGCTGGCCGCGTTGATCTGGTGCCAGATCGTCTGGAGGATGTTGCGCACGAGCGGGATCTCGCTCAGCACGCGGCCGAGGCGCCGCGACACGTAGACGAGGCTGAAGTCGCCCTTGCGCAGCTCGTCGTCCCCCAGCACGACCACGCCGCGCTGGCGCTCGAGGAGCCGGTGGCCCTCGAAGCTGTAGTTCAGCTCCTGCACCCCGTACCGCTCGGCGCACGCGCCGAACTCGGCCTCGGCCCCCTTGGCGCCGCCCGAGTGCAGGCGGAAGCTCCGCGGGTCCTTCGGCCGCTCCGAGGGGGGGCGCACGTCCTCGTCGATGACGCGCATCGAGTGAGGATCGAGGCGCAGGTGGAGATCGGCGAGGTCCTTGTTGCCGTGATCCTTCAGCAGCCGCAGGCGGACCACGTCGCGCTCCGGCTGCAGGTAGACGACCACGCTGAGGTGGCGCTCGACGCTCTGGAGCGCGGCCGGGAGCTTGCCCGGAGGGCCCGCCTCGTCGACCTGGGCCGCGACCCAGACCTCGGCGGAGCGCTCCTTCGCGAGCCGCCCGAGCGCCTCCATCGCCTGCTCCGACGCGACCGCCACGTCGAAGCCGTCGACGATGATCACGTCGGGCTCGAAGTGGGCGACGCCGCGCGCGAACGCCACCGTCTCGAGCATCTTCTCGACCCACAGGCGCGCCGCTTCTTCGGGCGCGGCGGCCGACGCCTTCACGTGGCCGAGGTGCGAGTAGATCTGCCGGTGCCGCTCGACCTCGAGGCGGACGGCCTCCGGCTCCTCGAGCCGCATCGACTGCGCGAGATCGTGGAAGATCTCGTCGTAGTACGCCCGGACGTGATCGACCGCGTTCTCGTGCGAGATGTGGAGCACCCGGCGGTCCCGGAGCAGATCGTCGAGCGCGATCTGCACGAGCAACGCCGTCTTGCCCACGCCGGGCCGGGAGACGATGACGCCGACGTTGCCGCGACCCAGCCCGCCGTGCATCGACCCCTCGAAGACCCGCATGGGGCTCCGCTCGTTTACCTCTTTGCGGTACATGCCGACCCCCTCACTTGGCCTTCTTCGCCTGCTCTTCCCGGTATTTCTTGATGAGCTCCTCACCAAGCGCCGCCGGAAGAGGAGCATAGCGCGAGAACTCCATCGTGAACTCGGCTTTGCCCTGGGTGGCGGAGCGGAGGACCGTCGAGAAGCCGAACATGTCGGAGAGCGGCACCTCCGCCTCGACGCGGCAGAAGCCGTCTGCCTCGGTCGAACCCACGATGATGCCGCGCCGCTGCATGAGGATGCCGACGATGCCGCCCTGGTACTCGCTCGGCCCCTCGCAGGCGACCTTCATCAGCGGCTCCAGGATCTGCGGGCCGGCCTTGGGGTACGTCTCGCGCCAGGCGCCGCGCGCGGCCTCCTGGAAGGCGATGTCGGACGAGTCGACCGCGTGGGCCGCGCCGTCGTTCAGCGTGACCGACACGCCCGTGACGGGCGCGCCGATGAGCTGCCCCTTGGCGAGCATCGACACGAAGCCCTTCTCGACCGCCGGGATGAACTCGCGCGGGATCGCGCCGCCGACGACCTGGTCGTCGAACCGGAACGGCGCCTCCGTCCACGGCTCGATGAAGCCGCCGACCTTGCCGTACTGGCCGGAGCCGCCGGTCTGCTTCTTGTGCGTGTAGTTGAAGTCCACGCGGCGCGTGATCGTCTCGCGGTACGCGACGCGCGGCGGGCTCGTGACCACCTCGGCCGCGTACTCGCGCTTCATGCGCTCGATGTAGACGTCCAGGTGGAGCTCACCCATGCCCTGGATGATCGTCTCGCCGCTCTCCGGATCGGCCCCGACGCGGAAGGTCGGGTCTTCCTTCGTGAAGCGGCGCAGCGCCTTCGACATGTTCGCCTGGGACTTGTTGTCCTTGGGCGTCACGGTGAGCGAGATGACGGGCTCGGGCACGTGCATCGACGTCATCGCGACGCTCAGGGTCCCGTCCGTGAAGGTGTCGCCGGAGTTGCAGTCGATGCCGAACATCGCGACGATGTCGCCTGCGCCCGCGGAGTCGATGTCCTCCATCTCGTCCGCGTGCATGCGGACGAGCCGGCCGACCTTGTGGCGCTTGCCCGTGCGGGTGTTCGTGATCTCGCCCCCGCGGGCCAGGTTGCCCTGGTAGACCCGCAGGTACGTCAGCTGGCCGAAGCGGCCGTCCTCGAGCTTGAACGCGAGCATCACGAGCGGCTTGTCCGAGTCGCTCGACAGGACGACCTCGGCCTCGTCCTTCTCGAGATCCACGGCCTTGTTCGTGATGTCGGCGGGCGTCGGCAGGTAGCGGGTCACGCCGTCGAGCAGGACCTGCACCGCCTTGTTCTTGTAGGCCGACCCCATCATCACCGGGACGATCTGGAGCTTCACGGTCGCCTCGCGGATCGTCTTCTGGAGGAGCTCCTCGGTGACGCGCTCCTCGAGGATCGCCTCGGTGAGCTCGTCGGAGTACATCGAGAGCGCGTCGAGCATCTCCTCGCGCGCCGCCTTCACCTCGTCGGCCATCCCGGCCGGGATCTCGCCGACGAGGATCTTCTCGCCGTTCGCCCCCTCGAACCGGTAGGACTTCATCGCGATGAGGTCGACGACCCCCTCGAACTTGTCCTCGAGCCCGATCGGCAGCTGCAGGAGGACCGGGTTCAGGTTGAGCTTCTCGCGCAGCTGCGCGCGGACCCGCAGCGGGTTCGCGCCGGCGCGGTCGCACTTGTTCACGAACGCGATGCGCGGGACGCCGTAGCGGCGCATCTGGCGGTCGACCGTGAGCGACTGGCTCTGCACGCCGGCGACGGCGCAGAGGACCAGGATCGCCCCGTCGAGCACGCGCATCGCGCGCTCGACCTCGATCGTGAAGTCCACGTGGCCGGGCGTGTCGATCACGTTGATCTGGTGCCCGTTCCAGAAGCAGTGCGTGGCCGCGGACTGGATGGTGATCCCGCGCTCGCGCTCGAGATCCATCGAGTCCATCTTCGCGCCGACGCCGTCCTTGCCCTTGACGTCGTGGATGGCGTGGATCCGCTTGGTGTAAAAGAGGATGCGCTCGGTCAGCGTTGTCTTGCCCGAATCGATGTGGGCGCTGATCCCGATGTTGCGCAGCTTGGACAGTTCGCTGATCACAGAAGGCTCCCCGCCGCGCACCCGTGAGGGCGTGCCCGTGGAGGGCGTGCGGCACGCATCGAACGTCAGCCGGGCGACGCACTCTTGCGATCGCCCAGTCAGAAATTCGGCGCGGCTCTTAATTCGGCCCCATGGCCAGCGCCAGGGGGAAAATGACCGCGCATGAACATTTCACGCTACTTGGCCTGAATCCTGGAAAGCCCGACCGTCTCGTCCCACTCCGATCCGTAGCCGTCGTAGTGGATGCGGTAGCGCTCTTGACCGACGATGCCGGTGACGACCGCCGGGTACATCTGCCCGTGCCACTCGACGCGGACCCTGTCGCCGATCTTGTAGACGTTCGTCTGCGATGCCTGCAGCCCCTTGCTCCGGACCTTCGGCGGCGGCGGCGGGTTGACGACGTTGCCCTCGACGAGGCCGCGGATCCGCTCACGAGGTACAACTTCGTCCCAGATGTCATCGTAGCCCTGGTAGTGGATCTTGAACTTCGTCGGACCCAGGACCTCGATGACCTCGGCCGGGTAGACGTTCCCTTCCCACGTCACGAGGACGTGATCGCCGATGGCGTATTGGCGCTTGCAGCCCCCCAGAACCAGGGCGAGGGCCAGGAGGAGGGCCGCGGCGTGAGCGCGCGCTGCGGGCATACTTCCCGCCCGCCTTACCGTCCTCGCCGGCGCCCCGCAAGAGGCTTCGCTCAGGGACGCGCGCTGGACGGCGCGACGGCGCCATGCCGTGCCGCGCCCGTTGTGCCGCACACCCGTCGCGCCCACCTCGACGCGCCCAGGGCGCTGCAACGGCGCACGAACCCGTGTAGAGAACGCCCATGACCCGAGATGTTCGTCCTGGTACGGGGACCCTCTCCCGCCCGTGCCCGTGCGGCTCGGGGCGCTCGTACCGCGAGTGCTGCGCCCCCTGCCATCTGGGCGATCGCGAGGCGCCCGACGCCGTGGCGCTGATGCGCTCGCGGTACGCCGCGTTCGCGGTCGGAGACACCGCCTACCTCTGGCGGACGCTGCACATGGGCCACATCGACCGCGGGCGCGACAGGGACCAGGTGCTCCGCGAGCTGAAGGTGACGATCCACCACCACCGGTACCGGGGCCTCCAGATCCTCGACAGCCTGCAGAGCGGCGACTCGGCGTCGGTGCTGTTCCTCGCCAGGATCTTCGAGGCCGGCGTGGACCGCTCGTTCGTCGAGCTGTCCGATTTCCTCCACGACGGCGAGGGCTGGCGCTACCTCCACGGCGTCGCCATCCCGCGCGCCCGCATCAGCATCCCGCCCGACGAGCTGACGATCGTCCGGTTCTCTTCGCTCGCCAGCTGATCTCGCCGTCCGAGCGGGCCCTCGGCTCGCCGATGCGCCCTCGGCCGGCTGATCAGCCCCTCAAGTGGCCGATCCGCCTCAGCCCGTCGACGCGCCCGAGGCGCGGGCCTCGTGCCACCCCATCGCCTCGACCACCGCGCGGTTCTTTTCCATCCAGACCGCGATGCGCTCGCGCGTCGTCCGGTAGGCGTACTCCAGGATGGCGCGCCGCGCGCGCAGGTTGGCAGGGTTGTGGAGGAACAGCAGCGCGTCGTTCCGCGCGGGCTCGAGCACGAGGACCTGCATCTTGCCCTCGGCGAGGGTGCGCCCCACCGCCTGGTGGAGCCGCGCGTGCGCGCCGATCCGCATCGCCTGGTTGAAGATCCAGAGCATGCCCTTGTCGCGCACGCTCTCGCGCACCCCGTGCCCTGTCGGGACGGGGCGGTGCGCGGTGGAGACGGGCACGAGCGGGCTCACGACGATCGTGAGATCGACGCCGGCGGCCTGCGCGAGATCGAGGTGCGCCACGTGGCCCAGCCCGCCGTCGAGGTAGTGGCGGTGCTCGACGCGCACCGGCGAGAAGAACAGCGGGAGCGCGAGCGACGCCGCGCAGGCGAGCGACACAGGGACATGGTCGAACCCCTCGGCGCCGAAGATGACGCGCTCGCCCGAGTCGAGGTCGTGCGCCGGGATGCGCAGCGTCCGCGGCATCGCGCGGAACGAGTTCGGGATGCCGCGCCTCAGGAAGAACTCGGCGAGGAACCGCTCGTACCGATCGAGCTGGAAGAGCCCCGCAGGGAGCGAGTCGTTGAAGCGATCGAGCTGCTCGAACAGGTACTGCTGCGCCGGCGCGTTCGGGGTCGCGTCGCCCCGGGTCGTGAGCCGGACGATCGCGTGGCGGAGCGCGACCAGGCTGGTGCTGAGCGCGCGCCGCCACTCGCCGGCGTCGATGTGGAGGAGGTGGCTGCGCTCCAGCGGGAAGAAGTTGTCGACCGGATCGAGCAGGGCGCGGTAGAGCCGCTCGATCGGGATGCCGCCCGCCAGGGCCGCGGCGACCGCGGCGCCGCTGCCGTGCCCGAGGTAGAGCGAGAAGCTCTGGTTGTCGATCCCCTCGACCCCGTCCTCGAGCGCCGCGAGCGCGCCGATCTGGTAGAGCGCGCCCGTCAGGCCGCCCCCCGGCAGGCAGAGGCTGACGCGCGCCCGCTTCGCCCCGGCGCGCGGGGCAGCGCGGCCCTCGCCGCTCGCGTCCACGGCCCCGGCGGAGCGGCCCTCGCCGTCCCCCGCTGCGATCTGCGCGGCTCGGCTCTCGCCGCCGCCCTGGCTCCCGAAAGCCGGCATCATGAGAGGTCCTTTTCCCTCGCGCGGGCCGCCCCCTCGGCGCGATGGCCGAGGACGAAGGCGAGCGCGGTCAACACGAGCGCGGAGGCGGAGCTCACCGCCACGAGCCACACGGGGCTCGCCGCGGCGCCGGCAGCCGAGGACGCGTCGTCGACGGCCCCCGCGCGCGCCGCGGAGAGGAGCGTGAAGCACTGGATGGCGTTGTAGGTGCCGTGGAGGAGGATGGACGGCAAGAGCGAGCCGCTCGCGACGCGGAGGACGCCGAGCGCCACGCCGAAGATCCCGATCGGCAGGAACTTCTGCCACCCGACGTGGGCCGCCGCGAAGAGCGCGGCCGTGATCGCGATGACGAGCGGGGCGCGGTGCGTCCAGCGCAGCGGGCGGGCGAGCGCTCCCCGGAAGAAGATCTCCTCCAGCGCGGGGCCGAGCACGATGAAGATGAGGCCGAGCGCGGCCCGCTCGGGCGCGCTCGCGTCGACGAAGACCCGGACGAGCTCGGCGTCGTCGATCCCCGACGGCCAGCGCGCCTCGATCGCCGTGTAGAGCGCTGCGATGGGCCCCTCGAGCGCGAAGCCGAGCGCGATCGCGAGCGGGTAGAACGCCACGTGCGTCCTGCGCAGGCCGAGGAACTGCCGGATCGACGCGCGGGGCGCGTGCACCTGGAGCACGCCGAAGAGCCCGAGCAGGTACGCCGCGGCCTGGCACGCGAAGCTGCCGATGACGTCGAGCTTCGGCGCCGGCCGGAACGAGCCCGCGCCGTCGAGCGCCGGCTCCATCCGGAAGGAGGAGATCAGGCCGAGCAGGAACAGGAACAGCGCGGTGACGCCCACGGTCCAGCCGATGGCCCCGGGGATCGACATCGGTCGCTCCTCGCCGCCTCGCCGGACGAGCGGGCCGGGCCCTCCGCCGCTCGGCGGAGGGTCGGGGGTGCCGTGCAGATCGCTCATCGACCTCGCAGATAAGGCAGGACGCCCCGCTTCACGACCGTGTCCGTGCCGAGGCGATCGTTCGTTTCCGGGTAGTCGATCGTCGTGTGCAGCCCCCGGCTCTCGTGCCGGGCGGAGGCGCAGCCGACGATGAGCTCGGCCACGGTGGCGATGTTCCGCAGCTCGAGCAGATCCCGGGTGACCAGGTGCTTCCAGTAGTACTCGCGGATCTCCTCCTGGAGCAGCGAGATCCGCCGGGCGGCGCGCCGGAGGCGGGCGTCGGACCGGACGATGCCGACGTAGTTCCACATGGTGCGGCGCAGCTCGTCCCAGTTGTGGGCGACGACGACCTCCTCGTCGCTGGCGACCGCGTTGCCGACCTGCCACTCGGGCACATCGGGGAAAGCGCTCTGCCGGAGCTCGGCGATCTGGGTGCCGAGGCGCGCGGCCGCGCGGTGGCCGAAGACGAGCCCCTCGAGCAGCGAGTTCGAGGCGAGCCGGTTCGCGCCGTGCAGCCCCGTGCACGTGCACTCGCCGATCGCCCACAGCCCGGGGATCGTCGTCCTGCCGTAGAGGTCGGTGGTGATCCCGCCGCACATGTAGTGGGCGGCCGGCACGACGGGGATCGGCTGCACGGTGATGTCGATGCCGTAGCGGAGGCACTGCGCGTGGATGGTCGGGAAGTGCTCGCGGACGAAGCTGGCGGGCCGGTGGGTGATGTCGAGCAGCACGTAGTCCGAGCCGGTCCGCTTCATCTCGAAGTCGATGGCCCGCGCCACGATGTCGCGCGGCGCGAGGTCCTTGCGCGGATCGTGGCTGGCCATGAAGGCCGTCCCGTCCGGCAGCCGGAGGATGGCGCCCTCGCCGCGCAGCGCCTCGCTCACGAGGAAGCTCTTAGCCTCCGGGTGGAACAGGCACGTCGGGTGGAACTGGTAGAACTCCATGTTCGCGATCTCGGCGCCTGCCCGGTAGGCCATGGCGACGCCGTCGCCCGTCGCGACGTCGGGGTTCGTCGTGTAGAGGTAGACCTTGCCTGCGCCGCCGGTCGCGAGCACGGTTGCCCGCGCGAGGTAGGTCTCGACGACGTGCGGCTTCGACGCTGGCCGGTGCCGGGGCGCCGGCCGCTCGGAGTCGCGCGGCCGCGGCCCGTTCAGCGCGGCGTCGGTCTCGTCGAGCACGTAGGCGCCGGCGCAGATGTCCGGCCCGCCGAACCGGGAGAGCGGGATGAGGTCGATCGCCGTGTGGTGCTCGGCAAAGCGGATGTTCGGGTTCTGCCGGGCCTGCTCGAGGAGCGCGCGCTCGATCTCGAGGCCGGTGGCGTCGGCGGCGTGCACGATCCGCCGCGCGGAGTGCCCTCCCTCGCGCCCGAGGCGCACCTGGCCGTTCTCGTGGTCGAACTGGGCGCCCCGCGCGATGAGCTCGCGCACCCGCTCGGGCCCTTCCCGCGCGCAGATCTCGACGACCACCTCGTGACAGAGCCCCGCCCCTGCCTCGAGCGTGTCGGCGATGTGCGCCTCGGGGGAGTCGTCCGGGGCGAAGACCGCGGCGATGCCGCCCTGAGCGTACTTCGTGTTGGATTCGTCACGCGCGCGCTTGGTGACGATGATCACCTCGCCGTGCTCGGCCGCCTCGAGCGCGAAGGTCAGCCCAGCCACACCGCTACCGATGACGAGGAAATCGGTCGTTATCGCCACGGCCCGGAGGGTAGCAGGAGCGGGGCGCACGGAGGTAGGCCGTGGTGCGCTTCCTGCGTGCGACGGCGCTGCGGCCAGGCGTTCGGGCGGGAGGCCAGCGGGGCCGGGGAGAGCGGCGCGCCGGCGTGGGCCTGCGCGAGGCGTGGGCGCACGCTCGGGCCGATCGCGCTCATGGCGGAGCGCCTCGGCCGTTGCCGCCGCGCGCCGGGGCGCATGTATGCCGACGCGCCAGGGCGCACGGTGCGCGCTCGGGCTCGCGGCGCGAGCTCATGAGCGCAGTCCATCCATCCGGAGCCGCGACTCGCGCAGAAGGCGCGCCGCGCGCAGCAGCCAGAAGGCGCGCCGCACACAGCAACTCGCGATGTGCAGCGAGGATGCCGGAGATGCGGTGTTCCGGCACAACACGACAGATTCCCGGAGAGCACATCAGAGCCAGCGTCCCCCATACCCTCTGGTCAGCTCGCTCGATCCAGCCCCTCGCGAAGGGGCCTCTCGCTCAAGAGTCCTCGCCCTTGCGGTGCACCGAGGGCACGAGCATCAATCTGGGGCGGCGCTTGCTGCGCTCTTTAGGACCACTGACCGGGCGTTGGTTCTTGGCCCACAAGAGGCTCTGCGACGCGGGCAGTCTGGGCCCTGACGGCGGCGCGAGCTCCTCCGCCGCCGCCTCTTCGCGAGCCGCCCGCTCCGCGATGCAGTGCATACAATACTTCTCGGGATCCCAGTCGATGTCCTCGAGACCCAGCCTCCGTACCCACATCCGCTCCCACTCCCCCATCTTGCTCAAGCTGGGGCGCTTACCAGAGGGAGGGGGGTCGTCTCCGCGGGACCTTCGGCGCTTCGGCATGGGGCTCCTTGAATTCGGGAGGCGCCCATTCTGCCGGCAACGAATGAGCTCGCCAAGGGGTTTCTTCGAATCATGGTTACCGTTTTACCGTGTTACGTTCAGCCCTCCGGAATTGCCACGAAATCATACCGCCTCTCATTTTTTCTACACCGCTCCCCGCTACCAGCAATCCAGCGGGCTCTGCTCGCTGCCGCCACATCGCTTGCTCACGGAGACGCCTGCTCCGCCGCCCTGCGCGGGCAGCCCGCCGCAGCCGCGGGGTCCGCCGCTGCCTCCGCTCGCTCCGGCGCCCGGCATGGCTCCAGGAAAGATCGCCGCCCCGCCCTTCGCGCCACCATCTTCGCCCCCAGGAATGCTGCCCACCCCCGGCCCGTGCTCGGCCCTACGGGCCTGCGCGCGGTCCGCCCCTCCCAAGTCCCGCGCTACGCGCGGGACGGGAGGGGTCGCCTCGCCACAGCCTCGCTGCGCTCCGGCGCTTCTGCGCCGCTCCTCCTTACGAAGTCAACCCACGGACCCCGCCACACGGGCCAGGACGCACATTGCCTGCTCGAGCTCGCCTTTCTCATGAGCGCAGTCCATCAGCAGGCTCGCCGCCAGGCGCAGCTCACGGTGCGCTGCGAGGATGCCGGCGATGCGCTGCTCGGACACCGAGCCCCAGAGGCCCCCCGAGCACACGAGGAAAATGTCGCCCGGCTCCGTGTTCTCGACCTGGGCCGTCATCTCCACCGCCGCTTCGCAGCCGAGCGCGCGCGCGGCCGCGCCGGCGTGTTGCACCAGCATGGCTGGGGCGTCCAGCGGGACGGATCCATCCAACGCCCCGCCGTCGACCGCCGCACCATCACGCGGTCGCGCCTCCAGCTTCCCCCCACGGAACCGGTAGATGTGCATATCGCCGGCGTAGACGATGTACGCCGCCCCTGGCGCGAGCAGTACACCGGCGAAGGTCACCTGCACGCCGCTCGGTCCCGGCTGCAGACGCTCGTCCTCGGAGCGGCCTGTTCGACGCGGGCTCATCGTGAGCCGCACTTCGTCCCGACACTGCGGCGCGATCATCTCGCCAGCGCCAAGGTCGTCCACGCTTCCTGCCTCGACAGGGGGATGCACCATCTCGATCGCCGTGCGGGAGACGATCTCTCCGCCGAGCCGGCCCGTGACCAGGAAGAGGCCCAGGCAAGGCAACTCACCAGAGCGCTCCTCGTTGCTCGCACGACGCCTCGACACAAGGGCATCCGCCCCGGCCTCGATGGCGAGCGTTGGACGCACCATCCTTCACCTCGCACGCTCGTCGCAAGGACGAGCCGAGTCAGCGCGCACCTCGCTCGCGGTGCGCCGGTCTCCTGTTCTGTCACCCAGCCCGCCGCGCCGTCACCGTGCGCCCTCGGCGAGCTCAGGCCGTCAGCGGCTGCTCGCTCGACCTGGGAGCTCGCGACGCGACCTTTCGCTCAAGCGCTCAAAAATCCTCGCGCACGAGACGCGCCAGTCGCACCATCTTCAGCAGCAGCCGCCTGCAGCGGCCCTTGCTCCGCCTGCCTCGCCTGCCCGCCCTCGGCGGGATCTGCTCCCACCCAGGGCTCAGCCGCAGCTTCGGTCGGTTCCCCGACCGTGATGCAAGCTCCTCCATCACCGCTTCCCAGGCCGCTCGCTTCGCGATGCAGTGCTCGCAGTGCAGTTCCGGGTCCCACTCCACGTCCTCGAGACCCAGCCTGCGTACCCACATCCGCTCCCACTCCCCCATCCCGCTCGGGCTGGGGCGTCTTCCGGAGGGAGGGACATCGTTTCGACTGGAATTCCGGCGCATCGGCAGGGCGCTCCTTGGATCGAGCGGCGCGCATACTGCCGGCCACGAAAGAGCTCGCCAAGCGTTTTCGTCCAGAAATCGATATCTTTCGACTACTTACGCGCAGCCAGGCCGGGTCGTCACAAAATCGTACGGTCGTCCTCACTTTCTCCACGCTCACCGGTGGCAGCGAGCAGCGGGCGCAGCTCGCCGCTGTACATGTGGCCTGCGGGAGGCGCCTCGCACGCTCGATCGCGCGTCGCGCGATCGTCGGGGTAGCCTGCCGCCACGCTTCGCGGCGGCAGGCTGCACCAGCGACGAGGCCGCCCGCTGCCTCGTCGCTCACTTACGGAAACTCCTGCTCCGCCGCCGTCGTGCCTGCTGCGCCCGCGTTGTCGGCGACGTTGTTGCTGCCGCCGGGGCCCCCGGCGCCCGGCGGCGTGCCGGGTTGCAGCGTGGTCTGCCCTTGCTGCTGCACCGCGTCGCCTCGGCACGCGAGGACGGGAGGGGGTTTCGACGGCGATCGCGGTTCGGAGCCCAGCGCCATCACGCCTCCGCCCCGGCGCCACACATCGCAGCTCCCTCGCCGCAAGAAAGTGATCTACTGCCGGACTGCCTTCAGCGACCGTTGGATAACATCCACGCTCGCGGCCCGACGCAGAAGGTTTCAGCAGATCAACGGTCCCTCCGCCAGCGCCCTGGGCAATCCACGCGATGGTGGTGCGGTTGTAAGCGCCTGGCAGCCCACCGTGTCGCGTCTCCGCGACGAACCACTCCCTACCACCGCGGCACGGGGCACGTCCACTCATATCTTTGTGTTTCCTTCAGCTCAGCTGCTCACAAGACGCAGCGCTCGTGACTCAACCAGTCGCATTACGTTGAGCTCTTCGAAATTCTCACACGACGGCACTTTCTTTCTCACTGCCCGCAGCTCTCGTTTCCACCGAAGCTCCAGCACGCGGCGCTCACACCGGGCGTGCCGGCGTTGTCGCCGAACCCGAGCTGCCCGCCGTCGCCCGCCGCCCCCTCCTTGAAGTCCTTCAGCTCCACCGCCGCGCTCGGCGCCGCGGCGTAGGCGATTCCCACCGCATGGCCGCCTCGACCGCCGCCGCCAAGGCCGCCGCGGCCGCCCGTGCCGCCACGACCACCATTGCATCCGGAGCCACCAAGAGGGCCCGCGTCACCTGCGGTCCCGCCACTGCCCCCGCTGGCGCCAGGGCGTCCGAGTCCGCCCTTTCCTCCGTTGCCCGCCTTGCCCGCGGCGACGGTCACCTCCGTCAACACCAGCTTCGTTCCCAGGCTGAGGATGCCGATGCTCGATCCGCCCGCTTGGCCGCCGCCTCCTCCTTTGCCTCCGCAGCCGCCGGCTCCGCCGCCGCCGCCGCTGGCGCCAGAAGCCTCCACGGGGCTCCTCGGGTTTCCGCAATAATACCCCGCCTTCGCGCCGCCGCCTCCGCCGCCTCCTTGGCCTTTCTTGCCGGTGATGCCGGGGGCGCCGTCGCCGCCGGCGATACCCGTGAGGGCGAGGGTGGTGGCGCGACCGGCGGCGCCGTGGGTGTCAGAGGCGCCATCGCGGCCGGGTCGGCCCTGTTCGCATTCGCTCATCTCCGTTTGGCCCATGCCGCCGAGACCCGGGCTGTCGGGGAGGATTGGGTCGGGCAGGGGGGTTCCGGCCTGGCCGGGCCGGCCGTTGTCGTCGTCCATGCCTGGGATGCCGCCGAGGCCGCCTTGGCCACCGCGGGTCTCACCGTCTTCGCAGATGGTGACGCCGGGGTCGCCGCCGTAGACGGACACATCCATAATGCACGCGAACGAAGCCGTATTCGTCGACCCGCTCGCCCCGGTGTACGGCCGTTCGATCGGCATCTTGCCGTCCGCGCCAGCCATCCCGTCGCTTGCGGTCACCTCCACCTGCACCAGTTCCGCCTCGATGTCCGCGACCGCCACCCCGATCGACGACCCGCCCGCCTTCGTCGCGCTCGCGGCGCGCACCGCGAAGCTCCGCACCTTTGCCCCGTTCGCTCCCTCCCCCAGCGTGAGCGCGATCTGATCCGGCGGCCCCTCGATCGCGCTCCGCGCCGCTTCGCTCCACGTCCACCCCGCGTCGCAGTCGAAGCCGCCGATCACCTCCACGCCCGCTTCGATCGTGACGCTCTCCGCGAACGCTCCGCTCGTGCACGCCAGCACCCGCTTGCCGTGGGCGTTCGCGACCGCCTCCGCGAGCGAAGCGTACGGCTTCTCCTTTGTCCCGTCCCCGCCAGGAGCCGCGTTTGTGCTCGCGAACACCGCGCACTCGTCCGTCACCGTGCTCGCGTCCTCGGTCGGATCCGGCTCGCATGCGGGGTTCGTTCCACCGCCGCCGTGGCCTGTGGGTACGAAGTGATCACACGTCAGCATCCGCTCGCAGTCGTCCGTCACGTTGTCCCAGAACCCGCAGCCGCACAGCAATATGACGAGTCCCAATGTTCCTCGAATCCAGCACTTTCTGATCATGGCCATCACTTCCTCTCCTGAGCTCACCACATACCCGTCACGTTGACCCCGACGCCGCCTGTCTGCAGACTGGGCAACGCACGAATCCGCCCCGTCGCTGTCGCCTTCGTTCGAGGCCACAGCAGATAGGTAACCGCACCGATGGCCAGCGCCCCCGACGCGATATAGGCGATTCGCGCGGCGTTGCCCCACATCTCGCCCCTCGAGCCGACACTGTGAAGCTCTTCGCACGACCGTACGACCGCCGGTGATGGGGTTACGCATTGTCCCCCTACGGCCAGAATCGCCTGACCTCTCAAGCGCACCTCATCTAGCGCGTTGTTGCTCGCTACCGTCATCCCCACCCCCACACCAAGCCACACCGCGCTGGCCGTCCCCAGCACGATGACCGGCCCCCAGCTCCGCTCCTGCGGACGTGCGATCGGCGTCACGGACGCAACCAGTGAGTTATCCGCCACAAGCGCACCGGATGCAGTCGAATCGGCCGGCGCATTCGTCGTCGCCTCCTCGTCCGGAGCGGCCGGCGCAGTCTCTTTCGCCTCCTCGCACCACGCGGTCCGTGCCGGTGTGCCCAAGAGAAGAGCGCTGAAGAGATAGAAGCCCGCATGCAGCCTGTGCTTGGCCCTGCGGACCTGTGGGCGATCCACCCCTCCCACGTCACGCGCAGCACGCAGGACTGGAGGAGTGCTCCTATCACTGGCGTTCGTCGTGTCTGCGCGGCGCTGCGTCCGTGCGACCGACACCTCGACGACTGGCCGGTCCGACGCTGTGGAATAGCGACCTGCTGCCGGGCTCCCTTCAGCGACCGTCGGATCGCGTCCGCTCTCGCGGCCCGACGCAGAAGAAGTCAGCAGGTCAACGGTCCCTCCGCCCGCGCCTCGGGCAGTCCACTCGGAGATGGTGAAGTTGTCAGCGCCGGGAAGCCCACCGTGCCGCGTCTCCGCGACAAAACGGTCCCTACCACCCCAGCGCGGGGCACGTCCAATCATTTCTTGTTCTCTCCTTCAGCTCAGCTGCTCACAGACTGCGACCCTCGTCTGCGACGCATCGCATTCCCTTGAGCCCTACACAATTGCCATTCGGCAGCACGTATTTCTTGCTGCCCAGGCGATCGTAATCGAGCGCATTCCCTTGAGAACTGCGGTATTGTCCCGCGACACCACCTTCTTCTCGCACCGCCCACAGCTCTCATTTCCACCGAAGTTCCGGCACGCTCCGCTCGTCCCCAGTCCACAAGTGTTCCCGCCCGCCTCGCGTTGCCGTCGTCGCGTGCAGTACCGGCGGAGCATCCGCTTGCCACCGCGCGGGTCACCCGCAGGACACACCTCTCCCCGTCGATCGCGTTCCATGCGATCGCCAACACCTTCTTCCGCCGCACTTCGGGCCGGCGAGCGACGCCCTCGACGACGCCGCCCGCTACCTCATCGGTCGCTTACGGAGACGCTTGCTCCGTCGCCGCAGTGCCTTCCGCGCCCGCGTTCTCCGACACGTTGTTGCTTCCGCCGGCTCTCCCCAGCGCCCGGCGTGCCGGGCTATAGCGTCATCGGCCCTTCCCGCTTCTCCGCCTCGGCCTGGTATGCGATTGCGAACGACGGCCCACCCAGGCCACCTACTCCTTCAATTGCATTCCGTTGAGCTCCATAAAATTGCCACACAGCAACACCTTTTTCTCACTGCGCGCAGCTCTCGTTCGTCGCAAAGTTCCAGCAGATACCGCTCGCGCCCTGAGCACCGGCACTCTGCTCCGATCCACCAGGCCCAGCACTGCCTCCGTCTCCGGCTGTGCCCGCCGTGAACTCCTTCAGCTCCGGCGTGGCGCTCGGCACTGCAGCGTAGGCAACGCCCACGGCGTGGCCCCCTCGGCCGCCGGCGCCAGGACCTCCAGCTCCGCCTCGGCCACCATCCCCGCCTTTGCATCCGGGGATTGCAGGCGCCGCAGGGGCCGTACCGCCGGCAGCACCTGCTCCACCCGACCCGCCGAGTTGACCCGCCGCGCCATTCCCCCCCTTGCCCGCTTTGCCCACCGCAACGGTCACGTCCGTCAGCACCAGCTTGGTCCCCAGGCTCACGATCCCGATGCTCGATCCTCCGGCCTTTCCTCCGCTGCCTCCCTTCCCGCCACAGCCACCGGCTCCGCCTCCGCCTCCGCTGGCCCCGGGGCCATCCACCGGGTTCGAGACGGGCCCGCAGAACAGCCCTGCTTTCGCGCCTCCGCCGCCACCTCCCCCTTGACCTCGCTTCCCAGGTGTCCCGCTGCCGCCATCGCCGCCCACGATGCCGGCCAGCGTCGGCTGCGTGTCGCTCCTAGCCTCGCCGACCTCGCCGCCAATGCCGGGCAAACCATCTTCTCCGCGCCGACAGTTGGCGTCGGCTTGCCCAGCGCCACCGATCCCGTACTTGTCCGGGTTCGGCTCCGGCAACGGCACACCATCCGCGCCCTTCTGCCCATTGCCCTCGTCGGTACCCGTGGTCCCGCCGAGTCCGCCGGCGCCACCGCGCGTCTCGCCGTCGTCACACGTCGTCACACCGGGATCACCACCATAGACGACGAATGGGCACGCATTGGACACGTCCGCCGGCGCGCCGGCTCCCCCTTGCGGCGCCTCCTCCGGCGTTTCGCCGTTCGCGCCGGCCATCCCATCGCCGGCCGTCACATCCACCTGCGCCAGTTCCGCCTCGATGTCCGCCACCGCCACGCCGATCGAAGACCGGCCCAGCTCCGTCGCGCTCGCCGCACGGACCGAGAAGCTATGCACCTTCGCTCCGCTCGCACCTTCGCCCAGCGTGAGCGCGCTCTGGTTCGGCAGTCCCTCGATCGCGCTCCGCGCCTCCTCACGCCACGTCCACCCCACCTCGCAGTCGAAGCCCCCGATCACCTCGACCCCAGCCTCGATCGTCACGCTCTCAGCAAACGGCTTGCTCGCGCACGCAAGCACCCGCTTGCCGTTCGCGTTCGCCACCGCCTCTCCGAGCGAGGCGTACGGCTTCGCCTTCGTCCCGTCTCCCCCCGCTTCCGCAGTCGCACTCGCGAACACCGCGCACTCGTCCGTCACCGTGCTCGCGTCCTGCGTCGGATCTGTCTCGCACGCCGGGTTCGGCACACCGCCCCCTGTGCCTGACGGATAGAAATAACTGCAGGTAACCAGGAGCTCGCAGTCGTCCGCCAGGTCACTCCAGAAGCTATCGCACCCCCCCACCGCCAAGACGAACGTCAACCCACTGAGTGCTTTGCGCATGTTCCGCACGTGGTTTGCCTTTCGGAAGTCCATCACCAAGCCCCCATCACGGCCAAGCCTGCACCACCCGAGTGGACCACAGGCAGAGCAACGATCGGCTCCGTGCGCTTCGGCTTCGGCCAAAGTGCATACGTCGCCGCGCCGATCGCGAGCACGCCCGACCCGATGAACGCGACCCGGGCAACGTTCCCCAGCGTGTCCGCGCGTGATGCATCGCTCCGCACCTGTTCGCATGGCACGACCCACGATGCTTCCGGTCTCACGCACTGCGCACCAGCCTGAATGATCGCAGCGCTCTGCGTGTGGGCATCGTCGCTCGCGGCATTCGACGCAACTGTCGTCCCGATTCCCACACCGAGCCCAACCACGCTCGCCGCGCCCAGCGCGATCACCGGCACCCAGTTCTTCTTCGGCGGCGGCTCCACCGGCCCCGCCGGCGGCTGCCCCATCACCGGCGCACCGGCCCTCACGCCCGCCGCGCTCATCCCGCCCTCCGTCTTCGCGCCCGCCGCCTGCGCCTCGCTCTTCACTGGCACCATCGCCAGCCCCACGTCCGCCGTCTCGCCCTTCGCGCTCTTCACCGTCTGGCTCACCGGCGCATACCCCTCGAGCCTCGCCTCTACCCGGTGCTCACCCGGCTCGACGAACACCTCCCCTTCCAGCGGCGCTCGGCCCACGGCCTTGCCATCCACAAGCACTTCCGCCCCCGCCGCGCTGACCGTCACCTTCAGCGCCCCCACCTGCGCTCGCGACTCCGCTAGCCGCTGCTCTGCCGTCGGCTTCAGCTTCGCCACCGTCTTGACCAGCGGCCAGTTTCTCAGCGCGAACGACAGATGCTCCGCTGCTTCTCGGTACTTCTTCAGCTGGTACTTCGTGTTCCCGAGGTTGTACGCCACGTCGAACGTCGGGTTCAGCTCCCACGCAGACTGCAGCTCGGCCTCCGCCTCCACGTACTTCTTGTCCGAGTACAGACGCAGCCCTCGTCGATAGGACTCATCGGCACGTGTCACCGCGTCGGCGTTGGCGGGCGCAGCCTGCGGCGTGGCGGTCTGCGCGGCAGCGATCTCAGGGACGGCGATCAGCGTCGCGGCACTGAACAACACAGCAAGGGATCGGCGGTTCATCATCATGGCTCCACGCGGTTTCACTCCATCACGTCATCGGCGAGCGGCTTGTCGGTAGGCGCAGGCGCGACGGGCGTCTGCGGAACGTGCGGCGCCGCGCGCGTCGGCCGCGCGGGCACGGGCGACACCGGCCCTGGTGGCGGTGGCGGCGCTGGTGGTTGGCTCGCGGACGCGGTGTCATCGAGGCTTGGCTCGACCGCCTCCGGCGGTGCCGGCGCCACCGGCGGCAACAGCTCCGAGGCCTCGGGCGGCGCCTGCGTGCTCTGCGCTGGCGCCCCGCTCGGCGGCAGCGCCGGATCCTGCTCTTTCGGCGGCGTCTCTCGCCGCAGGAGCATCGCCAGCACGAACGGCATGCTCACCGCGAGCACGGCGAGCACCACCATGAGCCACGTCGGCATCCAGGGTCGGCGCCGCCCCTCCGCCTGCGCTCCAGCCGGCGGCTTCGGCGTCACCACCGGCGGCGGCGTCACCGGCAGCAACGACGACGGCAGCAGCGCCTTGTCGATCGGCGGGAGCGCCCGGTCCGCCCACTGGCTCTGCGCCATCGCTCCCTGCTGCACCGGCGCGCCCTGCTGCACCGGCGCGTGCTGCGGGGCCGCCGCGCCCCCGTATAACGGCACACGCTGCGTCACCTGCGCCCCCTGCTGCACCGGCGCACGCTGCGCTGCCATCGCGCCCTGATGCGGCACCGCTGCTCCGGGCAGCGCCACCGCCCCGTGCTGCTGCGCGACCGCCCCGTGCTGCTGCGCGACCGCCCCGTGCTGCTGCGCGACCGCCCCGTGCTGCTGCGCGACTGCCCCGTGCTGCTGCGCGACTGCCCCGTGCGGCGCTGCCTGCAGCGGCGCCTTCGCCGGAAACGGCGGCGGTACCGCGTGCACCGGCAGCGGAGTCCGCCCCGTTTGCGCCGGATACGGTGGCGGCGTCGCTTGTGCCGGATACGGCGGCGGCGCCGCTTGCACCGGAAGCGGCGGAGGTCCCGTTCGCTCCTTGGGCAGCGCCGGCACCACCGGGAACTGGAACAGCGGCTGCCCCGTCGGCTTCTGCTGCTGCATCTCCGACAGCGCCCGGTCCAGCTCCGGGTTGTTCAGCGCCTGCTGCAGCTTCCGCTCCGCCACCTCAGGATCCGCCTCGCGCCGGATGCTCTCCAGATCCGGCAGGTACTGCCGGATGTCGTCGCTGTCCTTGTTGCTGCCCATCTCGAAGACCTCTCTCCTCAGCGACTAGAACGGCCTGCACCCCACCGCAGGGCACGGCTTGGCTGGCGTCGTGCCCCCTGCTTGCGCTGGCGCTGCCGCCTTGGCCGGCGCCGCCTTCTTCCGCTCCTCGATCACCCGCAAGAATGACGGCTTCTGCCGCTTCGGCATCGGGTAGAAGTCCTCGTCGTCGTCTGCCGCGGCCGGCGCTGCTTTCACAGGCGCTGCCTTCGCCGCCGCCTGCTCCTTCACCGCCGCCTGCTCCTTCACCGCCGCCGGTTGCTCCTTGGGGGCAGGCGCCTCTGCGGCCGCAGCCGCCCCTGCCTTCTCCGCTGCTCCGGCCTCCACCGCCGCCTCGGCCGTGCTCGCCGCCGCCGCGCTCGCCGTCGCCTCCGGCGCAGGCGCGGCGGGGCTCGCCTCGGGCGGCGGCGGCGCTGGCGCGACCGCTGCCGTCGCCGCGCTTGCCGTCGCTGCACTCGCCGTCGCGCTCTCGACCGACGCCGCCGAGGCCGGCGCCGCCGAGGGCGCCGGCTCTCCTGTCACCGGAGCCGGCGCCGTACCGCGTGCGGAGCGGAGCGCCAGGACCACGCCCACGCCTCCCAACGTGAGCGCCAACGCCACCAGCGGCGCCAGCACGTAGGCCCGCGGCGCGCGCCGCCGCTGCGTGAGCAGCGCCGCCGGAGCCGCCGTCATCGGCGTCTCTTTCCGCAACGACTCGGCCGGCACGACGCTCGGTGCCGTCACCGAGCTCGGCGCCACTGGCCGCGCCACGATCGGCAGCGGCGCTCCCGCTCGCGGCGACTCCATCGCCGAGAACTGCGGAGTCACGTACGGCAGCTCCACCTCCTGCGGCGGCTGCGGTGCCGCTCGCTGCGCATCTCGCCACGACGTGGCGTGCTGCGTCTCGATCACCGGCAACGGCGCCGACCCACCATGCCCCTGCGCCCCCGCATGCGACGCCGGCCCTCCGTACGACTGCGGCAGCGGCGGCGGCCCTCCGTACGACTGCGGCAGCGGCCCTCCGTGCGACTGCGGCGGCGGCCCTCCGTGCGACTGCGGCGGCGGCCCTCCGTACGACTGCGCCTGCGGCCCTCCGTACGACTGCGGCAGCGGCGGCGGCCCACCATGCCCATGCGCCCCCGCGTGCGATGCCGGCCCTCCGTACGCCTGCGCCTGCGGCCCTCCGTACGACTGCGGCAGCGGCGGCGGCCCACCATGCCCATGCGCCCCCGCGTGCGATGCCGGCCCTCCGTACGACTGCGGCAACGGCGGCGGCCCACCATGCCCCTGCGCCCCCGCGTGCGATGCCGGCCCTCCGTACGCCTGCGCCTGCGGCGGCGGCCCCGCATACGCCTGCGCCCTCACCTCCGCCGGCATCGGCGGCGGCCCCGCATACGCCTGCGCCCTCACCTCCGCCGGCGGCAGCGGCCCCCCAACCCCCTGCGCCCCCGCCTGCGGCATCGCCGGCGGCCCCGTCCGCTGCGCCATCCGCTCCGCCCACGTCCCGCCGAGCTTCGCGGTCGACTCCAGCAGCTTCAGCGCGGGCAGCGGCTCCGTATGCCCCACCCCCCGCCCCCGCGGCACGCGCGACGACGGCGCGAACGGCAGCACGCTCGCCGGCGCCACGAACTGCTCCAGCGGCGCCGTCTCGCCGTGCACCACCCGCCGCGCCCGCTTCTCGCCCTCCGCGCTCCCTCGCTCCATCTCGCCCTCCTGCCGCGCCTCCTCCGTCTCCTCCTCGCCCGCCCGGCCCGCTGCGCCCCTCTCCTCCTCCACCGGCGTGCTGTCCTCCAGCGCCACCCCCGCGAACGCCGCCTGACGCTCCGCCTCCATCCGCTCCCGCGCCAGCCGCTGCGCCAGCACGTGGCCCGCCGGCACCGTGTCCCTCAAGAGCCCCCGCAGGTCCCGCGCCACGTCGTCGAACCTCGGATACCGCTCCTCGCGGTCGATCGCGATGCACCGCGCCACCACCGGCCACAGGAACTCAGGGCAATCCGGCACGATCTCGTGCACCGGCTCCGGCGCCGCCACAAGGTGCCCCGTCAGCGTCTCCTCCGCCGTCGCTGGCTCGCTGTCGTCCAGGAACAGGTGCTTCCCCGTCAGCACCTCGTAGAAGATCGCACCGAACGCGTAGATGTCCGTGCGCCCATCCGGCCTCGCACGCTCCACGCGCTCGGCCTTCCTCGACGACGTGTAAAGCATCTTCACCTGCTCCGGCGAGATGTACCTCACCGTCCCCACGTCCGGCAGATCATCGGTGTTCATCCCGCCGTCCGCGAACTTCGCTATCCCGAAGTCGAGCAGCCACACGTGCCCTTTCGCGTCCGCCTTCGTCCCCACCATGATGTTCTCGGGCTTCAGGTCACGGTGCCATATCCCCTTCGAGTGCACGAACGTCATCGCGTCCGCCACCTGCAGCATCACGTGCATCGCGCTCAGGAAGTCCAGCCGGTACGCCTTGTTGAGCAGCTTCCTCAGCGTCCTCCCCTCGAGGTAATCCATCACGATGTACGCCACGTGATCCGGCGACACACCCGCCTTCCTCATCCTCACGATGTTCGGGTGCTTCAGCTTCGGATAGAACTTGCACTCCTGCCGGAACCGCCTCGCGAAGTCCTCTCTCTTCAGGTGCCGCGGCAGCATGCACTTGATCGCCACCACGTCTTCCGAGTAGTCCTCCACCGCCCGGTACACTTCCCCCATCCCACCCGCGTCGATCACCTCCGTGATCCGGTAGTCCAGGAACACGTCCCCGGCCTTCAGCGCCTCCCGCGCCATCACCACACCCCCATCCCGCGCAGCACCAGCGCCGCCAGCACCGAGAACACAACCGTGCTCGCCAGCGTCAGCCCAGCGAACAGCCGCGCGTCCACCGGCGCCTCCCCCGCTCCCGCCGCCACGCCCCCGCCGGCTCCCGCCCCGCTGCTCCCCTCCGGCCTCGCCTCGAACCACGCCCTGCTCTGTGGCCCCCACCCTGCCTCCGCCTCCGGCATCCGCGCCGCTCCCCCGCTCCCGTCCTCCTCCGCGAGCTCCGCCCCGATCCGCCCCAGCGCCGCCGCGAACGCCTCGGCGCTCTCGAACCGCTCCTCCGGCCGCTTCGCCAGCGCCTTCAGCACCGCCCGGTCCAGCGCCGCCGGGATCCGCTGCGCCGCGTACCGCGACGGCGGGGCCGGCGGCTCCACGACGTGCGCGCGCAGCAGCGCCAGCGCGTCCTCGACATGGGCGAACGGACCGTGCCCCACGACCAGCGTATACATCAGCAGCCCGACCGCATACACATCTGCCCTGGCGTCCACCGGCTGGCACTGCGCCTGCTCCGGCGAGGCCGTCCGCGGCGTCCCCACCAGCAGCCCGGCCTCGGTCGGGTACGCCGGCGCGGGCACGGACGGCGACGGCTCCGCCCCAGGCGCCGCCTCGGCGACGGCGCCGTCGAGCACCTTTGCGACGCCGAAGTCGAGCACCTTCGCGACCCGGGCGCCGCCCGGCGCCGCCCCCGGCGCGCACAGGAACACGTTGTCGAGCTTCACGTCGCGGTGGACAAGCCCCACCCGGTGCGCCGCCGCGAGCCCCGCCAGCACCTGCCGCACCAGATCGATCGCCTCGGCCACCGGCAGCGGACCGCGCCGCTCGAGCTCCTCCCCGAGCGTCGTCCCTCGGAGCCGCTCCATCACGAAGTACGGGCGCCCCGACGGCGTCTGTCCCAGATCGAGGACCGCCACCACGTGCGGCGACGACACAGCCGCCAGCGCCCGCGCCTCCACCTGCAGCCGGTCCGCGAACCGCGGATCGTGCGCCAGCGCGCGGCGGACGAGCTTCACGACGACCCGCTTCCGGAGCGCGCGGTGCTCCGCCTCGACGACCTCGCCCATGCCCCCACGCCCGAGCACCCGGACCGCCCGGTAGGGGGTCCCTTCCAGCGCATCCCCCACGGCGCCCGAGGGCCCTGATCTTTCCGACGTGCGGCGTGCCACCACCGGCGAGGTCTCCTGAGATGGAAATCACGAGCAGGGGGCCGGTTCAGACAAAGAAAATGCACGGGCGATGTCGATTCCTGAAAAACGGCGTCGATCCGGCGTGTTACCTGCCCACGGGGCCCCGGCTCACCCCGGCGCTCCGGTTCATGGTCCGGGCCCGCCGCCCGCTCCAGCGCCCCGCCCACGCCGCTCCTCCGGGGACGCGACAAAAAGATCCCGGCCTGTCGCTTTCCTTGTCTGAACGGACCACCCGGCAGTGATTTAGGAGAAGGAACGGGCGCCGCACGCACGCGGGCCCCTTCCTGCGCGAGGTCACCATGACGCACGACGCATCCGACGAGCCCGACGACCTGGAGCCGCCCGGCAACGCCGATCCCCTCCTGGAGGCCTGCCTCGCCGACGCGCTCGGCCCGTACCTCGGCGCGCTCTCCCCCGAGGAGATCGAGGACTACCGCAGGCTCCTCACGATCTTCATCAAGACGCACCCCGTCGCCGCGCCGCTCTACGACCGCTTGCGGGCCAGGCCTCCGGTCCCCTCCGAGAGCGGCGAGGTCCCGCGCGACGCGTCGTCCCAGCGCGCCGGCGGGCCCGCGGCCGGCGAGGCGGCGGCGCGCCGCGACGGCACCTTCGGTGGGCGGCGGTGACCCCCGGCCAGCGCCCGTCTCCACCTCTCCCTGACCAGGAGCGCGTGCTGGAGGCGCTGCCCATGGCCCGCCACGTCGCGCGCACGACAGCGCAGGTCCATGGAGTGCGGACGTCCCAGCGCCTCGAGGACTGCGAGCAGGCGGCCTATCAGGCGCTGCTGGAGGCCAGCCCTGGATACGACCCGACCCGCGGCGTCCCGTTCAGCGTCTATGCCTGGAAGCGGGTCGCCGGCGCCGTCCTCCGGCTGATCACCCGCGAGGCGTCGTTCCAGCGCGCCGGGCTCGACGCCTTCCTCGATGCGGCCGAGTCGGTGCGGGACACGAGCGACCCGTTCAGCGACGACGACGCCGACGCGCGGAGCCAGCTCCTGGAGCCGTGCCGCGCGCTCGTCTTCGCGCGCTTCGTCGCCCACACCGGCGAGCGGCTCAAGGCGCGCCCCGAGGACGCGCTCACGCGCACACGCGCCTTCGAGGCGCTCGGGATCGCGCTCCGCGGCCTCGACGAGCCGGAGGCGCGCCTCATCGAGCTCCGGTACTGGCAAGACCTCTCCTGGGCCAAGGTCGCGGCCGAGCTCGGCGTCCACGAGAAGCACGCCATGCGCATGGACGCGCACCTGCGCAGGCGGCTCCGGGGTGACCTGCAGGCGAGCCACGTCGAGGAGCCGCCGCCGAGCGAGGGGACCTGAAGGGACCTCCGCGCCGGACCACCCGAGCTTCCGGAGCAAAAGGCAATTACAGGCGATAACACCCTGCGTCCCTCTCGAGCCGTGAATCGGCTGTAATCGAGCGGCAATCAAGCCGGAATCGAGCAGCGGCGCCCCTCCCGGGCGCGCCGCGGGCCGACTCGAAATCTCGCGCCGTGCAAAAGAGACTTTACACTGCCCATCCGGACTGAGAGCTTGACGAATGGTGCATTCCCCGGCGCGTCGCCGGAGGACAACCAAGGAGGCACCATGGCCCTCAAAGACCTCTCTCCTCGTCAAATGGTCCAGATCACCGGCGCATGGCTCGACCCGGAGCGCGAAAGGCCGCGCCTCGTGTCGCTGAAGCGGTGCGCCCCGCTCATCGACGATATCGAGGAGGCGCACGAAGGCGTGTTGAAGTCGCACCGGCGGCAGAAGAAGGCGGGCGACGAGCGCTCCGCGATCCAGCAAAGGCAGGTCGTGGTCGATCAGATCCACGATCGCAAGGCGCGCGGCGCCCACGCGGTGCTCACCGGCTTCGCCGATCTGGCCGACGATCCGGAGGACGCGGCGATCTACCTCGAGATTCGAGATCAGCTCTTCGCGGATGGGCTCAAGTTCATCGGGGCGAGCTACAGCGATGAGGCGGGCGAGGTGAAGCTCGCGCGCGACCGGCTGACGCCGGAGTCCAAGGCGGCGCTCCGGGCGCTGCCGACGCCGGGGGGCAACCTGCTCAAGGCGGTGCAGTCGTGGTTCGCCGCGGGCGACGAGCTCGGCAAGCTCGACGCGCAGCGGATCCACCTTTCGGCGGAGGACCGGCCGGGCGCGGCCGACCCGCGCGGCGGGCAGCTCCGGGCGCGCAATCGCTGGATCAAGGTGGTGCGCAGCGTCCTCCAGATGCTGGAGCTCGAGGGGGCCGACGAGGAGACGGCGCGCCGGCTGCTCGCGCCGCTCCAGCGGGAGGCGGCCAAGGCCGAGCGCCGGCGCTCGGGCGGCAAGGACAAGGAGGAGAGTGACGTGGAAGGCGGCGCGCCGCCGGACGCCGGCGAGCCAGCGATCGACGAGGGAGCCCCTGCGACTGGCGTGGATTGACGGGGCCGCCCCTCCGCCGGGGCCTCCTGGCAGACTCGATCCGTTAACCACCCCCCTCCGCCGGGTCTCCTGGCAGACTCGATCCGTTAACCACCCCCCTCCGCCGGGTCTCCTGGCAGACTCGATCCGTTAACCACCCCCCTCCGCCGGGTCTCCTGGCAGACTCGATCCGTTAACCACCCCCCTCCGCCGGGTCTCCTGGCAGACTCGATCCGTTAACCACCCCCCTCCGCCGGGCCTTCTTGACGGACTCCATCCGTCAAGAGCCCCCTCCGCCCCCCTCTCAACGGATCAGACCCGTTGCGCACCCCTCCACCGCCCCCTCTCAACGGATCGCATCCGTAAACGCCCCCTCCCCCACCATCGGTCACCAACGTTCTCGTGGTCGTGGTCGTGGTCGTGGTCGTGGTCGTGGTCGTGGTCGTGGTCGTGGTCGTCAACGGCTCGATCGTGAACGTGAACGTCACCCGGAAGTCGCACTCCCCTTCGTTGACCAAGGTTTCGGCAGAACGTTCACGTCAACGATCTGTCGTTGACGACCACGACCACGACCACGACCACGTTCACGACCACGACCACGTTCACGACGCTCTCCGCCCCTCTCGATGGATCGCCTCCGTTACGCCACCCCTACGCCACTCGCTCACAACGGATCACCTCGCCTCTCCCGCCCCGCGAGGCCCCTCACAATGGCTCCCGCCCTTCGAATAGGCCGTCGCGCCTGCTTGACGCACCACGTCGGCGCTGCCATGACCGGCTCCCTCCGCCTCGGGCGTGCTGTTTCAGCCGCGCGCGCCGGGTCCACGCATGGGGCCGCCGGCCCGGCTGTCGTAGGCGTGGCGCGTCCTTGCCGAGGCGGACTACGCTCTGCGTTACCACACAGCAACAGGAGCCACCGAGCCGTGAAGATCCTCGTTCCGCTCAAGCGCGTCGCCGATCCGGATAACGCGAACAAGGTGAAGATCCCCGCTTCCGGGGACAAAATCGAGACGACCGGGCTCGAGTGGAAGCCGAACCCGTTCGATGAGTACGCGCTCGAAGCGGCGCTGCGCCTGACCGAGGACGGCAAGGCGCCGAAGACGCGGGCGGGCGAGGTCGTCGTCGTCACCTTCGGACCGAAGGAGACCGAGCAGACCCTCCGCGCCGCGCTCGCCACCGGCGCCGACAAGGCCATCCGGGTCGACGCCACCGACGACAAGCTCGACGGCGACCTCGTGGCCCGCGCCCTCAAGACGCTCGTCGAGCGCGAGAAGCCCGACGTCGTGGTCATGGGCAAGCAGGCCGTCGACGGCGACTCCAACCAGGTCGGCCAGATCCTCGCCGAGCTGCTCGACTGGCCGCTCGCCACGTTCGCCGCGACCATCAAGGAAGAGAAGGGCGCGCTCCTCGTCGGCCGCGAGGTCGACGGCGGCGTCTCCACCCTCCGCGTGCGCCTGCCGGCCGTCGTCACGGTCGACCTCCGCATCGTCGCGCCGACCAGCGTCTACTCCCAGAAGACGGCGCCCGCGTTCAAGTACAACGACGGCGTCCGCTTCGCGGCGCTCCCCGCGATCATGGCCGCCAAGAAGAAGCCCCTCGCCGAGGTGAAGCTCGCCGACCTCGCCGCGGACCAGGCGCTCAAGGTCCAGTACACAGCGTTCCAGCCGCCCCCCGCGCGCAAGGCGGGCATCAAGGTGAAGGACGTCAGCGAGCTCGTCTCGCGCCTCAAGAACGAGGCGAAGGTCATCTGACGGGACGCAGCAGGGACAAGACCGGACGCGACAAGAGGCCGAAGACATCGAGGGTGCCGCCGACGCGGACCCCGACCCGCAGCGGCGGGTCGTGCAGGAGGGATCATGGCTGACGTTCTCGTGGTGGCTGAGGCCGCCGATGGAAAGCTGAAGAAGACGACCCACTCCGCTGTCACGTTCGCGAGGCAGGCGGCGGCGGCGCTCGGCGGGACGTACTCGATCCTCGTGATCGGCGACGCCCTCGGCGACGCGGCCGCCGAGGCCGCGACGCTCGGCGCGGCCAAGGTGCTCGTCGCCCAGGCGAGCTCGCTGAAGGACTACGTCGCCGAGCGCTACGTGCCGACCGTCGCGGCGGCCGCCAAGGGCGCCGCCGTCGTCGTGGGCACCGCGAGCGCCTACGGCAAGGACCTGCTCCCGCGCGTCGCGGCGCGGCTCTCGGCTGGGTTCGCGAGCGACATCTCCGAGCTCCTGCCCGAGGGGGGCAAGCTCAAGTACAAGCGCCCCATGTACGCCGGCAACGCGTACGGCGTCTGCACCGTCTCGACCCCCGTCCAGGTCGTGAGCGTCCGCCAGAGCGCGTTCGCCGCCGCCGAGCCCACCGGGTCGACGTCGCCGATCGAGCAGGTCGCGGTCGTCCCGCCGAGCGCGGCGGCCGAGCGCGTCGAGTTCGTCTCCTTCGACCAGGTGAAGAGCGAGCGCCCCGAGCTCACCGAGGCCAAGGTCGTCGTCTCCGGCGGCCGCGCCCTGAAGGAGCGCTTCAACGAGGTCCTCGACCCGCTCGCCGACGTCCTCAGCGCCGCCGTCGGCGCCAGCCGCGCCGCGTGCGACGCCGGCTACGCCGCCAGCGACCTCCAGGTCGGCCAGACGGGCAAGGTCGTCGCCCCCTCGCTCTACGTCGCCGTCGGCATCTCCGGCGCCATCCAGCACCTCGCAGGGATGAAGGGCTCGAAGGTCATCGTCGCCATCAACAAGGACGCCGACGCGCCCATCTTCCAGGTCGCCGACTACGGCCTGGTCGCCGATCTCTTCGCGACCGTGCCCGAGCTCGTGAAGCAGATCCAGGCGGCCCGCAGCTGATCGTCGCGCGGCCGCAACGGACGCAACCAACGCAACGGACGCAACGGACGCGACCGACGCGACCGACGCGACCGACGCGACCGACGCGACCGACGCGGCCACCGCTACCGACGCCGCCACCGCGGCCAGCGCGAACGAAGCGACCAGCACGACCGATCCCGCCGGGGTGCACCTCGTCCGCCCTCCAGGGATGCGGTCGTGCTCCGGCTCACCGGATGAGTCCGTCCAGCGAGGAGTTCACGTTCGCCGACGCGATTTCCGTGTCAGGTCGCGCACGTAGCATCTTGTTCGCGTCCTGCGGCCGTGGGATCCCTTGAGCTCTATGCCCGAACGCCCGGACATGCCGATCGTCGCGGCGCTCGCGCAGGCGCGGGCATTGCTGTACGACGCGGCCACGACCACCGAGCAGCGGCGGCTCATCGGCCCCACGGTCATGGAGATCGACCGCGCGATCGTGAGCTTCGATCCGACCGCGAGCGCCTCGTTCGAGCTCACGCCGCTCGCGGCGTCGGTGCCGCCGGTCGACACGGAGATCGAGGCGCTGCGCCGCGAGGTCGAGCGGCTGCGCGTGATCACGCAGCACGAGCGCGGGCTCCTCGACGCGCTCCTCAGCGAGAGCCCGCACGGCATCATCGTCTCCGACAGCCAGGGCAAGCTGATCCTCCAGAACCGCGCCTCCGAGCGGATCTGGGCCGGCAGCTCCACCGCCGAGAACGTCGAGGGCTGGGGGCGCTACCGCGCGTTCCACCCCGACGGGCGGCCGTTCGAGGGCGGCGACTGGTCGATGGCGCGGTGCCTGTCGCGCAAGGAGACCGTCCCCGCGGAGGAGATCCACTTCCAGCGCTTCGACGGCACCCACGGGATGCTGCTCGGCAGCTGCGCGCCGCTCTTCTCGCCTGAAGGCGAGATGCTCGGCGCGGTGTCCATCTTCGCCGACATCACCCAGTTCAAGCAGCTCGAGGCGGACCTCCGGGTCAGCAAGACCAAGTTCTCGACCACGCTGAAGAGCATCGGCGACGCGGTCATCTCGACCGACGGCTCCGGGCGGATCGACTTCATGAACGCCGTGGCCGAGACGCTGACCGGCTGGACGCTCGACGAGGCGAAGGACCGCCGCCTGTCCGATGTCTTCCGGGTCATCTCCGAGCAGACGCGCGACGACCTCGACAACCCCGTCACGGAGGTGCTGCGCCACGGCGGCATCATCGGGCTCGACGACACCACGCTGCTCCTGCGCAAGGACGGCTCGGAGCTCGCGATCGACTCGAACGGCGCGCCGATCCGGAGCGAGGAGGGCGAGCTCGTCGGGCTCGTGCTGGTCTTCCGCGACGTGACCGAGAAGCGGCTCGCCGACAAGCGGCGCTACTTCATCGGCGAGGCGAGCCGGCAGCTCGCGCTGTCGGGCCTCGACTACGAGACCACGCTGGCCAACATCGCCCGCCTCGCGGTGCCGCACATCGCCGACGCCACGGTGGTGGACATCGTCGAGCCGGACGGCGCGCTGAGCCGGCTCGCGGCCGTGCACGCGAGCGACACGAAGAAGGCGCTGGGGCGGGATCTCCAGGCCCGCTACCCGAGGGATCCCGACGTGCCGCGCGCGGTGCAGGCGGTGCTCCGGTGCGGCGAGTCGCTCCTGCTCCCCGAGGTCGAGGGCATGGCGTGGCAGCGCGCCGCGTCGCTGAAGCCCGGCAACGAGTGCTGGTCCGGCGCGCACGACCCGGCGTACCTCGCGCTGCTCCGGGAGCTCGGCGTCCGCTCGGCGATGATCGTGCCGCTGCGCGCCCGGGACCGGACGCGCGGGGCGATCACGCTGCTCTCGACCGAGTCGAGCCGGCGCTACACCGTCGAGGATCTCGCGCTCGCCGAGGAGCTCTGCAACTTCGCCGCGCTCGCGCTCGACAACGCCCAGCTCTACCGCGAGTCGCAGCAGGTCAACCGCGCCAAGGACGAGTTCCTGGCGACGCTCTCGCACGAGCTCAGGACCCCGCTCACCGCGATCCTCGGCTGGGCGCGCATGCTGCGGCAGGGCTCGCTGAAGCCGGACACGCACGTCCGCGCGCTGGAGGCGATCGAGCGCAACGGCACGCTCCAGGCGCAGCTCGTCGAGGACCTCCTCGACGCCTCCCGCATCATCACCGGCAAGCTGCGGCTCGACGTGATGCTCGTCGACCTGCCGCCGATCATCAACGCCGCCATCGACGCGGTCCGCCACGGCGCGGACGCGAAGGGGATCGAGCTGCTCGTGCAGCTCGACCCGAACGCGGGGCCGATCTCGGGCGACCAGACGCGGCTGCAGCAGGTGGTGTGGAACCTCCTGTCGAACGCGATCAAGTTCACCCCGCGCGGCGGCAAGGTCTCGATCCAGCTCGGCAGGGCCGAGGGCCTGGCCCGCATCCAGGTGAGCGACACCGGCCAGGGCATCGTGCCGGAGTTCCTGCCGTACGTGTTCGATCGCTTCCGCCAGGCCGACAGCACGAGCACGCGGCCGCACAGCGGGCTCGGGCTCGGCCTGGCGATCGCCCGCCACCTCGTCGAGCTCCACGGCGGCACCGTGAAGGCGGAGAGCGCCGGGGACGGCAAGGGCGCGACGTTCACAGTGGACATCCCGCTCGCGCCCCGGGGCGCCATCGCGGCGCTCCGGAGGGCCGATGGGCTGCTCCCCCTGTCCAACGAGCCGGAGCCGACGCTCCAGGGCGTCCGGGTGCTGATGGTCGACGACGAGCCGGACGCGCGGGAGCTCGTGACGACGGTGCTGGAGCGCAAGGGGGCGAGCATCACGGCGGTGGCGACGGTCGACGAGGCGCTGTCCGCGATCCAGCGAGAGAAGCCCGACGTGATCCTGAGCGATCTCGGGATGCCCGGGGAGGACGGCTACAGCCTGATCCGGCGCCTGCGCGCGCAGAGCCCAGAGCAGGGAGGGCGCATCCCCGCGGCGGCGCTGACCGCCTACGCGAGCGCCCAGGACCGGACCCGCGCGCTGCTGGCGGGGTTCCAGTCGCACGTGCCCAAGCCGATCGAGGCGTCCGAGCTCGCGGCCGTGATCGCCAACCTGGCGGGACGTACGGGGTAGTACCGCAGCCGACCACGACCACCCCAACGTGGTCGTGGTCGTGGTCGTAAACGTGGTCGTGGTCGTGGTCGTACACGGCCAGACGTAAACGTAAACGCCCACGGTCGTCAGGAAAGCCGCTGGCAGCCGTCTTCCGGGCTGGCGAGGTCAGGCAGGATCGCTCGTGGATGCGGCGCTGACGTCCACGTTTACGTCTGGCCGTGTACGTCCACGACCACGACCACGTTCACGTCCACGACCACGTTCACGACTACGTGAACCGTTCACGACCACGTTCACGTGAACCGTTCACGAGAAACGCGGGGGGAAGAGGGAGCAGAGCGGGCGGGGCCGCAGAGGGCGCACCCAAACGACGAAGGGCGGCTATCAAGCCGCCCTTCGTGGAATCCCAGATGAACTGAGTCGGGGCGAGAGGATTTGAACCTCCGACTCCTCGGTCCCGAACCGAGTGCGCTACCAGGCTGCGCTACGCCCCGTTCGCTGCCGCAAGTGCAACGCCCGCTCAACAGCGGGCGCGCAACATCGCCAAGAGTGAGCCGCTTGTCAAGATGAAATGACCAGGGGTCCACCGCTGCACCGCTGGCCCGCACCGCATCCCCGGAAGCACCTGCGCACCGCATGGCAGCCAGATGACAGAAAGCGGCAGGAATTCGCTCACTTCGAGGAGCGCCCGGCGCCCCGGACGTTTCACGAAGCCAAGAATCGTGGGAGCGCAAGAAAAAAGTCCCGTCCTAACTTGCTCAGGCCGTGTTAAAGTGTCACTGGAATCCCGATGTTGCCGAAAGGAAGCAGAGAGCGAGGCGTCTGGTGCGCCGGTGAGGGCCTCGCCACCTGCTCGCGCAACTCGAGCGGGGGACCGCACAGGCGGCCCCTTCCAGAACGGACCAGGGCGACCGGCCGGCTCCGGCGGTCGTGACGTGAGAGGAGGAACAGGTGGCAATTGAGCTTCCCGCTGTACGCATTCTGATCGTCGACGACGACCGCGCGATCTGTGACTACATGCAGACGCTGCTCGAGCGCGACGGGTACCAGGTCAAGACGCTGGGCGACCCCACGACCGTGGAGGAAGAGGTGCGCACCGGCGGCTACCACCTCATCATCCTCGACCTGATGATGCCGAAGCTCGACGGCATCGAGGTGCTCAAGCGGATCCGCAAGGTCGACAACGACATCGCCGTCGTCATCTTCACCGGCTTCCCCAACCTCGAGAGCGCCGTCGCGTCCATGAAGCTCGACGCGGTCGACTACATCAAGAAGCCGTTCAACGTGGACGAGTTCCGCGAGGTGCTCGCCCGCGTCATGCGCAAGAAGGGCCTCGCGCGCACGCCCGAGGAGCAGCTCCACCGCGTCATCGGCGACACGATCAGGAACCTCCGCAAGGACAAGGACCTCACGCTGAAGCAGATGGCGCGCCGCACGGGGCTCAGCGTGTCGCTGCTGTCGCAGATCGAGCGCGCCGAGTCGTCGGCGTCCATCTCGTCGCTCTACAAGATCGCGGTCGCGCTCGAGTCGCGCATCCAGGACCTCTTCGGCCACTACTGATCCGCTCGCCGAGCGGCGACGCCCGGGCGCGTGCGTGGACACGCGCGTGCGTGGACACGCGCGTGCGTGGACGCGCGCGCCCGGGCCAGCGCCGGCTCAGCGCCGCGCGCCGCGCTCGATCGCCGCGTCGAGCTCGTCGGGCGCGAGGCCGGCGATCGCCTCCACCCGCACGCCCGCTCTGTCGAAGACGATCACGTACGGCAGCTTCGAGACCTGCTTCAGGTACCGCCGGGCGAGCGGGCTGTCCCAGTCGACGATGTCGAGCTTGCGGTACGCGACGTCCTTGCGGGCCTCGAGCACCTTGACCATGTGCGCGTCCAGCTTGCGGCAGGGCAGGCACCAGGCCGCCACGAAGTCGATGACCGTGACCTTGCCCTGGACGATCTGCGCGCCGAGGTCGGGGATGTCCGCGCCGCCCTCCTCGATCGTCCGGGCGTCCGCGCCCTCGGGGAAGGTCGCCCAGCCGACGTACTGCCCCTGGCCGGCGCCGAGCACCGCCTCGAACCCCTCGTCGGCGGCGAGCCGCTTCACGGTCCCCGCGACGTCGAACGACCGCGAGGCGGTGACGGAGATCTCGGCGCGGCGCCTGTCGAACGCGGCCGAATAGACGCCCGGGCGCTCGCGGAGATCCGCGATGAGCTCGGCGCCGCACGCCTCGCAGTCGATCTTCCGCAGCGAGACCACCGTGGTGCGCGCGCCCTCCGGGACGGGCTGCGCGCCGCCGCAGGCAGCCAGCCAGCCGACGAAGGCCACCAGCCAGCCGCCGCAGGCAGCCAGACGAAGGGCCGAGGAGAGGGCGTTCGCGCTTCGCACCGCGTCCTTCGAGGTACCTTGCCCGCCTTCGCCGCGCGGCGCAACGTCGTGTAGGCTGGGCCGCGATGAGCTCCGTCGTGACCCGTACCCTGCCGGCCGATCACGTCACGCCGGTCCGCGCCTACGCCGCGCTCCGCGCCCAGTCGCCGGGCCGGTCGTCGTTCATGCTCGAGTCCGCCCTGCCCGGCGAGCGCTGGGGCCGCTACGCGATCCTCGGCTACAGGGCGCGCGCCGAGACCCTCCTCCCGAGCGGGTTCGACCCGTTCGCCACGCTCGCGGACGGGCTCGCGCAAGCCGCGGTACGAGAGACGCCGGACGCACAGGACACGGCGCGCGACCTGGCCGCCCGCGTCTGTCAGGCCTGGGTCGGCTTCCTCGCCTACGATGCGGTGCACCTGCTCCTGGGCGTCGAGCCGTGGCCCGACGAGGCCTACCTCGGACGGGTCATGAAGGACGCGACCGTCGTCGTGTTCGACAGCGTGGCGCAGACCATGACCATCGCCGGCCAGTCGCAAGGCGCCGTGAGCCGATGCGCCTGGGAGCTGTCGCACGGGCCAGAGCAGATGAGCCTCCCCGCGCTCAATCCGCAGGCCCTGCCAGAGCACGTCGAGACGCCGGTGGCCGACGAGGACTTCGCCGCGAACGTGGCCGCCGCGCACGAGCGCGTCGCGGCCGGCGAGGCGAAGGAGGTCGTGCTCGCCCGCAGGTTCCGGGCCCCGCTGCGCGGCGCGGATCCGTTCGACGTGTACCGGGCGCTGCGGGTGCTCGCGCCGTCGACCCACCTCTACTTCCTCGACTTCGCGGAGTCGCCGTTCGCGCCGGGGCTCACCGTGGCGGGCGCGTCGGGCGAGACGCTCGTCCGCCTCGAGCGCGATCCATCGGCGGGGCCGGGCGCAGGCGACGCGTCGCCCGTCGAGGCGCTGCGCGCCGCCTTCGCGCGCGGCAGCGCGGTCGGCGCGCCGGCGGCGCGCGCGAGCGGCGTCAGCCGTCGCCTCGAGGTCGGCCCGCGCCAGATCTACGGCGGCTCGGTCGGGTACTTCGGGCCGGAGGGCGCGGAGATGGCGCACACGCTCGGCGCCGTCTGGGTCGAGGCGGGGTACTTCGAGACGATGACCGGCGCGCGCATCGGGGACGGGAGCGACCCGCGCGCGGCGTCGGAACGGACGCGCGGCGACGCGCGCGCGGCGCTGTCGGCGATCCGCGCGGCGCAGGAGGCGCGCAAGGCGAGCGACGCGGCCGCGGAGAAGAGAGCCGCCGCCGAGAAGGCCGCCGCCGAGAAGGCTGCCGACGACGACGCGGTCCGGAGCGCGTAGCGCGCCGCGCTCAGTCGTGCGCCAGGCTCTGGCGCGCGCGACCGCCCGAGGCGGCCGCCCCCGTGGCGGTGCCCGGCCGCGCGAGGCGCGACGAAGCGGCGGCCTGGGGCGCGGCCGCGGCCGCGCGTGCGCCGCGCTGAGCAGGCTCGGGAAGCGACGGCCGAGCCGGCGGCGAGGCGGCCGCCTCGAGCGCGGCGGCGCGCGCCGCCTGGGCCTTGCCGGCAGCGAGGACCGCCGAGAGCACGGCCGCCCTGGCGCCGGTCGCGGCCATCGCAGGCCTCGGGCGCTCGGGCCGCGTGAGCGTCACGAGCGTCGCGACGCCCATCAGCGCGACGAGGCCGGCGGGGAGGAGCCAGCCGAGGCGCGCGGGCGACGCGAGACCGCGCAGGACGCCGGCGCTCTCGGCGGCGAGCAGGGTGTCCGGCGGCGTCGTACGGCTCGCGGTCGGCGGCTCGGAGCCGGCCTCCAGCCGCGCGGCAGCGCGGGAGGCCGCCGCGCTCGCGTGCGCGAACGTCACGACCGGCGCCCGCACCGAGGCGACGCCGGAAGCGCGCGCCGACACGGGCGGGCGCTGGAGGCCGGAGGAGGGCGGCGGCGCGTGCTCCGCGATGCTGGCGAACGACCCCACCATCTCCTCCACCGAGCGGAAGCGCCGGGCCCGGTCGCGCGCGAACGCCTTCTCGAAGAAGCCGTCCAGCGCGGCAGGCAGCCTCGGCGCGAGCCGGGTCGCGACGGGCACCGGCGCGAGCAGGATCTTCGAGGCGACGACGCTGGCGACGTCGCCGGGGAACGGGAGGTGACCGGTGACCGCGCGAAACAGGATCGCGGCCAGCGACCAGAGATCGGTCTGCGCGTCGAGGGTCCGCTCCGCCCGGATCTGCTCCGGGCTGAGGTAGTGGAGCGCGCCCGCGCTCACCTCGGCCGCGATCTCGCCCACGAGCCGCGGCGCGAGCGCCCTCGGGAGGCCGAAGTCGAGCACCTTCACGACCTCCTCGTCGCCCTCCAGCGCGAGGAAGAGGCTCTCCGGGCGGAGGCTCTGGTGAAGGAGGCCCGCCGCGTGGGCGGCCTGCAGGGCGTCGCCGGCCTGCGCCGCGATGCGCGCGGACTCCTCCAGCGAGAGCCGGCCGCGCCGGACCAGGCGCGCCGCGAGATCCTCGCCGGAGAGCAGATCCGTCGCCAGGTAGACGACGCCGTCCTCGATGCCGTGATCGCGCACGCTCACGACGTGCCGCGACGAGAGCTCGGCGGCGGCGCGGACCCAGCGGTCGAGCCAGAGGATCTCCCCCGTGGCGCCGGCGTCGGGGTCGAAGAGCTTCAGGGCGACGCGAACGCCCAGCTGCAGCTCGCGCGCGGCCCAGACCGAGCCGCGGTCGCGCGCGATCCGCGCGAACGGACGCGCGAGCTGCCTCTCCAGCAGATATTTCCCCCCAACGATGGTGCCCGGTGAGATGTCCATTGGTTACCTGAGCCTCCTCCCCCACCGTAAAGTTGCACATACGCCATGCGGCGCAATTTGGCGTTGCGGATCGCTGCACGGTTTGCTTGTCCGACCGCGTCGGCCGCGCAGGCGGCGGGAGCGTTCGCACCGCACGCCGCGCGCGGGAAGGGGCGAATCGTGTCGCGGAACACACGGGGCTCGTCCCGGTTGGGGCGGACCGAATCCGGGCGCCGAGGTGGTGCCGCGTCAGGCGGCGCGACTAGGGTGCTGAGGGCTGCGGCTCGGGCGAAAAACGGAGCGGCGCGACGAAGCGCAGGTCGCCGCCCTCCGGCGCCGGGAATGTGAGCGCTCGCGCGCGCCGGAGCACGCAGCGGGTGAGCCGTTCGTCCGGGAAGCGCGACTCGGCCTCGAAGGCCTCGTCGACGGCGCCGCTGTCGGTCACGTGGAAGCGGATCGCGAGGCGGCCCCAGAGCGCCGGCGCGCCCGCGAGGGCCTCTTCGTAGCAGCTCCGCCACGCCGGCAAGGCCTCGGCCAGGGCGGCGGAGATCGCGTCCGGCCCGAGCTCGCCAGGGCCAGGAGCGAGGACGGACGGCGGGGGCTCGACCGGCTCGTCGCCCGGATAGACCTGCAGGGTGGCCACGATGGTCGAGCCGGCCTTGGCCCCGGGGAGCGGGAGCGACCGCGCGCGCGCGGCGAGGCACGAGACGACGTCCGGCGCGGAGAGCGTGGACGAGGTGGCGCGCGCCCCCGTGACCTTGCCGGCGCGGCTCACCGTGAGCCGCACCGTCGTCTTGCCGTGCAGCGTCGGGTCCCGGTACGCGCGGAGGCGGTAGCACGAGTAGACGTGGATCCAGAGGTGCCGCCGGGCGACGCGCTGCACCTCGCTCGCCTTGAGCGGACCCTTCACCTGGTCGATGTCCACGATGATCCTCGGCAGCGGGTGCCCCTCGGCCGGAGGCGGCGGCGCGGGGGGATCCCCCCTGCCCCCGGCGTTCCAGCGATCCCGCTCCGCCACCTCGGCCTGGCCGCGGGGCACGAGGTGGCGGCCGAGCTTGTAGGGCGGATCGATCGCGACCGAGGGCCGCTGTGAGGCGCCGCCGCGCGCGTCGCCCTCGGCGGCCGCCGCGGACGGGTCCCCGACGGAGGCGCCCGGCGCCGCAGGCGAGGCCGCCGGAGGCGCGGCCGGGGCGCGCGGCTCGGCGGAGGAGGCGGCAGGCGCCGGCGCGTCCACCCGCCGCGGCGGACGCCCTGGCTGGGCGGCGGCCGGGGCGGAGAGGCCGGCGGCGCGCGGGGCCGGGCGCGTCGGCCCCGGCGAGGCGCACGCTGTGAGCGCGGCGGCCGCCGCGAGGAGCGCGCTGTACGCGCGGCCCGGGCCGCGCCGGGAGGCCGCGCTCAGAACCGGAGATCGCCGCGCGGCGCCTCCACCTTGCCGTCGAGCGCGTCGATCGCCTTCGCGACCTCGGGGTCGTCGACGGTGGGGACGTGCACGACGAACTTCACGTAGAGATCCCCGGGCTCCTTCGCCTTACGGGCGATGCCCTTGCCGCGCAGCCGCATCACCTGGCCGGTCTGGGTGCGCGCCGGGATCTTCAGCGTCACCTCGCCGTCGGGCGTGGGGATGCGGATCTTCTCGCCCCGGTAGGCCTCGGCCAGGGTGACGGGGACGTCGAGGTGGAGGTCGTCGCCCTCGCGCTTGAAGAACGGGTGCGGCGTGACGTGGATGTTGAGCAGCAGATCGCCGGGCTCACCGCCGCCCATGCCCGGCGCGCCCTGGCCGCGGATGCGCAGGCGGCTGCCCTCGGCGGCCCCGGGCGGGACGCGCACCGTGACCGGCTCGGGATCCCCCTCGCGCTGGAGCTGGAGCGTCGTGCCGCGCACCGCCGACACGAAATCGATGGTGAGGTTCTGCTCGATGTCGCCGCCGCGGCCGCGCGCGGGCTGCGGGCGCCGGCCCGCGCCAGCGCGGCCGCCGCGGCCAAAGAGGTCGCCGAGGATGTCGCCGAGGTCGCCTCCGCCGGGGGCGTTGCCGAAGATCTCCTGGACGTCGAAGCCGCCGGGGCCGCGGCCGCCGCCGCCGGCCCGCGCGTTCGCGTAGCGGCGGTAGGCGCGGGCGCGCTCGGGATCGAAGTTCTGCGAGAGGCTCTCCTCGCCGAACTCGTCGTACAGCGCGCGCTTCGTCTTGTCGCTCAGCACCTCGTGAGCCTGGTTGATCTCCTTGAACTTCTGCTCGTTGGCCTTCCCCGGGCTCTTGTCCGGGTGGTACTTCATCGCGAGCTTGCGGAACGCCTTCTTGATGCTGTCCTCGTCCGCGTCGCGCGAGACGCCGAGCACGGAGTAGAGATCACGAGCCATGGTCGTCCGTCATCGTTCTGGTCCGCGGGAGGTGCGAGGCCTGCGGACCGCTACGGGCCTTCATCGGGCCGAAACCTAGATCCCCCGTCTGTCCTCGTCCACTGGGGCCGCCGCCTGCACGAGCCGTCAGCGGTGGAACGCGCGCCTCAGGCGCCCACCCGGAATGTCGTGCCGGTGGGAGAGTCGGCAACCTCGATGCCGTCGCGCTCGAGCTCCTTCCGGAGGGCGTCGCCCCGCGCGAAGTCCTTCGCGGCGCGCGCCGCGGCGCGCTCGGCGAGCTTCGCCTCGATCGCCTGCCGGGTCGTGCCGAGGAGCCCGAGGCGCTGCTCCTGCGTGCGGGCCTGGTAGACCGGCGACGGCGTCTGCAGCAGGCCGAGGGCGTCGAGCGACGACCGCAGGGCCGCGTGGAGGCGGCGCGCGAGCGGCGGGGCGGCGCTGGCGACGTCCTGGTCCTTCCCCCGCCGCTGCGCGACGTCGGCGAGCTCGTTGGCGGCCTTGGCGACCTCGGCGATGATCGAGAGCACGACGGGGGTGTTGAGGTCGTCGTCGAGCGCGGCGGCGGCGCGGCCCGGCGCGCCGTCGGCGAGGGCGGCGAGCGCCGCGAACCCCTTCGGGAGCCGCGCCGGCAGCTCCGGCGCGGCGCCCTCGCCGGCGGCGGGCGGGCCGGCGAGCGCGGCGAGTCGATCGAGCGTCGCGTACAGGTAGTCGACACGGCGCTCGGCCTCGACAACGCCGGGGAAGACGACGCGGCCGTCGTCGCGCTTGTGGGTGTCGAACTCGAGCGGGCCCCGGTAGTGGACCGTGAGCAGGAAGTAGCGGAGCGCCTCCGGGTCGTTGCGCGCGTAGACGTCGCGGAGCTTGACGAAGTTGCCGAGCGACTTCGCCATCTTCTCCTTGTCGACGTTGACGAAGCCGTTGTGGATCCAGATCGAGGCGAGCGGCGCGTCGTCCGGATGGGCGGCCTCGCTCTGGGCGATCTCGTTCTCGTGATGGGGAAAGACGAGATCCATGCCGCCGCAGTGGACGTCGAAGCCGGCCCCGAGGTAGCGGCCCGCCATGGCGGAGCACTCGATGTGCCACCCGGGGCGCCCCTTGCCCCACGGGCTGTCCCAGCCCCACCCGCCGGGGGCGACCCCCTTCCAGAGCGCGAAGTCGAGCGGATCGCGCTTGTCCTCGCACGGACCGACGCGCGCGCCGACCCGCAGCTCGTCGAGGTTGCGCTTCGAGAGCTTGCCGTAGGAGGGGAAGCTGCGAACGGAGTAATACACGTCGCGAACGTCGCGCGCGTCTCCGGGGCGCTCGACGACATAGGCCGCGCCTCGCTCGATCAGCCGCTCGACGAGGGCGATGACCTCCGGGATGTGCTCCGAGACCTTCGGCTCGACGTCGGGCACCAGACAGCCGAGGGCGGCGACGTCCTCCTGGTACAGGCGAGCCATCCGCGCCGACAGGTCCATGGGCGGCTCGCCGGACTCGGCCGACCGCTGCAGGATCTTGTCGTCGACGTCCGTGACGTTTCGAACGTAGACGGCGCGGAGGCCGCGCGCCCTCAGGTGGCGGACGAGGATATCCGGGGCGAGCGCGGCGCGGCCGTGCCCCACGTGCGCGACGTCGTAGGTCGTCGGGCCGCAGCAGTAGATGCGGACCTCGCCAGGCCGCCGCGGGGCGAGCGGGGCGAGCTTCTGGGTCAGCGTGTCGTGGAGGCGCAGGGCGGACATCGGCCGGGGGTCTATCAAGGCGGGCGGATGCTGTCACGGGCCCGCGTGCTTAAGGTGATCGCGATGCTGCCCCTCCGTGACCAACTGCCCACCCGAAAGACGCCGATCGTCAACTACCTGCTGATCGCGCTCAACATCCTCGGTTTCTTCTGGATGCGGTCGCTGATCACGGGCGGGTTCCCGCCCGACCGGCTGCTCTCGGCGTGGGGCCTCGTCCCCCGCCAGTTCCTCGAAGCGCCGGGCGACGCGTGGTGGACGGTCTTCAGCAGCATGTTCCTGCACGATCCGACGGGGTGGGCCCACCTCGGCGGGAACATGCTGTTCCTCTGGATCTTCGGCGACAACGTCGAGGACGCGCTGGGCAGCGCCCGCTACGCGGCGTTCTATGTGCTGTCCGGGATCGCCGCCGCGGGCGCGCAGATCGTCATCGATCCCGGCTCGACGATCCCGATGGTGGGCGCCTCGGGCGCGATCTCGGGCGTGCTGGCCGCGTACGCGTCGCTCTACCCGCGATCGCCGATCACGGTGCTGAACCCGATCTTCCTCCTGTGGTTCATCTTCGGGCTGTTCCTCGAGCTCCCGGCGTGGCTGGTCATCCTCGCGTACTTCGTGGTGAACCTGCTGAACGGGCTCGGCTCCATCGGCGTGAGCGGCGGCGGCGTGGCGTTCTTCGCGCACCTCGGGGGGTTCGTCGCCGGGCTCTTCCTCGTCCGCGTCTTCATGACGGGGCGCCCCCGGCGCGAGCACGAGCGCTGGCAGCAGTTTCGCCCCCGGCGCCCCGCTGCCCGCCGGGCCGCGCCGTGGGACGCGCCGCGGCGGCGGGATTCCTGGTAACGGTGAGGCTCGGCCAGGAGCGCCCCGAGGCGCGGCCAGGAGCGACCCGAGGTGCGGCGCGCCGTACGCGGCGCGCGGCGAAAAGGCCGGTGAGATCCGAAGGATCTCGCGGGAACGGCCGGGCTGCTCGTGGTTCGCCCAGGATGCAAAAGCGTGATAGCGTCGGCCCGCAGCGATGCGACGACCCCTTCGAAGGCGCCTCACCGCCGCGGGTTCTGCGGGCGAGGCGGCGGACCCCCGAGCCTGGCTCCTCGCCGTCGCGATAGCGCTCGCCGGCTGTGGAGGGCCGTCGTTCAACGGAACGGTCTACCGCGGCACCGACGTGGCGTTCCGTGTGCCCCAGGCGCCGGCGAGCTGGAAGCGGCTCGGGGTGTCGGACGCCGCGGTGGCGTACCGCGACGACGCGAACGGGGCGACGATCGCCCTCAACGGGCGCTGCCGGAACGAGGAGGACGTCCCGCTCGTCTCGCTGACCAACCACCTCTTCCTGCACTTCACCGAGCGCGAGGTGCTGAAGCAGGAGGTCGTGCCGTTCGACGGCCGCGAGGCGATGCACACCGTCATGTCGGCGAAGCTCGACGGGGTGCCGAAGGTCTTCGACATCTGGGTGCTCAAGAAGAACGGCTGCGTCTACGACATGCTCCTCATCGCCGATCCCGCCCGCTACGCCGCCAGCGAGCCGGCGTTCACACGGATGGTCCGCGGCTTCTCGACCCTGTCGACCGATGACGACTGATCGCAAACGGCTCCTGGCGGCGCCGCCGCCCGCCTCGAACAGCCCGCCGGCCGCCTCCTCCGGCGTGGGCTCGACCAGCGTGCCTCCGCAGAGCCAGCAGCCGAAGCCGACCAGCGTGCCCCCGCAGAGCCTGCCGCCGAACAGCCTGCCCGGTCCGCAGCTCCCCCCGCTCCTCGCCCGGCTCAACGAGACCGCTGTCGCGTTCGTCGAGCACCTCGGGCAGTTCGGGCGGATGACCTGGGGGGCGCTCAAGTCGATGTTCGAGCGGCCGCTCGAGATCCGCTCGACCCTCTATCAGATGGAGGCGCTCGGCGTCCGCTCGGCCGCCATCGCGTCGGTGACGGCGCTGTTCGTCGGGATGGTCATGGCGGTGCAGTTCGCCATCGGCCTGCAGAAGTTCGGCGGCATGGAGTACACGGGCCGCATCATCGGCCTGTCCTTCTCGCGCGAGCTGGCGCCGACGCTGACCGCGGTGATCGTCGGCGGCCGCATCGGCGCCGGCATCGCGGCGGAGGTCGGGTCGATGGCCGTCACCGAGCAGATCGACGCGATCCGCGCCCTCGGCGCCAACCCGGTGAAGAAGCTCGTCCTGCCGCGGCTGCTCGCGAGCGTCGTGGTGATGCCCGTGCTCGGCGCGTTCGCGCTCGTGCTGGGCTTCGGCGGGGCGATGCTGGTCTGCGCGACCGAGTTCGGCATCCCCGCCGGCTTCTTCCTGAGGACGGCGCTCGGCTCCGTCACGTTCATGGATTACTTCAGCGGGATGTACAAGACGCCCTTCTTCGGGGCGATCATCGCGCTCGTCGGGTGCCACTTCGGGCTGATCACGCGGGGCGGAACGGAGGGCGTCGGCCACGCGACCACGCGCACGGTGGTGGTGACGTCGATCGCCATCCTGATCGCCGACTTCTTCCTGACCAAGATGTCCATCCTGCTCTTCCCGACCCGGTGAGCAGGGGCGGTCCGGGAGGCGCCCAGATGCCGCCGCCGACGCCGCAGCGAACGCTGGCCGGGCTCCTGCCGGTGCTGCTGGCCGGGGTGCTGTTCGGCGTGCCGTTCGGGGTGACCGCGTGCCAGGGGGACGCCGGGAGGGAGGGCGGGGTCGCGGAGGCGAGCGACGGCGGCGCCGCGCTGCCGGAGGGCGCGCCGGCGCCGCGGCGGCCGACGCGGCACTACCACCTCCGCCGGACGGACGACGGCTGCGAGCTCTTCTGGATCGACGGGGACCTCGTCTCCGCGTCCCAGGCGGTCGTGTGCCCGCCCGACCTCGAGGTGGGCGAGCGCCTCCGCCTGACCGGCAAGACATGCCTCCGCGAGTCGGCGCAGACCCCCGCGCGCGCCGTGCCCGTCGTCTGCCCGCTGCCGCTCACGAACATGGAGAAGGCAGACAGGGCACCGCCCGACGCCGGAGCGCCGCCCGACGGCGGCAAGCGAGACGGCGGGTAACGGCGGGTAAGCGACCGGCGAGAGGCGGGGCCTCGAGGGCACGAGCGCGCACCCGGCCACGCCCCTGGAGCATCGCAGTCCGGGGGGGTAGCGTCATGCGGCACGCGGATACCGTCGTGATCGGATCGGGCGCCGGCGGCCTCACTGCGGCGCTCGCGCTGGCGCGCGCGGGGCAGAAGGTGCTCGTCGTCGAGCAGCACTACCTCCCCGGCGGGTGGACCCACAGCTTCTCGTTGAACGGGTATCTGTTCAGCCCGGGCGTCCACTATATCGGCGGGCTCGGCCCGGGGGGCGCCGTGCGGCGGCTCTACGAGGGGCTCGGGCTCTCGGGAGATCTCGAGTTCTGCGAGCTCAACCCCGACGGGCTCGATCACCTGATCATCGGCGACGAGCGGCTCGACGTGCCCAAGGGCCTCGATCGGCTCATCGCCCGGCTCACGGCGCGGTTCCCGCACGAGGCCACAGGGATAGCGCGGTACTTCCGTGTGCTGCGCGGGGTCAACGACGATCTCGGGCGCCTCGAGGAGACGCTCGAGTTCCCGAGGGTGCTGCTCGCGCCGTTCAAGGTACCGAGCCTCGTGCGCTGGGGCCTCCGCACGCAGGAGGATCTGCTGGACGCGACGATCCGCGATCCCCTGCTGCGCGCGTTCCTGTCGGCGCAGGGGGGCGATCACGGCCTCTCGCCGTCGCGCGTGGCGCTGCCGGTCCACGCGGGGATCGTCTGCCATTACATGGACGGCGGGTACTACCCGCGCGGCGGCGCGAAGCGCATCCCGCTCGCGATGATCAGGGCCCTTCGCCGGCTCGGCGGGCAGGTGCGGACGCGCGCGCGGGTGAAGAGGATCCTCGTCGAGCGAGGGAGAGCGGCCGGCGTCGAGCTGGAGGGAGGAGAGGTCCTGCGCGCGGCGAGCGTCGTCTCGAACGCGGACCCGGCGATCACCTATGGAGAGCTGCTGCCGCCCGAGCTGACGGCCCGCGAGCGCCGCAAGGTCCAGCGGATGGAGTACTCGGTGAGCCTGCTCAGCGTGTTCTGCGCGGTGGACATGGACCTCCGGTCGATGGGTTACGACTCGGGCAACTACTGGTGGTACCGCGGGCAAGACGTGGGGCGCCTCTACGAGCGCATGGAGCACCAGCTGCCGCGCGGGGCGGTGGACGGGCTGTTCCTGACCATCACGACGCTGAAGGACCCGGGCCACCCGACCCGGGGCAACCACCACACGATCGAGATGTTCACGTTCGTGCCCCACGGCCCCTTCACGCGCTGGGAGAAGACCCGCACGGGCGAGCGAGGGGCGGAGTACGAGGCGTTCAAGGAGTCGATCGGAGATCAGATGATCGCGGCGGCGGAGAACGTCATCCCGGGCATCTCGCGCGCGCTCGCGTTCCGCTCGGTGGCGACGCCGCTGACCAACGACTTCTACTGCGCCTCGCACCGCGGCGCCGCCTACGGCACCGCCAAGACGAGGTGGCAGCTCGGCCCGCTGTCGTTCTCGATCGGGACGAGGATCCCGGGGCTGTACCAGTGCGGCGCCAGCACGCTGAGCCACGGGGTGGCAGGCGCCGCGATGTCGGGCCTCATCGCCGCGCAGCGGATCACGGGCGCGTCGCGCACGGAGGATCTGCTCGGGCCGGCCGACGGCTCGCTGCGCGTCTACCCCGCCGATCGGCCGGAGGAGTGGCTTCACGAGCGGAAGAAGGCGAGCGCGGCGGCGCAGGCGGACACGGGCGACGAGCTGCCCGAGTGGACGTGAGGGGACGCGAGCCGCGCGCGAGCCGCGTTATCGACGGCTAACCGGCCGGCGTCCTGGACCGGAACGTGATCTGCACGAGCGGCATCACGTCGGGATCGTCCTGCGTCTCCCGCTCGAACTGGAGCACGTCGTAGTAGCCGCACCGCGGCCTGCCCGGGTAATCGCGGCAGACCTCGGGCCGGGCCTCGTAGATGGTGCAGCCGCGGGTCGTGAGATCGAGGAAGCGGCAGACGCGGCCGAGCACCGGATCCGACTGCCGCCGGAGGATGCGCTCTTCGTTGTAGCGCTTCGTGAAGCGCGCCTCGGCGGCCTCGAGCGTGAGGCCGAAATGGCGGGCGAGCCGCCGCAGATCGCGCGGCGTGACCTCGACCCGCTCGTAGATGGAGCAGCAGTACGCCGGGCACTTCGAGCAATCGTAAGAGACGCGGGGCTTGGCCTTGAGGGTCGTCGTCATGGATCGTGGGGGGACGTGCAGCCGATGTCGGGGCGGAGAGGCCGAGCGCTCGCTGGCGGGCAGCGGAGCATACGCGGCCGCGCAAGCCTCCGCGACGGCGAAGTGCTCGCCACGACGCGCGCTCAACATAGCGCCACGGTGCAATCCTGCGATGGGAACGCGTCAGGAACGCGATGCGCGATGACGGTGTGACGATGACGCGATGAGGCGCGGGCGGCGGGCAAAGGCGAGCGCGCGAGCGCCCGCCCGCCTTCACTCGTTGAACCCGAGCTGCTCCCGGGCCTCGGTCAGGCCGTCGCTCACGGCGAAGACGATGAGGTCGCGCGCCTCCGCGTTGCGCCCGATCCAGGTGACGCGGTCCTTGCCCGCGGCGGGCGGCGCGTTCGTGTTGCCGCCGGACCAGGCGATGCCCGTGAGGACGACGTTGATGTCGCCCACGGCGAGGAACGCGGCCCGGTTCCCCCAGCCGTTGATCGCGGTGTTCAACGTCGAGGCGCGGTTGCCGATCGAGCCGATGACGTCGGCGGCGAGCACGCTGATCTTCGGATCCACGCCGCCCGCCATCACCCGCTCGATGCGGCCGTGGTACTCGCGCAGGCGCCCGGCGTCCGCGCCCTGCGGCGACCACGTCGGGACGAACGCCTTCAGGTAAGCCGCGAGCAGCGGCCAGAGGTCGATCGGCGCCGTCCGCGAGAAGGCCGAGGCGTTGGTCTGGAGGATCTTGACGGCGCGGTGGATGAGGGCCAGCCGGACGTCCTCGCGCGGCGAGGTGACGAGGGCCTGGCCGAGGACGATCTTGGGCGGGCTCGTGGACGCCGGCACGCAGACGGCGCCGAGCGCGCCCGTCATGAAGACCTGCAGGTTGGGGAGGCCGTACGCCGCGCCGACGCCGCGCGCGAGATCGGTGATCTCGGCGTGCTGGGGCGGCAGCGGCGTCGCGCGGATCGAGTCGAGATCGAACGGCACCGCGGCGTCGAGCAGCGGGCCCGTCTTGAGCAGGAGCTCCCGGAACGCCGGGGTCATGAGCTCCGGCGCGAGGTGGGCGTCGAGGCGGGCCGCGCCGGCGGCGTTGCCCGCGCCGCCCATCGCGGCGTCGCGGCCGTCGAGCGCGTCGACCGTCGCGCGCGCGATCCTCGCGGCGCCGGCGCGGCCACGGAGCTCCGCGACCGTCGCGACCGTCGAGAAGAGGTAGGGCTCGAAGCGGCCGGTGTTGAGCGCGCGGCGCGCGTCGGCGAGCGCGCGATCGAGCAGGGTCGCCGCCGCGGAGGCCTGCTCGGTGCGCTGGTAGTAGCGGGCCAGCGCGCCGAGCGCGAAGTCGTCCTTCGGCCACGTCTTGCGGGCCGTGAGCAGCGTGGCCTCGGCCTTCTTCGCGTCCCCCATCGCCTCGTAGATCTCGGCGAGCTCCGCGGTGCGGCGGCACTTCTGCTCGGGCGCCTCCGCGGCGTTGATGAGGAGGTTCTGCTGCTCGAGCGCGCGGGCGCCGTCGCCGGCGCGCTTGTAGAGCGAGACGAGGCGCTCGCGCGCGCTCACGTCGCCCGGCGAGCGCTTCAGGATCTCCTGGTAGGCGAGCTCGGCGCGCTCCGCGTTCGGGAGGTGCTCGTCGTAGAGCTCGCCGAGGCGGAGGTAGATCGCGACCTGCTTCGCGGGCTCGGGCACGAGGCGCGCGAGGCGGATCCAGGCCTGCTCGGCGCCGGCCCAGTCGCCCTCGCCGGCGCAGACGTCGGCGAACGCGGACAGGGCCTCGACGTGATCGGGGTTCGCGTCGAGCGCGGCGGCGAGCGCGCGCTTCGCGGCCGCCGCGTCGCCGACGTCGGCGAGCGCCCGGCCGCGCAGGACCTCCATCTCGACCCGCTCCGCGGGATCGGTCACCGCCTCGAGGCGGCGCTCGAGGAGCGCGGCGAGCTCGGCGCGCGCCCCCTCGGCGATGTAGATGGCCCTGAGCCGCGAGAAGACGTCGGCGTACGACGGATCGACCGTGGCGACCGCCTCGAGGACGTCGCGCGCCCGCGCGACGTTCTGGACCTTGTCCTGCCAGAGGACGGCCGCGGCGTAGAGCGAGTGCGCGCGCCCCTCGGGGCCGACGCTCGCGCCCGCGGCGGACTCGAGCGCCGCGGCGGCGGCCGCCGGGTCGCCGCCGCGATCGAGCGCGTCGGCGAGGTCGAGGTGCGCGACGAGGTAGTGCGGGACGAGCGTGATCGCGTGCCGGAAGAAGGCGACGGCGTCCTCGATCGAGCCGGCCAGCAGGGCGTCCCTGGCGGCGCGCACCGAGAGGGCCGCGGCCTCGGACGGCCGATCGGTGCGCTCGATGAGCTGGCGATCCGCCTCGATCGCGAGGGCGTGATCCGCCTTCGCGCGGGCCTGGGCGGCCATCTGGCGCAGCGCCCAGATGCCGCGGGGCTCGTTCCTGTACGCGATCTGGACCGGCTCGAGCGCCTCCTCCCACGGGAGCACGCGCAGGCGCAGCCGCGCCGACAGGAGCGCGTGGGCGATCGCCTCCGGGCCGTCGAGGACACGCGCGATCTCGAGGGCGATCGGCTCGAGCTCCTCGTCGCGGCCCTCGCCGATGAGGTAGGAGGCGACGCGGCGGAGCGTCGGCAGGTGGTGCGGCGTCTCCTCCAGGATGGAGCGGCGCCACAGCAGGGCGCTGCCGGCGTCCTTGCGCCCTTGCTCGTCGAGCTCCGCGAGGCGCTCGTAGATGTCGAGGCGCTCCGCCGCGTCCGCCGCCTCGCGGGCGCGCGGGATCAGGGCGTCGACGAGCTCTCCCGTGCCGTGGCCCGCGACGGCCGCGCGGTAGAGGGCGATCGGCGCGAGCGCCGTATCCCCGGCGGCGATCGCCTGGCGGGCGCACGCGGCGGCCTGCGCGAGATCGCCGGCGCGCTCGTGGTCGAGGGCGGCCTCGAGCGCGAGGCGAGCGGCCTCGATGCCCGCGGCGGCGCGGTCGCCGCCGTCGCCGCCCTCACCCTCGCTCTGGAGCGCGCGCAGGAGCTCGGCGGCGCGCTCGGCGCGCCAGGAGGCGCGGTCGGCGGGCGGCTCCGGCGCGAGCCGCTCGAAGAGCTCGCGCAGGCCGATGTCCTGCGGGCGCGAGCGGTGCGCCGTCTCGAGGAGCGACGCGGCGGCCGCGGGGTCGGCCTCGGCGACGAGGAGCGCCTCGCGGACGAGATCGTGGGCCCGCTCGAGGGGATCGGCGGCGCCCTCGCGGCGGGTCCTGAGCCACTCGAGGAGGCCGTCGCGGTCCACCCGGGCGCGCGCGCTCCGCTCGCCGAGGTGGAGCGCGACGGGGAGCTTCGGATCGATCTGCGCGGCGCGCGAGAGCAGGCGCTCGCCCTCCTCGTTGTCGCCGCCGTCGAGCAGGCGGATCGCCGCCTCGGTGACGAGCACCGCGGCCCGCGGCCCCTCGTCGAGCGTGAGCGCGTGCTCCGCGAGGATGCGGGCCGCGCCGACGCCGCTCTCCTGGGCGGCGCGGGCGCGCGCGGCGCCCTCGTGCTGCGGGTCCGCGGCGCGGGCGCGATCGAGATCGCCCATCGCCGCGCGCTGATCGCCCGCGATCTCCGCGAGGACGGCGGCGGCGAGCGCGCCGTCGCGCTCGGACGCGACCTCGCGCAGCGACGCCACGGCCCTGGCGACGCGGGCGCCGCGATCGCCGTCGAGATCGAGCTCGAGCGCGAGGGCCCGGAAGAGCGGGCTCTCCGGCGCGGTGTCGCCGTAGGTGACGACCGCGCGGGAGAAGGCGTCGCTCGCGTCGACGCCGCCCTCGGCGGGGACGGCCTCGCGCGAGAGCGCGCGGCCGAGGGCCGCGGCGGCGCGGGCCCTCGGGCCGCCGAGGGGGCGCACGCCCCTCGACGCGGGCGCGCCGTCCGCGGAGGCCACCGCGCCGTCGCCGCCGGCGTCGCTCAGGGCGGCGCTCGCCGCGGCGCAGAGCGGCGCGAAGTCGGGATCGTCGGCGAGGGCGTCCAGCCACGGATCGATCTCGCCCGCGGCGCCGCCGGCGAGCGCCGAGAGGACGATGCGATCGGCCGGCGAGAAGGCGCCGCCGGCGTCGCCGTCGTCGAGCGTCGCGTCGCGCACGGCGGCGGCGTCGCCGAGCTCGATCGCCTGCGCCGCGAGGGCGCGGCGCGCCTGGCCGCCGTGCGAGCCGGAGGCGACGCTGCGGAGCGCGCCGAGCGACGCCGGGCGGGTCTCCTTGCGCGCGGCGCTCAGCGCGGCGGTGAGCCACGCGACGGCCGGCGCGAGCGAGGTGCCGCGCAGGGGATCGAGGCTCGCGAGGCCCTCGGCGAGGTCGCCGGCGCGGAGCAGGGCGCGGGCGCGGAGCAGCGCCTCGTACGGCGTGGCGGAGGCGGCGCGGCCGCGCGCGGGCCGCGCCGCGCCGCGGTGCGCTGCGACCTGAGCGCTCGCCGCGGCGAGCGGCGCGAGCTCGGGCGCCTCGGGGAGGCGGAACTTCGCGATCACGGCGGAGGCCGCCGCGTCCGAGTCCGGCGCGGCGAGCGCCTCGCAGAAGCGCTGGACGTGCGCGCGCGGATCGGCGGGGTGCGTCCGCGCCGCGAGCTCGAAGCGTTTGTGGGCGCCCTCGGGATCCGCGAGCGGGATGCGGCAGAGCTCCGCGCCGAGCACGAGGTTGTGGCAGCGCGCGGCCGGCGTGCCGAGGACGCGGGTCTCGCTCTCCAGCGCCTCGAGCGCGGCGGGCAGATCCCCCTCGCGCATCAGGAGGCCGCGGAGCTGGCGGTGCGCGAAGATCAGGCTCGGGGCGAGATCGCGCGCCTCGGCGGCGATGGCGCGGGCGGCGGCGTCCTCCCCGGCCATCACGTAGAGCTCGGCGACGGGGAGCAGCGCGCGCGCCCGGGCCGAGGGGTCCTCGATGAGCTCGGCCTCGGAGCGGAGCCACGCGGCGCGCGCCGCCCACACGTCGCGCTGCTGCGACTGGACGAGGATCGCGCTCGCGTCCTGCTCGCCGTCGAACACCGAGGCGGGCGGCGGGATCGAGGGCAGCGGGGGGAGGCTCTCCGGCGCGAGGGAAGGAGGCGACGACGGGCCCGCAGGAGGCGCCGACGGTACGCGGGCCGACGACGGCCGCGGCGGCGGCGACGACGGCGCGCGCGGCGACGACAACGACGACGACGACGGCACGAACGACGGCCGGACGTGGGACGCCGAGAACGGGCGCGCCGGCGACGACGCCGCGCGCGGCGACGAGGACGACGGTCGCGGCGGCGACGACGACGGCGCGCGCGGCGACGACGACGACGGCCGCGGCGGCGCGAACGCGACGCCGCTGTCGGGGCGCCGGGTCGCGACGCGCGTCTGCGCGAGATCGTCCTCGAGCTCTTCATCGGTCGGCTCGGGCGGCCCGCTCAGCAGGCTGGACTCGTCCACGAGCTCGCCGGGATCGCTGTCGGCGGCGGCCTGATCCCAGCGGCTGGTGGAGGCGGACGACTGGCCGGCGTACGGCCGGGTCGTGGGCCCGGGCTCGTCGAGGGCGTTCGTCTCCTCGTCGTCGATGCCGTGCGTCTCCTCGTCGTCGAAGGCGGGCGCCTCCGCGAATCGGGCGCTGCTGGCGCCGCTGGGCGGCGCGAACTCGAACGGGGAGTCGCCGCCGTCGGGGATGGGCGTCGCGCGGTCGCCCGGCTCGGCGGTGTCCTCCTCGAACACGGGCTCCCGGCGCACGGACGGCGGCGGCAGCGGGGGCGGCGGGGTGGCGGGCTGCGGGCGCGGCGCCGTGAACCTCGCGGACGGGGCCGGCGGCGGGATCCTGGGCGTCCGATCGCCGGGCGTGGGCTCGGCGCCGAGCGACGCCTTCACGTCGCCCGGCTTGCCCGAGCGGGGCGGGGCCGCGGGGCGGGGCAGCGACGGGGGGCGCGGCGGCGGGATGGGCGCCGGGGGCCGGCGCGTCCCGTGCAACGCCGGCGCCGAGGTCACGACCCCGTCGTCGGCGTCCTCGGCGCGCTGGTCCTCGAACAGCATGTCGAGCAGCGCGTCGCTCTCTCCGGCGCTCTGCGCGGGCCTCGCGGGCGCGGGCACGGGCTCGCGGGAGAACAGCTGCTTCAGGCCGCCTACGCCGGCGCGCTCGCCCTCCTCGGCGCCGCGGATCGACTGGATGAGCTCTTCGGGGATCTTCGCGAGGAGCGTGGCCTCCTCGACGTCGCCCTCCTCCGAGACCGCCGCGCCGTACATCGCCGGCGGGGGGACCGTGATCTTCTCCTGCGACGGCGCGCCCTCGTCGCCGCCGCCGCCAGAGGAGCTCTTGGATTGCGGATTCTTGCTCACCGGACCCCCATGCCGAGCTTCTTCCGGAGCTCGAGGTAGCTCTGCGAGAGGACGAACGCGACCAGCTGGCGCGCCCGCTCGCTCTCGGCGACGACACCGCCGAGCTGCTCGCGCGGGGTATTGAGGATGTCCGAGAGGACCAGCGAGACGTCGCCGGCGGCGATGACGGCCATGCGGTCGATGCTCCTGCGCGCGGCCTGCGCCCAGCGGAGCGGGTCCTGCTGGCTCGAGACGATGCGCTGGCAGACGTCGGCGATGGCCTTGCGGGTCGCGCGCGACATCTCCTTGTGGATGGCGCGCGAGACCTCGCCGAAGACGGCGTAGGGCGGCTGCGGGACCGTGAAGCCCGCCTCGATGCACGCGGCCGCGACGAGCGAGGCGACGGTGCTGTCGTCCCGCGTCCTGAGCGACGAGATGCCGCGGCGCAGCGCGAACGCCTCGCGCGCGATCGCCGAGCGCGAGGCGGCGTCGAGCGGCGTCGTGATCTCGGGGCCGAGCACGAGCGCCGGCAGCTGGCCATAGACGCCGGTCGCGCCGTGAGGGCTCGGGCCGCCGACGTAGAGCTCGAAGTCCGTCTCGAAGCTGAGCGCCCCCATCCACTCGGCGACCGCCACGCGCAGCGGGTGGCCGCCGCGCGAGTCGATGCGGTCCTTCTTGCCGACGCCGAGCGACACGAGCGAGGGGCCGAGCGCCATGCAGATGGTCTCGGCCATCTTCGCGAACAGCTCGCCGACGGGCCCGGTGTCGAGCGGATCGGCGATGTCGGCCATGGCCTTGGCGTCGAGGGCGATCTGCGGCCGCGCCGGGACGCGGGCGTCGATCTTCCTGAGCTCCGCGGAGATGCCGTCGTCGATGCGGACGAGCGAGACGAGCGCGCCGAGCGTGGCCTGCCGGAGCGCCGCGTCCTGCCCCGCGCCGGCGATCTTCGCGAGGAGCGCGACCCGGTCCGCGTCGATCGGCTCGACCGCGAGCGCCTGGATCAGCGTCGCCTTGGCGCGGCCGAGCACGCGGGTGCGGAACGCGGGCTCGTAGTCCGTCGTGAGGACGAGATCGATCGCCTCGCCGTCGTCCGGCGCCTCTTCGAGGAGCTTCGCCACGGCCCGCTCGGCGCGGCGCGGCGCGCGGAGCTGATCCCTGTAGATGGCCATCGCGAGGCGCGCCGCCTCGATCCGCCCCGCGGAGGTGTCGCGCTCGACCATGAGCTCCTCGAGCAGGCGCGTCGCCTCGTCCCAGGAGCCGACCCGGGCGGCGACGCGGACGAGGCGCTCGCGGACGACGAGCGTCGACAGCCCGGCCCGGTGCAGGCCGACCAGCACCTCGAGCGCCCTGTCGTGCTCGCCGAGCTTCTCGTAGGCGTCGACCGCGGTGATCCCCGACATGAGGCGCTGCTCCCCCGGCGCCTTCGCGACGCGCGAGAGCTCGGCGTAGAAGGCGGCCGCCTGGCCGAGGTCGCCCTGCGCCTTCGAGATGTCGGCCGAGAGCGCCAGCGCGCCGATGTGGTCCGGCTCGAGCAGCGTCACGTTCTCGAGCGCGGCGAGCGCGTCGTCGAGCTTGCCCTTCTTGCGGAGCACGCGCGCGCGCTCCCAGAACAGCTTGCAGAGCTCGAGGTCGTTGTCCGCCACGCCGAGCCGCCTCTCGATGATGTCGAGCAGCCGATCGTCCTCGTTGCGCGCGCGGACCCGGCGGAAGAGCCGGTCGAAGGCGACGCCGCGCCGCGGGTCGCGCGAGAACGCGCGATCGAAGGCGATCTCCGCGTCGTCGTGCGCCTCGGTGTGCTGGAGGAGCAGGAGCCCGGCGCTCTCCCAGAACCCCGCGCCGCGCGCGTCGTCCTTGCAGAGCGCCCCGAGCTGCGCCGAGGCGAGCGCCGTCGACACGGGGTCGCGCAGCGCCTCGGACGTCGCGCGGACGCCCTCCCAGGCGGCGACGTCGTCGGGCCGCCGCTCGACGACCGTGCGGAACGCGGCGAGCGCGCGCTCGTGCTCCCCGGCCGCGAAGTCCGACCAGCCCGCGAGGCCGAGCGCGGTGAGCTGCGCGTCCTCGCCGAGCGCGTCCCCGAGCCCGTGCAGCGCCGCGGCGCGGCGCCGCGGATCGCAGCCGGGGAGCGCGAGCTCGAGGTTGGCGAGCTGCGCGGGGGCGTGCTCGCCCGTCAGGAACGGCCGCGGCAGGTTCGGCTGGTCGAGCGCGCCGACGATCGCGGCCGAGGCCTCCATCGCGGCGCGGGCCTCGCCGTCCATGTGCCGCGCGAGCGCGCTCCGCGCGGCCACCTCGGCCTCGCGGTCCTCGGCGCCGAGCGCGGCGCCGAGCCACTCGAGCTCGGCGTGCGGGCTCGGGTCGGCCGCGGCCCACGCCGCAGCGCGCGCCGCGGTGCTCGCGCGATCCTGGTCCAGGGTGCGCGCGAGGCGGAAGCGCTCGGCGTGCGCGATCGTCGCGGCGCCGTCGCCCCGCTCCTCGATGTAGTCGAGCGCGCGCTCGACGGCGCTCCGCTGCTCGAGGGCCGGCTGCCAGAGGAGCCGCCCGAGCGCGGCGGCCAGGGCGAGGTCGTCGCTCGCCTGCGACTCCAGCGCCTCGAGCGTCGCGAGCGCCTCCTCGGCGTCGCCGCCCTCGGCCGCGCCGACCTCGAGGCCGAACCGCGACAGCGCGAGCGCCGCCGGGTCCTCGCCCGCCTCGCCCGCGACCTCGAGGGCGCGGCGCCGGCTCTCCAGATCGCTCGCCTCGTGGCCGCGGAGGGCCCAGGTGAGCACCGTCGCGCCGGCCCGCGGCGCCTTGCCGCGCGCCGCCTCGAGCTCCTCGACGGCGCGCCCGCGCTCGCCGGCGCGCCAGAGCAGGATCGCCGCCTCGATGTGCAGCGCCGCCGAGAGATCGGCGTCGTCGATCGCCGCGGCGCAGGCCGAGAGCGTCGCGGCCGCGGCGGCGTGGCTCCCGGCGCGCCGGTGGAGCTCGGCCAGGAACACCGCGATGACCTCGTCGTCCGCGGATCGCTCGAAGAGCGCGCGGAGCCGGCTCCGGGCGCGATCCAGATCGCCGCCGCGCGCGCTGCGCAGGGCGGCGACGAGCCACAGCCCGCGCGCGGTCTCCTCGCCCTCGACCTCGGCGAGCGCCTCGATGACCGTCGGCGAGCGCCGCGGGCCGGGGGCGCCGGGCTCGTCGCCGCGCTCGCGCCGGCTGCGGACGAGATCGACCGCGAAGGCGCCGAGCGCCCGCCCGAGCCACGCGTTCGGGGTGGCGCCGTCGTCCGCGCCGGCGTTGGCGAGCTCGGCGAAGGCGCCCTCGGCGCCGTCCGCGTCCCCGCGGAGGAGGCGGCTCCGGCCGATCTCGAACCACAGGCTCGCCTTCTCGGCCGGGTCGACGCCGGTCGAGAGCAGCCGCTTCGTCGACTCCTCGTACCAGGCCGCGTCGCCGCGGAGCGCCGCGAACGACCGGCCGAAGCGCGCGAGCACGCCCGGGTGGACGCCGGCCATGCCCGCCTGCGACAGGGCCGCCTTCGCCGCGCCGACGTCGTCCGTCCGCACCGCCCAGACGTAGGCCGCGAGGAGCAGCGCGCGCCCCCTCGCCTCTTCGCTGGTGTACGAGGCCGCCGTCGCCTCGAGCGAGGCCGCGAACGCGGACGGGTCCTGACCGTCTCCGAGCAGATCGATCTCCAGCGCGCGCGCCGGGATGCACTGCGGGTCGGCCGTGAGCGCGCTCCGGAGCGCCGCGAGCGCGGCCTCGCGATCGCTCGCGAGCGCCGCCGCCTCGGCGACGCGGAGCCACAGGGCCGCGGCGCCGGGCCCGCTCGCGCCGCGCGCGATCTCCTGCTTGGCCAGGCTGGCGGCGGCCTCGGCCTCGCCGGCCGACTCGAGCGCGGCGATGCGCGCCCGGCCGAGCAGCGTCGACTGCGGCAGCCGCTCCGCGGCCCGCTCGAGGAGCGACGCGAAGCCGCCCGTCCCGGCCCGCTGCGTCAGCTCGGCGGCGCGGAGCCACGCGTCGGCCGCGTGCTCCGGCTTGCGCATGTGCCGCGGGACGCCGTTGGCGTCGCCGCTCGCCTCGTCGTCGAGCGCGTCGGCGATGAGCTCCGCCTGCCCCTCGAGGGCGCGCGCGAGCGCGCCGAGGTCCTCCTCGCGCCGGGCGATGACCTCGAGCGCGAGCTGCGACCTGAAGCGCGCCCGCCCCTCCAGCGCGGCGGCCGCGTCGAGCAGCTCGTAGGCGCGCTCCACGTTCTCGGTCGCCGCCGCGAGGTCGGCGAGCTCGATGAAGAGCAGCCCCTTCCACGTCGCGTCCGTCGCGAGCTCCGCGCGGGCCTCGAGGGCGCGCATCCGGCCCGCGAGGTCCCCCTCCTTGGCCGCGATGAGCTCGAGCTCGAGCCACGGGGTCGCGTCCTCCGGGTTGCTGAGCGCCGCCTCTTCGAGCGCCTCCTTGGCCGCCGCGAGGTTCTGCTCGTGGTCCTGGAGGTACGCCGCGCGCTCCCAGAACGAGCGCGCCCGCTCCTCGGGCGTGGCCGCGGCGCGCGTGAGCGCGTCGAGCAGCTTGCCGAGGTTCTTGATGGACTTGCGCCGCGTGAGGATGCGGACCAGCGCCTCGAGCGGCTCGCGGAACTGCGGATCCGCGTTGAACGCGGCGAGGTAGTCGCGCGCCGCCGTGGGCTCCTCGCCGAGCGCCTCCTCGAGCGCGCCGAGCTCGTGCAGCAAGAGCGCCTGGAGCTGCCGCTCCGGTTGCTCGCCCTGCTCCGCGCGGAGCCGCGCGATCAGGGCCGTCATGCTCTCGGCCTGCCCCTCGGGTGCCTGAACCGTCATCTCGCTCGCGACGCCTCCGAACGGGGTCTCATCTGTGCGCACCGCATGACGATGGCGGAGAGTAGCGAACCGAACCTGACGGAGTAAAGCGCGCCGGGCAGGGAGCGGGCTCGATCAGCGCCGGGCACCCGGTCGAGCAGTCGGTCGAGCGCCGGACCGCGCGCCAGACCGCGCGCCATCCGTGGGTCGAGCGGCGGACACGAATGTGCGCGCGCCCCGCGCCCGGGGAGGAGATCCGCGGAGCGCGCTGGTCGACCGCGTGCGCCGCCGGAACCACCCGAAAGCGAAGAACGGTGGGCGCGCTCGCGGGCGCCGCGGCGCGCGGGATGAGGGAGGAGGTCGCCCGCTCGCGAGCTAGGCCCTGCCCAGCACGGCGTCGAGCTTGTCGTTGACCTTCGACTCGACCATGCCCTTCATCGCCTTCAGCAGGAACGGGAGGTCGATCTCGACATGGACCGCGGACGCCTCGACGCGCACGAGGCCCTTCGTCCCCTTCGCGGCGCCGCCCGGCGCGTCGAACCGGATGACGTCGCCATCCCATCGCCACTGGATGCCGAGCTTGTCTTCCATGCCCCGCGCAAGCTCTTCCGCGCGCTTCCTGGCCTCGTCCTTGGTGAGCGCGTGCTGCCGGCGGATGTCGATCGTCGCCATGCGGTATCTCCACTCGTTCGCGTCCGCGGCGACGCGCCGCGCGCGGTACGCTCTACTTACTCGATCCGACGCGCGATCCAAAAGCCGCGCGGCGTGTCGACAGGGCCGCTCACGCCCCCCTTGGGGAGGCTGAACAGCTCGTACTCCGGCGCGGGCTCCAGCACGCCGCGCGGGATGTAGCCGAGGTCGTCGGTCGACCCCTTGTCGCCCTTCTCGATGGCGGCCTTGAAGTCCGTCTTGGCCACCTCCGCGAGCTCCCGGGCGAGCGCCAGCGCGGCGTCCTTGGAGCGCGCGGTCGGCGCCGCGCCCTGCGCGCCGCGGTACTGGATCAGCACGACGCCGAAGCGCACCTTCTTCGGCGCCTCGGCCGGCAGCGAGGGCGGCGCCTCGCCCGAGAGGAGCGTGACGCCCGCGTCGGATCGCCCCGCCGGCTCGGGGCCTCTCTCCTGGACGATGTCCTCAGCGCCGGCGTCGCTCCCCGCGTCGCCGTCGCCCGCCGCGGTCGTCGCAGGCGCGGCGGCGGCGTCGGCGGCGTCGGCGCCTGCGTCGGCGGGCGCGCTGGCCGCGCCGCGCCCCTTCGAGCCGCCGTTCGTGATGACGAACGCCAGCGCGCCCGCGAAGAAGAGCGTGTAGATGACCGCCGTCGAGCGCTGCATGGGCGGCAGCGCGTTAGCACAGGTGGAGGACGCTTGGCGAGGCCGCGATGGCGACGCGCCGCCGGTCGGACGGCGTCGCCGCTCCCTCGCCGCCCCGCGTCCCTCCATCCCCCTCCGTCCCCGGCCGCCCCTCGTCCGCGTGCTGTCCGCTTGCCGTCCGCTTGCCGTCCGCTTGCCGTCCGCTTGCCGTCCGCTTCCTGCTTCCGGACCAAGCACGCGATATGCCCGAGGAAGTCGCCGATTTGAGGGCAGCCGGAAGAAGAGGCGATCCAAGGACCACAACCCCTGCTAGTAAGGAGAGCGGATGTCGGGGCATCCCGGCCTTTCGCGGGCCGAACGAGCGTGGGGGCGCCTGCGAAGGCACTCGCGGCGCCGGCATCGGGTCGGGAAGCATGATCAAGGTCGAGTGCGACGGGTGCAAATCGCCGTACCAAGTCGACGAGAAGCGTGTCCCCCCTGCGGGGCTCAGGATGCGCTGTCCGAAGTGCGGTACGAGCCTGCTGGTGACCAAGGGGGGCGCGAGCGCAGCGCCTGCGCCGACGCCTGTGCCCACCCCCCCGCCGCGGGCCGGGGCGGGAGGTCTTCAGCTCTCGGAGCGGAGCGCCCCGGCGGGGCCCGAGGACGCCGATCTGCCCGTGGCGGCTCCGGAGGATGTCGCATTCCCCGCCGTCGTGCCTCCACGGCGCCCGGGGCCAGCGCCGGCGCCGGTACCGACGCCGCCGCGCCGCGCGGCGCCCGCGCCTCCCGCGCCGCCTCCTGAGCCCCCGGGGCCGGAGGTCTTCGGCGAGATCGGCCTGCCGGACGTCCCCGATCGCCCTGCGCCGTCCGATCGGCGAAACGCCAAGACCGTGCCGCAGCGGCGCGGCTTTGGCGAGATCGACCTCATGGTCGAGCTCCCGAGCCCGATGGACGCCGAGGTGCAGGGGCTCAACCCGGACGATCTGCCTGTCGTCTACGGCAATGCGCCAGGGGCGTCGGCGCTCCCGGCGCGATCGCGCGCGGAGTCCCGCACCGCCCCGGCGACGCCGACCGCGTTTTCCGGGGCCGACCTGCCGGCGCGGGTCGACCCGCATCCTCCGAGCAGCCGGCGCACCCTCGGGTTCGGTGAGCGAGAGTCGACGCCGGGCGCCCCCTCGGGGCCCGGCGCGCGCGACGCGGGGCTCGGCGCGCGAAACGCCGGGGCCGCCACGCAGCCGCTCGGGCGCGGGCGCACCCGCGGTGCGGGAGACGCGCCCCCGCGCGTGGCCCCGGAGTACGATTTCGGGGACCTGGACGACGACGTGCCCCCGGCTCCTCCGGCGCGCTCCACCGGCGGATCCATGTCGTTCGGCTTCGGCGAGCTCGAGCTGCCTCTCGAGGGCGACGGCGACTCCGAGCTGCCCTCGGCGTCCTCGGGCGACCTGCCCATCGTCGCCGGCGATCTGCCGAGCTCGGCCCCGGCCGTCATCGGCATGCCCGCTCCGTTCTCGAACACGGGCCTGCCCACGCCGGCTTCCGCGCCGCTTCCCTCGCCGGCTCGCGCCGGGCTCCCGGCCGCGGCCCAGGCGGGCTTCCCCGCCCCGGCCCCCGCGGGCTTCCCCACGAAGGCCACCGGCCCCGCCCTCCCCACGAAGACCACCGGCTCCGCCCTCCCCACGAAGACCACCGGCCCCGCCGTCCCCACGAAGGCCGCCGGCTCCGCCCTCCCCACGAAGGCCACCGGTGCCGGCTCGCCTGCCGGACCGGGGACCATCGTCGGCGCCGAGCTCTTCGACGAGGCCCCGCCGGACTACGACGACTCGCGCGTGGGCGCCGCATTCCAGGCGCCCGGGCCGCGCCCCCTCCCGCCGCAGGCAGCGCCCGAGCCACCCAGCAGCGGCGCCATGCCGCCCGTCGACTTCGGCGCCGTGCCGCCCGCCGACTTCCTCGCCGCGCCGCCGCCCTCCGACGTCCGCGCCGCGGCCACCACCGGCTTCGGCGCCGCGCCGCCCTCCGACGTCCGCGCCGCGGCCACCACCGGCTTCGGCGCCGCGCCCACCGCAGGCTTCGGCGCCGCCGATTTCGGCGACGAGATCGCGCTCGGCGAGAGCGTCACGCAGCTCGCCTCCGGCGCCGCGCCCGCCCCTTACGATCCGTCCGACCGCTCCGGGAACTTCACGCAATCGCCCGCGGACGCCGACGATCGGGGCATCGAGCTCAGCGAGCCGCACCCCAGCGTCGGGGACGAGGTCGACCTGACCGGCGCGGGCACGGAGATCGGCGACCTGAGCGCCGGTCCCGAGGCGCAGGTCGCGAAGCCCGCGGCGACCACGGAAGCGCCGCCGCAAAAGTCGAAGATCAAGCGCTACGTCGTGGCGGCGCTCGCGGTCGCCGCCGTCAGCGGCGGCGCGCTCGCGCTCGTTCCGGACGTCGGCGCCTTCGGCGTGAACCTCATCAGCGACCGGCTCAACGCCTTCGCGCACGAGGGGGCGCTCGCCGAGCTCCGCCAGCGGACCCAGGCGGCCTTCGGCAAGGACACCGCGTCGGCCGCCAACGGAGCGCTGAACGACGCCAACGCCACGCGCGGCAATGCGCCGCGCCACCGGCCGACCATGGCCTACGCCGCGTACATCGCCTTCGCGCGGAGCATCCGCTTCGGGCATCGGACCGTCGACGACGCCTTCGGCAAGGAGATGCTCACGCTCGCGAGCTCCCATCCGAGCGACCTGCTCTCCCTGGCCGTCGCGGCGCAGGCCGCGGCCAGCGGCGAGCTCCCGCGCGCGCGGCAGGCCGCGCAGGCGCTCGCCACGCAGCTCAAGGACGACATCGACCTCGCCGTCCTCGCCGCCGAGATCGAGCTCGCCGCGAAGGACGCCCCCAAGGCGATCGCGGCGTGGCAGCACGCGAGCGGCATCCAGAAGAGCGCGCGCACGCTCTACGGCCTGGCCCGGGCGCAGATCCTCGCCGGGGACGCCGCGGGGGCCGAGGCGAGCGCCCGAGGCGCGCTCGAGGCCTCACCCGACCACGTCGGGGCGCGCACCCTGATCGCGTCGCTGCTCTGGCAGGCCCCGGGCCGCGAGCAGGAGGCGCTCGATCTGCTCGGCAAGGTCACCGGCGACGGCCCGATCCGGGCCGCCGCGAGCGACCCAGAGATCGTCGACGCGTACACGCTGCTCGGCACCATCCACCTCGCGAAGTCGCGCATGAGCGCGGCGGAGCAGGCGTTCGCCGCCGCGGTGAAGCTCGATCCGCAGGCGGTGCGCGCCCTGATCGGCAACGGCGAGGTCCTCTACCGGTCGGGCCGCTACTCCGAGGCGCAGGCGCGCTTCGAGGCCGCGGCCCGCGCCGACGACAAGAACCTCGCCGCGCAGCTCGGCAAGGCGAAGACCTGGCTGGCGCAGGAGCGCATGAAGGAGGCGAAGGACCTCCTGAAGGAGCTGCAGAAGACCCACGCGGCGGCCCCGCAGGTCGCTTACTGGCTCGGGCGCACCGAGCTCGCGCTCGGCAACAAGAAGGACGCGGAGCAGGCGTACCTCGACGCCGTGAAGTCGACCGAGAACCTCCCGGAGGTCGTCGACGCTTACGTGGCGCTGGCGTCGCTCCTGTCCAGCATGGGCCGCAACGAGGCGGCGGCGGAGAAGCTGTCGGAGGCGACGGCGAAGTTCCCGGACCTGCCCGCGCTGCACAAGGCCAAGGCGGAGGTCGCGCTCCAGACAGGGCGCTACGACGAAGCCCGGCAGGAGCTCGAGCTCGCGCTCGCGAAGGAGGACGACCTCGGCAGCCAGTTCAAGCTGGGCGTGGCGTACCGTCGCCTGCGCCGGTTCGAGGACGCCGCGAAGGTCTTCGACAAGGTCACGGCGGCCGACAAGGACTACCCGGGCCTCGCGCTCGAGCGCGGGCTCCTGTTCGAGGAGACCGGCCAGAGCGAGCGCGCGCTGGAGATGTACGCCGACGCGCTCCGCAAGGCGCCGAACGACATCGACCTGAAGCTGCGCGTCGGCTCGACCCAGGTCATGGCGGGGCACGCGAGCCAGGCGGAGCCGATCCTGCGCGACGTGCTCAAGGATCGCGCGAACTCCGCCGAGGCGAACCACTTCCTCGGCCGCGCGCTCCTCGTGCGCGGCACGAACATGGCCGAGGCGCTGCGCTTCCTGGAGCGCGCCGCGGAGCTCGATCCGAACCGCGCCGAGTACCACCTGTACGTCGGCTGGGGCGCCAACGAGACGGCCCAGACCGCGCGCGCGGAGATGGCGCTGAAGCGCGCGCTGGAGCTCGACGCGGAGCTCGGCGACGCGTACTGGCAGCGCGGCGTGCTGCTGCAGAAGCAGGGGGCGAGCCGGGACGCGCTCGCGGATCTGAAGATCGCGCTGGAGAAGCGGCCGTCCCGCTACGAGGCCTACGCCACGATGGCGCTCTGCTACCAGGATCAGGGCAACTGGGCGGCCGCGGAGGAGGCGTGGCGCAAGGCGATCGCGGCCAACGACAAGGTCCCCGAGTGGCACTACCGCCTCGGCAAGATCTACGCGTCGCGCGGCAACCGGGCCGGGACCGCGAGCGAGATGGAGCAGGCGGTCACCCTGGGCGAGGCGCCGGACCGCTCGACCCCGCCGTGGCTGTTCGACGCGCACTTCCTCCTCGCCGAGGCGCTCCGCGCTGCGAACAACCGCGAGAAGGCCATCCACCACTACGAGCGCTTCCTGGAGACGGCGCCGACCGACAACGCCTACCGGCGCGACGCGGAGCAGGCGCTGGAGAGCCTGGGGGCCGGGAAGGGTCGCTGAGGCGGAGCGAGCGGCCGCGGCTCGGCTATCCTGGCGGATGATCCCCTCCGTCAACGCCCGCCTCGCGGTGCGCGCCGACATGCCCGAGGTGGCGCGCTTCGCCGCGCAGCTCGTCCGCCTGCACCACGCCCTCGATCCGCACCGCTTCATGTGCCTGGAGCCGATCGAGCCGGGCTACGAGCGATGGCTCACGAGCGAGCTCGCCGACCCCGACGCCGCGATCGTCGTCGCCGAGCGAACCGGCGCCGAGCCGGCGCTGGTCGGCTACGCCTACGGCCGCCGGGAGCCGCGCGACTGGAACAGCCTCCTCGACACCTGCGGCGCCGTCCACGACATCTATGTCGCTGAGTCCGCGCGCCAGCTGGGCGCGGGCGCGATCCTCCTGGAGGCCGTCATCACGCGTCTCCGGGCCCTGGGCGCGCCGCGCATCGTGCTCCACACCGCAACGCAGAACGCCGCCGCGCAGCGCCTGTTCGAGCGTTTCGGCTTTCGCCGCACGATGATCGAGATGACGCTCGAGCTCGAGTGATCGCGGCGTCCGCCCCGCTATCGGCGCATCGGCACCCCGTTATCGGCGCATCGGCCGCTCCTCGATCCGAACCTCCGAATCCGATGGCGCTCCCGGGGCGCTGGCCGAGGGGGACGGACTCATGAGCTTCAGCCTCCCCGGCTCGACCCCGCGAGCTCCGCGGCCGTCTGCGCCCACACCATCGTGTCGCGCGGCTCGCCCGTGGGCGTCAGGGCGTTCGCCTCGAGCGTCGTCACATGCCGGTACCCGAGCCGCCGGGGCACGGCGGCGCTCGCGGTGTTCCGCGGATCGCAGCGGATCTCGACGCGGTTCACGCCGAGCTCCTCGAGCGCGACCCGGGTCAAGCCTGCCACCGCCTCGGTCGCGTAACCGCAGCGCGTCGCCGTCGCCCGGAGCCAGTAGCCGATCTCGATCGCGCCCGGGCCGATCCGCGGGTGGAGCCCCGTACCCCCGAGCACGTCGCGCTCGTCGCGCGTGAAGATGCCATAATGAAAGTCGCGTCCCGCCGTGAAGTCGTCCCGGAACTTCTCCAGGAGCGCGGCGGTCGCCTCCATGGAGGAGGGCTCGTGCACGGCCCACGGCATCCAGGGCCGCAGGTGCGCAAGGCTGGAGTCGATCGCCCCCCTGATCAAAGGCGCATCCTCGGGTCGCCACGCTCGCACCGTCAGCCGAGCGGTCAGGATGCGGTCCGGCGGGCGTTCACCTGTCATCGCGTCGCTCCATGCCTGTCGCCGTCATGCGCTCGACGGCGACAATACCCTCTTGCCCAGGCCATCGGACCACGCGACGGTCACGCCCCGAACCATGCGAACCATGGTGTGCTCCGGCGTCGAGGAGAGCAGTCGTCACGCCACGCAGCATACAACGACGACAAGCTTCGCACATCCGGCCAATCCCTCGCCACAGCAGCGATCATCGCGGGTCTACACCGGTCCACGCACCTCTTGCCGAGGGCATCGACGCCGCCGCGGAGCGGCTTGACATGTCCGTCATAACAGATTAATGTCCGCCATAGAAGAGTAAGGCGGAAAACATCAGCGCGCCTTCCCGCACACCGGGAGGAGATCCACATCCACGCCCGCGCGTGGACGGCGGATGACCGCTCGAGCAGAGGTGCCATTGGCTGAGGTGGCGCGGACTGCGAACCATGACACGAGGAGGAAGGATGAAGATCTGAGCACGCCTCGTCCCGAGGGGCCCGACGTCTCCGGATACTCGACAAGGAGTCGACCTTCGATCAGCAGCGGCCTTCCCACGCTCCACGCCGGATTCACTGCTGCCTCCGCAGCACATCACCAGCAATCCCTGCTTCCGTCGCAGCAAGCGCGCGGCCGGCGCGAACGATTGCGATCCGTTCCTGCAACAGCGCTCTGGCACGCTCCCTGCTCCCTGCCACGACGACGGCCCGTGAGCTGAGCACACCCCCTGCCTGAGAGCAGGAGAGCTCTTCGCCTGGCGCACGCCATCAAGGAGAACAGGATGACGAAGCTGCGACTCTACAGCGCGAAGGCGTGCCCCTTCGCCCACCGCACCCGGCTCGTTTTACAGGAGAAGGCGATCGACTTCGAGCTGACCGAGGTCGATCTGCAGAACAAGCCGCGGGCGTTCGTCGACGCCTCGCTCTACGGCAAGGTCCCGGCGATCGAGCACGAGGGCCACCGCATCTGGGAGTCGGCGATCATCAACGAGTACCTCGAGGAGGTCTTCCCCGAGCCGCGGCTCCTGCCCAGGGAGCCGGGCAGGCGCGCCCTGGCGAGGATCTGGATCGATTACTCGAACACGCGCCTCGTGCCGGCGTTCACCCAGCTGCTCAGGGCCGAGAACCGGGACCAGGAGGCGGAGGGGCGCAAGGCGCTCGGCGACGTGCTCGCGTTCATCGAGCGGGAGGCGCTGGCGAGATCGTCGGGCCAAGGGCCCTACTGGCTCGGCGCCGAGGTCAGCCTCGTCGATCTCTCCTTCTATCCATGGTTCGAGCGGCTGTCGGCGGTCGGCCGCCTCCGCGACTTCTCCATCCCCGCGGAGCTCACGCGGCTCCGGGCGTGGATCGAGGCCGTGCAGGCGCGCCCCGCGGTGCGCGCCATCCAGAATCCGGTCGAGTTCTACGTGGAGCGCTTCGCGAAGTTCGTGAAGCCGGCGACGACGGCCGCCTGAGCGGCGCCGAGGGACAAGGGACATCATGTTGAAGCTCTGGGGTCACAAGAATTCTTCGAACGTGCAGAAGGTCCTCTGGGCGCTCGACGAGCTCAAGCTCGATTTCGAGCGCATCGACGCCGGCGGGACGTTCGGTCGCGTCAAGGACGCCGACTATCTCACCCTCAACCCGAACGGGCTGGTTCCGACGCTCGAGGACGGCCCGCTGGTGCTCTGGGAGTCGCACGCGATCGTGCGTTATCTGTTCTCGCGCTACGGGTCGGCGCCGCTCCAGCCGAGCGATCTCGCCGACAGGGCGCGCGCCGACGCCTGGACCGACTGGCAGTTCGGGACCCTGTGGCCCCCGATCCGGACGCTCCTGGTGCAGCTGGTGCGCACGCCCGAAGAGCGCCGCGATCAGGCCGCGATCGAGGCAGCGCGCAAGTCGGCGCTCGCCGCGCTGGGGATCCTCGACAGGCAGCTGTCGCGGCACCCGTGGGCCGCGGGAGAGTACTTCACGTTCGCCGATATCCCGCTCGGGGTCGCGGCGCAGCGGTGGTACAACCTGAAGACCGAGCGGCCCGCGCTGCAGCACGTCGACGCGTGGTACGGCCGCATCAAGCGCCGGCCTGGGTTCGAGCGCTGGGTGGATCTGCCCCTGGGATGAGAGCGGGGCGCGCCCCGCGGGCGCGTGCTCGATCGCCCGCCCTGCCCTCTCGTATCCGCGTCTCTTCGCGCGGACGGCCCCTCAGAACATCGGCAGCTCGGTGTCCAGCCCGAGGAGCACACGGCCCTGGACCTCGCGCGTGTGCGGGGCGACGAGGGCGTGCTGCGTGACGGCGTGAACGTCGCGGAAGCTGCGTTGAAGAGGGCTCTCCGCGTAGAGCGCTGTGGCGCCGCCCGCCGTGAAGGCCAGATCGACGGCGCGCGCCGCGCCGAGGGCGGCGTTCGTCGCGGCGAGCCGGACGCGCGCCCGCTCCCGCAGCGAGATCGACGTGCCAGAGACCGCGGCGTCCCAGACGGCGCCGACGGCCTCGAGGAGGTAGGCCCTGGCCGCGCCCAGCGTGGCCTCGGCCTCGGCCACGGCGAGCGCCGTCGAGGGCCGCGTCGCGAGCGACGTCGTCATGCCGCTCGGCCGCTTGGTCGCCGCGAGCCGGGTCAGCTCATCGACGGCGGCGCGCGCCATCCCGAGCGCGGTCGCCGCGACCGCGCTCGCGAGGAAGCCGAAGAGAGGGAACACGAAGAGAGGCCCTGGATGGGTCGGCGCCGTCATGGGGAGTCGGATGCACCGGCTGCTCGGCACGAAGACGTCCACGACCGCGAAATCGTGGCTCCCGGTGCCGGCAAGACCGGAGACGCTCCACGTATCCAGGATCTCGCACTCCGAGGCGCGGAACATCGGCACGACGGCCTCGGGGACGCCCCCGGGCAACATGCGCGGGGCCGACCCGTCGTAGACCACCGCGGTGCCGCCCAGCCAGTCGCAATGATGACAGGCGCTCGCCATCGCCCACCTCCCGGCGACCCGATATCCTCCCTCGACCTCGACGGCGCGCCCGCTCGGCGCGAAGACGCCAGCCGTCACGGCGTCCGGGCTCGCATGCATCTCTTTGCCCCCCTCCGCCGGGATGTACGCCTCGAACGCGCCGGTCGTGCCGCAGATCATGGCGCACCACCCTGCGGCGCCGTCGGCGCGCGAGAGCTCCTCGATGACCTGCAGCGCCGTGAGGGGGTCGGCCTCGAGCCCGCCCAGCGCGCGCGGACGGCACATGCGGAAGATGCCCGACTCCCGGAGCGCCCTCGCGACCGGATCGGGCAGGCGGCGCTCCCGCTCTCCCCGCTGGGCGTGCTCCTGGACGAGCGGAACGAGGCTGCGCGCGGCGTCGAGGAGCGACGCGGGCGCGGCGGAGGACATCGTGGCCATGGTGCTCGACTCACCCCTTCCTTGGCGGCTGCGCATAGCGCTCCTCTTCAGCGTAGTACTCGGGGAACCCCACGATCTCCTGGAGCGCCGCGAAGCTCATCCGCGGGTCGGGGTGCCGTCCGGCGCGCAGGGACGCGAGGGCCTCGCGCATGGCGGCGGCGGCGACCGAGAGCAGGGTGAGCGGATAGGCCGCGATCTTGTAGCCGATCGCCTCGAGCTCGGCCGGCGGCAGCACCGGCGTCCTGCCGTGATCCACCATGTTGGCCATGGTCGGCGCGCGCACCTCGCGGCAGAACGTTCGCATCTCGTCCACGCTCTCGGGCGCCTCCAGGAACACGATGTCTGCCCCGAGGTCGGCGAACGCCCGCGCGCGGGTGAGCGCCTCATCGAACCCGTGCGTCTGGCGGGCGTCGGTGCGGGCCATGATGAGCACGCCGGCGCCCTCGTCGCGCGCGTCCACGGCGGCCTGGACGCGGGTGAACGCCTCGTCGCGGGGCACGACCTGCTTGCCGCGCGTGTGGCCGCAGCGCTTCGGGGCGACCTGGTCCTCGATCATGACGCAGGCCAGCCCGGCCTGCGCATAACCGCGCACCGTGCGCTTCACGTTCATCGCATTGCCGTAGCCCGTGTCGCCGTCTCCGAGCACCGGAATCGACACGGCGCCGCAGATCGCCCGCGCCTGATCGACCATCTCACCATACGAGATGAGCCCCGTGTCGGGCGCGCCGAGGCGCGCGGCAGAGACCGCGAAGCCGCTCATGAACGAGAGGGAGAAGCCGGCCTGCTCGATCAGCCGCGCCGACAGCGCGTCGAAGCAGCAAGGCATGACGAGGAGGCCGGGCGAGGCGAGCAGATCGCGGAGCTTCTGAGCGGGGGACACGGCGGGGACGATACCGCGATCGGCTGCCCGTGAGGCAAGCGCGAAGGCCCGAGAGGCGCCGCGCGGCCGCGCGGGCAAGAGGGATGGACGGGGGCGCGCGCCGGCGTGCGTTCCTGTTGCGGGCCCCCGGCGCCCAGGGGCAGGATGGGCCCGCGATGATGCCGCACAGGAGAGGGGCATGAGCACGGTTTCGTTGAAGGAGATCGCGATCGACGGCCGCCCTGCCAGCGTCCACGTGGGCGGGCAGGGCGAGCCGCTGCTGCTGGTGCACGGCGCCTGGGGTGGGGCGCCGATGCACTGGGGGCCTGTCTGGGAGCGATTCTCGGAGCGCTTCCAGGTGATCGCGCCCGATCTGCCCGGCGTCGGGCGCACGGACACCCCGGGGCTCGGCTCCCTGGACGCCTATGCGCGCTGGCTCGATCGGCTCCTGGACGAGCTCGGTGTCTCGAGCGCGTGGTGCGTCGGCAACTCCTTCGGCGTATCGGTCGTATCGAGCTTCGCTACCCTGTTCGCGTCCCGCTGCCGAGGGCTCGTGTTCGTCAACGGCGTTCCCATCCCCCCGCTGCCGCGCTTCGTCGGCTGGCTCGGAGCGCGGCCGCTGCCCCGCCGGATGCTGCGCGCGTTGATGCGGAAGCAGACCTATAGCCCGGGGGTCCTGGGCCGCGCCTACGCCGATCCCGGCCGCGCCCCGGCTGCCCTGCGGGACGTCCTGGGGAGCGCCAATCCACCTCAGCTGGAGGCGGTGCTCGACGCCGCCATCCAGGGAGGTCTCAGGGCCCCGCTCAGCCTGAGTCCCCTCCTCGTCTGGGGCGAGGCGGACCAGCTCCTCGGCAACAGCGCGGACGACGCGAAGAAGCTTCACGCTTCGCTGCCGGGGTCGCAGCTCACCTTCATCCCGGCGACAGGGCACATGCCGCAGGTGGAGAACCCCGAGGCGTTCGTCGACGCGGTGTCGCGGTTCATCGAGGCGCGCGCGGCCGCCGCCCGTCCGCGCGGCTTCGGCGGCCAGGCCAGCCCGGGCGCATGAGCGCCCGGGGCGCGCAGGCGCGTCGCCCTCAGGGCATCGTGGTGACCCGTTCGCGCTTTCCGAGCTGGACCGCAGCGTAGAGCAGGTAGAGCCCAGCGAGCCCGACGATCACATAGATGATGCGGCTGAGCGCGCTGAGCCTGCCGAACAGCCCGGCGATCACGTCGAACCCGAACAGCCCAACGACCCCCCAGTTGACGGCGCCGATCACGACGAGCGCGATCGCCACCCACGTTAGCCCTGAGATCCCACGGTTGACGTGCTCCATGACCCCGGCGGAAGCACGCGCCGCGCCGCGCGGTGCGTGCACCGCGCGCCCGCTGCGACGTGACCGCGCGTCGCGCTGGCGCCGCCGGCTCGCCGCGCCCGTCAGGCCGCGGCGCTCACGGCGCTCGGCCCGGCGTGACGTCGAGCAGGGAGGGCAGGATCGCGCCGGAGCCGCCGGTGAACACGACATCGCAGAGGCCGGAGATCGCGCTCGGCTCGACGTTGACCTCGGCGATGAGGGCGCCGTGGCGCTTGGCCATGGGGACGAAACCGGCCGCGGGATACACAACGGCCGACGTACCGACGACGAGCAGGAGATCGCAGCCCTCGACGCCGGCGGCCGCCGCGGAGAGGTCGCTCTCCTGGAGGGCCTCGCCGAACCAGACCACGTGCGGTCGGAGGACGCCGCCGCAGCGGCAGCGCGGCAGCTCGGCCGCCGTGAAGCGGCGGGCGGGGGCCTCCGGATCGGGAGAGCCGCTGCCCGCGAAGGCAGGCGTGATGGGGACGTCGCGGTTCTCGGTCACGCTCCCGCACGAGAGACAGCGCACCTGCCACAGCGAGCCGTGGAGGCGCACCGGGCTCCGGGAGCCCGCCTGCTCGTGCAGGCCGTCGATGTTCTGGGTGATGAGGGTGAAGACCCTGCCGGCCTCCCGCCACCGCGCCTCCAGCTGCGCCAGCGCGTGATGGCCCGGGTTCGGCGCGCAGCCGAGGGCGCGCTCCCGGCGGTGGTTGTAGAACTCCCAGACGAGGCCCGGATCGCGCTGCCACGCCTCGGGCGAGGCGAGGCTCGTCGCCTCGTAACGCCGCCACAGCCCCCCAGCGCCGCGGAACGTGGGGATGCCCGACTCCGCCGAGACGCCTGCGCCCGTCAAGACGGCGATCTTCCTGGCGCGGCACAGGGTGGACTGGAAGCGCTCGCGGCTCGTTTCGCTCATCACGGACCTCCTGAGGAGAGATCGAGAGGGAAGCGGGAAGGAAGGAGGACGGCCGTCGCCGCCCCGCCTCCCCGCGATCTTGCTCAATCTAGCGTGCGGCGCCACGCCCCGCGCCCGCTCTGATTCCGAGGGCGGAGGACCCGACGCCAGCTCCCGTCGATTTCGGGTGTAAGCCGGCCGAGACGACCGCGTTTCCCTGGCACTCGGACGCGCCGAGCCCCGCCACGGCGGGCCCCGGCCGTGAGAGCCCCTTCGTCGGCTCGCCGGACGACCGGCGACACGCGGCGTTCACGCAGCGAAAGCGGCGAAGGGCCCGTCTCGCCCGTGGAAAACGCGCTGTGGGGCAGCCGCGCGTGCGGCCCCCACATGGACCTGTGTGGCGATCGGCGATGGCCGACCCACGAGAACGTACAGCAGGGATCCGCCCTCGCGATCCCCTTCAAGGAGGACACCTCATGCGCACCCGGCCCCTCGATCTCGTCGCCCCCGCCCTCGTCACCGCGCTGCTCATCGGCTGCGGTGGATCCACGCCTTCCCCCACGGCGGCGACCGCGTCGGCCGCGCCGACCGAGGCCGCCGCCGGGCGGGCCATGCAGCCGGAGTTCGACGCCTCGCAAGACGAGGGCCGCGCGCCCACCGCCAAGCGCGAGGAAGCCGAGGCGGCCGATCCTGGCGCCGCGCTCGCGGAGCCCGCGCCGCCGCCGGCCCTGCCCGTGGCGGCGGCCCCTGTGGCGCCCTCGCCGCCCTCGCCCATGCCGACGCAGTCGCGGGCGACCAAGGCGGGCGCCGCGCCCGGGGCGGACGCGCGCATCCAGGTGACGGGCGGCGCGCCCGCGCCCAAGAAGGCGCCCACCCCGGCGGCGACGGCCGTGGCGCGCCCCGCGCCCCCGCCCCCGTCCGTCGCCGTCACGGCGCCCGAACCCCAGGGCAGCGAGACGTACCGGGACTACGGCGTCAACCCGGTCGAGGACCCCGCGAAGGACCGCCTCTCGACGTTCGCGATCGACGTGGACACGGCCTCTTACGCCATCGCGCGCCGCAAGATCATGGATGGCGCGCTGCCCCCGTATCAGGCCGTGCGCGCCGAGGAGTTCCTCAACTACTTCGATTACGGCTATGCGTCGCCCGCGACAGGCCCGTTCGCCGTGCACCTCGCGGCCGCGCCCTCGCCGTTCACGGCGGGCCACCACCTCGTGCGCGTGGCGGTCCAGGGCAAGCGCGTGACGGCCAAGGAGCGGACCCCGGTGCACCTCGTGTACCTCGTCGACACGAGCGGTTCGATGCAGTCGCCGGACAAGATCGAGCTCGCGAAGAAGAGCCTGAAGATGCTCACCGACACCCTCAAGCCGGGGGACACCGTGGCGCTCTGCACCTATGCGGGCAGCGTGCGAGAGGTGCTCGCGCCGACCGGCATCGAGAGCAAGGGGAAGATCCTCGCGGCCCTCGACGACCTCACCGCGGGCGGCTCCACCGCCATGTCGAGCGGCATCGATCTCGCTTACAGCCTGGCCGAGCGGACGCTCGTGAAGGGGCACGTCAACCGCGTCATCGTGCTCTCCGACGGAGACGCGAACGTCGGCCCGACCTCCCACGACGAGATCCTGAAGACCATCAAGCGCGCGAGGGACAAGGGGATCACGCTGTCCACCATCGGCTTCGGCCAGGGCAACTACAAGGATCTCATGATGGAGCAGCTCGCCAACCAGGGCGACGGGAACTACGCCTATATCGACAGCGAGGCGCAGGCGCGGCGGGTCTTCTCGGAGCAGGTCGGCGGGATGCTCCAGGTCATCGCCCGCGACGTGAAGATCCAGGTCGAGTTCGACCCGAGCTTCGTCAAGAGCTACCGGCTCATCGGCTACGAGAACCGCGACGTGGCCGACCGGGACTTCCGGAACGACAAGGTGGACGCCGGCGAGATCGGCGCCGGGCACAGCGTGACGGCCATCTACGACGTCGAGCTCAAGGCCCCCGCGCTGAAGGGCGAGGGCGCGGCGCCGGTCGTCGTGCGCCTCCGCCACAAGGCGCCGCTCGGCTCGAACACGGCCGAGGAGACCCTGGTCAAGATGGCCCCGGGCGCCGTCGCCCCCACCTTCGACGCGGCGCCGGCCGACTTCCGCTTCGCGTCCGCGGTGGCAGGGTTCGCGGAGGTCCTGCGCCACAGCCCGCACGCGCGCTCCTGGAGGCTCGCCGACATCGAGAAGATCGCGAGGGCCGCCGCGTCCAGCAAGGGCGATCAGCAGGAGTTCATCGGCATCATCCGCCGCGCCGGCGCGCTCGCCAGCGGCAAGACCAACGCCGTGGCCGTGAACGCCGACTGACAAGCGCGCCGTGGGCGGCGCCGTGCGCCCGGGGACCCGGCCGGCGCCGCCGCGTTCGTGGTATGCGGCGGTGATGGGATTGCTCGCGATCTGCGGCTCGATCACCGCCGATCTCATCGGCTACGGCCCGCGGCTGCCGCGCCCCGGCGAGTCGGTGCTGGGCCGCCGCTTCCTCGTCGCGCCGGGCGGCAAGGGCGCGAACCAGGCGGTCGCGGCGGCGCGCTCCGGCGCGCGCGTGCGGCTCGCGGGCGCGCGCGGCGACGACGCCCACGGCGAGCTCTGCGCGGCCGCGCTCGCCGCCGACGGGGTGGAGCTCTCCGCGGTGGCGGTCCACCGCGGCGCGACGACGGGCGTGGCCCTGATCAGCGTCGACGAGGCCGGAGAGAACCAGATCCTCGCGATCCCCGGCGCCAACGCGCTCGTCACGCCGCCCTCGCCGTGCGGGGCCTCGGTCTGGCTCTGCCAGGGCGAGATCCCGGCCGCGGCGATCGACGGCGTGCTGGCGGCGGCGCGGGCCGACGGCGCGCTGTCGATCTGCAATCCGTCGCCCGTCAACGCCATCGATCCCGAGCTCGTCGGCCGGTTCGATCTCGCCGTGGTCAACGAGATCGAGCACGAGGCGCTGCGCGGTCACCTGCCGGAGCGCGTGGTGCTCACGCGCGGCGCGCGCGGCGCGGTGCTGCTGCCGTCGGGCGAGGAGCTCCCCGCCCTGCCGGCCCGCGCCGTCGACACGACGGGCGCCGGGGACGCCCTCACGGGCGTGCTCGCCGGCGGGCTCGCCTCCGGGATGGCGATCGAGGCCACACTCCGGTTCGCGATCGCGGCGGCGGGCATCTCGGTCGAGCGCGAGGGGTGTCAGACCTCGTATCCGACACGCGCCGAGGTGGAGCGCCGCCTCCAGCGCTCCACGGCTCCGTGACGGCCTCTCCTCCCGGCGTCACAGGGCACCTCGCCCATCACGCCCCCTCGCGGTGAGCGCCGCGCCTCCGGGACATGACGCTGCACCTCCCCTGCAAGGACGGCTATCCTGGCGGCATGACGAACTTTCGCGGGCCTGCGATAGCAGCGCTCGTCAGCCTCTCGGCCTGCAGCGTCCAGGAGCGCAACTTCGCGGGCGGGTCGGGCGGCGGTGATGGAGCCGGGACGACCGAACATTCCAGCGCGAGCGCCGGCACGAGCGCGAGCGCCGGCACGAGCGCGACGACCGGCTGCACGCAGGTCGAGGATTGCTTCAATGGCTTCGACGACGACTGCGACGACGCCGTCGACTGCGCGGACTCGGACTGCGCGGAGGGCGCGGTCTGCCTGACGGCACCCACGAACTTCGAGCTCGGCGTCGTCGTGGACGCGGCCGAGCCGTGCCCTGACGGGTTCGCCGAGAAGGAGACGCTCCTCTTCCGCGGCCTCTCCGGCAGCGGCTGCGAGGGCTGCGGCTGCACGCCGAACCCCACCGACTGCGCGGCGGATCTCTACCTCTACGCCGACGAATCGCAGTGCGAGGCCGACGAGGGCGGGACGCGCGGCACGCTCGCGAAGCGGGTCGGGTTCACGTGCGACGCGAAGCCGATCAACAACGGGTTCGTCGACTGGGGCGGCGTGCGCGCGGGCCTCTTCGACGTGATCCAGAGCTGCACCGCGACCGGCACGGCGATCCCCGCGCCGGCGACGTGGACCGAGTCCAGGAAGTTCTGCCACGCGAGCGCCGGCCTGGGCTGCGGCGCCGGCGAGGCCTGCGTCCCGAGGCAGGCCTCGCCGACGACGCAATGCGCGCTCGTGTCCGGCAGCGCCACCTGCAGCGGCTATGCGCGGCGCGAGAGCGACTGGTTCCGGGGGTACAACGACACCCGGACGTGCTCGTCGTGCTCGTGCACCGCGAGCGGCGGCGACTGCAACTACGTGCGCGTCGAGCTCGGCAACGACTACTCCTGCTTCGATCACGCCCAGATCTCGCAGGGCGGGCGGTACTGCGGGTACGCCTACTCGCCCCCGGCTCACCTCGTCGGCACGCCGACCAGCTCCACCTGCACCGCGCGCACGAACCTCAGCGGCTCGCTGGATCCCACGGGGCAGTCGACGCTCTGCTGCGTCGAGTAGCGGATGCTCGTGCCGCGCGCTCGCAGGCAGCTCCTCGCCGCGCTCTCGGCCGCCGCCGCGGCCGGCGCGCTCGCGGTGGCCGGCTGCGCCGAGCCCGCCGCGGTCCGCGCCGCGCCCGCCTCGCCGCGCAGCGCGGCGTCGACCGGCGCCGGCGCCGGCGACGCGTCGTCGCCCGCGGGCCCCCCGGCGGCGGGCGCGGGCCCGGCGGCGCCGGCGGCGGGCCCCGAGCGCCGGGCCAGCCTCCAGTACCACCTCGACGATCGCGCGTTCCCCTCGCCGCTTATCGACGCCGTCGTGGCGGGCCAGCCGGCCGTGCTGATCGTCGACACCGGCGCCTCCCACCACGTCCTGGCCCGCTGGCTCGCCGACGAGCTCGCGCTGCCCCTCTCGACCGCGGGCGACGTCGCCGTCGACCAAGCGGGCAGGCCCCTCGCGGTGTCCCGCCTTGAGGGCGCGAGCCTCGCGCTCTCCGGGTGGGGCCGGGTCGATGTCTCCGCGCTGCTCGTCGTCCGCATGCCCGACGTCCTGCAGCGCATCGGCATCGGCGGCATCATCGCGCCTCAGGAGCTGGCGGGGCCGGGCCGCGCCGTCGTGCTCGACCTGCGCGAGGGCCGGATGACCGAAGCTCCGCGCGACGAGGCCGCACGCACGCTCCGGGCGCGGTTCGGCGAGGCCGCCATCATGGAGCTCGCCCGCTGCGGCGGCCCGAACCAGGGCAGCGGGCTCACCGCCAGGGCGAGCGTGGAGGGGATCGACGTCACGCTGAAGATCGACTCGGGGGCGTCGCAGAGCTCGCTCTTCGCCGTCTCCCCCGCGGGGAAGCGGCTGTCGCGCCGGGCGACCGGCGACAGGAGCGCCTACGCCGCCTCAGGCAGGCACACCGTTCCCGTCCTTTCGGGCGCTCGCCTCCGGATGGCGGGGTTCGACGCCGCCGCGGAGTTCGATCTTCTGCCCGGCGAGCGGCAGGCGACCTGTCCGTCGGACGGATTTGCCGGCATGGATGTGCTCCGCACCTGTGTGCTGGTGCTCGCCGAGGACGGCGGCGTCGCGGCCTGCGCCCCGCGCTGACCCGGTGAAGGACCGCGCGACGTGCGTTCGGCGCGAGCGCGGCGCGTGATCGACGAGGCGCGCTGCGGCAGCCGCGGCGCGCGGTCGACGAGGCGCCCCGGGGCGACCGCGGCGCGATCGGCGCCCAGCCAGCGCGCGGACCGCCATGCCTCAGCGGAGGCGCGATGCGTCGTGGTAGAAGGGGCGCACGCGTGGACGCCTCTGTCGCCGCGGCGGGGGGAGAGATCCGTTCCTCCGCGAGGCCGGGGCGCCCACGGCGGTCGGGAGGCATCATGACGACAGGTTTCGAGTTCTTGACCCAGGACGACGAGCGGCTTCTGCTGGAGAAGTCGAGCTGCGTCACCTACCGACCGGGCGAGCAGATCCTCGAGGAGGGCTCGCGAAGGCAGGGCATCTTCATCGTGCGCAGCGGCCTGGTCGGGGTCGAGGTCGCGCACCTCGGGCGCGGCGTGGCGCTCCGCCAGCTCGGTCCCGGCGCCATCTTCGGCGAGATGTCGTTCCTCGAGAGCGCCGCCGCGAGCGCCTCCGTCGTCGCCCGCGAGGAGTGCACTCTCGACGTCATCGAGGGCCCGTATGTGCACTCGCTCCTCGCCTCCGTCCCCGGCCTCGCGGCGCGCTTCTACCAGTCGCTCGCGATCATGCTCGCCCAGCGCCTCCGCGAGAACACCGCGATGCTCCCGCCGCTCCTCGTCGAGGACGTGCCGCAGGTCAACCGCTTTCACGCGGCAAGGACGGGCCAGGCCGGCACCAACAACATCCCTCCGAAGCTCATCGACACGGTCGAACAGTTCAAGTTCGAGATGATGATCGCCGACAGGATGGTGAAGGAGGCAAAGCAGCCCGAGGCGGAGATCCAGGAGAAGGTGAGCGCCGCGTGCCAGACGATCGTGTCCGCGCTGCGCGAGCACATCGAGCGCGAGCGCCACCTCGAGAAGGGCATCGGCGCCTATGTCTTCCGGGAGACCTTCTCGCTCTTCATGCTGAGCCGCACCGTCGACCGGTGCTACACGAAGCCGCGCGGCTACGCGGGCGACTTCTACACCATCGAGATGATGTACAACGACGAGCCCGCGGGCGACGGCCGCCTCGGCCGCTTCATCGACCAGTGGGGGCTCGCCATCGACGCCTGCCGCGCCGTCAAGAACAGGAGAGGCGTGCTGAGCCGCGCGATCCGGGAGGCCTGCACCGCGCACGCGTCCGGCCCTGTCCACATCACGAGCCTCGCGAGCGGCCCCGCCCGGGAGCTGTTCGACCTCTACGCTGAAGGGGGCGAGCCGCCCGACATCAAGGCGACGTGCATCGATATCGACAACCAGGCCCTCGCCTACGCGGCCGGCATCGCCGATCAGCTCGGCGTCATGGACCGCTTCAGCTTCGCGCAGGACAACGTGGTGCGGCTGGCCCACGGCCGCGGCAGGACGGTCCTCAAGCCCCAGCACATGATCTACAGCATCGGGCTCACGGACTATCTCCGCGACGATCTGGTCGTGGCCCTCCTCAATTGCATGCACGACAAGCTCCTCCCCGGGGGCGTCGCGGTCGTGGGCAATTTCGGGGTGAACAACCCGAGCAAGGCGTTCATGGACCACGTCCTCGAGTGGGAGCTGATCCACCGCAGCATCGACGATCTCAGGACGCTGTTCGCCCGGTCGAAGTTCGGGAGCACCCCCGTCGAGGTGGTCGCGGAAGAGGCGCAGGTGAACCTGTTCGCCTTCTGCACCAAGTGGTAACGCCCCGCTTCAGAGCGGCGGTCACCCGCACAGGAGACGGGCCCAGGTCGGCGTTTTCGGCGCGGAAGCGCACTCCAGTGCGCTGAGCACCGAAAACGTCGAGATGGGCCCGTATCCGACGCGGGTGACCGCCGCTCAGCGGAGCCAGCGCACCTCGTACTCGCAGGTGGGGTGTCCTTCGAAACGGCACTTCGTGTGGAGGCTCTGCCCGCCTCGCGCGCCGGAGAGCCGGAGCGCGTTCTCCTGCCACGCCGGCACCGCGTCTCTGCAGATCTGGCGCCCCGGGTCCGACTGCGGGTCGACCCCCAGGTAAAGTATCAGCCGGAAGAACCGCTCTCCCTCGGCGAGAGGCGCGAGCCGGCCGCCGTTGAAGTACATGCCCCACATCACGCCGGCCTGCCGCATGACGAGCGCGGGCGTGCCGAGCTTGAGCAGCACCTTGTGCGCGAGCGTCAGGTCCTGCTCGGCCACGTAAGCCGCGAGATCGCGGATGACGCCGGACCGGTTGGGCCACCGCGAGATCTCGTCCGCGATCGCGTTCCAGACCGAGATGGGATACCAGCCGTGCGCCGCGAGATCGGGCGCCGTGAAGACCGCCCGCGCGGCGGCGGGCAGCTTGGCGTCGAGGGCGGACATGGCCTGGCTCCCCCACCGCGTCTGCAGGTAGGTCCTCGTGTGCATGAGCGCCGACCCCCGGATCTTCATCGCCAAAGCCGCCCGTCCAGGATAGATGCACCCGGCCGGTGGGGGCCAGCGTGGCGCGCCGCGGACCGCAGCGCACGCGCGCGCACACGCGCCCGCACACGTGGACGACCGCTCGTTCCGGCGGCGTGAGCCCGCCTCCCGCGACGCACGAGCGCGCTCACTGCAGGCGCTCGGCGGTCGGAGCCGGCGGCGGGGCGTCGCCGGAGCCCTTCGCCCGTCGCGCCTGCGCGGACGCGTCGAGCACGGCGCGCACCGCCTTCGCGAGCTGCGTCGGCGTGTACGGCTTGGCGAGGAAGTGGGCGACCCCGTCGAGCAGATCGCCCGGGAGGAGGGCGTCCTCCGTGTAGCCCGAGGCGTAGAGGACGGGCAGCGGGGCGCGCGCGCGGGCGAGCATCGCCGAGAGCGCGGGGCCGCGCGCGTCCGGCAGGACCACGTCGCTCACGAGCAGGTGGATGGGGCCGGGATAGGCGGTCGCGAGCGCGATCGCCTCCTTGCCGCTCCGCGCCGCGAGGACCGAGTAGCCGAAGGCGCGCAGCGCGGCGACGCAGAGCTCGCGCACCTGCGCCTCGTCCTCCACGACGAGCACGGTCTCCACGCCGCCGACGGCCGCCGCGGTCGCCCTCACAGGCTGCTCGCAGGGCACGCCGCGCACGCGCGGGAAGCAGATCGTGAAGCGCGTGCCCTGGCCGGGGGCGCTGGCGAACCAGATGTGGCCGCCGTGCTGCTTCACGATGCCGTGGCACGTCGCGAGCCCGAGGCCCGACCCCTTGCCCGGCTCCTTGGTCGTGAAGAACGGCTCGAACACGTACTGATGGACGGCGTCGTCGATGCCCTGCCCGGTGTCCGTGACCGTGAGCTCCACGTAGTCGCCGGGCTCGATCTCCGGCCCCCACCCCCCGCCGCCCCCGCCGAGCGCCCTGTTCGCCGTCTCGATCACCAGGCGGCCCCCGCCGGGCATCGCGTCGCGCGCGTTCACGGCCAGGTTCATGAGCAGCTGCTCGAACTGCCCCCGATCGATGTGGATGGGCCAGATCTGGCTCCCCGGCAGCACGACGAGCTCCACGTCCTCGCCGACGAGCGGGCGGAGGAGCGGCTCGACCCCGAAGATCAGCGCGTTCGGATCGACCACGCTCGGCTGGATCAGCTGCTTGCGCGCGAAGGCGAGCAGCTGCCGCGTGAGCGCCGCGGCCCGCTCGGCGGCGGTGCCGATCTGCGTGAGGTGCTCGGCGACGGGCGACGCCGCCGGCACCTTGCGCACCGCGAGCTCCCTGTGCCCGAAGATCGCGGTGAGCATGTTGTTGAAGTCGTGGGCGACCCCGCCGGCGAGGCGCCCGATCGCCTCGAGCTTCTGGCTGTGCAGGAGCTGCTCCTCGAGGCGCCGGCGCTCGGTGATGTCGAGGCTCGTGCCGACCAGCCCGGTGATCGTCCCGGCGTCGTCCGTGACCAGCTGCGCCGCCATCTGCACGTGGCGCAGCTCCCCGCTGGACGCGCGCACGACGCGGCACTCGACGGGGCTCGCGATGCCGAGCGGCGACGCGGTCTCCGCGCCGCCGAAGACCCGGTGGCGATCCTCGGGGTGGATGAGGCCCGCGAAGAGCTCGAACGTCGGGCGCACCGAGAGATCGACGCCGAGGATGTGGTAGAGCTCCTCGGACCAGCGGATCGTCCGCGACGCGATGTCGTAGGACCAGCTGCCCACGTGGGCGATGCGCTGCGCCTCCTTCAGCATGCGCTCGCTGCGGCGGAGCTCCTGCTCGGCGCGGCGGCGCTCGGTCAGGTCGACGACCGCGCCGAAGAAGCGGGACGGCGACCCAGCCCCATCGACGAGCGGCAGGCTGCTCAGCAGGCACTCCCGCACCGTTCCATCCCGGTGGCGCACGCGGAACGCGATCGCGCCCGATCCCTCGCCTGTCTCGTTCGCCAGCTGCAGGCCGGCTTGCAGCCGCTCCCGGTCGTCGGGGTGGACGGCCTCGAGGAAGGTCTCCGTCGAGGGCGTATCCGTCTCGGGATCGCGGCCAAGGATCCGGAAGAGCTGCCGCGACCAGATGGTGCTGCTCTGGCCGAGCTCCCAGAGCCAGTTGCCCATCTGCGCCGCCTGCTCGCCCTCGTCGAGCTGCCGCCGCGCCTGCTCGACGAGCGCGGAGCCCCTCGCGCTGCCCGGGTCTCTGGCCGGCGCGTCCGGGCCTCGCGCGGCGATCCGACCTGGCGCGCGGGCGTGGGCCAGCTCCCGCTCCAGCTCGGCGACGCGCGCGCGGAGCGCGTCCAGCTCACGGCTCCCAGCTGCGCTCATGGCCGTCCCGTTCCTCGCTGGGGCAGAGCGGTCCTCATGGCCGGCCATTGTATGCCGCAGGCGGCCCGCCGGGGACTCCTCATTCTACGGCCCCCGCCGCAAGCGCGCCTGGTTGCGCCTGGTTTCCTCGGGGCTCCGCCCCGAGCCCCGGCGCCCGCTTCGCGCCGGGTTTCCTCGGGGCTCCGCCCCGAACCCCGGCGTCCGCTTCGCGCCGGGTTTCCTCGGGGCTCCGCCCCGAACCCCGGCGTCCGCTTCGCGGCCTGGTTCTGTGCGTCAGCAATCCCGCCAGGGATCGCTGGCGCACAGAGCTAGCTCCGCCGGCGCAGGAGCAGCGTTCGCGTGATCTCCACGACCTTTTCCTTCACCCTGCCCTCGGCCTTGCCGAGCTCGGGTGTGAACAGGTCGGCGCCCTGATCGAGCAGGGCGCGCGGCGGCGTGTTCTTCACGCCGACGATCCGGAAGGTGACGCTCCCGGCGCCGCTCTTGGCCTCTTCCCTGGCGATCACCTTCGACGCGGCGAACAGCGTGTCGCCCGCGAGCACGCCGCTCGGGTGGGCCCCCTCGTCGAGGCCGAGGTCCCAGACGCCGCACCCGGCCGTGTCCCGGCTCGAGAGCGCGAGCACCCAGGACAGCACGAGCCCCCCGTGGACGACCCGCGTCTTCGCGAAGGAGCTCGACCTGGAGTACTGCTCGTCCACGTGCAGCGGGTGGGAGTTGCGCAGGAGGGTCGCGAGCTGCATGTGCTCGCTGTCGCCGATGGTCCTGCCGACCTCGTGGGTGATCACGTCGCCCACCTCGAAGTCGTCCCACGCGCAGGCGAAGCCGCCCTGGCGCGCAGGCGGCGGCAGCGGACCGTCGAGCTCCGTCGGGAGGCGCCCCGGCGGCGCGTCCGGCTGCGCGACCGCGTGCGGCGCGTCCTCGGGGCGCTCCGGGACGCGGCCAGGGGGCACGAGCGCCTTGCGCTCGAACGAGCAGACGAGCAGCCCGTCCTGGTTCACCACCTGGGTCCTGACGTGCACGACGCCCTTGTCCCCCGTCGAGACCGGCTTCTTGCCGATGACCAGCGAGCTCGCGCGCAGCGTGTCCCCCGGATAACAGGCCGCCGGGAACCGGACGTCGGTGTAGGCGAGGTGCGCGATCGCCTGCTCGCTCACGTCGTGCACGCTGAAGGAGATGCCGAGGTTGAGGAGCAAGAGCGGGCTCACCGGCCTGTCCCTGAGCCCCACCGACCGGGCCGCGACGCGGCTGGCGTAGGTCGGGATCGCGTCCTGGAACGAGGCCGCGAAGAGCGCGAGCATCCCCTCGTCCACGGTGACGTCCCAGGGGTGGGCATACACCGCGCCGACCGTGAAATCGTCGAGCTTGCGGCCGTAGCGAGGAGAGCGGACGCGGACCATCGGTCGGCGCGATCATGGCACAGGCGCGCTCGGCTGACGACGGCGCGCTGCGCCGCACCTCCGCGCCGTCCGCGCCACGCGGCGCCTCTGCCCACGCGCTCGCTCGCCGGTTCACGCGCCCGGCCGCCCGTTCGCGCTCGCCGGTCGCTCGTACCTCCGCGCTGCGGCGCGCCGCGGCGGAGCGCGCCTCAGGGCAGCGGCCCCTCGAGCAGGGCGCGCGCGATGCCCTGCGCGAGCACCTCGTGCGGGCCCAGCTGGAAGAAGAGGCTCCGGGCGTCGAGCAGGAGCCTCGCCGCGGTCGAGCTCTCCGCGTAGCCGCTCGCCCCGTGGATCTGCATGCAGGCGTCGGCCGCGTCCCAGGCCACGCGGCTCGAGAAGAGCTTGGCCATCGCCGACGTGAGCTCGCACGGCTGCCCCGTGTCCGCCACCTGCGCCGCGGCGCGCGTGAGCTGCCGCGCGGCGGCGACGCGCGCGATGAGCCCTCCGAGCCGGTGCGCCACGCGCGGGAAGGAGATGAGCTGCGACCCGAACTGCACGCGCGTCTTCGCCCGCTCGAGCGCCAGCTCCAGCGCGGCCTGGGCCACGCCCACGCCGCACGCGGCCGCGTAGGTGCGGCCGGTCACGAGCGCCCGCTGGATCTGGGCGATCCCCTCGCCCTCGCGCTCGCCGAGCAGGGCCTCGCGGCCGATCTGGAGCCCCTCGATCCGGAGCTCGTAGTGCCCCATGCCGCGCTGCCCGAGCGCCCGCAGCTCGGTCCCGGCGATCCCGGCGTCCGGGAAGTCGGCGCCCGGCGCGCCGCGCCGCTTCGCGATGACGAAGAGGCTCGGCCCGAGCGGCAGCTGCCCCTGCCCCCCTGGCGTCGTGGTCCTCGCGAGGGTGAGCACCAGGTCGGCGCGGGACGCGCCGGTGACCCACGCCTTCTTTCCGATGAGCAGATAGCTGCCGTCGGCCTGGCGCTCGGCGCGCGTGGCGACGCGCGCGAGGTCCGACCCGTACGCCGGCTCCGCGAACGCGAGGGCGCAGCGCGCCTCGCCGTTCGCGATGCGCGACAGCCACGTCCGGCGCTGCAGATCCGTGCCGGATCGGGCGAGGAGGTCCGACGCGATGGAGGCCGTCATGGTGAGCACGCCGAAGCCGAGCGAGCCGCGCGCCAGCTCCTCGATGGCGGTCGCCATGGCGGCCACGCCGAGCCCGTCGCCCCCGTGCTCGGGCGCGGTGGCGAGGCGGAACACCCCGAACTGCCCCATGCGGCGGACGATCGACTCGGGGATGAGCCCGTTGCGGCGGTGGATCTCGGGGGCGAGCGGCTCGACGAGGCGCTCGACGAAGTCGCGCATGTTGTGCCGGATCCAGCCGATGCGCTCGTCCTCCGCGCCGGCGCTGGCGGGGATGCCCTGCTCGGCGGCCGCGCGCGCGATCGAGGCGACGGCGACGCCGGAGCCCGCGTCGCGCGCCCACGCCGCGACCGCCGGGTGCCCGATCGCCTTGGCGACCTCGTCGTCGCGGAGCTCGAGCTCGCCGAGCGGCGCGATCTCTCCGCCGCCCAGATCGACGCCGCCGCGCAGCGACAGGAGCAGCGCCCCTGCGTGCGCCTCGGCGACGGCCCTGGCCTCACCGCCCGCCTCGCAGGCCCAGCTGGCGAGCGAGCGGCATGCCTCGATCTCCGCGTAGAGGTGGGCGAGCGCGTGGGCGGCGACCTGGTGTCGATCGAGCAGCATCCGCGACACGTGCAGCGGCACGGCGGCGGCGCCCGCCCGGACGAAGCTCGCGCTCCTCGGCGCACCCCGGAGGGCGGTGCCCGCGGCGCTCCCGACGTCCACCACCCGATCGCGGAGGCGCCCGCGCGCGACGCGCGCGAGCTGCTCGGCGGAGGTGATCGCCTCGCGCATCCCCCCCGGACTGTCGGCCTCGAGCTTTCGAGAAACGATCGTGGCGTGTTGCTCCCGAATCGCCCTCATCCCCCAATCCCCCCGCTCGCGGACTATGACCCACGCCCCGCTTCACCGGACGCAGGACACAGCGCCTCACCACCGCTCCACAGCCACGCTCCCCGCGGCAGACGCGGAAAGGCCCGCCGAGGATGCCACCTCAAACCGCGTTCGTCGAGCCTGGGCGCAGCCCCACTATCGCGAGGCGACAACGCATTAAGGCCCTTCCTGAATTTGCCTCGCGACGGTTCACGTCGGCTTCACGTCGGCTTCACGTCGGTTCAGGTCGGTTCACGTCAGGTTCACACGTTCCGTCCCGCGACGCGCAAACAACCCAGCTTCCACTCTCGATCATCAGTCTCAGACGTCCCGAGTCGCTCCGACGAGCGCCCCTCTCGGACGTACGTCAGGCCGCCCGAGCCGTTACATGGAGCTCACGGTCGGCAGCGCCGCCGCCGGCGCCCTGCAGACCCGGAGGAGCCTGTCCCCCAGCTCGACGGCCCACGACCGCACGTCGTCGGCCCGCGGGCACTGCGGCACCGCCTCGACCGCGTCCTGGATGAGCCGCTGCAGCAGCCGGGTCGTGCCGGAGAGCCCGAGCTCCAGCGCCGTGTTCGGGCGCCCGAGCGCCCCGTCGCGCCCCGCCGGCTTGCCCATGTCCTCCGGCTTCCCGACCAGGTCGAGCACGTCGTCCGCGACCTGGTACGCCTCGCCGATGCGCTGCCCGAGGTCGCCCCAGGCGGCCCCGTCCTGGCCTGCAGAGAGCGCGCCGAGGGTCGCCGCCGCCTCGAAGAGCGCGCCCGTCTTCGCGCGCCGGTAGGCCGAGATCGCGACCTTCGCCTCCGACTCCCACGCCTGCCCGGCGATGATCCCCTGCGGCATCCCCACGCCGCCCGCGAGCACCTCGAAGAACCGGACCGCCCGGCGCGCGTCGATCACGCCGCTCGCCACGGCGTGGAAGGCGCCGCGCGCGAGCGCCTCGAAGGCGAGCACGATGAGCTGATCGCCGGCGAGCACCGCGATCGGCTCGCCGAAGGCGCGGTGGACAGACGGCCGGCCGCGCCGGATCGGCGCGTCGTCGAAGCAGGGGAGATCGTCGTGGACGAGCGAAGCGCAGTGGATGAGCTCCACCGCCGCCGCCGCGGCGTCGGCGGCCTCCGGCGCGGGATCGCCGTACGCCGAAGCGACGGCCAGGCAGAGCCGCGGCCGGATGCGAGCGCCTCCAGGAAAGACGGCGTGCTGCGTCGCGGCCAGGAGCCCGGGCGGCGACGCGGGCGAGGAGAGCGGCTCGATGGCGGCGAGGAGGACGCGCTCGATCCGGCGATCGAAATCCATGGGGCGCGAGTCTTGGCGAGGCTCAGGGGCTTGTCAACAGTTTGAACATTAGTTAAACAAAGTATAGACAAACTACCTCCGACGCGTACACTCCGGCCATGGCGGACGGGAGAGATCGCGTCGTGGTGATCGGCGGGGGTATCGGCGGTCTGACCTCGGCCGCGCTCCTTGCTTCGAGCGGGCTCGACGTGGTGCTACTCGAGCGGGCGCCGCGCGTCGGCGGAAAGATTCGCGAGGTCGTCCTCGGGGACCGCCGCGTCGACGTCGGCCCGACGGTGCTCACGATGCGGTGGGTCTTCGACGAGATCTTCGCGTCGCTCGGGCTCCGCTTCGAGGACCACGTGCCGCTCCGCCGGGCCGAGACGCTCGCGCGCCACGCCTGGCCGGACGGCTCGACGCTCGACCTGTTCGCGGACGTCGAGCGCAGCGCGGACGCGATCGGCGCGCTCGCGGGGGCGCGGGAGGCGGACGGGTACCGCCGGTTCTGCCGGTACGCGCGCGAGATCTTCGACGTGGTGGAGGCGCCGTTCCTGCGCGCGGAGCGGCCCACGCTCAAGACGATCCTGAGCACGGCGGGCAGCCTGGGCCTCGGCGGGATGATGAAGATCGACGGGCACCGCACCCTCCACCGCGCGCTCGGCGACTTCTTCGTGGACGCGCGCCTCCTCCAGCTGTTCGGGCGCTATGCCACCTACTGCGGCTCGTCGCCGTACCTCGCGCCTGCGACGCTGAGCGTCATCGCGCACGTGGAGCGCGAGGGCCTCTGGCTCCCCGAGGGCGGGATGGGGCGCGTCGCCGAGGCGCTCGCCGCGGCGGCGGCCCGCGCCGGGGCGACCCTGCGCTGCGGCGCGCACGTCGCCGCCATCGAGGAGGGGCGCGGCCGCGCGGCGGGCGTCGTGCTCGAGGGCGGCGAGCGCATCGAGGCCGACGCCATCGTGCTGAACGCCGACCCGGCGGCGCTGCGGGTCGGCCTGTTCGGCCAGCGCGCCGCCCGCAAGGCGCCGGGGAGCGAGCCACGGTCGCTCTCGGCCGTCACCTGGGCGCTCGTGGCCGAGGCGAGCGGCTTCCCCCTCCTCCGGCACAACGTCTTCTTTTCCGGGGACTACGAGGCCGAGTTCCGCGCGCTGTTCGACCGCTCCGAGCTCCCGCGCGACGCGACGGTCTACGTCTGCGCCGAGGACCGCGGGCACGAGCCGCGGCCTGAGCCCGGCGAGGCCGGAGCCCGCCCGGGCGGCGAGGGAGGCGGAGAACGGCTGTTCTTCATCCTCAACGCCCCTGCGACCGGTGATAAACACACCCCTTCATCGACGGAGATCCACGAATGGGAGCAGCGCGTGTTCCAGCAACTGCAGCGGTTCGGGCTCTCGCTGAGGAGCACGGGCCCCTCCCCGGTGGCGACGACGCCGGCGGACTTCGAGCGGATGTTCCCGGCGACGGGGGGCGCGCTGTACGGGCCGGTGTCCCACGGGTGGAACTCGACCTTCGCGCGCCCGGCCTCGCGCTCGAAGCTCCCGGGCCTGTACTTCGCCGGCGGGAGCGCGCACCCGGGGGCGGGCGTGCCGATGGCGGCGCTGAGCGGCCAGCTCGCGGCGCGGAGCGTGATGGAGGACCTCGCTTCGACCTCGAGATCCCGAGCGGCGGCTACGCCTGGTGGTACCTGGACGCGGTGAGCGACGACGGCCGGAGCGCGATCACGATCATCGCGATGCTCGGGAGCGTCTTCTCGCCGTACTACGCAAAGGCTCGATCGCGCGGCGCCGCGGACCCGCTCATGCACTGCGCGATGAACGTCGCGCTGTACGGCCCGAGCGCCGATCGCTGGGCGCTGACCGAGCGGCCGCGGGGCGCGGTCTTCAGGTCGACGCGGTCGCTCGCCATCGGGCCGAGCGTGATGGAGTGGTCCGGGGGCGAGCTCCGCGTCTCCTTCGACGAGATCACGGCGCCTCTGCCCTCCCGGCTCTCGGGGACGGTGCGCCTCCGCCCGTCCGCGCCCAGGCCCGCGGCGGACGGCGCGCACGACGCCGTCGCCCTGGACGGGCGGGGGCTCCACCGCTGGGCGCCCATCGCGCCGATCGCGCGGGCCGAGGTCGAGCTCGCGCACCCCTCGCTGCGCTTCTCCGGCAGCGCCTACCTCGACACGAACGCCGGCGACGAGCCGCTCGACCACGCCTTCGAGCGCTGGACCTGGTCGCGCGCGCTCGGCGCGGACGGGATCGCCCTGACCTACGACGTCCGGCGCCGCGACGGCACGCGCATGCTCCTCTCGCCCGCGTTCGACGCGGCGGGCGGCGCGCGCGAGCTCCCGCCGCTCGCCCCTCGGCCGCTCGGCGGCACGCGCTGGGGCATGGAGCGGGAGATCGCCGCCGACCCGGGGTCCGCGCCGCGGCTCCTCCGCACCTTCGAGGACACGCCGTTCTACGCGCGCTCGCTCGCGGCCGCGACGTTCGGCGGCAAGCCGGCGACGGTCGTCCACGAGGCCCTCTCGCTCGACCGCTTCGCCAGCCCCTGGGTGCAGCTCCTCCTGCCGTTCCGCATGCGGAGGGCGCGATGACGCTCGCGATCTGGATCGCCACGGCGCTCGCCGCCTTCGCGACCATGGAGGTGTGGGCCGCGCTCCTCCACGGCAAGGTCTGGCACCACGCGCTCTGGAGCATCCACCGCTCCCACCACACGAAGCGGCGCGGCGCCTTCGAGAAAAATGACGCGCTCGCGTCCCTCCACGCCCCGATCGCCGCCGGGCTCATCATGTACGGCTCCTGGGGCGCGTCGGGGCCGCTGCGCGAGGCCGCGTTCGGCTTCGGCCTCGGCATGACCGCGTTCGGCCTCGCCTACGTCCTGGTCCACGACGGCCTCGTCCACGGGCGCCTCCCGGTCTCGGGCCTCGCGCGCATCCCGTACCTCGCGCGCGTCCGCGACGCGCACCGCGTCCACCACGGCACCGGCGGCCCGCCGTACGGCCTGTTCCTCGGGCCCCTCGTCCTCGCGCGGCGCGCCGCCGCGGGCGGCCGCGCCCAGCGCTCCGCGCAGCGGGCGCGATAGAGCGGCGCTCAGCCGCCCCTGTTACACGCGTCGCCGAGCGGCGGTCACCCGCACAGGAGACGGGCCCAGATCGGCGTTTTCGGCGCGGAAGCGCACGGAAGGGCGCTGAGCACCGAAAACGTCGAGATGGGCCCGTATCCGACGCGGGTGACCGCCGCTCTAGCTTCAGCGGGCGCGGTAGAGCTCCCTCGCGAGCCCCGCCCCCCAGCGGCCGATGGCCCGGAGCGGCAGCGCGCTCACGACCTCGCGGTACACCTCGGGCCGCCGCGCCGCCGTCTCCCGCAAGAACCTCACGAAATCGGCCGCCTGCATCTCGTCGCGCAGCAGCGCCGCGTACGCGTCGTTGCCCATCGCGTGGAGCACGGCGAAGGCCGTGTCGAGGAGCGCGTTCATCTCCCCTGCCCTCGCCCCGCCGGCGGGCTTCGCCATGAGGGCCGCGAGCGCGCCGGTGCCCGCGTGCACCGGCGCGTCGCGCGCCGTGCTCGGCGCTCCCGGCTCCCGGACCGCCCGCGCCAGATCGGCGGCCGTCGCCGCGAGCTCGCGCACGTTCGCGCCGAAGCCGCAGAACGTCAGCGGCGAGTGCCGCGCCGCCGCGTCCCCCACGAGCCGCACCCGGCGCCCCGGCGCCCGCGGCGCGGCCGACAGCCGCGACCAGCCGGGGATGAGCCCGAAGGTCGGGCGGACGAGCCGCGCGTCGCCCTCCTTGTAGCGCGAGAGGAGCCGGAAGAACCGCGCGTAGAGCGACAGGAGCGCGCCTGGCCCGACGTCCCCGGAGCGCGCGTAATAGAAGAGGTAGACCGTCGTCTCGCCCGGCCGCCCCGGGAACGCCTCCCAGAGGTGCTGCCTGCCCTCCTGGACGTCCTCCGTCGTGGCGAGGATCTCGCCGACATCCGGCCGGATCCGCCGCTCCCCGTCGCCCTCCGAGAGCCCGGTGAGCACGCCGCCGACGGTCGGGCAGAGGAGGTCCGCGGTCGCGTAGGGGCTCGCCGCGCCGCGCGCGTCGACGAGGAGCCGCGCGGACAGCGCGCGCGGCGCGCCACCCGGATGCGCCTCGGCCACGGCGAGCGCGACCGCGTCCGGGCCCTCCGCGTGCCCGAGCAGCGCGTGCCCGTCGAGCAGCGTCACCCCCAGCGCCTCTGCCCGGGCCCGCGCCGCGGCGAGCAGCCCGCCCGCGTCGATGGCGTGGTCGAGCACGCCGCGCACCGGGTACGTCCCGCCGCCGTGCCAGCGGCAGAGCCCCTCGACGTAGCGGGCGATCACGAGCCGCTCGATCTCGTCCCTCGTGAAGATCCCCGACGCCGACAGCGCGGCCACCTCGGCCGTCCCGGCGTTCCACTCCCGGTGCGCGGCGCCGATCCGCGCCCGGTCGAGCACCGCGACGCGCAGCCCGGCCGACGCGAGCAGCGGCGCGAGCAGGAGCGACAGCCCGCCGCCCGCGACGACCACGTCGTAATCGGCGGTCGCGCCCCGATCCGGCGGCCGCGGTGAGGGTCCCGGCCGAGGCGCCGGGGCGGCCCGCGCCGCGTCGAGGTGCTCGAGGCGCGCGAGCAGCGCCTCGCCGCCCGCATCGCGCACGCGCCCCCGCGCCGCGTCGATCTCCCGCGCGGGTGAGCCCGGCACGCCGCCGGCGCTCATCCAACGGCCTCCAGAGCGCGCGCCGCCCCGCCGCTCATCGCGCCGCTCGCCCCGCCGCTCATCGCGCCGCTCGCCCCGCCGCTCATCGCGCCGCCTACGCTCGCGCCGCCGCTCATCGCGCCGCCTCCAGGAGGAAGCGGACCTCGTCGAGCGGCGGCGCCGCGCCGTGCTCGCGGGCCTCCGCGGGCGCGACGGACCCGCGGAGCAGCGCCCGCAGCACGAGCCACGCCTTGCGGCCCGGCGACACCACGGCGCGCGTCGACACCGAGTCGAAGCCGCGGCGCGCGATGACCCGCCCGATGTCGGCATAGATGAGCCGCGCCGCCTGGATCGCGGGGCGGCAGTCGCGCGGCAGCATCGGGATGCCGGCGCCCGCGCGGAGGTACAGCGCCTCCGCCTCGGCGAGCAGCCGCGCCACGAGCCGCCCCAGCCGCTCGTCGAACACCGGCCGCGCGAGCCACCCGTCCGGCGCGATCCCGGCCTCCCGCATCCAGGCGAGCGGCAGGTAGATCCGCCCGCGCCGCGCGTCCTCTCCGACGTCGCGCGCGATGTTCGTGAGCTGCATGGCGACGCCCAGGTCGCACGCCCGCGCGAGCGCGTCGGGCCCCCGCGCCCCCATGAGCGTCGACATCGTCGCGCCGACGGTGCCCGCGACGCGCGCCGCGTAGGCGTTCAGGTCCGAGAGCGTCTCGTAGCGGCGCCCCTCCGCGTCCCACGCGAACCCCTCGAGCAGCGCTTCGATGAACGCGCGCGGCAGCCCGTGCTCCGCCATGACGTGGGCGAGCGCGCGATCGACCGGGCTGTCGTCCGGCCTGCCCGCCGCGGCGCGCGCGAGCCGCTCCCGCAGCGCCGCGACAGCCGCCGCGGCCGCGGACGGCGGCGCGTGCTCCCCCAGCTCGTCGACCGCGTCGTCGGCGACCCTGCAGAACGCGTAGAAGGCCGCCGCCGGCTCCCTCACCCGCGCGGGCAGCAGGAGCGCCGCCGCGGCGAAGCTCTTCGACCCCTTGCGCAGGAGGTCCCTGCACGCGGCGAAGTCCGCCGCCGACGCCTCAGGCGAGCTTCGATGCATCCGGGACCACCCGATCCAGCACGCGGGCCGACGAGAGCACCCCGGGCAGACCGGCGCCCGGGTGCGTGCCTGCCCCGACGAGGTAGAGGCCCTCGACGTCCTCGCTCGCGTTGTGGGGCCGGAAGAAGGCGCTCTGCGTGAGCACCGGCTCCGGCCCGAACGCCGCGCCCCGGAACGACAGCAGCCGGTCCTGGAAGTCCTGCGGCGTGAGGAGCCGCGAGGTCGCGAGCGCGCCCTCGAGCCCCGGCAGGAGCGTCGCCTCGAGCAGCGCCGAGATGGAGCGCCGGTACCGCTCCTGGGTCGTTGGCCAGTGGGTGCCGCTGAGCAGGTTCGGCACCGGGGACAGCACGTAGAACGCGTCGCAGCCGGGCGGGGCGAGCGCCGGGTCGCGGTCGGGCGGTGCAGGTACAGGCTGAAGTCGTCGGCGAGCACGTGCTTCTCGAAGATGTCCTCGAGCAGCGGCCTGTACCGCGGGCCGAGGAGGATCGTGTGGTGAGCGACGTCCGGGTACTGCCGGCGCGTGCCGAAGTACCACACGAAGAGGCTCATCGAGTAGCGCTGCCGCTCGATGCGCCGGTCGGTCCAGCGCTTCCGCGCCTCGGGGGGCACGAGGTGCCGGTAGGTCCACGCCGAGTCCGCGTTCGAGACCACGACGTCGGCGGCGAGCCGCTCGCCCGACGCGAGCTCCACGCCCCGGGCGCGGCCGCCCTCCACGGAGATGCGCCGCACCTCGGCGCCGCACCGCACCGTGCCGCCGAGGCCCTCGATGAGCGACACGAGCCCCTTCACCAGGGCGCCCGTGCCGCCGATCGGGAAGTGGACGCCCCAGTTGCGCTCGAGGAACGCGATCAGGCTGTAGATCGAGGTCGTCGAGAACGGGTTCCCGCCCACGAGCAGCGGGTGGAAGCTCAGCACCTGGCGCAGGCGGTCGTCCTTCACGTGCTTCGCGACGAGGCCGTACACCGTGCGGTAGCTCTCGAGCCGCACCATGTCCGGCACGATGCGCGCCATGTCCGCCCACGACCCGAACGGCACGTGCGCGAGCTCCTCGAACCCGACCCGGAAGATCGCCTCGCTCCGCCGGACGAAGCGCTCGTACCCCTCGACGTCCCCGGGTGACAGGCGCGCGACCTCGGCGCGCATCGCGGCGGCGTCGCCCGTGTAGTCGAACGTCGCGCCGTCGTGGAACCGGATCCGGTAGAACGGCGTCACGGGCCGCAGTTCGATGTCGTCGGCCATCTTCCGGCCGCAGAGCTGCCAGAGCTCTTCCAGGAGGAACGGCGCCGTGATGACGGTCGGCCCCGCGTCGAAGGTGAACCCGTCCTGGCGGTGGACGTACGCGCGCCCGCCCGGCGCGTCGAGCTTCTCGACGACCGTGACGTCGTAGCCCCGCACCCCGAGCCGGACGGCCGCCGCGAGGCCCCCGAAGCCGCTGCCGATCACGACGGCGCGCGGCGCGCGCGCTCCACGGAGGACGCCGCGCGCCCGTGCCGCTCGCGGGGGAGCGGCCGTCTCGTCGCCTGGCGAGCCGTCAGGCCCCGCCGGATGCGCCGGATCCTGCGCCGAAGAAGCGCTGGTGTTTTGCATGACGCGCAGTATAATGTTTGTCCTAGCCTTTGACAAAGGCGAAAAACGCCGGCGGGAGGGGGTCTTTCTGGGCCTCGCCGCCCGCCGTTCCGATGCACCCCGGTGCGCCGGGCCGGCGTGGACGGCCGCGGCTCGGCGGGTCCTAGCAAGGTTTATCCAGTTGAGCCGCTACAGAATCCATGTCGTCTCGGAGATGTGTGGCGTGTCCTCGGCGACGCTGCGCGCGTGGGAGCGCCGTTATGGCGTGCCGTCGCCCGCGCGCACGGCGTCGGCCTACCGCCTGTACAGCGACGACGATGTGGCGGTGATCAAGAAGATGCGCGACCACGTGAACGGCGGGATCGCCGCGGCCGAGGCGGCGCGCATGGTGCTCGAGACGGCGAGGCCGCGCGCGCCGGTGGGCACGACCGGGGGCGACGCGTTCGCCGGGGCGAGCGAGCGCATCATCGACGCCACGGTTCGGTTCGATTTGGACGGAATCGAGGCCGAGGTGAACCGGGCCCTCTCGCTCGGCCCTGCGGTGATGATCGCCGAGCGCGCGCTCATCCCGGCGCTCGAGCGCATCGGCGATCTCTGGCACGCGGGGAAGATCACGGTCGCGCAGGAGCACCTCGCCTCGCAGGTGATCGGCGCGACGCTGCAGCACCTCTTGCGGCTCGCGCAGCCTGGCGAGGGCGGGCGGCGCGTCCTGCTCGCGGCCTTCGCCGACGAGGATCACGTGCTCGGGCTGTTCGGCATCGGCCTGCGCTTTTGCTCGTGGGGCTTCCGCTCCGTCGTGCTCGGCGCGAGGACGCCGCCCGCCGCGATCGCGCGGGCGGTCGAGGCGATCGCGCCGGACCTCGTCGCGCTGACGGTCGCGATCCCGCCGCTCCCGCCGGCGGCGCGCGAGCTCATCGACGCCTACGCGGACGCGTGCCGGGGCGTGCCGTGGATCGTGGGCGGCAGGGGCGCCGGGCCGCTCCGGACCTTCATCGAGGCGCGCGGCGGCCTCGTGGCGGCCGCGGATGCGGCGGAGATCCGCGCGCAGGTCGAGTCCGCGCTGCACGCGCGGCGGCGCCGCAAGGACGGGAGCTGAGCGCAGCCGCCCCGCCGGCCGGGGCGTCCATCGCGGTCAGCCCTCGACTTCCTTGCGAAGCAGGTCGAGGACCTTGCTCTGCGACTCCGGCTTGAGGGCGCCCTCGGCCGCGAAGAGCACGTGGCCGTTCTTGCCGACCACGACGACGTTGCTGACGCCGCGGCGGAGCTTGTAGGCCGTGCGGAAGGAGCCGTCCCAGTCGCAATAGATGGTCCCGCCGACCTTCCTCGACTCCTCCCGGATGGCGTCCTTCACGAACCCTCTCGCCGGCCAGAAGTCGTAGGAGCTGACGTCGGCGATGGCGGCGACGGCGATGCCTCGCCGGTAGCGGTCGCCCTTCGCGAGCTTCGCCAGCGCGTCCTTGAGCGCCTGGTTCTGGGACTTCGAGTCCTTGTCCTCGTAGACGATGAGGATCGGCTTGCCTTGAAGCGCCTTGAGCTGGAGCTCGCGGCCGTCGGCGTCCTCGACGCGCGCGTTCGGCGCCCGGTCGCCCTCCGAGGGCAGCGCCAGGGCGGCACCCGAGATCAGCGCCAGGGACAGCGCCGCGGCGGAGGCGGCCGAGCGGAGGCGGGCGACGCGACGGCGGGAGGCGGGCGAGCAGGGCTGCATGTCCGGGGTTTCTAGCGCTTTCCGGGATGCGCTCCTAGGGCTGTTCAATGCAGCAGGCTCGACCGGGCGCCGGCGTGGCTGGCTCCGCCGACTGCCAAGCGCCGGCCCAGCGTGGCTCGTTCGGCGCGGCGGTGCCCGGGGGAGGCGCCTGGAGCTGTCCGGGGGAGTCGGAGAGATCGCGCCCGCCCGTCCTTCCCATCGGTCCGACGAGGCCGGTCGCCGCCGCCTTTCCCGCCGCTCTGCCTCGGAGGGACGACCGCTGGCCGTGCTCTTGACACCCCACGTGCCGTGCAAAGATTGGGCGGTGCGAAGAGACCGGCTCTCGGAGCCAAGGTCCCGTAACGCTAGAACAAATCGGCCGTCGCGAGCAGGGTGACGGCGCCGCGGGCGGAGCCCCGGCGCGCGCCGCGCGCGGTGGTCATGGAGGATTGACCATGCTGCACCGTTACACGGATTTCGATCGCGCGTTTGCCATGATGGATGAGCTTCGCCGGCGCCTGGATTGGGTGTTCGAGGAGGCGGACGCGCCCCGCGCGTCGCTCCGCGGCGATTTCGACCAGACGGCCCGGTACGCGGGTGGTCCGCGCGTCCACCTGTTCGACACGGGGAGCGCGCTCGTCGTCAAGGCCGATATCCCGGGTCTGACGGAGAAGGACATCCAGATCTCGCTGAATCAGGACGTCCTGACGGTGAGCGGCGAGCGCAAGCCGGATGCGCCGGAGGGCTACCTCGTCCACCGCAAGGAGCGGGGCGCGGTGCGCTTCAGCCGGAGCTTCACGCTGCCGAGCAAGGTCGATCCGGAGAAGACGACCGCCGTCCTGAAGAACGGCGTGCTGACGCTCACGCTGAACAAGGCCGCCGAGGCCCAGCCGCGTCAGATCGCGGTGACGGCTCGCTGAGGGAGCTGAGAGCTGAGGAACGAACGAACAGCAGAGGAGAGCGACGATCCTGCGATGAGCGGGATCTGGAGTGTACCGAGGAAGGAGCGATGAACATGAGCACCGATCGCAGCTTGACCCACCGTGCCGAGAGCAACCCCGAGAAGATCCAGCAGCGCCCCGCCGTGGCGCCGGCGGTCGACATCTACGAGAGCGCCGAGGAGCTCCTGGTCGTGGCCGATCTGCCGGGCGTGACGCAGGATCGCCTGGCCGTCCGCGTGGAGAAGGGGGAGCTCACCTTCGAGGGCCGGCGGACCGAGGCGGCCGAGCGGGAGCAGGGCGTCGAGGGCCTGCCGGACTTCCGCCGCAGCTTCGTGGTCCCGCAGGGCATCGATTCCGAGAAGATCTCCGCCGATCTCCGGGCGGGCGTCCTGCGGATCCACCTGCCGAAGAGCGCGTCGCTCAAGCCGCGTCAGATCCCGATCAGCGTGAGCTGAGCCGGTGTGCGAGGTGTCGAGGCACCGTGTCGCCGATCACCGACGTCCCTCCGGGCCGGCGTCGGGGCGGCGCGCGGTGCCTTTCGCGCGTTCCGGGGCGCCCTCGGCCGAGGCGCCCCTGTCCTGGCGGCGCGGGTCAAGGCGACGTCAACGCCGCATTGTTGCCGAGGACCGTCAGCGTCCACTTCGCGTCCTCACCGCACGCGGTACCCTCCACATACCGCACCTCGATGACAAACCAGCGATCGTCGGGATCGATGAATCGGTCGTTCCAGGTGACGTAGAACGATTCGGGCACCCCCTGCCCTCTGACGCCGGACACGAAGCAGTCCGGCGCATCAATCCCCCCTTGGTAGACGATCAAATCGAAATTCATCCCCGGTGGAGAGTCGAGCGTGGCACGAAAATGCTCGGCGCTGGCTTCATCGGCATCGTCGACGATCAGAATCTTGAACCACTTCGACGTGGTCCCTGTCACCGTCAGCGAATCGGCCTCGACGTCGCCCGAGATATGGCCGAGCTCCTCTGCTCCAGTGCACGTGTTCGGCGCGGCGTGATCGCATTCAGCCGGCGTTGCCCCATCGCCGCCTACGCCTACGCCTACGCCTTCGCCGCCCCCGCCCTCGCCCCCTGCACCGCCAACCCCGGATGAGCTCGCGGTCGAGCTGGAACTCGAGCTCACGGACAGGTCTCCCCCTCCGGCGCCGCCATCACCGCCGAGTCCGCCTCCGCCGGCCTGCTCCTCGTAGTACCCGGGCAGCAGATCGTCGGTGCCGTTGGCGCACGCGGCGAGGGTGAGAAGGACCGCAGGAATGACAAGCAGCCGGCCGGGCGTGTGCATTGCACGCATTCTATCTGCTCTCGCGACAGCGGTCCAAGGAAGCCACGAGGCAAAGTGAGATACCGTGGCGTCGGTCATCACCGCCAGAAACGGCGACGACCGTTCGAGTTGCTTTCATCACCAGGGGCCTGAATTTCCGCGAAAATCGATGTAGAGTCGACCCAAAGCCGCTGACGATAACGTCCTCGTTACACATCGGGAACTCGATGCCTGACGTGCCGCCGCTGGAGGAGAATGAGACCTCTCCTCCAGGCCCGTCCCGGAGCCCTCCAGCGCAGCCCGGGCCGGAGACACCGCGCCCCCCTCCCCACCCGCCCGGAGCCCGCACCGTCCCGGCTGGTGTCGGCGCGCTTCCGCGCCGTCCCGCATTTCGATAGTCTCGGCGCCGCTGAAGCCCGCCCTCGACGCCTTGCTCTCGCTGCGCGCGAAGACGCTGCTGGCGATCGCCGCCACGCTGCTCGGGCTCAGCTTTGCCCTGTACGGCGTGTCCTCGAGGGCGCTCCTCGCCAACTCGATGGCCGCCGAGGCGCAGGACACCCGCCGCACCGTGCACGTGGCGCTCAACCTCTTCCGCCAGGCCAGCAGCGACTTCAACGCGCGCTGGACCGACTGGAGCCAGTGGGACGACGCCTACGCGTTCGTGCAGGACGGCAATGAAGAGTTCGTCCGCTCGAACCTCGTCGCCCAGCTCTTCGATATCGCCCGGATCGATCTCGCGGTCTTCGCCGGCGCAGACGGGACCCCCGTGTACAGCACCGGCTACGACCACGCCACGAAGAGCTGGGCCCCCGTGCCGCGCGGCATCGCCGAGCGGCTCCGCGTCGGCGATCTCCTCTTCGGGCGGGACACGCCTACCAGCACTGTCCGAGGCGGCATCGTCCTCCTCCCGGACGGGCCGATGCTCCTCTGCTCCCAGCCGAGCGTCGGCAGCTCCGGCCGCGGACCGGTCGCCGGCACCGTCACGTTCGGGCGCTTCTTGACCGACGCCGAGATCAAGCGCCTCACCGAGCCCGCCGGCCTCTCGCTCGCCGTGCACCGCCTCGACGATCCCCAGCTGCCCGACGACTTCCGCGAGGCGCGCGCCGCCCTGTCCGACCGCGATCCGATCCTCGTCCACCCGCTCGGCGCCGACAGGATCGCCGGATACACCGTCCTCAACGACATCGACGGCCGCCCGGCGCTGCTCGTGCGCGTGGACAACGACCGGGCCATCCTCAGGATGGGTCATGACACGTTGCGTTATCTCGTGCTCGTGACGGTGGTCGTGGGCCTGGTCTTCGGCGGCGTCACGCTGCTGCTCCTGGAGAAGCTGGTCCTGTACCGGCTCGCCCGCCTCAGCCGGGAGGTCACGGAGATCGGCGGCGTCGGCGACCTGTCGGCGCGGGTCGCGATGCCGGGCACCGACGAGCTGTCGCGCCTCACCGGCTCGATCAACGGCATGCTCTCGGCCCTGGAGGCGAACGCGCGGCGGCAGAGCCAGCAGAAGGCGGCGCTCGAGCAGGCGAAGGCGGCGGCCGAGCGGGCCCACGAGCGCTCGGACCGGCTCCTCCTCAACATCCTGCCGAGGACCATCGCCGATCAGCTGAAGGAGCATGAGCAGCTCATCGCCGAGCACTTCGAGGAGGTGACCGTCCTCTTCGCGGACATCGCGGGCTTCACCCCGCTCGCCGCGCGCCTCCACCCGGCGGAGCTCGTCGGCCTGCTCAACCGGATGTTCTCCTCGTTCGATCAGCTCGCCGAGCAGCACGGCCTGGAGAAGATCAAGACCATAGGAGACGCCTATATGGTCGTCGGCGGGCTGCCGGCGCAGCGCCCCGATCACGCGAGGGCCATCGCGCGGATGGCGCTCGCCATGACGCACACCGTGCGCCAGTTCGTCGCCGACGACGGAGAGCCGTTCCAGCTCAGGATCGGCATCAACACCGGGCCTGTCATCGCGGGCGTGATCGGCAAGAAGAAGTTCAGCTACGACCTCTGGGGCGACGCGGTGAACGTGGCGAGCCGCATGGAGTCGAGCGGAGAGCCCGGCCGGATCCAGGTGAGCGAGGCGAGCTATTCCCTGCTCGCGCGAGATTTCCTCCTCGAGGAGCGAGGCCTCGTGGCGATCAAGGGCAAGGGCGCGATGAAGACCTATTGGCTCATCGGCGAGAACACACCGCAGTAGCGCGGCGCGCGGCCGCGACCCGCGCTCGTTTGCGCTCGTTTGCGCTCGTTTGCGCTCGTTTGCGCTCGTCACCACGCGATTGACAGGCCCCCGGCCGATTGACAAGGCGAGGCAGGCGTGCAATGGCTGCCCGCCCGATGTCAGACCAGGAGCGACGCGCCCTCATGGACAAGCAGGCCCCGAACGAGACGACGCTTCCCGTCACCGTCCGCGAACCGGGCCCCGGAGAGGACCGCGACGAGCTCGTGCGCCTCCTCTTCGGCGACGCCGCGGCGTCGGCCAGGCGGCCCGAGGAGTACGAGGCGCGCTATCCCCGGCGCGCGCTGCCCAAAGGCGCGATGGTCACCCGCTACGCGCCGAGCCCGACCGGGTTCATGCACATTGGCGGCATCTTCGTGTCGCTCATCAACAAGCGGCTGTCGCTCCAGAGCGAGGGCGTCTTCTACCTCCGCCTCGAGGACACCGACGTGAAGCGCGCCATCCCCGGCGCGCTCGACACCATCGTCGACTCCCTCGCGCGCTTCGATCTCTCCCCTCAGGAGGGCGTGCTCCGCGCGCCGGCGAAGGACGGAGGCGCGTCGTCGCGAGGCGAGTTCGTGCAGCAGGGCAGCTACGGCCCCTATATCCAGACGGAGCGTGTCGAGATCTACCGGGACTACGCGATCGACCTCATCCGCCGCGGCTTCGCCTACCCCTGCTTCTGCACGGTCGAGGAGCTCGACGCCATCCGGCAGGAGCAGATGGCCCTCACGGTGAAGCCCGGGGTCCACGGCCGGTGGGCGAAATGGCGCGACGCGCCGCTCGCCCGGGTGAAGGAGGCGCTCGCGGGCGGCACCCCGTTCGTGCTCCGGCTGCGCGCCCCGGACGACGTCTCCGGCCGCGTCGAGTGGAAGGACGGCGTGAAGGGCGTCATCTCGATGCCCGTCAACGATCTCGACACCATCCTCCTCAAGTCGGACGGCATCCCGACCTACCACTTCGCCCACGCGATCGACGATCACCTGATGCGCACGACGCACGTGATCCGGGGCGACGAGTGGATCTCGTCGATGCCGCTCCACCTGCAGCTCTTCCGCACGCTCGGCTTCAGGCCGGTCGAGTACGCCCACGTCCCGCCCATCCAGAAGCTCGATCGCGCGGAAGAGGTCGATCCGGAGACGGGCGAGACGAAGGTCTCGGACGCGCGGCGCAAGCTGAGCAAGCGCAAGGACCCCGAGGCGAACATCGCCTATTACCGGGAGATCGGCGTCCCGGAGACAGGCACCATCGAGTACCTGCTCAACATCGCCAACTCCGCGTTCGAGGACTGGCGCAAGGCGAACCCCGACAAGCCCTATTCCGCCTTCCCCCTCAAGCTCAACAAGCTCGCCCCCGGCGGCGCGCTGAGCGACATGGTGAAGCTGAAGAGCGTGAGCCAGGCGGTCGTGAGCCGGATGAGCGCCGAGGAGGTCTATGCCCAGGGCCTCGACTGGGCCAGGGAATACGACAAGGAGCTCGCCGCGCTGATGGAGCGAGATCCGGAGTACACGAAGCGCGCGCTCGGCATCGAGCGCGGCGGCAAGAAGTCGAACAAGCGCATCACCACCTGGCCCGACCTGCGGCCCCAGCTCTTCTTCTTCTACGACGAGCTCTACGGCGGCGTCGACGCGTTCGATTTCCCCGAGAACGTCCCGGAGGGCGATCGCCAGCCGCTGCTCCGGCAGATGCTCGACACGTTCGACCCGGCCGACTCGAAGGAGGCATGGTTCGAGAAGATCCGGCAGATCGCGGTGGCCACGGGCTACGCCGGCGAGGTGAAGCAGTACAAGGCCTCTCCCGAGTCGTGGAAGGGCCATGTCGGCGACGTCTCGATGCTCCTCCGGGTCGCGGTCTGCGGGACCAGGAACAGCCCCGATCTGACCGAGGTCATGGCGGTGCTGGGCGAGCCGCGCGTGCGGGCGCGCATCGCGCGCTTCCTCTGAGGCGCGGCGTGACGAGCCCGCGGGCCGCGCGACGAGGGCGCGGCCGGCAGCGGCAGGAGGAAGAGCGATGAGCGAGGTGTGCCGGTTCGCCCCGTCGACCACCGGGCCCGCCCACCTCGGCACGCTCGCGGCGGCGCTGCTCTGCTGGCTGGACGCGCGGTCGCGGGGCGCGCGGCTGGTCCTCCGGCTGGAGGACCTCGATCCGGACCGCTGCCGGCCCGAGTTCGCGCGCGCGATCGAGGACGATCTCGCGTGGCTCGGGCTCGATTTCGACGAGCGCGTCGAGCAGCACGCGCGGAGGGCGCACCACGAGGCGGCGATGGACCGGCTCGAGGCGCTCGGCGCGCTGTACCCCTGCTCCGCGACGCGCGAGGAGGTGCGCGCGATCGGCCGGCGCGCCCCGGACGGCGGCTTCGCCTACGACAACCGCGCGCGCGGCCGCGCGCTGCCGCCCGGCGGGTGGCGCGCGAGCGTGGAGCCGATCCGGGCGCGGCTGCCGGACGGCGTGTTCCGGCCCCTCGACGAGGGGGGGCTCGACCTGTCGCAGGAGCCCGCGCTCGCGATGGGCGATCCCGTGGTTCGCCGGCGCGACGGCGCCTTCTCCTACCAGCTGGCGGTGGTGGTCGACGACGGCGCGGCGGCCGTCACGCGCGTCGTCCGGGGGCGCGACATCGCGCCGAGCACCGCGACGCAGGCGGCGCTCCAGGCGCTGCTCGGGCTGCCGGCGCCTGTCTACCGGCACCACCTGCTCCTCCTGGAGGAGCGCGGCGGCAAGCTGGCGAAGACGCACGGCGCGGCGCGCGGGGCGGCGCTCGCCCGGAGCGCGCCCGCGCTCACCGGAGCGCTCGCGTGCTGCGTCGGCCTGCGGGATCGCCCCGAGCCGTGCACGCCGACGGAGCTGCTCCGGGAGTTCGACTGGTCGCGCGTCGCGGCCGAAGACCGCGTGGTGAGCCTCCGCGACGGGTCGCTCACGCTGACGGCGAGCGGGCCCTGAGGGGCGCGTAGATCAGGCGGGCAGCGGCGAGACGGCGCGCCCCAGCATCGGGAGCCACGTGAGGATCGCGTTCGGCCGCGGGAAATCGTCGTCGTCGTCGTCGCGCCGGCCATCACGCCCGCGGCGGGAGCGGCTGCCAAACAGCGTCCAGGCGCGCCACGCCTGCTCGGCGAGGTCGCGCGCCCGTCCCGACGAAGTGTCGTGTCCAAGGAGCATCATGTGTGGCTGCCGCTTACCACAGGTCCAGCTCGGCGCGCCAGTGTTCCACGTCGAGGCCACGCGAACGTGACCGTCGCGATGTCCGGCCGTGGTGCCTGGACGTCCTGCTCCTTCACGGCGCGCGGGATGCGGCCGTCCACGGCGCGCGGGATGCGACCCTCCACGGCGCGCGGGATGCGGCCGTCCACGGCGCGCGGGATGCGACCCTCCACGGCGCGCGGGATGCGACCCTCCACGGCGTGCGGGGTGCAGCGACCCGGCGCTCGACCTCCCGGGTCGTGACCGCAGCCTCGCAGCCTGGCGACCCTCGCTGGAATGCGCCATGAACGTCGCCCGGACTCGTTCATGGCCACCGCCCCCGCCGCCCTGAAGCCGTCGTCGCCCTTCGCCGCCTTCACGTCGCGCGATTTTTGCGTTTACGCGGCGGCCCGCCTGATGGCCACGGTGGCGTACCAGATGCAGTCCGTCGCCGTGGGGTATCAGATTTACGACCTCACGCGAGATCCGCTGGCGCTCGGTTATGTGGGGCTCGCCCAGTTCCTCCCTGTGGCGGGGCTGTCCCTCGCGTCCGGGCACGCGGCGGATCGCTTCGATCGGCGGCGGATCCTCGTCCTTTGCTACCTCACCTCGGCGCTCGCGGCGCTCGCGCTCTTCTTCCTCGCGCGCTCGCCGAGCCCGAGCTTGCCGGCCATCTACGGGGTCCTCGTGCTCCTCGGCACGGTGCGCGCCTTCCAGGGGCCGGCCGGCTCGGCGCTCCTGCCCACGCTCGTGCCGACGGAGCACTTCCAGAACGCGGTGACGTGGCAATCGACGCTCTGGCAGGTCGGCGCCATCGGCGGGCCGAGCCTGGGCGGGCTGCTCTACGCGCTCTGGAAGGCGCCTGCGCCGGTGTACCTGAGCGCGAGCCTCGCGCTCGCCGCGGCGTGCGCCGGGCCCCTGGCCGTGCGGGCGCCCGCCGGCCGCCTGGAGAGGAAGCCGCCGTCGCTCGCCACGGCGCTCGCCGGGCTGCGCTACGTCTACCGGAAGAAGGTCCTCCTCGCGTCGATCTCGCTCGACTTCGTGGCCGTCTTCCTGGGCGGCGCGGTCGCGCTCCTGCCCATCTACGCGACCGACGTGCTCGGGGTCGGCCCGCAGGGGTTCGGCTTCCTGCGCGCCGCGCCGGCCGTGGGGGCCGGGCTCATGGCCGTGGTCCTCGCCTTCCGGCCCATCGCGCGGCGCGCCGGGTCGAAGATGCTCCTCTGCGTCGGGCTCTTCGGGGTCGCCGCGGTCGTGTTCGGCCTGTCGCGGAGCTTCCTCCTCTCGCTCGTCGCGCTCACCGTGATGGGCGCCGCCGACATGGTGAGCGTCGTCGTGCGGATGACCCTGGAGCAGCTCGCCACCCCGCCCGAGATGCGCGGCCGCGTGAGCGCGGTCAACATGGTGTTCGTCGGCGCCTCGAACGAGCTCGGAGAGCTCGAGTCAGGCACCCTCGCGAGGCTCATCGGGACCGTGCCGACCGTGGTGTTCGGCGGCCTCGGGACGATCGCGGTCGTGCTGCTCTGGGCATGGCTGTTCCCCGAGCTGCGCGCGGTCGACCGGCTCGAAGACACGCGCGCGACCTCCGAAGAAGACGCCGCCGAGAAGGCCTGACGCGCGCCTCGCGTCGAGCGCGCGCGCAGCACATCATCGCTCTCGGCCCGGTGAGGGCCAGTCGCTCTCTCGAGGACTGGAGGCGACCACTCCATTCGTGAGCTCCGCGGCGAGAGCGCGAGATGGCTCGGCGCGAATTTGACCGCGAGCTCACCCGCAATCTCGCGAGGCCGAGCGCAACAAATGCAACTGAACACAACCGAACACAACCGAACACAAATCCAGTGCGAAAACGATTGCGCACCACGTACGACGCGCCGCTTCCCAAGATCATTCGCAGTTTGACGAGGACGTTATAATGCACACTGAGCGGCACGCGATCATACAACGCACGACGACAATCCCAGCCAGGCTGTCCGAATCGCTTGACACAGAGGTATCCCAGGACCTTACATGTCTCATGGATACGATTATCGCGTGGGCTGTTGGTATCATGATGACATGGGCCCCGCCTGGGAAGAGCTTCATCAAGGACGCGGTCGAGACGCCCGAGGAAGGCCGCGCGCGCTACCACGAGATCGCGCGCGCGGCGGCGAAGGTCGCCTATGATCCCGCATTGAAGCCGCTCTTCGGCGGCCCGCGCGGTCGAGCCGAGACGATGGCGCTGCTCTTATCGATCGCGTATTTCGAGAGCGGCTACCGTCGTGACGTGGACCTCGGGATCGGGAAGCTCGCGCGCGGCTCGGGGCTCGACTCCTGTCTGCTCCAGGTCCGCGTCGGCGCGGGCAAGACCCGGGAGGGGTGGTCGCACGCGGATCTCGTCGGAGATCGAGAGAAGTGCTTTCGCGCGGGACTCGCGCTGATCAAGGGATCCTTCGGAGCGTGCCGCAAGCAGGAGCCGCGCGACCGGCTCAGCGCATACACGCGCGGCAGGTGTATCGACAACGACAAGCATTCGAGGGCGCGCATTGGACGGGCGCTGAACGTGCCGCGCGCGCCGATGACGGACGCGGCGGTGCTCGCCGCAATGCCCGGGCGCGACCCGCTCCCCGCCGCGCCGCCGAGCGCGCCGCCCGCGACCGGCGCGGCCGGAACGGTCGCACCAGTCGGAACCGCCGGAAACGATAGCTAGCGCGGCGAGGATGCGGGGGATTGTCCGGCGCGCGAGCGCGTGGAGATTGCCCCGTTCACGACGGCTCCGGCCGCGCCTGACGACGCGCCAGAGGCGCGCTCAGCCCCGGATCAGGTTCGTTGCCGCCTCGGCGGTGAGATAGCTCTTGCTCTTCATTCCCAGGCGGATGGACGACAGGCTCACGTCGGTCTCGCCCTGGAGCGCGGCGATCGTCAGCGCGTTGTGGCAGTAGATGTTGATGAGCTTCGGGCTGCCGCCGCTCCGCGCGTGCAGCAGCTGCTGCGACGCGAGGTCCAGCTGGAGCCCCCGCCGGCTCCCTCCGACCGAACGCATCCGGAAATCGATGTATTCGATCATCTCCTGCTGCGTCATGCCGGGCAAGAGGAGCGACTGAGCGCCTGAGTAGAGCTCGCGCGGCACGCCGTTGGAGGCGAGGGTCGCGGGGAGATCGGGGGAGCCCACCAGGATCATCGAGAGCTTGCCCGCCGGGGCGCAGCGCAGGATGTCATGGAGCTCCATCAGGAGATCGTGGTCCTCCGGATCGACGCCGTCGACGACCAGGACGGCGATCGCGTCCGACCCGGCGCGGAGGAGCGCTTGCCCGAGGAACGCGTCGACGAGGAACTGCTGGCTCAGCGTCGGTGAGATGGCCGACGCCCCCACCTGCCTGCACAGCGACACGAGCGGCCGCGTCCCGAAGAGCAGCTGCGGCTCGATCGAGAAGACATGGATCCGCGGGACCTTGTTCTTGATCATCTCACAGACGAAGGTCCGGCCGCTCCCCGGCTCGCCCACGAGGATCGCCGGGCGCTGCCCGGCGACGATCTGCGACGCCAGCGTCCTCAGGATCCAGGCGTAAGGGCCTGCGTCCCAGAAGAAGCTCGGCTGCCGGATGTCGCTGAACGGATAGCCGGTCAGCCCGAAATGATCGCGGTAGCTGTACTGGCCGGTGAAGTGCCCGACGGCGGTCGAGCTGTTCACCAGGATCGTGCCCGTCGGCGTCGCGAGCGTGCCCCTCGGCGGCGCCGGGAGCTCGCTGATCCTCGTATCGGCGAGATCCATGGGGGCGCCGAGCAGCGCGCTCTTCGACTCCGACATCTCTCGCGGCCTGACGCTGCTGCGCCGGAGCATCAGCATGTCCTCGAGGAACGCAACGATGTGCCCGGCCGACGGCCGCTCCTGCGGCCGCTTCGCCATGCAGCGGCGCAAGAGCTCCGCGAGGAGCGGATCGATGTCCGGCATCGCCAGCTTCGGATCCGGGACGGGCGCGTGGCAGTGCGCCTGGAAGCAGCCAGCGAGATCCCGCGCCGAGAAGGGCGTCCTGCCCACGAGCAGGTGGTAGAACGTGCAGCCGAGGCTGTAGATGTCCGACGGAGGCGCGATGTCCTGCCCGGTCCATTGCTCCGGGCTCATGTAGAACGGCGTGCCCTCCAGCGTTCGGGCGGAGCTGCTGCCGAGCGGGCCGCTCTCCGGATGGGACGCCAGGCCGAAGTCGGCGATCTTGAGCGTCCCCGACGCATTGAGGAGGAGGTTGGCGGGCTTGACGTCGCGGTGCGAGATGCCGAACGACGCCGCGAGCTCGAGCGCCGCCGCGGCCTCGCGCATCTTCTCGATCCCGAACTGCTCCGGCAGGCGGCCGCCGTGCTGCTTGGCCGCCTGCGCCATGGTGAGGCCATGGACGTACTCCATGGCGATGTAGCGGACGTCCTCGTCCTCGCCGACCTGGAAGATCTGCACCACGTTCGGGTGGAGGAGGCGCGCCGCGGCGCGCGCCTCGCGCAGGAAGCGGTCGCGCCGCTCGGGATCGGTGTCCGCGCTCCCCTTCGCGATCAGCTTCACCGCGACGTCGCGCTGGAGCACGCTGTCCCTGGCCAGGTACACGGCGCCCATCGCGCCGATGCCGAGCAGCTGGATCAGCTGGAATGGTCCCAGCCACTGTCCCGCCAGGTGGGTCAGCGTACTCGCAGGCTCCGCGATCATCGGACTCTCATTCCCATCTTGCCATCAAACCCCAGCGCTCGCCGGGCGAATGTGTCGGCGCCAGCGCACGGCCCGCTCACGACCCGCCGGTGGAGCTCACAGCTGCCCCGCGCCGGGCCCCGCGTCGCTCCGGGCCCGACCCCGCCCCAGGATGTGTCCCATCGTGAACGCGGAGAGGACGAGGACCGTGACGATGATCGGCACGGCGTAGGTCGCGAGGGACGCGATGTTGGGCGCCGCGCCCGCGCCGGCCGCTGCGCCCACGCCCGCCGCAGCCTTGTCGGCGCCGCCCACCGTCATCAGGATGGCCGTGGCCATCGAGGCGGCGATCGAGAGCAGGGCGATCGCGAGCCCCGCGGCGAGGCCGCTCGGGCCTGTCGCCTCCAGCACGACAGGCGCCGCGGGCGACGCGATCGACGGCGAAGCGACCGGGACCGTCACCAGCGGACCGTCCAGCTTGACATGGACGTTGACGACCATGTCCTGGCCGGCCCACGGGATGACGAGCCCCTGCGGGCCCGCGCTCGCGGCGGCAGGGGGCGCCGCGGATGCCGGGCGCGCTCCTGCCCGGGACTCCTCATGGTTGATACCGCTGTTCATCAGGGCCTCATGGGCGGGGTTGGTCTGGTAGTGAAGCGTGTCGGCGTCCTCGTCGAGGGGGCCCGGGCGCCTCTTCGCCGGCATCACCTCCGTGACGCTCGACGGCGCCGGCGCGCGCTGCTCGGACAGGGGAGGCCGCTGCGCGGGCGCCCGCTCCCGCGCGGGCGCGGCGTCGGCCTTGCGAGCGCCCCCGCTCGCGACGTGATCTGCGGCCGCCTTCTTCATGACGTCCGCGATCACGCCGTAGACCTCGGTCCACGCCGACTCGACGTCGCGCGTGAAGCCGTCGCCCAGCCCTTCGCGCAGCGTCCAGAGCAGCGCCTCGCCCACCACGTCGTAATGGCGATCGACCACCATGTAGCCGTGGTGCCGCACGCCGAGCGCCTGGAGCACCGGCACGAGCCTGCCCAGGTTGTTCAGCCCATCGACGGCCACGGCGAGCGTCTGCATGAGCTTCTTCTTCTGCTCGGCTATGTCGTTCTTGAACAGCGGCCGCACCGACGGATCGAGCTCGAAGAGGCGGTCGTAGAAGAGCGCCGCCGCGGCGTCCGAGATGGGCATCACCTTCGCCCACGATCGCTGCACGAGCTCGATGGTGCGCAGGCTGATCGGCGCGCCCGCGGGCGGGCCCGCGGGCGCGGGCGCGGGCGGCGGCGGGTCGCCCTGCCAGGGCGGCACGACCCCGACGAGCGTCCGCGAGGCCTTGGTCGACGACGGCGGCGGCACCGACTTCGGCAGCTGCACCGCCTGCTCCACGGGCGCCGAGCGCTGCGCCGGCTGCGACGCGCCGATCCGCGGGGCGTCCCTCCCGGCCGGCACCGGCGAGGGGTGCGCCGGCGCGGCGCCCACGGCCGCGTGCGCCGCGGCGGCCTTCTTCATGACGTCCGCGACCAGGCCGTAGACCTCTTTCCACGCGGACTCGACGTCGGCCGAGAAGGAGTCGCCGAGCCCCTCGCGCAGCGTCCAGAGCAGCGCCTCGCCCACCACGTCGTAATGGCGATCGACGACCATATAGCCCTGGTGCCGGACGCCGAGGCCCTGGAGCACCGGCACGAGCTTGGGCAGGTTGTTCAGCCCATCGACGGCCACGGCGAGCGTCTGCATGAGCTTCTTCTTCTGCTCGGCCATATCGTTCTTGAACAGCGGCCGCACCGACGGTTCGAGCGTGAACAACCGCTCATAGAACAGCGCCGCCGCGGCGTCCGAGATGGGCATCACCTTCGCCCAGGACCACTGCACGAGCTCGATGGTGCGCTGGCTCAGGAGCTCCGGCGGCTGCGCGCTGCGCGCTTTGTTGAGGAACTCGGGCGCGCCGTAGGCCCCCGGCCCTCGCTGGGTGGCAGGCCCCGTGGAGGGCAACGCACGCGCCGCGGGCGCGGGCGCGCTGGCGCTGCGTTGCGGCTTGGCAGCATCCCCCGGCGTCGCGGCGCCGCGCGTGTTGGTCGAGGGTGCGAAGGGATCGTTCGGTTTGGCCATCGTGGTTGTCCGCTGGAGGTTACCGGGAATGCGCCGGTGAGGTGCGCGCCGCGGCGCGCGTGTTCAGAGCACAGGAGCCGCCTCTATCGCCATCCTACATCACGGGGCCGGCGCCTGCCTACGGCGCGGCGAGAGGGCTGCGCCGCCGGCGCGAGGCGCCCGTGGAAGCGCGGGCACCATGTCGACCAGCGCTCGAGCAGCGCGCAACGAACGCGCTCGACCAGCGCGCAACGAACGCGCACAGATCGCGGCGACCGTGCCCGGCGTGCGGCTGGACGACGAGCGGACCGAGGCCGGGGACGTGGTGCTGGCGAACCGCACCGGTGCGGGCCGCGTAGCGCTGCGCACTTTCCGAGCGACATCGGCCCGGCCGGAGCCACTTATACAACCCGCAACGCGCGCAACGGGCGCGGCCGCGAAACGACGGGTGGCGGGCGGCCCACCCGCGACAGGTCCGACCGGACCGGATCGCCCGCGGGCCCGACCGCGGCCACCTCCTCCCGAAGGATGCCGTGAAAAGGAGCGGCCTCGGCACCTCTACACCGCGAATCACCAGCTGATGGAATCAGCTCTCCCCAGCACATCTCGCGCGCTCCGCGCCACGCGCTCGCCGCCGACGGACAGGGCATCGGAGCGACAGCGCGCCGGAGCCGCAGAGAGCGATTGAGTCCGCGCCATCGACGCTGGGTGTTCCAGAAGGGGTGAGCCTCTTATCGTCCTTGCGCTCGCCCCGCTCCGTGTCGCCGGGCTCCGAGGGAACGACTGGGACCCAGGGCGCGCGACGCCGCCGGATCGACCAGGACCTCTCCCGAGAGGCGCACCAGGCGAGCAGGCAAAGCGAGCGACGAGCAGCGCTCGCCTGGAGGGGCCGGACAGCCGAATCGCTCAGGCCGCCTCTCCGGCATCACGCTCGGCGCCAGCGGACGGACTCTGAAAACGAAAAACGCGAGGTGGCCTGTTCCGGCCAATCCTCGCGTCCTCTTGTTGCTTTTGCTGCTTGGGTCGTGGTTGCGCGGGCAGGATTTGAACCTACGACCTTCGGGTTATGAGCCCGACGAGCTACCAGGCTGCTCCACCGCGCGAGAGGGAATCTACTCACGGCCTCGCTCCGGTCAAGGATTCTCTCACGGCCCGGTGTCGATTGTGTCCATTCCCCTTTCAAGGGCTTCCGAGGCCTGCCGAGGGCGGCACACCTCGGCTCGCCCGAGCGGTGCTCCTCCCCTCCCCCTCCCCCCTCCCCGTCAGCCCAGCCAGTCCGGCACGAGCGGCGACGGCGCCGCCGTCGAGATCACCCAGAGCTGGTGCGCCGCGCGGGTCGCCCCGATGTGGAGCAGGTGCCGCGACTCGTCGTCCGCCGAGTAGGTCGACGCGTTCACGTCGACCAGCACCACGTAGTCGTACTCGAGGCCCTTCACCTGCCGGACCTCCGTCACCTCGACGCCGGGGCGGAACGCGAACTCGTAGGCGCGCACGCGCCGGAGGTTCGGGATCTCCGCCATCCGGAGGGCGTCGTAGTAGACGTCCGCCTGCTCGGGGTGGCGCGCCAGGATCGCCAGCGTCGCGCGGGGCTCCCGCGCGAACAGCGGGCGGATCGCGTCCGCCAGGAACGCGACGGCCGCGCCGGCGCTCGGGAAATGGTGGTGCTCGACCGGCGCCCCGCTGCGCGGGGCCAGGGGCGGCGTCGGATCCGCCAGCGGGCCCAGCACCGCGCGGGCGAACGCGAGCACCTCGCGCGTCGAGCGGTACGCGATGCGCAGCGGCTCGACGTCGACCCGCGACAGGCCGAGGTCGTCGAGCGTCGCCCGCCAGTCGCGGAAGCCGGAGTCCATGAAGAGCCGCTGCGCCGTGTCGCCCGCCAGCGTCACGCTCCGCGGCTCGGCCACGACGCCGAGCAGCACCGCGAGGTCGATCGGCGCGAGATCCTGCGCCTCGTCCACGAAGAGGTGCTCGTAGACGAGCACGTTCTTCCCCTTGCGGAGCTCGCCCCGGAGCAGCTGGTACGCCCGCAGGAGGAGCGCGTCGTCCTCGGGGTCGAGCACCGCGCGGTCGTCGCTCGAGACCTCGCGCCCGTCCCCGCCCCGGTCGTCGTCGTCGTCCGCGGGCTCGTCGGCCATCGCCGCCTTGCGCTCGGCGCGGTCGCCGGGGTCGAGATCGAGCACGGCGGGGCAGCGGTCCGCGCACCAGCGCCACGCGCGCTTGACCTGCTCCGGGCCGAACTCGGGGTCGCCCGCCGCCTCGAACGCGGCCATCACCCGGTCGAGATCGGTGAGCACGTCCGCCCAGAACGCGAGGGTGCCGCGCGAGTCGCGCCGCGCCCGCGCGTCGTCCTTGAGCTCCGCCGCGCGCTGCTCGAGGAGGTGGAGCATCGCCGGGTGGGTCTTGTAGCGGGTCACGACCGAGGGCGTGTTCTCCTCGACCGGCGCCTCGAGCCACGGGAACGCGCGCTTCCGGGCCGCGCGCGCCCACTCGGAGAACGTCTCGACCGCGATGCCGCCCAGGCCCAGCGCGGGGAGCGCCTCGCTGATGTACGCGCGGAGCGCGGGGCTGCCGACGATGACGAGCATCTTGTCGGCGGTGAACCGGCGCCCTCCGTTGTAGGAAAGGAAGGCGAGCCGGTGGACGCCGATCGTCGTCTTGCCGCTGCCGGCGCCGCCCTGGATGACCACGATCCCGGCGTCCGGCTTCGAGATGAGCTCGAACTGCCGCGGGTCGAGGAGCGCCGCGATCTCCGGCAGGTGCCGGTCCTCGCGGGCGTGGAACGCCGCCCCCGTCCCGAGCCCGCCGCGCGCGCCGCCCGCCGCCGCGCGCGCGATGTCGCGCATGTCCTCGGGGCGCACCGCGCTGCCCTGCCCGCCGGAGAGCTCGGTCGCCCGCGTCGCGATCTCGCGGAAGCCGCCCGAGGGCCCGCGCACGAGCGTCCCCTGCGGCGCCGAGATGCGATAGAGCTCGCCGTCGTCGATGGTCACGGTGCGCCGCACGAGCACAGTGCCCTCGACGTCGCGCTCGCCGAAGGTCTCCTCGTACTCCGCGCCCTCCTCGTAGCGGTAGTAGATCTGGCTGACCGGAGCGTGGCGCCAGTCGACGATCCGCACGCCCGCGCTCGCGTCGACGAGCGTCGTGCGCCCGATGAGGACGTCGCGCTCGGGGCGGCCCTTCTCCCGGAGGCGCAGGTGGCCGAAGTAGGGAGACTTCGGATCGACGGGCTCGACGACGTTCTCGTTCCGCCGCGCGGCGATCCCTTGCAGCCGCTCCATCTGCTGCACGAGCGCCGGCACGTCCTCCAGCCGCGCCGCCGCGATCTGATCGCGGAGCGAGAGGAGCTGCTCCTCGTAGTTCTCGGCGGGCGGCGGGCGCGACGGCTTGGTCGCGGCGGTGGCGAGGTGCGCGGTGACGCGGGCGAGCAGCGCCTCCTCCTCGCGGACGATCGCCGCGCCGCGCTCGCTCAGCCCGGCGCCGGGCGCGCCGTCGGTCGGCGTGGGCGACGTGGGCGGCGCAGGCGGCGCGGGCCGGGCGGACGTCGTGACGGTGGCCGAGGACGGCGCGGTGGACTGCTCTCGGGTGTGCGTGGGGCTCGTAGAACGATTCGCGGTCACGGGGATGCCGATGCGATGGAGGATGAGGTGACAGGCTGAGCCGGAGCGTCAGCACGCCAGACATCCGTCGCGGCCCGTTGACGCAGGAGGGTCGGACCTATTGACCGATCCGGCTCAGCTCCGCAACCGCCGCGTGGGGCCCCCGACGCTATCAGCGTCTGAGCGCATTTCGGCGCGCCTCGACGGGGCGGTTCGCGCCTCGGCGGGCCGCCGCGCGCCACGCGAGCGCCCTCGGTGCGTAACGTGCCCCGCGTCCGAGGGTGGATCCGCCGCGGGCGGTGGCGTTCTGGATTGAGGTCACGTGGGCGGACGCCGTACAAGGCAGCGATGCAAAACTGCGCGACCCGGTCCGACCGGCTCCTCGAGCTGATCCTCTTCTCGCTGCGCGATCGCGGGGCGCTCTGCGCGCTGGTCCTCGCCGCCTACCGGGTCGAGCTGACCAGCCTGCTCGACCGTGTCTCCTCGGGCTCGATCGGGGACGATGACGACGATCGGGAGGTCGCGCCGCACGCCCGGGGGGATCGCGCCGGCGGATCCCCGGCGCGCGCCCGCGCAGAGGGGCGCCGGACGGAGGCCCGGATCAGCGAGGAGGACGCGTTCCTCATCTACGATCTCGCCGGGTGCATCGCCGACGCGGCGGGCGCGGCCCGCCTCCCGGTCGTCCGCCGCGACGCGCTCGCCCTCCGGGAGAAGGCGGCCGAGGTGCACGCCGGCGGCGAGCGCGCTGAGCGGGACATGTTCGCGGCCGGGCTCAGGGTCATCGACCGGATCCTCGACGCGGCCCGCGCGCAGCCCTCGCCGCGGACCGAGCCCGCGAGCAAGGACCTGAACTGAACGGAACCGGGGGGGACCGAGCGGGAGCGTGCACGCCGGGCGCTCCATCGATGGCCTGCTCCCTGCACGGGGTGCCGCCGCGGGGCGCTCCGCCTCGGTCCCTGGGGCGCGCTCGCGCCCCGGCGGGTCGCGCTCGCGCCGAAGGACAGCATGAGCATCCCCTGCGCCGGCTCCCTCTCCGCGCCGCGAACGCTGCGAAGCCCGCTGTGGCGCGCGGCCTCGAGCGCGCCGATGCGCGTCTCCTTCGCCGGGGGTGGCAGCGACCTGCCCGGCATCGCCCGACAGGACGGCGGGCGCGTCGTGGGCGCTGCGATCGATCTGCGCGTGCGCGTGATCGTGGAGCCGTTCGATCGAGGCTGGGTGCGGCTCGAGCTCGCCGCGCGCGGCGAGGGACGGGCGGAGCCGCACCCGACCGAGGGCGCCGGCGCCGCCGGAGGGGGGCGCGTCCTCCTGCGGCGCCGCGCGGATCCTCCGCGCGACGATGTCGCCTTCCGCCTGATCGAGGCGACGCTCTCCGCGGCGGGCGTGGGCGACGGGGTCGCCCTGCGGGTCGAGAGCGAGACGTCGCCCGGGGCCGGCCTGGGCGGCAGCGCGTCGGTGGCGGTGGCGGCGCTCTTCGCGCTGCGCGCCTCGATCGGAGAGGCCGTCGCGCCCGAGGATCTGGCGCGCGAGGCGGTCGCGATCGAGCGCGAGCGCCTGTGCAACGCGTGCGGCGCGCAGGATCAGGTGTTCGCTGCGTTCGGGGGGCTGCTCGATCTCGCCTTCGACGCCGGCGGCTGCTCGGGGGTGCGGCCGCTCGCGATCGGCTGTCCGGACCTCGTGCCCGCGCTCTCGGCGGGGCTGCTGCTCGTGGACACGGAGGTGCGGCGCGTGTCGGGCGAGGTGCTGGACCGGATGGACTCGGGCTCGGCGTGCGACGCGAAGGGCGAGCTCGTGGCGGCGGCCGGCGAGGTCGCGCGCGGCTTCGAGCTCGGCTCGCTCTCGCTGGTGCTCTCGGGCATGCGCCGGGGCGCGGCCGCGAAGCTGCGCCTCTCGAGGGCGGCGAGCGCGATCGCGCTCTCGCTGGAGCGGCGGCTCGACGGCCTCGGGGTCGAGGTCCTCCGGATGTGCGGCGCAGGCGGCGGCGGCCACATCCTCCTGTGGGCGCCCGCCGAGCGCCACGCGCGCATCCTCGAGGCGCTCGGCCCGTCCCTCGTGCGGCGGCCCGCGCTCGGCGCCCCCGGCGTGCGGCTCGACGGGGGCTGACGCGGGCGGACGCGCGCCGCGGCGCTAGGCGCTCGTCCTGAGGCGGGATTTCCGGGCGCCGCGCGCCGCTAGGCGCTCGTCCTGAGGCGGGCCTTCCGCGCGCCGCGCTCGAGCGCGAGCGCGATGAGGCGCTCGATCAGCTCGCGCGCGGGGATGCCGCTCGCCTCCCAGAGCTTCGGGTACATCGAGATCGCCGTGAAGCCAGGGATGGTGTTGATCTCGTTCACGTAGAGCGCGCGATCGGGCGAGAGGAAGAGGTCGACGCGGGCCATCCCCGACGCCTCCAGCGCGCGGAACGCGCGGAGCGCGACCAGCTGCACGGCGTTCGCCTCGGCCGGGGAGAGGTCGGCCGGGATCCGGATCGTGGCGCCGTCGGCGTCGATGTACTTCGCGGCGTAGGAGTAGAAGCCGTCGGCGTGCCCGACCACGATCTCGCCGGGCACGGAGGCGATGGGGTCGTCGTCGCCGAGCACGGAGCACTCGATCTCGCGCACGCCCTCGATGCCCTGCTCGCAGACGATCTTCAGGTCGAACTCGAAGGCGTGCTCGACGGCCGCCTCGATCTCGGAGCGCGCCTTGACGCGCCGGACGCCGACGGACGACCCGAGGTTCGCGGGCTTGACGAAGATCGGCCCGAAGCCGGCGCCGCCGGCGGCGGAGAGGGCGGCGATCTGCTCGATGCACGCGCCGCGATCGCGGTCCCACGCGGCCCGGCGGAGGGTGACGTGGGGCACGATGGGGATCTCCGCCTCGCGGAGCAGGCGCTTCATCACGTCCTTGTCCATCCCCACGGCGGAGCCGAGCACGCCGGAGCCGACGTACGGGACCCCGGCGAGCTCGAGGAGGCCCTGGACGCAGCCGTCCTCGCCCGTAGGCCCGTGCAGGACGGGGAAGACCACGTCGATCGGGGAGCGCGCGCCGCCCGGCACGGTCAGCGTCGCCTCGCCGGCGGGCCCGGGGTGGGCGTCGAGGGCGATCTCCGGCATGGCCTCGTTGAGCCGGGCGAGGCGTGGGTCGCGCGCGGCGCTGAGGAGCAGCGCCTCTTCCTGGAGCAGCCAGCGGCCGGACTTGTCGATGCCGATGAGCACCGGCTCGAAGCGGTCGCGGTCGAGCGCCTCGACGACGAAGCGGGCGGACAGGAGGGAGATCTCGTGCTCGGCCGAGCGGCCGCCGAAGAGGACGGCGACGCGCACCTTGGCGGGGTTCCGCATGGCGGCACCCTAGCCGCGATCGCGCACGAGGGCGAAGAAGCCGGCGGATCGAGGAAGACGGCTACTCGGAGAGGACGCGGAACGACTTGCGGACCGTCGCCATCGCCACGCGCGCGATGTGGCCGTCGGCGAGCTCGACGTCGACGGCGGTGAGCTGGCCCTGGCGCTCGATCAGCCTGGCCACGCTCACCCTGGATCCCCGGGCGACCTCGGCGCGCGCGACCTTCACGTCCGAGAGCGCCTCCAGCTGGACGCCGACGGCGATGCCGCTCGCCACCTTCGCCGACGTCTCCTCGCTCGCCCCGGCCGCTCCGGCGGGGACGACCACGGCGAGCGCCGCGACGACCGCAACGATGAGGCCGCCCGTCGTGCTCCTTCGACTGCAGGTGAGCATCGCGCCCGATTCTACGCGGAAGGAGAGCGATGTCACCTGCGTTTCACCAGATCTGGCGGTCCGTCCAGGAAGCCCTCCGCGACGACATCGAGCGCGCCTGTCGGCACGGAACGCAGAGCCGCATCGTCCCCATGGATGGCGCGTGCCCCAGGAGCGGGCGCCCCGAGCAGGGAGCTCAGCGCGCTCTCGCCGCAGCCGCCCCGGCGAGTTCCGCGACGCGGCGTCGAGCTCGGCAAGAAGGGTCCCAATCTGCGGACCTCGCTCGTGTCCGATAAAGGCGAGGAGACATGATGAAACCGCGATCGCTTATTTCAGTCACAGCCGCGCTGCTGTTTCTCGGCGTCTCGATCCCCGAGGCCGTTGCGGAGGACAAGACACCGGCCAAGCAAGAGAATTACAGTTATACGTTCACCGACGATCTGCTGGATGCCTCGAACAGCTCAGCGACCGGCGCCATGCTCCAGGTCCGACAGCCCGGGCGTCGCGACAGGCTGCTCCGGCCGAGGCTCCACTTCATCCCGGAGATGCTCAAGTCGGTCGAAACGATGTGATGGGGCGCGCAGCCTCCTCGACGGAGGAGGAGCCGACGAGGAAAGGATCGCACAGCGGTCGATCGGCCCCGCCCACGGGACGGAGCGGGCACCGCGCCGAAGCTAGGCTCCGGTCGATTTCCGGCGCCGCTCGCGCACCTCGCCGAGCTTGAGCACGATCTCGTGCATCCTGCGTTGCTCACTCTCCACCATCTGCTCGAGCTCGCGCTGAAACCATACGCCGAGCGTGCTCTCGATCGGGCGCGGGAGCCCCAGATCGCCCGGCTCCTCGGTCATCCACAGGAGCTGCAGCCCGGAGGCCTCCAGCTGGTTGCGCGCGTACTGCATCGCGAGCTGGATCGCCTGCACACCGTCGATCCCGTACACGCACTTGCTGCATCCGTCGTCCAGGCCCTCGAAGACGACGGGACACGCCCAGTCCACCCCAGGAGGGCTCACCTCGAATGGCCGCCCAATCTTCAAGATGATTTCTCGCCCAGGCTGACCTTCCACGCTGTAGCGACGCTCCGCGATCGGCGAATCCTTCTCATCCATGCGATGAGGCTAGTACGAGAACTCGACCGTGCACTACACGAGCCAGCCAAGGGAGCTGGCATGCACATTTTCCCAGCACCGGCGGCGCCTGTTCCGTGGCTGCGCTCGGCAGAACTCCTCCCTGGCTTCGTACGAAGCAAGCGCGAGCGCCTTGCAGAGCTCCAAGTCGCCGCGTTCGCCTGCGAGCGATTCGGTGGAGGCGGTCGATTCGGCCTCGATCGCTCCTTCGGTCGTGGCGGCAGCGTCCGTCTCATCGCTTGAGGTAACCACGCACGCGGAGAGGCACACTGTCAGACCAGCGACCATGCACGTGCTTCGCATACCCCTTGCGCCCTGCGACATTCGCGCCAGCCTGCTGCGCCTTCTCGGACAAAGGCCAAGGATTCCACGGGGCGCCTGCCGACGGCTTCGCAGCTGCCCCGAACCGCTTCGTCGCTGCCCATTTCGCCTCGCACTCCTGGCGCCGCCCCCTCGGGATCGCAAGATGTTCACGACAGACGTGAAGCATCGACACCCACCGGAATGGCCGCGGAGGCGATGCTCCCGAGCGTAACGTCTCCGAGATGCACGGAGCGCGCGAGATTGTCGCAGCCATGGACGTCGGCTCCCCTGGCGACAGCGATCGCCGTAGGCACGGACCGCGATGGACCGGGGCGATTCCGACAAGGAGGATCTTGAATGCCGCTCGCGGGCAGGACGGGACGTTGGTGATCCTCGGCCTGGCGCGAGACGCTCCCCGAGGAGGGAAGGCTGTGGAGGTCTGGGCTCTCCCGCGAGGCGGTGCCTGGATGCAGGTACCGATGCCCGTCGATCCAGAGGCGAAGGCCGCGTACGTGCCGGAAAGCGTCGCGGCGCGGTCGCTGTCCGAGATCTGGGTCGTGGGCGTTCACGAGAAGAGTGAAAAGGATCGTCGGCTCGCCCTCTTCCGCTCCCACCGCCTGACCGAGAGCGCGCCGGGCGCGAGCCCGACCCACGGCACCGGTAGCCAGCTCCGCAGAGAATTCGGTCGCCCAATGCATGATCACGTGCCGGCGATCCTTGCAAGCCGCCCCCTGGCTCCTGGTACACTGCACCACTGACCAGCAATCTCTTCGATTTGGCACCGGGCGGGCGACAGCGGAAGCGAGCAGGGACATGGCAGCACGAAGCGTACTATGCACTCTGGTGAACTCTACGGGCGAGCCGCTCACGTTCGTGGGCCCTCCTCAACTCGACCACGAAGTGCCGTAAGCGGCGCAGGATAGCTCGGAGAGAACATGCGATCGCAGCCCCCCAAGCCAGGCAAACCCGCCGCGAAGCAAGGCGACAAGGTCATCGGCATCGACACGCACCTGGTGATGGTGCCCTCGCCCAGCGGGCCTGTGCCCACGCCGACGCCGATGCCGTTCAGCGGGGATCTGTACGGCGAGCTGAGTGCGGACGTCCTCGTCGAGGGCAAGCCGGCCGCGGTCCAGGGGAGCACCGCAGCGAATGCGCCCGCGCACCTGCCCACTGGAGGTGCCTTTCAGCGTCCTCCGTCGAATCAGGCTCGGATCCAGGCGGGCAGCAAGACGGTGCTCATCAACAACAAGCCGGCCGCGCACCTGGGCGATCCGGCGCTGACCTGCAACGACCCGGCCGACGCGCCGAACGGAAGGGTGCTCGCGTCCGGCACCGTGCTGGTCGGCGAGTAGGGGCCGGGGGATGGCGGCAGCCACGAAGCCCGCATCGGGAGCGCAGGAAGCGAGCGGAGGGGTCTCGCTGGCGCGGTATGCGGCCGTTACGGCCGCGGTGACCGAGGGGTTCCCGCTCGCGGACGTGCTCGCAGTCGAGGGGCTGACGCCGCGTGCGTTCGCGCGGGCCGATCTCGCCTGGAAGCAGCGGCTGGTCGGAGAGCCGGAGCTGCTCGCGGCGTACGAGCTGGAGCTGGCGCAGGCGGAGGACTGGCTGGAGCGATCGGTCGAGCCGCTCGCAGAGGACGCGACCGCCTGGGCGAGCTTCCTCGCTGCCTTCGAGGCGCATCCGGCGCCGTTCGAGCTGCTGCACGGGAATGATCTGGGCATGAACGACGTCGCCCGGCTCCGCCGCCGCTGGGCGCGGCGCGCCGAGGAGGACGCGAAGCTCGGCGAGCTCCTCACGGAGCTTCGTGCGAAACCCGGGAAGCTTGGACCGCTCCGGGTCGGCTCCCGTGTGCTGAGGCCGTCGAGGATGGCCGACGCACGGGGAGGGGCGAACGCGCCCACAAACGATCCCACCGCGGCGGTGATGCCCAGCGGGCCCGGTCTGGGCCTGGCCGAGTACGCCGCCCTGTGCGCGGAGCTCGCGGCGCTGCCCGAGCAGCGCGAAGGGGCGTTGCAGCGCCACGGCTTGGGGGACGAGGCGGCGCTCGCCGCGCTTCATCGGGGCTGGCGGGCGGTGCTGGGGCGCGATCCGGTGCTGGCGAAGGACTTCGAGCGGCTGGAGGCGCACCACGCGCACCGGCTGGAGATGCTCCTCGCCCGGGCGCGGGACGTCGCTGACGTCGAGTGCTCGATCGCGCCTCGCGCCGCCTTGTCTGCGCCGTCCGCGCCGTCTTCCGGCGGCGCGGTGCCCCCGACTGCGCTGCAGGGCACGGGACCCCTGCTGGACGTGCCCCAAGCCGCGGTGGTCCCCTTCATGCCCGCGCAAGGCGCAATCTCGATCGGGAGGGCCGAACCGAAGCCTCCGCGCGCTGCGGAGTCGCTCACCGGCACGGCGCCCCTGCCCGACATTCCACGAGGGGCGGCGCTGCCATTCCCGCGGTCCACCGTATCGGCGGCGGTGAAGCCCCCGCCACCCGTGGTCGCGGAGACCAGGCCGCTCGTGGACGTCCCCCGCGGCCCAGCTCTGCCGTTCGCGCCCGAGGCATCGGCGGCTCCTGGGCCACCCGCGCAGATAGACCAGCCGCAGCGGCCACGGGCGCCCCGGGAGGTCGCGGAGACGTCACCGGTGCAGGCGCTCCCGCGAGCCCCGGCCATTCCCTTTGCCGCGACGGCTCCGGCGAGGCCTGCCGGAGCGCCGGCCTCATCGAAACGGGCTCCGCAGGCTCCGGCTCAGCTCGGAGAGACGTCCCTGAGCCTCGAGATCCCCCGTGAGCTGTTGAGGCAAACCGCGAGCGCGCAAGCTGCGGTGACCGGAGCCACCTCCCAGATCTCCACGACGCCGCCGTCTCCCGCGCCGTCGAGCAATGCTGGCACGAGCGGTCCAGCGCCCCTCGCCGAGCCGATCGACATCGTCCTGCCGCTCGCCCAGTACGCCGCGCTCTGCGCCGAGCTGTCCCTGTTCCCTGACGCGGCCGAGGAGATCTTCCGGCGATACGGGCTGAGCTCGGCCGAGAAGCGGTCAGCTGTCGATACAGCCTGGAAGGAGCGGCTCCGCGAGCGACCGACGGAGTACGCACGATGGCAGGAGATGTTCCGCCGGTGCCATGCGCACTTCGCGAAGCGCGGTAGGCCTGCGGGGTAATCCACATCGATCTCGCCATCGGGCTCGCCCGTTGCTCCGCGACACGGAGCCGCTCAGCGAGCCGGCGCGAGCCCCTCATGGGCCTGCGCCACCTCCTCGTCGCCTGCCTTCGCCGCCGCCGCGTCGTGGTCCGCTGCCGCCGCCCCGCCGTCATCCGCTGCTGCCGCCTCGTTTTCATCGCCCGCTGCCGCAGCGAGCGCCGTCTCCTCGGTCGACGGCGCCGCGCCGGTCGGCGGCGGCGAGAGCGTGGTTCCCTTCTCGGTCAGCTGCACGCGGAACCGGAGCAGGAACGACAGCCCCAGCACGCCCGCCACGCCGGGGAGGTCCTCCACGATGGCGAGCTTCACGCTCGGCGCGGAGGCGCCTTCCACCTCCAGCCGGCCGGCGACGGCGAGCTTCGCCTCCTGAAGGCCGCTCGGCGTCCACACCCACAGCCCACGCGGCCCGGCGGAGAGGCCGATCCGGTCCGCGAACGCCCTCTGCACAAGCACGTGGCTCACCATCGGATCGACGACGAAGACGCCCTTTTCCTTGCCGTCGATCGCTGCTTCGCCTCGAGCCAGGCGGTCCTCCCCACGCGGCAAGAGCGCCTGTCCGGTGACGGCGAGACGCTGACAGTCGGCCGAGGTGGCGAGCTGGCTCGCCATCTCCGTCACGGTGAAGCCAGACCACCCCACGAGCCGCGTCCCTTCATCGGCATTGTAATGGAAGAGCAGGACGAGCGGCGCGATGCTGTCGCACGGGCGGCGGAGATCCTGATAGACGCGCGCCAGGTGGACGGGCGCCCCCCGCTGGTACGGGCGGAGCGCGATGCATTGCTCGTAGTCGGCGGCCGCCTCCTCGAGCTTCCCCTGGCGCTCCCGCGACTCGGCGCGCCCGCAAAAGGCGTCCCCGTCGGCCGGGTTCTGCTCGAGCAGCCGCGTCGCCGCGCGCTCCGCCCCGGAGTACTCTCCGCGGCGGTTGTGGGCGGCGCGGATCTTCCAGAGCACCCTGGGCTCGTGGCCGCACGCCGCGAGGAACGCCTCGCTGCGCTCGATCACCTCGCGATCGCGATTGGCGCGACGGAGGAGCTCGGCCAGCGTGAGCATCAGGTCCTCCTCACAGGGGTTCGCCTCCAGCGCGCGCTCGGTCGCGGCGAGGCCCTCCGGCGGCATCCGCACGGCCGCGGCAGCGTGGATGTACGCCGCCGCGACGCCGCCCACCGCCGCGAGCAAGACCGCCGCGACGCCCGCGCTCCTGAGCGCGCGACCGCGCCGGATCGCTCGCTCGCAGCCAGGGCAGGCGACCCCGTGGGAAGCGGAGAAGGAGACACACACGTGGCAGACGGGAGCGCCGCAGCGCGCGCACTCCTCCGTCGAGGGGGCGAGACCATGAAAGCGGCAGCGCGGGCCTTCCTCGATACGAGTGCGATACGTCACCCTCATAAACTAGCATTGCTGGGGGAAGTCGGACGGGGAAGCGAACCGCCATGATGCATAGACGCCTACAGCACCCAGCTGCCGACGCCGCGGAGCGACACCAGCGCGCCGACCGGCGGCGACCTGTACGCGACCCCGACGCCATCCACCGAGAAATCATTGCGCCGGAGCGGCACCAGCGCGGCGGCACCGACCTCGAAGCCGAGCGGACCTGCCAGGCTCGCCAGCGACAGCTCGAACGGTATCGCCAGCCACGTCTTCTCGACGGCGTCGTTCCGCGTGAAGCCGCTCGCCGCCGCCTTCAGCCGGCCAGCGTGAACGCCGGAGCACACGTCGAAGCGCAGCACCCCAACGCCCGCGGCCGCGAAGCAAGCGCGCACGACGCCGCCGAACATCGTCTCGCGGAGCTCGCCCGGCCCGAGCTCCAGCGTCTGCGGGACGAGCCAGAGCGCGCCGATCGCCGCTCGAAATCGCGCACCGCCGACGCCGAGCTCCGCGGAGAGCGCGGGCGCGAAGGGACGCACCACGCCGACCAGGCCGGCAGCGCCCGCCGCCAGCGTGAGCCGCGTGGCGCCACGTTCGGACGTCGGTGCCTCGCGCTCGCCGCCGCCGGCGCCCGCTGGCGCGGGCCGCGCGACCAGCGGCCGCTCCGCCGAGGCGCTGGGCGAAGGCGCCGGCGCTGGAGGCGCGGGCGGCGGCGCGTCGCGCGCCTCGGCCCCGGGCCCCTGCGGGGACGACGCCTGCCCGTCGGAGTCGAGCAGCAGCGCGAGCGTCACCGCCGTCGCCTGCTCGAGCCCGGCGCAGCTGCGGCTGCGATCGCGCAGCTCGCGCGCGCCGCTCCCGCTGCGGATGGACGCGCGGAAGCCGTCGGCCTCCCGGGTGAACTCGACGACGTAGGCGCCGCTCGCACCCGTCTCCGGCCGGCCGCGCAGTTGCTCGACGCGCTCGATGAGGCGCGCCGCATCCGGGCAGCTCTCGGCGCCAGCGCCGCGCGTCACGCTCAGGAACGGCTCGGTCTGCGCCGCGGCGGTCCCCGAAGCCGCCAGCATCGCACCAAGAACCACGGGAAAAGCGCGACGCCTCCGCATCGGGACGACGCGAGGGTAACCGCCGCGCGGAGCACGCGCATTTTTTTGTGATCGTCTCGGGCCGGCAGCCCCACTAGGGGACCGAGTGGTATCGTCCCTGCACAATTCCGCGCTCGAGCTTGCGGCGTCGGCTCGTCTCGTTCGCTGACAGGTCACCGGGACGTTACGGCATGAGCACACCGGACCCCGAGTTTCGAGCCCTCTACGACGCGCACTTCAACTTCGTCTGGTGCTCGCTCAGGCGCCTCGGGGTGCGGGAAGCGGACGTGCTCGACCTGGCGCAGAAGGTGTTCTTGACCGCGCACTTCAAGCTCCCCGAGTTCGAGGGTCGTTCGCTCGTCACGACATGGCTCTTCGCCATCTGCCAGCGTGTTGCGAGCGACTACCGGCGCTCCGCGCGGTTCCGGCGCGAGGTCACGACGGACGCCGCGGAGATGGACCTCTACGGCGGCGCGTCCGAGGAGCTCGCGCTGAGCGCGGAGTCGCGGCAGCGCGCGCAGGCGGCGGAGGCCATCTTGAACAAGCTGCCGGAGCCGCAGCGCCTCGTGTTCGTCCTGTTCGAGCTCGAGGAGAAGTCGGGCCAGGAGATCGCGGATCTGCTGGGCATTTCCGTGGGCACCGTGCGCTCGCGCCTCCGCCTGGCGCGCGAGACCTTCTCGCGCGAGGTCAAGCGCCTCGCGCTGGCACAGGACACGAGCCGAAAGGAGGCCGTGTGATGGGGGATCCCGAACGGCTGCTGAGCGTCAAGAGCGGAGCGGACTCGCTCGAGCGGGAGCTCCTGGGGAGCGTGCGCCACGTGGGTCCGCCCGAGGGCGCGAAGGAGCGCGCATGGCGCGGCATCGCGGGCCAGCTGGCGGCGGGGACGGCCGTCGGGGCCACGGCCGGCGCCAGCGCCGCCGCTGCCACGAAGGCTGGAGTCGGTTCGCTGCTGCCGTCGGCGCTCTCGGTCAAGGCAGCGGCGGTGCTCGTGGGCGGCGGCCTGGTGCTCGGCGCAGGGTACTGGGCCCTCTCCTCCCCCGACGAGGCGCCTGCGCCGCCCCGCGCGGCGGCCCCGGAGCGCGCGCCTGCGGAGGTGCCGCAAACGCCGGCGCCGTCGACGGCGGAGATAAAGGCACTTCCGGAGCCGCCGCTCGATGTGCCCACCGCCGGAGAGCCGACCCGGAAGCCGAGCGGACCGAAGCCCACGGACACCGATCTGCTGCGCGCGGAGAGCGCGTTGCTCACGGAAGCGCGCGCCAAGCTGCGCTCCGGAGACGTGGCGGGAGCCACGGCGCTCCTCGAGCGCCTGCGCGCGCAGTTCCCGAACGGCGTGCTCCGGCAGGAGCGCGAGGTGCTGGCCATCGACGTGCTGGCCGCGCGCGGCAACACGCAGGAGGCGAAGCGGCGCGCTCAGGCGTTCGTCAAGCAGTATCCCAAGAGCCCCCACAGCGCGAAGCTAAGGCGGCTCCTGGATCAGCCGTGAAGCGCTGGTCGGCCGCTCTCATCATGGCGTTCGGCTGCCTTGCGGCCTCCGGGTGTGATGCGGAGATCACGTCGGTCGGGGCCTGGGCTCCTGTCGTGTCCGGATCTTCTTATCTCGAGGCGGAGCTCGGAGAGCTGAGCGGCGGCTTCACCGTGGGTGAAGACAGCCGCGCTTCCGAGGGCCGCTTCATCGCTCCCCCGGCCGGGGTGACCTCGGACGACGCGCCGGGGCTCGCGCGAGCGCGCTACCGCTTCGAGGCGCCGCGCGGGGCAGAGTACCTGATCTGGGGGCGGATCCACGCTCCGGGCGCCCTCAACAACCGCTTCTGGTTCCAGGTGGACAGCGGCCCCTGGTACCTCTGGCGCATCAGCGTCGGCGACATCTGGTTCTGGGACGATTTCCACGACAACACGAGCTATGGCGAGCCGCTCCGCTTCCCCCTCTCGGCCGGAGCTCACGAGCTCGTCCTCGCGAACGCCGTCGAGGACGTCGGGCTGGATCGGCTGTACTTCACGCCGGACGGCGACGAGCCTCCGGGCAACGACACGCCCTGCGATCCGCCGCATTCGATCGAGGTCGAAGGGAAATGCCTCCCGAGCTGCGGCGCCTTGAAGGGAACCGCGTGCGGCGACGTCCCGTGCGCCGGGCGCGAATTGCTCGAGGCCTACGATTGCTCCGTGTGCTGCAGCATCGAAGGACAGTGAGCCGGCGGCGCTCCCATCGGGTCGGAACTCGGCGACCGTAGACCCACCTCTCCGTACCAATCGAAACGTCTCCACGTGTCGACGACGAAAAAGGTGATCGCGCCCGAGCGGGTCTCCCACCGAGCCGGAGTAGCCAACAGCCTCGAGCGGAGCCCTGAATGACTACATCATCGATTGAACAATTCAAGTCCCACGGAAGCGTGGGCCTGCTCGCCGTGGCGCTCGCGCTGTCGGCGTGCATCGGCAACCTGGGCAGCGAAGACGGCCAATCGCCCGCGGAGGGCACGAACGGCACGAGCGGCAGCTCGAGCAGCGGAGGTTCGGGCTCGGGGTCGGCGGGCCCCGGCGAGCCATTGAGGTGCGATACGAGCACCGTCGATCCTGGGCCTTCGCCGATGCGGCTGCTCTCGCGGGAGCAGTACATGAACACCGTGCGCGACCTCGTCGGCGACGTGCCCGGCCTCGATGCGGCGCTCGGCCCCGCCATGGAGGCGTCGGCGTTCGGCCTCTTGCAGCCGGACGTGACGCAGGTCGAGCTCGAGCATTTCCAGGCCGCGGCAGACGCCATCGCCGCGGCCGTCGTCGGCAATCCGGCGGCGCTCGACGAGATCGCGCCTTGCGAGGCCGGAGCCGAGCCGAGCGAGTGCGCGCGCCAGCTGGTCGTGGGCTTCGGCGCCCGCGCCTACCGCGCGCCGATCACGGACGCGGCGGACATCGAGCGACACCTGCAGCTCTTCGACGTGGGCGCTGAGACGAGCTACGAGCACGGGATCGAGCTCCTGCTCCGCGGCATGCTGCAATCGCCGCGCTTCTTGTACCGCGTCGAGATCGGCACCTCGGAGAAGGTGAGCGATCGCGCCGTGAAGCTCTCTCCGTACGAGGTGGCCGCCCGCCTCTCGTACATGCTGTGGGGCACCCTGCCGGACGCCAGGCTGAACGAGGCCATCGAAGACGGCAGCCTGACGACGAAGGAGGGCGTCGCGGCGCAGCTCGGCTGGATGCTCGAGGACGAGCGCGGCGCGAAGCTGGTCAATCGCTTCCTCGGCAGCTGGACGCACATGAACGGCCTGAACAGCGTGGTGAAGGACGCGGACGCCTTCCCCGAGTGGCAATCCCGGTCGTTCCGCGAGTCGCTGCGCGGGCAGGCCGACGCCTTCTTCGACCACGTGCTCAACGACGAGGGAGGCAAGCTGAGCGCGCTCCTCACCTCGACGACGGTCTTCTACAACAAGGATCTCGGCGGGTACTACGGCGTCACCGGCGACGACTCCTTCCAGGCACTGAAGCGCACGGACGGCACCGCCTCGGGCATCCTGACGCTCCCGGCCCTGCTCGCCATCCAGGCGAAGCCCGCAGAGAGCTCGCCCATCTACCGAGGGAAGTTCGTGCGCGAGGCGCTGCTCTGCCAGCAGCTGCCGGCCCCGCCGGCCAACATTCCCAAGCCGCCCGAGGTCGACCCGGGCAGCTCGACCCGAGAGCGGCTGTCGCAGCACGAGGTGGATCCGAGCTGCGTCGGCTGCCACCAGCTGCTCGATCCGATCGGCTTCGGCTTCGAGCATTTCGACGCGCTCGGCCGCTACCGCGAGCTCGACGGCGGTGAGCCTGTCGACGCGAGCGGCAAGGTCATCGCCACCCGCGACATGAACGGCGATTTCGAGGGCGTGACGGAGCTCGGCGCAAAGCTCGCGGGCAGCGCCGAGGTGGAGGAGTGCGTGGCGCGCCAGTGGTTCCGCTTCGCGATCGCCCGCTTCGAACAGGACATGGATGGTTGCTCGATGCAGAGCTTGCTCGAGACCTTCAAGGCCGCCGGCCAGGACCTGAACGCGCTTCCCCGCGCCGTCGTGGAGACGGACGCCTTCCTTTACCGCCGCCCGATCGACGCGCACACGAAGGAGATGCCATGAACCGAAGAGGCCCGATCGATCTCCGCACCCAGATCAGCCGCCGCAAGCTGCTGGGCGGGCTCGGCGCCCTGACCGTCGCGCTCACGAGCCCCGTCTGGCGGAGCGCCACGGTGTTTGGACAGGACGCCAAGCAGCCGGGCGCCAAACGCTTCATCGGCATCTTCTCGGCGAACGGCACCGTGCCGTCGGCGTTCTTCCCCTCGGGGGACGCGCACGAGGCGCCGCTCTCGCTCGGCCCGATCCTGGCGCCGCTCGAGGAGCACAAGCAGAGGATGCTGGTGCTCAAGGGCGTGCACATGAACTCGACGGTCGAGGACGAGCTCGGCGTCCCGAGCGAGAACAAGCCCGGCGGCCCGCACATGAAGGGCCCCGGCGCGATGCTCACGGGCGGCTCGCTGCTCGCCGGCAGCTTCACGGGCGCGGGCGGCCCTGCCGGCTGGGCGGACCGCATCTCCGTCGACCAGCACATCGCCAACCGCATCGGCGAGAGCAGCCAGTTCCCGTCGCTCGAGTTCGGCGTGCGCATCGAAGGGCAGGAGCCGCTCCGCGTCATCTCGTACCGCGGTCCGAACCAGCCGAACACGGCGGTCGACGATCCATTCCAGATGTACTCGCGCATCTTCGCCAACGCCGATCTCTCCGAGACGGAGCTGCAGCGGCTGCTCGCCGAGCGCCAGAGCGTCCTGGACTTCCTCAAGGACGATATCGGACGCCTGAAGGCGCGTGTCAGCTCCGAGGACAAGGCGCGGCTCGAGGCGCACCTCGGCGGTATCCGCAACATCGAGCAGCGGCTGCAGAGCTCGGCGGTCTCGTGCACGCCGCTCGCGATGCCGGAGAAGTTCGACACGCGAGCGATGGAGAACTATCCGAAGGTCGGCCGGCTGCAGACCGATCTGATGCTGCTCGCGCACATCTGCGGCATGACCCGCGTCTCCACGTTCATGTGGGCCAACGCCGATAGCTGGCAGTACTACCCCTGGATCGGCGTGAACGAGGAGCACCACGAGCTCTCCCACGCCGGCGACAACGACGCGGTCGCGAACGAGAAGCTCGTGAAGATCAACGTCTGGCACAGCGAGCAGGTGAAATACATTCTCGACCAGCTGGCGCTCGCCAAGGAAGTGGACGGCAGCTCGGTGCTGGACAACACCCTGCTGCTCTGGGGCAACGAGCTGGGCGTCGGCAACACGCACACGTACAAGGACATCCCCTGGGTGCTCGCGGGCGGCGCGGGCGGCTACTTCAAGATGGGCCGTTACATGAAATACGCCGACCTGCCACACAACAACCTGCTCGTGTCGGTATGCAACGCCATGGGCCTCGACGACGTGACCACCTTCGGCATTCCCGGCGTCTGCACCGGGCCGCTGCCGGGCCTCCTGGCCTGAGCCCCCTTTTCGCCTCGCATCCCCGGGCGCCCCGCGCACGGCGCGCACGCCGCGCACGCCGCGAGCGACGCCCGGCACGTGGGCGCCCAGCGCCAGGATCCGGGTTGCCCCGGGCGGCTTCGGCCACTACGCTCCGACACATTTGGCTTGTGAGGAACCGTGGTCCATGCGCCGGCTCAGTCTGCGTTCTCTGATTTCGTCCTGCTCCTCCTCTCCGCAGCGCCCAAGCTCGGGCTGCCGATCGACGCGGTCCTGCGCGACGCCGCGCTCCCGCCGGAGGCGCTCCGCCAGCGCGGATTGCCGATCTCCCTGAGCGTGGCGCGGCAGATATGGTCCTCCGCCGAGAAGATGAGCGGCAATCCGCTGCTCGGGCTGCACGCCGCGGAGGGGCTCGAGGTTGGCTCGCTCGATCTCCTGGACTACCTGACACGCAGCAGCAGCAGCTTTGGCACAGCGCTGGAGCGCGTCATCCGCTTCGCTCCGCTGGTCGCCAACGGGGGCGTCCTGAGCCTCGAGGTGACCGGTCGCCGCGCGCATTTCCGCCACGTCTCGCCGGACGGCGTGCCCGCCGTCGCGGATCTCATCGTCAGTTTGATGGTGCTCCGGACGCGGGCGTTCTCGGGCGAGCACATCCGCCCGCTGGCGGTGCGCTTCCGGCACCGCCGCGAGCGCGTCGCAGGCGAGTACGAGCGCGTCTTCGACGCGCGGGTCGAGTTCGATGCTCCCTGCGACGAGCTGGTCTTCGATCGGGATCTCCTGGAGCTGCCCTTCCATTCCGCCGAGCCGCGCCTCTGTGAGATCCTCGAGGACTGCGCGGCGGCGCGGCTTCAGGCGCTCGGCAGGGTCGGCGGGGCGCCGGCCGCCCCCGCCGGCGCCCCGTCGAGCTTCGTCGACGAGGCCCGACAGGCCCTCCAGCTCTGCATCGCCCAGGGCAACCCGAACATCGATCGCGTCGCCGAGCACCTCGGCGTGAGCTCGCGGACGCTCCAGCGGCTGCTGCGAGAGCAGGGCACGTCGCACCGCGCCCTCTTGATGGAAGCGCGAACCGAGCTGGCGAACCGCTACCTGGCCTCGTCGAGCCCCACGCGGCGCGCGCTCGCCGCCGGGCTCGGCTATGCGAGCACGCGCTCGGTGTCCCGCGCGCTGCGCCGCCGGTGAGCCGGAGCTCACCGGCGGTCCAGAGAGGGACTCCATGCGCGCGCGGTCCATGACGGGTCAGCGGCGCGTCGCGACGAGACCGTCGTGCAGCGTCACGGATACCATTGAATCCGAAGCTGCCTGTTGCTCGTCGTGCTCACCTGATAGACAACGTCGTTCGCCCTGCCCGGGAACGGGATCGTGGTCGTCGCGGACCAGCTGTTCGCCGGGGCGCTCTGGGGCGCCCCGCCGTTGGCCGACACGCTGACGCCGTTCAGCGGGACGCCGTCCGTCGGGCTCATCTGCAGCGTCAGGGTCGCCGGCGTCCAGGCGGTCGGGAGGCTCGCCCGATCGATCTGGAAGCAGGAGGTCCCGTTGACCGACGCGACGATCGCCGTGCTCATCGGCCCTAGGCTCTGGCAGGGCGGCGCGGGGTTCTTGTAGAACCCGAACGTGTGCTGCCGCGTGAACATCGGGACGGTGGCGCTGCCTGCGTAGTCCGCGAACACCGTGACGTCGTGGCTCCCCGTCTCGGTGAACTGGCCGACCTTCAGCGAGTAGACGCCGTCGTTGGCCGTCGCGTCGCCGTGCGCGGCGGCGCCGTCGTCGTGGAACGACAGGGGCGTGACCGCGCCGCTCGGGCCGGTCATCTCCGCGCTGACCGTGGCGCCCAGGACCGGGCTGCCCAGGTGGCTCACCTCGGCCTCCACGATGAGCGGCGCCGTCCCGACGTTCAGCGTGCTCGGCGTGACCCGGAGCGAGATCGTGTCGGCCAGGGTCGACACAGCGGAATAGAGGTAGATGGGCTGATCCGAGCTGTTGGTGGCGCAGATCTGCCAGGACCCCTCCTCGTAGGGCTGGGTCACGTTCAGGGAGAAGCGCTTGAAGCTCTCGGCCGAGAAGAAGGTCAGGTCGGAGCCCGACGTGGCGAAGTTCATCTCGGTGATCTTGGACGTCGGGTCCCAAGGGGGCAGCAAGTAGACGTCCGGCGCGGCCGCGCCGACGAAGAGCATCGTGAAATCCACGATCTGCGCCGCCGAGACCAGCGCGTCCACGCACGACGTCGATTGCGGCAGGATCTGCGTCACCGCCTGATCGATCATGCCGCCGTCGCGACAGTCGTTCGCCATGCGGTTGAACGCGCCGATCAGCTCGAGCTGATCGAGCGCGGTGTCGCTGTCGGCGCGCAGGTAGATCCCGGGCGAGAACCCGTAGTTCGCCGCGATGTCGCTCATCATCGCCTCGTCCGCCCCCGACCCGAGCGCGATCGAGTGGACCTCGTCCACGCGGCCGTAATAGTCCATATAGAAGTCGCTCGGGGCCGGCGGCGTGTTGTGCTGCCCGTCGGACAGCAGGATGACGCACTCGCGCGCGCTCTTGGTCGGGCTCTCGGCGATCAGCATGTCGAGCGCCTCCTGGAGGCCAGCCCCGATCGAGGTCGACCCGTCCGCGACGAGCGCGTCGACCGCCGTGTCCAGGCCGGACGCCGGCAGCGCCGTCAAGGGATACGTGATCGACGAGGTGTCGGAGTAGCTCGCCACCCCGAGCATCTCCGTGAACGACTGCGACGCTGGCACATTGCTCGATGCGAGCGTGTTCCAGTAGATCTTGGCCGCCTTCTTCGCGAGCTCGATGCGGTCGCCGTACATGCTGCCGGATCGATCGATGATCACCACATGGTTCGTGTCCAGCGGGGCGACCTGGGCCAGCGCCGCGGACACCCCCGCAACGCTCGTGAGGAGACCGCCGGCGACGCCTGCAAACATTCTGAATGAGCTTCTCATCTTCTCCAATCCTCTTCGAGTGTCGATCAAAACCAAAGGTCTACAGCGGTTTCTGCCCGCCTTTGCACCATGCAGAGCAGAGCGGCGGTCTCCCGCGCAGGAGACGGGCCCAGATCGGCGTTTTCGGCGCGCAGGCGCACTCCGGTGCGCTGAGCACCGAAAATGCCGAGGTGGGCCCGTATCCGAAGCGGGTGACCGTCGCTCTATCGCGCCGGCGTTCAGGGCCTCCGGAACACCACCTCGAGCTTGGGGCGCCGCGCGGCGTTCGCATTGTCGCTCGACATGAACGAGACCTCCCGGTGCTTCGCCACCTCGCTCTCGAGCCGCATCAGGAAGCCGTGGTTGCTCGCGGGCGCGCTCAGCATGTCCCGCACGAGCTCGGTCACGTCCACACCCGCGTAATCCTGGCCGTCCGACGTGCTCTGCGGCAGGAGCACCTGGTGAAGCGACGTGGCCGTGGGCTGGTTGGCCCAGGTCACGGTGTTCTCCTGCCACGCCGAGGTGACGCGCTGGAGCAGGAAGGCGTTGGAACCGCCAAACGTCGAGTGCCCCGGGGTCAGGCCGTTCGAGGTGCCCTGGCCGTAGAGGCGCGCGTCGGGATCGGCGTAGAGGCTGAGGCGCGCCCGCTCGATCGTGGAGCCCGCCGGGATGGGCGACAGATCGAAGCGGAAGAGGCTCCGGTTCGTGTAATTGACGCCGCTGGCGGTCCACACCCCCGCGGTCATGTTCGGGGAGCTCCCGTTGTTGGTCCCGACACCTGCGCTCAAGCTGGTGATGGTCGCATCGACCCCGGCGCTGCCGGGCTGGAGCGTCAGCCGCTCCGGCTCGTTCTCGCAGTGGCCGCCGACGACGAACACGCCGCTCACCGCGTCGCACTGCGCCTGGTAGGTCGGCGTGTGACAGGCGCCGTCGGGCTCCGTGCAAGAGCCGATGGGCTCGGCCCCGCAGGCGTCGATCTGCGCGCAGCTGTAGCCCCTCACGAGGTAGCCGCCGGCCTCGCGGCAGCTCGCGCTGGAGCCGATGCCGCCGGTGCCGAGGTCGGTGCAGCCCTGGGACCGGCAGCACGCACCCTTCGTCTCGAGAAGGCAGCTCGACGAGCAGCCGTCGCCGTTCTGCGCATTGCCGTCATCGCACTGCTCGGACGCCTGCTGCACGCCGTCGCCGCAGCAGCGCTCGACGGTCACGCCCGCGTTCTGCACGACGGAGCACTGGATGACGTCGTCGTCGGGGCCCTGGCACGTCCCGCTCACGCAGGTCTGCCCCGGTCCCGTCGTGCAATCCGCGTCGTCGAGGCACGAGCAAGGCACGGTGTCCTCGGAGTGGTCGTCGAAGCAGGCCTCCACCTCGGCGAGCCACGCCTCGGCCAGGGCGCTCGGGTGCACCAGGTTGGACGCCTCGAGCCCGTTGCTCGTGTCGTACAAGAGCGCGGTCAGATCGAACGTGGGCGTCGGGGTGTTGACGACGGCGCCGCTGAAGGCGCCCACCCGCAGCTGGTTGGCGACGGCGGAGCCCTGCGCATCGAGGCAGCCCCAGTGCTTGAGCAGGTTGATGTGCGCGTCCTGGCACGGGAAACTGAGGTTGCCGCGCAAGCCGCTCACCAGTCCGACGTACGTGCAGGTGCCGGTCACGAACTTCTCGGCGAGCGCGTCCTTGTCCTGCAGCCACTCCATCATCGGCCGACCTTCGATGCAGAGGTTCTCCATCTTGGACACCTGCTCTCCCAGGTCGAAGCCGAAGTCGAGGACCTCCTGCACGCCGCCCGTGACGTCCTCCGTGGTGGGGGGCAGCGGATCCTCCGCGTAGAGCGGCAGCTCGTCCTTGCACCACGCCAGGAAGTCGGCGGTCTCCGACATGACCGTGGCGTAGCGGGTCACCTCGTCCGGCTGGTAGTTCGTCACCTGGCCGAGCGACGCGCTGTCCCACTGGTACGTCGCCTCGAGCCCTGGCTGGAACTTGCCCTTCTCGACAGAGCCGATATCCCAGGACCGCCGCCAGTCCCAGAGCGTGAACTTCCTCGGCTTCTTGAACAGCTTGACCTCGAGGCCGACGTGAATGCCCGCGTTGAGCGCGGCGATCAGCTCGATCTCGCTCATGCCGTAGGTGGCGATCGCATGGGCGGGCGCCTCCGGGTTCTTGAGCCCCCAGATCACCTGCTCGGCGTACTGGACGCCGCCCTGCGGCGCGCACGCGCCGTCGGGCGTGCAGACCTGACCGTAGCCGCAGACGGTGTCCGCGGTGGCAGCGCTGTAGGTGCAGCGGCGGGTGCACGCGCCTTCGACGCACGTGCGGCCTGGCTCGCTCGCGCAGGTCGGGTTCGGGTCCGCGCTACACAGGCAGTCGACCGGCGTGCCGCCGACGGTGCACAGCTTCTTCACCGCGTCGCACGTCTCGCCGCTCGCGCAGTCGGCGTTCGACGCGCAGCCGCACGCGGACTGGAAGCCCGAGTGGAGCGGGTGGCACCCGGGGCCCCTCCACTCGACGACATCGCTCCTGGTCTCGGTCACGCAACGGTACGCGCCGAAGGTGCCAGGGCACTCGGCCTCCGTGACGTCGTACACGACGGCTCCCGGGATCGACGCGTCGCAGTTGCTCCCGATCTTGCGGACCGTCGACGGCAGCGTGTCGCTCACGTAGATGTCGCCGGAGGGCAGGACGGCGATGCCGCCGGGCAGCTCGAAGACGGCGGTCGTGGCCAGGCCGTCCTGCCACACGGTGCCAGGCCCGCCGGCGACCGTGGCCGTGGCGCCGAGCGCCGGGTCGAAGCGCCGGATGCGACCGGGCCTGTTGCCTTCACCGATGAACACGCTGCCAGCGCCGTCGATCGCGAGCGCCTGCGGCGAGGTGAGCCGAGCGGCCGTGCCGGCGCCGTCCGCGGAGCCCGCGGTGCCGTTGCCTGCCACGGTGGTGACCATCGATGTCGCGATCTCGAACCGGCGCAGCGAGTGATTGAACGCGTCGGCGATGTACAGGTTGCCGCGCCCGTCGGCGACGATGCCGGAGGGCTCCGCGAACCGCGCGGTCGTCCCCACGCCGTCGACGTTCCCGGACGAGGAGGTCAGGCCGGCGACCGCGATGTTCGCGCCCGTCGCGAGGTCGATGCGGATCAGCGTGCGATTCCCGCTGTCGGTGACGTACAGGTTGCCTCCGTCCACGGCCACGTCACGCGGCGTGCCGACCACGGTGCGGTCGGCGACCGTCGTGACCTGGCCGCTGCTCAGCGTGAGCTTGCGGATCGTGCGGCTGCCGCGATCCGCGAGGTAGAGGGCGCCGTTGTGGAGCGTGATGCCCGAGATGGTGTTGAACCGCGCGGCGGTGCCCACGCCATCGGTGGTGCCCGAGGTCGTCGACCCCGCGATCGTCGTCACCGCGCCGCTCGTCAGGTCGATGCGGCGCACGGCGGTCCGGTCCGCGACGTAGAGCATGCGAGTCGACGCGTCGTAGGCCAGGTCGCCGGTCTGGAGGAAGCGGGCCTGCGCGTAGCTGGCGTTCACGAGGCCGCGCGACCCCGCCAGGCCGAAGGGCGATGACGCCACGGGGTTGCAGCAGACGCCGTGCTTCTGGCAGCCCGAGATGTCGCGGAGATCGTCGCTGCGCACGTCGGTCACGCAGGTGCCGTCGCTGTCGCACTCGTCACAGGTCTTGTTCGCGTTCCACTTGGCGGTGAAGCCTTGCTGGAAGGCGCTCTTCAGCAGCTTGGCCTTCTTCTCCTTCATGAAGGTGGCGAACAGCTCGTACGAGAGCTTGCCTGAATCGCACCACTCCTCGGTGATCCCCGTCCAGTCGTCGATGCAGGCGCGGCCGCCGGTGGCGAAGGTGAGGCAGCAGGAGTTGTTGGTGTCGAGCGGGGAGCAGCCGAGGTTCAGCTCGGACTCCTCGACGAGGCGGTTGGAGCAGTACGTCTGATCTTTGTAGTTGAAGACGGGCTTGCACTCGAGCGACTCGTCAGGGTTGCTGTTCACGAGCGCCCGCTCGAGCGAGGTGTTGAGGTCGACCACACCGCCGGAGCCGCTGGGCCTGAGATCCACGGAGAAGCCGATGCTCGCCTCCACGCCGACCTTCAGCCGCTTGCCGAGCGGCACGCCGAGGAAGAGCTTCGCGCCGATCTCCGGCTTCACCGAGACCTCCGTCCCCGCCTCGGCCGTCACGTCCGGCGCCTGGAACGGGTGCATGTTGCGATCGAAATCGACGTTCTCGATCTTGTGGTTCGTGTGCTTGTTGAGCGCCTCCTGCAGGCGCTTGCGCATGAAATAGGCCTCGTCGTACCACTTGACCCCTGCGCCGAGCCGGAAGTACGGGATGAGGAACGCGCCGGGGACCGGGGGGAGAGGGATCTTCGTCAGCTCCTTCTCGATCGGCTTCATCTGCAGATCCAGGTTGAGCGCAGCGGCCATGACGGCGGCGGAGCGCCCCTCCCAGCGCTCGACCGGCTCCGCCGCGTCCCTGGGCCAGGTGGCCGGGCTCGGAGCGCCGCTCGGCGTGTAGTCCGCCGTGTAGGAGAACGGCATGTAGGTCCCGATGAGGAACTCCTGCGGAGACACCCGGCCGTCGTGGTCGGTGTCGAGCGATTCGGTCTGATCCTCGTCCGCGAGGTAGAAGACCCCGTTCTTCTTGGCGGCGGAGAGGCTCAAGCCCCCGCCTCCCGAGTGGCCGAAGGCCGCGATGCCGAGGGGGGCTTCGCGGTTGAACCACTTGTAGCCGTCGAGCTGCATGTCGAACTCCGTCCCCGGGAGGATGCTCAGCGTCTTGCCGAACGCCGTGACGGCGAAGCCGCCGGTGCGCATCTGGGCGCGCCGCTTCTCGCTCAGGTTGTGCGACGTGTAGCGGCCGCCGATGCCCCACCGGCCGTCGCCGCTCTCGACCAGCGTGGCGTACGCGCCGTGTCCCGCCCAGGGGATGCACATGTGCAGATCGGGCCGCTGCTCGGAGTAGCTGCCGAGGTGGTACCCCTCGGTGTAGAGGTCGATGTAACACTGGATCTTCGCGAGCAGCTCCGTGGCGTTTTCGAGCTCGCCGCCGGCCTGCTCCAGGAAGTCGGCGAAGCGCCCGTCGGAGATCTCACCGGCGATCTTGTCGAGCCACTTGACCGCGGTGAAGGCCCACTTGTACTTGCCCGCTTCTGTCTGCTGGAAGTCGTTGGCGAGCCAGACGAGCACCCCGGTGCTGCAGGTGTTCGTCGGCGTCGTGACCGGATCGCAGAAGTCGGAGCACTCCTCGTAGGTCGTCTTGCTCTTCTGGATGACGTCCGTGCACCCGGCGACCACGCGCTGTGTGCAGATGCACTTGCCCTTGTCCGCGTCCTCGATCGGCTCCGTCTCGGAGGCGTTGATCGCCTCGGACGTCTTGCTGATGATCGACGAGAGGAGCTGCATCGACTGCAGAACGTGGAAGTTCGTCGTGATGTTCTGGAGATCGGCGCCCTTCCGGTTGGGGCTCTCCGGCATCTTGCCGAGCTGGTTCGGGTCGCACGCCTTGACCTTGAACTCGACGCCCGAGCCTCCGCCGGCCCCGCTCGCGCCGCTGGCGCTGCTCGACGCGCTGCTGGAGCTGGCGCTGCTCGACGCGCTGCTGGAGCTGGCGCTGCTCGAGGCGCTCGCGGCGCCCGAGCCGGTCTCGAACTCGTCGAACACGGCGGCCGGCCGATCGGGCTGCTGGGACCACCTCGGCCAGCTCGGGGCGCCGCTCTGGCAGCCCACGTCGTCCGCGGAGCAGAGCGCTTGCTGCACGCTTCCGATGGGCTCGCTCGGCTCGCTCGGCTCGTCGGCGCCGCCCGCGCAGGCCGGTGCGACGATGCCCAGGCAAAGGAGGAGCGGGAGGCGCCCCGCGCGCCTCGAATGCACGAGGGCGTCTCGTGGTTGGATGAGCCGACGTATCAGCAAGGACCTGAGAACTGTCATTGAATCAACCCCGACGGCCTGGTCGGCCGAGATGAGCGGACGTGACGCGGTCGGCCGCCGTGCCCGCTCGCGGAGCGGCTCGCGGTCTCCCATCGTTGCGTGGAGTAGCTGCCTCTGGACCGGCGGCGAAGGCGACAAAACGCGCCAGGCGCTGACAAAACCCGCCACGCGATGCGCAGCCGCGGTGCACCGCTTGAAAATGCGGTGGAAACTACCCCAGATAACCAGGCGTCCTCAGCGCCTGGAACACCCACGACCCTCGGACCGCGACACCCATGACCTGCCCCGACGATCGCCTGACACCTGCTCTATCGACTCGCCCCGGCCCGGCGCCCCGAGAGCGCCGCCGGCGCTGGCCGCGCCCCTTCGCGACCGCGGCCCTTGCCGCCCTCGCCCTCATGACGTCCGCGTGCGACCCGGGAACGCCCTCGCCTGCCGGCGAGCAGGGCGAGACGGACGATCTCGCGCTCTCTGCCTCGCTCGGCCTCTCCGCCGGCGCCGCGGCGGCAGACGGCGCCGCGGCGGCGCTCCCCGTCCCCTCCGCGGCGGCGCTCGGCGGAGCCCCGGTGAGCGGGTTCGCGGATCTGCACTTCCACATGATGTCGGAGGAGGCGTTCGGGGGTGGATGGCTCCACGGCAAACACGACGGCGCCGGCGCGCTGGACGATTGCGACGGCGGCAGCCCAGGGAGCGATCACGGCCGCGTTCGACAGGATCTCAGCGCGCTCCTTGACCGGTGCCCTCAGTCGACGATGCTCGATTTCGCCAGCAGCGGCGCGCTTTCCGCGCTGCTCGGCCTGGGGGGCGGCGTCCTCGGCTCGGAGGTGATCGGCCAGACGGAGGGGACGAGCGGCGACACAGGGCTCCACCTCGGGCGAAAGCGCTTCTCCGAGGGGTGGCCGCGCTGGGACACCATCGCTCACCAGCAGGGCCATGTGAGCTGGCTGCGCGCGGCGCACGATCGCGGGCTGAGCCTCATCGTCATGTCGGCGGTGAGCTACGACTGGCTCTGCTCGATCCTGCCGGAGCAGAACCGGCAGCGGGCCTGCGACGAGATGGTGGATGTCGATCTCCAGATCCAGATGACCCGCGCGCTGGCCGCGCGAAACGCCGGCTGGATGGAGATCGCGCTCTCGCCGGCGCACGCCCGGCAGATCATCGGCGCGGGCAAGCTGGCGGTGGTGCTGTCCATCGAGGCCAGCCACCTGTTCGGCCGAGACGTCGACGCGGCGAAGATGCGCGCGCAGCTCGCCAAGTACCACGCCCTGGGGGTCCGGACGCTCCAGCCGGTGCACCAGGTCGACAACGCCTTTGGCGGGGCGGCGCTGCACAACCCGATCTTCCAGTTCGCGCAGTACACAGAGAGCTGCTTCATCGACACCGACTGCGGCGCCACCCTCGCGGGGGTCACGCTGGGCATGGATGTCGACGCGAGCTGCCGCAACATGCGCGGGCTGACGCCCCTCGGCGAGGCGCTCGTCGGCGAGATGATGGACCGGGGAATGCTGCTCGACGTCGCGCACCTCTCGGAGCGCGGCGTCGATCGGGTGTTCCAGCTGGCGCGGGCGCGCGACTATTATCCGATCTACATCTCCCACGGTCACTTCCGGGAGATCATGGCCCCGGCGGTGGCCGAAAAGGAGAAGTCCACGCCCGCACGGGTGATCCGGATGCTCCGGCAGACGGGCGGCATCTTCGGCCTGCGCACCGCGCACGACGAGACCCGGCAGTACAGCCGCAGCTCGGTCGAGAACAGCTGCCAGGGCTCGTCCCGCTCCTTCGCGCAGGCCTACGAGTACGGGCGGCTCGGCCTGAAGGTCCCCATGGCCTTCGGGGCCGATCTCAACGGCTTCATCCAGCAGACCCGGCCGCGCTTCGGCGAGGATGGCGCCTGCTCGGCGGCGTTCCAGGCAGAGGCCGATTGCCAGGCCTGGGAGCAGCGCGCGCAGGGGCCCGGCCCCCTGGGGACGGAGTTCGACGAGAAGGGCCTGGCCCACGAGGGGATGCTGCCCGACCTCCTGGCCGATCTGGATCGCCTGGGCGTGGACACGACCGGCCTGAGATCCTCGACGGAGTCCTTCCTCCGCATGTGGGAGCGCGCCCAGGGGCCGCGGGCCGGGATGGCCGATCCCGCCGCCGATCTCGACGAGACCGGCATCGCGCCCTTCGTGGCGGCGGAGGAGCGGGAGCTCGCCTATCCCACGAAGTGCGGCGCGGCCTACTGCCCTGGATTTCAGGTGCTGGGCGGGCGATGCCGGTTCGATGACGAGTGCGCGAGCGGCCAGTGCACTGCCGTCGCCTGCAACGCGATCCCGGGGCGCTGCGTCTGCAACGACGACGCCGATTGCGGCAGCGGCCTCCGCTGCGCGCTCAAGACGCCTGGAGTCGGCGGCGACAACGCCTGCGAGCCGAAGAAGGCCGAGCATCAGCTGTGCACGCGCGACAGCGAGTGCGCCTCCGGCCGCTGCGGCGGGCTGATCGCCGGCGCGGGCTTCTGTTACACGCCCGGATCGAAGAGCATCGGCCAGGGCTGCCGTGTGAACGAGGAATGCCCCAGCAACCGCTGCGGCGATCTCACCCAGACGTGCCTCTGCCGCTCCGACGCGCACTGCGCGGCGAGCCAGTTCTGCGGGTGGGGTACCAACGAGGGCGAGTGCGTCGGCAAGCGCGGCCGGGGGGCGGCGTGCACGAAGGACAACCAGTGCGCGTCCGGGAACTGCAGGTTCCTCTTCTGTCGCTGACGCGCCACGCGACACGCCAGACGTCGCCAATCTCACTTGCCGGGAGGCAGGTCGATCGCCGGCGCCCGACTGACCGCGACGGGAGCGATGACGCGTGGACCTGCCCCTCGTCGACGAGCGCCTCCACACCTTCTTCAATGCCTCTCCGTCGCTGAGGCGCTGGTTCTGCGGGACAAAACCGTATGCGGCGGCGGGAGAACCCCGACGTTCGCGCCGGGGCTGGAAGTCGCGGACGGATCCCGTCCAGCCGGAGCGAGCGCACGCCGCGCGGCTCGGCCTGGACAACAATCCTCGTGTACCACCGTCTTACCATTCACCACCGTTTTCTATTGCCACATTCCGGGTTCGGCCTATATTCCACGCCAATCAACTTTCCTACCATCCGCCGCGCAGCGCCCTCGGCGTGCTGCAGCGCTTACGCTTCTCGAGCCCAGGACGCTCGTCCATCAGCGCTTCGCTGCATCGGCCAGGGAGCGGAGCGCCGCTCCGCCGATCGGAGAAGCCAGATCACGCCTTGAGGAGCCAGGCAGCGCAGGCACGCTGGACGAGCAGCGCGCGTCGACACTGTTCCATTCGTTCGAGGGGGAGAGACATGGATGTTCGTGACATTTATGGCGCGGGAGGCCGCGACCTTGGCCGGGCGGGGCTTCCATGGAAGCTCGGGATCGCGCACGTTGTGAGCAGCTTGAAGGCCGGCGACGCCGAGCAGGTGGTCGTCGATCTGGCGGCGCTCCAGCGCGCTGCGGGCCATGACGTGACCGTGATCGCCATCGCCGACGATCCGGATGGCCCGCGGGCGGAGCAGCTGCGGCGGCGCGGCGTCGATGTGCAGCTCTTGCCGAAGCGCCGCGGCTTCGACGTGAGCATGACCGCCCGGCTCGTCGCGCTCTTCAGGGCGAGAGGTATCTCGCTCGTCCATGCGCACAACCAGCAGCCGCTCATCTATGCCGCGCCCGCGGGCTGGCTGCACCGCGTCCCGGTCGTCCACACGAAGCACGGCGTCTCGGACGACCTGCAAAGCCGGCGATGGCTGCGCAGCGCCGCCGCCGCGTTCGTCGACGCCCACGTCGCGGTCTCGCGGCCGACGGCCGAGATGCTGGTCAACCAGGGCCAGGTCAGCGCCGAGAAGCTGCACGTCGTCGCCAGCGGCCTCGACCTGTCGCGGTTCGCGCCCGATCCGGTGGCCAGGGCCCGTGTCAGGGCCGAGCTCGGCATCTCGCAGCAAGCCTGGGTGCTCGGGAGCGTGGCGTGCCTCTCTGCCGTGAAGAACCACGCATTGCTCCTGCGCGCGGCGGCGCAGGCGCTGCCGGAGGACGGGCGGCTGCTCCTCGTCGGAGATGGCCCGGAGCGCGCGCGGCTCGTCGCGCTCGCGCGCGAGCTCGGCCTGTCCGACCGCGCGCTCTTCGTCGGCGGGCGGCACGGCGTGCCCCAGATCCTCGCCGCGCTCGACGCGTTCGCCCTCTGCTCCGTCGCTGAGGGCCTGCCGCTCGCCGTCCTCGAGGCGATGGCCGCCGGGCTCCCCGTCGTCGCGACCGCGGTGGGCGGCGTGCCCACGGCCCTCACCGACGGGTACACGGGCTTCCTCGTGCCTTCCGGGGACGCCGAGGCGCTCGCGGCCAGGCTGGTGGAGCTCCGCGACGACCCCGCGCTCGCCGCGCGGATGGGGCGGTACGGCCGGAAGGTCACGCTCCAGCGCTACTCCGCTGCCCGCATGGTCGAGCGCTACATGGACCTCTACGCGTTGCTGCTCGTACGGCAGCTGCACCGCGGCATGCCTGCGGTCCGGCCGAGCGACCTGCTCGCCTATGCGCGGGGCTCCTCGTTCTTGCAGCGCGCGCTCGGCGTGAGCGCGGCCGCCGAGGTCCCGGGCCGCGGCTGGGGCGCGCCGCGCGGCGACGCAGCGGCGAGCGCGCGGCGGCGCTCGCCGATCGCGCTCTCGATCTGAGCGGGCTCTCCGACGCAACGGAGCCAGCCGGCGGGCGCGATCTGCGGGGACATGCCTACGACATCAGAAGGTGTTCAAGGAGAATCTTGAACCCGAGTCCGATGAGAACGACCCCTCCAGCGATGTCGAGACGCTTGCCGAGCATCGCCCCGAACCGCCGTCCCGCGAAGAGCCCCGCCGCGCTGAGCAGCGCCGTGACGACGCCGATCGTCACGACGGAGATCGCGAACGGAGCGTTCAACATCGGCAGCGTGATGCCCACGGCGAGCGCGTCGATGCTGGTGGCGATCGCCAGCACGAACATCGAGCTCAACGCGAAGGGATCGACCGTGGTCTCGCCCTCGCCGCTGTCGTCGCCGCGGGCTTCCCAGAGCATCTTTCCGCCGATGAACGCGAGCAGCACGAACGCGATCCAGTGGTCCCACGCTTGCACGCGTGGACCGATCCGCGCTCCGAGCAGCCAGCCGATGACGGGCATCAGGGCCTGAGAGCCGCCGAAGAACGCCGCGACGAGCAGGACATGGCGCGCTCGAATCGCCGGGACAGACAGCCCCCGTGCCGCCGCGACAGCGGTCGCGTCCATCGCGAGCCCGAGCGCGAGGAGCAAGATCGCGCTGAAGCTCACGAGCCCCTCCGCGCGTCACCGGCAGAGAGCGGGTGAACCTCGACAGTGACGTGCTGGAGGCTCGCGATCGGGGCGAGCGCGTCACGGTAGGCGGAAGGCGCCAGGGGGCTCGGCACCGCGACCGAAACGATGCAGGCGCGCGCGCCGGGACCGATGTCCCACAGGTGGAGATCGACGACGCTCGCTCCAGCGAAGGTGGACTCGATTCGATCGCGGATGCGCCGAGCGAGGGACTCGGAAGGGACGACGTCGAGCAGCTGCCTGGCTGCCTGTCGGCAGAGCCCGTAGCTCCACCTCGCGATGACGAGCCCGCCGACGATGCCCATCGCGGCGTCGAGGAAGGTCCAGCCAAAGTAGCGCCCGCCGAGGAGGGCGAGGATCGCGAGCACGCTGGTCAGCGCGTCCGCGAGGACGTGGAAGTACGCCGCACGCAAGTTGTGGTCGTGCCCGTGGTGGTCATGGCCGTGGGCGTGCTCGTCGTCGTGATCGCCATGGTCGTGATCGTGGTGATCCTGGTGATCGTGGTCGGGATGGTCGTCGTGCGCCTCGTGATGGTGCTCGTCGGCGTGGAGGAGCTTCACGCTGACGAGGTTGACCGCGAGACCGACGACGGCGACAGGAAGCGCCTCGGAGAAGGCGATCGCCTCGGGATGGAGGAGACGGCGCAGCGACTCGACGACCATGAGGAGCGCGATGAGCGCAAGCACGACAGCGCTCGTGTACCCGGCGAGGGCGTGCACCTTGCCCGTCCCGAAGGAGAACGCGCTCGACCCGGACTGCTTGCGCGCGAACCAGTACGCGAAGGCCGCCATGCCGAGCGCGCCCGCATGCGTGGCCATGTGCCAACCGTCGGCCGTGAGCGCGAGCGAGTTCGTCGCATAGCCGACAACGAGCTCCGCCACCATCATGGCGAAGGTCAGGGCCACGACCCACCGGGTCCTGGTTTCGTGCGAAGCCGCGGCGGCACCGTGGTCGTGGGCGTGTCGAAGCTGGGCGAGCTGATCGGATCCAGTGGAGTCGCTCATCGTTGCTTCCTTCACTTCACATAGGTGCGGACGATCTGAACCAGCTCCTCCGCGGCCTCCCGCTGAGGTCCCGTTGCACGCTCCCCGTCGATGACGTGGGTGCGGATGTGCCCTTCGATGAGCTCGCCCACGAGGCCGTTCAGCGCGCCGCGCGCCGAGGTCACCGTCTGCAGGACCTCCGAGCAACCCGCTTCGCCCTCGAGGGCTCGCTCCACCGCTTCGAGCTGCCCGCGGATCCGCCGAACGCGGGCGATGAGCTTCTTCTTGTTCTCGACCGTGTGCACACATATAGCATAGGGGGGTATACTATCCGGGTCAAGCGCCGCGCGTTGGCTCCTCTCGGCAGCCGGCGAGGGTCGGTGCAGGTCCGTCGCCCTCGCCGAGGTCGCTGAGGCCGAGCTCCCATGGGTTCGGCAGGGTGGGCGGCAGGGGGCCGTTCAGGTACACGGAATGGGTTTGCGCGGGCTTGAGGAGCTCGACGATGGCCCGCAGATGCCGGCGCTCGCGGTCGGCAAGGATGCGCGCCACCTGGACGCTGGCGGAGTAGAGGGCGAAGCAGCCGGACTGTCCGAGCACCCGGTCGGTGCCGAGCTCCGACTCGCCGAGCGTGAGCGCGCCCGCGCTTCAACGGCATGATCGCTTCAGCGGCGCCTGTCGAAGCAAGGACTCGAGGATGGTCGTAACGAAACCGAAATGGCCGGCTCCACCATCGCGCATGCGGGTGCGCTCGCTGCTAAGTCGCCAGCTCCGCAGGCTTCTGCGCAGCGGCCTCACGAAACACATGGCGGACACACGAACCGCGTAATAGCGTACGCTTCCGTTCCCGTCCGGAACGGCTTGGTGCCTCAGCAGCCACGTGACGCTTGCGGAATTTCCCCAATTTTCCTGGAAATCGGTGCGAGGCTGGGGATCCTCCATCGCCGGATTGCAAAAAGTGTTTATTCTGAGGATCCAATGACCATTCATGTCACTACAAATGAAGACATTCGAAGAGCGATCCAGCGCGGGCTTCGACTTCCTGTACGTTTCGTGCGCGATAACGTGCTGGAGGGGCCGTGCGCGTCCGAACCCGAAGACCATTGCGAGCGGCGGTGCGATTACTGGAACCTTCGAGGGCGGGAGAGGACACAATTTCGCTCACGATTTAACAATGTTATCAATGCGTTAACATCGCGCCAGAGAATCGTCGTATGGACGTCCGGGTTGTGGAGCGACCGGCTGATGTTGTGGGCGCTCTGCGCGTGGAGGCTCCGCTATTGGCCCGAGCACCCGGTTCATCGGCTGGCGCAGAGCTGAGTAAGTATTGGATGATACGCATCAGCGATTGCTCCTTTGCTGTGCGGCTGCGCCAGTGGGCCGAGCACCGTGGGGCTGAAGCCGCGCTGGAGAGTGTGCCCTACAGGACGGACAGAGCACCTATGCTAGAGGCTCGCTATAGGTTGTCGGCTGTCGGCGATGAAATAAAGCGACGCGGTCTTGCGGAAATCGCCCAAGGGCCACCGCTGCCGGTGTGGGGCGTCACGGCGTACGACCCACGGGCTCCTTGGGTCGTGGTGGATGACCACGCAGGTCAAAAGCGCCTCCAGCGCCTCGGAGAGCCCGCCACACAGGACGCGGGATGACGCGTCGCGGTTCGCCATATCGACCCCGCACCGGCGAAGATGAACCGCGGCAAAGCACCCGGGGGTAGGCTCACGCCGGCGGTTCGCAGCAACGGCGGCGACACCGCGCCCGCGCGCCATCGGGACGCCTCCCGGTCGCCGCGGCGCTGGCCGATGCGCAGGAGCACCGGAGGATGGCGGCCGCCGCGCGCGCCATCGGGGACGACGCGCTGGCGCACGCGCTGCTGGCGGGCGACATCACGACCTCTCCCGCGCCGCGCCCGCGCCTGACCGCGATGTGGCCGGCGCTTCTCACGCGCTCGATGAATCGGCGAACCGGTAAACCGATGCGCAGCCAAATCAACGCGAAGAGAGATCTCCACAGCGAGGTCCCGGTGGCCAATCCGTGGGGCGTTCGAGGCGCGGATTCGCCGTCACCCATCGGGCAGGTAATGCCTTCAGCCGAAGCCAGGCCCGTGGACCCATGATTCTGCCGAGCGCATCGCACACATCGCCACACTTCACCAGCATCACCACGCGGCAACGCCGCACGCTTTCGTCCATTTCATAGAAGCGTCCGGGCGCGCGCGAGCAGAAGATGGACGCTTCGAGCAGCGAGCGCCGCTCGAAGCACCACGGTGAACATCGTGGTGTTCACCCCGTTCCCATGGAGGGAAGCGCCTATGCTGGGATGGTTTGGATTTCTCGCGGGCAGCGCCTTCGGCGCGTACGACATCGCCTCGGTCGAGGTCACGCGACCGCATCCATCGCTCGAGAGGGTGGTCTACGAAGTGGACGCCGGGGACAGCCCCCTCGATCGATTCTCGATCATCCACGTGAGCAAGCGCGGGGCCGGCCGCGGCTGCAGCGAGCCCGTGATCCTCTTGAGCCCCTTCTCGCTTCCGGGCGAATTCTACGAGATCAGCGAGACCGGGAGGTACGCGAAATCCGCGGCCGGCGAGCTCGCCATGGCCGGCCACGACGTCTGGCTCGTCGACCAGCGGAGGACCGAGCTCCCGCCGGGCGCGTGCGAGTCAGGCGCCGCCGATTGCAGCGTCATGGCCGACTGGAGCTTCGACACGCTCTCGAGCGACGCGCTCTTCGCGCTCTCCCTCGTGCGCTCGCAGCATCCCGGCGCGCGGCCCGTCATCGGAGGATTCTCCGCGGGCGCCAACACGGCCATGGCCACCGTCAATCGCGCACCCGGCGCCTTCTCGGGCGTGTTTCTCTACGAGGGCACCTTCTACACCGAGGATCCGGCGATCGCCGCGCACAACGACGCGATCTGCAGCAACCTCGAGGGGGCGCTCGCCGCGGGCTCGACCTACGACCCCAGCCTCGCCGTCCTCGGGCTCGCGTTGCGCGGCGCCGCCGCCGATCCCCAGGGCGAGTTCCCCCTGCCCATCTTCCCGCCAGGCACGACCAACCAGCTCGCCATGCTGCTCGTCTTCGGCGCCCCGCCCCCTCCGGGCGCGCTCGCCCCGACGCCCTCGTTCGTGCGCACCGTCGCCGATTTCGAGACCCAGAGCCTCGTCTATAGCGACCAGTCCCGGCTCGAGCTCGTAGGTCCCCTCTTCGACAATTACGGCTCCCTCGCCGCCATCCGCGATCTCGCGTGCGGGCTCTCGGGGCGCGACGCGAGCCATTATTCTAACCTCTCCGCCTTCCGCGGCGACGTGCTCATCTACGTCGAGGGCACCGGCTTCGGCCCCGCCATGTTCGACAGCGCCGGCCTCTTCGATCGTGCCGCGTCCGTCACCATCGATCACAACCCCGAGCTCGGCGAAGCGGACGTGTACTTCAACGTCCACTGGAAACGGACCTTCCTCGACCCCTTCACGCGCTGGCTTCGCCAGAAGATCTAGGACGCATTCCGATCAGGGGCGTCAAATTTCCAAAAATAATCGTCCTGTTCTCGCCGTTCTCGCGCCCATGGCACCTCGACATCCTGGCGCTGGAGGGATACACGCGGCCGAGTCATGCAGGTCTCGACGACGCCCATCACGTCGATCTCCGCAAGCGACGTGAACTGGCTGCTCGCCACGGAAGCGGCCAGTCGGCTGCTCTCGGGCGCTGATCTCTTCACCTTGGCGTTCGCGCTCTCGGGCCGGTCGCACCAGGAGCCGCTGACGCTCGACGAGGCGCATGACCTTCTCCTCGCGCACGGCCTTCCACAGGCGCTCGCGGGCAGCGCGCTCATCGAGCGGATGCGCGAATCGACGAGCGCGGATCCAGCGTTCCTCGTCTACAACGCGAGCACGTTCTGCATCGACCGCAACGTCGGTGTCCCGCGCCGGCTGGGACAGCTCGTCTTTCGTCACGACGTCCAGCGACTCCTCGTGGCCCATCGTGCGGAGCGGCTGCCGCCGGAGCGCCCTGTCACCCGCGCTCATGCCCGCTTGCCTGCGCGGGCTCAGCGGAACGACGCGCCCGCCGCGACACAACGAAGCCGTCCCACCACCCCGACCCCGGAGCGCCCGGCGCGCGCCCGCGCCGCCGGCGCGCGCGCCACGTCCACAGCCTCCCGGCCGCCCGCCGCCTCCCGGCCGCCCACCGCCTCCCGGCCGCCCGCCTCCCGGCCGCCCGCCGCCTCCGGCGTGGTGGAGCCGGCGCCCCCGCCCGAGCCGGCTCCTCTGCCGGCCCCGCCGCCCAGAAAGCCGGCGCCGCTCCTGATGTCGGGCCTCGACCGATCCGAGCTGCTCCAGCGGCTCGCGGGCCCGCCGTCCTCGCTCGCAGCGGTGAGCCACGCGCTGCGCGCCCACCTGCTCGCCTCGGCCGAGCAGTTCGAGGAGCTGCTCGCGCTCGCCGCGCTCACCGGCGTCGAGCCGCACCGCTACCAGATCGAGACCGCGCGCCGCGTCCTCCGCGTGTTCCGCGGGCGCGCCCTGCTCGCCGACGAGGTCGGGCTCGGCAAGACGGTCGAGGCGCTGACGATCCTGCGCGAGTACCAGCTCCGCGGGATGGTCCGGCGGGCGCTCGTCCTCGTCCCCCCTGCGCTCGTCGGCCAGTGGACGGGCGAGCTCGCGGAGAAGGCCGGGATCGCCGCGCGCACGACCGACGACGCCGCGCGTACCGCGGATCCCGAGGCCTTCTGGCGCGATGAGGGCGTGGTCGTCGCGTCGCTCGCCCTCGCGAGGAGCGCGAAGCACGCGCCGCTCGTCCAGGCCGCCTCGTGGGACCTCGTGATCGTCGACGAGGCCCATCACGTCAAGAACCGCACGACCGCCGGCTTCAAGCTGGTCGACGGCCTGCACAGCCGGTTCCTCCTGATGCTCACGGCGACGCCGATCGAGACCGATCTCGAGGAGCTCTACAACCTCGTGACGCTGCTCAAGCCCGGGCAGTTCGCGACCCCGGCGGCCTTCCGCGCGCAGTTCGTCGACCCGAAGGACCCGCTGTCGCCGAAGAACCGGGAGCGGCTGCGCGCCCTGCTCGCCGAGGTGATGGTGCGTAATACCCGCGCCGACAGCGGCCTCGCGCTGCCGCCCCGTTACGTGAGCACGGCGATGGTCGAGCCGCTCCCGGAGGAGCGCGAGCTCTACGACCGCGTCCTCGCCCTCGTGCGCGCGCACGGGGCCGACGCCGGCTCCCGGATGCTGGCCTCCACGCTCCTGCTCGGCGCCGGATCGAGCCCCGCCGCGGTGCGCGGCAGCCTCGAGCGCATGAGCGCGAGCGAGCGGCGCGCCCCCGCGCTGCGCGCCGCGCTCGCCGCCCTCGCGGAGCTCGCGGCCTCGGTCCACGCGTCCCGGAAGGGCCTTGCGCTCGTCGATCTCGCGCGCGCTCACGACGAGCAGATCCTCGTCTTCACCCGGTTTCGCGACTCTCTCTCGTACATCGAGGCCGCGCTCCGCGGTGCAGGCGTCGAGCCCGTGGCGTTCCACGGCGGCCTCTCCGCCGCAGACAAGCGCGCGGCGCTCTCTTCGTTCCGCGACGGCCGCGCGCGTGTGCTCGTGTCCACCGACGCCGGCGGCGAGGGGCACAACCTCCATCACTGCCATGTCCTCGTGAACTTCGATCTTCCCTACAACCCCATGCTCATCGAGCAGCGGATCGGGCGATTGCACCGGATGGGCCAGCGAGAGGAGGTGCGCGTGTACAACCTCTGCGCGCGCGGCACCGCCGAGGAGCGTGTCCTCGATCTGCTCGACCGCCGCCTGCACCTGTTCGAGCTGGTCGTGGGCGAGATGGATATGGTCCTTGGCAACATGGCGGACGAGCGAGATCTGGAGGAGCGGATCGTCGCCCTCTACGCGACGTCGCGCTCGGAGGAGGAGATCGCGAGCGGCTTCGACGCCATCGCCGAGGAGCTCGCCGCGGCGCGCGGGCGTTACGAGCAGGTGAAGCGCCTCGACGCCAAGCTCTTTGGAAAGGACTACGAGGCGTGACCGCCGCGCTGGGGATGCTCTCGCCCACGGAGGGCGCGCTGCCCTCTCCGCTCGATTTCGTGGTCGAGGCGCTCGCGGAGGCCGGAGCGCTCGCCGAGCGGGACGACGCGCGGGCGGTAGCGCTCCTGCCGGCGCAGCTCGCGGCCGAGATCGAGGTCCCGGAGGAGTGCGCCCTCGCGCTCTACCCCGATCGGGACGGGGACGTCGCGTGCGGCCTTGGCTCGACGCTGCTAGAGCGGTTGATCGCGAGGGCGCGCGGGCGGCCCGTGTCCACCTCGGTGCGGCTCGCCGCGGATCCGCCGCGTCCTGCCCACGTGCGGGCCGCCGCGGACCGCTTCGCGCTGCGCAACGGGCTCTGTGAGCCCGGGCAAGTCTCCACGGGCACGGCGGTCTACGTCGCTGCCAGCGTCGCTTACGGCGTCGAGGCCGACGACCGGCGCGAGGGGCTCGTGCGGGTCGTGCTGAACGCGCATGACGGCGGCGAGCCGGACGCTGCGGTGGGCGCGCACCTGGATCTCGCCTGGCCGAGCGCTCTCGTGCTGCCGAGCGCCCTGCCTTTCTCGACGGACGATCGCACGGCGGACTGGATCGCGCTCCGCGCCGAGCGGGCGGTGCGCGCTGCGGTGCAACCGCTGCTCGGCGAGGTCGAGCGCAGGCACGCGCGGGATCACGATCGTATCGTGTCGTATTTCGCGGACCTGATCGCCGAGGCGAGGGCGCCGCGGCGGCGCGCGGATCCGAAGGCGGTCGAGGCCAAGATCGCGCACCTCGTCGCCGAGCGGAACGCGAAGCTTGAGGCCTTGCCCGCGCGGTTCGCTGCGAAGGTGACGTGCTCGGTCGCCGCGCTGGTGAGCGCCGAGGTGCCGGCGGCGCTCGTGAACATGCGTCTCCGGCGGCGCAAGGAGTCGCGAGACATCGTCTTGCGGCTTCCGGCGGGCGCCTCGAGCCTGGACAGGCTCACGTGCGAGGCGTGCGCCGCGGCGACGGCGCGGCCGGCGGCGTGCGACGATCGGATGCACCTGCTCTGCGAGGCGTGCGCGCCGAACGCGCAGGGCAGGATCGCGTGCCCGGCGTGCGCGAAGCGGCGCTGAAGACCTGTCCAGCCGCCGTCGCCGAACCGCTCCACGGTTCCCTTTTCGGTCTCCGATCCCAGGTGGCCCTGGCGATGGCGCCCTTTTCGCTTCGGTCCCCTGGTGATTCCCGGACTAGCCAGCGGGCGCGTCGAGCACGGGGAACTCCTTCACGGAGCGACCGCCCGCCTGCTCGACCGTCAATTCGCTCTCCACGTAGAGGACCTGGAGCCTGCTCGGCCCAAGGTTCTGGACGAAGACGACGTTGCCGTTGGGCTGGTAGGTGTCGGTGTGGCCCGTCTGGATGACGACGTCGGTCCAGACACCTACGTTGAGAATGGTGATGTTGTAGGTGGTCGCGCCGCCTCCGGGGTTGCCGGTGTTGTAGACGTGCATCGTCCCGGGGATGGGGCCGAGCTTGTAGATGACCTGATTGGGCGGGATATTGACGACGGCCATGGTTGTCTCCTGTCTTGTATAAAGGCACGACGAACAGGTCGTGCCGGTGCAACACGCGATGGCAGTGAATAGCAACGAATAGCAACGTCAATGCCAAGACATCGTCCTTCAGGGGCTCCGGACGACGAGCAGGGGGAGGATGTCCGCGCCGGCCGACACGGCCATGGCCCACGGCTCGGAGCCCCAGCTCCACCCCTCATTGATCTCGAACGCGAGCCGGCGGGTGCTCTCTTGGCCCAGCTCCACGAGCACGCCTGGCCCCGGCGACGTGGTGGCCGGGTCGCCGGGGCGGAGCCTCGACGCCGCGACGACGAGGAGCACCGTCTCCATGGGGTAGAAGACCTGGCGGCTCTTGCCATAGAGCGGAAAGGAGGCGATGGGCGCGGCGGTCTCGCCGAGGCGCTGCGCGAGGCCACAGGTGAACGGCGTCGACGTGTCGTTCTGTATCGAAACGGCGTTTGCCGGTCCCCCGAAGAGCACGACGCCGGTGCCCGTCGGCTCCTGCACGTAGAGCGCCTGTCCAGGCTCGATGTCGTACGAGGCCGAGGCGTCCACCCGGGCAGACGGCAGGAGCGTGCGGGTCTCGGTGTAGGCCCGATAAAGCGCCGCCCACGACAGGGTCGTGGTGAGCGAGTAGGTCCTCGATTGGAACCACACGAGCGGCACGCCGGCGGCGTCCTCCGCGCCCACCGCTTTGAAGGCGTACAGCGAAATCGCCGAGGCGGCGAGCGCGCTCGCCGTCTCGGCGCTCATGGAGACGATCAGCCGTCTCTCGGTCGGCGCTGAGGGGGAAATGGGCGGAGCGGCTTCGTCGACGCGCGCGGCCTTCGATGTCGCCGCGCCTGGCCGCTCGTCGGGCGTCCTGAGACCCGTGCCGCACGTCAGGGACAGCAACGACGCGGCGACGAGCGCTGCCTGTCCACGAAGACGTCGTCGCATGAGGCCTCCTTGCCGCGTCGCGCTCGTCGCCCGACCGCGGAGGGTGAACCGGCAGCCGGTCGCCCCGCGCGCGCCACGTCAGGCCTGGATCAGGCCGCCATTGCTGCGGGAGGCGTGGCGCGCCTCCTGCGCCGGCGCGTGGCCGCTTTGCGCCGCGAGGATCCTTCGGTTCAGGCTGGCGGACGACTGGAGCAGGAGCGGCGCGAGGTTGGCGCCCGCGGGGACGAGCTGTACGTTCGGGTTGCCGCTGGAGTTCCAGCCTGTGTTGATGTCGAAGCTCAACGAGACCTCGGGCTCGCTGGTGAGGTTGATCAGGGCGGCCTGGCTGAACGCCTGGAAGATGACCGTCCCCGTATTCACCGCCGTCGTGGCGAACTCCAGCAAGACGAGCTGGATGGGCGCGAAGACATCCAGCATGTTGCCGTAAAGCGGGAAGGCGCAGAGGGGCGTCGCCACCGGGCTGCCGCTCACCGACTGCACCTGCGAGATGCCGCAGACCATCTGCGTCGTGGTCTGGTTCGCGATCGAGATCGCGTTCTGCGTTCCACCGGTCACGACCGTGCCCGTGCCCGCCGGGCTCGTGACCTGGAGGATGTCGCTGAGGTTCATGTCGTAGGACGCGCTCGCCTTGATCTTGCCGCCGGGAATGATCGCGCTCTGCGAGGTGTACCCCTGATACTGCTCCTCCCACGAGATGGTGGTATCCAGGGAGAAGGTCTTGGTCTGGAACCACACGAGCGGCGCGCCGCCCTGGATGCTCGTCTGCACCCCCTTGAATCCATACAGATAAAATCCGCCCGCCTCCAGGGCGTTGAAGGTGTTCTGGTCCATCGCAATGTTGATCTGATAGGGCGTGGCCATGGCGATGCTCTCCTCTCCGAGAAATCCTCATGCATTCGCCTGGACCCGCCGGCGCCGCGCATCGACGCAGGTCATGGGATCCGAGCGATGCTGCGTCCAGAATTGCAACCAGAATGCCAATCGAAAACGTGGCCTCACGGACGCGGAACCGGAAGAAATGGCAACAACTTGCCCGGCGGCCCCTCCCTTGAAGGCAACACGTTGCCCACGGCAACAACTTGCCCTCGCCCCCGAGAGAACCATTGACGTCCGACGTGAGGCGAGCGACATCGGCGCTCGAATGAAAGCAGCCGTGCTCCCCGAGCGGCCCTTACCGAATCAAGAGCGTCCTCGGCCAGGGGCCATGGGCGTCAGTGCCGTGAGCGCCGGGGTGGGGGTGTGCGCGGCAGCGCGCGGGGGGCGCGCTGGAGCACCGAACGAGGTGCCATAAGCTCTCAGCGGGCTCCACGTCCCAGGCGCGCCTTATGTGGCGCGCAACGAAACGTCTCAGAGGGCAAGGCCCGAAGTGAGACATGCCGGGCGGTGTCTCATGCGCAAGCTCTCCCGCCCCCGTCTTGGCGGATGGCCAGCGCCCCCCGCGCGCTGCCGCGCACACCCCCACCCCGGCGCGTGCCCCCGGATCCCCCGTCTCTCCCTCACTCACTCGTCCCGGGACCAGGGCATGAACCCGGTCGCCAGGCACTTCACCGCCGCCGCCAGCTCGATCGGCTCGATCGGCTTGGGCACGTGCATCTGGTACCCGGCCGCGAGCGCCCGCACCCGATCCTCGGTCCGCGCGTACGGCGTCAGCGCCAGCGCCGGCGTGCGCCCCACCTTGCGCGGCAGCAGATCCCGCACCCGCCGGATCAGCGAGTACCCGTCCTCCCCCGGCATCCCGATGTCGACGACGAGCAGCGCCGGCTCCGACGTCTCCAGCAGCTTGAGCGCCTCGTTGCTGGACGTCGCCGTGCTGACCTCGGCCCCGCAGCGCCGCAGCACCGCCGAGAGCATCGCCAGCGTATCCGGATCGTCGTCCGCGATGAGCACCCGCACCCCGGTCAGCCGCGGGAACGGGTTGCGCGGGTCCGGCGCGATCCCCGCGTTCGTGAGCGCCGTCGCGGTCGCGCCCGTCGAGAGCGGCAGCTGCACCGTGCACGTCGTCCCGCGCCCGGGGCCGGCGCTCGTCACGCGCACCATGCCGCCGTGCAGCCCGACGATGTGCCGCACGATCGACAGCCCGAGCCCGAGGCCCCCGTGCCGGCGCGCGCCGCTGTTGTCCTCCTGCCGGAACCGCTCGAAGACGTGCGGGAGCGAGTCCGCCGAGATGCCCTCGCCGTCGTCGATCACCTTGACCTCGGCGAACCGCTCGTCCTGCGAGAGCTGCACCTGCACGAGCCCCCCGGGGCGCGCGAATTTTACCGCGTTCGAGAGCAGGTGCCACACGACCTGCTGCAGCCGCGCAGGGTCGCCCTCGACGAACACGCCCTCCGGATCGAGCCTCGTCTCGATCGCCACGCCCTTGCCCGCGGCCGACGGGAGGATCGACTCGACCGCCGTCTGCACCGGCAGCGTCAGCTCCACCGCGAGCCGCTCGATCTTCAGCGTGCCCGTCACGACCTGCGACGCGTCGAGCAGCTCGTCGATGAGCGTCACCTGGTGCTCGGCGTTGCGCTCGACCGCCGACAGCGCCCGCGTCTCCGCGACCCGATCGAGCGAGCCCGCCTGCATCATCCTCGCCCAGCCGAGGATCGCGTTGAGCGGCGTCCGCAGCTCGTGCGACACCGTCCCGAGGAACTCGTCCTTCAGCCGGTTGGCGTCCTGCACCTCGCGGTAGAGGCGCGCGTTGTCGAGCGCCAGCGCGGCCCGGTGCGCGACCTCTTCCGCGAAGGCCACGTCGGACCGCTCGAAGAACCGGCCCGACTCCGACGACACGAGCGAGATCGCGCCAAGGATCCGCCCCCGCGCCCGGAGCGCCACCACGAGGTACGAGAGCGGCGCGAGCGTCCGGTTGGCCGTGGCCTCCTCGCTCGTCATCGCCTCGTGCAGCAGCACGTCCCCGCGGACGTCCGCGTAGAGCTCCGACCGGCCCGTGCGCAGCACGCGCGCCACGGGGCCCGGCTCGCCGTCGACCCGGCTCGGGTGGAAGTACCGGAGCAGCGGCTCCTTCAGCGGGCTCACGTGCGCGGCCGCGACGTGGCGCAGCCCGAGGCCGTCGTCGATGTCGACCAGGCAGAAATCGGCGAGCACCGGCAGGACGAGCCGCGCGAGCGACTGGAGCGTCGCCGTGAAGTCCAGCGACGCGGCCAGCGCCGTGCTGAGCTCGGCCAGGAACGCGAACCGCCGCGCCGCCTCCTCCGCCTCGGCCCGCGCCGCCTGCACCCGGATCAGCCGGGCGCGCTCCTCCTCGGCCCGCTTGCGATCGGTGATGTCGCGGTGGATGCCGACGAGGAACAGCGGGCGACCCTCCTGGTCGTGGACCGCGTACGCCGTGATCTCGATCGGCACCTCGGAGCCGTCGCGCCGCACGCACGGGACCTCGCCGACGAAGGTGCGCGCGTCCTCGATCTGCTGGAGGATCCGGGCCGTGCTCTCCTCGCGGACGTCCTCGCGGTGGAGGAGCGCCATGCTCTTGCCGACGATCTCCTCGGACAGGTAGCCGAAGATCGACTCGGCCTCGCCCATCCAGTACCGGATGTTGCCCTCGACGTCCGTGACGAGGATGGCCTCGGGCATCTGCTTCAGCACCTCGTGCGAGAGGTGCATGGCCTCCTCCGTCTGCAGCGCGGAGAGGCGCGCCCGCTCGAGCGCCTGCGCGCTCTGCTGGACCAGCGCGAGCATGAACGCCCGGTCGTCCTCGGAGAACGACTGCGGCGCCGAGAAGCCGAACCCCACGGCGCCGAGCACGCGCCCCTCGAGGAAGAGCGGGATCGCCGCGTACGCGCGCTCGCCCGTCGCGACGCAGCACGACGCGAAGCCCGGCTCGAACTCGCCGAAGCGCTCCTCCGACTCGAGGAAGATCGGCTGGCGCTCCCGGACCGCGCGCGCGAGCGGCAGCTCCGCGCCGAGGTCGAAGCTCTTGAAGCGCGCGATCTGCGCCTCGAGGTAGCCCGTCGAGCGCACCGTCTCGAGCTCGCCGCCGAGCCCGGCGCGCAGCGCCACCACGCCGGTCATCGCCCCGGCGGCCGCGACGACGTCGCTCGCGAGCACGCGGAGCACCGCGGGCGGCGTGATCGCGTCGGACAGCGCGGCCGTCACCGCGAAGAGCCACGCGGCCCGATCCGCGCTCCGCTCCGCCGCGTGGCGCGCCTCCTCCGCCTTCCGGTAGAGGTAGGCGTTGTCGAGCGCCAGCGCCACGCGGTGCGCGAGCTCGGCCGCGAGCACGAGGTCGTCCGCGGAGTAGATGCGGTTCGACTCGGACACGCCGAACGACAGCACGCCGAGCTTGCGGCCGCGCGCGATGAGCGGCACCGCCATCGCCGACCGCGTGCCCAGCTGCTCCAGCGCCGCGGCGCGCTCGGCGGCCTCGTCGCTCTTGTCGCGATCGAGCTCGTGCAAGAGCTCGGACTCGCCGCTGTGCAGCACCTTGGCGATGCCGAGGCGCTCCTCGGCGTCGGGCGAGATCGCGCGCAGGAGCCCCTCGCGCTCGGGGTTCACGTGCTTCGCGGCGACCCGGCAGAACCGCTGCCGCGTCGCGCCCGCGTGGCCCGCCCGATCGGCGCCCGCCCTGTCGGAGTCCGCGGCGGCGCGCTGGCGCCGGGCCGCATAGATGCCCGCCACGGGCGCGGGGTCGAACCCGTCCGCCCCGGCCACGAACGTGGGATCGTTCGACGGCGGCGGCGGCGGCACCGAGCCGACAAGGCCCATGGCGTCCGCGGCGCCGCGCTCGATGAGATCGACCGTGCACCAGTCCGCCAGGTAGGGCACCGACAGACGCGCGAGCCGCTCGAGGATCGTATGAGGGTCAAGCGATCCGGTGAGCTGCTCGCTCGCGTCCGCCAGGAACATCAGCTCATTATGGATCGCCCCTCCGCGGGGCGGCTTCAGGACCTGCCATGCCATGGCGGTCTCGCTAGGGTTGCCTTCACGCTCCATGGGGTCGCCGGCGGCCCGCATCGTAGCGAGGGCCGATCGCAGAAGCCAGCGGCGCAGGAGAGAGCGCGGCGGCTAACCGTCGGCGACGAGCCGCGCGCGGGCGCGGTGAACGAGCGCCTGGACGGCGCGGTGCGACTCGTCGCGCACCTCGCCGACGTCCTGGCCTACCGTGGCGATGGGCGCGCCGACCTCGATCGCCACCGGGATACGTCGCGCACGGCTCACCCGGGCCATGTGCGCCGTGAACGACTCGTCGACGTAGGAGGACTCGGCGCCGCCGTACACGAGCCCCACAGGGACGATCTCCGCGCCGACGCGGCAGGCCGCGGTGAAGCCGCCCGCGCGGAACGGCCGCACCTCATCTCCGGAGAACGTGGTCCCCTCGGGGTAGACCATCACACCACGGCCGCCCTTGAGCGCGGCGCACATCGCCTGGACGACCGCAGAGCCGCTGCGCTTGCTGGAGCGGTCCACGAAGAGCGTTCCGACGCGGCGCGCCGCCATGCCGATGACCGGCCATCCGGCGAGGTCGGCCCGGCTCACGACCGTGGCCTCGAAGAAGGCGAGCGTGATCATGATGTCGAGCGCGGAGCGGTGGTTCATCACGAACAGCCGGCCGACCCCGGCAGCGTCGCGTCCAGGGCAGTACCCGGCGCCCGCCGGATCGGCCGCGCCGGCGGCGCGCCCTGAGGCGAGCTCACCCTGGAAGAGGCCGCCCGCGCGCACGTCGAGCCCGTAGAGCTTCAGGAGCGCGCGCCCGTACCGGCGCATCCATGTGTGGAGGACCACTTCGCGGTCGGCCGCGGGTGAGATCGCTGTGTCGACCTCGAGCAGGCCGTACATGCCGAAGGTGAGGCCGACGAAGCCGGCCGTGCGGAGAGGGAAGCGGAGGGCGTCGAGTGGACGAGCGCTGACCATGCGTCGGATGTCCTGCCCGCTCGGGGCGATCGGAGGCGGGGCGATCGTTCAACGAGGGCTTCAGCGAGGCGGAGGCGCCGGGCGCGCCCCGGATCGCGCGGCGAGAGCGCCTGCCGGCGGTACCCTATTTCACGCTTGCGCTCGGAGAAAGAGCCGTCACCCGCCCGTGGCGGGAGCTCCCTCGAGCAGTCGCTTCAGCACATCGTTCACGACGGCCGGGTTCGCGCTGCCCCCCGTCTTCTTCATGATCTGACCGACGAAGAAGCCGAACAGCGCGGTCTTGCCGGCGCGGTACGCCGCCGCCTGCTTCTCGTTCGCGGCGATGACCGACGCGGCGACGGCCTCGATCGCGGCGGCGTCGCTCATCACGGCCATGCCCTTGTCGCGGACGATGTCGCCGGGCGCCCGGTCCGTGCCGGCCATCTCCATGTACACCTCCTTGGCCTGCTTGCCGCTGATCGCGCCCTCGTCCACGAGGCGGAGCAGCGCGGCCACCTGCCCGGGGGCGACCGGGAACGTCGCCGAGAGCCCCGCCGTCCGGGTGTCGCGCAGCACCTCGCCCTGGACGAAGTTCGCGACCTTGACGGCGTCGCCGTGGAGGCGCGCGGCCTCCTCGAAGAACGCCGCGATCTGCGGGTGCCCCGTCAGGACCGACGCCGCGTACGGGGTGAGGCCGAGCGACTCGGTGAAGCGGCGCCGCTTGTCGGCCGGCGGCTCCGGGAGCGCGCCGCGCACGTCGGCGAGGAACGCCTCGTCCACGACGAGCGGCGGCAGATCCGGCTCGGGGAAGTAGCGGTAGCCGGACTCGTTCTCCTTGTCGCGGAGGAGGTACGTCTCCTTCTTCTCGGCGTTGTACCCGCGGGTCTGCTGCCGGACGCGGCCGCCCTGCTCGATGAGCGCGATCTGCCGCCGGATCTCGAGATCGATCGCCTCGGCGACGAAGCGGAACGAGTTGATGTTCTTGAGCTCCGTCCGCGTGCCGAGCTTCGTCTCCCCCGCCTTGCGGACCGAGACGTTGGCGTCGCAGCGGAAGCTGCCCTGCTCGAGGTTGCCGTCGTTCACGCCGATGAACATCAGGATCTCGCGCAGCCGCTTCAGGTACTCGGCCGCCTCCGCGCCCGAGCGGAGATCGGGCTCGCCGACGATCTCGATGAGCGGCGTGCCGGCGCGGTTGAGATCGACGACCGACAGGCCGCCGATGCCGTGGAGGTTCTTGCCGGCGTCCTCCTCCATGTGGACGCGCGTGATCCCCGCCCGCGTCTTGCCCGCCTCGGTCTCGATCTCGAGCTGGCCGCGCAGCGCGAGCGGCCGATCGAACTGGCTGATCTGGAACCCCTTCGGCAGGTCCGGGTAGAAGTAGTTCTTCCTCGCGAAGACGCTGCTCTCCTGGACGGCGCAGCCGAGCGCGAGCGCGGCGCTCACCGCCATCCGGACCGCCTCGCGGTTCAGGACCGGGAGCGCCCCCGGGAGACCGAGGCAGACAGGGCACGTGTGCGTGTTCGGCGGGTCGCCGAAGCTGGTCGCGCAGCCACAGAACGCCTTGGTCCGGGTGAGGAGCTGCGCGTGGACCTCGAGCCCGATGACCGCCTCGAAGGAGCCGTACGTCGTCGCCATGACCCGCCCTTCTAGCAGAACCTCGGCCGGACGAGAGGCGAGATGCCCGGCTCAGTGATCCGCGTGATCGCGCGTCAGGCCGGGGTGCGTCGGGTCGCCCGGCTCGTGGCGCGTGTTCGCCGTCAGCCGCGAGCCCGAACGATCGGAGAGGCTCATGAGGAGATCGCGCCTGTAGATGAACTGCTCGCGCGAGTCGTAGGGCACCGCGTGGAGGCCGGTGTCCATCCGGATGGCGTCGACGGGGCACGCCTCGACGCAGAAGCCGCAGAAGACGCAGCGGAGCTCGTCGATGACGAAGCTGCTCGGGTACCGCTCGTAGCCCTTCCGCCGATCGCCGTCGGGGTACTCGGCCGGCTCGATCGCGATGCACTGCGCCGGGCACGCCGTCGAGCAGCAGAGGCACGCGACGCAGCGGGGCGAGTTGTCCTCGCGCAGCGTGAGCCGGTGGATGCCCCGGAAGCGCTCCGGGTAGGGGCGCTTCTCCTCGGGGTAGCTGATCGTCGTGACGCCCGGCTCGAGCGCGTTCAGCACCGGGTCGGGCTTCTGGCCGAGCACCATCTCCTTCGTGTTCTTGAAGAAGTGCTTCATCGTGATCCCCAGGCCCTTGACCATCTCGGGGATGTAGGCCTGGACGTCGGCGCTCCGGGTCGGGCGCGGGATGGGCTTGCCGGCGATCGGCCGGCCGGCCGGCTTCGTCCACGTGTTGCTGGGGGTAGCTCTCGCCATGAGATCCTCCTCTACGCCTGCTGCGGCGACGCCTTGGTGCCCCCCGCCGCGGCAGCGAACCGGGAAGAGGTGGAGTTGACGGTGCGCTGGCGCTCGACCGGCTCGAGGAGGCCGGCGATCAGCGCCACGACCGCCGCGAACCCGCCCACGGCGACGATCGCGTGGGTGACGTCGGCCGCGACCTGGAGACCGCCGACGAGCCCCGCGGGCGCCGAGTCGACGGCCAGCACGACGATGCCCGTGACCATCATGTTGACGATCGTGAGCGGCAGGAGCTTCGTCCACCCGAGCCGCATCACCTGGTCGTAACGGAAGCGCGGCAGCGTCCAGCGGAAGAAGACCTGCACCCACGCCATGAGGATCGTCTTGCCGAAGAACGCCAGCACGTACGTCAGGCTCACGGCGAAGTGGGTCATCTTGTACTGGAAGAGCGTCGCGTCGCCGAAGGCGACGTTGATGCCGTCGCGGTCCAGGAACGGCAGGTGGTAGCCGCCGAAGAAGAGCGTGACGAGGAGCGCGCTCGACGTGATGAGCTCCACGTACTCGCCGGTCATGAACATGCCGAACTTCATCCCGGAGTACTCGACGAAGTAGCCGGCGACGATCTCGCTCTCGCCCTCGGGCTGATCGAACGGGATGCGCTTCGTCTCGGCCGCGAGGGCCGCGAGGAACAGGATGAACGCGAGCGGCTGGACGAAGATCCCCCACGCGTGCTCGGCCTGCCACTGCACCATGTCGCCGAGCCGGACGCTGCCGTAGATGATGAAGAGCCCGACGACGCTGAGGCCCATCGCGACCTCGTAGCTGACCATCTGGCTCGCGGCGCGCAGGCCGCCGAGCAGCGAAAACTTGTTGTCGCTCGCCCAGCCGGCGAGCGCGGCGCCGATGATGCCGGTGCCCGCCATCGCGAAGATGTAGAGGATGCCGACGTTGAGGTCCGCGACCTGGAGGTTCACGACGTGGCCGCTGCACGTGAACGCCTGGTCGACCGTCCGCTTGAGCAGCGGGAGGTCCCCGAAGCCGAAGACCCCGTCGCCGTTGTCCTCGAAGCAGAGCTTGTCGCCGAACGGGATGACCGCGAACGTCACGAGCGCCGGGAACATCGCGAGCAGCGGCGCGAGCGAGTGGAGGAGCCGGTCGGCGTTCTTCGGGATGAAGTCCTCCTTCCAGATCATCTTGATCGCGTCGGCCGCGGCGTGGAGCGTGCCGAGGAGCCGCAGCGGGATCTTGCCCTCGGGCACGCGCAGGGCCGCGTAGGCGCCCGTGACGAGGAGCAGCGCGCCGAGCAGCACGCACGCGATCCGCGCGACGACGGGCGCCGCCGAGAGCGGGACCGCCTGCGTCAGGAAGAAGACCGCGACGTGGGCCATGACGCCCCCGTAGAAGATGCTGCGGGGCTCGACGCGGGCGAGCGCCTCCTCGGCCGGGTTGATCGGGCCGCCGCTGCGGGCCGACGCGCAGAACACGATCAGCCCGAGCCAGGCCACGGCCACCGCGAACTGCGCGGCGGCCACCATCGTCTCGGCCGCGGCCGGCGCGGACGCCGGGCGCGTCGCCGTGAACACGGAGAGCGCCGCGAGCAGCGCCGGGGGGAAGAACACGATGCCCCGCACGACCAGGGACGGCAGGTAGACGACCGCCCGGTTCGGGCCGACGCGGTCCTGCACCATCGCGCCCTGGCGCCGGTCGGCCCAGGTGGCGATCGCCGCCATATTCAGCAGGAACAGGACGACGATGAGGATCTTGACGATCGCGAGAACGAGCTCGACGCTGGTCATGCCGTGGCCTCCGTCTTCTTCGGCTCGACCCGCGCGCCGTCGGCGACGGCGGGCGCCGGCGCACCGTGCGCAGAGGGCGCCGCGGCGGGCGCGGCTGCTCCACCAAGCGCCGCGCCGGGCGGCATCGCGCGGCGGAGCTCGGCCAGGGTCTTCCACCCGGTCTCGTACCCGAGCGCGCGCCCCAGCCGGCCGATGAGCTCCCAGGCCGGGCGCGCGTCGCCGTGCGGGAGCAGCGCCCGCTCGCTCCGCTGCGCCAGGCCCTTCCCGTTCACGTACGTCCCCTCGGCCTCGGCCCAGGAGCACGCCGGCAGCGCGACGCGCGCGGCCTTCGCGAGCGGCCCCTCGTGGGCGGCGATCGTCACCACCCCCTTCAGCCGCGAGAACGCCCGCTGCGCCTCGCCCGCGTCGACCTCGAGGTCCGACCCGAGGGCGACCACGTACGCGTAGTGCCCGGACGCGATCCCCTGGAGCAGCTCCGCGACCGGGCGCGGCGGGGTCGCCGCCGCGATCTGCACGGCGCCGCGGGTGTTCGGGTTCTTGTCCTCGCTGATGAGGATGTCGTCGCCCTCGCCGAGCGGCTTGCCCGACACGAAGAAGTCGGTGGCGCCGAGGTACGTCGTGGCGAGGTGGTAGAGCGCGAAGTTGTCCTCGTTCGAGTGCTGCGCCGACAGGACGATCGCGACCTTCGACGGGTCGTCGCCGTGGCCGGCGAGCTGCTCCTTGGCCGCGGCGAGCGCGTCGTCGAGGCTCGCGTCGTCGTTGCCGACGAGCGCCGTGAGCAGCCGCCCCTCGACCGCGTGCCGGTACGAGAGCATGCCCTCGTCGCACATCCAGTACGTGTTGACCGCCATGTTCTCGCGGGGGCGGTGCCGGTACGGCGTGTTGTTGCGCGGATCGTAGTCGAGGTAGGCGTTGCAGCCGGTCGCGCAGCCCTGGCAGACGGTCCGGGCGCTGCGGAGGAACCAGACGCGCGCCTTGAACCGGAAGTCGCGCGACGTGAGCGCGCCGACCGGGCAGACGTGCTCGGTCATGAGCGTGTAGTTGTGGTCGAGCTCGCGCCCCGGCGAGACCGTGATCTCCCCGAGGTTGCCGCGCTCGCGGACGGAGAGCACCGGATCCCGGGCGAGCTCGTTGCAGACGCGGATGCACCGCGTGCAGACGATGCAGCGCTCGGCGTCGTACACGATGGTCGGGCCGAAGGTGACCGCCTTCGGCTTGTGCACCGGCTCCTGCCGCATCCGCTTGCCCTTGCGCTGGTGCTCCAGCCAGTAGTCCTGGAGCCGGCACTCGCCGGCCTGGTCGCAGATCGGGCAGTCGACCGGGTGGTTCAGGAGCAGGAGCTCCTGCACCGCCGAGCGCGCCTCGGACACGTGGTCGCTGTTGTCGGACAGCACCTCCATGCCGTTCGCGCAGGCCATCTGGCAGGCCGGCTGGAGCTTCGGCTTCGCCGCCGGCACGTAGTCCTGCTTCGCCGCGTCCCAGCGGAGGATGTCGAGGCTCATCGCCGGCCGCCCCGGCGGCGGCAGCACCTCGACGAGGCACATCCGGCAGTTGGCGGCGACGCTGAGGCCCGGGTGCCAGCAGTAATGGGGGATGTCGATCCCGGCGCGGTGCGCCGCGCGGATGATCGTGTCACCGCTCTCGAAGGGGATCTCCCTTCCGTCGATCTTGATCGTAGGCATCGTGCTCTCGATTCCCGGCGGGGCCGCGGAGGGCCCTTGCTTTCCTAAGTCGATGACGGGAGCGCTCCTCGCGCCGTCGCTAGTGGTCGCACTCCCCGCCGATCATGTTGAGGGAGCCGAAGGTCGGCACGACGTCGGGGATCATCAGCCCGGTGATGAGCTGGGAGAGCCCCTGCGTCGTGGCGAAGCACGGCGGACGGATGCGGACGCGGTACGGCGTGCCGCTGCCGTCGGACACCAGGTAGAAGCCGAGCTCGCCGTTGCCGGCCTCGGTGTACGAGTAGCACTCGCCCGCGGGCACCTTGATGCCCTCCATGACGATCTTGAAGTGCTGGATGGTCGCCTCGATGGTCGTGTAGACCTCCTCCTTCGGCGGCAGCACGATGCGCGGATCGTCGATGTTGACCGGCCCCTCGTCGGGCATCTGCTCGAGCGCCTGCTCGATGATCCTCCCCGCCTGGCGGATCTCCTCCTGGCGGCACATGAACCGGTCGTAGTTGTCGCCCCGCGTGCCGACCGGCACGTCGAACTCGAAGCGGTCGTAGACCATGTACGGGTTCGCCCGGCGCACGTCGTACGGCACGCCGGTCGCCCGGAGCACGACGCCGGTCCAGCCGAGCGCGAGCGCGTCCTCCTGCGAGATCTGCCCGACGCCGTCGAGGCGATCGAGGAAGATGCGGTTCTTGAGGATGAGCTTCTCGGCGTCGTTGATGAGCGCGAGCACGCGCGCGAGGCCCACGCGGACCATCGCCTTGAAGTCGGCCGTGGGCGGCCGCGCCATGCCGCCGACGCGGCCGAAGCTGTGCGTCAGGCGCGCCCCCGTCTCCTCCTCGAAGATCTCCCAGAAGATCTCGCGCGCGCGGCACAGGTAGAGGAACGGCGTGAAGGCGCCGAGCTCCATGGCCATGGCGCCGCTGCAGATCATGTGATCGCAGATGCGCGCCATCTCGCCGAGGATCACGCGGTAGTACTGGCAGCGCTCGGGGACCGTGACGCCGAGCATCTTCTCGACCGCCAGCGCGAAGCCGACGTTGTTGAGCATCGGCGAGACGTAGTTGAGCCGGTCGACGTACGGGAAGACCTGCGACCACGTGCCGCGCTCGCACATCTTCTCGAAGCCGCGGTGCAGGTAGCCGATCTGCACGTCGGCCTTGTTGATCGTCTCACCGGACAGCTCCAGCACGATCCGCACCGTGCCGTGCATCGCCGGGTGAGACGGCCCCATGTTGAGGAGCATCGGCTCGCTCGGTAGGTCGAGCTCGGCCTCGTCCAGCTCGCGATCCAGGGGTTCCATGGGTCAGCTCCGCTCCTCCAGCGCGCCCGCGCGCTTGCCGTTGCTCACGGCCTCGTCTCCGTCGATCGACGCCCCGGGGCCACTCCGCGCGAAATCGTGCGACTGGCGGCCGAAGCTCATGCCCTCGTCGGGGCCGAACGGCGGCAGCTTGCCGGTGTTCGGCACGTCCCGGAACGGGATGAGCGGCTGGATGCGGTTGGCCGGATAGTCCTTGCGCAGCGGGTGCCCCTCGAACTCCGGGTACATCAGGATGCGCCGGAGATCCGGGTGCCCCTTGAAGACGATGCCGAGCAGGTCGTAGCACTCGCGCTCGAACCAGTTCGCGCCCTTCCACACCGGGACGATCGAGTCGATCTCGGCGCCGTTGCCCTCCTCGTCGCCGACGCGCGCCTTGATCCGGACGCGGTGGTTGCGCTCGAGCGACCGCAGGTGGCAGACCACCTCGAAGCGGGGCACGTCGCCGCGCCAGAGGTAGTCGACCGCGGTCAGGTCGACGAACATGTTCATCAGGGTCCGCGGGTCGTTGCGGAGGAACAGGGCGGCGTCGCGCCACACGGCGGGATCGAGCACCGCCGTGTCGTCGCCGAACTGCGAGTGCGTCTCCAGGACGGCGCCCGGGAACTGCGCCGTGAGGAGCTCTAGGACCTTCTTGCTCATGGCAGGCTCCGCTCCTTGCGCTGGAGGGCGATGAGCTGCTCCGTCGTCTGCGCGGGGTCCTCGCGCGGCTTGACGATCGCCGGCGTGCGATCGCCGCGCGCGATCTTGTCCTGGAGCAGCATGAGGCCGTCGAGCACCGCTTCTGGGCGCGGCGGACAGCCGGGCACGTAGACGTCGCAGGGGATGACCTTGTCGATGCCGGCGACGGTCGTGTAGTTGTCGTAGAAGCCGCCGCACGAGGCGCACGTGCCGAAGGCGAGCACCCACTTCGGGTCCGCCATCTGCTCGTAGATGCGGCGGAGCGCGGGCGCCTGGCGCTGGCTGATGGTCCCCACCACCCAGAGCAGGTCGGCCTGGCGCGGCGAGAAGCGCGGCACCTCGGCGCCGAACCGCGCCATGTCGAAGCGCGGGCTGGCCATCGCCATGTACTCCATGCCGCAGCACGCCGTCACGAACGGGTACTGGAACAGCGAGTACTTCTTCGCCCAGTTCAGCAGCGCGTCCACGCGCGTGGTCGCGAAGCCGTGCTCGGAGCCCTCCATCACCCGCGTCGAGGGCCCACCGGCCTTCATTTCTCCCATTCCAGAGCTCCCTTCTTCCACACGTATACGAGCGCCACGACGAGCAGCGCGATGAACGAGCTCATCGTCGCGAGGCCCGTCCACCCGAGGGAGCGGAACTGGACCGTCCACGGGTAGATGAGCACCGCCTCGATGTCGAACACGACAAAGAGGATCGCCGTCAGGTAGAACTTCACGCTCGGCTTGACGAATCGCCCGCCCGTCGACTCGCTGCCGCACTCGTACGGGATCATCTTCTCGGGCGTCGGGTTCTTCGGGCCGAGCAGCGACGTCAGCGTGAACATCGCGAGCGCGATGATCGCGGCGACGAGAAACAGCAGGAACAGGGGGATGTAGGTGGCCATCGAGAGAGCACTCCTACGTGTCGAGCCCCGGGAGGGGTCGACCACCTCGCCGAGGCGCGCGGCGTCTCGGGGCGAGACCTCGGGGCCCGCGGCCCCGAACCATGCAGTCCAAAAAGGTGAGAGCGACGCGGCGATGCTGCCTGAAGCAGCAAAAATCCGAGCGATCCCGGCTTAATCCGCGCCGGATCTAGTCGGCCGCCGCGGGGGTGTCAATGGAGGCGGTCGGCGGTCGGTCAACCAAGGCGCGGACCGCGATCCTAGGAGCGGTTCGCGGCCAGGACCAGCCCTCGCCACGCGGTGAGCGCCGTCCCCAGGGTGGCCTCGATCTCCCGGATCTCCTCCACCATGTCGGCGTCCGCCACGCCCACGCTCCGCGCCTCGCGGACGCAGGCGAGGGCGGCGACGAATTTTTTGCGCTGCACGAACGCCCGCGCGAGCAGCGGCCAGATCTGCTTCGGCGGGGCGCCGAGGTTGGCGGCGCGCCGGAGGGGGCCGATGGCCTCGCCGGCCCGGCCGTCCTCGAGCATGGCCTCGCCCAGCCGGCGGAAGATGTCGCCGGCTGCGGCCCCGTCGTGCGCGTACTGGACGGCGAGGCGCATGACCTCCTCGCCCTGGTGCTCCTCGCCGAGCTTGACGCACGCGGTGCCGAGGAGGCCGAGGCCCTTGGCGATCAGGCTGCGGGCGTCCGGGGTGAGCATCTGCCCCTCGGGCGTGCGCAGGAAGATGGCGAGCGGGGCCGGCCAGGTGCCGAGCAGCTGGATCACCTTGGGGAAGTCGCCGCGCTGCGAGGCGACCTCGGCCTCGGCGACCTTCGTGAGGTCGATGGCGGAGCGCGCGCCGGCCGAGGCGCGCTCGAGCTCGTCGCGCACGTGCGAGCGGATGCGGGCGCGGAACTCGTTGAGCTCGTGCGTCTCCTCGATGCCGTCGCGCAGGAGGAGGAGGCGCGACGTCTTCCCCTCGACGGCGAGCTTGCGGAGGCTGTAGCCGTAGAGCGGGGCGAGCAGCAGGTAGCGGACGCCGATGTGGAGCTGGATACCCTCGAGGTCGGTGTCCCGCTCGGGCGCGGGCGGCGTCGTGTCCTCCGTGAGCAGGGCGCCGACGAGGCGGTGGCGGAAGTCCGCGAGCGTGAGCCGCTGGACGTCGCCGTCGATGTCCTCCTCGCCCGGCGGCGCGATAACGAAGTCGACCAGGGTGTTGTCCGGGTTGCGGCGGTCGACGGTGAGCGCCGTGATGCGGGCGCCCGTAATCATCGAGAAGGCAAAGAACGCCTCACCCACGATCTCGCAGAGCGCCTGGAAGCTGCCGATGCCGTCGCCTATGCGCTCGAACCAGCCGTCGGTCCTAACGGCATCGAGGGAGAACACGCGTTCCTTTGGCATGGTTCGACCCGGATCACAGGGGCGCGTCCCGGACGACGGGCGCAAGTCCCAAGGGGGCCGAGACTCGCACGGGCGGGCGCCGCTCTCAAGAAAACTCCTAGGGCGCGCGTCGCGTCGTTCACCGCCAGGGCCGCCCGCCGTCCATCGCTCCCGCCCGGTCCACCTGCCCCCACGTGCGGCGATCCCCACCCCCGACCGAAGCCGCGCAGCGGCCGCCCCCCAGCGACCCGCACGGCCGCCCGCCGCGGCCCAGCAGATGCGCCGCCGAGCGGGGCGCGCCCGCTCAAGGGGCGAGGGCGATGTTCAGGGTGAGGGTGCCGGAGGAGGAGGGCCGGCTGTCGCCGATGATCGTGATCACCTGCCCCGCGGTGAGGGGCACGGTCACGCGCGAGGTGACCCCGTTCGTGTTGTCGTTGCAGGCGAGCTCGGGGCCGGTGCAGCTGTCGCCGTCGTGCACGTGAAGGACGGTGTCGAACGTCGACGACAGCGTGTCGATGACGTAGGTCCCGTCCGCCGGCGCGGTGAAGCGATAGACCCTGTCGTTGCCGCTCGACATGGTGCAGCTCGGCGTGCCCGAGTTCGGCTGGTGCAGGGTGGAGCCCGTCTCCGTCGACGGGACCGTCGAGCCGAGGTCGATGGGGGTCTCGCAGGTGCCGTCGCCCTCGAACAGGCCGATGTTGAGCGTGAACGCGCCCGTGGCCGCTGGCCCGGAGCCATCCACCACGACGACGGTCTCCTGCCCCGCGACGAGCGGCACCACGACCCGCGACTGGAGGCCCGTGGTGTTGTCGTTGCAGCCGAGCACCTCCCCGCCGCAGGTGCCGGCGTGCACGTGGACGAGCGTGTCAAAGCTCGATCCGAACGTATCGAAGACATACAATCCGTCGGACGGCGCCGTGAAGCCGTAAGCCACCTCGGCCCCGCCGACCTTGCCGCACGGCGCGGCCACGAAGTCGCTGCGATCCAAGGTCGTCCCCCTCACGGTCTGCGGGACGACCGGCTCCAGCGCGTTCGCCGGGCACGGAGGGGCCGGGGAGCCGCTCACGTTGAGCGTGTACGCGCCGTGCCTCCCGGACGCGCCGTCGACGACCACAACCGCCGTCTGCCCCTGCGCGAGGGGCGTGGACACCTCCGACTGGTACGAGGCCTCCGCGTCGTCGTTGCACCCCAGCGAGGCGCCCGTGCAGCTGCCGTCGTGAACGTGGAGCACCGTGTCGAAGGTCGAGCCGAGCGTATCGAATGTATACCGGCCGGCGATGGGCGCCGTGAAGCTGTAGGTGACCTCGGGGGAATTGCCCGTGGCGCAGGCCGGCTGGAGGACCCCGTCGAGGCCTGACGTGTGACCCGTGACCGTCTGCGGGTAGGTGGAGCCGAGATCCACCATGGGGCACGCGGGCGGAGCCCACGCAGCGACGTTCAGCGTATAGGGCCCACGCGCGCCCTCGAAGCCGTCGATGACCGCCACGACCTTCTGGCCGGCGCTGAGCTCCACCGTCGCGCGCGACTGCGACCCTCCTCCCGAGTCGTCGGAGCAGGTGAGCACGTCGCCATCACACGCGCCATCGTGCAGCTCCAGGATCGTATTGAACCCGGAGCCGAAGGTATCGAATACATACTTCCCGGCCGCCGGCGCCGTGAAGACATAGCTCGCGTCGGGGCTGTCCGCAGCTCCGCACGTCGGCCGGATCGCGTCGCCGAGGTGCTCGGTGTTGCCGGTGACGGTCGTCGGGAGCGGAGCGTCGATCGTCCACCCAGGGCACTTCGGCGGCTCGGATCTCGCCATGTTGAGCGTGAAATCGCCTTCCCCTCCGTCGAAGCCGGTCACGACGATGAGGACCGGCTGGCCCGCCTCGAGGACCGCGCGGACCCTCGATTGGCCGACCCCGGTGGCGAGGTCATCGTTGCAGGCGAGCTGAGCGCAGGTGGTCGCTCCCAGCACCCCGATGGCCGTGTCGAAGGTGGACCCGACGGTGTCCAGCGTGTATGTCCCCGCCACGGACGGCGTGAAGCGATAGACCCGCTCCGACGAACTGGCGGCCACGCACGCGAGATCGTAGTTCGTCTCGCCGCTGATGGTGGTCCCCGTGACCGTCTGCGGGAACGTGTCGCCGAGCTCGTCGTACGTGCCGAGGACGCAGGTGCAGGCGCCTGCCTGGCAGAGCGCCCCTCGCTCGCACGCGACGCCGCAATCGCCGCAGTGGAACGGGCTCGTCTGCAGATCGGCGCACGAGCCGCCACAGTCCGCGAGCCCGTCGGGGCAGGTGCAAGCGCCGTCGACGCACTGCTGCGCAGGCGCGCAGCTGGATCCGCACTCGCCGCAGTTGAGCCTGTCGCTCCGCACATCCACGCAGGCGCCGTCGCACTCGATGAGGTCGCCCGCGCAGGCGCAGGAGCCGTCCGCGCAGGCGCGCCCCTCCGCGCACGCGACGTCGCAATCGCCGCAGTTCCGCGGGTCGGTCTCGAGGTTCACGCATCTGCCCGAGCAGTCGGTCTGGCCCTCTCGGCACCCCTCCCCGCCCCCGACGCCGGATCCTATATCGCCGCCGCCCTCGCCGCCGCCGCCCTCGCCGCAGCGCCCCTCCACGCAGAGCTGCCCCTCTTCGCAGGCGTCGCCGCACGCGCCGCAGTGCTCGGCGTTCGCCTGGAGCTCGACGCACTCGCCATTGCACCGCGACAGCCCATCGGCGCACTCGCCCGACGCCTCGGGGCTCTCGGCGCAGGACGCCGCGAGGACAACCCCCGCGGCCAGGAGCAGCGCGGCGGACGACAGGGCGGACCTGGGGCGCAATCCGGATCGGTTCATAGCCATCCTTGGGGGGGTGCCTTGCCGTTCGAGGCGAGCGGAGAACGAGGCGCGCGCCAGGATACGCCTGCGGCCGACGCATCCGCAACCGGCGGGGGCGCTCGGCTGGCTGCGCGCAGGCCGAGCCACGGCCCGGACCGCGTTCACCTCGCCGCGGAGAGGCGCCCTCGCCAGCTCGACGCGACGGACGCCGTCATCAGGCCGGCTCCAGGGCACATGCAGCGCGGACTCAGAGCTTTTGGATGTTCAGCGTGAAGTCGCCAGACGCACCATTATACCCATCGACGACCACGGTGATGGTCTGATTGGGGGCGAGATCGATCTGCACCTTCGACGCTCGCGAGCCGGTCAGATCGTCGTTGCACTGTTGCTCGGTGCCGCCGCAGCCACCCGCGTGGACGTGAAGGACGGTGTTGAACGACGAGCCGATCGTGTCGATGACATAGGTGCCGCGGATCCGGGCGGTGTAGGTGAACACCGTCTCCGGAGAGGACACGAGCGCTGCGGACACGCATTTCGGCCTCACCGCGTCGGGTTGGCCGCGCGTGGTGCCGGTCCTGGTGACGGACAGCTGCGATCCGAGGTTGATCGCCGTCGCGCAGGTCCCCGGGCCGGTGAACCGGTCGACCTGGAGCACGTAGTCGCCGGAGCTCGTGCCGCTGCCATCGACGACGGCGAGGACGGTTTGACCGGCGGCCAGGCTGAGGGTGACACGCGACTGCTGACCGTCCGTGTTGTCGTTGCACCCGAGCGACGTCCCCGTGCAGCTGTCCTTCAAGATCTGGAGTACGGTGTCGAAGCTCGATCCGAACGTATCGAAGATGTAGAGCCCAGCCTCCGGCGCGGTGAAGCGGTAGATCATGTCCGGAGCATTCGAGAAGCCGCAGCTCGGGCGAACGGACTCGGGCCGCTCCGCGGTGCTCCCCGTCACGACCTGCGGGGTGACGGAGCCGAGATCGATCGCCGTCGAGCAGGTGCCGCCGCCCGAGAACCGCGCAATGTTGAGCGTGAAATCGCCCGACGCCCCCGCGGCGCTGCCGTCCACGAGGAGGACGATCGTCTGCCCCTCGGCGAGCTCCAGCGTCATCCGCGACTGCTCGCTTCCCGCCGCGTTGTCGTTGCACGCGAGCACGGCCCCGGAGCAGCTGCCGTCGAGGACGGAGAGGACCGTGTTGAGGCTCGATCCGAACGTATCGACGACGTAGGTGCCGGCCGCGGGCGCGGTGAAGCTGTAGGTCACCTCGCCGGCGCCGCCGCTGCCGCAGCTCGGGCGCAGGACGTCGGCCGCATCCGCGGTGGTCCCTGTCACCGTCTGAGGCACCGTCGACCCGAGATCGAGCATCGGGCACGGAGGGACGAAGGTCTGGCTCACGTTGAGCTTGAAGGCGCCGGAGGCGACTGCGGCGTAGCCGTCCACGACGACGGCGACGGTCTCTCCCTCGCGGAGCACCATCTTCACCTGCGATTGCCGGCCAGCGGTGTCGTCGTTGCATGCGACGCTCTCGCCGCTGCATGTCCCCTCGTGGACGTGCAGGACCGTGTCGAAGGAGGAGCCGAAGGTGTCGAAGGTATAGAGCGCGGTCGCCGGCGCGGTGAATCCATAGGTGACCTCGGGGCCGCTGTCGCTCGTGCAGGGCGACGGGAGGATGCTCACGCGATCCGGAACATCGGTGGTGCCCGTCACCGTCTGCGGAAACGTGGCGCCGAGCGTGAACTCCGGGCATGGAGGCGGCACGTACTCGCTGACGTTGAGCGTGAATGGCCCGGATCCGCCGTCGATGCCGTCGACGACCGCGACCACCGTCTGGCCCGCGGCGAGGTTCACGACGATGCGCGACGTCTCGGCTCCCACGGCGTTGTCGTTGCAAGAGATCAGCGTCCCTGAGCAGGACCCCCTGCGCAGCTCGAGGACGGTATCGAACGTGGAGCCGGACGTGTCGAAGATGTACCTCCCAGCGCGCGGCGCGGTGAAGCTGTAGCTCGCGTCGGGGGTGTCGATTGACCCGCAGCGCGTCGAGACGGCGTCGCCGAGCCCCCAGGTGTCCCCGGTGATCGTCTGCGGGAGAGCCGTCGCGATCCTGTCGAGCGGGCACGCCGGCGGCGCCACCCGGTCGACGTGAAGGGCGAAGTCGCCTTGCGCCCCGTCGTAGCCCGAGACGACGAGGAGGACGCTCTGCCCTCCCTCGAGGGCCACCGAGGCGCTGCCGGTCGCGGCTCCCCCGCGATCGTCATTGCACGCGAGCTCCTCGCAGGCGTCGAAGTCCAGGACGCCGATGGCGGTATCGTAGCTCGAGCCGGCGGTGTCGAACTTGTACCTGCCGGCCTCCTCCGCCGTGAACCTGTAGACGAACTCGGTCGAGCCGGCGGCCATGCAGGCGAGCGAGAAATAGGTCTCCGCGCCGACCGTGGTGCCCGTCAGGCGCTGCGGGACCGTCGAGCCGATGTCCTCGTAGTCGCCGACGGCGCAGGCGCACGCGCCCCCCTGGCAGAACAGCCCCGGGGCGCACGCCGCGCCGCACGCGCCGCAATGCGCCGGGTCGACGGCCAGATCGACGCACCTGCCGCCGCAGACAGCGAAGCGCTCATCGCAGACGCACGCCCCCTCCACACACGTCTCGTGAAAGGGGCAGCGGGCCTCGCAGCTCCCGCAATGCAGCGGATCGCTCTCCACGTCCACGCAGCCGCCGCCGCACTCGGTGAGGCCGGGGGCGCAGCGGCAGGCGCCGCCCTCGCACCGCTGTTCGGCCGCGCATTCCTGGCCGCAGCCCCCGCAATGCGCGGCGTCGGTGTCGAGGTCGACGCAGCCGCCGCTGCACGCCACGAGGCCGGGGGCGCACAGCGCGCCGCCCGCGCCGCCCGTCGAGGAGGCGTCCACGCCCCCCGCCCCGTCCACGCCCCCCGCCCCGCCGACGCACACGCCCGCCTCGCACCGCTTCCCGCTCGCGCAGACGCCGTCGCAGCCGCCGCAGTGGTCCGGATCGGCCTGCGTGTCGAAGCACGCTCCCCCGCACAGCGTGAGGCCGTCATCACACGGCCCGTCGGACGAGTCCCCCGCGCAGGACGCGGCGTGGGCGAGGAGGGCCGCGACCGTCAGCCAGAGCGCCATCGACGACGGCTCGAACCTGGCGCGCAATCCGGGGTGACTCATGAACATCCTTCGGCGGACAGGCCGGCCACCGCGTGGCTCCGAGAGATCCGGCGTCGAGGATACGCCTCTTCGCTTTCGCTCTGCAATCGACCGTCAGGCGGCCGGGAGATCCGGCACCGGCGCGGTCTCGTCGGATGTCGGCTGACGCGCCTGGATGGCCTCCAGCGCCACGGCGCCCGTCTCGGGCCCAGACGCGTCTTCGGCCTGGGGACCGAGGAAACGAGCGATCGGCTCGAAGAGCTCGACGCCCGTATAGGCGCCGACGGCCAGATCGCCGTGACCGTAATCTTCCCGCGCTCCGAAGTCGCGCCCTAGCACGAGAAAGCGCTTCGGCGTCTCCGGGCGATCGCGCCCCCATGCGTCGAAGGCCGCGCGCACCGCCGTGGCGGGGGCGATCCTGTCGGCGCTGCCCGCGATGAACAGGGCCGGCGCCGCGACCGAGGCGAGGCCGTCCAGGACCCTCTCGCCGTCCACGCGGATCTCCCCGTCGCTCGCCATCCAGGCGGCGAAGTCGGCGTTCAGCGCAGCAGGGATGTCTTCGATGCAGTTGACGAGCGCGAGCCGCGTGACGCCGGGAGGCACGTTGCGCGGGTTGGCCACCGCGTGATGGATGGGCGTCGGCAGCCACTCCGACGCGAACGCGACGCTGCGTGCCATGAGGCGGAGCGGGACGCCCGGCAGCAGCCGGCCCGGCAGGAAGCGCATGAGGCGCACCGGCGTGGTGAGCCGGCCAGGCGAGCCGACGATGACGACGCGGCGGACCCGATCGCCGGGGACGCTCCGGCCAAGCGCGGCATAGAGGAGCATGCCGCCCATGGAGAAGCCGACATAATCCAGGGAACGGGCGCCGGTGCGCTCCAGGATCGCCTCGATGGCGCAGGGAAGATCGTACCGGACCATGGCGGAGAACCGGACGCTGCGGCGCTCGGCGCGGGTGAGGAGGCGGCCGCTGCGCAACGTCAACAACCACACGTCGCGTCCGAGCGTGGCGAGGTGGCGAGCCAGCGAGTAATCGGGGTGGATGTCCTGGTTTCTATGGTTCGCGGCGATCCCGTGGACCAGCAGGATCGGCGGCAGATCCGGCTGCGCCTCCACGCCGTCCGGGCGTGGCACGCGGCGGATCTCGATCGGCGCGCCATCCTCGGTCCGCAGGACCTCTTCCACGCTGTACTCGAGCGGCAGGGTCAGCCGTTTGACCCAGTAAAGGAGGTGCGCCCAGAGCCCGATCGCCGCCAGCACCGTGAGCGCCAGCGCCACCAGGAGGGTTGCCCCGAATGTCCAGACCATACGGTCAATCTACCTGCTGGCGCTGCTTCCGCATGCGAGCAACCTCGACATTCTTTTCACCAGGATGGACGGAATACAGACCCGCCGCTCGTCGAGGCCGCTCACCGGTTCGCTCCTCTGGATGATCATGAATCGATGGGAACAGCACGTTTCACGATCATCTCCTGCGCGCGCGAAAAAGTCACACAGCGCTCCGGAATCGACTCCACCCGACTGCGCCGGACAGCGCGCGGGGCGACTGCCCCTGGCGGAAACGCACGTTGGCAACGGCTCATTTTCCCTGGGATCCGCGTCTCGCGGGGACATGACCATGTGCCCAGGCCTACCGCGGCGCGAGATCGAGAGCTCCAGCACAGGCGTGCACAAAGGTTCCAGATCTACCAGCCCGGAACGTGGCATGCGGATCGCAATACACGAGGGCGAGGAGAGAGCTGGCAAGGGTTCCGTAAGCACCCCGGGAAAGGGGGCACGGCAAGAAGAACGTCGCAGCAGAGCTCGGGGGGGCTCCGTTGCGGCGCTCTTCTTGCCGTGCTGTCTGCCGAACGGCCGCGCTCATGCGCTTGCCGGGGACAAAATGAAAAAAGCGCCTCGCGGACCTGGGGGGGGAAGGTCTCCGCGACGGCGCTCGCCCACCATTTTGCAGGCTCTGTGCCGCCCCATCCAGAGTAGAATTTCAAATACTTACACCAAGAACAACCAGCCACTATTGCATCCTTGAAAATCACGGCTGCAATCTGATTCAAATTCGAAGGACTTCACGCTCTCGAACTGATCAGGCAAGTAGCTGTTCCGGACGGAAATCCGACGTACAGGGCATGCTCACTCGTCCCAGTGACGGCAGACCGGCTTCACGCCGCACCCCTCGCAGCGGACCGGATCGCGCCGCGACGGGCATTGCTGGAGCATGCCGAGGTGGCAGAGGGCGAAGTCGTACTTGACCGGGTCGGCCGGATCGAAGCCGCGGAGGGCCGCGGTGATCTCCTCTGCCGTCTTCCAGGTGGCGCCCCTGCGATCGGTGAGCCCGATGTTGTAGCCGAGCTTCTCGATGTGCGTGTCGACCGGGATGAGGAGGGCCGACGGGGGCACCGGCCACAGGCCGAGGTCCACGCCGTCGGCGGGGCGGATCATCCACCGCAGCAGGAGCATCAGCCGCTTGGCGGCGCTGCCCTTCTCGGGATCGGGGAGGATGTGCGCTGCTCCGCGGTCGTCCGGACGCCGGTCGAGGCCGCCGGCGCGTCGGATCGCCCGCACCCACGCCCCGAGGGCCTGGCGCAGGTCGCGGGTGCGCGAGAGCTCGGCCGCAAAGGCGGCGCCGAGCGAGCCCGAGGCCCGCTGCACCCGCCGGGCGCCGACGATCAGCCCCGCGAGATCGCGATCGCGGTAGATCCGGTGCCGGAAGCCGCGCAGCCGCGCCGAGACGGCGCGGGCGTCGTCGGCGGTGAGGGCGATCTCCGGCCCGAGGCGGTCGAGCGCCTCGCCGATCTTGGCGTGAAGCGCCTTCACGTTGCCGAAGGCGAGCGACGCGGCGATGAGCGCCACGAGCTCCTGATCGGCCGGGTCCGTGTAGCGATGGACGAAGGAGACCGGGTCTCGCGCGCGGCGCTCCTCGACGGCGCACCGCGCGCGCACCCCGTCGAGCGCCGCCTGGACCGCGGCGCCCCGCGCGGCGTCCGTCCGCCGGGGCGCCGCCTTGACCGCGGCGTTCGTCCGCTGGGGCGTCGCCTTGACCGCGGCGTTCGTCCGCTGGGGCGTCGTCTTGACCGCAACGTCGCCCGGCCGGGGCTCCGCCTCGCCGCGCTTGCGCGCCCTCACGGCGACCCCGCGTCCGGCGCCGGATCGGCCGCGATCGGCTCGGCGTTCGCGGCGCCCTCTTGCGCCTCCCGGTCGTGCTCCAGCGCGGGGAGCGACACGACGAACGCGCTGCCGCGCCCGTCGTCGGTGAGCGGGCTCTCGACCCGCACGGCGCCGCCATGGCTCTCGGCGATGTGCTTCACGAGCGCGAGCCCGATCCCGCTGCCGCGCACCTGCCGCTCGCTCGCCCGCCGTCCGCGCGCGAAGCGCTCGAAGATGTGCTTCTGCTCGTCGGGATCGATGCCCGGCCCGCGGTCGCTCACCCGGATGGCGACCCGCCTCGCCTGGCGCGTCAGCGCGGCGAGGCGCCCGCCGCCCCCGCCCTCGACCTCCACCGCGACGGCGACGCGGCCGCCGTCCTTCGCGTACTTGAGCGCGTTGTCGAGCAGGTTCACGAGGGCGAGCTCGAGCGCGCGCGCGTCGATGAGCGCCTCGGGCAGGCCCTCGGCGATCGTGAGCTCCACGGTCATCTCCTCGCGCTCGGCGCGGTAGCGGTACATGTCGACGGCGCGCGTCGCCACCTCGGCGACGCTCCCGCGCGCGAACTCGTAGGCGGCCTTGCCCCGCTCGACGCGGGCGAAATCGAGGACGTTCTCGATGAGCGCGGTGAGCCGCTCGCTCTCGCTCACGATGATCTGCAGGTACTGGCGGCGCTTCTCGTCGTTGGGGACGCGGTCGCCGAGCAGGAGCTCGCCGAACATGCGGACCAGCGAGAGCGGCGTCTTGAGCTCGTGGGACACGTTCGCGACGAAGTCGCTCTTCAGCGCCGCGAGCCGCCGCTCGTTCACGGAGGCCAGCACCACGATCGCGAGCCCGGCCAGCGCGACGAGGGCCGAGAATCCGACCATCAGGATCTCGATCAGGCGCTGCCGCTCGACCTTCTCGCCGAGCTCCTCGGCCGTGGTGAGCGCCATCTGGAGGCGCCAGTTGTAGAGCGTGGTCGGGAAGGGGCGCCCGACGGTGAACTCGCCGCCGATGATGGGCGGGCCGAACACGATGCGGCCCTCCTCGTCGATGACGTTCATCCGGCTCTTCTCGCGATCGAGGTCGCGGAAGAGCCGGGGCATCACCTCGTGGACCAGGCGCGGCACCTCGTGCCACGCGACGATGAGGCACCTGCGCCCCACGTGCTCGCGCTGCCAGTAGCTCACGAGCAGGCTCTGCTGATCGATGACGTGGTGGAGGTGGCGAAGCTCGCCCGTGTCGCCGGTGAAGTTCATCTGCGGCAGGAGGCGGGCGAGCAGGAGCTTGCGGAAGGCGTCGTCCTCCCGCCCGGACGCGCCGCGCGAGGCGAACGCGAGCACGTCGTGCGCCTCGTTGTCCATGTCGAGGACCAGGATGGCGCGCACGGTCGGCGTCTCGCGGGCCGCCGTGGGGAGCCACCGCCGCGCGATGACCGAGAGGTTCGCCACGTCGACGTGCGCGGCGACGACGTTGTCCTGGGCGATGATCAGCTTGTCGAGCCGATCGACGCGCTCGTCGGCGAGGGTGAGCGTCGCGTCGAAGACGGTCTGCTGCCGCGCCTTCTCGATCTGCAGCGTCGTGCGCAGGGCGATCCCGCCGAGCACGAGCACGGCGACGACGATGGCGGGGACGAGGGCGAAGTACGGGACGCGATGGCGCTGCCCGGCGGAGGGGAGGAGGTCCATCGCTCGGCTCCGCTAGCGGGCGGCCTTCTTCGCCCCCGCGGTCACGAGGCTGGGCTCGAGGACGACGCCGCGCGCCCCGACGAACTCGGCGAACTGCTGGCCGATGTAGGTGAGCGCGTTGCCGTCGCTCTCGGAGAAGGGCTTGCCGTCGAGCGGGTTTCCGATCTCGAGGAGGCCGAGGTAGCGGCCCGCGAGCTCGACGGGCGCGCAGATGACGCTCCGGAGCTCGACGCCGATCGCCTTCCACCGCTCGTCCATGACGCGCTCGTCCTTGGCCGCGTCGGGCACCACGACGGCGCGCCTCGACCGCATCGCGGCCAGCGGGAGCGGCGCCCGCTCGGACAGCCGGGCGAGGAGCGCGCCCTTGCCGCCGTACTGCCGGACGACGACGAACTCGCGCCGGTTGATGTCGAACAGCGACACGAGGCCGAGGGCGCACGGGATCTTGTCGAGCGTGAGCGCGAGGATGAAGTCGGCGCCCGCGAGGGTGTCCTGGAGGAAGTGCAGGTCGCTGCACGCCTCGAACAGCTCCGCGATGAGGTCGTCGCCGGAGAGGCGCCCGTTCTTCGGAGGGAAGGAGGACCGCCGACGCGGCGGGGCCGGTGTGGGGGCAGCGACATCGGGCGCCTCCGGAACGAGCTGGAGGCGCGGCAGCCCCTTCTGCTCGTCGGACGGCGCGGCGAGCAACACCACGTCGGCCGGCGGCGTGAGGGGCGGCCGCGGCACATCCGCAGGATACGCGGCGGCCGGCGGCGGCACGTCCGCAGCCGGCGCGACGGCCGCAGGCGGCGGCGCGTCGGCAACCGGCGCGTCCGCCGCCGGCGTGCCGGGCGGCGCGGCGACCGGCGGCGCCGCATCCGCCGCCGGCGTGGCAGCCGGCGCCGTATCCGCAGGCGGCGCGTCCGCAGGCGGCGCGTCCGCAGGCGGCACGGCGACCGGCGGCGCCGCGTCCGCAGGCGGCATGGCCGGCGGCGGTGCGGTGCCCCCGGTGCGCGGGCGGAACTGGATCTCGGGCTCGGCCGAGCGCCAGTCCTTCCAGGCGAGGGTCGCGAGCGGGCCGCGTTGAGGCCGGCCGTCGAAGACGTGATCGAACACGGCGATATGGATGAACTTGCCCGGGCGCGCGTCGTCGATGCGCTGCCGTGCGCGCTCGAGCCGATCGACCAGCAGCGCGCTGACGAGATCGCGCGGGGTGCCGGTCGCGACCGCATAGACGAGCTCTCGGTACGTGAGCGGCGAGCGCTCGGACGGGTTCTCCTCGCGCTGCGAGATGAGCTGATACGGCGGCAGCTCCGCGGGCGCTCGCTCCGGCGCGGCGCCTCGCTCCGGCGCGGCGCCTCGCTCCGGCGGCGCATCCCGCGCCAGCGCGGCCTCTCCGCCTTTCACCGGCTGCGCCTGGGCGCCCGCTGGCTCCGAGACGAGGAGCGCGGTCCCCATCGAGATGAACGGGACCGTGGGCGCGATCGGACGCTTCCCTGCGACGCGCCCCGCAGGCTCGGCCGGCCTGGGAGAAGCCGCCCCGGCCGGGGACGCGCCCGCTGGAGTGTCCGTGCCGTCCGTCAGCGCCGCGTCGTCCGGGGCGCGCTGCACGACGTACCGCACGCGCGTCGCCGGATCGATCGCTCGGTAGCCGCTCTCGAGCAGATCCACCGAGAAATTGTTGAGCGGGCCCCCATCGCCGCGGAGCGCCCGGGCCTTCTGCAGCGCGGGCTGCCACTGCGGGGCCTCGACGCACACCTTCCTGCTCGGCGGTGCGTTCTGGCCTAACGACGAGATCTCGACGAACCAACGCATCGTTTGCGGTTCCAATCCGCGCTGGCGCTGACTGGGTGGCGCGCTCTGGCGCGAAGATCGTTCTACTCGACGCGCGCGAGGGGGGTCAACGCGCAGGCCGCGCGGGGAGCGCGCGGAGGTCGCGCGGACGCCTTTGGAGGATGGCGCGAAATCTTCTCAACCGGGACCGGCAAGAAGAATCGGGCCTGACCTGAAATCGCGCCGCCCGCCGCGAGTCGCTGCGGACGAACCCGTTCGTCCACTGAACGGCCGCGGGGTGTCCCCCATGGCAGGAGGTCTCCCGATGTCGAGCCGCGCCATCGCGCTGAAAGGGGCCACTCGCCCTCGCTCGTCGCTACGCGATCCGCCGTTCTCTTCGCGAGCGGGATACCCGTCCTACATCCAATCCAGCCGGGGGACGATCCGGGAGGCTCCACGTTGGAACTCCCCACGTGCGCTGCTCCATCTCCTGCGGGGGCCGCGCACGCTCGCTATTGCGTCCGCAGGATGATGTGGAAGCCGAACGGCGTCTCGACGACCCCGCTCATCGCGCCGACAGCGAGGTTCTCCACCGCCTGCTCGAACTCGGGCACCATCATGCCCTTCCTGAACGTGCCGAGATCGCCGCCGCGCGCGCGGCCAGCCGGCTCGTCGCTGTACTGGGCCGCGAGATCCTCGAACCTCGCCCCCTGCTGCGCTCTCTTGAGCACTTGCTCGGCGAGCGCGCGCGCCTCGTCCCGCGTGCGAACGATGCGCGCCGGGGCCCGCAGTGATCCTGCATACATGATAAGGAGATGCTTCGCCCCCATCTGGCCGACCGTCGCAGGGGGCTGGGCCGGCGCTGGCTGCGCTGCCCCCGGCTGAGCCGGCGCTGGCTGCGCTGCACCTGGCTGGGCCGGCGCAGGTTGCGCTGCACCCGGCTGGGCCGGCGCAGGTTGCGCTGCGCCCGGCTGGGCGGCCCCCGGCGGGGCCGCGGGCTTGCCCGCGCCGTGAAGCGACTCCTTCGTGGGGGGATCGTGCGGGCCGAGCGCCCTGTCGACGAGCCGCTTGAAGTGCGCGGTCGGCTGCGCCCCGCTGAGAAAGTAGTCGTTGATGGCGAAGGACGGCGTGCCGGTGATGTGCAGGCGCTCGGCGAGCTTCAGGTCCGCCTCGACCGCCGCGCGGTGCGCTCCCGAGTCGAGCGCGGCGCGGAACTTCGCCACGTCGAGGCCGATCGCGGCGGCGTGGCCCTCGAGCGCCCCCCGGCCGAGCCCGCTCTCGGACTGGTCCTCCCACAGGCGCTGCGCCATCGCCCAGAAGCCGGCCTCGCCCTTCTGCCGGAACGCCTCGATCGACGCCTCTGCGGCGAGGGGCGCCCGCGTGTGGAAGGGCAGCGGCAGGTGCCTGAAGACGACGCGGACCTTGCCCGGATAGGCGGCGATGACCTCGTCGATCGTGGGCTGGACGCGCTTGCAGAACGGGCACTGGAAGTCGGCGAATATCTGGATCGTCACCTTCGCGCCGGGCTTCGCTCCCTTGCCGGGGTTGTCCTTGGTCGGCGCCGGGGCGAGGATCCGCTCGGGCGCGGTGCCAGCCCTCGCTTCCTTCTGCAGCGCGTCGTAGACCTTCGCGGGCGGCGTGCCCGCCGCGACGAGCGCCGCTGCGCGCGCGAGCTGCTCATCGATGAGGGCCTCGAACTTCTCTGCCGGCTGGGCGCCGGCGAGCCGCCTGCCGTTGATGAAGAAATGGGGCGTCCCCCTCGCCTGGAGGTCGTCGGCGAGGCGCTGATCGCGCTCGATGCGCGCCGCGTGGCGCCGGGCGGCGATGGCCCTCTGCGCGCGGGCCACGTCGAGGCCCAGGGACTTCGCGTGCGCCGCGAGGTCCGCGTCCTCGAGGCCCCCGGTCTTCAAGAGCTCGTACGCCTTCCAGAACGCCGCGTCGCCCTTCTGCGCCCCGGCCTCCAGCGCGAGCTCCGCGGCGGGCTCGGCCCGCTTGTGGAAGGGGAGCGGGTAGTGCTTGAAGACGACGCGCAGCTGAGCGCCGTACTTCTTTTCGAGGCCTTCGACGGTCGGGGCGACCCTGCGACAGAACGGACACTCGAAGTCCGAGAACATGACCAGTGTGACCAGAGCGCCCGGGTTGCCCCGGATCGGCGACCCGTCGACAGGCACCTTCCACACGGTCGTGTCCTCGGGGGCCGGCGGCGAGGGCGGCGTCGGGGCCGGAGCGCGCGCCTTGTTCTGCTCGGACAGGGCCGCGTAGATGCGCTCCTGCGGGACGCCGGATCGCCGGAGATCCCCGGCCGCCCGGAGCTGCTCGTCGATGGCGGACCGGAACTCGGCGATGGGCCGCGCCCCGCTGAGGGACACCCCGTTGACGAAGGTCGCCGGGGTGCCCTTGATGCCCGCGGTCTGGCCGGCCTCGAGGTCCCGGTCGATCTTCGGCGCGTGCCGCTGCTCATCGAAGGCCGCGCGGAACGCCGCCCGATCGACGCCCGCCTCGGCGGCCCACGCCTCGAACGACTCCGGCGCGAGCGAGCGCTGGTTGGCGAACGCGAGCCGATGAAACTTCCAGAACGCCTCGGCCCCGCCGAGCCGGAACACCGTCTCGGCCGCCAGGTGCGCCGGGCGCGCGTTTTTGTGGAACGCGAGCGGGAAGTGCTTCCAGACGATGCGCAGCCGATCGCGGCCGTAGGCCTGCTTCAGCTGCTCCAGCGTCGCCATGTGCCGGGAGGTGAAGGGGCACTCGAAGTCGCCCCACACCACGAGGGTGACCGGCGCGAGCGGCTCGCCCCACCACGGATCGGCGCGGGTGACGGGCACCGCGGTGCCCGGCTCGGGCTCCGGCTCGGGCTCGGCCGCCACGACAGCGGCCGGCGCGGCGGGTGGCGGGAGGACCACCGTCTTCGGCGGCTCGACGGCGGGCGCCGTCGCGGGGCCCGGCGCGCACGCCGCGAGCAGGCTCCAGAGGAACAGCAGCAACAACAGGCGGGAAAACAGCCGCGGCACAGGCATGAGCCTCTCGGGTGTCACGTTCGGTGGCTGGATCCTACACGGACGCGGCTCAGCTCGTCCGAGACGCGGCGCACCGGAGCTGGAACAGGCGCACGACGAGCATCGCGGCGGCACGGGCAGCGAGCGCTCGCCGAGGCGCCGCCGAGGGTCGGTCCGCCAGAAGCCCGGAGGCAACGGACAAAAAAAAGAGCGCCCGCTCGACGGTGGGGGGGGGAGACCGTCACGGGCGCTCTGCGACTGCTCACCGAGCAGGATGCGGGCCAAGAGATTCCCTTCCGAATTCAGGGACTTTCGCTAGTAAAATGACTTTCCCATTTCACTCCTGAAGCAGCCGCTTGCAAACGTGCTGGGCAGAGCTGACCGCCTCTGCAGCCGTGGTAACCCTTCTGACCGGGAGCCGGGGCGGCACTCCCCTGAGCTACAGGCCCGTGCTCCCGGAGGACTGGACCGCAAGGACCTATCGCGGTCCGACGGGCTCTTCCCCGGATGGATCCAGCCACTCCCCGCGCGCCTTCGCGGACGGGCTCCACGGCTCGGGCCGCGTGAAAGTCGTGTAAAAGAGCCGCGTGTCACCGTCCAGCGCCGACCCCGCATCCTCCTCGCTGCCCGGAGGAGCAACGCCTCTGCCTCAGCCGAGCAGCGCCTCCCCCGACGTGACGGACGGAGCAGAGGGAACCGAGACCGCGGCCTCCCGGGGCGCCGGCCCGGCGGCGCCCCCAGGTCGGCTCGATCGCCTGGTCGCGGCCTGGCCGCGCGTCGATCCGGTCCTGTTCGCCGCCTACGCGGGCGCGTGCGTGCTCTACGCCGCCGTCGCGTTCTACAGCGCGATGCACCAGCAGACGGGCGGCATGTGGTCGGCGCCGCTCGACGACGTCTTCATCCATTTCGACTACGCCCGCGCCACCGCGCGCGGGTACCCGTTCGAGTGGTCCGAGGGCAACGGCTTCTCGAGCGGGAACACGAGCCTGAGCTACCCGTTCGTCCTCGCCCTCGGCTACCTCGTCGGCTTCCGCGGCGTCCTGCTGATGCAGTGGGCGGCGATCGTCGCGTGCACCTCGACGCTCGGCTTCCTGCTCGTCGGCGCGCGGCTCCTCGAGCCTGTCGGGCGCTGGGCGAAGTACCTGCTGCCGCCCGTGGCGCTCTCCATCGGCGCGCTCGACTGGTCGCTGTTCAGCGGGATGGAGAACGCCTTCCACCTCGGCGTCTGGGCGCTCGCCACCCTCGCCGCGCTCTCGGTCGCCCGCGCGGCCGACGCGCCGCGCGAGCCGACGGCGCGGGCGACGCGGGCGATAGAGAGAGCGCGCGCCGCGGCGCCGCCGAAGCGCCTCGCCCACCTCGGCTGGGCCGCCGGCCTCGCCGGCGCGCTCCTCTACGCCACCCGGCCGGAGTCGGTCGTCTGCGTGGCGGCGCTGAGCGTCTACGCGGCCATCGCCGTGGGGCGGGCGCACGGCGCGCGCGCGGCGATCGCGACCATGCTCCGGACGTCGGTGCCCGGCGCGCTCGCGTGCCTCGCCCAGGCGGTCGCCAACCGCGTGTTCACAGGCGAGTGGGCGGCGAGCGGCGCCATCGCCAAGCTGGCGCTGAACAACCCGTACATGACGTCCTCCGAGAAGTGGGACACCTACGAGTTCCTCGCGACGTACGTCGTCGCCCGCAACACCAACCACCACTTCTCGGACGCGCTCCCCTGGGGCTGGCTCGTGCCCGCCCTCGCGCTCGTCCCCCTCGCCTCGCGCAAGACCCGCGGGGCCGCGGCGCTGCTCTGGGTCCAGGTCGTCGGGTGGCTCGCGCTGGTGTCCCTGAACGGTCAGGTCCGCTGGCAGAACGAGCGCTACACCATGCCCGCGGTCGCCTGGTTGCTGGTGCTCGCGGCGATGGGTCTCGCGCTGCTCGTCGCGCGCGCCGCATGGGCCAGCGGCGACGAGCGCCAGGAGCGGCACGAGAGCGCCCCGGTCGGGCTCAGGGCGCGGCTCGGGGCCCTCGGCGGCGTCGCGGCCGCGGCCCGCGGCGGCGCCCTGGCGCGCGGCCTCTGGTGCGCGCGCGTCGCGCTCGCCCTCGCCGTGGCCGCGCTCTTCTGGGCCCACCAGCTGCCCAGGATGCGCGACCAGATCTGGTTCTTCGGCCGCGCCAGCCGCAACATCCGCGATCAGCACCTCGTCGCCGGCAAGCTCCTCGCCCAGCTCGACGTGCGCCGCGTCCTCGTCGGCGACGCGGGCGCGCTCCTCTACGCGTCGGACCGGCCCGGCCTCGACCTCATCGGGCTCGGCGGCTACCACGATCTCCCGTTCGCGCGCGCGGGCGTCCACGGCCTGGGCGCCTCGCTGGAGCTCATCGAGCGCATCCCCGCCGACGACCGCCCCGACACGCTGGCCATCTACCCGGGCTGGTGGGGCGACCTCCCGGCCATCTTCGGCAGGCGGATCGCCGCGATCCCCGTCGTCGGCAACGTGATCTGCGGCGGCGCGGAGAAGGTCATCTACCAGGCCGACTGGAGCCCGCTCGCGTACGGCGAGCCGCCCGCGTCGATGCGCGCGGACGAGCGGATCGTCGACGAGCTCGACGTCGCCGACCTCGTGAGCGAGCGGGAGCACGGCTACGCCTTCCCGCGGCCACAGGCAGGCTTCGTCGGCTTCAGCGTCCTCCCGGATCCGCGCGGATCGGGGCACGATCGCTTCGACGCCGGGCGCGTCATCCCGGGCGGCCGGAGCGAGGCGGCCCGCCTGCACGCCCCCCGCGAGGGCCACGGCAGGCTCGTGGTCCGCACCGCCGCGCCCCGCGCCGCCGCGATCCGCGCGACGGCGGACGGCCGGGAGATCGGCCACCTCGCGCTCAAGAAGGGCGACGGCTGGACCGAGGCCTCGCTCGACCTCCCCGAGGGCCTGCCCGAGACGTTCACGCTCACGCTCACGCCGGTCGACGGGGAGTGGGTCGATCACCACGTCTGGATCCTCGATCGCCCCGCGCAGGGCGCCGGCGCGCGCCCGCTCGCCGGACAGTGACGTGCGCGCCGGCCTGCCCCGCGACCCCGCGCAATGGATCGCGCTCGCGCTCGCCCTCGCCGCGGTGCTCGCCTGCGCCTGGCTCCTCCGCCGCGGCCGCTCGTCCACCATCGCACGGGCCGGCCCCGCGCCTCCGCGCCCCGGCGCCGCGCGCTCGGGCCCCGACCCCGCGCCCCCCTCCGGCGCGGCCCTGGGCGCCGCGATCGCCGCGGCCCTCTCGGTCGTCGCGGCGCTGCTCTCGGCCGCGTACGTCGCGGTCTACCTGCGGGGCGGCCCCCGCATCATCGACGCGACGAGCTACTGGCTCGAGGCGCGCGCGATGGCGGCCGGCCACCTCGCGTGGCCGCTCGACGAGCCCGCGGCCTCCGTGCTCGGCCGCTTCCTCGTCCGCAACGACGCGGTGGGCGACGCGATGGCCGGGCCCTCCGGCGCGAACCGCGCGGCCGAGGTCGCGGTCCTCTTTCCCCCGGGCTACCCCGCCCTGCTCGCGCTGGGCTTCCTCACGGGCGCGCCGCTCGCGATCGGCCCCGCGCTCGCCGCGGCGCTCGCGATCGCCACCTACGACCTGGCCGCGCGGTTCGCGCCGGAGGGCCCGGCCCCGGCCGGGAGCGCCGCGCCGATCCGCTTCGTTCCGCTCGTCGCCGCGCTCTTCTCGGCGCTCTGCGCCGCGCTCCGCTACCACACGGCCGACACGATGTCGCACGGGCTCGCGGCCCTCTGCTTCACGGTCGCGCTCGCGTCGGCGCGGCGCGCGCTCGACGAGACCCACGCCGCCGCGGCGACGGGCGCCGCGACGGGGCCCCTCGGTCCGGCGGTCCGCGCCGCCGCGCTCGCCGGGCTCGCCGCCGGCTGGCTCGCGGCGACGCGCCCGCCGAGCGCGCTCGCCCTCGCGGCGACGTTGCCCTTCGTGCTCCTGCCGGCGATCGCGCCGGGGAGCGCGGCGGCCGGTCCGCGCGAGGGCGAGCCGCCGCCGCGCCGCTCGCCGCGGCTCGTGCGGCTCGCCGCGGCGATGGCGATCGGCGCCCTCCCCGGCCTCGCGCTGCTCGCGGCCCACCAGCACGCCGCGACGGGCGCCTTCGCCTCGTCGCAGGCCGCGTACTACGCGGTCTCGGACGGCCCGCCCGGCTGCTTCCGCTACGGCTTCGGCGCCGGCGTCGGCTGCCTCGGCGAGCACGGCGACTTCGTCCGTCACAACCTCGCGGAAGGATATGGCTTTCTGGCTGCTGCCGGCACGACGCTGCGCCGCCTGAAGCTCCACCTCGTGGACGCGCTGAACGCCGAGCCGCTCGCGCTGCTCGTGCTCGTCGGCGCCGTGATCGCCTGGCGTCGGCCGCGCTCGCGCGCCCTCGCGATCGCTCCGCTGCTCCAGATCGCCGCTTACGCCCCCTTCTATTTCGACGGCAACTACCCGGGAGGCGGCGCGCGCTTCTTCGCCGATGTGCTGCCGGTGGAGCACGTCCTCGCCGCCATGGCCGCCCTCGCGCTCGCGGAGCGCGCTGCTGCGGCGGCGCACGCGGGGAGCGCTGCGACGGCGGCGCACGCGGAGCGCGGCCCCGCGCGCCGGCGTGGCGCGCTCCTCCCGGCGGCGCTCCTCGCGGCGGCGCTCCCGCTCGCCGGCTTCGCCTTCCGCGCGGGCTTCGACCACGCCGCGCTCCGCGATCGCGAGGGCGGTCTGCCCATGTTCGACCCCGCCGCAGTCGCGCGCGCGGGCGTCTCGCGCGGCCTCGTGTTCGTCGACACCGATCACGGCTTCAACCTCGGCTTCGATCCCGCCCCGGAGGACGTCGCGGTGCTGCGCTACCGGGGCGACGCGATCGACCGCATGGCGTGGGAGGCCCGCGGTCGCCCCCCCGCGTACCGCTACCGCTTCGCGATCCCGGACGGCGGCGGCCTCGCCACGGTCTCGATAACGCCGCTCGTCTTCGACGCCGAGCCGCCCGGCGAGGCCCGCATCGAGGGCGAGTCGCTGTGGCCGCCCCGCGCGCAGCGCGGCGCCTTCGCGCTGCCCGAGCACGCCGGCGGTACGTGCGCGTCAGGCGGGCGCCTCCTCGCGGTGCACGCGGCGGGGCGCGGCGAGGCCGTCGTCCGGGTCGGCCTGCCCGCCCCCTGGCTCCGCGGCGCCCGGATCAGCCCGCGCGTGGCGCTCTCGGGCGACGGCGCCGGCGAGGTGCGCCTCCTCGTCGACGGCGCCCTGCTCCACGTCTGGCGGCTCGAGCCCGCCGCGCCTAGCCCCCCCGGCGCGCCGCTCGCCTGCGCCGACCTCCCGCCGCACCCGATCCCCGAGGATGCCGTCGAAATCGAGCTCGCCCTCGCCCGCGAGGCCAGGGAAACCTGCGGAACGAGCGGAACGAGCCGAACCGAAGGCCTCTTCGCGCTCGATGCGCTCTCCGTTGTGGGCGGGAATTCGGTTGACCGCTAGTCCCGTAACATGCGAGCTTTTCATAGGATTCTGTTGTCATGCGGCTCCTGGAGCGGCGCATCCCCTGGAGCTCTGCGGTGGAAAGCGGCAAGTCGAGCGCCGGCGGCGGTCCGCTCGGGTGGGGGAGGTGGACCATGACGAAAAGCGAGCTCATCGACGCGATCGCGGGACGGGGGGAGCTCACCAAGGCTCGAGCGGAGCTCGTCGTGAACTGCGTCTTCGACGCGATGACGCAGGCGCTCCAGCGCAACGAAGGCATCGAGATCCGCGGGTTCGGCAGCTTCACGGTCAGGCCGTACAAGCCCTACAGCGGCAGGAACCCGCGCACGGGCCAGCCGGTGCCCGTGCCCGCCAAGCGCCTTCCGTTCTTCAAGGTCGGCAAGGAGCTCAAGGAGCTCGTCAACGCGAGCCGCGCGTACGCGATCTCGGGCGACGACGACGACGAGGACGAGGACGACGACGAGACCGACGACGAATGAGGCGGCGCGCGGCGCGTGCGTGACGTGAGGTGACGTGATGCGCCGCACGAGGTGACGACGTGTCCTCGTCGCTCGCGGCGCCCTCTTCGCTCGCGCGCGCCGAGGCGCGTCGCCCCCCCTGGCGGGCGGTTCCGCTGCGCGGTAGAAGCGGGCCCCCATGGTCCCCGCCGAACGTCAGCTCCAGATCCTCTGCAAGGGTGTCGTCGACCTCCACGTCCGAGCCGAGCTCGAGGAGCGGATCCGCGAGGGCAAGCCGCTGCGCGTGAAGGCCGGCTTCGACCCGACCCGCCCCGATCTCCACCTCGGCCACACGGTGGTGATGCAGAAGATGCGGGAGTTCCAGGAGCTCGGGCACCACGTGGTCTTCGTGGTCGGCGACTTCACGGCGATGGTCGGCGATCCGACCGGCAAGAACGAGCTGCGCCCGCGGCTCTCGCGCGAGGAGGTCGTCGCCGCGGCGGAGACCTACCAGGCGCAGGCGTTCAAGGTCCTCGACAAGAACAGGACCGAGGTCCGCTACAACTCCGAGTGGCTGAACAAGCTCGATCCGACGCAGATGATCGAGCTCTGCGCGAAGTACACAGTCGCCCGCATGCTGGAGCGCGACGACTTCAAGAAGCGCTACGAGGAGGCGCGGCCCATCTACGTGCACGAGTTCATGTACCCGCTCCTCCAGGCCTACGACTCGGTCGAGCTCGAGGCCGACATCGAGCTCGGCGGCACCGATCAGCTCTTCAACCTGCTCGTGGCGCGCGACCTGATGCCCCGCTACGGAAAGCGCGCCCAGATGGTGATGACGATGCCGCTCCTCGAGGGCACGAACGCGCGCGTCGAGGACGGGAAGGTCGTCGGCGCCAAGATGTCGAAGAGCGCGGACAACTACGTCGGCATCACCGAGCCGCCGTTCGACATGCTGCAGAAGCTGATGCTCGTCGATGACGGCGTGATCTGGCGGTACATGGAGCTCCTGTCGTCGCGCCCGCCCGAGGAGATCGCCGGCCTGCGGGAGGCGGTCCTCCGCGGCGAGCAGGGCGTCATCGCGGTGAAGGAGCTCTTCGCGCAGGAGATCGTCACCCGCTTCCACTCGGCGGAGGACGCGCGCGCGGCCCTCGAGCGGCGCCGCAGCGTCGCGGCCGGCGGCCTGCCGGAGAACATCGAGGAGCTCCACGTGGCGAGCGACCGCGACACGATCCCGATCGGCAACGCGCTGGCGCTGGCGGGGCTCGCCGAGTCGACCTCCGCGGCGCGGCGCCTCGTGAAGGGCGGCGCGGTGCACCTCGACGGCGAGGTGGTCAAGGACGAGCAGCTCAAGCTCGAGCGTGGGAAGCGCTACCTGGTCCGCGTCGGCTCGAAGAACCGCCGCTTCGCCCACCTCGTCGTTGGCTGACGCGCCCGGGCGAGCGCCTCGCCGGCGCGCGGTGCTCGGCGGCGCCCTGGGCTGCGCCCTCGGCCTCGCGCTGCCCTCGTGCGGCGGCGCGCCGCGGCCGCCCGCTCGGCCGAGCCCGCCGCTGCCGCCGCTCGCCACGGCGGACCTGACGCGCCTGCTGCCGCAGGCGGGGCTCAGGTGGCTGATCCTCGTCCGGCCCCGCGAGGTCGCGGCGGTGCCGTGGCTCATCCCGTCGATCGCGCTCGTGGCGCCCGAGGAGAACCTGGCCCGGCACGCCCGCGCGACCGGCGTCGATCTGCGGCAGGTCCGCGAGGCCGCGATCGCGTCGTACGCGGGCGCGGGGCCGGCGGGCGGCGCCACGCTCTACGTGGCGCGCCACAGCGGCGATCCGCGCGCCATCGAGCGGCTCTTCCGGCGGAGGCTCACGGGCAAGGAGCGGCGCGCGCTCGATCGCCCGGACGTCGTGCGCGTGACGGGCGACATCGGCACGACGCCGCGCGCGCTCGTGCTGCTCGGCGAGGACGTGGCCTGCGTGCAGGACGGCGGCAGCCCGCTGCGCGGGCCGGCGCGCGTCGCGTCGCTGTACGCGCTCGGGCGCCTCAAGCGCTCGCCCGCCGCGCTCTCGGGCGGCCCGCTGCGCGCGCTCGAGGCCCGCCTCGGCCCGGCGCCCGTGCGCGCGTTCGCGCCGGGGCCGTTCGACGGGGAGCTCGCCCGCGGCGCGCGGGGGCTTCTCGCGGCGGCCACCGCCGTGGGCGCGGCCGCGAGGCCGAGCGCGCGCGAAGGGATCGCGCTCGCGATCGCGGTGGCGGGCGACTTCTCGACGAGCGGGGAGGCCGCCTCGGAGGAGCTGCTCGCGGCCTGGAACGAGCTCGCGGGCGGCTCGTTCGGCCACCTGCTCGGGCTGGACGCGCCGGTCGAGCGGCCGCTCGCCACCCACGCGCCGGACGCGGTGGCCGTCGCGGTCGAGCTGAACCCGCGGGCGCTCGCCCGGGGGCTCGCGGCGGCGACCGGCGAGCGGCTCGCCGAGATGCTGCGGTAGGCGCGGCGGCGCCTCGCCGGTAAATTGGACGCCGTCAGCGCCATGCCCACCACGACCAGCGGCTTCTTCCTGCAATGCGCCTCCCGCGGCACGCTCGAGCTCGTCCTGCCCGCCGCCGACACGCCGTTCGGCGTCGAGCACCACCGCCGCGAGGAGGCCTCCGGGCCGTGGCGTCACGTGGCGACGTTCGCCGGCGGCCTCGGGCCGGTCGAGGCGGTGTCGCTCATCCAGAGCAACTTCGGCGATCCAGGCCACCTCGAGGCGGTGGTGCGCGCCGGGGATCGGCTGGCCGCGTTCTGGTGCGCGCCCTCGAGCGAGCCGTCGTGGAGCGAGCCGCGCTTCTTCGCGGAGGGCGCGGCCGGCGACCCCGCCCTGATCCAGGGAGGCTCCGGGGGCAAGGGCAACTTCGAGCTCGTGGTGCCCCACGCGAGCGGCGGGATCGCGCACTACCACCGCGACAACGACACCGCCGAGCTCGGCTGGCGCGGCCCGGTGATCTTCGGCGAGGGGCTCGGTCGATTCGAGGCGGTCGCGATGATCCAGCGCGTGGCCGGCGCGCCGCACGGACCGCACGCGCCCGGCGACCTCGAGGTCGTCGCGCGCGTCGGCGATCGCCTGCTGATGTTCTGGCGCTCTCCCGGGTCCGGGGCCGGGTGGCACGGCCCGGAGGAGGTGGTCTCCGGGGTCCGCGGGACACCGGCGCTCTTCCGGAGCGCGATCGGCGGATCTGCGACCCTCGAGCTGTTCTCGCCGCTCGCGCGCGTGGGGCTCGCTCGGTGGTGCCGCGACGACGGCGCCCACGGGGCGCGCTTCCGCGGTCCGACCGTGTTCGCCACCGATCTTGGCCGATGCGAGGCGGTATCGGTGATCGAGAGCTGGCCGCTCGGGCGGATCGAGCTCGCGGTGCGCGCCGAAGGGCGGGTCGTCCACGCGGCGCGCGACGGCGCGCTGTGGTCGCAGCGCGCGATCCTCGGCAACGCGCCCCCTTCCCCGGCGGATGTCCCCTCCCCGGCGACGCTCCCTCCGCCTGCCGCTACGCCCTCTCGCCCGCCTGCCGCTACGCCTTCTCGCCCGCCTGCCGCTACGCCTTCTCGCCCGCCCCCCTCGACGAGCTCGCCTCCGCCTGCGCCGCTCCCGACCGGCGCGTCGCCGCGGCTGCGCGCCGGACCGCATCGGGCGGGGTTCCGGCGCATCGGCGCGCTCTCGCTGTCGGCGGACGCCTGCTACCCCGACACGTGGCCGTTCCAGGGCGCGCTCTACCGGTGCCCCGCGCGGAGCGCCGCGCTGCTCTACTACCCCGCGTCCGCGGACGGCGAGGAGGCGCCGCTCTCGGCGGGAGGCCCGTTCCCGGTCATCGCGATCGCCCACGAGCGGCGCCTCGCCACGAGCGCGGCCACCGCGGGATCCCCCGCGGGTCTCGCCCAGGACTACCGCCAGCTCGCCGGCGTGATGGCGCACCTCGCGCGCTGGGGCTTCGTCGTCGTCGCGCCCGATCTCTCGTGGCTCACGCCCGACGACGCGCCGCTGCGCCGCGCCGCGGTGCTCCGGGACGCGCTCACGCACCTCCGGGCCGGCTCCCGGGGCCCCCTCCTGGCCGACTTCGCCCGGGTGGGCCTGATCGGCCACGGGCTCGGCGCGCAGGCGGCGCTCGCGCTCGCGCTCGACGCCGCTTGCCCGTTCGATGTCCGCGCCCTCGCGCTCCTCGCGCCGGCGGGCGCCCCCGAGCGCGCGCTGCCCATCGACGCGCTCGCGCCTCGGCCGGCGCTCGTCGTCCGCGGCACCGCGGATCCCATCGCCGCCTCCGTCCCGGCGGCGCTCTACGACCGCGCGCGCGCCCCGAAGCACCTCGTGACCCTGCCCGGCGCGAACCACTTCGGCTACACGACGTCGCTCGGCCTCGTCGAGCCGCTCGACGGCCACGCCGGGCTCTCGCGGCGCGAGCAGCAGGCGATCGCGATGGGCTACCTCGCCGCGTTCTTCAATGGCTACCTCCGGGACGCGCGCGGCGACCTCGACGCGCTGTCGGGCAAGGCGTCGCTCGAGGGGCTCGAAGCAAGGGAGATCCCGGTCGACGCCGAGGTGCCTGACGGAGGAGCTGGATCCTAGGCGCAGCCGCAGGGCCGCGGCCGGACGCAGGATCGACGCGATGCTACTTTCAGCCGCGTGTACCAGCTCGGCGGCCTCGTCGTCACGCTCGTCAACGGCCTCCTCGGCCTGATCCTCTGGCGGCGGCTCCGCGCGGCGTTCCCTCGACATGAAGCGGTGATCAGCGGGCTCTCCGCTGCTGGGCTGCTGCTGGCCGCGCTCCCGGCGCTGCTCATGGCCGCGGCGAGCTTCTCCGGGCTGCGCGCGCTCCAGCGCCACGCGCCGGAGTCGCTGGCGCTGATCGCCATGGGCGCGCAGGTGAGCCTGCTCCTCTACGGATTGCTCCTCGGGATCGTCACGCTCGCGTGCGCGGCCGTCCGGGTGCTCCACCGGCTCCGGCCGCCCCGGAACGCTCCGATTGCGCTCGATGCCCAGACCGCCACGAACACGCAGGTCAGCGGCGGCGCCGAGGCCAATCCGGCCGCTCAGGACATCCCAGCGCCAGCCGATATCGAGGCCCGACCGGAGGCCGTCGACGAGCGCCGCCGCCGCCTCGTCGTCGGCGCGACATGGGCGCTGCCCGCGGCGGCGGTCGCGGTCTCGATGGGCGGCGTGCTCGCGTCGCGGCAACGACCGGTCGTGGTGAGGCTCGCGCTGCCGGTGCGCCGCGAGCTGACGAGCCTGCACGGCGTCACCATCGCGCAGCTCAGCGACGTGCACGTCGGCAGCTTCATGGACGCGGAGCGGCTCGACGAGCTCCGCGACGCCATGAACGCGGTACGCGCGGACATCCACGTCGTCACCGGCGATCTGCTCGATCACCACGTCTCGCAGCTCGAGCTGTCCGCGCGGCTGCTCCGGGGCCTGCGCCCCGCCCGAGGGCAGCTCTTCTTCTGCATGGGCAACCACGAGTACATCGCCGCGCGATCGGCCGACGTGGGGACGATCGTGAAGGGCCTCGAGGAAGCGGGCGCCCAGGTGCTCGTCGACGAGGCGCGGGAGGTCCGCATCGGCGGCGATCACCTGTGGATGGGCGCCATCGACTACCCGAGCCGCGCGCGCCCGGGAGAGCCCGCCCGGCGCCCGACGCGCGACGGACTGGATCGAGCGCTAGGCCAGATGCGGGACGACGGCGCGCCGCGCGTCGTCCTCAGCCACCATCCGGGCACGTTCCGCACCGCCCGCGAGCTGCCGTTCGATCTGATGCTGTCCGGCCACACGCACGGCGGGCAGATCTCGCTCGGCCGGATCGGCGATTACGCCCTCACGCCGATGTTGCCCGCCGGGCTCTACCACAACGGGCATTACGAGCACCGCGGCCGGCGCCTCCACGTCAACGCCGGCGCCGGAGGCTGGCTGCCGGTCCGCATCAACTGCCCGCCGGAGCTCACGCTCGTCGAGCTCGTGCCCGCCTGACGCCGCAGGAAGGGTCCTGCCCGCTGCGCATCAGCGGAGCCCTCGCCCGTGGACGCGCTCCGTCTCCCGGGTGAAACTGCGGGACATGGCACAAGCCGCGGTCCGCACCGGCCTTTCGCCGCAGGAATACCTGGACTTCGAGCGTTCGTCGCCGCTTCGCCACGAGTACGCGGACGGCGAGCTCTTCGCCATGGCGGGCGGCACGCTGGAGCACAGCGCGATCGCCGCGAACATCATCGGTGAGCTGCGGAACGCGCTCCGCGGCCGGGGGTGCCGGGTGCTCACCTCCGACATGCGCATCAAGATCGCCGCCACGCGCCGCTACGTGTACCCCGACGGCGCCGTCGTTTGCGCGCGTCCCGAGTTCGAAGACGAGCAGCGCGACACGCTCCTGAACCCACGCGTCGTCGTCGAGGTGCTCTCCGAATCCAGCGAGGCCTACGATCGCGGGGACAAGTTCGCCCAGTACCGGACGCTACCGTCGCTCGAGGAGTACGTGCTCGCATCGCAGAAGGCGCCGCGAATCGAGGTCTTCACGCGGCAGCCAGACGGCAGCTGGCTGCTCCGGATCCACGGCCCCGGCGAGCACGCAGCGCTGTCCTCCCTCGGCGGCGCGCTCGACGTCGACCAGGTGTACCTCGGCGTCTTCGAGCAGGATGCAACGGCAGAAGCGCCGCAGGACGCGCCCTGACGCTCTGACGACGACGGGCGCCTCCCGCGCCCAGCCGCCCTCGGCTACAGCGTCACCTCGAACGGCGCGCGCGCGAGCTCCTCGCCCGTCTCCGACCGCACGACCGCCGTCCACTCCCCCGCCTGCCGCGCCCCGCGCGTGAACGCCCACGTCCGCCACCGCGGCGACGGCCCGACCCCGAGCGTCACGTTCCCCACCGGCGCCCCGCCGCCCGGCGGGACGAACGCCACCGTCACCTCGCCCTCCGCGTCGCTCCGGTTCTCGACCTCCAGGAACGCATAGAGCCGCGGGGTCTCCGGCGCGTGGAACGTCGTCCCCGGCGCCACCGGCTCGCGGTCCTTCACCCCCGCCGCGATCACCAGCCGCTTCACCTTCAGCTCCGCCGCCCCCCTCCCCTTCTCCTTGGCCTCGCGGGTCCCCTTGCTCCCCTTGTCCGCCACGACGTTCGCGTCCGGCGCGGGCGCCATCACCGTCGCGGCCGGCAGGCCTGCGGGCGCCGCCGCCGTGGCGGCTGCAGGCTCGGGGCACTGCGTCGCCGCGGGGCTCGCGGCAGCGGCCTGCGCCGGAGGCCGCGCGTCGTGACGCTCGCCGCAGCCGGCGAGCGAGACCGTGCAAAGCGCCAGAAACGTCATCCGTCGAGCCATCTTCATTGCCATCGAAGCACTCCTCCGCGATCCGGGGCGTCCCGGCCTCGCCACCGGATATGGCAAGGCGTGGACCGCTTCTGGCTCATTGAAATCGCTGAAGATTTTGGCTGACCTGTGGTCGCTCGACCGCGCCCCGTGTGTCCATCGAGACGGCCGACCCGCAACGCCGCAGTCAGCCCGAGCCCCCCCGGCCCTCTCGATTCGATGCGCGGACGAGATGCCGGCCGCGAGCTTTCGCTCACGCCGAGAGGTTCACCCGCCCGGCTTCCCTCCCGAAGCGGGGTCGATGCCGTCCGCCCGCATCCGCTCGGCGCTCGCCGGCCCGGCCACGGTGCCGGCCGGGTGCGTGTACCACCCGGCCGGGTCCGCCTTGTCCGGCTCGTCGCGGACCTTGAGGACGGTGAACATTCCCCCCATGTCGATGTACGAGAACGGCCCGGCCCCGCCGCGCATCGGCAGGCTGTTCGCGGGGATAGGCATGGGCATCTCGCCCATGCCGCCCATCCCCGTGGTCCCCATCGTCATGTAGCCGGGCATCACGCGGCCCATCCGCCGATCGAGCGCGCGGGTCGCGGCGCCGACCATGTTCGGCAGGCCATGGCCCATCTGCATCATCGTGTGATGGGTCATGTGGCAGTGCACCGCCCAGTCGCCCGGCTCCTCGGGGACGAACTCGATGACCCGCGTGCTGCCGACCGGGACAAGGACCGTCGTCTCCGGGTACTGGGCCGACTCGGGGACGAACCCGCCGTCCGTCGCCGTGACCTGGAACGACAGGCCGTGCAGGTGGATCGGGTGGTGATCCATCGGGCCGAGGTTCCCGAGGCGCACGCGCACCCGCTCGCCGCGGCCGACGAGGAGCGGCGCCGTCGCGGGGAACGCCTTGCCATTGAACGTGAGGACGTTGAAGTCGCTCATCGCGTTCGGATCGGGCCGGCGCGCCCCCGCGTTGATCTTCCACTCGTGCGTCATCAGCACGAAATCCCTGTCCACGCGCGGCCCCCTGGGCCTCCTCGGGTGCACGACGAACATCCCCACCGCGCCCAGCGCGATCTGGGTCATCTCGTCGAAATGGGAGTGGTACATGTACGTCCCCGGATACCGCGCGACGAACTCGTAAACATACGTCTCGCCGGGCGCGATCGGGCGCTGGGTGAGCCCGGCGACTCCATCCATGCCGTTCGGCAGCACGAGGCCGTGCCAGTGGACCGTGGTGGCCTCCGGCAGGGAGTTCGTCACGTAGATGCGCAGGCGATCGCCCTCGACCGCCTCGATGGTCGGCCCGGGCGTGCTCCCGTTGTAGCCCCACACCTCGCTCTTCAGGCCCGGGGCGATCTCGTGCTCGAGGGGGCCCGCGACGAGGTGGCCGACCTTCACGCCGTCCACCACCCGCAGCGGGAGCGTGCTGCCGTTCGGCGTCACCACGGCGGGCTGCCCCCCGGGCGCCGCGGTCCGGCGAGGCGGGGGCGTCGCGGCGCCCGCGGCGGGCGGCGCGCCAGGGCGCTGCTGCGCATGGGCGAGCCCTTGCGTGAGGATGGCGGCGCCGGCGGCCAGACCGCCCGCGTGGATGAAAGCACGTCGGTCCATGTCAATGCCCTCCTTCGCCGGTGGCCGAGGCCCTCGGCATCGCCGCGGGAGCTCCGGCCCCCGCGGCCTCGACGCGGCGCCCTGCCAGGAGCGCGTCGAACGCAGCCTTCGCCGTCCAGTGCTCGCGCAGCGCCTCGACCGCCGCGAGCTCGGCGTCCAGCTGCGCTCGGCGCGCCGAGAGCAGCTGGAAGACGCCGACCTGCATCGCGTTGTACTGGAGCAACGTCTGCTCCAGGACCCGCTTGCGCGCCGGGAGGATCACGCGCGCGTAGTGCTGCGCGCGCGCGTGCGCGAACACCAGCCGGTTGCGCGCCTCGCGGACCGCCGAGCGGACGTCGACGGCGCGCCCGTGGTAGCGCTCCAGCAGGCCGTCGAACTCCGCCGCCTGCGCGGCCTCGGCGCCCTGCCGCCGATCGAAGAGCGGGAGCGAGAGGCGGACCTCGGCGCCGACGACCCACGGGTGCTCGTGCGCCTCGTCGCTCGCGCCGAGCTCCCGCTCGCCGTGAACAGAGGCCGCCACGTCCGGCACCCAGCCCTCGGCGCGCAAGGCCCCGGCGCGCCCCGCCGCGGCCTCGAGCCGGCTGCGCAGCTCCGCGAGCTCGAGGCTCGCCCGCAAGGCCAGGGACTCCGCGCGCGGCGGCGTGACGAGCGCGTCGGGCGCCGCCGGGACCGCGCCGGCGATCGTCCAGGAGGTCGCCGCGCCGGAGAGGCCGAGCAGCCGCGTGAGCCGCTCGCGCTGCGAGAGGAGCTCCAGCTCGATCTGCGCGGCCGTGACGCGGGCCTCCTCGTAACCCGCCTCCTGCGTCGCCACGTCGAGCTCCGGGACGTTGCCCGCCTCGAAGAGCGCGCGGGCGGCGTCGCGGGCCGCGGCGAACGCGTCGAGCGCGCGGTTCGCGATGCCCAGGCGCTGCTCCGCCGCCTGCACGGCGTAGAACGCGGCGCGCACCTGGTAGCCGAGATCGACGACGGCGCCGGCAGCGCGGTAACGCGCGGCCTCGTGCTCCGAGCGCGCCGCCCTCGCGTGGAGCGGCGAAAGGAGCGCCGACGTGAGGTCGATCTCGACCCCGAGCTCGAGGTGCGCGTGCTCGACCCCCTCCTGCAGCGGCGTCACCCCGATCGCGATCTCCGGGTTCGGGAGCTTGCCCGCCTGCTCCAGGTTGCCCCGGGCGACGCCGACCTCCTTCAGCACGGCGCGCAGCTCGCGGTTGTTGAGCAGCGCGATCCGCACCGCGGCGTCCGCGGTGAGCGGCCGCCGCGGCGCCTGGCCGAGGGCGCGCGCGCCGTCGGCCGGCTCCGGATCGACCTCCTCCGACGCCGCGCTCGGCGGGAGCTCGAAGCGGGAGAGCTCGCGGATCCGCGCCATGTCGGCGGTCGACGACGGGGCGGCGCAGCCGGCCGCGGTCGCCGAGGCGAGCGCGAGGCCCGCCACGAGCGGCAGGAGGCGCGAGGCGAGCGCGCGCGAGCGCCGGCGTTCAGTGCGCATGGACAGGCTCCTCGGGCCTGGCAGCCGCCGGGCCGCCCTCCGGCGGCGTCGCCGGCGCCGGGCCGTGATGATGGTGGTGGTGGTGCTGGTGAGGGTCGGCGCCGGCGCCCCCCGCCGGCTCGAGCCCGACCCAGCCCGCGGCGGGCTCGCCGGGCAGCGGAGGCTCCTCCGAGAGGGCGACGCCGATCCGCGGAGAAGGAGCTTCCGCGGCCTGCGGTGAGGCAGCAGAGGACGCGGGGAAGCTCGCGGGAAGGGTGCGCGGCGCGCAGCCGGCGAGCGCAGCGACGAGCATCAGCAGGGCGTTCGGACCGGCGAGGTGAGGTGATTTCATGGAAGCCGCTCCAGCGTGGCGAGTGCGATCACGTGCGGGGCCCGAGGACGACCGCGCCCCGCAGCGGCTTCATGCCGCATTTGAGCTCGACCGCTCCAGAGCTCAGCGCAGGAAGTTGGATCACCAACAGCGTCGTCCCGGGTTGCATGCATGGCCGACGCGCGCGGTCCGGCGGTATTACACATCGCCGCACCGGGCCGCGCGCGGTCAGGCGTGGATGTACACGAGCGTCCCGCCCTTGTCGTTGAACGCGGCGTGCCAGCCCTCGGGGACGGGGGGATCGGTCCACGCGAACAGCCACGCCGCGTCGGCGGGCGCGAGGTTCACGCAGCCGCTGCTCCGCACCTTGCCGAACGCGTCGTGCCAGTAGACGCCGTGCAGCGCGTAGCTGTTGTGGAAGTACTGGACATAGGGCACGTCCCGCAGGTCGACGGACGACTCGCTGAGCTCGTCGCCGTCCATCGTCGCCGTGACGTGCTTCTCGCGGATGAAGAACGTGCCCTGCACGGTGGCGCTGGTGGTCGCGGGATCGCCGAGCTCGCCCCTGCCCGTCGAGACGAGGGTCGCGAAGACGGGGCGCTCGCCCTCGTAGGCGACGAGCGTCTGGAGCTCGATCGAGATGTCGATCCACTTCCTTCCGCGCGCCGCGTGCCCCCAGAAGTCGCGGCCCAGCCGCGCGACCCGCAGCGCGGACGCGGGGATCCACACGCCCGCGTCGGTCTCCGCGTAGGCGCCGCCGGCGGCCGTCTTGCCGGTGAGCACCCAGCCGGAGCGGTGCGCCGCCCAGCCGTCCGGCCTGAGCTCGCCCGAGGCGTCCGGCTTCAGCGTGCGCACCCCGTGGTGCATGACGAACGCGGGGGTCCCCTCGCTCTTCACCTCCACGCCGCGCATCGCCGTGGGAGCGACGGCCGAGGTGCGATCGATCGGGATGAGGTCGAGCTCGGTCGTCAGTCCGAAGCGCCGCCCTGTCCACTCGAAGGTGGAGATCAAGCCGAAGGCCGAGTCGGCCCGCGCGCGCCCGCGGTGCGCGGGGAAGCGCACCTTCTCGGCAGCGCCGAGCGGCTTGGGCAGGTCGCGGCGGCTCGCGAAGAAGGGCGTGAGCGGCTCCGGCTCGCCCAGGAGCGCCTCGTCGCGGCGGGACCACGCAGGGGTGCCCTGGGCGCGCGAGCGCCCCTCGACGCGCCGCTGCTCGGCCTCGCTCGGCAGGTGGACATAGAGGTGCGGCGGCGGCTTCCGCGACACGACGTAACGGTACGGATACGGCTCGCCGCGGCGCGGGCCGGCCGGCGTCGCGGCGACGATCTCGTGGTCCAGGTCGAGCGAGGCGCCCTTGCCGACGCACACGAAGCCGCGGGGATGGATGGCGTACCATCCGCCCGCGCACCCCGCGTCGCCCGACGGCGCCGCGGCGCGCTCGACGATCGCGCCGGCCCGCAGGTAACCGAGCTTGAGCGCGCCGCGCTCGGGCGCGGCGTACACGAACGTGCGCATCGCGATGCTCGCGAGCTTGTCGCCGCGCCCGGGCCGCAGCGCCTCCCTGGACGCCGCGGGCTCGGCCTCGGCGGCCGCGCCGCCGTCCAGCGGCTCCACGACGCCCGCGTCGGCGAGCGCCGGCTCCAGGGCCGCCGGCTGCGCGGCGGCCGAGCGCCCCGGCGGCTCCTCGCCCGGGCCGCAGGCCGCCACGAGCGCCGCCGCGGCGAGCGCCGACGCGCGCCGCAGCCGACCACCGCGGCGGCGCGCACGCGCATCCGGGAAAGAGCAAGCCATGACGAGCAACGGGCCTCGTCTAGCTCAGAGGCCGCCCGCCGACCAGGCCGCCCGCGCGGCGCGACATCTCGACCCACCGAGCAGCCGCGGCAGTTCATCGCGCGCGCTCCCCATGCGCCACGCGCCGCTCCGGCTCACCAGCGTGGGTCGCCGTCGATCAGCCAGTCCAGCGCCCGTCGTGTCTCCTCGGCGACCGGCCCGTCGTACCGGTGGCCGGCCTCCTTGCTGCGCGCCACGCGGGCGAGCACCCCCGCCTTGTCGAGGCGCGCGGCGGCCGCGGCAGCGGCGGCGCCGCACCCGGCTTGCGCGCAGACGAAGAGGACCCGCTGCCCGCCGCCGTCCGCGAACGCCTTTGCCGTCGCCGGGGTCCACTTGTCGTGTCCGCCCTCGACCAGCACGAGGCGCGGGAAGAGCGCCGCCCGGCGCGCGGCGATCGCGGAGCCCATGATCGCGCCCAGCGAGAAGCCCGTGTAGAGCGCCGCGCCGGGATCCACGTGCTCGGGAAAGCGCGCCCGCAGCGCCGCGAGCCCCGCGTCGATCTCCTGCTCCAGGCGGGCGTTGCTCTCGTACGTGAAGCGGACGTCGCTCGCCGACGGCGAATCGGTCCGCGCGACGCCCCTCGGACACAGGACGAAGGCGCCGTCACCCACGATGTCGCGCCACACCTGGCACTGCCACTCGGGCCGATCGTAGTTGCCGTGCGACGCGATGAGCACGGGACGCCGCGCCGTGGCGCCGACCGGCACCGACACCACGGCGGTCGGGAACCCCTCGACAGGGAGCTCCACGAACGGCGCGTCCGCGCGGAGCGGCGAAGCCCCCGCAACAGCGGCGGCCGCGTCGCCGGCAGCGGGCGCGGCGTCTCTCGCAGCGGCCGCCGGCGTCGCGCCGCCGTCCGCGGCCTGCGCTGCCCCTTCCCGCGCCGGGGCGGGCGCGACGCTGGGCGGCGCAGGCGCCGGGCCGACGGAGCGGCCTGGTCGGTCGCAGCCGAGCGCCGCCGCGAGGAGCGGGAGCGAAGCGAGCGAGAGCGAGAGGAACGCGACGGGGGACGCCATCCGACCAGAGGATGACGCTTTCCTAGGGGAGCGCCTCCGCGAGCTTGTCCGCGAGCGGAGCGCCCCAGCCGGTCGGGTAGTCCCAGCCAGGCCCCGCGCTGAACCCCTCGGGCGTCTTGCCCTCGGTGATGTCGCGGAAGGCGGCCTGCACGCCCGCATCGGTGTACAGCGCCCGGTTCAGCCACCCGGCGACGGGCTTGCCCTGCGCGATCCGGTGGCTGTTCACCGACGCCATCAGCCCGGCGAACACCGGCGCGGCGAACGACGTGCCGCTGCGCCGCTCCCACTCGCCCAGGAAGTAGAGCCAGTACGGGGACTCCGACGACGCGCTCAGCGCGACATCGGAGACCGCGCGCGTGCCCTGCGCGTCCTGGACGACGCTCTCCTGCCACCACGGCGTATCGAAGGCGCGCGATCGGCCCGAGCCGGAGCCGCTCCACGCCACCTCGCGCGCGACCTCGCCGCCGGCGCCCAGCTCGAGCACCGTCCCGCCGACGCACGTCACGTACGGGCTCGACGACGGCACGTCGGGCCTGCTCGAGTCGCCGCTCGCGACGACGATCGTCATCCCGAGCGCCGCGCCCATGCGCGCCGCCTCGTTGTATTGCTCCCGGATGATCTGCCCCTCCGTCTCCTCGCGATGCGCGAACGACGTCGAGAGCACCGACACCTCGCCTTCAGCGATCGCCTCGTTCCACGCATAGAGGATGGAGTGGGTGCGCGCGTCCGGCCCCTCGTACGCGATGAGGTCCGCCTCGGGCGCCATCACGCCAGACCATTGCATGTCCAGCGTGGTCTCGACATAGCGCGTGGAGATCGGATCCGCGGTGACCACCTCCACGGGGTTGTCGCGCGAGACGCCGAACGATCGCCAGAACGACTGGAGATCCCGGGTCTTGTACGTCGCCCCGACCACGACGCCGACCTTCACGCCCCGCCCGCTGTGGCCGCCGGTGTGGAGCGCCTCGACCCCATAGGCCCGCGCGATCTGCGCGGGCGTGTACCCCTTCTCCTGCTCCGGCGGAGGGTCCGTCTCGATCGAGCCCCCCTCGGCCGCGAGCGGCTCGGTGTCCGCGGGGATCTCGACCGAGACGACGCCCGACGCGAGGTCGATGATCCGCTGCGGCGGCCTGAGCGGATCGAGCGCGCCGAACGTGCGGAGCGGCTTGCCGCCGGCCGAGGGGTTCTCGCGCTCGAAGTCGCGGAGCTCCGTGTCGAACGCGGCGTTGAACTGCTCGACCGTGCCCGCGAACTCGAGCAGGAGCCGGTTGCTGGACCGCCGTCGGATCTCCATCTTCTGCTGGACGAGCCAGTCTTCGACGGCCGCGACGTCGCTCTCGGAGGGGGCGTGGCGCTCCATCCAGGTCTCGACCGACATGTACTTCCGGAACGTGTCCGGCTTCCCGGGATCGTACATGTCCTCGATCGCGCTCTCGAGCCCGGCGACATCCCGGGTCGGGAACCCCATCAGCGCGCGGAAGCGGTCCTCCTCCGGCGCCGCACCGAAGTCGAAGTAGATCCCCCCGGCCGGCCGGGGAAGGCCGCTCGGGAGCACGGGTCCGTCTTCTCCGCACGCCGTGCCCCCGAGGGCGAGCAGCGCAACGCACCAGACCGAGAGCGAACGCATCGACGAGGCCCTGCGAGCGAGGGGGAAAGGAGTCCGTCAGGCGAGGCTCAGCACCACACGTGCTCGATGAGGTAGCAGGTGAAGGTCCCCGGCAGCCAGGTCTCGGGGTGCCCGCCGGTCGTGTTGTCGGTACAAATCTCGCAGTAGGCGTGGATGCAGTCGGGGTCGGTGCTCTGCGGCTTCGCCCCGGGGGTCGACACGGGCTTCTCGGAGTAGAAGAACCCGTCGGTCTTCAGCTGGTCGAGCTCGCTGTCCGACAGCTTCCCGAAGGCGGCCTCGTCCGAGGAGATGCTGAACCGCTGGTCCGACGCCTCCGTCAGGGCGGGCGCCGGGTAGTCGCCGTAGTCCGCCTGCTCGATGGCGGCCATCTGCTCCGAGAGCAAGATCTCCTTGCCGTTGCCGGTGGAGAGCTTGATGCGCGTGTAGTCGATCGGCCCCCCCGAGTAGTCGAGGGCGTAGACCGTGTCTCGGCTCATGTCGAGGTTCAGGAACTCGCTCGTCTCGAGGGCCTTCGAGACGTCCGCCTGGGTGATCCGCTCGTGCGCCGCCGCGTCATCGACGGGAGCCTCCTCCGACGCGCTGCATCCGGCAAAACCGGCCGCTGCGATGACGCCGAGCGCAACACTGAGAGCGAGCGATTTGGAAGAACGGATGGACTGTCGAATCATGATGGCGTTCCTTTCTTATGGGCTCACTGACGGCGCTCGCCTGGCCTCGCGCGGGCCAGCGGGAGCTCCCCCATGTCGGTCCTGCGTCGTTCCTGCAAACGATCGCTTGCTTGTCGGACCCCACGACTCCGGCGAGTCGAGTGGAATGAGGGGAAGATGAATTCATTTCAACGGTGCCGCAGGCCCCCCATACCTGGCAAGTAATTTCCCGGCGCGAAAGAGAATTCCATCGTTCTTTCTGCCGCATAGTGGTCGGGACGGTGCGCTGTGCGGGGACTCGCTTACCCCGAGCCGCAGACGGGCCATGACCAGACTCAGGGGTTGCCGTGGGAGCCGGCCGCGGACATACCGGAGCCTACATGGTGGACGTGGCCAGATCGCCGCTCGGTTCAACTGCTGTGGCCGCCGAGGCTGCCATCGTGGTCCTCGACGGCCCGCTCGGGACCGAGCTCGCCGCGCGCGGGGTCGAGACGCCGGCGCCGCTCTGGAGCGCCGCGGCCCTGCTCGACGCGCGGGGGCGCGACGTGGTCCGCGCGATCCACCGGGATTACGCGCGCGCGGGCGCGACGGTGCACACGGCGAACACGTTCCGCACGAAGCGGAGGCAGGCGGGCGCCGCCTGGGCCGAGCTGGCGGCGCGGGCGGTCTCGCTGGCGCGCGAGGCCGTGCGCGACGAGGGCCCGCGGCACCGGGTCGCCGGCAGCATCGCGCCGCTCGAGGATTGCTACAGGCCCGATCTGAGCCCGGCCGACGCGCGGCAGGAGCACCGAGAGCTCGCGCAGGCGCTCGCGAGCGCGGGCGTCGACCTCCTCCTCTGCGAGACGTTCCCGCACGTCGGCGAGGCGCTCGTGGCGCTCGAGGAGGCGGTCGCCACGGGCGTCGAAGCATGGGTATCGTTCACGGCGGGTCCGGGATCGGATCTGCTCTCGCCCGAGGACATCGGGCTCGCCGCGCGGGAGGCGGCCTCTCGAGGCGCGAGGGCCGTGCTCGTCAACTGCACCCCTGCGACTCGCACGCTCGCGCACATCGAGCAGCTCGCGGCGTGCGGCGTCCCGTTCGGGGCCTACGCGAACGCCGGCGCGGAGGCCGAGGGGCTCGGCTGGGGCGCTGGCGTCGACCAGCGCGGCTCGGCGGCCGCGCGTTACGCGGAGCTCGCGCGCCCCTGGCTCGAGGCGGGGGCCACGATCGTGGGCGGGTGCTGCGGGACGGGGCCCGCGCACATCGCGGCGCTGCGCGCGCTCGTCGACGGGGCGAGGCCCGCGCGCGCCCCGACGGGATCGCCGCGCTGAGGCCATGCAGCCGATCGCCGGTTGCTCCCCACGGGGCGACGTGCCACCGATTGCCCGACGGGCCGGGCGACGCCAGCGCGAAGCGGCGCGGCGCCCGGCAGGCACGATCCATCGCCTGAGACAGCGCGCCGCCGCGATCGGCGGCGACCCACGGACACGGAGCGCAAGATGATCGATCTCTATTACTGGCCCACCCCGAACGGCTGGAAGATCAGCATAATGCTCGAGGAGACGGGCCTCCCGTACAAGCTCGTCCCGATCAACATCGGGCGGGGCGAGCAGTTCAAGCCCGAGTTCCTCGCGATCAGCCCCAACAACCGGATGCCCGCCATCGTCGATCACGACCCTCCGGGCGGCGGGGCGCCGATCTCCGTGTTCGAGTCGGGCGCGATCCTGCTCTATCTCGCGGAGAAGACGGGCCAGTTCATGCCCTCGGACGTCCGCGGTCGTTACGAGGTGACCCAGTGGCTCATGTGGCAGATGGGCGGCCTCGGCCCGATGAGCGGCCAGGCAGGCCATTTCAATCACTATGCGCCGGAGAAGATCCCCTATGCGATCGAGCGCTATACCAAGGAGGTACGCCGGCTCTATGGCGTGATGGACAAGCGGCTCGCGGACCGGCCTTTCCTGGCGGGCGAGTACTCGATCGCCGACATGGCGAGCTATCCCTGGGCGATGCCGCACGACCGGTACGGGATATCGGCCGACGAGCTCCCGAACTTCAAGCGGTGGCTCGACGCGGTGCGCGCGAGGCCCGCCGTCGAGCGCGGGCTCGCGGTCGGAAATGAGCTGCGGAACCCGAGCCAGCCCATGGACGACGAGGCGAAGAAGTGGCTGTTCGGGAAGAAGCCCGATGCGTGAGCCGCCCGTCCCGCATGCGCAGCGGCCGCGCGGCGGTGCGCCCTGGGCGCGCGGCGCCTCGCTGACGGGCTGCGACCCGGGCGGACAAGCCACGATCGAACGAACCGTCCGGCGCGCCAGCGCTGCACGCGCGACGCACCAAAGAGCGTCCTGAGCAGGGCGGGGCCACCAGCGCAGCCCGCCCTGACGTCAGGGCTTCACCGGGCGCGCCGGGCCGCTGGTGCGCCCTGGCTGGACCCGGCGCGTCTTTTCGCCAGAGAAAAGCAGAACGAGCGCTCCTCGACGATCCGCTCAGCCCGGATCGCACGGACTCCGCTGCAGGGCGCGGATCGAGCGAGCCCTCTGCATTCATGCCTCGCGGACGTCAAGCACGCCGGGAGCGGAAACGTCTGCACAGCTCCGCCGGGCACACACTCTGCTCTGCGGTGAGCCGAGATGTCTGGGCCTGGTGGGCCCTCGCGGACATCGGGGGGAACGATCATGTCGATTCATAGCAAGATGCTGGTGCCTGCATTTCTTTTCGCTGCCCTGGCCGCCGGTTGTACGGTGAATACGGACGAGGCGGACTTCGATCAAGGCGATCCCGGTGACGACGAGACCGGGGCCGTCAATCAAGCATTGGAGGAGGAGCGAGGCGGATACATGGGGATGGGCGCGGCGCAGCTCGCGCCCGGACAGGCCCAGATGGGCCCGAGCAAGGGGATGCTCGGACCGAGCAAGGGCGAGATGTTCCCCGGCAAGGGCATGCTCGGACCGAGCAAGGGCCAGATGCTCCCCAGCAAGGGCATGCTCGGACCGAGCAAGGGTCAGATGTTCCCTGGCAAGGGCGCGCTCGTCCCGAGCCAGGCCGGGATGTTCCCTGGCAAGGGCGCGCTCGTCCCGAGCCAGGCCGGGATGTTCCCTGGCAAGGGCGCGCTCGTCCCGAGCCAGGCCGGGATGTTCCCCGGGCAGGTGCCGTCCAAGGCCGGGTTCGGCGGTTATGCCGGCCAGCAATCCAGCCATGGGATCCAGGGCTATGCTGGTCAGCAGGCCGGCCTTGGCCAGGCAGCCATCTCCCAGTCGGGCGCCTATGGCCAGTCGGCCGCCCTCGGGCAGTTCGCCCCCGGCCAGCAGGGCCAGGTCACCGCGCCCGGCCAGCAGGGCCGGCCGTAACGCCTCGCGCGCGCGCTCGTCGGGCTCCCTGGAGAGCACGCCCTGCCGCGCGCGCCTCACCCGCTCTCGATCGCCCAGATTGCCCCGACTGCCCCGGTCGGTCGGGGCATTGTTTGGAGACCTAAAAAACAACGGTGCGGCGGCCTTCTACGATGACCCGCCGCTCCAGGTGCGCCCGGACGGCGCGAGAGAGGACGAGCCGCTCCACGTCACGCCCCATCCGGGTCATCTCCTCGGGGCCCATCTGGTGATTCACGCGCGCCACGTCCTGCTCGATGATCGGCCCCTGATCGAGGTCCCGCGTCGCATAGTGCGCCGTCGCGCCGATGAGCTTCACGCCGCGCGCGTGCGCCTGGTGGTAAGGCTTCGCGCCCTGGAACGCGGGCAGGAACCCGTGGTGGATGTTGATGACGGGCGGCCCCTCATCGAGCATCTGCTCGGAGAGGATTTGCATGTACCGCGCCAGCACGACGAGATCGACATGGTGCCTCTTCAGCAGGTGAAGCACCTGACGCTCCTGCTCGCGCTTGGTCTCCGGGGTGATCGGGATGCAGAAGAAAGGGATTCGAAAGCTCTCGGCCACCGCCTCGAGCGTGGGGTGGTTGGAGATCACGAGCGGGATCTCGCAGCGGAGCTCACCCGCGCGCTGCCGGAGCACCAGATCGTAAAGGCACGCAGGATCCTTGGTGACCAGGATCGCCATCTTCGGGACGTGATCGCTGTATTCCACCGACCATCGCGCCGAGAGCGCCGCGGCGAGCTCGCGAAAGGCGGCCTCGATCGCGCCGCGGGTGGCGGAGCCGCCCAGGGCGGCGACGGCGGCCGGCGAGGCGAGGCCGGACAGATCGACGACGAGACGCATGAAGAAGCGCGGGCCCTCGTCCATGAACGCATCCGTGTGATTGCTCGCGTCGATGATGTTCAGGCCGATGTCGTAGAAGAACCCTGCGAGTCGCGCGACGAGACCGGGCTGGTCGGGAGCGGCGATGAGGAAGGTTGCGTGAACGGGACCCATCATACGGGTCATGTAGCTCGCCCCGAGGCGGCGGCGCAAGCGCGAGGGCCGGGAGGGACCGCGGGCGGGCGCTTGCCTGTCTGTCTACCCGCTACCCGCGCGCGCTAGCGCCCCTCGCCGCTCTCGGAGGACGGCGGCCCAGACGGATCCTCCGCGAGCCTCGGCGCCAGCGTGGAGAGCTCCGCCCAGGGGATGCGCACGGTCCGCTCGACGTCGCGCAGGTGCGCGCAATCGTTGTAATAGATGAGGTGCCAGGCCTCGGCCCGACCCCAGCGCCGCCTTCGCTGCCAGTGGGTGAGCGAGGTGTGGCGGGTGGCGAAGTGCGCGCTCGGGAAGGCGAGCGCGTTCATCCGGAAGAAGTGGAGGAACGCGACGTCGATGAAGCCGCCGTGCGTGACGACGACGATCGTCCGCCCCTCGTGCTCACGGGTGACGCGATCGAGGGCGACGGAGACCCGCAGCATGAACTGAGCCCAGCTCTCTCCACCGGGGCTCACCGGCCGGTACGGCTCGCGCTCGAAATCGATCGCATAGCGCACCATCGCCTCGCCGACCGGCATCCCGTCCGCCTCGCCGGGGCGGAGCTCCTGGATCTCGTCGTCGAGCGTGACGGGCAGCCCCAGGGCGGGAGCGACAATCTCGGCCGTCTGCTGCGCTCGGCGATAGGTGCTGGCGATCAGGACGTCGGCGGGGATCTCGCGCGTCGCGGCCAGGCGATCGCGCAGGCGCTCCGCCTGGAGGATGCCGAGCTGCGTCAACCCGGTGTCCCCGCGCATCCCGCCCACGATATGGTTCACGTTGACCAGCGCTTCTCCATGCCGGATGAGATAGAGGTTCGTCACGATCTGAGCCTCCGAGGCGCGCGACCTCGTGGGGGGAGGGCCGCGCGGGGCGGTCCGCGCTCGCTAGGAAGAGCAAGGCCCCCCTCGAATGTCAAGGGTTTGTACCGCCGCCGCGCGGGCGCTCAGGGGCAGCCGTGGAAGAGCGCGAAGATGGCCGCGCTCTCGGAGCAGACCTGCTCGTCACGCAGGGCGCTGCAGAAGTCGTCCTCCGTGAGGAAGGTCTTCTTTCCCGTGCTGCCCTCGATGCAGGAGATCGAATAGGCGAACCGCGAGGCGCCCTCCCCGGGCAAGCCTGGGATCTCCAGCTCGGAGCCTTGGCCCACCTGCGAGCCGCTGTCGCCGGCGTCCTCCGGCGGATCGACGCCGAGCAAGGGGAGCACCAAGATGGGAAAAAGGCTGAAGAGACCGGCTACGAAATTCGGGATCATGGGTTTACCTCCAGCGTCGATAGAAAGGCATCCTCGTGCGAGGTAGCCATTGCAGCTGTCGAATCCAACATGCATCCGACAGGCCAGCTCGGGTCATGTCCGCCCAGTGCACAGACGCGCGCGAGCGCGGGGCGAGCCCGCGCCGTCGAATACGCGGGCCGCGGGCCGCCTGCCCCGTCCGGGTCGGAGGGCGCGCTCGAGCCGCTGCCGCGCCGGCGCGCGGCGCCGAACCGGCCCGCCCGGGCGCGGCGCGCTGCACCGCCCTTGCCAGCTCGCTCGGACATGGCCTACAAGGCGAGCCCTCTGAAGGAGACCCTCATGCACCGTCGCAGCTTCATCGCGGCCGCGCTGCTCGGCGTCGCGGCCCTCGCCGGGTGCGCGCCGCGCTGGCGCGTCGTGACCCAGGCGAGCCCCGACACGTTCGTCGGCCAGCGGTATTTCGCCCTGATGCCCATCGACTACGTGGGCCTCTTCATCCTCGACCAGCGCGAGGACCAGTACCTCGCCGGCAAGGACGCGGACGATCACCAGCGCTTCGTGGCGGACAAGGAGTCCATCAACGAGGAGTTCACGAAGGCCCTGGTCGCCACGGCCCAGGAGGAGGGCATCGAGGTCGCGCCGTCCGACGGCCCCACGTCGGCGCCGTTCGTGATCAAGCCCTATATCGGCTACATGAATCCAGGCTTCTACGCGGTCGTCTCCTCGGCCCCGAGCCAGATCCGGCTGACGCTCCGGCTCACGACGCCGGACGGCCGGGTGCTCGATGAGGTCCAGTTCTCGAGCCGCACGGCGTCGCCCATCCCGAACACGAACCTGAGCTCCGCGGACGCGGACATGCTGAAGGCCGGCGGCCGCTGGCGCGAGGACGCGCGCGTGATCGGCGCGTATGTGGCGCGCTACCTCGCGTCGCGCGTCCACCCCTAGGCCCCGGTCGCCCAGGCTCTCCCCGGTCGCGCGCTTCGAGGAGGCTGCCGGGGAGCGCGCGGGGGGCGCTCGCCCGCTTCACAGCAGCACCCCGCGGAGCAGGAGCTCGGCCACGCTGAAGTAGATCACCAGGCCGGAGACGTCGACGAGCGTCGCGACGAACGGGGCCGAGGCGCTCGCCGGGTCGAAGCGGAGCGCCCGGAGCACGAACGGCAGGAGCGCCCCCGCCAGCGTGCCCCAGGTCACGACGCCGACCAGGCTGATCGCGACGGCCAGCGCGAGGAGCCCGTAGTGCGGGCCATAGGCCCCGAAGAGCTTCTCCCAGGCGATGACGCGCGCGAAGCCGATGGTGCCGAGGATCCCGCCGAGCGCGAGGCCCGACGCGAGCTCCCGACGGCTGACGCGCCAGAAGTCGGCGAGCCGGATCTCGCCGAGCGCCATGGCCCGGATGACCAGCGTCGTCGCCTGAGAGCCGGAGTTGCCCCCGCTCGAGATGATGAGCGGCACGAAGAGGGCGAGCACGACGGCGCGGGCGATCTCGCTCTCGTAGTGCCCCATCGCCGTGGCGGTGAGGAGCTCGCCCACGAACAGCGCCGAGAGCCAGCCCGCGCGCTTGCCGAGCATCCTGGAGATGGGGGTCCGGAGGTAGGGCGCGTCGAGCGCCTGCATGCCGCCGAGCTTCTGGATGTCCTCGGTCGCCTCCTCTTCCACGACGTCCACGATGTCGTCTGCGGTGACGATCCCCTTCATCCGACCCTCGCTGTCGACGACGGGTATCGCCACGAGATCGTGCTCCGCGAAGCTTCGCGCCACGGCCTCCTGGTCGGCGTCCTCGTTGACCGACACGATATCGGTCTTCATCACGTCGCTGACGCGCCGGTCGCCGGGGGCGATCATGAGCTGTCTCAGCGACACCACGCCGCGCAGGCGCTGCTCGGCGTCGAGCACATAACCGTAGTAGATGGTCTCGAGGTGATCCCTGGCCTGCCGCTTGAGGTAGCTGATCGCCTGGTCGACCGTCGCCTCCGGCCGCACGCGCGCGAACCACGGGCTCATGAGCCCGCCAGCCTCATCCTCGGCGTACGCGAGGAGCGCGGTCACCTCGCGCCGCGTCGGCTCGTCGAGCAAGGAGAGGAGCTCCGCCTGGTCGGCCGGCGACACCTCGAGGAGGATGTCCGCCACGTCGTCGGGCGCGAGCAGGCGGAGCCACAACCTGCGTTCGCCCTTCGTGAGGCCCGCCAGGAGCGCGGCCTGGTCGGCCGTGGGGAGACCTTCGAAGAAGTCCTCCGCCTCCTCGCGCCGCAGGCGGCGATAGGCCTGCACCCGCTCCTCGTTCTGCAGGGCCGACCAGGACAGGATCAGATCAGCCGCCGTGAGCGCCTCGGCCGCGTTGAAGGGCGGGCGTTCCATCATCGCCTCACCTCGTCGAGCGCCTGGCCCGCCCTGTCGGCGTCGCCCGGCAGAAGATGCGCATCCGCGAGGGCCCAGCGGCAGGCTCGACCCTGGAACCACGATTAGCAACGGGCGCGCCACAGCCGCCCCTCCCTGGAAGCCCCGGCACGCACACAGCGCAGCGGCCCCCCCGCCTGCGCCGTCGGACAGCGAAGCGCCTGGGGAAGCCGGCATATTCCTGGTTCCCTCGGACTTCTTCTCGATGCTCGGATCGCGCCGACGCGCAATGGCGCGGCTTGGCGGGAACCTACCGTATCTCCCGGGATGCAGGCTCTTTGCCGGCCTGCGTGGAGCCCGCCGGCGCGCTCTGACGCCTGCGCGCACGTCTGCGCTCATGCGCGCGCGGGCGGGTCGAGCGGATCGACCCCGAAGCGGCGCAGCAGGCGGCAGAGCGGGACGAGCGGCAGCCCCACGATGGCCGCCTCGTCGGCGTGGCGCACGTCGTCGAACAGCCACGGTCCGTGCCTCTCGAAGAGGTACCCTCCCGCGCTGCCGATCGGCCGGTCCAGCTCGACATAGCGGCGGATCTGCGCGCGGCCGAGGGGGCGGACGCGGAGCTCCACCGTGACGATCTCGGCCAGCGTCCGCGGCGCGCCGGCCGCGAGCGGCACCGCCGGGGGCGCGTGCACCGCGACGGCGGTGTGGAGCGCGTGGACGCGCCCCGCGAGCCGCCCCAGCTGGTCTGCCGCCTCGTCGAGCGAGGCCGGCTTGCGGAGGAGCTCCCCATCGAGCTCGAGCGCCTGATCGGCGCCGATGATCACGGCGCCCTCCCGCGCGGACGCGAGGCTCAGGGCCTTCCCCTCCGCGAAGAGGCGGGCGCACGCGAGGGGCGACATCCCCTCGGGCGCGATCTCCTCGAAGGCCGGCGCGACGGCCTCGTACGCGAGCCCGAGGCGATCGAGGAGCGCCCTCCGGAAGGGCGACGTGGAGGCGAGGACAACCGGGAACATGGCCGGCTCCATGGCACGGAACGACGCGCGTGCCGAGAGGAACCGCCCGCCTCGCCCGTCGCGCTCCTCCCGCCCGTCGCGCTCCTCCCGCTCCTCCCGCTCCTCGCGCGCTTCACCTGCGCTTCACCCGCTCTTACCTGCTCTTCACGCTCTTCGCGGCGTTCGCTCCGACTTGCTTTTATTTACCAAATTTTATCGAGAAATGGCAGACCGCGAGGATTTTCAACAATGGTTACAGCCGCTGGGCATGCGGGAATAACCACAGGAATTCCCGCCGTCAGGTGTCGCCTGAATTACCCATCATGCATTTCATTAAAAAGCAGCTTGCACTCGGACTCTACAGCACGCGACAGTACGCCAATGCAGCAACTCAACACAAGGCACCTCGTCACACTCTCTCTCGTCGCGCCGGGCATCGGGCTCTCCGTGCTGCTCGCCGCCTCGCCGGCGAGCGCAGCGACGTACGAGGTGGGGCGGGGCAAGCCTCATGCGAGCCTCGCGGAGGTCGCCCCTCGCCTCGCTGCCGGGGACGTGGTTCTGGTCGAGGGCGACGCGACCTATCCGGGGGATCTGTTCTTCAAGAAGTCGGGCACCGAGGCGCAGAAGATCACGATCCGCGGCGTTCGCGTGAACGGCCGCCGCCCGGTCCTATCCGGGGGGACGAACACCGTGGTCTTCGCTGGCAATCACTATACCTTCGAAGGCTTCGACATCACCGGCGGCTCGGGCCGCTGCGTGTTCAACAAAGCGCACGACATCACGATCCGCGACTCGGTGGTGCACGACTGCGCCGGGCACGGGATCCTCGGCGCCGACTCCGAGTCGGGCTCCCTCACGCTGGAGTACGTCGAGGTCTATGCCTGCGGCTCGGGCGACAGCAGGCACCCCATCTACATCGCGACCGACGAGGAGACGCGCCTCGGCTCGGTGTTCCGCATGCGGCACTGCTATGTGCACGACGGCAACGGCGGCAACAACGTGAAGAGCCGCGCGGAGCGGAACGAGATCTATTACAACTGGATCGAGGGCGCGAAGTACCACGAGCTCGAGCTGATCGGGCCGGACGGCCAGGACGAGGGGCTCGCGCGCGAGGACTCCGACGTCGTGGGCAACGTCATCGTCAAGACCGGCCAGCACTTCGCCGTGCGCGTCGGGGGCGACGGCACGGGGCAGACGTGGGGTCGCTTCCGGTTCGTCAACAACACGTTCCTGCTCGCCCCCGGGTCGCGGCCGGCGCTCAGGATGTTCGATGGAATCGAGAGCGTCGAGATGAGCAACAACGTGTTCTATCGGCGCGGCGGCGGCGGCGTGGAGGTCTACGTCGACAGGAGCGCGACCTGGAAGACGGGAGCGGCGTTGATCTCGGGCGCGAACAACTGGGTCCCCACCGGCTCTTCGGCCCTCCCCGCGGCGTGGACAGGCACGGTGCAGGGCGCCGACCCCGGCTTCACCAACCTCGGCTCGCTGGACCTCCGCCCGGCGTCGAACAGCCCGCTCGTCAACGCCGGCTCCAGCGCGTCGCCGAGCCCGGCGGGGCACCCGTTCCCGAGGCCGCTCGCCGCGCCGCAGTCCTCGCCCGTGAGGAGCGTGCGCGCGGCCAGCCGACCGTTGCAGCGGCCGGTCGCCGGCGCGATCGACATCGGGGCCTACGAGTCCGGCTCCAGCCTCGCGGCGCTCGCCATGAGGACCGCGGACGGCGATCGGGACCTCGGCGACAGCGACAGCAGCGCCGCGGAGGAGGCGTGGAACGTCGACGGGGACGCCGCCCCGAGCGACGGTGAGGCGGGCGCCGGCGACACCGACGACGTCGATGCCAGCGACGCCGACGCCGACGCCGAAGGGAACGCGTCCGCCGGCGACTGCGCCGCGGACGGCGACACGGACAGCGACGACACCGCGGCGCGCGCCGCTGCGTGCCCCGAGGCCGCGCAGGGCAACGCGGACGCGCCGCACGACGCCCACGCCAGCGCGTGCAGCGTCGGCGGGGCGCTCGCGGGCGGGCCGGTCGCCGGCTCGGGGGCGTTCCTCGCCGGGGCGGCGGCGCTCCTCGGCGCCGCCCTCCGGCGGCGCGGTCGCCGCGCCGGGGCGTGAGCCGCAGCGCGAGCCCTCAGGCCACGAGCGCGCGCAGCAAGCGACGCGCCGAGGCCGGGTCGGGCAGCTGAAACGCCGCGGAGCTCTCCCCGCCGCCCACGTGGATCGTGAGGGCGGTCGGGGGGAGCGCCGCGAACAGATCCTCGTCGGTCCTGTCGTCGCCGAGCGCGATCACCACCGCGTCGGGCCCCATCATCGCGAGCACCCGCGGCACGATCACCCCCTTGTTGACCCCGCGGAGCCGCACCTCCAGCACCTTGCGGCCCGGGATGAGCTCGAGATCGTGCTCGCGCAGCGCCTCGCCGAGCTCCAGGGGCACCTCGCGGGCCGTCTGGCTGGCGAGCTCCGGGTCGGCGGCCCGGTAGTGCCACGCGATCGACACCATCTTCTCCTCGATGAAGCTGCCCGCCGTGCGGTCGACGAAGCCCTGGAGGACGTCGCGGACCCTCGGCTTCCAGTCGAGCGCGGCCTCGCGGAGCGCCACCCAGGGCTCGCCGGGCGCGGCGCGGGAGAAGAACCCGTGCTCCGCGTGGAGGCTGATGGGCAGCTCGCCCAGCCACCGCTCGAGGTCCTCGCGCGGCCGGCCGCTCACGACGTGCACCTGCGTCCGCGGGCGCGCCGCGAGCTCGCGCAGCTCGGTGACGAGCGCCTCGTCCGGCTGAGCGAGCTCGGGCATGGCCTCGAGCGGGACCAGCGTGCCGTCGTAGTCGAGCATCACGATCAGCGACGGCGCGCTGAGCGCGCTCGCGATCGTGCTCCCCTGGGGCGCGCCTTCAGGCCGCCGGACGGCCCCCACCGCGGGCGCCGCGCCGCTCGCGCGCTCGAGATCGTTCAGGAAGCGGTGCGACCAGCGGTGCGCGTCGTGCGTCACGACGCGGCGGCGGAGCGCCTGCATCCGGACGCGCTGCTCGGACGGCGACATGACCAGCGCCCGCTGGATCGTCGACGCCACCGCGTCGATGTCGTGCGGGTTGACCTGGAGCGCCTCGATCAGCTCGGCGGCCGCGCCCGCGAACTCGCTCAGCACGAGCGCGCCGGTGTCGTCGATCCGCGAGGCGACGTACTCCTTGCAGACCAGGTTCATCCCGTCGCGCAGCGGCGTCACCATCATCACGTCGGCCGCGAGGTAGAGCGCGACGACCCCGGCCATGGGCATCGACCGGTGCAGGAAGTGGATCGGGACGTCGTCGAGCGTCCCGTAGCTGCCGTTGATGCGGCCGACGAGCTCGTTCACGACGCGCCGGAAGTCGGCGTAGGCGTCGACCTTCTCGCGCGTCGGCACCGCGAGCTGGATGAACCGGACCTTGCTCCGGAGCTCGGGCTCGCGCTCCAGGAAGCGCTCGATGGCGAGCATGCGCCGCGGGATGCCCTTCGTGTAGTCGAGCCGATCGACGCCGAGCACGATCTTCCGGCCCTTGGCGCTCTCGCGGATGCGCCGCGCCTCGGCGCGGACCTCCTCGTCCCGCGCGAGCCGCACGAACTCGTCGACGTCGATGCTGACCGGATACGCGCCGAGCCGCACCCGCCGCCCCTCGTACGCGAGCGTTTCCAGATCGGGATCGAGCCCGAGCACGCGCGCGGCGGAGTAGACGAAGTGGTGCCGATAGGCCGTCGTGTGAAACCCGACGACGTCGGCGCCGAGCATGCCGCGCAGCACCTGCTCCCTCCAGGGCAGGATCCGGAAGACCTCGGCCGCGGGGAACGGGATGTGCAGGAAGAAGCCGATCCGCGCGTCGGGGATGCGCCTCCGCAGCATCGCCGGCACGAGCGTGAGCTGGTAGTCGTGGATCCACACCCTGTCGCCCGGCCTGTACCGGGAGACGATGGCGTCGGCGAAGCGCTCGTTCACCTCGCGGTAGCTCTCCCAGTCCTGCCGGGCGTCGAGGTGCAGCTTCTCGACGAGGTAGTGGAACAGCGGCCACAGGACGCTGTTCGAGAAGCCGTCGTAGTAACGGGTCACCTCGGCCGACGTGAGGTGCACCGGGACGGCGCCCAGCTGATCGAGCCGCTCCTCGACCTCTCGGCGCTGCTCTTCGGTGAGCTGCGCGAGGTCGCCCGGCCATCCGAGCCAGAGGCCGCCGTGCCGCTCGTGGGGGCCCCGGAGCGCGGTCACGAGGCCGCCCGCCGAGGGGACGACGGAGACGTCCCCCTGATCGGCGTGGACGGTCACCGGGAGGCGGTTCGAGACGATGAGCAGGCGGGACATGCGCGGCCAGGAAGCTAGCGCATGGCCCCTGCACCACGCCCTTGCGGCGCGGTGAAATCAGGGGCTAGCCGATGGTGCTCGTCGGGCGCGCCCTGATCGCTACCGGTCGATCCGGATCGACGGCGCCGTGTTCTCCGGAGGGTTGGGCTTCGACGTGGCCGTGGGCGCTGCGGGGCGAACGGGGCGGCCCCAGTTTCGCCTGCCGCCCGAGCTCGTGTTCGACGGCGCGTCCTCGGTCTTCGCGGGCGCGGCCACCTGCGCGAGCCGTGCGACCGTCTGCACGGACATCTCCGACGGCCCCTGCACGATGGAGTAGGGCTGGAAGCCTTCCTTCTGCAGGGTCAGCCGGCGAGGCGACGCGCGCACCTGGTCGTTCGCGATCGAGAGCTGGAGCGGCGTCTGCCCGAGCGATTTCCCGTCCTCCAGGACCTCGGCGCCCGCCGGGATCGACTCGATGATCAGCATGAACGAGGGCGCGCCCTTGTGTTCGCTGGGCGTGCCGGTCGCCGCGGGCGCGGTCGTCGGCGCGGTCACGACCTCGGGCGTGGCCTCGCTGTTCTGCGCGGGCTTGCGGGTCAGCGCGAACGCGCCCGCCGCCACGACGATCGCGCCGATGGCGGCGAAGATCACCGCCTTGCGCCCGCCGCCGGAGGGAGCTTCCTGCGCGCCGGTCGCGCCCTTGGACGCGCCCGTCGCGGTCGCGGCGGCGCCCGGGCCCGAGCCGACGCCGGAGGTGCGCCCGCTCGGATCGTCATCGGTCGACGGCGCGGGGAGCGTCACCGCATCCTTGAGCGCTTGCACCGTGGACGAACGCGACGAGATCTGCACGCCGGGCAGCGACTCGAACGAGGTGATCTGCGTGCCGCCGAACGCGGTCGTCACGCCCATGCCGCGTGCGCACTCGCCGAGGCCCTGGATGAGGGCGTCCATCGTCGCGGGCCGGCCGTCCGGATCCTTCGCGAGACAGCGCATCACGAGCGCCTCGAGCGGCTCCGGGATGTCGACGTCCGGGTTCCGCTCCTTCATGCGCGGCACCGGCTGCTGGAGGTGCGCCATCAGGATCTGGATCGACTTCTCGGACTCGAACGGGACCTTCCCGCAGAGCATCTGGTAGAGGATGACGCCGAGCGAGTAGATGTCGGTCCTGAGATCGACCTTGCCGTGAGAGATCTGCTCCGGCGACATGAAGCGGGGCGAGCCCAGGAACGCGCCCTGCTGCGTGAGCTCCTCCGAGTCGTCGCCGAGCTGCTTCACGAGGCCGAAGTCGAGGATCTTGACCGCCTCCTCCGCGTCCTCGTTGGAGACGAGCATGACGTTCGACGGCTTGAGGTCGCGGTGGACGACGCCGTGCTTGTGCGCCTCGCGCAGCCCGCGCGCGATCTGCCGCGCGATGCGCATCGCCTCGGGCGGCGGCAGGCGCCCCTGCCGGCGCACGCGCCGGAAGAGCGTCTCGCCCTCGAGGAACTCCATCGCCATGAAGAACCGGTCCTGATCGTCGGCCTCGATGCGGCCGTAGTCGAAGACGGTGACGATGTTCGGGTGCTGGAGGCGCGCGAGGATGCTCGCCTCGAGGAAGAAGCGCTTGTGGAAGTTCGGGTCGAGCTGCCGCGAGGCCTGGTTCGGGATCAAGACCTTGATCGCCACCGGGCGCCCGAGCGGGATCTGCTCGCCGCGATAGATCGTGCCCATGCCGCCGGTCGCGAGCTGGGAAAGGATCTTGAACTTTCCGTTGAGCACCTTTCCGAGCAACGGATCGATCGGCTCGCTGCGCGCTACTTCATCGACGACGTTTTCGTTGGCACCACTCATATGAACTCCGTCGCCTTCCCCGTGCGGGCGCGGGCGAGCCCTCCCCTCGGTGACGATGCCTCGCGATGCGTGAGCCTGGACCTCATGATCGTGGGGAGCGTCGGCGCGTGGGGCCGTCGGGGCAGTCTAAACGGAAGAAATGTCCTTGGCGACCTTTCCTCGATCGCCTCCACGATCGCCCCGTTCGTGAGGCCGGGACCCCCGCGCGAGAGGCCGGCCGTGAGGCGCTGCACCATGCGCCGTGCGCCATAGCCCCGATCGACGGGAACCGCCAGTTGCTGGCATCGAGCGTTTGCATCGCACCTTCGCGCCACGAGATCCTGCGAGCAGAGTACACTGCTCCGCGCCCGCGCGATGCTCTTCCGATCATCCTTGTCGGGTGCCGCCGCCGGACGCCGGCCGGTGCGCGCCGGACGTCCCTGCCGGCCTTCTCGCCCTCCCGGGTGGGGACGAGGTAGTAGAGGAGGATGCGACCGGATCGCGCCGTGCTGCGCTGGTGGAGGGGGAGAGAGTACCGGCGCCTACTCGACGTGGCCGCGTCCGAGCTCGCCAGCTCGCGCCACGCCGACGCGGAGGCGACGTGCGCGCGGGCGCTCCGGATCGCCGAGGAGATCTACGGTGACGGGGACGCCGAGCTGACGGCGCCGCTCTACGCGCTGAGCTCGGCCCGGCTCGCGCAGGGGCGGCTGGACGAGGCGCGCGCGAGCTCCGCGAGGGCGATCGCCATCGCCGAGGCGGCGGCGAGCACCGATCCCCCGCTGCCGAGGCTGCTCGAGCAGCTGGCCGCCATCCTGGAGCGGCAGGGCGAGCTCGAGGACGTCGAGGCGCTGTTCCGCCGGATGCTCGCGGGCTACGAGCGGATGCGCGACCCCGACCCCATCGAGCTGTCGGCGCTGCTGAACCGGCTCGGTCTGCTGCTCGGCAGGCGGGGGGCCCGCGCCGAGGCGGCGCCGCTCTTCCGGCGGGCGATCGCGCTGCGGGAGGGGGCGCTCGGCGCCCGTCACGCGCTCGTCGCAGAGGCGCTCTACAACGCCGCCACGTTCCTGGAGCTGGAAGAGGACCTCCCGACCGCCGAGCGGGAGGTGATGCTCCGGAGGGCGCTCGAGATCGCCGAGGCGGGGGCGGGCGTGGAGGGGGCGCTCCTCGCGTCGATCCTGCACAACCTGGCGGCCGCGCGGGAGGCGCTCGGGGACGCGGCCGAGGCGGCGGCGCTGTACGAGCGCGCGCTCGCCGCGCGGGAGGCGCTGGCCGGGGCCGCCCACCCGTCGCTCCGGCCCACGCTGGTCCGGCTCGCGCAGGTCCACCACGCCGCGGGGCGGCTGTCCACGGCGCTGCCGCTGTACGAGCGGGCGCTCGCGCTCGCCGAGGCGGAGCTCGGGGTGGATCACCCGGTGGCCACGGCGATCGAGGCCTGGATGGCAGAGGCGCGGAGCCGGAGCTGACCCCGCCGCCTGCGGGCGCGGCGGACGGCCCAGCGGGCAGGCGCGCCCATCGGCGGCCTGGCCGGACAGAGACACGCCGGGGTGGCCTGGCGGACAGGCGCGATCAGCGCCCGGACGACGGCGGATCGCCGCCTACGCGCCAGCGCTCGACGAGCTCCGGGAGGACGGTCGAGGCCATCTGGAGCAGGTGCGCCATGTGGTGTTCGGGCGTGTTGCCCCGGAACCCGCGGACGTGGAGCTCGCCGACGCTCGCCTCGGTGGTCGGGATCATCTGCTTCTCGAGCTTCTTCGAGACGGCGCCCTCGGCCGCGCGCAGCCGCAGGTGCGGGGGCGCGTCCGACGCGGGCGACCGCTCGACGTGGTGCCCCGCCGCGGCGTCGAGCAGGTAGCTGGCCGTGGCGGTGGAGCTGGCGTACGCGATCGGGTCGATCTCCGAGTGCGTGATGGTGAACAGCAGCTTGTCCGAGGCGGCGAGGTGCGCGGCGCGCGCGAACGAGGCGAGCTGCAGGGAGTTGAGCCCGCTCGGCTGCTCCGGGACGAAGCCGCAGTGGATGCCGTCCGTGACGAGGATCGCGTCGAGGGCCTCGGCGCCGCGGCGGAGCTCCAGGATCTTGGCGATCGCGCCGTAGCCCGCGCTCCACGAGGAGAGGGCGACCCGGCGGAGCCGCGGGGTCGGCAGCCCGCGCTGCGCGAGCGCCCGGTCGATGTCCGCGAGCAGGCTCTCGTAGACGCCCGGCGTCGCGTAGAAGTCCTCGTACGCGCCCGAGCCGATGCCGAGGTTGATGACGGCGACCGCGGCGTTCAGCCCGGCGACCTCGGCGCTCTCGCGGACGAGCTGGGTGTTGCCGTGGAAGTGCAGCAGGAGATCGTAGCTCGACCCGGTGGGCCTGAACGTGTCGGGCGTGAAGAGCACGCCGCCGCGGATCGACGCGTAGCCCTCGTGCCGGATCGCGGGCGGCGGCGTCGCCGGCTCGGGCGGCGGCGCCGGCAGCTGCAAGCGCGCGAGCCCCTCCGGCGCGACGGCCGCGCTCGCGCCGGCGTCCTCGCGCGAGGAGCGCAGCGCGAGCAGCGACGCGCGGTTGACGGGGGTCATGGCGCGGAACGCCTCGGCGGAGGCGGCCGGCATGCGCGCGACGAGCCCGCGCGCGGTGACGGCGACGACGACGATCACGGTGGCCGCGGCCAGGACGAACGCCCCGATGGCGCGCCACACGCGCGCGCGGCGCTCGTCCGGCGAGGGCGCGGACCACGAGCCGTACGGTCCGGCCCCGGGGAAGGGCGGCGTCCCCTGCAGCGTTGGAGCGGCGAAATCGGGGAGGAACGCCTCCTCCTGCGGCGCGGGGGCCATGCAGAGGGGCGGCAGGTCGAGGGGAAGACCGCGATCCGGGCAACCCTGGACCACGGTGACGGGCGGCGGCGTGGGCGTCGGCGACAGGTCCGCAGGCGACCCGTCAGCGCGCACGTTTCCCTTCATTTCGATACCCCTCCCTTACAACGGGGATGTAGCGCCCAGCCCTGGTTCGCCAGGCGCTGCGTCTGTTCCGTGAGCGCGCCGCACGGCGGCAGCACGCTGCGTTTCTGCTCCTGCCGTGAGCCCGGAAGGCGTCGCGGCAGGCGGAGCATCGACCAGTACGGTCTCGAGCTCAAGCGGCAACCGTTCCGTAGGCGCATATTTAAGCGTGGCCGTAAGACCCTGACCCCTGCTGGAACACGCGCGGGTGAGCCTGTCGGACCGCAAAGCGAGGGAGCGGGTGAAGTGTGCCCGGAGCCGCGCAGGTGCGCGCGAGCGGTGACGCGAGCACGCCGGCGACGAAACACGCACTTGCGCCCCTCTCCGGCACCCACCAAGGTGCTCGGCGCTTGCTCTCCCGAGAGGTCCGCTTCCTGCTCGCAGCGACGCTGCTCCATGCCGCCATCCCGTTGCTCGCGCGGATCGCGGGCTCCCCGGGGCCGGCGCTCGAGGCCCGCTCGAGCGGCGCGCGCCGCGAGGTGGAGATCGAGATAGAGCCCGTCCCGCCGCGCGAGCCGGAGCAGGACGAGGCGCGCGCGCTCCTGCCACGCGCGCCGGACGAGGTGCGGCCGCGCGAGGCGGAGCCGGTCCTCGGCCGGACGGCGCGCCGCGACCGGCGGCCGCTCGATCCGTCAGCGCCGCCGGAGGCGCCGGTCGAGCCGCGAGAGGGTCCCGTGACGCCTCCGGCCCCTGCGCCATCGAGCGAGTACGACGGGCCGCCGAGCGCGCCGACCCCACCGCGGGGGGTGGCCGGCCTCGGGGGGGCGCCGGTGTGGCAGCTGCCCGGCGTTCTGCCGGACCGCGCGCCGCCACCGCCGGCGCCGACCGCGCCGACCGCGCCGCGCGAGGTCTCGGTGGACAGGGCCGGCGAGGTGCTGCGCGAGGCGATGCGCGATCGGGACAAGACGCTGGGGCTGGATCTGCCCGCCGCCGGGACGGTCGCGTCCGTGGTGGCGGACGCGGTGCGCTCCTCCGAGACGCCCGCGACGGCGCGCGCGGTGTTCGAGGTGCAGCTGAGCGGCGCCGGCGCGGTGCTCGGCGTGCGCGCGCTGTCGTCGACGGCTGGAGCGGCGGCGCTCTGGGCGCTGGTGGCGCGCGAGGCGGCGGCGCAGCTCGCCGGGCGCGTGCTCGCGATGACCGCCGCGTTCGCCAAGGGGGCGAAGGTCTACGTCACGGTGAACTCGTCGGTGCAGATGCCGAGCGGCGCCACGTCGGGCGGGATCCACCAGCAGGGCGCGGGCTTCGGGTTCGACGTCGCCGACATCGGGGCCCGACCCCGCCGCCTCGTCCAGTCGAGCTTTCGCGTCGAGGCGATCGACTGAGGCGCTCGGGCCGACCGCGGCGCGCGACGCGCGCGCGCTCGGGCGATCAGCGGATCCGGCGCGCCCTCCAGCGCCTGGTGCGCGCGGCGCTCGCGGCGAGGCCGATCCAGAGCAGCCCGAGCAGGCTCAGCGCCGCCGGGACGCCGGTGAGCCAGACGAGCGCCGGCATCGGCGGGCGCGTCGGACAGGGGCGGCGCGTGTCGAAGCGGCAGGCGTGGTGCCGATCGAGCTCCTCCGCAGCGGCGCGGACCTCGGCCACGTCGTCCGGCAGGCCCCGCAGGGCCGCGGAGGCCATCATGTAAGCCGCAGAGGCGGCGCGATCGTACGCCGGGTCGGCCGGCACGCGGTCGCGCACGAGCTCGACCAACCGGGCGGCGCGCTGCGCCGGCGCCTGCTCGGCCAGCGCTCCGGCGAGGTCCCGCGCGAGCGCCTCGTCGAGCTGCAAGGCGCAGGCGACGGCGCGATCTTCCCCGGGCGTGAGGTAGACCGTCTCGCCCGACGCCGTCTGGCGCGGCTCCGTGCCGGACACCGCGACCGGCTTGCGAAGCGCGACCCGCGCCCCGCGGACACAGCCCGGGACCCTCGGGAGGGCGCGCAGGTGCACCGCGGCGTAGCGCTGGTACGCGACGCCGGCGATCGCGCCGAGCGAGAGCGCCAGCGCGAGGAGCGCGGCGACCCGGCGCGCGCCGGCGCGCACTCCGGCGCTGGCGCGCGCTTCCGGCGCGACGCGCTCTCCGGCGCTGGCGCTCTCGCTCGGCGCGGCGCGCTCCTCGCCGGTCTCGGGCGCGGGAGCCGGCTCGCCGGAGGGCTCTCGGGACGACATGGCCGGCGGTATGGACAGCCGCGGCGACGCTGTCAATGCGCCGTCACGAGGGGGGCGCCGCGCCGGCGAGGCGCGCCACCTGCGCCCACGCGCGGGCCGCCTCCTCGCGCCCGGTCGCGGCCGCGAGCTGCGCCAGGAACTGCGCGCACGCCTGCTCGCCGTGGTGATCCTCGGCCTCGCGGGCGCGCGCGAGGGCGCTCAGCGCCTCGAGGAGCGCGCCCTCCGTGCGGCCCGCGGCGGCCAGCGCGACGCCGTACGCGAGCAGCGCCCGGGCCCGCTGCGAAGGCGACGCGTCGGCCTCCGCGGCGATCCGGAAGCGGCGGAGCGCCTCCTCCTTCGCGCCGCGCCCGAGCGAGATCAGGCCGGTCATGCGCTCCGCCAGATCGAGGTGCTCGCCGGTGCGACGGAGCTCGCCCACGAGCCGCTCGAGCGTGCGTAGGTCGCCCTGGACGAGCGCCTGCTTGGCCAGCTCGGCGAGGCGGACCGCGATGTCGTTCATCGACAGGACCGGCGACTCCGTGGTCTTCGCGAGCGGATCCCCGGAGGCGTCGCAGCACGCCACGTCCGGGGAGGTCGCGTCGGGAAAGTCCTCGAGTGCGTCGTCCGGTTGCGCCGCGAGCGCGGCGAGCGCGTGGGCGACGTCGCGCCCCGCGCTCCGCGGCGCGACGTCGCCCACGCGCTCGCGATGCTCGCCCTCCGCGGCGGGCGCGGAGGCCGCGCCGCGCTGGCGGGACGCAGCGCGCGCCTCGCTCGCCGAGCCGTCCGCCGCCCCGCCGAGCGCGTCGGGGCCGGAGCGCTCCCGGGCCGGCGCCGCGCGCTGCGGCTCCGGCGCGTCGCCGACCACCTCGATGGGCGTGCGGTAGGTGGGCGGCTGGCTCGACGAGCTGTCCGGCGCTCCGTCCCGGTGATCTCTCGCCGTCTCCTGCTCGTCGGCGAACGCGAGCAGCTCCGCGGCCGAGGACTCGAGCAGCGCGTCGCCGGCCGCGCGCCCGGCGCGCCCGGCGAGATCGGCCGCGGAGCGCCGGTCGCCCGCCTTCGCGGCGTGCCACGCTGCGTCGGCGAGGCCGAGCACGCCGGCGTGATCCTCGACGACCCGCGCCGCGGCCAGGTGCCACGCGGCGCGCTCGCCCGGCGGGACGGCCGCGATCAGGGCGTCGCGCAGCGTGCGCGAGGAGAGCCGCAGCCAGCCGGGCTCCGGCCGGAAGGCCCAGCCGGCGCCGAGCAGCGCCGCCTGGACCGCGGCGACCTTCGGGGCGCCGGTGCCGTCGCACAGCGCGTCGATCGCCGCGTCCGACGCGTCCCCGCCGAGCGTCGCGAGCGCTGTGAGCACCGTGCGGTGGCCGATCGCGAGCAGGCGCAGGCGGCCCTCGATCGGGCGGGACGCGGGGGGCGCGGCGAGCTCGGCGCCGGTCATGGTGCGCGCGGGCCTGCCCCGCCCGGCGCTGCGCCGGCGCGGCCCGACGCTCCTGCCGATCCAGCGCAGCGCGCCGCTCTCCAGGGCCTCGCAGAGGAGCTCGCGCACGGCCAGCGGGAAGGCGGGCGCGCGCGCGGCCCAGCGGCGTGCGCCCGCCTCGTCGATGCAGCCGTCGAACAGGCGGCGGACGAGATCCTGCGCGCCCGTCGCGGAGAGCGGCCCCAGCGTGACCGTCGCGGCGGGGGTGAGCGCGGTGAGCGGCGCGGGGAGCGGCTCCGAGCGCCCGAGCCGGGCGACGGCGCGCGGGCCGCCTCCCGGCGAGAGGGCGAGGGCGATCGCGTCGAGGCTCGCGGCGTCGACCTCGGAGGCGTCGTCGACGGCGAGCAGGCCGACGCGGACGTCGGACGGGGCGAGCCACACGGCGAGCAGCTCGGCGGCGATCTTCGGCTCGACGCCCTCGCCGGCGAGGAGCCGCGCGAGCGCGGGCTTCAGCCGATCCGGGAGCGCCGGCGCGCGGGCGCGGCTCTTCTCGGCGCGGAGCGCTGCGCGCGCGAGGGCGCGCCGGAGCGCGCCGAACGGCTCGCGCGAGGCCCCGATCGGCGCGACGAAGAGGCTCCGCGACGGCGCGAGCAGCCTCTCCAGCTCGTGGAGCAGCCGCGTGCCGCCGGCGCCGGGCTCGGCCCGGACGATCGCGAGGGAGCCGGGGGGCACGGCGAGCTCGGCGAGCTCGGCGTCGCGGCCGATGAGCGGCGGCTTGCACAGGCGCGCCACGCTCTCGGCGACCTGCCTGCGCAGCGGCTGCTGCGCGTCGAGGCGGAGGCCGCGCACCCGGCGCGCGCCGTCGATGCCGCGGTGGGCGCCGAGGGTCATGAGCTCGCCCGAGATCACGGCGGGGAGCGCGGGATCGAGGAGCACGTCGCCGGGGGGCGCGACGCGGGCGAGCATGACGGCGACGAGCAGCGGCTGCCCCCAGGACAGCGCGGTGAAGCGCCCCGCCTCGCCGACGTAGGTCATCTCGCCCTGCGCGATGCCGACCGCGAAGCGCGCGTCGGGGTGCACCCCCGCGTCCTCCGCGGCGAGCGCGGCGAGCAGCACTGCCTCCTCGACGTCGTCGGCGGTGAACTCGAAGGAGAAGGTCTGCGCGCTCCAGGCGCACAGGGTGGCGCCGAGCGCCTCGGCGCGCTTCTTCAGCGCGAGCGCCCTCGCGAGGTAGCTCTCCTCGCCGCGCGGCGCGCCGCCGGCGCCGCGCGCCGCGCCCCTCTGGCGCGACGTCGGCGCGGGCGCCCGCGGCGCGCCGCGGCGGCCGGGCCACGGCGCGACCGCGTCCGTGCCGTCCGGCTGCGAGAGGGCCGCAGTACCTCGAAAGGACACGACGATGCGCTCCGGCATTGCGGCGAGTGTAGCGGGGCGCGGACGCGGCGTGGGCGGTTCTCGGCGCGCGCGCCGCGGTACGATGGATCCCGTGATGCGCTCGTCTCCCCCGCGCGCCGTCGGGCCGGGCTCTCGCCCGGCGCGCGCCGTCGCGCTCGCCGCCGCGGCGCGCGCCGTCGCGCTCGTCGCGCTCGTCGCGCTCCCGCTCGTCGCCATCGCGCTCCCCTCCCCTGCCGCTGCGAACGGCGTCTTTCCCTCGGCGGACCAGCTCGTGTTCGACCCGGCGGATCCAGCGCGCGCCGTCGCCCGGATGACGTACGGCCTGCTGACCACGCGGGACGGGGGCGCGAGCTGGCACTGGATCTGCGAGGGCGCGGTCGGGTACGACGACGCGGGCGGCCAATCCCCGCCCATCGCCGCGGCGGCGAGCGGCAGCGTGCTCGCCGCGCTGACCGACGGGATCGCGGTCGGCAGCGAGGGCGGCTGCGTTTGGGCGCGCGCCGCCGAGCTCGCGGGGCGCGAGGTGATCGATCTCTCGGTCCGGCGGGGCGATCCGTCGCACGTCGTCGCGGTGGCCGCCGGGACCAGGCACGGCCTCTGGGCGTCGCGCGACGGCGGCGCGACCTGGACCAGCGCGGGGACGCCGCTCCCGGAGGGCTTTCTGGCGCGGACGGTCGACGTTGCGCCCTCGGATCCGCGGCGGGTCTACGTGAGCGGCCTCGCGAGCGAGGGCGGCTCGGTCAAGGGGGTGATCGCGCGCTCGGCCGACGGCGGGGAGACGTGGCAGACCGCGGCGGTGCCGGGGAGCACGACGTCGCGCGAGCCTTACATCGCCGGGGTCGATCCGCGCGACGCCGACGTGCTGTACGTGCGGATCGCGAGCGCGCCGGGGCGCCTGTTCGTCTCGACGGACGGCGGGGCGACGTTCGCGCCGGTGTTCGCGACCGAGGGCTTCGTGCGCGCGTTCGCGATCTCGCCGGACGGCGCGACGGTGGCGGTGGGGAGCGACATCGACGGCGTCTTCCGCGCGCCCTCGTCGACGCTGGCGTTCGAGCGCGTCTCGAGCGTCGCGCCGCGCTGCTTCACCTGGACGGATTCGGGCCTCTACGCGTGCGCGAGCGAGTTCCTGGACGGCTTCACGATCGGCCGCTCGCTCGACGGCGGCGCGACGTTCGAGCCGCTGCTCCAGCAGGCATGCATCCGTGGTCCTCTGGATTGCGCGGCGAGCACGGCGGTCGGAGCGGTCTGCGCGACCGACTGGCCGAGGATCGCGCTGATGACGGGCCACCGGGACTGCACGTCGGACGCCGGTCCAGCCGCGGCCGGCAGCGGCACGAGCGCCGGCGCGACCGGCGCTGGCGGAGCGTCCGGCGTCGGCGAAGCAACGGCGGCGAGCGGCGGCGGAGATCGGGCGAGCGCCGCAGGCGCGGGTGGAGCGCCCGATGTACCAGACGGCGGGGCGCCGGCTTCTGGTGGGGCGCGACCGAGTGAAGAGGGCTGCGGCTGCCGCACCGGCGGCGCGGAGGACGGTCGGGCCGGCGCCCTTGCCGCCGCGTGCCTGGCGGCGGTCACGGCGGCGCGGCGGAGATCTCGACGCGCTGGCGTCGCCGCGCGAGGCGCGCTCGGCTGAGCCAGGACCAAAACGGACAGCCTCGAGGGTCGCTCCTCCGAGGTCGCGACGTGCCGGCGCCCCTCGCGAGGGGGGGAACGTCGATCCGGAACCGAAATCGACGGCCTCGAGGGGCCGCCCCTGCGAGGTCGCGACGTGCCGGCGCCCCCTCGCGAGGGGGGCGCGTCGATCCGGAACCGAAATCGACGGCCTCGAGGGCCGCCCCTGCGAGGTCGCGACGTGCCGGCGCCCCCTCGCGAGGGGGGCGCGTGGATCCGGCAACGCAGTCGACGGACTGGAGGGGTCGCTCCGACAGCGGATGGGTCAGGGAGAGATGACGACCCGCTGCGTGGCCGTCCCGACGTCGCCGTTCGGGTCCTCCAGGGAGATCTCGATGTCGAGCGCTTGCCCCCGGATGGTCTCGACCGGGAGCCCCCGGTCCACCTGGAAGCGCACGCCATCGATCTCGCAGCGGCCCTCCCCGGCCTTGTGCATCGTGACCTGGGCGGTGAAGGGAAGGAGCTCGAACTCCAGCTCGGGGAAGTACCCCTCCACGGTCAGGCGCGAGCCCATCTGCCGGAGGCCGGTCACGCGCAGCGCGAGCCACACGTGGTGGCCCCCTTGAGGGCCCGCCTCGATCGGCACCACCTCGCCATGCTCCAGCGAAGCGAACGCGCTTTCCCCCTGCCCGATCACGACCGCAGGGTCGCCAGAGCCCGGCGTCTTGCACGCATCGCTCGCCGACGCGATCCACAGCGGGTCGTAGTCGGTGAGGGCGGAGGGGGCGATGAAGGGCTCGACGCACGCCCCCGCCGCGCAGGTCGCGCTCGCCGCGCAGGGGGTCGCGCAGCACGCCTCGTCGAGCGAGACGGGCAGGAGCAGACTCCGCCCGCCAGCCGCGCGGGTCGCGCCCCTCCGCGTCACGATGGGAGAGGCCTCGCCGTCGCGGAACGCCGCTATGGATAGCTCGATCTCCGCGCCGTCGGGCGCTGGCCCGACCACGAGCTCGGCCGGGAGCGACAGCTCTCCCCCGCCATACGAGAGACGCTCGGTGCCCGTGACGACGCCATCCACCTTCGTGGTCGTCTCGATGTGATCGAACTGGAAGCCAACCGCCATATCCGTGGTGAGACCGATCACCACGAGCGCGTCAGCCGCCTCGCCCGCACAGCCCGCGGAGCACAGGAGGAGCAGCGCGAGCAGCGTCTCGTGGGTCGGCCGCACGCTCACCTGGGGACGCTCAGCCCGACGTACGCGATGAGCGCTTGCGGCGCCGCGCAAGCCAGCCTGCCGCCGCGGCGAGCCCGGCGAGCGGCGCGGTGAGGGAGGCTTTGCTCGCAGGCCTGGCGGCGCACATGCCGGCTGCGAGGTTCCCGTCGATGCCGTCTGGACCGATGGTGACCTCTGCCTCGGCCTTCACGCTGATGCCCTGTGCGAGCAGCGCGTTCACGCACGCCGGGATCTGCGATCCGGAGATGATGTACTTCCCATTGCAGAAGAGCGCGCCGTCGCCGCTGCAGGAAGCGTCGCAGTTCGCGCGGAACTCGTGCTCGCAGTCCTCGAATTCCTCGTTCTGACACGTGGTCTGGCAGTCCATGTTCGCGTCGGCCGTGCACGAGCCCCCGCAGCACTCGATGCAGTGCTGGTAGCAGCCGCCATCCACCGTCACGCACTTGGCGCCGCACTCGCTGTCGCAGTTCGCGTCCCACGTCGCGGCGCACTGGGCGGCGTCGACGGCGCCACGGCACTCGACGTCCCGCGTGGTGGTGCACTCGACGAAGCAGTTGTGGGAGCAGATGACATTGATACCCCTGTCGCAGTCCGCGCTGCACTGCTCGGTGCAGCTGTCCGTGCAGCCCGCGTCCGCCGAGAGGGTGCACTCCGTCTTGCAGACTTGCACGAGCTTCGTGGCGCACGCGGTCTTGTAGATCCCGAGCTCGCTGCAGCCCGCGGTGCACTCGCCCGTGACGCGCACTTCGCAGTTCGACAGGCCCTCGAAGCGAATGTTGCCGCACTCCGGGACACCCGCGCTCGCCGGGAGAGCGGCCGTGAGACCGACGGCGATGCTCGCCAACCCGAACAACATGAATCTTCGCATAGGCGCACTCTCCTCCTCGATCCTCGACGGCCGCGAAAATTCGATCCTACACAAGGCGATTGCCGCGAGGAAGCGACATCTCCGCGGCGCACGTTTGCGCCGCACGGGATGCGTTGTGGGGTACGCGGGCACCCGGGCACGCAGAGCGCGTGTGGAGACGTGGAGACGTCGAAACGCGTGTTGAGGGGGATCGACGTGAAGACGTGAAGGGGGCCACGGGCGCGGCGCCAGCGTCGTTTTCGTCCGCCGGCGCGACGGGCCGCTCGGGGCTCAGTCGGCGGGCCAGGGGTTCGGCGGATCCGCCGGCGTGTAGGGCTGCACGTTCGCCTCCGCCGTGATGAGGTTCTCGATGAACAGATCGACGTAGCGCAGGTCGTCCTCGACGTCGGGGTCCGGATGATCCGCGAGCCACGCCTCGACGTTCGGCCGCAGCGCCTCGAGCGTGCGCCGCGCGGTGCGGGGGTCGGCGTCCGCGGCGAGCTGGGCGGCGAGCTTGAACCCGGCGAAGAGGTTCAGCATCACGAAGCCCTTCTCGACGGTGTCGCCGGAGAAATAGCCGGCCTCCGGCGGCGCGTCGGGCGCGCTCGGCGCCTCGACGTCGACCTCCTGCGCGTGCGCCTCGCCCGTCAGCGGGTGCCGCCACGACAGCGCGAGGCTGCCCACGGCGCGCGGCTCCTCGACGCCTCGCTGGTCGGGCTTCGGCACGAGCTCGAGCAGGATGGCGCCTCCGCCGCCGCGCCGGCCGGAGCCGACGGGCTCCGCGGCGCTCGTCCGGCCGGCGAGGAAGAGGCTCGGGATGTGCACGGCGCCGCCGCGCTCGCCGCCTTGCCAGCCGTTCGTGCCGTACGCGCCGCGCACGACGTAGCCGTCTCCCACGGCGACGTCGAGCTCCACGTCGAGCGCCAGGGGCACGAGGAACGTCTTCACCTCCTCGGCGAAGACCTCCTCCACCGCCTTCGGGTCCTCGAGGAAGTAGAAGTTGCCCGCGCCGACCTCGCTGATCCCGCGCATCGCGTCGACGTCGAACTCGGCCCCGACGCCGACGGCCGTGAGGCCGATCCCCTTCTCCGCGTACCCGGCCGCGAGCGACACGAGCCGCTGAGGCGAGGTGAGCCCGGCCGTGGCCACGCCGTCGGACAGGAAGATCACGCGGTTCTGCCAGGCCGGATCGAGGTGCCGCTCGGCGAGCGCATACGCGGTGAAGAGCCCCTCGTACAGGTTGGTCGACCCCTGCGCCGTCAGGCCCTCGAACGCCGCCGTGAGCGCCTCCCTGTCCGAGCCCTCCGCCTGCTCGAGGACGACCTCGGCCGTGTTCGAGTAGCGGACGAGCGAGATCCGGTCGGTCGGTTGGAGGGCGTCGATCATCTCGACGAGCCCCGCCCTGACGTAGGCGATCGGGTCGCCTTGCATCGAGCCGCTCGTGTCGACGGCGATGACGAGGTGCAGCGGCGGCCGCTCGAGCGCGCCGAGGTCCACGGGCGAGTTCATCCCGATCTGGATGAGCGTGCAGGGCGAGCCGCTGATCATGTTGCCCATGATCCCGAGCAGCCCGTGCATGCACACGTCCTCGCCGCACGTCGCGGCCGGGTAGTCGAGCTTGTGCTCGGCGAAGAAGCCGACGTCGTCGAGCGTGTTCGGCCCGGGGATCTCGCCGTCCTCGAGGATCTGCCGGAACAGGCCGAAGTCCTGCGCGCCGCCCTGGGAGACGCCCACGCTGCCCGGGGGGTCCGTGGGTGCGGCGAAGCCGCGTTCTGCGTCGCCGGAATCGGCGCAGCCGGCCGCGCCGAGCGCGGCGGCGGCGCCGAGCGCGAGGACATCATGGATGCGGAGCTTCATGGCGTGACCTCCTACGGCGCCGCGGTGGCGGCGACCAAGACCGACTCGAGCAGGCGGGGTTGATCGATGGGAACGGTGAAGCACTCCGCGTCACGCACGGGCATGTCGTCGGCGCGCACGAGGAAGAGCGCGCCGGCGCCCTCGGCGAGCTCCGCGCTCTCGCCGGGCCGCAGCGAGACGACCCCGGAGACGCCCTCGCCGAGGAGCGACGCCTCGAGCGGCTCGACGAGGCTTCCGCACGCGTCGTGGAACGCGTCGCAGCCCGCGAGCGGCGAGAGATCGGCCGTGAAATCGGCGGCCGGCTGCCGGCCCACCATCGACCAGCGGGCGAGCACGTTGCCCCGCAGCGCGAGCACGGCGTGCGTCGCGCTCTCGATGTGGATGCCGCGCGCGAAGGCGAGCTGGTCCCGCGGCAGCTCCGGGTAGCTGCCGCGGTCGATCGCGACGGAGCTCACGCGGAGGACGTCGCCTTCGCTGAACGGGATCGCCTCGGCAGGAGCGCAGAGGAAGAACGTCTCGCCGCGCTCGAGCGTGAAGGCATGACAGCCGTCCGGAGACGACGTCACGCCGGTGAGGACCCCCGCCCCAGGGACGGGCATGGTCCAGTCGAGCCCGCTCCCCGTGGCGTGGACGCCGCACGCGCTCGCGGGCGACGGCGTCTCGAGGGGAGGCGCCGGGAACACCGCCGGGTGCGCGGCGAGCGCGAGCCTGGCCCCGGCGCGCTGCAGGACGATCATCCGATCCGGCTGCGGGTTCTCCGTCGACGTGACGAGCAGCTGCTCCGGAAAGTCCGTCGCGGACCAGGCGAGGAGCGTGAGCGGCAGCCCGTCGGCGTCGATGAGGTAGGCGTCACACCCCGCGTTGCCGAGCGGGAGCGCGCGGCCGGGCGCGATGAGCCAGGTCTCGGCGTTCGCGAACAGATCGCGCGAGAGGGCGCCCGTCGGGTCGTCGAGCACGACGCCGCAATCGACCCGCACCGACTCCCGGAGGCGCCGCACGCGGATGAGCTGCTCGGTCCCTGTCGTGTTGCCGATCACGAGCGACGCGAGCTCCTGCGGCTGCGGCGGCACACACCCCTCGGCCTCGCCGCACGGAGGCGGATCGTAGCTCGTGGCCACGCAGGACAGGCCGCCGGCCATCAGCGCCAGGCGGTGGGCGACCGGGCGCGCTGGCTCCGGCCGCGCCATCGCCTCGCCGAGCACGCGGTACGAGGCGAGGAGGACCGGCAGCGCGATGAGGTCCGTCGGGTCGACGGTGATCCGCCACGGGAGCGGCGTGAGCGCCATGAGCCCCTCGACCGCGCGGGCGGCCTCCGGAGCGAGCTTGATGGCCGAGAAGACCACGCCGATGACGAGGTGCGCGCCCAGGAACCCGCGGCGCGAGGTCACGCGGAGCAGCGAGGCGAGGACCGCGGGCGCGACCAGGAGCCCAGCGAAGTCGCTGAGCTTCCCGGTCAACCACCCGGGGAGCAGGCCGGAGCCCTTGAGGGCGTGATCGTTGAGGACGAGGAGCGCCAGGGCTCCCAACCACAAGGGGTGAAGGAGCGTTCGAGTTGAGCGCAGATCTCGAGCCATCGGGAGCTCTCCTTCCGTGCGATCAGAGGCCATCGCGGGTGGCCAAGCAAGCGAGCGAGGCGCTCGCCGAGGTTCGGCGCCAAGCAAGCGCCATACCCTGAACAAACAAACATGAATTCAACAAATTACACAGCACCGCGGCCGCGCGCCCCTGACGCCGGTGTCAGGCATCACGGCTGCGGCGGGCCATGGTTCGCGTGTTCGCGCCGCCCGAGCGCGTGGGCCGCTCCCGAGCGCCGGTTCGACCGGCGGAGCATCGCTCCGACGAGGGGGCGTGATGGCGGTGTTCGACGGGCAGAGGGCGCATGACGGCGCGCCGGACGAGCGCCGGAGGGGCGATCTGCGCGCTACGTCAGGGCCTGAGGACGACCTTGACGCAGTCGTCGCGCTTCTTGTTGAAGATCTCGTAGCCGTGCGGGGCGCGCGAGAGCGGCAGGCGGTGGGTGATGATGTCGTCCGCCCGGAGGTGGCCGTCCTCGATGTGCTTGAGGATCCGGTCGATGTAGTTGTGCGCCAGCGCCTGGCCGGCGCGGAGCTTCAGGCCCTTGTCGAAGAGCTGGCCCAGCGGGAAGTTGTCATAGGACACGCCGTAGACCCCAACGATCGGCACGACCCCGCCCCGGCGCACGGCGCTCAGGGCGAGCCGGAGGGCCGATATCGTCCCGACCTGGCCGTGAAGGGCGCTGGAGGCCTTCTCGAGGAGGCCGCGGTGGGCCTCCATCCCGACCGCATCGACGCACACGTCCGCGCCTCGCCCGCCCGTCATCGCGCGGATCGCCTCGACGGCGTCGACCTTGTCGACGTTGACGGTCTCGGCCTTGGCGATCTCGCGGGCCTTCGTCAGGCGGTACTCTTCCCGATCGACGCCGATGACGCGCGCCGCGCCGCGGAGCCACGCGCACTTCATGGTCGCGAGGCCGACAGGCCCGCATCCGAACACGGCGACCGTCTCTCCCCCCTTGAGCTCGGCCCACTCGATCGCCGTCCAGCCGGTGGGGAGGATGTCGGTCGTGAAGAGGACCTGCTCGTCGGTGAGGCGCTCAGGCACCCTCCGTGGCCCGAAGTCGGCGTAAGGGACGCGCACGTACTCGGCCTGACCTCCGTTGTAACCGCCGTAGATGTCCGTGTACCCGAAGAGGGCGCCGCCCTTGCCCTCGAGCGTGCCGCCCTCGGGGCCGTAGTGCTTGGGATTGGAGCTCTCGCAATGGACGGGGAGCTCCGCCTGACAGAAGAAACAGCGCCCGCACGCGATGGGGAACGGGACAACGACCCTGTCGCCCTTCCGCAGCTTCGTGACCTGCGGGCCGACCTCCTCGACGACGCCCATGAACTCATGGCCGAGCACCATGGGCTTCGCCTGGGGGAAGAAGCCGTTGTAGATGTGCAGATCCGAGCCGCAGATCGCTGTCGCGGTGACGCGCACGATGACGTCGGTGGGCTCCTCGATCCGGGGATCCGGGACGTCCTCGACGCGGACGTCCGAAGGTTTGTGGAAAACCAGGGCCTTCACGGTGCCTCCTTTCGGGTGACACATCGGTACGGGGCGCTCGGCGGCTCTGCCGGCCGGGCCGGCGCACAGACAGCTGAACCACCGCGCTGGCTCGCATAAAGCGAGCCACGGCGCAGCGGCGCGCCTGCGGACGGGGGTCCTGTCGGCCACGCCGAGCACGAACGGGGTGCTCTGCCCCACCGTGGCGGTCTGTCTCGGCGCGCGGGGCGACCACGGCGACCGCGGGCCGGGCGCGGCCGGCGCTCCTGGCGAGCGCGGGCCGCCGCTCGTCCGCGACCCCGCTGGCACCGCCGCCCGCGCCGATGTCTACTCCTCTCCGATGGTCCCCTCGTCCCCCGAGCCGCTCCTCGGCGCGAGCTTCGTCCGCGAGCTCGAGGTGCTCCAGCGGCGGCTCGAGATCCGCGCCCGCTCCGGCGGCGCCGGCGAGCACCTCGCGCGGCGCCGCGGCGGCTCGGCCGAGTTCAAGGAGCACCGGGCGTACGCGCCCGGCGACGACATGCGGCGGATCGACTGGGCCGCCTACGCCCGCACCGGGGAGCCGGTGCTCAAGCTGTTCCGCGCCGAGGAGGACGTCATCGCCCGCATCGTGTGCGACGCGTCGGCGTCCCTCGACTTCGGCGAGCCGACGAAGCTCGACGCGGCCCGCCGGCTCGCGGCGGCGATCGGGTACATGTCGCTCGCGCGCTCGGAGCGCGCGCAGCTCTTCGTGGCGGGCGACGGCATCGCCCGCGAGCACGCGCCGGTGCGCGGGCGCGCGGGGCTCGCCGCGCTCCTCCGCGCCCTCGACGGCGTGAGGGCCTCCGGCGGGACGCACCTCGCGCGCGCCATCGACGCCGTCGTGCGGCAGAGCGCCCGGCCAGGCCTCCTCTGCGTCGTCTCCGACTTCTTCGACCCCGGCCCGGTCACCGCCGCGCTCGGGCGCGCGGCGCAGGCCGGCCACGACGTCGCGGCCCTCCAGGTCGTCGCCGCCGACGAGCTCGAGCCGAGCTTCGAGGGCGACCTGACGCTCGAGGACGCCGAGACCGGGGCGCTCGTCGACGTGACCCTGGACGCCGCGGCCCTCGCCGCCTACGCGGCCCGCTTCGCCGGCCTGTGCGAGGCGCTGCGCGCCTTCGCCCGCCGCCACGGCGCGACGTACGTGCGCGCGCGGAGCGACGAGCCGCTCGAGGGCGCCGTCCGCCGCTTCGTCGCGAGGGGCGTCGACTGACGTGGCCGCCCCGCTCGCACAGGCCTCCGCGGGCGCTCCGCTCGCGCTGCTCTCGCCCGGCGGCCTGTGGCTGCTCGCGCTGCTCGGCCCGCTCGTCCTGCTCTACATCCTCAAGATCAAGCGGAGCCGCCGGCGCGTCCCCTCGACGTGGCTCTGGGCCGCCGCGCAGCGCGACCTCATGGCGCGCGCGCCGTTCAGGAAGCTCATCGCCCAGCTGCCGCTCATCCTGCAGGCGCTCGCGCTCGCGCTCCTCGCGCTCGCCCTCGCCCGCCCCGCCTCGCGCGGGCGCGAGCTCACCGGCGATCACGTGGCGATCGTCCTCGACACGAGCGCCTCGATGTCCGCGGCCGCTCGAGGGCCGGCCGGCGAGGCGACAACGCGCATCCAGCTCGCGAAGCAGCTCGCCAGGGACCTCCTCGCCGGCCTCGCCCCGGGCAGCGACGCGCTGATCGTCGAGGCGGGGCGCGACGCGCGCCTCGTCGCGGCGCTCGATCGCGATCTCGTCCGGCTCAAGGCGGCGATCGATCCCATCGCGGCGCGCGACGTCGAGGGCGATCTCGGGGCCGCGGTGGCGCTCGGGATCGACCGGCTCCGCCAGCTCGGCGGCGCCCGACGGGTCGTCGCGATCACCGACGGCAACCTCGCCCGCCCCGCCTCGCTGCGCGGCGCGTCGCTGCCGGTAGAGGTCATCACCGTGGGTGATCCGGTCGACAACGCCGCCATCGTCCGCGTCGACGTGCGCTCCGGGAGCGCAGCGGGTGACGCGAGCGGCGCGGACGGCGAGCGGTCGGAGCATCGCGAGGAGGTGCAGGCCTTCCTCGTGGTCGCGAACTTCGGGGCGCAGCCGCGCGACGTGTACGTGACGATGCGGCAGGACAACGCGTCGGACGTGCTCGGCTCGCGGCGGGTGCTGGTCAAGCCGGGCGAGCGCCTCCCGGTCGTCGTCACGTTCCGCCCGTCGCCCGGCGACTACCGCAAGGGGCTCGTCTTCGAGCTCTCGCCGCGCGACGCGATGCCGCTCGACGACGTCGCCTACGGGAGGGTGCCGGCCGGCGACAAGCTCCCGGTGTTCCTCGCGTCGGCCGGCAGGGGCCAGGGCGGCGAGCCCCCGGGCACGCAGGCGGGAGCGCCCTCCGGCGGCTCCGTCTGGCTCGAGCGGGCGCTCGCGTCCGACCCGATGACCTCGGTGACCTCGGGCGCGCTCGGGGATCTGCTCGGGAAGCCCGGGCTCGATCCCGACACGTTCGTTGTGATCGACGGGGCGTGCCCGCCCGATCCTCCGGGGGGCGATCTGCTGATCGTGAACCCGCCGCCCGGGCGCTGCGCCGGCACGCTCGTCGGGCAGACGCTCGAGCGCCCCACGCTCACGTCGTGGGACACGGCGGATCCGCGGCTGCGCTTCCTGACGCTGGACGGCGTGAACCTCCGCGCGGCCTCGTCCCTCAAGCCGGAAGCGGCGACGCAGGAGCTGATCCGCGCCCAGGAGGGCACGATCGCGACCGACATCTCCACCGCCTCGCGGACAGGCACGCTGCTCGGCTTCGACGTCGGCGAGAGCGACTGGCCGCTCAAGGCGTCCTTCGTGCTCTTCGTGCGCAACCTGCTCGAGCAGGCGCGAGCCCACCGCGCCCACGGCATCACAGGCCCCGCGCGCACCGGCGAGCCGCTGCGCGTGAGCGTCCCCGCGACCGCGCGGGACCTCCAGGCCACCGGCCCTGCAGGCGAGCGGCTCGAGGTCGCGCAGCGCGCAGGCGTCGCGGTGATCGCGGAGACACCCCGCGCCGGCTTCTACCGCCTCGCCTGGCAGGGACCGCAGGCCGGGTCCGTCGTCGTGCCGGCGAACCTCACGAGCGTCGCCGAGAGCGACCTCACGCCGAGGCCGCTCGTCGCGGAGGGAGGCGGCGAGGTCGCCGTCTCCAGCGCGGCGGGACAGCCGGACGCCCACGTCGAATGGACCTGGCTGCTCGCGCTGGCGGCGCTCGGCTTCGTGCTCTTCGACGTCTGGTATTTCACGCGCGTGCCACTACGGTCGTGAACACTGCGGTTGCAGGGGCGCAATGTGCTCGATGAGCTCGACGAGCTCGACGAGCTCGCCGATGCACGCGAATCCCTGTTTGAGGGGCGGGGCGCACCCCCGGACGACGAACCACACCCTGCTCTGGACAACCACCCTCACAGCGATCCGGTGAATCTCCCCTCGGGTGGACTCTCGTATCCCCGGCTCTGAAGGTTCCTGGTAATCTCGATGAGCTTGGCTCCTGTCCTTTTCCACCGGCGGGCGTCGCCCGCGGGCGCATTCCCCGGAGGACCCATGATTACCCAGGACCACCCGTGCCGTTCCGGTCGCGGGTTCCCCGCCGGACCTCAGGACCCGCCCCCTTCACCATGGGCCGCGCGCACCGGCCTGGGTGCGTGGCCTCTCGGCAGCGCGGCGTTGCTCCTCGCGCTGCTCGCGGCAGCCTGCGCCGGGGGCGAGATCGGGGATGGCGCGAGCGGCGCCGGCGGCGGCAGGGGCAGCACGGGCGGCACGCGCAACCCGATCTGCGAGGTGGGCACGAGCGCCGGCGAGGTGCAGGCGCCCGAGCACCGGATGGTCCTGCCCGGGCAGACGAGCTGGTACGCGTCGCCTGTGGTGATGGACCTCGACGGCGACGGTCAGAACGAGCTCATCGCCGCTTACTATTCGCTCTTCGTCTTCGACTCGCACGGGAAGGAGATCGATCGCGCCGAGGTCGGGGAAGACCGGATCTATGCGCCGCACGTGGTCGCCGATCTCGAGGGCGACGGCGCGATCGACATCGTTTATGGCAACGGTCACCAGGTCTTCGCATTCGAATGGAACGACGGGCTCGCGCCGAAAGCCGGGTGGCCGGTGGACACCACCACGGCCGGCAGCGCCCCCGAGGTGCGCGGGCTCGCCGCGGCGGATCTCGACGGCGACGGCACCATCGAGGTGGTGGCGACGACGACCCAGACCGCGACCACCGAGGACGGCGGCGCGCAGGTCTTCGTCTTCAGCGCGGATGGGTCGCTCTATGAGCCCGCAGGCGCCGCCTTCGCGGCCTGGCCTCGGTACAACAACCAGAGCGGCCCGGGGAACGACGCCGATCGCAACGGTATGGGGCACTCGGGGTACGGGTGTTATGGGCTCAACGTCGGCATCGGCGACATCGACGACGACCCGGAGCTCGAGATCCTGGCCACCTACGACAACCACCACATCCAGGCGTTCAACCACGACGGCGTGGCGATCGACACCGCGCCGTATTTCAAGAATCGCGAGGAGGCCTTCGCCGATCAGCCGCTGACCTGGGGCCAATTCATCCGCTGGGCGGACCCGAAGGTGGAGGGCGACCACTATCATCTCCATACCGGGACATGGCCGCACCCGAGCTCCGCCGAGTGGCTGCAGTGGACCGCATCGCCGCCGAACGTGGTCGATCTCGACGGGGACGGGCGGAACGAGGTCGTCGGCGTACCGAACGTCGAGATGCACGAGCCCTACGAGACGCAGGCGTATGCGGTGATGGTGCTCGAGGGCGCGCACGGCGACGGCAGCCGATCGGCGATGCGCAAACCCGGGTGGGAGACGCTCCCGCGCGGCGAGAGGCCGCTCGCGATCGACGGTTATTACCCGCCGAACGGCGTGCCCTCGCCGACGACGGTGAACGTCCAGGGGGACGCGCGGCCCGAGATCATCGTCCCGATGAACGACGGCTACCTCTATGCGTTCGGCCCCGATGCGTCGCTCCTGTGGCGGTACAACTACATGCACGGCAAATCGATCATGTTCGCGACCGAGGCCACCGTGGCCGACCTGAACCAGGACGGATCACCCGAGGTCTTGCTGGCGACCTATGGCGCTCCCGACGTGCTCGACTCGGGCAACCTCGTGATCCTCGGCGCGAACGGCGCGGTCCTGCACGACGTGCCCCTGCCGAACCCCGGCAGCAACGGCAACGGCAACGGCGCGCCCGCCGCTCCGGCGGTGGGTGATCTCGACGGAGACGGCCAGCTCGAGGTCTTCGTGCAGACCTTCGAGCACGGGATGGATGTCTTCACGATCCCGGGCTCGGCGGCCAATTGCATGCTCTGGCCCACCTCGCGAGGTGGCCCGCTGCGCACGGGTCAGCCGTCGCAATGACCCGCGCTCGCATGGCGGGCGCCGGCCGCTTCATGGGCGCTCAAGGGCAGGCCGCCTGCTCGCCGTGTGGCCGGCCCCGGGACACCCGGTGCACCCGGCGGCGCGACGACCACCGGCGGCTCGGCCGGCTCCGCTCCTCCACCCAGGAAACGCGCGGCGTCGCGCCATTGCCCGCAGGCACACAGGGCTCCTCGCAAGGAAGCCACTCCCCCTCGAGCGACACGCCGCGCGCGTCCTCCCGGACGCCCCGCGCCCGGAGCCACGCCGCGAGCGCCTCGCCGAGCTCGCGCATGCTCGACCAGCGCAAGGACGGCTCCTTCCGCAGCCCGCGCTCCACGATCGCCCAGAGCTCCGCGTCGAGGCCGCACGTGTCGACGAGCGACGGCACCGCGTCCTGCAGCACCGCCCGCAGGCCGTCCAGCGCGTTCCTTGATGAGAACGGGGGCCGGCCCGACAGGAGCTCGTACAGCATCGCGCAGAGCGACCAGATATCGGCGCGGCGATCGATGTCAGGGACCGCGAGGACCTGCTCCGGCGGCATGTAGTCCGGGGTTCCGAAGACCTCGAACGCCGCCGATGCCTGGCTCGCCTCGCGCTCGGAGACGATCTTCGCGACGCCGAAATCGACGATCTTCGGCTGGAGCCGGCCGCCGCCGTGGCGCACCAGCATCACGTTGTCCGGCTTGAGGTCGCGGTGGACGACCCCCTTCTCGTGCACCGCGTGCATCGCGCCCGCGACCGGGAGCAGCAGCGCGATCGCCCGCTCCGGCGTCAGCGCCGCCTCGCGCGAGAGCGCGCTCCTCAGCGACTCGCCCTCGATGAGCTCCATCACCAGGTAGGGGTCCCCCGCCGCGGTCTCGCCGAGATCGAAGATCCGGACGACCTCCGCGTGGTTCAGCCGGCCCGCGGCGCGCGCCTCGCGGACGAAGTACTCCGCGAGCTCCGGCGACCGGAGCTCGGGCCGCATCAGCTTGATCGCGACCTCCGACCCGAGCGCCACGTGCGTCGCGACCCAGACCGTGCCCATCGCCCCCTCGCCGATCCTGCGGACCAGCCGGTACTTGCCCGCGACGAGATCCCCCTCCTGGTAGTGCGCGCTGCGCGCGGGCTCGCCGAACCCCCCATCGAGATCCCATGTGCCGCCGTTCGTGCCGCTCCAGGTGTCCGTGGTCTCGATGCGCGACATGATGTCTCCTGCCCCGGCTGCGCGGCCTCGCCGCACCCATGACCGCGCTCAAGCAGACAGCGTGCCATCCCTGACAAACATGGAAAGGTGCTCCGATGCGCCGGAGCGCCCCATGAAACCCGCACGACACCGACAGAGACGCCCCATGGCTTCGCCGATGGGGCACTCGGCCACACCCGCCGAAGCGGCGTCCCCGGGCCCCCGTAAAGATGATTTACTGCGGCTCCCCCGCATGCGGACCGAACGGAGGCGTCCCTGATCCCGGCGGCGGCGCTGCGCGCCCTCCCCTACGCCGCCACGCTCGCCGGCGCGCTCGTCTTCGCGGCGCTGCTGCGCCTCGCCCTCCGGCGCGGCGCGCTCCGCCGCCCGATCCTGCTCGGCTGGATGGTGGCTGGCGCCCTGCCGGCGCTCTACGTGGGCCTCGTCTGGTGCGGCCTGCTCCCGGACGCCTATCTCCGGCTCGCGCGGCCCTGGGGCGCGCTGCTCGCGCTGGGCGCCACGTCGTTCATCGCGCTCCGGTACCTCGCGCTCGCGCTCGCCTCGGCGCACGCCCGCCGGCAGGGGGCGTGGCGCTCGCGGCTCGGCGACCTCCTCGCCCCCTTCGCCGCGTTCGCCGCAGCCATGGCCGCGGCCGGGCCAGAGCTTGGCCGGCCACTCGACCGGCTCACCGTCCTGGTCGCAATCGATCGCAGCCGCTCGATCGACCTCGTGCCGAGCGCCGACCGGCGCGTCGCGCAGGAGCTCTCCGTCGCCGAGCTCGGCATGCGCGAGGACGATCGGATCGCCACCATCGCGTTCGCCGCGGGCGCGGCGACCGAGGATCCGCCGCGCCCGCGCTCGCAGCTCGCGGCCCCGCAGCGGGTCGCGCTCGGCCGCGACGGGACGGACCTCGCTGCCGGCATCCGGCGCGCGCTCGCCGAGGTGCCGCCGGACTCCGCGGCGCGCGTCGTGCTGCTCAGCGACGGCGTCGCGACCCGCGGCGACACGATGGCCGCGGCGGCCGCCGCCGTCGCCGCCGGCCTCCCTGTCGACGTGATCCCGCTGGAGCAGCGGCTCGTCCCCGACGTCCGCGTGGTCGCCCTCCGCGCGCCCGCGCGGGCCGACGAGGGCGAGGCGCTCGATCTGCGGCTCGTCACCTCGTCGCCGTCCCCGGCCGAGGTCGAGATCCGCCTCCGCCGCGACGGCGAGCTCATCGCCCGCACCGAGGCCTCGATCGCCGCGGGAGAAGACGTGCTGCGCATCCGGGAGAAGGCGCCGGGGCCCGGGCTGCACCGCTACGACGTCGAGATCACCGCGAAGGATCCGAGGCTCGACGAGGCCGCCGAGGACAACGCGGCGAGCGCGTTCCTGCGCGTCCGCGGGGCCGCAGCGGCCCTCGTGCTGGAGGGCGACGCCGGGCAGGGCGCGTTCATCGCGCGGGCGCTCGCGGACGGCGCGTTCCGCGTGGACGAGGGCGGCCTGAGCCGCGTCCCCGCCGATCTCGGGGAGCTCGCCGGCTACGACGTCGTGGTGCTCAGCGACATCCGCGCGTCGGATCTCTCGCCGGGCCAGATCGACGCGCTCGCGAGCTACGTCCGCGATCTCGGCGGCGGGCTCATCCTGATGGGCGGCGATCGGAGCATGGGGCCGGGCGGCTATGCGCGGACGCCGCTCGAGGAGATCTCGCCCGTCGCGTTCGACCTGAAGCAGGAGCGGCGGCGGGCGAGCCTGGCCGAGGTGATCGGCATCGACATCTCCGGGTCGATGGCGGCGACCGCCGGCGCCCACACGAAGCTCGAGCTCGCCAACGAGGCCGCCGCCCGGTCGGCCTCGCTGCTCGGCGCCGGCGATCGGCTCGGCGTCGCGCACGTCGACACGGCGGTGCGGTGGAGCGTGCCGCTCGGGCCGGTCACGAACGGCGCCGCGATCGACAAGGCGATCCGCGCCGTGGGCCCGGGCGGCGGCGGCATCTACGTCGACATCACCCTCGAGGCGGCGTACCAGGCGCTCGACCGGGACACCTCGAGCCTGAAGCACGTGCTGCTCTTCGCCGACGGGTCGGACGCGGAGAACATGGGGCCGTGCCGCGCGATGGTGGAGGCGGCGATGCGCCGCGGGACGACGACGAGCGTCGTGGCGCTGGGCCAGGGCAACGACGTGCCGGAGCTCGAGGCGCTGTCGCGCATCGGCGGAGGGCGCTTCTATCTCGTCGAGGACGCCACGCGGCTGCCCGCGGTGTTCACGCAGGAGACCATCATGGCGGCGAAGAGCGCGATCGTGGAGGAGCCGTTCCACGTGGCGCTGGGCGCGCCGTCGTCGATCACCGCCGGCGTGCCGTTCGGCGAGGCGCCGGCGCTCGGAGGCTACGTGGTGACGGTCCCCAAGAGCCGATCGACGGTGCTGCTGTCCGGGCCGGAGGGTGATCCGGTGCTCGCTGTGTGGTCGGCGGGGCTCGGCCGGGCCGCCGCGTTCACGAGCGATCTCAAGGGCCGCTGGGGCGCCGCGTGGACGCGCTGGCCCGGCGCGGCGCGGATGATCGCGCAGGCCGCGCGCGACGTGACGCGCAAGGAGGAGGATCCGCGCGTGCGCCTGGAGGCGGACGCGTCGGGCGGCGAGCTGTCGGTGCGGGCGAGCGTGATCGGCGACGACGGGCGTGCGCAGTCGTTCCGCCGGCTTGTCGTGCACGTCGCGGGGCCCGACGGCTTCTCGCGAGAGCTACCGCTCGAGGCGACGGGCGCGGGGGCGTACACGGCGAAGCTGCCGCTCTCGCGGCCGGGGACCTACGTGGCGGTTGCGCGGGACGAGCTCACGGGGGAGGCGGTCGGGACGACGGGGGCGGCGATGACCGCCGGCGAGGAGCTGCGCCCGACGGGCAGCGATCTGTCGCTGCTCGGGCGGATCGCGGAGTTCACCGGGGGCAAGCGGCGCGACACGCTCGCGGGCATCTTCGAGGATCGGGCCTCGAAGCGCTTCGCGTACCGGGACGCGACGCCCAACCTGGTGTTTTTCGCCGCGCTCGCGCTGCTGCTCGCGGTGGCGGCGCGGCGGCTCGCGCTGCCGGAGGCGGCGGCGGCGTGGATCGCGCGGGCGGGAGAGCGGCTCCGCGCGGCGCGGTGGGGAGCCGCCGCGCAGCCGGCCGGCGCGGGTGCGACCGTGGGGGCGCTGCTGTCGGCTCGGGAGCGGGGGCGCGCGCAGCGCGAGGGCGCGGAGGCGGGAGCGGCGCTGCGCGATGACAGGCGCGGCGGAGGCGAGCCGGCGGGGACGATGGCAGGGAGGACAGCGCCGCCGGCGGGGGCGCCGGGACCTCAACCTGGGTCGGCGGCGTCGTGGCCTCAACCTGGTTCGTGGCCTCGACCTGGGCCGACGGTGGGGCCTCAACCTGGGTCGGCCGCGAGGCCTCAACCTGGGTCGGCGGCGGGGCCCCAACCTGCGTCCCCGGGGGGCGGACACGCAACGGGCGCGGGCGGCGCGGCGCCGGAGGGACGGCCGCTCACGGCGGCGGAGAAGATCTTGGCGCGACGTCGTGGGCGGAGGTGACGCGACTCATGACGGAGAACGCCACGAAAACGGGGCACGCCGTTCGTGTTCTGGCAGCGACGGTCTTGCTCGTCCCTGCGTTCGGCTCCGGCGTGCTCGTCGGAAGATCGCTCCTGGACCGGAGGCCGCCGGCGAAGGAGAAGAGCGCGGAGCCGGCTTCGGATCCCTGGATTCGGATCGACCGGGGAGAGCTGGCTGCATGTCGAGAACAGCTGGCAGCTCGTCCGGAGCCGCGAGCGACGGTTTCGGCAGCCGAGGCGCCTCCGGGGGAAGGGCGACAAGACGCTCCCGAAAGAGCAGCCACCGTCGATGAGCTCGAGGTGGAGCTGAAGCGGTGCAGGAAGAGCGAAATCCTGGTCAACGCCGAGGTTTGCAGCGCCGCGGCTCGTCAGTTCAGCGCGCTGATGGCTTTGCCGAAGGATGGGTTGATGTGCGGGCCGAAGTCCAGGGCTGCCGATCTCATCGAGCAGAACTTCGAGAGCTGCGCGGCGCTCTCGGACATTCCCGCGGATTTTCGCTCGGGCGACCTCACGAAGGAAGAGTCGAGCCTCGTCGCGGAAGCGATCCGGGCTCGTGAGACGCTCACGGAAGGCGAGCTGCTCCGCAGCCTGAAAGAGTTCGTCTGGACGTGCACGGAGACGCCCCCGAAACTCCCACCGATGATGAAGCAGGCACCGAAGCCTTAGGAGGTGGACACATGAGCAAACGCCCCGAGAGCGCCGGCCTCATGGTTCATCTCCTCATCGCGGTGGCCGTGCTCGGCCTCGTCTTTGGTGGTGGCGTGCTGGTCGGCTGGGTGACGCGGGAGCGCAGACCTCCGGCCATGGAGAAGAGCGAGGCGTCCATCCCTGATGCGGAGGTGAAGCGGGAGCTCGCTGCGTGTCGACGAGAACTGAGAGCGCTCGCGAAACCTCGATCGACCCCGCCGGCCACGGCGACGTCTCCTCCGGGAGAAACGGACGACGCCGGGTTGGAGAAGACCGCCAAGGTCGAGGCACTGCAAAAAGAGGTAAAAGAATGCAGAGCACGAGAGACCTTGGCCAATGCCTACGTTTGCGGCGCGATCGGCGATCACCTAAACCTCCTGTTCGTCTTGACATACAGCGCGTCATGTGTAGACGAGGGAGGAGTTGGCGAGCTCATGGTGAGTAGCTTCGAAAAGTGCGCCGAATTCACAGATCTTCCAGCACATCTGAACGAAGACGATCTGACGCAAGAAGAGAAGACTAGAATTTACGAAGCAAAACTCAACCGCGCAGTCAGGACGAGAAATAGCTTGATCGGGGACGTGCAAGAGATGCACCGCAGGTGCCGCAAACGATTCGGGCTGCCCGACGAATGAACGGACTTGATCATAACGTCATCTCCCAGGCCGTCTGGGTGGGTGGGGCGGCTTCGAGGGGTGAACGGACCAGATCGAAGGAAGACCAGGGCATTTGTGTGTCGCGCGCGTGGTCGCTCCTCCCATCGTCCAGTTTGTCGAGCGCGAAGGTCAAGGCGCCCCAGAGCCGCCACCGAACGGGTATCGGGCCACCAGAGAACTCGATGGGTGAGCGGAGCTCCAATCCGATCGCGATTTTATGACCCCATATCTCCAGATCGCTGCCCCGGACCGCGAGCGAGGGAACGGCGTTGACGACAGCATTCTTGCCGCTGACCATGATCCCCAAGTTCGCTTGCGCGTGTTTGTCATGAAGAGCGTAGAACCGCACACCGCCGAGATACGCGATCGACAGGGGAACGTCCGAGGACTGCGGCATGATGGCCGCCGACACCGCCCCCGTGAGCTGGATCAACGGCAGCGAGGTCTCCCAGAGGTTGATGTGGCCCGCGGTGGCGGGTGCGCCGGTGACGACACCGCTCACGGGTTCGCTCGATCTCTGCGACCCCTGCCCCCGGGCGGACATTTGTAGAAGCCACCCGCCGCGCCGGTTGTCGAAGAGCGGTACCCCCACGCTCATGCTCGCTTCGCCGACCCCAGGGGGGAACACGGGCATCCCGCTGGCGCAGGGAGAGTATCGGATCTGCCTGTACGAAAAGCGTGTCGTGGCGAGGAGCGGAATTCCCGCCACGCGTTCTCTCACCTGGACCTGCCCACCGCCCCAGAACCCGTTGAAAGGCTCGGGGGCCGCGCAGCGGCCCTCGTGGGCGCAGACATTTGAGGGGCGGACGAAGGCAGAGGCGGCGATGATGGCGATCGCGAGGAGGCGTGCAGGCATGACCATCACGACCACCCTCACTCCTCGGAGATGAGCTCCACATCCTCCATGGGGTGCGCCGCTGGCTGTCCCCTCGGCGGGCAGACCAAGAAGCTCAACCCCGAATACACGGGCTGTCCATCGGGGCCGAACTCTTTGATGACGTCGGGGGGATCAACGATCGCGCAGTACCCCGATTCGAAGTAGGTAAAGTCCTCAGTGCACCAATTCTGGGCCTGCAACATCAGAACGACGTACTCCGAATAGGCAGCATTTTTTGTCCGAACTTCGTCGCATTGAGGGCCATACCAACCTCTTCCGTGGAGAAGCGGTTTCGTAGTGTAATTCCACCCCTGGCAGCATTCGAACATGCACTCCACGGGGATGCAGTTCTGATTGAACCAGTTCCCGACGACGGGCTGAGCTCTCTGCGGGTCATCGCCGAACGTGCAGCCCGCAAGGACGGGCGCCGCGACAGCAGCGCCGATGACGATGGGTGCCGCTCGAACCGCCGTCCGGGTGATCCAGGCAGCCATCCAGTTCCCCAATTCCTGGCGCCTCATGAGAAAATCTCCTCGCGGGGGACGACACTCCGGACCTTGGCGCGCGTCGCGAAGGGCCTCTCAACGCGTCCGACAAGCGCCGGCCACCCGAGGAAGGCCCCTCCCAGACATAAACGACTGGCTCCGTCGCCGCAACGTCTGCGGCAGGTGTCGTCGAGCTCCTAACGACATCGCCGTCGCGGCCGAGGCACATTTCGGGACGAGCTCACCTAGTCGCGCGCCGCCGCGTCGGCCACCACGCGCTCGGCAGCGGCGGCCTACGCCTCGCAGTCCGTGGAGCGCAGACGGAGGCCGGGCACCACAGCCGCTCGCCCCAAGGATTTCGTCCAGATAGAATCCTGCATTGCTCGCATTGCTGCACCCGAAGGGGACTCTTCGCCGCCCCGCCCGGATAACACGCTCTCCCCACCGAAGTTCTCGTCGCCGCCGTGGATCACGAGCCGTCCCGCGTCGTCCACCGCCATCCGACCGTCGTCGCGCCCGTTGTCCGGCAGTTCGGCGACCACCTCGCCGGTTGCGTCGTCAACCAGGACGCGCTCGGCCCTGTCGACCATCACGCTGGCCGTCGCGGCGACGTGGTTGAGGATAACGGGGGGGAGGCGGTCGGGGAGTGCGCGAAGCGCCGGGTCCTGGGCGGCACGCGCGAGGGCGACGCGCTCGATCGGGAGCACGGCGCGCTCGGGGAGTTCCGGCGCCGAGCGGAACGGAGGGAGCGGCGCGCTCGCGAGAAGGCTGCGGCGGCGCTGGTGCCACCGGCGCCGTGCCAGCACGTTCCGGCGCCCTGCCAGCACCTCCCGGCGCCGTGCCAGCACGTTCCGGCGCCGTGCCAGCACGTTCCGGCGGCTCCCCAGCAACCCCGGGACGCGTGCCAGCACCCGCTGGTACGGCTCCCCGGACCTGCTGGTACGGCTCCCCGGACCTGCTGGTACGCCTCCTCAGACGTGCTGGTACGGCTCCCCGGATCTGCTGGTACGCCGCCTCGGATCGGCTGGCACGCTTCCTCGGACCTGCTGGTACGGCTCCCCGGACCTGCTGGTACGCCTCCTCGGACGTGCTGGTACGGCTCCCCGGATCTGCTGGTACGCCTCCTCGGATCGGCTGGCACGATTCCCGGCCGTCTCGGCGGCGCTGGCCGCGCTCTCCGGCCCGCTGGCCGCGCTCCACGGTCTGCTGGGTTCGCGCCCCGGCCTGCTGGGACGCGCCCCGGGCGCGCCGGCGCAGCCCCCCGGCCGACCAGGCGTTCGCGTTCGAGCCGGACGTCGCCGAGCAGTTCGCCGACGTGAACACGAGCGGCACGCTCACCGAGGAGACCAGCGATCTCGCCATGCTGCTCCGGCTCGCCCAGCAGCACCAGGCCCGTCTTTCGCCCATCGGCCTCGCCGAGGATTTCCTGCGCGAGGGCAGCGCGCTGCTCGACGAGGTGAGCGGGCGCGACCTGCTCGGCATCCTCGGGTTGCGCAACCGGGAGATGGCGATGGTGCTCCGCAACTCCATCGTGACCTACGCCACGCAGCTCGGGAACGAGGCGCGCGCCGCCGGCATCAACGCCTGCTGGACATGCCCGAGGTCAAGCGCGGGCCGAACGCCTCGCCAATCTGCTGCGGGGCGGGCTGCCGCGCGAAGCGCGGTTGCCCGAACCGGCAGCCGCATTGGCTTGTTCGGCGCCCGGTCAGGAAGAACGAATCACGCGACCACCACCGCGGCTTGCGTTCTCCAAGCGTCATCTCGAAGCGCTGCGCGTCTTTCGTCGGCGCGCGGGCTGCCGCCCCGATGCCGCCCCGAGGCGCTTCTGAATCGCCGCTTGCGTTTGGCGGGGCAGCGTCGCGAGGTACTCCTCCGACAACGCACGAAGCATCGCGTCCGGCAACGCGAGCACCGCCTGCGCCTCGGTGAGCCCGGCGAGGCGCTGCTCGGGGGCGAGCCCCGCGAGGCGCTGCTCGGGCGCGTACGCCTGCAGCACCTGCTCGGGGGCGAGCCCCGCGAGGCGCTGCTCGGGCGCGTACGCCTGCAGCACCTGCTCGGGGGCGAGCCCCGCGAGGCGCTGCTCGGGCGGCAGCCGCGCAACGAGGCGTGCCAGCGCCTGCTCGAAGCTCTCGACGACCCGCTTTTCGTCCTTCATGTGCCGCTTCCTCTGCCCCGGGAGGGGGTGTCGAACTTGCTCGACATGCTCCAGGAGCGCCCAGAACACCGCGACCTCCGCCGGGGAGAGCGCCGGGATGCCGCCGGGGTCAGCGACCATCCCAGGGGTCACAGTGTACAGCAGATGCTCGCCCTCGCGAGCGTTGGCGGGCACCGTCTCCACCACCCGCAGCGGGAAGACACCGAGCCGCCCCTCGTGCGTGCCCGGCCCGGTCGGTGTGAGCGCGCAGCCGAGCGACATCAGCGCCTCGGTGAAGCGCGGGGTCAGGCGGGGCGCGAGCACGCGGAGGGCGACCGCGGCGGGAGCTTCGATCTCGGCGACCACGAGGTACTGGAGCGCGTACGCGAGGAGCATGCGCGCGTCGTCGCGCTCGAGCTCGTCGGTCGGCCCCTTGAAGTGCACGAGCGTGTGCTCGGCCAGCTCGCCCACCACGCTCGTGAGCAGGCGCGGCCTGGGTGGGGCTCCGCGACGGCTGCGACGGAGGATGACGATGTCGACGCGGAGCGGCTCGCGGGCGAGCTGGAACTCCGAGATGCACTGGTACCAGCCCTCGGGGAGCACGTGCTCCAGGAGCGCGACGAGCACCGGGTGCCAGGCGGTGTAGACGCGAACACGCCGCTGTCGCTGCGAGGATCGAACCTCGCGCGTCGTCGCCGTGCGGTTGCCCTTCGCCATCAGGAGCAGCGCTACCACGACCGTCGCCGGCCGGCGACTCCGTGGCGCGGCGCGGTGACATCGGCGACGACGTACTTTGCCCCGCGGCGTTCCCGCCCCGCATCAGGTGTTGGGCGACAACAACCGTCGGCTACGCTCTCCGGCGCCGAACGTGCTGTTGAGCTGCAGACAGGCGACGCAAGCAGAGCGGCCGAAGGACGCTCTGCGCTGCTAGACTGGCTGTCAGATCCAACAGCGTGTTAGCCCGTATTGCCGCGCACTCTCGTTGATGCCGAAGCTCCTCTTATCGAGCATGCTTCTTGATGGCGAGGAGCCCTGCCCGGCGAAGCTGGCCATCATGGAGCGTGCTCGCTCTGCACGGGCAACGAGGGCGATGGTGTCCGGAGAGTGGCGGCGCCGTGCATTCCGGTCAGCTGCTCAAAATTCTCACCATGGACCCCTCCGAGCACATTCGCGTCGGCCGAAGACGCCGCTGATGCCCGATCGCAGCCCCTTCCGTTCAGCCATCGAAGATTTCCAGCTATCGTTGCTCGCACGCCCGACTCACGACGGGGTAGGTCCACCCGAGGAGCGGAGCAGCGGCGCGGGGCCGGCCACAAAATAGGCGACGAGGAGACCTGATCTTGGCCGACAGTCTCCTCGTCGTGCTCCGGTTCCCGTGCCCAGGAATCGAAGCGGTCGCAGTGTGGTCCAGAGCGCCATCGACATCAAGCGCTGGCAGCAGCAAACGCCCACGGTCGTCGAAGCGCGACCTGCTCGGTGCCCAGCCTGCGGCGTCGCGAGCTGCCCCCTCGGCGGCGCCATTCGGCTCCAGGGCCACGGCAAGCGCGAGCGGCAGGTCTGGGGCCCGTCAAGGCCGGACCAGCCGCCCGAGATGCTCACGGTGACCGCCCGCCGCTATCGCTGCGTCTCCTGCGGCGCCGTGCTCCACGTCGTTCCTCGCGGCGTGCTCGGCCGGCGCCTGTACAGCGCCTCCGCCATCGGCTTCGCCCTCGCGCTCTGGGGCCTTGTACTCGCGACCGCGGCCGAGGTCCGGCGCCGCGTGGCCCCCGCGGGGATCGTCGGCGACAGCGCCGTCACCGGCTGGACCACGCTGCGCAGATGGGTGCGCGATGTCGCGCAACGACGCCTCTTTGCTGAAGCCCCCGACCCCGTTCCACTCGCTTCGCTCCGCCAGCGCGCAGGCAGCGCCGCGGCAGCGCTGGCGGCGAGCGCAGACCCGACGACCCGGGCGCTGCCGATCGAGCACCGCGCCTTCTTCGGCGCCGCGCACGCGGCGTGACGGCATCTGCCCCTTCGGAGCCCCAATCGTAGCGCCCACCTGAGAGGATCGCTGCCGAAAACGCGGCGGATCCCGGACAAGGACCGCGCGCCGGCAAGGCGCAGAAAGGACCCCTTGCAATGGCCCTCGGCCCCACCGATCACGCCGAGACCGTGGCGATCTATCGCGCCACGGTCATCGGCCCTCTCATGCACCGCGTGCTCACCCACGGCCAGCTCGCCGCCGAGCTGCGCGCCCTGAGCGAGCAGCGGTTTCGACCGCCGGGCGCGCACAGCACGCGTACCTACGCGGTGCCCACGCTCGAGCGCTGGCTGTATGCGTATCGCTCCGCTGGCCTCGATGGGTTGCGCCCGCAACCACGCAGTGATCGCGGCTTCGCGCAGGAGCTGTCGGAGGAGCTGCGCAGTCTGCTGCTCGACATCCGGCGCGAGCACCCCGACGCCTCGGTGCCGCTCATCCTCAAAACGCTCGTCGACGAGGGGCGGCTTGAGGCGGGCAAGGTCTCCGAGCCCACCGTGCGGCGATTGTATGCGGCGTATGGCCTTCGCCGGCGCGCCGCGCGCGCCGAGGGGGAGCCCAAGACGCGGCTGCGCTGGCAAGCCGAGCGTGCCGGCGCGCTCTGGCACGGCGACGTCTGCCACGTGACGGGCTGCACCGTCGGCGGCAAAGCGATGCCGATTCGCATCCATGGGCTGCTCGACGACGCCTCTCGCTACGTCATCGCCCTCGAAGCGCACCCCACCGAGAAGGAGGTCGACATGCTCGGCATGACCGTCGACGCTCTGCGCCGCCACGGCAAGCCCGACGCGCTCTACCTCGATAACGGCTCCACCTACCGCGGCGACGTCCTCAAGACCGCGTGCGCGAGGCTCGGCATCACGCTGCTGCATGCAAAGCCCTACGACCCGCAGGCGCGCGGCAAGATGGAGCGTTTCTGGCGCACGCTGCGCGAAGGGTGTCTCAACTATCTCGGCGCCGTGGCGTCGCTCGTCGACATCAATACGACGCTCTGCGCCTTCCTCGACAGGCGCTATCACCCGGCGCCGCACGCGGGCCTGCTTGGCAAGACCCCGGCGAAGGTCTATGCAGCCCGCCCCGCCGCAGAGGGCGTCGTCGACGAAAAGGCACTGCGCGTCGCACTCACCGAGCGCACCCGGCGCCGCGTCTCAGGTGACAACATCATCTCCATCGACGGCGTCGCCTGGCAGCTCGATCAAGGCTACCTCGCCGGCCAGATCGTCTCCGTCGCCCGGTGCTTCGTCGCGCCCGGCGAGCCGCCGTGGGTCGAGCACGAGGGCAAGCGCCTGGTACTGCATCCGGTCGACCCGCAGCGCAATGCGCGGCGCAAGCGGCTGCCGTGCGGCGGGCCTGCGGTGGACAAACCGACACGCCCGGTGGACTTCAACCCCGCGCGCACGCTCGGCCTCTCCACCGGCTCTGGCGAGGATACGAGCGAGCGTGGAGGTGCAACGTGAGCGAGTCTTACGTCCGCTTCTTCACCCTCTCCGCCGCCCCCTTTTCCAAGGAGATCCAGGACGGCGACCTGTGGCTGCCGCCCTCCAAGGAGCAGCTCGTCGAGGAGGTGTGCGAGGCCGTGCACGAGCACGCCCAAGTGCTGCTGGTCGGCGAGCCCGGCGCCGGCAAGACGTGTGTGCTGCGGGCCGTGCGTCATCGGTTGCCGCAGGCAGGTTTCCGGCTGACCTACTGCCACAACGCCACGCTCGGTCGCCGCGACTTCTATCGCCAGCTCTGCCATGCCCTCGGCCTCAACCCCGCGGCGACCGCAGCGGCCGTCTTCTACGCTGTCAGCGCCCATATCGAGACCCTCGGCCGCGAGCGCATCCACCCGGTTTTCTTGCTGGACGAAGCGCACCTGCTCCACCAAGACACGCTCGATCATCTCCACATATTGTTAAATGTGCGCCGTGAGGCGCTGCCAAGACCGGGGACCGCAAGGGGTCCCCCTCGCCCAGGCCGAGCTGGGTGAAGAAGGGCGCCGCGAACGTCCCCGGAGACTGGAACGGGGGCCTGCAACAGCCGAGCGGCGTAAACAGCCGGCGAAGGAAGCTTCGGCGACCGAGGCCGGTGACCACAGGTGCCAAGGTGAGAACTGCATGGACCGTCGTCCAAGCAAATCGAAGTCGGTGTTAGAACCCTCTGTACGGAAGGATGCCCCGCCTCGTGCGGGTTTGCAGCCAGAGCCCGGTAGCCAGTTGAAAGCATCTGGGTGTGCCCGGCATGGGCACGCCGCCCCCCAGCCTCGAACGGGGATGCGGTCCGCGCTGCCAGGGGCAAAGCCGACCACCTACAGCACCATGGGTCAGGGCAGTGAACACGGGAACCCCGAGCCGAGCGCTGGCGGAAGCGCCAGCAAGCCACCAGGTCTGGCAATGTCTCGTCCGGGGGGCGGAGCCTCCGTAGTAGTCGGAGCGCGGGAGAGCCGCGCACATGGCGAAGGGAGGCAGTCCATGGGTGAAACGCGCATGGCGCCGGAGAAAGCCGTGTATGCGGCGCCTCAGTCCGATCAGGACTGGCTCCGGAGCGTCCAGCGCGAGCTTCACCGGCGAGGTAGAGACGATCTGGACTACGTCTTTCGCAAGCTGTGGGGATTCATTACAGATCCTCGCTCCTTGCGATGCGCCTTCCACCGCGTCGCCCGCAACCGCGGGAGTCGCACGGCGGGCGTCGACGGTGTCACGGTGGTCAAGCTCGGACGAACGAGCGGTGGCAGCGAGTCCTTCGTGCAGACACTGCGCGAGGAGCTCAAAAATCACCGCTTCCGCCCGAGCCCTGTCCGACGGGTGCGGATCCCCAAGGCAGGCGCCCCAGGGAAGTACCGAGCCCTGGGAATTCCCACCGTCAAGGATCGCGTCGTGCAAGCAGCGTTGAAGAGCATCCTTGAGCCGATCTTCGAGGCGGACTTCTTTCCCGTCTCGTATGGTTTCCGCCCCGGCCGCGGGGTCCACGGCGCTCTCGAGCATCTACGGATGCTGTTGCGACCGAGGCCTGTACGCAAGGGCGGGATCGAGCATCGGCTTCCGTACCAATGGGCCATCGAAGGAGACATCAAGGGCTGCTTCGATCACATCGGGCACCACGCGCTAATGAACCGGGTCCGCCGACGCATTGGCGATGTCAAGGTGACGAGACTGATCGCGGCATTCCTCAAGGCTGGCGTCCTTTCCGAGGAGCAGTTCTCCCGAACGGAAGCCGGCACTCCCCAAGGTGGGATCCTGTCGCCATTGCTGGCGAATATCGCGCTCAGCGCGATTGAGGAGCGGTATGAGCGTCATGTGTGGCCACGCCGCACCCCGACGATACAAACCGATCCTGCGGGGATCACTCGACGAGCAAACGAGAGACGCGCCACCGACCGGCGGCGCGGCCTCCCTATCCTCGTCCCCATCCGGTACGCGGATGACTTCATCATCCTCGTTGCCGCCCCGCCCGGCCCGCAGCAGCATGCGGATGCCGAGCGGGTCGCGAACGAGGAGAAGGCTGCACTGGCCAGCTTCCTGAAAGCCGAGCTTGGGCTGGAGCTTGCAGAGGCAAAAACGCTCGTGACCCCTGTCACGAAGCCGATGAGCTTCCTCGGGCACCATGTCCTCGTCCGACGCCACCCCGGACATCGCCGGCAGGTGAGCGCGAGCCTCGTGCCGAAGGAGCGCAGCCAGCGCCTCCGGGAGAAGATCAAGCAGCTCTTCAAGAAGAGATCAACGGGCTCTTCGCTGCGGGGTCAGCTCCAGAGGCTCAACCCCATCCTGCGGGGTTGGGCGAACTTCTACCGGCACGCGTGGGGAGCGAAGAAGGTTTTCAACTTCCTCGACCATTACGTGTGGTGGACGATCGCCCGATGGCTTCGTAAGAAGCACCGCATCTCCCTGAAGCGCTTGATCCTGCAGTACGGGCAGCGCAGGTCGGGGGGACGAGGCGTGCGATGGACGGATGGAGGAGTCAGCCCTTTCGACACGTCCACCGTGCGCGTCGAGCAATACAAGCTGGGGTGGATGCGCGAACCGTACTTCGCCACAAACATGGAGGGAGAGCCCGGTGCATAACGAAAGGTGCACGCCGGGTTTGGACGGGGGCGGCCGGAAACCGACCCGGCGCAAGCCGGGCACGGCGCCGGCCGCCCACCGAACTATGAATGGGACAGCCGCGCACTATTGTCGCTGATCCTGGTAGGGCTCTCTGACCTTCAAGACCGGCTTGAGCTGCGCAAAAATCGCTCGCTGTACTCGCGCATCGAGCGGCGTCTCTCGATCGGTGCGATGGTCCCCGACGATACCGGCGAGTACGTGCGGCTACGGATGAGCCGTGCTGGCGCCGACCGCGACGTCTTCACCGCGGACGCTCTGACGCTGCTCCACGAGGCGGCTGGCTCCAGCCTGCGCGAGATCGACCGCATGGCCACCGCCGCGCTGCGCGAGGCGGCGCGACGGAAGAAGAAACTCGTCGAGCGTGACGTGATGGCGCGCATTGTCGGCGACCTGGGGACGGACGGCAGCTGACGCTGACCGACACGACGGGCGCCCCCTCGGCGCTGGCGAAGAAACACCTCGCCGGCGCCGACGGCCACCAACCATGATGGCCATTGCGAGCTGCCCTGCGGCGCGCGTCCGAACGATGGCCATCGCTCTCCTTGACCGCAACCGCGCACGCCCTCGATGGCCATCAAGCTGCCTGCTCGGCGGACCATCGGCCAGCCTGAGCGTCAACAGGTCCTGGCGCTCACCGCCGCCGGCCTGACGACGCGCGAGATCGCGGCGACGCTCGCGATCCCGAGGCCGACGGTGGCCACGCGGCTCCGCCTCGCTCGCCGCCTCTTCGCCCGCTCGCTCACCCGCGCTCGGAGGTGGCCCCGATGAGCGGCGCACCCGTCGATGCGCCCGCCGAGACGGCGGCCGAGATCCCGACCGTGACCGAGGCCGGACTGATCGAGATGGTGCTCGGGATCCCGGCCGTAGGAGCGCGCATCCTTGGCGCGGCCGCCCTGCCGTCCCTCGGTCGCCTCTCTCCGGCGGCCATCGCCGAGCGAACCCAGATCGCGCTGCTCGACGCGACGCGGCTCGCGGCGGCCTTCGAGCTCGGCCGTCGCGCCCACGCCGCGCGGGCTCGCCGAGGCGCGCGCCTCACCGACGCCGCCCGCGTGGCGCGGTACTTCGGCCCGAGGCTCGCGCACCTCGTCCACGAGGAGCTCTGGATCGCGGCGCTCGACAGCCACGGCCGCGTCCGCGAAGCGCGCATGCTCGCCCGCGGCGTCGACGACGCCCTCCACGCAGGCCGCTCGACCATCCTGCGCACGGCGCTGGACATGGCGGCCGTCGGCTTCGTCCTGGCCCACAACCACCCGAGCGGCGATCCGACGCCGACCGCGGAGGACCACGCGATGACCGAGGAGCTGCGCGATCTCTCCTACGCGCTGAACGTCCCGCTCCAGGCCCACGTCATCGTCACGCCGAGCGGGCGGTACCACGCCGTCCTGGAGTAGCCATCGCGGAGCCATCTCCGCGACCACGTAGAGCCGTGGCGAGCCGTGCGTCTCGCCGATCTCCTCGATCCACATCTCGGCCCCGCGGATCTTCGCCTTCTGTCGCTCCAGCTCCTCGAGGCGGTCCCTTCGCCGCCAGGACCGGTGAGGCCGGCGTCGTGTCCGCTTCGTGCGGCCCCGATTGCATTCCCGGCGGGGCGTGGGTGAACCTGCTGTCGCCATGAGCAAGGTCACCGCGCTGGGTCTGGATACGGTGCACGAGGGCTCCGGCCACCAGATGACCGGCATGGCGGTGAGCGTGTGCACCACGCCGGCCGCGCCGAGCCCTCTTCCGATCCCCTATCCGACGATGGGGACGGTGGCCGAAGGGATCATCGACGCACCGATGCGGACGACGATCGAAGGGAAGAAGATCCTGACGGTCGGCGGGTGCATGAAGGCGTGTCACGGCAACGAGCCGGGCACCATGAGAGAGGTGCTGAGCCTCAACACGGGCGGCCCCTGCTTCCCGTGGCTCGGCGCGCCGAACGTGCTCGTCGAGCTCGGGATGGCCGGGATCACCGGCAGCATGGGGCAGATGAACAAGTCGGTCACCGCCGGCGCCGGGACGGCGGCGAGCGGGGCGGGCGGCGCCGGGGGCGCGGGCGATGGAGGAGGAGGCGGCGGCGCGGGGGCGCCGGGAGGCGGCGGGCCGAGCGCGCCGGGAGGCGGCGGTGGGGGCGGCGGCGGGCGCAGCCACAAGGGGGCGAAGGCGGGCAAGTCGTCGTCGCCGCCGGTGGACCAGTGCACGACCGAGGGGCACCCGGTCGACGTCACGGACGGCGCGGTGGTCGATGCGGCGACGGACCTCTCGGTCCCGGGGATGATCCCGCTCGTGTGGGCGCGGCATTATCGCTCGTCGCGTCACGGGGAGCGAGACGCGGCGCTGGGGCCTGGCTGGGCGTTCTCGTACGAGCAATGGATCGAGGAGGGCGAGCAGGTCCTCGCGCTGCGCGACGGCGAGGGGCGGTGGATCTGGTTCGAGAAGGTGGAGCCCGGGGAGAGCGCGTTCCACCGGCGCGAGCGGCTGGAGCTGCATCGCGAGGGAGCGCGGGAGTACCGGGTGGTGGAGCTCCGGTCGCGGCAGGTGCGGCTGTTCGCGGCGGAGGACGGCTCGGCGAGGGCGCTGTTGCGCGCGATCCGCGATGTGCACGGCAACGAAATCCGGATGGTCTACGAAGGCGAGCGGCTCGTCCGGGTCGTCGACACGGCGGCGCGAGAGCTCAAGGTGCGGTGGAAGGACGGGCGGATCACGCGCCTGGAGCTGTGGGCGGAGCGGCGGCTGGGGCAGTGGGTGGACTACCGGTACGATCGCGCGGGGTGCCTGATCGCGGCGGTCGACGCGGTGGGCGGCGTGGAGGCGTACGAGGTCGACGTCCGGCACCGGATGACCGCGGCGACGCTGAAGAACGGCGAGCGGTTCTGGTACGCCTACGAGGACCACCACGGGCACCGGTGCAGGAAGACCGGCGGGCGGGACGGGTTGCACGAGGTGGAGCTCCGGCGCGACGCGCAGGGCCAGACGACCGAGGTCCGCGGCGTGGAGCCGCGGGTGTACAGCTGGAACGCCGACGGCCTTGTGACGCGCGCGGCGCTGCCCGACGGGACGGCGCTGTGGGAGCGGGCGTACGACGAGGACGCGCTCCTCGTCGCGGAGACCAATGGCGCGGGCGAGGGGATGCAGCGCTGGTACGACGCGCGCGGGAACGCGATCCGCGAGGTGGACGCGCTCGGCAACGAGACGCGGTGGGAGCACGATGGCGATCTCGTGGTGCGAGAGATCAGCCCCGAGGGGCTCGTCACGCAGGTGGTACGCGACGCGCGCGGCGAGGTGAGCGCGGTGCTGCAGCCGACCGGCGAGGCGTACTCTTTCGCGCGCGACGAGCGCGGGCGGGTCACGGGCGTGTACGGGCACGGCGGCGGGCAGGAGGGCTTGCTGCTCGGCCATGAGCACGACGCGCAGCACAACGTGATCGCGGAGACGGACGCGCGGGGCGCGCGGACGGCGTACGCGTACGACGCGATGGGCCGGCCCGTGTCGCGGACCGACGCGCTGGGGCGGACGACGCGCGTGGCGTACGACCCGATGGGGCGGCCGATCCGTGTCGAGCGGCCCGACGGGACGAGGACCGTCGCGACCTACGATCGCATGGGCAACCCGGCGCGCCTTGTCGATGCGCTGGGGCAGACGACCCAGCTGGCCTACGAGGGCACGGGCGTGCTGGCCCAGATCGTCGAGCCGGGCGGGGGCGTGTGGAGGTTCGCGTACACACGCAAGGAGCGGCTCCGCGCCATCACCAACCCGAAGGGCGAGAGGTACGTCTTTCACTACGACGCCGCGGGCCGGGTGGCGCAGGAGGACACGTTCGACGGGCGCACGCTGCGCTACGGCTACCGCAGCTCGGGGAGGCTCGGGCGCATCGAGCAGGCGGCGGACGGGACGTGGCGCGACCTGTTCTACGATCGCGCGGGGAACCTCACGGCCGACGAGACGCCCGATGGGGCGATCGGCTACGCGCGCGACCGGATGGGGCGGCTGCTCGGCGCCGTCCTCGAGGAGGCGAGCGGACAGCGCATCGAGACGTGGTTCGAGCGCGACAGGTTCGGGCGCGTGGTGTGCGAGCGGCAGGGCGACAAGGCGGTGCGGTACGCCTACGACGCGCGCGGGCGGCGCACCGAGCGGGTGATGCCGGACGGGGCGACGACGCGGTATGCGTACGACGCGCTCGGCGCGCTGAGCGCGGTCGAGCATGACGGGCACCGCGTGGTGTTCGAGCGCGACGTGCGCGGGAGGGAGGTGCAGAGGACGAGCGGCACGGTGGGCGAAGAGGACGCGGCGACCGAGGCGGCGATCGCGGTGCGGAGCGCCTATGACGCGATGGATCGGCTCATCGAGCAGCGCGCGACCGCGCCGGCGCCAGGCGTGCCCAAGGTGCTCGTCACACGCCAGTGGCTCTACGACGCCGGCGGGCGCGTCGAGCGCATCGACGACGCGCGCTGGGGGGCGACGGCGTACCGCTACGACCGCGTTGATAGGCTGCTGTCGGCGCAGCGAGGGACGGTGCGTGAGGTGTTCTCTTACGACCCGGCCGGGTCGATCACGCGCATGCTCCAGGAACTCGCCGGCAAGGATGATCTGGGGTTGCTCGCGCCGGCGCAGCAGGCGCAGGACTGGACGCAGCCGTCGTGGCAGATCGACCCGGGCGGCGTGCTGCGCAGGACCGAGACGGCGGCGTACGAAGTCGACGCGCGCGGGCGGCGCACCGCCAAGGTGGAGCTCGCGCAGTACCGCGCGAGCCACCCGAACGGCGGGTCCGTGAACGAGCAGGACATGACCCGCTACACCTGGGACTGCCGCGACCGACTGAGGGAGGTGCGGCGGTCGGATGGCACCCGGGTCGTCATGGCCTATGACGCCTTTGGGCGGCGGATATGCAAGGAGGTGAGCAGCCAGGCCGCGACGAACCGGCCGCGCAGGGTGGACTTCGTGTGGGATGGGGACGTGCTCGCGGCCGACGTCGACAGCGAGCGGGGGGCGAGGACGTTCGTGCACGCGCCGGGGACGTTCGTGCCGCTCCTGCAGCAGCAGGACGGGCGCGTGCTGACGTACGTCAACGACCACCTCGGCACGCCCAAGGAGTTGCTCGATCCGCGCGGGCTCGTCGCCTGGGCCGCCGCGCACTCCGCCTGGGGCAAGGTCACCGAGGAGTGGCGCGATCCGATCAGCGTGCTCAACCACAGGACCACCGTGGAGTCGCCGTTCAGGCTCCTGGGGCAGTACGCCGACGAGGAGACGGGGCTCTGCTGTACGCGCTTCCGGTTCTTCGATCCGGAGATCGGGGGGTGGTGCAGCCCGGATCCGCTGGGCATACGTGGCGGCTCGGGACTATTCCGACTTGACGGTAGTCCAACCAGCCGCATCGATCCTTTCGGCTTAAGCAGCTATACGCCAAGCGATGTCAATGCACTTATTGCCGACAGCAATCCAGAGTTCCCGCTGAGTCAGAAAAATGCCGAGAACATCCTAGGGACCGGCCCTACAGGCTCGACCGCAAGGGTTGCTGGCTCTGGCGGTGCAGGAGCTGACGTCACGTTCGAGGATCCGCACGGCAATATTGTTGGGCGCCGAGAGGTGAAGTGCATAGGCGGGAGCTCGCAAGGAGCTTTCAACAAGCAAGTGAGCCATGCTGCAAAAGCTCAAGCCGGCAGCGGCGGAGAAGTATTTGTTCAGGTCAAACATAGCACAAGCCCCGACGACGCAAGCAGAATGGTCGCCCGCTTTCGAGGCTCACGAACCGCTGACGATCTGGCCAAGTACTCCGGCACCAAGCTCGTTATTACAGACACAGACGGGAACACTTTGTACAGTGGGCCATTAAGCTGCAACGGTGGACAATGAGCCGTTACGCGTATCTCACATGCGTCGAGTGCGGTGTCGCCCTGTGGCTCGGAAAGGCGATATATAAGGGCAACAGGGTCGATCGATTCCACATGGGCCAGGAGAGCGACCCAGCAAACTCGCTCAACAACAAGCTCAACCGGGTGATATGGAAATTCCTTGCCGACCATGCAGGCCACGCGATTCGCGTAATCGTCGAGGGCGACGCCGATTTTGATAGCATCGGAGACTATCAAGAGATTGGCGGTGACGAGATTGTGAGCATCTCAATTGATGACTATTTAAGCGGCTGGACCGGGTGAGGAGAGCATGTACGCGGCCTGCGATTCGCCGACCAGCGACGGCTCCACCCCCCCACCATGCCAAAGAAGTCGCTACTCCTGCACCAGCTTATGAGGCGATCACCTGGTGATGCATGTCGGGAGTTTGGTGACGCATGCTGGGATGTGTTGAGGAGGCATCGGCGCGACGTCCACGCACGACAGGACCGGACGACCCGTATCGCAGACCGACGCGCTCGGGCGGACGACGACGCGGCAGGCTGCGCTATGGATACCGCAGCTCGGGCGCATCGAGATCGCGGCGGACAAGACGTGGCGCAACTTGTTCTATGACCGCTCGGGCAACCTGATCGGCGACGAGATGCCGGATGGGGTGATCGGCTACGCGCGCGACCGGATGGGGCGGCCTACCCCCACCGACGCAGGGGAAGTGCTCCTCTTGACACTCAAAGCTCGAACAGGACTGACACGAATCAACAACCGAGCCTTCAGGCGCACCATGTCGTATTTTTACTCGGTCCGTGGCTGGCTGGAAGCATCACCCAGCGACTTCCCGAAGATTGTATCCACCATCACCGCTCTTCGCGAGCGGTGGCAGAGCCACGACAAAGAGCGGCTCTACATGAAGGGCTGGTGCTGGAGCGATGAGCCCATCAACTGGACACGGTATCTGTTCTATGGCGCAGATGTCACAGAGGAAGGCCTGACATTGCTCTGCGACACGATCCATGAGATTGCACTCCTGAAGGTCGAAATTTCAGGATATTTCCACGCGCGAGGGGAAGACGGGGAGAACATCATCATTTACAAGGTCGACAATGACGTGTTGACCGAGGAAAGAGTGTCAGCTCGGGGCTCAGCTTGAGAGAGGCGAGCGCTCCACGATTCAGACGAGATCCTTGTTGCAGAGTGCGGGGCGCAGGTCCGGGCCGATCCGTTCGACGCGATCCCGCTTCGGCTGGAGCTGCATCGAGAGGGAGCGGGGGAGTACCGGATCGTGGAGCTCGGGTCGCGGCAGGTGCGGGTGTCCGTGGCGGAGGGCGGGTCGGCGAGGGCGCTGCTGCGGGCGATCCGCGATGTGCACGGCAACGAGATCCGGCTGGAGTACGAAGGCGATCGGCTCGTCCGGATCGTCGACACGGCGGAGCGAGAGCTCAAGGTGCGGTGGAAGGACGGGCGGATCACGCGCCTGGAGCTGTGGGCAGAGCGGCGGCTGGGGCAGTGGGTAGACTACCGTTACGATCGCGCGGGGTGCCTGATCGCGGCGGTCGACGCCGTGGGCGGCGTGCAGGAGGAAACGTTCGATGGGCGCACGCTGCGCTACGGCTACCGCAGCTCGGGGAGGCTCGGGCGCATCGAGCAGGCGGCGGACGGGACGTGGCGCGACCTGTTCTACGATCGCGAGGGGAACCTCACGGCCGACGAGACGCCCGATGGGGCGATCGGCCACGCGCGCGACCGGATGGGGCGGCTGCTCGGGGCCGTGCTCGAGGAGTCGAGCGGGCAGCGCATCGAGACGTGGTTCGAGCGCGACAGGTTCGGGCGCGTGGTGTGCGAGCGGCAGGGCGACATGGCGGTGCGTTTCGGGTACGACGCGCGCGGGCGGCGTGTGTCGAGCGGGTGATGCCGAACGGGGCGACGACGCGGTATGCGTACGACGCGCTCGACGCGCTGAGCGCAGTCGAGCACGACGGGCACCTCTTGCGGATCGAGCGCGACGCGCTGGGACGCGAGGTCCAGCGGACGAGCCGCACGCTGCGCGAGGGCGACGACGATACGGCGGCGATCGCGGTGCGGAGCAGCTACGACGCGATGGACCGGCTGATCGACCAGCGCGCGACGGCGCCTGCTCCCGGGGCACCCAAGGCGCTCGTCACACGGCAGTGGCTCTACGACGCACGCGGGCGCGTCGAGCGCATCGATGACGCGCGCTGGGGGACGACGGCGTACCGTTACGACCGCGCCGACCGATTGCTGTCGGCGCAGCGCGGGGGAGATGGCCGACATGTACCAGGGGATGGTGAAGCAGATCCACGGCGCTGCGAACCAGCACGGTCAATCATGGGGCGCAACGCGTCTGGATTGCAGCGATGGCTCGCACGGGTTCGCGGGTGACAAGGGTGGTCGGGAGCTCGTCATCACTCCCGACCGGCACATCCATGTCGGGCCACCGGGGCTCATCAACAAGACTCCCACGCCCCCGTTCATCAACAAGAGCGTAACGCCGCCGCGATTCGTCGTAGGGCCGCCCAACCTTCCGGGGCCACCCGGAACAAGGACATTTTGATCCTATGAACGAGACAGACATCATCGTGCACGGACAGGAAGCGTTTCAGCACGCAGAGGCGATCGCCGATCGTTTTACAGGACACCTGGTCCACCAGGGGCTCATCGATCTGCTCGGAACCTCTTCTCTGCTTCATACAGATCTTCCGCTTTATCTCGATCTACTCAAGTATGCGCGCTGCCTTGAAGCAATTTACGCCGACCGGACGCGCATCGCGGCGCTCGCGTCGTGCGGCGCGCAGTCCCCGATCGGATCGGGAGAGCTCCGCTCCCGCATCGAAGCGGCTGAGGCGTTGGGGGCGATCAAGCGCGGCGCCGAGGCGTTTGCGCACTGCGAGTCGCTGCCGGAGGGCCCAGTGCGCGAGCTCGAGCGCTTCGGGCTCGGCGTCTCGGCGGAGCTGCTCGAAGCGGCGGTGAGCACGCCACCAGTCGACTTTGCTGTGCATGCGCGGATGCTTGAGTGTTCTTTTCGCAAGATCGAACTCGTGAAGCTATTGGCCGAGGGCAAGGAGCCGACGCCCTTCATCTGACATGGAAAGGAATGCCGCGTGGTGGAGCTCATGGGACGCAGCGCGAATGAATTGCGTCGACGGCTCGTTCGCTTTCAACGGCGAGGGCGGTGGGCGCGAGCTGGTGATTGCACCCGACAGAACGATTCACGTCGGCCCGCCAGGGCTCATCAACACGGATCCCAAACAAATCACCTTTGACCGGAGCACATCACCGTCGCGGCTCCTCATGGGGCCGCCTAACTTCCCTGGCCCGCCGGGGACAAGGACGTTCTGATCCCATGGACGAACCTGACGTCATCGCGAACGGGCAAGAGGCGTTTCAACACCTTGACTCGATCACCGACCGGTTCACGCGAATGCTCGTCCATCAGGGTCTCATTGATCTACTGTCCTCGTATTGCCTGCTGCCTGGCGACTCTCCGCTGCACCTGGATATGCTCACATACACCCACTGCCTCGAGGCGATCTACGCCGACCGGGCGCGCGTCGCCATGATCGCGTCAGGCAGATCGGGATCGATCGACCCTTCCGAGCTCCGCGCACGTGTTGCGGCAGCAGCGGCGGCGGGCGCGATCAAGCGCGCAAGCGAGGCGCTCGCTCACTGCGAGGCGCTGCCGGACGGACCAGTCCGGGAGCTCGAGCGCTTCGGGCTCGCGACATCGACGCAAGTCATTGCGGCTCGAGAGCCAGGCGTGCCCCCAGTCGACTTCTTGGTGCATGCACGGTTGCTCGAGGCCTCGTTTCAGAAAACCCACTTCGTGCAGCATGTGGCTGAAGGCAGGGACCCCTCGCCCTTTATCTGACGGCACGGATTCCGCCCGACCTCCAGCGCGTCGACGACGTGCGCGTCGGGGGGCGACGGCGTACCGCTACGACAGAGGAAAGCGGGCGCCCGGCGAGGCGCTACGCGAGCGCTCCGCCGGCGTGCACCGGCGCTGCCGGGTGCCCCGGCGGGAGCCCGATGCGCTGCCGCACCTGCGCGATGCCGACGCCCACGCCCCCTGCTGCGAGCGCGAGCGGCCACGGCTTCCCGGTCGTCTGCCGGATGAAGGCGCGCACTCGCCCGACGTCCTCGAGGACCGCCGTCAGCCGCGCCGGATCGTTGAAGTTGTTCACGAAGGCGTTGGCGAGCGCCTGCTGCCCGCTCGTGTTGTCCGCCCGCCCGTCGCTGCCGTACTGCGCCATGAGGAGGTGGGCCATCGATGGCGTCACCCCGGCGAGCAGGATGTTGTTGAACCGGTCGGTGGGCCCGCCGTGCCGCGCGTAGAAGCGATCGAAGGTGCGCGTCATCCAGTCGGCGTCGAACGGGCGCTCGCCGTGCTGCACGATGCACTCGACCAGGTTGCGCGCCATCTTGTTGCCGCTGTTGGCGCCCTGGCCGCCGATCGGATCGATCGACATCGCCGTGTCGCCCAGCGGCGTCACGAGCCGGCCGGAGGGCAGCCGTCCGACGGGCTTGCGCACCGCGGGGACGACCCGCCCGTTCTGCCATCCGTGTTTGTCCGACAGCTCGGCTCCCCTGAACCATTCGTAGTCCCAGGGGATGAGCTCCTTCACCAGCCCCTTCGCGATCGCGATGATCTGCTCGCCTGACTTCGCGCCCTGGAACCTGTCCAGCGGCCCTCCGGGCACCGCCTCGACGAGGCAGTTCCAGCTCGGTCCCACGTCCTTGTGGTGGTAGGGCACCCAGAACGCCTCCCCGATGCCCGCGAACAGGTTGAACTTGACCGGGAGCATCGGGATGCCGTCGAACCCGAGCTTCGGGCCGGTGACGCACATCATGACGACGTTGCGCTGCGCCTCCGTGTGGACGTTGCGCGCGGGGTCTCGCTCGAACAGGTTGCACAGCTCGCCGCGCCCCGCGGCGACGACGGTGAGGTCGTTCTCTGCGGCGATCGCGTCGAGCCGCGCGATCGTGACGGGCTCGATCACGATCTTGCCGCCCCGCCGCTCGAGCTCGAGCATCCACCGGTGGCTCTGGAGCCGGAGATCGATCGCGAAGAAGTGCTGCTCCAGGCGGCCCGCCAGCGTCAGGAGGCGGTTGCCCGGCGCGGCGCACGCGGTCAGCTGTGCCCCGTGGCCCCGGGGCGCGGCGTCTTCCCAGAAGGCCAGGCCGAGCTCGCGCTCGAACGCGAGCGCCACGTCGAACCGCGCCGCGGTGCCGGTCGGCTTCGACTCGTTGAGCCACTGATCGGGCGTCCGATCCGAGTAGAGCGTCACCTCGTAGCCGGCCTTCACCAGGGCGTGCGCCGCGAGCAGGCCGGCCTGTCCAGACCCCACGATAGCTATCTTCCGCATGAGGAACCCCCGGGTTGGGTTGGTCTGCGCTCGCCTCACGGACGACGCGCGCCGAGCCATCCGAGTCGGTTCGCCGTCAGAGCCACAGCAGGCGTCGCGAGCAAGGAAAGCCCAGTCAAGAGAGACCGTACCACCCGAGCCAGCCCCGCAGGAAGCGCCCCCCACGCGCTCCCCCCTTCCGTACCGCGCTTCGCTCTCCCACCACGCTCCCGCGTTTCCCCCCGGAGAGAGCCCTCGGGGGGAGGGGGTGTCGCGCGGGGGGCGAGGGGGAGGGCCCCACGAACCCGAGCGCCGGCCCGCATCGCAGCCAGTCCTCATGGACTCGCCAGCTCCGTACAGCAGGCCATTGCCACCAAAAGGCGCGAGTTCGTGGGAGGGCCCCCCTCGCCCCCCGCGCGACACCCCCTCCCCCCGAGGGCTCCGCTGCAGTCAGTCCACGGGAAGCGCCCCCGCCACCGAGGCCGCCCGCCGGTTGCGAGGCGCAGCCGCTTGGAGTAGCGTCCGCGCCGCCGCGGGGCCGGGTGATCCAGTTCGCCCAGCTCCAGCGGACGAGCCGGGCGTCTGGTGCGCGCCCCGGCTCGCGCGGCTCCCTCCGCGCACAGGAGACGAGAATGGCCCGAGGCTCGACAACGACGCGCAGCGAATCGGACGCTGCCGAATCGCTCATCGGACGGGGCGCCCGCATCCGCGGGCGCGTCCATGGCGACGGCTCGCTCCGGGTCGAGGGGAGCGTCGAGGGGAACATCCAGCTGGCCGGCGACCTCGAGATCGAGGACGGGGCGACGGTCACCGGAGACGTCGAGGCGAACTCGCTCGTCGTCTCCGGCCAGCTCACGGGGGACGTGGCGTCGCGCGGCCCCGTCACGATCCGGGCGACCGCGCAGTACGCCGGAAACGTGGGCGGCAGCGAGGTGATCCTCGAGGAGGGCGCGGCGTTCGCCGGCCGCATCGAGGCGGAGTTCGACCTCCCGGCCGAGCTCTCGGAGCGGACGACCGGCGGTCGCGGGCAGGCCCCCCGGCGTGAACCGGCAGGGCGGTAGCGCGCGTTGACGGACGAAGAATCGCGCCGCGAGGGCGCGGCGAGGAGCACGAACGTGGCGGGTACGATCATCGGAAACGGGCTCACGATCGAGGGCGAGATCACCTCCGACGAGGAGGTGATCGTCGCCGGCACGGTGCGCGGAAAGCTCACCGTCGAGGGGCCTCTCACCATCGACGCAGGGGCGCTGGTCGAAGCGGACATCGGGGCGGCGTCGCTCCAGGTGGGCGGCAACGTGACCGGCAACGTCACGGCGGCCGATCGCGTCGATCTCCTCGCCGGCGGGCGCCTCGTCGGCGACGTGAAGGCGTCGCGGCTGACCATCGCGGACGGAGCCTCGTTCAAGGGCAACGTCGACATGGACGTGTAGCCGATGGCCGCCCAGTCCTCGATCGGGCCGACGACGGCCATCCGCGGCAACGTGCAGGGCGACGGGGATCTCGAGATCCTCGGCCGCGTCGAGGGGAGCGTCGTCATGACCGGCGACGTGACCATCGGCGAGGGCGCGCTCATCCAGAGCGACGTCCGCGGGCGGCGCGTTGTCGTCCGCGGCGCCGTCGCCGGGAACATCTCCGGCGACGAGGCCGTGATCCTCGAGCCCGGCGCGCGCGTCGTCGGCGACCTCGGCGCGCCGCAGATCGGCATCCACGCGGGCGCGCTGGTGCGCGGCAACGTCACCACCGGCGCGCCGCTCGCCGCGGTCCCCGCCCCCGCCCCGGCGCGGGCCGCCGCCGCTGCACCTGCGCCGCGCGCCGCGGCGGCGCGGCCGGCGCGTGCGCCGGCGGAGCAGCGCGCGCCTGCGCCGCCCGCCCGGCCTGCGCCGCGCGCCGCGCCTGCCCCCGCGCGCCCCGCGCCGGCGGCGCGCCCCGCCCCGGTCGTCGAGGCGAGGCCCGCTCCTGCGCCGGAGCCGCGCCTCGCGCCGGTTCACGACGACGAGGAGGCCGACCTGTCGGCCTCGGCTGCCGGCGAGGGTGACGAGCCCGAGGCGGCCGAGAGCGCCGGCGGGCCGCCGCCGCCCGTGGTCCCCGCGCTCCGGAAGGGCGCCGCGAAGGCCTCGCTGCGCAAGCGGGGCGGCCGGTGAGCGCCGCCGGCGCCTCGGAGCGGGAGCGGCTCGTCGCGCTGCTGCGCGAGCGCTCGTTCGAGCAGAAGCGCGTCGTCCTCGCGTCCGGCCGGGAGAGCGACTTCTTCATCGACTGCAAGCAGTCGGTGCTGACCGCCGAGGGCCACGCCCTCGTCGGCTCGCTCATGTTCGAGGCGCTCGACGCGCTCCCGCGGTGCGAGGCCGTCGCGGGCGTCGAGCTCGGGGGGTGCCCCCTCGCGAGCGCGGTGTCGCTCACGAGCTTCCTGCGCGGCCGCCCCCTCCCCGCGCTCTACGTGCGCAAGGAGGTCAAGGACCACGGCTCGCGGCGCCTCGTCGAGGGCGATCGCGGCCTCGTGCCCGGGATGCCCGTCGCGATCCTCGAGGACGTGATCACGACGGGCGGCTCGACGCTGAAGGCGGTCGAGAAGCTGCGCACCGCGGGCGCCTCGGTGGTCGGCGTGATCGCCCTTGTCGACCGCCTCGAGGGGGGCGCGGAGGCGATCCGCGCGGCGGGGCTGCCGGTCGTCGCGATCTGCACCCGCCACGACTTCATCCCGGACAACCCGCCCGGCTGAGGCCGCGCGACGCGCTGCCCGGCCGAGGCGACGGCGCACTGCCCGCCGCCTCGGCCTGCTCTGCGCTACTCCGCCGCCTTCGCCTGCTGCTCGCCGAGGAGCGGAAAGCCGAGCGCCTCGCGCTGCGCGACGTACGTCTCGGCGACCGCCTTCGCGAGCGCGCGGACCCGGCCGATGAAGCGCTGCCGCTCGGTGACGCTGATCGCGCCCCGCGCGTCGAGGACGTTGAAGCGGTGGGCCGCCTTCACGACGAAATCGTAGGCCGGGAGCACCAGCGCCTTCTTCGGATCGATCGCTGCCCCCTTCGCCGCCGGATCCGCGCCCCGGTACAGGAGCCGCTTCACCTCGGCCTCGCAGACATCGAACGCCGCGAAGTGCTCGGCGATGTCGGCCTCCTCGAAGTTGTAGGTCGACCACTCCCACTCGGCGCGCTGGTAGATGTCCCCGTAGCGCACGATCTTCCCGCCGCGGTCCGAGTAGACGACGTCGTAGATGCTGTCCTTGTCCTGCAGGTACATCGCGATCCGCTCGAGCCCGTAGGTGAGCTCGCCGGACACGGGGCGGCAGTCGATCCCGCCGATCTGCTGGAAGTAGGTGAACTGCGAGATCTCGAGCCCGTCGATCCACACCTGCCAGCCGAGCCCCCACGCCCCGAGCGTCGGCGACTCCCAGTCGTCCTCGAGGAACCGGACGTCGTGATCGAGCGGGTTCGTGCCGATCGCCCGCAGCGACTCCAGGTAGAGGTCCTGGATGTCGATCGGGCTCGGCTTGAGGATCACCTGGAACTGGTGAAACTGCTGCATACGGTTCGGGTTCTCCCCGTAACGACCGTCCGCGGGCCGCCGGGAAGGCTCGACGAAGGCCACATTCCAGGGCTCGGGGCCGAGCGCGCGCAGGAACGTCGCCGGGTTGAAGGTGCCGGCGCCGACCTCCGAGTTGTACGGCTGCACGATGAGGCAGCCGCGATCGGCCCAGAACTTCTGCAGGGTGAGAATGAGGTCTTGGAAGGTCATGGGAGGGCCGGTTCTTAGCCTGGATCGCCCGCGCAGGCGACGCCCCGCGTAGCGTCGCCCGCACGGTCCGCCCGGCGCGCTGCCCCCGGGCCGGCGCGCCGCGCGCCGGACACCGCGCCGGCGCCCCGCCGCCATTCCACCGCCGCCCGCGATCACCCCGTCGAGGACGGCCCGCCTCGATCCGCCCGAGCCCCTCGGAGGTCCGCAGACTGCTTGCGGTTGACCGGCGAGCGGCGTAGGTTCCCCGCAATTATATGGGATCCCATGGTTCCTCGACGGCGCGCCGGAAGAGCCCCGCGCGGCCGGCCCCCGGCGGGCCCGACGCGCAGCGGGTCATGGATGCGATCCGCGCGATCGTGCAGCGCCTGCGCGTCTCGTCGCGCGCGTGCGAGCGGCAGCTCGGGCTGAGCAGCGCGCAGCTGTTCGTGCTGCAGCAGCTCGATCAGGCCGCCGCGTCCTCGATCGCCGAGCTCGCGCAGCGCACCCTGACGCACCAGAGCTCGGTGTCGGTCGTGGTGACGCGCCTCGCCGAGCGAGGGCTGGTCACCCGGCGCGCCTCGCCCGAGGACGCGCGCCGGACCGAGATCTCGCTCACCCCTGCCGGCCGCGCGCTGCTCCGCCGCGCGCCCCGCACCGCGCAGGCCGAGCTCGTCGCCGCCGTCGACCGCCTGCCCGCCGACGAGCGCAGCGGGCTCGCGCAGAGCCTCACCACCCTCGCCCGGGCGCTCGGCGCCGGCGACGAGGCCCCGCCGCTGTTCTTCGAAGGCGAGGAGACCCCCGCCGAAGCCAAAGCCATCGACCGCGAGGAGAGCTGAATTGTCCAGATTGAACGCCCCACCCCCACCAGTCACCGAGAGCATCCCGGTCGCCCCCTCGATGGGCCCGACCCTCGAGGACCTCCGCGTCCCCGCGCCCAGCGCCGCCGTCGATCGGCGGGTCGTCCTCGTCAGCGGCCTCGCGATCGCGCTCGGCGCCGTGGCCTTCCTCGCGGCGGAGCTGCTCACCGCGCTCATCGCCATCATCACGAACCTCGCGTTCTTCGGCCGGCTGTCCGCCGCCCCCGCGTCGCCCGCCGAGCACAACCTCGGCCTCCTCGTGCTCGTCGTGCCGATCGCCGGCGCGCTCGTCGTCGGCGTGATGGCGCGCTACGGCTCCCAGGCGATCCGCGGCCACGGGATCCCCGAGGCGATGGAGCAGGTGCTGTTCAACCAGAGCCGCATCCCGCCGCGGATGACGCTGCTCAAGCCGCTCTCCGCGGCCATCGCCATCGGCACCGGCGGTCCGTTCGGCGCCGAGGGCCCCATCATCGCGACCGGCGGCGCGCTCGGCTCGCTGGTCGGGCAGCTGCTGCGGATCACGGCGGACGAGCGCAAGACGCTGCTCGCCGCGGGCGCGGCGGCGGGCATGTCGGCGACCTTCGGCAGCCCGGTGGCGGCCGTGCTGCTCGCGATCGAGCTCCTCCTCTTCGAGTACCGCCCGCGATCGGTGATCCCCGTCGCCCTCGCCGCGACCACGGCGACCGCGGCGCGCCTGGCCGCAGGCCACACCGCGCCCGCGTTCGAGATGCCGGCCGTGGCGCCCTCGACCGGCCCCGCGCTCGCCTTCTACATCGTGCTCGGCGCGGCGCTCGGCCTCGCGGCGATGGGCGCGACCCGCGCGATCTACGCGATCGAGGAGGCGTTCGAGCGGCTGCCGCTCCACTGGATGTGGTGGCCGGCGATCGGCGCCGTCGCGATCGGCGTCGTGGGCGCCTTCGCGCCGCGGACGCTGGGGGTCGGGTACAGCAACATCGACGACATCCTGAGCGGCCGCCTGGCGCTCGCCGCGCTCGTGTCGCTCTCGCTGTTCAAGTTCATCTCCTGGTCGATCGCGCTCGGCAGCGGCACCTCGGGCGGGACGCTCGCGCCGCTCTTCACCATCGGCGGCGGGCTCGGCGCGATCCTCGGCCTGGCCGCGGCCGCGCTCCTCCCCGGGCTCGGCGTGGACCCTCGCGTCGCCGGGCTCGTCGGGATGGCGGCGATCTTCGCGGGCGCGTCCCGGGCGCTCCTCGCGTCCGTCGTCTTCGCCTTCGAGACGACCCGGCAGCCCATGGGGCTGCTGCCGCTGCTCGGCGGCTGCAGCGCGGCCTTCCTCGTCTCCAGCCTGCTGATGCGGCACTCCATCATGACGGAGAAGATCGCCCGCCGCGGCGCGCGCGTGACGGTCGAGTACGCGGCCGATCACCTGGCGCAGATCACCGCGGGCGAGGCCGCCTCGCGCCCCGCCGTGACGCTCGCCGCCGAAGATACGGTCGAGACGGCCCGCGCCTTTCTGCTGTCGCAGGCGGCGGGCTCCCGCCACCAGGGCTTCCCGGTCGTGGACGGCCGAGGGGAGCTCGTCGGTGTGGTCACCCAGCGCGACGTGCTCACCGAGCAGGCCGGTACCATCTCGATCCGCCACCTGGTCCGGCGACCGCCCGCCGTGGTGTTCGAGGACAGCTCCCTTCGCGAAGCCGCCGATCACATGGTCACCGAGGGCGTGGGGAGGCTCCCTGTCGTGTCCAGGCAGGCCCCCCGCAAGGTCCTCGGGATCCTGACGCGCAGCGACCTGCTCGACGCGCATCGGAGCCGGATCGACGCCGGCAAGCGCCGCGAGCAAGCCCTCGCCGCCGCGACGCGGCGCGGAGGTCCGGCCATCCAGGACCGCGCCTCCGTCGGGCAGAGCTAGTCGACGAAGTACTCGCGATCCCCCGCCAGACCCTGCTCGAGCGCGGCCATTCCCTTGGCGACGTCGAGCTTCACGCCCTCTCGCTGGAAGCTCATGCCCATCGCGTAGAGCGTCTTGAACAGGTTGTGCGAGCGGCACTGCTCGCCCATCTGGCCCACACGGACGATGTTGAGGCCGAAGGCGCCCGAGATCTCGACGCGGAAGGCCTTGGTCATGTACTCGCGGATCCGCGCGCTATCGACGCCGGCCGGCAGCTTGATGGCGAGCACGCTGTTGAGGCGTACGTCCTTCGACGCGAACAGCTCGAGCCCCATGGCCTCGATGCCCGCCTGCATGGCCAGAGAGCTCATCTCGTGGCGACGGAACCGCCGCTCGAGCGTCTCCTCGCAGACGAGGCGCAGCGCCTCGTGCAGCGCGAGCACACCCGGCACCGGCGCCGTGTAGTGGTACTGCTGGTAGCCCCAGAACCGCTGCGCGCGCGTGGCGTCGTAGCACCAGTGCGGGCGCGGCAGGGGGCGCTCCTCGACGACCTTCCACGCGTCCTGCGAGAACGCGCAGGCCGAGACGCCCGGGATCGACGACAGCGCCTTCTGCCCGCCGACGATGCCGACGTCGATGCCCCACTCGTCCATGTGGACCGGCATGGCCGTGAGTGTGACCACCGCGTCGACGATCGTGAGGGCGCCCTGCGTCTTCGCGAGCTTGCAGATCTCCGGCATCTCGACCATGCGGACGCCGCAGGACGTCTCGCCGTGCGCCATCGTGACCACGTCGTAGCGCTGCTTCTTCAGCGCCTCCCGCACGTCCGCGAGCGACACGGGCCGCCCCGGCGGCCCCTCGAGGAAGGTGACGTCGGCGCCCACGCCGAGCGCCATCTCGCCGAGGCGCCCGCTGAACGTCCCCACCTTCAGGCAAAGGACCTTCCGCCCGGGCCAGCACAGGTTCGCCACGGCCATCTCCATCGCCGCGGACGCGGGCCCGGCGATGCCGAGGATCTTGTCGCTGCGCGTCTGGAACGCATAGGCCGCCATGTACTTCACGTTCTGGATGACGCGGTCCATGGTGGGGCCGAGGTGATTGATGATGACCCCGTTCGCCTGCGCCACCGCCTGCGGGATGGGCACCGGACCGGCGCCCATGAGGAGCAGCGGCTCGGACGGCAGGATCGCGGCGAGGGGCGTGATCGGCGGGGGCAGGATCGAGAACGACATGGCCAGGACCTTGGGCAAAAGCGCGGAGCCCGCTAGCAAGCCCAAAGCCTCCTGCGGCGTCAAGCGTTACCCGGCGAGCGGGCGCGGCGCCGGCGGAATCGCGGCGCCGGCGCCGGACCGAGCGCGACAGGCCGCCGGAGGCCCTGCTCGTCGTACGACCCTGGGGGTGAGCCGTGCGACGAGCAGGACCCCTCAGCCTGCCGAGCGCGAGGAGAGCGCGCGCCGCCTGCGCCGAGCTCTCGCTCACGGACCGCAGCGCCTCCTCCGCGCCTCCTGCTCGCGGCCCGAGGTGCTCCCGCGCGTTACAGATCGCGGGAGCGGTTCGGGAGCTCCTTCCTCCAGCGCCGTGGGCCGGTATCGGGCGTGGCGCCTCGAGAGGGGATCGCTCGGCCGGCTCATACCACCGTACGGCGCCGCGCGATCGCCTGATAGCCGGCGGTCAGCAGGATGGCGCCGATGAGGGACATGAAGAAGCCGGCCGGCTCACCCTCACGGTACATGAACAGCATGCGGCCGAGCAGCCCGCCGATGAAGGAGCCGACCACGCCGATGATCATCGAGACGACCCACCCGCCCGGCTCACGTCCAGGAACGATGAGGCGCGCCAGAGCACCGACGACGAGGCCGAACAGGAGAAAGAGGATGAATGACATGATGAACCTCCCAGAAAGGAGCGAAGCGCTCCTCGTTGCTATGCAGGCTGTTCAGCAAACGCCGCGCCATGCCGTGGAGTCCCGACTCTCCACAGACGCGCAGCCGGGCTGAACGCCGCGGACAGAGCGCTCGCGTCGCCGCGATCCATGGCGAAATCCGACCACAGCGCGGTGCGGCCCCCCGGAGAGCGGGGATCGTCCGGTCGGACCGTGGGACTGCTTGCTTGGCCGCCGCGTGGCGTATTGCCTCAAAGGGGCCGAGAGACAGAGCGCGGGCGAGGTAGCCTGCCCCAATCCCCCCTTCCGCGTCCTCGAAAAGACCGTTTGCCCTGCGATGGCGCACCGATTGCTACATCCTGAGGTTGCCAATGCCAGGTCAACGGCGGCGGCGCGCCGCAGAGAGGCTCTGCGGAGGCCACGCCACGAGGAGGAAGCAATGAGCAACACGAGCGATCGCAACGAGGGGGCCGCCGAGGAGCTGGGCGGCAAGGTCAAGAAGGGCCTCGGCCAGCTGCTCGGCGACGAGCAGATGGAAGCGGAGGGCCGCGCCAAGGAGCTCCGAGGAAAGGTGCAAAAGGAGGACGCCAAGGCGGAGGAGCGCGCGAAGGGAGCGCTCGAGGAGGCCGCCGGCGCGATCAAGAACCGAGTCGGCAAGCTGGTCGACAATGAGCAGATGGCCGCCGAAGGGAAGGCCAAGGAGCTCAAGGGAGAGAACCGGCAGAAGGCCAATCAGTAAAACCAGCGAGAGGGCGCGCCCTGGCGTTGCCCTCAGGGTCAGGCGGGGTGGGCCGTCTCCGGCGCTGCCCCGCGGGCCCGGCGGTCACGCCTCCGTGGCCGAGACGCCGTGCCGCTGGAGGAGCTCGCGCAGGTGGCTGCGGTCCATCCGCGCCGCGCGGGCGGCGCGCGACAGATTGCCGCCGTTCGCGCGCACGAGTGCCGTGAGGAACGTGCGCTCCCAGCGCGCCACGGCGCGCTCCTTCGCCTCACGGAACGACAGGCTGAGCTCGTCGTCCCGGGGCACCGGGAGCGCGGGAGAGCCGCTCTCCGCCCCCTCGGAGCCCATCACGGCTTCGCGGAACAGCGCGGGATCGATCATGAGCACCGCGCGCTCCACCGCGCCGCGGAGCTCGCGCACATTGCCCGGCCAGTCCTGCCGCATGAAGGCCTCGAGCAGCTCGCCCGGGGGGCTCTGGTCCTGCCCCTGCGCGAGCTGCCGGTAGAAATGCGCCGTGAGCAGCGCGATGTCGTCGGGGCGCTCGCGCAGCGCGGGGACGCGGAGGCGGACGATGTTGAGCCGGTAGTACAGATCCGACCGGAAATTTCCGCGGTTCACCTCCTGGCGGAGATCGCGGTTGGTCGTCGCGATGACCCGGATATCGAGCTTGGTCGGCTCGATCGTGCCGATGCGCCGGATCTGCCGCTCCTCGAGCACCCGCAGGAGCTTCGGCTGCATGTCGAGGGGGAGCTCGCCCATCTCGTCGAGCAGCACGGTGCCGCCCCGCGCCGCCTCGAAGGCGCCGGCGCGCGCCGCCTGGGCGCCCGTGAACGCCCCCTTCGCGTGCCCGAAGAGCTCGGCCTCGATGAGCGTCGGCGGGATGGATCCGCAGTCGATCACGACGAACGGCCCCCCCGCGCGCGGGCTGCTCTCGTGGATCGCCTCGGCGAGCAGGCCCTTGCCCGTGCCCGTCTCGCCCTCGATCAGCACCGTCGAGTCCGACGCGGCGATCCGCGGCAGCGCCCCGAAGATGCGGCGCATCGCGGCGCTCTGCCCGAGCACCCGGCCGTACCGCTCCTCGTCGCCGAGCGGCTCGCGGATCTCCTCGGCCAGCGGCTCGAAGCGGAGCGTGGACTGCCCGACCCCGAGCGAGGCGCCCGGCAGGAGATAGGCCGCCTCGACGCGGAAGCCGGAGAGGGTCGTGCCGTTCTTGCTGCCGAGATCGCGGAGCAAGAACCCGCGCGGGGTGACCGAGATCACGCAATGGTGCCGCGACACCGCCCGGTCGGTCAGGATGAGCTGGTTGCCAGGCGCCGTGCCGATCACGAACTCCGTCGCGTCCGACGTCTGGGACGCCCCGGCGTCCGGGCCGGCGGTCACCTGAACGCGGAAGCGGCTGAACGCGATCTCCTTGGAGCGGACCTTGAGGAGCGCCGTCTCGGCGCTCGGGTGGATCTTCGGCTCGGACGCCATTTCGCCAGTCTACCACAGGGAGCGCGGCGCGAGATCGCCCGCCGGTCCGCTCGCCCCGACACGCGCAGCGGCGCCGCGTGGCGTTGGCGTCAGCGCGTCAGCGCGTCGGCCCGTCAGCGCCGCGCCCCAGCGGCTCGCCCCGGGAGAGCCATGGCTCGCTGCCGTCAGGGCCTTTGAACCCGTAACGATAACGTGCCGGATAGGGTCAATATGGACCTATCGTAAACACCATTTCTTTTGTGCTCCTTCCCGAAGGATAGGAAAGATGGCCGGCGGCCGAGCCCGGCAGTCACGGCAGGCGCGCTCGCAAGCGCCGCGGCGAGCGCGCCTCTCGCGGCGCCGCCGCGCCCGCGTGCTCCCCTTGTCGCTTGTCGCTCCGGCGCGCGGCGGCTAAGAGGTCTCCCCATGATGCGAGGCGCGCGCAGCGATATCACGAAGGCCGTCGGCGATACGCCGATCGTCAAGCTGAACCGGGTCACCGAGGGGCTCGAGAGCGACATCTATGTGAAGTGCGAGTACCTGAACCCGGGCGGCAGCCACAAGGATCGGGTCGCGCTGAACATGATCCGCGACGCCGAGGCGAACGGGCTCAGGCCCGGCGGGACGATCGTCGAGGCGACCAGCGGCAACACCGGCGCCGCGCTCGCCATGGTCGCGGCCATCCGGGGATACAAGTGCGTCTTCGTCATGCCGGACAAGATGTCGCAGGAGAAGATCGCGACGCTGCGCGCCTATGGCGCCCGCGTCGTGGTCTGTCCCACCGCCGTCGAGCCCGACGACCCGCGCAGCTACTACCAGGTGGCGAAGCGCATCGCCGACGAGACGCCGAACTGCTTCTACGCGAACCAGTACCACAACCCGTCGAACCCCGAGGCCCACGTCCGGTCCACCGGCCCCGAGATCTGGGCGCAGTGCGGCGACGAGCTCGACGTCTTCGTCGCCGGCATGGGGACAGGGGGCACCCTGAGCGGCATTGGCAAGTTCCTCAAAGAGAGGAAGCCGGAGATCAAGATGGTCGGCGTCGACCCGGTGGGTTCGCTCTATTACGATTACGTGAAGACCCAGCGGATCACGAAGCCGTTTGCCTACAAGGTCGAGGGGATCGGCGAGGATTTCTTTCCGAGCACGATGAACCTCAAGATCATCGACGAGATCATCCGGGTCGACGACAAGGAGTGCTTCCTCATGACGCGGGACCTCGTGCGGCTCGAGGGCCTCTTCGTGGGCGGCTCCGGGGGCGCGGCGGTGGCCGGCGCGATCAAGTATGCGCGGCAGAGCGCGAAGAAGGAGAACATCCTCGTCCTCTTGCCCGACGGCGCGTCCAAGTACATCTCGAAGATCTTCAATGACGACTGGATGCGAGAGAACGGCTTCCTCGAGGAGGACAAGGGCCTCGGGACGGTGCGCGACCTGCTCGCCGTCAAGCCCAGCGGGGCGGTGGTCACCGCCGACGCGAACGCGCGGGTCCGCGAGGTCATCGACATGATGAAATCGCACGGGATAAGCCAGCTCCCGGTGACCCAGGACGGCAAGCTGCGCGGGATGGTCCACGAGATCGACCTGCTCCGGCACCTCGTCACGGGGAGCGGCACCCTCGACTCGAGCATCGGCGGGCTCGTCGAGAGCGACTATGCGACCGTGACGCCCGCGACGAAGGTCGAGCTCCTGAAGGGCGTCCTGAGCGACGCGAAGATCGCGCTCGTCGTCGACAAGGAGACGGTGCTCGGCGTCGTGTCCAAGATCGACCTCATCGACTATCTTGCCCGCAAGGCGACGCCGGCCATCGGCTGAGCGCCCGGGCTCCGGCCGGAAAGGGACCACCGCGGTGACCTACGATCTCGACACGGTGCGGCGCGCGCTGCACGACCATATCGCGAAGGAGATCCTGCTGCGCAAGGCGCCGCTCGCCCTCGACGAGGATCTCTTCGCGGGCGGGTCCGGCTTCGACTCGATGTCGCTGACGCGGGTGCTCGTGTTCATCGAGCAGCGCTTCGGCGTGAGGATCCCGGACGAGGAGGTGGACCTCGACGCGGTGTCGACCGTGGACAGCATGGCGCGCTTCGTCGCCGGCCGCATCGCGGCCGCGCAGGGCTAGCGGGGAGCGCGTGGCCGGCACGTTCCGCCTGCGCGCCCAGGACCTGGCCGCGCGCGGCGACGCCATCGCGCTCGCGTCGCGCGGCGGCGCCACGGTGACCTACGCCGAGCTCGCGGCGCGCGCGGCGGCCGTCGGCGCGGCGCTCGCCGGGGCGGGCGTGCGCCCGGGGGACCGGGTGGCGCTGCTCTCGCTGGGCCGGGCGCACGACGAGCCGGTGGCGCTCGCCGGGGTGCTCACGGCCGGCGCCGTGGCGGTCCCGCTCGACGCGACCGCGCCGCCGGCGCGGCTCGGGGGGATCGCGCGTGCCCGGGGGTGCCGGGCGCTCGTGCTCGACGCCGCGGCCGCGGGCCTCGCGGACGGCATCGACGCCGAGCTCGGCGGCGGCCTGCCGCGCGTGGAGCTCGACGCCGAGGGGCGCACGCCGCGCGGGGCGGCGCGCGCCGACACGGGCGGCGACGGCGGGGCCAGCGGCGATGGCGGCTCCGGAGCGCAGGACGTCGCGTGCATCCTGCACACCTCGGGAAGCACGGGCGAGCCGAAGCCGGTCCCCATCACATGGGCCGGGCTCGACGCGTTCACCGCCTTCTGCATCGACCTCATCGGGGTGACGCCGGCGGATCGGGTCCTCCGCGTGGCCGAGCTCGTCTTCGATCTCGCCTGGTTCGACCACCTCGCGACGTTCCGCGCCGGCGCGACGCTCGTGACGATGGCGCGGCGCGACCTCGCCTCGGGCCGCGCGCTCCGCGACGCGGTGAGCGCGCTCGCGCCGACGGTCATCTACGGCGTGCCGTCGATGTTCATGAAGCTCGTCGCGGCGCTCCCCGCGGCGGACGCGGGCGCGCCGGCGCCGGCTTTCGCGCTCTCGCCCCCCGTGCGCGCCATCCTCTTCGCCGGCGAGGTCTTCCCGCCGCGCGAGCTCGCGGCGCTCGCGGCGCGGGCGCCCGGCGCGGCGCTCTACAACCTGTACGGCCCGACAGAGACGAACGTCTGCACGTTCCACCGGGTCGATCGCGCGGCGCTCGACGGGGCGAGCGAGCTCCCGATCGGCGTCGCGTGCCCCTACGCCGCCTGCGCGCTGCTCGCGCTGGACGCGGACGACGAGAGCGGCCGGGTCATCGAGGGCCCCGGGACGGGCGAGCTCGTGGTCTCGGGGCCGACGGCCGTGGACGGCGGCCCGTACCGGACCCGCGACCGGGTGGAGCGCAAGGCCGACGGGCTCTTCTACTTCCGCGGTCGCATCGACCGGATGGTGAAGATCCGGGGCTACCGGGTCGAGCCGGGCGAGGTCGAGGCGGCGCTGGCGTCGCACCCTGCGGTGCGCCAGGCCGGGGTGATCGCCGTGGAGGACGCGCGCCTCGGCAAGACGCTGCGCGGCTTCGTCGCCCTCGCAGGGGACGCGGACGACCGCTCGCTCAGGCTGTACCTCGCGGAGCGGCTTCCCCCGTACATGGTCCCGGAGAAGATCGTCGCGATGGACGAGCTGCCGCGGACGTCGACGGGGAAGATCGATTATCGCGCGCTGTCCGGGTGAGCAAACATCACTGCTTCTTCCTCAGGCTCATGCGCGTGCGGGAGCGACCCCTCCAACCGGCCGGTAGCACACCCCCATCGAGGCACTTCCGGTCCGGAACAGGGAGATTGTCATCCGCCGCCGGCGCTGAATGACGACGGCGCGCAGGCCGCTCGAACGGAGCCCGCGGCCGCGGCGCGGCCGCGCGCCGGTTCACGCCTGCTCCCGCTTCTCCGACCTGTGGGAGCCAGGCACGGCCCGGGTGGCGAGCACCACGCGGTTCCAGGCGTTGATCGTCACCACGGCCCAGGTGAGATCCATGATCTCCCGCTCCGAGAAGTGCTGGCGTACGGCGTCATAGACGCGATCGGGCACGTGCTCTGCCGCGACGAGCGTCACCGCCTCGACCCACTCGAGGGCGGCCCGCTCGCGCTCGCTGTAACAGGGCGCTTCGCGCCACGCGCTCAGCATGTAGAGTCGCCGCTCGTCCTCACCTGCGGCCCGCGCTTCCTTCCAGTGCAGATCGATGCAATAGGCGCAGCCGTTGATCTGCGAGGCGCGGAGAAACACGAGCGAGATCAGCGTCTTCTCCAGCCCGCAGCGCTTGACGTAGGAGCTCAGCCCGAGCATCGCTTGATACGCCTCGGGGGCGACGCTCGCGTAATTCATGCGTGACTGCATGGGTCCATCCTCCGTGGTTTCCCTCCGCCCGCGCGCGGGCGCCTAGCACGACTGCGGGAGGTCGCCCTGAGAAGCGAACCGCCCAGGCGCCGAGGCCGCCAAGAGAAGAGGGGGAGGGCCGTCCCGGCATTCCCTTCTCGTTCCCCTGGTTGCTTGGCGGCCTCGGCGCCTGGGCGGTTTTTCTGCTGATCCGGGGCAACCTCCCGCAGTAGAGCCAGAACGCACTTTCTAGGCAGCGCGCCGGGCGAGCGCGAGATCCACTTCGTCCCGATCGGCTGGATCCACGTGCGGGGCGCTCAGCGCTGGCGCAGCGCGGCCTTCAGCCGCCGGACGCCCTCGGCGATCTCGTCCTCGGGCAAAGCCGCATAGCCGAGCAGCAGGGCTCCCCGTCCGGCGGAGCGCGCGCGAAGCTCGGACAGCGCGACGCACCGCACGCCGCACGCCGCCGCGCGCTCGGCCGCAGCGCCGTCCGCGCGCCCGGTAGGCAGCCAGCCGAGGAGGTGCATGCCGGCGGGCGCCGGGCCGACCTCGAGCAGCCCCGACAGCTCTCGCTCCGCCGCCGCGACCAGCGCGGCCTGGCGCCGCTCGTACAGCACGCGCATGCGGCGCACGTGGCGCGCGAAGTGGCCCTCGATCATAAAATCGGCCACGACCGCCTGCTCCAGCGAGGGCGACGAAACGTCGGCCAGCGCCTTGGCCGCGACGAACGCGTCGACCAGCCCCTCCGGCACCACGAGGTAGCCGAGCCGCAGCGACGGCGAGAGCACCTTGCTGAATGTCCCCGCGTAGATCACCCGCGCGCCCGGCGACAGGCCCTGAAGGGCGGCGAGCGGCCGGCCCGCGTAGCGGAACTCGCTGTCGTAGTCGTCCTCGAAAACCCAGCCGCTCGACGACCTCGCCCAGTCGAGGAGCGCGCGCCGGCGCTCGAGGCTCATCGTCACGCCCAGTGGGAACTGGTGCGCCGGTGTCACGACGGCGAGCCGCGCCGAGCTCGATCGCCGGACGGCCGTCGCCACGTCGAGCCCCTCCCTGTCCACCGGGACCGGCACCGGCGTCGCCCCGGCCGCGATCAGGGCGCTGCGCGCCGCGGTGTAGCCCGGATCCTCGACCCAGACCGGATCGCCGGGATCGAGCAGCACCTCGGCAACGAGCGAGATCGCCTGCTGGGTGCCGCTGACCACGATGACCTCGTCCGGCGTGCACCGCACGCCCCTCGCGGTGACGAGGTAGTCGGTGATCGCGCGGCGCAGCGGCGCGTACCCCTGCGGCTCGCAGCGCGTCAGGAGCGCCTGCCACGAGCGGTCCCAGCGCCGGCTCATCAGCCGGCCCCAGGCGGCGGCTGGGAAGGCGTCGAACGCGGGCACGCCCACCTGGAACGCCCAGCCGGCAGGACCGCGCGGCGCGGTGGCGCGCAGGAACGGCGACGCCGCGCCCGCCACGAGCGCGCCGCGCCGCGAGAGGGGAGCGCCATCCAGCGAGGGCGCTGGCTGCGGCTCGGAGCTCGGCCGGGCGAGCAGGACGCGCTCCGGCGGCGCGTCGGCGACGTACGTCCCGGAGCCGATCCGGCCGCGCAGGTACCCCTCCGAGAGGAGCTGCGCGTACGCGCCGAGCACCGTGTTGCGCGACAGGCTGAGCTGCGCCGCGAGCGCCCGGGTCGACGGCAGCTTGCTCCCGGACCGCAGCCGCCCGGCGACGATCGCCCCCCGCACCGCCTCGTAAACCTGCCGGTGGAGCGGGGCGCTCGACGCCGGATCGAGCACCACAGCCGCCACCGCGCCCGCGGGCGGAGAGGTCCGCCGCGGCCGCTTCGCCGAGGTCTTCCGCGTCAACGACACGCTCTCCGACGCCTCGGAGGAGGGTCGGGGGAGGGCTCGCCGGGCGGCCCGCGCCGCCCGCCCCTCCCGCCGGGGCGCGTCAGTGCGCCCCCACCTTCGCGCCCGCGCTCGCGTGCGCCGACGCCGACGCCTTGAAGCTCGGCTTGGGGATCGAGATCTTCGGCGCCTTGATCTGCACGTTCACGCTGGGCGGCGTCACGCGGATGCTCGGCGCCTTCACGTTGACGTTGGCCTTCGCGTTGGCCCTGGCAGCGGCGCCGGCCCCCGCGTGGACGTGGACCTTCGGGTCGATGTCGGCCTTCGCCTTCAGGTCGGCGTTCGCGAGCGCGTGGACGTGTGCATCCCAGTCGGTCTTCACGCGCACCTTCACGCGCGGGGCGCGCGCATGGACGGCGAACGCCACCCCGGGCCGGTAGCCGCACAGGCCCACGGCGGCGCGGCCCGCCTTCCGCACCGCGATGGTCAGCTTCAGCGGATCGGCGGCGAGCGCGAGCTTGCCGGTCAGGTACGCCCCCGCGGCCACCCCCGCGGCCGCGGTCGCGGCCACGTCCGCGGTCGCGACCGCCGGGGCGAGGACGACCACCTGCGGCGCCTCGGCCACCACGCCGAGCGTGATCTTCCGCTCGCCGATATCGATGGGCTTCAGGTCGGCGTCGAGCACATAGACGCGGACCTCGCCGGTCACCTCGTCGACGAGGAGCTCGAGGCGGTCGTCGCCCACGATCTCGATGCGCCCGCCGTGCGGGCCGAGCTTGCCCTCCGGCAGCCCGAGCTCCGCCGACGCCTTGGCGTTGGCGTAGAGCTCGGCGGTGCCGCCGGCGGGGACGTGCAGCGTCCCGTTCCACGGCTTGCCGGCGACGTTGAGCGTGTAGCCGATCTCGGTGAGATCCGCCTCGAGCTTGGGGCCGGCGGCGACAAGGAGACCGGTCTTCGCATCGAGCGTGAGCGGCACGGTCTTCTCCCCGGACGCGTCCTTCCACACCAGCGTGCCGCTGACGTCCTCGCGGATCGGCTTGCCGTCCGGACCCGTGACCGCGGCCTTGACGTTCCCGTCGGCAGCGACGTTGAAGGCGGCCTTGCCGCTCTCGTGCTCCTCGACGTAGGCGCCTTCGCCCATCGCCGACTCGGCGGTGGCGGTCACCTCGACCGTCGCGTTCGCCTCAGCCGGCTGCTCGCCCTTGCCGCAAGCAGCCGCGGCGGCGATCAGCAGCAGGGCGAGCACTCCGGAAACCTTGGTGATCTTCATGAAATCCTCCTCTGTGCCAGCGAACCCTCGGCGCGAGCCGCGACTTCGCTTGAGCCGAGACGCCGAGGCTTGAACCTCCCCGGACGCGCCGGCTCCGGAGCCCATCATACGCCGAGATGCCCTGGAAGGCGCGGACGAGCACGAATATCAACAGGAATCAAAAGATCCAGGAAAACAGAGGTAGGACAATGGCACTCACGGCCGCCAAGCGGCCGTGTCGTGTCTACCGGCGATTCGTTCAGGAAGAGAGCCGTGCGTCCGCGTTGAGCGCGATGATCGATGATCGATCGCCCATGATTGGTGGCCGCCCGCTCCTCGGCGCCGGGTTCAGGGGCTCTCGGCGCCCGGAGCTCCGCCCGCGTCCGCCTCCAGGATCTGCGGGCACTTGCGCGCCACCGCATCACACTCCGGAGGGACCGTCTCGAGCGAGCTCAGCGCTGAGTCGCACGTGAGCGCCCGGACCCGCTGCGTCTGGGCGAGCAAGCAGACCTCGTACTCGGCCACCGTGGCGGAGCAGCCGGCGCGGTGCTCGGTCGGAGGCATGCAATCCGCTGCGTGGTCGTCCTGCTCGTCAGCCGCCTCGTCCGCCGTGGAGAGGCACTCGTCCTTCACCGTGCCGCACGGCTGCCCGACGGCGGGCGACGCGACGAGGCCCAGGTACTCACAGGCATCTTCCTTGGAGAGCTTCACCCTCGCCGCGAGCGAGTCGCAGGCGGATTGGACGTCATCGGCCGTCAGATCCCTGAGCTGCTTGGAGCTCACGGCGCTGTCCGTCGGGGCGGAATCTGCACCTTCGCCGCCGCACGCAGCGAGGAACAGGACGGTCAACAAGGCCCCGAGATGAGTCGAATGCTTCATTCGTTGGTTCCCTTTCTAAGTGCGGCCGCCAGCGCGGGCCGTGAGCGCACCGGGAGCAAACCGTGTACCGCGAGCTCAGCTGTGCACGATTGGCTCGCACAGCACGATCGAAGCGCGGTGAAACGGGACAACGACATCGGAGATGTCGAATCCACCAAGCGGGGAAAGCAGACGATCCCCGGCGGTCCTCTGGCCGCGAGAGACCGAGACGTCCCCGCCCGAGCGCGGCGCGGCGAGGCTCGCCTCGACATCGCGTCTCGACATGCGGCGACGACCGCGGCGGCAGAGCGCGCCTCCGCAGAGTCCCGGGTTCACCGCGTCTCGCGTGGCGCCAACGTCCAGAGAGGCGCCCGCGCGCCGGCGCTCCCTGCGTGCACGCGCCGCGCGACGCGCGACGCGACGACCGCGCGGCGCTACGGCGGCGCGCCGGCGCCTCCGGACGCGCCGCGCCTCCGCCCCGGCGCGAGCCTCGATAGCCACGCTCCGCTGCCTCGTGTGTAGTCGCCTGTCGGTGCGGCGGCCCCGCCGCGCGGCGTTCGTGCGATGAGCTGGCCTCCACACAGACCTGTTGTACGGTCGGCCGCGCCGTGACATCATCGCGCGCCGTCGGGTGGATGTACTCAGCTCCAGCGTGGATGTCGGGAAACCGCTTTTGACCTACCACCTGGGGCGAATCCAGGCCCGGGCCAAGGCTGCGTCGGTCCCTCGATGATCACGACGCCGAGCTCGGGACAGGCCAGGCACCCTCCGGATGTCCCGGTGTCCATCGGGCCGTGGCGGGTGCTCGCGCCGCTCGGCCGCGGCGGGATGGGGGTCGTTTACCGCGCCCAGCACAGCATCACGGGCGCGCTCGCGGCGCTGAAGACCGTCAGCGTGGGCGACGAGAGCCTCGTCTCCAGCATCCGCCGCGAGATCCACGCGCTCCGGGGCGTCGAGCACCCGGGCGTCGTGCGGGTGCTCGACGAGGGGGTCCAGGGCGGGATCCCGTGGTACGCGATGGAGCTGATCGAGGGGCGCACGCTCCGGGATCACAACCAGGAGCGCTGGCGCGCCCGCGGGAGCGTGAGCAGCGAGCCGACCGTGAGCGTCTCCACGGCCATGGACGCGCAGGCCAGCACCGCGACGGCGGAGATCGCGCCCGCCTCGATCATCCCGCGCTCGTACCAGCCCTTCGCGCCGCGGCCGTTCCACCGCGCGGCGGGCGGCGCGCTCCGCCAGGCGCTGACGCTCCTCCGCGCGATCTGCCGGCCGCTCGCGTACGTCCACGGCCGGGGCCTCGTCCACCGCGATCTCAAGCCGGACAACGTGTTCATCCGCCCGGACGGCACGCCGGTGCTCTTCGACTTCGGCCTCGCTTTCCAGTTCGAGGGGCACACCGGGCGCGACGTGCTCCAGGCGGGCGGCAGGCTGATGGGCAGCCCCGACTACATGTCCCCCGAGCAGATCCGCGGCGACCTCGTCGACGCGCGCGCGGATCTCTACGCGCTCGGCTGCATGATCTACGAGGCCGTGACCGGGGGCGTCCCGTTCCTCGGCGACTCGAGCTCCGTCGTGCTGTCCATGCACCTCTACGCCGAGCCGCTCCCGGCCTCCGAGCTCGTCGCCGACGTGCCTCCCGCGCTCGACGCCCTCATCGCGCGGCTCCTGAAGAAGCGCCCCGAGGACCGGCTCGGCTACGCCGACGAGGTCGCGACCGCCCTCGCCGAGCTCGGCGCGGCCGACACGCCGCCGCGCGACTGGAGTGGCTCGGCACGCGCGCGCGTCCCGAGCGCGCAGCCGTACCTGTACCGGCCGCGCCTCGCCGGGCGCGAGGAGGCGCTGCAGCAGATCACCGAGGCGCTCGAGCGCGCCCACGAGCGGCGCCAGGGCAGCCTCGTCGTCGTCGGCGGCGAGAGCGGCGTGGGCAAGACGCGCCTCGCCGTCGAGGCGGCGCACCAGGCGGCGCTCATCCGCATGGCCGTGGTCACGGGCGCGTGCGCGGCCGTGTCGGCCGAGGTCGAGCGCGAGGGCGCCGTCAAGGCCGCGCCGCTGCACCCGTTCCGCCCGCTCCTGCTCGCGGTGGCCGACCGGTGCAGCGAGCTCGGCCCCACGGGCTACGACGCGCTGCTCGGCCCGCGCGGCAGGGTCCTCGCGCCGCACGAGCCGTCGCTCGCCCAGCTCCGCGGCCACGACCGCTACCCGGAGCCCCCCGAGCTGCCGCCGGACGCGGCCCGCTACCGGCTGCGGACCGCGCTCGCCGACACGCTCGCCGCGTTCGCCGCGACGCGGCCCGTCCTGCTCGTGCTCGACGACCTCCAGTGGGCCGACGAGAACTCGCGCGCCGTCCTCGAGCACCTCGACGCGGACTACTTCGCGGCCCATCCCGTGGTCCTTTTGTGCGCGTACCGGACCGAGGAGACGTCGCCCGCGCTCTCCTCGCTCCTCGGCGCCCCCTGGGCCTCGCGGCTCGAGCTCGGGCGGCTCGATCGCGGATCGGTCGGGCGGATGGTGCGCGACATGCTCGCCCTGGACGAGCCGCCCGAGGCGTTCGTGCAGTACCTCTTCGAGCAGTCCGAGGGGAACCCGTTCTTCATCGCCGAGTACCTCCGGGCCGCGATCCAGGAGCGGGTGATCTACCGGGACGAGGCCTACGCGTGGCGGATCCGCGCGGGCGCCGAGGGCGCCGCCGCAGAGCGGCTCGCCCGCGCCGCGCGCGGGAGCCAGCCGCCCGCCCCGCTGCCGCTGCCGGGCTCGCTGCGCGAGCTCGTGGCGCGCCGGCTGTCGGGGCTGAGCCAGGAGGCGCTCGCGCTCGCGCGGCTCGCCTCGGTGCTGGGCCGCGAGCTCGAGGAGCGCCTGCTGCTCGGCGCCGCCGGGCTCGCCGAGGTCGACGCCATGGACGCGCTCGCGGAGCTCGCCCGTCGCCACGTGCTCGAGGAGACCGAGCCGGGGCGGCTCGGCTTCGTGCACGACAAGCTGCGGGAGATCGTCTACGCGGGCACCCCCGAGCCGGAGCGGCGGGCCCTGCACGCCGCCGCGGCGCGCGCGATCGAGCGGCGCCACCGCGACGCGCCGGGCCTCGCGCTGTCGTACCCGCTCCTCGCCCACCACTACGGAATCGCCGGCGCCGTCCAGAAGACGCTGGAGTACCTCGACAAGGCGGGCGCCCAGGCCCTCGCGACGGGCGCCTCCGGCGACGCGGTGGATTTCTACAAGAGGGCGCTCGACCTCGACGGCGCGCACCCTCCGGAGGAGCGCGCGCCGCCGCTCCGGCGTGCGCGCTGGGAGCGGCGGCTCGGCCAGGCCCACTACAACCTCGGCGACCTGCTCGGCGCGGAGCGGCACTGCGCGGCGGCGCTGGAGCTGCTCTCCCGGGACGAGGCCGCGTGGCTCCGCGCGGGGGAGCGCGCGGCGAGCGGTCGCGCGGGCCTCGGGGAGCGGCTCCGCCCGGCGATGGCCTCGCTGAAGCAGCTCGGCCTGCAGCTCGCGCACGTCGCTGGCCTGCCGGCCCCGGTCACGCGCGACGCGGCCGAGCGCGAGCGCCTCGCCGAGGCGTCGCTCGCGGCGGAGAAGCTGTCGGAGACGTACCTGTTCCGCAACGAGCCGACGCTCGCCTTCCTGGCCGCGCTGGCGGCGACCAACGCCGCGGCGCGGCTCGGCCCGTCGCTCGCGCTCGTGCGCGGGTACGCGACCCTGAGCGTCGCGTTCGGGTATGTCCCGTGGAAGGCCGTCGTCGACGCGTACGCCGCGCGCGCGACGGCGGTCGCCGCGGCGCTCGACGACCCGCAGGGCGTCGCGTTCGTCTCGTGCCTGCGCGGGCTGACGGCGCTCGGCGAGGGCCGGTGCCGCGACGCGCGGGCGCTGCTCACCCAGGCCGAGCGGCTGGCCGAGGCGCTGCACGACCGCCGCCGCAAGGAGGAGTGCATCACGCTGCTCGCCGGCGTGGCGTACTCCGAGGGCCGCTGGAGGGAGGCGCTCGACCTGTACGGCGCGCTCGTGATCGCGTCGCGCGAGAGCGACAACGCGCAGGGCCACATCTGGGCGGAGAGCGGCCGCGCGCAGTGCCGGCTGCTGCTCGGCGACGGCGAGGGCGCGATCGCCATCTTCGACGCGCTGTCGGCCGAGGTGCAGCGGCTCGGCGACCGCACGCAGCAGATCACGCACGGCCAGGTCGCGCTGGGGCACCTGCTCCGCGGCGCGAACGCCGAGGCGCGCGCGGCCGCCGAACGGACGCTCCCCATGCTCCGCGAGGGACAGCCGGCGGGCTACCACTGCCTGTACGGCTATGCGGCGACGTGCGAGGTGCTGCTCGCGCTGCTCGAGGACGCCCCTGGCTCGGCGGAGAGGCGCGAGCTCTCGCGCCTCTCCGCCGAGGCGTGCCGCGCGCTCGGCCAGTACGCGCGCATCTTCCCCCTCGGCCGCTCGACCTCGCTCCGCCTGCGCGGCCTCGCCGCGTGGCTCGCCGGCGGCCGCGCGCGTGCGAGGCAGCTCTGGGCCGCGGCGATCGACGACGCCCTGCAGCGCGGCCTGCCCGTCGAGGAGGCGCGCGCCCGCTTCGAGCTCGCGCGGCACCTCCCGCGCCGCGATCCGGAGCGCGAGCGCCAGATCGCGCGCGCCGCCGCGGTCTTCTCCGCGCTCGATCTCCAGCACTGGAGCGACCGGGTGAACCGGCTGCGCGAGCGCTAGGCCTCGCGTCCCGGACGAAGAGCACAAAAACAGAGCGCCCATTCGACGGCGGGGGGGAAGCCGTCACGGGCGCTCTGCCCTGCAGCTTTAGCAGGACACGGGCCAGGGCCCGGCCTTGCTCGATTCACGGGGTTAACCTTAAGGATGCTCCTGAAGTCTTTCGAACCTGAGATTCTCGTTTGCATGTCTGGTAGCCCGGCAGCCCGCCGGCGGGCGGCCATCCTGCGCCGGCGGCGCAACGGCGGCGGTGAGCGGCGTCACCGCGCCAGGAGCGCGCTTCGGGGAGCACCGACTCGATCGTCCACGTCCACCGCGTGATGGAGCGGTGGACGTGGCTCCCAGGGCCTCTCGTCCAGCCCATCCCCTCTGTCTGGAGCGGACGCGCCTCGGGCGCACCGAGCGCGGATGACCGCTTTGGCCGTGGTCACAACCACAGATCTGGGCCGTTCACCGCAGCACGCACGGCGCGATAACAACCGCTGAATCCCCCCTGTCACGAGCGCGTCTAGCATCGCGTCCGATCGCGAGTCGGAGCGTTTCCGCCGCGCCGTTCACCGCGGCAGACCGAGCAGCAGAGAGAGAGGCTCGCCCCCCGGCGCTCACGCGCCGTCACGTGGGCATAGGTGCCATCCGCCAGGAACTCCGGGATAATCCATGTGCCTAGAACGCCTGACGTACCGCCGAGACGGAGCGAGGAGGGGCCGAGATGTCAGGCCATCACTGACGTTATCCGTTGGACAATGTACCGACCCAGGGTATACACCGACGATCATTGACGGCGTGTTCCCAACATACCGGCAAAACACACAAGGAATCCATGCATTATCTCCGGCGCCCGTGCCCTGGACGACGAATTTCCGCGTCGACTGGGAGACGATAAGGCCTCATAAAGGAAGGCGAACAGGCGTCACCGCGCATCTCTCGGAGGATCGGAAAGTTCTACACGGTAGAGAGCCACCATCCATCACCGACGCAGGCGCCCAAAGCAAACAGGGCGGGCCACGTCCATAATCGCCAGTGACCGCGCGAAGCCAGGGCGACACCGGCGACAAGCACGTTCAACGTGCGGCACTCGACATCGTGAAACCTATTCAACACATCTCCCCTCGACTGCCCTACTTGCCCGCTGCTGCACCGGCATCGGAGCAGACTCCCTATCAGCCGATCTCGGCGATCGTCGGCTCATCGCACTATCGCGCCCTGTCGGACGACGCGTTGAAAGACGAGGACAACGCCGCATGGGTGCTCGGCCTCGCCCCCGACGTGAAGCGGGCGTGGCTCGACCGCATCCGCTGGATCCGGATCGTCGATCGCCTCGCCGAGAACGAGCGCATCGAGCCCCACGCGCGGCGATTCAGCCGCTTCATGGTGGCGTGGCGGCGCGTCCGTTCCTGCGGCTTCGTCGATCCGTGCTGCCCCTTCGCCCGCGAGCTCACGGCCATCCACGCGCTGTGGCTCCGCCGCCCCGCGCCCGATCGTCCCGACCCGGACGACATGCAACCGCGCGCGCTCGCCGCCTGGGACGCCTACCTGCTCGCGCTCGCCGACTACCACGCTCCCAGCCTGCTCATCCGCACCCTGAAGGAGCACGACACGATGCTGGCGCGGCTGTCAGGCCATATCTTCCAGCTGGTTCCGTTCCTGACGAAGGAGCACTGGGACGCGGCCGGGGAGTTCGGCCGGCTCGATCAGTTCTTCAACAACCTGAGGGACATGCAGGAGGACGCCGATCGCGGCATCTGCTACCTGCCCGAGGAGGAGCTCGCGCGCCATGGGGTCACGCGCGCTCAGGTGATCTCCGGACGGTGCGTCGATACGCCCGGATACCAGGCCCTGATGCGGCACTGGCTCGATGAGGTCATGCCAGCGCTCTACGCGCGCGCGGCGCCGTTCATCGAGGCGCGCGGCCTCCACCCCTCGCTCCAGATCATGAGGGAGTGGAGCCTGCGCCGTTATGCCCGCATCACACGGGTGTTCCGCGCGACCGGCTTCGATCACCGCCGGTTCCCCGCGCGGTACTGGGCCGAGGTGCGGCGCGACCTCGCCGAGCGGCGGCAGCTCCTCCGCGCTCACCCCGTGTAGCGCCTCACCGTCGAGAGGAGCGCGTCCGGCTCGAACGGCTTGCCGAGCCACGCGTCGGCGCCGACCTCGGCCGCCCGCCGGTGCGCGTCCGCCGCGGCGGTGAGCACGACGATGGGCGCCTGACGCCCGTGCCGGACCTCGAGCTCGCGCGCGAACTCCGGGCCGTTCATCACCGGCATCTTCATGTCGAGCAGGATGAGATCCGGCAGGTCGTGCTCCAGCTTGGCCAGCGCCTCGCGACCGTTGCACGCGATCTTGACCCGGTACCCGTCCTCCTGGAGCACGAGGGCGACGAGCGCCACGAGATCCGCGTCGTCCTCCACGAGGAGCACCGTCTTTGCGTGTCTGTCGCTCATCGTCGATCGGCCGCGGGGGCCTCGCTGCTGAGTGGAAGGGTGAAATAAAACGTGCTGCCGCTGTCCTCCTCGCTCTCGAACCAGATACGGCCACCGTGGCGGGTGATCATGTCCTTCGCAAGGAACAGCCCTATTCCCATGCCGCCGTAGTCGTGTCGGGTGTCCGTGTGCGCGCGGAAGAAGCGCTCGAAGATCCGCTCCTGCTTGTGGGCGGGGATGCCGACGCCCCGGTCGCGCACGGACACGACCGCCTCGTAGCGCGGCGCCGCGCCGTGGCGCTGCGAGAAGAGCGCGGCGTCGCAGGAGGACGGCGGCGACGACGCCGGCGCGCGCTCGGCGACGGCGACGCGCACGTCGACGTCGCCGCCGTCGGGCGAGTACTTCACCGCGTTGTCGAGGAGGCTCGCGAGCACCTGGCGCAGCCGCTCCGGATCGGCGCGCACGACGGGCGGCCGCTCGGCGTCGAGCGACATCCGCACCCGGTGCCGGCTCGCCGACTTCGCGACGCGGTCGACCGTCTCCTGCACGAGCTCCTTCAGATCGACGTCCTCCTCGGAGACCTGGAGCACGTCGAGCGTGACCTGCGAGATGGCCAGGAGATCGTCGACGATGCGGTTGATCCTGTCCGCGCCGCGGTCGATGGCCTCCAGCATCTTGCGGCGCGGCGCCGGCAGATCGTTCGTGTTGCGCAGGAGCGCGAGCGCGTATCCCTTCATGATCGCGACCGGCGTCTTGAGCTCGTGCGCGCCGACCCGGATGAACTGATCTTTGACGAGATCGAGCTCCATGAGCTCCGTCACGTCGCGGGCGACCGCGACCGCGCCGAGGACCGCCCCGCCCTCGCTGCGGATCGGCGCCGCGCTGGTCCGCAGGAAGACGTCGCGGCCCGCGCGGCCGTCCGCGAGCACCTGCTCTTCCTGCACGATGGTCTCGCCGGCGAGCGCCCGCACCATGGGCAGCTCGTCGCGCGTGAAGGCGCGACCGTCGCTGTGGCGCACCCGGCCGAGGTCCATCACCTCCTCGACCATCCTGCCGGCCTGCTCCGAGCGGCCCGAGAGGCCGAGCAGCCTGAGCCCCGAGGCGTTGATCATCGTCAGCCGGCCCTGGCGGTCGCACGCGAACACCCCCTCGACGAGGTTGTCCAGCACGGCCCCGAGCTGCGCCGCGCGCTGCGCCGCGTCCTGCAGCAGGCGCTCGCGCTCCGCCAGGTAGCTCCGCGTGCGCCGGGACGACGCCTCCAGGCGATCGACCATCGCGTTGACGCCGCCCGCCAGCGCGCCGATCTCGTCATTGAAATAGACCGGGATCCGCTCCAGCCGGTCGACCTCGCCGCGCTGGACGATCTTCTGGATGACCGCGGCGACCTGCTGGAGCGGGCCCGCGAGGGCGCCGGCGAGGAAGCCCGCGCAGACGGGCGCCCAGGTGACCGCGACCATCGAGAAGATCGCCAGCGTGAGCTTCAGGCCGGGCTTGGCCGGCCCCGCCGTCTCGCCGAGCACCATCGCCGCCATCCAGCTCGTCGGCGCGATGGCGAGGCAGGCGCCGAGGATCACGAGGCGGACGGCGAGCGAGTATCCCTTGCCGGGCATGGAGAGGCCGCGCTCGCGCGCGATGAGCGAGATCACGCCGGCGGCGGGGGCGAGCAGGCGGCCGAGGATGCTGTAGGCGAGCGGCAGCGCGGCCGCGAACAGCGCCAGCGCGAACAGGGCCAGCGCGACGCCGCGCTGGACGCCGAGCGGGCTCTGGTCCGGCGCGATGAAGTAGAGCGCCACGGTGACCGGCAGGTACAGGAGCCCCCACGACACGGCCCAGACCGTCGCGAACGCGAGCGGGGTGTCGTAGGCGGCGCTCGCCGCGGCGAGGACGACCTCCTCCGGGGGCGCCGCGCCGCCGCTGCTCGAGTCCTCGAGGCCCGCGCCGCTCTGGAGGCGATGGACCACGGCGTACTGCCGCAGCCGCTCGATCGGGCGCAGCATGTGGACGAGCAGCGCAATCAGGCCCCCCGTCTTGACGAGGTACATGAACCCGATCAGCCCGAGCAACCGCGCCTGGACCGCCGAGTCCACGACGCCGAGGAGGCGCAGGTGAGCGACCGGGACAAGCAGGCTGTACGGCAGCTCGATGCCGAACGCATAGGCCACGACCCGAGGCGTGAACGACGGAGTCCGCGACCTCCCCGGATTCCAGATTCTAGCCCAGGCGGCTCGGCTGATGGCCACGTCCGTCACCCCCCTTGTTGAAGCATGGCTGCGGGGTTCGCGCCTCTCGGGCCCCTCCGCGCCAAGTCGATGAGTCAGGTCGCCAGGCAGCTTTGCTATGAAAACCAATGAGCGAGTTGTCGACCGTTTTACGCAGTGGCACGTGTCGATTCGATCGACTCCGACTCACACGTTCCGTCCGCGCCCGGGCGCTCTGCGGTTTTCCTGATCAGCTCAGGGACCGCCTTATGGCGTTCCTGGCGATCAGGAAAAGAATGGTGAACACGTGGCGCGCGCGCAGGCCGCTCGCCTCGCCGCGGTAGACGGGACGCACGCTGACCTCGCAGACGCGGAGCCGGCGAGCCGCGAGGGCGGCGAGCAGGTCGTTCGGATACCCGTAGCGGGGCCAGAGGCCGTCGAGGTCGAGCGCGTCGATCGCGCGGGCCGAGATGGCGGTGTACCCGCACTGGCTGTCGGAGAGGGCGTCGAGCCGCGCTGCGCGGCGGGTGAGCGCTGCAAGCGCCGCCGTCGCGGCGAGCCGCTGGAGAGGCATGACGCGCCACACGTCGGGGTGGCGCAGCCGATCGCCCTTCACGTAATCGGCTTCGCCCGAGGCGATCGGGGCGACGACGCGCGGGAGATCGCGCGGATCCATCTGCCCGTCGCCGGCCATGACCGCGACGGCCGAGGCGCCGAGGGCGCGCGCGCGCCGGTAGCCAGCGACGATCGCCGCGCCGACGCCGCGGCACTCCGGGTGGACGAGCACCTCGAGGCGCTCGTCACCGACCCCGCGCGCGATCTCGGCCGTGCCATCTCGACTGGCATCGTCCACGACGATCACGTGGTCGACAAAGGCGGGGACCGACCCCGCCGCCTCGGAGATCCATCGCGCTTCGTCCCGCGCGGGGATGACCACTGCGACGCGCGCACCGTGGAGCACGCGGATTCCTAGCGGAGCGAGCGGCCTCCGGCAACGCGCTCGGCGCTGCGACGGCGCGCTCGGCGCCGCGGCGCGGGCCGTGCGCGCCGGACGTATTACTTGCCAGCGCTCTTGCGGAGCTCGGCGTACGAGCCGCCGGGCGTTGTCGTCTCGACGGGCAGCCCGGCCGGCCCCCACCCCGGCTCGGTGATCGCGCCGAACGCGTCGCGCGGCCCATCGAAGCCGGCGCGTTGCTCGATGACGGCCGTGTAGCCTGCCGACACCATGGCCTCGGCCGCGCGCATCGAGCGCTGTCCGGACTTGCAGCCAACGATGATCTTCGCGTCCCTGGGATACAGGGCGCGGACCACATCGAGGAAGTCGGGGTTCTGCTTCATGCCGCCGGCGCCGGCGTGCATGAGCGGCACGTTGTGCGCGCCGCTCGGGTGCCCGGCCGCATATTCGGGCTCGCTCCGGACGTCGAGGTAGAGATACCCCTCCTCGTCGATGAGCTTCTTCGCCTGCTGGGGGGATATACGCTTGATGTCCGCCATGGGGCGCAGTCTAGCCCCGGCGCGGCGCGCTCGTCAGAACGTATGAATGAAGAGCCCGCTGCGGAGCTTCGGCTCGAACCACGTGCTCTTCGGCGGCATGAGCAGCCCAGCGTCGCTCACCGCGAAGAGCTCGTCGATCTGCGTCGGATAAAGGTGGATCGCCATCGTGAACGCGCCCGAGTCGACGCGTCGCTCGAGCTCGGCGACGCCGCGGATGCCGCCGACGAAATCGACGTGCTTGTCGCGGCGGGGGTCGCTGACGCCGAAGATCGGGCCGAGGATCTGGTCCTGGCAGATGGAGCAGTCGAGCGAGGCCACCGGGTCCTTCGCGTCGAACGACCCCGGGCGGACCCTGGCGGTGTACCAGCGACCGCCGAGGTAGAGCCCGAACGTCCGCGGGCCGGCCGGGGTCGCGGCCGCGCCGTCCCTCGCCGGCGCGATGTCGAGCCGCTCGCCGAGGGCTGCGAGCAGCGCCTCCGCGCTGCGGCCGGCGAGGTCCCGGACGACGCGGTTGTACGGCATGATGTTCATCTGGTCGTGCGGGAAGACCACGGCCAGGAAGACGTCGTGCTCTCCGCCGTCGCCGCGCAGCTTCCTGTGGACGCGCGCCGCCGCGGCGCTGCGGTGGTGGCCATCGGCGACGTAGAGCGTGGGGATCGCCTGGAAGCGCTCCTCGATGTCGGCGGTCGCCGCGCGGCCGAGGACCCAGAGCTTGTGCTCGACGCCGTCCGCGGTCGTGAAATCGTAGATGGGCGGCGACTGCAAGGCCTCTGCGACGGCGCGGTCGATGCCCGCGTCGGCGCGGTACGTGAGGAACACCGGCTCGTCGTGGGCGCCGAGCTCCTCGATGTGGCGGGTGCGATCGTCCTCCTTGTCGGGCCGCGTCTTCTCGTGCTTCTTGATGATGTCCTGCTCGTACTCGGCGACCGCGGCGCAGCCGACGACGCCGATCTGCCGGTGATCACCCATCCTCTGGGCGTAGAGGTAGAGGTGCGGCTCCGGGTCCTGCGCGAGGTCGCCGCTCGCGATGAGATCGGCGAGGTTCTGCGCGCCGCGGGCGTAGACGGCGTCGTCGTGCTCGTCCGTCCCCTCGGGCAGGTCGATCTCGGGGCGGGAGACGCGGAGGAAGCTGTGCAGGCCTCCCGCCGCGAGGACGCGCGCCTCGGCGGTCGAGATGACGTCGTACGGCGGGCTCGCGACGCGAGCCGCCTGGGCCTGGGGGGGTCGGTAAGCGCGGAAAGGTCGGACGGTGGCCACGGAGAGCGCCTAGCCCAGCGGCCTGGGCGCGTCGAGGCGGCTCGCGCGGCGGGAGCTGCGGCAGGCGGGGCGGGCAAACCGCGCGGGACGGCGCGGAGCCCCCGGCGACGGCGCGGAGCCCCGGCGACGGCGACGGCGACGCTGATGGCCGCGCGCGGCGCGTGCTAGGAGGGACTCGCGCCGCGAGCCGCTCGCATCTGCTTGCCGCCGCACCACTCCGCCCGCGCACCACCGCGCGCCGCACGAAGAGGAACCTTGTCCAGCTCCGGTGAGTCCTACCCTCCGCCGCGCTATTCGACCCTCCCGCCCGGCTCGGCGGACGATGATCTCCCCCTGCCGGGCGAGATCACCTCGTTCTCCAGCTCGCGATCCCGGCGCGTGATCGCCGTGGGGGGCGGCCGCGGGGGCGTGGGCAAGGCGACGCTCGCGGTCAACCTGGGGGTGTACTTCGCGCAGCTCGGGCGCGACGTGATCATCATCGACACCGACGCCTACAGCCCGGGGCTGCACGCCGCGCTGGGGATCGAGGCGCCGCCGCTCGTCACGCGCGAGGACATCGAGGAGGGCAAGGCCGAGCCGATCGCGACCACGGTGCCCGGGCTCCGGCTCGTCCCGACCGCGTACGACCCGATGACGGCCACGCCGCACCGGCCGAGCCGCGCCGCCTACTGGATGAAGATGATCCAGGAGCTCGACGTCGACTACGTGATCGTCAGCCTCGGCGCGGCGACCGGCTCCTCGACGCTCGACCTCTTCCTGCACGCCGACGTCGGCATCTGCGCCACCACGCCCGAGCCGCTCGCGGTCGAGCACTCCTACCGCTTCTGCCGCGCGCTCTACCAGCGCACCTTGCGCCGGGCGCTCATGAAGGAGCGCTTCAAGATCCGGCTCGTGGAGAAGGTGGCCGCGTCGCTCCCGCCGCTCGCGACGCCGCGCGACTTCATCATGGAGGTGAAGCGGTTCGACGAGGGGGTAGCGTCGCTCGCGGCCGCGCAGCTGCCGCGGGTGAAGCCCCACCTCGTGGTCAGCCAGACCCGGCACCGCTCGGACCTGGAGCTCGGCCCCGCGATGAGCGCCGTCTCGGAGCGCTTCCTCGGCATCTCCCTCGACTACCTCGGGCACATCGAGCACGACGACGCGGTGTGGCTGACCGCGCGCCGGCGCCAGCCGCTCCTCATCGACAGCCCGACGTCCAAGAGCGCGCGCAACCTCGAGCGCGTGGCCCGGCGCATCCTCGCGCTGCTCGCCGCGCGCGACTCCCGCCCGGCCGAGGCGCACGCGCGCGCCCTCGCCGCCGCCTCGAAGAGCGCCGCGCCGCTGACGCTCTACGATGCGCTCGGCCTCGCGCGGACGGCCGCCGACGACGAGATCCGGCGCGCCTACAAGCGCCAGCGCGACACCTACCGGGAGGGGAGCCTGCCCGTGGTCAGCGTGCTGAGCCCCGCGGTGCTCCAGAAGGAGCAGGCGCGCATCGAGGAGGCGCACGACACCCTCCTCGATCCGGTGCGCCGCCGCGCGTACGATCTCTCGACCTACCCGGACGATCCGCGCACGCAGCTCGGCCCGGTGCGCGCCGAGAACGCCGCGGCCGCGGCCGAGCTCGCCATGCTGCAGGCCGAGCTCGCGCGCGAGATCAACGCCGAGACGCAGTTCAGCGGCGCGCTGCTCCGCAAGGTGCGCGAGTCGCAGGGGGTCGAGCTCACCGACATCTCCCAGCGGACCAAGATCTCGCTCGCGCACCTCCAGGCGATCGAGAACGAGGCGATAGGCGACCTGCCGGCGACCGTCTACGTACAGGGATTCGTTCAGGAAATTGCCAAGTACATGCGGCTCGATCCGGCGCAGGTGGCGAAGACCTACATGCGTCGCCTGCGCGAGATCTCCGCGGGCTCGCGCGCCAAGCCGCATGGCTGAGGCGGCGCGCGCCAGCGACGGGGCGGCGCGACTCGGACGTGGGCGCGGCGAGTACGGCGGGCGCGGCATGTCAGAGCGCGCCGGCGGGGATCTCGCGTTCTCGGCGCTCGCGTTCGCGCTCGCGCTGCTGCCGCGGCTCTACGTGGCGATCGCGTGGGCGCGCGAGCCCGTGTGGGACGGCCATTACTACGATTTCGGCGCGCGCCGCATCGCCGCCGGGCTCGGCTACTCGGACGATCTCATCGTCGGGGGCCAGGCGGTCTGGCATCCGTGGTGCCATTACCCGGTCGGCTACAGCGGGTTCCTCGCCCTCGTTTACAAGCTGTTCGGCGCCGGGCCGCACGTGGCCACCGTCGCGAACGCGGTGACCGGCGCGCTGCTCGTCGTCGTGGTCCACCGCCTCGCCCGGTACGCGACAACGCCGGGGCGCGCCCGCGTGGCGGCGCTCCTCGCGGCGCTCTCGCCGGGGCTCATCCTCTATGCGGCGCTCCTCATGACGGAGCCGCTCGCGGCGCTCGGCCTCGTGACGGCGCCGTGGCTGCTCGCGCGCGACGCCGCGCGGGGCCGCCCGGCCCGCGGCGCGGTCCTCGCGGGCGTGGCGCTCGGGCTCTCGGCGCTGGTGCGGCCCCAGAGCCTGCTCTGCGCGCCGGCTCTGGCGCTGATCTCGTGGCGGGGCGCGGGCGGGGCGTCCGCCGCGTGGAGGCGCGGCGCGCTCACCGCGGCGCTCTCGGCCGCGACGGCCCTCGCCGTGGTGGCGCCGTGGACGATCCGCAACTGCCGCGTGATGGACGGCTGCGCGCTCGTCTCGACGAACGGCGGCTGGAACCTCGCCATCGGCGCGTTCCCGCGCGCGACGGGCCGCTTCGAGACGCTGCGCGCGGGCGACGGCTGCCCGATCGCCCGCGGCCAGGTGGCGCAGGACCGCTGCTGGATGGCCGCCGGGCTTCAGTGGATCAAGGATGATCCAGGTCGCTGGCTGGGCCTGATCCCGAGGAAGCTGGGCTTCACCTTCGATCACGAGTCGTTCCCGATCGGCTATCTCGGCGAGGCGGACCCTGGGGCGTGGCCCGAGGAGCGGCGCGCGGCGGGGCGCCGCGTGCTCACGGCGTCGCACCTCGGCCTGCTGTCCGCCGCGGCGCTCGGCGTCGTGGCGATGCCGCGTCGGAGCCCGCGGCGAGAGCTCGCCGCGCAGCTCCTCGCGCTCGCGGCGGTGCTCGGGCTGGTCGCGCTCGGGGTGTTTGGCGACGGGCACGCGTTCTGGCCGCTCGCGGTGGCGATCCCGCTGATCGCCGCGCTGCCGCTGCCGGGCCGGCCCGCGAACGGGGGTGTCGTCGGCTACCTCGCGTTCGCGGTCGCGTCGGTGGCGCTGACGCACGCCGTGTTCTTCGGCGAGGACCGGTATCACATGGTCGTGACGCCGGCGCTGTGCATCCTCGCGGCGTGCGCGCTGCGGCGAGGCGAGGCGGCGGCTGCGGGGCAGGCGGGCGATCGGTGATGTGACGCAGGCAGCGCCCGGAGGCGCTGGAGGCGACCCGTCAGGGCTTTGGCGCCGCCTCGCTCGGGCCGCCTGCTTTTTCCTTCTCCAACGCTTCCTGGTCCATCACCAGGCCGATCTCGATCCGCCGGTTCTTCGCCCGCCCCTCCGCGGTGGCGTTCGTCGCCGCCGGCGCGAACTCACCGTATCCAGCCGCGGACAGGCTCCCGGGCGCCATGCCCTCGGCGATCAGCGCCTGGACCACCGCCACGGCGCGGGCCGCCGACAGCTCCCAGCTCGACGGGAGGCGCGCGCCCTTCCCCTTCTTGCTCTTCGCGTCGCCGCCGTCGTCGGTGTGTCCGGCGACCTGGAACCTGTGCTCCGGCATCGTCCGCAGCACCGCGGCGATCTCGGCCAGCACCGCGCGGCCCCCGCGCTGGATCTCGGCCTTCCCCGCGGCGAAGAGCGTATCGCTCGGCACCTCGATCACGAGCTGCCCTGCACGGAGCCCGACACGGACCTTCCCCGCGGCGACAGCGCCCTTGAGCCGGTCCACGGCGTCGCGGATCCCGGCCGCCCGCGCCTCCGCCGCCGCCTGCTTCCGGCGCAGATCGTCGAGCTTGGCCCGCGTCTCCGCGAGCTCCGCCGACAGGCTGCCCCGCTCCCCGGCGAGCTGCCCCACGCTCTGCCCGGCGCTCCGGAGCCGCGCCGACAGCTCCTCGTTCATGGCGACGAGCTCGTCGAGCCGCCGCGCGAGCCCCGCCTCGGCCGTCGTCGCCTCGGACAGCCTGAGATCGCGCGCCCGGAGGTCGTCCGCCAGGCGCGCCAGCTCCTCCTCGATGGCGACGACCTGCGCGGACCGCTGCGCGGACTCGGCGCGGGCGCTCTGGGCCTCGGCCCGCGCCTTGTCACCCGCCTCGCGCTCTCTCCGGATCTCCGCGCGTGCCTCGTCGTACAGCGTCTGCCGGACGAGGCAGCCCGGCGTCGCCAGTCCCAGCAGCCCGGCCGTGAGGAGCCGCGCCGCCGCAGGCGAGCGCCGCGAGAGCCACGTCGGGATCCTGCCGGCCGTCGTCGTGTCGTTCATGCGTCGCGCGCACTCTGGCACGAAACGACAGGCGCGACGAAATCGTGGCGAACGTTCCCGGCGCGCCGCCGCGCGAGCCGTCGCGAGCCGTCCCACGACGCGCGAACCCCTGGTACCCTCGGCGGCGTGATGCCTCGGCGAGCTTGGTTTTCCGTGGGCGCCCTCGCAGCGACGACGCTGGTCGGCAGCGCCGCGGCGGCGTTCCCGCACGTCGTCCGCGAGGGCGAGACCCTCGCGCAGATCGCGGAGCGCACTTACGGGCGCGTGCAGATGGAGCAGGTGCTCGTCGCCGCCAACGCGCTCGACGCGGGCGCCGGCGTGCCGATCATGCCCGGCCTGCGGCTGGAGGTGCCCGCGCTCGGCCACCACCGCGTCACCGCGGGCGAGACCTGGGCGATCCTCGCGGAGCGGCTGCTCGGCACCGCCGACCGGAGCGACGTCCTCGCGCTCTCGAACGACACGTGGCCCTGGCTCGAGCCGACCGACGGGCAGGAGATCATCGTGCCGTACAACCTGCGGTACGTCGTCGGCCAGCACGACACCCTGCTCACCATCGCCTATCGCTTCCTGGGCAAGCGGGACCAGGCGTGGATGCTCGACAAGTACAACCACCTCAAGCAGGACCCGCTGCGCCGCGGCATGGTGATCCTCGTCCCGCTCACCGATCTGCCGCTCACGGCCGAGGGCAAGGCCGAGGCCGCGAGCTCCGGCGCGCTCGTGCGCTCCGAGGGGGCCGGCCGCGCGCGCGACGCCCAGCGCCGGGTCGACGCCGAGCTGCCGCAGCTCGCCGGCGACGTGCGGAGCGGCCGCTACATCGACGCGGTGGCGCGGGCGAGCCGCCTGCTCGGCTACGGCGATCTCGCCCGGGTGCAGATCGCCACCGTGCAGCGGCACCTGCTCGAGGCCTACGTCGCGCTCGACGCCACCGGGCTCGCCGAGACCGCGTGCGCCGCGTGGCGCGAGGCCGACCCGGCCGCGCGGCTCGATCCCATCGAGCTCAGCCCGAAGATCGTGCGCGCCTGCACCTCGTCCACGGAGCTGCACCTCAGGGCGCCTTCGCCGGATCCCGCGCCGCCGATCCCGGCGGACGCGGGCGGTGGGCGGTGACCTCGCAGCAGCCCGCGCCCGATCGCCTGCCCGCCGGGCATGGCGTCGCGTCGCGGTACACCGTGGAGTCCGTCATCGGCGAGGGGGCCTCCGGCGTCGTCTACCGCGCCACCCGCGACGAGGACGGCCAGCCCGTCGCGCTGAAGGTGATCCACAGGCACCTCTCGGGAACGCCGCAGATCTTCAGGCGCTATCACCGGGAGGCCGCGATCCTGGAGCGCGTCGAGGGCCCTCACGTCGTCAGGATGCTCGACTTCGTCGAGGAGGGCGGGCTCCTCGTGATCGCGCTGGAGCACATCGACGGCAGCTCGCTCGAGGAGCTCCTGCGGGACCACGCGCCGATCGAGATCGACCTGGCGATCGAGATCGCCCTGCAGATCTGCGCCGCGCTCGAGACCGCGCACGCGGCGGGCGTGGTGCACCGCGATCTCAAGCCGGCCAACGTGCTCATCGAGCGCCCGGACGCGCCGTCGGGCGAGCACGCCGCCGCGCCGTCCCCTCTCGCGGGCCGCGTCCGCGTCGTCGATTTCGGGCTCGCGAAGGTGGTGCACGGCGAGCAGCAGACGACCGGGCTCACCGAGAAGGACATGATCTTCGGGACGCCGGAGTACATGGCGCCGGAGCAGGTGCGCGGGGAGGACGTCGACCCGCGCAGCGACATCTACGCGCTCGGCTGCATCCTCTACGAGATGGCGGTCGGCGCCGTGCCGTTCAGCAAGCGGACGCCCATCGCCGTGATGACGGCGCAGATCGCCGAGCAGCCGCTGCCGCCGCGCGCCAGCGAGCGCTCCGGGCTCATCTCGGCCGGCCTGGAGGCCGTCATCCTGAGGGCCCTCGCCAAGAGCCCTTCCGAGCGGCACCCGAGCGCCAGGGCGTTCGCCGACGCCCTGCGCGCCTGCCGCGAAGAACGGCGCGTCGTGCACCACACCCCCGCGAGCCTCGCGGACGCCGTCTCGATCACCGATCTCGCGCTGGAGCGGACCGGCCTCGATTACGCCGCGCCCCTCCAGGACGGTGCTTCCGCCTCGGGCGTTGGCCACGTCGGCCAGCCGGTTACGCGGTTGGAGAGCGCGATGAGCAGAGCGCTGCCCGAACGCGCGGCCGCGGTGGTCCGGGAGACGGCCGCCATCGCCGCACCGACGGCGGGCGGCACCTCGCGTGAGCTCATCCTCTGGACCGTGGTGGCCATTCTCTGTGCGGCCGCCGGCATCGTGGTCGGCACGCTGTTCGGGGCGCGCTAGAGCGCCGCCGAAGCGCAGCTGGGCCGCGCCTGGCGCGCCGCCATCGGGGGTGCGGCTATGGCGTGGAGCGCGAGGATCGTGGTAATCGTTCTCATGCGTTCCTTGCTGTCCGGCGGCGCTGCCCTCGCGGCTCTCCGCTCTGCTCGGCCCCGGCGGCGGCGCGCTCTCCCCTGCGTCGCCGCCGCGCTCGCCCTCTTCGCCCCCGCGGCCGCGTCGGCCTACGACTCGCTCGCCGTGCCGTGCGCGGACGATCCGCTCCATTGCGCGCGGGGGCCGCTCACATTCCAGCGCAAAGACGCCATCCCGCTCGAGCTCGACTTCGAAACAGGCTGGGTCCCGCCGGGCTCACCCCTGCAAGTCAGCCTCGGGGCGGCGGTCTACGCCAACACCCAGGTCTCGTTGAGCGGAGCGCTCGAGGCGTCGTGGCCAGAGGCGCTCGCGCTCAAGGCGCCAGGCGCCCCGGACGGAGGCGCGTTCAGCTGCGATTACGGACTCGATGTCAGCGCACAGGGACGCATCAGCATTTCCTTCGTGGGCCAGGACGTCGACTGGACGGGCGATATCCCCTATGTGCCCCAGATCGATTTCCAGGTGCACGCCCGCGAGCAGTTCGACGCGTGGGGCTGGGCGCCGGGCATCACGCTGGAGAGCTCCACCGAGCTGCAGCGCATTGCGTCGGTGTCGCTCGGCGACGTCATCGGCGGTTCGATCCCCGGAATCGACGGGAGGTTCGAGCTCGACGTCGCGATGGACGTCGCGGCCCGCTACACGACCCATCGCGTGGCCATCGAGACGCTCGATCAGGCCACGGTGAGCGGAGGCGACATCACCCCCGAGGGCGGAGCCTCCTCCGTGGACTACGTGGGAGGCCCGTCGGTCGAGCTCAACGTTCGTCCGGAGGGCTCGGTGCGGTACGACGGCACGCTCCACCTCGTCCCCGCGTTCAGCGTCAGCCTGCTGGGCCGCTCGTGGTCGATCCCGCTCGCCGACATCCCGCTCGCCTTCCCGCTCACCGAGCGAGAGTGGGTCTTCGAGAGCGAGCGCGTCCATGTGCCGCTCCCGGACCTCGCGCTGGACAAGCAGGAGATCGATTTCGGCGCCGTGGAGGTGGGGCAGGCCAACGTGGAGCTCGTCCGGCTGTCGAACGCGGGGGAGGCGCTACTCGATGCCGTCGTGACGACCGACGACCCGGAGAGCTTCGAGCTCGCGGACGCGGCATTCGGGATCGACCCCGAAACGGAGTTCGACTTCGCGATCCGCTTCGCGCCGAAAGCGAGCGGCGAGCTCGCGGCGACCGTCCTCATCGAGTCCAACGACCCCGACCGACCCGTGCAGAGGATCGCGGTGCGAGGGATCGGCGTCGGCGAGCCCGAGGCCCCGGCAGGCAGCGGCGAGCTCGCGGAGGAGGACGGCGGCTGCGCCTGCCGCGCGGCCGGCGGCGCGCCGCGCGGGGGCGCCGCCGGCGGGGCCTGGGCGGCCGCCGGCCTGTCGCTGGCCGCGCTCGCGGGCGGCCTCAGGCGCCGGCGGCGCGCGGGCTGAGGCTCACGCCGCGCTCGGCGGGCCCACGGCGATCTTCCGGCGCGTCGACACGGCCGCGATCTCCGCCAGATCCTCACCGCGCAGCGTCTCCTTGAGCACGAGCGCATCCGCGACCGCCTCGAGGCCCTCGCGGCGATCGACGAGCAGCTGCTTGGCCTTCAGGTACATCTCGCCGAGCCGCTCCCTCACCTCCTCGTCGACCTCGCGGGCGGTCTCCTCGCTGCACGTGCGCTCCTCCTGGATCACGCCGAGCATCGGCGCGCCGACGGTGCGCGCGAGCGCGGCCAGCCCGAGGCGCCGGCTCATCCCGAGGCGGGTCACCATCTCGCGGACGAGCGCCGTGGCGCGCCCGAGATCGTCGTGCGCGCCGCTCGACACCTGCCCCAGCGCGATCTCCTCCGCCGCCCTGCCGCCGAGCATCACCGTGACGCGCGACTCGATCTCCTGCTCGGTGGCCAGCTGACGCTCGTCGCGGGGCACCTGGATCGTCACGCCGAGCGCGCCGATCGTGCGGGCCACGATGGACACCCGCTCCACCGGATCCGCTGCTGGCAGCGCGAGCGCGACGAGGGCGTGCCCGGCCTCGTGGTAGGCCACGCGCCGCCGCTCCTCCGCGGTCATGATCTGCCCGCGCCGCCGGAGCCCGAGCTGCGAGCGATCGAGCGCCTCGTCGAAATCGGCCTGCCCGATCTCCCTGGCGCCGCGCCGCGCCCCGGCCAGCGCGGCCTCGTTGACGATCTTCGCGAGATCGGCGCCGACCATGCCCGACGTGCGGCGCGCCACGAGCCCGAGATCGACGTCCTTCGCGAGCGGCACCCGCCGCGCGTGGACGGCGAGGATCGCCTCGCGGCCCCGCAGATCGGGCCGATCCACGATGACCTGACGATCGAAGCGCCCGGGCCGCAGGAGGGCCGGATCGAGCACCTCGGGGCGGTTGGTGGCCGCCATCAGGATCACGGTGGTGCGCGCGTCGAAGCCGTCGAGCTCGGCGAGGAGCTGGTGGAGCGTCTGCTCTCGCTCGTCGTGGGTCGCGAGGGCGCCGAGGCCGCCCCGGGTCCTGCCCACGGCGTCGATCTCGTCGATGAACACGATGCTGGGCGCGCTCTTGCGCGCCTCCTCGAAGAGCTCGCGGACCCGCGCGGCCCCGAGCCCCACGAACATCTCGACGAACTCGCTCGCGTTCAGCGAGAAGAACGGCACGTTCGCCTCGCCCGCCACCGCCCGCGCGAGGAGCGTCTTGCCGGTGCCGGGCGGCCCGATGAGCAGGAGGCCGCGCGGGATCCGCCCGCCCAACGAGCGGTACCTCGAGGGCTCCTTGAGGAAGTCGACGACCTCGACGAGCTCGTCCTTGGCCTCATCGACGCCGGCGACGTCGGAGAAGCGCACCGGATCCTGCTTGGATCGATCGTAGATCTTCGCCTTGCTGCGCAGGAACCCGAGCGGCCCGCCGGCCCCCTGCCCCGCCCGCCGCAGCATCATGAAGAACGCCGCGTTGATGAGGAAGAGCGGCAACAGCCAGAGCGCCACCTGCATCCACACCGACGTCTGGGGGTTCTTCGCCTCGATGTGGACCTGCTGGTCGAGCAGCGCCCTCACGATCGGCTCGTCCTGGACGCCGGGCAGCCGCGTCACGCGGACCTGCTCCTCCGGTCGCTGCGGGCTGGCGCGGCGGACCAGCTCGATCTCGTCGGGCTTCACGATCGCCGAGGAGATCTCCCCGCGCCGCACCTCGGCGACCGCCTCGTCGTACGGCACGAGCGGGCGCCCTCGTGACCTGACGATCCCGGAAAGGACCAGGATCCCGACCGCGATCAGCAGGTACCCGAGCCACGCGCGCGACGCCGGCCTCTTCTCGTCAGCCATTCCACGGAGCTGATGTGCGGCGGGCGTCGCCTCGGCAAGCCCTCGCCCCCGGAAGAACGGGAAAGCCCACGAGAAAGCCGCGCGAGGGAGGGAGCCCAGGAGCGCCCCCGAGCGCGGCTCAGCGCCCCTGGCGCGCGGCTGCCGCGCCTCCGATGCACGGCAGCCGCGCGTCCGCCCGCGGCGCCGACGCGCCGTTGCCGCGCCTTCACCCGCAGCGCCGGCGCACGGCTGCCGCAAGGTGATCGCCCCGTGGATCCAGGCTAAGAAGCGGACCGTGCCGCTCGCCTCCGACCGCGCCTCGCTCGCCGCGTTCCCCATCGACTGGGGCGGGCTCGCCCCGCTCCGCCTCAAGTCGCGCGCCGTCGCCGAGGGCGTCTACGCCGGGATGCACCGGAGCGTCCGCAAGGGCGCGGGCGTCGAGTTCGGCGGCCAGCGGCCCTATGTGCCCGGCGACGATCTCCGCTTCTTCGATCGCCGCGCCCTGCTCCGCCACGATCGCCTCATGGTGCGCGAGTTCGAGACCGAGACCGATCGCGCCCTGTGGCTGTGCGTCGACGCGACCGCGTCGATGTCCTACCGCGGCCGGCGCGCGCCCGGCGCCAAGCTGGCCTACGCGGCGCTCATCGCCGCGGCCATGGCCCGCGTCGCGCTCGCGACCGGCGACCCCGTGGGGCTCGCCTGGCTCGGCGGCGCCGGCACCCACGGCCTGCCCGCGATGGCGGGGCGCGAGGCGTTCGAGCGGATCGTCGGCGCCCTCGAGGCCACCTCCGCCGCCCAGGACTGGAGCGGCGACGCCGGCGCCGTCGAGCGCGCGCTCGCGCCCATCGCGAAGAAGGCCCGCCGCGGCGCCGTCGTGCTGCTGATCTCGGATCTCATCGATCTTGCTCATGAATCCGGCGCGGCCCCGTCGGGCGCCGACCGCGCGCTCTCCGCGTTCACGTCGCTGAGCACCGGCGGCCGCACGCTGATCGCCCTCCAGGTCCTCGATCCCAGCGAGGCGGCGCTCGACTTCGAGGGCAACGTGCGCCTCCGCGCCCTCGAGGGCGGCGCGGTCGTGGAGGCCGACGCGGGGGCGGTCCGCGCGCAGTACCAGGCGCGCCTCGCCGCCCTGGCCGAGGTCTGGTCGCGGGCGCTCGCGTCGCGCGGCGGCCGCCTGCTCCGCGCGACGAGCGCCGATCCGCCGACCGACGTCGTCCGCGGGCTCGTGCAGGCGATCGCCGAGGTGCGCCGATGAGCTTCGTCACGCTCGGCGCGCTGCTGGTCGCGCTGCTCGTCGGCGCGCCGATCGCCGCGCACCTCCTGCGCCGCCGCCGCGCCGAGGAGCGGCCGTTCCCGCCGGCGCGCCTGGTCCCGCCCACGCCGCCGACGGCGCGGCGCCGGAGCCTCCTCGAGGACCGCGCCCTCTTCGCCACGCGGGCCGTCTCGGTGCTCGCGCTCGCGGTGCTCGGCGCCACGCCGCTCCTGCGCTGCTCGCACCTGTCGCTCAGCCGCAGGGCCGGCGCGTCGGTCGCGCTCGCCATCGTCATCGACGACTCGCTCAGCATGCGGGCGCGCGCGGACGGCGCCGAGGGCGCCGGGCGATCGAGCCAGGCGTCCTCGCGGTTCGAGCGCGCGCTCACGGCCGCGCGCGAGCTCGCCAGCGGCCTCGCTCCCGGGGACGCCGCGGCGCTCGTCCTCGCGGGCGCCCCGGCCCGCGTCGCCCTCGCGTCGACCACCAACCTCGCCGCCGTCAGCGAGGCGCTCGCCGCGGCGGCGCCGTCGGACCGCGCCACCGACATCGACGGCGCCCTCGCGCTCGCCCGCGATCTGCTCCGGGGGCTGCCTCAGAGCGACAAGCGCATCGTGCTCCTCAGCGACCTCGCGGACGGCACGCCCGGCGCCCCGCCCATCTCCGGCACCCCCGACATCGCCACGTGGGTGCCGCTCCAGGAGCTCGAGGCGACGGGCCAGGACTGCGGGATCGTGCGCGCCGATCGATCCGGCCAGAAGGCGCGCGTCCGCGTCGTCTGCACCGCCGCGTCGACCGCGGCGCGCGGGCCCGACATCGCCGTCGCGCAGCGAGACGGCGGCGCGGACGCGCCGCCCGCCGCGGGCTCCGCCGCCGCAGGCGCCTCCGCCGCGGCGGGGCGATCCCTCGAGGTGCGCGCCGGCGACGCCGTGCTCGGCAAGGTCGCGCTCGATCCGACCCTGCGCGCCGAGGAGCTCTCGATCGACCTCCCCGCCGGGGCGCCCGAGATCCTGATCGCCGCGCTCACCGGCGGCGACGCGATCGCCGAGGACGACCGCGCCCCGATCATCTCCGCCGGCGGCCCGCTCTCGATCGCCGTCGTTGTCGACCCCGCGGCCACGCACGTCGAGACGGGCGGCCCACCGCCGCTCGAGCAGGCCCTCTCGGCGCTCGACCTGGATGCGCAGATCAGGCCGCTGCCCTCCGTCCCGGAGCACGCGGACGAGCTGGCCGCGCACGCCGGGCTCATCGTCGACGACGCGCCCGGCTTCACGCCGGAGGTGCGCCGCTCGCTCGCCGCGTGGGTCGAGCGCGGCGGCGTCGCGCTGCTGACGCTCGGCCAGCGCGCGGCCGCGGCGCCGCTCGGCGCCGGGTTCGAGCCGCTGGTCCCCGGCGTCGTCCGCTGGTCGGCCTCCCCGGTGCCCGGCGTGGATCCGGCGACGGCGGGCTGGCTCGGCCCGTCCGCGCCCGGCCTCGCCGACGTCGCCCCGCGCGGCCGGGCGACGCTGGGCGCGGAGGCCTCCGAGGGCGCCGAGGTGCTCGCGCGGTGGGCGGACGGCGCCCCGTTCCTCGTGCGCCGCCCGCTCGGGCGCGGCGTGGTGCTGTTCATGACGCTGCCCCTCAGCACGGAGGAGAGCGACGTCGCGCTGCGGCCCGCGTTCCTGTCGCTGCTCGACGGCTTCGTCGGCGCCGCGCGCGCCCGCGGCGGCGCGCGGCGCCTCGCCGCGGGCGAGGTGTGGACGTTCGACGGCTACCACGACGTCAAGGTCGAGCGCGTGCGGTTCGATCGCGACGGGGCCCCGCAGGGCTCGCGGTCACGCGAGGCGCTCCCCGTCGCCGAGGTCGAGCGGCGCCTGCGCGTGTCTCCGCCGCTCGCCGGCCTCTACGAGCTCACCCTCGACGGCGAGCGCTCGACGCGCGTCGTGTCCGTCCCGGAGCGCGAGATCGACCTCCGTCCGCGGCGCGTCGCCGAGAGCGCCCGCGCGGCGGAGCTGGGCGGCATGGCCGCGTCGATCGACGGGTCGCCCTACGTCGCGCTGCTGCTGCTCGGATTGCTCGCGGTCGAGCTCCTGCTGCGCTCCATCGCAGGGCGGCAGGAGCCGGCGGAAGGCCGGGCGAGCTGAGGCCGGCCGCCGCGCTCAGTGCGTCTGCCAGTGCGGGGGGATCTCGTCCGCCGGCGCGAACTCGGGCTTGGCCGGCGCGGCGGGCACGGTGGCGGCCCGGCGAGGCCCGTTCGGCTTGAAGCTGTGCTCGGCAGCGGGGAACGTGCGCGACTGCACCTCGTCCACGTAGGCGCGCGTCGCCTCCACGATCTGATCGCCGACCTCGGCGAAGCGCTTCGCGAACTTCGGCGTCAGCTCGCGGAACATCCCGAGCAGGTCGTAACAGACGAGCACCTGCCCGTCGCAGCCGGCCCCGGCGCCGATGCCGATCGTCGGGACGGAGACCGCGGCCGTCACCTCCTGCGCCAGATCCGGCGGGATGGCCTCGAGCACGATCGCGTAGGCGCCCGCCTCGTCGAGGATGCGGGCATCGGCGATGAGGCGCTCGGCCGCCTCGTCGCCCTTGCCCTGCACCTTGAAGCCGCCCATCGCGTGCACCGACTGCGGCGTGAGCCCGAGGTGACCCATCACCGGGATGCCCGCGGCGACGATCCGGCGCACGTGCTCGGCGATCTCCTCGCCTCCCTCGAGCTTGATGCTCTCGAAGCTGCCCTCCTTCATCATGCGCCCGGCGTTCTCGAGCGCGTGCATCGGGGAGAGCTGGAAGCTCATGAACGGCATGTCGCCCACGACGTGGGCCCGCCGCGCGCCGCGCGCCACCGCGCGCCCGTGGTAACAGATCTCCTCGACCGTCACGGGGAGCGTCGTCGTGTGCCCCTGCACGACCATCCCCAGCGAGTCGCCGACGAGCAGCAGATCGGCGCCGCCCTCGTCGAGCAGCCGCGCCATCGTGAAGTCGTAGGCCGTCACCATCGCGATCGGCGAGACCCCTTTGCGGGACCGGATCTCGGGGACCGTGACCTTCGTCGAGCGCTGCGCTGGCCTGCGTGCGCTGCCGCCACCGTTGCCTTGCGGACCGTACATGTGCCTCCGGGTCGCGGCCGCACTCGCGGTCCACGCCTCGGGACAAGCTAGGGCGGTGCCCGCTGCGGGGCAAGACGCGGCGCGCGGCCGTCGCGGGCGGGCAAGCCGCAATCTTCAGCGTTCTCGCCTGGTTACCGACCAGTCGCCGACCGGTGGCCGGCCGCCGGCGGCGTGCGGCCCGGACGCCGCGCAGCGGGCCCTGCAGCGCGGCGGCGCGATCGCGGGAGCGGCCGGATCAACCGTGGCGCGGGCCGGCGCCGCGGACGGGGTGCGCTGTCCCCGTCGTCCGCGAGCCGCCCGGAGGCGCGGACCTCGGGTTGGTCAGCGCGGTCAGGACGTGATCGCGCCAGGCGCCGTCGATGAACAGGTAATCGCGCGCGTACCCCTCGACGGCGAAGCCGAGGCGCCGGAGCAGCCGGCCGCTGCGCTCGTTGTGCGGCAGGTAGTTCGCCATCACCCGGTGGAAGCCGAGCGTGTCGAACATGTACGCGATCCCCGCCTCGATCGCCTCGAACATCAGGCCCGAGCCCACGGCGCGCTGGTCGAGCGAGTAGCCGAGGGTCGCGGCCTGGAAGGCGCCGCGGACGAACTGCGTGAAGTTGCAGACCCCGATCACCTCGCCGCCGGGCGCGCCCCGCCACTGCAGCGCGAGCCGGAGCGCGCGATCCGCGGCGAAGTCCTCGTGGTCCCGGAGGAGGCGCTCGCGCCAGAACGCCTCGGTGTAGAAGCCCTCGGGGCGCGGCGGATCCCACCGCGCCAGGTGGTCGCGGTTGCGCTCGAAATAGGCGAGGTAGCGGCCAGCGAGCTCGACGGAAGGGATGAAGAGGCGCAGCCGCGGGGTCTCGATGCAGACGGGGCTCTTCAAGGGGCCTCCCGCGCGACGCGCCTAGGACAGGGTCCCTTCATCGAGGCGGCGCATCCCTTCGAGGAGCAGCGCCTCCGGTGACGCCGTGATGCTGCGGGTGCTGGGCGAGAAGCTCGGGTCGAGGCGGAAGTCGCCCTCCCGGAGCGTGAGCATCCGGTAGAACGCATCCTCGCCCTGCGCGCCGGCCCAGAGCGCATGGACGACCTGCCCGTCGGCGAAGTGGATCTCGCCGGCCATGGAGTTCGCCTGGATCTTGAGCGCGCACGTCTTCCGGCCGTGCCAGAGGATCTGGATCATGTCCGGCAGGCCCATCTCGGCGAGCGAGCCGGACACGCCGCGGGGCACGGCGGTCGTGGAGCGCCGCTCGATGAGCTGGCGGAGCTTGGCGGCCATGACGTCGGTCGACGCCGGCTTCGAGACGAAGTCGTCGACGCCGAGATCGAAGGCGCGCTGAGCGGTCTGCCGGTCCGTCTTCGCGGTGAGGATGACCCACGTCTTGTCGCGGCCGAAGCCGAGCTTCAGGGCGTCGGCGCGGAGCGCGAGGCCGGCGTCGGGCTCCTCGAGGTCGATCTCGCTGACGACCACCTCGATGTCCTTCGTCTCGAGCTCGCGGCGCGCCTGCGCCACGTTGCGCGCGATCGAGACCTCGAAGCCCTGCTCGAGCAGGCGCAGCTCGAGCACCGTCGTCTCCTCGGGATCCGGGTCGACGATGAGCGCCTGGTGCCGATCGGAGAGCAGCTTCGCGCGCATGTCGTCGCCGGTCATGACCTGGCGGAAGAGATCGACGATGTTCGGATCGAAGATGGTGGCGCGGTACTGGGCCAGCACGTCGCAGGCCTCCGGCGGGCGGAGCGCCTTGCGGTACGGGTTGCGCGGGTTCTGCGTGAGATCGGCGTAGGTGTCCGCGACCGCGAGGATGCGCGCGCCGAGCGGGATCTCCTTGCCCGACAGGCCGTCGGGGAAGCCGCTGCCGTCGTAGCGCTCGTACATCATGCTGATCGCCGAGACGACCTCCTGCGGCAGCCCCACCGACTCCATGAGGTGCGCCGGGAGATCGACGCTCTTCGTCGCGGCGAGCCGGTGCCCCTCGTACTCGGCGACGTTGAGCGCCGTGAGGTGGTACGGGCCGTTCTTGCCGAGGTCGTGCAGGTAGGCCGAGGCCACGTAGCTCGCGACCGTCGTCGGCGGCAGGCCGATGCGCTCGCAGAGCTTGCGCACGATGCGAGCGACCGTGGACGAGTGGCCCCGGAGGTCCTGCCGCGCGTTCTCGAGCAGGCTCACGAGGACGTTGAGCGTCTCGACGTACGCGTGGGTCGTGGTCGGGTGCGCCGGCGGCGGGGGCGGCGCCACGGCGACCGGCGCGGAGATCGGGGCGGGAGCGACCTGCTGCTGCGGAGGCGGCGAAGGAGGCACCGGCGTGGGCGGCGGGCCGGCCGGGGCCACCCGGGGCGGCGCGGAGGGCGCCCGCATCACCGCGGGCACCTGCGGCGCCGTGACGAGCGCCGCCGGCACCGGCGCCGCCTGCGTGGGCGCCGCAGCGTGCGCCGGCTGCACGTGCATCGCCTGCGGGTGCATCGGCGCCGCCTGCGTGGGCGCCGCGTGCGCCGGCGGCATGTGCATCGTCTGCCCGTGCGCCGGCAGCGGGACCGCCGCAGGCACGTGCGTCATCGACGCGCGCTCGTGTGTCATCGACGCGCGCTCGTGTGTCATCGACGCGCGCTCGAAGGGGTTATTGCTGTTGGTGTAGAGGATCTCGTCGAACGAGTTGACCGGGCGCAGCAGCGAGCTGAACGCGGTCGTGTCGCCCCGGTAGTGGTACGCGATGGCCGCGCGGACCGCCGCCGGCCTGGCGACGATGGCGCGTACGTCCCGCACGCCCGCGGCGAGCCGGATCTCGTGCAGCGCGACGTCGTTGTCGGGATCCGCGGTCGCGACCGACAGCGTCGTGTTCCGATCGTCGAGCAGGACCGGGAAGACGCCGTGCAACGTCGCGGTGATCGCCGAGACCTTGGCGAGCACGCGGGGCTCGATGATCGCCTTCGAGAGCTTCTCGGTCGAGACGAAGCGGGTGTTGTGGACGGTCGCGATGAACTTCAGGAGCTCGGCCTCGTTGACGATGTCGAGCTCGATGATGGCGTCCTCGATACGGCCGCGCGTACGCATCGCGTACTCCACCGCACGACGGTGATCGTCCGGGGTGATGCGCCCCTCGAGGACGAGGCGATCGGCAATCCGCTGGTTCAATCCTTGAACGGAAGCCATCGAAACCCTGATTCTACCCAGAAATTGGAGGTGGCGCGCCCAAGAACCCTCGCGGAACGGGAGCACGCGGGGAGAGCTGGCCAGCCGCTAGCGGCGTATACAGCCATGGGGTGCGCTCGAGGAATGAGAGCAGAGCTCGGCGCGGCGCGCGAGCCCCGTGAGCGTTCCAGCCGACGCCGGTTGGCTGGCGATGCCCGCTCGACCCGATACGCTGCGACGTGGAAGTGAAGACTGACCCCGGGTAGGCGCGCACGCCACGTCCGGCGCGGCTCGTCAGGTCGGTGAGCCTGGGGCGAAGCGGAGGACGCCCCCCCGAAACGCCGCAAACGCGCTTCGGGAGACGGGCGGCGCGCCCGGGGCCGGGTTTGGATCCCGCCCTGGGCGCGCCAGCAGGAGATCACTCCTCGTTCACGGCCGTGAGCGTCTCCTCGGGACGCGGCCGCGGGGCGACGTACGGCGCTTGCGCCACCGGCTCGCCCTCGACCACGACCTGGAGGCGCTTGTAGGCGGGCAGCCCCGTCCCGGCCGGGATCAGGCGGCCCATGATGACGTTCTCCTTGAGACCGCGGAGATCGTCCGTCTTGCCGTTGATCGCGGCCTCGGTGAGCACCTTGGTCGTCTCCTGGAACGACGAGGCGCTGATGAACGACTCGGTCGACAGGCTGGCCTTGGTGATGCCGAGGAGGAGCGCCTCGGCGATGGCGGGCTTGCCGCCGCGCTCGAGCACGGTCTCGTTCTCCTTCTCGAAGATGTGCTTCTCGACCTGCTCGTCGACGAGGAAGTTCGTATCGCCGACCTCGCGCACGCGGACCCGCCGGAGCATCTGCCGGACGATGACCTCGATGTGCTTGTCGTTGATGCCGACGCCCTGGAGACGGTAGACCTGCTGGATCTCGTTCACGAGCCAGGCCGACAGCTCCTTCTCGCCCTTCACCCGGAGGATGTCGTGCGGGTTCGGCGGGCCGTCCTGGAGGGGGTCGCCCGCGCGCACCCGGTCGCCCGGCTGCACCTGGATGTGCTTGCCCTTCGGGATCAGGTACTCGCGCGCCTGATCGCCGAGCGCGTGCCCGTCCGGCGAGTACGGCGTGATGATGACCTTCCGCTTGCCCTTCGTGTCCTTGCCGAAGTTCACCTCGCCGTCGATCTCGCTGATGATCGCGTGATCCTTCGGCTTTCGGGCCTCGAACAGCTCGGCGACGCGGGGCAGACCGCCGGTGATGTCCTGCACCTTCGTCGTGTCGCGCGGGATCTTGGCGATGACCTCGCCGGCCTCGATGATATCCCCCTCCTGCGCGACGATGTGGGCGCCGACAGGGAGCAGGTAGCGCGCCTCGAGCTCGCTGTTCGGGAGCTTCAGCGTCCTGCCCGACTCGGGGTCCTTCAGCGAGATGCGCGGGCGGACGTCGGCCGCCTTCGACTCGATGACGACCTTTCGCGAGAGGCCCGTCACCTCGTCGAGGCGATCCTGCACGCTGACGCCCTCGATGAGGTCGCCGAACTTCACAACGCCGGAGACCTCCGTGAGGATCGGCGTCGCGAACTGGTCCCACTCGGCGAGCAGCTCGCCGGGCTTGGTGCGCTCGCCGTCGGCCTTCTTGAGGATGGCGCCGTAGACGAGGCGGTTGTGCTCGCGCTCGCGCCCCGTCTCGTCGACGACCACGATCTCGCCGTGGCGGTTCATGACCACCATGGTGCCGTCCTTCTTCTTCTGGACGACCGCGCGGCGGAGGCGGACGGTGCCCTCGGTGCGGGCCTCGAGGTAGCTCGCCTCGATCTTGCCGCGCGCCGCGGTGCCGCCGATGTGGAAGGTGCGCATCGTGAGCTGCGTGCCCGGCTCGCCGATCGACTGGGCGGCGATGATGCCCACCGCCTCGCCGATGTTGACCCGGTAGCCGCGGGCGAGGTCGCGCCCGTAGCACAGCGCGCAGACCCCGCGGCGGAGCTGGCACGTGAGCACCGAGCGGATGACGACCTCCTCGATGCCGGCGTCCTCGATGGACCGCACCGCCTGCTCGTCGAGCTCGGTGTTCGCCGTGATGAGCACCTCGCCGGTGAGCGGGTCGACGACGTCCTCCAGCGCGACGCGGCCGAGGATGCGGTCGCCGAGCGGCTGGATGACCTCGCCGGCCTCCTCGAGCTTCGCCACGCGGATGCCGTCGAGCGTGCCGCAGTCGAACTCGGAGATGACCGCGTCCTGCGCCACGTCGACGAGACGCCGGGTGAGGTACCCCGAGTTCGCCGTCTTGAGCGCCGTGTCGGCGAGGCCCTTCCGGGCGCCGTGCGTCGAGATGAAGTACTGGAGCACGCTGAGACCCTCGCGGAAGTTCGCGGTGATCGGCGTCTCGATGATCTCGCCGGACGGCTTGGCCATCAGGCCGCGCATCGCGGCCAGCTGCCGGATCTGCTGCGTCGACCCGCGCGCGCCGGAGTCGGCCATGATGTAGATGGGGTTGAAGCTCGGCTCGATCGACTCCTTGCCGGTCTCGTGATCGACGACCGTCTCCTTGCCGATGCCGCCCATCATCTCGGTCGTGACCTGGTCGGCGATGCTCGCCCAGATATCGACGATCTTGTTGTACCGCTCGCCGTCGGTGATGAGCCCCTCCTGGTACTGCTCGACGACGCGCTCGACCTCCTTCTGCGCCTCGCCCAGGAGGACCTTCTTGGCCGCCGGGATCACCATGTGATCCATGCAGATCGAGATGCCCGCCCGCATCGCGTGGTCGAAGCCGAGCGTGCGGAGCCGGTCCGCGAGGAGGACGGTCTCCTTGTTGCGGTGGATGCGGTAGCAGACGTCGATGAGCGCCGAGAGCGCCTTCTTGTCGAGGGTCTTGTTCGCGTACTCGAACGCGACCCCCTTCGGGAGGACCTCGGAGATGATGACGCGGCCCACCGTGGTCTCGACGATGCGGCGCTTCACGTGGCCGAACTCGTCGAGCTGCGGGTTGCCGTCGTCGTCGATGATCGGGACGCGGACGCGGATGCCGGCGTGCAGCGCGACCTCGCCGTTGTCGTAGGCCATCCGCACCTCCTCGGGGGAGGCGTAGATGCCCCGCAGGTAGCCCTGCGCCACGCCGTCCTCGCCGAAGGCGAGGGTGTCCGCGCGGTACGACCCCTTCTCGAACTTCCGCTCGCGGGTCGCGTAGTAGAGCCCGAGCACGATGTCCTGCGTCGGGTTGATGATCGGCTTGCCGCTCGCGGGCGAGAGGATGTTGTTCGTGCTCATCATGAGCACGCGCGCCTCCATCTGCGCCTCGACCGACAGCGGCACGTGGACGGCCATCTGGTCGCCGTCGAAGTCGGCGTTGAACGCCGCGCAGACCAGCGGGTGCAGCTGGATCGCCTTGCCCTCGATGAGGACCGGCTCGAACGCCTGGATGCCGAGGCGGTGGAGCGTCGGGGCGCGGTTCAGGAGCACCGGGTGCTCGCTGATGACCTCCTCGAGGATGTCCCAGACCTCCGGGCGCTCCTTCTCCACCATCTTCTTGGCGCTCTTGATGGTGTTGACGTAGCCGCGCTCTTCCAGCTTGTTGTAGATGAACGGCTTGAAGAGCTCGAGCGCCATCTTCTTGGGCAGACCGCACTGGTGCAGGCGCAGCGTCGGGCCCACGACGATGACCGAGCGGCCCGAGTAGTCGACGCGCTTGCCGAGCAGGTTCTGGCGGAACCGGCCCTGCTTGCCCTTCAGCATGTCGGAGAGCGACTTGAGCGGGCGCTTGTTCGGGCCGGTGATCGTCTTGCCGCGGCGGCCGTTGTCGAACAGCGCGTCGACCGCCTCCTGCAGCATCCGGCGCTCGTTCCGGATGATGATCTCCGGCGCGTTCAGCTCGAGGAGCCGCTTCAGGCGGTTGTTGCGGTTGATGACGCGGCGGTAGAGGTCATTGAGATCGCTGGTCGCGAAGCGGCCGCCGTCCAGGGGGACGAGCGGGCGCAGATCCGGCGGGAGCACCGGGATCACGGTCAGCATCATCCACTCGGGCCGGTTGCCGCTCTCGCGGAACGCCTCGACGACCTTGAGCCGCTTCGCGAGCTTCTTCCGCTTGGCCTCGCTGGTCGCGGCGCGCATCTCCGTCCTGAGCAGCTCCGCCAGGCCGTGGACGTCGACCTGCTTGAGCATCTCGAGGATCGCCTCGCCGCCCATGCCGGCGCTGAACTTGTCGTCACCGTACTCGTCGAGGAGCTGCAGATACCGCTCCTCGCTCAGGAGATCGCCCCGCATGAGGCCAGTCTCCTTGGGATCGATGACGATGTACGCCTCGCAATAAAGCACCTTCTCCAGGTCCTTGAGCGTGATGTCGAGCATGTTGCCGATGCGCGACGGCAGGCTCTTCAGGAACCAGATGTGGGCGACCGGCGTGGCCAGCGAGATGTGCCCGAGCCGCTCGCGCCGGACCTTCGACTGGATGACCTCGACGCCGCACTTCTCGCACACGATCCCACGGTGCTTCATGCGCTTGTACTTGCCGCAGTTGCACTCGTAGTCCTTCACAGGCCCGAAGATCTTCGCGCAGAACAGACCATCGCGCTCCGGCTTGAACGTCCGGTAGTTGATGGTCTCCGGCTTCTTCACCTCGCCGTGCGACCACTCGCGGATCTTCTCCGGGCTCGCGAGCGAGATGCGGATGGCGCTGAACGACAGCGGGTCCTTGGGCTTCTCGAAGAAGCTGAAGATGTCACGCATGGAGACCTCCGGAGACAGAAACGAAACCGATGAACCTGTCCGCGCCCACTGCTTGAGCGCTCGGGAGCGCGCCGCCCGCGCGGCGCGCCTCCCCTGCCGTCACCGAAAAGGCGCGCGGCGCTCGTGACGTGACGAACTGCATCACTCCTCTTCCTCCGCGGCCGACGCCTCCACGCCCGCGCTCGTCTCGACCAGCTCGACGTTCAGGCACAGCGACTGGAGCTCCTTGATGAGCACGTTGAAGCTCTCCGGCAGCCCCGCCTCCAGGGTGTAGTCCCCCTTCACGATGGCCTCGTACATCCGGGTGCGGCCCATCACGTCGTCGCTCTTCACGGTGAGGAACTCCTGCAGCGCGTAGGCCGCGCCGTAGGCCTCCATCGCCCAGACCTCCATCTCGCCGAGCCGCTGCCCGCCGAACTGCGCCTTGCCGCCGAGGGGCTGCTGCGTGACGAGCGAGTACGGCCCGATCGAGCGAGCGTGGATCTTGTCGTCGACCAGGTGGTGGAGCTTCAGCATGTACATGATGCCCACCGTGACGTTCTGATCGAACGCGTCGCCCGTGCGCCCGTCGAAGAGGATCGCCTGACCCGAGGTCGGGAGACCCGCGAGATCGAGCGCGCCCTTGATGTCCGACTCGTGCGCGCCGTCGAACACCGGCGATCCCATGAACACGCCCTCGTCGACCGTCTTGACGAAGCGCTTCACGTCGCCGTCATCGAGGTTGTCGAAGAAGCCGTTCATCGTCTCGTCGCCCGCATAGATGGCCTTGAGGTGCTCCTTGATCTCGGCGCTCGCCCGCTGCTGCTCGATCATCCGCTGCAGCTGGTTGCCGAGCTCGAAGGCGCCCCACCCGAGGTGGATCTCGAGGATCTGACCGACGTTCATGCGGCTCGGCACGCCGAGCGGGTTCAGCACGAGATCGACCGGCCTGCCGTCCTGCAGATACGGCATGTCCTCCTCGGGGAGGATGCGGCTGATGACGCCCTTGTTGCCGTGGCGGCCCGCCATCTTGTCGCCGACCTGGAGCTTGCGCTTGATGGCGATATAGACCTTCACCATCTTGATGACGCCCGGCGGCAGCTCATCGCCCTTGGAGAGGCGATCGATCTTGTCGCGGAAGTGCTCCTCGCGCGTGCGGACGAGCTCCTCGAGGTCGCGCAGGATCTGCTGGACCCGCTCGGCGTCGTCGACGGGGATCTCCCCCCAGTACTTGCGGGGGATCTCGGCGAGCGAGGGCTCGTCGATGATGGCGCCCTTCTGGAAGAGCACCTTGCCCTTGTCGTCGACGAGCTTGCCCGTCGTCTCCTTGCCGAGGAGGAGCTCCCGGATGCGGCGGAAGAACGAGTCGCGGAGGATCTTGATCTCCTCGTCGCGCGTCCGCTCGATCCTGGCCCGCTCCTGATCCTCGATGTCCCGCGCGCGGTCGTCCTTCTCGGTCCCCTTGCGCGAGAACACGCGGGCGTTGATGACGATCCCGCCGACGCCGGGCGGCACCTTGAGCGAGCTGTCGCGGACGTCGCCGGCCTTCTCGCCGAAGATCGCCCGGAGCAGCTTCTCCTCGGGGGAGAGCTGGGTCTCGCCCTTCGGCGTGATCTTGCCGACAAGGATGTCGCCCGGCCGCACCTCGGCCCCGATGCGCACGATGCCGGAGTCGTCGAGGTCCTTGAGCGCCTCCTCGCCGACGTTCGGGATGTCGCGGGTGATCTCCTCCTTGCCGAGCTTCGTGTCGCGGGCGACGCACTCGAACTCCTCGATGTGGATCGAGGTGAACACGTCGTCCTTGGCGATGCGTTCGGAGACAAGGATCGAGTCCTCGAAGTTGTAGCCCTGCCACGGCATGAACGCGACGAGCACGTTCTGGCCGAGCGCGAGCTCGCCCATGTCCGTCGACGGGCCGTCGGCGAGCACGTCGCCCTTCTTCACCACCTCGCCCGTCCTGACGACCGGCTTCTGCGTGTAGCAGGTCGACTGGTTCGAGCGCTGGAACTTCATGAGGTGGTAGATATCGGGCACCTCGGCGCCCTCGCCCTCGGCGCGGACGACGATGCGCGTCGCGTCGACGCTCTCGACGACCCCGGGGCGCCGCGCGATGACGCAGACGCCGGAGTCGCGGGCGAGCCGCTCCTCCATGCCGGTGCCGACGAGGGGCGCGTGCGACTGCACGAGGGGCACGGCCTGACGCTGCATGTTGGCGCCCATGAGCGCGCGGTTCGCGTCGTCGTGCTCGAGGAACGGCACGAGCGCGGCGGCGACCGACACCATCTGGTTCGGCGCGACGTCCATCAGCTCGACCATCTCGGGCGTGACGATCTTGAACTCGCCGTTGTAGCGGGCCGAGACCAGCGACTCCTTGAAGCGACCGCCCTCGTCGAGGTTCACGGTCGCCTGCGCGATGTACTTCCCCTCCTCTTCGAGCGCGGAGAGCCAGATCACGTCCTCGGTCACCCGGCCGTTCTCGACCTTCCGGTACGGCGTCTCGACGAATCCGAACTCGTTCACGCGGGCGAACGTCGACAGCGAGGCGATGAGGCCGATGTTCGGCCCTTCCGGCGTCTCGATCGGGCAGATACGGCCGTAGTGGGTCGCGTGGACGTCGCGCACCTCGAACCCGGCCCGCTCGCGGGTCAGGCCGCCCGGGCCGAGCGCCGAGAGGCGGCGCTTGTGGGTGACCTCCGAGAGCGGGTTGGTCTGGTCCATGAACTGCGAGAGCTGGGAGCTCCCGAAGTACTCCTTCACGACCGCGCTGACCGGCTTCGCGTTGATCAGATCGTGCGGCATGAGCGTGTCGATCTCCTGCGACATGCTCATGCGCTCCTTGATCGCGCGCTCCATGCGAACGAGGCCGATGCGGTACTGATTCTCCATCAGCTCGCCGACCGCGCGCACGCGGCGGTTGCCGAGGTGGTCGATGTCGTCGACCGAGCCGCGCCCGTTCTTGAGCTCGATCAGGTGGCGCACGGTCTCCAGGATGTCCTGGGGCGTGAGCACCGTGAGATCGAGCCCCGGCCGCTCGTCCTCGGGGACATCCCGGTAGAACTTGTAGTTCAGCTTCAGCCGGCCGACCTTCGACAGGTCATAGCGCTCGGCGTTGAAGAACAGGTTGTGGAACAGGGTCTTGGCGGTCTCGAGCGTCGGCGGATCGCCCGGCCGCAGGCGCCGGTAGATCTCGAGGATCGAGTCCTCCATCGTCTTCACCTTGTCGGTGAGCAGCGTGTCGCGGAGGTACGATCCGACGTTCAGGCCGTCGATGAAGAGGATGCGGAACTGCTCGATGTTCGCGTCGCGCAGCCGCTCGAGCTTCGCCTCGGTGAGCTCCTCGTTCACCTCGACCACGACCTCGCCGGTCTCCGGGTCGACGATGTCGTGCGCCGCGACCTTCCCGACGAGCTCCTCCGGCTCGAGGCTGAGCCGCTCGAGCTTCGCCTCCTTCATCTTCCGGATGGCAGCGCGGGTGAACTTGGTGTTCTTCTTGACGATGACGTCGTTGCCGATCTTGATGTCGCGCGTCGTCCGCTGACCGGCGAGGAGATCGTACTCGATGCTCTTCGCGTACTTGCCACCCTTCTCGAGGTACACGGTCTCGGTCGAGTAGAAGTAGTTCAGCAGGTCCTGGGTCGAGTACCCGAGCGCGCGCAGGAGCACCGTGGCGTGCATCTTCCGCCGCCGATCGATGCGAACATAGATGATGTCCTTCGGGTCGAACTCGAAGTCGAGCCACGAGCCGCGGTACGGGATCACGCGCGCGGAGTAGAGCAGCTTGCCGCTGGAGTGCGTCTTGCCCTTGTCGTGATCGAAGAAGACGCCGGGGCTCCGGTGCAGCTGGCTGACGACGACGCGCTCGGTGCCGTTGATGATGAACGTGCCCGTCTCGGTCATCAGCGGGAGCTCGCCGAAGTAGACCTCCTGCTCCTTGATGTCGCGCACGATCCGCTCCCCGCCGTCGCGGGTGTCGTAGATCATCAGCTGGTTCGTGACCTTGATCGGCGCCGAGTAGGTCATGCCGCGCTGGCGGCACTCATCGACGTCGTACTTCGGCGGCTCGAGGTTGTACGAGACGAAGACGAGCTCGCTCGTGCCGTTGAAGTCTTTGATCGGGAAGACCGAGCGGAACACCGCCTGCAGCCCGACCTCCTCCCGCTCGTTCGGCGGAACGCTCATCTGGAGGAATTTGTCGTAGCTCGACTTCTGGATGTCGATCAGGTTGGGGACGTCGATGATGCGACGAACGCGACCCAGGTTCTTACGGACGCGGAAGTTGGATTGGACGACCGACGGCATCGATTTCCTCCGGCTCACACGAGCCGTGCGGGGCGGGCGCACGGCTCGAACCGAGCAACGAACACGAAGCTACGCACGAATGGCGAGCGAGCGTCCCCAGGGAATGAGGACCCAAAACATCTTGGCTGTGGGGGCAGAGCGGACCGCGTGGCGACCCATTGAGCTCCGACGTTGGCCGAGGACCCGCACCCGCGGTCCTCTTCAGAGTTGACCGAGGACCCGTACTCGCGGTCCTCTTCAGCGTTGCGCGAGGGCCCGCATCCGCGGTCCCGTTCATCAGACAAAAGCGGGACGTGCGGCAGGGACGACCGCCCCTGCCGCCGTCCGCCGGCGGATCCCGATTTCCCTAGCAGGGAGCGGTGATCGTTACTTGAGCTCGACGGTAGCACCTGCCTCGACGAGCTTCTTCTTCATCTCCTCCGCGTCCGCCTTGGAAACCTGCTCCTTGACGGTCTTCGGCGCGGCCTCGACCAGGTCCTTCGCCTCCTTCAGGCCCAGACCGGTGATCTCGCGGATCGCCTTGATGACGCCGATCTTGTTGCTGCCGGCGTTCGCAAGGATGACGTCGAACTCGGTCTGCTCCGGGGCCTTCTCGGCCGGAGCGGCGCCGGCCGCGGGGCCGGCGGCGACGGCCACGGCCGCGGGGGCAGCCTTGACGCCCCACTTGTTCTCGAGGTCCTTGATGAGCTCGGCGATCTGGATGACAGGGAGGTTGGAGAGGTAATCGACGACCTGCTCGCGCGTGATCTCAGCCATTGCAAGACTCCTTCAAACTCTTCTGCGCGCCCCGGGGAGGGGGCCATGTAAACCAAAACCAGACGGGCGCAAGGCCCAATTGATACGAAAGCACCCTCTCAGGCCTGCTTGCCCGCTTCCTCTTCCTTCGCCTTCAAGAGATAAGCGAAATTCTGGAGAGGCGCGTTGAGCTGCTGCACGAACTGCTGGAGCGGCGCCTGCAGCGTCGCGAGCAGCGTGGCACGAAGCTCATCCTTGCCGGGCATCGTCGCGAGCTGCGTCTCGACGGCGTCCCCCGAGAGGATCTGCCCCTCGATGAGCCCCGCCTTGATCTGCAGCTTCTGGTTGTCCTTGCGGAACGCCTTGACGACCTTGGCTGCCGCGCTCGGATCCTCGTAGCTCCAGGCCACGCCGGTCATGCCGGTCAGGCTCTTCGAGAGGGTCTTCGCCCAGGGGTGCTCCTTGATGGCGTGGCGGACGAGCGTGTTCTTCACGACCCGGTACTCCACGCCGGACTTCCGGAACTCATCGCGAAGCTTGGTGACCGCCTCGACGTTCATCCCCTTGAAGTCCAGGAAGACCGCGGAAGACATCCGCTCGAACTTCTGCCGGACGGAGCCGATCAGCACTTCCTTCTGGGACCGTTCCATGGGCTACGCCTCCTCCGTCTTGCCGATGAAGTGGACCGGGTCGATACGAACCCCGGGGCCCATCGTGGAAGACAGCGTGATGCTCCGGAGGTAGATGCCCTTGGCCGTCGCCGGCTTGGCCCGGACGAGCGCCTGGATCAGCGCGTCCGCGTTCACGTGGAGCGCGTTCTCCGCGAAGGAGACCTTGCCGATCCGCGCGTGCACGATGCCCGCCTTCTCGACGCGGTACTCCACCTTGCCGGCCTTCGCCTCCGAGACGGCCGTCTTCACGTCGAACGTCACGGTCCCGACCTTCGGGTTCGGCATCAGGCCGCGCGGACCGAGGATACGGCCGAGCTTGCCCACCAGACCCATCATGTCGGGCGTGGCGATCACGCGATCGAAGTCCATGAAGCCTTCCTGGACCTTGTTCACGAGATCCGCCTCGCCGACGAAGTCGGCGCCGGCCGCCTCGGCCTCCTTGGCCTTCTCACCCTTGGCGAAGACCAGGACCCGGAGCGACTGCCCCGTCCCATGCGGCAGCACGACGGCGCCGCGGACCATCTGGTCTGCGTGCCGCGGGTTGACGCCCAGCCGGACCGCGAGGTCCACCGTCTCGTCGAACTTGGCGGGCGCCGCTTTCTTCACGAGCGCGCACGCCTCCTGCAATGTGTACTTTCGCGCGCGGTCGACGACTGCCCGCGCTGCGACTTTCTTCTTGGCGACTTTCGGCACATGCCCTCCTTCTTAACGGCTCTCGCCTCCCACGGTGCGCCTAAACTACCGTGGTAAGTCTTGCTTCTGGCCCGCCGGGCGCCCCTCGGGGCGCCAGCGCGGCGGGGGCGCATCCCCGACGGCGGGGAGCGCGACCACCTCAGTCGACGACGTCGATGCCCATCGAGCGCGCCGTGCCCGCCATGCTGCGCATCGCGGACTCGAGGTTGGTCGTGTTCATGTCCTGCATCTTGAGCTGGGCAAGCTCCTGCAGCTGCTTCTGCGTGACCTTGCCCACCTTGACCTTGTTGGGCTCCTTGGAGCCCGCGCCCGGCTTCTTCTTCGTCTCGAGCCCCGCCGCCTTCTTGAGGAGCACGGAGGCCGGCGGCGTCTTCATGATGAACGTGAACGAGCGGTCCGAGTAGACCGTGATCACCACCGGGATGATCATGTCCCCCTGCGCCGCCGTCCGCGAGTTGAAGTCCTTGCAGAACGCCATGATGTTGACGCCGTGCTGGCCGAGCGCCGGACCGACGGGGGGCGACGGGTTGGCCTTGCCCGCCGGAAGCTGCAGCTTCACGTACCCTGTGACTTTCTTCGCCATGATGAATCTCGCACCCTATCGAACCGCCGCCCGACGGGCGGTCTACTATTCAGAGAAACAGCGAAGCACCGCGGAGGCGCGGTGCTCGCCCGCAGGTTTGCAGCCGTCCGTTCCCGGCTAGCGCTTCTCCACGGCTGAGAAGTCGAGCTCCACGCTGGTGGGCCGGCCGAAGATGCTGACCTTCACCTTGAGCTTCTGCTTGTCCATCTTCACGTCGTCGACCGTGCCGGTGAAGTTCGCGAAGGCGCCATCGAGGACCCGCACCTCCTCACCCACCTCGAACGTGAGCCGCGGCTTCGGCTTGACCGCCCCTTCGACGATCCCCCGCCGGAGATTGTCGATCTGAACGATCGGGACCTCCTGCGGCGTCTGGTTGCCGATGAAGCCGGTGACCTTGGGGGTGTCCTTGACCAGGTGCCAGACCTGCTCGTTCATCTCCATCTCCACGAAGATGTAGCCGGGCAGGCTGAGCTTCTGACGCACGCGGGTCTTACCGCCGGGACGGTTCTCCGTGACCGTCTCGCTCGGGATGAGGATCTCGCCGAACCGATCTTCCAGGCTGTACTGCTTCACGCGCTGCTGGAGCGCGTCGCGCACCTTCGCCTCGTATCCCGAGTAGGTATGGATGACGTACCACTTCTTGGCCATGGCGCTTGATTCCCTCAGGATCTCCCTGCTTCAGCTTCCATCGCCGTAAACGATGTTGGTCACGAATGCCCAGAAGCGGTCGAGCAGCGCCAGGTAGAGGGTCGCCACGGTGGTCGTCGCGATGACGACGAACGTCGCATTCGTCACCTCCTTCTTGGTCGGCCACTTCACCTTCGCCAGCTCGGCGGCGACCTCGTCGCTCCAGGCGCGGAGCTCGGCGTTGCGGAACGCGCGCAACACGACGACCAGCGCGACGACGCCGCCGGCGATCATGCCGTACGTCGTCTTGTCGTCGTCACCCACCGCGGAGAGCGCCGGAAGCGTCCGGCTGAACCAGTCCTTGTTGGCCAGGGTCGCCCAGACGCCATGGACGACCTTGCCAAGCAGGTAGGCGAGCAGCATCCCCGCGGCGAAGAAGCCGGCGAGCACATAGCGCTCCGAGCCGAGCTGAGCAGCCGCGACCTCTTCGTCCTCGGCCTCATCGGCCTCGTTCGACTCATCGGCCCGCGGCGCCTCGGCGTCCTTCGCGTCAGCAGCCCCCGTCCTCTCGCTCTGCGCCACGAGGGACGAGTCCTCGGCGGGCGAGCTCGGTCCGGATTCTTCCGGCTCCTCGTCCTCCGCGACCTTCGGCGGCTGCTTGTCTTTTTGACCCTTCGCCATAACAACACCAAACGCGCCGACCCGCGGCAGACAGAGGCCTGCTCGGTGGGGATCCAAGGGCGGCCATGAGGCACCCACATCCCCCGGCAGGGGCAGAGAGGCTCGAACTCCCGACCTGCGGATTTGGAATCCGCTGCTCTACCAACTGAGCTATACCCCTAGAATCGCTGCGCCTTCCTGAGCACCCGTTCACTTCGTCTCGTCGTGAACCGTGTGCTTCTTGCACTGCTTGCAGAACTTCTTGAGCGACACCACCTGGTCCGGCGCCTTCGTGGTCTTGTAGTTCCGCGACTTGCACTCGCGGCAGGCCAGTGAGACGGCGATGCGCGCCGCACGCCACCCACCGGCCTGCTCGCCCACGTCGGCCTCCTACGCGAGGATCTTGGTGACGACGCCGGCGCCCACCGTCTTGCCGCCCTCGCGGATGGCGAAGCGCATCTGCTCCTCCAGCGCGACCGGCGCGATGAGCTCGATCGTCATCGTGATGTTGTCGCCCGGCATCACCATCTTCACCCCCTCGGGGAGGTTCACCGTGCCGGTCACGTCCGTCGTCCGGATGTAGAACTGCGGCCGGTAGTTGGTGAAGAACGGCGTGTGGCGCCCGCCCTCCTCCTTCTTGAGGACGTACACCTCACCGGTGAACTTCGTGTGCGGCGTGATCGACCCGGGCTTCGCCAGCACCTGGCCGCGCTCGATCTCTTCCTTCTCCACGCCGCGGAGCAGACACCCGACGTTGTCGCCCGCCTGCCCCTGATCGAGCAGCTTGCGGAACATCTCGACGCCGGTCACGACCGACTTCTTCGTGTCCTTGAAGCCGATGATCTGCACCTCGTCGCCGACCTTGATGATGCCGCGCTCGATGCGGCCCGTGGCCACCGTGCCGCGGCCCTTGATCGAGAACACGTCCTCGATCGCCATCAGGAACGGCTTGTCGATGTCGCGCACCGGCTCGGGGATGTAGCTGTCCAGCGCGCTGAGCAGCTGCTGGATCGTCTCCTCCCACTTCGGGTCGCCCTGCAGCGCGGGCAGCGACGCGCCACGGACCACCGGCGCGTTGTCGCCGTCGAACTTGTACTTCGACAGCAGCTCGCGGACCTCCATCTCGACCAGGTCGAGCATCTCCGGGTCGTCCACCGCGTCGCACTTGTTGAGGAACACGACGATGTGGTTCAGGCCGACCTGCCGGGCGAGCAGCACGTGCTCGCGCGTCTGCGGCATCACGCTGTCGAGCGCCGACACGACGAGGATCGCCCCGTCCATCTGCGCCGCGCCGGTGATCATGTTCTTGATGTAGTCGGCGTGCCCGGGGCAATCGACGTGCGCGTAGTGGCGGTTCGCCGACTCGTACTCGACGTGCGCCGCCGCGATGGTCACCGTCTTCGTCTCGTCACGGACCGTCCCGCCCTTCGCGATGTCGGCGTACGAGATCGCCTTCGCCAGGTTGCGCTTCGACTGCACCTTGACGAGCGCCGCCGTGAGCGTGGTCTTGCCGTGGTCGATGTGGCCGATGGTGCCCACGTTCACGTGCGGCTTCGTACGAGTGAATTTCTCCTTGGCCATCGAGATGTCTCCTGCCGAAATGAAGTTCGCGACTGCGTTTCGCTGTCCTCGCTGGAGCCCACCATCGGGATTGAACCGACGACCTCGTCCTTACCAAGGACGTGCTCTGCCAACTGAGCTAGGTGGGCAAACGACCGACCACGGAGCGGGCGACCGGGTTCGAACCGGCGACGTTCAGCTTGGAAGGCTGACGCTCTACCAACTGAGCTACGCCCGCGGGCTTCCGTCGGGAGTGACCCCAGCGGATCTGGTTCCTGGTCGGACCGTCTTCGGAGCGTAAAGACGCCCCGGTGGAGGGTGATGGATTCGAACCATCGTAGGCATTGCCGGCAGATTTACAGTCTGCTCCCTTTGGCCGCTCGGGCAACCCTCCAGATTTTCTCTATTTATTAGATTTTGCCGACTTTGTCTCTACCGCGACCTCCCGAACCATCGACCTGTTGCCTTGCATCGGAGCTGACGAGGGGACTTGAACCCCTAACCCCCTGCTTACAAGGCAGGTGCTCTACCGATTGAGCTACGCCAGCGGCATCCACCCGCTGCCCGTCCCCGGGCTCCGGGAAACGTGCGTGCTGACCTAGCGAAATGTCCCAAGACCGATCACTTCTGTGCGAGCAATCAACTCCCGGCCCTGCTGGACCGCCTGCCTGCACGGTTCGGAGTGTCCCGACCGGGCTGGACCGCAGCGAGGTGAAGCAGTTGGTGCCGCTCACGTCGCTCCGAAGGTAGACGAGTCCCGCGAAGGGAGGAGGCTCTTAGCCCCCTGCAAGAGACGTGTCAAGCGGTGTGCATCGTTTTCGTCCGTTTCGCTGGAATCGGCTTCGAGAGCGCGGGGCTGGCCGCGCCGTCGAGGTGGGCGGTCCAGAGCACCGGCGTCCTCCGGCGGCGCCGATCTCGCTCGAGCGCTCCCGGTTTTCAAGTGCGGACGTCGAGGAGCACGCTCCCGCGGCGCGCGGAGCGCAGCGGCGCGGCCCGCGCGGGGTCGCCCGGGCCGCGTTCTCAGCGCCGAACGTCACGCGCAGCGACGACGCGGCGCGGGCGAGCAGCTGCGTGAGCGCGAACGCAAGCGAACGAGGACGACGACGACGACGCGCGCTGGCGGCGCCTCGGGCCGGCGAGAGGTCCCTTGCGCTCCGCTCGCGGCTGCTGCGATCCTGCCCGGCGCACGTTCGCTCGGGCGCGCCGCGGAGCGGCCCGAGGCGACGATCGCGTTCCGTCACGCTTCGGGGGTAGAGGTTCGATCGCATGGAATGTCCCGCTTGCCATCAGCCAAACATCGATGGGGCGCGCTTCTGCGCCACGTGCGGCGCGCTCCTCCCTGTCGCGCCGGTGGAGGCAGACCCGCTCATCGGCGCGATCGTCGGCGGCCGGTTCCGCATCATCGGCGTGCTCGGCGAGGGCGGGATGGGCCGCGTCTACAACGGCGAGCAGCCGATGGGGACGTCGGTGCGGAAGGTCGCCATCAAGACGCTCCTCTCGCAGCACGCGAAGGATCCGCAGGTGGTCGCGCGCTTCATGCGGGAGTGCGGCACGGTCAGCGAGCTCGAGCACCCGAACACCATCAAGGTCTACGACTTCGGGCAGACGAACACCGGGGAGCTCTACATCGCGATGGAGCTCCTCAACGGGCAGTCGCTGGAGACGGCGCTCGAGCGGGGCGGCGCGCTCTCTCCAGAGCGCGTCGATCGCATCATCGCGCAGACGTGCGGGTCGCTCCAGGAGGCCCACGAGAAGGGGATCGTCCACCGCGACCTGAAGCCCGCCAACATCTTCTTGACCAAGCGCGCCGGCGAGGAGGACTACGTCAAGGTCCTCGACTTCGGCATCGCGAAGCGCGACGAGCGCAGCGCAAAGGCCGAGCAGAAGCTGACCCAGCAGGGGACGGTGCTCGGGACCCCGCCGTACATGAGCCCCGAGCAGTTCACGGGGACCGAGCTCGACGCGCGGAGCGACATCTACTCGCTCGGCGTGCTGACCTACGAGATGCTCACCGGGCGTCTGCCGTTCGACGCCGACACGCCATGGGCGTGGGCGACGCAGCACATGACGGCGCAGCCGTTCCCGTTCGAGACGGTGCCGATGGGCGCCGCGGCCCCGCCGAAGATGAAGGCGGCCGTCATGAGGGCCCTCAGCAAGAGGCGCGAGGACCGGCAGCAGTCGGCGCGGGAGTTCTACGAGGATCTCACGATCGGCGCGGGCGCCCGCCTCTCGGTGCTCGCGGCGGCGCCCCGCACGCTCGTCGGGAGCGACGCGCCGACCAGCGGGACGGCGCTCATGCCGTCGCGCTCGGGTCAGACGCAGCTCGGGGAGCCGCTGTTCGTCGCGGGGCCGCCCACGGGATCGGGACCGGTGAGGACCGTCGTCAACCATCAGGCCCATCAGGCCCATCAGGCCGCGACGGTCATGGATCAGGCTGTCGTCCCGGCGCACCCGGCCGTGCCCACGGGCAGCGGCCAGGTGTTCCCCGCGCCGCCGCCGGCCCCGCAGAAGAGCAAGGCAGCTCCGATCCTCGCCGCGGTCGCGGCCGTCGCGGTGCTCGGCGTCGTGGGCGTCGTCATGATGACGAAGGGGAGCGGCGGGAGCACGACCGAGGAGAGCACGTCGACCGCGATCCCGCTGCCCACGGGCGCGCCGTCGGTCACCGTGGCGTCGGATCCCGTGGGCACGCCCACGAGCACGCCCACCACCACCCCGGAGCCTACGCCGCCCGAGCCCAACGGCCCGGACAAGACGGCTCCGGACACCCCGAAGCACACGTCGACCCCGACGACCCCGGCCGCGACCACCGGACCCAAGGCCCCGCCGCCTGGCAACGAGAAGGCGGAGCAGGAGTGCAGGGCCGCGATCAACCTGGCGAACGGCGGCAACACGGATCTCGCGGTGAAGCGCTTCGCGGCCTGCGATGGCCCCAAGAAGGCCGAGGCGAGAGCCGCCATCAGCGGTAGCGCCAAGCGCGCGGTCGCGTCCAAGGGGTGCGCGGCGAAGTCCCACGCCTTGGCCGCCGCGCGGATCGGGGCAGGCGAGGCGATGTCCCAGCTGCCAGCGCAATGTCGGTGAAGGACGTGGGCCGGATCGAGCACAACGCCCAGAGGGTCCGGGCTGTTCCAGGCTTGCCTTGACGCCCGATTTTGAGCGGTGCTAGATCCTGCCCCGACAGTTCTGAAAGTTCAGTGCACGCCGCGCCCTGGCTTTGCTTGGTCGGCGCTTGACTTTGGAACATGGGGGAGAAGGTCGCTCACGGGAAATGGGCAGTAAGATTCGTTTGGTCGCGCCTCGAATGAGCTGGCGCGACATATGTCGATCTGAACAGTTCGCTGGGCGATGGATCGCCCTTGACAATGTTAGATACGTTCAAGGCGGTTCCCAGCCGGCCGAAGCCGACGTTGTGGACGCCGACGATGACCTGGCCGACTTATGCGCGAGGATGCGCGAGGCCGACCGCACGGCGTGTGCGATCCTCTTCGTCGAGGACGACGCCGGAGTACCTGCGCGGGTCCAGCGGCTGCCGCAGCTTTGGCGCCGCGTCGCACATCACTGATCCGCCGGAACATCCTCATCCGCCCAGCCCGATCATCTGACGCGGCGAGCGCCCTCGGGAGCATCTCGGCGCTCTGAGCTTGGCTCGGAGCGCTCGTGCTCCTGGCGCTCGCCGCGCCGAACGCTGCTCGCGCGTCGATCCTGCCTTGGGATGTCGCGTCCGCCCTGCCGCCAGCCGATCTCCGGCTACTTCAGGATCGGCTTCAACAGGGTCTTGCCGTCCTTGACGACGACATCGTAGTCGACGGACTTGGCCGGGTTCGTCGCACGCAGCTTCGCGGCCTGCGCGCGGAGGCTCTCGGCCAGGCGCTCGTAGGTGACGCCGGCCGTCGACTCACGCGCGGCGCGCTTCGTCTCGACATACTTCGCGTAGATCTGGCGCAGCCGCTGCTCCGGGAGCTCGTCGTCGCGCGCGGCAGATCGCTGCGGGGGCGGCCCGGGTCGCGCGCGCACCGCGGTGTCGAGGCCGGCGCGCGCGGCCTCCGGGGGGCGCGACGGCGTCCGCGGCGCCGGGCTCCGAGCGCCGCTCGCCGCGCCGGCCTCCGCGGCAGGCGGCGCGGTGGAGCGACGGCGCCGGGCCGACGGCGGGCGCTCCGAGTGCAGGCGCTCCTGCCGCCTCGCGCCCGCGCCCTTCGCCTCGCCCGTCGCGGCAGCGACCGCTGGAGCTTCGGCCGGAGGGCCGGGAGAAGGCTTGACGGGAACCGGGGGCGGCGGTCGCTTCGGAGCGGGCGGAGGCTCGGGCGCGACGTCTGCCAATGCGTCCGGAGGTCCGGCCGCGGCCTTCGCCGCGTCGCCGGTCTTGGTGCGCTGAGCGCGCATCTCCGCCGCGAGCTCGGCGAGCCGCTGGCGGCTGTTCCCGCCCGCCGCGGGCTGGGCCTTCTCGACGGCAGGGCGCGCCGAGGTCTTCGCGCCCGCCGGCGAGGCCTCGACCGGCTTCGCCTCTGCCGGCTTGATCTCCGCCGGCTTCTGCTGCGGCCTGGTCAGACCGAGCCCCCGGGGCAGCCCTCCCAGCGGAGCGGGCTTCACGGCCGCGGCGGCCTGCGGCATGGCAGGCGGCGCGAGCGCGGGGCGCACCGGCGAGCTGACGGGCGCCGCGCTCGCCGCCTCCGGCGCGGTCAGCGGCGCGACCGCGGCGCGAGGCGCGGCCTCCTCGGCGGCCAGCGCGGCCAGCGATCGCTTTCCCAAGAGCGACGCGGCGGGCAAAGGAGGGGGCGCCAGCGTGACCGCCTCGTCGTCGACGTCGATCTCGTCGTGATCGCCGCCGTCATCGGCGCGGTGGACCGGCTCGCTCGCCGTCTCCTGCTGCTCGGCGAGCTCCGCGTAGCGCTCCGCCCGCTTGCGGCCGACGATCGTGAGCGCCTCCTTCGCGCCGACCCGCTTCGCTGCGCGGATGACGTCGCGGCGGTACGTGCCGTTCTCGATCTCGCGCGAGATGCGGCCCCAGTACTGCTGGAACGTGTTGTAGCGCTGGATGAGCATCTGGAACTTGAACCGGAGCCCGGTGTTCCTGATCTGCTCCCGCCGCATCACCCAGATGCGACGCTCGACGTCCTTGCGCGGGATGAGCGGCTCCAGCCGCTCGATCCCCATGAAATACTGCTCGTAGAGCGCGCGCAACCGCTCGATGCGCGTCTCCAGCTCCTCGAGCTCCCGCTCGACCTCACCCGATTCCATCGCGGCTAGAGGGGCGTGATGCGCAGGTTGTCGAAGCAGACCGGCGCATCCCATGCGTTGAAGCCCATGTGCTCGTGCCCTGGACCGGAGAGCGGAGCAGGGTCGCTGAGCTCCAGATACTCGACGTCGTTCACCGACCAGGAGAGGGTCCTGCCGTCACGACGCTCTATCCGGAAGCGATACGGTTGCCCCGGCGCGACCGGGCGCGCTCGGTCGTCGTCGCTGTCTGGATCCACGTCGATCTCCAGCCGATCGGCGCCATGCTCGTCGAGGCGCGCGAGCACGTGCTTGGTGTTCTTCCATCCTCCGAGGATCACGAGGTAGCTCGTCGCGTTCGTGTAGCTCGCCGCCGTCGCCCCGCTCCGACCGTCTCCCCAGAGCTCGGCCTTGAGATCGCCGTCCGGGGCCTCGGCGATGGCCTCGAACTCGATCCGGGCGTTCTCCGGCAGCGGCCGATTCAACCACACGCCGCGGTTCCTCGCGGCGCGCACGCAGAGCTGCCCCTCGTCGATCGCCCACTTGGAGCTCAGGGCGTTCCAGTCGGGGCCGAGCGCCGATCGGTTGAAATCGTCCTCGAACACGCCCGTCCCCTGCGCTCCCCGAGCTGCACCCGCGGTCGAGGAGACCGACGGCGCGACCGTCCCGGCCGGCCGCGCGCTCGCGTCCCCGGTGGCCGGCCCTTCGGGAACACACGCCGCGCTCACGAGCAGTCCAGGCACTGCGAAGACCCCGACGGTGGCACGGCCAGAGAGCACGGAATCGATGCTAGCAGCGGCGCGCGCGGACTTCGAGGGTCGCTTCGCTGGCGCCGTCGACAGGATGGGGAGAGCGCCGCGCTTCGCTGACGGCCCGGGCACATCGAGATCGCCCGACGCGGTTGGACCAGCGTCAGCGAGCACCTTGGCTCGCTGCGTCATGCGCGAGAGACGATGCTTGATGGTCCCCAAGCCCAGGCGTAAGGAGAGGCGCCATGCATCCCATCCTGTTCCGCGTCCCGCTGCCCACCTGGACCGTGCCCCTGCTCTGGGTCTTCCTGATCGCTGCGGGCATCGCTTTCGCGGGCGCGATCGGGCTGCTCATCGCGAAGAACAAACCAGGCGCGACGACCGCGGGCATCGCAGGCGTCGCGCTCGCCGCGATCGCCTCCCAGGTCAAGGAGCAGACCTACACCCTGGGTCCGCTGCCCATCTACAGCTACGGTGTCATGCTCGGGCTCTCGCTCGTGGTCGGCTGGTACCTGACGCTCGGGCTCGCGGAGCGCGACGGCCTGCCGAAGGAGACGATGGCCAACTGCTACGTCGTCACCGCCCTCGCCGCGGTCGTCGGGTCGCGCGTGCTCTACATCCTGACGAACCTCGACGAGTTCGACTCGTTCGGCGCGATGTTCGACATCCGACGCGGCGGGCTCGTGGCGTACGGCGGCTTCCTGGGCGGCTTCCTGGGCTCGTACCTGTTCCTGCGGTCCCATCGCATCCCGCTGCTCCCCTGGGCCGACGTCGCCGTCCCGAGCCTCGCCTCGGGCCTGATGATCACGCGCATCGGGTGCTACCTCTTCGGCTGCGATTTCGGCCGTCCGCTCGGCGAGGCGGCGCCCGCCTGGCTGAAGAAGCTCGGCACGTTCCCGCGCTGGGCCGAGGGCACGCTGGACCACGGCAGCGGGTCCCCGGCGTGGGTGCAGCACGTCAAGGAGCGCGGGCTGGATCCGACCGCCGAGGCGTCGCTCGCCGTGCACCCGACGCAGATCTACGAGTCGCTCGTCGGCGCAGGGCTGCTCGCGCTCCTGCTCCTCGCGCGCCGACGGCAGAAGTTCCGTGGCGAGATCTTCCTCATCTTCACGTTCTCCTACGGCGTCTGCCGCTACCTGCTCGAGCTCCTCCGCGACGACGCGGAGCGCGGCTCGATCCCGCCGACGCTCCCGGAGCACGTGTTGCTCCCCGCCGGCCTCGTGATCTTCGCCGTGGGGTACACGATCGGGTTCTCCCACCTCCTCCGCGACAACGTGGTGCGCAAGGTGACGCAGGTGCTCTCCTTCGTTCCCGCGGTCGCCCTGTACCTGGCCCTCAGGCCCGAGACGTTCGCCGCCTCGGCGACCCTCCAGTACTCGACCTCCCAGGCCGTCGCGCTGGCGACCGGGATCGCCGCGTCGATCGCGTTCGCGGTCTATTACAAGGCCGCCCTGGCCCACCCGGAGCAGGCGATGGCGCTCAGCCTCCCGGAGAGCCCCGCCGCGGCCGCCGACAGGCAAGCAGACGGGGACGACGACGAGGACCAGGACGACGAGGACGAGGACGAGGACGACACGCCGAGGAAGAAGCCGAGCGCGCCGTCGAAGGCCGGCGCCAGGCGCGGCAGCGCAAAGGACGAGGGCCGGGCGACGGCCCGCGAACACGGCGCCGCCGAGGCGCCCGACACCACCGGAGAGGCATAGACCGTGAAGATCGCATTCGGAGAGGGCAAGCTCGTGCCGGCTGTCGTGCAGGATCGGCTGACCGGGCAGGTCCGGATGCTCGCGTACATGACGCGGGAGTCGCTCGCCAGGACGCTCGAGACGGGGCGCGCCACCTTCTTCAGCCGATCGCGCGGCGAGCTCTGGGAGAAGGGGGCGACGAGCGGCAATACGCTCGCGGTGACGAGCATCCACGCCGACTGCGACGGGGATGCGCTCCTGATCCTCGCGGAGCCCCGCGGCCCGACGTGCCACACGGGGAGCGCGAGCTGCTTCTTCCGGCAGGTCGATGCCCGCGGCGACGGAGAGCCCGAGGCCGCCGACGAGGGGCAGGACGCGTCGGCGCTGCTCGAGACCCTCGAGCGCGAGATCGAGACGCGCAAGGCGTCGTCGGCGACGAAGAGCTACACCCGGAAGCTGCTCGACGGAGGCGCGCCGCTCATCGGCGCAAAGCTCCGCGAGGAGGCCGGCGAGCTGGCCCAGGCGATCGCCGGAGAGAGCGACAAGCGCGTCGCGTCCGAAGCGGCGGACGTCATCTACCACCTGCTGGTCGGCCTCGCGTCGCGCGGCGTCCCGCTGCGCGCGGTGCTCTCGGCGCTCGCGTCACGCATGGGCACGAGCGGCCTCGTCGAGAAGGCGTCGCGGGCACCGAAGGACAGCGCGGGAAAGCCGTGATGCGCCGAGAGCCGCTGCCTCGATGTGGCGGCGGCTCGCTGTTCGTATGCCGAAGCGCTGCGCTGCCAGCAGCCGCATAGCCCGTTGTAGACGGACGAGATTTCGCCGCCGCAACACGCTTCTGGCGCCGCCGCAGCTGCGCGCCGGGCCGCGCCCTCCGCGAGGGCAGCGCATGGGCTATTCTGGAGGGGTGAGCCCGTTCCGTGAGCCGCCCGGCGTCGAGCTCGGCCCGCTGGAGGTCGGCCTCGGGCGCGCGGCGCGGCGAGCCATGGTGGGCCTCATCCCGAGCGGCGGACGGCTCATCGCGCCGGACGGCTATGCGCGGACCCTCCACGGCGAAGGCGGCTCCTGGCGTGGCCGCTCGCACACCGCGGGCGCGCTGGGCTCCCTGGGGCTCTTGCTGGTGTCCGCCTGCGCCTTCATCGCGGCGACCGGCGGCTGGGAGCTGCACGGCCTCGAGGCCACGGCGGTGACGGTCGCGCTCGTGATCGCGGGCGGGGTGTCGCTGGCCGCGGTGCTGCGCGCCATCGATGCGCCGCGCGAACGCCTCACCGTGCGCGGCGCGGTGGTCGGCAGGGCGGCGAGGCGCGCGCTCCGCAGGGCATGGCGCCTCGCGCGCCACGCGGCGCGCGCGCCGGAGCGGTTCGGTCCTCGCCGCGTCACCGCGCTGCGCAAGACGCTATCCATGCTCGCGGATCCGCTCATCGCCGACTGGATCCCCGCGGACGTGCGCGGCCGCGCGGAGCTCCTCCTCGCCCGCGCCATCGCCGCGAGCGTCGGCGCGCGCTGGGCGCGAGAGGCCAGCGTCCGGACCGAGGTCCGGGCGCTGCTGCTCGCCGCGGCCGATCACCTGATCGAGCCGACGCCGGCCCGGCTGGACCTGCTCGTGCTGGCAGAGCACACCGAGCCCGCCCCGACGCCCCGCGATGCTCGGTGGTCACAGCGCGTGAGCGCCGCAGCGCAGATCCGCCGCAGGGCGCCGTCGCGCCCTGTCCCCACCGACGCCGTCGCGGAGGACGCCGCGGCGGGGGTCGATCTCGACGCGACCGATTCCTCCGGCGAGGCGATCGATCGTGCTAGGGTGCGTGGCTGAAGGGCGCGTCGCCGACGCCTCGGCAGGCTCCGGCGGCGTTGCAGGAATCCTGTGAATCCACCTCGATTCCGGAGCTCTTCACGCTCCCGGGCCGCCCCCCTGCCCCCTGCGCTCGGCCGCGCCCACCTCGCGCTCTGGTGCGTGTTGCTCCTGGGGACGTGCCCGAGGCGCGCGCTCGGGCAGGGCGCGGAGGCCGCCGGCGCAGGGCCCACGGCGCAGGAGCGAGCGCCGCACGCTGCCGCGTCCCCCCACGCGGCAGCGCTGTCGCCCGGCGCGGCGCTCCAGGAGAGACATCGCGTCCGGTACACCCTCGACGGCATCGAGATCCGAGGCAACGTGCGGACCGCCGCGCGTGTGATCCTCCGCTACGTGAGGTTCCGCGCGGGGGACCTGCTCGACGTCGAGGATCCGGAGATCGAGCTCACGCGCTACCGCCTCCTCGGGACCGGGTTCTTCGCCTCGGTCGGGTTCTCGCTCCGCAAGGGGGTCGAGCGCGGGAGCGCGACGCTCGTGATCGACGTCGTCGAGCGCAACACGTTCGTCGTGCAGGACCTCTGGCTCGGCATCGCGGCCGACGAGGACACAGCGGGCAACGCGAAGCCGCTCTCCGCGTTCACCGGCGTGCAGGTCGCCGAGACCAACCTCGCCGGGACAGGGATCACGCTCGGCGCCGGCGTCGGGCTCGCGGCGGACCAGCTCGCGCTGAGGACCCGCTTCGTCGACCCCGCGTTCGTGGGGACCCGCTGGTCGGCCACGGTGACGCTGCTCTACAACGACGCCCGTGACTTCTTCGGCAACCGGGCCGTCGTGTTCGAGTCCCCGTTGCTCGAGCAGCGCGAGGTCACGGGCTACGCCGTCGTCGCCTACAAGCGGTTCGGCGCGACGCTCGGCACAGGTCACGACGTCTCCTCCTCCTCGCGGCTGTCGCTCGATTACCACCTGGAGCAGATCGACGCGACCGTGCCCACGGTCGCCTCGCACATGCGCGGCAACAGCCGCGAGCCCATCGAGTTCGACATCCTGGGCGGCAAGACGGTGCTCTCGTCGCTGCACGCCGCGATCGATCACGACACGCGCGACGCGCCCTTCCTCGCGACGCAGGGCACGCTCGCCTCGGTCTCGGTCACGGTGGGCGTACCGCCGTTCGGCAGCGACTACGGCTACCAGAAGTTCGAGTTCGGCGCGCAGCGCTGGTTCCGCCTGCCGCTGCGGCACGTGCTCCGCGTCGAGGCGTTCGCCGGCGCGATCGCCGGGGACGCGCCTTTCTTCGAGAAATTCTACGTCGGCGATCTCACCGACCTCCTGCCGGATCGGCTGCTCGACCTCGCGCCCGATCGGAGGCAACCGCCGAACTTCCTCAGCACGGACATCATCGAGGTCCGGTACGGAGACTTCGCCGCGAAGCTCGAGGCGGAGTACCGGATCCCGGTCTACGCCGGCCGCGGCTCCATCTACGGCGTCGATCTCTTCGGCGCCGCGGGCCTGTACGGCCTCGCGACGCGCCGCGAGTTCACCGACGCGCCGACCGGATACGAGGGCTTCGCCCGCGTGCCCGTGGACATTACGTACAACCTCGGTCTGCGGGTCGACACCGCGGTCGGCGGCGTGACGCTCGCGTTCTCGAACCTGCTCGGGCTGATCCCGGCGCGGCGCGGTGAGCGGAAATGATCTGCTCCGACGCACCTCGCGGACCGAGGCGCGCGACGCACGGCGCGCGGCGCTCGGGCGGTGGCCGCCGCGCCTGGCACCTCCGAGACGCGCGGCGAGCGCTCGTGGCGCTCGGCCGTGGCGCGGCGCGCTGGCTCGGGATCGCGCTGCTCGCGACGCTCGCCCTCCGAGCGAGCTGGTCGATGGCCCAGGAGGGGCCTGGGCCCAAGGAGATCGCCGACGCGGACGCGCAGCAGGCGCTCGGCGCGCCGGCCGCGCTGCCCACCCGGGTGGCGAGCTTGACGCTCGACAAGACGATCGTGCAGCTCACCGTAGGTTTCCGCGACGTCGTCGACGGCGAGATCTCGAAGAAGCTGCTCAGCGGGCTCCCCACCGTCATCACGATGCGCGGCTACCTCTTCCACGAGAGCGGAGGCAACCCTGTCGCGCTCGCCGCGAAGAGCTGCCGGATCGTCTACGACCTCTGGGATGAGGTGTTCCGGATCCAGCTGATCCAGGCCGGAGGTCAGTCGAGCACGGTCGCGATCAACGTCGAGGGCGTGCTCCGCAACTGCGCCGAGGCCCGGCGGCTGCCGCTCGTGGAGCGCTCGCTCATCCGCGACGGCAGCCGCTATTTCGTCGCCGTGCTGGTCGAGGTGAACCCCATGAGCGCCGAGATGCTCGATCGCATCAAGCGGTGGGTGACCCGGCCGCCCGGCTCGACGGCGATCGGGCCGGGCGACTCGCTGTTCGGCTCCTTCGTCGGCCTGTTCGTGACGCGCATCGGCAACGCCGACCGGAGGCTCGCCTTCCGCACGCAGCCCTTTCTGCCGCCGGTGCCGCCGCCCAGCCCGCCTCCGCCTCCCCAGAGGCCTCCCGGCCGCTGAGCCCCACGCGCGGCGGCCTCGCTCGCCGTCACGCCCCTCGCCCGCCGGGCGGCGCGTCGGTCTACAATCGCCGCGCGGCCCCGCGTTCGTGTCCGCTCCACCCCCATGCGCCTCTTTCCCATCGTGCTCGACCTCAACGGCCAGCGGGCCCTCGTCATCGGCGCGGACGGCGAGGCGCCGTACACGGTGGAGCGCCTCCTCTCGGCGGGCGCTCGAGTCTCCGTCGTCGCGCCAGGGCAGGTCGACGGGTCGATCGAGCGAGCCAGCCGGGAGGGGCGGCTCGATCTGCACCGGCGAGCGTTCGTGGAGGACGACCTCGCCGGTGCGGCGATCGTGTTCCTCGTGCCGGGCGACGAGGCGCTCTCGCGGCGCCTCCACCGAGAGCTCGCGGGCGCCGGGCGCCTCGTCTGCACCCTGGATCGCCCGGAGGTGTCGAACTTCGCCAATCCTTCGGTGGTCTCTGCGTCCGGACTGACGATGAGCTTCAGCAGCCATGGCGTCAGCCCCGGAACGATACGGCGCATCCGGGAGGACCTCGGCGCCCTCTTCTCGGATCCTCGGTTCGCCCGCTACATCGAGGCGCTGCGGCGGCTCCGCGAGAGCCTCCCTCGGGGCCCAGAGCGGGCCGCGCGCATGCGCCAGGCGACCCTGGGCTTCGGGCTGGAGGCAAGGCTTCGGTTCCCTGCGTGGCTGGAGCGAGGCGACGAGCCTTGATGTCCGAGGAGGCCGCGCCGGAGCAGCGGGGGCGCGGGCCTCGGCGCGGACCTAGGCCAACGCGCGCGCGCCCCCGGATGAACGCGAAACCCCTTGTGTAGAGCGGCCTTCAAGGCTTAAGTGGGCGCCCACGCGACACTATCCGCGGAGGAGGGCTTACGGTATGCGTTCACGATCGGGCCGGCTGACGATGTTGACCTCGGCGGCGATGGTCTCTGGGCTCCTGACGCTGACGAGCGTCAGTCCGGCATCTGCGCAGACGGATGCCAAGCCGGCAGCGCCCCCGGCGGGTAAGCCGGCCGCCCCGGCGGCGGCTCCTGCGAAGCCAGCCACATCCGCGGCGCAGGCGCCCACCACCGCTGCGACGCCGGCCGCGGCCGGCGCGACACCTCCCGCGGCCGGCGCGACGCCGCCCGCGGCCGGGACGCCCGCCGCGGCTCCCGCGAAGGCCGGGACGCCCGCGACGGCTGCCCCTGCGAAGGCCGGTGAGCCCGCGACGAAGGTGACCACCACCAAGCCGAAGAAGGCGCTGACCGAGAAGCAGAAGAAGGACGAGGCCAAGAAGCTCTACAAGGAGGCCGAGGCCAGGTTCGACAAGGGCGAGTTCGCCGTCGCGGCCGACCTGTATCGCCAGGCGGACGAGTACGTGCCCGGCGCCGCGCCGAAGTACAAGCTCGCCCTCTCGCTCGACAAGCAGGGCCTCGTCACCGAGGCCGTCGCGGCCTGGCAGGCGTTCCTCGATTCGAAGCCGGACGCCGAGAAGTTCAAGGAGAAGATCGCCGAGGGGCAGGCGCGCGTCGAGGCCCTGAAGAAGACGCCGGCGAAGGTGAAGGTCGCGACCGCCCCGGAGGCGCCGCCAGGCCTCAAGGTCGCGGTCGACGGCGTGGCCCAGACCGGCAAGGAGCTCTCGGTCCCGCCCGGCAAGCACACCCTCACCGTCTCCGCCGAAGGGTTCGCCGACGCGAGCCAGGAGCTCGATGTCACCTTCGCCGAGGCGCGCGAGGTCAACGTCACGCTGACGCCGCAGGCGCCGGCGCCGGTCGCTGCGGCGCCCGCGCAGCCCCCCGCGCCGCCGCCCGCCGAGGCGCCGCCCGCGCAGCCGCCGCCGCCGGCAGCGCCGATCGAGCCGCGCTCGCCGGTGCCGGCCTACGTCACCCTCGGGCTCGCCGGCGCCGGTGTCGTGGTCGGGACGATCTTCGGCATCCAGGCGCTCGGCGCGAAGAGCGACTTCGACGACGCCCCGACGACCAAGACAGCGGACAAGGTCGATCGCTTCGCGCTCATCGCGGACATGTCCTTCGCGGTGGCGCTCACGTTCGGCGTCACCGGCGCGGTCCTGCTCCTCAGCGACGACCCGGCCCAGGCGAAGGCCGCAGCGTCGAGCGTGACGAAGAAGGCGTTCGTCACTCCGTTCGTCAGCCCGACAGGCGGCGGCGCCGCCGCGCGGTTTACCTTCTAAGGGGACTACTATGTGGAAGAAACAGCACCTTCTCGCGGTGGCGCTCTGCGCTGGCGCGCTCTCGACCCTCGGCATGGGTTGCGAGCTCATCGCCTCCGTCGATCGCTCGCGCATCCCGGGGGACGTGGGTCCCGACGACGGATGTTCTGACGGCACGAAGAACAACGAAGAGACCGACGTCGACTGCGGCGGCTCCGTCTGCCCTCAGTGCGACAACGCCAAGGCGTGCACCGCGGCCGGCGACTGCACGAGCGGCTTCTGCGCCGACGAGGTCTGCTGCGACACCGCCTGCGACGCGGACTGCGACGCCTGCACCGCCGCGCTCAAGGCGTCGGGCGAAGACGGCACGTGCGGCCCCTCGAAGGCCGAGACCGCGTGCGGCGAGGCGACGTGCTCCGAGGGCGTCGAGACGAGCCGCGGCACCTGCGACGGTGAGAGCGTGGAGTGCGCGCCCGGCGAGGAGAAAGAGTGCGAGGAGTTCGCCTGCGATCCGAAGGCCAACGCCTGCTTCACCGAGTGCATGGAGGACGCGCATTGCGCGAAGTGCCACGAGTGCGGCGCAGACGGCGCCTGCGCGCTGGCCGCGGCCGGCACGGACGGCCTGGGCTGCGACGAGGGCCAGGCGTGCGACGCCGCGGGCGAGTGCAAGCCCGCAAACGGCGTGGAGTGCACGGAAGCGAGCGAGTGCGCCAGCGGGCTCTGCGTCGACGGCGTCTGCTGCAACGCCGCCTGCGACTCGGCGTGCATGGCGTGCAACGTCGAGGGGTCGGAGGGCACGTGCTCGAACGTCCCGCTCGGCAGCGAGGACGGGACGGATTGCAGCGAGGCCAACGTCTGCGACGGCAAGGGCGCTTGCAAGCTGGCCGCTGGTGAGGACTGCACCACCAACGAGCAGTGCGCGAGCGACAAGTGCCTCCCCACGCTCTTCACGTGTGACGCCATCCCGACGCCCTGAGCTCTCCCCGGCTCCCGCCGGGCTCCCCAGGGAGCCCGGCGGAGCTCACGCCTCGAACGTCCCTCTCACACGCGAGCTGATCTCCCCTGCCCCGGAGCTCGAAGGCGGGCCCAGCACCGTCATCGACTCGGCTTCCCCCTCGAACAGCCCGCCGTCCCCGAGCTCGCCCTCCGCGGCTTCCACCTCGTAGGTGGGCACCATCGCGGCCTCTTCCCAGCGGCTCTTGAGCCGCTCCGCGAGCTTCGCGAGCAGCTCCCGCGTCGTCTCCCGGTCCGTGGCGGAGAGGACCACCGCATCCGGGTGCCCGAGCAGCAGCCGCCGCCCCTCCGCCGGGGCGATCAGGTCCGCCTTGTTGAACACCACGATGCGGGGGATGCCGATGAGATCGAGCTCGGTCAGCAGCGCCTCGGTCGTCTCGATGTGCTGGTCGCGCGCGGGATCGCTCGCGTCCACGACGTGGAGCAGGAGGTCGGCGTCGGCGGCCTCCTCGAACGTCGCCCGGAAGGCGGCGAACAGGTCCTTCGGCAGCTCCCGGATGAAGCCGACGGTGTCGGTGATCACCACCTCGCGCTCCTCGGGGAAGCGCAGCCGCCTCGAGCGGGTGTCGAGGGTCGCGAACAGCTTGTTCTCGGCGAGCACGTCGGCGCCGGTCAACGTGTTCAGCAGCGTGCTCTTGCCGGCGTTCGTGTAACCGACGATCGAGACCACCGGCACGCCGAGCCGGGCGCGGCGGCGGCGGCGCTGCTCCCGCTGGCGGGAGAGGCGCTTCAGCTGCGCCTCCAGGAAGCTGACGCGCTCCTTCGCGCGGCGGCGCCCGATCTCGAGCTTCGTCTCGCCGGGACCGCGCCCGCCGATGCCGCCCGTCAGGCGAGACAGGGAGTCGTCCTTCTGCCCGAGGCGAGGGAGCGTGTACTTCAGCTGGGCCAGCTCGACCTGGAGCTTGCCGTCGGACGACTCGGCCCGCTGGGCGAAGATGTCGAGGATGAGCTGCGTCCGGTCGAGCACCTTGAGGTCCGTGTGCTTCGCGATCGCCGAGGCCTGGGAGGGGGTCAGATCCCTGTCGAAGACCAGCGTCTCCGCGTCGAGCTCCGAGGCGCGCAGCACGACCTCGTCCAGCTTGCCCTTGCCGAGCACGAGCCGCGGGTCGAGGCGATCGCGCAGCTGGAGGACCGTGTCCGCGACGTCGACGCCCGCGGTGCCGGCGAGCTCGGTCAGCTCGCGCAGGCTCTCCTCGGCCCGGGCGAGCGCGCCCGCCTTGGATTTCTCGGCGACGTGGACGAGGATCGCGCGGCCGTCCTTCGCCGCGACCGACCGCGTGCGCGACCGCTTCGTGAACTCGTCCTCGAGCGCCTGGATGAGCGCGCCGAAATCGACGTCGGCGCGGCCGATCGCGACGGGGCCCACGGTCCGATACGGCAGCGCCGCCTCCCCGCGGCCGTCGCCGCGCCCCTGGGCCTCGTCCACGGTCACCGTGACCGCTTCCTTCCCGTGGACCGGCACGTTGTACGCGTACTGGAGGGTCCGCGGCTCGCCCTGCGGGGTGAGCTGCACGGCCGCGACGAGGTCGAGCCGGAGGCGGACGAGATCCACCAGATCGTCCCGGGTGAGCGGCTCGTTGAAGAGGTGCGTGTGGATGAGCCGGAGCGCCCTGAAGCGGCCCTGCGCGGCGCGGAGGCGCCCGATGTCCGGCAGCATCAGCCGGGTCGCGTCGCCGACGATGACGTAGTCGATCTCGCCCGAGCGGTGGACCAGCGCGCCGACCTGGCGCCCCGTCTCATGCGACGCCTCGGCGAGCGCCTTGATGAGCTCGGGGGTGGCGATGCTGGCGAGCGGGACCTTGCGGCGGTAGATGCGCTCGAGGGTCTTGGTGGCCTGGGGGCTGAGTCCGGTGGTGTTTCCGTAGAGGGTGGGCATTCGATAATCGAAGGGGGATGTTGCTCCCGCTCACTCGATTTCATAACGCACGCTGGGCCGGTCCGCGACCAGGGGCACCGCGGATCTTCGTGAGGAGCGCGCATTTTCTCGTCGCTCGTCCCCCTTCCGTTGCTCCCCGTCCCTCCTCGCCTCCCGCTCGGCGCGCTCCTCCAGGTTCCTGTGGAGGCCGCGCGCGAGACGAGGCTACCCTGCGCCGCGATGGCCATCCTGACCCCCCTCTCGCTCGCGGATGCCCGCCGCATCGGCGCGCTGTACGGCCTGGAGATCGCCGACGTGCGCGGCCTCCTCGCCGGGAGCGTCAACTCCAACTTCGCGTTGACGCTCGCCGACGGCCGCGGACAGGTGTTCCTGCGGATCTACGAGGAGCAGCAGCTCGGCGCGGCGTCACGCGAAGCGCGCATGCTCGAGCACCTCGCGGCCGGGGGCGTCGCCACCCCGCAGCCGCTCCGGCGCCGCGACGCGGCGCCCTCCGACACGGACGCCGCGTCGGAGGGCGCGGCGTTCGTCGCGGAGCACGCAGGAAAGCCTGTCGCGCTGTTCCCGTGGGTCGCGGGCGCGTCGCTCTGCCAGGCGCGCGTCACGCCGGACGCGACCCGCCGCGTCGGCGCGGCCCTCGCGCGGGTGCACCTCGTCGGCGCCTCGTTCGAGGGGGCGAACGCCAGCCGGTTCGACCTCGACAGCCTCGACCAGCGGCTCCGGGGGCTCCGCTCCCCTGCGCCCGCCGCGGGCGCGAGGTCGACGGCCCCCGCTGCCGCCCCGGCCCTCCCGCCCGACGTGGCCGCCGTCGTCGATGAGCTCACCGGCCGGCTCGAACGGATCCGCGCCGCGGCGCCGAGGACCCCCGGCCCCCAGACGCTGATCCATGGCGACCTCTTCCGCGACAACGTGCTCTGGGAGGCCGGCGAGATCTCCGCGCTGCTCGATTTCGAGAGCGCCTCGCGCGGGAGCGCCGCGTTCGACCTCGCCGTCACGATGCTCGCGTGGTGCTTCGGCGACGATCTCGACCCGGACCTCGTGTCCGCGCTCGCCGCCGGCTACACGGCGGTGCGGCCGCTCTCAACCGAGGAGCGCGACCGTTTGTTCCACGAGAGCGTGATCGCGGCGCTGAGGTTCTCCATCACGCGCATCACCGATTTCGAGCTCCGCCCGAAGGGCAGCGGTGTCTACAAGGACTTCCGGCGCTTCCTTGCGCGGCAGCGGACGCTCGAGCGCCTCGGCCCGGAGGGGCTCCTCGCTCTGCTCGGCGTCTGATCCGCGTCGACCCGCGCCCGGTCCGCATCGGGCCCGCGCCCGATGTGCTTCCGCTGTCTGATCACCGTCTGCTTGCCGTCTGCTTGGCGTCTGCTTGGCGTCCGCTTGGCGTCCGATTCAGATGTGAGCGGAGGTCGTCTGTGATTTTGCGTTAACTTCGCTTCGCCTGACGATGGCGGCGTTGCGCGGTCCCGGCCAGGCCGTTACCTTCGCCGAATGGCACAGGTCGGAACGCTCGATTTCAAGGGCTTCATCGAGAGACGGAAGGGCCAGCGCGCGGGCGGCGGGGACGGCGCGGGCAACGCGTATGCCTACGTGTCCGACAAGAACACGCGGCTCGCCTTCGAGAAGATGCGTCCGGTCGAGCTCGCCGTGACCGCCGCGGTCAGGCTGTTCAAGACGGTCGGCAAGAACGAGCTGCTCGGCCACGCCGTCAAGGTCGGCCCCGCGCAGTTCCCCCGTGTCCACAAGCTCGCGGTCCACTGCGCCGAGACGCTCGGGATCGCGACCCCGACGATCTACATCGTCAACAGCCCCACCCTCAACGCGGCCACCTACGGGACGAACGACGACTCGTTCATCATGGTGCACTCGGCGCTCGTCGATCATTTCACCGACGACGAGCTGCTCAGCGTCATCGGCCATGAGTGCGGCCACATCCACAACAGCCACGTGGTCTACCTGACCGCCATGCACTACCTGACGCGGATGGCGTCGGTCTTCGTGAAGTGGATCGTCGGCCCGGCGATGCTCGCGCTCTCCGGCTGGTCGCGCCGGGCCGAGGTCACCTGCGACCGCGCCGGCCTGCTCTGCGCGAAGAGCCTCGACGTCTCGACGCGCGCGCTCACCAAGCTCGCGCTCGGCTCGACCAAGCTGTACGAGGAGCTCAACCTCGAGGCGTTCATCGCCCAGCACGAGGAGGGCAAGGGCGGCGTCGGCAGGTTCGCCGAGTTCACGGCCAGCCACCCGTGGCTGCCGAAGCGCGTGCTGGCGCTCCGGGCCTTCGCCGAGAGCGAGCTCTACAAGCGCCACGCCGGGCTCGGCGCGAGCGGCCTCTCCATGGAAGAGGTCGACGAGAAGGTGCACGAAGTCATCAAGATCTGGGGCTGAGGGGCTCCTGCTCCTGGCAAGGCGCAAGGCCGAGGTAGACGCACATGCTCGAATCCTTCCACAGCCGCAAAGACGACGTGACCGGGGCGCTCAGGGATCTCGTGACGTTCGCCGAGTCCCTCGGCGCCAAGAGCGTCGCGGCGCGCATCACGAACGATCTCGTGAAGAAGCTCGACGCCGATCGGTTCCACCTCGTCGTTGTCGGCGAGTTCAACCACGGCAAGACGACGTTCGTGAACGCCCTTCTCGGCGCCTCGATCCTCCCCGTCGGCGTGACGCCCACGACGGCGGTGATCCACCACCTCGAGTACGCGGCCGAGCCGCGCGCCGAGGTGGTCTACGCGTCGGGCGAGCGCACGGGCCTGCCGTTCGAGGACGTGCGGGCCTTCACGGTCGGCGGAGAGCGCTCGTCGAGCGCCGGCGAGGTGAAGTTCCTCGAGGTGGGGTACCCGGCCGAGCTCCTGCGCGAGCGCGTGGTCCTCGTCGACACCCCCGGGGTGAACGACCTCTCGCTCCAGCGGGCGGACATCACCTACAGCTACATCCCGCGGTCGGACGCCGTGCTGTTCCTCATCGACGCAGGCCAGCCGCTCAAGGAGAGCGAGCGGGTCTTCCTCCAGGAGAAGCTGCTCGGGCAGTCGCGCGACAAGATCCTGTTCGTCGTGACGAAGCGCGACATCTGGAGCCAGGACGAGGAGGTCGAGGCGCTCGCCTACATCCGGAGCGAGCTCGGGAAGCTCGTGAAATCGCCCGTGGTCTTCCCGATCTCGAGCGAGCGGGCGCTGGAGGGCGATCGGCCCGGCAGCGGGATGCCGGAGCTGCTCGATCACCTGACCCGGTTCCTCGCCGAGGAGCGCGGGCGCATCCTGCTCGACAACGCGCTCGGCGAGGGCCTCGAGTCCGCGCGCCTGCTCGGCAAGGGCGTGGACGCGCGGCGGCGGGCGACCGCGATGTCGCGCGACGAGCTCAGCCGCCGCATCGAGATGATCGAGAAGGATCTGGCCGGCCAGTCGCGCACCATCGAGGAGCGGCGCGCCGGCATCCGCGAGGAGGTGAGCGCCATCCGGGCGTGGGTGCACCGCGACCTGGATCGCTTCGTCGACGATGTGCTCCGGCAGCTCCCGGCGATCATCGACGAGGCCCACACCGACGAGATCAAGGTCTACCTCGGGGCGTTCCTGGAGCGCACGTTCGCCGAGTGGGCCCAGGCCGAGACGAAGGAGATCGCCACGGCGCTCGAGGCGCTCGCCGAGAAGACGATCGCGCTCGTGCGCGAGGACGCGCACGACGTGGCGAAGCGGGTCAGCGAGGCGCTCGGCGGCGACGTGAAGACGCCGAACGTCGAGGTCGACACGTTCGGCTACGATGTCGGCGTCTTCGCGCTCTTCACCATCGGCCTCGGCGTGATGTTCACGAACGCCCTGCTCGGCGGGATCCTGGCGCTCGCGGCGCCTGTCCTGGCCGTGTACGTGAAGGAGAAGGTCGAGGCCGAGACCCGCAAGAAGGCGAAGGAGATGGCGCCGGTCGCGCTGCGCGAGGCCGCCACCCGGATCGGGCCGAAGCTCGACGAGATGATCCAGGAGTTCGCGAGCCGGCTCGACGCGTGGGTGGTCACGGCCGGCCAGGAGCTGCACCGGGAGGTCATCGAGGTCCTCAAGGCGGCGCGCGAGGAGCGGGTCCAGGCCGAGCCGAGCAGCGAGAGCCAGCTGAAGGCGTGCGACGCCCAGGCCGAGGCGCTCCAGGCGCTGACGTCGCGCCTGGAGGGGCTGCGGAGCGCGCTCTGGACCGTCGAAAACGGCGAGAGCAGGCCGATCCCTCCGCCCGTGTCCAGCGTGCCCAACGCGCCCGGCGGCTCGGCCTGAGCGGGGCGCACGCCTCCTGACAAGGGAGGAGATCCGGCCCAGCCGGACCTCCTCCGCCATGCGCCGTGGCCATATCCAATCGTCGGGCGCTCATGCGAGAATGCGGCCGTGCAGCTCGACTTCGCAGCCCGTGAAGTGACGATCAAGCTCGTCTATTACGGCCCGGCGCTCAGCGGCAAGACGACGAACCTCGTCTCGCTGCACGGCCTCGCCGGGTCCGACGCTCGCGGACGGTTGATGACGCTCGAGACGCAGGACGATCGGACGCTGTTCTTCGATCTCCTGCCGCTGACCTTCCGCGCGAAGGACGGCGACGTCTCGCTCCGCATCAAGCTGTTCACCGTGCCTGGCCAGCCGATGCACGCCGCCACGCGGAGGCTCGTGCTCCAGGGCGCGGACGGGGTCGCGCTGATCGCCGACTCGCAGATCTCCGAGACGCAGCGCAACGCCGAGGCGTTCTTCGACCTCCGCCAGAACCTGCGGGAGAACGGCCTCGATCTCGCGAGGATGCCGCTCGTCATCCAGTTCAACAAGCGCGACCTGCCCGACATCCGGAGCGACGAGGAGCTGGCGCGGCTCGCCGCGCGGGGCAAGGAGCCGGTGTACAAGGCCGTCGCGACCCGCGGCGTGGGCACGGTGGAGACGCTCATGGGCCTGCTCCACCTCACGTGGGAGACGCTCGATCAGACGCATCAGCTCTCGAAGCGGCTGTCGATCAGCGGCGAGGAGCTCCTGAACAGCGCGGCGCGCCAGCTCGGTGTGACGAGCTCGGTGAACGACCTCCTGGCAAGGCGAATGGGCGGCAGCCTCGAGAAGAGCTCCCGGATCGTTCCATGAGGCCCGACGCCCACAAGGGGACGCCGGCGGATTTCGGCCTCGACGACGAGGATCTCCTCAGCATGCCGGGCTCCGCGCCGATTCCGTCGGCCCGGGTCGCGGACGCGCCCAGCTCCTCGAAGCGCGACGGCGCGACCAGCGCGCCTGAGCCCTCGACGCTGCCTCCCCCCGCGGCGGCGCCGGTGGTCGACCTTGTCGGCATCGGCCCGCTCTCGCTCGAGGATCTCGTGGATCGCCAGGCCCTCGCGGAGATGGCGGCGTCATTTCACAAGCTGTTCGGCCTGCCGATCCGGATCCAATCGATCAACGGCGCGACGCTCGCGGAGTCGGGCGCGCTCGCGCCGCTCCCGCCGCTCGGCGGCCTGACGGGCGGCGAGCAGGAAGGGCGGCGGGCCAGCGCGGCGCCGGCGGATCGTGCGGCAAAACAAGGCACGTCGGCCGGCAGCGAGGTCGCGGATCCCCGCTTCGAGGGCGCGCTCTACCAGGTGTTCCCGATCGAGTACGACGGGCGTGCCATCGGCCGGTCGATCCTGGGCCCGTACCTCCCCGACGGCCTCGACGAGCCCCCTGCCGCGCAGATCGAGGCGGCGTCCCAGCTCGATCTCGCGCCTGCGGCGGAGGGGTGGCTGCGGATGCCGCGGCTCCGGCCGGAGCGGCTCGGCGCGATCGCGGACCACCTCCGCTCGGTCCTCGATCTGATCCTGTTCAGCGGGCACAAATCGCTCCTCACCTCGACGATGCACGTCGCGTCGATCCGCGAGAGCTTCCGTGAGCTGTCGCAGAAGAACGCCGAGCTGGAGCAGGCGTACGAGCGGCTGAAGGAGCTCGACCGGCTCAAGTCGAACTTCCTGGCCACGGTGTCGCACGAGCTCCGGACCCCGCTCACGTCGATCATGGGGTACAGCGAGATGCTCGCCGAGGGCATCGGCGGGCCTCTGACCGATGAGCAGCGCGAGTTCATCGATACGATCCGGTCGAAGAGCGAGCAGCTGCTCGGGCTCATCATGAGCCTCCTGGACCTCTCGAAGCTGGAGAGCGGCACGTTGATCGTGCACCGCACCGAGGTGGCCGTCGGCCCGGTGCTCGTCGAGGCGGCGTCGACCATCGCGCCTGCCGCCTCGAAGAAGGGCGTCGAGCTCCGGATCCAGGCCGAGGACGATCTCCCGCCGGTGCTGGGGGACGGCGATCGGCTGCGGCAGGTGTTCATCAACCTCGTCGAGAACGCGGTGAAGTTCACCGAGGCGGGGGGCGAGGTGCAGCTCGTCGCGCGCGCCGTGAGCGAGGACATGGACGACCTCCCCGGGCTGGTGCTCGTCGCGCCGCTCCAGCAGGCGGTCGAGATCCGCGTCGTGGACACGGGCATCGGCATCCCTGCCGGCGAGCGGCTGAAGGTATTCGACCCGTTCTACCAGATCGATCAGAGCTCGACCCGGGAGCACGGCGGCACCGGGCTTGGTCTCTCGATCGTCAAGCGCCTGGTCGAGGCGCACAGCGGCACGGTCCGCATCGAGCCGAACGAGCCGCGCGGCACCGTGTTCGTTGTCAAGCTGCCCACGGTCGCCGGCTCGCCGGCGAACAGCGTCCTGCCGCCCATCTTCCAATGAGCGGGCGCTCCGAGTGGAAGCGCATCGACATGCTGCGCGCCGTGCTCGGGGGCGCGGCGGGCGATCACGTTCTCTGCGGCATCGGCGATGACGCCGCGATCCTCGCGCCCGCGGCCCCGCGGGGCGGCGCCCTCCCGGGTGCCCCGGAGCCGCTCGTCTGGACGGTCGACAGCGCCGTCGAGGGCGTCCATTTCCGGCGCGATCTCCTGGGCTTCGAGGATCTCGGCTACCGCGCGACGATGGCCGCGGCGAGCGATCTGGCGGCGATGGGGGCGCGCCCTGTCGGCCTGCTGGCCGCGCTGGTGCTTCCCCCGAGCGTGAGCGACGACGAGCTCGGCGCGCTGGCGAGGGGTCAGCGCGCCGCGTGCGACGAGATCGGCACGGCGATCATCGGCGGGAATCTCTCGCGGGGCGGCGAGATCTCGATCACCACGACGGCGCTCGGCGTCGCGGCGCTGCCGCTCAGGCGCGACGGCGCGCGACCCGGCGACGCGCTCGCGCTGGCCGGTCCGGTCGGCCTCGCCGCGGCCGGCTTTGCGCTGCTCGATCGCGGCGTCTCGCCGGCCGGCGCCGCGGCCGAGCACGCGATCCGCGCGTTCCGCCGCCCGGTGGCGCGCATCGACGCGGGCCTCCGCGCGGCGGCGCGCGCCCGCGCGGCGATCGACGTCTCCGACGGCCTCGTCGCCGATGTGGCGCACCTCGCGCGCGCGAGCGGCGTGCGCGCGCTGCTCGATCCTGCGGCGCTCGTGAGCGCCGACCTCTGCGAAGCCGCCGCGCAGCTCGGCGTGGACGCGCTGGATCTCGCGCTCTACGGCGGCGAGGACTACGCGGTCGTGGTCGCGGGCCCCGACGTCGGGGAGCTCGCAGGCTTCGTGGCGATCGGCCGCTGCGCGGCGCGCGAGGAGGGCGCGAGCGACGTGGCGCTGGTCGGACCGGACGGGCAGCTAACCAGCCTCGTCGCGCGGGGATACGACCACTTCGCCTGAGTCTGTCTGTTCCAGCGGCAGCGCTCGCGAGCGCGCCTTTCGCTCTCCCAACCGCGTCCACGGCGCTCGCGAGCGCGCCTTTCGCTCCCCCAGCCGCGTCCGCGGCGCTCGCGAGCGCGCCTTTCGCTCCCCCAGCCGCGTCCGCGGCGCTCGCGAGCACACCTGGGGTTCTCCCGGCCGCGTCGGCAGCGCTCGCGACGGGCCGAACCTTGCGCGCCGTGCCCGTCGGGCGCTGCCCGTGCGCGCCGTGCTGCACGCCTTTTCGGCGTCGCACCTCGCGGTCGCACCGCTTTCGACGTGAAATCCGAGCGCCTGCTGCATCGCGGCGGCCTTGGCGAGAAGCGTCGCCTCGGCCTCATCGCTCTCGGCTCGCGAGGCAGATCCCTGGCAGGATTTCTGAAGCGCGGAACCAGCCCCTCGTCAGCCCAGGGGTGAATTGCGGCAGGTGAGCGCTCACGGTCGCTCGGGCTGTCCGCCGCCGGCGCGCTCGATGCCGATGCGCAGCACGACCTCGCCGGCGCCCAGGTCGACGCCGAGCAGCGCAGCGTCGCCCATGGCGAGCAGGAAGCGCAGCGCGTGCGGGGCGATCCGGAGCGGCGGCGACAGGCGCAGCGCGTCGCTCCCCTCGTCCACCCACGCGATCCGGCAGGCGTCGCCGACGTCGAGCGCGAGCGCGAGGTGCGACGCCGAAAAGGCGTGCAGCACGGCGCGCCCGGGCAGCGGGATCCGCCGGGGCGGCGCGCCGGCCACGCCGCGGCGGACGATCGCGCGCCCGCCCGCCTCAAGGTGATCGCGCCCCACGACCCGCGCCGAGGGCGGCGCGCCGAGCCCGAGGTGCGCGAGCGCCTCGAACGCCTCGCGCTCCTCGGGCGTGGGGCCGAGCGGCTCGCCCAGGGGCGGCGCTGCGGCCGGCGCGGACCAGGCTGCGGTGATCGCACGCGCCGCGGCCGCCTGCTCTGGGGTCGCGGCGGGGTGCACGGCCACGACGTTCCCTCGCGCGTCGAGCTCCTGCACGCCGCCGCCCTTGCCCACGAGCAGCCGGCCCTCCCGGACCGCAAGGACGGCATCGCCAAGGAGCTTGCCGAGGACGGTGCGCGCGCCGCCCTCGAGGCGCACGATGTCCTGGAAATCCACCGCGTATACCGCCGCGTCGCCAGCGGCCACCGGGCGGCGCAGGTGCAGCGTGCTCGATGCGCCGACCAGCGAGGTGGGCTCCGGCAGGGCGAACGGCGCCGGGAAGAGCCGCTCGCGGAGCAGATCCGCGTCCTCGCTGGACGCGAGCCGGCGCACCGCGTCGATGATCGCCTCGCGGAGCCTCCCGTCGAGCGGCGCGAGCTGGGCGCGGGCGCCTGGGGAGAGCGGCCCGAGGTCCAGGAGATGGCGCCCGGCGCCCGCGAGCGCCTGGTCGCTCGGACGGGACTGGAGCGCGCGCTGGAGATCCTCGCCGAGGAAGCGGCCGAGCAGGCGCCGCGGGAGCAGCTCGTAATCGGGCCGGCGCGCGAACGGCCCCGACCCGCCACCGTACCATTCCAGGAGCCCTCGGGCCTTGCGCATGTTCGCGCCGGCCTGCTCGATCCACGCCGCCGCCTCGAGGGTGTGCCAGGGATCCAGGAGGCGCTCGATCGGAGCGCACCAGGGGCCCTTGAGGTTCGGCGGGATCGCCTTGCGCCATTCGCACCGCGCGCGCTCGCCCTCCTCGCTGCTCCAGCGCGTCACGTCCTCGAGCGGCTCCGGTACGCCGTGCGCGGCGAGCCACTCGAGCAGCGCGCGGTCGTCACGCAGCTCGGCCCAGCCGCACCACTGCTTCCAGTCGAGGCCCCGCCAATAGATCGAACGGTTCTCCGGGTACAGGTCCACCCGGCCCACCGGCCCGCCCTCCGCCGCAAGCACGATTCCGAGTTGCGGCAGCCCGTGCGGCGCGCGGCCGCGCTCGTCGAAGGAAGCCTTGTGCTCGTCGATCTCGAGCGCCCCTCCGAGGACCTGCAGCGCCGTCCGGTCGAGCTCGACGAGGACGCGATCGCCCCCGTCGACCACCTGGCCCCGGGACGCCGCCGCGAGCGCGCGCTGGAGGTCCTCGTTCCGGGGAGGGCGGCCGTAAGGATAGGGATTGATGAAACGCACGAGCTCGTCTCGCTCCTCGCTCCGGGCTGATCAGCGCCGGCGCCGGCCGCGGCCCCCTTGCCGGCCGGGGCGCGCCTCGACCCAGGTGCCCTGATGCACGTACGGCGTCGTTCCGCCCGTCCAGTTCGGCGCCATCATGCCCGGGCCCCAGGCGTGGCCGCCCGGCCCCACGGACGTGGTGCCCGCGTAGGTCGCGGCCGGGTTGGCCGAGCGCGCGCCGCTCGCGATCGCCCGGGTCTCGTCCGCGACCGCTTGGAGCACGCTCGGCCCGTTGCCAGCCGCTGGGGTCGCGCTGTTGCACGCGGACAGCTCGACGCGCCGCTTTCGCCCCCGCTTCTGGCCGCGGAACCCCGCCGCCGTGAGCCGCTGCCCGAGCTGGCGGCCGTCGATGTACCCGTTGCCCCACTCCACCAGGTTGGGCGCGCCGTGCGTCGATACGATGACGTGATCCTCTCGCGCCAGGCTGCCCGGCGTGAGCTGATCGTATCGAAGCACGCGCGCGCCCGGGTGCTGTGCCTGAAGAAGGGTGACGTGCTGCTGGATGGTCGCGTCGGCCGGCGCGCCCACGACGATCGTCGTGAGCCCGGAAGGGTCGATGAAGATCGTGACGTTGGGGACGAACCCGATCTCCTGCAGCGCGCCCAGCAGGCCGAGCGGGTCGGGGGTCAGGAAGACGTGCGTCGCCGGGTCGTAGAAGCGGTGGCGGTTGTAGTGCAGGCCGGTCACCGCGTCGGCGCGCTGCCCGGCGAACCGGAGCGCGCCCGGATCGCCCGTCGCGCGCGCGACGCGGCCGAAGGCGCCGAGATCGATCTCCGACGCGCGCCCGTCGCGGTGCAGGTAAAGCCACGGCGTGGAGGCGGCGTCCGTCACGACCATCCGCCAGTCCTTGCCGTCGCGCGCCTCGAGGAGCGGCGTGAAGCCGTCGTCGTCGAACACGCGCTGGATCGACGGGCCGCTCGTCGGGCGCTCCTCGACGAGGCTCTCGCCATCCCAGCCGAACCAGGTGCTCTCGCCATTGCCGTGCGCCTGCGCGACGCAGCGGCCGAGGGGGTCGTAGAGGTAACGGACGGCGAGGCCGTCGCCACGGACCGCTGCGACGAGGCGGTCGCGCTCGTCGTACTGGTAGCGCCAGGTCTGCAGCGGCCCCTGGCCGGCGCGGCCCGCGAGGCGGCCGCGGGTGTCCCACTGGATCTCGGCGCCGCCCGCGCGCAGGGGACGGCCATCCCCGCCGATCGACCACGCGGGGCCGCGCGACGGGATCGGGGTCCCCTGGGGCGCGTACGCGAACTGCTCGTCGGCGCCGAGGCCGTGGAGGCGGAGCGGCCTGCCCTCGACGTCGAGGTCGTACCGACGCGCGCCGCGCTCGCTGTCCTCGACCGCCGCGACCGGGCCCACCCGGCTCCAGGTCCACGCGCGCGTCCGGACGGGCTCGCCCCGCCCATCCAGGATGGCGACGCTCTCCGGCATGCCCTGGACGTCGCGCGACCAGACGAGCGCGCGCGTCCCGTCGAGCCGCCTCCGCCGCGACTCGCCGCGCGCGTCCCGTTCGAAGGCGAGCCCGTCCGCCTCGGCGGCGGCGACCTCGAGCGACGCCGGCGCGCCATCTTCCTCGCGCCGGTGCACCTCGACCGACCACCCCGTCGCATAGCGACGCTCCAGCACGCGGCCCGCGTCGTCGAAGCGGCGTGCGACGGCGAACGCGAACCCGGCGGCCTCCTGGACCTCCCGGACGACCCGGCCGTCCTCGTCGCGCTCGAACGTGACCATCACGTCCGCGTTCCGCGCGCGCGTGAGGTGGCCGAGCGCGTCGTACTGGAGCTCCTCCACGAGCCCGCCCGAGGTCTCGAGCTTCGTCACGCGACCGGCGCCGTCGCGCTCGTAGCGCACCCACGTTCCGTCGGCGTGGGTCGTCCGGACGAGGTGGTTCGATCCGTCGTACTCGTACGCCGTGATCGAGCCGCCGAACGAGGTCTCGCGGGAGAGGTTGCCGCAGCCGTCGTAGTCGCGCGCATGGCGCTCGCCCGCGGCGTTCTCGATCCAGCGGAGCCGGAGGAGCGCGTCGTAGCCGAGCCGGAATCGCCTGCCGTCCGGGCGCACCACCTCGACGAGCGCGCCGGCGACATAGCGGTACCTGGTGATCCCGCTCGCGTCGGAGCGCGCGGTGACGCGGCGGCTGGCGTCGATCTCCAGCTCCTGGACGTTGCCGTTCGGCTCCTCCAGGCGCACCAGCGCGAAGCGCGAGTCGTACGCGAATCGGTAGACGCCGCCCTTCGGGGTGCGCGCCTCGACGGGGCACCCGAACAGATCGAAGACGTACTCGTAGACGTCGCCGGCCGGCGTCTCGACCCGCAGCGGGTTGCCGTGCGCGTCGTAGTCGTACGTGAGCTCGGCGCCGTCCGGCCCGGTGGACGCCCGCACGAGGCCGTGCGCGTCCCACTCGAGGGCGTGCTCGCGGCCGCGCCAGTCGACGCTCCCGGTCGGGACGCCCCTCCGGTACGTGGTGCGGGTCTTCTTCCCGTCGGGCCGCGTGCGGACGATGGCCTGCGCCTCTTCGTCGACCGCGTCTCGCCAGGTCGCGCCGCCGGGCTCGGTGACGCTCGCGAGGTGCCCCGTGGCGTTGTACGACAGCCGGGTAGTCCGCCCGCCGCCATCGCGGATCGAGAGCAGCCTGCCGACCGTGTCGTACGTGTAGGTGCGCGCGTGGCCGCGCGGATCGACATAGGAGGTCACGAGGCCGAGCGCGTTGCCCGTGTATGTGTGGGTCGCGCCCTCGCCGTCGATGACCACGGTCCTGCGCAGGGCGGTGTCGTACGAGAGCCGGGCGTGGTGGATACCCCGGGCGCCCGGGAGGCCGGGCCCGCCGAGCTCCGCGAGCACGTCGCGGCCGGCGATCTCGCCCCACGTCTCGACGCACCGCCTGACGCCGTCGATCGCCTCGTACCTGAAGCGGAAAGCGAGCCCGTCGGGCAAGATCTCCCGGATGAGGTAGTGCTCCTCGTCGTACTCGTACCGGATCTCGGCGCCGCCCGCGTCGATGACCCGCACGAGATCGCCCGCGCCGTCGAGCTCGTAGGTCACGGCGCGGCGGGTGTGCGGGGTGCCATGCTCGTCGGTCGCGGTCACCTCCCACCAGGCGAAGGGTCCCTGGCGCTCGAGCCGGGCGCGCCGCCCGACGGCATCGACGATGCCCGTGAGCTCATCGCCTCGCCATTCCAGGGTGGCCTTGTTGCCGAACGCGTCGCGGAGCTCGACGAGCGCGAAGCGCTCCTCCGGGCCGGCGCGGCGCAGCACCCGCACGAGGCCGTCATCGTCTTCGACGAGGAGATCCTCTCCGACGGCGGCGACGCGAACACCGAACGGCAGGAGCAGGACCTGATCCTGCGCGGGCCAGGAGAGCACCTGGGTGCGACCGCCCGGCGACGTCAGCTCGAGCGCGTCGCCGCGGCGCCGGGCGCTCCAGGCGAGATCGTGCGACCACCCCCACCCCATGCCGCAGCGGTGCCGCACCGCCGCGGTCGAATAGCTTCGCTCCAACGTCACGACCAGGGGCCCCGGCAGCTCGACGTCCGCGACCGGGTTCGTGTACATGGCCCCTGTCACGACGTCGACCGGGTGCCCCGCAGACGCCTGGCCGTCCGCAGACGGCGGCGCGGGTGGGCTCGGCGGCCCCGCGCCCTGACCGCTGCCTCCGCCGCCCCCGCCGCCGTTGCTTGGGCCCTGAGGGCCGCCGCCGCCCGGACCGCCGCCGCCCCCGCCGCCCCCTCCGCCCCCTCCGCCCCCGCCCGCGGCGTTGCTCGCACTCGCGCCTGCGCCGACAGTGATGCTCTTGTTCATCTGGCCCATGCTGCCCGTGATGCCGGCCATGCCGAGCTCGATGAGGACGTTGGGCGCGCCCAGCCAGGGGAAGCACGGTCCTCCCGTGTTGAGGCTGACAACCTCTTTGAGCGTGCCTGGCTCGTTGCCGTGACAGGCCTTCATGCAGCCGCCGACCGTGAGGATCTTCGCCCCTTCGATCTTGGTCCGCATGCACGGATCGATGATCCCCTCGGCCACGGTGCCCATCGTCGGATACGGGATCGGCAGCGGACTCGGCGCCGCGGGCGTCAGGCACACGCTGACGGCCATGCCGGTCATCTGGTGGCCCGACTTCTCCGTGATCGTGTCCATGTGAAGGGCGGTGACCTTGGCCATGGCGCTCTCGAGCGTCTCACGGGAGGTGCCCCGTCCTCAATGCGGAGGTCGGCGTGACGCGCGCGGTCCGTGTCAGCCGACCTCGCGATCGCGCCCGGCGTTCTCCCGGCCGCGTCCGCGGCGCTCGCGCCCGGCGCCGCGACGACGGCGCTCACCCGCCGAGCGGCGCGGCCTCCTCGGGCGCCACCGGGGCCTCGCCACCCGGCTCTGCCGGCGGCGCGTCGGCCTCGATCTGGCCGGGCCGCCGCGAGGACGGGCGCACCCGCGCGGCCAGCTCCGGGTGACCCGCGAGCCGGAACAGCCCCACGAGGAACGTCGCGGCGCGGCTGAACCGCTCGTCGTACGCCGCGATCGCGGCGGTCTTGGCGAGCAGCGTCGCCTCGGCCTCGCGCGCCTCGCGGGCCACGTCCTTGAGGTGGCCGCGGAGCGCGCCGCGCAGGCCCTCGATCCGGAGCACCGTCTCCTCGGCGTCCCAGCGGATCCCCTTGCGGCGCGGCTTCGGCAGGTCCTTGGCGCCGAGCGCGCGCGCCACCTCGCCGGCGAAGCGCTCCAGCTGCGCGGGGTCGCGCGGGGTCGCGTCCGTGAAGCCGAGGCGCGTCAGCGCCGCGGCGCCGTACAGGCCGGTGAGCCACTCGCGGAGCTCGGTCAGCTCGGTGTACAGCGCGGCGGCGGCCTCGTCGCGGGCCTCCCGCGGGGCTGCGTCGTCGGCGAGCTCCGCCTGGTGCGCCTCGTCGGCCGCCACCATGCGATCGCGCGCCTCGGCGAGGGCGCGAGCGACGATGTGCGTGAAGAGCGAGACGTCCGGCATCTTCTCTCCCTTGCGCAGGTGCGGAGAGAGCAGCGCCTCGAGCTCCGCGGCGATCCGGCCGGCGTGGGCCTCGCCGGACGCGACGACGGAGTTGGCGCTCTTCTGACGATCGGTGACCAGCTTCGAGGGCATGACAGCTCCTTCCCGTGAGGGTCGATGCGCGACGGCGGGCGCCGTCGCGGCGCGGACGAACGCCGCGCAACCGCGCAGGATAGGGTCCGGCCGCGCTCCCTCCATGGCCGGGCAGGTTTGCGGCGCTCGAGATCACCGGATCGGGGTGGGGTGCCGCGACCCGGGACGAGACGTCGCCCGGGCCGCCCGGCTCAGTTGCACTCGGCGGGCGGCGTGCTCCCGGCGAGGCTCGCTCGGATCTGGGTGAGCGCCTTGGCGCGCGGGGTTTTCCCGCTCTTCACGAGCTTCTCGATCCCGGCGCAGAGATGGGATGCCGTCGCCGCCTTCGACTTGGCTTCCGGCGACTTGCCCGACTTGGTGGCGACCGCGTGGAGCGCCGTGCAGCACGCCTGGATGGAGGCGCCTCCCCCCCGTGACGTCGTCCCCGTCGCCCCCTCGGCCGTCGCCGCCCCCGCATCTGCTGTCGCCGCAGGCTCGGCGGAAGCCGCCGCCGCGGGCTCTTGGGCCGCTGCGGGCTCCTGCGTCGCCGCCGCCGTCGGGGTCGCCGTCGGCACCGGATCGGCCGCCACGGGCGCGACCGTCGGCGTAGGCGCGGGGATCGTCTCCGGCTCTGCCTCTTCTTTCCGGCAGGAGCTAGACAGGATGCTGCAGGCAACGACGACGAAGGCGATGGACGAACGCGACCGGTTCATGCCCGTCTTCTACAGAGCTTCTCCGAACGCATCCATACGGCTGCCCGAGTACAAGCCCGTACGGCCCCCCCCGCCGCGCTCTCGCCCCCATCCCAAACGCTCCGCGATCTCCCCCACCCTCCCCTTCCCCCCCGAGTCGGCGGGGGTGGGGGTGACGAGGGAGGGGCCGGCGGGGGAGGGCCCCACGAACCCGAGCGCCGGCCCGCAGCGCAGTGACGCCTTCCAGACCGAGCTCCCCCGTTCACGAGGCAACAGCCACGAAAAGGCGCGAGTTCGTGGGAGGGCCCCCCGCCGGCCCCTCCCTCGTCACCCCCACCCCCGCCCGTCGCAGCTCAGCTGCATCCCATGCTGTTGCCGCAGTTGAGGCACTTGTAGCAGGCCCCGTTCCGCACGGTGATGTGCCCGCAGCCGTCGCAGACCGGCGCGTCGCCCATCATGTCCTCGAGCTGCGCGTCGAGCGCGCTCGCCGTCCGTCCCCCGCCCTCGACCAGCGCCGCCGCGGCCGGCGTGGTTGGCGAGAACGTCACCGCGCCGCTCTCCTGCGCCCGCGACTCGACAGGGTCCTCCATGGCCGAGCTGACCGGCTGGACGTGGGCGAGGTCGTAGCGGTTCAGGTACTCGACCCCGAGCACGCGGAAGAGGTAGTCGACGATCGACGTCGACATCTTCACGTAGTCGTGCCCCTCGACGATGCCCTGCGGCTCGAAGCGGGTGAAGGTGTACTGCTCGACGAAGGTCTCGAGCGGCACGCCGTACTGGAGCCCGATCGACACCGCCATCGCGAAGCAGTTCATCATCGAGCGGAACGCGGCGCCCTCCTTGTGGAGGTCGATGAAGATCTCGCCGAGCGTCCCGTCGTCGTACTCGCCGGTGCGGACGTAGATCTTGTGCCCGCCGACGCGCGCCTCCTGCGTGAAGCCCTTGCGCTTCCTGGGCAGGCGGAACCGCTCGGGCGCCGCCGCCGAGGGCGAGCGCGGGCGCGCCAGCGCGGTCGCTGCCTGGACGATGGGCGCGGGGACCTCGGCCTTGTCGGCCTTGCCCTTGCTCTCCTTGCTGTCGCTCGAGGTCGACGAGAGCGGCTGCGACGCCTTGCAGCCGTCGCGGTAGAGCGCGACCGCCTTGAGCCCGAGGCGCCACCCCTCCTCGTAGATCCGCTGCACCTCCTCGACCGTCGCGTCGTTCGGCAGGTTCACGGTCTTCGAGATGGCGCCGGACAGGAACGGCTGCGCGGCCGCCATCATGCGGACGTGCGCCATCGGCGCGAGGTACCGCCGGCCCTTCTTGCCGCAGCGGTTGGCGCAGTCGAACACCGCGTAGTGCTCCTCGCGCAGGTGCGGCGCCCCCTCCACGGTCATGCGGCCGATGATCGTCTCGTTCGCCTCCTCGATCTCCGCGGCCGAGAAGCCGAGGTGCTGGAGCAGCGAGAAGCCGAAGCGCGCCCGCGACTCCTTGGAGACGCCGAGCCTGTCATAGGCCTCCTCGCCGAGGATCCAGGGACCGAAGGCGAGATCCAGATCGAAGACGCCGGGGATCGCGGCCTCGACCTTCGCGAGGTCGTCGCTCGTGAGCCCCCGCGCCTTGAGCGACGCCCGGTTCACGTGCGGCGCCGCCAGGAGCGTGTTCGTGCCGGAGACGTAGGCGACGATCTCCTGCACCTCGGCCTCGGGGTACCCGAGCCTCCGGAGCGCCTCGGGCACGGACTGGTTCACGATCTTGAAGTAGCCGCCGCCCGCGAGCTTCTTGAACTTCACGAGCGAGAAGTCGGGCTCGATGCCCGTCGTGTCGCAGTCCATCAGGAGGCCGATGGTGCCGGTCGGGGCGAGCACCGTCGCCTGGGCGTTGCGGTAGCCGTGCTCCTGCCCGATCCGGACCGCCTCGTCCCAGTCGGCGCACGCCGCCCGCCAGAGCGACTCCGGGCAGCGGTCGCGGTCGATCGCGTAGGCGGCGTCGCGGTGCATGCCCATCACCCGGAGCATCGGCTCGCGGTTCCTGGCGAAGCCGGCGAACGGCCCCTTCGCGGCGGCCATCTCCGCCGAGACCCGGTAGGCGTGGCCGCAGAGGATCGCGGTGAGCGCGCCCGCGACCGAGCGCCCCTGATCGGAGTCGTACGGGATGCCCTGCAGCATGAGCAGGGTGCCGAGGTTGGCGTAGCCGAGCCCGAGCGGGCGGTAGTCGTGCGAGTTCTTCGCGATGGTGCGGGTCGGGTACGCCGAGAAGTCGACGAGGATCTCCTGCGCGACGAAGAACACCCGCACCGCGTGGCGGTAGCCCTCGATGTCGAACGAGCCGTCCTCGCGGAGGAACTTCGTGAGGTTCAGGCTCGCCAGGTTGCAGGCCGAGTCGTCGAGGAACATGTACTCCGAGCACGGGTTCGAGGCGTTGATGCGCGCCGTGTTCGGGCAGGTGTGCCAGCGGTTGATGGTCGTGTCGTACTGCACGCCCGGATCGGCGCAGCCCCACGCCGCCTCGGCGATCTGGCGCCAGAGGTCCTTGGCGCTCAGCGTGTCGACGACCTCGCCGGTCGTCCGGGAGCGCGTCTCCCACGCCGCGCCCGTCGCCGCCGCGCGCATGAACTCGTCGCTCACGCGCACGGAGTTGTTCGAGTTCTGCCCGCTCACCGTGTGGTACGCCTCGCCGTTGAAGTCGGAGGGGTACCCCGCGCCGATGAGCGCCATCGCCTTCTTCTCCTCGCGGACCTTCCACTGGATGAAGTCGACGATCTCGGGGTGGTCCATGTCGAGGCAGACCATCTTCGCGGCGCGCCGCGTCGTGCCGCCGCTCTTCGTCGCGCCGGCGGCGCGGTCGAACACCTCGAGGAAGCTCATGAGCCCCGAGCTCGTCCCGCCGCCCGAGAGCTTCTCCTGCTTCCCGCGGATCGCGCTGAAGTTCGTCCCCGTCCCCGACCCGTACTTGAACAGCCGGGCCTCGCTCTTCACGAGGTCGTAGATGCTCATCAGGTCGTCCTGGACCGCCTGGATGAAGCACGCGGAGCACTGCGGCCGCTCGTAGGCGTTCCGGGTCTCGACGATGTCGTCGAGCGCGCCCGCCGCGCCCGTCGCGTTCGCTCGAGGCGCCGACGCCTTCCCGTTGGCGCTCCCGTTCCCCGCGTCGGCCGAGGCCTCGTTCCAGGCGAAGTTGCCGCCCGACCCCTCGATGCCGTACCGGTGGTAGAGCCCGCAGTTGAACCAGACGGGCGAGTTGAACGCGCCGTACTGGTGCACGAGCAGGTAGGCGAGCTCCGCCTCGAAGGTGTCCGCGTCCTTCGTCGAGGCGAAGTAGCCACCGAAGTGCTCACCCGCCTCGCGGATGGTGCGCGCCAGCCGGTGGACGACCTGGCGGACGCTCGTCTCGCCGAGCTCCTTCTTGCCGTGGATCCCCGCCTTGCGGAAGTACTTGGAGACGACGATGTCGGTCGCTAGTTGCGACCAGCCGGCGGGGATCTCGGCGCCTTCCATCTTGAAGACGACCGAGCCGTCGGGGTTGGTGATGACGCTCGATCGGCGCTCCCAGGTGACCTCATCGAGCGGATCCGCGGCCCGGTGCGTGAACCGCCGGTCGAACCCGAGCCCGCGGGGGCGCGAGGCCCCCTTCTTCGCGCCCTTCTTCGAGGCTGCGCCGTCGACCTGCGCCTTGGTGGCCCCCCCGGTCACAGGACGCCCACCCCCATCTTCCTTCGTCCGTGCCGTCATCTTGCCGTTCCCGGCGGGGAGCTTACCGCCGTCACCCACAACTGCCGACTGGGCCATTTCCAAGTCCTCCTGTGAACCACCGCACCTGGCGGTGACCCGGGTCCTACCGAAAGCACAAAGAGTTCCCTGGAGAACTGCGAGGCCTCATCGCCTCGATCTCCACAGGTCTCGTCGCTTCTCCCCTACTACCTGCTCAAACGTTCCGTCTTTCGACCAGTGAGCATAGTTTCAGGTGCCATGTCTGAAAGGCGTACGCCGACATGCGGGAGCGCCTGACCGCCTGCTATCCAAACTCGCGAACCGTCCGTGCGTCAAGGAGAACCGCTACAGGTTGGGATCTCCCTCCGAACAGGGCCCACATATAGGGTCTCTCTGTCCGCTACGGGATTCCTAGCGATCCGTGATCAGTTCTGAACAGGTGCTACCCACCGGGCGCACAGATTACGCACAGCTTCTCCCGCGACAAAATCCGCCTCTTCCGTGGAATGCGCCCAACCAACCACCAGCTCTTCCATGGAGCCGGCCGTCGCCGCCTAGTCCAGGTCGTCGGCCTCCGCGCAGTACGCGAGCACCCGCTCGCCCTCGCAGTGGATGGCGAGCGCCACCTCCTGGGCGATCCCGCGAAGCCCGACGAGCTCGAGCAGCGTGGGCACCGGCGCGGGCAGCAGCGGCGGAGGTGGGATGTACCGCGACGCGCGCACGATGGCCGGCTCGATGGCGGCCGCCTTGGGCCCGATCATCTGGCGCAGCTCGTGGAGCGCCCGCTCGAACCCGCCGAGCATGTCGACGAGGCCGCGCGCCTGCGCCTCGGCGCCGCTGTAGACGCGCCCCTGGGCGAGCGGCTCGATCTCCTCGACCGGGCGGCGGCGGCCGCGGGCGACGACGCGGAGGAACGCCGCGTAGATCGCGTCGAGCTCGCGCTCCACCACCGCCCGCTCCCCCGCGTCGAGCTTGCGCGACGGCGAGAACAGGTCCGCCCGCGCGCCGCGCTTCACGACGTCGGTCGAGACGCCGAGGCGCTCGAGCAGCGGGCCGAGCGCGAAGCGCGCCGACACCACGCCGATGCTCCCCGTGATCGTCTGCGGCTGCGCGACGATCGCGTGCGCGGCAGCCGCCACGTAGTAGCCGCCGCTCGCCGCCACGTTCGACAGGCACGCGACGACGGGCTTCACCTCCGCGAGGCGGGTGACCTCGTGGTGGATCCTGTCGGAGGCGAGCGCGGAGCCGCCCGGCGAGTCGACGTGGAGGATGACGCCCTGGACGCGCGGGTTCTGCCGCGCCGCGCGCAGGCTCGCGACGAGCCGCTCCTCGCTGGCCAGCGACGCGCCCCGGAAGTGGGCGCGGCTGACGATCGCGCCGTGCACCTCGATGACGCCGAGGACGGGCCGAGGCCACACAGGCGTCAGCGAGAGAGCGCGCCGCGCGCCCAGGTAGCGGTCCGCCGACACGAGGCGGTTCTTCGAATGCCGCGCAGCAGCAGGAGCTCCTCCGCCTCCTCCGCCCGACGCGCGGTCCGCGTCCTGCGCGCCGATCTCGGCGCGGCGCGGCGCCGCGATCGCGGACGGGAGCGACCCCGCCACGAGCATGTGCTCGAGCTCATCCTCGTACGCGACAGCGTCGACGATGCCTCGCGCGACGGCCTGCTCCGCGCCGAAGGGGGCCTCGTCGATCCACCGCGCGGCCGTCTCGCGATCGACGCGGCGCCCCTGGGCGAGCGCCGCGGTCAGGTCCCCGAGGCGCCCGTCGAGCAGGGCGCCCACCTGCTCGCGCTGCGCGGCGCTCATCGTGTCCCGCACGAGCACCTCGCCGGCGTTCTTGTACATCCCCTTCGCGAACACCTCGGGCTCGACGCCGACCTGCTCCAGCGCGCGGCGCACGTAGCGGCCCTCCACAGCGAACCCGAGCGGCGACACCATCGTCTCGGGCCCGACGACGATGGCCCGCGCGGCCGAGGCGAGCAGGAGCGTCGTGGTGTCGGCGCCCATCGGCAGGTAGGCGACGACGTCCTTGCCCCCCGCCCGGATCTCGAGGAGCGCGTCCCGCAGCGAGGCCGCCACCGCCGGCCCCGCGTGCACCGACCGCATCCGGAGGAGCAGCCCCGCCGGGCGCGGATCCTTCATCAGGTGCTTGCCGAGCTCGCGGACGCGCTCCACCGAGAGCGGCGCCCTCTTCCTGGGACGCCACGAGAGCGCCAGGCGGACCCTGGGCGGCTGCAGATCGACCACGCGGCCGTCGATTTCGAGAACGACATACCCGCCCCGGGGTGCAGCAAACGCCCAGCGGAGCGCGCTGACCGGGAGCAGCAGCAGGCGGAGGAGATTGACGAGCAGGGCAGCGATCACCGGAGGCTCCTCGAAATCTGGGGAAAGGCGGCTCGGCGTCCGCCGGCGGTCACGATGTGGTGGGGGGAGACAGGATGTGCAGGAACCGGTCCGCGCGGCACGAGATCCGGTGGCGAGGTCGGCGCCGCCTGGCCCCGGCGCCGGAACTGGAAAGAGAGAGCGTGACGCAAGGGGCCCCCCTGTGGCTACACTGTCGCTCCAAGTTTCGAAGGGGACGGCGAGCCGATGTGGGTTACGTCTTGAAGAAGTCGTCCTCTCTCTTTCAGACCAGCTCAGCAAGCCGCGGGCCGTAGGCCCCCGGCGCCCTGGGTGGCAGACCCCCTCCACCGAACGTGCATCCCGAGCAGAGCGCCCCCGCCCCGAGCCAGCTCCCCCTGCCACCGCCGTCCACCCTGCGGCTCGTGCCCCTCGGAGGGCTCGGCGAGGTCGGGATGAACTGCCTCGCGCTCCAGCAGGCGGATGGGCTGCTGCTCATCGACTGCGGGGTGACGTTCCCGAGCACGGACCTCGGCGTCGACGTGTACCACCCGCGCTTCGATCACGTGCTCGCGCTCCGCGATCAGGTGCGCGGCATCGTGCTGACGCACGGCCACGAGGACCACATCGGCGGGCTGCCGTTCCTCCTGCGTCACCTCGACGTCCCCGTCTGGGGCCCGCCCCACGCGCTGGAGCTGGTGCGCTACCGGCTCGCGGAGCACGCGCTCGAGGACAAGGTCCGCCTGCTGCCCACGCAGGTCGGGCGCGAGGTCGCGATCGGCGGCTTCGTCGTGGAGCCGCTCCGGGTGACGCACTCGATCGTCGACGCGACGGCGCTCGCGATCCACACGGCCGCGGGGCTCGTCGTCCATACCGGGGACTTCAAGCTGGACCCGACGCCGCTCGACGGCGAGCCGACCGACGAGGCCCGCTTCCGCGCGCTCGGCGACGCCGGCGTCCGGCTGCTCCTGTCCGACAGCACCAACGTGGACTCGCCGGGCGAGGCGGGGAGCGAGCGCGCCGTCGCCCACGCGCTGGCGGAGCTCGTCGAGACCGCGCCCGCGCGCGTCGTGGTCGGCGTCTTCGCCTCGAACGTCCAGCGCCTCCTCGCCCTCGGTCAGGCCGCGATCCGCGCGCGCCGCAAGATCTGCCTGCTCGGCCGCAGCGTGCAGACGCACGTGCGGGCAGCGCAGAGCGTGGGGAGGCTCCCGTGGCCGAGCGACCTGCTCGTCCCGCCCGAGGTCGCCTCGTCGATGCCGCGCGAGCGGCTCCTCGTCATCGCGAGCGGCACGCAGGCCGAGCGGGCCTCCACGCTGACGCGGTTCGCCTCGGGGACGCACCCGCTCCTGCGCCTCGAAGAGGGGGATCGGGTCGTGCTCTCGAGCCGCGTCATCCCTGGCAACGACCGCCCGGTCGTCGACATGATGGCCGGGCTGCTCCGCCTCGGCGTCGAGCTCGTGACGTGGTCGACGGATCGGCGCGTCCACGCGAGCGGGCACGCGCACCGGACGGAGCAGGCGCGCATGATCGACCTCACCCAGCCGCGCGGCTTCCTCCCCGTGCACGGCGCGCTGCACCACCTGACGCGGCACGCGGAGCTCGCGCGGGAGCGCGGCGTGGCCGAGGTGCTCGTCGCCGAGAACGGCCACGTCGTCGAGATCGGCAAGACGCAGCCGCTCGGCCGGAGCGGCCGGGCCGTCGCCGGCCGGGTGGCGACGGCGGGCGGCGAGGAGCTCGGGGAGGAGGTCCTCCGGGAGCGAGCGACCCTCGGTCGCCAGGGGGTGGCCTTCGTGTCGCTGGTCGTCGATGTGCACGGCGCCCTCGCGGCGCCGCCGCAGGTCCTCGCCCGCGGGGTCACCGGGGAGCTCGAGGGCGGCGCGCTGAGGGCCGCGGCGCGCGCGGTCGCGCAGGCGGTGAACGACTGCGAGCCGCGCGCGCGGCGCCGCGACAACGACATCATCGAGATCGCCCGGCTCGCGGCGCGCCGGACGCTCGAGGCGAAGCTCGGGAGGCGCCCGCTGGTGACGGTGGCGCTCACGCGTCTGTGACGCCGCTCGAGGGGAGCCCCCCGCCCTCGGGTGGCGCCGGAGCCGGCGACGGCGGCGGCGCGAGGCTCTCCGCGCGAGACTTCCTGGGCCCGGTGCTGCTCTCCCACATCGAGCGCGTCCGCGCCGATGCGCGGCGCGTCGTCACCGCGAGCGAGCAGGGCGAGGACGCGGAGCCGGACGCGGAGGCGGTGCACGACTTCCGGGTCTCGCTTCGCCGGCTCCGGACGCTGCTCAAGCCGGCGCGACGCATCTACGGAAGGAGGCGGCTCCGCCCCGTGGCCGAGGGGCTCCGGGAGTTCGCGCGGGCGACCGGCGCGCTGCGCGACGAGGAGGTGCTGCGCGAGACGCTCACCGCGCTCGATCTGGACGAGGCGGCCCGGGCGGCCGTCGCGGGGTGGGTCGCGCAGCGCGCGCGCCGCGAGCGCGAGGCGAGGGCCCACATCGTCGAGCTGCTCCGGCAGGATCGCCCGGACGACACGGGCGCGCCGCAGGCCGATGCGCCGGCCGAGGGCGAGACGGGCGCGACGCAGGCCGACGCGCCGGTCGAGGGCGAGCGGCTCCGGCTGGAGCCTCACCTCGCGCGCCTCGAGCGGCGCATCTCGCGCCGGAAAGCGAGGAAGCGCGGCGCCGAGGCGCTCGCGAGGCGAGCGATCGGTGATGCCCTGGACGACGTGCGCGCGCTCGCCGCGAGCGACCCGGGCGATGGGGCGGCCATGCACGCGCTCCGGATCCGCTTCAAACGGCTGCGCTACTCCGCGGAGACGTTCTCACCGCTCTTCGGAGAGCGCGCCGAGCGGACCGCGAAATCCGCGTCACGGATGCAGCGCCGCCTCGGCCAGCTGCACGACGCCGATGAGGCGCTCGCGCAGATGACAACAGCGGAGGCCCTGGCGCCTGACGCGCGCGCTGCCGTCCTCGAGGCGCTCGCCGCAGAGCGGGCGCGGCTCGCTCACAAGGCGATCGAGGAGCTCGCGCGAGAGCTCGATACGCTCACATCGCTCTGGTCGGGCGATCCCCGCGCGCTCCCGAGCGGATGACGCAACGCGCGGGGCGCGGTGCAGCAAGGAGCGCCGCAGCAGGCGCGCTTCGGACTGGGCGAACGGGCGCCGGGATCGCCGGCTGCGGAGCTCGCCGTGCGGACAGGCGCTTCGTGGTACCGTCGGTCGGGCTCCTTCGAACCGAGGCGAAGCCCGCCGATCCCGGAGGTCGTGTTGCGCCGCTCTGCGTTCCAAAGCGTCACCGCGCTCGTCGCTCTCCTCGCGGCGAGCGCCTGCACCCAGGACTTCGACCAGTTCGAGCCCGCGCTCTTCCCGGGGCCGTCCGGGAGCGGCTCCGGCGGGGCCAGCAGCTCCGGCGGAGATGGAGGAGGCCAGACGGCGGCTGGGAGCACCACGAGCAGCGGCGCCGGCGGCGGCGAGCGGTGCACCAACGGCGAGGATGACGACGGCGATGGCGCCGTCGACTGCGCCGACGACGACTGCGGAGGGTTCGCCTGCGTCGCCGCGCCCGAGGACTGGCAAGGGCCCGGCCTCCTGTACCAGGGCCCCGACGCCGCGGACGTCGCCTGCCCCGAGGGCTTCTCCGAGCGGGTGGACGTGGGCGGCCGCGAGCCCCTCGACACGCCCGCGACCTGCAGCGCGTGCGCGTGCGGCGCGCCGACCGTGGCGTGCGAGACGCCCGCGGTCACGGTGTACACGCGTGGCGCGTGCGGCGGAGCGAACGCGACGCTGCCGGTGCAGACGGAGGACTGCATCAACCTCGGCGGCGACCTCCAGGCCGGCAGCTACAGCGGCGAAGCGCCCGGCGTGGATTCGGCGACGTGCGCTGCGTCGGGCGGCGAGGCGACGTTGCCGCCGCCGCGCTTCGGTATCGAGGGGCTCGTGTGCGCCGCCGGGCCGGACGCCGGCGGATGTGGAGCCGGCGAGGCCTGCGCCCCGCGAGAGATCGACGCGCCGTTCGAGCAGGGCGTCTGCGTCTGGCGCGACGGGGACCAGCGCTGCCCGGACGGGTTCGGCGAGCGACACGTGTTCGCGAGCTCGATGGTCGACAACCGCGGCTGCACCCGATGCACGTGCGACACGGGCGGCGTGCGCTGCGCGGCGACGCTGACGCTCTTCGAGCAGAGCCGCTGCCGGGGGCGCGGCGAGACCGTGCCGTTCAATGGGGCCTGCGTCGACGATCCGCCCCCCGCCGTCTCGGTGTCGCTCGAGGTGACCGGAACCGGCAGCTGCCAGCCGCGCGGCGGCGACCCCACAGGCGAGGTCGAGCAAGGCGAGGACAAGATCACCGTCTGCTGCGCCCGCTGAACGAGCGGAGCGCTGCGCTGGCCGCGCGGCGCTGAACGGCGCCGCGCGGCGCGCCGCGCGCTTACTGCCGGAAGATCTCGACGCGCTCGAGGACGACGTCCTGGTTGGGCCGATCGCGCGTGGTCGCCACGTTGGCGATGCGGTGGACGATGTCCTGCCCGCTCACGACCTTGCCGAACACCGTGTGGCGGTTGTCGAGGTGCGGCGTCGGCCCGTCGGTGATGAACCACTGCGCGCCGTTCGTGTTCTTGCCGGCGTTGGCCATGGAGAGCACGCCGGCGCCCTCGTGCCTCAGCGAGGGGTTGAACTCGTCTGCGAACTTGTACCCGGGGCCGCCCGTGCCCCAGAGCGCCGCCTTGTCCGGGTAGCGCGAGAGCGGGTCGCCGCACTGGATCATGAACCCCGAGATCACGCGGTGAAAGCGGACGCCGTCGTAACAGGGAGTCCCCTGCATCCCCTGGCCGGTCTTCGGATCGGTCCAGTTGATGGTGCCCGTGGCGAGGCCGACGAAGTTCTTGACCGTGTTGGGGGCGCCCTCCTCCTCGAGCCGGACCGTGATGTCACCGAGCGAGGTCTTGAGCCGGGCGTGGAGCTTGCCGGTGCCGGGCACGTTGATCTGGGGGAATTCCATCGGGACTTCTCCTTGGTTTGGCCGCCGAGGCGGCGCCGTCAGCCGAGGGAGGTGAGCCGCGGGCCCCCTCCCTGCGTTCTGCTGCGCCGGTCTTATCTCATCTGGCGCCGCGGACGAGCGGCGAAATGACCTCACGCGCGCTCGAAGAGCGTCGCGATGCCCTGGCCGACGCCGATGCACAGCGAGGCGACCCCGACCTTGGCGCCGCGCGCGCGCATCGCATGCACCAGGGTGCACGCGATGCGCGCGCCCGAGCAGCCGATCGGGTGCCCGAGCGCGATCGAGCCGCCGCGGACGTTCACGCGCGCCGGGTCGAGCTCGAGCGCGCGCGAGCACGCGAGCGCCTGCGCCGCGAACGCCTCGTTGAGCTCGAACAGATCCACGTTGGGTACGCGCAGCCCGGTCCGCTGGAGGAGCTTCTTCACGGCCGGGATCGGCCCCTCCCCCATGAGGTTGGGATCCACCCCGGCGGCCGCCGTCGCGATCACCCGCGCGCGCGGCGTCGCGCCGGCGGCCTGCACGGCGTCGCCCGAGGCGAGCAGGAGGGCCGCGGCGCCGTCGTTGAGGGGGGACGAGTTGCCCGCCGTGACGGTCCCGCCCTCGCGGAAGGCGGGCTTGAGCTTCGACAGCGCCTCGAGCGAGGCGTCGGCGCGCACGCCCTCGTCGCGCTCGAACAGGACGGGATCGCCCTTCTTCTGAGGGACGAGCACGGGGACCACCTCGTCGGCGAAGCCCCCCGACTCCCAGGCGAGCGTGGCGCGCTCGTGGGAGAGGAGCGCGAACCGATCCTGCTCGTCGCGGCTGATGCCGTGCTTCTTGGCCACGTTCTCGGCCGTCTCCCCCATCGACTGGAGCTCGAACCGCGCGGCCATCCTCGCGTTCGGATAGCGCCAGCCGAGGGTCGTATCGTAGAGGGTCGGCGCGCTCCGCTCGAAGCGCTCGGCCTGCTTGGGCATCGTGAACGGCGCGCGCGTCATGCTCTCGACGCCCCCCGCGATCGCGCAGTCGGTCTCGCCGGTGGCGATCATCCGCGCGGCGTCGGCCACCGCCTCGAGCCCCGAGCCGCAGAGGCGATTCACCGTGACGCCCGGGACCTCGTAGGGGAGGCCGGCGAGCAGCGCGGCCATGCGCGCGACGTTGCGGTTGTCCTCTCCGGCCTGGTTCGTCGCGCCGAAGACGACGTGATCGAGGCGCGGCGCCAGCGAAGGATTGCGACGCACGAGCGCGTCGAGGACGTGCGCTGCGAGGTCGTCGGGGCGGACCGTCGCCAGCGCGCCGGCGTAACGGGCGATCGGGGTCCGGACGGCGTCGACGACAAAGACAGGGCGCAGGGCAGCAGCCATGACGAGAGCGTAGCGTCGCCTGGTCAGCGCGCAGCGGGAGATCGCGCGCGCCCTGGAATCTCCGCTCGGTTCGACGCGCGCCGCGCCAGCGTCGATGTCGCGTGTGCCCGCCCGGTCACGCCAGGGGTGAGCACGGGGGCCGATCGGAAGGCCGGCGCGGAGGACGACCGATCGGCCTGGTCCGTCCTGCACAGGGTGGAAGAGGCGGCGCGCAGCGGCTCAGTAGCTATCGCTGGATCCGCCCCCGCCGGAGCGACCGCCGCCACCGCCGCCGAACCCGGACCCACCGCCGCCACCGCGGCCGCCGCCGCCACCTCGGAAGAGGAGCGCCTGGAGGACGAGCCACAGGAACCAGCGGAAGGAGGGCGAAATCAGCGCGAGCACGAGCGCCGCCACGATGGCGACGGCCGTCACGCCGATCCTGATCGGCGAGACCGGGGCGGGCGACGGCTGGGCGCCGGGCGCCGGGCGCCGTTCCTCCTCGGGTGTCCCGGCGACGAGCGTCCTGGCGATCTCTGCAGTCCCCTGGTCGATGGCCTCGCGGAATCGATCCTGCCTGAGCAGCGGGTTGATGGTCTGCCGGATGATGTCGTTCGACTGGAGATCCGTGAGCGCTCCGCCCACGCCCTTGCCCGTCTCGATCCGGACGCGCCGCTCGTTCGGGGCGATCACGAGGAGAACGCCGTTGTCGGCCCCGCGCTGGCCGAGCTGCCAGGTGTTGAAGGCCTTGTAGGCGACGTCCTCGATCGTCTCGCCTTCGAGGGATCCGGCCACGAAGGCGACGATCTCGAACCCCGTCTCGCGGCGGATGCGATCGAGCTTCGCGTCGAGAGCGCGGATGTCGGACGGCTCGAGCCGTCCAGCGGTGTCGACGACGTGCCCTGTGAGCGTCGGCGGCGTGAAGTCGGCGAGGGCCGGCCGCGCGACGAGCGCGCAGACCAGCGCGAACGCGGCCGCGACGGCCCTGGCCACGGCCCGCAGCCGCGCCCCGCCCATGCCGATCCGGCGCATCGCCGCGCCCCTCATCAGAACGAGACCTTCGGCGCCGACTGGACCTCGGGAGACGCGGTGAAATAGACGCGCGGCTTGAACGGCTGGCCCGTCGCCTTGTTCACCACCTGGCCCCGGATCTTCAGGAGCTCCGCGTTGTACTCGCGCGCCGCCTGGTTGTACTCCTGGCGCGCCCGGAGGATCCGGTTCTCGATTCCCTCCAGCTGGATCTGGAGGCTGTGGAAGGCCTGGTTCGCCTTGAGATCAGGGTATTGCTCCTGCACGACGAGGAGCCGCGAGAGCGAGCCGCTGAGCTGCTCCTGCGCCTTCTGGAAGGCCTGCACCTTCTCCGGATCCGTCAGATCGTCGGCCTTGAGCTGGACGCTTGTCGCGCGGGCGCGCGCCTCGGCGACGCTCGCGAGCGTCTCCTCCTCGTGCTTGGCCGACCCCTTCACGACGGCCACCAGGTTCGGGACCAGGTCGTAGCGCCGCTGGAGATCCGCCTCGAGATCGGACCATTTCTGGGCCGCGATCTGATCTTTCTCGACCAGCACGTCGTAGCGCTGGCAGCCGACGATGGACGTCATGACGGCGAGCACCGCCAGGAACAGGGAGGCCACCGCGAGGCGCTTCCGAAATGTCGATTTGTGAACAATCCGCATGACTGGCTCCAGGGTCGCTTGCATTACCCGTCGGGTAAGCGTCGCGAGACGCCTTGCAAAACCCGGCCCCATGTCGCGAGCGGCGGGCTGGCGTGCTGCGGCGCCCCCGCGACGTGATACCTTTTCCCTGTCGTGCCCTCGGTCGGCGCGCGCCATGCACCGTGCAGGAGGGCCGCAGGGAGGCCACACGCGTGGCGCGCCGCCACAGTCGCCCATTACGATGAGCCACCGCCCGCGCATCGCAGCCCATTCGCTCAGCCCTGCAGCTTATGCGCCGTATGGCGACATCCTCATGGCCTCGCCGCACGGCGAGCCCGGGAGGCCTGCCAACCAGGGGACGGCGCGGCGCTTCGATCACCTCGCCGCGATCGAGAACCTCCGCCCCGGGCACGCCTCGCTGAACGTCTCGGTGTTCCGCTGCGCCCCGCGCTCGAGCTTCCCGCTCCCGATCGCCCTGCTCGAGAAGCACCCCGGCTCGACCCAGGCGTTCGTGCCGATGAGCGCGCGGCGCTACCTCGTCGTCGTGGCGCTCGGCGGCGACCGGCCCGAGCTCGCGACGCTCGGCGCCTTCATCGCCCACGGCGCCCAGGGGATCACCTATCGCCCCGGCGTGTGGCACCACCCCATGATCGCGCTCGACGCCGAGGCCGACTTCGTCTGCCTGTCCTGGGAGGACGGCTCTCCCGGCGACTGCGCCGTTGTCGAGTACGCAGAGGGCGAGCGGATCGCGGTCGCGATCGACCTGCTATAGAGGCGCCCCCCCGCCATGCGCCGCTCGACCCCCAATTGCTCGTTCGTCGCGCAGGAGCAGCGAAGGCTGCTCGCCGCGCTCGACTCCCTCGACGTCGCCGACGTCGCCCGCATCCTCGAGGAGTTCGTCACGGACGAGCGCAGGGCCCGGCTGCGCGGCGTCATCGCGGCGCGGCTCGACGCCGTCACCGTGGCCATGGATGCGCCGCACGATCCGCACAACGGGGCCGCCGTGCTCCGGTCCTGTGACGCGTTCGGCTTGCAGCGGATCCACATCATCGAGCGGGCCGAGCAGTTCCTCGTCTCGAACACGGTCTCGCGCGGCTCCGAGCGCTGGGTCGACGTGCGCACGCACGCGACCACCGAGGCCGCGGTCGCCGCGCTCCGCGCCTCGGGGCACGAGCTCGTGGCGACCCACCCGGAAGGCGAGCTCACCCCGCGCGACCTCTCGAGCATCCCCCGCCTCGCGCTGGTCCTCGGCAACGAGCGCGACGGCATCCGCCCCGACCTGGCCGCCGCCTGCGCCCGCGCCGTGCGCGTCCCGATGCGCGGCTTCGCGGAGAGCCTCAACGTGAGCGTCACCGCGGCGATCCTGCTCGAGCACGCGACGAACGGCCGGCCCGGCGACCTCCCGGAGCCCTACCGGATCCATCTCTATGCGCGCGCGCTGGTGCTCACCGTCCCCCACGCGGCGGAGATCCTGGCCGCGCGGGGCATGCACCTCCCCCAGCCCCTCGGAGGAACGCCGCCCCCTCCCCCGAAGCCGCGCGGCCCCAAGCCGCGGAGGCCGCCCGCGCTGCCCGTGCTCGAGCCGCGCAGCGCCGGCGCCCCGCGCGAGCCTGAAGGCGGATAACATGCAGCTCCCCATGCGAAGCCCCGGTCCCCCGCGGCGCGAGCCGCGCGCCCGCCGCGACGCGACGCGCCTTCCGGCGCCTCACGGCCTCCGCGCGCGCCTCGCCCGCGCGGCAATCGACGTCGCGCACGTCGCGCGCGTCTCGCGCGGCGCGGCCGCCCTCGCCCTGCTCCTCGCCGGCTGCATCGAGGTGCCGCCGCCCCCGCCCAGGCCGGCCCTCCAGCCGAAGGACATCAAGGTCTCCGAGGGCGTCGGGCTCGAGATCGCCTGCACACCGACGGGGGTCGAGCTCTGCTTCGACGCCCGCGACAACAACTGCAACGGCGTGATCGACGAGGGCTGCGGGCTCCACACCGGGATCCTCCAGTTCACGATCGCGTGGGAGGAGCCCGAGGCCGACGTCGATCTCAACGTCTATGACCCGGCGGGAGAGCTCGCGCGCGTCGGGGAGCCGACGGCGAGCGGCCTCATGAAGGATCGCGACTGCCCGCGCGTGAGCGGCGAATGCCAGGAGCAGAACGTGGAGAACGTCTTCCTCACCGAGGGCGAGCCGGCGCGGGGCCGCTACCGCGTCGTCGTGCGGCTCGACAAGCTGAACGACGCGACGGCCCCCATCCGCGTCCGCCTGAGCGCGCGGGTCGGCCAGCGCTCGTACAGCATGGCGCTCGATCTGTCTCCCGCCGCCGCGACCGAAGAAAAGAGCGTCGAGTTCACGCTCTGAGCCGCCCACGCGGCGCGCCGCCCGTGCCCCCGGCGCCGCGCGAGGAGCCACCCCAGCGCGCGCCGACGTATCCGCCCTTGCAAGAACAGAAATCCGGCGAAGGACCTCCGCGCGATCCATCGCCGCCGCGCGGTTGACGTCCGGCAGCCGCCCACCTTAAAAGATGTGGCCATTTTGCACCTGGAGACGCCCCGCGAATGAATCCCACGTGGATGCTCACATTGCTCGTCGGCCTCTTCGCCGCCTTTGCGTGGAGCGCCAGCCGGCGTTGGCAGCTCCTCAAGGTCGGGCGCGGAGAAAACCGGCTCGACCGGATCGCCGAGCGCCTCAAAGGCACCTGGGAGTACGCCTTCCGGCAACGGAAGATGGGTTACTACCCGCTCGCCGGGCTGGCGCATAAGCTCATCTTCTTCGGATTCCTGGTTCTCCTGCTCCGGACGCTGATGCTGTGGGGGCGCGGCATCGACCCGTCGTTCGACCTGTGGATCCTGGGGCACGAGCCGGTGCGGCTTCCGGGCATCGGCGCGGTGCCGCTCGGCGGAATCTACGAGTTCGTGAAGGACGTCATGGCCACGCTGGTCGTGATCGGCGCGCTCGTGTTCATCTACTACCGGGCGATCAAGCGCGAGCGGCGCATGACCCTGTCCGGCGAGGGGCTCCTCATCCTCGGCATCATCGTCACGATGATGGTGAGCGACATGCTCTATGACGGCGCCGCGCTGGTGCTTCACCACCGCTGGTCCACGGCGGCGTGCGGCCCCGCGGACGCGGCGCTCTGCGAGCGCGTCGCCACCGTGACGGCCCCGTTCGCTGGCGTCCCCGCGGACCCGGCGGCGATCCGCTGGCACCTGTTCCCGGCCCCGGCGGGCTCGCTGTTCGCCGTGCTCCTGAGCGGCGTCAGCCCGGGGACGCTCGTCGTGCTCGCGCACATCGGGTTCTGGACGCACGTCACGCTGGTGCTCGTGTTCCTGAACCTGCTCCCGCACTCGAAGCACTTCCACATCATCACGTCGATCCCGAACGTCTTCACGCGCAACATCGAGGCGCGCGGCCGGCTGCCGCTCGTCGCGGGCAGCGCCGAGGCGATCGGCGAGATGGTCATGAAGGCGGCCGAGGAGCCCGAGAAGGCCGCCCCGGTCGGCGTCTCGCGCATCGAGGATTTCACCTGGAAGGCGATCCTCGACTTCTACACGTGCACCGAGTGCGGCCGCTGCAGCGACAACTGCCCGGCCCACAAGACGGGCAAGATCCTGAGCCCCAAGCAGCTCACCCTGGACCTGCGCGATCACCTGTACGGCCGAGAGGGGGAGTTCATCAACAGGCCGGGCGGCCCGCGCGGCGCCGGCGACGGCCACGCGGCCCAGGCGAACGGGCAGGCCACCGACGGGGCGGCGCAGGACGGCCAGGCAGCGGAGGCGGCGGAGACGCAGGAGGGCGCGGAGCAGGCGGCCCCGGAGAACCCGGTCCCGATCCCCGAGGTCGCGTACAAGCCGGTCGACCTCGTGGCGAACGTCGTCCATCCGGACGTGCTCTGGGCCTGCACGACGTGCCGGGCCTGCGAGGAGCAGTGCCCGGTGATGATCAGCTACGTCGACAAGATCGTCTCCATGCGCCGCCACCTGGTCCTCGTGAAGGGCGAGTTCCCGGCGGAGCTCGGGAATCCGTTCAACGCGATGGAGGTCAACGGCAACCCCTGGAACCTCGCGCGCCTCGACCGCGGCAACTGGGCCGAGGGGCTCGAGATCCCGACCATGGCCGAGAAGCCGCAGGCCCCCGTGCTCTACTGGGTCGGCTGCGCGGCGAGCTACGACGACCGCGCGAAGAAGATCGCCCGCGCGACCGCCAGGCTCCTGAAGGCCGCCGGCGTCGATTTCGCCATCCTCGGCCAGGAGGAGACGTGCACCGGCGATCCGGCGCGCCGCGCGGGCAACGAGTACCTCTTCGCGATGCTCGCCGAGCAGAACGCCGCGACCCTGAACGGCTACAAGGAGCAGGGCGGCATCCGGAAGATCGTCACGACCTGCCCGCACTGCTTCAACACGCTCGCGAACGAGTACCCCGACTTCGGCGCGAAGTTCGAGGTCGTGCACCACACCGACTTCCTGCTCGGCCTGGTCGCCGAGAAGAAGCTCGTCCCCAGCAAGCCGGTCGAGGGGAAGGTGGTCTTCCACGACTCCTGCTACCTCGGCCGCTACAACGACGTGTACGAGCAGCCGCGCGACATCCTGAAGCGCATCCCCGGGCTGCAGCTCGTCGAGGCCGAGGGGTGGAACCGGCAGAAGGGGCTGTGCTGCGGCGCCGGCGGCGCGCAGATGTGGATGGAGGAGCAGAACAAGGACCGCGTGAACGTCAAGCGGACACTGCAGCTGCTCCAGACCGAGGCGAAGACCATCGCGACCGCCTGCCCGTTCTGCCAGACGATGATCACCGACGGCCTCAAGGATCAGTCCAAGGAGGAGTCGATCCGCCAGCTCGACGTGGTCGAGCTGCTCGAAGAGAGCTGCGCTCTCGACCGCTCGGCCGGCAGCCGCTCGGCCGCCGCCCAGGACGCCGCCGAGACGGCCGCGTCCGCCAGCGCCTGATCCCGCCGAATTCCGTCACTATTGCACGCTGGAACGGTACGCCCTGCGGTCCATGACGCACCGTTCCAGCGCGTTCGCCCACATGTGCGCCCTGGAGCAGGCCTGATGGTGTTCAGGCGCAGCCTTCTCGTGCGTCCCGTCTCGGCCTGAGCTAGATTCGGCCCTGCCGCCGGAGGTGGATGTGATTGAAGGCGCTCTGAAGGGGACCCCGAACCTGGACCCCTGCCCTACGCCGGAGGGGACCGCAAGTGCGGATTACCGGCTCACAGGGATACTGGCCCATCCGATTTGCGTCTCGGTCGACGCGATCGCCGACAATGCGCTGCGCGCGCGTCAAGCAGCCTCAGGCGCAACCGAGCACCGCTGCGACGTGTGCGACAGGGCCATCGCGGGCGAGCCCCACGGGCGCGGCCTCTACGTGTGGTCGCGCGGCGACGAGCTGCGGTTCGAGGAGCCTGCCCTGTGCTGCCTCTGCTCGGTCGCCATCGGGATGACCGCGCTGTCCGCCTGGAACGTCGAAGAAGAAGAGGGCTGATCGCCCGCGGCCTGCGCCGGAGGCGCGGGCCCCACCGCCCTCCGTCGCCCGCCGGACGGATCACCGCACGTCAGAACGCTTCGCCGATCGCCAGGTTCACGGCGATAGGCAGCACATCGAACAGCTTGCCCGGGTGCCGCTCGTCCTCGGGCCAGCCTGCTGCTTCTGTCTCATTGCAAACACCGAGCACCTGCAAGCAGGGGATGCGGTAGCCGACGTCGAAGCGCAGCGGTCCGACCGGCGTGACGTAGCGCAGCCCGAAGCCCGCCGAGAGGTGCAGGCGCTGCGCTCCCGAGCGGAACAGCCGGTGCTCCCGGGTGACATCGCCGGCGTCGGCGAAGATCACCGTACCGAAGCTCTCGCCGAGCGGTATCCGCAGCTCCAGGCTCGTCTCCCACAGCAGACGGCCTCCGATGGGGACCAGCGGGGCCTCCTCGTCGGTGCTGCCGCCGGCTGTCAGGCTCGGCACGCGGGCGTGCGGGCCGACCTCGTTGTACCCGTATCCGCGGTTGCTGGTCGCGCCGCCGCTGAAGAACCCACGGAACTGCATCAGCTGAAGGTCGGCCCCCACGTCTCTCCGGCAACGGTCCCTGTCCACGCCCGCGAGGGCGTCGCACTGGGCAGGATCCACGGAGGCGTCGCCGTAGCGGCCCGTGAACAGCCACCCGGTCATCAAGCGGAAACCCAGGGTCCATCTCCTCGAAACAGGGAGGTAGGCACGAAACTCGGGTTGAAGGCGGATGTCGCGCGCGGAGTGAAACCGCTTGTCCCGCTCGTCCTGCGCCTTCTCGCCGACCAGGGCCTCCGCGATCGCGGTGTCGAACCCCAGATAGCCGGCCAGCTGCGTGTCCAGCGCGATGTAATAGCCGTGATGGGGGGTGACCCTGTCGGGCTTCCCCGCCTGGTTCAGGCGGCGGTCATAGGACACCTGCGCCTGGAGGTAAGGGATGAAGAGGGTCCCGAACCCGGAGGGCAGCCGCGCCGAATTGTAGGTGAACGGGCTGTTCAGCTGGACGTTGTAGAGGAGGGCCGCGTTCAGGTCCGATTTCAGGAAGGGCCGCTCGACGCCGATGGACCCGACGTACTCGCGGTAGCCGACGATCGCGTGCTCCGGAGCCTCCTGGGCAGCACCTGGTGCAGCTCCTGACCCCCCCTCGCCGGCGCCGCCCTGCTTGTCCGGCTTGGTGCAGAACTCCCCTGTCTGCGGGCAGTAGAGCTTGAACGAGCCGCGCAGCACCGCGGCCGTGCGCCGCTCGATCGCCCCGGGCTGGCGGAGCTCGGACCGGAGCTGGATCTCCGGCAGGAGGCGGAACGTGTCCCCGAGCTCCTTGCCGAACAGGTTCGAGAACTCCACCGGATAAAAGACGAGCCCCGGCCGGGCCTCGACGCTGAAGCGGCGCAGCCCCCCGAGGAAGTTGCGATCCTCCCACCCGGCGACGAGGTGCGCCTCGACGCGCGAGCCGACCTCGGCGCCTCCGCCCAGCCTCACGGCGCGCAGCGCGGACGGCTGCACGGAGAACGTCACGGGGACGACCGGGTTCCTGGGCTGTCCGGGCGGCGCGAGCTCGGGCTTCACGGCGACGGCGCCGAACACGCCGAAGTCGGCGAGCGCCTGCTCTGCGTCCGCCAGCTCCGCGGTCGAGAAGCGCTCGCCCTCCTCGATGCCGATCGCCGTCCTGACGGGCGCCTCGGGCAGCTCGCCGAGCCCCTCCAGCTTGACCTTGCCGAACCTGCACTCGGGGCCGAGCTCGATCGTGTAGCGGATGCGCGCCTCGTTCTTCACGAGGTCGACGTCGACGTGCCCCTCCACGTTCGCGTAGGCGAAGCCGCGGTCGGTGAGGACCCGGAGCAGGCGCTTCTTGAGCTCCTCGTACCGAGCCTCGTCCATGCGCTCGCCGACCTTGAGCTCGCCCTTCGCCTCGGTCACCGGCCGGTCGATGTCCCTGCCCTTCTCCAGGGTCCAGTCCCGCCACGCGAGATCCACCGACGCGATCTTCACCGGCGCGCCCTCGGAGACGACGATGCGCACCCGCACGCGCCCCTCCTTGCCGGGGCCGCCGAAGCGCTGCACCCGCGCCGCGCGCACCCGCGCGCCGTAGAACCCGCGCGCGCGGTAGTACCGCTCGATGCGAGCCAGGTCCCGCTCGAGGACGAACCGGTCGAACCGCTCGTACTCGACCGTGAGCGCGTCCCAGATGCTCAGGATCGGCACGGGCTCGAGCGCTCCGGCGAGGAGGCGCGAGCTCTCGGCCGTCGCGATCCGCGCGGCGAGCTCGTCGCCGCTGATCACCTCGTCGCCCTCGAACGAGACGTCCTCGATGGCGCACCCGCTGAGGTCGGGACGCGTACACGCCGGCGGTTGACGCGAAGCGGCACAGGCGGAGGCCCCGAACACGGCGAACATCACGAGCGCTGCGGCGATGGGGCGAGGCATCGGGACAACTGAAGGAGAACTTTCGGCTGTGCCGGCCGAAACGCAATCGCCCCGATGTGCGCGATGGCGAGGATTCAACGTTACGCCTGTGTTTTCGATATGCTGCGTCCGCTTCGTCCGCCGAGGGTCCCGCTCCAGTCTGGGCGGCATTCGGAGAGCGGCGCGAGCGAGGGAGAGCCTACGAGATGGCAGAGCCGACGCAAAAGGAACCTGGTGCCGGTGGGTACCTGGGACATGGATTGCCGCACGAACCTGGGCCTCACGGGGTGCCCGCGGGCGCCGGCGCGCCGTCCGCGGGCCCCGCCCCCGAGGAGCGGCGTGGCGCCCTGAAGGCGCTCGTGGCGATCGGCGGTCTGGCCTGCGCCGGCGCGATCGCCGTACCGGCGGCGAGCTTCATCGCGGCCCCCGCCGCAGGCAGCGCCGGCGCCGCAGGCGGGCGCGAGCGCTGGGTCCGGGTCGGGCGCCTCGCGGACCTCCCGCCGGGCGAGCCGCGGCGGCTCAAGGTGATCGGCGAGGAGCGCGACGCCTTCACGGTCGCGAAGGACCAGATGCTCGGCGCGATCTGGGTCATCCGGGAGGGCGAGAAGATCCGCGCGATGAGCGCCACGTGCCCGCACCTCGGCTGCGGGATCGAGCTCAACGACGACAAGAAGAGCTTCAACTGCCCGTGTCACGCGTCGCGCTTCGGCCTGTCGGGCGCGCCTGAGACGGGGCCGTCCCCGCGCGCCATGGATCCGCTGGCGACGAGGGTCGTCGACGGCTGGCTCGAGGTCGACTTCCGGCGCTACCGTGACGGGGTCGCCGACCTCCAGGAGATCGCAGGATGAGCCTCGGCGACTGGCTGAACGAGCGCATAGGGCACCGCGAGCCGCTGCGCCGGTTCCTCGACGAGCCCATCCCTGGCGGCGCGCGCATCGGTTACGTGTGGGGAGGCGCGCTCGCGCTGCTGCTGCTCATCGAGGCCGTCACGGGCGCGCTGCTCATGTCGGCCTACGCCCCGAGCGCGACGACGGCGTGGGCCAGCGTCGCGCACATCAACTTCACCCTGCGCGCCGGGTGGCTCATCCGAGGCCTCCACTACTTCGGAGCGCAGGCGCTCGTCGTCCTGGTCGCGATCCACGTGGCGCGGATCGCGCTCCACGGGGCGTACCGCGCGCCGCGCGAGATCGGCTGGTTCCTGACGCTCGGCCTGCTCGGCGTGATCCTCGGCTTCGCCTTCACGGGCAACCCGCTCCCGTGGGACCAGGACGGCTACTGGGGCGCGCGCGTCGAGACCGGCATCATGGGCTCGGTCCCCGTGGTCGGGTCGTTCACGCAGCAGCTCGTCATCGGCGGGAGCTCGCTCGGGCACCTGACGCTGACGCGGCTCTACGGCCTGCACGTCTTCGTGCTGCCGGCGGTCATGGCCTTGCTGCTCGCCGCGAGCTTCGCGCAGTTCCGCAGGCACGGCTTCGGCGCGCCGCACGGCGCCGACCTCGGCAAGGCGGATCGGTTCTACCCGAAGCAGCTCGGCCTGATCCTGGTGGCCGTGGCGCTCGTGCTGGTCGTCGTGTTCGATCTCGCGGCCATGGAGCACGGCGCCCCGCTCGAGGCGCCCGCGGATCCCGTCAGCGACTACAACGCCCGCCCCGCCTGGTACTTCCGCCCGCTCTTCGAGCTGCGCAAGTTCTTCCCTGGCTCGCTGGAGCTCATCGCGACCGTCGGCCTGCCGGGGGTCGTCGGGCTGTACCTCGCCCTGCTCCCGTTCATCGACAGGAAGCCCGGCCCGCTCCGCGCGCGGCTGCCGGCGCTCGCGCCGCTGTTCTTGATCGGCCTCGGGGCCGTCGGCCTGCTGGGGAAGTCGCTCGTGAAGGACGCGAAGGACGAGGCCTTCCAGCGCTCGGAGGCGCAGAGCGCCGCGCGGACCGCGCGGGCGGTGGCGCTGTTCAAGCAAGGCGTCCCGCCCGAGGGCGCGCTCGCGATGCTCCGGAACGACCCGGAGACGCGCGGCGAGGACCTCTACAAGAAGGAGTGCGCGAGCTGCCACCGGCTGAACGATCTCGGCCCGCCCAAGGAGAAGCAGACGGCGCCGGATCTCACGGGGTTCGGGACGAAGGCCTGGGCGCTCGAGGTGCTCAAGGATCCCGACGCCGACCACCTCTTCGGCAAGACGGCGTTCAAGGAGATGATGCCGTCTGCGGTGAAGCCGCCCGCGGATCCCGAGGCGGCGAAGGTGTTCACGCCGATGAGCGCGGCCGACCAGGAGACGATCGCCGCGTTCCTCGAGGGGCAGGCGCGCGGGGAGCCCGGCGCCGGGACGCCCGGAGAGAAGATGGTCCGGCAGCGGTGCACGAGCTGCCACCGGCTCGACGGCAAGACCGACGACGAGGAGTCGGCCGCCCCCGAGCTCCGCGGCTGGGCCTCGGTCGCGTGGATCGAGGCGCAGATCACGAACCCCGGCAGCGGCAAGGCCTACCCGCCGGCAGCCATGGCGAAGGATCTGGAAGGCCACATGCCGGCGTTCGAGGAGAAGCTCTCCGCGAGCGACCGGAAGGTCCTCGCCGCCTGGGTCTACCGCCGCGGCCGCGGTGAGTCCGGGACGACGGTCGCCGCCAAGGCGCCCGACAAGAAGCCCTGAGCGAGCCGCCCGCCGGCGCTCGCTGCCCCCACTCTCCTCCTCCCGATCACCCTCTCGATGAGCGCCGCCGCGGCGCGCGCTCGGCGCTCGCGCGGCTCGTGGACGCGCGCCGATCCGTTCGGGTCAAGGCGCGCGCTCCGACAGGCTCGCGCGCGGGGCGCGCGATCTGCCAGGTGGGCGCGCGGGCGCGACGGGCCGGCACGCGCGGTGCTGCGCGTCCCGAGAGGGAGGGTCGGTGGCGACATTGTGCACGGTCGCCTCCACGCCGGCGTGCGCGCGGCGCCCGCCTCGAGCGCGGGCGGCGATCGAGCCCCAGAAAGAGCAGGACCCGTGGACCTGGATGCGGCTGTAAAGCACCACTTCCTGTGGATCGCGGGCACGATGATCGCGTCCGCCGCCTACTTTCAGGCGTCGGGGGTGTCTCACCTGCTCGGGAAGACGATCATCCCGGACAGAGCCGCCAGGCTCTCTTCCACGCCCCCTGCGCCTCACCGCGCGCTGCGCGACGGCCTCCACGCGACGAGCGCCGAGGCGATCCTGCAGCGCAACCCCTTCGACTCGGCGACGGGGCCGCTCCTCCGGCCCCCGGGCGGCGCTCCCGAGGAGCGCGCGCCCGTGGCGCACGGCGATCCGTGGAGCGATCCGACCTGCGACGCCGGACGCGTGGTGCTCATCGCGGCGTCGCAGGACGCCGCGTGGTCCTTCGCGGCCATCGAGGGGCCCGACGGGCAGACGCAGCTCCGCCGGCTCGGCGGCGACGCGGCGGGAGGCACGCTCACGCGCATCGCGTGGGACCGCGTGTGGATCACCGCGGGCGGCGCGCGCTGCCAGATGCAGCTCGGCAAGGCCGGCAAGCTCGGGAAGGGCGCGCGCGAGGAGGCGCCCGCCCCGCAGCCCCGGCCTCAGGCGAGGCCGGTCGGGAGCAACGACAACCTGAACACGATCCCGCCGGAGATCGCCGCCCGCATCCGGCGGGTGAGCGCCACGGAGTTCAACGTCGACCGCGCGGCGGTCGATCAGATCCTCGAGCAGCAGGCGCTCCTCATGCGCTCCGCCCGGGTGATCCCGGAGCGGCGAGGTGACCAGGTCGTCGGGCTGAAGCTCAGGATCAGGCGAGGCTCGCTGCTGGAGACGCTCGGGCTGGAGAGCGGAGACACCCTGAGGTCGATCAACGGCTTCGACGTCACCGATCCCCAGAAGGCGCTGGAGGCCTACGCGCGGCTCCGGACCGCGAACCGCCTGTCCGTCGCGATCGAGCGCGGCGGACAGCTGATGACGGTCGACTTCAACATCCGCTGAGGACCTGCGCCGGGCGCGCGCGGAGCTCAGCCGAAGGCGTCGACGGCCGCCCTGGCCGCCTGGCCCGAGAGCGACGGCGGCGCGACCGTCTCCCACCACGCCGCCGCGTGCTGCTCGGTCCAGTCGGCGTCCATGTGGAGCGCGGCGAGCCGCTCGGACAGCTCGCGCGCCGACTGCGGCCGCCGCGCGGGATCCTTCTCGAGGCAGTCGAGCACGATGCGATCGAGCGCGGGCGGGATCGCGCGCGCCGCGCGCTTCGAAGGCGCGACGGGCGCCTCCGTCGCGTGGAGCAACATCGTCTTCATCGACGTCTCGGCCTCGAACACGAGGGCGCCCGTGAGCAGCCAGTAGGCGACGCACCCGAGCGCGTAGATGTCGGTCCGGCCGTCGATCGGGCGGTCGCCAAGCACCACCTCCGGGGCCATGAACGCGGGCGTGCCGGTGATCGCGTTGTCCGCGGTCAGCTTGGAGGGGTCCGCGTCCTTCTTGCGCTGGGCCACCAGCCCGAAATCGAGCACCTTCAAGAAATCGAGATCTGCGCCGTAGCGGCACAGGAAGAGGTTGGCCGGCTTGATGTCCCGGTGCACGAAGAAGGCCCTGTGCGCCTCGTGGAGCGAGTGGCAGGCCTGCCGGAGCAAATGGACGACGCGCGCGGGCGGCTGCGGGCCGTCCAGCTTGACGAGGGTGTCGAGGTCCATGCCGTCGAGCAGCTCCATCACGTAGTAGAACGACCCGTCGCGGGCGACGCCGAAGTCGAAGATGCCGATCGTGTGCGGTGATCGGAGCGCGGCGGTCGCCTGCGCCTCGCGCTCGAACCGCGCCTTCGCGTTGCCGTTGCTCGATGGCTCGCCCTGGAACGCCTCTGGCCGGATCAGCTTCACGGCCGCGGGGCGGGCGAGCATCCGGTGCTTCGCCCGCCACACCTCGCCCATGCCGCCGCCGCCGAGCCGCTCGACGAGCCGGTAGCTGCCGAGCTCCCGCGCCGCGTCGAGCTTGCGCCCCAGCCCGAAGACGACGCGCGACACGAGGACGGAGAGCGCGAGCGCGATGACGCTCGGGAAGAACCGGCGGAACATCGCCTCGCGCGAGGGCGGCTCCATGAAGCCCGAGCGGACGAGCACCCAGAGGCAGGCCGGATCGGTGAGGATCGCCAGCGTCGAGGTGAACAGCGTGCGCACGCTCGGGGCGGGGACGATGATGGGGAACATGAGCACCCAGACGGCCACCGGCGGCCATCCCGGCAGCATCGGCCCCTCCGGCCACGGCTGCGCGTTGGAGATGACCGAGAGCAGCGCGGCGCCCAGGACCTTGTAGGCGAACGAGAGATCGACGATCCGCGGCGGCGACAGGAGCCCCCTCCGCGCGATGACGAAGAGCGCGGCCGAGACAAGCATGAACGGCAGGAAGACCGCGACGCGGATCGGGTAAGGGCCGAGCTCGAGGCCCGGGATGAGCTCCGACACGAGGAAGCCGAGGGCGCCCGCCACGATCGTGCAGAGCGCCATCCACGCGACGCGCCTCGTCGCCTCCTGCTCGAGGTCCGGCGGGAGGCGCGGCGACAGCCACTCCCAGCGCGGCCTCGCGCAGGTCTTGCTGGCGTCGGGGCCGAGGAAGACGGTCTCGCTCATGGAGTCGCGCGCGAGGCCCACGGCCTCATCCGTTCTGCTCTAGGGGAGGACGCAGGCCGCGGGAATAGAAGAGTCGCGCGCGAGGCGCACGCCTCTCGGCATGCGCACGGCGGCGCTCCTTGGAGTACGGGCGGACGCGGCCAGCCCGCGCGGGGAGCGCTACTTGATGAAGACCTGCGCGGCCGCGATCCCCGCGCCCTTCGTCGCCTTGAGGATCACCTTGCCCGGGCCGCCGATCGGCAAGGGGTTCTTCCAGCAGCCGGAGGCCTTGCCGCCGAGCGTCGCCGCGGCGCCGGTGGTGCTGTCCTGCGCGAGCACGACGGGCGGCAGCGCGGGCGCGGGCTGCGAGACGAGCTGGATGTCGAGCTCCTGGACCCCGAGGCCGATGCCGACGACCGTGTAGCACTTGCCGGGCGAGATGTTGATCTGCTGCTCGAGCGCCTGGCCCTCCTGGAACTGCCCCGCGAACGGCCCGCCGTCCGGCTTCATCCCCGGGGCCTCCGTCGTGCCCATCCCCTGCAGGATCGGCGTCGCGGCCACCGCGGCGACCGGCGGGATCGGCGTGGCGGCGGAGCCCGCGGGCGCGGCGGTGGTGGTGGGCGTGGGCACCGCCGTCGTCGGTGTGGTCGGCACGGCGGAGGCGCACCACTGGCCCGGAGGGCACGGGTTGTTCGGGTCGATCGTCGGCTCGGGGGTCGATGAGCACGCGAGCGCTCCGAGCGCGGCGAGGGAGAGCGGGAGTACGTGGAAGACACGCATCATGAGAATGCTCCTTCGATGGGCATGAGCTCGCCCGATCGCAGAACGAGGTGCCAGCGCTTCTTACACCGGCTGCGGTTCGACGTGTGGGTCGAGCTCACGAAGCAGCGATCTCGACAGTGCGCCGGTTGCAAACCCTGCGGAAACGGAGGCAACCGGATGGGAGCGGATGCGAGCGGTTGCAAGCGGTTGCAAGCGGTTGCAAGCGGTTGCAAACGGAGTGCAGACGGATGGAAGCGAAACGCAACCGCGCCGCTTTGCGCCGCGCGCACGGCGTGCTACCGAAGTCGGGCACGCGTGGTCTTGCAATCCCGAGTAGTTAAACTATACACGTGATCCGCGTCACCCGCGCGGGGACGGCAGCGCGCGCCCAGTGGCGGACTCCGCAGCGTGCCTTGCCTCCTGGCCACCTCTGGCCCGGGCGGCGTGCTCACGCCGCACAGGGCCCGATCCGCTGCATCCTGTGCGCCCGGCGTCGTCGCGCGGACTACGCGCATCGCCGGAGCAGCCATGAGCCAGGATCAAAAGCCCCCTCCCGTCGAAGGCAGCGCCCTCTGGTACAAGGACGCTATCATCTACGAGGTCCATGTCCGCGCGTTCAGCGACTCGAACGCGGACGGCATCGGCGACTTCGAGGGGCTCGTCGACAAGCTCGATTACCTCCAAGATCTCGGCGTCACCGCGATCTGGCTCCTGCCCTTCTACCCCTCGCCGCTGCGCGACGGCGGATACGACATCGCGGACTACGCCAACATCAACCCGTCTTACGGGACCCGGCGCGAGTTCGCCCGCCTCCTGCGCGAGGCGCACCGCCGCGACATCCGCGTCATCACCGAGCTCGTCCTGAACCACACATCGAACGAGCATGAGTGGTTCCAGCGGGCGCGGACCTCGCCCAAGGGCTCGCGCTGGCGCGACTTCTACGTGTGGAGCGACACCCCGCACCGCTACAAGGACGCCCGGATCATCTTCAAGGACTTCGAGACGTCGAACTGGGCCTGGGATCCGGTCGCCAACGCCTATTACTGGCACCGCTTCTACTCCCACCAGCCCGACCTCAACTTCGAGAACCCGGACGTCCACGCCGCCGTCTTCAAGGTGGTCGACTTCTGGCTGGAGATGGGCGTCGACGGGCTCCGGCTCGACGCCGTGCCGTACCTCTACGAGCGCGAAGGGACGAACTGCGAGAACCTGCCGGAGACGCACGAGTTCTTGCGGAAGCTCAGGCGCCACATCGACGCGAATTTCGCCGATCGCATGCTCCTCGCGGAGGCCAACCAGTGGCCCGCCGACGCCGCGGCGTACTTCGGGAGCGGCGACGAGTGCCACATGAACTTCCACTTCCCGCTCATGCCCAGGATGTTCATGGCGGTCGAGCTCGAGGACAGCTTCCCGATCGTCAACATCCTGAAGCAGACGCCCGTGGTCCACGAGAGCTGTCAGTGGGCGACGTTCCTCCGGAACCACGACGAGCTGACGCTCGAGATGGTGACCGACGAGGACCGGGACTACATGTACCGCGTCTACGCGCAGGAGCACACGGCGCGGATCAACCTGGGCATCCGCCGGCGGCTCGCCCCGCTCATGAAGACGCGGCGCAGGATCGAGCTGATGAACGCCCTGCTCTTCTCGCTGCCGGGGACCCCAGTCCTCTACTACGGCGACGAGATCGGGATGGGCGACAACATCTATCTCGGCGATCGCGACGGGGTGCGCACGCCGATGCAGTGGAGCGCCGATCGGAACGCCGGATTCTCCAGGGCGAACCCGCAGAAGCTCTATCTGCCGATCATCATCGATCCCGAGTACCACTACGAGGCGATCAACGTCGAGGCGCAGCAGCAGAACCCCGCTTCGCTCCTCTGGTGGATGAAGCGGCTCATCACCCTTCGCAAGCAGAACAAGGTGCTCGGCCGCGGGACGATCGAGTTCCTGCACCCGGACAACAGCAAGGTGCTCGCGTTCATCCGCGCGCACGCGGACGAGCGGCTGCTCATCGTCGCGAACCTCTCTCGGTACGCCCAGCACGTCGAGCTCGACCTCGCGCGCTTCGAGGGCATGGTGCCTGTCGAGCTGTTCGGCAGGAGCCGCTTCCCGGAGATCACGAGCCGCGGTTACTCCCTCTCGCTCGGGCCGCACGACTTCTTCTGGTTCGCGCTGGAGCCGGCGACGCCGGCGACGTCCGCCGGCGACGCCGAGGCGGCGCCCGCGATCTCGACGAAGGGCTCGTGGCGGACGCTCCTCTCCCCGGAGGGGCGCAGGGTGCTCGAGCCGGCGCTCGGCAAGTTCATCGCGGCGCGGCGCTGGTTCCGCGGCAAGGCGCGCACGCGGCGCGCCACGACCCTCGCGGACGTCATCCCGATCCTCCGCGGCGAGCAGACCGCGGCGGAGCACTACCTCCTGCTCGTGCGCGTCGAGTACACGGACGGCTCGCCGGACACGTATGTCGTGCCGATCGGCTTCGCCACGGGCGACTACGCGCGGACGCTCGCGACGCGCACGCGCCACGCGGTGATCGCGGACGTCACGATCCGCGATCCCGAGCCGGAGAGCGCGGCAGCGCCGGAGGGGATCCTGTACGACGCGCTGACGACCCCGGAGTTCGCCGCGCTGATCCTCGCCGCGATCCGGGCGCGGGGCGTCGCGACGGGCACGGCCGGCGAGCTCCATGCGCTGCCGCTCGGGACGACGCTCGAGTCGCTCGGCGAGGACGGAGAGCTCCCGGCGCGCATCTCCGAGAGCGAGCAGAGCAACACGACCATCATTTACGGCGACAAGCTGCTCCTCAAGATCTTCCGGCAGGTCGAGGAGGGCATCAACCCGGAGCTCGAGATCGGCAGGTTCCTGACGGACGAGCAGTTCCCCGCGACGCCGCGGATCGCCGGGGTGATCGAGTACCAGGGCCGCGGTCGCGAGGCGACCACGGTGGCGATGCTCCAGGAGTACGTGCGGAGCCAGACCGACGCGTGGACGAGCACGCTCGAGGCGCTGAACCGCTTCTTCGAGCGGGTGCTCACCGACGAGGGGTCGGTGAAGGGGAGCGCGCCGCCGATGCCGGCCGGCACGCTCGTCGACGCGTCGCGCGCGGCGCCGCCCCCGGTGGTGAACCAGCTGATGGGCACCGAGCTCGTGAGGATGCGGCTGCTCGGCGTGCGCACCGCGCAGCTCCACCTCACCCTCGGCAAGCACAGCAAGGACCCCGCGTTCGGGCAGCAGTCGTTCACGACGCTGCACCAGCAGTCGATCTTCCAGTCGGCGCACGGCATGCTCGCGCGCACCTTCGCGCTGCTGAGGAAGCGCGAGCGCTCGCTCCCCGAGAGCGTGCGGGAGCACGTGTCGGCGATGCTGCCGCGCGAGGCCGAGATCAACGCGAAGCTCCAGCAGATCGTGTCGAGGAAGTTCGACATCCCCCGCATCCGGACGCACGGCGACTTCCACCTCGGCCAGGTGCTCTCGACGGGCGACGACTTCATCCTGATCGATTTCGAGGGGGAGCCGGCGAGACCGCTGAGCGAGCGCCGCTACAAGCGTGGCCCGCTCCGGGACGTGGGCGGGATGCTGCGCTCGTTCGACTACGCCGGCGCCTCGGCGCTCCGGGACGCTCGCCTCCGGCCCGAGGACGTCGCCGTCCTCAAGCCGTGGACCGACGCCTGGGTGGCGTGGATCTCCGCGAGCTACCTCGCCGGATACATGGAGACGGTCGCGCGCGCTCAGGCGACCGCCGAGCCGCGGGCCGACGAGACGGCGCCGTACGTGCCCGCGAGCGACGCGGACACGACGCTCCTGATCGACTTCTACATGCTCGAGAAGTGCATTTACGAGGTCGGCTACGAGCTCAACAACCGACCTGACTGGCTGGACATCCCGCTGCGCGGGCTGGAGCGCCTGATCACGCCCAGAGCATAGGTTGCTCCGGGCTCTCTATCTCTTCCTCTCCTCTCTTCCCGACCTCTGGATGCGCCAGCGACGCTGGACGCAGCGGCAGGCGCCGTTATTCTCGGAGCATTGGTGGCGCGATGATCCGGCTCGAGCTCGCGGGCATGCACACGCGGCTGCACTCGACGTTGTGCGGCTCATGCCCGCAGGGCCCGACCGGCTGCTGCGCCAGCCCGCCCGGGGTCGAGTGGTCGGACATCGGGCGAATCGTCTCGCTCGGCGGCGCAGGCTGGCTGCTCGAGCAGATGGCCGCGGGCAACCTGCGCCCGGGCCAGCGCGGCCTGCTCATCCTGCGGGTCGAGCCCCAGGACAGCGATGGCCGAGCGCTCCCCAAGAGGTGCGCTTTCCATGGTCACGAGGGCTGCACCATCCCCCCCGAGCGGCGCGCGGCGACGTGCAACTACTATGTTTGCGATGACGCCTTCGCGCACGGAGGCGAGCCTCGCGGGGCGCCTGAAGCGCTGGCCGGCCGCAAGGCGCATGACGCGCTCGTGGATCTCTACGGGAGCTGGGATCTAGAGCTCGCCGACCGCATACGCGAACGCTGGCCCGACGGGCCTCCGTGGAACCACGATTTCCTCGACTGGCTCGGTCGAGAAGTCCGCCGCCTCGCCGCCAGGGCAGCGCCCTCCATGCGGGTCCTCAGGGCCGGGACTTGAAGTATCCCCCGAATTTTTCGGGGGAATTCACAGGGAAACGAGAGCCCTAATTGGACGGTATCGTGCTGACGTCCTGACGCCGGAGCGCGACGGTGCGCTCGATGACGTCCGACGCGGAGAGCTGCAGGAAGATCGACACGTCGACCCAACCGGCCCTGGACACGACGACGACCTGCATCCCTTGAGGCAGCTCGACGCTGAGGGGCGTCTTGCCGAGCATGGTCCCGTTCCAGCTCACGTTCGCGTCCGCGGGCTCGCTCTTGATCGTGACCTTGGCCTTCATCGGGCTCGCTTCGAGCGCCGTCGCAGCCGTGGACACGGCAGCAGGCTGCTCCGACGCGACGGGCTCCACCGAGCGATCGCGGAACATCGCGAAGGCCCCCGCGGCGAGCAGCGCGACCACGCCGAGCGCAGAGGCGAGATACCCACGCTGCCGCCAGGACGAGGCGCGCCCCACCGTCGCGCCCAGGCTGCCCGGGTCGACGGCCGTGGGCTCGTGCTGGTGGTTGGCGGGGAGGCTGTGGCTGTTATCGCTGAGGAGGGGTAGACCGGCCGCGGTCGCGGAGGGCCACATCGAGCGGTTCATCCCCATGACCATCGAGGCTCGGGGGAACTCTCCGACCATCGAGGCGCGCTGGATGTCGCCCGCGACGTCCAGCGAGGACAGGTACTCGAACTGCGCGGTGACCTGCTGGCGCACGAGCGCCCTGCTCTCCGCGAACATCTCGAGCACGTTCGCGCCGAGCTGCTCCGTGCGGACGTCCTCGCCCGAGGCCCGCAGGTAACTCTCCAGCGCGTCGCCCATCTCCTGCGCGGTGGCGAACCGCCGATCCGGATCCCGCTGGAGGGCCCTCGCCACGATCTCATCGAGCGCCGGGTCGATGTCCGGCACGACGGTGGAGAGCCGCGGGATGTCCCGCGTGAGCAGCTGGTGCATCACGGCGACGTGGTCGCCATCGAACAGCCGCCGCATCGCAAGGAGCTCCCAGAGCACGATGCCGATGGCGAAGATATCGGCCCGCCGGTCGACGTCGGCGCTCGCCATCGCCTGCTCGGGCGCGGCGTAGGCCATCTTGCCCTTGAAGGTTCCGCTCTCGGTGTGCGCATCGTTGAGGGCCGCCTTCGCGACGCCGAAATCAACGATCTTCACAGCTCCGTCGTACGTGATGAAGATGTTGTGCGGCGAGACGTCGCGGTGAACGACGCCGAGCAGACCGCCATCGAAGTCCGCGAGCTCATGCGCGTAGTGCAACCCGCGCAGCGCCTCGACGATCGTCCTGACCCACGCCCCCCGCGTGAAGCTCGCGGCGCCAGGACAGCCGCTCACCACCGCCCTCACGACGTCCTTGAGCGGCTGGCCCTCGAGGTACTCCATCACGATGAAGTACCCGCCGCTCTCGCCCCCGATCTCGTAGGTCTGAACGACGTTGGGGTGATTGAGCCGGGCCGAGAGCTTGGCCTCGTCCAGGAACATCAGGACGTAGCGCGGGTCATCCGCCATCCCGACGCGGAGACACTTCACAACGACAAGCTTGTTGAACGACCCGGGCCCGCGGGAGACGGCCAGAAACACATCTGCCATCCCCCCACGGCCTAATTTTGCAATCAGGCGGTATCGACCAAGCAAGCTGTTGCTCGCTTGCTGGGTCGAAGAGATGGTTTGGCCGCCTGCATTCACGACATCCCCCGCTATAAGAGCTTAATTAGCCCGTTGACCTGGAGTTTGCAAAGACTTTTACGCCTGGAAACAATCCGCGCCCCCTGTAGAGACGCGTGCCGCATTGCTCCATCGCCTGGCCATCCATCATGGCTCATCGATGGCACATCGCAGCGTTCTGGCGCAGCGCTCCATCGCCGGATTGCTGCGCCAGGACACCCCCGCCCAGGCTGTGGATGTCATGGCCCTAACGAAATGGCCACGATCGAACCGGCAAGCACGTGACCACACACACATGATGCCCCTGTCGGGTCACCCGGTGTTCGGTCACCGCTCTATTGTACACCAAGCGCTTCACGAGCGGTGAAACTGGATGCGTGTCGCAGGTCGATCCTCGAGACCCTCCTCGGGGTCGCACAAGGCCAGCGGGACACAGGCCCGCTGGCCCAAGACGGGGCCAGTCAGTAATGGCGCATACATGTTTGGCCTCGAGGGCGGCGGCTCCGAGCAGGCCCGACGACCTCGGCTTCCCTGCGGCGCCTGGGGCTCCGCAGGAAATCGACGTCCGCCCTGCGCGGAGCTCTCTACAAGGCTGTCCTGGTCGTTCTGTGGAGGAGATCTACCAAGGGTCCTGCGCCCAGAACCTGCGCACGGCATCGAGCGTGGCGTCGAGCTGCTCGAAGTGCGGGAGACCCAGCGTCGGCGCGATGCGGGCGACCTCCACGCGCGCGTTCTGCTGCGTGAGCTCGCCGAGGCGGTCGAAGCGCGAATAGGGGTCACGGTCGTGGAGGATCAGCGTGGCGACGGGCAGACGCGCATACAGGCGCTGGAGAGCGTCGTCCGTGAACAGGTCACCGGCGATGAACGCGAGGGGGGCCCGGTGGGCAAAAGGCTCCTTCGACGCGCTGATGGCATAGTCGACGAGGCCCGGATCCGGCGCGCCGACGAAGCTCTTCTTCAGGAACCAGCGAATGCTGGGCGGCGCGGCCAGCACGCGAAAGAGCGCCTCCGCGACGTAGGGGACGCGCGAGACAGCCCGGAAGAGGGCGCTCGCGCCGGGAGGCTCGCGGCCGAGCCCCGTCGGGGACACGAGCACGAGGCTGTGAACGATGCTCATCTCCTCGCAGGCGACGGCGGCGGCGAACTCCGAGGAGAGGGAGAGCGCGATGACGTCGGCGCCGCCCGGCGCGCGGACCACGTCCGTGAGGAAGCGGCGCAGCGCGGCGCGGTAGAGCTCGCGATCGTACACGCGGTCCGCTCGCTCCGAGAGGCCGAAACCGGGAAGATCGAGCGCGTAGACCGGCCGCTCGCCGCGGAGCGCATCGAACAGGGGCGCCATCTCCCTGGACGAGGCGGCCGCGTCGACCCCGTGCACGAGCACCACGGGGCGCCCGGCAGCGCGGGTGTCCACGTAATAGGCGAGGCGCCCCGCGCTCCACGTGTCCACGTGCCGTACCTCCGCGTCGAGCGCAGGGGCGAGGGGCGCGCGCTCCGCGGGGCGGAGCGCGCTCGGCACCAGCCGATCGACGAGCCCATCGAGGCTCATCGCGCGTGCGCTCATCACGTCTCCCCCGGCGGCAGCATCCCCTCGTTGTCCGCGCGCTCGAGGTCGGCGATGCTCGGATTCCTCGGCGCCGGCCGCGACTTGACGCCGCCGTCGCCCGGCCTCGCCTCCTGGCCGGCGTCGCTGCGCTTCTCGCGCTCTCGACGCTCTGCTTGACCAGCGACCTCCTGCGCTGCGCGCACCAGCCGCTCCAAACGATCCTCCTCCAGGTGATGGCGAGCCCCATGGGGACCACCGTGCCGATCCTCGAAACGGTGGTGCCCAGCGTCGACATGGCCATGAGACACCGCGCGATCAGGTCGAACTGTCATGCTCAGCTCCTTCCGCACGAGGTCAAAGCATGGACCGTGCCCCCGCGGACCGCGGCCCCATCAGCGCTCGCCGAGCCGATACCGGGCTGAACAGGAGCCAGGACGCCTCGAATGTGACCATTTGCCTCGGTCACCCGCGCTGATCCGGGCGACGGCGGCAGGGGAGCAGGTGATGAGCCGTATCGGGAGCGGATGGAATCGGGTCCTCGACGCCGATCCGGAGGGGACGTCGTCGCCAGTCACCCTCGCTGTTGCTGCGCCGCCGGCGCCGAGTTTGCGCAGGCCCTGGAAGGTCTGGCACGGATGGAGAAGGCGGGCGGCCCGCCCGCGGCCGCGCCGGCGCTGGAGGCCGAGGGGAGCTGCCCGGCCGCGATCCCCGGGCTCCGGACGTCAGCCCGTGACGTCGAGCTTCCGGCCGGCCGGCTTGTTGATGTCGGCGAAGAAGTCGTTGCCCTTGTCGTCCACCACGATGAAGGCGGGGAAATCCTCGACCTCGATCTTCCAGACGGCTTCCATGCCGAGCTCGGGGTACTCGAGCACCTCGACCTTCTTGATGCAGTCCTTCGCGAGGCGCGCGGCCGGGCCGCCGATCGAGCCCAGGTAGAAGCCGCCGTGCTTCTTGCACGCCGCGGTGACCGCGGGCGAGCGGTTGCCCTTGGCGAGCATGACGTAGCTGCCGCCGTTCGCCTGGAAGAGGTCGACATACGCGTCCATCCGGCCGGCCGTTGTGGGCCCGAACGAGCCGGAGGCGTAGCCCGCGGGCGTCTTCGCGGGGCCGGCGTAGTAGACCATGAACTCCTGCAGGTAGCTCGGCATGCCGTCGCCGCGGTCGAGGCGCTCCTTGATCTTCGCGTGCGCGATGTCGCGCGCGACGATCATCGGGCCGCTCAGCGAGAGCCGCGTGCGGATGGGGTACTTCGAGAGCTCCGCGCGGATCTCGCGCATGGGACGGCGGAGGTCGAGCTTCACGACCTCACCCTCGAGATCCGCGTCGGTCGTGTCGGGCATGTACTTCGCGGGATCGGTCTCGAGCTGCTCGAGGAAGATGCCCTCGCGCGTGATCTTGCCGAGCGCCTGACGATCCGCAGAGCAGGAGACGGCGATACCGACAGGGCACGAGGCGCCGTGGCGCGGCAGGCGGATGACCCGCACGTCGTGGCAGAAGTACTTGCCCCCGAACTGCGCCCCGATCCCCGTCCGCTGCGCGAGCTCGAGCACCTTCTGCTCGAGCTCGCGGTCGCGGAAGCCGCGCCCGCGCGCGTTGCCCTCGGCCGGGAGCGTGTCGAGGTAGCGCGCCGAGGCGAGCTTCGCGACCTTGAGCGTGTACTCGGCCGACGTGCCGCCGACGACGATGGCGAGGTGGTACGGCGGGCACGCCGCGGTGCCGAGCGCGCGGATCTTCGCCTCGAGGAAGGACAGCAGGCTCTCCGGGTTCAGGAGCGCCTTGGTCTCCTGGTAAAGATAGCTCTTGTTCGCGGAGCCGCCGCCCTTCGCCATGAACAGGAGCTTGTAGGCGTCGCCGTCCGTCGCGAAGATCTCGATCTGCGCCGGGAGGTTGTCGTTCGTGTTGACCTCCCGGTACATGTCGAGCGGCGCGAGCTGCGAATAGCGGAGGTTCTGCGCGCGGTAGGTCTCGAAGACGCCGCGCGCGATCGCCGCCTCGTCGCCGCCCCCCGTGAAGACGAGCTGGCCCTTCTTGCCCATGACGATGGCCGTGCCGGTGTCCTGGCACGACGGGAGCACGCCCCCCGCGGCGATGCTCGCGTTCTTGAGGAGCTCGAGGGCGACGAAGCGATCGTTCGAGGAGGCTTCGGGATCGCCGAGGATCCGCGCGAGCTGCGCGAGGTGACCGGGCCGGAGGAGGTGGGCGATGTCGCGCATCGCCTCGCGCGCGAGCAGGGTGAGCCCCTCCGGCTCGACCTTGAGGAACGTCGAGCCGGCGGCCTCGAAGGTCGAGACATGGTCGCGGCTGACGAGGCGGTACGGGGTCTCGTCATGGCCGAGGGGGAGCATGTCCTGGTACTGGAAATCGGTCATCGTTGGGGTCTCCGGGGAATCAGAGAGGCAGAGAGGCTGCGGGGCGCTCCTTCTTTGCATGGCTACCGCCCCGGGCTCAACACCCACCCAGCGCCGGCCGTCACGCGGGGAGCGCGCGCTCGACGTCGTCGAGGACGGCCGAGATCGACCGCAGGAGGGGCTCCCGGGCGCTCCGCAGGAAGAAGTGCCCGCCGGGGAACATCTCGACCCGGAAGGCCCCGCGCGTGTGATGGCGCCAGCCTTCGAGCTCGGCGCGCTCCGCACGCTCGTCGTCGAGACCCCCGAACGCGGAGATCGAGCACTCGAGCGGGGCTCCCGGGACGAACGTCTCAGCCTCGTTGACCGCGACATCCGCGCGCAGGAGGGGCAGGAAGAGCGCCAGGAGCTCCGGCTCGCGCAGCACCTCGTCGGGCGTGCCCCCCATGCGGCGGATCCGCTCCAGAAACGCGGGCTCGGGCAGGCCGTGGAGCGGATCCGAGCCGGAAAGGTGAGGCGGGCGCCGGCCCGACACGAGAAGGTGGCGCGGCAGGGGAGCACCCCGGCGGCGGAGCTCGCGAGCGAGCTCGAAGCTGACGAGCGCGCCGAGGCTGTGGCCATACAGCGCGAACGGCTTCGTGAGCCATGGCTCGAGCGCGGTGGCGAGGGCCTGGACGAGCGGCGTGAGGCGCTCGAACGGCGGCTCGCTCATGCGCGCCTCCCGGCCGGGCAGCTTGATCGCGCAGAGCTCCGTGTGCGCGGGAAGCTCGCGCCACCAGGTGCTGTAGATCGAGGAGCCGCCGCCCGCATAGGGCGCACAGAAGAGGCGAAGTCGGGCAGCAGGGTTCGGCCGCGGCACGCCGACCCAGAGGTCGCGGCTCGGGCTAGGGGTCGTCATCACGGGGCGCTCAGCATAGCTCGCCCGTGCGGCGCTCGCTCCTTACCATTTGCTGCCCAGGGCGACGCGGATGGTCGCGACCTTCCCCTGATCGAGGCCGAAGCCGAGGTCGTCGTCGAGCGCGACAAGCGCGCCGACGCGGGTGAAGGAGCCCTTCACGAGCGGCTCCCAGTCGACGAACGGCTCCGCCGCCAGCTGGGCCGAGTTGGTCGAGGAGAGAGGGAACGCCGCCTGGAGGCGCACGCCGATGCCGAAGCTGCCGAACGGGCGGAACGCGATCTCGTTGCCCTGCTCGATCACGGTCTTCGTGTCCTCCCCGTCCCGGGTCGGAAAGAAGACCTGACTCGCGAGATCGTGGGTGAGGAACAGGACCTTGCCGACGTTGATCTCGGTCCCGACGCGCGCCCGGAAGGCCCAGTGCGCGAGCAGCACGCGCTGCGCATCGAAGTAAGCCCGCGCGGGGAAATTCGCCACCGACGCGACCTCGAGCTCCGTGCCCGGGTGCGGGTGGAGCGGGATCGTCAAGCTCATGCCGCCGAAGAGCGCGAGGATGGGCAGCGCGTTGGCAGCGTAATGGAGGCCGAACGTGGGATTGCCGATGAAGAACTGGCTGTATCCTGCGCTGCTCGAGAACGGCCTGCCGAACAGGTCTGTGGACTGGGGGCCCGAGACGTCGCCGTAGACGAACGGGATCTCCGCGTCGAGGTGGAGACCCGCGAAGAGCTTGTACTGGGTGGCGGCGGTGATGGCGACGCCGAGCCGCGACGACTCCTCGACGGAGGCCTCTTCGCCGCTCGCCGCCGCGATCTCCCGCTGGTAAGACGAGCTGAGGACGTCGATCTCGAACCCGAACCGGCCTCCCTGGCTCTTCGCCCAACGCTCCTTCGTCTTGTCCGTGACGGGCTGCCGCGGCGCCGCCTCTTGCCCGAGCGCAGGCGCGGCCAGGGAGAGCATGAGGAACAGGGTCCCAAGAGACGCTTTGGTCGTGCTCACCTGGTGTCTCCCATCTCGTTCTCAACTCGCGGGCAGCGCGGGCGATTGACCACCTTGTCGCACCGTCGCCGCGGCGTCGCACGGGAGAGGCCCCCATGACCGCGGCGATCGCCCGGATCAATGCAGCTCCAGCGCCCTGGATGCAAGCGTTTTGACCGTCGCGACCCTGCGACGCTCTGCGTCGGTCTAGAAGGAGCCCGCGAGCTCGAGAGACGCCGGCGCGATCTTGAGGCTCACCGGAGGAGATGACGCGCGCTCTGCGTCGGCGCGCTCCGGGCCTGCACCAGCGACAGTGAGGTAGATCGAGAGGCCGCCGGCGAGCACAGCGGCGCCCGCGAGCAGGTCGGTGGTGAGCGCGAGCGCCTCGCTCCTCGCCCGCGCTCGCTCGATGGCGCGGGCGTCGCCGGGATACCGATCGAGCTCCGCGCCTAGGTCGCCGGAGGCGCCGAGCGCGAGGACGCCGGTGGCGGCCGCGCCCACGGCGAGCGCGCCGGTCGCGAGCCAGGGGAACAGGGGCACGCCCCGCTGCTGGCGAGGCGCGCGGTGGTCCATCAACGACGCGCCCGGCGGCGCCGGCGGCGGAGCCGGCGCGCCGCCCGCGCCCTCGCCGGGGCCCTGCGGGGTCCGCGCTTCGGGGAGCTCGATCTTGAGCTGAACGTGATCGCCGCCGGCCACATCGACGACCCGCAACACCGCCGGGCGGCCCGGCGCCTCGGCGACGATGCGGCGGCGACCGGCGCTCATCAGGAGGGGCTCAGGGAGCGGCGTCTCGCCCACCGGCATCCCGTCCACGGAGATCTCGACGCCCGGCGCCGATGTCGAGATCTCGACCGTCGCGACGCGGCTCCGCAGGACGGCGATGTCCCGCTCCACCTCGGCCCGCCGGCCGCCCGGGATCTGCTCGCCGCCGTCGGCGAGGTACTTCTCGAAGGCGCGCAGCGCGCAGGCGTAGTCCTTGAGCTGATAACACGTACCCGCGATGTTGTAGAGCACCTGATATGCGGGCGCGAGCTCGTAGGCGCGGCGAAACTCGGTGAGCGCAGCGCCATAATCAACCTCGTTATAAAGCTCGACGCCTCGCCGGAAGCGGGCGTCGGCTTCCTCGGTCTTGCCGGCACCGGCAGGCTGAGCGAGCGCGCCGAGCGGAGCGCTGAGCACGATCGCGGCGCAGAGCGCGAGCGCTCTCGGGGTCTTCATCGGGCGTACGGGCTCTCCAGGTCGATGCCACGCTTCAGCTTCTGCTCGGCAGACGGCGGCGACAGCGGCGCAGGCGCGCTCGCCGGCGGCACGGCGGACGCAGGCGGCGCCGCGGCGGCGCCGCCTGCGTCCGCCGATGCGCCCCGACCGATGGGGGCGAGTCTCCCTGGCTGCGCTTCCGGTCCGCTCTTCAACAACGCGAGGCTCAAGAAGAGATCGTTGCTCGCCGTGATCTTCTCTTCCTGCGCGAGGAAACCCGGCGCCTCCACGCGGATGACGTGCACGCGGCCATCCCTGGCGAGGCGGCCCTCGTAGGCGCCGCTCGACGTCGGGGAGCCGTCGATGGAGACCTTCGCGTCGACCGGCGAGACGCGGACGACGAGGCGGATGTCCTCCTCCTGCTTCGGAGAGGGCTCCATCGCGGGCGGCGCGGCGACCTGCGCCTGGCGGTGATCGCCCGCGGCGAGCCGCCACGGCTGCGCGCGCAAGACCCCGACGCTCACGGTGCCCCCGATGGCGACGAAGGTGACCGCGACCAGGAACATGGCGCGGTTCGGGCGCGCGGCGCGCTCCTTCGCCTCGGTCGCGCTCACCGAGGGCACCATCGAGGTCGCGTCCGAGGAATGGCTGATGGCCGCGGGCGCGGTCATGGTCGGTGTCGTCGACATCCGACCGGTGCCCAGCTTCGGTAGATCGGGCGTCAGCGTGACCCTGGGATAACTCCCGGTCCAGCGCACGCCGCGCAGCTGCTCCTCCACGACCTGCTTGATCCGCGCCCGATCGTCCGCGAACTGGCTGGCGACGATCTCGCCGGCTTCCCGCGCGGTCATGCCCCGATGGCGCTCGACCAGCCAGCGCTCGAGATCCGCCTGCAGCTCGGCCGCGGTGGCGTAGCGGCCTTCGAGCGCGGGCGCGAGCGCCTTCTGGCAGATCCGCTCGATCTCGGGGTCGACATCGACCTTGGACGCTTCTTCCCTGAGGCTCGGAACCTCCCCGATGGCGAGCCGCCCGAGGATCGCGAGGTCGTTGAAGCCCTTCCACATGCGCCTCCGGGCGATCGCCTCCCAGAGGATCACACCCACCGAAAAGACGTCGGATCGCCGGTCGACGCGCTCTCCGCGCGCTTGCTCCGGCGACATATACGACACCTTTCCCTTGAGCATTCCGGTGCGCGTCTCCGTCAGCGAGTCGGCCGCCTTGGCGATCCCGAAGTCGACCACCTTGATCACGCCGTCATAGGTGACGAAGATGTTTTGCGGGCTCACGTCGCGGTGGACTACCTGGATCGGCGTCCCGTCGAAATCGCGCAAATTGTGCGCGTAATGGAGCCCGGCGAGCGCGTCGCACAGGACGCGCACCTGGAGCGGCAGCGGGACTTTGTCGTGCCCCATGCGGGCGCGAACGCTGCCGAGCGGCTGGCCGTCGAGGTACTCCATGGCGATGAAGAAGCGCGCTCCCTCGTCGCCGACCTCGTGCGTCTGCACGACGTTCGGATGATTCAATCGAGCCGCGAGCCGCGCCTCGTCGAGGAACATGGCGAGGATATCGGCGTCCTCCACGAGCTCGGCGCGCACCCGCTTCAGCACGACAAGCTTGTTGAATCCCGCGGGCCCCTGGGCGACCGCGAGGCAGACGTCGGCCATGCCTCCCCTGCCGATCTCGGCAATCGGGCGATATTTCCGCCAACCGTTGGGATCGCTGGGAGCGCTCATTCGACCTGTGCCGGATCGATCCCCAGAGGGAGGCCAGCCCGGGCGGGAGAATGCCCTCGAGCTGTTACCTCGAAGCGGCTGCCATGTGACGTTCTCGCGAATAGGATGGGCTCTTGGCACCGGTTTTCCCCACCTCCTGTCAGCCGGACAGCGCGGCCCTGCTTGACAGAAACGATTCTCTTGCCATCGGGTCATTGCAATGAACCCCAAGCGCAGCCTCGTCGACTCATCACCTGCCGCCGCCCTCGCGCTCGCCATGGGCGCGCTCGCCACGGGCGCCCTCGCGTGCTCGTTCATCATCGAGCAGCGGGACGTGCAATGCAGCTCCGACGCGGACTGCGCGCAGTTCGACGGCGCCGTCTGCAACCTCACGGACAGCATCTGCGTCCCCTCGTCGAGCGGCTCAGCCGGCGGCGAGGGCGGCAACCCGCCAGTCGGGTGCGCGGCTGCCGACAAGCCGCCCGTCGAGATCACCGGTGATATCACGGAGGATTTCACGCTCAAATGTGACAAGAATTACATCCTCAAGGGGCAGGTGAACGTCTCGGCCGGGGCGACGCTGACCATCGAGAAGGGCACGACCATCCTCGGCGAGACGAACCCGCAAGTCCCCGCCGCCCTCGTGGTGCACCCGGGCTCCAAGCTCATCGCCGTGGGCACCAGGGATGAGCCCATCGTGTTCACGAGCAGCAAGCCCCCGAAGGATCGCATGGCAGGCGATTGGGGCGGCGTCATCCTCCTCGGCAACGCGCCGACCAACCACGTGGACGCGAACGGCGCACGCAGCCCGGGCCAGATCGAGGGATTGACGAACAACGGACAATACGGGGGCATCGACGAGAACGACTCGAGCGGCACGCTCAAATACGTGCGCATCGAGTACTCCGGCGTGAAGCTCGCGCCGAACAACGAGATCAATGGGCTCACCTTCGGCGGGGTCGGCAGGGGGACGATCGTCGATTTCGTCCAGGTGAGGCACGTGTCCGACGACTGCTTCGAGTTCTTCGGGGGCACCGTGAACGCAAAGCACCTCGCCTGCCAGTACAGCGGCGACGACGCCTTCGACTGGGACCAAGGCTATCGCGGAAAGCTCCAGTTCCTCGTGGCGCAGCAGGACCCGGACGTCGCGGAGGAGACCAACGGGTTCGAAGGGGACAACGACCCGCTCGCGCTCACGCCGGCGCTCGAGCCTCGGAGCGAGCCGACGATCTACAACGCGACGCTCTGCGGGAAAGGCGTGGACGTGGGCAAGGAGCAGTACGGCATCCTCCTCCGCCGGTCGACGAAGGCGAACATCTTCAACACGATCGTCACGGGCTTCGAGTCGGGCCTCGACGTGCGCGACCCGGACCACGAACAGAACATATCGAGCTCGATCTTCTCCAATCTGGTGAATGACTTCGCCTATGCCGAGACGAGCGACGGGACAGGCATTCTCCAGGACGACGACGGCGGCTTCGATGAGATCGCGTTCCTGAGCGAGCCCGATCGGAAGAATCGGGAGGAGGACCCCGGTATCCCGGGCTGCTTCGACCCGTCCGCGCCGGTCTTCGGTCCCGCGACGTCCCTGACCAAGGACGCTGTCGCGCCGCCGGGCGACTTCTTCGACTCGAGCGCCGCGTTCATCGGCGCGTTCAAGGATGCGAGCGACACATGGGCCACCTCGGGGAAGTGGGCCGTGTGGAGCCCGAACTAAGGAATTTCCCCGGATTTTTCGAGAAATTGAACAGGGAGGCGGGGAGACGGGGAGTAAAATCCCATGAATCTCCCCGTCTCCCCGCCTCCCTGTTCAATTTCTCGATTTAAATGCCAACCCAATGAGGGGATCCGTCAGGCGCCCGAAGTAGCTCGGGCCGAGCGCCTGCTCGACCGGACCAGGACCTGCTCTGACGAACGCGAGGCTAGCCCGGGCGGCGCTCCAGCCGCCTGGCGAGGTTCCCCCGCTCCTCCGACTCCGCGCCCCCTCGCGCGCGCAGCGCGAGCGCGAGCACGCGCGGCAGATCGAGGGCCGCGCCGCGCGCGCGCATCTCCAGATAGGACCGCTCGTAATCGCGGGGGACCCGCAGAGACCAGTTGTGGTCGCCCACCGTCCCGGGCGTGTTGTAGATCCCCTTCATCCCGAGCAGATCGGCGAAGAAGACCATCACGTTCGACGCCCGGCTGGCGAAGAGGTCGGCGAGCTTGGCCTGCGCCAGCGCGCGGGGGTCGGACGCGAGCGCGCGCGCCATCGCGCCCTCCTCGGCCGGCGAGGGCGCGAGGCGCGTCGCCAGGTACGCCGCCTGCCGCCCCAGCGCGGAGGCGCGCTCCCAGGTGTCGAGGAGCCTCCAGAGCGGCGGCGTGTCGTGGGTCCCCACCATGATCCAATCGGCGGGCGCGGCGTTCTCGCTGCGATAGACGTCCTTCGGGTTGTCGAGATCGGCCTTCTGCGTGACCCGGAAACGCCCCAGCCCGTGCCGCTCGAGGACGGCCCCGAGCGGGAACGGGAGCGTGCTCAGGACCTCGCACACGACGTCGGAGATGGCGCGCCCGCGGGCCTCCGCGCAGCGCGCGATCGTGTCGAAGACGACGCTGTAGCGCCCGACCTGCTCCGGGGACAGCGAGGTGACCCAGTCGTCGGCGTACCGGGGCACGGCGCGGTTCAGCTGCCCAGGAGAGACGATGGCGTACCGCGCGAGCAACGGGTGCTCCGGCAGGTCGGGCGACGAGAAGAGCCGCGCCCCTCCCTGGACGGCGCGGAGCGGATCGGGGGCGTCGGCGGCATAGACCCAGGGGCACACGAGCCCGTGCGGGTGATCGAGGCGCACCCCGTCGAACTCGTCGAACATCTTGTCCATCCGCGCCCGGACGAGCGCGAGCCCGCCGGACGACGCATCCTCGTACTGCGCAGGATCCAGGACAGGGTAGCTCCACACCTGGCCCTCCGGGTTGGTCCGGCTCGGCGGCGCCCCCATCAGATAACCCCTCAGGAAGACCGATTGGTAGGCCCAGGCATCCTGAGGCGAGTAACCGATCTGCAGATCTCCGTAGAGCTTGAGCCCGAGATCGGCCGTCACCGCCCGGAGCGCCGCGTGCTGCTCGTGCGCGAGGAGCTGGCAGAAGGCGTAGAAGCGGAGCTCGTCGCGGTACCGGTCGAGGAGCGCTCTCCTGCGCTCCCCGCACGCGACCACCTCGCCAGGGCCAGGCGCGTAGAGGCGCCGGTCCAGATCCGGCTCGCCGGACCAGCCGTGAAACCAGCCGCTCCGGTGCTCGGCGCAGAGGGCGCCGTAGAGCCCGTCCCTCTCGAGCCACGCCGCGTTCCGCCGCGTGAACGCGTCCAGGCGGCGCTCGAGGTCGCCGAGGTCGCCGAGCTCGCCGCGCGTCCGCCGGCCCTCGAACGACGCGTACGCCTCGCGGAGCGCGGCGCGCTGCGCGCGGTAGGCATGGCCGTGCTGCGCGCGAGCCTCGCTGCCAGGAGGCCGCCCGGCGACGATCTCCCGGAGCGACTCGGGGCGGAGGAGCGCGCCAGAGGGGCCGTCCTCGACCAGCCGGGCGAGCGAGATCGACAGCGTGCTCCGCGAGAAGATGGTGCCGTCGTACGGAGACGCGTTGTCGGCCGAGGTCTCCCCCTGCGGACCCAGCTGGACGCCGTTGAAGCCGAGATCCCGGACGAACCGGAGGAATCGGCGCCCGCCCTCGGTATACGGGGACCCTCGCCCGATGTCCTCCGCGTCGTCCGAGGGAAAGCTCGGATCGTGGATCGCGAGCACGAGGTTGCGGATGCCCAGCAGCCGCAGCGCGGCTTCCACGAGCCCCCTCTCGTCATCGCCCCATCGAGCCTCGGCCGGCGCCGCATCGCCCCTGTCGTCCCCGACGTCCTTCATCGTGGCAAGGTATAGCGATGAACGGATCGGACCGCCAACGCGCAAGGCGAAGAGGCAATCTGCCTCGGTGATGTGATTACACCGCTGTACGGCAAACCCCGAATGCCGCTGTCAGGCCCCGAGGCGCGTGCCAGCCGCGACTCCCGAGGTCGCGCTCGTGGCCTCCACCATCGGCAGCGTGAAGAAGAACGTGCTGCCCTCGCCCACCTTGCTCTCGACCCAGATGCGCCCGCCGTGCACCTCGACGAGCGCCTTCGCGATCGAGAGGCCGAGCCCCGTGCCCTTGTGGGCCGTCTCCTTCGCCTGCCAGTAGCGCTCGAAGATGCGCGCCCGCTGGTCCTCCGGGATGCCCGGGCCGGTGTCGCGCACCGAGAGGCGCACCTCCCGGCCCCACGGCTCGGCCCGGATAGCGACCTCGCCGCCGGCCGACGTGAACTTGATCGCGTTGCCGACGAGGTTGGCGATCACCTGGAGGATCCGCTCGCGATCGCAGAGCGCCCGATCGACGCCGAGCTCGACGCTCTGCTCGAGGCGCAGCGACTTCTCCGCCGCCTCCTCCCGCAGGAGCTCGATGGCGTCGCCGAGCAGGCCGGCGACGTCGTGGGGCACCGGCTGGATCGAGATGTAGCCGCCGTCGAGCTTCGCCAGGTCGAGCAGATCGCGGATGAGGCGGTTCATGCGATCGGCCGCCTTCTGGATGCGCTCGACGGGGCGCCGCACCTCGGCGGCTTCGTCCGCGCCCGGCAGCTTCCGGCGCAGGAGGCTCGTGTTCATGACGATGGTGGCGAGCGGGCTCTTGAGATCGTGCGACACCACCGCGACGAGCTCCTCCCGGGCCCGGATCGCCCGCTGCGCGCTCTCGTACAGCCGCGCGTTGTCGATCGCCAGCGCGGCCCTCCGGCCGAGATCCTCGGCGAGCGCCCGGTCCTCCACGCCGTACAGCAGATCGTCGCGGCCGGACGCGATGGTGAGCACGCCGAGCATCGTGCCGCGCGTGACGAGCGGCACGGCGATGTAACGCCGGAGGCCGAGCTCCATGAGGAGCGCCTCGCTGGCCGACACCGGCGGCTCGCTGTCGTACGAGCCGCGCTCGCTCTCCGGGGCGAGGGGCGCGCCCGCGACCTCGCAGAGCGCCGCCTCCCCCGTCTCCAGCACGCGCGCGACGCCGGACGGGAGGACCGAGTCCATCGGCGTCTGGCCCTGCAGGAGGCGCGCGAGCTCGCTCTTCTGGGGATCGGCGTGGACGACGACCGCGCGCCGGAGCATCGCCTCGCGCTCGATGATGTCGACCATGCACCAGTCCGCGACGAACGGGACCGGCAGGCGCGCGACGCGCACCAGCGTCGCCTCGTAGTTGAGCGAGCTCGAGAGCAGCCGGCTCGCCTCCGAGAGGAAGGCCGCGCGCCGCTGCGCCGCCTCCGCCGCCGCGCGCCCCGCCTCCGCGGCGGCGAGGTTCCGCGCCCGCTCGCGCTCGTTCTCGAGCATGCGGGCGTAGAGCAGGCGGTGCACGAGCGCCGTGCGGAAGGTCGCCGTGAGCCGGCGCATCATGCCCCGGTACCGAGGCGCGAACGGGGGCTCGCTCTCGAAGCAGAGGAGGAGGCTGGATGCGCCGCTCTCGCCCTGCCCCTCCAGCGAGAAGTGCCACGTCACGAGCCCGGGCCGCGCGAGCTCGGGGTAGGGCAAGGAGAGGCCCGCGCCCCCGCCGGTGGGCTCGCCCGCAGCGGCGGGTGAGCGCGGCGGGATGGGCAGCGCGCGCGAGCTCGCCGACAGGCCGGCGGCGTCGAGGAGCCGCGGGGCGAGCGGGGCCGGCTCGACGAGCACGAGCACGGCGATGCAGCTCAGGCGCTCGGCGAGCCGCTCCAGGAAGACCGCCATCGACTGGTGCGGATCGAAGAGGTCGAGCGCCGCGACCGTGAGCTCCTGGAGGACGCTGAGGAGCGCCAGCCGTTCCTCCTGGATCTCGTGCTCTTCGCCGCTCGCCATGACAGGGCTCCAACCGCTCCGGCGCTCAGGCCCCCAGGGCGAGCACGACAGCGGTCTTGTTGTGAAACTGCGGTACTCCTCGGCCCAGCGTGCCGACTTCTCCAAAGGTCAGACAGCCCATCACCGGGACGCTCTCGCCGAGCTCGCTCTCGAAGGTGGTCAGCTCGTCGCGCACCGTCTCGCCGAGCATCATGCACCGCGAGATGCAGTCGAACACGAACGCTCCGGCGATGGGCCCGGCCACCGCGTCGCGCGCCGTGGTCGCGGCCTCGCGCGCGGCGCCGACGAGGCCGATGGGGTCGCCCTCCATGACGCGGATGAGGCACCCGTCCGGGACCTCGCCGACGCAGTAGAGCCCCCCCGGCGAGACGACGCGCAGCGGGTCGCGGATGACGTGCTCGCCGTCGGCCTGCGGGATGCCCAGCGGGTGGGTCATGGCGAACGTGGCGAAGCCGTCGATGTTCACCTGATGCCCCCTCGCGCGCGCGGTGCGCTGGTAGACCGAGAAGGCGCCCTCGTACTCGAGCTCGGCGAGGACCGTGCCCTCGGCGCGGGTGACCATCGTGGGCGGGCCATACGGCCGGAAGCCGTGGCGGATGCCGGTCGCCATGCGCGCCGGCGAGTCGATCGCGACAACGACCACGCTGTCCGAGTACGCCCTGCCGCCCGCGAACTGCGCGGTGCGCACGAAGCGGAGGTTGTCGCCCGCGCCGCCGCCGGCCCAGACGACGCCCGTCCCGCCGACCTCGACCGCGCCGCGCACCACGTCGGCCCCGTTGCCCGTGACCGCGTCCGGCAGCACGATGAGCGCGCGGCTCCACCCGGGAGCGACGGACGACGGGAACGCCTCGAGGGCGCGCGAGGCGGCCAGCACGCCGGCGCGCCGCCCGTCCTGGCTCACCGGCTGCGCGACCCCGACGCCGACACGCACCGTCTCCGAGGCGACAAGCCCCACCACGAGCCCCTGCCGGAGCAGCCGGCTGCCGGCGAAGACCCCTGCAGTGCAGCACCCCGCCCAGGGGACGCCCGGCAGCTGGCTCGTCACGGCCGCGGCGAGCGCGTCGGCGTCGTACTGGTCCGTCGATAAGACGAGGGCGAACGCCGGTCGCGCCACATGCTCCGTGCGGGAAGACCCGCGGAGCGCCGTCGCCACGGCCTCTGAGGCAGCCTCTTTCGGATCCGCCGCGGAGCTCGCCCCGACAAATACCTGTGTCGCCATGTTCCCTCCCCCCCTCGGAATTTCGGCACTCGCGTTATACTGGAGATTCATCCGATCGTCACGGCGGGTGATCCTCTCGTGATGTCATCCGTACAGGGCGCTCCCGTTCGTCGAGCGACTCGCGTCTTTTCACGTCTTTTCACGTCTTTCCCGGCGCGACGCGCCTCGGCGAAGAGCCAGGCAGAGCCGTGGGGAGGCCTGCGAAGCGCAGACCCGCGAGGAGAGAGGGAGGCGCCTGAGGCCGAGGGGGCAGACCCTTCATCCTCCGATAAGACAACGTGCGCCGCAAGCTCCGCAGACGCGCCGGACACACTCGAATCGGCCGTACAGAAGCAATCAGGGTCTTGCGCAAATACTGGACAACACGGCACCACACGGCAGCAGCGTGGCATTGCGAACCGCGCTCGATGGAGCCTTGATGCCCGAGGCGGAATCAAGGGGAGTCCACGGCGCGCTGCCGGGCGAGGCGTTGTCGTTCCGTCCGACGAGAGACGGTGAACACCGGAGCCTCACCGGGGGATGGGATGGTTCGGGGACGAGCTCAGGGATTCGCCCGCACGAGCGAGTACGTCAGGGGGTGCCAGAACCCGCCCTGCTCCGCCCCCGGAGCAGCCCCGACGGCCACAAGCACGAACCCCAGACCGTCCCCGATGTCCGCCGCCGGCACGTCGCTGCTCGCCAGGATCTCGCGCATCGGCACCGACGACGTCACCGCTCCCTCGATGGGATCGCGGGTCTCGATCGTGACCTCCTCGAGCGCGCCGAGGTCGCCCACCGAGAAGCCGGTGGACGGCGGGAACGGGGCGATCGCGCCGTACGAGAGGTCCTGCGCGAGCGTCGCCCCGGTCGCGCCCCCGCGGCCGGGCGTCAGCTCCACATGGACCACCGGCGTCGCCGCGCTCGCGTGCGCGACCTGCAGGCTCACCCTGTCGAACCTCGTCCGCCGCGACATGGCGACCGCGACGAGCCCGGCGGTCGGCGTGTCGATCGTGTAGGCGTCGCCGCAGCCTTCCTTCTCGCTGGCGTGGGTGTGCCCCTCGCCGCCGAGGCATCCGGTAGCGACAAGGAGGAGGCTCTTCTCCTCGGCGAACACGGACGCCGGCAGCACGGGGAGCCCCGCCGCCACGATCGGGGCCGCGCTCTCCGCGGCGAGCGCGAGGATCTCCGCGCAGTCGAGCCCCTCCGTCGCGCGGAGGTCGCCGGCGATCACGTGCGCGCGCAGGCTCGTCCCCTCGGGGATCGCCGAGCCGAGCGGCTCGACCGCCTGCGCCCGGGCGAACGCGAGGCCCGCGGCGGCGCTCGGCCAGGGGTCGACGCCGGCGCCGGTCCCGTCGGGGTACGCGAGGAAGCAGAAGCGGACCGCGTCGTGATCGCCGACGCCGTTCACCACCGTCAGCTTCGTCGGCCCCGGCGGCTCGACCTCGCCGCCGCCCGCGCCCGAGGTCGTCGTCGCGCCGCTCGTGGTCGCCGCCGGACCGCCGCCGGCGCCGGAGGTGCTCGCCCCGCCCGACGGATCCCGGCCGAGGACGCCGTGGTCCTGCGTGCAGCCTGCCGCGACGGCCAGCGCGATCCCCCCGAGGCAGGCCCATCCGGACGAACGAACTCGGTGCAGCACGCTGCGAGCTTACCGTGCTAGGCGGGGTCGATGCGGGTCCATCTCACCGCGACGGCCGCGGCCGCCGTCCGCCGCGGCCACCCATGGGTCTACCGAGACGGCATCGCGGACGGCGGCGGGCACGGGAGCAAGCGCGGCGACGGCAAGCGCGGAGAGCGCGCGCATCGCGGGGGCGCCGCGGCGTCGGGCGACGTCGTCGAGCTGTCGGCCGAAGGGGCGCCGTTCCTCGGGCGAGGGCTCTGGGACGCGGACTCGGCGATCGCCGTCCGCGTCTTCCAGCGCACGCAGGCGCCGCCGCTCGACGAGCGGGCGATCGCGGAGCGGCTCGAGCGCGCCTTCGCCCTGCGCGACGGCTGGTTCGCCGGCCGCGACACGACGGCCTACCGGCTGTGCAACGGCGAGGGGGACCGGGTTCCGTCGCTCGTCATCGATCGGTACGAGCGCGCCGCGGTGATCCGCCTCGACGGCGACATGCTGGCGCCCTGGCTCGATCGCCTGCTCCCGCACCTCGCGCGCGCGCTGGGCGCCCGCGGCGTGCGCTCGATCGGCCTCCGCGCGCGCGCGTCGGCGGCGGGCGAGGACGCCGACGGGAAGAAGCTCGCGCACCTGCACGGGCCGCCGCTGCCGGATCGCCTCTTCGTGAGGGAGACGGGGGTCGCGATGGAGGTCGATCTCGCGCGCGGCCAGAAGACGGGGGCGTTCCTCGACCAGCGCGACAACCGCGCCCGCGTGCGCGCGCTCGCGGCTGGGCGCCGGCGCGTGCTGAACCTGTTCAGCTATGCGGGGGGCTTCTCGGTGGCCGCGGCGCTCGGCGGCGCGGGCCGGGTCACCTCCGTCGACTCGGCGTCGGCCGCCCACGCGTCGGCGCAGCGCACGTTCCGCGAGAACGGCGTGGATCCGGCGGCCCACGAGTTCGTGACGGCGGACGCGTTCGACTTCCTCGAGAAGGCCCGCGCGCGCGGCGACCGGTACGATCTCGTCATCTGCGACCCGCCGAGCTTCGCGCCGAGCGAGCGCGCCAAGCCGCGCGCGCTCGGCGCCTACCGGCGGCTGCACACGGCGGTCGCGCGCGTGCTGGATCGGGGCGGCATATTGTGCGCGGCGTCGTGCTCGAGCCACGTCACGGCGGAAGACTTCCTGGCGACGCTGGACGACGCCACGCTGGAGCGGGACGACCTGCGGATCCGGGCGATCCACGGGCAGCCGGAGGACCACCCGACGCTGCCGGCGTGGTGGGAGGGGCGGTATCTGAAGTTCGTGGTGCTGGAGTGAGGGGCTGACGCGCCCGCCGGATTCGCCGCGCCCTCAGGGATACGCGTCCGGACGCGCCACGGCGCAGGAGAAGGGGCCGGCGCCCGCCGCCGCGAAGCCTTCGCCGGAGATCACCTGCGGGTCGAGGCGATTGACCATCGGACGGCCGGTGACCCCAGGCGCTGCCGGCCTAGCGGAAACGGCTGTCCCTGGAATTCCCTAATGCCCCCCGGCGCTGCCGGCGCAGCGGAAACGGCTGTCCCTGGAATTCAATGTCGATAACAAAGACATGATCGGCGCGCTCCACGGGATCGGCAGCATCGCGTCTCGACACTTTCAGGCTCGTCCAGAGAGCGGCCTTCCCGGGCCACGCTACTACACTGGCCCAGTATTGTCCATTGCTCAGCCAACACACCGCTCCCGTGCGACGATAGCGAGCGATAAAGCCGATTCGAAGCAGGGAATCGATCGAGCGCACCGCCATAGCCCGCGGTATCTTTGGAAGAGCCGCGCCGAGCACTCCAGGAGCTCGGCGGCGGAAGACAAGGGGGATCTATCATGAGGACGCTGAAGATCACCTCGGAGCAGATGCGCTCGCGCATCGCGCGGTTCGGCGAGCTCCGGGCTCACATGAATCACACCGTCGACACCAGCATCCCACAGGAGGCGTTCGACGCCGTGAACCCTCCTCTATATCTACTGATGGCCCACGCGGCGGACGGCGCGCGCGAGGGGACGGGGCCGGCCATCGTCGGCCCCAAAGGCATGAGCGTGGGCATCGTCAGCTGCATGCCTGGCGACAAAGTCCCTCTGCACGTACACCGTCGCTCGAGGGAGGTGTTTCTGTGCCTCACTGGCCGCTTCGCGCTGCGCTGGAACGAGGGCGCCACGGAGGAGACGACGCTCGAGCCGTTCGATATGATCGACGTGCCCGTGGGCGTCTACCGGCAGTTCGAGAACGTCGGCAAGGAGCCCGGGCTGCTCCTCGCCATCATCACCGACGAGCGAGAGGACGAGCCGGGCGACGTCGCCATCGCCCCCGAGGAGAGGGCGCGCTTCGCCGAGCGCTTCGGGCCCGCAATCCTGGAGAAGCTCACGGCGACGACTGGCATTCTCTTCACCGATCCTCCCGCAGAGTAGCGCCTGCCCTCGCGGTCCATCCGCGGGCAGCCCCGCCGAGCCCCGGAGGTGCCGCAGCTCAGGGCCACACCCGGCCCCATGCCGGCGCGGCCCCGGGCGCGGCACAGATGAACTGGCTCGAGCAGGAACTCGGGCGGGAACTCGGGCGGGAACTCGGGCGGGAACTCGGGCGGGAACTCGCGCAGAAACTGCGCAGGAACTCGGACAGCAACGAGATGAGGCTCCCGCTCATCGCCCGAACGATTTTGATCATTCCGCTTGGCAATGCTACGATAAAGGATCATTATTAATTCTATAGACCAAGAAAACGTGTCGCCGGGGGAGGCGAAGACGTCGAGTTCTCGCGTGATGGTTCCGTGACAGGCGTACGCCTGATGCGCGCTCGGGGATGGATTGCGCGCTCGGGAGGAGGAGCGCCGTGTCACCGAGGGCATCGCTGAGCCGACAGCCGGCGCGCGAGCGGATGGAGCGCCTGACAACCTGCATGGTGCCGCATACGCGGTGCGCGTGAGCCCATTGCGAGGGCCCCTCCGAACGCTCGGAGCGGGAGGAGGGAGGTGCTCGCTGACATGAACGGACAGGAGGGCATGCGCCATGGTTGAGCTGACTTACGCGCCACTTTCCTTCGAGCAAGAGACGAAGTGGCTCCTTGCTCGAGTCCATGGTCCCGCGCCGATCATCCATGAACGAGGCGCGGCCTGGCTCGACGGGGATCTCGACGTGCCCAGGCTGCGCCGCGCGGTCGAGGCGATCGCGGCGCGCCACGAGCCGCTCAGGACCTCCTTTGTCGAGCGGGAGGGAGAGCCCGCGCAGGTCGTCAGGCCGACGGTGGAGATCGACCTCGGAGAGGTGGACCTGGCCGCGGACCGACAGCCCACCTCGGACGAGGCGGCGCTCGCGGCCGCCCGCGAGGAGGTCGCTCGCCCCTTCGAGCTCGAGCATGCCCCGCTCTGGCGGGTGACGCTCATCCGGGCGCACCCGCGCCGCCACCTGGTCGCGCTGTCCATGCACGGCCTCGTCTGCGACGGCGCCTTCAGCGTGGGGCTGTTCTTCTCGGAGCTCTGCGCCCTCTACCATTCCACGACGCCTCCGGCGCTGCCCATGCGCTATCAGGACCACGTCCGGCGGCAGCTCGACCGCGCCGCCGGCGATCGCCTCGACGCGCGGCTCGACCACTGGACACGGGAGCTCGCCGGCGCGCCGACTGCCCTGGATCTTCCGACGGACCGGCCGCGGCCCGCCGTGCAATCCTTCGACGGAGGGTCGATCGAGCGCGCGCTCGACCGATCGCTCCTGCAGCGCCTCGAATCAGCGGCCCGGGACGAAGGAGCGAGCCTGTTCACCGCGCTGCTCGCGGGGGTGCTGGCCGTCCTGCACCGGATCACCGGCGAAGAGGATGTCTTGATCGGCACGCCCCTGCACGGGCGTGATACGCCGGGCGTTCGGGAGCTCATCGGCCTCTTCGGCGGCCCGGTGATCGTGCGGGGCAGGTTCGGCGCGCAGCCCTCGTTCCGACAGCTCCTGCGCCAGGTACACCGCTCCATCGAGGAGGGCAGAGCGAACAGCGAGGTTCCCGCCAGGGCGCTGCTGGAGAAGCTCGCCGCGCCGCGCGACCCGGGCCGCACGCCGCTCGTCCAGGTCCTCTTCGCGGCGACGCCCCCCAGCCCCCCGCCATGCGCTGGGTCGCTGCTGACGCTGACCCGAACGGACCTCGACCTGCCGTGCGTCGGTCACGATCTCGTGGTGAGCATCCAGGACGCCGCCGCAGGGGTCGTCGCGAGGCTCGATTACCGCCGCGATCTCTTCGAGCAGGCGACGGCGGTCAGGCTGCTCGAGCAATGGCAGGCGCTGCTCGGCGGCGCTGCCGAGGACCCTGATCAGCGGATTTCGGATCTGCCTCTCCTGTCGGCCGACGCGCGGCGGCAGCTCCTCGTCGACTGGAGCAGCGGCGCGGCGACGGCCCCGCCGCGCGAGCTGGTCCACGAGCAGGTCGAGGAGCAGGCGCGCCGCGCCCCTTCCGCCGCCGCGGTGGCGTTCGAAGGCGAGCGCCTCACGTATGCCGAGCTGGATCGGCGGAGCAACCAGATCGCTCACCTCCTCAGGAAGAACGGCGCCGGGCCTGGCGCGCTCGTCGGCATCTGCCTGGAGCGCTCGCCGGACATGATCGTGGCCGCGCTCGGCGTGCTCAAGGCGGGGGGCGCTTACGTCCCCCTCGACCCGGCCTATCCGCCGGCTCGGCTCGCGTTCATGCTGGAAGACGCGAAGGTGTCGGCGCTCCTGACCAGCGACCACCTCGTCGGCCGCGTGCCGAGCCGCGGGCTCAGCGTCGTTCGCCTCGACGCGGATCGGGCGACGCTCGATCGCGAGCCCGTGGACGAGGTGCCTCCCGCCGCTGGCCAGACGCCGGACGCCCTGGCGTACGTGATCTACACGTCGGGCTCGACGGGCCGGCCGAAAGGGGTGCTCGTGGAGCACCGCGGGCTGACCAACCTGGTCGCCTGGCACAGGCGCCGGTTCACCCTGTCCAGCTCCGATCGCGCCACCCTCATCGCGAGCCCGGGCTTCGACGCTTCGGTCTGGGAGATGTGGCCCGCGCTCTGCTCCGGCGCGTGCCTGTACATCCCCTCCGAGGCCCTCCGGCGCTCGCCCGCCGACCTCAAGCAGTGGCTGCTCGAGCAGCAGATCACCGTCTCCTTCGTCCCCACCCCGCTCGCCGAGGAGCTGCTGCGCCTCGACTGGCCCGCGCGCTGCGCCCTGCGCGCCCTGCTCACCGGCGGCGACAGGCTCAGGCTCTGGCCTCACCGCGCCATCCCCTTCGAGGTCGTCAACAACTACGGCCCCACCGAGGCCACCGTCGTCACCACCTCCTGCTCCCTCCCCAGGGGCGCGCACGACGACCGCGGCCCCTCGCGCGAGCCGCCCATCGGCACCCCCATCGACAACGCCCGCGTCTACCTCCTCGATCCCCGGCGACAGCCCGTCCCCGTCGGCGTACCTGGCGAGCTCTACATCGCCGGCGACGGCCTCGCCCGCGGCTACCTCCACGACCCGCAGCTCACCCGCGACCGCTTCCTCCCCGACCCCTTCTCCTCCGACCCCGCCGCGCGCATGTACCGCACAGGCGACCTCGTCCGCTGGCTGCACGACGGCAACATCGAGTTCCTCGGCAGGCTCGACCACCAGGTCAAGATCCGCGGCTTCCGCCTCGAGCTCGGCGAGGTCGAGGCCGCGCTCAGGCAGCACCCGGGCCTCGACGACGCCGTCGTCCTCGCCACCGCCGACGCACACGGCGACACCCGCCTCGTCGCCTACGTCGTCCCGAACAGCGGCGAGCAGCCCGCAGCGCCAGGCGTGGAGGCGTCGCCGGCAGCGCTCCGCGCGCACCTCCAGGGCAGGCTGCCCGAGCACATGGTGCCGTCCGCCTTCGTCGCGCTCGACGCGCTGCCGATGACGGCGAACGGCAAGGTCGATCGAGCGGCGCTCCCGGCCCCCGGCCCCGCGCGGGCCGCGCTGGCGCACGCCTTCGTCGCGCCTCGCTCTCCGGTCGAGCGGGCGCTCGCCGGGATCTGGCAGGAGGTGCTGCGGCAGGAGCGCGTGGGGGTGCATGACAGCTTCCTCGAGCTGGGCGGCAGCTCTGTCCATGCCGTGCGGCTGCTCTCCCGCGTGCGCAGCGCGCTCGGGGTCGAACTCAAGTTCCAGGAGCTCTTCCGCCACCCGACCATCGCCGAGTTCGCGCCCCTCGTGAGGCGGGAGCGCGCGGCGCGCGGGGCCGAGCGCGCGATCTCGCCCGTCCCGCGCTCAGGGCCGCTGCCCCTGTCCTTCGGGCAAGAGCGCCTCTGGTTCCTCCAGCGGCTGGCGCCGGAGAGCCGGGCCTACAACTGCTTGTTCCCGTTCCGCCTGCGCGGGCGCGTCGACGTCGGAGCGCTGGACAAGAGCCTCCGCGAGCTCGCGCAGCGGCACGAGATCCTGCGGACGACCTACGCAGAGCGCGACGGGCGGCCGGTCCAGCTCATCGCACCGCAGAGCTCCTTGCAGCTCAACGTGATGGATCTCCAGCACCTCTCCGCGGAAGAGCGGGAGGTCGCGGCGCACCAGCGCATCAACGCAGAGGCGCAGACCCTCTTCGACCTCGAGCGCGGCCCCGTGCTCCGGGCTTGCCTGCTCAAGCTCGGGCCCGAGGACCACATCCTGTGGCTCCACCTCCATCACATCGCGACCGACGGCTGGTCCATCGAGCTCGCGTTCCGCGAGCTCGCCCTCCTGTACGACGGCCACCGCGGGGGCGCCCCCGCGGCGCTGCCCGAGCTCGCGATCCAGTACGCCGACTTCGCCGCGTGGCAACGCGAACACATGAGGGACAGCGCCCGAGCAGAGCTGCTCGCCTGGTGGAAAGAGCGGCTGCTCCACGCGCCGCCCCTGCTCGATCTGCCGAGCGATCATCCGCGGCCGGCGATCCAGAGCCTGCGCGGCTCTACCGTCTCCTTCCGGATCGACGCGCCGCTCGCGGAGCGCCTCGGGGAGCTCAGCGCCCAGCGGGGGATGACGGTGACGATGGTCCTCATGGCCGCCTTCGCCGTCCTGCTGCACCGCTACACGCAGCGCGACGACATCTTGATCGGAATGCCGAGCGCCAACCGGGCGCGCATGGATCTCGAGGAGATCATGGGCTTCTTCGTGAACACGGTGCCCATACGCGTCGATCTGTCCGGCGACCCGAGCTTCGACGACCTGCTCCAGCGGGTGCGGAAGCTGTGCCTGGAGGCCTACGAGCACGACATGCTGCCCTTCGACGTGCTCGTGCAGGAGCTGAGGCCCGAGCGCAGCCCGGGCTACAACCCGGTCGTGCAGATCGCGTTCGCCCCGCAGAGCCCAGCGGAGCGCGATCTCGATCTCGCCGGGATCGAGGTCCGTCCCATCGAGGCCGACGCCGGGAAGACGATCTTCGACCTCTCGCTGTATTCCTGGGAGGGCCCCGACGGCGTGACGGGGATGTTCGAGTACAGCACCGATCTCTTCGACCGAGCCACGATCGAGCGGATGGCGGAGCACCTGCTGACGCTGCTCTCCACCGCGACCTCGGGGCCGGATCAGCCGGTGTCGTCCCTGCCGCTGCTCACGCGCGTCGAGCAGCGGAGGCTCGTGATCGAGATGAACGACACCGCGGTCGACCATCCGGGAGACCGGTGCGTCCTCGACCTGTTCGAGGAGCAGGCAGCGCGCGCGCCGCATGCCTTGGCGGCCGTGGCCGACCGCGGCACGTTGACGTACGGCGAGCTCGATCGCCGAGCGAACCAGCTCGCCCACCGCCTGCGCGAGGCCGGCGTGGAGCCGGGGACGGCGGTCGCGATCCACGCAGAACGGTCGCTCGATCTCCTGGTCGGCATCGTCGGGATCCTCAAGGCTGGAGGGGCGTACGTCCCCTTCGGCCCCGAGAGCTCGAGCGAGCGGCTGGAGTTCATGCTGAGCGATTCCGGGGCGCCGGTGCTCATCACAGGGGCGCGCCTCGCCGACCGCATGCCGTCGTTCGGCGGCGTGGTCATCCGCCTCGACGCCGACGGGTCGACGCTCGCCTGGCGGCCTGAGTCGGCGCCGCCGAGGATCACAGGCCCCTCCGATCTGGCGTACGTGATCTACACGTCGGGCTCGACGGGCCGGCCGAAAGGGGTGCTCGTGGAGCACCGCGGGCTGACCAACCTGGTCGCCTGGCACAGGCGCCGGTTCACCCTGTCCAGCTCCGATCGCGCCACCCTCATCGCGAGCCCGGGCTTCGACGCTTCGGTCTGGGAGATGTGGCCCGCGCTCTGCTCCGGCGCGTGCCTGTACATCCCCTCCGAGGCCCTCCGGCGCTCGCCCGCCGACCTCAAGCAGTGGCTGCTCGAGCAGCAGATCACCGTCTCCTTCGTCCCCACCCCGCTCGCCGAGGAGCTGCTGCGCCTCGACTGGCCCGCGCGCTGCGCCCTGCGCGCCCTGCTCACCGGCGGCGACAGGCTCAGGCTCTGGCCTCACCGCGCCATCCCCTTCGAGGTCGTCAACAACTACGGCCCCACCGAGGCCACCGTCGTCACCACCTCCTGCTCCCTCCCCAGGGGCGCGCACGACGACCGCGGCCCCTCGCGCGAGCCGCCCATCGGCACCCCCATCGACAACGCCCGCGTCTACCTCCTCGATCCCCGGCGACAGCCCGTCCCCGTCGGCGTACCTGGCGAGCTCTACATCGCCGGCGACGGCCTCGCCCGCGGCTACCTCCACGACCCGCAGCTCACCCGCGACCGCTTCCTCCCCGACCCCTTCTCCTCCGACCCCGCCGCGCGCATGTACCGCACAGGCGACCTCGTCCGCTGGCTGCACGACGGCAACATCGAGTTCCTCGGCAGGCTCGACCACCAGGTCAAGATCCGCGGCTTCCGCCTCGAGCTCGGCGAGGTCGAGGCCGCGCTCAGGCAGCACCCGGGCCTCGACGACGCCGTCGTCCTCGCCACCGCCGACGCACACGGCGACACCCGCCTCGTCGCCTACGTCGTCCCGAACAGCGGCGAGCAGCCCGCAGCGCAGGACGCGGCGTTCCAGGCGGAGCGCGTCTCGGAGTGGCGCGCGCTGTACGACGATACCTACGGCAAGGACGGCGCCATCGCCGCGCCAGACCTCGACACGACGGGCTGGAACAGCAGCTACAGCGGCGCGCCCATCGACGCGGCGGAGATGGGCGCGTGGCGCGATCTCACCGTCGATCGGATCCTGTCCTTCCAGCCGAAGCGGGTCTGGGAGATCGGCTGCGGGACAGGCCTCCTGCTCCTGAAGGCGGCGCCCCGCTGCGAAGCGTATCTGGGGACCGATTTCTCCGAGCAGGCCATCTCGCTGCTCCGCTCCCGGCTCGCAGCCAGCGAGCACGCGCACGTGACGCTGGAGCGCCGCGAGGCGAGCGACTTCAGCCGCGTCGAGCCCGGAAGCTTCGACGTGATCGTCCTCAACTCGATCGTGCAGTACTTCCCCGACGCCGACTACCTGCGATCGGTGCTCGAGGGCGCCGTGCGGTCGATCGCTCCCGGTGGGGTCGTGTTCGTCGGCGACGTGAGGAGCCTCCCCCTGCTCGAGGCGTTCCACGCGTCGGTGCAGCTCCACAGGGCGTCGCCGGATACCCCGGCCGCGGAGCTGCGGAGCCGGGTGCGGCGCGCGATCTCGACCGACGAGGAGCTCGTCATCGCGCCCGACTACTTCCGCGCCCTCTGCGGCCAGATCCCGGGCGTTAGCCACGTCGAGATCTGGCTCAAGCGCGGCCACGGCGCCGACGAGATGACCCGCTACCGCTACGACGTCGCGCTGTTCGTGGGCGCGGCGGCGGAGCCGGTCGCGATCACCCGTTCGCTGGACTGGTCGGATGCGTCGGACCTCCACGGGATCGAGCGGTCAGTGCGCGAGGATCGCCCCGGGGCGCTGGAGGTGCTGGGCATCCCGAACGCGCGCGTGGACGTGGACGTCGCCCTGGCCGCGGCGCTGTCGACGGCGAGCGGGACCAAGGCGGAGCTCTGCGGCGCGGGCGGCGCGCGCGCCGGCGCCGCGATCCAGCCGGAGGCGCTCTGGGAGCTCGGCAGCAGGCTGGGCTACGCGGTCCGCGTCACGTGGTCGCGGACCGGAGGCCCGGGGCGCATGGACGCCCTCTTCGAGCGCGACGGGGATCCGCGGAGGCCGCGCGCGTCTCGCGCGGCGCGCGCCGCCGAAGGGCAGGCCCGCGCTCCGCTGGCCAACAACCCGCTCCGCGCAAAGCAGGCGCGCGCGCTCCTCCCAGGCCTGCGGGCGTTCCTGTCGGCGAAGCTCCCCGAGTACATGGTCCCGGCGACCTTCGTGAAGCTCGACGCGCTGCCGCTCAACGCGAGCGGAAAGGTCGATCGGCGCGCGCTGCCCGCGCCCGAGCGCCCGGCGCCGAGCGCCGCCCCGAGGGCCGCCGCGCCGGCGTCGGACATCGAGGCGGTCCTGAGCGAGATCTGGCGGAAGGTGCTCGACCTCGACCGCGTGGGGCTCGACGACCGGTTCTTCGAGCTCGGCGGCCACTCGCTCCTGCTCGTGCAGGTCCGGGCCGCGATCCAGGCGCGCCTCGGCCGGGACGTGCCGATCGTGGAGCTGCTCCAGTACCCGACGATACGCAGCCTGGCCGCTCACCTCCGGGCGGCCCCTCCCGCCGCGGAGGCCGACGAGAGCGGAGCGCCGGCGCCGCCGACGCTCCCCTCGAGCCGCCCCGGCCCCGCTTCGGCGCGCAGGGCGGTGCCCGAGAACGCCGTCGCGATCATCGGGATGGCCGGGCGCTACCCCAAGGCGCGCGACGTCGACACGCTCTGGTTCAACCTGCGCAACGGCGTCGAGGGCATCCGCTTCTTCACGCCCGAGGAGCTGGAGGGCTCGGGCGTCGATCTGGACCTGATCCGAGCGCCGAACCTCGTGCCGGCGTGCGGCGTGCTGGACGACGCGATGTGCTTCGACGCGCAGTTCTTCGGCTACAGCCCGAACGAGGCGACGCTCATGGACCCGCAGCATCGGATCTTCCTCGAGTGCGCCTGGGAGGCGATGGAGAGGGCCGGCTACGCCCCGCTCTCCTGCAAGCAGTCGGTCGGCGTCTTCGCCGGGAGCGAGGCCCCGCTGTACTGGCTGGAGCGCGTCGGCGTGCCCAAGGCGCCGCTGAGCGCCGAGTACTACAAGGTCCTCACCGGGAACGTCACCGACGGCCTGACGACCCGGGTCGCGTACAAGCTGGGCCTCCGCGGGCCCGCCGTGACGGTGCTGACGGGGTGCTCGACGTCGCTCGTCGCGGTGCACCTGGCCTGCCAGAGCCTCGCGGCGAAGGAGAGCGACATCGTCCTGGCGGGCGGCGTCGTGGTCCTCCCGCCGACGCGGCTCGGTCACGTCCACGAGGAGGGCTCGCTCGCGTCGCCGGACGGACACTGCCGGCCGTTCGACGCCGACGCGCAGGGGACCGTGGCCGGCAGCGGCGTGTCCGTGGTCGTGCTGAAGCGGCTGGAGGACGCGCTGAGCGACGGCGATCACATCCACGCCGTCATCCTCGGCTCCGCGATCACCAACGACGGCGCGGTCAAGGTCGGTTACGCCGCGCCGGGCCTGGAGGGCCAGACGCGGGCGATCCTCAAGGCGCACGCCGCCGCGGGGGTCGAGCCGGAGAGCATCGGATTCGTCGAGGGCCACGGGACGGGCACGAAGCTCGGCGATCCGATCGAGGTCACCGCCCTGTCGCGCGCGTTCAGAAACGGCACTGACAAAGTCGGCTTCTGCGCGCTGGGCTCGGTGAAGAGCAACCTCGGGCACCTCGGCGCCGCGGCGGGCGTCACCGGGCTCGTCAAGGCCGCGCTGTCGCTCGAGCGCGAGCTGATCCCGCCCACGCTCCATTTCCGGCGCCCGAACCCCGAGCTCCACCTCGAGAGCAGCCCGTTCTTCGTCAACGCCGCGCCGCTCGCCTGGAAGCGCGGAGCGCGCCCGCGCCGCGCCGGAGTGAGCGCCTTCGGGATGGGGGGCACGAACGTCCACGTGGTCCTGGAGGAGGCGCCCGCGCTGGAGCCGTCCGGCCCGTCGCGGGCCTGCCAGCTGCTGGTCCTTTCCGCGCGGACGAGCGAAGCGCTCGAGGGCATCACGGATCGGCTGGCCGGGCGCCTGCGGCGCGCGGCGGACGTCTCCCTCCCCGACGTCGCCTTCACGCTCCAGCAGGGCCGGACGCCGTTCGCGCATCGCCGAGCGGTCGTCTGCCGCGACCTGGCCTCTGCGGCCACCCGCTTGCAAGCGCGCGATCCCGTCCATGCCTTCAGCCATGTGTCCGAGGCACGCTCGCCGAAGGTCGTGTTCCTGTTCCCCGGCGGAGGCAGCCAGCGCGTGGACATGGGGCGAGAGCTGTACGAGAGCGAGCGCGTCTTCCGGGAGAGCATCGATCGGTGCGCGGTGCTGTTCCAGCGCGCGCTGTCCATGGATATCCGGGCGCTGCTCTTCCCGGGCCCCGAGGAGCGGGAGCGCGCAGCCGAGCAGATGCGCGCCCCGTGCGCGAACCTGGCGGCCATCTTCTCGACTGGATACGCGACGGCGCAGCTCCTCCTGTCCTGGGGCATCCGCCCCGCGGCGGTCAGCGGACACAGCCTGGGCGAGTACACGGCCGCCTGCGTCGCGGGCGTGCTGTCGCTCGAGGCCGCGGTGCAGCTCATCGCGGCGCGCGGGCGCCTGTACGAGCTGCTGCCCGAGGACATGGCGACGCTCGTCGTGCACCTCTCCGAGGACGCGCTGGTCGAGCGGCTCGGCGATGGCCTCTCCCTGGCCGCCGTCAACGGCCCGGGGGCGTGCGTCGTCTCCGGGACGCGGCCGGCGATCGAGCGCCTCGAGCAGGAGCTCGCGCTCGAGGGCCACGAGACCCGGCGCCTGCCGGTCGCCCTGGCGGCGCACTCCGCGCTCTTCGGCCCCCTCGCCGACCGCTTGACCCAGCTGGCAGCCTCCCTGGAGCGACGGGCGCCGCGCGTCCCGATGATCTCGAACCTCACCGGCGCATGGATGACGGACGCCGATGCCCAGGATCCGTCCTACTGGGCGCGGCACCTCCGGGGGACCGTCCGCTTCGGGCGAGGGATCGCAGCGCTGCTCGCCGACCAAGATCACGTCTTCGTCGAGGTGGGGCCCGGGCGGACCCTGGCCACGCTGACGAGCCGGCACCCCGACGCCGGCGCGGGGCGGCTCATTCTCACCACCATGGCGAGCTCGGGATCCGATCGGACGGACCTGGAGGCGCTGCTCGCCGCCGTCGGCCAGCTCTGGTGCGCCGGCGCCGACGTCGACTGGGCGGCGTTCTCCCGGGACGAGCGGCGCCGGCGCGTCCCGCTGCCCACGTACCCGTTCAAGCGGACGCCGTACATGCTCGGCGCGCCGCGCGCGGCGCCTGCGTCGATGGCAGCGCCTTCGTCGGCGCTCGACAGCAGCGACGCCCCGTCGCGCACGGCGCCCGCGCCGCAGCGGATCGGCGCGACGCCCGAGGAGAGGGAGGGCGCGCCCGCGGATCACGTGGCGCGCACGCTCGCGGACATCTTCAAGAAGGTGCTCGGCGTGGCCAAGGTGCGGCCGCACGACAACTTCTTCGACCTCGGCGGGAGCTCCTTGAGCTCCATCGAGCTGCGAGCCCAGATCAAGGAGCGGCTGAAGATCGAGCTACCGGTGCACGCGGTGCTGGAGCTCCGCACCGTCGCGGCGCTCGCCGACCACATCCGCGGGAGCCAGCCCCCGAGCGCGCCCGCGCCGCGGAGCGCCCCTCCCACCCACAGGAGCGCGAGCGCCGCGGCGTCGGAGCGCGGGAACGGTCGGCTCCTCGTCCCGCTCCAGGTCGGGTCGCACCGGAGGGCGCCGCTGTTCCTTGTGCAGCCCATCGGCGGCACGGTTTACATCTACCGCGAGCTGGCGCGGCAGATGGGCGCCGAGCTGTCCGTCTACGGGATCCGGGCGTCGGGGATGGAGCCTGGCGAGCCCGTCTTCACCGAGATCCCCGCCATGGCGGCGCGGTACGTGCGCGAGCTGCGCACCGCCCAGCCGGAGGGGCCGTACCTCCTGGGCGGTCACTCGGCCGGCGGCGTGATCGCGTACGAGATGGTGCAGCAGCTCCTCGCCGAGGGGAAGAAGGCGCAGCTCCTCCTGCTGGACACCGGATCCCTGGCGTCCGCGCGGCGCACGTCGATCGACGGCGCCGACGACATGGTCCGGGAGATGAGCGCGCTCCAGGAGACGGCGCCCAAGGCGTACGAGGGCTTCGTCGCGGCGCTCCAGGAGGACACGCCGTTCCGCGCCATCGTGCTGAGCACCTGGCGCGCCATGACGCTCTACGAGCCGCGCCCGACGCAGGCCAGCGTCCTGTTCGTGCGCGCGCGCGAGCAGCTCGACGAGAGGGAGTCCGACGACGCCGGCTACTGGATGAACCTCACCCGCGGCCCGTTTGCCATGCACCAGGTCCCCGGCAACCATTTCACGATGATGGAGCCCCCCCAGGTCGCGTCCGTGGCCCGCGTCCTCCGGGAGCACATCGCGGCGCGGAGCCAGGCGCGGCCCGGGATCCCCTCGGCCGCCGCCCGGGCGAGGACGAGCCGCTGGAGCTCCCAGAGGAACGGCCCGGACAGCAGCCCCGACAGCGGGGACACGACGCACTGAGAGCCGGTCGAGCCAGCGCTGCGCTCAGCGCGCAGCGCTCTTCGCGAGGGCGTCGGGCCTCCCCGTCCTCTGCAGCGCGTACGCGATGCCGCTCTGGAGCGTCCCCCGCGTCACGATCTCCTTGAACTCGATCTGCAGGCCCGTGAGGGTCGTCGCGACCTCGGGGCGGATGCCCGTGAGCACCGCCTGCGCCCCGAGCATCCGCAGGGCCTTCGCGGTGGACATCAGCGTGCTCGCGACGTCGGTGTCGACGAGCTTCACGCCGGTGATGTCGATGATCACGACCTCGGCGCCGTTCGACTCGACCCCGTGCAGCGCTGTGCTGAGCGCCTGCTGGGCCCGCGCGCGGTCCATCATCCCGATCAGCGGCATGACCATGATCCGATCGGTGATCGGGATGAGGGGGGTGGACAGCTCCGCGAGCCGGTCGTTCTGCACCCGGATGATCTCTTCCTGCAGCGACAGGCGCTCCCGCTCGCTCCGCTCTCGCCCGGCGAACTCGACCCCGAGCCGCTGCTCGGCCTCCTGGAGCGCCGCCGTGCGGTGCTCCAGGTGCTCGTAGAGGAGCGCGTTCTCCACCGCCGTCCCGGCCTGGGTCAGGAGGAGCTTCACGAGCTCCTGCCGCGCCGGCTTGAAGGTGCTCGGGGCGAGGTTGTTCTCCAGGTAGATGATCCCCTTGGTCCGGCCCTGGTGGACCATCGGCAGGCACAGGATCGATCTCGGGGCGCACGCGACGACGTACGGGTCGCCCGCGAACCGGGACTCCTGGGTCGCGTCCGCCAGGATCACGGGCTCCTTCGTCCTCGCGACGTACTCCACGATGGAGACCGGCACGTCGGCGCTCCCCTCGAGCGGAGCGGCCTGGCCTGCCCGGAGCGAGCCCGGATCCGCCGTGACGACCGCCTCGACGAGCAGATGCTGCTCGCGATCGAGGATGAGGGCGCCCTTCTGCGCGCCGCTGTTCTTGATGACGATCTCCATCAGCCGGCTCACGACGCTCTCCAGGACGACCTCGCCCGCGAGCGCCTGAGCGGCCCGGATGACCGCTTCCACGTCGAGGATGCTGGTGCTGAGCCGCGTCGTCGACGTGGTCTGGGCCCTGCCGGAGCGCGAGGAGGAGGAGGATGACGAGGTCACGCTGCGCGGCCCGAGGAGCCCTCCGTCGGGGGGCACGAGGTGGGGCGCGGCCCGCGCCAGGCTCTCCACCTTGGCCGTCGCCCCCCACAGGAGGTACGCGTGATAAGCGTCCGTCATGAAGGCCCGAGCGCCTCGGAGCAGCCCCTCGGACTGGTACAGCTTCGCCGCGATCTCGCTCGCGATCGCCTCATCCCGCACGAACTGGTTCGCCTTCGCTGCCTCGACCGCCTTCTCGTAAAGCATCATCGCGTCTCGGGTCCTCCCCGAGAGGCGCGCCACCTCGCCCGCCACGAGGACGCGCTTGTGGCCATAGTTGGACGGGCTCAGCTCCGCCCAGTGGCTCAGCTTCGCCTCGAGCCTCGCGAGCGCCTCCATGTGCTGCGCCCGCTCGGCGGCCGTCGCCTCGTCGCACGACGCCGCGAGCGTCAAACAGCCGAAGAACACGATCTCCGTCGCCCAGGCGTGGCTCGACCACCCCACGCTCTGCCTCTCGGCCGTGGCCAGGAACGAGCGCGCGGACGCGAAGTCCCCGTGGAGGTAGCTCAGCTGAAGCTTGAAGGCGCTGTACCAGCTGACCACATAGGCGAGCTCCGACCCCTCGATCGTCCTCGTGAACTCGGCCTCGTCGAACGAGCCGCCGCTCAAGGAGTGCCCCCCTTGGGTTCGACCCGTGAGGTTCGCGACCACCTGCTTCGCGCAGGCCAGGGCGTGGATCGTGGTCAGGTCGCCGATCCGCCGCACGAGCGCGAGGTTCTGCTCGATCTCGTCCGCGAGCCCGTCCAGATCGTCACCGAGGTTCAGCTTCGCCGCCGCGATGTGCATGCAGCAATACGACGCATAGACGAGGTCGCCGCTCGCCAGCCCGGCCTGGCGGGCGCGCCCGAAGCAGTCGATCGTCGCCGCGAGATGCTCGAACAGGTGGAGTATCGCCGCGAAGTAGATCAGCAGCTTGCAGGTGAGGCGGCCGTTGTTGAACCGCTCGTTGAGCGCGATCCCGAGCTTCGCGAACGCATACCCCTCCTCGTATCGCCGCGGGTTGTCTCGGAGCTGGGGGAGGTCGTTCCCCAGCATGCTGCCATATGTGACGTACCCCAGCGCGGAGCTCGCCGAGTTCCCGTGCTTTATCGACAGGTTGATCTGCTTGACCACCACGAGCAGGCCGAGGGTGGGATCCAGGGCGTTCGCCGGCGTCGCCAGCTCGCCCAGGAGGCCCAGGACGGTCTGTGTCTCCGCGCCGGAGGCCTGCGGCAGGTCGATGAGGCTCGCTATCTCGCGCCCCTCCAGGCTCGCCCGCATGGCGGCGAGCTCTTCGCGCAGCATCGCCTCGCGCCCCTCGGCGGTCTGCGGGAGCTCGACCCCGAGGAGCCCGAGCGCCTCGAGCGCCTGGTCTATCACCCGGTTGATCTGGCCGAGCATCAGGTAGAAGGTCATCCGCAGCGCGCAGACGTTCGCGCGGTCCAGCGCGCTCCTCGCCCGGGTCGAGAGGACGTCGAACAGCGGCTCGGCCGCCTCGAACCCGCCGCTCAGGCACCTGCACTCGGCGAGCTCGGCGTGGAGCCCGAACGCGAGCTCGTACTCGCTCTCCCAGCTCCCCGGATCGAGCAGCGATGTCCCGATCTCGAGGTAATGGACCGCGGCGTCATAGGCCGCCCCCATCTTCGCCCGCTTTCCGGCGTCGAGGTTCAGCCGCGAGAGCGCCCGCTTCTCGCGCTCGTCCGTGATCAGGGCGACGCCCCTGTTCAGGTGGCCCACGATGTCGAACAGCTCGGCCTCGGACTGGTCTCGCTTGCTGTCCTCGAGCATCAGCCGCCCGATCTGGAGGTGCGCCGCCTGCTTGTGCGCTTCGTCCATGAGCGCGTAGGCGGCCTGCTGCACGCGATCGTGCAAGAACCTGTAAGAGACGTTGAGCTCCTCGTCGGCGCCGTCCTCCGCGCCAGCGAGCTCTGCGTCCATGGCGATATCGAAGAACCTGGACTCCGCGTCCACGGGGAGGATGAACCCCTCGCGGAGCACGCCCCAGAGCTCGCGGGCCGCCTCCACGCGCGACCGCCTCGTGACGATCGCCAGCGTCTTCAGATCGAACTGGTGGCCGACGCACGCCGCGAGGGAGAGGACGCGCTGGGCGCGCTCGGGCAGCTGGCGCATCTTGCCGATCATGAGCTCGACCACGTTCTCCGAGGCGTTCGCCTCGCGGATGCGATCGATATCCCATGTCCACGAGAAGCCGGCGGGATCGAACGAGAGGAGCTTCTCGGCGTGCAGGCTCCTCATGAGCTGGCTCATGAAGAACGGGTTGCCCCGGGTCTTGTCGAAGATGAGCTTCGCGAGGGGCTCCGCGCGGTGCGGATCGCAGCTCAACGTGTCGGCGACGAGCTGGTTCACGTCGGAGAAGACGAGCGGCTTGAGCATCAGCTCGCTCACCGCAGCCGCCTTCTTGCGGAGCTCCCCGAGGACCACGGAGAACAGGTGGCTCGCGTCGACCTCGTTGTCGCGGTAAGCGCCGATCATGAGCATGTAGGGGATCCGCGCTTCGGCTGCGATGGTCTGAAGGAACTTGAGCGACGCCGCGTCCGCCCACTGCAGGTCATCGAAGAAGAGGACCAGGGGGCGCTCCTGGGACGGGAAGGCGCGGCAGAAGTTCTGGAGCGTCAGCTGGAACCGCGCCTGCGACTCCGTGGGGCCGAGCGCCTGGACGGCCGGCTGAGGGCCGATCAGGAGCTCGAGCTCCGGTATCAGGTCGATGAGGAGCTGCCCGTTCGAGCCGACCGCCTCCTTTAGCTTGCTCTTCCGCTGCCCCAGCGCCTCGGCGGGCTCCGCCATGATGTTGCGGATGAGCTCCTGGTAGACGTGCGCGACGGCGGCGTACGGCGTGGTCCGGTTGAGCTGGTCGAACTTGCCGGTCGCGAAATACCCTCTCTCGCGAACGACGCTCTTCTGGAGCTCGTTCACGAGGACCGACTTGCCGATCCCGGAGTAGCCGGAGACCAGGACAGCCTCGCTCCCGCCCTGCCTCGTGCGGCCCCACGCGTCGGAGAGGAGCGCGACCTCGGCCTCCCGGCCGTAGAGCTTCTGAGTCGTCCGCAGCTCATCGACGTAGTCGTATCGGCCGGCGGGGAACGGCTCGATCTTCCCCTTCGAGGAGAGCTGCGACAAGCACTCTTCCAGGTCGACCTTGAGCCCGTGGGCGCTCTGGTACCTGTCGTCGGGGCTCTTGGCGAGGAGCTTCATCAGGACGTCGGAGACGGCGCTCGGCACCGCGGGCGACACGGTGTGCGGCGCCGGCGGGGTCCGCGCGATGTGGCTGTGCACGAGGTCCATGAGGTCCGTCGTCCGGAACGGGAGGACGCCCGTCACCATCTCGTAGAGCGTGACGCCCAGGGAGTAGAGGTCCGTGCGGCGATCGATGACGACGTTCAGCCGCCCGCTCTGCTCCGGCGACATGTAGGCCAGGGTTCCCTCGAACGACGCGATGCGGTTCGCTTTGTGGGCTTCCTGAGAGAGGCGCGTCGCGCTGCCGAAATCCGTCAGCTTCGCCTGCAACGTCTCCGCGTTGACGAGGATGTTGTGCGGCTTGACATCCATGTGGGTGACGCCCCTTCGATGGATCGACTCCAGGGCGTCCGCGATCGAGATAGCGATACGGAGCGCGTCCTCCAGCTTCAGCTTGCTCGCGCCGATGACCTCGTTGAGCGGGCGCTCGCCCGCGTCCTCCATGATGAGCGCCAGGCTGCTCCCCACCTGCTCGATCCCATAGACCCTCACGACGCCCGGCAGGGCGAGATCTCGGGCGATGGCGTATTCGTACTTGAGCTTCGCGATCTCGACCGGCAGCGGGCGCTCGCGCTTGAGCCGCTTGATCGCCACCGGGGAGCGGTCGCTCTCTCGAACTCCCCGGTAGACCGTCGTCGCCGTGGATTCGTGGATGACGCCCGTCAATGTGTAAGCTGCCCCACTTGCCATAAATACATTCTCGCGGGTTCGGGTCATCACAGCAAGGGGATCCCTTACAGCCGCGGCCCGATGCAGCCGCCCAGGTGATCCACTGGGGTCGCACGTGGCAGCCCGCGGCAGGCGAGCGTCGGAGTCGCGCGCGCCGCCCGTCAGCCCCTCAGGCGCGCCGGCCCAGCAGGAACGCCGCTAGCGCCTCCGCCTTGGGGACCAGCGTGCCCACCTCGACCAGCTCGTCCTTCGTGTGGAAGCCGCTCCCCCGCGGCCCCAGCCCGTCGATGGACGGGATCCCGATCTCGGCCGTCGAGCTGGCGTCGGATCCGCCGCCGAGGAGGGGCGCCTCGGCGTCGCCGAGCCCCGCCGCCCGCGCGCAGGCCGCGTACTCACGGTAGAGCGCCTCGCTCGCGTCGGTCCGCACGAGCGGCGAGCGCGCGATCTCGCCGTCGACCTGCGCGGCGGTGCCGGGCACCTCGGCCGCCGCCTCGCGCGCCGCCGCGGCGAGCGCCGCCAGGATCGCCTCGCCGTCCGCGCGGCTCACGAAGCGGAAGTCGACCTGCGCCTCCGCCGCGTCGGGCACCGTGTTCCTGCCCTGCCCTCCGCTCACCTTGCCGACGTTGACGGTCACCCCCCGCCCGTAGTCGGTGAGCTGCTGCGCCCGGTCGATGAAGCGCGCGAGCGCCCAGATGGCGTTCGCGCCCTGCCGGTGCGCGTTGCCGGCGTGCGCGGCCTTGCCCGTGGCCCTCACCGTCGCGCCCCCCGTGCCCTTGCGCGCGGTGATGATCCGGTCCCCCTCGCGCCCCGCCTCGAGCACGAGCGCGCACGCGGCGCCCGCGAGCTCGCGCTGCAGCAGCGGCCGCCCCTCGGGCGACCCGACCTCCTCGTCCGCCACGATCGCGAACCGCACCGGGATCGCCGGCAGCGCGCCGATCCGCTCGAGCGCCCTGAGCGCCTCGATCGCCACCACGAGCCCGCCCTTCATGTCGAGCACGCCGGGCCCGCGCGCGAGCTCCCCGTCCAGGCGGAAGCCCTCGAAGACCCCCGGGGGGAACACCGTGTCGAGGTGCCCGACGACGGCGACGTGCCCCGCCGGGGACGCCTTGGCCGCCTCGCTCTCCGCCACCCAGTGCGCGGCGTAGCGCGCGCTCGCGAACCGCCGCACGCACAGGCCGGGGATCGTCGAGAGCTCGTTGGCAAGGACCTCGCCCACGGCGTCACCGCCGCGTGGATTGTCCGTGAACGAGTTGAGGTTCACCAGCCGCTCGAGGAGCGCGAGCATCGGCTCCGCGCGGCTGGACAGCGCCTGTCGGAGGGCCTGGATCACCGCGCAAGCATGCCACGGAAGCCGCGGAGGGCCGAGCGCCGCCCCGCGCGAGGTCGCCGGCGCCCGCTCGCGCTGCCACCCGCCCCGCGCGCGGCGTGGGCGCTCACCCACCCCCCGCTACCCCGCCGCGCGCGGGCGCGGGCGACCTCTGCCCTGGCCGTTTCAGAAGTGGTACGTGTGCCCCTCATGAAATGTCCCAGAGCAGCGCGGAGGCACCCGTGACCACGGCGACAGGCCCGCTCGTCATCAAGCTCGGCGGTGAGGTCGTCGGCGGCCCTGCCCTCGCCATCCTCTCCAGCGACCTCGCGGCGCTCACCCGCGCGGGCACGCGCGCGATCGTCGTCCATGGCGGCGGCGCGCAGGCGACCCGGCTGCAGGAGCGCCTCGGCATCCCCGTCCGGCAGGTCGCCGGTCAGCGGGTCACCGACGCGGACACGCTCGACGTCATGAAGATGGTCGTCGCCGGCAAGCTCAACGTCGACCTGTGCGCCGCGCTCGTCGCCGCGGGCGCGAGGCCGGTCGGACTCCACGGCGCGAGCGGGCCCGCCCTCTCGGCGGTCAAGCGGCCGCCGCAGGTCTACGCCGGCGCCGGGCCCGAGCCGGTGGACCTCGGCCTCGTCGGCGACATCACGGGCGTCGATCGCGGGCTGCTCGAGCTGCTCGGGAGCGGCGGCTACTTGCCCGTCCTCGCCTGCCTCGGGGCCGGCGCGGACGGGCAGGCGTACAACATCAACGCCGACACGGTCGCCAACCGGGTCGCCGTCGAGCTCGGCGCGGCGGGGCTCTTCCTCGTGAGCGACGTGCCGGGCGTGCTGCGCGACGTGTCCGATCCCGCCTCGCGCATCCCGAGCCTCACGGTCGCCGAAGGGCGCGCCCTCATCGCGAGCGGCGCCGTCACCCGCGGGATGATCCCGAAGCTCGAGGAGTCGTTCGCCGCGCTCGCCGAAGGGGTCCGCCGCATCCACATCCTGGGGCGGCTCAAGCCGGGCGATCTCGCGCGCGAGGCGAGCGAGCCGGGCTCGATCGGCACCGTGCTCATCCCCTGAGCGGCCCGCCCGACTCGCCCGAGCCGGCCTCGCGCCGTATGCTCCCCGCCTCACCGCCGTATGTTGCCCGCCTCGTCGATGACGGATTCCGCCCGAGCAGCGCTCGCGTTCGTCGAGTCGCACCGCGAGCAGTTCGCCATCGGCGTGGGCGTGTGCCTCGTCAGCTTCCTCGCGGGCATGGCGCTCGCCGCTGTCGTGCTCGTCCGGCTGCCCGAGGACTACCTGGAGAGGGAGGAAGAGGCGCCCTTCCTGGAAGGGCGCCCGGCCTGGGTGCGCGTGGCGGCGCGCATCGGAAAGAACCTGCTCGGCGTGATGGCCGTCGCGCTCGGGATCCTGCTGTCGCTGCCCGGCGTCCCCGGTCCGGGCGTGCTGGTGATCGTGATCGGCGTGATGCTCCTCGACATCCCCGGCAAGCGGCGCCTGGAGCGGCGGCTGCTCGGGGCGCCGCAGGTGCGCGCCGTCGCCGACCGCGTGCGCGCCCGCTTCGGCCGCCCTCCGCTGCGCGTTCAGGCGGGGGCCCGCGGCTCTTCACCCGGCGCACCCTGAGCGCCGCGGGCGCCCTGCGCGAGCGCCGCCGGCCCTCCCTTCGGGGCCCTGGCGCGCCGCCGTAGGTGCCACCCGAAGAGCACCGCCGCGAGCGCGAGCGCGAGCCCCGACGAGATCCACTCGCGCGGCGCGAGCAGGATGCAGCCGGCCGCAAAGGCGCAGCTCGCGAGCGCGAGGCGCTCTTCAGCGTCGGGCGCTTCGGGCGCTTCGGGCGCGTTGGGCGCGTTGGGCGCGTCGGGCATCGGGCGCACGTCGCCCTCCTCGTTACCGTCCCGCGCCGCGCACATCAAGAGCGCCGTGCGGTCGCGATCCTGCCCACAGCGCGTGACGCGGCGCGCTCGCCCGTCGCGCCCCTGGTCGCCTCGTGCGGCGCCCGCGCGGTTGCGGTAGGTAGGGGATCGGAACGGCGAGCGCTCCGCTCGCGCAGCATCGATCTCGACGCCTTATGAACGCAAAAGACGATCGCGACGAGGGTGGGCCCGAGGGCGCGCTCCGGAACGAGGACCCCGGCGAGAGCCGCGAAGCAGGCCCGGAGGCCGCCGCCGCGAGAGGCTCCGGCGCGAGCGAGGGCGCGCGCGCGGACGACGGCGCGGCGCGCGAGGCGCGGCGCGAAGGGGCCGCCGAGGACGATGGCGCCGCGGAGGGCGAGCACGACGAGGAAGACGACGCGGAGCCGGAGCCGCCTCCCCGGCCGCGCGGGCCCTCGATGTGGGACATCCTCCGGGACAGCTTCTTCACGTTCGACCGGCGCACGCTCGGCTTCACGCGCATCCTGCTCGGCTTCTTCCTCATCGGCGACCTGTTCCGCCGCAGCTGGGCGTGGTCCGACATGTTCGCGGACATCGGCGTCCTGCCGAACCACGTGAACCTCTGGCGCCCGCAGGGCGGCGGGAACTTCTCGCTCGTCAACGCCTTCTCCACGCCGGGCGAGCTCTGGGTCCTCTGGGCCGTGATCTTCGCCACCTACGTCTGCCTGCTCATCGGCTGGAAGACGAAGCTCATGCAGGTCCTCTCGCTCGTGTTCGTCACGAGCATGAACGGGCGCGTCCTGCTCATCGAGAACGGCGGCTACGTCGTCCACAACCTGCTGCTGCTCTGGACGTGCTTCCTGCCGCTGGGCGATCGCTTCTCCGTCGACGCGCTCCTCGCGTCGCTGAAGCGGAGCCGCGAGCGGACCGCGGACGATCTGAACGACCGCTCCACGCTCGACGACCCCCGGAAGCCGGACGCCCACGTGACCGTCCTCGGGCCCGTCCTGCTGATCCAGCTCGCGGCGATCTACTTCTTCAACGTCGTGCACAAGACCGGCCCCGCCTGGAAGAACGGGACCGCTGTCCACTTCGTGCTCTACGTCGACCGGATGGTGACGCCGATCATCGCGGACGTCCGCGACTACGCGCCGAACTTCCTCATCCTGTTCATGACGAGGATGGTCATCTCGTTCGAGGCGGCCATCCCGGTGTGCCTGCTGTCGCCGCTCGGCAGGGTGTGGGCGCGGCGGCTCACGCTCGTGATGATGAACCTGCTCCACGTCGGGTTCGGCACGACGTTCGTGCTGGGCCCGTTCGCGTGGGCGCTCTGCGTCTTCTCCACGCTCCTCATCGGCCGCGAGGACTGGGAGATCGCCGCGCGGACGATGCGGCGCGTGCACCGGGCCCGCGTGGTGCTGTTCGACCCGAGGTCGCCGGGCGCCGTGCTCGCCTGCCGCTTGCTGAAGCGGATGGACCGCTTCGGGCTGCTCACCTTCGAGGCGTCGGACTCCGCGGCCCACGGGCTCTCGGTGCGGCGTCCGGGCGGCGAGGCGGCCGAGGGGGCCGCGGCGCTCGCCGACATCGTCTCGGCGATCCCGCTCGGCCCCGTCGTGGCGTGGGTGCTCCGCCTGCCGCTCGTGCGCGACGCGGCGACCGCGGCGATGGCGGCGGCGCACCGCCGCAGCCTGGGCCGGGCGCTCGGCGCGCGGATCCCGGAGCGCTCGGAGATCGCGCCCCCGCCGGCGCCGCTCCGGCTCGCCGGCCGGAAGGTGCTCGTGACGCTGCGCGAGCTCGCCGTGCTCGTGATGTTCGCCGGCGCGATCAACCAGGCGGCGGTCGAGCTCTGGGTCATCAAGAACCGCTGGAAGGTGCCTCACCCCGAGCCGACGCGGGTCCTCTCGCAGAAGCTCCGGTTCCTCCAGGGCTGGTTCATGTTCTCGCCGAACCCCGTCATGGACGACGGGACGATCGTCGTCGACGCGGTCACGGTCGACGGCCGCCACATCAACCCCTTCACCGGCGAGCCGCCGAACTTCGACCTCCTGCACGCGAAGAGCTTCGGGTACACGCAGATCTGGTGCGACTACTTCGCCCGCATCAAGCTGCCGGCGAACACCTCGTACCGGGACGCGATGAAGGAGTACATGTACCGCTACCCGGACCGCACGGGCCGGCCCGAGGACGCGATCGTCTCCGGGGACGTGTACTGGGTGAAGGACTGGAACCCGAAGTGGGGCAGCACGGAGAGCTACGGGGAGGAGCGCGAGAAGCTCTTCTCCTTCCAGAACCCGAAGGCCCAGGCGCGCGCGCAGGCCGAGCCTCCGCCGGCGCCCGGCGCGCCCGCGGAGCCGCCGAGCCCTGCCAACTAGGGCGCGGGGAGCTGGGGAACCACGGCAAGCAAGGGGACCTGGTGGGGCGCCCAGGGTCCCCCCGAACGACAGACCGGCGGTGGAGAGAAAACCGCCATCCATGCTTGACACCAGCGCCCCGGCGAGTAGAGTCCGCGCTCTCGAAAGCGAGGGCCTGTAGCTCAGTTGGGAGAGCGCTAGAATCGCACTCTAGAGGTCGCAGGTTCGATCCCTGTCAGGTCCACCCTCGAAGCAGTTCAATTCTCTTTCTTAGCAGTTCTTCTTATCCTTCGCGCCATCGCACGTCCTCGGACGTGGGGTTCGCACGCGAAGCGGTCCGCGGAGAGCGTGCGAGCTCACGCAGGCGTAGGGCCAGCGCGAGGCGGCCGCGCGCCGAGGTGTTCCCGTCGGCACGGAGGGCAGATCGCAGCGCGCTGCGCTGAGCGCCCGCTGCGGGGCGCTCCTCGACGTCGCCCTGTGCCTCGCTGCGCTGCGAGCGCCCGCGTGGCTACGGCTGGCGCTCACGCCGCCGCGCGCGTCACGCCGATCCGCTGTCGATGAGGTGGAGCGCCCACCGGGACCGCGCGCGGCGCGATCCGATGAGCTCATCGGATCGCGGAGGCCGCGCAGCCGATGAGCTCATCGGATCGCGCCTCCGCGCTGCCTGGGACTCGGCTCGCCGAGACGGCGCGGAGGCTCGGATCGCTCACTCGTCGATCGGCTCGAAATCGGCCTTGGTCGCGCCGCACTCCGGGCACATCCAGGAGTCGGGCAGGTCCTCGAACGAGGTCCCGGGCGCGATGCCGGTGTCGGGGTCACCGACCCCCGGGTCATAGACGAATCCGCACACCAGACACCGATACTTCTTCATCCGTGGTCCTCCTCAGGAGCTCGACGAGCGGCGCAAGACGCTACCACGAGGGCGGACACGACCGCAGATGAACCTTCTGGTCCGCACCGCAGCTCTCGCCGCGGCGCCCAAGTCCCGCGCCTCGGCGCGCCGCCCCGCCGATCGCGGGCCCGAGGGGCGGGCGCCTCACGGCGGCGCCGGAGCGCCGCGCACCGCGAGCTGCTTCTTCCGCAGCACGCGCGCGATCGGCCAGTAGGCGAGCCGGAGCACCCACCGCGGGCAGATGACGCCGAGGTGGATGACGAGCCACGCCACCACCCCGGGCACCACGAGCGCGCGGCCGCGGTCCACCGCGCGGACCAGCGTGCGTGCGCAGCGCTCCGGCGAGATCGAGAGGAGCGCTGGAGGCTCGAGGCCCGTGAAGTTGCCGGCCACCTCGTTGAACTCGGTCCTCACGGGCCCCGGACAGACCTGCGTCACCCGCACGCCGGTGCCGGCGAGGTCGAGGCGGAGCGCTTCGGTAAAGCTCGTGACGAAGTGCTTCGTGCCGACGTACGAGGCCATCCCGGGCCCGAACGTCAGCCCGAACCCGGAGCTCACGTTGGCGATCGCGCCGCGCCCGCGCGACACCATCGGGCCGACGAGCCGGTGCGTGAGGTACGCGAGGCTCGTCACGTTCAGCGCGATCATCTGCTCGGTGCGCGACCACGCGGAGAGGTCGAACACGCCGAGGTCGCCGAAGCCGGCGTTGTTGACGAGGACGTCGACCCCCCCGACCTCGGCCGCGGCGGAGAGCAGCATCGCGTCGACAGCGGCCCGATCGGTGACATCGCAGCCGAAGACGAGCACGGCGAGCGCCGGGCGCGCCGCGACGAGCTCGGCGCGCAGCGCCTCCAGGCGATCCTTGCGGCGCGCGACAAGCACGAGCGCCCGGGCGCGATGGGCGATCTCGTGCGCCAGCGCGCGGCCGATGCCCGACGACGCGCCGGTGATGAGCACGACCCCGCTGTCGATCGGCGATTGCACGGCCGGAAGGGTTGCCCGGCGCCCCCCGTGCGCGCAAGGGGCCCCTCGCCGGCCGGCCTCGTGTCGCCCACGGTCCCGCGCTTCCGCCCTCGCGCGCTTCCGCCATCCGGCGTTTCCGCGTTCCCGCGCTTCCGTTATCCGGCGTTTCCACGCTCCCACGCTTCCGCTCTCCCGCAGCCCGCCCGCTACGCCCCGCAGGCCGCACGAGCGCGCCCCGCGGCATCTCGGGGAAATCGGGCGAAGCGGAGAAGCGCACCTCGGAGGAGATAGGCGCGCAGGAGGCACCTCGACATCCATTGCGCTACCTTCGAGACCACGAATCGCTGCCGACCGGTAACACGCATCACCCCGGGGGCGCCCCCGCGACCGCCGCCGGCACCGCGCCTTGGCCGGCGAGCGCGGAGGCGGCGCGGCCGCGGCGCGCGTTGACGTCCACGGCGGCTCTCTCATACCGTGGACGGCGTCCTCACGAGCCAGGAGACCTCATGCGTTGGCCCTCATCTCTCATCAGTGTGCTCTTCCTCGCCGCCGGGCTGGGCGCCTGCGAACGATCCGCGGATTACGAGCACAAGGCCCCCCCGGCCTCGAACACGGCGAAGCCGGCCGCGACCGCCGCGGCGACAAGCGACGCGAAGCCGCTCGTCTTCGATCCGAAGGACGTCAAGTCCTTCAAGGTCCTGCCCGCCAAATTCGAGAGCGACAAGAACCCGATCACCGATGACAAGGTGACCCTGGGAAGGATGCTGTGGTACGAGACGCGCCTCTCGAAGAACCAAGAGCTCTCCTGCAACTCGTGTCATGGCCTCTCGACGTACGGCGTCGACAACAAGCAGTTCTCCTCCGGGCACAAGGGCCAGCTCGGCGGCCGCAACTCGCCCTCTGCGTACAACGCGGGCTTCCACGTCGCCCAGTTCTGGGACGGCCGCGCGGCAACGCTCGAGGACCAGGCCAAAGGGCCTATCCTGAACCCGGTCGAGATGGCCATGCCGGACGAGAAGCGGGTCATCACGACGCTCAAGTCGATCCCCGACTACGTGAAGCTCTTCAAGGCGGCCTTCCCCGACGACAAGGAGCCGATCACCTACGACAACATGGCCAAGGCGATCGGCGCGTTCGAGCGCGGCCTGGTCACGCCGTCGCGCTTCGACAAGTTCCTGGGCGGCGACGACAAGGCCCTTACCGCCGAGGAGAAGGCCGGCTTCCACAAGTTCATCTCGCTCGGGTGCCCGACCTGCCACACGGGCGTGGCCGTCGGCGGCTCGACGTTCCAGAAGCTCGGCCTCGTGAAGGAGTACCCCGGCCTCAAGGACAACGGGCGCTTCGACGCCACGAAGGACGAGAAGGACAAGTTCTTCTTCCGCGTCCCGAGCCTCAGGAACGTCGAGAAGACCTTCCCGTACTTCCACGACGGCTCGCTCGCGACGCTCGACGAGACCGTGACCAAGATGGCGTGGCACCAGCTCGGCGTGGAGGCCAAGCCCGAAGAGGTGAAGTCGATCGTCGCGTTCCTCAAGTCGCTCACCGGCGACCTCCCGACCGACTACATCAAGCAGCCCGAGCTGCCCAAGAGCGGGCCGACCACGCCCAAGGCCGACCCGACGTGAGCTGATCACGCTGCTCACGCTGTTCACCTGATTGCGCCGGGAGGGCGGATCGGCTCTGCTCCGCCCTCTCGGATGAGCATGAGCTCCAGCGACGACGGACAATCCGCGCCCGCTCCAGAGGACGGAGCGGGCGCGTCCGCGGAAGGGGCTCGCGACGCGAGCGAGGGGCGCACCTCGAGGGCGCTCGTCTTCGTGCGCGAGCGCTTCGACGGCGCGTGCCTCGCCTTCCCCGTCGCGGCGCCGGGCGTCGCGAGCTTCGGCCGCGACGAGGACGTCCTCGTCGAGCAGCAGCTCTTCCTGCGCGAGCACGCCGCGCGCGCCCGGCCCGAGGCGGTCTCCCGGCTCTCGTTCCCGCAAGGGACGGGCCTCCTCTCCGTGAGCGTCCCCGTCCCGCGCGACGATCTGCCGCGCAAGCTGCGGAACGAGGTGCCGGTGAGCTTCCCCTGCGTCGTCGTGCCGGCCGGCGAGCTGAGCGGGCGCGGGCAGGGGGACGCGGCGGCGGAGCGCGGCGATGGCGACGCGTGGGTGCTCGTGCCGAGCCTCGGGCACGCGTTCTACGTGGAGGCGGGCGAGGCGATCGAGGCGGCGATCCGGCACGAGGTGCGCCGGCTGCTCGCGTCGCAGGTCCTGTCGACGTGGGAGCACCTGGGGCTCCTGCCCGGGAGCGCGCACCGCCTGGAGGTGCTCCACACGCGGCTGCCCGAGCCCGAGCGCGCGGGCGGGCACGGGCCGCGCGGCGCCTCGATCGTGGAGCGCGCGCGGCGGAAGAAGGCCGTGGAGGCGCTCGTCGCGGTGGCGACGCCGCTCCACGTGGCGGCGCAGCGGAGCCCGCACGCGACGCCGCCGCTCGCCTGCCGCGACGCGGAGCTCGCGCGCCTCGCGGCGCTGCTCGACGGCGAGGAGCGCCTCGGCGTGCTGCTCGTGGGCCCGGAGCACGCCGGGAAGACCGCGCTGGCGCTGGCGTACGTCGCCCGCCAGACGCGGCTCGTCTACGCGACGTCGGGCGCGCAGCTCATCGCGGGCATGAGCGGGCTCGGGCAGTGGCAGGAGCGCATCCACGGCGTGATGGAGGCCGCCGCCGCGCTCGACGCGGTGCTCTACTTCGAGAACCTCGACGACCTCCTGGCCGAGCGCGTCGACGGGGGCCACGTGGACCTGGCCGGCGCGATGCGGCCCTACCTCGACGAGGGGCGGGTGCGCGTCCTGTGCGAGCTCCGGGACGACCGGCTCGACGCGCTCGAGGGGCGGCACTGGGCGTTCTTCGCGGGCCTGAGCCGCATCCGGATCGATCCGCTCTCGGCCGAAGGCACCCGGAAGGCGCTCGGCGCGCGCGCCGAGCGCGACGGCCGCGTCGAGCCGCACCGCCCCGCGGTCGCGGCCGACGCGCTGACGGCGCTCGTCGATCTCGCGGAGCGCTACCTGCCGTACAGCGCGTTTCCCGGCAAGGCGGTCCGCCTCTACGAGGACCTGCGCGCCGTGCACGAGCGGGAGCGGACAGCGCAGGGGGAGCCGGTCACGCTTGGGCGGGGCGATCTCTACGAGCTGTTCTCGATGCGCACGGGGATGCCGGCGTTCCTGCTGCGCGACGATCTCCCGCTCCGCGTCGACCGCGTGGCGCGCGACCTCGGCGCGAGCGTGGTCGGGCAGGAGCGCGCGGTGCGCGCGCTCGCCGAGACGATCGCCGTGGTGAAGGCGGGGCTCTCGCCGCCGGACAAGCCGCTCGCGGCGTTCCTCTTCGTGGGGCCGACGGGCGTCGGCAAGACCGAGCTGGCCCGCGCGCTCGCCGGGCTGCTCTTCGGCTCGCCCGATCGGCTCTCGCGGTTCGACATGAGCGAGTTCTCGAGCGAGGGCGCGGCCGATCGCCTGATCCGCGGGACCGACGGCGCGGGCGGGCTGCTCACGCAGCGCGTGCGCGAGCAGCCGTTCTGCGTGCTCCTGCTCGACGAGATCGAGAAGGCCCACCGGGCCGTGTTCGATCTCCTGCTGCAGGTGCTCGGCGAGGGGCGCCTGTCCGACGCGCGCGGCAGGACGGCATACTTCCACAACGCGATCGTGATCATGACCTCGAACCTCGGCGCGGCGGAGCGGCGCGCGCGGGCCGGGTTCGCCGGCGAGCGGGGCGCGGAGCGGCCGGAGGAGCAGGCCGCGCTGGACGAGGCGCACTACCAGCGCGTCGTCGCGGGCGCGTTCCGGCAGGAGTTCGTGAACCGCATCGATCGCGTCGTGCCGTTCCGGGCGCTGACCCGCGCGGAGCTCGCCGAGGTCGCGCGCCTCACGGCGCAGCGCCTCGCCCAGCGCCGCGGGCTGTCCGAGGCGGGCGTCGCGATCGAGGTGTCGGAGCGGGCGCTCGCGCGGCTCGCCGAGGACGGCCACGCGCCGGCGTACGGGGCGCGGGCGCTGCGCCGGCACGTCGAGGAGCACCTCGCGGCGCCGCTCGCGCGGCTGCTCGCGAAGCTCGGGGGCGACGCGCGGGACCTCACGGTGTGGGTGGCCGAGGCGGGCGAGCCTGATGCGGCGGCGCCCGCCGACGGCGCCGTCGTGGCCCGCGCCGAGACGCCCGCGCTCCGCCTCGTGGCGCGGCGGCGGCGCGCGGCGAAGGCGGCGCAGCAGGCGTTCGGCGTCGAGCAGGTCGGCGAGCTCCGGCGCGAGGTGGACCGGTGGATGGGCCTCGGGCCGCTCGAGCAGCTCAAGGAGCAGATCGATTTCCTGCTGACGCAGCTGAGCCTCGCGAGCGGGCCGTCGCGCGATCGGCGGAAGGAGATCGACGCCGCGGCGCTGCAGGCGGAGCACCACCGGCTGAGCGACCTCTGGGGGCAGCTCGAGCGCGCGCAGGAGGAGATGCACGGCGTCGAGGAGCTCGCCCTGATGGCGCTGCTCGAGGGCGAGGAGGTGCGAGGGCTCGCGGGCGAGGCGCGCGCGGCGTGGGACGGCGTGCGCAAGGTGCTGCCCCGCGCGCTCGTCGCGACCGAGTCGCGGCGCGACGCGATCACGCTGATCCTGGAGGAGCTCGACGCGGGGGCGTTCGAGCGGTGGCTCGCGCCGCTCCTCAGGCAGCTCCCGCGGCGCGGGTGGGGCGCGACGCTGCACATCGACGGCGACCGGGCCGGGCCCGGCGACGGCGCGTGGCCCGCGAGCCGGCGGTGGGGCCCGCCGCGCGCGCCGGGCGACGTGCTGGAGGCGCTCGACAGGCCGAAGCGCGGGTTCCGGAGCGTGCTCCTCCGCTGCACCGGCGCGTACGCCGGGGCGTTCCTCTCGCTGGAGCGGGGGCTCCACCGGGTGGTCGCGCGCAAGCGGGACGCGGGCGAGGCTTCGGACGACGGCCGGATGCACGTGTTCGTGCACTTCGTCGCGCACGCGGCCGACATCGCCGAGGACCAGTGGGAGCACAGGTCGCTCGCCCCGCCGCCCGCCGGCTCGGCCGCGGCGCGGCGGCGCGGGGCGGCCGCGCGCGAGCTCGACGAGGTCGAGGGCGCGGCGCTGATCGCGGGGCGCAGGGCGCGGATCGCGATGGATCCGGCCTGGTACTGGGAGCGGCTCGACGAGGTCGCGCTGACGCACCTGCTCCTGTTCGAGGACGAGGGGAGCGGGCTGGATCGGAGCGAGTACTTCAGCGCAGGCGGGGACGGCGCGGCGCTGGGTGATTTGCCCGACGCCTGACCTGGCAGAGCCACTACCCTGAGGCCGTGCACTTCACGATCCCGCTCTTCGAACGGCGGACCACGAACGTCGAGTGCGTGACGCTCGGCCTCGGCCCGAGCACGCGCTCGCGGGAGGGGCGGCACTCGGAGCGCGTCCGGCGCCTGCTCACCGACGAGCTCAGGCCCGTCTTCGAGAAGGCGCGCGCGGCCGAGATCGCGCGCTTCGAGTTTCCTCGCGGCATCCGGCTCGAGAAGGTGCGCCTCGAGCTCACGCTCTCCGGCACCGCCGAGCGGCGCAAGGTGAGCGGGCTCTGCCCCGTCGTGCTCGAGCCGCGCTGGGCCTCGGAGCAGGAGCGCATCGTCTTCGCCTACCACCCCGCCCGCCAGGGCGAGGCCGCGCCGATCCGCGAGGATCTCCCGCTGGACGAGCAGCTCCGCGCGCTGTTCCAGGTCGCGTGGGCCGCGCTCGACGACGACGAGATCGCGCGGCTCTGGAGCCGGGGCAAGGAGCGCATCACGGCGCTGTCGTTCTCGTGCGCCCCGCGCTCGGCGCTCGCCGACCTGCCGGATCGACCGGGCGACGACGACACCGGCGCCGATCCGGCGTTCCGCTGGAAGAAGCGCCGGGGCCTCAAGGTCCTGCCGAGCCTCGGCGTGAGCCTCACGCAGCGCGCGGCCCAGGGCAACCTCGACGCGGGCGTGCCGCGATCGCCGCAGCGCGAGCAGCTCGCGCTGCTGCTCGGCGCGGGCAGGGCGCAGCCGGTCGTCGTCGTCGGCCCGCCGGGGTGCGGCAAGACGACCCTGATCCACCGGGCGGTGCTCGATCTGCTCGCGGCCGACGGGTACGGCGCGCACAAGAACCTCGACCGCGTCCGCGACGTCGTCGCCGTGAGCGGCCGCAGGCTCATCGCCGGGATGAGCCACCTCGGCGACTGGGAGAAGCGGTGCGTCGAGCTCGTCGAGGACGCGCGCAGCCGCGGCGCGATCCTCGTGATCGACGACCTCCACCACTTCGGCCGGATCGGCAGGTCGCGCGAGAGCGAGCGCTCGCTCGCCGACTTCTTCCGCGGCCCGCTCTCCCGCCGCGAGATCGTGATGGTCGGCGAGTGCTCCCCCGAGGCGTTCCGCCTCCTCGAGCAGGAGTCCCCGTCGTTCGCGGCCCTGTTCACGCCGCTCTTCCTCCCCGAGGCGACGCCCTCCGAGACGTTCCGCCTCATGGTGCGGGAGGTCCGCGCGCTCGAGCAGCGCCACGCCGCCCGCGTGAGCCCGTACGTGCTGCGGACGATCCTCGACCTCGGCGGCTCGCTCCTCTCGGCGCAGGCGCTGCCGGGCAAGGCCATCGACCTCCTGCGCGAGGTCGTCCGCGCGGGCGTGACGCCCTCGCCCTCCGGGGAGCCGGGGCCGGCGCGCGGCCACGCGCCGCGCCCTGTCGGCTCGCAGGACGTGCTGCGGCTCCTGTCGCAGAAGACCGGCGTACCGCGGCTCCTCCTGGGCGGCGACGAGCCGCTCGACGCCGGCGCGCTGGAGGAGGAGCTCGGCCGGCGGGTGATCGGCCAGCCGGAGGCCGTGCGCGCCGCCGCGGACCTCGTGGCGCGCATCAAGGCGGGCCTCGTGGATCCGCGGCGCCCGTACGGCGTGTACCTGTTCACCGGGCCGACGGGGACCGGCAAGACCGAGCTCGCCAGGTGCATGGCGGAGCTCATCTACGGCAGCGCGTCGCGCCTGCTCCGCTTCGACATGAGCGAGCAGAGCGGCCCGGACGCGCCGGCGCGGCTGGTCGGCGATCGCTACGCGCCCGACGGGCTCCTGACGCAGCGGGTGCGAGAGCAGCCGTTCTCGCTGGTGCTGCTCGACGAGATCGAGAAGGCGCACCCGTCGGTGCACGGCCTCTTGCTCCAGCTCTTCGAGGACGGGCGGCTCACGGACGCGGCGGCGAGGCCCGCGCACTTCCACCACGCGGTCGTGGTGATGACGTCCAACCTGGGCGCGCGGTCGCGCGCGCTGGTGGGCTTCGGCGGCGCGGGGCTGTCGGAGGCGCGGGCGCTCGCGATCGCGGAGGAGTCGGCCCAGGAGGTCGCGCGGGCGGTGCGCGACTTCTTCCCGCCGGAGCTGTTCAACCGGATCGATCGCGTCGTGCCGTTCCGGCCGCTGACGCCCGAGGTGGCGGTGCGGGTGGCCGAGAAGGAGCTCGACCGGCTGCTCGCTCGGCGCGGGCTCGCCGAGCGGAGCGCCTTCGTGCGCCGGGGCGCCGGCGTCGCCGAGCGGATCGCGCGCGAGGCGTTCGTTGCCGAGGACGGCGCCCGCTCGGTGAAGCGGTTCATCGAGGACGAGATCGGATCGCTGCTGAGCGACGCGCTCACCCGCGGCGCGCCCGCCGCGATGCAGGTGATCCGCATCTTCACGACCGCGCGCGGCGACGGCGCCGCGTCCCCCGGGTCGCTCGCGTCACCCGAGTCGCCCGCGTCACCCACGTTTGCGCTGCACCGCGAGGCGCTCGCGGAGGCCGAGCCCGCGGCCGCGGCGTGGGCCCTCGCGCCGCTCATGGCGAGGCCGCTCGGCGCGCTCACGGCGGAGCTCTCGCCGCTGCTCGAGTTCGTCGACGCCCTCGACCGGAGCGACGACCTCGCGCGCCTCTCCGAGCGGATCCGCTACCACCTCGCGGAGCACAGCCGGACCGCGGCGGAGGGGCCCGAGGCGCACGAGCACGCGGAGGCGGTCTACAACCTCGACGCCATGCGCGGCGCGATCCGGGCGTTCCGCGAGCGGATCGACCTCGTCCGGCGGCGGAGCGGCGACGACGACGAGCAGCAGCACCTCGACCTGGAGGTGCGGCGGTTCGGCTACGTGACGGTCGAGGACGAGTGGAGCCGCTCCAGGGTGCGCCTGTTCCACCGGCGCCAGCTGCCGGGCCCGCTGCGCCGGCCGGCGAAGCAGGAGGTCCTCGAGTGCATCGCGGAGGGCCACGCGCTCCGGCGCGCGCTCCGCAAGGTGGACGAGCCGGGCCAGCACGCGGTCCTCATCGAGCTGCTCCGCGCGGCGCGCTTCGACGAGAGGCCGGCCGGCGCGCGCGACGAGCCCGAGGAGGGGCTCTTCGAGGCGCTCGCGCGCGCCTACGGCGAGGCGGGGGGCGAGGTGGAGGGGTGGGCCTGCGCGCCCCTCTGCAGCGCGTCCGACGGCGACGGGCACGCGCGCGTGGTCGAGCAGGGCCGCGGGGCGGCGGGGCTCGAGGCGATGCTCGCCGCCCCCGGGCGCGGGGCCGAGCTCCTCGTCCTGAGCGTCGTGGGCCTGTGCGTGATGGACTTCTTCGATCTGGAGACGGGCGCCCACGTCTGGACGTCGCTCTCGCGCGGCCCCGAGGTGGTGCGGGTGCGCGTCCTGCCGGCTCGGCCGGGCCTCTCGCCGGCGGGCGCGGTCCGGGAGCACCTCGAGCTGCAGGCGGCGTTCGACGAGGCGGCGCGGCGCGGGCGCGCGCTCCCGCCGAACCCGGCCGAGCTCCTCCCGGTGGTGCGGCGGGTCCGGTTCGATCCGCCGCGCCGCCCGGGCGCCACCGCGCCGATCGAGATCGAGGACTACGTGATGGGGTACGCCGAGTCGTCGCTGGTGCGGAGCCTATCGCAGGCGCTGGCGCCGCTGTGGCTGCTCCGGATGAGCCGGGAGGACGTCGCGTAAGCCCGTAAGCCGGCGCGCCCCGGGCTGCTGCTCCGGGAACGCGCAGGCCGCGGTGGGCGGCCTCTCAGGGCACCCGGAAGAGCGGGCGACCGTACTCCATGAAGGGCCACGGGATGGCGGCGAGGATGACGAGCAGCGTGATGAGGACGCCGAGCGCCAGGCGCCGGTGCTGCGCGGTGGGGTCCGGGGCTCGTTTCACCCGGGCCCAGGCGACGTGGGCGACCGCCACCGCCACGATCATGGTGAAGATGTGCTCGACGGCGAAGAAGCGCAGCGCCGCGATGGGCATGGCGGCCTTCAGCGCGGCCAGCGACGTGGGCCTGAGCGGGCTGAGCGCGGTGTAGAGCAGGATGCCGAGGAGGAACTGGGCGTCGAGCGAGCCGACGAACGCCGCGCCGACCTTGCGATCCGCCGCCGTCCACGGCGCCCGCTGGACCCAGCCACGGACCGACCGCGCGAGCGCCAGGAGCCCGAGCAGCAGGACGACCCAGCGCAGCCACGAGTGCGCGACGAGGACGAACGAATAGATCATGGACCCTGCTTTCCGGCCGCGGTGCCGGCCTCGATGATGTACTGCGCGATGTCGGCGAGATCCGACTCCCGGACGCCGCGGAAGCTGGGCATCGGGGGGACGTCGGCGCGCTTGCGCCCCGGGGTCACGGCCCAGCGGACGATGCCCGCGGGATCGGCCCTGTAGAGCCCTGCGATCTCGCTGAGCGGAGGGCCGACCAGCTTGGAACTGGGGGCGTGGCACGCCGCGCAGAGGGTGGAGAACATGGCCTTGCCCTTCGCGGCCTGCGGCGAGAGCGCGACCGCCTCCTCGGCGGGCCTCTTGCACGCGGCCGCGAGCAGGAGCAGGGCGGCGAGGATCGGCGACCACTTCATGCGGGCGGCCCGGAACATAGCGCGCGCCGGCCCGCGTGGGGCCGGCGTCGCGCTGCGAGGATCACCAGGGCGCCGCGCGCCCGGCCAGCCCTAGCTGGCGACCGCGGCGCAGGGCGCCGGGGAAGCGCGGTCGCGTCACGACGGTCACTGCGTCTTGAAGAGGTCCAGGATCCCCTGCCCGATCGCGGCCGGGTCCGGCACCGCGACGCCGGTCGGCTCGGTGCCCTCGAGGAACACCTCTTCCACCGCGCCCTCCTGGCCAGGGAACGCCGGCATCCCGCTCTCCGGGTCGATCGGGAGGCGCACGATCCCGAGCGGCTCCGGGAAGTCGGTCGCCGGCCGCCCCGCGTGCGCCTTCTCCATGAACGCGATGAACGCCGGCAGGGCGGCGCTGCTGCCCACCTCGCGCGCGCCGAGCGTCGTGGCGTCGTCGAAGCCGGTCCACACGGCGCACGCGATATCGGTCGAGTAGCCCACGAACCACGCGTCCCTCGCGTCGTTCGTCGTCCCGGTCTTGCCAGCGATCGGCCGGCGCAGCGAGAGCGCCTGCTTTGCCGTGCCGACCTTCACGACCGAGGTGAGCAGGTCCGTCGTGATGTACGCCTCCGCCGCGGTCATCACCGGGCGCGGCGGGGGCCGCGCCGGCAGGGGCAGCGCCTCGCCGCGCGGGCCCGTGATCCTCGTCACGAGGACGGGCTCCTGGTACGCGCCGCCCGCGGCGAACGTCGCGTAGGCGGCCGCCATCTCGCGCGGGGTCACCTCGTAGGAGCCGAGCGCGAGGGACAGGTCCGCGCCGAGCTTCGACGCGATCCCGAGCTCCCGCGCCCACGCGACCACGCCCTCGGGGCCGACGTCCCGGAGCGCCGACACAGCGGCCACGTTCACGCTGTGGGCGAGCGCCTCGCGCAGGCGCTTCGGGCTCTGCCCTTCGCTCTCGTCGTAGTTGCCGGGCCGATAGCCCTCGAGCGCCGCCGGGTCGGTCTCGAGCATCGACGCGGCCGTGAGCTTGCGCGAATGGATGCCGTAGCCGTAGACGATCGCCTTGAAGGTCGATCCTGGCTGGCGGTGCGCGTTGCTCGCCCGATCGAGGCCGCCGCGCGCGCCCTCGTAGCCGCCGGCGAGCGCGACGATCTCGCGCGTGCGCGCGTCGATCGCGACGAGCGCCCCCTGCGGGCCGAGGTCGAGCCGGAGCTTGCCGGCCTCGGGGCCGCCCTCGAAGCGCACGCGCAGCACCTTGCCGACCTCGGCGAAGCGGCTCGGCGGGAGCCCGCGCGGGTTGTACCGGCGCTCCTTGCGCAGATCGACGGTGCCCTGCGCCGTGCCGACGCGGACGGCCAGCGTCCCGCGCGCGTCGTCGGCGCCGGTCACCGCGCCGAGGTAGGCGCGGCCCGCGTCCTTGGGCGCGCCCTGGAAGGGCGCCGGATCCCCCTTGGCGCGGGTGAACGGCGCGACGAGCCCGTGCCGCGCGGCGTAGGCGTCGAGGTTCTGGCGCACCGCCGCGCGCGCCGCGGCCTGCATCTTCGGGTCGATCGACGTCACGACCGTGTAGCCGCCGTACCTCGCGTCGGGCCCGACGGCCTTCCGCAGCGCGCGCTCGGCCTCGGCGAGGACCTCGGGCGCGAGCTCGTCCAGGTGCTCCGGCTCGGGCGCGAGGTGGATCGGCTCCGCGAGCGCCGCGTCGATCTGCGCCGCGGGCAGGAAGCGCTTCTCGCGCATCTGACCGAGCACGAAGGCGCGGCGCTTCTCGGCGCGCTCCTTGTTCACGCGCGGCGAGTAGATGGAGGGTCCCTTCACGAGGCCCGCGAGGAGCGCCGCCTCGGCCAGCGTGACCTGACGGACGCTCTTGCCGAAGTAGAACCGCGCCGCCTCCTCGACCCCGTAGCGCCCGTGCCCGAAGTAGATGTGGTTCAGGTAGAGCTCGAGGATCTGGTCCTTCGTGAGCTCCTGCTCGATGCGGCGCGCGAGGAGGAGCTCGCGCATCTTCCGGTCCAGCGTGCGCTCGTGCGTGAGCAGCACGTTCTTCACGACCTGCTGGGTGATCGTGCTGCCGCCCTGGCGCGCCTCCGCCGAGCGCAGATTGACGATCAGCGCGCGGAGCATGCCCAGGTAATTGAGGCCGTCGTGTTTGTAGAACCTGGCGTCCTCGGCCGCGAGCGCCGCGAGGCTCATCACCGGCGGGATCTCGATGACGGGCACGAGCGTCCGGCGCTCCACGAAGAGCTCGCCGATGACGGTGCCGTCGCGCGCGAGGAACCGCGTCACCTGCGGCGGGTTGTAGCTCTTGAGCTCCTCGGTGGTCGGCAGGTCGCGCTCGTAGTGATGGACGACGAGGAAGAAGGCGACCACGGCGACAGTAAGAAGGCAGGCGAGGGCGATCGCGAGCCGCTTTCCCCAGCGGAGGAGCAGCGCGCGGGGCGGCAGCTTGGGCCGCGGCGCGCGAGGCTCCCGCCGCAAGAGCGCGCCCTGCGCCGCTCGCAAGAGCGCGCCGAGCGCCGCTCGCACACGCTCGGCCGCGGACCGCGGCGGGGACCAGAGCCGCGTCGGCGCGCGCTCGCTCGGCGAGGGGCCTGAGCCATCGGCGCCACCGTCATCGGGGAGCGTACGTTCCACGGGTGCGGCCCGATCGCTCGATGCGTCGGGCGGTACGGCGGGCTTTCGCGGGAGATCCGAGGCCATGCGTCAGCGCGCCGGAATCACCAGCCTCCTCGCGGCGGTGAGCCAATCCAGCCACGCCACAATATCACGAGCCCGGGCATCGACGCGCGGGCCTCATGGCCGCCGGCGTCCGAGTCGTGGAGCGCAAAATTTTTGGTGCGGGCATCAGCCCATGGCAGGCTGCGGCGAGACCTGGAGAAGAGGCGAGAGGCGGCGCGCCGCGCCCTCGCCGGCCCGATCGATAACGCCGTGCCCATGACGAAGCTCAAGATTGGCTCAAGTGGAGAGAGGGGTCTCGGCGTCTTCGCGTGCGGCCTCATCGCGAAGGACGAGACAGTCGAACGTGTGCCGGTGATCGTGCTCCCGGATCCGCAGTGGGAGCTGCTCGAGCAGACGGCGCTCCACGCGTATTACTTCCTCTGGGGAGAGGACGCGGCGGCGATCCCGACCGGGCTCGGGATGCTGTACAACCACTCCCCCGAGCCAAACGCAAAGGTCATCCGGCACCTCGAGTCGAGGGAGATGGAGATCGTCGCCGTGCGCGACATCCATCCAGGCGAAGAGGTGACGTTCCGCTACGAGTCCGTCTGGTTCCCTCTGAAGTAATCTCTTCCGAGGTGCTCCATGGCGGGGCGCACCTTCGTGCGTCACGGGCTCATCGGCGCCGTTCGGCTCGATCCATTGGATCCAGAACCGTGGCGCACGAAGTATCGCCGCTGCCCGCTGCGACAACTCTCGGACGTCGATCGAGGCGTCGTGGTGCGCGATGCTGGGCACCGTCGCATGCCACCGGCAGAGTCGAACTGTGACGTCCGTGCGGAGGTGAGGACGGGATTCGAACCCGCGTATAACGGTTTTGCAAACCGTTGCCTAACCACTTGGCTACCTCACCGACTGTTCGAAGCGGCGGGTGGTCATGCCTCATCTCCGCCCGGCTGTCAACGCCTTTGGTGCCCCCGTCTCCATTCACGCGGCCGAGCCGCCTCTTCCGCCAGCGCTCCGCCGCGCTCGTTCAGGCGCCGTTCCCGCTCTGTCTTCCAGCTTCCAGCTTCCAGCTCCCTCCGTCCCGATCCTGGAGCCGGCGGAGGGGGGGAGGGGGAGCGCACGGCGCGCGCTGGGGACGGGCCGCTGTCCGAGCGACTCTGCGCCTGCGTTCACCTCGCTTCGCGAGGTGAACGCAGGCGCCCACGCGAGTTCGGCGGGGCCCCAGCGCGCGCCGTGCGCTCCCCCTCCCCCCCTCCGCCGGCCGCTGCCCCTTGGAGAGGGCCTCCACGCGTTCCCCCGCAGCCCTCCAGAACCCCCGCACCGCACCGCGCCGCGGCGCCGCCCCGCCGATTACTGTTCGCGCCCGCCGCGCCGCGTCCTTCTCGCGCGCGGCACCCTCTCCCGCCCCCCCAGGGCTCGCCCGATGTAGCTGGCCATGTAGACCGCCCGCCGCGTCGCCTGGAGCAGCCCGCGCGGCACGATCCCCTTCCCCGTCTGGAACGGGTTGAAGCGGAGGGCGCGCTGGTCGATGTCCACCGGCTCGTACAGCTCCATATCGGCCACTGCCATCCACCGCGCGCGCGAGCCCCGTCGCCTCACCTCGAGGCGCATCAGCGCGAGCCCCGCCGCAGCGGCGCGCTCCAGCTTCTCCCGGCGGTTGCCTTTCACCACCGACGCGCGCAGCGGCACCAGGCGGAACTCCGCGCGACCGAGGCCGGCCACGTCGAACCGCGCCAGCGCGTAGTAGTCGTTGTCCAGGAAATCGTGCCTCTTCGTCGTGAAGAGCGCGAACGGGAGCAGCCAGAATCGGCGCGCGCTCACGAAGAGGAGATCCTGATCGCCGGCGCTCGCGACCGGCGTCACCTCTTCGCTGGTCCGGAAGCGCACCGCGACCCCCAGCACCTCCGGACGGCGCTCGCCCTTGCCGTCCCGCCACCGCCATATCCCGCCCGAGAGCCGCACGAGCGCCGGCCCCGCAAGCCGCTGCGCCAGCGCGCCGACCTCGCCCTCCGCCGCGAGCGCCTTCACCCCGGCGCAGTAGACCACGCCGTCGGGATGGAACAACCTCGCTCTCCGGATGAAGCTGCCTCCCAAGGCGATGGGAGACAGCGCTCCGCCGATCACACGCCCAACCGCTTCCAAGAACCGCATGGTGACCCCTCCCTCGAACCTGGAGCGCCGGGGGCCAATCGCAAGTTGGGCGCAGCCCGACAGCGGCCCTCCCGCGGCGCTCACCCGGGTCGAGGCGTCGAGATCCGCTGTTCTCCGCGCGCGCTCCGTTCTCCCGCGCAACGGCGATTCCAGGGAAGCACCGTGTCCCCGGCGCTCCCTCTCATGCCGCTCGCGCCGAGTCCTCCAGCGGCCCTCGCTCCTCCGCGCACGCCCTGTCCCGCGCGAGCGCCGGACAGCGCGCGCGTCACCCCGCGCCGGCCTTCGCCGCCGGGTCGATCGCCGGAGCGGCGTCTCGCTCCGCCCGGTACTCGATAAGGCGCTTCGCCACGAGCGTCAGGAGCGCGAGCAGGACGAGCAGCGAGGCGACGGCGAACGCCGCCGAGAAGTGGAACTCGTTGTAGAGCACCTCGACGTGCAGCGGCATGGTGTTGGTCTGCCCACGGATATGCCCCGAGACGACCGACACCGCGCCGAACTCGCCCATCGCCCGCGCGTTGCAGAGCACCACGCCGTAGAGCAGGCCCCACTTCGCGTTGGGGAGGGTGATGCGGAAGAACATGCTCCACCCGCTCGCGCCGAGCGACAGCGCCGCGTGCTCCTCGTCGGCCCCCTGGCTCTCCAGGAACGGGATGAGCTCGCGCGCGACGAACGGGAACGTCACGAACGTCGTCGCGAGGATGATGCCCGGACGATCGAAGATGACCCGGAGGTCGTGCTCGATGAGCCAGGGGCCGAGCACCCCTTGCGCCCCGAAGAGCAGGACGAAGATCATGCCGGAGATCACCGGCGAGACCGCGAACGGCAGATCGATGAGCGTGACGAGCAGGCTCTTTCCCGTGAACTCGAAGCGCGCGATCGCCCAGGCCGCGGCCACGCCGAAGACGAGGTTGAGCGGCACGGCGATGATCGCGGTCGTGAGCGTCAGCTCGATGGCGGCCACGGCGTCCGGCGCGGTGATCGCCCGCCAGTACCCCGCGAGGCCGTCCTTCAACGCCTCGATGAACACCGACACGACCGGCAGGAACAGGAAGAACCCGAGGAACGCGAGCGCCAGCGCCGTCAGCGCCCAGCGCACCAGCGGGGGCTCGGACGTCGCGCCGCGCACCGCCCCGCGCGACCTGACCCGCAGCTTGCCCGCCGCCCCAGCCATTACGACGCGACCCCGGGCGCGCTGTCCCCCGCGGGCCGCTCGGACGCAGGCTTGGGCGCTTCGACAGGGCTCCGCGACGACACGCGCGCACCGCTCCAGGACTGGAGTCGGTTGATGAGGAAGAGGAGCACGAAGGAGCAGAGCAGCATCACGAGCGCGAGCGCCGTCGCGCCCGCGTAGTCGTACTGCTCGAGCTTGGTCATGATGACGAGCGGCGTGATCTCGGTCTTGAGCGGCATGTTCCCGGAGATGAACACGACCGACCCGTACTCGCCGAACGCCCTCGCGAACGACATCGCGAACCCGGTGAGGATCGATGGCCAGAGCGCGGGCAGGAGGATGCGACGGAAGATCTCGAATCGGCCCGCGCCGAGCGACGCCGCCGCCTCTTCCTGGTCGACCTCGAGCTCCTCCATCACCGGCTGGACGGTCCGAACGACGAACGGGAGCCCCACGAAGGTGAGCGCGATGACGACGCCCAGGCGGCTGAACGCGCTCTGGATCCCGAGCGGGTACAGGAACCGACCGACCCACCCCTGCTGCGCATAGATGGCCGTGAGCGCGATGCCGCCGACCGCCGTCGGCAGCGCGAAGGGCAGGTCGACGAGCGCGTCGACGATCGATTTGCCCGGAAAGCTGTAGCGCACGAGCACCCACGCCACGAGGACGCCGAAGACCGCGTTGATGCCCGCCGCGATGAGCGACGCGGAGAAGCTCATCTTCAAGGAGGCGACGGCGCGCGGCGAGGTCACCACCGCCCAGATCTCGGCGGGCTGGAGCGTCGCCGTCTTGAGGAAGATCATCGACAGCGGGACAAGCACGAGCACCGACAGGTACGTTACCGTAATCCCCATCGCCAGCCCGAAGCCGGGCAGAACGCTCTGTCGCCGCCAGAGGAGAGCCACGAAGTCTACTTACCGGCCTGGTAGATCTGGTCGAAGACGCCGCCGTCGGAGAAATGCGCCTTCTGGGCTTTTTGCCACCCGCCGAACACGTCGTCAATCGAGAAGAGCGCGACCTTCTGGAAGACCCCCTCCGACTCGGCCGCCGCGAGGATCGCCGGGTTGCGCGGGCGATAGAAGTGCTTCACCGCGATGCGCTGCCCCTCCTCCGTGGAGAGGAAGGCGAGGTATGCCTCCGCCGCGGCCCTCGTCCCGCGCCTGTCGACCACCTTGTCGACCACCGCGACAGGCGGCTCGGCGAGGATGCTGATCGACGGCACGATCACCTCGAGCTTGTCCTTGCCGTTCTGCCCGCTCTGCTTCACCGCGAGCAGCGCCTCGTTCTCCCAGGCGATCAGGACGTCGCCGAGCCCACGCTCGACGAACGTCGTGGTCGAGCCGCGCGCCCCCGTGTCGAGGACGGGCACGTTCTTGAAGAGTCGGCCGACGAAATCCTTCGCCTTCGCCTCGTCGCCGCCCGCCCGCTTCAGCTCGTACCCCCACGCGGCGAGGTAGTTCCACCGCGCCCCGCCGGAGGTCTTGGGGTTCGGGGTGATGACCGCCACGCCCTCCTTCACGAGATCGTCCCAGTCCTTGATGCCCTTGGGGTTGCCCTTGCGCACCAGAAAGACAATGGTCGACGTGTAAGGAGCGCTGTTGTCCTTGAGGCGCGCCTGCCATCCCTCCTTGATCAACCCGGCGGACGCGACCGCATCGACATCGTAGGCGAGCGCGAGCGTGACCACGTCCGCCTCGAGCCCGTCGATCACCGACCGGGCCTGCTTGCCCGAGCCGCCGTGTGATTGCTTGATGGTGACGTCCTGTCCGCTCTGTTCCTTCCAGCGCTTCGCGAAGGCGGCGTTCACCTCTTCATAGAGCTCACGCGTGGGGTCGTACGAGACGTTCAGTATCTGCAGCGACCCCGACTTCGAGGCGCCGGCCGCATCGCCCTTCGAGCACGCCGAGAGCGCCAGCGCCAGCACACAACAAAGCATCGTCATCAAGCATCGCATCGATCGTCCCTACTCCCTCATCCAGCCGCGAGATACCGCGATTCCCGCTGCGCGAGCGCGTCGAGCAGCTGCTGGAAGCGCGAGGCGCCGCAGCGCCGGGCCATGAACGCCGCGCGGCCGAGCTTCTGGCAGAGCTTCTTGGCGAGGAGCACACCGCCGTGGCTGTTCACGTCGGTCAGCACGATGACGAGATCGGCCCGCTCGATGGCCGCCCGCAGCTCGGCCGCCCCGCGGCCGCCCGTGTTGCCCGTGTGAAACTCCAGATGGTGCCCCGCCTGCAGGGCCATCCGCTCCAGCTGAGCCTGGTTGCGATCCAACCCACCAATCCAGGTGATCCGCATCGCTCCGCCTCCTTGCTCCTCGCAGCGGGTGACCGCCGCTATAACGGACATATCTCACGCTAAAGCAGAGGACGCAAGGGAGTTCTGCCAAAATAACGGAGGACATGTCTTGGATACCGGAGGGACACGAGGCCGGTGGGGTCCGGAAATGCGGCCGGGCTACCTACCCGCGCGAGCCGTAGGTCATGACGAGGTACATGACGGCCTCGGAGCTGCCCGGGTTGCGGTAGCTGTGCGGGCTGTCGGCCTCGAACAGGATGGCGTCGCCGGTCTCGAGCAGGCGCCGCTCGCCGGCCACGGTGATCTCCACCGAGCCCTCGGTGACGATCAGGTTCTCCGCGGTGCCCGGGGCGTGCGCGTCGGCGTGCTCGACCGAGCGCGGCGCGAGGCGGAGCTCGTAGAACTCCACGTTGCGCGGCCGGTCCATCGGGAAGAGCGCCCGGGAAGAGAAGTCGCCGTTGCGCGAGCGCAGGATGCGCGCTTGCGAGGCCTGCATCACGGTCGTGACGGGCGAGGTCGCCTGGCTCATCAGCGCCGAGAAGGGGACCCCGAGGGCGCGCGCGATCTTCCAGAGGACGTTGATGGTCGGCGTGCTCTGGCCCAGCTCGATCTGCCCGAGCATCGCCCGGCTCACCCCGGACGCCTTCGCCAGGCGCTCGAGCGAGAGGCCGCGCTCGGCCCGGAACCGCTTCAGGTTGGAGGCGACGACCGGCGTGAGGTCCGACGCATCGTCGAACGCCGGGTCGTCCCCGCCAGGCTCGCTCGCCGGGGGCGGGGGTGGGGACGGCGGCTCGGCAGCCGCCGATCGCGCGGGGGTCTGGGCTCTGCGTGCCTTCACTGGACGCGTATCCGCCATGGTGGAGGGCGCGCGTCAAGCAAGCGGGGGGAAAGGCGCGCTCAGGGGCCGCTGGAGACGGCCTCCGCCGCCGGACTCGCGGCCGACGGGCGACGCAGCGAAGGCGCGGGCGCCGCCAGGAGCACCGGCGAGGTATGGCCGGTGATGAGGCGGGCGCCGCGCTTGAAGGTGATGTACTGCCACATCCACGCGAACATGACGGTGAAGCGGTTCCTGAAGCCGATAAGGAACAGCACGTGGACGGCCAGCCAGGCGAGCCACGCCAGCGTGCCCGACATCTGCAGGCGCCCGACCTTCGCGATGGCGCGCGAGCGGCCGATGGTCGCCATCGTCCCCTTGTCGAGGTAGGCGAACTGCCCGCGCGGGCGGCCCTCAAGGTCGCCGAGGATGCAGCGCGCGACGAAGCGCCCCTCCTGGATCGCGGCGGGGCTGAGGCCGGGCACATCGACGCCGTTCCGGTCGCGGAGCATGGCCATATCGCCGATCGCGAAGACGTTCGGGTGCCCGGGGAGCGAGCAGTCCGGCCCGACCTTCACGCGGCCGACGCGATCGAGCTCGACGCCGAGCGCGTGCGCGAGCGGGGTGCCGCGGACCCCCGCTGCCCAGATGACGGTCGCGGCGCGGAGGCGCTCGCCGTCCTCGAACTCCACCCCCTGCTCGTCGATGCGGCGGAAGCGGCGCCCCTTGATGACCTCGACCCCGAGGGACGTGAGCTGCTCCTCGGCGCTCGCAGAGAGGCCCTCCGGGAAGGCCTGGAGGATGCGGGCGCCGATCTCGACGAGCAGCACCCGCGAGAGCGAGGGGTCGAGGGAGCGGAAGTCGCGCGCGAGGATGTAGCGCGCGAGCTCGGCGAAGGCGCCGGCCATCTCGACGCCCGTGGCGCCGCCGCCGATGACGACGAACGTGAGCAGCCGCCGCCGCGCTGCGGGGTCCTCCTCGCGCTCGGCGGCCTCGAAGGCGAGCAGCATGCGCTCGCGGATGGTGAGCGCCTCGTCGAGGTTCTTGAGCGCCGGCGCGAACCGGGCCCACTCCTCGTGGCCAAAGTAGTTGTTCGTCGCGCCGACCGCGAGGATCAGGAAGTCGTAGTCCAGCGGGTCGCCGTCGACGGAGACGCGCCGGCCGGCGAGGTCCACGCCCGTCACCTCGCCGAGCAGGACCCGGACGTTGCGCTGGCGCGACAGGACCGATCGGATCGGGACCGCGATGTCGGCCGGCGAGAGGCTGGCCGTCGCCACCTGATAGAGCAGCGGCTGGAACAGGTGATGATTGGTCCTGTCGATGAGGGTGACCCGGACGGGCGCGTCACGGAGCGCCTTTGCCGCGTTCAGGCCGCCGAACCCTCCGCCGACGATCACGACGTGGGGCTCTCTCGCGGTCGTTGCCATGGTGCCTCCTGGCGAGGAACGCTTCCTCGGTGGCACGACGATGGTAGGGGGCGCAGATCACCGCGGCAAGCAGGCGCAGCGCGCGAGCGCGGCAGGCAGGCGCGGCGCGCAGGCGGCCGAAAGAGCCCTCGTTGCGGCGGCGAATCGGGCCGCAGCGGCGCAGCGCAGGAGCGGCGTGACGCCGGTCGCGGGCGACGGAGATCGCCGCCGCGATGGCTCATGCCGCCGCGGCCTTCACGTCGCTCCTCGCCTCGGTCTTGGCGCCCGGCGCTTCGCCCTGCAGCACCTCGGCGAGCAGCTTCCGGCCGCGGTGCAGGCGGCTCATGACGGTGCCGACCGGGACGCCCAGCCGCGTCGCTGCGTCCTTGTAAGACAGCTCCTCGAGATCCACGAGCACCAGGGTGTCACGGAAGGTCGGCGGGAGCGTCGCGAGCGCGCGCCGCACGCCGGGCGAGAGGGCGTGCACGTCGGCGCAGCGCTCCGGCGCGGTCCACGCGCACGGGTCGCTCGCGAGCACGTCGAGGGCGTTGCGCTCGCGGCGGCTGCGCCGGCAGCGGGTGATGAAGACGCTGAAGAGGATCTGGTGCACCCACGCCCGCAGGTTGGTCCCGGGCTCGTAGCTCCCCGCAAACCGGATCGCGCGCTCCACCGTGTCCTGCACGAGGTCCTCGGCCGTCGCGGGCGTCCGGGAGAGCCGCAGCGCGCGGCCGAAGAGCTCCGGTGTCATTTCGACAAGGCCCCGGAGCAGCTCGTCGGCCGCTCCCCGCGAGCCCTCTCCTGGCGCCGTCCGCGCCGCGCCGAAGGACGGCCCGCGCCCGAGCGCGCGCGTCGCGCCGGGCGACGGCGGCGCTGGGTTCGAGGACCGGGCGGGGGCATGAGCGGCGTGGACGAGCATGGCGGGACCTCCTGTCGTACCGGCACTGGCAAGGCAGGTGCCACCGCGCGGACCTCGCGAAGGCCGCGAATCACGCTGAACGGCGCGGGCGGAGACACGCGCGCGCGTGTCAAATCGACAGCAGGGAGAACGGGCGCGCCAGGGTGGCGAGCCGCCCCGCGGCGCGCCCGGCCCGGCGGCCCCACCCGCGCGGGCGCCTGGCCGGGCGTCCCGCGGAGCGGGCGCCGGGCGGGGCGTCCCGCGGAGCAGGCGCTCGCGTCACGTCGAGAGCGGGTCGCTCCCGGCGGCCAGCGCGGCGATCAGGCCCGGGACCAGCTCGGCGATCTCGCCCGCGAGCAGCCCCCGATCGCTGCCCGTCTGCGCGCGCCACACATCCCCGGCGAGCGCGTGGATCAGCACCCCGGCGCTCGCCGCGGCGGAGGGATCCATCGAGCACAGGAGGGCCGCGATCATCCCGGTCAGGACGTCGCCCGAGCCGGCGGTGGCGAGCGCGGGGTTGCCCGCCATGCAGATGAACATGCGGCCGTCCGGGAGCGCGATGACCGTGCGCGCCCCCTTCAGCACGACGATCGCCCGGGTGAGCGCCACGGCCTCGCGCACCGCGCCGAAGCGGTCCTCCTCGACGGCCCGAGCGCTCCGGCCCAGGAGCCGCCCGAGCTCGCCGGAGTGCGGCGTCATGATGAGGCTCCCGCGCGCGGTCGCGAGCGCCTCCGGGCGGCCCACGAAGTGCGTCAGCGCGTCCGCGTCGACGACCTTCAGGCCGTCCCAGCCGAGCACGACGTGATCCACCGCGGCCCGCGCCCGCTCGTCGAGGCCGAGGCCCGGGCCGATGGCGACCGCCCGCCGCCCGGCGAGCGCGCCGTCGAGCGACGCCGCGATGCGGGCCGGATCGATCGAGGTCGTCATCAGCTCCACGACGCGCGACTCCATTGCGCGCGCCGTGTCGGCCCAGGTGCAGATCGTCACGAGGCCCGCGCCCGTCCGCATCGCCGCGCGCGCGGTCAGCAGCGCGGCGCCGAGCTTGCCCGACGAGCCGGCGATGACGAGCACGTTGCCCGCCTGGTGCTTGTAGACGCTCGCCTCGCGCGGGCGCAGCGACGAGCCGATCGTCTCCTTGCGGAGGACCTCCGCGACGTATCCCACCTGCGCGAGGATCGGCCGGTCCGGGACCCCGAGATCGACGACGTGGACGTTGCCCGCGAGCCGCGCGCCCTCGGGCGTGAGCAGGCCGATCTTGAGGTGGCCGAAGGTGACGGTCTCGTCGGCCTGCACCGCGGCGCCGAGCGGCGCGCCGCTGTCGGCGTCGAGGCCCGAGGGCACGTCGAGCGCGATGCAGAGGCAGGTCGCCGTGTTGAGGACGCCGATGACGTCGGCGAGGTGGCCCTCGATGGGGCGGTCCAGGCCCGTGCCGAAGATCGCGTCGACGACGAGGTCGGCCTCCGCGAGCGCGACCTCGAGCGGGGCGAGGGACGCGCCCGGGGGGAGCTCGGTCAGCGCGCCGCCGAGATCCACGTACGCGTCGTGGTTGATGCGGCTGTCGCCGGTGACCTTCTCGGACCGGGCGGCGAGGAAGACCTGGACCTCCGCGCCGCGGGCGAGGAGGTGGCGCGCCACGACGAAGCCGTCGCCGCCGTTGTTGCCAGCCCCGCAGACGACGACGACGCGGGCGTGGAGGGGGTACGTCGCGGGCTGCCCCGGGCTCGGGACATGCCGCACCGGGAACGATCGGATGCGCGCGGCGCGGGCCTCCTCGGCGTCGCGGCGGCCGTTCGGCGGCGGGACGCTCCCGGGGCGGCCCCGGAGACCCGCCCCGGAGGGCAACGTCGCCGGCCAGAACGCCCGCGCGGGCGAAAGGCCGGACGCGGGCAGGCGCGGCGCGCGGTGCGCGGCGTCGCCGGGCTGCCCGGCGCTCCGCCCCTCGATGATCGCCGAGATCACGTCGGCGGCGCCGCGGCCGGCGTTCTCCATGAGGACAACGCCGGGGACGTGGCACTGGTGGATCGCGTGTTTGTCGAAGGCGCGCATCTGCGCGCGCGATAGGACCGGAATCACGAGCGCTCTTTCCCTTCGTCGTCCAGGCTGGATCGGCTCTCGCCGTCCTCGTCCGCTTCGGTCGGGGATCGGCTCTCGCCGTCCTCGTCTGCTTCGGTCGGGGATCGGCTCTCGCCGTCCTCGTCTGCTTCGGTCGGGGATCGGCTCTCGCCGTCCTCGTCTGCTTCGGTCGGGGATCGGCTCTCGCCGTCCCCTTCCAGGATAGCCACCGCCGCCGCCACGCCTGCGTCATGCGTGATCGACAGGTGGACCCGCCGGACGCCCATGCGCTCGGCGAGCGCGCGTGCTGGCCCGTGGAGCGCCATCGTCGGCGGCATGCGCGGCGCGCCGCGCACCTCCAGGTGGTGCCAGCCGACGCCCGGCGCGCCGGCCATCGCCTTCACCACGGCCTCCTTCGCGGCGAAGCGGCCCGCGAGCGCCGTCGCCCGGTCCACGCGGTGCGCGAGCGAGCGGCGCTCCGGCTCGGACAGCACCCGCTCCCAGAACCGCTCGCCCCACCGCGCGAGCGCCTCCTCCATGCGTCCGATGCCGCACACGTCGATGCCGATGCCGAGGATCACGTGCCCCCCTCGCTCGACCGGGCGTCCGGGCCGGCGGCCGGCGGTTGCACGGCGCCTCCGCAGGCGACGCTCGCCGCGATGCGATTGGCAGGACAGACAGACAGGGGGAACGCCATGAGGCGACTCTACCCTATTCGATGGCGACGCCCCCTGAAACGCGATCCGCGCCTCGCCCCGAGCGCGGAGCGGAAGGAGAAGCAGAAAGCGCCTCGACGGCGGCACGCGAGCGGGGAAGAGGCCCGGCGCAAGGCGGCCGGCCGCGGCCTCAAGCGCCGCGACCGCGCGGCGAGCGCTGCCGTGGAGCGTCACCCGCGCGCGCCGATCGCGGCTACCATGCTGGCGGCGCCAATGCAGACAGCCCTCGATCTGACGGTCATGCTCCCGCAGAGCGCCTACGATTACGGCGAGCGCTCGTCGGGCGAGGCCCACGGCGTGGTGCTGACCAAACCCCACGTCGTGAATCTCATCCTCGATCTCGCGGGCTACACCGCGGACCGGGATCTCGCGTCGCTGTCGCTGCTCGAGCCAGCCTGCGGCCACGGCGCGTTCCTTGTCCCCGCCGCCGAGCGGCTGATCCAGTCGGCGCGCCGCCACGATCGCGACCTCCTCGAGATCGAGCCGGCGATCCGGTCGTACGACGTCGAGCGAGATCACGTCGACCGCGCGCGCCTCGCGGTCGCCGGCGCCCTCGCGCGGCTCGGGCTGCCGCACGCCGACGCGACGCGCCTCTCGGAGGCCTGGATCGCCCACGGCGATTTCCTCCTCACCAGCCAGGGACGCCGGTTCGACGCGGTGGTCGGCAACCCGCCCTATGTCAGGATCGAACAGCTCTCACCCGAGCTCCAGGAGGAGTATCGACACCGGTACAGGTCGCTCTACGACCGCGCCGATCTCTACGTGGCGTTCATCGAGCGCGGCCTCGATCTCCTCGCGCCCGGCGGGGTCCTCTCCTTCATCTGCGCCGACCGTTGGACCCTCAACCGGTACGGCGCGCCGCTCCGCCGGATGCTGTCGAGGTGGTTCCAGGTGCGGTGCTACGTCGATCTGCGCGGCGCCTCTCCCTTCGAGTCCGAGGTCGTCGCCTACCCGTCGATATTCGCCGTGTCGCCCGGCAAGACGGGGAGCGTCCCTGTCGCGACGCTGCGCACCGCCTCGCCGGAGGAGTGCGAGGCCGCCTCCGCCGCTCTTCAACGCGCGGAGGGACGCGCGGAGGGGCGCGGTGAGGCGGGCGCGGCCGAGCGCGGCTCCGGCGTCGCCGTGTCGGAGTACGCTTCCTGGTTCGAGGGCGACGACCCGTGGGTGCTCGGCTCGCCAGAGCACCTCGAGGCCCTGCGCGCGCTCGAGGCGCGGTTCGCGCCGATCGAGGAGGTCGGCGGGACCCGCGTCGGCATCGGCGTCGCCACCGGGAGCGACAGGATCTACATCGTCGGCGAAGAGGTGGATATCGAACGAGATCGCCTCGTGCCGCTCGTCATGCGAGACGATATCGAGGACGGCCGCATCCGCGACGCCAGGCGGTTCGTCATCAATCCTTTCGGATCCGACGGCAAGGTGGTCAATCTAGAGGAGTACCCCAGGCTCTCCGGGTACCTGCACGCGCACGAGGCCGAGATCAGGAGGCGCTACATCGCCCGGCGGAGCGGCGCTGGCTGGTTCCGCACCATCGATCGCGTCTATCCGGGGCTGGCCACCGCCCCGAAGCTGCTCGTCCCCGACATCGCGGGCTCCAACGAGGTGGTCTATGACGAGGGCAGGTTCTATCCGCACCACAATCTCTATTTCATCACCTCGGAGGGCTGGGACATGGAGGCCCTCGGCGGGCTGCTCGGCTCCAGGGTCGCCCTCTTCTTCGTGTGGTCCTATGCGGTCAAGATGCGCGGAGGCTACCTGCGCTTCCAGGCCCAGTACCTGCGGCGGATCCGCCTGCCGCCGCCGGAGAGCGTCGCGGAGGAGCTGATGAGCGATCTCCGCAGCTCCTTCCAGCGGCGCGATTTCGACAGGCTCGACGAGCTCGCGCTGCGCGCCTACGGCATCGACGCGCTCCCCGGGTTCGGCTTCCTCGACACGCGGAGATAGCCCGCTATCCGGGCCCACGCGCGGCGTGGTACCGTCGCGCTCTCACGGGGCGTTCGCGGGCGAGGGGACGAGCGATGACGGCCGAGAAGATCGAGTGCGCTAGCCGTATCGAGGGGGTCGTCGTGTACGCGCGCGGGGCGATCGTCACCCGCCGCGTCGAGCTCGCGGCGCCGCTCCCGCGGGGCGCGGTCGAGATCTCGGTGCCGGGGATCACGCCCCTCGCCGAGCCGGGGAGCTTCCGCGCGCTCATGGACGCCGCGGGCGGCGCCGCCGCAGGCGCCCCGGCGGGCTCCGGGCCCCCGCGCGACGTGCGCGACGTGATCGGCGTGCGCGCGCGGCTCGTCGTGCCCCCGGCGCCCGTCTCGAGGACGGCGCTCTCCGCCGAGCTCCGCGAGCTCGAGCTCGCGATCGCGCGCCTGTCGGCGGAGCGCGACCACCTCCGCCTCTGGCGCGACCAGCTCGGCGCCGTCTCGCTCGATCCGGAGCTCGCGCGGCGCTTCCGGCCGGGCGACCCGGCGGCCCGCATCCGCGACGCGCTCGCGGTGAGCCGCCTGCTCTCGGACGAGCTCGCCGCGCTCGACGCCCGCGCCGCCGCGCTCGACGCGGAGCTCGAGCGCGCCCGGAAGGAGCTCCTGGCCGCCCAGCTCGACGCCGCCCAGGCCACGAGCGGCGAGGTCGAGGAGCGCGACCCGGCGCGCCTCGACGTGGTCGTGCGGCTCGCGCCGGAGCGCGACGGCGCGACCGGGGAGCCGGCGCTCCGGCTCGAGTACGCCGTGTTCGCCGCGCGCTGGTGGCCTGCCTACGCGGCGCGGTTCTCGCGCGGCGCGACCGAGGTCGCCTTGCAGCTCGACGCCCTCGTCGCGCAGGCCTCCGGCGAGGACTGGAAGGACGTGCGCCTCGCGCTCGCCACGGCCGATCTCGTGCAGGACACGCGGCTGCCGGAGCTCGCCTCGCTGCGGCTCAGCCGCGCGCAGCGCCCCCCGCGCCGCGGCTACCGCCCCGCGCCCGAGGGGCTCGACGCCATGTTCGAGGGGTTCGACCGCTTCGTCGCCGCCCTCCCCGAGCCGGCCGCGCAGACCACCGCCGCGCCTGGAAAGCTCCCGCGCACCCGTGGGGGCGACGAGACCGCGCGGAAGCCGGTCAGCCCGGAGCCCCTCGCGGCGATGAAGAGGCTCGCACCGCCTGCGCCGTCCGGCGCGGGCGCGCTGCCGCCCCCGGTGCAGGCCGCCGCGCCGATGGCATTCGCCCCGCCGCCCCCGATGCCGGCGGCCGCGCCGATGCCGCTCGCCGCGCCGGCGCGCAAGTCGCGCGGGCTGTCGCTCCCGTCGTTCGGCGGCGGCTACGGGGCGCCGCCCCCGCCGCCGGCTCCCCAGGCGAGCGCGCCCCCGGTCCCCCGGAGCGCCCTCGGCTCCGCGGCGAGCGCCGAGATCACGGCCAGCCTCGAAGAGGAATGGCTCGCTCCCGAGCAGGCGCTGGACGGCGGCGGCGCGGGCCCGGCGCCGCTCGAGCCCGCGCAGGTGGAGGAGTGGCTCGACTTCGACGCGCTGCACCTCCCTGGAGCGGGCAAGCAGCGCGGCCGGCTCGCGCGCGACGAGCCCGGGCCGTCGAGGGGCGCCGCGCGGCGGGCGGAGCAGGACATCGCCGACCTCGGCGCCCCGCCCCGGGCCGTGGATCCGCGCGACTCGCGCGGGCAGTTCGATCACCTTTACGTCGGCGAGAGCGCCGCCGACGTGCCGTCGAACGGCAGGCTCCACCGCGTCGCGCTGGGCGCCGCCCGCGCCCCCGCCGCGCCCCGGTTCGTGACCGCGCCCCGCGAGGCCGCCGAGGTCTACCGCGAGGCGCGCGTCGAGAACCCGTTCGACGCCCCGCTGCTCGCGGGGCCGGTCGAGATCTTCGTCGACGGCGCCCTCGCGGCGCAATCCGCGCTCGGGCGCGTGGACCGGGGCGGCCTCCTCCGCGCCGGCCTCGGCGTCGAGGAGCGGATCCGGGTCGCAAGGAACGCGCGCGTGGACGAGTCGAGCGCCGGCCTGCTCGGCGGCTCGCTCGCCGTCGAGCACGCGGTCGTCATCGACCTCTCCTCGTCGCTCGGGATGGGCGTCGAGGTCGAGGTCCTCGATCGCATCCCGGTGACGGACGACAAGGACGTCGAGATCAAGCTCCTCTCGTCGCAGCCGAAGGCTGAGCCGTACACCCAGGAGGAGCTCGGCGAGCCGGTGCGCGGCGGGCTGCGCTGGCGCGTCCCGATCGCGCCAGGCGGCAAGGCCTCCGTCGCCTTCACCTACCGCGTGGTGTTCTCGTCCAAGAACGAGATCGTCGGCGGTAACCGTCGGGAATAACAAAGGAAACGAGCGCACCATGGCAACGGATGCGAGCGGTTCGGACCGGGCTGGGCGGAGCGCGAGCGGAGGCGAAGGGAGCGGCGGGCACGAAGGCGCCCGCGCGCCGCACCCGAGCGTGGCGCGCGCGGTGACGCTGTTCGAGGATCGCGCCGAGGTCGTGCGCGCTGCGCGCGTCGAGGTCCAGGCCGGGGCGCAGTGGATCGCGATCGGCGGCGTCTCGGTGTTCGTCGACGAGCGCACCGTGCAGGCGCGCATCGCGGGCGCGGGCGCGGACGAGGTGCGCGTGACGGCAGCGCGCGTACGGTGGAGGGCGCACAGGGAGGCGGCGCTCGGTCGCGAGGCGATCGACGCGCTGGAGCGCGAGGAGCGCGAGGCGTCGCTGCGGGCCGGCGCCGCGGAGCGCGCGCGGGACCGGGCGTCGCGCCGCGAGGCCCACCTCGACCAGCTGCTCGCGAAGTGGGCGCGGGCGATGAGCGAGGTCCCGAAGGACGCCGGCGAGCCCGCGCGCCTCGCCTCGTGGCGCGGCGGCGCCGAGGCGCTGCACGCGGCGCTCGCCGAGGCGCTCGGCGCGTCGGCCGACGCGCGCTCGGCGCGGGCGCGCGCCGAGGAGGACGCCCGGCGCGCCGCGACGCGGCTGCGCGAGGGGTCGGTCGAGCAACCCCGCTATGAAGCGGTGATCGAGGTCGAGGTGCACGCCCCCGCGCCCCAGCCCGTCGATATCGAGCTGACGTACCGCGTCGCGTGCGCGATCTGGCGCCCCGAGCACCTCGCGCGGCTCGCTGCCGGCGCCGCGGGCGGCGCGGCGGCGCAGGGTCCGGGCGGCTCGATCGAGCTCACCACCTGGGCGGCGGCGTGGCAGGCGACGGGCGAGGTCTGGGAGAACGTCACCGCGCGCTTCTCGACCGCGCGGCCGTCGAGGAGCGCCGAGGCGCCGCTGCTCGAGGACGACGTGCTCCGTGCACGCCGCAAGACGGAGATCGAGCGCCGCCGCCTGATCGTCGAGGCGCGCGACCAGGCGATCGCCGCGGCCGGGCTCGACCGCGGGGCGCGGGCCGTCGACGAGATGCCGGGCGTGGACGACGGCGGCGAGCCGCTGATCTTCGAGGCGGCGGAGCCGGTGACCCTCGCCTCCGACGGCCGCCCGACGCGCATCGAGATCGCGCGGCGCTCGCTCCCCGCAGAGCTCGCGCTGGTGCTGTACCCCGAGGTCCACCCCGCCGCTCACCTGCGCGCCACGGTGACGCTGGACGGCGGCGGCGCCGGTGGACGGCCGCGCCCGCTGCTGGCAGGCCCGGTGCGCGTCGCGCGGGGCGGCAGCCTCATCGGGCGCGCCCGGCTCGATTTCGTGGGCGCCGGCGAGCCGTTCGAGCTCGGCTTCGGCGTGGACGACGCCGTGCGCGTGCGGCGCACCATCGACGAGGAGCAGGACACCGCGGCGATCACGGGGAGCCGCAAGATCCGCCGGCGAGTGAAGCTCTCCGTGTCCAACCTCTCCGGCAACGTGAAGCGCGTGCTTGTCACCGAGCGGATCCCTGTCAGCGAGGTGGCCGAGGTAGAGGTCGCGCTCGGCGAGGCCCCCGGCTGGACGCTGGACGAGAAGGACGGATTTCTCCGTGGCCATGTCGAGCTGCCTCCGAAGGGGTTGAAGACGATGTCGTTCAGCTACGAGCTCCGCGCCGCCGCGAGCGTGGTGTTGCCCTTCTGAAGGCAGGAAACGCAGAGAACGGGAACGGGGAAGGAGAGAAGCTGAGAAGCTGAGAGTCCGACGGCCGCCGTCGCACGGTTTGCGCGGAGCGCCGTTGACAGGACGCGGTGCGCTTCTGTAACGGTTCGATCTCTCAGCGGCTTCACTCGTGAAGGAGAAGGATCGCCATGAGGCAGCAGCTCGACGGGGCCGTGGTGCTGACCGCGGCCGACGAAGATGTGATGGAGTATTTGCCCAACCGAGGCGTCTTCATGGCGCAGCTGCTGGGAAGAGATCGCGGGCACGCCTTCGGCTTCTACAGGGGCACGATGGCGCCCGGCTGCGAGATCTCGCGCGAGCTCCACACGGAGACCACCGAGACCATCTACATCCTGGCCGGGCACGCGCTCGGCATCGTCGGCGACCGCGAGGTGCCCCTCGGCCCCGGCCAGATGATGCACGTCGAGACGAACGTACACCACGGGCTGCGCAACACGGGCGCCGGTCCGCTCGAGTTCCTCGTCATCGGCCATCCCGATTTCTGATCGCGCGGTCCGCTCCTTGAGGTGCGCCGCGACCCTCCGGTTCGCCTCCAGCGCGCTCGCCGTGACGGCGTTGCTCGGCGCTCGAGAGGCGCGCGCCGAGCCGTCTGCCGCGGCGCGAGCCGAGCTGTCCGCGGCGCCGTCCGGCGCGGCGACACGGGGAGCCGGCGACATCACCGCTCTCCATTCCGGGGCGGTGGTGCCGAGCGCGCCGCGCCGGGCCGCGCCGGAGCGGCCCTCGCGCGCGCGGCCCGAGGTCGCGTGGGATCCGGCCTGGCCGCGCTTCCGCGTGAGCGAATACGTGGCCACGGGGCTCCTGGCCGCGACCGCCTTCGGCACGCTCGCCATCCCGCCGTCGGAGGGCCGGTGGACGACCGTGAACGGCTTCGACGGCTCGGCGCGCGACGCCCTGCGCATCCGGAGCGATCGCCAGCGCGAGATGGCGCGGGACGCGAGCGATCTCCTGCTCACGCTGATGACCAACCACCTGGCGGTGGACGCCCTGCTCGTGACCTGGTGGGGGCACGGCCGCGGCAGCGTCGCCTGGGAGATCGCGATGATCGACGTCGAGGCGCTCGCGCTGAACGCGGCCCTGAACGGCGTCATCGCGGGGCTGACGAGCCGCGAGCGCCCCTACCGCGCCGGGTGCGCCGGGCCGGAGGAGCAGCAGGACCTCGACTGCCGCGGGAGCAAGCGGTACCGGAGCTTCTTCAGCGGCCACAGCTCGACCGCGTTCACTGCAGCGGGGCTCGTGTGCTCGCACCACGCGAACCTGCCCCTCTACGGCGGCGGCGCCCCCGACGCGCTCGCGTGCGCCGCGTCGCTCGGGACGGCGGCGGCCGTGGCGACGCTCCGGGTCGTCGCCGACCAGCATTTCGCGACCGACGCGCTCACGGGCGCGGCGGTCGGAGCCCTGACCGGCCTCGGGCTCCCGTGGCTCCTGCACTACCGCGGCGGCGCCCCCGCCTCGGGCGCGCCGCGCGGGGACGGCCTCACGCTCAGCTTCGCGCCCGCGCCGCTCGGCGGGTACCTGGTGGGCAGGTTCTAGCGATGGCGCTCCGCCGCGCGCTGGCCGCCGCCGCGGCGCTCGCCGCGCTCACCCTGCTGCCCCGCGGGGCCGGCGCCCAGGATCCGGCCGACCTGCCGTCGACCGCCGGCGAGCCGCCGCCGGTGCCCTCGGGCATCGACCTCCTGCAGAAGCGCTCGTACTGGGCGCGGAGCGCGGCCGCGCGCCCGTTCCTCTCCGCGTTGATGGATCTCGGCGTCATCTATTTCAGGCCGAGCATCGCCCTCGGCGTGGGCAAGCCGCACTGGTCCTGGCTCGGGATCGAGGCCTACGCGAGCTTGTCGCCGAGCGGCGGCGCGGAGTACCTGGGCCTCCGCGCCGCGCTGCCCAGCGTGGAGATCCGCGGCGGCGCGCGATACGCCTTCTCGACGAGCCAGTATTTCCTCGAGCCTCGGGCGTCGTACACGCGCAGGGACACCGAGCTCATGCAGGGGCCCCCGTCGCGGTACGTCGCGGGGGAGATCGAGGTGTCGGGCTCGATACCCTTGCTCGGAGGCAGCCTGTTCGGAGTCGCGACCGGCTATGCGGTGCTGGGGACGCCGCGGGGGTTCTACGTTTACGAGGAGGCGCTCCACGCGGTGATGAAGCCGCCGTACCTCTACCGGGCCCGGCTCGGCTACATGGCGGAGATGGACCGGTTCGGCGAGCTCCGCCTGGGCGCCGCCGCCGAGGTGCTCGGCAACCCTGGCCGCGACAGCCTCGTCGTGCGCGTCGGCCCCGTGCTGGCCGTGTCGTTGACGCACCACCTGGACGCGGTGGGGACGGTGATGGTGGTGGCGGCGACGCCCGATCGGCTCGGCCTGCTGGGCGCGGATCTCGGCCAGCTCGGCCTTCGGTACCGGTGGGCGACCGGCGATCGCTGGCCGGAGTTCCCGTGACGCATGCGCCTCCCGCGACGCGTGGTAAGCGTCCCTGGATGAACAAGCTCATTTCCCTGACGTTCCTCGCGGCGGCCCTGGCGGCGTGCACCCAGCCAGGCGAGGCGAGCGCGCCCGCGGCCGCCGGCGCCGCCGCGCCGCAGCCCGCCAAGGCCGACGCACCGAAGGCGAAAACCGCGGACGCGCCGGCGGCTCAGGCGAAGGCGGCCCAGGCCAAGATCGGGCAGCCCGCGCCCGATTTCACGCTGCCGGACCTCGACGGCAAGCCCGTCAAGCTGGCCGATCACAAGGGCAAGACGGTCGTCCTCGAGTGGTTCAACCCGGGTTGCCCGTTCGTGCAGCTCGCGCACCGCCAAGGCGGCCTGAAGGACGTGCCGGCGCAGCACGCCCAGAAGGGGGTCGTGTGGCTCGCCATCAACTCGGGCGCCCCGGGCAAGCAGGGCACCACCAAGGAAGAGAACGTGAAGGCAAAGGGCGAGTTCGGGATGAGCTACCCCGTCCTCATCGACGAGAAGGGCGATGTCGGGCGCGCCTACGGCGCCCAGCGCACACCGCACATGGTCGTCATCGATCCGCAGGGTACGGTCGTCTACGCCGGCGCCATCGACAGCACCAAGGGCGGTGAGCCCGAGCCGGGCGAGCAGGTCACGAACTACGTCGATGCCGCGCTGGCCGAGCTCGCCGCCGGCAAGGCGATCTCCACGAAAGAGACCGAAGCGTTCGGCTGCTCCGTCAAGTACTGAGCAGCCCGCCGGCGGGCGCTCGAGCAGCGGAGCCGCGGAGCAGCTGAACCCACCCACCTCGGCGTCATGTCGCGCGCCCCACAAACGGCGTCGCGGGCTCCAGGGATAGGCCCCGTCCGGGGTGTTGACATGGACGTAAACTCAGGTTTACCGTTGGGTGACAGTTCTGTCATATCGCTCGTAGCTCACGCCTGAAGCGAGACGCTCACTGGCAAGCGGCCAGGCGGTCCGGGATGATGGCGATTCGAGGCCATGCGCTGGGGGGGCTCCACCTTCGCTGTTGAAAAGGGTCCGAGTCATGAGCCGAATCGGAGGAGCGGGCCCGGAGAGCGCGAACGCCGCGTGGTCGGCGAACGAGGAGCCCACGTCCCGCCCCGTCGCGATCGCGCCCCAGAGCAGGCCGCCCCGCTCCGCCCCGCCGGGGAGCTCGGGCGCCGCGCAGGAAACGGTGTTCATGTGCGTCGAGCCGCCCTCGTCGCACGTGCCGAGCAGGTTTCCCATCCGCAACTGGGATCGGTATGAGTGCGAGTCGCTCCTCGGGAAAGGGGGAATGGGCACGGTCTACAAGGCCAGGGACCCGCGACTCCACAGGTACGTGGCGCTCAAGCTGATACGGGGCAACGATCCGGAGCTCGCCCAGCGCTTCATCTGGGAAGCGCGGGCCCAGGCCCGGGTCGAGCACCCGAACATCTGCAAGGTGTACGAGGTGGGCGAGGCGCAGGGCCAGCCGTTCATCGCCATGCAGTACATCGACGGCCAGCCGCTCCACCGGGTGGCGCAGCAGATGTCCCTCGAGCAGCGGGTGAAGATCGTGGCCGACGTCGCGGACGGCCTGCACGCCGCCCACCGGCTCGGGCTGATCCACCGCGATATCAAGCCGGCGAACATCCTGGTGGAGCGGACGGCCGACGGCGCCTTCCGCCCCTACCTCCTCGATTTCGGGCTCGCGAGGGACACCGCGGCGGACGCCCGGGCGACGACGAGCGGCGAGGGGACGCCGGCGTACATGGCGCCCGAGCAGGTGTCCGGGGGCCAGCGCCAGCTCGACCGCCGCACGGACGTCTACTGCCTCGGCTCCACGCTCTACGAGGTCCTCGCCGGGCGCCCGCCGTTCGTCGACCCGTCGGTGACGAGCCTCATCGCCCGCGTGGCGCGCGAGCTGCCGGCGCCGGTGCGGAAGCTCGACAAGCGGATCCCGGTCGATCTCGAGACCATCGTCATGAAGTGCCTCGAGAAGGAGCCCCAGCGGCGGTACGACTCCGCGAAGATGCTCGCGCTCGATCTCGAGCGCTACCTCGAGGGGGAGCCGATCGACGCGCGGCCGATGGGCATCGGCTACCGCGCCCTGAAGCGCGCCAGGAAGCACAGGCTCGCGGTCGCGGCGGCCGCCGTGGCGCTCGTCGTGCTCGCGCTCTCGGGCGCCGTCGCCCTCCGCGCGAAGCTCGCCGCCGCGCGGCAGGCCGAGCTCGCCGCGCGCGTGGCGTCCCTGGCCGAGGGCTTCGGTCAGGACGTCAAGGAGATGGAGCTGTTCATGCGCTACGCCTACGCGCTCCCCCTCCACGAGGTGTCGCGGGAGAAGGAGGTCATCCGGGCGCGCATGGGCGAGATCGACCGGAAGATGCAGGGCATGCGCGAGACGACGGGCGATCTCGTCGAGGGCCCCGGCCGCTACGCGCTCGGGCGCGGGCACCTCGCGCTGCACGAGCCCGAGGAGGCGCTCGCGCACCTCGAGGCGGCGCTCGCGAGCGGGTATGCCACGCGCGACGTGAAATTCGCGGCGGGCCTCGTGCACGGCATGCTCTACCTGAAGGGGCTCGATCGGGCGCGGCGCCTCGCCGACAAGGGGGAGCGGTCCGCGCACCAGCTCGAGCTCGAGGAGCGGCACAAGCAGCCGGCGATCAGGTACCTGAGGGACAGCGTGAGATCGGCCGCGGAGCCGCCGTCGTACGCCGTGGCGCTCATCGCGCTCTACGAGGGGCGGTTCGACGAGGCGCTCGCCGAAGCGCGGCTGGCGTTCGCGCGATCACCCTGGGAATACGAGGCGAAGAAGCTGGAGGGCGACATCCTGCTCGCGAAGGGCACGGCGGCGCGCGACCTCGGGGAGCACGCGGCGGCGCTCGTCGAGTTCTGGGGCGCCGTCGCCTCGTACGAGGCCGCGGCGGAGATGGCCGAGAGCGATCCCGACGTCCACGAGGCGACCGCGCGCGCCCTGAGCGAGATCATGCTGATCGAGGCGCAGCGCGGCGGAGACGCGGAGGAGGTCGTCGCGCAGATCATCTCCCGGTGCGACAGGGCGCTCCAGGCCAACCCGCGGGCGAGCGGCGCGCTCGCCAAGAAGGCCTGGGCGCTCGTGCACCGCGCGAGGCGCGACCTGTCGCGCGGCTCGGACCCGAGGTCGGACCTCGTCGAGGCGGTCGCGGCCAGCGAGCAAGCGGTCCAGGGCGACCCGTCGGACGCGACCGCGTACGGCGCGATGGGGGCGAGCTTCTTCCTCCTCGCGTCGCACGAGAGCTCCGTGGGGCTCGACGCGTGGCCCTCGCTCGGCCGCGCTGTCGACAGCGCGCAGCGGTCGCTCGCCCTCGACCCGAACTCCTTCTGGGCGTGGAACGACGCCGCGATCGCCTACGGCATGATGGCCGAGTACGCCGCGTCCCGCGGCGCCGATCCCCTCCCCCTCTTCGAGATCGGCGCGTCGTACGCCGAGCGGGCGATCGAGATCGCGCCGAACGACATGCCGCCGCTCCTCAACCAGGGCTGGCTCTACGCGCGGCGCGCGCAGTACGAGCTCGACCACGGCGCGTCGCCCGAGGAGTCGCTCGACGTGGCCAAGGACAGCCTGGAGGCGGCGCTCCGGCGGCGCCCGGACAGCTACCGCGCCTACAACAACCTGGCCCTGACCTACCTGATCCAGGGCCGGCACCAGCGGCTCACCGGCGAGAGCCCGGAGGTCTCGCTCGCGCGGTCGCTCGAGGCGTACGGCGCGGCGGCGGACCTCAACCCGGACGATCTCGAGGCGAAGCAGGGCGCGGGCCTCGCGCGCATCGAGGCGGCGCACTGGGCGCTCCTCCGGGGGGAGGATCCGACGGCCGCGCTCCGCGCCGCGAGGGGCGCGATCGAGCCCATCGTGGCCGCGAGGCCGCAGAACGCGGGGGCGCTCCTCGCGCTCGGGCACATCGAGCTGCTCTCGGCGCGGTGGGCCGCGTCGCGCGGCAGGAGCCCCGCGCCGGCGCTCGACGCCGCGGAGCGGTCGCTGCTCCGCGCCCACGAGGCGAACGAGGGCAACCCGAGGATCTTCGGCACCCTGGCCGAGGTCCACCGGCAGCGCGCCGCCCTGACCGGGCCTGGGCTCCTCGACGTGCGCTCGGAGGTCGAGGCGGGGCTCGCGCTGATCGATCGCACGCTGGCCATCGACCCGGGCTTCCCGCTGGCGAGCGCCAGGAAGGGCGCGCTGCTCCTCCTGAAGGCAAAGGTGGAGCGCGAGCGGGCGGCGCGCCTGGAGCTGGCCCGGCGCGCAGGGGCCCTGCTCGATCAGGCGCTCCGCGGCAACCCGCTGCTCACGCGCGAGTACGCGCCGCTCCTCGACGAGGCGCGCAAGGTCGCCGCGGCGGGCCATCCTTAGCCCCAGATCCCCGCAGCACCGCTACCGGCGCTTGGGCCGCGCCAGCCTGGCCATCGCCTCGTCGTGGGCCCACTTGACGCGCATGAACTCGCCGGCGTCGCCGCCGCGATCGGGGTGCGTGACGAGCGCGAGCCGGCGGAACGCCTGGCGGATCTCGTCCGCGCTCGCGGCCTCCGCCACGCCGAGCACCGCGAACGGCGACGCGCCGCGCGCGGACGCAGGCCGCGACGGGGCGCGCCTCGACGGCCCGGGTGGCGGCGGGGGCGCCTCCCGCCGCGCGCGCGGCTTGGGCCACGGGGGCTCGCCGCGCAGGATGCGCGTCCAGGCCGTCGCCCACGCCGGCTCGATCTCGACGAGCGGGCGCCCCGCCGCGCGCTCGGCCTGCGCCCGCGCCTCCTCGACGGTCCGCGCGCCGCCCTGGCTCGCGTCCGGAGGGCGGAACGGCTCGCGCGCCGGCTCGGACGTCCACCATGCGGCCCACAGGAAGCGGCGGCGGCGGGTCGGGGTCACCGCGTAGACACCGCGGAGCGGGAGCGTCATCGGGGCCGGGCCTTCAGAAGATCTCGGGGCACCACGGGGCGCGCGCGGCGCGGAACAGGCTGTCCGCGCGCTCGACGGCGCCTCCGGAGAGCTCCTCGACCTGGCCCGCGTCGGCCATGCAACGGAAGGAGACGCCGCCGAGGTACGCCGAGCCGAGCGCCGTGATGTCGAGGCGGAGGTCCGGCGCCGCCGCGGTCCGCGTCGCGCGCCGCTCGCCCCCGTGCAGCCGGAACCGGCCTGCGTTCGAGGGGCAATCGCGGTCGGTGATCTCGAGCGTGAGCGCCTCGCCGCTGCCGTAGGCGCGCGCCGCGAGCGCGGCCTCGACGTCCACGATGCGCACCCACAGCCCGTCGCTCGCCGTGAGGCGCAGCCGCCGCGGCTCGACGAGGAGCATGCCGAGGGGATGATCGGGCGGCAGGAGGCTCGCCTCGATCCGCTGCGCCAGATCGATGTCGAAGAGGTACCGCCAGACGAGCCTGGTCCCGAGCGGCGAGGCGCCGATCGCCTCGATGACGCGGACCGAGCCGACCGGGATCGAGGACGCGTCGAACCGGTGGTGCACGCAGTACAGCGCGTAGGCCTCGGCGCGCCCGTCGACCTCGATCACGACGCGCTGGAGCTGGCCGCCCCCCTGGCGGATGAAGTCGTTGTCGCTCAGCCGCCGGCCCCGCCACCACGGCTCCGAGCGCGCCAGCATCCCGGGGACGAGCGGGCGGGCGCGCTCCCAGACCGGCGCGAACGCCTCGAGCGCCTCGGCTTCCCCGAGCAGCCGCGCCCGGCCCTCCGCGCTCGCCTCGCCACGGAACGCGGCGCGATCGCGCTCGATCGAGATGGAGCACGCCTGCGACGCGAGGCCGTAGCCGAAGCGGCCGTAGATGGAGCCCTCCGTGGCCCAGAGAGCGGAGATCGGCTGCCCCGCGGCCCGCGCCTCGTCGAGGTGCCGCCGGATGAGGCGCGTGAGGATGCCGCGGCGGCGGTGCGTCGGCATGACCGCGACCGCCGTGAGGCCGGCGACCGGGACGGCGCCGCCCGGCGTGGTCATCGTGAGCGAGAACGTGCCGGCGGCGCCGACGAGCGACTCGCCGTCATACGCGCCGAGGCGCAAGGTGAACTCCTGGAGCCGCTTCGTCCCCTCCATGCGCTCGGGGTTCAGGAGCGCGCCGAAGGCGGTGAGGATCGGATGGACGAACTCGCCGTATCGCTCGGTGCCCAGCTGCCGGAGCTCGATGTTCATCAGGCTACGATAGCAGTCGCGCCGGCGCCCTCGCGTGGCGCCCTACGCGCTCAGCCGATCGCGCTCCCTCGCCGCCGCCCGCCGGATGCGCGTCTTCAGCCAGGCCTCGATGAGCGGCCACACCGTGAGCGGCGCGTCCCGGCCGACGACGATGTCGAGGTGGCCGCGCGGAAACGCGCGGTACGTCTTGTCCGAGGAGCGGCTGAAGTCGTAGGCCGGCTTCACCGACGCCGGCGGCGCGAGGTCGTCGTGCGTGCCCGCGATGACCAGCAGCGGCAGGTCGAGGTGCTCGAAGCGCTCGGCGTAGCCGAAGAGGCTCCCCATATGGTGGCCGCTCTTCCGCGACGCCGCCGCGTCAAGGAACATGTTCCGGAGCACCGTGATGCTGCCGCTGTCCATCGCCAGCGACATGTGCTGCGTGAGCACCCGCGTCTCCATCGAGCCAGGCACGAATCCCCGGATCGGCAGCGGAAAGATCGGGCTCTCGACGAACGCCCGCACGAACCGGAACGGCTCGCCCCACGCCGACAGCGGGAGCGCCCCCTGTCCGAGCGGGACGCGCCGGTCGACCGTCAGCATCAGCCGGCCGAGCAGCGCGAGCGACCGCGACCCGTGCGTGAACAGGTACGGGCTCCCGAGCGTGACGATCCCGCCGACCGCGTCCCCCATCGTCGGCGCCGTCGCGTAGCTGACGAGCCCGCCGAGCGAGTGGCCGATCAGGTACACAGGCCGCGGGCCCGAGATGCGCCGGATCTCCTCGATCGCCGCCGGCACGTCCTCGCGGACGAAATCGGTCACGTGCGCCGGCCGCCGCGCCCCGAGGTGCCGCGATCGACCGTGCCCCCGCAGGTCCAGGTTGAAGACGTCGAAGCCCGCGCGCGCCAGGTAGTTCGAGAAGCTCCGCGACGGCAGGTGCCAGATGTACCGGTTCTGGCCGTACCCGTGGATCAACAGCACGCTCGCCACCGTGCTCCGGAGCCGCGCGCTCCGCTTGCGGATCATCGCCAGCGGCACGTCCCGCTCCACCGGCTCCGCTTCCTCCACCCCCGGCGCGCGCGCCCCCTCGATCCCACGGCTCGCCGGCGGGGACTCGTGCGCGGTGCTCCGGACCCGCACCACCACGAGCTCCTTGATGAACCTGTCTCGCTCGTCGCGGTCGACCGTCTGCTCGACCTGGGCCTGATGCAGGATCATCCTTTCCGTCTATTGCGGATTATTTTGCTGTGCGCAACCTCGTTTGGCCCGCCGGGGATGCTGCCGCCGTAGGGCCCTTGCCGCGCCAACATCGCACGGCCACCCACGCTGATCACGAGCAGGCGCGCTCTGGCACGCCGTCGTGGAAAAAGCTCCGCCGTGGGCGGTCCGCGGGCGTCACACGGCGCTGCGTCTCGTGTACCCTCCCCTCGCTGGTGCCCGGTCCACCGGGGCGCGCGGAGAACCCGAGGCTGGCCTCGGCGCGCCCGTTCCGTGGGCGCCGGAGCCCGGCCCTGAACTTACGCATCGCTAGGTGACCTACAATGTACCACGTGAAGATGGGTCGGCTGCTCGCGGTCGGGGTGCACGCCAGGGCCGCCGCGCTCGCCGCGCTGCTCGGCGCCGTGTGCTTCTCGTCGAGCGCCAGCGCGCAGCCCAAGAAGGACGACGCCGAAGGCAAACAGGACGACTCCGCTGCTGCCGAGAAGCAGGCCACGGACGAGAAGGCGCAGGACGACAAGGCGCCCGGCGAGAAGGAAAAGCCGCAGGAAGCGCCCCCCGAGGCGGCGGATGACAACGCCCCGTTCGAGAGGGAGGGCAAGACCTATCGGTTCGCCGGGCTCCGGTTCCGGAACCTCATTGTGCCGAAGGCCATGATCAACCTCTTCGCGGACGGCGGGGCGTCCGTGAACGTGTTCACGTTCGGCCCGGAGCTCGCCACACGCAGGGACGGGCTCGAGATCGATCTGGCGATCTCCTACGCGGACTACTCGATGGATCCCTTCCTCTTCAAGGGGAAGAACGACGGCAACGACGCCTGGGAGATGGTGTCGAGCGACATGAAGCTCGTCTACTTCACGACCGATCTCCTCTACGAGATCCCGCTCGACAAGGAGAAGGGCCGCTTCTCCCTGCTCATCGGCGGCGGCGTCGGGCTCGGCGTCGTCTTCGGCAACCTCTACCGCGCGCAGGCGTACCCGAACAACCCGTCGCGCCTCGACCCCGACGACGTGGGCTCGTGGAGCAAGTGCGCCGGCCCGACCGGCGGCTTCTGCGACGGCTCCAACGACCATTTCGGCAACTACGACGAGCCGAGCTGGATCAACGGAGGATCCAAGCCGTCGGTGTTCCCATGGATCTCGTTCCCGCAGCTCAGCTTCCGGTACAAGCCGATCAAGCAGCTCCAGACGCGGCTCGACGCCGGCTTCTCCATCACAGGGTTGTTTTTCGGGCTGTCCGCGGGGTATGGCCTCTGATCGAGGGATGAGGTGACGTCGCGTCCGCTGTTTCCCCCGCGCTATGAGCCGATCGGGGCGCTCGGAAAGGGCGGTGGTGGCGAGGTGTGGGCGGTGCGCGACCGCCTCACCGGCAAGACGGTCGCGCTGAAGACGCTCGGCGAGGACGCGGACGAGCCCGAGGTGCTCGCGCTCGTCCGCGAGGCGGCGGCGCTGTCGGGCGTCGAGGGCCTCGGCGTGCCGCGCGTGCTCCGCTTCGGCCGGCTGCCGGCGTCAGGGCGGCCGTTCATGGTGCGCGAGCTCGTCGAGGGGACGAGCCTCGCCGATCTGCTCGCGCGCAAGGCCGACCTGGCCAGGAACCTCGCGGCCATCGCCGACGCGGCCGATCAGCTGACGCGCCTGCACCGCGCGCTCCTGCTGCACGGCGACGTGAAGCCCGCGAACATCATCGTCGGCGAGGGCGGCCGCGCGACGCTCGTCGACCTCGGCCTCGCCGCGCCGTTCCGCGACGACGGCTCGCGGCCCGTGGGCCTCACGCCCCGCTACGCCGCGCCGGAGCTCTTCAAGGGCGACGCGCTCACCGTCCGCGCCGAGGTGTTCGCGCTCGGCGCGACGCTCGCCGAGGCCCTCCGCGACAGCGGGGGCGATCGCGATCCGAAGGTCGTCGAGGCGCTCCAGGGGGTCGTCGACCGGGCCACCGCCAAGGACCCGAACGCGCGCTACCCGAGCGCGGACGAGCTCGCCAACGCGCTCCGGCGCGCGGCGCGGCTCCCCTCCGGGCCGGGCGAGGAGGCCGCGAGGACGGGCGAGGCGGGCGCGAGGCCCGACGCGGACGCGGGCGCCGTGGTCTGGCCCATCGTCGGGCTGGACGCGCCCTCCACGCGGCTGCTCGCGCAGATCATGGCGCTGCCCGCGGGCGGCGGGCTCTCGATCGACGGCCCGCGCGCCTCCGGGCGGAGCGCGCTGCTCCGGCGCATCGCGTGGTCGCTCGAGGTGGGCGGGTACGCCGTCGCGTGGGTCGAGGCGGCCCGCGTGGCCGACCCGCGCGAGGCGCTCTCGATCGAGCTGTCGGAGCACGATCTCGGCCGGGTGACGGCGCTCGTCGACGACGCGGACCGGCTCGGCGACGCGGCGCTCGAGCGCCTCGACGAGGTGCGGAAGGCCGGCGGCAAGCTCGTGTTCGTGCTCGGGGATCCATCGGAGGGCGGCGCGGGCCGGGCGCCAGGCGCGCCGCGCGCGGCACGCGGCGCGCCCGCTGACGACGCGCCTTCCCCCGCGCGCCTGGGCCGCGGGTTCGAGCGCTTCGAGATGGCGCCGCTCGACGAGCAGGTCGCCCGCGAGCTCGTGCAGCGCACCATCCCGTCGCTGAGCGACGCGGTGGCGGCGCACGTCGTCTCCCGCGCGGGGCGGTGGCCCGGGCGCATCCGCGAGATCGTCGCGCGCATCGCGCGCGCGCCCGTCGCGTCGACCGAGGACGTCGATCGGCTGCTCGACGCGCCCCCGACGAGCGCGGTGGCGTCCGGGCCGGGCGGCGCGGGCGCCGAGGGGGCGGCGCTGCCGCCGGCGGAGATCCACCGGCTGCTCGACCGCGGCCACTTCGACGCGGCCGCGGAGGCGCTCGGGCGGCACGAGGGCGACGGCTCGCCCGCCGCGGTGCCCACCTTGACCGTCGCGCGCGCGCGGCTCGCCATGAACCGCGGCGACACGGCGAGGGCGCTCGCCGAGCTCGGGCGCGTGAAGGATCAGGTCGAGGCCTCGCGCGATCACGCGCTCGCGGCGTTCTGGTCGCTGCAGATGGCCCGCGCGCTCGTGCGCGCCGGCGACTACGGCGAGGCGGAGCGCCGCGCCGGCGAGGCCGTGGAGCGCGTGGGCCCCCTCAAGATCGAGGCGGAGCTCACCGGCGCGCCGCGCTCCGAGGTCGCGACGGCCGCCGCGTTCGGCGCGTCGCCCGAGGCGATCGTCGCCGAGGCGGTGGCGACGCGCGGGCTCGCGCAGAGCTTCGCCTCTCGGCACGAGGACGCGAAGCGCACGCTGGAGCACGCGGTCCGGCTCGCGCGGCTCACGGGAGAGCCGCGCATCCTGTCGGTCGCGCTCGTGTCGCTCGCCTTCGCGCTCCAGCGGGACGACCGCCTCAGCGAGGCGAAGGCGGTCTACGAGGAGGCGCTCACGGCCGCGGAGCAGGCCGGCGACGCGGGCACGCTCGCGACGACCCGCCTGAACCTCGCCGCGCTCACGAAGCTCCAGGGCGACCTCGGCGCGGCCATCCGCCACCTCGAGGCCGCCGTCGATCTGGGCCGGCGCTCCGGCCGCGTCGCGACGATCCGCCAGGCGCTCCTCAACCTCGCGAACCTCGACCTCTACCTCGGGCGGCTCGCGCGGGCCCGGGTGTCGCTCGACGCGCTCGCCGCCCAGCGCGCGGATCTCGCGCCGCAGCAGCAGGCGCAGCTGCTGGCGCTCGAGGCGGAGCACGCGGCGCGCTCGGGCGATCTCGAGCAGGCCGAGCGGCTCTGCCTCGAGTGCGCCGAGGCGTACGAGGCGATGGGCCGGCGCATCGACGGGGTCGAGGCGCGGCTCGAGCGCGTGCTCTTCGCGGTGGCGCGCGCCGGCGCGGATCCGCGGGCCCTCGGCGAGGAGATCGACGTGGCGTCGGAGCGCCTGGGGACGACCGGCGCCCACCGCGCCCTGCTCGCGCTCGCGCGCGGCCGCGTCGCGGCGCTCGCGCGCGACGAGTGGCGGGCCCGGGCGGCGTACGACGAGGCGCTCGACGCGGCGCGCGCCGCGGGCCAGCGCGACTGGATCTGGCGCGCGCTGGAGGCGCGGGCGCAGCTCGAGACGGAGCGGGGGCACCTCATCCGGGCGCGCCACGACCGCGAGGAGGCGCTGATCACGCTGGAGGAGATCGCCTCGAAGCTGCCGCGCGACCTCCGGGAGGTCTTCTGGAACGACGCGCGTCGCAAGGAGATCCGGGCGGCCGCGATGCTCGAGCTGATGAGCAGCCGCACGGTGCCGTTCACCCAGCAGAGCACGGGCGCTCAGGCCGGCGCGGCGCCCCCGCAGGGCGAGGACCGGCTGGCGCGGGTCCTCGAGATCAACCGCGAGATCGCGGGCGAGCACGATCTCACGCGCCTGCTCGCGAAGGTGACCGATCATGCGATCGCGCTCCTCCAGGCGGAGCGCGGGTTCATCATCCTGCAGCGGCCGCCGCGCGACGAGCTGCAGCAGGCTGCGGGCGAGGGCGCTGTCGATCTCTCGATCCACGCCTCGCGCGACCAGGCGGGGGACGACCCGCACGCGCGCTTCTCCAGCTCGATCGCCGAGCGGGTGATCTCCACGGGCGAGTCGGTCGTGACCGCGAGCGCGCGGGACGACGCGCGCATGAGCGATTACGTCTCGGTGCACCAGCTCATGCTGCAGTCGGTCGCGTGCGTGCCCATCCGGCAGCGGAGCGGGCAGGTGATCGGCGCGCTGTACCTGGAGACCCGGCTGAGCGCGGCGGCGAAGTTCGAGGTGGAGCTCCCGACGCTGACGGCGCTGGCCGATCAGGTCGCGATCGCCATCGAGACGGCGCGCCTCGTGAGCGAGAACGAGCGCCGCGCCCGCGAGCTCGAGCGCGCGAACGAGGAGCTGCGCGCGGCGCGCGCCAAGCTGGAGGAGCTCCTCGGCCACCGCACCGCGCAGCTGGCCGCGACGCGGCGGGATCTGCGCTCGGCGCGCGCGGTGATCCGCGGCCATTTCGGCTACGAGGGCCTGGTCGGCACGAGCGAGGCGATGCGCCGCGTGTACGCGCTCATCGACCGGGTGAAGGACACGGACATCCCGATCCTGATCACGGGCGAGAGCGGGACGGGCAAGGAGGTCGTCGCCAGGACGATCCACAACGCGAGCCCGCGGGCGAAGAAGCCGTTCGTCGGCGTCAACTGCGGCGCGATCCCGGAGCACCTGCTGGAGAGCGAGCTCTTCGGGCATGTCCGCGGCGCGTTCACGGGCGCCGACCGCGACCGGAAGGGGCTCTTCCGGGAGGTGACCGGCGGCACCATCCTGCTCGACGAGATCGGGGAGATGCCGCAGAAGATGCAGGCGGGGCTGCTGCGCGTGCTGCAGGAGAAGGTCGTCCGTCCGGTCGGCGGCGCGCGCGAGGAGCCGGTCGACGCGCGGGTCATCGCGGCGACGCACAGGGATCTCGCCGACATGGTCTCGAGGGGCACGTTCCGCGAGGATCTCTACTACCGGCTGCACGTCGTCGAGGTGCGGGTGCCGTCGCTGCGCCAGCGGATCGAGGACATCCCGCTGCTCATCGACTACTTCCTCGGGATCTTCGCCGCGCGCTACGGCCGCGATCGCCGCAGCGTGTCCCGCGCCGCGCTGAAGCGGCTGTCGGCGTACACCTGGCCCGGGAACGTGCGGCAGCTCGAGAACGTGCTGCTCAACGCGTGGGTCCTGTCGGATCGCCCCGAGCTGGAGAGCGAGGACTTCGAGCTCCCCGACGCGGCGCCTCGGTCGCTGCGGGGCCCGCTCGACGGCGGCGCGGCGCCCCCGCCGCGAGCGCCCGCCGGCGGCGGTGCGCCCGCGAGCGCTGGCCGGGCACCGCCGTCGAGCGATCCCCGCCGCGTCGAGACGTCGCTGGACGCGCACAAGGCGAGCGAGCGGGAGCGGATCCTGGTCGCGCTCTCGAGCTGTAACTGGAACCGGGTGAAGGCGGCGCAGGTCGTGGGCCTGCCGCGCCGGACGTTCTACCGACGCCTCAAGGAGTACGGCATCCAGTGATTCGGGGGCCGCGCTCGAAGCGAGCGGCGTGTCACCTCGCCCAGAGGACCGAGAGATCGAGCTCGATGGCCTCGAAGGGCTCGACGCGGACGCGAGCGGAGTCGCGGTGGACGACGGCGGGCCCCCAGCCCCGACCCGAGACGAGCGAGAAGACCTCCAGCGTCCGCTTGATGGGGTCGACCAGCCACGCGTGCCGCACCCCCTCGCGCGCGTAGATAGGCATCTTCTCGTCGCGGTCGAGCTCCTCGGTCGAAGAGCTCAGCACCTCGCAGATCCAATCCGGGGCGAGCGCGAAGTAGGCCGTCTCGGGCAGCTCAGGCATGCGCTCGCGGCGCCAGCCGGCAAGGTCGGGCACGAGGGCGTCGATCTCCCCTGGCGCGTCTGGCTCGGGGAAGTGCAGCTCCGGCTCGTCCAGGATGATCCAGCCACCCGGGCCGCCGCGTCCACGCTGGAAGGGGCCGATCAGCTCGGCTCCCAGGCCCGACGACGTCCACGCGTGCTTCGGCGCCGGCCGGGGGAACACATGCAGGGTGCCACGGACGAGCTCCGCCACCCTGTTCGGTGGGACAGCTTCGAGGTCGGCGTACGTCGCGCGGCGCTGCTTCTCGGCGGGCTGGCCCATGGACGAAGCCTGCCCGGGGGCGGCTGGCGCGGCAAGGCGGCGAGACGTGTGGGTCGCCCCGCAAAAACCCCTGGAGACGCCGCACTTCACGGCGCATCATCCCAGCCACGGTATCCAGTGAGCGATCGTTCGAACCTCGCCGCCTCCATCGACGGCGCGCCCCTCGCCGACGAGGAGGCGCGTGATCTCTGGACGCGGTTCAGCCGGTACATGGATGAGCACCGCGGCGACATGGCGGGCTTCGCGCGGGAGAACGGCTACGTGAGCGTGACGCCGACCTTCGAGCGCGGGCGGGCGCTGCTCGTCGTCCGGACGACGGAGGCGCCGCCGGAGAAGCCGGCCCAGCGCCCCGGTGGAGAGAAGCCGGCCCCGCGTCGCGGTGGAGAAAAGCCAACGCCGCGCCGCGGAGGCAGCAGCAAGCCAGCGCGCGGCAGGCGGCGGCGCTGAGCGCCCACCGGACGGGCGCGAATCGCGAGCTGCCCCGATCCCGGCGGTGAGGCGCCCCGATCGGCCGGAGCCTCACCGCGACTTCCCGGTCCCTCCGGGGAAGTCCTTGCGCTTGATCTTGGCGCGCCGGCCGTCGGGGTGGTGAAACACGATTCCCTCGGCGAGGTGGCCCGGGGCGAAGCGGCTCTCCAGGTGCTCGAACAGGCCGCGGAGGCCGTCATAGGTCCTCGGGATGTCGTCGTAGACGGGAATCTCGAGGTTGAACGGCACGACCATGTGCCTGGCGAGCCCGAGCGGGTTGCCCTGAATGCTCGGTCCGAGCGCTTCGGCCGAGTGCTCGCCGTCCGGCCAGCCCTGGAACTCCGTCTCTCGAACCGCCTCGAAGATCCACTTGTCTTCCGGCCCGTGCTCGTCCGCGTCGACGTACCAACCGTCGATGATCCCCTGCTGCTTCTGGAGCTTGCTCGGGTTCCTGCGCTTCTCGACCCGGACCACGTGGCCCGAGCGAACGGTCAATCGCACGTTCGTGCCGTCGAGCTTCTCGGTGGGACGGCCCTCGCCCGCAAAGACCCACTCGCACCCCTGGCGCGGCTTCGGGAGCACCTTGAAGTCGTCGCCGCGATCGAAAATCGTCGGAATCTTCTCCATGACCTGAATGCCCTTTCGTACCTGGCCGAGCAGCTCGTCAGGCGTGATGACGCCTCCAGCGAGCCCGCTCGCCAGCGCACGCACCAGCTCCGCCACGGAGGTATTCGCCTCGAGCGCGACGCGCTTCAGCGCCATCCGCTCCTCCGGCGAGATCCACGCGACGAGGCGTGACCAGCCTTCGGGCGGAACCCATGTCGCGAGCTGCTGCGGATCCTTCCTCGGTCTGCCGCGCGGGCGGCCTGGCGATGTCACGAGCTTCAGGGTACCCCTATTTTCTATTGTGTCAATTGGCAAAATAAAAATTGGGCGTGAGGCGGAAGTGGTGGGAGCAGGTAGGACGCCTGCCGATGCCCTCGTGGAGATCGGGAGCCAGGGCGACCTCCGCGAAGGCGCGCGTGGACGCGCGCCTAGAGACATCGGGGCTTCGTGCGCGGAGACGTCCTGGCCCTGCAATGGGGCAGCTGGTCTGTCGCCGAGGGTTCAGTCGAGGAGGGTCCAGGTGGCCTTGGCGGTGCAGCCGTAAGCGTCGAGCGCGCCGGTGTGTGTGAGGGGGACGAGCTTGGTCTGGCCCTTGGCGAGCGGCCCGGTGACCGAGCGGGTGATGGGCCCCGGATCGCCGTAGTAGTGCGTGACGGTGAAGGTGATCTTCGCCGAGTCAGGAACGGCGAAGAGCGAGGTGTTCTTGATCGCGGCGTTCGGGTTGAAGATGGTGGGATAGGTGATCGAGCAGGAGAGGTTCACGGTCTTCGTGACCGGACCGCCGCCGTCATCGCCGCCAGGACCGATGATCGCCTCTGCGCCCTCGCCCACGACCTCGGCGGCGTCGCTCGCGCCGTCATCGGCGCTGTCACCCTCGAGCGGCTCGGCGATGCAGCCGACGAGGGAGAAGGACGAGGTGGGCCTCCACCAGGTGTCCTCTCAGGTGCTCTCTGGTCCGGAAGATCGCGGCAGGCCCCGACTCGCTCCGCGCCGCCGCGAGGGCCGGCGCTCCCCCCGAAGCCCCGCGATCGAACGCTCAGCGCCGGCGCCGTCGCGACGCCAGCGCGCCGAGCACGCCGAGGAGCATGACCCCGCCGACATCGGCCGATCGGCCGGTCGTCGAGCAGGAGCACCCGGCATCGCCGCCAGACTCCCCATCGCCGCTCTTCTGCGTGTCGTCCGGATCGGCGCCGCCGCCGCCGCCCACCCCGCCGCTCGAGGCGACCGACGAGCTCACGGTCGCGCCCACGCTCGATCCGCCGCCGGCCGACGAGGAGGTCGACGTGCTGCTGCCGCCCGCTCCGCCGTCGCCCCCGCTGCCGCCGGCGCCGCCGGCGCCGCCGCCATCGAAGCCAACGCACTCGGTCGAGCACTCCGTCGAGCATTCCCCGCAGACGCACTCGAGGATGCTGATATACATGCCGGCCCCCTCGGCGTAGTCATTCAAGCATCCCTCGACGCACGCGTCGTCCGGGCACTCGTTGACACAGCCGATGAATCCCCTGCACGCGAGCGACGCGCCGCACGCGTCATAGGACGCCTTGCAGGTGTTCGCGAGCGAATCGTTCGAGCAGCTATCGCAGCTGCCGCCGCCGGCGGCGGCGCTCGTGGCGCTCGCGGCGCTCGCCGTGGTCCCGCCGATGGGATACAGCGCGCACACGCCGTCGATGTCGTCTTGCTCGATGGTGCGCATCGACGAGCCCACGACATAGTAAGGCGTCATCGTCGCGCTCCGCTCGCTGGAGTGGCCGAGGCCCAGGAAGTGCCCCTCTTCGTGCGTGGCGATCGACTGTGTGTCGACACAGCCGTTGTTGCCGGTGTCGTTCCAGCAAAACCCGACGTCGTTGAAGACCATGTCGGCGTCCACGATGGCGCCGTCGAAGCTCCAGACCGGCATCGTGACGCCGATGACCGAGTTGACGTCGCCGAGCATGTTCGGCCAGGAGGAGCTGATCCACTGAAACACGTTCTTGCCGTCGTTGTAGTTGTAACGATCGGTGGTGTCGCCGAGGAGGTCGACCCGCCACTCCGTACACCCCGCGTTCGACCACGTCTCGAACCCGGACTCGACACGGGCGACGGCGAAGGCGGAGATCTCGCCCGGGATCGTCGAGCGGTTGATGTAGTAGGCGACGGGCAGCTTGTCCCAGCGGGGGACCACGTCATCGAGCGGCGTCCACGCGGCGGCCTCACGGGCCACGGCGAGGGACGAGGCGGCGCCGAGCAGGGCGGCGAGGGCGACGCGGCGCCTCACCTCACTTCCCTCCCGCGATGCGCACGACGTCCGTCATGAGGCTCTCGATGGGCTCGACCTCGTCGATGGGCGCCGCGATGGGCACGAGCGCGGCTCCGGTCCGCCGGACGAGGTTCAGCCCCTCGAGGATGCGCCGCGCCATGCCCTTCTTGTCCACATGATAGGCCGAAAGCGCCAGCGCCGTGAGGTGCCACCGCCCCTTGTCGCCCGGGCGCAGGAAGACCACGGCGTCCTCGCCAGGCGAGAGCCTGGCGTCGCCGAGCAGCCGCTGTGTCTTGCCGTTGTAGGTCCCGCCCATCTGCTCCAGCACAATCATCTTCGAGCCCCCCTTGTCCGCCGCGCCCCCCTTGAGCGGCTGGGTGATCGTGAGCTCGGTGCGGGTCACGATCGATTTTCCGTCGTCGGATTCCGTCGTGTACGATCGGCCGACGATCACGCGCGCGACCGTCGCCGACTGGCGCACGAGCTCCTCCCGCGAGAGCAGGACGGCCGTCGTCGCGTCCGCGGGCGCGCCGATGCCGAGCAGAGCGAGCGCAGCCGACAGGGCGAGCACTGCTTTCAAGCCTCTCTTCATGTAGATGACTCCTTAAGACATTCATTTCTATCCCGAAGCGCGCGCGGCGGCCACACAGGAAACAGGACTGCAACGTGCTCGCGCTGCCGTGGTGTTGCCCATCTGTCGTGACGGCGGATCATCACGCTGCGGCGCGACGGCGCGCCGACATGTACGGAGACGCGCACTACCACCCGCGCCGTGGTACGCCTGGATTTATGCCGTACATGTAGACGGCGCACTCCGGAGCTCTCCCGGAGGCTCTCGGGGATGAGACACCCTTATCGGGTCATCCCCGCTCTCGACGGCATCGGGCGGAGTCAGGGTGGTTGTCCGTCGATCGGGTCAACTCGCCATCAGCGCCTTCAAAGGCGGTCTCCGCTCGCCTATGGCGCTCGGGCCCTCGGCGCGGCCCCGCGCCGCCCGCGGAGGCACGGGCGCGCGGAGGCCTCGCCCCGACGCCCTCCGCGCCCCGACGCCGCTCAGGGCCTCTCTCAGTCGAACCGCTTCAGGCCGTTCGGCGCCCTGGAGTCGCGCTTCGCGCCGGCCTCTCCCGGCGCCACGACGCGACCGGCGAGGACCGCCTCCGCGAGCTCGCGGCACTCGGCGCTCGTCGCGCGATCGGCCCGCGCGAGCGCCTGCTCCGCCGCGGCGCGCGCCTCGGCCGCGCGGCCCGCGAGCGCGTGCGTCCGGGCGATCTCCGCGAGGGTCGCCGAGAGCTCCGCGGCGTTGCCCGACACCTCCAGGAGCCGCTTCGCTCCGAGGTAGAGCGACAGCGCCGCGGCGAGATCCCCCTGGATGCGCGCCAGATCGCCCCGCGCCCGCAGCACGCCGGCCTGACCCGCGCCGTCCTCGAGCACCTCGAACAGGGCGAGCGCCTGCTCGTAGTCCGAGAGCGCCTCCTCCAGGTCCGACGCATCGGCCGCCGCGACCCCCACGAGCTCGGCCACCAGCTCGAACTGCTTGCGGCGGAGATCGCCCCGCACCTTGAGCGTCGCGGCCTGCCCGCGGCGCTCGAAGCCCGTGCGGAACAGCGCGAGCGCACGGTCGTAGTCGCGCACCGCGTCCACGAGGTCCTCCTGCACGGAGCGCAGATCGCCCCGCGCCTTCAGCACCGCGGCCTGGCCCAGGACGTCGCGCGTCGCCGTGAACAGCTCGAGCCCCTGATCGTAATCCTTCTCGGCGCCCGCAAGATCCCCCTGCCGCACCCGCAGATCGCCGCGCGCCTTGAGCGCGCCGGCCTGCCCGAGGTGGTCCTCGGTCGCCTGATAGAGCGTCAGCGCCCAGTCGTAGTCGCGCGCGGCGCCCGTCACGTTGTCCTGGCCGAACCGCATGTCGCCCCGCGCCTTCAGCACGCTGGCCTGCCCGCTCCGATCCCCCGTGTCCTGGAACAGCGCGAGCGCGGTGCTGTAGTCGCGCGCCGCTCCCGCGAGGTTGCGGAGCCGGACCCGCAGATCGCCGCGCGCCTTGAGCGCCCGCCCGTGCGCGGCGCCGTGGGGGCGGGCGCGAGGCGGCTCCGAGGGGCCCGGGGTGTCGGCGTCGGCGGCCCCGCGCGACCCGGCCCGGGGCTTGAGCGGCTCGCGATCGCCGAGCTGCAGGAACAGCTGGATCGCCAGATCGTAGTCGCACACCGCGCCGCCGAGATCGCCCTCCTCGGCGCGCGCGAAGCCCCGCGCCCTCAGCGCGTCGCCCTCCGCCGCGCGAGCGCCCGCGGCCTGGAACAGCGCGAGCGCCTCGTCGTAGTCGCGCACCGCCTGCGCGGGGACGCCCTCCCGCAGGCGCAGCGCGCCCCGATCCATGAGCACCTGGGCCTGCCCGAGCGCGTCGCCCGTCGCGCGGAACAGCGCGAGCGCCTCGTCGTAGTCGCGCGCGGCGCCCACGTAGTCGCTCCGCCGGAGGAGCAGGTTGCCGCGCTCCCGCAGCGCGTTGCCGCGCGACTCCGGCGGGGTGCTGTTGAGGCTCGGGGGCGCCGCGCTCGAACGGGGCCCCCGCGTCACCCCCTCGCCGAGCACCTCGGCCAGCGATCCGCTCCTCGGCGTGCAGCGATCCGCCGCGCTGTCGAACGAGCGCTGTGTGGGAGGATCGCCATCCACGCCCTTCAGCTCGGACTGGACTTCGGGGAGGCGACGCATGCCAGGCGGAACATCATACCGCGCCAGCGCCTCTCTCGTGGAGACATTGCGCGGTCAGCGCGGCGGCAGCGCTCGGTTTCTCCATCGCCTTCATCGCCGCTTCATTGCCGCCGCCCGCGAGCGGACGCCGCCGCCCGCGAGCGGAGGCGCGCCGACGGCTGGGGCCGCTGGCTTTCCGCACGTTGGCCCGCTCACGCAATCGGATGCGGGCCCGTGGGCTCGTCCACCCCGGCCGTGAAAAGCCGTGGACGGTCGATCGTCAGAGGCCCTTGCGCGAGACCAGCACCGCGTCCCGCTCGACCTCGTACATCGCGTGGGTCACGAGCGCCGCAGCCGTGCGCTCGCGCACATGCACGACCCGCAGCTCGGCGTAGGTCTCGTCCGGCAGCAGCTCCTCGTCGACGCCGAACTTCGGCTCGTCGACCTGCGCCGGGCGCTCGTCCTGCACCCGCGGCCGGACCGTCGCCAGCCTGCCCGCGCCCCCGATCTGCTGCAGCCAGCGGTCGCCCCGCCGGACCGCGAAGAAGCGCTGCCCCGGCTTCACGCCGTCCTTCTCGCCCTTGTCGATGAACACCACCTGGTGCTGCCCGACGAGCTGGTAGGGATAGACGGCCGCGATGATCCTCGCCTCGAGATCCGCCTCGGCGCCCACCGGCGGCACCACGTCGAGGCGCCGCAACACCGCGCCGACCCTGTCCGTGCGCTCGACCACGTCGAGCGACTCGATGAGCCGCGCGCGCACCATGTGCGTCTTCGGGTTGTAACGATCCACGCGCGCCGTGCCGCGCACCGTCACGAGCTCGCCCTTCACGTCCCCGCTCTTCACCTTCTTGATCTCGCGGAAGATCGTCAGCTCCTGGCCGATCGAGACGTCGTGATCGTCCGAGAGGCGGAGGTAGACATCGTCGCCCTCGCTGAGGAGCATCTGGTCGTCGGGGCTCGCGACGAGCTCCCCCCACGTGTCCTTCTTCACGTCGTCGACCCAGCCGAGCTCGCGCAGGAAGATCGTCTTCGACGGCACCCGCCCCCCGCGCCCCAGCTGGTTCGCGCCGAACCCGATGCTGCCGCGGGTCGGGCCCTCGCTCGGGTCGCGGAGCCGGATCCGGTCGCCCGGGTAGATCCAGTGCGGGTTCTGGAGCTGCGGGTTCAGCGCCCAGACCTGCGGCCACGCATAGGGGTTCGTGTAGTACCTGCCCGAGATGTCCCAGAGCGTGTCGCCGCGCCGCACCGAGTGCGACTCGGGCACGAACTGCCCCTCGACGACGTAGCTGCCGTTCGCGCCGCCCTTCACCGAGGCGGGGCCCTCGCTGCGGCGGCCCAGATCGAAGCCGTCCGACGGGCGGGACGTGTCCGTCGTGCCCCGCGAGCTCGAGGGCAGGTGGGCGTTCGGATCGAACCCGGGCTGCGGATAACCCGGCACAACGACCTGCGTCTCGACGGTCGGCTCGCCCCTCGGGAGCTGGACCACGGTGACGCCCGGCCCCTGGCCGGCGCCCTCTTCGCCGCCCTGCTGATCCTGAGCGCGCGCCAGCGGCGGCGCCGCGACGATCGCCAGGGAGACCAGGACCAGCGTTGCCTTCGGGGGGAACTTCATCGCTTGCGCCTCGACGGGGGTGAGGGTGGCGGGCTCGGCGGCGGCGATCCGCCCGGGAGCTCTTCGATCACGACGCCGTTCGCGGTCGAGCGGAGCACGGGCGGCCGCGCGCCGTCGTCCTCCGGCGCGAGCCGCACCACCTCGAGGTCAGGCCTGTCGGGCTCCTCCGGGGGCACGGCGCGCGCCCCGGCCTCGCCAGGGCGCGCCGCGCTGCGGACGCCGCCCCGCGAGCGCTCCAGCGAGCCCACCCGATCCGTGAGCACCGCGTTCTCCGCGCGCACCCTGACGAGCTCCGCGCGCAGCTCGGAGAGCTGTCGTTCGACCGCGTCCTGCCCTCCGCCGCAACCGACGTTGAGCGCGGCGAGCGCGAGCGCCATCGCGCCGATGCCCAGGCCAATCCTCATGGGACGCCCAGCCTACCCGCCGCCGCGCCGGCCGGCCAAACGCGCGGCGATCTCCGCGCCCCGGCGGTGCGCCCCGCAACGGCGCGGCGCGCCGCGCGCGCCGGAACGACCCGCGCGACCCGAGGTGGGCGGCGCGACGTCACGCGTTACGGAGCGCGCGCAGTTCTGCTAGGGTCCCACCCCGACATCTGGGTGCGAGGGGTGAACGTGCGGAAATTCTTCCTGATTTTCCTTGTCGCGACGGCCTGCGCCGGCGCCGGCTGCGGCGATGACGGCCCCGGGCCCGCGACGGAGTGCTTCGACTACAGCAAGTTCGACGGCGCCACGCCCGAGGTGAGCTTCTCGGCCGAGGTCCTCCCCATCTTCCAGCGGTCCTGCTCGTTCAGCTCGACATGCCACGGCGCCGAGGCCGGCTCGGCCGGGTTCGCGTACCTCGGCCCGCCGCTGAGCGAGCAGGCCACGCAGGCGCAGATCGACGCGATCGTGGCCCAGAACGTCGGCGCCGCGTCGAGGGCGCCCTCCGGGATGCCGCGGATCACGGCCGGCGACCCCGCGAACAGCTTCCTCCTGCACAAGCTCGACGACACCCTGAGCTGCGGGGACCTCGAGTGCGCCTCCGACGGCTGCGGCGACCCGATGCCCTTCGGCGGCGATCCCCTGCCCTCGGCGGAGCGCGACGCCATCCGCAGGTGGATCCAGCAAGGGGCCAAGGTCAATTGATCGGCCGGCTCTCCGGCCACGTCGTGGAAGAAGGCGACGAGGGCACGGTCGTCCTCGACGTCAGCGGGGTCGGCTACGAGGTGACCGTCCCGCTCGGGGCCGTGGGGCGCGCGCGCGGCATCGCCGCGAACGCGAAGGCCGGCTCGGACGCGATCACCCTGTTCGTCCACACCCACGTGCGCGAGGACGCGCTCCTCCTGTACGGCTTCGCGACGCGCGAGGACCGGGCGGCCTTCCGCGTGCTCATCGGCATCTCCAGCATCGGCCCGAAGATCGCGATGGCCATCCTCAGCGCGCTCGGCGCGGGGGAGCTCGCCGCGGTGATCACCCGCCGGGAGACCGCGCGCCTCACCGCCATCCCCGGCGTCGGCAAGAAGACCGCCGAGCGCCTCGTCCTCGAGCTGAAGGACAAGCTCGTCCACCTCCCCTCGGCCCCGCTCTCCGCCGCGGCCCCGCCGCCCGCGGCCGCCGGCGCCAAGCAGGACCTCCTCCACAGCGCGCTCACCCGCATGGGCTACCGCCCCGCCGAGGCGGAGCGCGCCGTCACCGCCCTCGGCGCGCGCGTCGACAGCGCCCCGCTCGGCGACCTCGTGCGCGACGCGCTCGCGCTCCTGTCCAAGTGAGCCACGCCGCCGGCGCCCGACGAGCCCTGCGAGCCTGGCCGCCCAGGCCCGGCGAGCCGCGGCCGCCCTCGCCCGGCGAGCCGCGGCAGCCCGCGCCCGGCAAACCGCGGCAAACCGCGCCGGCGAGCCGCGGTTTGCCAGGCGGGATCGCCCCGACGGGCGGGCGGACGGCGGCGCGCACCCCCCCGCGGGGAGGCGGAGGAGCGACAGACAGTCGACAGAGGGGCGCCGCGGCGAATATGCTCCCGCCGCCGTTCGCCCTGGGATCCAGTCCGGTCGCTCGTTGTGAGGAGGCGTGGTGATCACCTGCCCGAAGTGCTCCAAGGAAAATCAGGACCATTACAAGTTCTGCCTCGGCTGCGGCGCCGAGCTGCCTCGCGACGTTTCGCCCAAGAAGTTCGCGGCCGGCACCCCGCCCCACGGCGTGCCGGCGGCGACGCGGGCGAAGGACTACGGCGATGAGCCGACCGCCATCGGCACCGGCGCCCAGAAGGGCCCCGCGGTCGCGCCCCCGCCGCCCGCGCTCGTCGATCCCGCGGCGTTCATCGCCCCGGCCCGCGGGGAGGACACAGGCGCCGGCAAGAAGGCCGCGGCGGCCGCGGCAGCGCCCGCGACGCCGGCAGCGGCGGCCGGCGCGGGGACGGTCGTCTGCCCCCAGTGCCAGGAGCCCAACCCGCCGTCGAACAAGTTCTGCGCGCTGTGCGGCTTCAAGCTCGTCAAGCCGGCGGGCCAGGCCGCGCAGCCCTCCACGCCGGTCGTCTCCACGTCGGGCGCCGCGAACGTCGTGCTGACCGCGCTCCGGGCCGACGGCACCGAGGCCGGCTCGTACACGCTGCCCACGAACCCCACGGTGATCGGGCGCGACTCGGGCACGATCTTCGGCGGCGACAGCTACCTCTCGCCGCGCCACGCGACGTTCTCGATCAAGGGCGGGCGGCTCTTCGTCAAGGACGAGGGCTCGCTGAACGGCGTCTACCGCAGGCTGCGCAGGGACACGCCGGTGCAGCTCGACAACGGCGACGTCTTCCGCATCGGCCAGGAGATCGTCCGCGTCGAGCCGCTCTCCCCGGCGCCCACGACGCCCGACGGCGTCGAGCGGCTCGGCAGCCCCTCGAAGGGCTACGTCGCGCGGCTGGCCCTCATCATCGGAAGGGACGCGACCGGCAACGCGTTCCCGGTCCCCGACACCGGCCTGCACCTCGGGCGCGAGCGCGGCGACATCCTCTTCCCCGAGGACGGCTACGTCTCCGGGCTCCACTGCCAGATCTCGCTCCAGGGCGGCCGGCTGTTCCTCACGGACCTCGGCAGCTCGAACGGCACCTTCCTCCGCGTCCTCGGCGAGACCGAGATCACGGGCGGCGACATCCTGCTCATGGGTCAGCAGCTGTTCCGCATCAACGTCTGAGGGCGCGCCGCCGGCGCCCCGAGGGCGCGACCGTCCCGCTCGCACAACCCGACGCCCCATCGTACGCTCAGCAGCCCTGAGGCACTCGCCATGGAAATGGTCCGCACCATCCGCGTGGTCGCCGCCGTGATTGAACAGGACGGCCGGTACCTCATCACCCAGCGCCGCCCGACCGCCGTGCTCCCGATGCTCTGGGAGTTCCCCGGGGGGCGCGTGGAGGAGACCGAGACCGACGCGGCGGCGCTGAAGCGCGAGGTCCGCCACCGGCTCGGCGTCGAGATCGAGGTGGGCCAGCTGATCTCGTTCGTGAGCCACCCCTACGAGCGCTACGTCGTCGACCTGTACCTCTACGAGTGCCACATCAAGAGCGGCGAGCTCGCCTCGCTGGCCGTGAACGCGTTCCGGTGGGTCACGAGCGCCGAGTTCGATCGCTACCCGTTCACGCCGGCGGACGAGGCCAGCATGAACAAGCTCCTCGGCATGACCTGACGCGCCCGCGCCCTCACAGGCGCGGCGAGCGCCGCAGCAGCACGAGGAACATCGGCCCGCCGAGCACCGCGGTCACCGCGCCCACGGGCGGCTCCGTGCCGAGCCACCGGAACAGGAGCCGCGCGACGAGGTCGCACGTGGTGAGCAGGACGGCGCCGGCCACGAGCGACAGCGGCAGGAGCCGCCGGTGATCTGCGCCGCAGAGCCGGCGGATCGCGTGCGGGACGATGAGCCCGACGAAGCCGATGAGGCCGGTGCGGCTGACGATCGCGCCGACGACGCACGAGGACGCGAGGAAGACCCGGCGCTCGACGGCGCGGACGTCGACGCCCAGGGTCCCTGCCGACTCGTCGCCGAGCGACAGGAGGTTCAGGCGCGCGGCGTCGGCGAGGAGCACGGCGCAGCCCGCGGCGACGTACGCGGCGACGCCGAGGAGGGCCGAGGTCGTGGGCAGCTCGACGAAGCCGATGAGCCACCGGAGCAGCTGCTGGGCGCGCGAGGGGGAGACGAGCGTCTTGAGGAAGGAGATGAGGCCCGCCGCGATGGAGTTCACGATGACGCCGGCGAGGAGCATCGAGGCGCCGGAGGTGCCCTCGGCCGCGCCGCGCGCGATGGCGTAGACGAGCAGCGTCGCGACGAGGCCGCCGGCGAGCGCCGCCGCGGGCAGGAGCGTCGCGCCGAGGACGGTCGTGGCGCCGATGCCGAGCGCGATGGCGACCGCGGCGCCGAGCGCGGAGCCGCCGGAGACGCCCAGCACGTACGGCTCGGCCAGCGGGTTCCTGAGCAGCGCCTGGAACGCGGCGCCCACGGCCGCGAGGCCGGCGCCGGAGACGGCCGCGAGGAGCACGCGCGGCAGACGCACGTCGATGAGGAGGGTCCGGTCGAGGCCGGGCTCGGCGACGGCGCGCGCGATCGAGACGGGCTCGGCGCCGAGGAGCACGGCGACGAGGAGCGAGAGCACGAGCGCCGCGGGCGCCGCGGCGAGGACGAGCGCGCGGCGGAGGCCCCGGCCGGACGCCGGCGGCGCCGGGAGGGAGGGCGCGCTCGCTCGGCGCGGGGCGCGGCCGGACACGGGCGACGTCAATCCTGGCCGCCTCCGCGCGCCGCGGGCGGCAGGGTGGCGGGCCCGCTGTTGCGCTCGGCGTTGCGCTCGTAGATGAGGCGCAGCCCGGTGAGCGTCAGGTCGTCGTCGACCTCCTCGATGGTCTCGGTCTGCGGCGCGATGAGCCGCGCCAGGCCGCCGGTGGCGATGACGCGGCACGGGTAGCCGAGCTCCCGCCGGAGGCGGCCCACGAGCCCGTCGACGAGCCCCGCGTAGCCGTACACGATGCCCGACTGCATCGAGTGGACGGGGTTGCGGCCGACGACCCGGGGCGGGAGCGCGATCTCGACGCGGGACAGCCGCGCGGCGCGGGAGAAGAGCGCCTCGGCGCTGATCTGGATGCCCGGCGCGATGACGCCGCCCAGGTACTCGCCCTTCGGGGTCACGCAGTCGAACGTCGTCGCCGTGCCGAAGTCGACGACGATGGCGCCGGCGGGGTGATCACCCCGGTCGGGCTCGGCCGCGTGCGCTCGCGCCGGCGCGGCGCGGGGCGCGGGCTCGGGTTGCCGCCGCACCCACTCGTGCGCCGCGACCGCGTTGACGATCCGATCGGCGCCGACCTCGCGCGGGTTCTCGTAGAGGATGGCCATCCCGGTCTTGATGCCAGGCCCCACGACGAGCGGCTCGATCCCGAACGCCCGCTCGACGAGGCCCACCATCGTGTCGGTCAGCGTCGGCACGACGCTCGCGACGATCGCGCTGTCGATGCGGGCGAGGTCGACGCGGCGGAGGTCGAGCATCTGCCGGACGAGCACGGCGTACTCGTCCGCGGTGCGGGAGCGCGCGCTCTCGCAGCGCAGGTGGTGCTGGAGCACCTCGCCCTCCAGCACCCCGAAGCTGATGTTGGTGTTCCCGACGTCGATGGCGAGCAGCATGCTGGCGCGACTCTAGCGCCGCGCGCCCGGGATCCGGCCAGGATTTCGGACGCGCCACCGGCGCTCGCGGCGCGCTGCCGCACGCCCGCGCGCGCCCGGCCTTCAGCGCTTGCGCGCGAGCGTCACCCCGTCGCGCACGGTGAGCATGACCTTCTCGACCCGGGGATCGCGGAAGACGAGATCGTTGAAGGCCGCGATGGCGCGGCCGTCGGCGCTCTCGGGGGCGAGGACCTCGCCGCTCCAGAGGGTGTTGTCGGCGACGATCAGCCCGCCGCGGCGGAGGCGCGGGAGGGCCTCCTCGTAGTAGGCCGGATACCGCTCCTTGTCGGCGTCGATGAACACGAGATCGAAGGCCGGGCTCGCCGGCATGGCGCGGAGGGTGGCGAGCGCGTCGCCGAGCGCGATCCGGATCTTCCCGCCGTGCTCGCTGCGGTCGAAGAACGAGCGGGCGATGCGGGCCACTTCGGGGTCGCGATCGCACGTGATGAGCTCGCCGTCCGGCGGGAGCGCCTCGGCCATGCTGAGCGCCGAGTAGCCGGTGAACGTGCCGATCTCGAGCACCCGGCGCGCCTGAATGAGCGCGACCAGCATCCTGAGCAGGGCGCCTTCGACCCGCCCGACCTGCATGACCGCCCTCGGCTCATGGGCGAGGGTGAACTCGCGCAGCTCGTCGAGGAGCGCGGGAGGCGGCTCGGAGTGGTCGTGAACGTAGCGATCCAGCTCTGGATTGACGATGGCGATCATGGCGCGGTTCCTCGGCCGGGCACCGTAGCATCGGTGCGCGCTCGCTCCTCGCCTCACCTTGAGCCGCCGGCGGCCTTCGCGGTAGCGTCGACCATGGCCTTCTCTTCCTGGCAGACGTGCGCCGCAGCGGCGCTCCTGGCGGCAGCCTGCAGCTCGACCGGCGGCAGCCCCGGGACGGGCAGCGCTGGCAGCGCCGGCCTGGGCGGCGCGGGCGGCGCTGGCGGGGGCGCGAGCGCGGGCGGCTCCGGCGGCGCTGGCGGCTCCGGCGGCGCTGGCGCCGGCGGAGGGGCGAGCTCCACGACGGCCGGCGGCGGCGCGGGGGGAGAGGCTGTCTACGATTGCGCGTCGATCGGCGATCCGTGCACGACCTGCCTCGCCCTGCGCTGTCAGGAGAGCTATTGCGCGTGCCAGCGGAGCACGGAGTGCGCCGCGCTGGGCAACTGCCTCCTCGGCTGCGCGGCGGAGGACGTCGCTTGCAAGCAGGCGTGCATGACGGCGCACCGGGCGGGCATTTCGGGCATCTTCCTCGAAGGCGGCTGCGCGTCCGAGCTGTGCAGGGCGCAATGCCCGTCGCGAGACGCGTTGTCCCCCTGCGCGTCCTGCCGGTTCACGGGGTGCGCCGCCGAGATGAACGCGTGCGTCGCCGACCCGTCGTGCAGGGCGTTGCTCGCGTGCGTGGAGTTGTGCCGTGCGGACGGAGATGGTTGCCGGGAAGAGTGCGCGGCGATGCACGTGGACGGCGTGCAGACCGCCGAAGCGGTCTTCGCTTGCGAAGAGGCGCAGTGCGGTGCGGATTGCGAGTAACCGTTGAGCCGCGAGCCGCCGCGGGCCGCCATGCCGCGCGGCGCCGCGGGGGTCGACGCCCCGGGCGAACAGGCATACCATTCCGTCGTGGCCTTCCTCGGATTGCGCGAGATCGAGCGGGACCCGTACACGGCCGTCCATCACGACCCCGCTCAGCAGCTCGTGTTCATCAAGCGATATTCGCTGAACTATCCGAGCATCGCGGCGATCGAGCTGAGCTTCGACCGCATCAATCGGTCGCTCGAGGCGATCGCCAGGCGGCGCACGCTCCTGCTCGTCGACGCCCGAGAGGCGCCGCTGCGCAACGACGACGGGTTCGAGAATGCGTTCGCTCACTGTCACACGCGGCTGACGGAGGGTTTCAAGAGGACCGCGGTCCTCCTGAAGAGCGCGACCGGGGTGCTCCAGCTCGGCCGGCTTTCGAAGGGCTATTCAAAGCCGATGGGCATCTTCACCCGCCCCGAGGACGCGCTCCACCACCTCGGCGTCAGCGTCGACCTGAAGCAGCTCACCGATCCCTAACGCCCCTGCCGCCCAGAGCGGAGCGGGGCTCACCCGCACAGGAGACGGGCCCAGATCGGCGTTTTCGGCGCGGAAGCGCACTCCGGTGCGCTGAGCACCGAAAACGTCGAGGTGGGCCCGTATCCGCAGCGGGTGAGCCCCTCAGGAAAGCGGTTTGCCGCCGGTCACACCCAGTATCTCGCCGTTGACGTAGCTCGCCTCGTTCGAGGCGAGGAACACGAACGCGGGGGCGAGCTCGACCGGCTGTGCTGGGCGCTCCATTGGATGATTCTTGCCGAAGGTGGCCACCTTCTCCTTGTCGAACGATTGCTGAATGAGCGGCGTCCACACGGGGCCGGGCGCCACGGCGTTGACGCGGATGCCACGCTCGATGAGGTCCTGCGCCAGGCCCTTGGTGAAGGTGACGATCGCCCCCTTGGTGGACGCGTAATCGAGGATATTCGAGCTCGGCTGGTACGCCTGGATCGAGGCGACGTTGATGATCGAGCCGCCTTCCTTCATGTGCGGAAGCGCGTACCGGACCATGTGAAACATGGCCAGGATGTTGACGCGGAAGGTGCGCTCGACGCGCGCAGCGTCGATGTCCTCGAACCGCTCGACGGCCTTGCCCTGCTCCGCGGCGTTGTTCACAAGGATATCGATGCGCCCGAACTTGCGCGCCGCCTCCTCGACGACCTTCCTGCAATGGCCCTCGTCGGCCAGATCGCCGGGTATCGTGAGCGCCTCGCGCCCCGCCTCCTTCACGACGCGCGCCGTCTCCTTCGCGTCCTCGTGCTCGCTCAGGTACGAGATCGCCACGTGGGCCCCCTCGCGGGCGAACGCGAGCGCGACGGCGCGGCCGATCCCGCTGTCCCCTCCCGTGATCAGCGCGATGCGGTCCTTCAGCCGGCCGAGCCCCTTGTACGACGATTCGCCGTAATCGGGCCTCGGATCCATCCTGGCTTCGATTCCGGGACGCTCCTGTGTCTTGCCCTCGAAAGGCGGCTTCGGGCCTGCGCCTTTCGGATCCGCTGTAGGTCCAGTGTTCTGCATAACCTCCTCCTGACGCTGCGCTGTGGGGAGAGGCCGAACGCGCTCCCACCGAACCGTGGCCATAAGGGCGTCGGCACAGCCCAGCCATCGGTCGCCGCCTGCTCTCCAGATCGGAGCTCCCCCTACACCGGCGCAGCGACCGGCGAGCGGCTCGTGCCGTCGGATCCTCGCCGGGCGCTCGCGAGCGGACACGGCAGTAGACCTCTCTCGGTAAGATGAACGTGATCGATGTGATCGACGTGATCGACGTGATCGACGTGATCGACGTGATCGACGTGATCGAGCAGACGTCGCGCGCCCCTGTCGCCCGGTGCCGCGGCGGCCTGTCACGTCAAGGCTTGACAGGCGACAGCTGGTCCGGTGTCTTCACCCTGCGTCGCCTCGCGGCATGCCGCCGGCGAAGACGCGGAGGAGAACCGTGGTGATGAAACACATCGACGAGAGCCGTCTGGAGTCAGATCTCGAGTATCGGTTCGGATATCTCATCGAGTTTGTCGGCTTCGGCGAGGCGGACATCGCGGCGATCCACGGCGCCGCGCCGCACCTCGCCCCGCGGGTGGAGGCGCTCGTCGACGCGGTGTACGAGAAGCTGTTCCTCTACGACGCCACGAAGCGCCATTTCGTGCCGAAGCAGCACGGCTACGAGGGGGCGCCCCCGGCCGACCTGGCGTCGCTCACGCTGGGCCACGAGCAGATCAGGTTCCGCAAGCAGCACCTCTCGGCCTACCTCGTCCGGCTCGTGACCCATCCGTATGATCCGAAGATGGTCGCCTACCTCGACATGGTGGGGAAAATCCACACCACGAAGGCCGGCAATCCCGAGGTCGTCGTCCCGCTCGTGCAGATGAACGCGCTGATGGGCTTCGTGTCGGACGCCCTGCTCCAGACCATCCTGTCGCTGGGCCTCGACCGGGAAGCCGAGGTGCGCACCCTCCGCGCGTTCAACAAGCTGCTCTGGCTCCAGAACGACCTCATCGCCCGCCATTACCTCTCGGCGGCTTGATCCCCTCCCCCTCCGACCCCAACCATCGCCCGCCGGGACGGACCGCAGCGGCTGGCGGCGGGCGGCGCATCGCCATCCCGGCGGGCGGCGGCGCGTCGAGCGGATGGCCCATTGCGTAATTGCGCGACCGTTTGCGCAAGCGCACAACGGTTTGCGCTGCGCCGGCCCGCCCCGCGCGCGGCGCGATGGCGGGGCCGACTGGATCGGCCGGGAATACGCGACGACGAACCCGGCACATGCGGTGCTAGGCGGCCGGCCACCATGAACCGATTCTTCGATGGCATCGCGCTTCTCGTGGGGCTGTCCTTCATTCCCACGATCGCCGGCTGCAGCGACGAGCCATCCGAGGAGGAGCGCCGCTTCGCCCGGCTCGCGAGGCGCGCCGAGCAGGTGCGCGAGCTGTCGTTCCGCCACGCCGTGCCGGTCGTCACGATATCGCGGGACGAGTACGAGGCGGATCAGGAGGCCGCCGCGGCCGACGCCGAGGAGGCCGATCTCGCGGAGATGGCCGCGACCTACGGCCGGCTCGGCTTCTTCGCCGTCGACGCGGACCTGCGGGGGACGCTGGCTCGCTCGGGGGACTGGGCCGCTGCCTGGTACTCTCCCGAGAGCGAGGGCATCGTGCTCATCGGCGAGGTGGACGACGCCGTCCTCGTCCACGAGTACGTGCATGGGCTCCAGGATCAGCATTTCGACCTGGCGCCGGACCAGGACGACGCGCTGACGAGCGACGCGTTCCTCGCGCAGCGGGCGGTCACCGAGGGCGACGCGACGCTCGCGGAGGGGCGCTTCATCATGCAGGAGCGCCTCGACGCCGATCTGCACCTCGTGGACTGGGGCCCGCTCCTGTCCTCGGTGCACGCGCGTCGGGAAGAGCTCCTCGCCGGGAGCGAGCTCCCCCTCTTGTTCATGGCGTATCCATCGTTCGCTTACAGCTTCGGGCTCGAGTACTGCGCCCACAACCTGACCGGCGTGAGCGCGGCGACGCCCTTCATCGACAGGCTCCCGCCGTTCGACTGGCCGAGCGAGGACGCGCTCTTCACGACGCGGGCGCCCGCGAGCACCCAGCAGATCCTCACCCTCGACGCCCAGGACCCCGAGGTCGGCGTCGGACTCGACGAGATCCCGTCCGCGCTCGACGAGCGGCTCGAGCGGCTCAACTGGGACACCCTCGGCGAGTGGCTCACGTACCTGCTCCTGCGCCCGCTCGAGGGCGCGCCCGAGCTCGGCGACATGCGCGCGCTGGCCGCGGCCTGGGACGGCGATCGCGCCCTGTTCGTGCGCGATCGGAAGACGGACGCGATCGGTACGGCGTGGGCGTCGGCGTGGGGCGACGCCGGCGCCGCGGCGGGCGTCGAGGCCGCGCTGTGGCGGCTCTACGACGCCTCGCCGATCGCCGGCGAGGAGCCGCGGCTCGGGCGGGCCGGCGACGGCGAGCTCCTCTGGATCGAGCGGAGGGAAGAGCGCGTGGTCGCCGTCAAGAACGTCGATGAAGCGCTCCTGCCCTCGCTCGCCGAGGCCGCCTTCCCCTCCGGGCTCCGGCCGATGCGGCACGTGATCCGGACCCGCCCGTCGCTCGCGGCCAGGCTCTCGCGGCGCCTGCCCGGGCGACATCACTGATCCAGCGACGGCGCGGCGCTCTCAGATGCAGAGCGAGTCGCAGTCGTGATCTTCTTCGCACGCCGAGACGCAATCGCCGTCGTCGTCACATGCAGCGACGCAATCGTCCCGATCCGTCGAACACGCCGTGATGCAGTCGTCCCCTTCGTCCTTGTCATCGTCCGCGTCGACGAAACAGCCTGCCGCCAGGGGAACCGTGGAAACCAAGAGCACTGCGAGCATCTTGCGCAACATGAGTTGTCCTCCTTCGTGGTGTACTGTCCGCATGCGATGCAGGGGACATCGAACACCCAAGCAGGGGGCGTACCAATCGGCGTTCTGACGCGACTCACCCGTTGGTCCGCAGACCCGGAGAGCCGTTATGCCGCGCAAAGCGAGCTCGGCGCCGGACTTCCGGCTCACCCGAGCACGTCGGCCGACGGGGGTGGGGGGTCCGGCGAGAAGGCAAATCGCCACAGCGGAGCGGGCCTTGGCGGCGCTCGGCGCCGCCGGCGCCGGGATTTCCCGCGCGGCGCGCCGAGCGTGCGCGCTGGGCCAAAGTGTCACACCCGGCTCGACCGTGAGCGACGGACCTCCGTCCAGGCGAGCCCCCGGCCATCGCTCACGAACGTGGTCGTGAACGTGGTCGTCTGAGGATTGATCACATTTCCCCCTTAGTTTTCGCTGTGTTGGCGACGGCGGCGTTCCAGCCCATCTCCAGCATGAGCAAGGTCTGCATTCCGCGCGCGAGCGTCAGCCAACCGGGGGGACCGTTGCGCTTGAGGTGTCCACCGAGACCGGCAACGGCGTAGAGCGCATCGACTACCGTCGCCCCCTGCGCCGGCAGCTTCTTGGGCTGGTGCTGGTGCAGCAGCTTCAGCTGCGTGGGGTTCAGGGCTCGTTCCGCGGGCGCGTTGGGCTCAAGGCGCGACAGAGAGCGCAGCAGCAGCATCTGCCACGCGATCGGGGCGAACAGCGCCAGCGCGTTCGTCAGGCTCCGGAAGCTCTCGAGCTGGCGCGTCTCGAGGGCGCAGCCGGTCTTGAGCGCCTTGAAGAACTCCTCGATGAGCCACCGTGCCCGGTAATGGTCGACGATCGCAGCGATCTGGTCGGGCGTGTCGACGGGCTCGTTGGTCGCCAGCACCCACGCGACCGGCTCTTCGCCCGCTGGCGTGTCGATCTCCTGCACACACACGATGTTGACTGCAAGCTCTTCGGCCAGCTCGGGCAGGTAGTACGGACGGCGCAGCGCCACGCGCCGGGCGCCGACGCCCAGCGTGGCCCTCCGCTCCGAGCGCTCGGGGTGCGCACGCTTGCTCGCAGGTACAGGGCCGGTGCGGCGTTGGGTGAGCACGACCTCGCGGCTAAGCCGGATCGGCAGCTCGACTAGCGCCTCGCTCAGCCGAAGCGGTGCGCTGTCGTCGAGCGATTCCTCCTCGTCCTCGGCCAACTCCAACACGTTCCGATCCCGCGCCATGCGCACGACGAAGCGGTGGCCCTGCTCGACCATGGCGCACAGAAGCGGGTAGGCGTCGGCCTCGCGATCCATGATGTGCAGCAGCGACGTGCGGTCGCCCACGGCCTGCTCGGCCGCCTCCACCTGCCGCAGCCAGCGCGTCGATTCCTTGTCGGTCACGCGCGCATAGTCGCTGCCCGTCCTGTTCTTCTTGCGTGGGCTCTTGGACAGGGCGGAGGCTTTGCGGGCCCAGCAGGCCAGCCCCAGCAGTCCGAGCGGCTGGTTGATCGCGTCGGTGGCCACGGCGAGCGTCGCGTGCGCCAAAAAGCCCTGGGTGTGCTTGCCGTTGAGCGGGCCGAGCCCTTTGCGTGCGCCGTCGCCGTCGAAGGCGACCGCGGTGGTGTCATGCACCGCGCGAACCGTGTCGTGACCGGCCATCCGCTCGAGGGTCTGCTCGCTGTGGGCTTGCACCAGCGCACCATACGACACGCGCTTGTTGCCAAGGAGCCGGTAGAAGCCCTCCAGCTCTGCTTCTGTCTTCAGCGAGTCCGGGAAGCTCTCGCCCGGCGCGACGCTCAGCCGTGCCACCACCGCCCGGACCCGCTGATGCAGGCGCGCGTCGCCCAGCTGCACCGTCTCGAACTCGCGCACGAGCGACGGCGTCGCTTCCGGCACATCGGGATTTCCCATGACATTTCAGACGCTTGGCGGGTCCGAAACGGATCAAAAAAAGATGTGCGGGATCTTCAGTCGTGGTCGTGGTCGTGGTCGTGGTCGTGGTCGTGGTCGTCGACGACCTGATCGTGGACGTAAACGTTCTGCCGATGCCTTGGTCAACGAACGAGAGCGGCGACTTCCGGGTGACGTTCACGTTCACGGCCGAGCCGTTGACGACCACGACCACGACCACGTTCACGACCACGACCACGTTCACGACTACGACGTCATGCGGCCGCGCTGGGTCTCACCGCAGCGCGGCCCCGCAGCTCACCCCTCGCCTTCGGGCTTCTGCGGCTTGGGCGGCGGCCGGTCCACGGCGTAGCGCCGCAGATCCAGCGTGCAGGGCGCGTCGCCGTGGGCGAACGCCTGCTTCGCTGTCACCGGCCAGGGCGTCTGCCCCTCGATCGTGAACCGCTGCGCGCGCCGCGCCGACGCCTCGAACCGCGTGAGCGGCGCGTCGTGGAAGGCGCGGCCCTCGGGGTGCCACACGTGGTAGGCGCACGCGCCGATCGAGCGCTTGCCCCACGTGTCCAGGATGTCGATGTGGACCGGGTGGTGGATGCCGAGGTGCGCGTGCAGGCTGTGCGGCGGCGCCCAGGCGCGGAACCGCACGCCGCCCACGTGCTCGCCCGCCGTCCCCGTCGGCCGGAGCGGCAGCACGTGGCCGTTCACGAGCACCGTGTGGCGCTCCGGCGTGAGCCCCTGCACGCGCACCTCGATGCGCTCCATCGACGAGTCCACGTAGCGCGACGTGCCCGTCGTCGTCAGCTCCTCGCCGAGCACGTGCCACGGCTCGATCGCGTTGCGCACCTCCAGCACCACGTCGCCGGCGTGCAGCGTGCCCACCACCGGGCAGCGCAGCTCGATGAACGGCCGGTACGCGTCCGCGGGCAGGGCGAGCCCGCGCTGCTTCAGGTGATCCAGCACGTCCTCGAAGTCGCGCCACAGGTAATACGGCAAGAGGAAGCGGTCGTGCAGCGCCTGTCCCCAGCGCACGAGCCGGCCCGAGTACGGCTCCTCGGCGAACGAGGCGAGCAGCGTGCGGACGAGGAGCGCCTGGGCGACCGCCATCCGGAAGTGCGGCGGCATCTCGAAGGCGCGCAGCTCGATGAGCCCCTGCCGGCCGTGCGCCGTCTGCGGATCGAACAGCTTGTCGATGCTCACCTCGGCGCGGTGCGTGTTGCCCGTCATGTCCACGAGCAGGTGGCGGAACAGGAGGTCCGAGAGCCACGCAGGCTCGTTCAGCCGGCGCTCGAACGCGCGCGAGAGCGCGATCTCCAGCTCGTAGAGGTTCTCGTGGCGCGCCTCGTCCACGCGCGGCGCCTGCGACGTCGGGCCGACGAAGAGGCCGGCGAACATGTACGAGAGCGACGGGTGGTGCTGGTTGAACGTGAGCAGGCTGGCCAGCAGATCCGGCCGGCGCAGGAAGGGGCTCGAGAGCGGCGTCGGGCCGCCGAACGTGAGGTGATGGCCGCCCCCGCTCCCCGCCATGCGCCCGTCGACCAGGTATTTCTCGCAGTGCAGGCCGCTGTGGAGCGACGCGTCGAACACCGTCTCGAGGAGCGACGCGTACGCGCGCACCCCGTCGGAGGGCGGCAGGTTCACCTCGAGCACGCCCGGGTCCGGCGTCACCGAGAAGCGGAGCACGTTCGCGCCGGGAGGCGGCGGGTACCCCTCGAGCAGCACGTCGATGCCCGTCTCCTGCCGGGTCGCGTCGATCGCGGCGATGAGGTCGAAGAAGTCGCCCGGCGAGAGGAGCGGCGGCAGGAAGACGTGGACGAGGCCGTCGCGCGTCTCGACGCAGAGCGCTGTGCGCACGCCGTAGCCCGATCGCCCCGCGGCGGGGGCGGCGCGCTGGGCGTGATGCGCGGCGCGCTCGCCGTCGTGGGCGTGCCGCTGGGCCGCGCGCGCGCGCGCCGTCTCGGCGTGCTCCGGGTCGCCGTCGCCCTCGAGGAGCTCGACGCGGCGCTGCCGCTCTTCCTCCTCGTCGGCCTCGGGCTCGCCGCGCCGCGGGTCCTGCGGCGACACGAGCTCCTCGATCGGCGGCGGCGGGGCCACCGCGACGAGCGAGCGGAGCGGGAGGCGCAGGCCGATGGAGCTGTCGCCCGGGAGCAGGAAGAGGTGCCCGCGCCGGAAGCCCCAGCGCTCGCTGATCCACGACCCCCACTGGCGCGCGAGGGGCAGGACGAAGCCGACCTCTCGCCCGAGCCCGCGATCGAGGACCCGCGCGAGGCGCCGCCGCTCCTCCGGGTCGTCGAGGTTCGCCTTGAGCGGGTCGACGTCGGTGGGCAGGCTCGCCTCGTCCTGGAGGTGGCGCCAGGGGTCCTCGAGGGCCGGCATCAGGAAGTCGGCCAGCCCGAGCCGCGACGCGAGCGCGTCGGCGAACCTCCGCGAGAGCTCGACGCCGCGCGCGCGCGACGCGCTGGTCGCCGGATCGGCGTGGCGCGCCTGGGACATCTCGGTCCAGAGCGGGACGCCGTCGCGCCGGCCGATGATCTCGAGCGCCCAGCGGGGCAGGCTCTCGCCGGGGTAGTGCTTGCCGGCGCGGAGCAGCAGGACGCCGCCCGGCGTGATGCGGCGCCGGAGCTCGTGCGCGAGCCGGAGCCCTTGCGACCACTTCGTCGGGCCGAGCGCGCCCTCGCGCCACTCGGGCGCGTCCGGGTACTCGCGCGAGTTGAAGGTCGGCTCGCCGCCCATGGTCAGGGAGAGGCCCGCGGCGGCGAGCCGTTCGTCCGCGCGCTCCGCCACGGACAGGAGCTCCTGCCACACGGGCTCCTCGTAGGGCGTGGTGGGCCGCGGCTCGTGGCCGAGCCGGCCGACCTTCATCTCGAAGGTCACGTCGGTCGCGCGTGTGTCGCTGGTGCCCTCGACCGGCGCCGCGAGCGCGGGCGAGGCGGTGCAGGCGAGCGGGATGTGGCCTTCGCCGCAGAGCAGGCCGCTCGTCGCGTCGAGGCCGATCCAGCCTGCGCCGGGGAGGAAAACCTCGGCCCACGCGTGCAGGTCGACGACGTCGCGGCTCACGCCGCGCGGCTGGTCGGGGATCATGCCCTCGTCGGTGAGCTGCACGAGGTAGCCGCTCACGAAGCGCGCGGCGAGCCCGCGCGACCGGAGCGCCGCGATGAGCAGCACCGCCGAGTCGCGGCAGCTGCCGCGGCCTTGCGCAAGCGTCTCCTCCGGCGTCCAGATGCCGGCCTCCTCGCGGATGACGTACTTGATGCGCCGGTTCACGGCGGTGTTCATCGCGACGAGGAGCGACACGGTGTCGCCCTTCGAGGGCAGCCCGGCGAGGAACTCGTCGAGCAGCGGGCCGCGGGCGAACGAGGGGTCGGAGCTATCGAGGAAGGGGGCCAGGTCCTGCTTGAGCTCGGCCGGATACGCGAACGGGACCTCCTTCGCGCGCTCGTCGAGGAAGAAGTCGAACGGGTTCACGGGGCGCACGCTGACCGCGAGCTCGACCAGGACGTCGAAGTGAGGGACGCGCTCGCCCGCGGGCAAGAGCACCCGCGCCACGTGGTTGCCGTACGGATCCTGCTGCCAGCGCGCCGCGATCGGCGGGTCGATCTTCAGGCTGTACGACTCGATCTTCGCCTTCGCGTGCGTCGCGGGCCGCAGCCGGATGAGCTGCGGGCCGAGCGAGGCGGGGCGGGGATAGTTGTAACGGGTCCGGTGCTGGATGAGCAGGCGCACGGTGGTTTGTCTCCGGGGGTGGCCCTATCCAACCAGAAGTGCCCCGTTGCGTCTCGCCTTCCGTGACGCGCGTGAGGCGCGCTGCGAGATCGTTTCGAGGACGATTCGGCCAGGGATCGAGCGCGTGGCGGCGCGTGGGCGAGAGCGTGTGGCGGGCGAGCGTGTGGCGGTGCGCGGACGCGAGCGCGGCGCAGCGCGCGGACGCGGCGCAGCGCGCGGACGCGACGACACGAGCGTCTGACGGAGAGCGCGATGCAACGCGACCGCGCAGCAACGCGGGCGTGTGATGGAGCGACCGCACGCCAACGCGGCCTCGCGACGGCGCGAGCCGCGTGACGAAGCGACCGTGCGGCGGCACAAAAACCGCGTGTTACGGCGCCTTTAGCGCCGTTCTGTCCGCCGCGCCGCGCCGCGCCCCGACACCGGCGCCGCCCGCCCTTGCCGTCCGCGGGCGAAGCGGTGATCATCGCCCGCTGTGTCGGGTTCGGAGACGAAACAGCCCTCGCTGCCCCCGGTCGAGCCGGGGACGGTGCTCGCCGGCAAGTACCGCGTGGAGCGGGTCATCGGCCAGGGCGGCATGGGCGTGGTCGTCGAGGCCCGCCACGTCGTGCTCGACGAGCGGGTCGCCCTGAAGTTCCTGCTCCCCGAGTTCACCCAGCACCCCGAGGGCTCGGCCCGCTTCCTCCGCGAGGCGAAGGCCGGCATGAAGATCAAGAGCGAGCACGTCGCCCGTGTTTCGGACGTCGGCACGCTCGAGAACGGCGCTCCCTACATGGTCATGGAGTTCCTGATCGGGAGCGACCTGGCGCGCCTGCTGCGGGATCAAGGCGTGCTCGGCGTCGAGGACGCGATCGATTACATCGCGCAGGGCAGCGAGGCGATCGTCGAGGCCCACGGGCTCGGCATCGTCCACCGCGATCTCAAGCCCGCGAACCTGTTCCTGACGGCGCGCGTCGACGGCTCGCCGCTCGTCAAGGTGCTCGACTTCGGCATCTCCAAGATGGCGACCGGCGCGGTCGACGTCCTGACGGGCACGGACGCGGCGCTGGGCTCGGCCCTGTACATGTCGCCGGAGCAGATGCGGCAGACGCGCTCGGTGGATCACCGGACGGACATCTATGCGCTCGGCGTCTCGCTCTACGAGCTGCTCGCCGGCAGGCAGCCGTACTACGCGGAGACGCTGCCGCAGCTCTGCGCGGAGGTGCTGACGGGCACGCCGACGCCGCTGCGGGAGATGCGCCCCGACGTGCCCGCCGCGCTCGCGGCCGTGCTGGAGAAGGCGTACGCCCGCGAGCGCGAGCACCGGCACGCGTCGGTCGCCGAGCTCATCGTGTCGCTCGCGCCGTTCGCGCCCGCGCGCACGTACCCGACCCTGGCCCGGATCGCGCGCATGGGCGGCCTGTCGCTGCACGCCGCGATCCCCGGCGGGCAGCGCGCGTCGCAGCCGTCGTTCCCCGCCGTGGACTCGAGGCTCCCTGGGCCGGCCGCTCGCGAGCCGTCGTGGCCGGAGCTCGCCTCGCATCCGGCCGGGCAGCGCGACACAGCGCAGCCGCGCCCGCCGACGCCGCTCCCGCACGGGACGCCGTTCTCGCAGGCGCCGTCGCCCATCGCCCACGCCTCGACGCCTTACCCGCACCCGTCGTCGCCGTTTTCGCACGCCCCGTCGCCGGGCAACGGCGCCTTCGGGCCTCGCCCTGCCGACGACGGCAGGCCGAGCCCGATCCCGCCGAACGGCTTCCCGGCGCCCACGCCGCAGCAGCAGATCGTCCCCGGTCCGTACAGCGCGCCGATGAGCTCGCGCGCCGCGGCGACCTTCGCCTCGTCCACCCACCTCGGGATCTCGTCGGATGGGCGCCGGATCCCTGGGCTATCGGTCTCCCCTTCCGCGATCCTCGCGATCGCGCTGATCTCCGCGACCCTCCTCCTGGGCCTCATCGTCGGCAGCGTCTACGTGCTCCGCCGGGGCGGCGCCGGCGGGACGGAGGGCACGGCGGCGGCCCCCACGGTCGCCGTGAGCGCGACGGAGACCGCCGCGCCGGCGCCGGCGCCGACCCCCGAGCGGCCCGCGCCTGCCGCCGCGACGACGACGCCGGACGGGCCGACGATCCGACCGACAGGGACCGCAGCCGACGCAGCGACGACGGCCGACGCAACGGCGGCGAGCGCCTCCGCTGCCGCGAGCGCCCCCGCGTCGAACGCCGCCGCGGCCGCGAGCTCCCCCGCGGCGTCGCCGAGGACGGCTCCCACCGCCGCTCGGGGAGGCGCGCCCGCGGGGCGCACCGCGCCCGCCGCCCGCCCGTCGCAAGCTGCGACGACGCAGCGCCCTCCCAAGGGCATCGACCTGAACGACCCGCACTGAGCCCACAGCCATGATCCCCTCGACAGTCCATGCCCCCCGCGCGCTCCGTCGCGCCCGCCTCGCCCTCGCCGTGGTCCTGCTCGGCTCGGCCGCCCTGCTCGCGCCCTCGAGCGCCGCCGCGCAGGCCGCGGGCGGCGATCCGACGCTCGCCCAGACGTTGTTCGAGGAGGGGCGCCGCCTGATGGAGACGAAGTCGTACGCGCAGGCGTGCCCCAAGCTGGCCGAGAGCCAGCGCCTGCGGCCCGGCACGGGGACGCTGCTCAACCTGGCCCTGTGCAACGAGGGGCTCGGCAGGACGGCGACGGCGTGGGGGCAGTTCAAGGAGGCGCTCTTCGCCTCGAAGAAGGAGGGCAACGCCGCGCGCGAGGCGTTCGCGCAGGAGCACATCGACGCGCTGGAGCCGAGGCTCTCGAAGATCCAGCTCAACGCGGAGAACACGCCCGGCCTGCTGGTCCGCGTCGACGGCGGCGACATCCCCGCGGCCGCGCTCGGCACGCCGATCCCGATCGATCCTGGGGCGCACGAGGTCGAGGCGACGGCGAGCGGCTACACGGTCTGGTCGACGACCGTCCAGGTCGGCGAGAGCGCCGATCTGAAGGCGATCGCCATCCCGAAGCTCCTGCCGGTGGCGGCCACGAGCAAGCCCGCCGGGCCGCAGGCTCCGCTGGTCAGCGGCGGCGCCGGCGGCCGGAGCGGCGGGGGCAGCCTGCAGACAGCGGGCTTCGTGATCGGGGGCGCCGGCGCGGCGGTGCTCGGCGTCGGCGCCGTGTTCGGCATCCTCGCCGCGGGGCAGGCGAGCGACGCGGAAAAGGACGAAGCGCTCTGTCCGGAGAAGCTGTGTACGCCGGAAGGTCGCAAGGAGATCAACGCGGCGGAGACCAAGGCGCTCGTGTCCACGATCGGCGTCGGCGTGGGCGTCGCCGCGCTCGCCGCGGGCGCGGTCCTCGTGCTGACCTCGGGCCCATCGAGCGCGGAGGGCGCGAGCGCTGCGGCGGCACGGCACGGCTCGCCGGCGCGGGTGCACGCGCGCATCGTGCCGCTCATCGGCCCGGAGGGCGGCGGGGTCGGGGTGCTGGGCGCGTTCTAGCGCCGGGGCGCGGCAGACGCGGATCGGCCGGGGACCGAAGAGCCGGCGAGCCGAGGGCGGAGGCGCCGGGCCCGGTGGCCGAGGCGGAGAGGTCAGGCCCGGTGGCCGAGGGTGGAGACGTCAGGCCCGGGCCCGGTGACGGTCACTTACGCGCCAATCAGGGGGCGTCCTCACGTGACATCCGCGCCGGCGAGCGCTCGCTTTGTGTCGATGGATGACGCCGGCCCGCTAGCAAAGACCTCCGCTGCCTCCCGGCTCCGCAGCTGCAAGCGCGACGTGCTCGATCGCTGGACGCGCCGGGTGCTCGACGATCCCAGGGCGCCGGCGCCGCGGCGGGGCGAGCGCCCGGTGCTCGTCGACGCGATGCCGGCGCTGCTCGAGCACCTCATCGAGGCGCTCGCTGCGAGCCGGCTCGCCGGCGAGGACGCGGCGCTCCGCGGCGCTTACGAGCGGGTCGAGGACCACGCGCGCCGCTGCGTCACGCGGGGCCGCTGCATCGCGGCGGCGCTGCGGGAGCTATCGCACCTCCGGGCTGCGCTGATCGAGGAGTGCGTCGCCCAGGGCATCGCGCTCGGGGTGGGGGAAGCGCAGGTCCTCCACGCGGTGGTGGACGCGAGCATGTGGACGAGCGCCCTCGAGATCGAGCGGGCGACACGCGCCGCGCTCGAGGACAGCGGCGCGCGCCTGCGGCTCGCGACGCAGGCGGGCGGCGTCGGCATCTGGGATTACGACACGGTGACCGGCCAGCTGCGCTGGGACGACCGCTGCCGGGAGGTGTGCGGGCTGGAGCCGGCGTCGGACGTCGATTACGAGCTCTTCCTTTCGGCGATCCACCCCGACGATCGAGCGCGCGTGCAGGAGGCCGTGCGGCGCTCGCAGGCCCCGGAGAGCGGCGGCGAGTACAACATCGAGTACCGCCTCGTGGGGCTCCGCGACCGGATCGAGCGCTGGGTCTGCGTGCAGGGGCGCACCTTCTTCGACGCGACCGGGCGCAGCGTCCGGATGATCGGCACGGCGATCGACATCTCCGATCGCAAGCGGGCGGAGGCTGCGCGGCTGGACGATCTCGCGTTTCGCGATCGATTCCTGGCCGCGCTCAGCCATTACCTGCGCACGCCGCTCACGGCGGTCACGCTGGCATCGAGCACGCTGGTGCGCCACGGCAACCTGACGCCGCGCCAGGCGACGAGCGTCGAGGGCATCGCGGCGAGCGCGCGCCGCATGGCGCGGACGATCGAGGACCTGCTCGATCTGACCAGGAGCTGCTTCGGCGACAGCATCCCGATCGCGCGGAGGCCGGGGAATCTCCATGTCCTCTGCAAGGGGGCGATCGACGAGCTCCGGGCGACGCACGCGGGGGTGCCGATCCGGCTCGATCTGCGAGGGAGCGGCGCGGGGCTGTGGGATCCCGAGCGGATCGCGCAGATGGTGACGAACCTCGTGCAGAACGCGGTCGACCACGCCGAGCCCGGGAGCGCCGTGCGGGTGGCGATCCGGCCGCGCGGGGGAGACGTGTTGATCGAGGTGCACAACAAGGGCCCGGAGATCGCGCCGGAGCGGCTCGGGACGCTGTTCGAGCCCTGGCAGCAGGCGTCGCTCGCGGACGGGCGGGCGAGCGCGGGGCGGGGGCTGGGGCTCGGGCTGTTCATCGCGCACCAGATCGCGCGGGCGCACGGCGGGGCGATCGAGGTGGCGAGCCAGGCGGAGCGGGGGACGACGTTCACGGCGCGGCTGCCGCGGAGGGGGGCGGCGAGGGGCTGAGGGACGGCGGCGGCGAGCGAATCACGCGACCGGCGGCGCCGGGAGATCCGGGAAGCTGCGACGCGACCCCGGCACGCCCACGAGGACATCGACGAGGGCGGCGACCATCGGGTGGTGGGGCGGGTTCGCTTCGAGCCAGAAGAACTCGCCGGCCGGGTTGACCTCGAGGAGCACGTGCTCGCCGGCCGGCGTCACGATGAAGTCGGCGGCGCCGTACTGGAGGCCGACCGCGTCCTGGTAGCGGTGAAGGGCGTCCTCGACGCGCCTCGGCAGCGCGTGGTGGCGCCACGCCTCGATGGCCTCGAGCCCCTTCGTGCGCCAGTCGACCTCGGCCCCGGCAAACGTCGGCGAGTCGAGGCGCGCCGCGAAGACCTTGGTGCCGAAGACGGTCACGCGGAGCTCGTAGGCTTTCGGGACCCTCTCCTGGAAGTACATGGGGCAGAGGCGGAGCTGCTCGAGCTTCTCGAGCGTCTCCGGGCGCACCTCGCTCGTCATCACCACCTGGAGCTTTCCGTCGTCCTTCCGGAACGGCTCCGGGCTCAGCATCTTGACGACGGCGCCGTCCGGACAGCTCGCGAGGAAGGCGCGGGCCGCCTCCGGATCGTTCGTGCCGAGCGTGCGCGGCGTGCGAATGCCCGCTTCCCGGAAGATACGCTGCTGCAGCGGCTTGTGGTCGGCGCCGCGGACGCGCGCGTACGGGTCCACCTTGAAGGCGGGGCAGGCGGCGAGCACCCCGTGCAGGAACCGCTCCGTTTCCGCGAGGACCATCCGCCGATGGCTCGGGTGCATGGCCTCTGGCAGCCCGACGGGGCCATGGTAGCGGCGCGCCCAGATGGCATCGCCCGCCCCGATCGCGTGCCCGCCGATGGCGAAGCGCTCGCCGTCCGGCCCCTGGGCAAAGGAGATCGTCGTCTTCGTCGGGAAGTCCTCCACGTAAAAGACGACCGGCTCGGCGCCGCGGCTTCGGGTCTCGTCGGCCACGCGCTCGATGAAGCGCGGGGCGTCGGCGCGATGGGTAATGAGAAGGACCTTCATGGTTCGTCCTCGTCGCGGAGCAGCGTTTCGGCGAGGGATGCGGCGATCGGCAGACCGAGCTCGGCCTCGAGCATCCCCCACTCGCCTGTTGGGTTGACCTCGAGAAAGACGGTCTCGCCGCCGGGAGTGAGGATCAGATCGAGGCAGCCCTGGCGGAGACCGAGGCGCTTCATGAGCGCCGCGAGCTTCGCCCTGGTCGCGGCGTCGAGCGCGTGCGGCTTCCAGGCGCCCGCCGCCGAGAAGCGCCAGTCGACGCAGGTCTCGTCTCCGTCGAGCGCGCCGGTCCACGCGGCTCCGCCCGCCCAGGCGACGCGGAGCTCGAGGGCCTTCGGGATGGCCTCCTGAAAGATCATCGGCCCCCGGCGGAGCGCGTCGAGGCGCGCGAGGTCCTCGCGGCGGAAGCGGCGCGTCGGAAAGGCGCGGCGCGCCTGCATCCCGACCTCGAGCGGTGCGTGCAGCTTGCACACGACGCGCCCCTCGTGGGCGTCGAAGAGGGCGCGGACCGCATCCGGGTCCGAGGTATACCGCGTATCGGGGATACGGAGGCCGACCGCGCGCGCGCACCAGAGCTGAAGCAGCTTGTTCTCCGCGGCGCGGACACGGTCGGGCGCGTCCAGCCAGCGCCCTTCGAGGAGCGATACCGCCCCGAAGAAGAGCGCCTGTGCTTCGCGGTTCACGGCGGCGCGGTGCGCCTCCGCCATCGCCGGCGCGTCGATGCGCGGCCAGGCCCGCCAGAGCCAGATCGCGTCCGGCCGCACGCGCTCGCCGCGGACCCACACGGCGCCGGGATCGTCGCTGGCGAGGGAGGCGCCGAAGGGCCCGTCGTCAAAGAGCCTGTCGGTATCGAGGCGAACGGGGAGCGCGCCGCGGCGGCGGAGCTCCTCGGCGACGCGCTCGGTGACGAAGGGCTCACCCGCGTGGGAGAGCAGGAGGATTGTCGGTGCGACCACGGTGCTCGGGGAGCGCTGCGCGATCAGGAAAAGTCGCAGTAGGGCTTGTACGAATAACAGTCGTCCGCGTCCGACGGGTACTTCTTCGTGCACTCGCTGTCGAGGCAGTGAGTCGTCGGGGTGGTGCCGCCGCCTCCCGCGGCCGGGGTCGGCTGCTCGTCATCGACGAGGAGGTGAGCGAAGAGCGGAGTCGCGTCATCGTTGTCGTTGGGGTGGGACATGCTGAATCTCCTTCGGCTCGGACCTTCAGCCCACGAAAATTCGTGACTGGGTCGAGTCTATCAACGTACGCCCAACAAGACGCTTTCTACAATCCTCTTTTTTTCACGAAGCCTCTTTTTCGGTTTCCTCGTGTGGTCTTGGTTTCATGCTCATGCCGTCACGCTTCACCGCGCTTGTTGGCGTGTGCGTGCGTGCGCTTGCGTGTGCTTGCGTGTGCTTGCGTGTGCTTGCGTTTACCGGTAGCCGGCCGCCTGCAGGCGAAAGAGGGCGGCGTAGCGCCCGCCCGCCGCGAGGAGCGTATCGTGGTCACCGCGCTCGGCGATGCGCCCGCCATCCATCACGAGGATCTCGTCGGCGAGGCGGACCGTGGAGAAGCGGTGGGAGACCAGGATGGCCATGCGCCCCGCGGTCTCCGCCCGCACCCGCTCGAAGAGGGCCGCCTCGGCGGCGGGATCGATGGCCGCGGTCGGCTCGTCCAGGAGGAGCAGGTCGGCGCCTTCGCGGAGGAAGGCGCGCGCGAGGGCGAGCTTCTGCCACTCTCCGCCGGAGAGCTCGACGCCGCCGGAGAACCACTTGCCGAGCCGCTGCTCGAGGCCGCGCGGGAGCCGGCCGACGGCCGGCGAGGCGTCGCTGCGGGCGAGCGCGCGCGCGATCGCGTCGTCGGGCACGGCGTCCTCGGCGGCGCGTGGGGCCACGTTCTCGCGGACCGTGAGCTGGTAGCGGACGAAGTCCTGGAACACGACGGCGAGGCGCGCGCGGAGGGCCTCCCCGTCCCAGGTGCGCAGGTCTCGCCCGTCGAGGAGGATGCGCCCCTCGGTCGGCTCGTAGAGGCCGGCCACGAGCTTGAGGACGGTCGATTTGCCGGAGCCGTTCTCGCCGACGAGCGCCAGCTTCCGGCCGGGAGCGAGGAAGAGATCGACGCCGGCGAGGGCGGGACGAGCGGCCCCCGGATAAGTGAAGCCGACGTTCTCGAAGCGCAGCCCCTGTTCGTCCTGCGCGCGGGCCGCGGGGGCGAGCTGCCGCGGAGCGGGGACCGGGAGGTCGAGAAAGTCGTAGAGATTGGCGAGGTACTGCTGGTCCATGTAGAGCCCGCGCACGCCGCCGAGGGCCTGCTTGAGGGCGCCGTCCCCCTGCCGGAAGGTGACGAGCGCGAGGCCGAGGTCGCCGACGGTGAGCGCCCCCGAGAGGGCCCGGAGCGCGACGTAGACATAGACCGCGTAGAAGAGGGCGAGGGCGACGAGGTCCGCGACCAGACCGACGAGCAGCCGCCGTCGCGCGAGCGCCTGATCCTCCTCGAAGACGAGCGTGAAGACGCGCCGCGCGCGCTCGAGGAAGGCGGGCCCCGTTCCGAAGAGGCGCACCTCCTTTGCGTGGTCGTCGCGGGTGAGCACCTGCTCCAGGTAGGCCTGTTCGCGGGCCTCGGTGGCGCGCCGGTTCTGGAGGCGAAAGAGCGCGGTCGCGAAGCGGGTCTCCGTGAGGAAGCTCGGGAGCGCGGCGAGGAGGATCGCGAGCGCGCAGAGCGGCGAGAAGCGGAAGAGGAGCGCCGCGGAGCCGCCGAGCACCGCGAGGGCCTGCACCACGGCGAAGAGCCCGGCGAGGAGCGCCACCGGACGCCCGACCGCCTCGCGCCGCGCCCGCGAGAGCGCGTCGTAAAAGCCGGGGTCCTCGAAGCAGGCGTAAGGGACCGCGATCGCCTTCTCGAGGATCGACCGCTGGAGCAGAAAGCCGAGCGTGAGGCGGAGGCGCGCTGTCGCGAACTGGTTGAGGCCCCCGGCGACGTAGGTGAGGAGCAGGAGCCCCGCTTCGGCCACGATGCCCGTGATCACCGCCTGTCGATCGCCGTGGGCGACGCCGTCGAGCACCCGGCGGGCGTACCAGGCCATACCGGTCGGAGCGATGCCCGCGAGGACGCCGGCGAGGACCATGGCCGCGAGGGCGAAGGGGCTCGCGCGAGCGGCAAGGGCGATCGTGCGGAAGAGCCCGGAGCGAAACGTGCGGAGGGGCGGTGGCGGCACGAGGCGAAGGGGACGCGCGACGGCCGGAAGCGGCCGTGAGAGCGTGAGGATACTCCCGGGCCGCACGAGGCAGCGGGGATATCCGGATCCCTGGTGAAAATTGGAGGGTAGTTCTTCCTGCCCCGATCGGAGGAGCGAGGTGCCTTAATGACTTCCGGGAATGCCGCGCTCAGACCGTGCAGCAGAAGGTCGATGGCGCGCTCGCCTGGAGCTCACCCACGGGCTCGCCCCCGTGCGGCGCGCACGCGCCCGGCTCGACATCCGCGATCACGGCCGATTTGCTGCCCAGGGCGACGCCGGGAGGCGTCACGACGCAGAACGGGACGCTGGAGCTGACGAGGCTCGACGCGAGCAGGTCCGTGCAGGCCGCGTCGCGGTACACGGAAGCCATGAGGGTGCACGAGGCGCCGGTCGGATCGCCGCAGCCGCAAGGGGTGCACTCGCGGCCGTCGATCACGTCCCCGAAGAAGACGTGCCTGACGGCGTATCCCTCCGGACAGCCGGCGTCGTCGCCCTCGTGGTAGACGCAGGTCAGGAAGCCCGACGGCGCCGCTGGCACGCACGTCGTCGCGTCCTCGCACGCGGTGTACGCGCCGGCGAGGCACGCCTTCGCCCGCGTTGCCCACGGATCGAGCCTGGGAACAGGCGGCGGCGCGTCGAGGCGCGGCGTGCATGCGCCCGTCGTGACCGAGGGCGCCGCGATCGTGAGCGACTGCACGCAAGGCTCGCCGTCGCAGAGCTGATCTTCGGGGATCGGGTTCGCCGCGGTGCACGCGCCATCCCAGCCGTCGGGCGCTGCGAAGGAGGTCATCACGGTGCCCGGCTGGTCGCCGGGGCACGAGGCGGACGAGGATGCGGCCCAGCCGGTGGGAAGCGCGCACGAGGCCTCGGGCGGGTCACACGCGCAGACCGAGCAGTCCATCGGCGGCTGCTGGAGATCGGCGAAGCCTTCGTAGCCGAGCGTCGGCGCGTCGGCGGGGCACTCGGGGACAGCCTCGGCCGGGCCGAACCAGAGCAGCGCTGGGCCGAACCAGCCGAGCGGCGCGGGCGGGGCGCACTGGCCGGAGCACAGCGAGCTGTGCATGTCGCCGCCGGAGCCGCCCTGGCCGCCGGCGCTGGTCTCGCCGCCGGCGCTGGTCTCGCCGCCGGCGCTGGTCTCGCCGCCGGCGCCGCCCTGGCCGCTAGCACCGCCGTCACCGCCGGCGCCAACCCCCGAGCAATAACCCAGTCTGATCTCTTCGGGTGTACAGGGCCCCGTGATGATGATGGGCTCCTGCTCGCAGCCAGCGATGAGCAGCAGCCCTGGAAGGACGAATCGTGCCGTGCGCATAGCTGAAACCTTACTTGAGCGCCGTTCTTCAGCGCAAGGCGAATGACGTACGACGACTTTCATGAACACCATTCCATGAAGCGAGAGGAATTTCTCTTTCCGTGCCAATCTGCCGAAGCGTTTTGCCGCGCTCACTATCGAATCACCCTCAGAAGCGCGCTTGTAGACCGATGCCGAGTGCCACGGCGAGAGCAGGCGCGCGCCAGACGGGGCGCTCGGGCTCAGGAGCGCCTGGGTGGCGAAGAATGGCGGCTCCGGCCACAGGATGAACGACATCCGCGTGTGCTCGGGCCGATAAATTTTCTGACAGAGGCCACTCGATACCCGCCCGTGCACCGAATCCGGCGTGGAGATTCAGCCGTGATGTTGCGTTTAACGGAACGGTGGGAGCCGCATGGAGTATGCCGAGCTCGGCGAGGCCGCACGCGAACAGGCTGCGGCGGTCGAGACAGAAGACGACATCCGTCGTGACGGTGGAGACCGACATGCCGACGGCTTCGACGTTTCCCGACAGCGAGGCGAGCCCGCGGACCTCCAGCTCAACGGACCATGGCGGCCAGCGTGCCCCGAACGACAGCGCTGGCCCACCGGCAATGCCGGGTGTCATCCCGAGGCCCGTCACAGCGCCGAGGCCGGCCACCCAGGAGAGGCGACCTGCCGGAATCCGCGGCGACGCGCTGCTCCGGGGCGGCGCGCGCACCGGCGGCGCCGTGCGCGGGGGTGGTGGCGGCGCATGGGCTGGCTGCGGCGGGCAGGGCCGATCCGGCGAACAAGGCTGCTCGGGCGGCGCGGGCGGCGAAGTGGGCTTCGCTGGCGCCCCAGGTGGTGCGGGGAGCTCGGCGGCGTCGTCGAGCAGCACGGCGATGGACAGGGCCATGGCGGTGACGACCACCTTGCAGTCATCGTGGGCGCTGAACCCGTCGAACCAGCGTCCGTGACCGTCGCCGTCGCGGAGGAACATCGAGGCGGCGAGCTTGCCGCGCCGGCGCTCGATGGACGCCGTCATCGTGAACGGAGCCTCCGCATCATAGGGGTCGACCCCGCCCATCGCCCGGGCCGTCTCCGCGCGCAGGAGCTGCTCGTCCGGGCACTCCTCGGCGCCTGGCCCACGGATGAACTCGAGCCGCGCCCGGAGTGGCGTGGCCGTGGGCTCGGCCCGGACCGGTGCGACTCCGGCGGCCGAGATCGCGGCCGCGGCCATCGAGGCGAGCGCTGCGCGTGCTGCCCGCTTCCTGCGCGCGCCCTCGTCGTGCGATCTCCCGCGCATCGGCCTCGTCCGCGCGGTCACGGAAGCGTCTGCCCCGCCGCGCTGCCGGCCGGCGCGGCCTGCGCCGCCGCGGCCTTCGATCGCAGCCGCTCGCGCGTCAGTTTGAGCCGCCCCTCGGGGAACCGCCGCTCGTGGGCGGCGATGCGCTCCAGCGCGGTCGCTCTATCGCCTTGCAGCAGCGCCTGCCTGGCGGCGGCGAGCAGCTGCAGCTCGTCGGCGAGCGGCTCTCGATCCTGGTCGGAGGGAGCGTGCTGCTCCGGCGCGGCGGGTTTGCGCTGGCGGGAGACGCCCGCCGGCGCGGGCGCGGGCGCGCGAGAGGGTGGAGCTTCCTTGTCCGAGATCGCATCGGCTCGCGGCGCATCGGAGCGCGGCCTTCCCCCGGGACTCGTCGCCGGCCGCGCATCGAGGTCGACCGCACGCGAGAGGAGGAGCGGTGTCGCGATCGGGCCCAGGCGGTTGGCCCAGAGGGCCGGCGCCGGCGCGAGCGCGGCGAACAGCGCGGCGCCGCCGACGCCTGCCGTCGCCCACGCCAGCGCCGGGAGGATGAACCGGGCGAGCGCCGGCCGGATGAACCGGGCGAGCGGGCGCGCGACGCGAGCGGCGCGCCCAGGCCTATCTGCGAGATCCTGGCGTCCGACATCGCTCGGGAACTCGGGACGGGTCGCGGGCGCGCTCGTCTCGACGACGGCGGAGGCGCCGGAGTGGACAGCCGGCGACGCGGCGGCGGAGCGCGAGGAGGCGAGGGAGAAGAGCGGGAGCATGAGCAGGCCGGACCGGAGCGCGCGCTGCTCCTCGGGGCGCAGGCGCTTCACGGCGGCGCGGAAGTCTTCGCGCGCCAGGCGCAGCCGACTCGAAGCAGTGTTCTCGTTGAGCTCGAGGGAGCGCGCGATCTCGCGCACCGGGATCTCGACCATGTCGGCCATGATCAGGATGGCGCGCCGTTCGGGCGCGATCGTCGCCAGCAGGCGGGTCGCGATCGCGATCCGCTGGTTCGTGGCGATGCGCTGCTCGCTGCTCGGCGCGACGTCGGCGCCCTGGAAGCATGCCTCGTCTGAAAGGCCCATTGGCACTTCGAGGCGCCGGTAGGTGCGCTCCAGATGGCGCCGGACCTTTCGCCAGGCGATCCCGAAGAGCCAGCTGCACTCGACACGCCAGCGCGGGCCGAGGCCGTGCGGGCGCGATGGCCGAGAGGGATCGCGCGGCGCCGGCCGAGGGAGCGACGCGGGGTCGTCCTGCTCCTGCTGCTCCTGGGCGGTGCCCGCGGCGACCGCTGGCACGGCGGACGCGAAGTGCTGGAGAAGCGGCGAGGCGGCCGCCGGCAGGGAGGCAGAGCCGGGCGCCGAGGCGGGATAGGCGGGGTTGTACCGGGGGAGGCTGGTGTACGCGCCCAGGAGGACCTCCTGGGAGAGGTCGTCGATGTCGTCCTCGGCCACGCCGAGGTAGCGGAGCATCCCCGGGAGCACGTGGACGGCGGTCGCGTGCATGGACGTCCACGTGCTGTGCTGGACGAGGTCGGCGGGAGGGGGCGGGACGGGAGAGAGAGGGCTCATGCTTAGAATTGCGGGGGATTCTTGGGATCGTCACAGAATCGACGGCGGCTGGCGCCAAGGGGCGACATGCAGCGCGCCGGGGCCATGTCTTGTCCCTGGGGGACGGCACGGCTAGGGACGGGGAATGCGCAAGACCGTTTCGACTCGCAGCATCGTTTCGATCGCCATCACCACCTGCGTCCTCGCAACGACGGCCTGCGGCTCTGACGAAGAGTCGCCTGCTCCGGACGAGGAGGTCGTGGTCGCCATCTCCGAGGCCCGCGGCCTGACCGAAGGCTCCACGGCGACGGTCGAGGGTGTCGTGACCGTCGCGCCCGGCACATTCAATTCGGCGACCAGCGAGCAGGGCTTCGCCCTGCAGGACGACACCGGTGGCATCTACGTGAGCCTGCCCGACGCGCTCGATCTCGGCCTCGACACACGTGTGCGCGTCACGGGAACGCTCGCGCAGGCGGCCCAGCAGACGGTGCTCAACGCCAAGACAGCCGCGGTCACGACGCTCGGTGAGGCCGGAGCCGTTGGACCGAAGGACGTCACGACCGGAGAGGTCGGCGAGCCCGTCGAGGGCCTGCTGGTGCGCGTGGGCGGCCGGGTGACCAAGGCCGTGGAGGACGACCAGCCCTACGGCTTCAAGGTGTACATCGATGACGGCTCGGGCGAGATCCAGGTCTTCGTGCATATCGTGGACGGGCAGCCTGTCATCGACACCGCGTCGCTCGCGGTCGATCAGGACATCACGGTGACCGGCCTCGCCGCGCAATACGAGGCGACCTACGAGGTCGCGCCGCGCTTGGCAGGAGATCTCGCGGCGCAATGAGCGAGCCGGGCGGCGCGCCGACCCGACCCTGCGCCTCACCGCCTTGCCCCGCTGTGCCCCCCGGGCAGACTTGGCCCCTATGGGCCAAGCCGCCGAGAAGCAGCGCCGCGCCGCGTACGCCGACCTCGAAGCCGTTCCGCCGCACCAGGTGGCAGAGCTCGTCAGCGGCACCCTGCACGTGTTCCCCCGGCCCGCACCGCGATATGCACGGGCGTCGTCCAGGCTAGGCATCAAGCTGGGCGGACCGTTCGACCTGGGCGACGGAGGGCCCGGCGGCGGGCACATCATCGACGAGCCCGAGCTGCGCTTCCCCGACCCGGACGCGCCGGGCGAGCTCGACGCGCTCGTGCCCGATCTCGCCGGCTGGCGCCGCGAACGCATGCCCGAGATGCCCGACACGGCGTACTTCGCGCTCGCCCCGGACTGGATCTGCGAGGTGCTTTCCCCTTCGACGGAGGGCGTCGACCGCGACGACAAGATGTCGATCTACGCACGCGAGGGCGTGCGGCACGCGTGGCTGGTCGACCCGATCGCCCGGACGCTGGAGGTCTACGTGCTCGGCGCGGATCGCGGCTGGGGGCCCGCCGTCGTCCACCGCGACGCCGCCCGCGTCCGCGCCGAGCCCTTCCACGCCATCGAGCTCGATCTCTCGGTCCTCTGGGCGAGGTGAACTGCAGCCGCGCTGACCTGTCCGAGCCGACCTGGACCGAGCAGCGATGGTTGTACTCCTGGCCGAGGCGACACAGGGTGTTGCGAATCCCCTGTTCGATCTCCTTCGTCGGCCCGGTGGCGGTGCCTGGCTCCGCGTCGAGGGCAGATCAGCCGCCGAGCGCACCGAGGGCGCCAAGAAGAGAACCCATCTTGGGATCAGCGCTTCTTGCTGGGCTCGCGCGCCGGATCGAGCTCCTGGAAGGGCAGCGCGGGCCGGGGGACGAGCCGGCTCATCTCGGCGGTCCCGTGGAGGTTCCGCAGCGCGCCGGGCGCCGGTTCCGCGGGCGGAGCGGGCCACGGCGCGCTCGCGGCCTCCCGGGGCGCGCTCGCGGCCTCCCGGGGCGCGCTCGCGGCCTCGTCGCGCAGGTACGACGGCCGGTCCGCCGCACACTCGCCCTCGAACGCGCGCGCGCCGTCGATGTCGCCCTGCTGGGCCACGGGCTCGCCGAGCGACTCGATGCGCGGCGGGAACTCGCGAAGTCGCCGCTCCTGGGTCGCGAGGGCCTTCGCGAAGCGCGTCAGGATCTCCGGCTCGTCGCGGGCGAGCGCGCTGCTCATCGCCGTGCCCCAGCCGCGCGTCGCCGCGTCCCAGCGCGCCGGCTGGACGCCGAGCCGGAGCAGCACCTCGGTCGCGCGCGCCGCGGGGAAGTGGCGGCGATAGGCCATCACCTCCGCGTAGCGCTCGATCGTGAGCCCCTCGATCTGCGGTTCGCGCTGGTGCGCGCGCCCTGCCTGCCGCCCTCGCTCTGCCGCGCTCATCTCGGCTCCTCTGTCGCGGCGCCGCGCGCCTTGCGCTTCGCCAGCCGCTGCTCGCGCTCCTTCACCCATTTCGGGGTGTGGAGCGCGGGGTTCTTCAGCCACCCGCACGCCTCGCGATCGCCTCGATCGCACGCGAGCTGCGCGGTCTCGCGCGCCTTCTTCGGGTCCCTGGGCACGCCCCAGCCCTTGTCGTGGAGCAGGGCGTAATCGAGGCAGCTCGGACTGCTATCGCCATTGCATGCCTCGCGGAGACGCTCGGCGCCTTCGCGCATCCCTTCTCCCTCCCGTACCTCCTCGCCGTCGTGGGAGATGAGCCAGACTCCGAGGGTACGGCATGCATTCCTGTCGTGCCAGCCGCAGGCTCTTCGCCGGAAATCGAGCGATTTTTGGATATCGCGCCCCGTCCCCTCCCCGTTGAGATAAAGTGTACCGAGGATGTCGCAGGCAGGCGTATAGCCGAGCGCGCAGCTCCGCTCGGTGAGCACGAACGTCTTGCGCGGATCCTTGGTCACGCCGTAGCCGAATTTGTAAAACCTGGCGAGCTCGAAGCAGGAGGGCTCAGCGCCGCCTCGGCACGCGATCTCGAACAGCGCTGCTGCGGCCACGTAGTCTCTGTCGCCTTGCTCTCCCTCGTCGTACATCAGCCCGAGATCGTTACATGCGGCGATGTTGTTGCGGGTTCGGCAGAGCTCGCCGAGGACGCTCCTCGCGTTGGTGATATGCTCTTTGGCGACCAGGTTGCAAAATCGGCCCGTGTCCTCGCAGGCGGCCTTGCGTAGCGCCACCTGACGTTTGGCGAACTCGTTGACCCGCGCCCATCTCTCATGCTCCTTGATGTCGCCGAGGGCGGGGAGGTCCGCGCGGGCCCACATCTCGGCTGCATGGCCGCAGCTCCATTCGTTGCCCATGGCGCATCCTCTTGCGAGGAGCGCGGATCCCTTGGCCTGATCTTCCGGCACATGGATCGCCGTGAAATGGATCGCCCCCAGCGTACCACAGGACTTGGGATCATCGGCGTCGCAGGCGCGCTCCAGGAGCTTGATCGCGGCGGTGAACTCCTCGTCCGTCTGCGCCTCGATGCCCGGCTCGCTCCGGAAACGGAGGTCGGCCAGGCGACCGCAGGCAGGTTGATATCCGGCGTCGCATGCTTTGGTATAGAGCGCCGCTGCGCGCGGATAGTCCCTCTCCAGCGCGCCGCCGAGGTAGAGCTGCGCGAGGCGCTCACAGCCGCTTTGCTCACCGCCGTTGCACGCCTTCTCGAGCACGGTCGCCGCCTCTTTGGGATCGGCCTGCGTCCGGATCTCCCCGACGCGGACGCAGCTCGCGAGCGCGCCGTGATTACACGCCGACGTGCACTCCTCGATCGTGGCGCTCTTCGCGCAGTCTTTCGGGCCTGCTGGCGGAGCGCTCGCCGTCGCTGCCGCCGCCGTGGGGCGTGCCACCGCGGGCGGTGCGGACCGAAGCGGTCGGGGCGGCGGCGTTCCAGAGCAGCCGAACACGAACATGAGTCCGGTAAGCAGAGACGCTACCACCGACCTCATGCGAGCTCCACCTCACCCGGCGTCCTCGGTTCGTCGTCGATCATGCTCATCCTGAGCTCTTCGGCGTGGTCATCGTCGGTCGCGATGGGCTCGGCGTCATGCTCGCTCGCGCTCCTCGTGTCCTCGCCGTCACGGAACAGCGATGGAATCGCGATGTCGATATCGCTGTAACGATCGTCGAAGCGCTCGCCGTTCCAGGGCACCTCGAGCTTGGGATCGCGCCCCTGCCGCGCCACGGGCGCCACGCTGTCCTTGATCGCCTTCGGCAACGGGTTGCCCTGGATCTGCTCGTTCGTCACCCCGAAGCTGAGCTCCGACCGAGCCCGGCTCCAGTAGAGCGCGCCTCCTCGGTCATCGTTCGTGAGGACGATCTGCGCCACATAGTCCTCACCGTAGCGGAGCCCTGGCGCGGGCGGGGGATCCTTCTTCGTCTTCTTCGCTTGCTCCTTGTCGAACCTCAGGCGGCGGATGACGGACACGTCGCGCGCCATCTCCGAGAGCTTCCGGCTCCGTGCGCCCTTGGTCCACATCATCCTCGCGAGCTCCATGCGCGGGATGTAGATGATCCACCAGGGCTGGAGGCTGGTGAACCCGGGGGTGTTGCGCAGGGACCATGCGCACTTGCTCACCCAGAAATTCTGCCCATCGTCATCGTACATCCGCATGAGCTTGCTGACGAACAGCACATGCCGATCGCTGAGCTCGGGCCCAGGGCGGCGCTCCGCGATCACGAGGCGCATGAGGCTGATGGGCCGCGCGCGGCGGATGTGGTCGGCCATGGTGCCGAGCGCCACGGGGGCCCTGGGCAGCACGCCCATCCCGCAGAAAACGTTGCCTGGCGGGGCCGCGGTGAGGGAGATGCCATCGTAGATCCCCTCCTTGCCGAGCGGGTCCATCACGGTGTCCCCTACGTGTCTGTCGAGCGGGTGGCCGTTGCTGGTGTCGAACTTCTGGATCCGCTTCTTGTCCTTGCTCACGCGGAGCACGAAGAAGATGTGAGATCCCTTGCGCTGTCCGGTCGCAGGGAGGGGCACGCCGACGAGCATGTTCGCGGCGTCTGACTCCGACGTCGGTGTCGAGGGAGTAAAGTTCAGCTCCTCTACCTTCGTGAGCTGTTCCGTCGGATCATCGACTTGCCGCTTCGGCGCCCCGTACTGCGACTTGCGCTCGGTGATGTCGTTCAGCGTCCTTTCTCTGAACTGGGCCTTGATTGCGGGCGCGCCATGCGCGTCGGTCTCGATCCACCCGATGGGAACGAAGCCGGTCACCATCTTGTTGTCGCCGAAGGGGTTGTAGCAATAGATCGTCCCGGGGCCGATCGGCGGCGTCTTCAGCAGACCCGCAGCGACGTCGAGCGTAGCCTCCTTGGTCGGATACCACTTGCCGCCTGCGAACTGCCCGGCGTCGAAGATGGGGCGTCCCTGGTTCTGGCCCGCCGCCCAGCCGGCGCCATTCATGTGCTGCTCGAGCGTGAAGCCCCGCAGGATCGTCCCATAGGTGGCGTTGTGCTCACACGCGCAGCAGATCGAGATGGCCGGGTCGTCGTTGTCCTCCATCGCCGACTCGATCCTGCGACCGTCCTTCTCGAGCTGCTTCTTGAAGATCTGAGCCTCGAGCCAGGTCGCCGGCGCGGTCGCGTTCTTGCGCACGCCCCACACCTTCTGGCTCATGTAATCGATCGACGTCTTCTGCATCCGCGAGAAGATGAACGAGTCCCACTTCGAATCCCCGAAGTAGCACTGCCCCGGCCCCCCGTACCGCTGGCCGAACATCGCCTCGCTGAGCGCCTTGGCCCAGGCCTCCTCCGCGGGGTCGTCGACCCACTCGTGCTCGCCGTCCGTGCCCGGCGGGCCGGCCCACGCGTCGTCGAGAGGGGCGTGGATCCGCGCGTCGATGTGGGCGAGGATCTGCTCGATGCTCGTCGCGTCGGTGAGATCCAGCTCGTGCGCCGGGAACTCCGGCGCGCCCGTGGTCCCGTCGGGGTAGTCGACGGGCGTCATGTTGAGGCACGTCGTGAGCCGCGGCGGCTCGACCTCGAACGCGGCTGGCGGCGAGGCGTGGCCAGGGCCCCCTGCGGGGACCTTGACTCCCATCGGTGCGCTCGGAGCAGGCATCGTCTCTTCTCTCCCTTGGCGTCGCGTCAGCTCCCGTGCCGCTCGACGATCGACCCGGCGGTCGCCCCGTCGAGCTCCCCCGTCGGCTCCAGCGCGTGGTCGCTCTGGAACCTCCGCAGCGAGGCGCGCGTCTCGTCGTCGATCTCCCCCTTGCCCGCGCCCCGGTAATAACCGAGGTTCTTGAGCCGGATCTGCGCTCCGGCGATCGACGTCGGCGCCGGCAGGTCCTCGATCCGGATCGAGTAGCGCCGCACCTGCCCCGTGGGGAACTCGCCGAGCCACAGCGTGATCTCCGCCGTCCTCGCCGCCTCCGGCACGTCCGCCTCGATGGATCCGTCACGGCCCGTCTCGCCGTCGAGCTTCAGGCCCTCGCACACCATCTTGAACCGCTTGCCGGCGTAGGGCTCGAACCGCTCGTCGGTCAGCCGGAGGCTGAACCTCTTCGTCCCCGGCGGCGCCTCGCCGTCCTCCGGCGGCTCGGGCGCGCCCTCGTCGCAGTTGAGGAGCACCTGCTCGCCCTTCACGCTCGCCTTCTTGCCGAGCTCGATCGAGGCCTCCTCGCCGTAGATCTTGACGACCTTCGACACGATCTCCGCGTCGCTCGCGAGCCGCACCGCCGGGCCCGGGCCGGACAGCGACGCGCGCTCCGAGCCCACGATCTCGATCGACCTCGCCCGGATGACGACGCCCTTCGGCGTGACCTCGATCGAGCTCTGGCCCGACTCGAGCACGATCGAGTCCTCGGCGCGGACGCGGATCACGCTGCCCGAGGAGAGCAGGTACTTGCGCGACACGGAGACCTCGGCCTGGCCGTCGTCGCGTCCCTCGCCCACGAGCAGCGTGTGCTCGGCGTCGACGCGGAGCACGTGCGGGCCGCCCACCACGGTCGTCGAGCCGCCGTGGAGCGTGGCCGTGTCCGTGCCGTGCACCTCGACGCTCCGGTTCTGGAGGATCTCCTCCGCGACGCTGCCGGTGGTGCGGCCGCGCGCGTCGCCGCCGCAGCTCCTCGACGCGCCGCCCTCGACGACCTCGACGAGCGCCCCCGTGACGTGATCGTCGCGGTCGCCCTCGACGCGGATGACCTGCTTCCCCGCGACGTTGAGGGTCTTGTCGCGGCCGACGGTCTCCGTGGCGTCGTTCTCGATCGAGGCGTCGAGATCGCGCTGGGCGCGGATCACCACCTGCTCGCCGCCGGCCCGATCCTCGAAGGCGATCTCGTTGTATCCGCCGCCGCCCGGCGTCGACTGCGTGCGGATGCCGCTCCGCGAGCGCGAGCGCGGCAGCGGGTGCGTCGGCGCGTGGAGGCCGTTGTGGAGCGCGCCCACGACGACGGGGCGGTCGAGATCGCCGCCGAGGAAGCCGACGAGGACCTCCATCCCCACGCGAGGCACGAACTGGAAGCCCCAGCCCGCGCCCGCCCACGGCGTCGCGACGCGGAGCCAGCACGAGTTCCTGTCGTCGCGCGCGCCGTCGAGGTCCCAGTGGAACTGCACCTTCACGCGGCCGAGCGCGTCGGTGTGGATCTCCTCGCCGGGCGGGCCGACGACGGTCGCGGTCTCGAGCGCCTGCCGCACCGACGCGCGGGGCGCGGGCGGCCTCACCGGCATGGCCTCGGGCGCGCAGCGGAAGCGCGCCTCGTAGCTCGGCCCGTCGCTGCCCGAGAGGTGCGCGTTGTGGCCGTCGTGCTCGACCCGGGTCAGCACGTAGCGCCCGTTGAGCGCGGCGACGTCGTGGCCCTCCAGCGAGAACCTGTGCCCCGGCGCGAGCCGCCTGCACCACGACGTGCCCTCGCCGAGATCCGCGCGCGCCCGGGCCTGCTCCAGCACGATCTGCGCCCGCTCGGCGCCGGCGTCGATCCTCTCGTCGTGATCGTGGTGCTCGTACGTCGTGCGCGCCCGGATCGCCTCCCCTCGGGTCGCGCCGAGATCGAGCGCCGGCCGCGCGAAGTCGAAGCCCTTCACCCGCGCGCCGCGCGGCGCCTTCGCCTGCCTCCGCGCGAACCGCGTCACGTGCCGCTCCTCGGGAGCGAGCGCGGCGGCGCCGGTCGCCTGGCGATAGGCGAGCGTGGGATCGCCGGCGATCTGCGCGTAGGCCTCGGGGGAATCGGCGAAGACGATCACCTCGGGCGCCGCCGGATCGCCGCCCTCGGGCGGCTCGAACCAGAAGAAGACGCCGTCCTCCGCGCAGAGCCTGGCGATGAAGGCGAGATCGCTCTCCTGGTGCTGGACGCAGTAGACGCGCGGGGGCCGGGGCGCGGCGAGGGAGAAGCGGTGGGGCAGCCCCGCCTCGGTGAGCACGGCGCCGAGGACGCCCGAGAGGGGTTGTTCCTGGAAGATCCGGCTCTGCCGCCCCTCGCCGAGGAGGGCGAGCCGCGGCTCGACGCGCACGCGGACGACGGCGCGCCCGTCGCCGTCGACGCCCTCGACGCTCACCCGGGTGACGACGCCGGTCACCGCGCGCGCCTCGGTCGCCGAGGTGGGCACGCGAAGGGACGCGGTCCGCTCCATCAGCGCAGCGGCGAGGGTCGTCTCGTCGATCGCCCCGGCGTCGAGCCGCGTGGTGACATCGAAGGAGAAGCAGCGAGAGAGCCTCTCGATGCCTCGAAAGCGCACGACCTCCAGATCGGGTGTCCCGGGCGCGTCGACGCGGAGCTGGAAGAGGGCGGAGGGCGAGGGCGCCTGCACGGGAGCGGATGGTCGGCGGCCGGCTGAGCGGCGTCAACGCCGGTGGAGCGTCGGCGCGCGCCCTCGATCGCCGCGGCGTGGAGATCTGGGCCTGGCAGGACGTTCACGGTTCGGCTTCGCTACGGTTCGAGAGTCGCAACACAGCCATGGCGCGCGTCGCCGTCGGCTCACTCGTGCCCCGTGGGCGCGAAATCAAGGCTGAGATTACCTACCCCCTGGTCGAGCCTGCACACGCCGCGCCGGGCGTCGGGCTCCGCGCGCCTCCCTTGAGCGACCGCGCCGTCAGAGCAGAGGCTGCAACGCCGCGTACCACTGCTCGCCCAGCAGCACGTAGCCCTGGAGGTTGGGGTGCCACTGATCTTCGAGTAACGTGGTCTTGTTCGGATTGAAGGGCGTGTACATGTCGACGGAGATGATGTGTCGGCCTGCGTCCGCGCGGGCCTTCACCACCGCCGGAATGGCGTCGTCGTAGGTCTTGATGCGCGCGCTGAGCGCGGTGTCGTCGCCCTTGCTCGCATCGCCGCGCGACGGGACGGGCGCGGCCACCACGATGAGAACACTGGGGAGCTGCTCGTAGATGCTGTCAATCAACGCGCCCAGACGTTTGGGGGCGTTGGGCATGTCGTAATTGTCGATTGCGTCGTTGGTTCCAATCATCAAGAGCACGATGTCGGGCTTGTGTTGCGGCATGACGGTCGACACCAGCGTCGAGATGCCGCTCCTTCCGCCTGCGGGGGCGATCGTCCAGCCGCTGTGGCCCTCGTGGTTGTGCGGGAACGCCACGCCGCCAACGGTGTTCGGTCCGTTCGATCCCGAACCGACGAACGTGATGTTCTTGCCCGCCGCGTGCGCGAGCCGGAACAGCTCGACGCGATAGCCGCCCGGCGTGTCCCCGTTGTATCCGTCGGTGATAGAGTCGCCGAACGGCATGATCTTGCACGCCGTGCCGTCGGTCGGGCAGGGCCGATAGGTCGAGCCCGCGCCGCCACCGGCGCCACCCTGCGCGCCCGAATCGCCGCCGCTGCCGCCGGCCGCCGCGCCGCCGCCGTCCCCGCCACCGCCCGTTCCCGCGAGCGATCCACCGGTGCCGGCCGCAGAGGTCGTTCCGCCGGTGCCCGCCGCAGCGCCGTCCGTGCCGCCGCCGTCGCTCGTTCCGCCTGCGCCGCCGCCGGCGCCCGCTTCGCCGGCGCCCGCTTCGCCCGCTCCGCCGGCGCCCGCGCCGCCGCCGCTGCAGCCGAGAGCGATGACGACGAGCCCGGCCACGACCGGCCAAGATGTGATCCGCTTCATGCCGGAGGATGGTAACGCCGAAGGCTACGGCGTTGTCAACTGAGCCTGGATTTCGCGCGTCCTGAGCCATTCAAAAAAGTGGCAAACTGACGCCGCAAAACGGAACGCATTGAAGAAAAGGCTCGGCGTGCGCAGCCGTTGCGTTTGCTATGACCCAACGCAAGCGCACGCCGAGCACCTCGAAGGTGCGACGGCGCATCCGCCGAAGCAAGCCCAAACCGACCCCGCCTCGACGCGCCCGCGTCCGCCGTCCCGATTTGCGTGCGGTGCACCTCCGCGCGACGGAGACGACGCTCACCGGCGTGGCGGGGCTGGTCGGCTTCGGTGTCTTCCTCCGTGAGCTCGATGTCGACGCCGAGCTCCAGCGCACGTTCGGTCGACTCAAGCCGGACAGCCGTGTTGTCTTCCCCATGGCCGCCCAGATGCGGCTGCTCATCGACGCCGCCGTGGCCAGGGAGGCGCGGGTCTTCGGCCTGGAGGCGCCGGCGAACGACCCGCTCTTCGTGCACCTGGACGGCGGCGTCGTGCCCAGCATCGACACGGTCTACCGTGACCTCCGCCGCTTCGACGACAAGGCGCTCGCCGCGCTCGATTCGATCCTCGCCGAGCACGGGCTCGCTCCGCTCGCCAAGGCGCCGCCCGACATCATCCATCTGGACGTGGACACCACCGTCGAGCCGCTGTTCGGCTCGCAGGAAGGAGCCCGACCGGGACCCAATCCTCGCTACCACGGCAGGCCAAGCTATCACCCGCTGCTCGTCCGCGTCGCCGAAACCAACGCCGTCATCGGCGCCCAGCTCCGGCCGGGAGACACGAACTTCGGCAACGATGACGTGCCCTACGTCGAGCGCTGCCTCGATCGCGTCCGCGCATCCCACCCCTCGGTGATGTTCGTCGATGAAGACCGATCTGCGAGGGTGGAAGACTGTTCCGAGAGCGCGGATGCCCACCCCCGGCCCGTGCTCGGCGCTCCGCGCCTGCGCGCGGTCCGCCCCTCCCAAATCGCGCGCTCCGCGCGCTCAGGGAGGGGTGCGTTGCCCGGCATATCCAGGTGGGAACCTGAGAGGGAGAACAGGCGGGCAACTCGCGTCAGGACGTGATGCCCAGCAAGAAGAGCGCGTCGGCCCAGAGCGGCCAGAGCGTGCGGTACGGGTGCGTCGCCAGCACCACGCCGCCGCTCGGCAGACGCCGAACGTGGTAGGGAGCGTGGCGCTCGATGAACTGGACGTGCTTGCGCGACGTCACGTCCACCTCGTACATTGGCACGCCTTCGTTCGTTGCTGCAATGGTCTCGAGGGCGGCCGATTCGATGGAGCGCCATGCGTCGTCCGGCACCGCCGAGGCTTCGAGCGCCTCGAGAAGTAGGCTGGGTGGTGTATCAAGCGCTTTGAGGACGGTTTCGCGCGTGAGCTCCGCATCCCCCTCGACGACGGCCCGTGCTCCGCGACGAGCGGTGTCGGCGCGCGCGGGCCGCGTGTCTCTCGATGCCGATGCGGCCCAGTCCATCCGCATGTGCTGCCGCAGGAGCTCGACGTCGCCTGCGATGCCGACACATGCCCCATGCGGAGCGGCGTCGATGCGCGCGCGCAGCAGCTCATGCGACGTCCCCGCGGCGAGCGCCGTCTTGTCACCCTCGTGCAGATGGACCCATGAGAGGGCGAGATCGCGCGCGACCGATGCGGCGTCCGCGTGGTAGCTCGCGCAGGTCTCGACGGGGGCCCCCCAATCCCCGACGTCCACGCACGCGCCGGTCCGCACGCGTGGGTGCGCCTCCGGCGCGCAGAGGCGGATCAGGAGATCCTCGATCTCTTGCTGGACTTGTATCGACGCGATCGCCGACTCGATCTCCACGCCGCGCAAGCTGCCGCCGAATGCGATCTCGATGCTCGACGGAAGCAGATCCCGCCGGTCGAACGGCGACGCACAAAGAGGCCCGGAGGGTCCGCGACGCTCGTACTTATCACCGTTGCACACAACGGCGAAGCGAACACTAGATCCAGAGCTCAACGTCACTGGAAGCGACGCGAAGACGTACGTGCCAGGGGAAAAAGCATTACGCACCGCCGCGATAGCCTCGTCGATGGGAATCGATCGGCGCCATGCTACATCTGGATGATCAATCGACTGAATATCAACATTACACGTCGCGTCGCGAGTAACAAGGGCAGATATCGCCGCCGCGAACGCATCGACCCTGTCCGCCTCGTCACACCATGCATAGAAATAGGGACTTCCGTCGCTCACAGCTCGATCACCATGACGAGGTTCTTGTACCCTCTGATGCGGACCCGCTCACCCGTGCTCACCTTGACCAAATAGCCGCTCACGACCTTCAGATCATTATTATTGAGCGGCGCGCCCTTCGGCATGATGAGTTCAACCCTCTCGACATCACCGGCAAGTCCCCACTCCTTATCGAGCTTCTTTATCGCATTTTCCAATTGCTCGAGCGCCTTGTCAACGTCAATCTTTCCAGTCTCACTGGCAATCGACTTCGCCTCGCTCAATGCCAGCTTATTTCCTTTGGTCACTGTGAGGAAGTCGGGCGCCTTCGCAATGCCGTTGCGACCATCCCTCGGGATGCCCAGGACGTCGCGCACGCCGTCGTCCCCCACGCCGATCAAGGCCCTCCCGTCGTCCAGCATGAACTTTGCCGCCTTCTTCTCCAGCGCGTCGAGCGGCTTGCTCGTGACCGCCCCGCGCAGCGTCTTGTACCAGTTGCGCCGGTTCGCGCGAATCGCTGCCCAAACGGGCTCCTCGATCTCCGCGATCTTTTTGGTGACTCGGATCGCACCTGGCGTTAGCCCACCGGCGCCGCTGGCTGCGCGCCACATCGGCCCGACCGCCCCGAGCCCGAACCCCATCCCCGAGAAGATCCGCTCCTCGTCGCTCAGCTCCTCCCCCGACGGCAGGCACCACGCCTTGCCCGTCACCGCCTCGCACAGGTCGAGCGCCGGCCCGACCACCGGCACGAACCCCACGCCGATGCGCGTCGTCGCGTGCACCAGCGTCTGCATCACCTCCCCGTACGCCTCGAAGCCCTCGGCGACCGTCGACATCGCGCCCGCGAACGCGCTGATCGTCTGGTAGAGCTGCGTCTGCTCCAGGTCGAGCCCGTCCCCCGTCCACAGGTTGAGGTTGTCCTTCATCTGGTCCGCGAGCGCGTCGAACCGCGGCTTGAGCACCGTGTCCACCTGCGCCCGCAGGTCCGCCGGCACGGGTGAGTCCTCGAACCAGTCCGACGCATCCATGAACCGCCGCACGAACCCCGTGATCCGGTTCTGCGCGTTCAGGAACGCGTTGGTCTCCGCCAGCGACACCCCCATCCGGTCGCGCAGCGCGATCTCCAGCGCCGCGCTGTTCGCCCGCCACGCCCGCACGTTCGCCACGAAGTCCGCCCGGAGGACCACCACCCGGCCGCTCACGTCCGCCTCCAGCGCCGCGAGCACCGCGTCCGCGTACGCCGCATAGGGATCCCTCCCGTCGTCGAACGCCCCCTCTACCTCCGCGACGTCCGGCACGTCGACCCACGGCACGTCGCTCTTCCCGAGCGCGTACGCCTGCGGATCGTCCGGATCCCACCCCTCGGCGCGCGCATCCTGCGTCGCCAGGTCCGCCATCTCGTCCGCCTGCGCGCCGAACTCGTCCATCAGCCGCGCGAGCTCGTCCTCGAGATCGTTGACGCTCTTCTTCAGGTCGTCGACGAGCTGCTCCATCGCCGCGCGCGTCTCCGGCGCGACCGCGTCCTCGTACCGGTCCAGGATCGCCTCGAGGTCGGTCCGCGAGATCTCGTCCAGCGGCCGGCTGACCAGGTCCTTCAGCTCGGTGTCGAGCTGCTGGAGCAGGTCCAGCTTCTCCGCCAGCAGGCCCACCGCCCGTGCGTTCGCCACGAGCGCCGCGCGCTCCTTGGCGATCTCGGCCAGCAGGATCTCGATGTCGCGCGCCAGCGCCGGGTTGACCTCCGCGAGGCTCAGGTCGACGCTCCTGTTGCCCTCGAAGCCGGCCCCATCAAGGCGGATGTCGAAGAGCGGCTTGTTCAGGCCGAGCGGCTCCGAGACGAGGTGCACCACCTCGTGCGAGTGGGTACACCAGTCGCCGCCGTTGACGGTGTGGACCCGGAAGTGGAAGTCGTTGCTGCCCATGCGGAGCAGCACCGAGTCGAACTCCGCCTCGAAGATGTTGCTCTGGGAGCCATCGGCTTCGATCCGCAGCGCGTCCGGAACCGAGTACGTGGGCAGCGGCGTCTGGTTCACCTCGAAGAATGCCTCGCCCTCCCTCTCCAGCTCGGCCTTCCCGCATGAGGTCGCGTCCTCGCACTCGTTCCAGAGCAAGGTGTACGGCGTTCCCGCCCACCCCACCGACGGCGCCAGCACCGCCACCATCGTGACCAGCGCGACGACCTTCCGAAGCACAGCGGCGCGAACGCCACGCGGCGCAACGTTCTTCTTCGACCGCCTCATGTCCCCTCCGCCCCGCGCACCGCGGCGTCATACGCGATCGCGGCGCCCTTCACGTCGCCCGCGTCGAGCCTCGCCTCGACCGCGTCGAGCGCCGCCGCGGCCATCCCCTTCTCCCGCAGCTTCGCGAGCCCCGCCGCGATCTTCCGCGGCAGCCCCGTCTCGAGCTCGGCCTCCGCGGCGTCGAACCGCCCTCGGAGCTCGGCGCACCCGGCCTCCCGCCACGACGACCCCGCCGCCTCGCAGGGCGAGCGCATCTGCACCATCGCCGTTAGCTCCCCGCACCGCTCGGCCAAGAGCGGCAGCCCGAGCTCCTCGCTCACCGGCGGCGCCGCCGACAGCGCCGCGACCTGCGCGCGCGCACGCTCCCCGAACGCCTCCGACGCCTTCCGGATCCGCGCGCCCGCGACCGCCTCGCGCGCCCCCTCGTCCATCTCCAGCACACGGAGCGCCTGCCGGCGCAGCGCGATGCCGCCGAGCAGCGCCGACGCGGTCGCGTCGCTCCGGGCGACGCGCCCCTTCACGTAACCCAGCATCGCGTTCAGCGAGCGCAGCGCGCCCGACGTCATGTCCGGCACGACCGCGCCGTGCGTCGCGAGCAGCTCCCTGTGCGGCGCCATCGCCTCGTCGAAGGAGGCCGCGAAGACCTGAAGCGTCGCCGACCACCTCAGGATCTCCGCGGTGAGCTCACCGGGCGCGCGGCTCGCCTCGCGCGCCGCTGCGAGGACGGCCTGCTCCACGCCGTCGAGACCGTCGATGTCCGACCGCGACGCCTGCGCCGAGAGCGCCGCGTACGCCGCCGTCTCCGCCGCCTCGGTCGCGCGGTACGCGGCGAAGCGCGCCGCGACGCCCGCGTATTTCGATCGCAGCGGGGCGGCCTCGTCCCGGGCCTGGTCGAAGATCACCTGCACGGCCGCCATCGCCTGCCTGTCGGCCGCGAGCGTGGCGGCGAGCGGCTCCCTCTCGGCGCTGGCCTTGTCGATCATTGCCGCCGTGAAGTTGCCGGCCGCGTCGACAGGCGTCTCCGCGAGCAGCACCCTCTGGCGGTCCCTCGCCTCGTCGAGTAGCCGTGCGAGCTTGCCCGCGAGCGTCGCTCGCAGGGACTCGGCGTTCCTCGCGTCGTCGCGCACGTACGCGATCGCCTCGTCGATGTGGCCGAACCAGACGTCGAGCGAGTGGCTGCTGGCGACGATCTCCTCCGGCGTCTTGTCGTTCGGCCATGTGGCCCACAACTCGATGGGCAGCGCGCCGTCCTTCTCGGCCTGGGCCCACGCGGCGCCCGGCCCCTGATTCTCGCCCACGCAGTGCTCCTCGCCGCCCACCGAGGCCGCGCAGAAGCTCCCGAACGTGTCGTCCCCGAACTTCCACAAGCACCCGGCCCCTGCCGCGCCGAGCGCCAGGGCGGCCACAGCGACAGCAAGGATCGTCCTCCATCGCCCCGGTCTGGATCTTTCGCCCATGCTCATTGCCTCCACCCCGCGATTTTCTCGCTCGCGCACGCTCGCCCGCGCATTCTCCAGAAGCAAGCGCCCCCACCAAAGCGCTAGGACATTGCTCGGCCGTGGATCGCGCCCCGAGCGCCAGGTTGTCCGTCCTCAATGCGCGGACAGTCGCGGAACCGGAGAGGTGTGCTTGGGGGTGCGTGGCGCCACGGCCTGCGGACCGGCCGCGGGGTCGAGGCGGAGGCCGCTGAGCTCGTGACCCTCGCCGGCGAGCTCCGCGAGCGAGGTCTCGGCGTCGTGCTCCTGGGGCGCCGCGCGGCTGTCCACGTCGCCACCAGCAGGCCCGCGGGTGCCCTCGTGGAGCTCCGAGCGTGCCACCGTCGGCGCCCTGTCACACCAGGGTTCGCCTGAAGTGTCGTGATCCTATTCATGGAAACGCTGCGTCTCGACCTGGATGCCGTCTTCAATGGGGCCGCCGCCTTTCAGCGGCGGAGAGCTCGATCACCCGCGGCCAGTTGTGGGTCCACATCACGTGGCTTCAATGGGGCCGCCGCCTTTCAGCGGCGGAGAGCGCCTCGCCGCGCGCGGCGTGCACGTGCTCGCGTCCCTTCAATGAGGCCGCCGCCTTTCAGCGGCGGAGAGAACCTTACATTCATCTGGCCTGAACCCGGAGACTGAACGCTGCTTCAATGGGGCCGCCGCCTTTCAGCGGCGGAGAGCTTCGACAGCGGGGACAAGGACGACAAGCGGTACAGGCTTCAATGGGGCCGCCGACTTTCAGCGGCGGAGAGGTCGGCGCCGGCGCAGCAAGGGACGCCGAGGGCGAAGCTTCAATGGGGCCGCCGCCTTTCAGCGGCGGAGAGGCGATTGCAGCGGGCGCTTTCGTCGTGTGGCAATTCGGGCTTCAATGGGGCCGCCGCCTTTCAGCGGCGGAGAGTCACGATCCCGACAACGGACGACGATCGCGCGCTCTTGCTTCAATGGGGCCGCCGCCTTTCAGCGGCGGAGAGCCGGCCGCGATAGACCTTGCCCGACACCGGATCGCGGCTTCAATGGGGCCGCCGCCTTTCAGCGGCGGAGAGCGTAATCGTCAACGGAGCGAGCTCCGCGCTCATCTAGCTTCAATGGGGCCGCCGCCTTTCAGCGGCGAAGCGCGGCCGTCGCGGCACGCGAGACCGCGCTGACGCAGGCGCTTCAATGGGGCCGCCGCCTTTCAGCGGCGGAGAGCCCCAACGTGCGGATCTGGCTCGCCGCTCCGGCGCGCGCGCTTCAATGGGGCCGCCGCCTTTCAGCGGCGGAGAGGCAAGCTGATCCCGGTCGCCGCGACGCTCTGGCTCATGCTTCAATGGGGCCGCCGCCTTTCAGCGGCGGAGAGACGTCGCGGACTTCATCAAAAAATCCGGCTTCCCAATGCCGCTTCAATGGGGCCGCCGCCTTTCAGCGGCGGAGAGATGAAGCTGTTCGGCGCCGGGGCGGCCGGCCTCATGACGCTGCTTCAATGGGGCCGCCGCCTTTCAGCGGCGGAGAGAAGCGGAACCCGGGAGGGATTCCGGCGATCCTGATGCCTCAATGGGGCCGCCGCCTGTCAGCGGCGGAGAGGCGACGCTGGCGGGCTTCGCCGCGGGGCCCGTGGCGCTTCAATGGGGCCGCCGCCTTTCAGCGGCGGAGAGTAAGCCTCGAGTTTGACGGCCTGCTCTGCATAGCTCTTGGCTTCAATGGGGCCGCCGCCTTTCAGCGGCGGAGAGGCCACTCCTGCGATATCTTGGGCGTCACGGTGGCGGTCGCTTCAATGGGGCCGCCGCCTTTCAGCGGCGGAGAGAGGCGCCGCATGCTCGTCCGCCGCTGCGCGGCCGCGAGCCGGCTTCAATGGGGCCGCCGCCTTTCAGCGGCGGAGAGCTCGCGGCATCAAACCGGCCGCAGAGATGGCCGCCCGGCTTCAATGAGGCCGCCGCCTTTCAGCGGCGGAGAAGAGCTCCGCCGCCAACGGGTCGCGCGCTAGCAACGTGCTTCAATGGGGCCGCCGCCTTTCAGCGGCGGAGAGAGAGATGGACCAGAACGTTTCCCAGGAGATCACGAAGCCGCTTCAATGGGGCCGCCGCCTTTCAGCGGCGGAGAGCGTCAACCGTGCGCGCTCGCGCATCCCACGTCAAGGCTTCAATGGGGCCGCCGCCTTTCAGCGGCGGAGAGTTTCATGGGATTTGGCTTTCCCGTATCCTTCTCTCCCGCTTCAATGGGGCCGCCGCCTTTCAGCGGCGGAGAGATGGGCGGCAGGACGGAGCGCGCGGGCTCGTTGAGCGTGGGGCTTCAATGGGGCCGCCGCCTTTCAGCGGCGGAGAGGATCGCGGTGCTCCGCTTCGACGTCGCGTTCCAGATGCTTCAATGGGGCCGCCGCATTTCAGCGGCGGAGAGCGCGAAGAGCTTCGCGCCGGGACCGCCGTCCTCCTTGCCGCTTCAATGGGGCCGCCGCCTTTCAGCGGCGGAGAGCCGTGGGGCCCGGCCACGGTCGTGGTGAGCGACACGCTTCAATGGGGCCGCCGCCTTTCAGCGGCGGAGAGATCCTGCGCGGCACCGACGCCGCGCTGCCTTCGGAGCTTCAATGGGGCCGCCGCCTTTCAGCGGCGGAGAGAACCACGACGTTTCGCGTCACGCTGACGCGCTGTCCTGCGCTTCAATGGGGCCGCCGCCTTTCAGCGGCGGAGAGAGGCATGACATGGGACGAAAGAACGGCAATTCGAGGCTTCAATGGGGCCGCCGCCTTTCAGCGGCGGAGAGGGCGATGAGGACTACCTCGAGGGCGAGGAAGAGCTCGCTTCAATGGGGCCGCCGCCTTTCAGCGGCGGAGAGCCGCGAAGCTCACGCACCCCAAGGTGTCGGCGAGCATCGCGCTTCAATGGGGCCGCCGCATTTCAGCGGCGGAGAGCACTCATGCAGCGCCACCAAGGTGTTGCGCAACTTTACAAGCTTCAATGGGGCCGCCGCATTTCAGCGGCGGAGAGAGGAGATCGCGAACGCTGCCGTCTGGAGGGCTCAGCGCTTCAATGGGGCCGCCGCATTTCAGCGGCGGAGAGCTCGCGGCGATGGCCTTCTCCCCGCCACGCAGCGCGTTGCTTCAATGGGGCCGCCGCCTTTCAGCGGCGGAGAGCCGCCGCCGGCCTCGCCGCCCGCGCCGGGGCAGGAGCAAGCTTCAATGGGGCCGCCGCCTTTCAGCGGCGGAGAGACCGTCTGGGGAGCGCGTCAAGACTTGGGGCATGGCCTGCTTCAATGGGTCCGCCGCCTTTCAGCGGCGGAGAGTGGTCGAGAACGTCCGGGCCGCGGTGGTCGAGTTCGTGCTTCAATGGGGCCGCCGCCTTTCAGCGGCGGAGAGGGTGCGGGAACGTTCGTGGTCAACGCCATCGACGCGACGCTTCAATGGGGCCGCCGCCTTTCAGCGGCGGAGAGCGGGACGCAGCGTGAGCATCGCGCGGAGCACCGCCTAGCTTCAATGGGGCCGCCGCCTTTCAGCAGCGGAGAGGGCCTGAACGCGGCGTATCACTCGAACGTGAGCGGGACGGCTTCAATGGGGCCGCCGCCTTTCAGCGGCGGAGAGGTGCGGGACGCTCTCGTGGCGCGCGTGCCGCCGGGTGCTTCAATGGGGCCGCCGCCTTTCAGCGGCGGAGAGGTGAACGACGCGATCTACGCGGTCCCGACGACCGCCGCGCTTCAATGGGGCCGCCGCCTTTCAACGGCGGAGAGCTGACGGCGCCGGGCTTACCGCCTTGCGACGCGCTGCTTCAATGGGGCCGCCGCCTTTCAGCGGCGGAGAGTCTTGCAGGCGTTGCAGAGCGGCCAGTCCCAGATCGCCCAGCTTCAATGGGGCCGCCGCCTTTCAGCGGCGGAGAGCCCGCTCCACATCCCCACCGTGCTGCGCGACCGCTTCCCGCTTCAATGGGGCCGCCGCCTTTCAGCGGCGGAGAGACCCAAGTACCTTTCTCTCGCGCAGTAGCGGTCCCTGGCTTCAATGGGGCCGCCGCCTTTCAGCGGCGGAGAGCCCCCGAAGCGCAGGTGCGCCCCGTGCCGCAGTTCGCTTCAATGGGCCGCCGCCTTTCAGCGGCGGAGAGTCATCACCAAGGAGCACGGCCGGCAGCCGCTGCGCCTGCTTCAATGGGGCCGCCGCCTTTCAGCGGCGGAGAGCGCCCGAACGAGACGCGAGCCACGATCGCGCCTTCGCTTCAATGGGGCCGCCGCCTTTCAGCGGCGGAGAGTGCACCTCGCGGCAAAGCGATGGGGTATCGCCGACGAGCTTCAATGGGGCCGCCGCCTTTCAGCGGCGGAGAGAGGCGGCGACCGTGCTGGGTTCGACAGGGCTGACCATGCTTCAATGGGGCCGCCGCCTTTCAGCGGCGGAGAGCGTGGGGTGACGCATGGGGGCGGCGAAGAAGCAGACGCTTCAATGGGGCCGCCGCCTTTCAGCGGCGGAGAGATCGGGTGCTGCCGCTCTCGCACTGGACCGAGGTCGGCTTCAATGGGGCCGCCGCCTTTCAGCCGCGGAGAGCTCGCATCCCGAGCAGGCGGAAGCTCCCTCCACCCTGCTTCAATGGGGCCGCCGCCTTTAGCGGCGGAGAGAGGCGCGCGGACTCGCCGTCATCATCGAGGACCACTGGCTTCAATGGGGCCGCCGCCTTTCAGCGGCGGAGAGCAGGAGTTCAACCTGTGCATCGGCGAGTTCGTCGTGCTTCAATGGGGCCGCCGCCTTTCAGCGGCGGAGAGTCCGGGAGTCCGCCCACAAGTTCATGGAGCGGTTCCAGCTTCAATGGGGCCGCCGCCCCTCAGCGGCGGAGAGGCCGCGCGGGACGAAAGGATACACGTGAGTTCCACGGAGCTTCAATGGGGCCGCCGCCTTTCAGCGGCGGAGAGGGTGAACGCGCAGACCGCCAACCTCTGCGCCATCGCCGCCGCTTCAATGGGGCCGCCGCCTTTCAGCGGCGGAGAGCTACGGTACTGGTCAATATCACGCACACCTCGCGATAGCTTCAATGGGGCCGCCGCCTTTCAGCGGCGGAGAGCGTGCATCGACCGGAGCACCGGCGGGCGAAACGCTAGCTTCAATGGGGCCGCCGCCTTTCAGCGGCGGAGAGGAAGATCACCGGGCGCCCGTCCACGCCCACGTAGTCGCTTCAATGGGGCCGCCGCCTTTCAGCGGCGGAGAGTCGATAGGCCTCGGCGGCATCGTCTCGCCCCACTTGATGCTGCTTCAATGGGGCCGCCGCCTTTCGGCGGCGGAGAGGTACGCTTGGTCTTCACGGTCACGCCGGGACTCTCGCCGCTTCAATGGGGCCGCCGCATTTCAGCGGCGGAGAGGCATGGAGGGATGCCATAGAGACGGCGACCCAACAAAGCTTCAATGGGGCCGCCGCATTTCAGCGGCGGAGAGACGGCGCTGAAGCCGAGCGCGAAACCGGCGGCGCCGCTTCAATGGGGCCGCCGCCTTTCAGCGGCGGAGAGATCGCCGCCCTCGCCCAGCGCGTGCCGCCCGCTGCTGCGCTTCAATGGGGCCGCCGCCTTTCAGCGGCGGAGAGAGGCGTCGTGACGCCGTGTCGTGACGTGGGTCACTTGCTTCAATGGGGCCGCCGCATTTCAGCGGCGGAGAGCGAGACAGCTCTGCTCGCGGCGCGCGCGACGGAGTCGCTTCAATGGGGCCGCCGCCTTTCAGCGGCGGAGAGAACATCCCTCGGGAGGGCAACTACCCGGGTGAGGCGCTTCAATGGGGCCGCCGCCTTTCAGCGGCGGAGAGGGCAGCGGCGCCAAGGGAAAGAAGGGCAGCCGCACGCTTCAATGGGGCCGCCGCCTTTCAGCGGCGGAGAGCACCGGCGACGTCGAAGCGCACGTTGTAGTGGCGACGCTTCAATGGGGCCGCCGCCTTTCAGCGGCGGAGAGGAGGTTCTGGAGAGACTCCGGCGCTTCCGGATTCGGGGGCTTCAATGGGGCCGCCGCCTTTCAGCGGCGGAGAGGCGCTCGAGCCGCAGTATCAGGCGGTGGATCTCCTCACGCTTCAATGGGGCCGCCGCCTTTCAGCGGCGGAGAGAGGGGAGCAAGGGGCAGCAGGGGGCCCAGAAGCTGATCGAGCTTCAATGGGGCCGCCGCCTTTCAGCGGCGGAGAGTGGGACGAGGCGGGCTCGGACATCCGGAAGCACCTGCTGCTTCAATGGGGCCGCCGCCTTTCAGCGGCGGAGAGCTCGCCCTGTGTCGGGTCCGGCGGTCGGCGGAACTGGCAGCTTCAATGGGGCCGCCGCCTTTCAGCGGCGGAGAGGCGATCGAGTGGTACCCCGGGGGCGCGGTGCTCACGGAGCTTCAATGGGGCCGCCGCCTTTCAGCGGCGGAGAGGTCGAGTGCGAGTTCATCGAGTGGGGCTGGAACCTGGCTTCAATGGGGCCGCCGCCTTTCAGCGGCGGAGAGCCCCTCCCCGCCCCTCTCGCTGCTCCGCCCCTCGGGGCTTCAATGGGGCCGCCGCCTTTCAGCGGCGGAGAGTCGGTGATGGCGCCGATCTCCTGCGACCCGATGCGATAAAGCTTCAATGGGGCCGCCGCCTTTCAGCGGCGGAGAGCAAGCCCTCGCACGCCTTCCGGGACAGGCAGGTATTCGCTTCAATGGGGCCGCCGCCTTTCAGCGGCGGAGAGCTTACCTCCGGGTGCTGTCCGACGATGGCACCGCCGAGCTTCAATGGGGCCGCCGCCTTTCAGCGGCGGAGAGATGCACAACGCGCTGACCGCCGACGACCTGAGCGACCTGCTTCAATGGGGCCGCCGCCTTTCAGCGGCGGAGAGTGTCGCCAAGGCGCAGGCCGGCGCCGCCGCACTCGGGGCTTCAATGGGGCCGCCGCCTTTCAGCGGCGGAGAGAGAAGCTTCGCGGCGGCCCGCGATACACCGTCTGGGAGCTTCAATGGGGCCGCCGCCTTTCAGCGGCGGAGAGCTGGCGAGCGCGTGAGCCTCGCCGATGGCGTCGATCGGCTTCAATGGGGCCGCCGCCTTTCAGCGGCGGAGAGGTGTCATCGAACTCCTCCGGCATGTTGTCCGGGTGGCTTCAATGGGGCCGCCGCCTTTCAGCGGCGGAGAGGGACGCGCTGCGGAACTGCACGCTCATGATCGGCGGGCTTCAATGGGGCCGCCGCCTTTCAGCGGCGGAGAGGCGGCTTTGGCAGGGTACAGATACTATGTCGTCTCGCTTCAATGGGGCCGCCGCCTTTCAGCGGCGGAGAGCACCAGCATAGCGTCCTCCAGCAGGAGATGCAGGATGCGCTTCAATGGGGCCGCCGCCTTTCAGCGGCGGAGAGGCGGACAACGACGCCGCTACCGCCAACTCGTTCCCGATGCTTCAATGGGGCCGCCGCCTTTCAGCGGCGGAGAGGTGCTCACGCCGAAGGAACTCGCGGAGCTCCTGCATATGCTTCAATGGGGCCGCCGCCTTTCAGCGGCGGAGAGCTACTCGCACGCGGCGAAGCGCCTCGGCTGCGCGCCGCTTCAATGGGGCCGCCGCCTTTCAGCGGCGGAGAGTCTCGGGCGCGCGGGGCAAGCGCTCTCTACGCGGCTCGGCTTCAATGGGGCCGCCGCCTTTCAGCGGCGGAGAGCGAACTCGACCCTCGTGCTCCCGCCCGGCTTCGACTTGCTTCAATGGGGCCGCCGCCTTTCAGCGGCGGAGAGGGCGATGTATCTCTGTACCGACCCAGCGACCGCGCTGCTTCAATGGGGCCGCCGCCTTTCAGCGGCGGAGAGGCACTGCCTCACTGCATCGAAAGGAGTTCACGTGTGATGGCTTCAATGGGGCCGCCGCCTTTCAGCGGCGGAGAGCTTGGGCTCGCGCGCGCCGCGCTCGACGCGACGAAGGTGCTTCAATGGGGCCGCCGCCTTTCAGCGGCGGAGAGAGCGCGTGGCGGGGCTCGAGGCGCCGGCCGACATCCTGCTTCAATGGGGCCGCCGCCTTTCAGCGGCGGAGAGGTCCGAGGCTTCATCGCCCCGGTCTGCCTCCCGATCGAGCTTCAATGGGGCCGCCGCCTTTCAGCGGCGGAGAGGCGCACGCTCACGCGCTGCCGCGCGTTCAGCGCAGCGCTTCAATGGGGCCGCCGCCTTTCAGCGGCGGAGAGCGACCTCCCAGGCCTACCTGACATTTCGCGTACTTGCAAACGGGTTTGCGAGAGGTTCCCGTCTCGCCCCCCGTTCCGGCTGCCGGAGACCGCTCCGCGAGCGCCCAGCCATCTTGAAATCCATCGTCTTTTCAAACACCTGGCGGCCTTGCGAGCGCCCCCCGGGGTTTTCGCGCCACCCCACCGCTCGCAGCCGGTGCACTCGCCCTCTTCTACCACGCCTCCTCCTCCCCTCGCCCCACCCTTCCGTCCTTCCGGACGCCCTGCCGCCGCGTCCCCCGCCTCCGCGGTTCGCCGCCCCGCGTCCGGCGCCGCCGCCCCCGGCGCGCCGGGCTCATCCCCCGCCTTGCGCCACGTCATCCCCGCGTCCACCGGCTCGCCCCCCACATCGCCCGACTCATCCCCCAGCGCGCCGGCCTGGCCCCCCGCGGGGCGCTCACCTTCCGAGCTAGGGACGCCGCTCGCCGACCTGGGGCTCGCGCCCGCCGACCCGGGGCTCGCGCCCGCCGACCCGGGGCTCGCGCCCGCCGCTCCGGGGCTCGCCCGCGCCAAGCCGGGGCCGCCGTCCGCCACCCTCAGCGCCCGCCCGTCCGTGCCGGTGCCCCCCGCCCGGCGAGCGCGCAGAGCACGTTACGGACGCACTCCACGCATCGACAGCCATCCATCTCCTGATTACCTCCGTGCGCTGGGAGGTGAATCATGGCCAAGCTCACGATAGGTCAGAAGGCCGAACGAGTGCTCCTGTTGCTCATGGGGCTCCGCAAGAACAAGGTCGCCGCGGCGCTCGTCGCCCACGGCTTCTCCGATGACGATCTCGCCGAGGGATGGCGCCTGCTCCAGCGCGTCACCCGCACCCGCCTCGGCTTCGTCGCCACCGCCGCCGCCGCCGACACCGGCTTGATCAACGAGCTCGATGCCTGGGAAAACAAGTGGTTCCCCATCGCGTCAGCCACCCTCAAGCGCCACACTCCGCAAGCGTACGCCTTCGTCTTCCGCAACCTCGCCCAGACCGAGGGCGCCGCCGTCCTCGTCTCCGTCGGCACCTTCGTCGAACGCTGGGAGAAACTCGCCAGGTCCAAGGAAAAGGGCGGCCCCGACGCCCAGGGCGACGATGCGCGCAAGATGCTCACCAAGCGCGGCCTGACCAAGGCCGTCGTCGACGAGGCAAAAGAGCTCCTCGCCCGCGCAGGAAAGCTGGAGCCCACCGCCGAGATCCCGCCCGCCTCCGCCGCCGACGAGGACTTCGACACGGCCGAGCAGCAGCTCTGGGACTGGTACCTGGAGTGGAGCACCATCGTCCAGACCGCCATCAAGGACCGAAGGCTCCTCCGCGAGCTCGGCTTCCGCCGCGCCAGCTCCTCCAAGGCCGCTCCGGCCAGCGAGGCCGCCGACGAGGAGACCGACGACGACAGCGAAAACGACGCCGCCGAGCCGCAGGCCGAGACCGGCGCGTTCCTCACCGGCGCCCCCGTCGCGAAGGCCAAGACCGGCGCCCCCGTTGCGAACGCCAAGACCGGCGCCCCCGTCGCGAACGCCAAGCGCAAGGGGCGCTGAGCGGCGCGGCGCGGCGCGGGCACACCGCGCCCACGCCCTCTCCCCCTGCCTCGCTCCCCCCACCTCCATCCGTCGATTCGCGCGTCCCCGGACGCGGCACCAGATGCACAGCGCCAGATGCGCAGCGCCGCGCTCGCAACGCGATTGCAGCACGACATCGATACGGCACACGTAATACCGCTGCTCCCGCTCCTCCCCATACGCGGTGCCCCTCTCCCTCGCTTCGCAAAAACAGCACGCCACGCGCCGCAATTGGCTTGCTGACACGCTCGACAGATCCCATCCTCGCCCCGCATCGATGCGCAGCAGATTCGACGCCTTCGGCAAGAACGTCCTTCGCGATACCCTCACCCGCGTCGGCGCCGCCGACACCCAGGTCGAGGTCATCGCGGCCAGGTCATCGCGGCTTCCTGGACCATGAACGTCTGGTACGTACCCGATCCCGCCCGCGCCGCCTTGCGCGCCGAGCTCGGCCTGCTCGGCGCGCTCGCGGCGGAGCCCTGCCAGTTCGAACCTTTTCACGACCCCCCTGGCCCGGACGAGCTGCGCGACTGCGTTCGCAGGCAGCTCCACCGGCACCAGGAGCTCAAGCGCCGCGCCGGTGCCACCGTACCCGTACCGCGGCTGTGCGTCCTCAGCAGCGACCGACCCACCGCCGTGCTCGACGCGTTCGGCTTCGAGCCGGTACCAGGGCGCCCCGGCCTCTACCGCTCTGCGCCAGGTTGGCGAGTCGAGATCGTGGTCATCTCGGAGCTGCCGCGCACCCGCGACACCCTGGTCCTGCGCCTGCTCGGCGCGCGAGCCGTGCGCCGCGACGCGATCCGCGAGCTCGCCGCCCTGCCTGACGACGCCTGGGAGAGGGACATCGCCCTACCCTGGCTGGCACGCCTGGGCTTCGAGACCCAGGTCGAGCCCTCGGCGCGTGCGGCCGGAGACGCGGAAGAGGAGGACATCGCGACGGAAGTTCACCAGTGGTTCGAGCAGCTCAAGCAATCGATCCGCGACGAGGCGCGGAAGGAGGGCCTCCAAGAGGGCCAGCTCCGGGTGCTGACGACGCAGTTCGAGAAGAAGCTAGGGCGACCGCTGAGCGAGGCGGAGCATCCCGTGATGGCCGAACGGCTCGACCGCCTCGGTTCCGACCGGCTCGACGACGTCCGGCTGGAGCTCTCCGCCGACGCGCTCGCCGCCTGGCTCGCCGACCCGGCAGCGCGCTGAGGGCAGCCATCACCTCGGCCGGTGGCCCCTACGCATCGTGCCTTCGCGTCGGCGTCAGCGACAACCTCCCCACGAACACCACCCCATCCGCCCGTCGCTCCATCCCGCTCGCGTAGCAGACCCAATCCTGCGCTCCCGGCGTCGTCCGGATCCGCTCGAACACCTCGCCCATCCCAGCGGTCCGCGTCGTCGAACACACGAGACGCATCCCCCTCGCGACGCCCTCCAGGGCCGTCAGACCGAGCTGCGCATCCTTCGGCTCTTTGCCCCTCTTCACACGATCCGCCGCCCTCCCGCGCTCCTCCCTGGCCTTGCCGAGCTCCGCGAACTGGACCGCCACCTCGTCGGGCAGCGCCGCCGGAGCCTCCGGCAGCTTCGCGGCCGGCGCTGGCACCGCGCTCGGTACCGGCCGCGGAGCCACCGCGAGCGCCGCCCTCCTCCGGCGCTCGACCTCGGCCATCCGCGCGCCGAAGCTCTTCGTCGCCGGCCTCGCAACCGGAGCGCGCCCGCCGCTTCCCGTCGACTCGCGGCGCAGCGCCTCGTGATGCCTCGCGAGCCGCTTGAGCCAGCCGAGCTCGACGAGCAGCTCCGCTGTCTTCAGCCCAGGCGTCGACAGGAGCCGCCGCTCGAGCCAGCCGCCGATCTCGTTGAGCGCCACCTTTGGCTCCGGCCGGTCCGCATACGATGAGCCCCAGAGCGCATCGAGCAACCGCAGCGCGCGGAGCGGCGCCTCGATCTCGTCCGCGTCCACGTCGCCGACGGCCGCCGGATCCCGCAGGGCCTGCATCGCCTCGGACAGGAACCGCCCGTGGTTGGCCGTGCCCATCCCCGTCGCGTCGCGCTCCAGGCGCGCCATCCGCTCGCGCATCCCGCTCATGTCAACAAGGCCTCTCGTGGATCTCGACGAGCTTGACGACGCCGCCCTCCCATCGATCACCCGACGCATCGAACGCCTTCCGCCACGCATCGATGGCCGGCTCGCGGGAGCGGCGGAGCTCATCGCGGAGCTGGTAGCCCACCGTCGCGACTGCCGCGCGACCGAAGCCGTGCCCCTTCCCAGCGCCGATCTTGAGATAGGTCTTCGGCTCCACCCCAAGCGCGACCAGCAGCGCGCCCAGCTCGGCGGCGTCGACGTTGAAGAGGTGAATCGCACCGCAGAAACGCGTCCCCGCTGGTGCAACCTCGACCTGCTGCCTTCGCGGCGCCCCATCGGTCGATGGATTGGCCCCCACATAGAACTTCCGGCCGTAGAGCCGGCTGACCTCGAACTCGGGCTCCCGTCCGCTCCGGTCGATGCGGAAGTCGCCCAGGTGATGCAGCCGCGGTTCGTACTGCTCCGGCATCTCCGCGACGGCGGAGCGCGCCGCTTCGTCGGCCAGGAAATCGGCGACACGGACGCGGCTCTGGAGCGACTCGTCCTTGTACTGGAAGCCGAACAGCGCGCAGGCCGCGCAGAGTCGGTTGTCGCGACCGCAGCGCTCGTCGAAGATCGGCATCTGCCGAACCGCGGCCGTGAGCCGGCCCCGCCTCACATCCGGGTAGCTCTGAGAGATGATGAACCCACGGTCGCTCGGCGGCTCGAACGCGCAGCTCCGCGTGATGGCCTCGAAGCGCGCACGGAGGACGCCTTTGAGGGTGGAGCCGGGGAGGACGAGGCGTTCGCCGGCGCGCGCCGTCCGGCGGACGACCCTGCCGCCCTGCTCGGCCTTGAAGCCGGAGCCGACATGGATCGGCTGGTGGCATGCGATCTCCACGCGGAGCGTCCCGAACCAGGCCCCAGGCATCCGGCGATCGTGGCGCGCCCACGGGCGCGACTCCCGCCGCACCGTCGCGCCCGTGTCCGGGAAGGGGACGAACTCGTAGCTCATCCGAGCGCCCCCAGCGCGTCGAGGCCGGCTTCCATCCATTCCTTCGTTTGCTCGCCCGAAACCGCGAAGCGGACGAAGAGCCCCCGGCGGCGCCCCTCGACCGCCGGCAGCTTGCCTTCCGGCAGGAGGCCGTACTCGCGCCGCCTCGGCTCGGGCACGATGTCGCCGATTCCAGCGGGATTCATTCCGGCGTGCGCCGCTTGCTCGTGAACCATCGACGCCACGGTGAGGCCCACGACGCCAAGACCGCGGCTCTTGCTCGACCCGAGCTGAGCAAGCCCTTCCTCGATCTCATCGAAGGCGGTCGCCAGGAGACCGAGCTGCCAGACCTGGTAATTCTCCAGCGCGATCTCGCCCCAGAACGACGTGCCGGCGGGCACGACCTCCTGATCGAAGAGCTTCCCACGGCTGACGCCGCCCGAAACGCGGTTGATAGCGACGCCGAACCGGACCTGGGTCCGATTGGCGCTGGCCATCAGCCGGAGATCTGCCGTCGAGAGCTCGTCGCCTTGCCCTTCCCAGGGGAACAGATCGCGGATCGCCGCGCGCCCCTTCATCGCGAGGGAGCCAAAGACACGGCACGCGAGGCAGTGCTCGCGGTGGATGTCAGGACCGCCCGCACGCGTGCGCCCGCGCTCGCCGCACGCGGCCGTCGGGCTCAAGGGATCGCACGCCCCCTCGACGCCGCCCAGCTTGCGCCCGCGGACGCTGGACTCAGCGACCGACCGCACCACGCCCTTGAGGCTGGAGCCCGGCACATACACGGTGCGGTCGACATCGCCGCGCCGGGTACGCACGCACTTCAGGTCCGAGCCCGTCGGATCGAGGCCAGTATCGCCGGCCCGGATCAGGAGCGGCGTCCTGGTCGTGATGCGGATGCGCAGCAGCGCTCGGTTCCCCGTCTCGCTGAACATCACGTACCCCCTTCCGCCAGGGTCGCGAGCGCCGCGCGGTAACCGTCGAGCTCCGCTTCGACGTCGAGCGACTCGACCTTCTTGCCCGCAAGGAGCTGCGCGGCAGTGACGCGCTCGAGCGCGCTCCACGCGATGCTCACGCGCCCGAGACCGCGCGAGGTGAAGCCGCCGATCGCGGTGAAGCCCTCGGCGATCTGATCGAGCCCGGTGACGAGGAGACCCATGAGCCAGGGCTCTGGGTTGACGACGAAGATCTCGAGCGAGAACGCCGTCCCGGGCGAGACGACCTCCAGATCATACTTCCGCCGTCCGGCGGCGACGCGAAGGTCGCGGTCGATCGATACGCCATCGCGTGTCTCGACCGGAGGGGACCCGTTCTCGTCGAGCATCCGCGCGTCGCTGAAGCGAACGTGGCTGGCCACCAGGTGGCTACCGAACAGCCGGCATACGGCGCAGTGCTCCTTGAGCGGGCCGGAGCGCTCGCCGCCCGCCGCGCAGGCGTCGTCTCCGAGAGGATCGCACGCTCGCAGTCGTTCGTTCTTCGCCGCGCGCAGTATCCCTTCGAGCGTCGAGCGCACGACGCCCTTGAGCGACGAGCCGGGGATGAAGGGGTAGCCGTGCACGGTCTTCTGCACCGGCAGATCAGCGGCGCCGACATCGCCGCCTCCGCTGCTGCCAACGTGGAGCGCCGTCTGCGCCGTGATCACGCCCGTCAGGCGAACACGGGAGCGGAGGACGTCGAAATCGTCAACGCGAGGCTCGTTCATGGCCCCTCCCGCCCGCTGCGACGGCGTCCTGGTACACGTAAGCGCGCGCCATGTAGGTGGCGTAGAGCTTCCACGCGGCGACCCGCACGCCTTCCGGGAGCTTGTCGAGGATCGGCTGCACCGCGGCGAGGACCGCCCTCGTGAAGTCCGCCTCCCATTCGTTGCGGCCCGCCTGGTAGCGGAGGTAATTGGCGAGCTCCTCCGCGCACTGGGCTTCGTTGCACAGGCCGATGAGGTTCGAGAACTGCGTCTTCTTCGGCTTGATCAACCTGCCCTGTTTGAAGCGCGTCTCGATGACGCTCTCGGCCGCGAGGACGAGCTCCTTGCGATGCTGCTGGAGAAGCTGCGCCTGTTCGCGGTGGGTCCGTGCCGCTTCATCCATCTTCACGTTGCCTGATCCCTTCATAGATGAATGGGTCAAAACAAAGGACACGGCCGAACCCCTGGCGGGTCCGGTCTCCGACCCCCTGAGACTCGATCCGTGCCAGCACGGTGGCAAGCTCGCGCCAGTGCGACGCATCCACCAGCTCGGCCACGAACACCGCCCCCGCCTGCACTGCGCGGGCCACATCGCGCGGCCCGGTGCGCTGGTCCCAGCCGCGCTCGATATCGAAGCGGCGCGCCACGACAGGCCAGCGAACGGCACACCCGAGCGCGCCGCCGAGGGCCGCCCGGCCGTCGTCCCCGCTCGGCGGGAGCAGCGGAGAGAGCAGCGTGAAGGCGATGAGGCGCCCCACGCGGTCGCCGGGGAGGCCGAGGTCCTTTTCGAGGCGCCGGGCAAGCGCCCGATCGAACCTCTCGCCTCGCTCCGCGACGGACGCCATGGGTGCCGGTGTGGTCACCTGCGCAATGTCGATGGCCCCCCATCCCATGGCCCGAGCGCGCCCCACCGACAGGGGCCGCTGGAGCGCCCGTTGGAGGTGCTCCCTGGATGCCTCCGGAATGTTGCGAATCCGTCCCACGAACCGCGCTCCACGCTCAATCTGCGCGTGCGAAAAGAGCATCTTGTCGCGCGCGGACCCGCGCTGTCGATCCATGGCGACCCGAGTCGTGAGACGCGTGCTCGGCGGCCCGCTCGCCCGCCGCGAACCGCGCGCCGCTCGAAGGACATGGCCGCAGCCGGCTACCGGGCAGGTCTCGACGATGTGCTCCGCAATGCGGGCCGCCTCTGTGGGCGTTCGAACGGTATCGACCGCGATGCGATCGAGGAGCGTATCGACGACACCATGGCGCGGATCGGCCTTGCACTGCCGAGCTGTGAGCGGCCATGGTCCCGCGATTCCATCGGCGTCGAAGCCATCGACCGGATACAGAAAGTCGAAGATGGCGCCGCCCTCGTCTTCGGCGACCAGGGCCTGAAAATCGGGCTCGTTCGGATCGTCGAGGATCTCGGCGAGGGCAAAGCCGATCGCTCCACGGAGCGCCGAGCCGGGGATGTCGAGGCGCGTGTCGCGGAAGTTCCCCGCCGCAAGCGGGACGCCGATCGACGCGGGCGTCCGGAGCACGATGGAGAGCTCGATCTCACTCGCGGGGGGCATAGGCCGCGGCACAATCTCGCTCGAGACCCATTGAAGCTTCATTTCCACGCGCGCGAGCCCGCCGCTCTTGCCCGCACCGACGTGCGTGGTCGCTGCCACAGCGGCCTCGAAGTCCCGGCGGACCTGCTCATCTGTGATGGTGAGGCGGCCGCGGGCCCGATACATGAGACCTTCTTCCGGCACGGCACGGCGAAAGAGCCTCTTGCTGGATGCGCTGCGTCGCCGTCGATCGATGGCGACGCCGTGGCGCGTCTGCCAGGCGATCGCGCCCTCGTCGACCGGAACCGCCTCGCCGAGGACGAGAGCGGAGAAGGTCCTGGAGGCTTCGGGCAGCACCGAGCGACCACCCCCGAACAGGCGGCAACCCCGGCACGACGTTCCGCCGGCGAGCTGGCAGGGCCCTCGTTCCGACGGGCCGGGCCGGCGCGGATCCACGCCGTCGCCCCCGGCGCAAGCGGGCTCGCCCACAGCGCGGAGCAGCGCCTCCAGCGCCTCCCGCAGCGCGCCGCGGAGGGCCGAGGCCGGGATGACCGGCCGGCCGTCTGGGAGGCGGGCATGGGCGACGCTGACGCCCTCGGGAGCCGGCGAGTGGCCGCCGATCAACACGCTCCCGCTCGGAAACGACAAGATCAGCTCGAACTCGCTCATCGCTTGCCCTCGCTCAACCGGGCCAACGCCAGCATGGCCGGGTCCGGGATGTGCTGCCGTACGGCCTTGCGATCCCGCCAGTCCACGCCGCATTGCCGGAACCAAGCTTGCCAGGACTCCGAGCGCGCGAGCTGGTAGTAGAACCGGTTGTCTCGCTCGGCCTCGTCGAGCGACCACGCGTCGGACGCCGCGGAGCGCTGAGCCGCGGGGACGTCGCCGAGCGCCCGCGCGTTCCGGAGGACCTGCGCCCAGCGATCGCCGGCGACAGGCCGATGGAGGCCCTTCCTTGTACGGCTTGACGCCTCGTCGACGCCGCCTTCCGAGGCGACGATCGCGAAGTCGACGGCGGACCGGGCGTCGCCGCGAAGGCAGAAGCGCTTCGCCTCCTTCTCGAGATCACGCGCCTGGTCGACGAGGCGGGACGCCGGCACCTGGTACGGTGCGACGAACAGGCCGACGCCGACGCCGAGCCCGCGCAGGCGATCGAGCGACTCGGCCCCGAGCGCACCAGCGAGCCCACCGACGGCGGCCGCTTGGCGCTCGACCGCGCTCACGAGCGCGCCGACGTACTCGAGCGCGGCCTCCGGTGGCAAGAACGCCTTGAGGTCGTCTCCGCCGGCGACGAGCGCGACGTTGCGCGGCTCCCCGGCGTGCTTCATCGCCTCTCGGTGGGCGTTCCTGAAGATGTCCGAGATCGCGGTGCTGCCGATCGCGAGCGCCGCGAGGCTGTGAAGCGACCGGAAGAACAGGCCGAGGTGATTGCCATCCGCGCAAACCACGGCGATTTTGCCGTTCGTCGACAGGTCCTCCAGCGTCCATCGCCCGCGGGCCTCTCCCTTTTCTATCTCGCGGCCGACACGGATGAGTGAATAGCATCGATCGCAAACGAACTCGTTGTCAGAGTCAGGCTTTTCAGATCGACGGCTGGCCGGGCGCGCATGGCAATCGGCGCACGCTCCGCGCGAGAAATCGAGCTCGAACTGCTCGGGATCGCAGGCGTATCGCGCGGTCGCCTGTTTGAGACGAAGCCAGTCGAGGGACGCCGCTTCGCCCGCAGGGTCGAACGGAACGTCGGCGACCGCGAGCGGCGACCCGTGCGTGAGGCGGCGGAACTCACGCTTGAGATCCTCGATGTGGTCGGGGGCGTGCCGCTCCGGCACGACGAGGACGCCACGACCACCGCCGGCGAACACCGTCTCAATGCGACGGCTGATGAGGTCGTCGAACAGCTTGATGGCCTCGCTCGCACCGTGGATGGCAACAGGACGACTGCTCGCGGTGACGAAGCGTTGGATCTCGACGGCCTCGAAGCCGACGAGCCGAGCCGGGGAGCCTGCGGATGCGATTGCGCCTGCGACCTTTCGCTTCTTCTCGGCAACGTCGATCTGGATCATGCTCTCTCCGATCCGCCTCCGCGCTCGCGCCGCACGGCTGCTGGCCGGCTCAGGCTACGGTACGAATCACACGTTTCTCCTGTCAACACGAAACAGCGAAACCACATCGAAGCGGCGGGCCGCGCCGTAGGAACAGGGCCAAGTGCTGCATTCGGCGCATGCACCGACATCGGACGTCCCTTCCGAACGATCATGTGTCCCACGGCGCGAGCTTCGCCCGGTGCTCGTCAACCAGGAAGACCATCGCCTTCTGGATCGGCTCGTGCGCATACGTCCGCACCGCGTCCACGAGGGTGCCAGGCTCGAAGCCGGGGCGTCTCGCTTGCCTGACCAGGTACCCGCCGACCGCGCAGAAGAGCTCCGTATCTGGCAACGCGCGGGTGACCATCTTCTCATGCCGCTGCGTATCGATCCGGCCCGCGAGCGGGGCCAGCTCGACGGAGAGCGGCGAGCGCAGCATGGCGTCGACGTGACTCGCGTCACTAACGGTCGCCGCGCGCGCGAGCTGGAGGTGCCAGATGAGGTATCGACGCAAGCGCCGCTCGGCGAGCTGCTCCATCTTGCTGCCGTGCTCCATGATGTCGAACGAGGAGATGCCGTGCAGGACCATCCGCAGCCAGTGCCGGAGCCGCGCGCGCGCTTGGTCGCGCGCCCTCGGACCGCCGATGTCGAGCTCCATGTTCATGAGCGCTCGAACCGCGAAGGCGTCCGCCGCGCAATCTACCTGCTCGAGCACGAAGCAGGCTCGGCCCACGGCGAGGTGGTTGGTGCTGCGCAACGTCTGCCAGTCGTGGACGAGCTCGTGGAGCAGCAGCAGTTTCGCGAAGTCTTGCTGCTGTTGTGCGGTGCTGCCGCGGAGCGCCTCGAGCAGGCCCTCGCCGAGGGTGTAATGCCCTTCCAGGGCGCGTAGCTCGAACGCATCGTCGTCCCTCGCCTGCCTCGCCTGATCGAGCTTCTGGAGGCGAGCGATGAATTTTTCTCGTTCGGAGGCCGGCAGGATGCCGTCCGGCAGGTGCTTTGGTTCCAGATACGTCTTCAGCTCGGCGATCCCATCGGCCATGGCATCGAGCACATCCCGGCGTGCGTTCACGTCCTCCGCGCCGCGCGAGATCTCCGGCTCGGTCCTCGGGTTGAACGGGAGCGAGTAGACGCGCTCGTAGCCCGGAGCACGGTACTCGGTGAGCCAGATGTCCTTGCCGAGCACCTTGGGGTTGATGGCGCGCCCGACGGCGAAGGCGACCTGCACCGGGCCGCCGATGAAGAGCGAGAGACCCGAGCGGTCCGGGTAACGGGCGGGAGCGCGCGAAAAGAACTCGGTGAGCTGCAGTACGAGCGCCGGCACGTCCTCCGGCGTGAGGCGCAGAGGGGTCGAGGAGCAAAGCTTGACGACGCTGGCCACGTGGTCGCCCTCCTCCTTGATGAAGTCGCGGAAGACGTCCCTGGAGGTGTCCCTGCCGGCGGTGTCGATGTAGATGCCGACTCGCCCTGAGCTCGGCACCTCCTCCGCGGGCAAGCCGGCCAGAACGTCGAGAAGGAGCGGCCTCTCCCCGGCTGCGGTTTCCATGGAGAAGTGCTCCCAGCGTCCCCCGCCGGGCGGCTGGTTGAGCACCACCTGCCTTCCCCCGAAGTTGGAGAGCAGATAGCCCAGGTGGACGAACACCGCGAGCGGGCCGCGACCGCCGATGAAGAGGACCGTAGGCCTGTCGCCTCGGATCGCCTGGACCTCGGCCACGAGCTTCTCCACGGCGCGACCCACGGCCGGCCAGTCGATCGGAGAGGCGTCGGGCGGAGACGCGAGCCGGGGGGCCCCGAACCGCGTCAAGAGCAGCGTCTGGCGGTCCTCGCGCTCGTGCGGGAGCGTGTCCCGGAGCTCGTCGACCGAGACGGCAGGGTAAAGGTCGACCAGGATCAGGATCTGGAGTTCGTTGTTCGCCATGATGGTTCGCTCCTGATGAACTGCTCTATCGCCCCTCGGGCAGCGGGAAGTCGTCGCCGAGCTGTTCTCGGAGCGCCTGGCAGGCCGCGCGCGCATCCGAAATTTCCTGGGCCCTCGTCAGCGCGGACAGGAGCGCCCCGAAGCCGTCCTTGAAGCCGAGCATGCTCGCGCTCGTCATGTTCGAACAGAAGTCGTAATCACGCGAAACAGGGTGCTGGATCCGCAAACGTGAGACGTATCGCTGCTCCTCCGTGCTCCAGCTCGACTCGAACCGGTTCAGCACCCGGGTGACGAGGCCGCTCAGCGCTCCGAGATCGTCGTACCCGACGGTCTTCCCGAACACGTCCTTCTTCACGGACGGCTCGAACCAGTGGTGGGCAGCGACCGTCAGCGCGATCCCCTTCGGGGCGTTCCTGCCGTACCTCGACAGGCGGAGTTCCTTCCAGCGCTTCAGGGCGCGGACGACGCGGCGGAACTGCTGCGCGTGCTCCCCCGTACGCCCGCTCAGGATGACGTCGTGGAGCTCCTGCGGGTCCGACGGCTCCCAGCGGCGCTCGTCCGCCCTCTGTCCGGGCTTGCCCTTCGCGATGTAGTCCTTGCCGTCGGCATTCCTCTTGCCACTCGAGTAGATCGCGAGGTCGACATGGTAGATGTCTTCTCCGCGCTCCTGGTAGAAGACGGTGACGCATGAACGGCGCACTTCGACCTTCCTGGTGTGACCGTCGAGCGCCTTGTGGACCCACCCCTTGACGACGACGGGATCCGAATAGTCGTTCTTCGACAGATCGAAGCGCAGGCCGACGTCGATGTCGAAGTCGCCATCGACGGGCTTCACCCCGATGTTCATCGCGTAGCTGCCCTGGTTGAAGGGCTCGTAGGACGGGATCTTCACGCCCTCCACGCGCTGCCGCTTGATGCCCTCGCTCAGCTTGCGGAGGATGCGCTCACGCTTCTCCGCGAGGATCTGCTTCTCATGGTCCCTATCGAACCGGATGGCCTCGTCGAACTGCACGAAATATTTCTGCACGTCTGCCACGGGATGGACCTCCAGGAACGGCTCCACAGGAGCGCGGGATGGACGGCACTCCGGGGCGACCGCTGGCTGCTCGGTCGCTCCCACCGGGGGAAGACGCCGCTCCGAAGGAAATCGATCGCGGGCCCTGTCGATTTCTCGACCAGCCCTACCCTCGGCTAGCGCAGGCCGTCGAGCTGGCCGAGCACCTCCTGCATGGCCGGCCTCGTCGATGGGACCTTGTTCAGCATCCGGCCGACGAGCTCGCGCAGCGCCGGCGGGCTCCGCTCGTCGAGCCCGCCCAGCGGCGGGCGCTCGAACAGGTGGAGCGCCATCAGCTCCTTCGGCTCGTCCGCAACGAACGGCAGGCGGCCGCACAGCATCTGGAACAGGAGCACGCCGAGGGAGTACACGTCCGCCGCCGCGCCAGCGGCCTTGGGCTTGATCCACTGCTCGGGCGCCATGTAGTCCCAGGTCCCGAGCAGCGCGCTCCCGCCCGTCGAAACGTGGCCGGCGGCGATGGGCTCACCCCGTGCGTCCGACCTCACCTTGGCGAGGCCCAGGTCGGCGAGCCGGACCTGGGCGGCGCCGAGATCGTGTGCGTCGAGCAGCACGTTGGCCGGCTTCAGATCGCGGTGGACGATCCCCCGGGCGTGCAAGGCGAGGAGCGCGGTCGCGATCTGGGACGCGAGGCGCGCCGCGGTCCTCGGCGGCAGGGCGCCGTCCGCGTCGGCGAGCGCACGCGCGAGGTGGGTGGGCAGCCGCTCCAGGATCATATAAGGCGCCCCTGATGGCAGGGTCCCCGACGCGAACAGGCGGACCACGTGCGGGTGCTGGATGCTCCGGAGGACGCTCGCCTCGTTCCGGAACCGGGTCGCGATCTCCTCATCGGCGCACCACGCCTCGTGCAGGACCTTCACCGCGACCGGCCTCGCACCCTGGCCGGCGCGCGCCTCGTAGACATGACAGATCTCCCCGATGGCCAGGATGCTCACCACCTCGTAGCCCTCGATCCTCACGCCGGGCGCCAGCATCAACGCTCCTCGCTTCCCTCTTCCCCGGGTTCCCCGAGGCGCGCCAGCCGCTGCGCCTCGATCCGTTCGACCCACTCGAGCATGGGTCGAAGCTCCGGGGCGCACGAGGCGTGCTCGGCGATGAACGCGCCGGCGTCGATGCGCTCTCCGGCTTCACGCCGTCGCAGGTACGAGAGCAACGCTGCCCTGGCGTCCTCCTTCGGCTGGGCCGCCCGACGGGCACCGTCCGCCGCAGAGGCAGGCTCCGCAGCGCCAGTCACGCGCTCCTGGAGCGCCTCGATGCCTCTGTGCAAGAGGCCGCGGATCGCCGCGTCGGACCTCTCCATGCATCGAGCCGCGTCGGAGACGCGAAGACCTTTGAGGTAACACAGCCAGATCGCCGTCTTCTGCTCCTCCGGGAGCTCGAAGACGCGACCGAACACCTGCCGCCACTGCTCCTCGTCCGCGGCGGCCTGGCTCGGGCTCAGCTGAGGCACGAGGTGCTTCTCCTCGTCGAGCGGCACCTCGCCGGCCCTGTCCCGCTTCTTGCGGGCGGCCGCGCGGAAGGACTGGATAGCGCAGGTCTCCACGATGCTCTCCAGCCAGGAAAGCCACTCGGCCGCCGTCGTCCCCCTGAAGGAGGAGATCCCGCGAGAGGCCCTCTCCGACGCTTCCTGCACGAGGTCGGACGGGCGTGTGATATCCGGCTGCTTCCTCCTCAGCCTACGGGACGCCCAGTCCTCGAGGAGCGGTGCGGACCACTTGAATAGCTGCCGCATCGCCGCCTGATCTCCGGCCCGTGCGCGCGCGATGAGCTCCTCCAGAGGAACGGCTTCCTGGCCCATAGAAGAATGCAATCCATCGTACGCCGCGGGGCGGACGTTGCAAGGCCGCGTTCTGGAGGGCGCAAGTTGGGCGGTGATCATGGAGGGGGCGCGGAGCGCGCCTCGATCCGGATGGATGCCGTTCCGCGCAAGATCGATCGCGGAGCGCTCATTTATTTTTTCTGCCGGCTCACGGGCAGGCCAGGCGCCTGAACCGCACGTCCTCCGGGTCCCGCTCGACGAACCCACGCGCCACCTCACACCGGCGTGCGCGCGCCTCCGCGGCGCGCGTCCGCCCTCCTCGGGCCCCCGCCAGTTCCTCCACCCCCCGGAGGCTCTGGCACAGGAGCAACCCGTACTCCTTGTGGGTCGGGTCCCCTGCATGCAATGCCTCGCCTGTGCCGGCGGCCTGCTCGTAGAGCGGCAACGCCTCGGCGGCCTGGCCTCCCTCCGCCCGCGCCGCGGCCAGGGCCGCCTCGGTCTTGCTCAGGATCAAGCGGAAGTACACGTTCCCTGGCTCGCCCTGGAAGAGCTCTCTCGCGAGCTCACGGGCTTGCTCGATGTGGCCCACCGCGACGCGCAGCTCTCCGCTCCTGCGCGTGGCAGCCCCCAGGGCGGCCAGCGCTTGCGCGATCAAGGAGCGGTTGTATCGCTTGCCCTCTTCGTCGGGCTCGTCGATCTGCTCGAGCAGACCGAGGGCATCCTTGTATCGAGCCGCGGCGGCGGATGCATGGCCGAGCTCGAGCTGGGCCTCTCCTTGCTCGGAGTAGCTCGTCGCGAGCGTGCGCCTGTAGTTGTTGGGCTCGACGGAGCGCACGCCGCTCAGCACCTCCACCGATCGATCGAAATCTTCGCGGGCGAGCTCGTATCGCCCGTACGCGAGGTTGAGCTTCCCGCGCTTCGAGTGGGTCCACCCGAGCCTCATGCGCAGGATCTCGCTCGACGGGTCCTTCGCAAGACCGAGCCGGATGCGGTCCTCTGACTGCGAGACGAACGCGTACGACTCGGACAGGCGCCCATTCGCTCGAGCGAAATCGCTGCGCCGGAGCTTGATATCCACCACGGCGCGGATGACGTCCGGTTCGTCCTTCTCCTCCTCGCGCAGGGACGAGAGGTTCTCGTCCAGGTGCTCGAGCAGCATCGCCCGGATGCTCGACGTGTACAGGACCCTGCCGAGCTTCCAGTCGAGATCGCCGACCAGCTCTCTCGTGGCCATGAGGATGTGTTGCCGGTTCTTCTCGGCGCGCTGCCGTTCTTCCTCGGCGCGCTGCCGCTCCTGCTCCGCGCGCTGCCGTTCTTCCTCGGCGCGCTGCCGCTCCGTCCAGGCCCAGAGCGCCGTCGCGGAGATCGCGACCACCGCGGCGCCCAGGATCAGGATGAGCGCTCGCCGTATCAAGAGACGTCGCCGCTCGAGCTTCTCCGCCTTTCCCAGGAACGTGCGCGCCCGCTCGCTGGCCATCCGCAGGAGCCGCCCCGGGTCGCCCGCCGCGCCGATCTTCCCGCGGTAGTGATCCAGCAGGGAGCCCCAGGGCAGCCCATCCTCGCGCCTCCCTGATTGCGCCCACGCGTGCGCCGCGACCTCGAGGTCGGCGTGCCGCTCGAGGAGCGCGCGCTCGGCCTCGATCCACCCGACGATCGCCGGGACCTTCTGCAGCAGCGTCTCGTGCACCAGGTCGACGCGCTGCTGGGACGGCTCCGCCGGAGGGTCCGCGGCCATCACGACGAGCCGCAGGCTCTCGGACGCTGCCGGCGATTCCCCGGCCGGCATGCCCGAGATCCGCAGGAGCACGTCCTCCGCCAGCTGGTCGCCTCCCGCGGCAGCGAGGACGTCTCCCCGCGTCCTCGGGCGCCGGGTGTCGGGGACGCCGCGACCGACCTGGACGAGATCGAGGATGAGCCATTTGGCCCGCTCTCGCCCCTGCTCGCCCAGCGCATCGAGGAGCAGTGCGGCGTGGCGCGCCAGCGCGCCGCTGACCCCGCCGATTTGCTCGTAGTGGTCGTGGGTCAACGCGCCCGAGGCGCGGGACGACCAGAGGCTGCGGAGCGTATGGCCCAGGAGCGGGAGCCGCGCGTCGGTGCCGGCCGCGTCGCGCACCATGCGCGCGGGCAGCCCCTCGGAGAGCCGGAGCCCGGCCCGGGTGGCCATGCCGAGGATCACCTGTTCGAGCGCCTCTCCATCCATCGGCCGGAGGTGATAGCGGCACGCCTTGCTGTTCAGCGCCCGCGCCAGGCCGGGCGCCTGCTCCAGCCGATGCAGGTAGTCGCTCCTCAGCGTCGTCAGCAGGCGCAGCGGAGAGCGTTCACCTGCGAGGCACGCCGACAGCAGGGCGTCGACCTGGCGCACGTGAGCGCCGCCCAGCGCGAAAAGCTCCTCGAGCTGCTCCACCACGAGCAGCAGCCTGGCTCCCGGGGGAACACAGCGGGAGAGGAGCGCGGCGAGCGCATTTCCTTCCGAGCGCAGCGCGGTCTCTATCTCTGCCTGAGCCCCTGCGGGCTCATGCGCTGCGCACACCGAGGCGACCGCGGCAGCGAGGCTCTCGATCGGGTCCTCGGACGGGCGGAGCGTCACGACGAGCCACGGCGCCGCCCCTGGAGCTCGCTCGATCAGCCTCGGCAGGAGCCCGGCCTGCACGAGCGACGATTTCCCGGTGCCGCTCGGCCCCTCGATCTGGAGCCAGCGCCTGGCGCCTTCCTCGCGCATCTCCTCGAGGACGGGCACGAGCTCTTTGATCTCGACATGGCGCCCGAAGAACAGCTCGGCCTGCGCCTCCGTGAACGGCTGTAATCCCGGGAAGGGGCACTCGTTTCTTTCGCTCGCCCACGACCGCGCGAGCATGTCTCGGCAACGGACCATCGTGGGTCGTTGCTCCGGCGCCTTGGCCAGCATCGAGGAGACGAAGGCGCTGAGCGCCGGGGGCACCGTGGGCACGAGCTCGTCCAGGTGCGGGGGCTCCTCGTGCACGTGGTGATAGAGAAGCTCCACATCGTCCGTCGAGACGAACGGCGGCCTCCCCGCGATGAGCTCGAACAGGACCACGCCGAGCGCGTAGACGTCGGCCCGGTCGGTCACCTCCGCGGCGTTCCTGCACTGCTCCGGTGCCATGTACGCCGAGGTTCCCAGGAAATTGTGTGCGGCGGTCTGAACGTGCGTATCGCCCCGCTCGTCGCTGGCCGGCGGCACCTTGGCGATACCGAAGTCGAGGATCTTGGGCTGGAGGCCGAGCGGAGCCGCCTCGTCCGGGACGAGGAGGACGTTCTCGGGCTTCAGATCGCGATGAACGATCCCTTTTGCATGGACCTCGCTCATCGCGTCGGCGAGCTGCCGGCCGATCGCCAGCGCGGCGTCGAGCGGCGCCGGCCCGTTCTGCCGTTGCACCCACGCGCGGAGCGTGGTGCCTTCGAGGTACTCCATCACGAGGTAGGCGGCGCCGTCCTCGCGTCTATCGCAGTTGTGGACCCGCACGATGCCCGGGTGGCGGAGCTGGGCGAGGGCGCGCGACTCCTGGACGAACCGCGCCACGAGCTGGGGGTCTCCGGCCGACTCCCGCGAGAGGACCTTGAGCGCCACCTCCTGGCCCATGTGCTGGTGGACCGCGAGGAAGACGCGCCCGACGCCGCCGCTGCCGATGGGCTGGACGAGTCGATAGGGACCGAACCTGTCGCCCGGAAGGTCCATGATCGGGTGGGCGGAATCTAGCCGATGATGCTCCGGCAGGACCAGCGCGCCGGCGCGAGGCGCTCTCGCTTGCCGGCGCGCGGGCGCCGCAGCAAGCTGGCCGCGGGATCGCCCGAGGGCCAGAGGGGAAGCCGAGATGAGCCTCAGCGCTGCGGGAGCCGCGCTCCAAGGACACGACTACCAGCACCTCTTCGCCTGGTATCACGCGCTGCGAGCGCTGATGCCGGCGGAGGACGTCGACGGGATCGCGATCGAGGTGAAGAACGCGGGCAACGTGGACGACGTCGTGGTGCGCCGCCGGACGGCGGCGGACGAGCACTTTCAAGTGAAGTACTCGGTGGACGGGCGCCACCCGATCGACCGGGCCTGGTGGATCACGCCGGCGACCGACAAGGGGAAGAGCCCTTTACAGATGTTCTGGAAGAGCTGGCAGAGGCTGTCGCGGGACGGACAGCGGCCGAAGATGGGCCTGTACACGAACCGATCGCTCGACGTGTCCGATCCGGTGCTGGCCTTGCAGGACGGACGCACCGGCACGCTCGGCCCGAGGCTGCGGCTGGCGGCGCCGAGATCGAAGGCTGGGCTCGGGCGAAAGCGCTGGGCAGGCCATGTCGGCGTCGCGGAGGCCGACCTGCTCGAGATGCTCGATCACCTCGTCCTGCTCACCGGCCAGCCGGGGTGGACGGGGCTCGCGACGAGCGTCTCGGATCGGATGGCCGCTGTGGGGCTGAGGAGCGATGAGCTCGCGGTGGAGCAGGGGGTCCAGATGATCCGTGGGTGGGTGACGGGGGCCCGGCAGGAGGTGGATCGACAGGTGCTGGCCGCGGAGATCGCGCGCCGCGGCCTGCACGGCGAGGCGCGCCGGGCGACCGTGGTGGTGCAGGCGATCGATCGCGATCCCTGGGCGGCCGGGGCGACGGAGCACCTCGACTGGGTCGATCGGTTCGAGGGCGACCACCCCCGGGCGCGCCGGCAGCTCCGCGATCCGCGGGACTGGAACGGGCGCTTGCTGCCGGAGCTGGAGGCGGCCGAGCGCCGCATCCGCGCGCTCGGGTTCGACCGGGTCCTCGTGCGCGGCGACATGCGCTTGCCCGCGTGGTTCGCGGCCGGCGTCACGTTCGGCGATACGCGCAAGTTCCGGGTGGCGTGCGTGCAGCGCGGCGAGCGGTGGAGCAGCGACGTGGCGTCTGACGAGTTCCCGCTGCGCGTCGGCGCGCCGGTGGAGCTCGGGGCGGGGGGCGACCTGGCGGTGGGGCTCAGCGTGGCCAACGACATCTCCGAGGACGTGCTCGCGTATCTGCGGCGCAGCGGGCTTCCCGTCGGGCGCTTCGTCGAGATCGCGGCCGCCCCTGCGCCGAGCGACACGGCGATCCCGGACGCGGCGCGCGCGAAGGGGTGGGCGCGCGCGGTGAGGCAAGTGGTGCGCGAGCAGGTACGCGCCACGGGAGCGCGCAGGGTGCACCTGTTCCTGTCAGGGCCCGCGGGAGCAGCGCTGCTCCTCGGGCACCTCTGGAATCGGATACCCGGCACCCAGCTGTACGAGGATCTGAGCCCGGGTTATGGGCCAGCGTTCTTCATCCCCGGCTGATCACTCCTGCCCGTCGGGTGCGGATTCGGCTTCGCTACGGTTCGAGAGTCGCAAAACAGCCATGGCCATCGCGCGCAGCTCGTGAGGTGGCGGGCGCGTGGTCGCCCAGTCCGACACCAGGGCGGCCAATCGTCGGGCGACGTCACAGTCACCTTGGTGTACGATGAGCGCCGTCGTCACCTCTTTTGCCAGGATCGCTTCGAGAGCGTCCCCCATCGCGCGAAGGGTCCCTACCCATTCATCCATCGGAAGGTCGGCCCCCGGCGGGCCGGCATCGAGCGCTTCCACGATCGCAGAGGCGCAGTTCAGCCCGCCAGAGAGCGCCTCCGCCACACGCCGTGCATGTACCATCTGTCCACCTCCCTATTTCTCGAACGAATATCGACAAAGCCACGTCCCGAGCGGCCGAATGACCGTGCAATTGTCGCCATTCGAATATTGACAAGAGCACGTCCACGTGGGCTTGCCACCTTTACACCAGTACAGATCGCCGAATCCGCTGCTCTTGCTGTATGGATGCGAAGCTCGATGGACGCAGTAGGCGCCGATCGCCTCGCACTGGTCCACGCACGCACTGCTCCCCGGAGACGCGCAGGCGACCTGGGCTGCCGCCTCGACGGCTTCGCTGCACTCGGAAGGCTCGTCCCCGTCTCGCGGCGCCGGCGGCGCGTCCCCGAAGCCTCCGGCTCCGCCCGTGGTGATTACGCCGCTGCCGACGCTTTCATCACGGCCATCCCGGAGATAGCACTCGCCCATGTCATAGTTGCACGCTGCAGCGGAGACACAGATCAGGATCGAAACGACTTTCATTTCTCCTCCAATCCTCAATGGGGCCGCCGCGTTTCTGCGGCGGAGAGCGGTGAAGCTGGCGAAGGGCTCGAAGCGCAACATGACGCCTCAATGGGGCCGCCGCATTTCTGCGGCGGAGAGAACCATGCCCAGGGTAGTGACAGGGACGCTCTGTGAGAGACTTCAATGGGGCCGCCGCCTTTCTGCGGCGGAGCGACGAGGAAAGCGAAAATCTGCGCGCGCTCGATGAGCTGCTTCAATGGGGCCGCCGCATTTCTGCGGCGGAGAGGCTGAACGACCCGCGCTTCCAGAACCTCTGGCTTCTGCTTCAGTGGGGCCGCCGCATTTCTGCGGCGGAGAGCGTGGAGAAGTCGGCCACGCGCATCACCGACTGGTGGATGCTTCAATGGGGCCGCGGCATTTCTGCGGCGGAGAGCTGACGAGGCCCATGTCGCGATCCCGTTCCCACACCTTGCTTCAATGGGGCCGCCGCCTTTCTGCGGCGGAGAGGGCTGTGGAAAGCTCACAAGAAGGCCAACCTGCAGCTTCAATGGGACCGCCGCCTTTCTGCGGCGGAGAGTACCTGAGAAACCCGGTCATCCTTTGGGCACACAAGCTTCAATGGGGCCGCCGCCTTTCTGCGGCGGAGAGGTGAGCATCTCGGAGGTGCGGGCGCGGTCAGTCCTGCGCGCTTCAATGGGGCCGCCGCCTTTCTGCGGCGGAGAGGGGGAGCACGGGGCGTCTGGTCAAGGCGTTGCGGCTGAATCCGCTTCAATGGGGCCGCCGCCTTTCTGCGGCGGAGAGACGCTGGCGTGGTCGCTGAACGGCGGCGGCACCTTCATCGATTCAATGGGGCCGCCGCCTTTCTGCGGCGGAGAGATGGCCTACTGGCCGCAGAAGCTCCGCGTCAAGGCCATGCTTCAATGGGGCCGCCGCCTTTCTGCGGCGGAGAGGGATGGAGCGCACGAGCGCTTGAATCACGCGCGAGCGCAGCTTCAATGGGGCCGCCGCCTTTCTGCGGCGGAGAGTCGGCCCGGCGGTCAAGGCGCTCGCGTACGAGATGAGGCTTCAATGGGGCCGCCGCCTTTCAGCGGCGGAGAGCCAGCCGGTCACCTAGCGCAGGACCGAGACGGTGCTCAGGCTTCAATGGGGCCGCCGCCTTCCAGCGGCGGAGAGCGGAGGTGTCTGCTGAGTTCTTCCACACGCCGGGCTTGCTTCAATGGGGCCGCCGCCTTCCAGCGGCGGAGAGCGGAGGTGTCTGCTGAGTTCTTCCACACGCCGGGCTTGCTTCAATGGGGCCGCCGCCTTTCAGCGGCGGAGAGTTCCCGAATAAAACGACCTTCAAAGCCACCATCAAGCTTCAATGGGGCCGCCGCCTTTCTGCGGCGGAGAGCCCCCCTCCGCGCCGGAGTTATGCCCAGGAACACAAGCGCTTCAATGGGGCCGCCGCCTTTCTGCGGCGGAGAGCGCACCTTCGGGCGCAGCAAGCCGCAGAGGGTTGCGCTTCAATGGGGCCGCCGCCTTTCTGCGGCGGAGAGGTGACCATCGACCCGAGGACGAACCGGCTCATGGTCTCGCTTCAATGGGGCCGCCGCCTTTCTGCGGCGGAGAGGTGACGGGGGTCGAGGAGGCGGCCCGGGGAAAAGGCTGCTTCAATGGGGTCGCCGCCTTTCAGCGGCGGAGAGCGCGCCCAAGAAGGTGGCGCCCAAGCTTCAATGGGGCCGCCGCCTTTCAGCGGCGGAGAGTCGCGGGACGGAATCTAGAGGGACATGGAGGACGCGATGCTTCAATGGGGCCGCCGCCTTTCAGCGGCGGAGAGACGAGCTCTCAAAGGTGCTCGTGCTTGCGAGCCCATCAGTATGCTTCAATGGGGCCGCCGCCTTTCAGCGGCGGAGAGTCGCGCTGTCGATGCCAACCGGCGTGTCGTACCCAAAGCTTCAATGGGGCCGTCGCATTTCAGCGGCGGAGAGGTGGACGGTGCTCGATACGACCGCTCGCGACTACCCGGCGCTTCAATGGGGCCGCCGCCTTTCAGCGGCGGAGAGCATGCCCTCTGGCTTCGGGACAATTACCAGTTCCAGCGAGCTTCAATGGGGCCGCCGCCTTTCAGCGGCGGAGAGCTCGCGTGAGAGTGTGAGGCGCGCGATCCGTTGCTCGCTTCAATGGGGCCGCCGCCTTTCAGCGGCGGAGAGATGCCGTTCTGGCCGTCGCTGGCGTCGAGAGCAGCTATGGGCTTCAATGGGGCCGCCGCCTTTCTGCGGCGGAGAGTACGCGGACAGCCCTACCGTCGGCGCCGGCAGCCTCTGGCTTCAATGGGGCCGCCGCCTTTCAGCGGCGGAGAGAGCTCGGGCGCGGCGCCGCCCCCGTGGCGGGCGAGAAGCTTCAATGGGGCCGCCGCCTTTCAGCGGCGGAGAGGGGGGGATCTACTTCGGAGACAGCGAGGCGGAGAGGCTTCAATGGGGCCGCCGCCTTTCAGCGGCGGAGAGCGCGCCCGCGCCGGTCCCCTACCTCGACCCGGAGGAGTGCTTCAATGGGGCCGCCGCCTTTCAGCGGCGGAGAGCCCCACCGTCGAGTTCTTCGTCAGCACCCGCACGCGGCTTCAATGGGGCCGCCGCCTTTCAGCGGCGGAGAGTCGCCGCTGTCGCCGGATACACAGCCGGCATGCTCGAGAGGCTTCAATGGGGCCGCCGCCTTTCAGCGGCGGAGAGCCCACGCCGCACCAGGTGACACGCGCCCCGCTCGCCGCTTCAATGGGGCCGCCGCCTTTCAGCGGCGGAGAGTGCCACTACCACTTGAACGGGGAGCACATTTCAACGAGCCTGCTTCAATGGGGCCGCCGCCTTTCAGCGGCGGAGAGGAGGTACGGCTCACGGCGCACTACACCCGCGACAAGCTTCAATGGGGCCGCCGCCTTTCAGCGGCGGAGAGATTCCGATCCTCAGACTGTCGGAGCGCCCGGGACGAGCGGCTTCAATGGGACCGCCGCCTTTCAGCGGCGGAGAGAGCCCTCGCGGGCTACGAAACATTTCGCACACTTACAACCCGGTTTGCGAGAGGTTCCCGCCCGACCCCTCGCTCCGGCCGCCGGGGGTCGCTCCGCGCCCCCCGGCCATCACCAAATCCTTCGTCTTTTCAAACACCTGCCAGCCTTGCGAGCGCCCCCCGGCTTTTCCGCGTCACTCCACCGCTCGCAGCCGGTCCTCCTGTCCTCCTTCTACCACGCCACCTGCCCCTCTCGCCCAGGCCTTCCGTTCCGCTCGTCCGCCTCGCCGCTCTGCCACCGCACCGCCACCGCTGCACCCGCACCTCCTCCGCGTCTGCACCATCGCCTCCACCTTTCCTCAAGCTCCCCTTGCCCCACGGCGTCCCCGGCTCGGCGGCCTCTCCGGACTCGCCCCCACCTCGCCGATTTCCGCCCCGGCGAAACGCTCACCTTCCGAGCTGGGGACCGCGCCTAACGCGCCACGGACCGGGGCGCTGCCCCTGGGGGCCCGCTGCCCATGCCAGAGCCTCGTCCTCGCAAGCGACGGTTCCCTTCCCCCGGCGCCCTGGCGCGGCATGGCTCTCCTGAACGCAGTCCTCCGCCTACGGCACGCAGGGAGCACCCTCGCCGAACTCCCTTACCGACGCACGCGACGCATCTCACGCCAGGTCGGAAGGTCCAGCGCGCGCTCGTGCTGTTCCTCGGTTCCGCAAGCACAAGGTCGCCGCTGCGCTCCCCATCATCGACGGCGCGACCGCCTGCTCCCGCACCCGCTCCGCGCGCATCGCGCTCCGCGACGCCCAGCCGCAGGCTCGCCCCCCCTGCCCGACGACGCCTGGGAGAGGAGCATCGTCCTGCCCTTCGCTGAGATGCGCTCGTACTTCCGGAACCGCGCGGCGCGATGGCCTCGGCCCGGATCGCCTCGACGACGTGGGGCTGGAGCCCTCCGCCGATGCGCTCGCCGCATGGCTCGTGGATGCGGCAGCCAACGGACGGCAGTTCGCCGCTGACGCCTCCCCCGGCTCGGTCGGCCCCGCGCTGACCGATGAGCCAGCACGCCGCCGTCCGCCCTCCTCGCTGCTGCCGCCGCACGCGACAGACTCAGCCGCTCCGCCCCCCGGCTCAGCGCCTCACACCACCACGGCCACCCGCTCCGATGGGACGCACGCCCTCCCGAGCGACGCGATGGCGCTCAGCCCGCGCCCCTTCGCAGGACCGATGTCGATGATCAGCACCTGGTCCACCCTCGGATCGATGATCTGCCCGAGATCGCTCCGCAGCTCCACGAGCTCCCTGCGGCTCAGCTCGCACTGCCACACCGAGAGCTGCAGCCAGTCGCCGTACCCACGCATCGCCTTGAAGATCTTGCGCAGCCGCTTCGGATCGCAGACGTCGTAACTCACGATGTAGCTCTGCCTCACGCCGGCCTCCTTCGCTCGCTCTCTCCCTCGCTCCCTCGGCCCGCGCTCTCCCGCGCCGTGCCTTCATTCACCTCGTCCTGGACGACGCCTTCACCGCGTCCGGAACGACGGGTACGCCTCCACCTCGCCGAGCAGCACCCGCGCGAGCAGCCGCGCCTTCACCTCCAGCACCCTGCGGTAGCTGATCCGGTATCCGAACACCGGGTGCGTCACCAGCTGGTCCATCCGCCGCTCGTAGGCCTGGAGGAACTTCTTGCGCCCCGCGGGCCGCAGCGCCACCGCGCCGCCGAAGCGCTGGAAATCGTCCGGCGCCACGACCCCGTTGTTGATCGCCGCCACGACCACCGAGTCCGCCACGATCGTCCGGAACTCCTCCATCAGATCCAGCGCCAGCGCCGGCCGACCGAAGCGCGGCTGGTGATAGAACCCGAGCAGCGGATCCAGCCCGACGGTGCCCAGCGTCGTCGCGAGATCCTTCGCGAGCAGCGCGTAGGCCAGCGACAGCAGCGCGTTCACCGGATCGCGCGGCGGCCGCCGGTTCCTCCCCTCCAGGTCGAACTCGCCCCTCGCCTCGCCCGCGCCCTTCAACATGCCAGCGAACGCCCCGAAATACACCCGGGCCGCCGTCCCCTCGATCCCGAGCAGCGACGGCAACGACGGCGCCCCCGCGGCCTTGCGCGCGAGCTGGTCGAGCTCCGACAGCACCGCCGCCTCGGGCGCCGCGTGGTTGCGCCGGAGCATCGTCCTCGCGTTCTTGATCTTCGACACCACGACGCCGCGCGCGAACGACAGGCAGAACGCCTCGTCCGCCGCCGCCCGGTGCTGCGCGACCCGGAGCTCGACGTTCCTCGACTCGAGCCCCGTCGCGCGACCCAGGGTGTAGCCCCCGTACGTCATGAAGCAGAGAGGTATCCCCCGCTCCAGCAGCGCCCGCATCGCCTGCGTCGAGATCTGCACGTTGCCGAGAAGCGCGACCTGCGACGTGTTCGAGAGCCGCGCCTCCGTGTGCCCGCCAGCGCGGCTGGTGATCACGAGCCGCTCCCCCGCGAGCCCGATGCGCGCCCCCTGCTCCTGCACGTAGACGGGGAGCTTGTCGTCACGCGCAGGGTGGAGGCGCCTGAGCTCCGCCCCGGCCTGCTCGTCCGCGTCCTCGGACCTGACGTCCGCGCCCGCGGCGCCGGCGAGCCCCCACGGGTCCACGTCCAGCGGGCCCAGCTCCTCCGACCCATCGGCCTTGATGGGCGGGTGCCCTTTCTCCCCCTCCACCGCCGCGTCGAGATCTTCCCCGTCGAGACGCCGCAAGAGGTTGGTCTCGTCGGGCAAGCAGATCCCCACAAGCGAGCAGCCGTTGCACTTCGAGCTGTCGACGAGCGACGGTGGAACGGCACCCCCCTCTGGACGTCAGAGGACGGCTTCGCGTCAGACAGAGTCAAACATTCGAATCCATCAATTAATCCGAGAATCCTGAATCGCTCGCCGCAATGCACGCCAGGAGCGTCGGCGTCCGCCCGCGCGACGCCTCTCCAGCAGCGGCGCGCTGCGAGCTCCGCTGACCGTAGGGGCCCGGGGCTCATCGATAGGGCGCGCCACGCCTCCCGTGCCGCCACACCCATGTCGCCCCTGGCTCGATTCCCGCCACAGCGGCCCAGGACAACAGTGGCCCCGGCGACGCAAGCCGAGCTTGGCTGCGCGCGTCACTCCGTCAGGTAAGCTCGCAGGGGTACGCAAAATTGCGGAGTAAGGTATCGCCCTCTTCCCATTCGCCGCCTGCTCTGCGATGGTAGACACCTCCGCTCCAGCCGCGCGACGCTGGCGCCACGCCGCACGAGCTCGCCCCGCCCTGCGCCGCTTGGAGCTTTTCGCGTTTTTCGTCGACATCCAGCACGTTCCGCCCACGGAGGACCGATGCGCTCTCTCGATCTCGATACCCTCGCGAACGCCGTCGCCGGCGGCGCCGCCGCCATCCGCACGATCACGCGCCTCGATCCCGCGGGCGGCCCCGGAGACAAGGTCTTTCCGCCGACTTACGTGAAGGAACGCAACGCGGCCACGAAGTACGCGACGGAGCAGCGGCGCATCGACGGGCGCGAGGTGAGTACCGTGCTCCTCGACTCGGTCGCTTCTCAGGCAAACCGCCTGGAGGAGGCGCTGCTCGATGGATTCCGGCGCGGGGAGCTCCCCTTCCCGATCGTGCAGGTCGACTTCTCGAACGAGGAGGGGCTCGCGGACCTCGAGCAGATCACGGCGCTACAGGCCCCGCACCGCATCGCCGACGCGCTCCTCCGCGACAGCGTGCTGGGCGGCACCCCGTTCCGCCACACGACCGTCGGCAAGGAGGTGACCGACGCGCGCCCGACCCACGCGACGGCCATGTACAAGTACTGTCCGACAGCCCTGATCTTCGGCGTGTGGGACAGCACGGGTCCGAAGGGCGGCCTCGGCGCCAAGTTCCAGCGCTGCCTGGTCTCCGAGATCGTCGGGATCGACGTCGCGCCAGGCGTCAAGACAGCGAGTCGCCTCGACCCCGCCGGCATCCAAACGAAGGCCGGACCGGTGTTCAAGCACAAGGACCCCAGCCAGGACTGGACGGTCGACCCGAAGGAGGCCGAGCTAGCCAAGGGCAAGCCCGTCGAGTTTTCCCGCAGCGGCGGCGGCGACGGCAAGAAGGGCTCTCCGTCCGCCATCAATCACGGCAACATCCCGCCGAGCATCGATGCAGCCGCGGGCGGCGTCACGATGAGCCACGCCGTGCAGACCACCGTGCTCTCGCTCGGCGCCCTCCGCCGCCTGCGCTTCCAGACCACCTGCTCGGGCGAGCGCCTCCCTGCCGAGCAGCGCGACACAGCCGAGGCTGCGGCGCGCACCGCCCTCGCCGCGCTGGCCCTCGCCGCCGTCGTCTACCAGCGCGACCAGGGTTACGACCTCCGCTCACGCTCGACCCTCGTCGCGAGAGAGCCCCTCGTCTTCGAGCTCGTGGGCCGGGACGGCGGCGAGCCGGAGCGCTTCTCGCTCTCCCGGAGCGAGGCGGCTGCCCTGCTCAAGGGCGCCGAGCAGAACGCACGGCAGCTCGGCCTCGGCTGGGATCCGAAGCCCATCACGCTCACGCCGGCACCGAAGCTCGCCGGCCTCATCCGGAAGAGCCGTGAGCTGGCGGCGAGCGGCGAGGCCGAGGACGAGGGCTGATGCTCGCAATCGAGGTCGCCCTGCTGACCGGCCGCTACGTGGCGACCGCCGTCGATGACCGCGGTCGTGCCGAGTGGCCGCCGCACCCGGCGCGGCTGTTCTCGGCCCTCGTCGCGGCGTATTTCGAGGCGCTCGACCGGTCGGACGACGAGCGCGCCGCGCTGGAGTGGCTGGAGCAGCAAGGCCCGCCCGAGATCACGGCCCCCGAGGCCGCGGCGCGGGAGGTCGTGACGGTGTTCGTGCCCGTGAACGACACGAGCGTGGTCGGCTCGCTCGACGACGAGGCGCTCGCCGTGCGCGAGGCGCGCGCAGAGGTCGACGCCGCGCGGCCGAAGGGTGGCAAGCCGCTCGCCGCGGCCGAGAAGGCGCTCGCCAAGGCCGAGGCGCGCTTCAACGAGGCCGTGCGCAAGGCGATCGCGCCTGTCCCGACCGGCAAGGAGGGGAAAGAAGGGCCGGCGAAGGCGGCGTCGATCCTGCCCGAGCGACGGACGCGGCAGCCGCGCACCTTCCCGTCGAGCGCGCCGGCCGAGATGGGATCAGCAGGGCCGCATATCGTCTTCGCATGGCCGAACGCGGCGCCCTCGCCCGAGCTGCGCGCGACGCTCGATGCGCTCGCCGCGCGCGTGACGCGGCTCGGACACTCGTCGTCGCTCGTCAGCGTGCGCGTGCGCGACGATCGCCCCGAGCCGACCTGGATCCCGGACGACGCCGGCTACGGGCGCGCCGGAGACGAAGCGGTGCTCCGCGTCGTGGGCCCGGGCCAGCTCACGGCCCTCTGCACGGCCTTCGAGCTCCAGGCCGACACACCCGGACGGGTCCTGCCTGCGTCGTTCCAGCGCTACGTCAGGCCTCGCGCCGCCGGCGAGACGAGCGCGCTGGCGCCACGCTTCAGCGACGAGTGGATCGTCCTGCGCCGGGTCGCCGGCCTGCGCCTCCCGTCGGTTCGTGGCCTCGACGTCGCCCGGACGGTACGCAAGGCCATGATGGCGGCGCACGGCCCAGGCGCGCCCGAGATCCTCTCGGGGCACCGCGCCTCGGGCGGACCGAGCGAGCGCCCCCACCTCGCCTACGTCCCACTGCCGTTCGTCGGCAGCGAGCACGCCGACGGTGCGATCCTGGGCGTCGCGCTGATCCTGCCGCGGGACGCGACGCGTGACGAACGGCTCGCCGTCTACCGCGCGCTGGACGCCTGGGAACAGCAAAGGCGCGTCGGCGACGAGGAGCCGCCGCGGCTCCCTGTCCACCTTGGGAGGGCAGGTGAGCTCATCCTCGAGCGGCTGGAAGAGCAGGCGTTCCAATCGACGCTGCGGCCAGCGACGTGGTGCGCCGAGGCCACTTCGTGGGCCAGCGCCACGCCGGTTGCGCTCGACCGCAACCCGGGCGATCTCGGCGCGCGCGATCCGCAGAAGGAGGCCGCTGCCTACGCGGAGGCCGAGGCGACCGTCGCCATGGCGTGCGAGCGGATCGGCCTCCCGCGCCCGGCGCGCGTGACGGTCGCGCCGGCGGCGCCCCTTGCAGGCGCCGAAAAGGCCCGGAATTTTCCGCCGTTCCAGGCGGGCACACCTCCCCTGCAGCGGGTCCTCGTGCACGCGACCCTCTCGTTCGACGCGCCGGTGCGGGGGCCGATCCTGCTCGGCGCGGGGCGTTACTTCGGCCTCGGCCTCTTCCGGCCGCTGAGGGGAGATGGCTGAGCTCTCGCCCGACGACTTCGTCGCTTATTTCGAGGCGATCCACAGCGCAACGCCGGATCCGAGCGACCGCGTGACGCCATTTCCATGGCAGGAGAGGCTGCTCGCGGAGGTCGCACGCGATGGGGTCTGGCCGGACTTGCTCGATCTCCCCACGGGCACGGGCAAGACGGCGGCGATCGACGTCGCGGTCTTCCACCTCGCGCTCGACGCCGCATTGCCGGCAGCGGAGCGCAAGGCCCCCCGGCGCATCGTGATGGTCGTGGATCGGCGGACGGTCGTCGATCAGGCGTTCGAACGCGCGGAGAAGATCGCCAGAAAGCTGACTTCTGCACAGCACGGCATCCTTCGCACGGTGGCCGACCGGCTCCGCGGGCTCGCCGGCCTCCGGGAGGGCGATGCGCCGCTCGCGCTGGCGCAGCTCCGCGGCGGCATGCCGCGCGACGACGCGTGGGCGCGGAGGCCCGATCAGCCGCTCGTGGCCGTCTCGACCGTGGATCAGGTCGGCTCGCGGCTGCTCTTCCGTGGCTACGGCGTGAGCGACTCCATGCGACCGATCCACGCGGGGCTGCTGGGCAACGACACGCTCCTGCTGCTCGACGAGGTGCACCTGTCGCAGCCGTTTCGCGACACGCTGCTCGCGCTGCGCCGGTACCGCGCGTGGGCGACCCGCAAACTGCCCGACCGATGGCAGGTCGTGGAGATGTCGGCCACGCCGGGCAGCGCGTCGGCTGCATCGGACGGCCGGCGAGTGCTCGAGCTGAACGAGGACGATCACCGCGATGAGCGGCTCGCGAGGCGGCTCGGGGCGAAGAAGCCGGTCACGCTCGGCGAAGTGAAGGTGAGCGGCGGGGAGGACGCGCGGCGAGTGACCTTCGCCGAGGCCTGCGCCGACCATGCCCTGGGCTTCGTCGCGCCGGGGCGCGCCGTGGGTGTCATCGTCAACCGCGTCGCCACGGCACGCGAGGCGGCCGCGGTCATACGAAAGCGAACCGGCGACAGCGCTGACGTTTTCCTCGTCACGGGTCGCATGCGTCCGCTCGATCGGGACGACCTCGGTGCCACGATCGGCCGGCTCGTCCGCTCGGACCGCGTACGCAGTACGACGGCGCGCCCGGTCATCATCGTCGCGACCCAGTGCATCGAGGCGGGCGCCGACTTCGATCTCGACGCGATCGTGACGGAGTGCGCTTCGCTCGACGCGCTCCGGCAGCGATTCGGGCGCCTGAACCGGATTGGCACCATCAAGGACGCGCGCGGCGTGGTGCTGGTGCGCTCGGACGCGCTCGCCAAGGATCACGTCGACCCGATCTATGGCAAGGCGCTCACCGAAACGTGGAAGTGGCTTGGCGAGGCCGCGCGCGATTTCGGCATCCAGGCGCTGGAGGCGGCGCTACCCGTGGGCAAGAGGCTCGCCGAGATGCACACGCAGGCGGGGCGTGCGCCCGTGATGCTGCCCGCGCACCTCGACGCGTGGGTGCAGACGATGCCAAGCCCGGCGTACGATCCCGATGTGGCGCTGTGGCTCCACGGGATCGAGCAGGAGCAGGCGCCCGAGGTGCAGGTCGTCTGGCGCGCCGATGTGACGGAGCTGCTGCTCGCGCGGGCGACAGCGGACGAGGCGGCGCGCGAGGCCCTGTTGAAGCGCGTGGAGGCGTGCACGCCGGTCGGGGTCGAGGCGATTTCGATGCCGATCCATGCGGTTCGCGCGTGGCTCCAGGGCGGCGCGGTGCCCGACCTCGCCGACGTCGAAGGGCGCGCGGCGGGGGAGGAGCGCGACGAGAAACCGCGGAGCGGGCGGCTCGCGCTCCTCTGGAATGGCGACGATAGCCGGGTGGTCGAGCCGGGCGACCTCCGCGCAGGCAGTACGCTCATCGTCCCAAGCGCCTATGGAGGCCTCGCCGAAGGCACCTGGGATCCATCCTCCCAAGAGCCCGTCTCGGACCTGGGCGATCGCGCCCGATGGCAGCAGACGGGGCGTCCGACGCTGCGGCTGCACCGTGAGGTCATTCAATGGCACGCCGACATCACGGATCCCGCATGGTCGAAGGCTGCCGTCCCGGTCGTGGACGAGCGGTCGGATGCCGAGGACCGGGCGGCCATGGACGCGTGGCTCTCCGAGATGAGCGCGGCGACGGCCATGCCACCGTGGCTTGGTGACGTGCTCCAGGCGCTCGCGGTGAAGGGCAGGAGGCGCCCTGCGCTCGTGCGAATCGACGGCGTGGAGCTGGGGGATGACGATGGAAAGCGTTGGGTCGAGCCGGGCTATTTCGCGCTCGTCGGCCGCTTCCGCGCACGCAACGACGGGGTGGGCGATGTGACGACGGAGGGCGACAGCGCATCGTACACAGGCGTCGAGGTAACGCTGCGCGAGCATCTGGGAGGGGTCGCTGCCTGGGCCAGGCGGTTCGCCGAGCAGTGTGGGCTCCCGCTCGATGTCGCGCGCGCCGTCGAGTTGGCGGCGCGCTGGCACGACGCCGGGAAGGTCGACCCGCGGTTCCAGCGGATGCTCCACGGGGGCAGCGAGCTCCGGGCGGCGGTGGCGCCCGAGCCGCTCGCCAAGAGCGCAATCGTCGCACCGGATCGCGCAGCGCGGGCCCACGCGTTCAAGCGATCCGGGTATCCGCTGGGAGCCCGTCACGAGCTCTCGTCCGTTGCGCTCCTTCAGGGCTGCGCACAGCTGTTCGACAAGGATGTCGATCGCGACCTGGTCCTGCACCTCACGGCCTCGCACCACGGCTGGTGTCGGCCGTTCGCTCCGGTCGTCGCCGATGACGAACCCGTCGAGCTCACCTTGGACGTGGCGGGCACGCCCGTGCGCGCCTCGAGCGATCACGGCCTGGCGCGGCTCGATTCGGGCATCGCCGAGCGGTTCTGGCGGCTCGTGCAGCACTACGGCTGGTTCGGGCTGGCGTGGCTCGAAGCGATCCTGCGGCTCGCGGATCACCGGCGGAGCGAGGAAGAGCAGCGCGGCGACATCGGAGCGAGGAACGAGCGATGACCGAGCTCCTGCTGACCGGGCTGGATGGCAAGAACCCGCTGGCGTTCCTGGCGGCGCTCGGGGTGCTCAACGCGCTCGCCGACCGGACGAAGGACGGAACGCCGGAGCCAAGGCTCGTGTGGCGCGCCGGTGGCAACTACCGACCGGCGATCGTGGGCGGCCCGGATCGCGGCGCGTTGCTCGACGCGCTGGTACGAGACCTGGAGAGCTTCCGGGGAGAGCCCGCGATCGAGCGGCTGCGTTACCGCAAAGACGGCACCGGAACCGAGACGCACGATCTCAAGCCCCCTCCGGGGTACTTCGCGGATTACCTGAGCCGTCTGGTGAACGACGCCCTGGTGAACAACGACCTGCGGCGGAGCCTCGCCTTCGCCGCCGCGTTCGCGACGGATGTGGCGATGGACAACAACGGCAACACGAAGCCGACCGCACTGCATTTCACCGCGGGCCAGCAGGAGTTCCTCTCGATGGTGAGCGAACTCAGCCAGGGAGTGCGCGTCGAGGACTTGGAGGAGGCCCTATTCGGGCCGTGGAGGTACGAGCGAGCTCTCCCTGTGCTCCAGTGGGACAACACGTCGGCGCGCGACTACGCGCTTCGCGCGAGCGATCCTTCGAAGGACAAGAAGCTCGGCGTGCCCGGCGCGGACTGGCTCGCGTTCCGTGGCCTGCCATTCATCCGGGTCGCTCCCGTGGGCGACCGGATCGTGACCACCGGGTGCAGCGGCGAGTGGAAGACAGGAGCATTCCGGTGGCCGATTTGGACGGTGCCTCTCTCACGCCCCGTGATCGGCTCCATCCTGACGTCGCCGGAGGTCTTCGAGGTGAATCCGAGCGTCCTGCGCTCCCGCGGCATCGCCATCGTGTTCGAGTCCGCCATCCGCCGGAGCGATCAGGGCGGCTACGGGAGTTTCGCGCCGGCGCGCATGGCACGCCCAGCGCCGGGGGGCTGACCCGGGACAGAGGAGTGGAGGACCCGCCCTTGCCGTCCATGCGCGCGCCCGTCTTTCCTCGTCATGGAACCGTTGAATTTTGCCGACAACGCCTTGGACAGCCTCGCGCACGGGCAATGAGCGGGTGCAACGACTACAGCATCATTGCCTTCTTCAACTGAGTACATGCCGAGCCCATTGCCGCGGACAAGTCGTTACCAGCACAAATTCCGTACGACACAGTCGTAACACCTTCCAGATTGGAGGGCAGCTCCATTTGCACATCGCGATTACAAACCATGAATATTCGATGGCGACCCAGCATACCTAGAAACAAGCCGAGCTCTAAGATAACATTACCACGTGGAACTTTTCCAACCCGCCCTCGTCTGGTGACGACATCACCGGGCGTCAGAACAAAAATCGCGTAATCATACTCCTTGGCCCTACCCACAAGTTCGTCGAGCACATTCAACGAGGGGCGAAACACCCACTGGGTCCACAGCCTACATCCAGCAACATACTGAAGGCCCAGCTGAATTTCTTCTGCAATCGAGAGACCTTCCGACGAGGAACCGATGAACACCCGCGGTTTCATACACCTGCTCCGTATGCCATTGGAACTACCCATGGTGCCAGAAGCGGCACCCGCATTCCCGGGCGCGGCAAGAGCATCAGCGTCAAGCCAGACTGGTGCAACATTGACGAGGGCAACCTCCGGCACTTTTTCATCCCACTCCGTGCCATAACGCACCTCGTCGACAGCGAGGTCGAACAGAACATATAATCTCACGGTGGGCAGGTGCGCACACAACGGGGCCGCCGTTCTCAGCGGCGGAGCGCTCCGCCGCCCTCAGCAGCGAAACGTGTAGATTGCTGCACCCACCAGCCGTGCCGGCTGTACTTCAAAGAGGCCCGCATCGGCAAATTCGACAACACGGGAAAGCGGGGGGGAGGGCCACCCCATCCTGCTGAATTCAGGGAGTCGTTGCATACGCCATGTCCTTGGAACGGCAGGACGGCTCGTCAAGTCAGGCCTCAGCATTTGTTACCCTACAGGCGCCAACAGTTCCAGCTGTCAACAACCACCACCGGTACCGGCTGTTAAGATAAAGAAGCCGCCACCCAGACCCTTCCGCAAGGCGCCGCCCGCAAACCGCAGTGCTCTCGGCGGGCGATCCAAGCCATGAGCGATTACCCACCGACTCGCCCTTCCGCCTCATACAACCAGCCATTTCGGAATACCCGCACACCCGCTACACGCGTAGCAGGCGGCTCCGACGGCGAGCTCGGGATGAGGACGACCACGCCCTGGCTGGTGATGCAGCGCCCTCCCGCCGCCACGAGCCTCGGCCTGCGCCTCACCTTCGCCGAGCCCGTCCGCGGCCCCATCGCCCTCGGCTACGCCTCCCACTTCGGCCTCGGCGCGACGGCCCCATCGCCGTGATCCGCCTCCGCGGATCTCCTTCATCCCCTCCCCACCCCGCCGTATCCTCCTCGCAGGAGGCTCCATGCCGACCGCGACGCGCCCCCAGAACGCCACGCTCACGGGCACGCTGCCGCTCGACCGCCCCACGGCGGAGCGGCCGCACCGGCTCTACGTGGCCACCTCGAACCACTGCAACCGCTCCTGCCCGTGGTGCTGCACCTGCTCGTCGCCCCGGGGGCAGACGTTCCTCGCCCTCGACCGCTACCTCGCGAGCTTCCCGGCCGAGGGCCCGTTCGAGGTGCAACTCGAGGGCGGCGAGCCCACGATCCACCCGCACTTCGACGAGATGGTCCGCCTCGCCCGCGCCGAGCCCCGCTGCGCGCGCGTCGTCGTGGTCACCAACGGCGTCGAGATCCCGCGCGATCCGGCCGGGCTCGACGCATGGCTCCAGAAGCTCGGCGAGCCCGCTACGATCAAGCTATCGGTGAACCACCACCTCCTCGAGAACGACGGCGGCCTGCTCGCCCTCGCGCGCGCTCTGCGCGAGCGGCTCTCCGCGCTCGGCGGTGATCGCCAGCTCGTCCTGAACGTCCGGCTGCGCAAGACCGAGCCCGACGGCGATGCATGGATCGTCGAGGCGGTGCGCGAAGCGGGACTCATCGAGCTCGCCAACGTGTTCCACCTCCAGCGCTATGGCTTCGCGCAGAAGCGCGACGACTGGGACGAGCCTTTCCTCGTAGGAACCCACTTCACGATGCTCAACCCGGACGGCAGCGCCTTCGGTCCCGACCTCGTGGCGCGCTCCGACGCGATGAGGAGGCTACCGTGAGCGCCCGTCCCTTCCGCGAGGAATGGCGCCGCCTGAAGAGCCGCGCCTTCGATCTCAAGGCCAACAGCACCGCCGGCGACACGGTGCGCTTCGACCTCTGGGGCCGGCCGGTCGAGGTCTATCGCAACGCGAACTTCTCCATCTACAGCCGTCAGCCCTGCAACGCGAAATGCCACTTCTGCGTCGAAGAGCTGAGGCCAGCGTCGCGCGGGCGCAGCCTGTCCGTGCAGAAGACCGTCGAGGACGACGACGGGCGTTATTTCGATGCCATGGTGGCGTCCCTGGAAGCGCTCCGGCCGCTCGATCCGACGATCTCGGTGACCGGCGGGGAGCCGAGCCACGATCCGCGATTGCCCCGCATCCTCGCCCTCGGGCAGGCCCACCGGGGCCGCAAGCGGACGCTCACAACGAACGGCTCGGGGCTGCTCCAGCAGCGCGAAGGAAAGCGGGTGATCGACTGGATCGTCGACACCGGTATCCAGCACCTCAACATCAGCCGCGCCCACCCCGATCACGACAGGAACGCACGGCTGATGGTGATGAAGGACGGCCTCCGCGCCGACGAGCTGCGTACCGTCGTGGCGGCGGCGACGGCGGGCGGCACCCGGGTGCGCCTCTCCTGCGTGCTCCTCGACGGGCAGATCGACGCGGTCGAGCCCATCGTCCATTACCTGCGCTTCGCCCGGTCGCTCGGCGTGGACAACGTGATCTTCCGGCAGCTGATGAAGACCGATCCCACCGCGGTGGTCGAGAACCACGTCGTCAAATACAGCGATCGCACGCGCGTCCGGCTCGAGCCGCTGCTCGACGCGCTGAGCGCCGACGCGCGGTTCTCGTTCGAGCGGCAGATCGTGGGTTATTACTACTATGTCGAGGTGTTCCGCTTCGAGGACATGGATGTCGTCTTCGAGGAGGCCGACCTCGCCCAGCTCGAGGAGACGAAGCGCTCGGGCCCGGGCATCGTCCACGAGCTCATCTTCCACCCCAACGCGAGGCTCGCCTCCACCTGGCAACCCTGGGACGGCGTCCTCGGCCCTCCCCCTTCGATGCGCGCCTCGCTGCCCACGTCATGACACCGCTCCTCATTCCCGTTCCTTACATCGGCCGGAACCTGCTCTTCCTCGAGGAGGTCCTGGACGAGCTCGAAGGGCGCGGCACTCCTCACCCTCTCCTGTTCCGCGCGAGCGAGGCGGACAAGCTGACTCGCCTCCTCGAGCACGGCACCGACCGCGCCGGATACCCCGGAGAGAGGGCCTGGACCGACGGCCCGGATCAAGGGCGGCCGATCCGGCACGAAGACGTGATCTTCGCGACGACCGAAGGCGAGATCCGGAGAGGGGAGCGGGAGCCCGAGCGGTCCACGTCGCTCAAGAAATTCGCCGTGATCGAGCGGCCTCTGTTCATCGCGCACGACGCCCGCTGCTTCGTCAAGCTGTGCGACAGGCAGTACGAGTACCGCGATCCAGCACAGAAGCGAGCAGCGCTGCTCGCGCTGTTCCCGGTGAACCGGGTCGCGCCCATCCAGGGCTGGTTCTCCGAGGAGGACGGCCTCGCCTACCGGGCGCTGGTGCGCCCCATCCGGGGCGGCGCGATGGTCGAGGTGGGCTCGTGGAAGGGGCTCTCCACGGCGTACGTCGGGCGGCTCGCCGCGAAGAATGGAGTCGCGCTCCATTGCGTCGACACCTGGAGAGGCTCGAGCGACAAGTACGCCGACAGGTATCGCGCCATGCTCGCCGCGGAGGACGTGCCCGGCGCGTTCAGGGCGAACATGGCGGCGCTCGGGATCCAGCCGAACGTCCTCCGGATGGCGTCCACGGACGCGGCGGCGGGCTTCGCCGACGCCAGCCTGGATCTCGTGTTCCTCGACGGCTCGCACGACCGCGCGGCCGTGCTCGCCGATCTCGAGGCCTGGTGGCCAAGGCTCAAGCCGGGCGCCGTCCTGGCCGGCCATGACCACAACGAGGACCACGCGGGCGTCATGGAGGCCGTCGCTCACTTCATGTCCCGTGTCGGGCGGGCGATCGAGCGCGGCGCAGGCTCGGTGTGGTGGGCGCGGCGCTAGGTGGGATGGCGATGAGCAAACCTCTCTTCGTGGCGACAGGGGCCTATTCGTGCGGCAAGACCACGACGCTCCGTCACCTCGCGTCCACGCGGGGCTATCGCATCCACGGCGAGGCGCACCGGCGCGTGCTCGACGAGCTCGGCGCGCGCACCCACGGCCACGCGCCGGACGCGCCGTTTCGCCCGATCGACACGCCGGAGCACCTCTGTCCGATGTGCCGAAAGCGGGAGTTCGCCGCGCGGGTGCTGGAGACCCAGAAGGCGATCGAGGCGGACGCGCGGGAGGGAGACTGGCTGGAGCGCGGGTACCTCGATCCGGTCGAGTACTACCTGCGCACGAGCGGAGAGGCGGAGTACCCCTGGCCGGAAGGCGAGCCCGCGTTCGAGCGCTATGCGCTGGTGTTCCTGTTCGCCGTGATGCCAGAGCTCCAGGAGCCGCGCTGGGGCAAGAGCAGAGAGGCGCGCGCCGCCGAGGCGGAGCGGATCAACCAGCGGCTCGGCGCGCTCTACCGCGCGGCGGGCTTCGAGGTGATCGACGTCGGCCCTGGCACGGTGGAGGAGCGGGCGGAGCTCCTGGCGAGCCGCGCGCGGCTCATCGGTGCCGCGCACCACGCCTGACTCGGCGCGCCAGGGCGCATGGCGCGCCGGCCCGGGGCCCTCACCCCTCTGCGAAGTCCTGAGCGAGCCGCACGTCCTTGAGCTCCGCGCCGAGCAGCTCGATCGCGGCCGTGACGAGCGGGTGGTCGGCCACGGCGCGCTTGGCGGCATCGATGCGGGCCTTGCGCTCGGCGGTCTCGACCTGGGCGAGCGACGGGCCGGCGCTGCCGCGGGTGATCGTCTCGAAGACCAGCTCGGTGGGGGCGCCGAAGTGGGAGCCGAGGACGCGGGCGAGCAGATCGCGGGACACCGGCTCGGTGGCCTGGCCGGCCAGGAACGAGTTCGCCTCGTAGCCGAGGGCGACGCGGGTCGGCGTGAGCTCCAGCACCGCCGCGTGCTCGAGGACGGAGGCGAGCGCCGGCCGCTGCACCCTGACCGCGGCGATCACCGCGCGCCAGGTGGCGAGGTCCTCGGCGCTCATCGCTGGCGGCGGCGGCGCGCTCGACGCTGGCGCCGGGCCCTGCGCCGAGGGCGGTGCGCTCGACGCCGGCGCCGGGGTCTGCGCCGAGGGCGGCGCGCTCGACCTCGGCGTAAAGCTGGGCGCCACGAACGGCGGCGCGCTCTGCGGAACGGAGTACAACGCGCCGCGGGGCGAGGGTGGCGGAGCGCTGTCGGCGCGGTACGCGGGTGCGGCTGCGCCGCTCGCATACGGCGGCGCCTTCGCGAAGGCCGGCGCGGCGCCGCCGCTCGAGAAGCTGGTCGCGGCGCCGTGCACGCCCGGCGCGCCGTTCACGAACGGGACGACGTTGGCAGCCGACGCGCCGCTCGCCGCGACAGCGCCGTTCGCTGCCATGCCGCCGTGCGCTCGCGCCACCCCGCTCCCGCCCGGCGCGCCATAGACAGCCGCCGCACCGTTCGCCCTCGCCACGCCGTTCGCCGCCGCCACGCCGTTCGCCGCCGCGCCGTTCACCGCCGCCGCGCCGTTCACCGCCGCCACGCCGTTCGCCGGCGCCGCGCCGGTCGGTCTCCCCGCCATGCCCGCGCCCGCTGCGCCGCTCGCGAAGGCGACGCCGTTCGCCGGTGCGCCGGTGGCGGCCGCGCCGTTCGCTCTCACCACGCCGTTCGCCGCCGCCGCGCCGTTCAACCCCGCCGCGTCGTTCGCCCTCGCCGCGCCGGCCGCCGCCGCGCCGGACGCGCGCGCGTCCTCGGGCGCAGCCTCGGCCGAAGCCGCCCCGCGCCGGGGCGCAGCCGCTCCGCCGGAGGGCGCGCCGGGCCGCTGCGGCCCGCGCTCCGGCGCGCCGCCGCCGCCACCCCCGCCGCCGCCTCCGCCGTTCAGGCGCCGCTCGAGATCGCCGAGGCGGCGCAGCAGCTCGTCGATCGGCAGGAGCGGCGGCCTCCGGGCGAGCCGGACGAGCGCCATCTCGAACGAGGCGCGCGGCTGGCCGCTCCGGGCGATGTCGTCGAACGCGCGCGAGAAGCCCTGGTGCAGCCGCGTGAGATCGTCCGCGTCCGCCCGCGCCGCGAGCGCGCGCGTGTCGGCGACCTCCTCGTCCGCGAGATCCAGGAGCGGCGCCGGATCCTCGCAGACCTTGGCCACCACGAGATCGCGCAGGTGCGCGAGGAAATCGCGGGCCACGTGGGGCAGATCGTACCCCTCCTGCGCGAGCTCGCCGACGATGCGCACGCACGCCGCGGGGTCGCCGTCCACGAGCGCCCCCGCGAGCCGGTGCAGCACGACGCGGTCGGCGACGCCGAGCACCTTCGCCACCCCCTCGGCCGTGATGCGATCGCCGCTCGTCCCCACCCACGCGATCACCTGGTCGAGCAGGCTCATCGCGTCGCGCATGCTCCCCGCCGCCTCCCGCGCGAGCGCGCTGAGCGCCGGGTCGTCGGCGGGGATCTTCTCCTGATCGAGCACCCAGCGGAGCCGCGCCGCGATCGCCTGCGCTCCGATGAGCTTGAAGTCGTAGCGCTGGCACCGGCTCAGGATCGTGACCGGGACCTTGTGCACCTCCGTCGTCGCGAAGATGAACTTCACGTGCGGCGGCGGCTCCTCGAGCGTCTTCAAGAACGCGTTCCACGCCGCGTTCGAGAGCATGTGGACCTCGTCCACGATGAAGATCTTGAACCGGTCGCGCGCCGGACGGTACGGCAGGCTCTCCTGGAGCTTGCGCACCTCGTCGACGCCGTTGTAGCTCGCGCCGTCGATCTCCTGGACGTCGACGTCCGCGCCGACCGTGATCTCGGCGCACGGCGCGCACGTCTGGCAGGGCGTCGCCGTCGGGCCGCGGACGCAGTTCAGCGCCTTCGCGAGGATGCGGGCGCTCGTCGTCTTGCCGACCCCGCGGACGCCCGTGAAGAGGAACGCGTGGGCGACGCGATCCCGCGCGATGGCGTTGGCGAGCGTCGTGGAGACGTGCTCCTGTCCGACGAGATCCTCGAAGGACTGCGGGCGCCATTTCCGCGCGAGGACGACGTAGCTCATACGCTGCTCGACTAGCACCTTCTCGCGGGCGCGTCGCCGCAGCTGTGGCCGGTACGGAAGTCGCCCTGCATTCCGGAGAGTCTGCCAGAATTGCCGCACAAAATGCACCCCGCCCCGCGCCGGGGCCGGAACCGGCCGGAACCAGCCGGAACCACGCCACCGCACGCGCCAAGGAGCCCCTGGAGAGCGCGCCCACGAGCCCCCTGAAGAGACGGAGGAGCCCGCTCGCGGCGGGCGGCCCCGGAGGGCGACGCGCCCATGGTGCCGCCGCGCGCTGCGTCGAACGGCCGCGCGCTGCGTCGGCGGGCCGCGCGTCTCGCGCCCCTCCTCGCCCCCGTCCCCCTCCCCTTCACGGTTGCGGCGCGGCGCGGTTCACGGCATAGACGCCGGTCTGAATATGCAATTTCGCGGCGGAATGAACGAGCTGGTTCGCCAGGCGGCGCGCGTGCAGCGCAAGATCGACCAGGTGAAGGGCGAGCTGAAGGACCGCGAGGTGAGCGCGACCGCCGCCGGCGACAAGGTCACCGTCGTGGTCTCCTGCGAGGGCAAGCTGCGCCGGATCGAGGTCGACCCCGCCTTCCTCGCGAGCGAGGGCCTGGAGATGGCGCTCGACGCCATCGTGGCCGCATCGAACTCGGCGCTCGACGCGGCCGACAAGCTCGTCGAGACCGAGATCACCAAGGTGACCGGCGGCGTCAAGCTCCCCGGCATGCACACTTGACGGCGTTGCGTTCCCCGGCGTCGCTCCCCGGCTCCTCGAAGGTCCCGAACGGCGACCGGGGCGCGCCCTCGGCCGGCTTCCGGAGCGCGCCGGGCGGCCTGCCCGGCCGGCTGTCGCGGGTCGCCCAGCTGCTCGCGCGCCTGCCGGGCGTCGGCGAGAAGACCGCGCAGCGCTTCGCCCTCTTCCTCGTGACCGCCGGCGAGGACACCGCGCGCGACCTGGGCGGCGAGCTCGTCGAGCTCTGCGATCACATCAGGCCGTGCATCCGGTGCGGCCACATCGCCGAGCTCGACGACGACGGCCGGGCGCTCTGCGCCATTTGCCTGGATACGCGGCGCGACGGCGCGCTCCTGTGCGTCGTCGCGCGCGTCCAGGACCTCCTGGCGATCGAGCGGAGCGGGGCGATGCGCGGGCGGTACTTCGTGCTCGGCCGGCTCCTCTCGCCGCTCGAGGGGGTCGGCGCCGAGGAGCTGCCGCTCGAGGCGCTCCGGGCGCGCGTGCGCGATCCAGAGCAGCCGGTGAGGGAAGTGCTGGTCGCCACCCCGCCTTCCGTCGACGGAGAGGCGACCGCGCTCCTGCTCGCGCGGGAGCTCGGCGCGATGGGGATCCAGGTCACGCGGATCGCCAGCGGCGTGCCGCACGGGGGAGATCTGGAGTTCGCCGACCAGGTGACGCTGGGGCGAGCCATCGAAGGCCGGAAGAGCTTCGGCTAGCAGGAAACGCGAGAATCGGCCCCAGCCCCCGAAAGCGAGGGCCGGGGCGGGCGGGCGTTCTTCACGCCGAAGCGCTCACGAACTTCAGAGGTCGACATGTCCAAAATCACCATCACATCCGATCGGGCCCCGCGCGCCATCGGCCCCTACTCGCAGGCCGTCAAGGCGGGAGATCTCGTGTTCTGCAGCGGCCAGATCCCGATCGATCCCGCGACGGGCGAGCTCGTCGCCGGGGGGATCGAGGAGCAGACGGCCCAGGTGATCAGGAACCTGACCGAGGTGCTGTCCGCGGCCGGCGCGAGCTGGAGCGACGTGGTGAAGACCACGATTTACCTGACGGACCTCGCGGATTTCGCCATCGTCAACCAGGTGTACGGAGCAGCCGTCGGCGGCGTGCTGCCCGCACGGGCGACGGTGCAGGTGGCGGCGCTGCCCAAGGGCGCCGCCGTCGAGATCGAAGCTGTTGCCCATCTTTCGCGATAATCGGGGAGCCGCGGCCGCGGCCCCCATCTCCAATATGTCCCCGGGAGCCTCGACATGAGCACAAAGAACGAGAGCGAGAGCACGGAGCGGACCGCCAGCGCAGTGTCCGAAGCTGCGCGCGAGGGCGCCCCCGATGCAGAGAGCGGAGACAAGCCGCGCGCGCGGAGGGTCGTCCGCTCGGCGAGCACGTCCGTCGGCGCGAGCGGCGCGAGCGGCGTGAAACGAACCGACGAGCCCTCCGAGGGCGCGTCGGCGCAGCCCGCAGGCGAGGCGCCGCGTCCCTCGTCGAAGGCCGCCGCAAAGGAACCGCAGGGCTCGCTGCTGGACGTCATCGCGCCGCGCAAGCGGCCGGCGCTCGCGGACGCGCCGCCGCCGCCGACGACCGAGGACGCCGCGCCGCCGCCGGCCGCCGCGCCGCGGGTGGTGCGCGACTACCGCGCGCCGAGGCCCGAGCGGCCCGCCGCGGCCTCCGGCGGGCCCAGGCCCGACCGCGGGCCCAGGCCCGATCGCGGCCCGCGCCCTGACCGTGGACCCAGGCCCGACCGCGGGCCGCGCCCCGACCGCGGGCCCAGGCCCGACCGTGGACCCAGGCCCGAGCGGGCCCCTGGAGCGGCGCAGGTGGCAGGCGCAGAGCAGGGCGCGCAGGGCGCGAGGCCCGACCGTGGACCGCGCCCCGACCGCCCCTGGTCCGACCGCGGGCCCAGGCCCGACCGTGGACCGAGGCCCGACCGTGGACCGCGCCCCGACCGCGGGCCGAGGCCCGACCGCGGCTTCTCGGCGCGGCCGGCCGCGGAAGGCGGGCGGCCGCAGGGCCCCGGGGGTGCCGAAGGACGAGCGCCCGCCGCGGCGAAGCAGCAGCAGAGCGACCGGATGGTCACCGTGGTCGGCCAGGGCGCGGCCGCGACGGTCGTGACGGGCAAGAGCGCCCGGCAGCCGCAGGGCCCGGCCAAGCCGGCGCACCTCCTCTTCGCGCTGCCGGCGGCCAAGGCGAAGCCGGTCGCGACCTCCGACAAGCCGGCGCTCACGGCGCGCGAGGCGCTCGGCGCGCGCACCGCGAAGGCCCAGCAGGCCGCGGCCACCTCGAAGAGCAAGGCCGAGAGCGGCGCCCGCCCTGAAGGCAGCAGCCCGAGCGCCGGGGCGACGAAGGTCGACTTCGACGCCGAGGTGCTCGCGGCGGGCTGGGATCGGGCGCTCGAGGCGCTCAAGTCGGCGGGCGACGCCGCGCCGGCCCTCGTCGACGCCTGGCTCGGCGCCTCCAACGCCGAGGCGATCGCGGCGGCCGCCGAGTCGGAGGACGCCTCCGGCGCGGCGCGCAAGGCGGCGCGGCGCGCGCTCAACGTGCTCAAGTCGCGCGGGGCGACGATCCCGACGCGCCCGCGCGTGGTGCGGCTCGCGGAGGAGCGCGCCGAGGTGGTCGAGGCGACGCTCATCCCGCCCGACTCGAGCGGGACCGAGGCCATCGCGATCACGAGCCGCGACACCAGCGGCCGCTACCGGATCGCCGAGGTGATCGTGCGCGACTCGGTCGGCGTGCTGCACGCCGGCGCGGGGTGGCTCAGCGGCTCGCAGATCAAGGAGGGCCGCGCGCGCGCGTACGAGAACCTGGGGACGGCGCCCGTGCCGGTCTCCCTGGAGTGGGCGCGCCACCGGATCGCGGCCGCGAAGCGGCAGAACGCGGTGTCGGGGCAGGTGGTGCCGCTCGGGTTCGAGGGATGTCGCGATCTCATCGAGCCCGCGCCGGAGACCGAGCCGAGGCACCCGGTGGCGGACCTCGAAGAGAGCCTGACGGACGAGCTGGTGACGGCGCAGATCGCCGGCTCCGCCGCGCTGCACGACGAGCCTGAGTTCCGGCACTGGCTGCCCTCGCGGCCGGCGCTCGACGAGCTCCTCCAGAAGGTCGGCCAGCGGCTCGGGGCCGCCGGGATGCGCGATCCCGGGCTGGTGAACACGGCCCTGCGGGAGGAGATCGATCTCGCGACCGACCGGTTCTTCTCGCCCGAGGTGCGCGGGCAGCTCGCGACGCGGATCCGGAGCAGCGCCGTGTCGCTGCGGGCACGCAAGGGCGACGCGGCGGCCACCACCGCCCTCGCCGTCGCGCGTGCCATCAAGGAGGCCGGGCTGATCACCTCGCCGCCGCGGGAGATCCCGTTCCTGGCCGCCTTCTTCCAGAAGGCGCTCGGCGTGCTGGCGCAGCAGGGCGGCGGGCAGCTGCGGATCCCGGTCCCGGCCGGCGCTGTCCCGCCCGCGCCCGCTGCAGGCGGCGAGGAGCCGGCCGAGGGCTCGGGCGCCACGGCGCAGGGCGCCGAGGGCTCGGGCGCCGAGGCCCAGCCGTCGACCGGCACGTGATCGGGAGCGCCGGCGTCGCCGGCGCGCCGGCGACGCGAAGCCGGTGACCCAGAGACCAGGAGGCGAGCCCGGGGCGACCCGGCGCTCGCCTCTCGGCTTTTGTCCCGGCGGAGCTACTTCACGGCGATGGTGATGTCGCCGTTCTCGGTGAACAGCTCGAGCAGGCCGCCGTCGCCGTCACCCATCGTGTACGACGTCGCGCTGCCCTCGCCGGCTGTGGCCCACGTCGAGGGGATGCCCTGCTCCACGACGTCGCCGTTGAGCGTCTGCGCGGTCATCGTCCCGTCCACCCCGGCCGGCACCGAGAGCTCGATGGCGCCGTTGCCGGAGCTGATCGCGCCATCGGAGCTGCTCCACGCGTCGAGGTCGACGAAGACGTGGCCGTTGTCGGTGGCCACGTCGATCGCGCCGCGCGCGCCGACCACGTCGATGCTGCCGTTGTCGCTCACCACGGTGGTGCCGCGGGACGGGGCGCCGTCCAGGTTGACCTCGACGCCGCCGTTGTCCTGCTCGACGCGGAGCCCGCCGTCGAACTCGGCTGGCAGGACGACCTGGATGTCGGCGCCCAGCCCTCCCCACCCGCCCGAGACGCGCCGCGTCGAGATCACGACATCGCCGTCGGTGATCGCGGAGAGCTCGAGGTCGTTCTCGATCTCCTCCACCGCGATCTGGTTCTCGTCCTTCTTGCGCATCGTGAACGGGGAGAAGCTGACCTCGACCGCGCTCACGTCCCCGATACGGACCTCGACATCCCCGTTCTCGCTGACGATGCGGACGCTCTGGGTCGGGAGGTAGTCGACCCGCGCCTTCTCCTTGGTGCCCTCGTAGCGCACGAGGGTCTCGGCGGTGATGGAGTTGTCGTCGATGGTCAGGGCACATCCGGCCGTCGCTGCGGCGGACACGGCGCACACAAGGAAACAGGCGATTCGGAGCGAGCGATTCATCATGGATTCCTCTCGGGCAGATTGTACGGCGGGCGAGTTGCGAGCCCCATCCGACCCGCGCAGGGAACGTGCCGGCCCGTTCCTTGGACGCGCGCTCCGAGCGGCACGTCATGGATCGCAAGATTTCGACGCCGTCGAGCCGGCCGCGGCGGGCTCAGGGCGCCTCCCACGGGAGAGGAATCGCACCAGCTCCCACCCGCTTGCGGAAAGCGGCATGCAGCGCCTGGGTCTTCGGGCCGGGGACACCCGCGCCGATCGTGTGGGCGTCCACGCGGACGACGGGAACGATCTCGCGGAGGCTCGAGGTGATGAACACCTCCTCGGCGGCGAGGAGCCGGGCCATCGTGACCGGCTCGCAGCACACCGGCATGCCGACCTCGCCCGCGACGTGGATCACGTGGGCCCGGGTGATGCCGACGAGGATCCCTGCCTCCTTGGGCGGCGTGATCAGCAGGTGCCCCGGGTCCTCGGCGCCCTCGTGCGCCGCGGGGCGCCGCTCGACAAGGAAGACATTGGACGTCGTGCCCTCGACGACATGACCTGACGGGTCGAGGATCAGCGCCTCGTGCGCCCCCGCGGCCCGCGCCTCGCGCAGGGCGAGCAGGCTCTCGAGGTAGTTCGAGACCTTGGCGCCGGGCGCCGCGTCGCCGGCCCGCTGGGTGCGGATCGTGATGGCCGAGATCCCCTCACGGTAGAGCGCGCCCGGCAGCGGCTTCAGCGGCTCGACGAGGATGACGCGGAGGGGCGCGCCCGCGAGCGAGGGATCGAGCCCGAGCGGGCCGCTGCCCCGCGTCAGCATCACGCGGATGTAGCTCTCGAGCGGCGCGGCCGGGCTGCCGGCGGAAGCCGAGCCCGGGGCCCCCGCCGAGCCCGCCGTGGCCCCGGCGCTCCCGGCCGCCGTCGCTGCCCGGAGCAGCGCGACGACCTCGCGGCCGAGATCGTCGCGCGGGATCGGCAGGGCGATCGCGATCCGCTCGGCCGAGCGCTCGAGGCGGACGAGGTGCTCTTCCAGAGCGAACGGCTCGCCGCCGTAGGTGCGGATGGTCTCGAAGACGCTATCGCCGTAGAGGAAGCCGCGGTCGTAGACCGAGACCCGGGCCTCCTCCGGCCGGTGGATCACACCATCGATGCTGACTAGCCGCGTCACGCGGCGAGATTACGTCACTTCTTGAGCTGCGCCAGGAGCTCCTTCGCCGGGGCGAAGTCGCGCTCGTTGTCGAGCGCGCGCTCCAGCATCTGGATCGCCTTCTTGTCGTCGTTCTGACGATGGCTGATCACGCCGAGGTAATAGAAGACCTCGCCCTTGCTGATCGGCGCGCCCTCGTCGAGCTTCTGGAGGAGCAGGGCGCGGAAGGTCTTCTGCGCGCGATCGATGTGCGCCGCCTTCGCCGCGTCGTCGCCCGACTCCGACAGATCGAGCGCCAGCACGCCGAGGTCGCGGAGGATGGCGATCGAGCCCGGGTCGATCTTGAAGGCGATGTCGAGCTCGGCGAGCGCCCGCTCCCGCTGCCCCTCGGCCAGGTAGGCCTTGGCGAGGCGGTGGTGGATCGCGGCGAGATCCTTCGAGCGGCGGCCGCCGTAGGACTCGACGATCTGCTGGAGCGCCTCGGCGGCCTTCTGGCCGCGGCCCGAGGCGCTGTACGCGTCGCACAGCGCGAGCAGGAGCTCGCGGTCGCCCGGCACGAGCTCGGTGGCCTTGACCAGGAGGTCCGCCGCGCGGCCGGGATCGTTCCGCTTCGCCAGGTGGATGCCGGCCGCCTTGCGGTAGAGCGCCACCTTCTCGGCCGGCTGCGCGGCCGCCTCGGCGTCGCCCGTGATGAGATCGGCGAGCTCGGTGAAGGCCTGCTGCTTCTCGTAGAGGGCGAGGAGCTGCTTCCTGATCTCCTGCGCCGACCCGTCCGCCGCGAGCCCCCGCTCCAGCACGCGCCGGACCGCGCCCTCGTCGCCGAGGGACCGGTGCAGATCCGCGAGCCGGAGCGCCGTGGCCACCGCCTCCGTGGCGCGGGCGTCCTCGAGGATCACCTCGAGCCGCTGCGCCGCCTCGGCCTTCTCCCCGCGCTGCTCGTGCAGGCGCGCCAGCGCGAGGAGCGCGCCGTGGTGGCGCGGCTCGCGCTCGAGGACCGCGCGGTAGGTCTCGATCGCCCGCGCCGTGTCGTTCAGCCGCGCCTCGTAGACCTCGCCGAGGCGGACGCTGTACGAGAGCTCCGCCGCGACGTCGCCGCGGTCCTTGGCGCGCTCGATCTGCGTGACGAACAGGTCCGACAGCTCCTGATCGCGGCCGGTCTTCTCGAGCAGCTGCGCGAGCAGGACCGTCGCCTTCTCGTTGTCGGGCTGCTCGTCGAGGACCGCGCGCAGGTGCTCGGTCGCCTCGCTCACCGCGTCGAGCCGCGAGAGGCAGATCTCCGCGCTCTCGAGGCGCAGCGCCGAGCGGGCCTCGGGCGACTCGGCCAGGTCGGTGAGCCGCTCGAGCAGCGCGAGGAGCTCCTTGTGCTTGCCGGCCTTCGCGTAGAGCTCGCGCAGCGCCGTCGCTGCGCGCGCGTCGCCCGGATCCGCCTCGAAGAGCGTCTCGTAGAGCTCGATCGCCGCCGCGTCGTCGCCGAGCCGCTCGCGCGCGACCGCCGCGGCGGCGTGCCGCGCGTCGCGGATGCGCTCGGCCTCGGCGTAGAGCTCGGACTGGCGCACGAGCAGCCGGAAGACCTCCTTGTGGTCGCCCGCCTCCTCCCGCACCTTCGTGAGCTCGGCGAGCGCCCAGGTGTCCCCCTCGTCCGCGGCGATCATCTCGCGCAGGATCGCCTCGACGAGCTCGCGGTCGCCCAGCGCGCGCTCCGCCAGCTCCTTCGCCTCGCGGCGCAGCTCGCCCGCGCTCCCTTCCATGCCGTCGAGGGCGGCGATCCGGCGCAGCGTGCCGATGAGGTCGCGCTCGCGCCCCGGCGCCCGCTGCAGCTCCTCGATCGACCGCAGGATGTGCTCGCTCGTGGAATCGTGCGTGAGCGCCGCCTCGTACGCCGCCTCGGCGGCCTTGGCGTCGCCCACCTTGTTCTTCTGCCACTCGGCGATGCGCATCCAGAGGTCGCGCGCCGTGTCGCCGTCGAGCTCGGTCCCGGCCCGCACCGCCCGCTCCAGGGCGGAGGCGGCGCTCGCCCAGCCGCCCGTCAGCGGGGCCAGGCGCTCGATCTCGCCGAGCACGTCGGGGTCCGACGGGTCGTCGGCGAGCGCCTTCTCGAGGGTCTCCAGCGCCGCCCTCGGGTCGTTCGAGCGCACCTCGAGCACCTTCGCCAGGTCGAGGCGCATGCGGATCCGCTCCGCGCCGCCCGGCGCGAAGCGGATGCGCTTCTCGTAGAGGCGCGCCAGCGCGGCGTTGTCGCCCCGCGTCCGGTAGACGCCCTCGAGCGCCTCGGCCGCCTCGTCGAAGAGCGCCGGGTCCTCGGTGAGCGCCTCGAGCGCGCCGCTCGCCCGCTCGTGATCGACCGCGCGATCGAGCGCCTGCCGCAGGGTGTTCAGGCCCTGGGGCTTGTCGCCGAACGACCCGATCTGGATCACCGCGAGCCGATAGAAGAGATCCGCCTGGTCGCGATCGCCGGGCGTGACTGCGACGCGGCGCTCGAGCACGTCCGCGAGCGCCCGCTCGTCGCCGAGGCGGCCGTAGAGCCGGTCCAGCGCCTCGAGGAGCTCCGGCGTGTCGCCGGCGTGCTCGACCGCCTTCGCGTAGGCCTGGGCGCTGCGCCGATCGTCGCCGAGCTTCTCCTCGGCGATGCGGCCGATCCGCAGGAACAGGTCCTTCGCGATCGTCGCGTCGAACGTCGCCGCGGCCCGCTGCGCGAGCGCGTCGCAGTAGCGGCCGAAGCCGTCCGTGCGCTCCGCGAGCCGCTCGATCTCGCCGTGCAGCGACGCGTCGTCCGGCGCGTCCTCCAGCGCGCGGAGCAGCGCCTGCTCCGCCTCGAGCGGGCGCCCGAGCTGGACGTCCTGCACGAGGGCGATCGCGCGGAGGGTCGCGGCCCGATCGGCCGGCTCGGTCTGCGCGCGCAGGCGCAGCTCGAGCGCGGCCGCGAGCTCCTCGTGGCGGCCGGCCGCGCGGAGGACGGGCTCGAGCACCTCGGCGGCGTCGAGCCGCAGCTCCTCCCGGCCTTCGCCGATGGCGCGGACCGCCTGGATCGCGTGGTCGTTCACCGCGTCCTCGTCGAGGACGAGCCGGTATTGCTCGATCGCGTCGCTCGGGCTCTCGAGCTCCCCCGCGTAGAGGTCGCCGATCGCCGTCCGCAGCTTGATGCGCGCGCCCCTGTCCGCGGCCGCGCTCGCCTGGAGCATCAGGTTCGACAGGAGCTCGTCCCACATCCGCTCGGCCCGGTAGAGCCGCTCCAGCGAGGACAGCACCGCCGGATCGCCCTGCTTCGCCTCGAGCGCCGCGTTGAGCGCGGCGATGGCGTCGCGCGGGCTCGAGAGATCCCGCTCGTAGCGCTCGGCGGCGCGCACGTTGAGGTCGTAGCGCAGCTCCTCCTCGTCGGGGCCCGCGAGCTCGACGCGCCGGCCGTAGAGCTCGACGAGGCGGCTCGCGGCGCCGCGCGGCTCGTGCAGCTCGATGAGGGCGTCGATCGTCATCGCGCTCTCCGGATCGAGCTCGAGCGCCCGCTCGTACGCCTGGATGGCGCCCTCCGTGTCCTCGAGCATCTCGAGCTTGGTCTCGGCGATGCGCCGGCAGATCGAGGCGTTTTCCTCGTCCGACGCCATCTCGCTCTTCTTCTCGAGGACGGAGATGAGCGTGTCCCAGTCGCTGAGCAGCACGGCCAGGGTGTCCATCTGCTCGAGCGGCTCGGGATCGCTCGGGTCGAGCGCGGACAGGCGCGCGTAGGCGCGGAGCGCCCGGCGCGGGTCGTCGATGCGCGTGTCGTAGACCTTGGCCAGCGACGAGAGCAGCTCGCGCTTCGTGAGCTCGTCCGACGTGGTGGTCACCCCCGCCTCGAGGCTCTCCGCGAGCTCCTCCCAGGCGCCGAGCTGCTCGGCGAGCCGCTCGAGCTCGCCGCGCGTCTCGCCGTCGTCCGGATCGAGGCCGAACGCCGTCCGGGTCGCGTCGAAGGCGCGCAGCTCGTCGTTGCCGCGCGTCTCCCAGAGCTTCGCCGTCTCCCGGAGCACCGCGACCTTCTCGCGGGCGTCCGAGGCGAGGCCGAACCGCTCGTCGTTGAGCCGGACGAGCTGCCGCCAGTCGTCCGCCCCCTCGTAGAGCGGACCGAGGATCTCGACGACCCGCGCCTTGTGCTGCGGGTCCTGGATGAGCGCCTCGAGCGCCCGGATCGCCTCGGCGTGCGACGGCACCTCGCCGACGATCGCCTCGAGCTGATCGATCGCGCCCGAGGTGTCCTCGAGCCGCGTGCGCAGGAGCTGCGCGAGCGCGAGGCGGTAGGGCGCCGCACGCTCGCCGTTCGGGGCCGCCTCGGCCCGGCGCAGGTAGAGGTCGGCGAGGTCCCGCGGCCGGTCGAGCTCGCGGTAGAGCTCCGTCAGCGCGTCGAGCGCCCGGGCGTCGTTCTCGTCGACGTCGAGCGCCGCGCGGTACGTCTCGATCGCGAGCGCGGGCTCGCGGAGCTCCGTCCGCTCCAGGCGCGCGATCGTGTGGAGGGCGTCGAGCCGATCCTCGTCCTTCCGGTAGTCGAGCGCCGCGCGGTAGAGCTGGATGCGCTCGGCGTGGCGCCCTTCCTTGACGAGCAGCCCGTCGATCGCGTCGAACAGCTCGCGCGAGTCCGGCTCGAACTCGTGCGCGCGCCGGTACCACCGCAGCGCGTCGGCCACGTCGCCGAGCTGGGCGTAGAGCTCGCCGGTGCGCCGGCTGAGCTTCGCGCTCGACGCGTCGTCCGAGGTGAGCTCCCCGAGCTCCGCGGCGTAGATCTCCGCGAGCCGCCGCTCCGCGCTCGCCACCTTCGCGAGCCGCTCGAGCTCCGCCCAGACGCCCTCGTCGGTGAGGTCCTCGTGGAGGAGCTTCGCCACCGTCTCGAGCGCCGCGCGGTAATCCTCGAGCTGCTCCTCGTGCAGCGTCGCGAGCCGCTGCAGCAGATCGCGGCGCTCGACCGGGTCCTGGCTCGCGGCGAGGCGCGCGTCGAGCGCGATCTTCACCCGGTTCCAGTCCGCCCGGCGCAGGTACACCGGCTCGAGCATCTCCCCGGCGCGCGCCCGGTGCTCCGCCTCGGCCGAGCCCTCGAGGATCGCCTCGAGCAGCGAGACCGCGCCCTCGTGCGCCGGATCGATGAGCAGCGCCTCGGAGAGCTCGTCGAACGCGCGCTGCAGGTCCTCGGTGTGCCGGTGCGCGACGAGCGCGATCTTGACGTGCAGCTCGGCGAGGTCGCCGGCGCGCACGTCGAGCTGCCGCTCGTAGAGCCGGATGAGGTCCTGGAAGCGCCCCGCCTCGCGGTAGAGGCCGTCCAGCGCCGCGATCGCGTCCGGGTGGAGCGCGATGTCGAGGATCGTCTCGTAGGTCGCGATCGCGCCGGCCTGGTCCCCGAGCGGGCCCCGCTCGAGCTCGGCGATCCGGAAGAGCAGCCCCGTCTTCTCCTCGTCGCTCTCGGCGTGCTCGACCCGGAGCTTCAGGATCTCGAGCAGCCGCCCGGCGTCGCGCGCCTCGCCGTAGAGCTCCTCCAGCGCGATCATCGCCCGCCGGTCGTCCCCGCGGGCCTCGAGCGCCTTCTTGTACTGCTCCACCGCGAGCTCGCGGTCGTCGAGCTTGTGCCGCGCGAGCTCGCCGACCCGCAGCCGCACGTTCTGCTGCACGTCGCCGTCGAGGATGTCCGGCGCGATGCGCTGGAACAGCTCGCACACCTCGGACCAGCGCCCGGTCGCCTCGCCGAGCCGCTCGACCGTGGCGATCCACGTCGTCACCTCGGGCTCGCCCGCCGCCTCCCGCACGCCGCGGAGCGCGTAGCCGAACGCCCGCGACGTGTCGCCGAGCGGCCCCTCCGCGGTGCGGAGCGACTTCTGCAGGGTGGCGAGCCGCTCGCTCGGGAGATCCGAGGTCTCGACCTTGATCTCCAGGACCCGGAGGAGGCGCTCGGCGTCGCCGTCCGCCTCGTAGAGCGGCTCGAGCGTCTCGGCGGCGTCGCGCCGCGCGTCCTCCCGCTCGAGCATCGCCTCGAGCGCCGCGCGGCAGCGCGCGTTCGACGGGTCGAGCGAGAGCGCCTGGCGGTACGCCTCGAGCGCCCCCGTCGCGTCGGCCTGGTGCAGCCGCCGCACGTCGCCGAGCCGCGCCAGCAGGTCGAGCCGGGCGGGCGTCTCCACCGCGAGGGACAGGTCCACCTCCAGCGTCTCGGCGAGGTCGACCCAGCGCTCGTCGAGCTCGTAGAGCTCCTCGAGGGCTGCGAGCGTCGGGCGCTCGGGGCCGAACTCGTCGAGCACCGCGCGCCACGCGTTGATCGCCTCGGGCACGTCGGCGAGCTTCTGCGCGAGCGTCTCGGCCGCCTTGGTCATGGCGCGCCGCCGCTCCTCCGGCTCCGTCGTCGACTGCTCCCGCGCCCGGAGCACGGAGACGAGCTCCCGCCACTGCGACGTCCGCTCGTAGAGCCGCTCGAGCGCCGCGAGCGCCGCCACGTCGGCGCCGTCGTCGCCGAGCCGCGCCTGCCAGGCCTCGATCGCCTTGGCCGGGTCGTCCAGCACCGTCTCGTGCAGCGTCCCGATGCGCTCGTAGAGCGACCGCCGCGTCTCGACGTTCTCCTCGAGGCGCACCTCGATCGCGAGCACGCCCGCGAGCGCCTGGTGCTGCTCCTTCGCCGCGTAGATGCGGCCGAGCGCCTGCGCCGCCGGGATCACCAGCGTCGGATCGGTCGGATCGATGGCGAGCACGCGCCGGTAGACCTTCTCGGCCCGGTCGGCGTCGCCGAGGAGGTCCTCGCAGATCCTCGCGACTTCCATGAGGATTTCGCCGCGGATGGTGGCGGTACCGCACGCGTCCGCGGCCGCCGTGAGCACCTCGGCGACCTGCTCGTGCTCGCCGAGGCGCCGGCCGATCTCGATGAGCCGCTCGCGCGCCGCGAGGTCCTCCGGCTCGAGCGGCAGGAGCTCCGACAGGCTGGCGAACGCGCCCGCGTCGTCCCTGAGCCGCTCGTCCTGGAGCACGCTGACCCGGCGGAGCAGCTCGCGCCGCTCCGACTCGGTCTCGGCGCCCTGGCGCCGGATCTCGAGGACCCGCACGAGCTGCCGGATCTCGTCCCGCGCCTCGTACACCGCCTCGAGCACGCGCGCCGCCCGGAGGCGGAGCGCCCCGATGTCGAGCAGCCGCTCGACGAGCTCGCGCGCCTTCGGGTCGTTCTGGCGGATCCGCAGCACGTCCTCGAGGTGCCCGAGCGACCCCTCGGGCTCGTGCAGCCGGTCGAGGTAGATGCTGCCGAGCGACAGCTTGATCTCGACGCTCTCGGCCTCGGTCGCCGTCTTCAGGCGCTGCTCGAGGAGCGCCGCGAGGTCGCGGAAGCGGCCCTCGCGCTCGTAGAGCTTCTCCAGCGAGTCGAGCGCCGCCGTGTAGAACGGATCGAGCTCGAGGATGCGCTCGTAGTAGCCGATCGCCTTGGCCGCATCGCCGATGATCTCCTCGGCGATGAGCGCCACCTCGTTGAGCAGCTCGATGCGCTCGCTCTGGTCCGTCGTGCCCTTCGCCGCGCGGTCGTAGAGCTCCTCGAGCTCGCCCCACCGCTCGGCCGCCGTCAGGATCTGCTTCAGCCGCTCGAACGCGCGGTGGTTGTTCGGGTCGAGGCTCAGCACCCGCTCCAGGTAGGGCTTCGCGCCCTCCGGGTCGCCGAGCTGCTCGTCGTGGAGGCTCGCCGCGCGCTCGCAGAGCTCGACCTCCACGGAGCTGCCGAGCACCTTGTCGCCCTCGGTGCGGCCCGCGACGAGGTGCACGCGGTACGCCTCCGCGAGGTCGGTCGGGCGGCCGGCGCGCCGCGACAGCTCGGCGGCGCGGTCCCAGAGCTCGATGTCGTCGGAGAACTCGTGCAGCGCCCGGAGGAGCGCGTCGAACGCCGTCCCGGCCGCGTGCAGCTTCGCCTCCTCGACGCTCGCGAGCGTGAGGTAGAGCTCCCGCCGCCGCGCCGGATCCCGCTCCGACTCGAGGATGACCCGGAGCGCCATGGCCTCGCGCCGGTGGTTGCCCGTCTCGGCGTACTCGACGGCGAGCACCTTGGCCGCGCGCACGCGCGTCTCCGGGCGCTCGACGAGCCGCGAGAGGACGGCGATCGCGTCCGGGTCGTGCGCCGACAGATCGAGCGCGCGCACCGCCGCCTCGAAGGCGTCCGCCGGCCGATCCAGCCGGTCCAGGTAGAGCGTCGCGAGCTCGATCTCGCGGCGCGCCCGCTCGTCGCCCTCGCTGACGTCGCGGTGCGTGGCCACGATCACGGACGCCGCCTCGTACTCGCCCGCGGCGTTCAGGAGGCGCGAGAGCACCCGCAGCGCGTTGATGCGCCCGGGCGTCAGCGCGATGACCTTGCGCAGCAGCTCGATCGCCTTCGCCGGGTCGCCGAAGACCTCCTCCTCGAGCGTCGCCCACTCCTCGAGGATCTCGGCGCGATCCTCGCCCCCGACCTGGCTCGCCCTGAGCTCGAACAGCCACCGCAGATCGGCCTGCCGCTCGTTCGCCCGGAGGAGCGCGTCGAGCGCCCGCACCGTGTCGTCGTCCGACGGGTCGTCCTCGACGAGGCCGCGGTAGACGGTCACCGCCTCGTCGAGCTTGCCCATCTCGCGCGCGTACACCTCGGCGAGCTTCAGCCGCAGCGTGCGCTGCACGTCGGTCGCGAGGTCCTCCGCCGTCCGGAGCCGGCCCTCGACCGCCTCGACGAACGGCCCCCACGAGCCCGCCGCCCGCGACCAGGCCTCGAGCAGGTCGAGCCCCTCGTCGTCCGGCTTCAGCTCGTAGGCGCGGCGCGCGTAGCCGAGCGCGCTCGGCTTGTCCGAGAGCGGCCCGCCCGTCACCGCCGCGAGCTTGCGCAGCATGCCGACCTGCGCCTCGGCGTCGTCCGTCGCGTCGAGGAGGATCTCGTAGAGCGCCGGCAGCCGGGCCCACTTCTCCTCCTCCTCGTAGATCGGCACGAGCGCCGCAGCGGCGCGCGCGTCCTTCGGCGAGACGCTGAGCACGCGCTCGTACGAGCGCGCCGCGCGCTCGGGCGCCTTCAGCTGCTCCTCGAAGATCCGGGCCGCGCGGAAGGAGATGTCGAGCTTCGTGGCCGGGTCGGTCGCCTTGTCCGCCGCGCCCGAGAGGAAGTCGACGAGGCCCTCCCAGTCGTTCTGCGAGGCGTAGAGCTCCTCGAGCCCGTCCCAGTCGCCCGCGGCGAAGTACGCGTCGCGCAGGACGCGGAGCGCGCGCGCGTGCCCCGGCGAGAGCGTGAGCACGCGCCGCCACGTCCGCGCCGCCTGGGCCGGATCCTTGAGGCGCTCGGCGTACACGGCCCCGAGCTTCTGCAGCGAGACGAGGCGAGCCGCGTCGTCGGCCGCGAGGTCGACGCGGCGCTCGAGCACCTCGGCGACCGTGGCGAAGTCCTTCTCGCGCTCGGCCTGCTTCTCCAGCGCGTCGAGCACCCCGGGGGCGCTCGGGTCGAGCTCGAGGATCCGCTTCTGCAGCGCGATCGCGTCCGCGCCGCGGTCGAGCCGCTCGGCGGCGAGCTTGGCCATCTCGCCGAGGAGCTCGATCTTCGCGGCGCCCTCGGCGCCCTCGAGCTTGCGCTCGTAGAGCGAGTAGAGCTGCGGCCAGGCGCGCCGCTTCAGGTACAGCTCGCGGAGCTTCTGCTGCGCCTCCTCGTCGATCGGCTCGACCGTGAGCAGCGCCTCGTACGCCGCGATGGCGTTCTGGACGTTGGAGAACTGGTCGAACCAGCGCCGCGCGACCGCGCGGTAGAGCCCCGCCTTCTCGGCGGGGCTCTCTGTCAGCTCGGCGAGGCGCTGCTGGTACGAGAGCAGGTCGCGCCAGCGCCCGAGCGACTCGTAGATGCGGGTCAGCTCCCGCACGGCGTCGACGTCCTTGTCGTCGAGCTGCACGATCTGGGTGAGGACCGTGACGAGGGCCGCGTCGTTCTTGGCGCGATCGCGGTAGATCGCGGCGATCTCGCGGAGCACCGCGACCCTGCCGGCGACGTCGTCGGCGGGCGTGCGCTCCAGGTCCTGCCGGTGGAGCTCGACGAGGGCGTTGTACCCCTCGGTCTGCAGGTAGAGGCGCTTCAGGGCGTCGCGCGCCTGGCGGTTCTCCGGGTCGGTCCGGAGCACGGACTTGTACTGCTCGATCGCCTTGGCGGCGTTCTCCTGCGACTCGGCGAGCCGCGCGAGCTCGGTGGCGATGGCGCGCTTCTCGGGGCCGTCGGGAACGGCGCGCTGCGCGTCCGTGAGGATCGTCGTGAGCCGCGGCTTGTCGCCGCGCTGCTCGAGGACCTCGCGGTAGAAGTTGAGCATCCCGGCGTGCGCCGGGTCGGCGCGGCGCACGCGGTCGAAATAGGGCTCGGCCGCCTGGGGCTGGCCGCGCATGCGCCAGTGGACCATGGCGATCTGCACGAGCATGCCGAGCTCCTCGCCGGGCTTCACGCCGCCGCTGCGGAGCTGGTCCTCGTAGAGGGCGACGAGGCGATCCCAGTCGCCCGCGGCGGAGTAGGCCTCGGTCAGGAACGAGAGCGCCTCGGGCTGGCCTGGCGAGAGGTCGAGCAGCTCCTCGTACGCCGCGACAGCGCGGGCCGGATCGCTCAGGCGGGCCTTGATGGTGCGCGCCGCGCGGACGGCCGCCGCGATGCGGTCCTCCTTGTTCTGGGCCTCGCCCTTGACGATCGACTGGACGCGGACGACGGCGTCCCAGTCCCCCGCGGTGGAGAAGGCGATCTCGGCGAGGTTGGCGGCGCGGAGGTTCTTCGGGTCGAGCTTCAGGGCGAGCTCGATGAGCTCGGCCACCCGCTCGCCGAGCTCGGCGCGGCCGTAGCGGTAGCCGATGTCGGCGGCGCTCGTGTAGAGCGCGCTCTTGAAGGCGCCGTCGGTCGCGCCCTCGGCCTCGGCCACGTACCGGTCCACGAGGTCGCGCCACCGCTCGCGCTTCGAGGCGTCGGTCTCGAGCGCCTCGGCCGCGGCGTCGTCGTCGGGGCGCAGCTCGATCAGCCGCTTGTAGGCGGCCGCCGCGCGGTCGACGTCGATGAGCTCCTCGTGGTAGACGCGGGCGAGCTCGGCCTGCATCGCGGGCTCGACGGCGCTGCCCGCGGCGAGGGCGATCTCCAGCTCGAGGAGGCGGGCCACGGCCTGCCATTCCTTCCGCTGCTCGTGCCGCCCGCGCGCCGCGCCGAGCAGGCGCTCGACGTCCCCGGGGCCCGCGCCGTTGTTCGGAGCAGTCACGGCCTCCGCGAGCTCGTTCCAGGCTGCCTCGTTCTCGGGCTCATCCTGCAGACGCCCAAGGGCCATCCGAATCGTCTCAACGCTCATCGTATCTCCGCGGACCTCGCGAATTCGGTCCGGTCCGTTCACGGGCCGGGCGAAGATAGCCGGGCGGACGATACGGTTTCAAGGATCCTCGCCCCCGCGGGCCTGGAAGGTCGGGCGGAGCTTTCGCGCGCTTCTGCTCCTGTGGCGCGGGGACGTCCGAGCGGGCGGGCCGTCGGACCGTCTGGCCGCGGCGAGGGCGGTTCACCGCGCTCTCGGGTTCGGCTATCAACCGCGGGCATGGAAGCTACGACGATCAAGCGCTTCGGGGTGATCGGCGCGGGCCAGATGGGGCGAGGCATCGCCCAGGTCGCCGCGGCCGCGGGCCTCGAGGTGGTCCTGTGCGACGTCTCGAGGGCGCTGGCGGAGTCGGGCAAGGCCCAGATCGCCGCCATCCTCGCGAAGCAGGTGGAGAAGGGCAAGCTGGCCGCGGAGGCGCGGGAGGCGCTCCTCGGCCGGGTCGCGGTGGCCGACGGGATCGCGGGGCTGGCCGGGGTCGACCTGGCCGTGGAGGCGGTGACCGAGAACTTCGAGGTGAAGAGCGGGATCTTCAAGCTCGCCGACGCGGCGCTGCCGAAGGGGGCGATCCTGGCGTCGAACACGTCGTCGATCTCGATCACGCGGCTGGCGGCGGTGACCGGGCGGCCTGAGCTGGTCATCGGGATGCACTTCATGAACCCGGTGCCGCTGATGAAGCTGGTCGAGCTCGTCCGTGGGGTCCAGACGTCGGACGCGACGTACGAGGCCGTCCGGGCGCTCTCGGTCGGGCTCGGCAAGACGGTGATCACCTCGAAGGACCAGCCCGGGTTCATCGTGAACCGGATGCTGATCCCGTTCCTCAACGAGGCGTGCTTCGCGCTCCAGGAGGGGCTGTCCACGCCGGAGGACATCGACGCGGGGGCGCGGCTCGGGCTGAACCACCCGATGGGGCCGCTCGAGCTCGCCGATTTGATCGGGCTGGATACGGTGCTGTCGATCGCGGAGGTGCTGCACCGGGAGTTCGGGGACTCGAAGTACCGGGCGGCGACGCTGCTCCGGAACCTGGTGGCGGCGGGGTGGTACGGGAAGAAGAGCGGGCGGGGGTTCTACGTGTACGACGAGAAGGGGCAGAAGAGCGGGCGGGCGGTGTAGGCGGCTGCCACGGAGCCAGGGAGGGAGGGGGCGCCGCGCGGGGGGCCGGCGGGGGCCCCTCCCACGAACTCGCGCCTTTTGGGGGGCTATGGCCGGCTGAACGGCGGGGCCGGTCCGGGAGGGCGTCGCACGGAGCGGGCCGGCGCTCGGGTTCGTGGGGCCCTACCCCGCCGGCCCCCCGCGCGGCGCCCCCTCCCTCCCTGGCTCTCTCCAGGCGGGGATGAGGGGAGCGGCGACGGGATAAGCGCGATGTGAACACGGATGTGCGGGTCGGAGGATGGGCGGTCGGCCCGACTCACTACGATCGCACGGGGGCTCGTGGCAGGGCGTCAGATCGCGCGCACCCGCACTCAAGCGGGGAGTTCGGATTATCGAGCGACGGGCTGTGTCCCGGAACAGGCGCGTGACGTCCTCTGGAAATCGCTCGCTTGGATCGCTCGCTCGTCGGCTCGGCAACGGTCTCGGCAAAGCGAGATCGGTCGGACACCGAATGAGGCCTTCGCGCGCGACGGCAGGCGCTTCCCCCCGGCGCGGCGCGCTGCTAACCACGCTCCATGACCGCTCAAGAACAGCAGCCGGGGGCCCGCGGTACGCTCCAGTTCGTCGCCGTCGAGCGCGCGGGTCACGTCGCCACCGTGACCATCCAGCGGCCCGACAAACTCAACGCCCTGAACCCCGCCGTCCTCGGCGAGCTCACCGCGGCCTTCCGCGACCTCCTCACGCCCGCCGAGGGCAACGAGGTGCGCGCGGCGGTGCTGACCGGCGCCGGCAAGGCGTTCGTCGCCGGCGCGGACATCGCGGAGATGGCGACCATGAACAGCATCGCCGCGAAGCGGTTCGCCGACGCTGGCCACCGGCTCGCCGAGCTCATCGAGACTGCCCCCTTCCCCGTGATCGCCGCCGTCAACGGCTTCGCGCTGGGCGGCGGCTGCGAGCTCGCCCTCGCCTGCGACTTCATCTACGCCGCCGAAGGCGCCAAGCTCGGCCAGCCCGAGGTGAACCTGGGCGTCATCCCGGGGTTCGGCGGAACCCAGCGGCTGCTGCGACGGGTCGGGCCCGGACGCGCGCGCGAGCTCGTCTATTCAGGAGACATGATCACCGCGCAGCAGGCGCTGTCGATCGGGCTCGTCAACGCCGTCTTCCCGGCGACCGAGCTCCTCGCGCGCGCCCACGAGACCGCCCTCAAGATCGCCTCGCGCGGCCCGCTCGCCGTCGCCGCCGCCAAGCGCGTCCTCCTGCGCGGCGAGAGCCTCGACCTCGCCGCCGCCAACGAGCTGGAAGCCCAGGCATTCGCGGCGCTCTTCGGCAGCGAAGATCAACAGCTCGGAATGAAAGCGTTCCTGGCGAAATCCCAGGCCACGTTCACCGGAAAGTGACGCCTCGGAAGGCACGAACCGCGCGCTCGAGGGGCAAAAAAATACCGCGCATCACGCTGGAGGGGGGCCCAGAATGACCGCGGCAGGAAAACCGCGCCGGAGTCCTGAACGTCCGCCACGGTGCTAAGAAGAAAAACCGCATGCGCTCCGGGCTGGGGGGTCCGCGCCGGTGCGCATGCGGTAGTCAGATTGTGGCATCCGCAAGCGCGTTGTCGATAACAAAGTGCAACGCCTGCACGCCGGGCGAGCAGAGCGCTCCAGACGCGAAGGCAGCCAGGCGAGCGCACGACCCACACACACAAGCTCTGCCGGAATTCACGTTCGAGCCGGGCATACCCCTCCACCGAAGACAGCGCTCGGCGCAGCGTTCATTTCGCATTCCGAGACGAGCGAACACGAGATCCCCCATCTCTTCAATAAGAGACGCCACGACGCGGCAGGCAGCACAACGGACACCTGCTCCCGAGTAAAGAGCCAGGACGAATAAAGCACACTACGGAAGGAACGCGCCGGCGCCTGTGTTCAAGCGCACGAGAGCCCCTGCGTGCGCGCAGGCCGCGATACGCGCAGCGCGCGCGAGGCCACAAAGTAAACAGGTTTTATCTAAGGGGGACATATTTCACGACGTGTGCTCGACGACTCTTCGCCTGATGCGTCTGGGTCAATTTCTCGGCCTGGGCCATCGCATGACAGGCCTGGATGGCTCGCCGGCGCGCGCCTGTCTGCTCGATGGGGGCCCCGACAGGCGCACGGCGCGCCTCGGCAGCGATGGCCTCGTGCGCCGCTGCAGCGCCCCCCGAGGGCGAGGTGGCCACCAGCGCAGGCATCACCGCCGCACCGACGCCGTAGACGAGGGAGCTCGCGGCGTGCAGCGGCGGACCGGAGCGCGCCAGGTGGAAGCGCGCGCCCGGGTCGATGCACCGGGTCGACGCACCCGGGTTCGCCCGGTCCGCGCACGCGGGGTGCGCGCGCCCAGCTCGCGCGATCGCGTCGCCAGGACACGCGGGCCGACGCGCAGGCCAGCGCGCGCAAGGCGGAGCCCGCGCGCTCGACGGTGAGCTCGTCTGACACGCGAGGCCCCGTGCAGCGTCCGCTGGGCACCTCCGCCGCGATCGGGGCGCGACGTCCTTGACGCCGGGCACGAAACGGGATTACCGAGCACCGGCCTGACAATCCATTCCTCGGGTGCCCTCCAGGGCATAACAGGGAAGCCGGTGCAAAACCGGCGCGGTCCCGCCACCGTGAGTGGGGAGCTGCCTCCGAAGACCACTGGGCCTCATTGGACGAGGCCTGGGAAGGTGGACGCAGCGCTGGGAGCTCGATCAGCTCCCTGAACCCATGAGCCGGGAGACCTACCCGAGCCTCCCACGAGGTGCAGCTTGCGCACGTCTTCGTGGCGTTCGGGTGCGGACTTCACCCGGAGCGCCGAAATCGGTCTTCACGGCCGCTCTTTGTCGATAGCCGCCGTGTCCCTGGGGACGCTCCTCGCGCCCCGGCCCGCGGCCGCGATGCACCTCGCGGAAGGCGTCCTGCCGCTCGGCTGGTGCGCCGCCTGGAACGCGCTCGCCCTGCCCTTCGTCGCGATCGCCCTCCACCTGCTCCGGCGCCGCACCCAGCAGGACGCCTTCTACAAGCCGTTCGTCGGCCTCATCGCCGCCGCCGTCTTCGCGATCTCGTGCATGCCCGTGCCGGTGCCGACCGCCGGGACCTGCTCCCACCCGTGCGGCACAGGGCTCGCGGCGGTGCTCATCGGCCCCTGGATGACCGTCCTCGTCACCGTGGTGGCGCTCCTTATCCAGGCCCTCTTCCTCGCGCACGGCGGCCTCACCACGCTGGGCGCCGACGTCGCGTCGATGGGCATCGCGGGCGCCTTCACCGGATACTTCGTCTTCCACCTCGCGCGGCGCTGCGGCGCGAACCTCTGGGTCGCGGGCTTCCTGGCGGGCGTGACGTCGGACTGGGCGACGTACGCCACCACGGCGCTCGCGCTCGCGCTCGGGCTCTCGGGCGAGGGATCGGTGACGGCCATGTTCACGGGCGTCGCCCTCGCCTTCGTCCCCACCCAGCTGCCGCTCGGCCTGCTCGAGGGCGTCATGACCGCGGGGGCGCTCGCCTTCCTGCGCACCCGGCGGCCCGACATCCTGGACCGGCTCCAGGTCGTCCGGCTCGCCCCGGGGGCATCGTGACGCGGCGGCTCGGACAGCGCCCGGTGTCAGCGCTGCTCGCGCGGCGCGCGTGCGTAGCCTGCGAGCGCGCGCTCCAGCTCGCCGCTGCCCTCTGGCTCGCCGCCTGCCGCAACGCGTCCTGGGACGGCGTCGACGAGGCCGTGGTCCGCCGCGTCGCCGAGGACGCAGGGCGCCACGAGACGGGGCCGCTGTTCGCGGGCCTCGAGGGCGACCTCCTGCTGTTCGCGTTCCTGTGGGCCGGGCTCCTCGCCGGCTTCGCCCTCGGCTACTTCTCGCGCGTGCTCTTCGTCGAGCGCGCGGACGCGCCCGCGGGCAAGGCCGGCGGCGAAGGCCTGCGTGCGGACTGATCCCCCCGCGCGGCTCCGCGACGTGGACGCCCGGCTCCGCCTCGGGGCCGCCGTGGCGGCGTGCTGCGTCGCCGCGGGCGCGCGCTCGCCCGTCACGCCGGCCGCGCTGCTCCTCCTCGCGTGCGCGGCCCTCCACCTCCAGGGCACGCCCGCGCGCGCCGTCCTCCGCGCCGCCGCGCCCGCCGCGTGGATCGGCGCGGTCGCGGCGGCGCTCGCGCTCGCGCTCACGCCGGGGGCGCCGCTCCTCCCCGGCGCGCCGTTCCCTGTCGACGCGATCACGGCCGAGGGGGCCCGCCGCGCCGTCGCCATCGGCGCGCGCGTCCTCGCGGCGGCCGCGGTGCTCCGGTGGCTCGCCGGCGCCGCCGCGCCCGCCGAGATCGAGGCGGCGCTCGCCGGGCTCGGCGTCCCCGCGGCCCTCGTCGAGCTGCTCGCGCTGACGCGGCGCTTCGCCGGCGTGCTCCAGCGCGCGGCCGACAGCGCGTGGAGCGCCGCCGCGCTCCGCGGCGGGTTCACCCGCCCCGGCGCCGCCGCGCGCTCGGCCGGCGCCGTCGCTGGCGTCGTGGCGCTCCGCACGCTGGAGCGCTCCGAGAGCGCCGCGCTCGCGATGCAGCTCCGCGGCTACCAGGGGAAGCTCCCCGTGGCGGACCGAAGGGCGAGCGCGCCCGCCGCGAACCTCGCGTTCGCCGCCGCCGCCATCGCGGCCCTCGGGCTCAGCGTCGCCGCGGGAGAGGCCGGATGATCGCGATCGCGCTCCGCGCCCCCCGGATTGGCTACCGGCACGGCGAGCCCGTGCTGCGCGACGTGCGCCTCGACGTCGCCGAGGGCGAGTCCGTGGCGGTGCTCGGCGGCAACGGCGCCGGCAAGACCGCGCTGCTCCGGACGCTCGTCGGGCTCCTCACGGCGCCCGGCGGCGGCGTCGAGATCGCGGGCCGCCGCGTGGGCTCGCCCTCGGACGCCGTCGCCGCGGGCGCCGCGCTCGTGCTCCAGGACCCGGACGACCAGCTGCTCGGCGCGACGCTCCTCGACGACGTCCTGTTCGGCCCGCGAAACCTCGGCCTGCCCGCGCCCGAGGCGCGGCGCCGCGCCGAGGAGGCGCTCGCCGCCGTGCAGATCGCGCACCTCGCCGATCGGGCCATCGAGGCGCTGAGCTTCGGCGAGCGCAAGCGCGCGTGCATCGCCGGGATGCTGGCGATGCGGCCGCGGGTGCTGCTGCTCGACGAGCCGACCGCGGGGCTCGACCCGGAGGGCGAGCTCGCCCTGTGCCAGACGCTGCGCGCGCTCTCCGAGCAGCAGGGGACCACGCTGGTCACCGCGACGCACGCCGTGGATCTCGTGCCGCTCTTCGCAACGCGCGCCGTCCTGCTCGGCGACGGCCAGGTCCTCGCGGACGGGCCGCCGCGGGAGGTGTTCGCGCGGGGGGAGCTCCTCGCGCGGGCGCGGGTGCGGCGGCCGTGGGTCGCCGAGCTCTGGACCCGGATGAGGCCTGTGCCGCCGCAGGGCGGCGCGGGGCTCCCGCTCACCCTGGAGGAGGCGCTCGCGTGCATGACGACGGTCTCCTGCTGATCGGCCACGGCAGCCGCGACGCCGCGTCGAACGCCGAGTTCGAGGCGATCGTGGCCGATTACGCCGCGGCGCGGCCCGAGATCGCCGTGCAGCACGGCTACATCGAGCTCGCGACGCCGCACCTCGCCGACGCGCTTACGGCGCTCGCGGCGCGGGCGTCGCGGGTGGCGGTCGTGCCGCTCTTCCTGTTCGCCGCGGGGCACGTGAAGAACGACATCCCGCTCGCGCTCGAGCGGGCGCGGGCCGCGCACCCGGGCGTGCGCTTCTCGGCGGCGCGGCCGCTCGGCGTGCACCCGGCGCTCGCGCAGATCGCGTTCGAGCGCGCCGCGACCGCGCTGCCGGACGACCCGGCGGCGCGGGCCCGGTCGGCGCTCGTCGTCGTGGGGCGCGGGTCGAGCGACCCGGACGCGAACGGCGATTTCTGCAAGACGGCGCGCCTCATCGGCGAGGGCCGCGGGCTCCAGCTCGTCGAGCCGACCTTCATCGGCGTCACCCGCCCCTCGGTCGAGGAGACGCTGGAGCGGGTCGCGCGGCACCGGCCGGAGCGCGTCGTGGTGGTCCCCTACTTCCTCTTCGCCGGGCGGCTCATGACGAAGCTCGCCGAGCAGGTCGACCGCTTCTCCTCGACGTACCCGTGGATCCGGGCGTCGCTCGCGCCGCACCTCGGCCGGTCGAGCGCGCTCGAGGGGCTGATCGACGAGCGCGCGCGCCAGGCGTTCGCCGGCGAGGCGCCGCTCCCCTGCGACACGTGCATGTACCGCACCGCGCTGCCGGGGCTCGCCCGGGAGGTCGGCGGGCTCAAGGCGATGCTCTACAGCGTGCGCCACACGCTCACGCACACGCAGGCGTCGAACCACCCGCACGCCCACCGCTCGCTGCGCAAGCACGTGCTCGTCTGCGGCAACGCCGACTGCGTGGACCGCGGCAGCCTTGCGCTGCTCGAGTCGGTGCGCCGCCTCGTGAAGCAGGCCGGCCAGCAGCAGCAGATCCGCGTGACGAGGACGTCGTGCATGGGGCGCTGCGGCGAGGGGCCGACGGTCGCCGTCTACCCCGACGGGGTCTGGTACCGCGGCGTCCGCGAGGAGGACGCGAAGGACCTCGTCGAGGAGCACCTGCTCGGCGACCGGCTGGTGGCCCGGCTCGTCGACGACATCATGCAGTGAAGGATGGATAGGAGAGAACCGATATGGCCTGTCACGAGATCGCCGCGCTCCGCCTTGGGCTCATGAACATCCTGGGCATCGAGGATCCCGCCGAGCGCACGCACGAGCTCGCCGAGCTCGGCGCCGCGGCCGCCGAGCCCGGGCCGGTCTCGGCGATGCTGCGCGCCGGGGACCTGAAGAACCTCTCGCGCCTCTTCGAGGGGTCGCTCGTGGAGCTCCAGGAGAAGGTCGCCAAGACCCCCGCCGGCGACCCGAAGCTGCCTTATCTGCGCTCGCTCCTCATCCTGACGAAGCAGGTCGAGCTCGATCTGCGCGCCCAGGTCGACGGGCTCGGCCGGCTCTACCGGGAGCTCGAGGAGATGCACGACTTCGTGCACGAGATCTACCCGGCCGAGTGAAGCGCGCCCCTCACCGGAGGGAGCCCATCGCGCGTGATTGCGACCGCGCGGAGACAGGAGCGACGTCATGGCAACACAAGGCAACCCGAAGATCAGGATCGCCCACGCAACGCCGCTCGGCGACGCCGCGCGGCTGCTCCGGCTCGAGCGCGTCGACGGCGCGGAGATCGGCTTCGCCGGCGGGCAGTACGTGATCATCAACACCGGCGTCACCCTGCCCGGCGGCAGGCTCGCGAAGCGCGCCTACTCGCTGCTCTCCAGCGACGCCGAGCAGCGCGCCGTCGAGATCGCGGTGAAGCGCATCGGCGCCGGGCCGGGGTCGAACGTGCTCAACGACATCGCCGTCGGCGCCGAGCTCGAGTGGAGCGGCCCCTGGGGCAAGCTGCGGCTCGCGCCGGGCTTCTCCGGCCGCGCGCTCGTGATCGCCACCGACACCGGCATCACCGCCGCCCTCGGAATCGCGCGCAGCGCTGCCGCCGCCGGCGCGGCGCAGCTCGACCTGCTCTGGCTCGTCGAGCCGGGCGAGACCTTCGCCTCCGAGCCGTTCGTCCGCGAGCGCCTCCCCGCCGCCGTTCGCCTCACGGTCGCCCGCGACCTCCCCCCGATCGGCCACCCCGAGCGGCCGGCGCGCGCGTGCGCCCTCGTGGACGGGCAGCTCGCGGCCGGGCCGTACGACGCCGTGCTCTGCGCGGGCGACGGCGCGGTCCTCTACCCGCTCCGCGACCACCTGGTCTCGCTCGGCGCGCCGGAGGGGAGCGTGCTCCTGGAGAGCTTCTTCAACAACCCTGCGAAGAAGTCTTTGTAATCGTTCGGGATCTTGCGAGGGGTGGCGGGGGCACCGGGCCCCAGCCCCGTGGCTGCCCGTTTCGGTTGAATCGGCTGCCCCCATGGGCCAAATGCCCGCCATGGCTGCCTTCCGACACGTCCGCGGCGCGCGCGCTCTCTCTCCGTTTCGTACCGACAAGCGCCTGACCGAGCTGAAGCAGCGGGTGCCCGAGGTGGTCGGGCTGGGGAGCCGCTGGATCTACTTCGTGCACTCGCGGGCCTCGCTCGACGAGCGCGGCGAGCACGTGCTGTCGCATCTCTTGGACGACGACGCGCTGGCGCACGGCGGGGGCGGGACGGGCGAGGACGAAGGTCAGCTCGTGCTGGTGGTGCCGCGCTTCGGCACCCTCTCGCCCTGGAGCTCGAAGGCGACCGACATCGCCTGGGTGGCGGGGCTCGCGGCGGTGCAGCGGATCGAGCGGGGCATCGCCTACTACGTGCGGGCGTCCCGGCCGCTGACCGGCGAGGAGCTGACGCGCGCGGCGGGGGCGCTGCACGATCGGATGACCGAGTCGGTGGCCTTCGACTTGGCGGCCGGGCAGGCGCTCTTTCGCGACGAAAAGCCGCGGCCCCTCGCTCGCGTGCCGCTGTCGCGCGAGGGGCGGCTCTCGCTGACGCGCGCCAACAAGGAGCTCGGCTTGGCCCTGGCGGAGGACGAGATCGACTACCTGCTGGCCGCGTTCACGGAGCTGAGGCGGGATCCGAGCGACGTCGAGCTGATGATGTTCGCGCAGGCCAACAGCGAGCACTGTCGGCACAAGATCTTCAAGGCCGACTGGGTGATCGACGGCGAGGCGCAGGGCCTCTCGCTGTTCAAGATGATCCAGAACACCTTCGCGGTGACGCCGCACCATGTCCTGTCGGCGTACAGCGACAACGCGGCGGTCATGGAGGGGCTCGACGCCGAGCGCTTCTTTCCACAGCCGGGGGCCGGCGCGCTGTACGAGACGCGGCGTGAGCCGGCGCACGTGCTGATGAAGGTGGAGACCCACAACCATCCCACGGCCATTTCGCCGCATCCCGGCGCTTCGACGGGCAGCGGCGGCGAGATCCGTGACGAGGGCGCCACGGGGCGAGGCGCGAAGCCCAAGGCCGGGCTCACCGGTTTTTCGGTGTCGAACCTGCGCATTCCCGGCTTCGAGCAGCCGTGGGAAGCCGAGTCGATCGGCAAGCCCGATCGCATCGTCTCGGCGCTCGACATCATGATCGACGGGCCGCTCGGCGGCGCCGCCTTCAACAACGAGTTCGGGCGTCCTGCCCTGGCCGGCTATTTCCGGACCTTCGAGCAGAAGGTGCCGGGCGACAGCAGCGGGGCCTCCAGCGTGCGCGGCTATCACAAGCCCATCATGCTGGCGGGCGGGCTCGGCAATGTGCGGCCCGAGCTGGCGCTGAAGAAGACCTTCCCGGCGGGGGCGCCCATCGTCGTGCTCGGCGGGCCGGCCATGTTGATCGGCCTGGGCGGCGGCGCGGCGTCGTCGATGGCCTCGGGCTCGTCATCCGCCGATCTGGATTTCGCCTCGGTGCAGCGGGACAACCCGGAGATGCAGCGGCGCTGCCAGGAGGTCATCGATCGCTGCAACGCCCTGGGCGCCGGTTCGCCCATCCTCAGCATCCACGACGTGGGCGCGGGCGGCCTGTCGAACGCCTTGCCCGAGCTCGTGCACGACGCGGGCGTGGGCGGGCGCTTCGAGCTGCGCCGAGTGCCCTCGGTCGAGCCCGGCATGTCGCCGCTCGAGATCTGGTGCAACGAGGCGCAGGAGCGCTACGTGCTGGCTCTGGACGGCTCGCGCCTGGAGATCTTCGAGGAGATCTGCCGGCGCGAGCGCTGTCCCTACGCCGTGGTCGGTCACTCGACGGCGCAGCAAGATCTGGTGCTCGACGACGCCGAGCTCGACGACCAGCCGATCGACATGCCGCTGTCGGTCTTGCTCGGCAAGCCGCCCAAGATGACGCGCGACGTCCGCCGCCTGCCCTCGCCCAGACAGGCGCTCGACGCCGCCAAGCTGCCGCTGCGCGAGGCGGTCTATCGCCTGCTGCGGCTGCCCACGGTGGCCGACAAGTCCTTCCTCATCACCATCGGCGACCGCACCATCACCGGCCTCGTGCACCGCGATCAGATGGTCGGGCCCTGGCAGGTGGCCGTGGCCGATGCAGCGGTGACGCTGACCGACTACACGGGTTACGGCGGCGAGGCCATGGCCATGGGCGAGCGCGCCCCGCTCGCCGTGCTCGACGCTGCGGCCTCGGCGCGCATGGCCGTGGGCGAGGCGCTGACCAACCTGGCATCGGCTCCGATCGAGAGCCTCGAGCGCGTGAAATTGTCGGCGAACTGGATGGCAGCGGCCGGTGCCCCCGGTGAGGACGCCAAGCTCTATGAAGCCGTGAAGGCGGTGGGCCTCGAGCTGTGCCCGGCGCTCGGTCTCGCCATCCCCGTCGGCAAGGACAGCATGTCGATGCGCACGGTCTGGGACGGCGGCCAGAAGAGCGTCGTCTCTCCCATCTCGCTCATCGTCTCGGCCTTCGCCCGTGTGCCGGACGTGCGCGGCGCGCTCACGCCCCAGCTCCGCACCGACGTCGGGGACACCGTGCTCGTGGCCGTCGACCTGGGACGCGGCAAGAATCGCCTGGGCCTCTCGGCGTTCGCCACCGTCAGCGAGCAAGTGGGCGACAGCGTGCCGGACGTCGACTCGCCGGCCGATCTGCGCGCCTTCTTCGAGACCGTACAGAGCCTGCGGCAGCGGGGGCTGGTGCTCGCCTACCACGATCGCTCGGACGGCGGCCTGTTCGTCACCTGGGCCGAGATGAGCTTCGCCGGCCGCGTCGGCGCGGAGCTGTCGCTCGATGCGCTGGCGGCGAACATCTCGCTTCCGGCCGCTCAGGCTGCAGCCTTGTTCTCGGAAGAGCTGGGCGCGCTCCTGCAGGTGCGTGCCCAGGACGCGCCCGAGGTCATCTCGGCCTTCGCCCGCGCCGGTCTCGAGGGAGCGGCGCACGTCGTCGGCAAGCTCCGCAGCGACGATCGACTGGTGGTGACCGCGGGCGGCCAGGCCGTGCTCGACGAGCCGCGCGTGGACTTGCGCCGCGCCTGGTCCGAGACCAGCTACCGCATGCGAGCGCTGCGCGACAATCCCGAGAAGGCCCGCGAGGAGTTCGACGCGCTGCTCGACGCCGGGGATCCGGGCATCTCGCCGCACCTGCCCTTCGACGTCGAACGATCGCTGGCTCGCCCGCTGATCGAAGCCGCCAGCGAACGGCCCAAGGTGGCCATCTTGCGCGAGCAGGGCGTCAACGGTCAGATCGAGATGGCCGCCGCCTTCCACCGCGCCGGCTTCGCCGCCCACGACGTGCACATGAGCGATCTGATGAGCGGCGCCGTGTCGCTCGAGAGCTTCCGCGGCCTGGCTGCCTGCGGCGGTTTTTCCTACGGCGACGTGCTCGGCGCCGGCATGGGTTGGGCCCGCTCGGCGCTCTTTCACAGCAAGACGCGCGAGGCGCTGTCGGCCTTCTTCACGCGACCGAACACCTTCGCCCTCGGCATCTGCAACGGCTGCCAGATGATGGCCGGCCTCAAGGACATCATCCCCGGTGCCCAGCGCTGGCCGCGCTTCGTCAAGAACCGTTCCGAACAGTTCGAGGCCCGTCTCGCCCAGGTCGAAATCCTGGAGAGCCCCTCGGTGCTGCTGCGCGGCTTGGTGGGCGCGCGCCTGCCCGTGGCCGTGGCCCACGGCGAGGGCTATGCCCACTTCGCCAGCGACGCCGATCGCCGCGCGGCGCGTGTGGCGGCCCGCTGGGTGGACGGCCGCGGTCAGGTCGCCACGCGCTACCCCGCCAACCCCAACGGCTCGCCCGACGGCATCACCGGCCTCACCACCGACGACGGCCGTGTGACGATCCTCATGCCGCACCCCGAGCGCGTCTTCCGCGCCGTGCAGCACAGCTGGGCTCCCCCCGAGTGGTCGGAACGCGGCCCCTGGCTGCGCCTCTTCGAGAGCGCGCGGGCGTTCGTGGGCTGAGGGTCTCTCCTGGAGTTTCGCCCCGACCGACCAGGAGGGCAGGAAATCGTCACGCCGCCCGAGGGCGGCGCGGGCCTCGAAAGCTTCTCCCACAACGCCGCGCGAAAATCGTTGTAGTCGTTCCGGCACCTGCGATGGCAGAGCTCCGGCCGAGAGACCCGAAAGGGCAGCGCGAGGGGTTCACGACGGGCGCGTGCGCGGCCGCCGCGGCCAAGGCGGCGGCGCGCGTGCTCGCGCGCGGCGCGGCGGTCGACGCCATCGAGACCACCCTGCCGAACGGGCAGAAGGTCACCTTCCCGCTGAAGCGCTGCGATCGCGACGGGCCGCGCGCCACGTGCAGCGTCATCAAGGACGCCGGCGACGATCCCGACTGCACCCACGGCGCCGAGCTCGTCGCCGAGGTCGAGCTCCGCCGCGAGCCGGGCGTCGAGATCCGCGGCGGCGCGGGGGTCGCCGTCGTCACCAAGCCGGGGCTCGGGCTGCCCGTCGGCGCGCCGGCCGTGAACCCCGTGCCGCGCCGGAACATCACCGAGATGGTCCTCGAGGAGCTCGAGGGCTCGGGCTTCGCCGGGGCCACGGTCACCCTCAGCGTCCCCCAGGGCGAGGAGATGGCGAAGCAGACCATCAACGCGCGGCTCGGGCTCATCGGCGGCATCTCCATCCTCGGGACGAGCGGGATCGTGAAGCCGTACTCGACCGCCGCCTTCCGCGCGAGCGTCGTGCAGGCGATCGACGTCGCCGCCGAGCGCGGCATCGCGACGCTCGCGCTGACGACCGGCGGCAAGTCCGAGGCGTACGCGATGAAGCTCTACCCGGAGCTCCCGGAGGAGGCGTTCATCCAGGTGGGCGACTTCATCGGCACGGGCGTCCGCCACGCCGCGCGGCGGCGGATCGCCCGCGCGATCATCGTCGGCATGATCGGCAAGCTCTCGAAGATGGCCGACGGCAAGATGATGACGCACGCCGCCGGCTCGGAGGTGAGCATGGAGCTGCTCGCGCAGATCGCCGAGGAGCTCGGCGCGCGGCCGGAGATCGCCGCGGAGATCCGGCAGGCGAACACCGCGCGGCACGTGCTCGAGCTGTGCCAGCGCGAGGGGCTCACCGGCGTGGCCGGGGGGATCTGCCGGCGCGTCGTCGAGCACACCTCGCGTCACGCGGGCGGCGCCCTCGAGGTGCACGCCTGCCTTGTCGATTTCAACGGGGCGCTGCTCGGCCGATATCCGGCCGGCGACGCCGGTGCAATCGGTGCGGAGAGAGCGGAGAGAGCGGAGGAGCCATGAGCGGTGATGAGGCGCGCGCGGTGAACGACATGCGGCAGATGACCGCGCTCGGGCGGCGCATCGAGGACAGGAGCTTCGCCATCATCGACGAGGAGGTCGGCGCGCACGGGTTCCCGGAGGCCGAGTGGCAGGTCGTCCGCCGCGTCATCCACGCGACGGCGGACTTCGAGTTCTCGTCGCTCATGCGGCTCCACCCCGAGGCGATCGCGCGGGGCATCGCGGCGCTCCGGGGCGGCGCGCCGGTCCTCGTCGACGTGAAGATGATCGGCGTCGGCCTGAACGAGCAGCGGCTCGCGTCCTACGGCTGCGCGATCCACTGCTTCATCTCGGACGACGACGTCATCCAGGCCGCGTCCGCGGCCGGCTCGACCCGCGCGATCGAGTCGATGCGCAAGGCGCACCGGCTCGGGCTCCTCGACGGCGCGATCGTCGCGATCGGCAACGCGCCGACGGCGCTGCTCGAGGTCGTGCGCCTCGCCCGCGAGGAGGGCGCGCGGCCTGCGCTCGTGATCGGCGTGCCGGTCGGCTTCGTGTCGGCGGCGGAGTCCAAGGAGGCCCTGATCGAGTCCGGGCTCCCCTCCATCGTGGCGCGCGGCCGCAAGGGCGGCAGCCCCATCGCGGTCGCGATCGTCCACGCGCTGCTGCTCCTGTCGGCGGACTCGCCGGAACCGACAGGCTCGGCCGGCTCGGCCGAGCCGGCCAAGGTGGCGCGATGAGCGCGCGCCGAGCCGTCACCGTCGTCGGCATCGGCGACGACGGGTGCGCCAGCCTGTCGAGCCGCGCCGCGTCCGCGGTCGCCCGCGCCGAGGTGCTCGTGGGGGGCGAGCGGCACCTCGAGTTCTTCCCGCAGTTCCGCGGCGAGAAGATCGCCCTCAAGGGCGGCCTGTCCGCGGCGCTCGACCGCGTGGACGCCCTGTCCGCCGAGCAGAACGTGTGCATCCTCGCCTCGGGCGACCCGCTGTTCTTCGGCGTCGGCGCGCTCGTCGTCCGGAAGCTCGGCGGCGAGCACGTCGAGATCATCCCGAGCCTGAGCTCGGTCCAGTGGGCGTTCGCGCGCACCGGGATCGCCTGGGACGACGCCGCGTTCGTCTCGGTCCACGGGCGCTCCCCCGAGGGGTTCGCGACGCGCCTCCGCCGCCTCTCGAAGGTCGCGGTGCTGACCGACGGGGAGAACAGCCCGGCCCGCCTCGCGGCGCGGCTCCTCGAGCACGGCGACGCCGGCTGGAAGGCGTGGGTCTGCGAGAGCCTCGCGGGCGCCGGCGAGCGCGTGCGCGCGTTCGACCTCGCCGCGCTCGCCGCCTGCGAGGACATCGGCCCCCTGAACGTGCTCCTGCTCCTGCGGAGCGACCCTGCGTGGCGCCCGCCGCCGGCCGTCCCCTACCTGCACGAGGACGCGTTCGCGAAGCGCATGCCGAAGAACGGCCTCATCACGAAGCGCGAGGTGCGCATGCTCTCGATCGCGTCGATGGCGATCCGCCCCGACGCGGTCGTCTGGGACGTCGGCGCAGGCTCGGGGTCGGTCTCGATCGAGGCGGCGATGCTCTGCCCCCTCGGCCGGGTCTATGCGATCGAGGTCGACCCGGAGGGCGTGGAGATCTGCCGCGACAACGTCCGCACGCACGGGGTCGACAACGTGCGCGTCGTCGCGGGCCGCGCGCCCGAGGCGCTGGCGGCGCTCGAGGACCCGGACGCTGTGTTCGTCGGAGGGAGCAAGGGGAGCATGGAGGAGATCGTCACGGTGGCGCTCGATCGGCTGCGTCCTGGCGGCCGGCTCGTGGTCAACGCCATCACGATGGAGAACGTCGCCGAGACGTACCGCGCGCTGCGGGCGCGGGGGCTCGACCCCGAGGTCACGCTGCTCTCGGTCTCGCGCGGCGTCCCGCTCGCGCGCTACGTGCGGTACGAGGCGCTGAACCCGATCCACATCTTCGCCGCGACGAAGCCCGCGAAGGCGCAGGAAGCCGTGGAAGCTGCGGACGGCGCGGGGCCGGCCCGGCCCGCGCCCTCCGGTGCGCCGCGGTCCACCTCGGAGGCGTCATGAGCGGCCTCGGCAAGCTCTACGGCGTGGGCGTCGGCCCCGGCGCGCCGGACCTGCTCACGCTGCGCGCCGTGCGCGTGCTCCAGGAGGCCGACGTGCTCGCGCTCCCCCGCAGCTCGGACTTCGGCGCCTCGATGGCCTACCGGATCCTCGAGCCCGTCGTCGGCAAGCAGCGGGACAAGGAGCGGCTGCTCCTCACCTTCCCCATGAGCAAGGACCCGGATCGCGTCCGCCCCTACGTCGACGCGGCCGTCGAGACGATCGGCGAGCGGCTCTCGCGCGGCCTCACCGTCGCGTTCGCCACCGAGGGGGATCCGTCGCTCTTCAGCACCTTCGTCTATGTCCGCCGCGAGGCGCTCCGCCGCTTCCCTGGGCTCGAGGTCGAGGTCGTCCCCGGCGTCACCTCGGTCACGGCGGTCCCTGCCGTGAGCGGGCTCGCGCTCGCCGACGGGCAGGAGCGGATCGCCATCCTGCCCGCCACGTACGGCGTCGACGACCTGACCGACGTCCTCCGGCGCTTCGACACCGTGGTCCTGATGAAGATCGGCTCGGAGATGCCGAAGGTGACCGAGGCGCTCACGCGCGCCGGCCTCCTCGACAGGGCCGTGTTCGTGTCCAAGGCGACGATGCCCGAGCAGCGGATCGTCCGCGATCTCCGGGCCGCGCAGGGCGAGCGGGGCGACTGCTTCGCCATGGTCGTTGTCACGCGCGGGGAGCGGAGCGGGCTGCTCGTCGGGGAGGCCCCGGCCTCGCCGCCGGGCGGCTTCGACAAGGCTGTTACCGAACCGGAGGCCCCATGACCGCCGAGCGCAAGCCCTACGCCATCTACGCCATCACGCGGCACGGGATCTCCATCGCGCGCAAGCTCATCGAGGGGCTGCCGGGCGCGGATCTCTACGTGTCGCAGAAGCTGTTCGACGGGGCGCCGGCGGGGGCGAAGCCGCTGCCGCTGCCGATGGGGCCGCTCCTGACCGAGGCGTTCACGGCCTACGACTGCCATGTCTTCGTGATCAGCGTCGGCGCGGTCGTGCGCATGATCGCGCCGCTGCTCAAGAACAAGAAGGTCGATCCTGCGGTCGTCTGCGTCGACGACACGGCGCGCTTCTCGATCTGCGTGCTCTCCGGGCACGTCGGGCGGGGCAACGCGTTCACCGAGAAGGTGGCCGGGCTGCTCGGCGCGCAGCCGGTGGTGACAACGGCCTCCGACGCGCTCGGGACGCTCACGGTCGACATCCTCGGCCGGGACCTCGGGTGGACCCTTGACGATCCCGACCGCAACGTGACGCGCGGCTGCGCCGCCGTCGTGAACGCCGCGCCGGTGCTGTTCGTCCAGGAGACCGGCGAGCCCTCGTTCTGGCCCGAGGCGACGCCGCTGCCGCCGGGCGTGCGCTACGCGACGTCGCTCGACGGCGTGGACCCCGGCGCGTGGGAGATCCTGCTCGTCGCGAGCGACCGCGATCTCGCCCGCTCGCACCCCGGCATCGTCGAGCGCGCCGTCGTCTACAGGCCGAAGAGCCTGGTGCTCGGCATCGGCTGCGATCGCGGCGCGCCGCTCGACATGGTGGAGCGCGGCGTCGACCGGCTGCTCGAGGAGCACGGGCTGTCGGCGAGATCGGTGAAGGCGCTGGCGACGATCGACAAGAAGGCCGACGAGGAGGCGCTGCTCGCGCTGTCGGCGCGGCGGGGGTGGCCGCTCGTCACGTTCACGCCCGAGGAGCTCGACGCGACCGAGGGCATCGAGAACCCGTCGGAGACGGTGAAGAAGCACGTCGGCGCCCGGGGCGTCGCCGAGCCGGCCGCGCTGCGGGCGGCGGGGGCCGCGAGGCTGCTCGTGCCGAAGCGGGCGTACACCGAGGAGGGCGTGGGGCGGTCCATGACGCTCGCGGTGGCGCGCGTCCCGTTCTCGAAGCGCAACGTGGAGGAGAGCCATGGGTGACGGCAAAGGAGTCCTGTCGATCGTCGGGATCGGCCCTGGCGCCGAGGAGCACGCGTCCCGCGCCGCCCTCGAGGCGATCGCGGCCTCGGACCTCATCGTCGGGTACACGACCTACATCCGGCTGGTGAAGCACCTGATCGAGGGCAAGGAGGTGATCAAGACCGGCATGACCGAGGAGATCGGCCGGGCGCGCGCCGCGGTGGAGCGGGCGCGGGACGGGGCGCGCGTGGCGATCATCTCGTCGGGCGACGCGGGCGTTTACGGCATGGCCGGGCTCGTCTTCCAGGTGCTGGAGGAGATCGGCTGGAAGCGCGGCGAGTCGCCGGAGCTCCGCCTCGTGCCGGGGATGACGGCGCTCAACGCGTGCGCGTCGCTCGTCGGCGCGCCGCTCGGCCACGACTTCTGCGCCATCTCGCTCTCCGACCTCCTGACCCCGTGGCCCGTGATCGAGCGGCGGCTCGAGGCCGCGGCCGCGGCCGACTTCGTCATCGGCCTTTACAATCCGGCGAGCGGGCGGCGCACGCGCCAGATCGTGCGGGCCCAGGAGATCATCCGCCAGCACCGCGCGGGCACGACGCCGGTCGCGCTGGTGAAGAGCGCCTACCGCAAGCTGGAGAGCGCCGTGCTCACCGATCTCGACCATTTCCTCGAGTACGAGATCGGGATGCTGACGACGGTGCTCGTCGGGTCGACCAACACCTTCATGTTCGAGGGGTACATGGTCACGCCGCGCGGGTATACCAACAAGTACACATGGGATGGAGCCGCGCTCCCGGGCCAGACGCCGGGGCGCTCGCTCGTGCTCTCGGACGAGGGCGGCACTGCGGAGGAGGTCTAGATGGCACGCGTAGGGAGGCTGGGCGGCGCGATCCTCGCCGAGACCCAGGGGGCGTATTACCTCATCGGCAACACCAAGGCGCCGTGCGACTTCCGCGCGGCGGGGTTCGAGCCGCCGGACGAGGCCAGTCTGGTGAAGGGGTCCTATGTCCGGCTCAAGCCGCTGCGCGACGCGAGCGAGATCGAGGTGGCTCCGCCGGTGCTGCTGCTCGACGTCGAGGGCGAGGAGCTCGCGAAGAAGCTCGTCCACCGCTTCGTGATCGACCGGAATGGCTCGGTGAGCGAGCGGCTGTGGCGGCTCGTCTACAGCCACGACGATCCGCTCGACGACACCGAGGCGCCGGTCGAGCGCGACGCGCGCTGGCTGGGCGGGATCCCTGAGCCGATCTGGCAGCTCGTGCGCGACAACGTCCTGCGCTGCCTGTAACCACCAGCGCACGCACAGGCTACCGCGGCTGGTCCGTGGGGGACGAGCGCCGAACGACGTGAGCCCTCTTGCGCTCGGACGCGGAGTGACGCCTGCTCGATCAGCTGCACGCCCACAGGATGGGTACCTGGTACGCACGCAGCATCTCATCCGAAGTGATGAGCGTCGCATCCTCCAGCTGGGCTTGCGCCACCAGCATTCGATCGAACGGATCGCGGTGGTACAGCGGATAGGAAGTCGCCATCCAGACGTGCGCCGCTTCGATGGACAGCTCCCGCACCGTCGGATAGCCAAGCCACCACGTCCGGAGCTGCGCCGGCGGCAGGCTGCCTTCCAGCCGTCCGATGGCGTGCTTGATCGCAAGCTCCCACCAGGATGCGACCGAGATCAGTATCTGCGCACCGGGATCCTGGACCGCATCGATGACCTCTTGCCGTAAGCGGTTGGGGTCGGCGGCGAACCAGATCGCGACGTGCGTGTCGAGGAGCCACTTCAAGGCTCGTCCCCCTCGAATGCGCTCCGGACGTCGTCGGGGAGCGGGGCGTCGAAGTCTTCCTTGAGTTTGATCTGCCCGAGCAAGCCGCCCGCGACCGGCGCGACAGGAGACGGCGGCTGCGCCTCCCCCAGCGCGATGAGCTCGACCCGCTGCCCACGGAGCGGCGAGAGCGCAGGCAGAGCGCGGACGACGGAATCGTCCACCACGACGTGGATCTTGAGCGCTTGCATGCGCACAGGATGCGCTACCGAGCGTCGGAGGTCCATCCTGCGGAGGCCGGCGGCGGGGCGCTGTGCTGCTGCTCGACGTCGAGGGCGAGGAGCTCGCGAAGAAGCTCGTCCACCGCTTCGCGATCGAAACGGCTCAGTGAGCGAGCGGCTGTGGCGGCTCGTCCACAGCCGCGGCCCCGACGACCCGCTCGACAACGCCGAGGCTCCGGTCGAGCGCGACGCGCGCTGGCTGGGCGGGATCCCCGAGCCGATATCGAGCGACGCGACTCCTGGCTATCCCCCCGAGGGGCGCTCGACCACGCTCCAGGGGCCGTGCCCGTCAAGCCGCACGGGCTATCCCGGAGGATCGTTCGCAGCGCTTCATCGCCGGGCGCGACGCGCTGGGCCATCATGTCCTCTCGCCTGCGCAGCTCCTCGGCAGCTAGACGAACAGAGGGACCGGGTTGAGCTCGCCCTCCGCGAGCGGGCCGGCGAGCCACCCGAGCGCGCACGGCACCTCATAGAGCCTCCCGGGGCCGAATCGAGGCCAGAAATGGCGTAGCCCCGGGACGATCACCTGGACCACGGGCAAGCCGATGTCGGGGCGGGTCTTGTCCACGGCGACGAGCTCCAGGCCCGCCTCGTCGAGGCGACCGAGGCATTGCTCGATGTCGGCGCGCAGATCGGCGCCGCCGATCCGGGGAAGGTGCTCGGCCGCGACCCGGGGGAGATCGGGGCCGGGGAAGAGATGCGCGCTGTCAGGCAGCCGCTCGAGGTCCCACGGCGCCCGGCGCGCCGCGCCGGGATCGAAGAGCTGGTTCAGCTCGGTGAGCGATCGCTGCACGGCCAGGCGCAGGTCGAGGTGGCAGCCGAACCCGATGCTGAATCGATCCTCACGGGCCTCGTGGGCGAGCGCAACGCAGGTCGGGATACCGAGGTCGTGCGTCAGATCGAGCACCCAGACGGCCCAGCCGAGACGGGCGTAGTCTGCCTCGAGGGCTTCGAAGTACGGGTCCCCGAAGCTGTCGAGTTCGATGGCCGGGCGCGCGACCCGGTTGTACCACCAGACCGCGGCGGCATCGCGCTCCACGAGCTCGAGCAGGCCCTGCAGCACGGCCTCTTCGAGGCAAGTGCCGGCCGCCACGCCGTTGCTGCAGGGCCCGCAGAACGAGGTGCCGCTCTCGGCCGGGGCCTCGGCGTAGCAGTAGGCCAGCGGGACATAGCGCCGCTCGCGCTTGCTCAGCGACCAGGCCGGGGTCCAGTCGATCGGGGTGCTCGCATCGAGCGGCTCGGGTATCCACTGGCGGCGATCCGCTGCCCGCGCGTTGAGGTGAGCGCGCTCGCGGTACTGCGCCTCGCTGAAGTTCAGCAGATCGCCGAGCGAGAGCGCCGCCGGGCCGAGCTCGGCCTCGCTCGCGCGGACGCGCGCCTCATCCCCCTGGTAGACGCCGCTGTAGCGCTCGAGCGCCTCGCAGAGCGCGCTCACCCTGGCCTGGTCCGCGCTGCGCCCCTTGCCGGCGCAGGCCTTGTCGAAGACGTTGGTGCGCGGGACGCCCTCCCGGGGGCAGGCCAGGTAGCCGGACGCGTACACGGCGCGGAGCTCGGTGTCCCGTCCCGGCATCGGCACGAGGTACGTCACGGCTCCGGTGATCGGGCTGATGAGGTGCTGATAGCGCTCGTAGGTCCGCCGCGGGGTCTGCCGGCGATATCCACCGTCCTCGTAATGGGCCTTCTCCACCGGCTGCAGCTCGATCGGGCGCTCGCCGACGGCCGCCATCCCCGCGGGATCGCCGCACACCGGGCACTGCGGTCTCCGGACGACCGCGTGCGCGGTGATCTCGAACGTGGCCAGGTCGAGGGCGAGCACCCGGGAACCGAGCGCGTGGGGAGAGCTCGTATCCTCCCTGGCGAGCGCGCGGGCGATGGCCGAGGCGCCGAGCCCGCAAGCGGTCCGTACGCTCGCCTCGGTGGCCGCCCTGGGGGGAGGGACGTGGCCTTCGTGACCCCGGCGCCGGCGAACAAGCTCCTCGACCGGGCGGTTCTGGCGGATCCAGAACGCCAGGCAGCCCCAGCAGGGGCCGGCGCCGGGCTCGAAGACGGGCCCGATGAGCGGCTGGACGCCGGCAGGCTTGATCAGGACCCAGCGCGCCCCTTCACGCAGCGCGCGGCGGTTGATCGAGGCCAGCTCGGGATGCAGGTAGTCGTCGGCCACGACCACCTGCACCGCCGCCTCGCCGTCGATCTGCACGCCTGCCTGTTCGAGCGCCTCGGCCATCCATCCGGCGGGGGCGGCTTCGCCGACGGCCAGGACCGACACCGGGGTGCGGCTCAGGGCCTCGGCAGCCGCCTTGCCGTCGAGACCCACCCCGCGCCAGAACGCCGCGCGCTCGGAGGGGAGCTCCGGCGTTGCGGGGACCAGGTAGCCGCGCGCCGCGAGCCGGCTCAGGGCATACAGGGTCTCGGGCTCGGAGAACCGATCGCGCGCGGCGCGCAGGATCTCGTCCACCGTGCGCCGGCCGTCGACGAGCGCGGCCACCTCGGCGGCGCAGGCGCCGGAGACGACGAAGCGCTCGCGCTCGCCGATCAGGAAGACCACGCCCGCATCCATGCGCTCGACGCGCAGCGTGGGCTTGAACGCCAGCACCTGGCTCAGCTCCAGAGGATCCATCGTCGTTCCTGGTTCCTGGTTTCACCCGCCGATGAGCAAGTGCAAGTGGCGCGCTCGACGAGAGCGACCGCTGGATGGCCGGGGATCGCCTCGCCCCCAAGACCCGTCAGAATCCGGGCGGAGTGGAGTCGCACGCGGGCGTTCCACTACATCCCCATGAGGCCGCAAGGGCTCTCCCAGAGGATCGCCCGCAGCGCTTCATCTCCGAGCGCGCCCCGCAGCGCCATCACCTCGTCGACCATCCCGGGCCCGTGGTCGAGGTGGGGGGAAATCGCTTCCGAACATCATCCGCGTCGCGCCGATCTCCTTCACCACCCGGTCGAGCATCGCCTCGCCGGGCTCGAGCGCGATCCAGCACTGCCGCTGGAAGTACTCGGAGGGAGGCCGGCGCACCCGGCCGCGCACCTCGCCGCGCATCTGCGCGTATTCGACGTGATCGAGGCGCCAGAGCCAGTAAGGCAGAAAGCCGCACCCCGCCTCGAGCAGGCCCACCCGCAGCAGGGACTCCGCCCATTAACGCGACGGGCTCGGAGACGTGACGATCCACATCCAGGATCCGGAAGCCATCTCTCATGCGCAGCTCCTCGGGCGGCTCTCAGCACCTGACCCGGCTCCAGAGGATCCATCGTCGGTCCTGGTCTCGTCCCCCGATCAGCAGCAGCAAGTGAACGGGTACGCTGCTCCCGTCGCGTTGTATGCGGCGAGCGCGATGGGCTCGGAGTCCACGTTGCTCGGCTTCGTGGGCAGGTAGAGCTTGAGCGTATGAGGCTGGAGCGAATCCCAGTACGACTGATGGTCCTTGTCGAGCGGAGATCCCGGCGGATGCCACAGGGCTGCGCCGTCCTCCTCGACGCGCAGGCTCATCGTCCAAGGTAGCCTGTAACCTCGGATGGTTCGCAGCGCCGATGCGAGGTCGTTCTTGAGCGCCCGTCTATATTCCTCGTCGCTCCAGGCTTTGGCCACCGCCGCGAGCAGCACGACGTTGAGCTCGGCGAACGAGCTGTCGTCGGGGACGAAGCCTCCCGCAGGAGGGCCGCTGTGGAGGCCGACGCGCTCTTGACCCGCCTGTTCGCCCTCATGACAGCACCCCCCGGGCTCCCGCCCTCGTTCGCGGCGACCGACGTGCTGCACCCCGTGGTCCGCCCGGAGGTTGGACCCGCCCCCTTTGTCCTGAGGGCGTGCATGAACCCCGTGCTGATCGTACTCCCGGATCCATTGATCGCTGAACAGCGACGGGCGCTGCCTGTAATAATCCCCGAGCGCCCTCGAGTAGTCCTCCGGACGGAGGTCTTCCCGCAGACCATCGTACCCTGGACGAGCTGCGGAACGCTTGGGCGCGAGCGGCAGGCGCAGCGTCAAGCAGTCGAGCAGGTCGCTGGGCCAGACCCACTCATCGTGGATCCACCTGAAGTCCTCGTCGGCTCGTGCGATCTGAAGCTCGCACGTCCTTGGCCATGGCCAGATATAGCCAAATCGATCCTTGAGCACGGAAGTGGGGTTGTCCCCGGTCAACTCCTTGCCAAAACCGTTCGGATCGGCCCATGCCTCTGCGATCGCGCGCAGGTACGTCGAGCGAAACTCCATCAATTGGTTCGTGCTCATGAGCTCCTCTCTGCTTGACCGTTGTTCGCAATTCAGTGTGCGCGGGTCGGCCTCGCGCCCATTCACGCACCGCGCGGGCGCGCTGCTTCCGACAGCCCCATGAGCCGCGCAGGGTTGTCCCACAAGGCTGCCCGGAGCACGTCGTCGGCGAGCGACCCGCCCCCGTCGAACAGCCTGGCGACGATCGTGGGATCGTGGTCGACGTGGGGGAAATCCGTGCCGAAGACGACGCGATCCTCGCCGATGACGTCGACGCAGTGCGCGAGCATCGCCTCGCCCGGCTCGAACGCGATCCAGCACTGGCGACGGAAGTAGCTTGAGGGGCGCCGGTTCACGCGACCGCTGACTTCGTTGCTCAGCTGCGTATACTCGATCTCGTCGAGGCGCCAGAGCCAGTAGGGCAGCCACCCGCAGCCCGACTCGAGGAAGCCGACGCGAAGGCCCGGATGGCGCTCGAGGACGCCTCCTTCGAGCAGGGCGAGGAACGCCATCATCGCCTCGAGCGGGTGGGAGCAGGCATGCTGGGCGAAGTGCGTTCGGAAGCGCGAAGCGCCGGCCGTCTGCACGCGCGTGTGCGTCCCCTCGTGCAGCAGCAGCGGGATGTCGTTCGCCTCGCAGGCCGCGAAGAAGGGCTCCAGCTCCGGCGCGCCGAGGGTCCTCCCGCGGACCGGGTTCGGCCGGACCACGGCGGCGCTGAGGCCGTCCGCGAGGCCGGCGTCGAGATCCGCGACCATCTGCGCGGGATCGTGGCGCGAGATGATCGCGGCCCCCTTGAGCCGGGTCGGGTCTCGCCGGCACTGGTCCACGAGCCAGCGATTGTAGGCTCCCGCGTAGGCACGGGAGCGGTCCGCGTCGATCTCCTCGTCGTACACCAGGAACCCCGTGTAGGTCGGGTGCAGCACGGCGACGTCGACCCCCGCCTCGTCCATCGTTGCGAGCTGGCCGGCCGCCGTCTCCGCGGCGATCAGCTCGCGGCGGTGCTCCTCCGCATGGAGCCCGACCTCGATGTAGCCCACCTCGGTCATTCCGCGACAGATGGGCTTTCCTGCGACCGTGACCACCGGCGGGGTCGGCAAGAGGGCATGGTCTCCCAGCCGGTCCAGACGAGCCCGGAGGGGCTCGTCCTGCTGCGAGAGAGGGCGGACGTCCGGCGTGACGTCGCGGTACTTCGCCGGCAGGTACTCCGGCCAGAGCCCCATGGGCTCCATGACGTGGCGGTCGATGTCGATGATGGCAATCCCGTTGCGCACACGACCCTCTTTACTACGAGCAGATGTTCGGCGTTCCATGCGGCGCAGAGGACGCGCTGCAATTCGTCCGGCGGCATGGGATTGCGCGACCTCCTCCGTCGCTCGCGGACCAGACGGCGGCGCAGGGTCAAGCGCAGGTGAACGGGTACTGGGGACCCGTGTCGTTGTACGCGGCGAGGGCGATCGGCCAGGCAACCTCGTCCGGCGGATGCTTGGGGATGTAGACGGTGATCGTCGTCCGAGGGGGCATCAGAAGAGGGGAAGGCGCCCAGAATTTTCCCAATCGAGATAGCAGAACTTCAACCTGAAGTTCCAGCGAACAACGACGCCCATCGACGCTTGCACGAGCGGCCGAGCGTCCTCCGCATCATAGAGCTTCCTTGCGAAGGCCTGATCGAACCACGTCAGCGCGAGGATGCGGGCCGTGATCACGCCGAATTCGGCAAAATCATCGGGCGCCTCGCTTACGTATTGGTGCCCATGGATCACTCCTCGTGAGAGGTAATTTCAGCAGCGCTGCATGCTCGCGCTCGTGTCCGCTGGAAGCATTCGAACGTGCCAACAGGACAGCGCGAGACAGCGCGACCCGTCAAGAAATAACGTTAGGCGCAGCATATTTTCGACCGGCTCTGCGCTCATCCCTCAAGGCTCGTTGTCGGCATCGGCATCGGAAGGGCGGATGCCAGGTGTTCGGCCGAGCCTCGTGTACCAGCGCTCGATCAGCACCGATCGGAGCAGCGCTCCTGCGCTCGCAAAGCCGAAGAGCGCGGCGTAGGTCTCCAGATCCTCGGGAACCGGCTTGCCGAGCCGCTCGTTGAAATACCACCGCCACAACGCGTCCGTGTCGCTCACGGCCAGCTCCTGCAGGACGCCCAGCGTGCCGAGGTAGACGCTGCCTTGCCCGAGGAAGGGGCGAACGCGGGCCATCGCGGCGTCTTCGTGCGCCGACAGCCGCCACCACACCGCCGGCGGAGCGACGAGCATCACCTGCCACATGCCGCTGCGGACGACGTCTCCGAGGCCCATGCCCGCGTGCGCGGGAGGCTTCCAGTCCACCGAGCCGACCCCGGGCTCGAACAGCCGCCCGCCGTGCCGGTCCGCGTGCGCCAGCATCGCTCCGAACACCGTGGTCATCGTTTGCGGTCGCCGGGCGGGGTCGGGCTCCGCCCAGGAGATGAAAGGATCTTCGTGAAACGCCCTGGCCAGTATCTGTGCAGCAGTCATGCGCCCACCATGCATTCGGTCGTTTGTCCGCGCGCGCCAGTCGCTTGTCTTCGTGCGCCACGTGGTACCCTCGCGGCGTGCCCGTCGTCGCCGCCACCGCACAGGCCATCTCCGAGGCGCTGGGGCGCTTCGGGATCGATGTTCCGCGGCTGAAGATCGGGCCCATCCACGACGACCTGGCGATCGCGACGTTGTGGGCCCGGGCGATCGCGCGCACGGGCCGGCGGACCCTCCCGCTCGAGGTGGGGCTGACGATGCCGCTGGGCACGATGGGCGTGGTGGACTACCTCGCGGCGTCTTCGGCGACGGTGGGGGCGGCGCTCACGGTGGCCCAGCGGGTCTTCCCGCTCGTCGCGCCCGGCGTCCAGTTGCTCCTCGATCGGCTGCGGAGCGGCGTGCGGCGCGTGGTCATCGTCAACCAGCCGCCCTTCCCGGGGCAGCTCGAGAGCGACCTGCTGGTGCTCGGCGTCGTGCTGGCGCGGATGCGGGCGCTGGCGAGCCGGTCGCTCGAGATGCCGTGGCTCGAGCTGGCCGAACCCAGCCCCGAGCCGCGCGCGCGGTGGGTCGAGCTGCTCGGCGTGGCCCGTTTGCGGTTCGGCGCGCGGCGCACCGCGCTGCACTTTTCTTCGGGCGACTGGACGACGCCGCTGCGCAGCGCTGACCCGCGGCTGCTGGCGACCCTCGAGGCCACGGTGGGGGACGAGCAGCGCACCGGCGACGCGCTGCTCGTGGCCGTGCGCGCCCTTGCGCTGCGGCGCCTGCCCGACACGCCGCCCCTCGGCGAGGTGGCCTCGGCGCTGGGGCTCAGCGTGCGCTCGCTGCAGCGCAAGCTCTCGCTGAGCCGCACCTCGTTCGTGGAGGTGCTGGACGAGGTACGCCGCGATCGCGCGGAGCAGCTGCTGGACGAAGGGGTGCTGACGCTCGGCGAGATCGCCGCCCGTGTGGGGTTCGCCGAGCCGGCCTCCTTCACGCGCGCGTGGCGGCGCTGGCGGGGAGAGGCCCCGTCACGGAGCCGCCGCCACGGATCGGCGCTCACGCCGCGGCGAGGCCGGTGATGCGCCCGGGGTTCCTCGTGGGAGAACGCGTATCTCACCAGCTCGGCGAACGCGACGGCGGCGCCCTGCGAGACGGCCGTCGCCAGCCGGCTCGTCCACCGCGGGGCGCCGGAGGTGATCTGGTAACGTCTCGAGCATGCGGATTGCGGCGTGGATCGGTTGCGCCTGGTGGACGCTCGGGTGCGTGGCGTGCGGCGGCTCGTCGAGCGACGGCGGCCCCCCGGGCGCTGGCGGCGGAGCAGCCACGGGCACCGCGACTACCGGGACCGGCGGCGCCGCCGCGACCTCCGGAGTCGGTGGCTCTGCGGGCGGCGCGAACGGCGCGGGCGGCGCGGGCGGCGCCGGCGGCACCAACGGCGCGGGCGGCGCCGGCGGCGCGAACGGCGCGGGCGGCGCCGGCGGCGCGCCGCGCGAGCTGCACGTGGACACGAGCTCACCCGAGCTCAGCGAGATCCGGTTCAAGCCCAGCGAGCTCGATCCGGAGGTCTCCGACCGCGACCTGGAGCAGGTGGCCCTCCTCGACACTCGGGTCGCGCGGTTCGCGGGCAAGCTCGTCGTCACGCTGTCGGGGAGCAGCCAGCCTCCTGGCCCGCTCGACCTCACCCGCTTCGTCGCCGCGCGCGGCTTTCACGCGTTCGCGGTCGCCTACAAGAACGACTACGACATCATTCAGAATGATCCGGACACGTTCGGCGACGCGCGGCTCGAGGCGTTCGACGGTCAGGACCACACCGCGCTCATCGAGGTGACGAGGGCCGACAGCATCGAAGCGCGGCTGGCGAAGGCGCTCGCGCACCTGAAAGAGGTCCACCCGCGAGGCGACTGGGGCTACTTCCTCGAAGACGACGGGAGCCCGCGCTGGTCGGTCATCATCTTCAGCGGCCACTCGCACGGCGCGAGCTCGGCCGCCCGCATCGGCAAGGTCGTCCGGCTCGACCGGGTGGTGTCGCTGGCCGGGCCGCGCGACACGAACCCGGTGAGCGCCACCTGGCTCTCGGAGCCGTCGGCGACGCCCGTGGATCGCATGTTCGGATTGACCGGCGAGCGCGATGAGCAGCACCGGGATCACCTCAAGGCATTCGACCTCATCGGCCTGCCCGGCGAGCTCGTCGAGGTGGACGTCCCGGGCGCGGCGCCGCCGTACAGCGGGTCGCACCGGCTCGCGCTCAAGGACGGCGACCACGGAGCCGCCGGCAATTGCGGCGCGCACGTCGCCGTCTGCGAGGCGATGTTCGGCTTGCCGCTGCCGTGATGCCGGACAGCGGCGCCGTCGAGTCGGAGTGCCCGGATCGAGCAGATGCGCGGCGAACGTGCGCCGCAGGACGTGGGGCGTGATGGACAACAGCTGCCGCGACCCACCTGGCAGCTCGTGGGCGACAACGTCCTGCGCTGCTTGTAGTCTCGACCGGATCGCTTTCCCGCGGCGACCGCGGGCGTGACGATCGGAGGTCGAACGTGAAACGGTGCGACCTACCTCGTGGGCGCCGGCCAGTGGGGCAACCGGCAGCAGAGCCAGCTCCCGCTGTTCATCGGTATGGGGGCCGCGGCGTCGGTCGATATCCGCGTGACGTTCCCCGACGGCTCGGTGGTGACACGCAACGACGTCGCCTCGGGCGCGCACATCACGATCACCGATGTCTGACGAAGGTGGTGAGCGAGATCGGCGCGATCTGAGTGGCAGGTAGATTGTCCAACGCGGGTTCAATGCGCTCTACCCCGAGTTGGGTCATCCGCCGGCTTCGGAAGGTGACTTGACAAATGCCGGGCGAAGATCGGAGCCTGGTGTCGATGCCTCAGGCGCGTGGCGCAGCACGGTGGACCGCGGGGTGGCTCGCGGCGGTGCTCGCTGCTGGCTGTGCCCAGATCCTCGGCGCGGACTGGGATAGCTACACGCCTCCCGGAGCGCACGGCGGAGGTGGCGCGGGCGGCTCCGCATCCGGCCAGGGTGGCCAGAGTGGCGGCCCCGAGCAGGGGGGCGGCGGCGGAGTGGCCGGAGGCGACGCGTCCGGTGCCGGCGGCAGCGGCACCAGCAATAGCGGAAGTGGCACAGGCGGTCACGGCGGCACAGGCGGTCACGGCGGCACAGGCGGTCACGGCGGCACAGACGGTCACGGCGGCACAGACGGCAGCGGCACAGGCGGCAGCACCAGCAGCAGCGGCTCCGGCGGTGGCGATAGCACCAGCAGCAGCGGCTCCGGCGGCGGCGTGACCGCCCCGAGTTGCGCCACCAGCTCGCCGGAGACAGGCCCCCTCTGCGGGCCTCCTCCCGGCATCAGCTGCTGTGACAGCCGTGAGGTCCCGGGCGGCACGTTCAACCGGAACAACAACCCCGCATTCGCCGCGTCGGTCAGCAGCTTCCATCTGGATACGTTCGAGATCACCGTGGGGCGATTCAGAGCCTTCATGGAGAGCGGGCACGGCGTACGGACCTCGCCGCCCGCCGCTGCAGCGGGAGAGCACCCGAAGATCCCGGGGAGCGGATGGCAGTCCGCATGGAACGAGGCGCTCCGCCCGGACGTCACCTCGCTCTCGGCAGCGCTGAGCTGCACCAGCTCGACCGCGACGTGGACGCCCGCGGCTGGGGGCAACGAGGCGCTGCCGATCAACTGCATCACCTGGTACGAAGCGTTCGCGTTCTGCGTCTGGGACCGCGGGCGGCTCCCCACCGACGCCGAGTGGAACTACGCAGCTGTTGGAGGGAACATGCAGCGGAAGTTCCCCTGGGGCGACGTGATCACCCATGACCACGCGTCGTACGCCTGCACGGCGCCGTGCACCTTGAGCAGCCTCCTCGAGGTCGGCTCGCTGCCGCAGGGGCGGGGACGGTGGGGCCAGTTCGATCTCAGCGGCAACGTCTCGGAATGGGCGCTGGACTGGGCCGTCAACTACACCGTTCCCTGGAACGACCAGGCCCAGATCTCGGATGTGGCCGGCGACAACCAACGCACCCGTCGAGGCGGCTACTACGCCTCCGATGACTATACGGTGAGCAACGCGCACCGAGGCACCGACCCTCCGACGGTCCGCGGCCCATGGACCAGCGCGCGCTGCGCGAGAGATCTCCCTCCCTAGCGCCGCGCCCGCAGCGCGCCGAGCCGCGCTCGCGCCTGCTCCGCGGAGATGGATCGCGGGCGCGCCTTGCCCCAGCGCTCGAGGACGGCCTCGTACGCCGCCGCGGCGCCGCGCAGATCGCCTGTCGCCTCCAGGGCCATGCCCAGATAAAGCCGCGCCTCCGTGGTCGAGAACGGGTCGGCCAGGGCCGCGCATGAGCGCGCAACGCGCGTCAGCGGCCCGATCGCCTCCTGCCCCTTCCCCGCGAGCGCGTAGACCTTGCCGATCCGCAGATCGAGCAGGAGCCACCGGCCGCTCTCCGACGGGAGCGGCTGGTCGAGCGGCATCGTCTCGAACGCCGCCGCCGCGTCGGCCGCGGTCTCCACGCCGGCGGCGTACGCCTCGGTCCAGAGCAGCCAGCGGTGCTCCGGCTTGATCTCCTGCGCCGCGGCGCGCCACTTCGACTGGACCCGCTCCACCCACGCCGAGCGCGCCGCGTCGTACGCCTCCTGCGTCATCGACGCCGCCCGGAGGCTGTACGGCAAGAACGCGATGGTCCAGTCGGCCGTGGTCGCCGGCTCGGACCAGGCGCTCATCCGGCGGAGGAAATCGTCCGCCACCCGCCCCGCCTCCCGCGGCAACCCCATCTCACGGTAGAGCTCCGCCAGCTTGAGGGCCGGGCTCGCGTGCGCGTCCTGATCGTTCCTGCCGGCGACCTCGCGCTGCCAGGCGCGGGCGTGCTCCACCGCCAGCTCGAAATCGCCGTCCAGGACCGCGAGCGAGATCCGATCGAGCAGCTCCTTCGCCCTCCGCTCGCCCTCGGGGACCGCCGCCCACCCCTGCTCCAGCGCCACGAGCACGCTCTCGCGCGGCGCGCCCCGCGCGTGGAGCGCCAGCGCCAGGTGCCGGTGCGCCGGCGCCGCCTTCGGATCGATCGAGAGCCAGCGGCGCGCGTGCTCCTCCACCTGCTGGCAATCGCCCTGGCGATGGAGGAGGCGGACCCGGTTCGCGAGGCAGAGCGTCGCGCCGGGGGCCGTCTCGGCGCAGGCCTGGTAGGCGGCGAGCTCCGCCGCGACGTCCCCCTTCATCCCGAGCGACTCTCCCTTGAGCCCCCACGCGAGCACGTGGCCCCGGTCCAGGGCGAGCGCCCGATCGTAGGCCTCGACGGCGGCGTCGAACCGGAGCTGCGCGAACCTCGCCGCGCCCAGGTACACGAGGAGCTCCGGATCGGCCGGGAACCTCGCGACCGCGGCCTCGAGCCGCCCCTCCCACGACACGGCGTCGGAGGGCTGGCGCACGTACGGCTCGGCCGCGTCGAGCAGCGCCATGTCGCGCTCGCCGAGGGCCGCCCGGTGCAGGAGCGCGAGCTGGAAGTGCTCGCGCGCCACGGCCGGCCTCTGTCGAAACGTCCAGATCGCCACCCGCAGGTGGCCGGCGCCGAGGCCGCGATCCAGCGCGACGGCGCGCTCCATCGTGCGCGCGGCCACGTCCGGCGCGCCGTCACGGTAGGCCTGGAGCGCCTCGTGGTAGAGCGCCGCGGCCTCCGGGTTGCTCGAGGCGGGGCGCGGCGGCTCCGGGGCGGCGACTGCCGCGCCGCTCGGCTGGGGCGGCGGCTCCGGGGGGCGCCGGAGCACCGCGACCGCGGCGCCGGCGACCGCCGAGGCCGCGAGCGCGAGCGCGACGAGCCCGCGCCGAGCCGGGCGCGCGCGCTCGTTGGGTGCATTCCGCACCACGACGGCCTCGCCCGACGCGGCCCCGTGGTCCGGTCGCGGCGCAGGCTCCGCCCCGGCGGCCGCGGGCGGCGCGCTACCAGGGCGCTGCGACGCCGGGTCGGTCCGGTGCGGCACGGTCGGCTCGAAGCCGATCCCCGCGGGCTCAGCGCCTCGCGCAGGGCCGCCCCGCGCGCTGGCGCCCTCGATCTGGGTCTCGGCCTCCCGCGCCGCGGGCAGCGAGCGCGGCGGGAGGCTGGGCAGCTCGCCCTCGAGCCCCTCGGCGGCGATCAGCGCGCGCCAGAACGCGCCGGCGTCCGGGTACCGGTCGCGCGGAGAGACGCTGAGCGCCCGCGAGAGCACGCGCTCGATCGCGTCCGGCGCCGAGACGCCGCGCGCCCGCAGCGTGGGGCGCAGCGCAGGATCGACGACCACCGAATAGAGCTCGACGATCCCCTCCCCCTCCAGCGCCCGGGCGCCCGTCACGAGCTCCACGAAGACGAGCGCGAGCGCGAAGACATCGGTCCATGGCCCTGTCGCGCCCCGCTGCTTGTCGAACTGCTCCGGCGCGCCGTAGCGGGGCGTGAACACCGACGGCCCGTCCGCGGTGCTCGCGAGCGCCGCGGTGCGCGAGCGCTGATCGCCGATGATCTTGGCGATGCCGAAATCGAGGACCTTGAGCGTCCTCGCGCCCCCCGCCTCGGCGAGGAAGAGGTTCTCCGGCTTGACGTCGCGGTGCGCGATGTTCTGCTCGTGCGCCACCGCGAGGGCGCGCGCCGCGGGGTCGAGCAGGAGAATCGCCTCGCGGCGGGACAGGGTGCCGCCGCCTCCGGCGCGCCGACGCTCGAGGTGGCCGGCGAGCGTCTCGCCGTCCAGCCACTCGAGCACGAGATAGGGCACGCGACCGCCCTCCTGGGTCGTGAAGGCGCCGATGTCGAGCGCCTGCACGATGCCGGGCGAGAGGCGCGAGAGCTGGAGCAGGAGCCGCCCCTCGTCGCGCAGCCGTCGAACGAAATCCTGCTGCGCCTCGGGCGATAGCTCGTCGGGCAGCTTGAGGCATTTGATCGCGACGGGAGCGTCGAACCCCTCGTGCACGCCGCGGTAGACGACGCCGAACCCGCCGGCGCCGACGGCGGAGAGGACACGGTATTTGCCGTCGATCGTGGTCCCGCAGAGCCGAAATACGTCGCGCTGGGCGCCGGACATCGGCGGAAGTATACGCCATCTCCGGAGGACAGACTCAGGGCGACTCGGGCTTCGCCATGGCCGCCCTTAGCCGGCCGCAGGCGTCCACGAACCCGGTCGAGAGGATCTGGTCGAGGTGCCAGAAGTTCCTCTGCCGCTCGTGCTCATAGAACCGGGCGATCGTCACCAGGAGCAGGTCCACGCACAGCGCCGGGTCGCGCCAGGCGAGCTCCGTCCGCGGCCCGCTCCGCGACCCGCTCCGCGGCCCGCCCGCGCACGACGCGGCGAGCGTCTGCTCGAGCACCGCGGCGACCAGCGTGAGCTGCAGGACCATGCGGCGGCATGCGCTCGCGCGGATCCCTCCGCCCTTGGCAGCCACCGGCCGCAGCGTGTCGTCGAACGCCGTCGCGAACTCGCGCCATAGCAGCGCGCCCGCCTGATCCACCGCCTCCTTGAGCCCCGCAGCCGGAACGCGCGGCGAGAGCGCATCGACGAGGCGGGCGCGCGCCCCCTCGTCCTCGGCCAGCGCGCGGTACGGCTTCGACCAGCGGGCGACCTGGCGGCGAACGTCGCCCACCGTCAGATCGAGCTTGAGCCCCGTGATGGGGAGCAGCGACGCATCCGGCAGCTTCAGGGAGGGCCTGTGCCACGCGTACTTGCTCTCCATGAAATCGGCGAGCATCTCGGCGATGCCGTTGCTCGCGGCCACCTGGAGTCGCGCCCTGATGTCGGCCTCGGCGAAGCGGAGCAGCGCCGCCTCGTCGAGCTCGGTGCGGCCCCCGCGCTCGACGAAGGCCGAGGCGATGCCGGGGCCGACCGCGCCGGGGAAGACGGTGTCGAGCGCGAGGGGCTCCTCGAGCCGCGGCAGCACCGCGTACTCCCACTCGAACTCGGCCAGCGCCTCCTGCCACGCGTGGCCCCAGGCGTCATGAACCACGTAGTCTTCGACCTCCGGCGTCCGGAGGACCATCACCATGGTCGCGAGCGTCTGCGTGACGACCTCCGTCGGGACCGAGGCCGCGTCCGCGAGGGAGCGCGCGAGCGCCGGATCGATGGCCGCGCGGTCGAAGTAGCCGAACGCAGGAAAACGCGCCGTCGCCGCGGTGTTCGTGTCGTCGCACCGGGCGATGAAGGCGGAGATGGCGCGGCGCTCCTCCTCCGGGCGCTCGTCCCAGCCGAGCACCTCGAGCCGCGGCGCCTCGCCGGAGCCCGCCGCTCCAGGCGAGCCGGTCGCCGGCGCCGACGCGCGGATGCAGAGGAAGATCGCGGTCGACGTCATGAGCAGATCCACGTCGCCTGGACGCCACGGCAGCGGGCCGTAGATCGCGCTCATGAGCTCGGCGCACGCGGCGGGCGACGCGCCCCCCTTCGCGGCGAGCTGCGAGGCGATCGTCCTCGTGATCGCGTGCTTCACCGCGAGGTTGGAGGTCATATGATCCATCGCGGCCTCGACCTGCGCGAGATCCGCCTCCTCCCACCCGAGCGCCTCTCGCAGCGCCCGCCGGACGAGCGGGATCCCCTCGCTGCCCGCCGGCAGATCGAGCGGGAAATCGAGGAGCGGACGCGACGCGACCGTATCGATGAGCGGCGCGGAGCTGCTGCCGGCGAACCGGAGCCAGAGCAGCACCGCCTCGGTGAACCAGGCCCGGAAGGACGCGCTCGCCGCGTGGAACTCGTCCGGGGTCGGCTCGCTCAGGGCGTCGATGCCGCGCATCAGCCGATCGTGAAGATCGCGCCCCCTCGCCTCCCGCTCCTCGCGGCTGCCCTTCGTCGCGTCCTGCAGCTCCTCGATGTCGGCGAGCAGATCGAGCGTGGGACCCCACGCGGCCGGGAGCGTCGGCTCGAAGAGGGCTGCCGCGCACAGGATGGGCGCCGAGGGCTGAGACCCGGTGTTCTTGTGGTCCATGGCCGTTCCTTGAAGAGGGGTGCGACCTCCCATCGCATCACAGGCGCATGCCCTGAGCAAGGCCCCGGACCAGCGGGTCCCGGGGAGAAGACGGAGCCTTCCGGCACACATCGCAGGTTCGTGTCCTCGGGCCTGCGATGAGTCTCTCGGGCCTCCGCGCCGAGCGCACGGGCTCCACCATGAACGCTGGCGTCCGCTTCGGGACCGCTCTAATTTCGCGCGCCGGCGGTCCCTTCCGGGATCGCCGGCGCACGAAGCGCACCCGAGTATTGATCTCTCGTAAGCGACGAGAGCACTGGACTCATTGGCGGGTGCAGGGCGCTCACCAGTGGAGTACCCTCAATCCCGGTATTCGTGGGAAGCTGCGGTCGTCTCGGGTTGCCACATCCTACCCGACTGCGAGCGCCGTCGCCGCGATCAAGGGGTCGTGCGCACCGACAGGCGAGCTGGAGTCGATCAGCGCTCCCACGGGGTCTCCGGCAGCATCGGCTGGTTCCGTGCGACCTCCTCGACGCCGTCGAGGTAACCGTCGTCCGGGCGCGGCGCGGTTTGCAGCAGTCGAACGAGGTCTCGGACCGTGCGCCGCGCGGGAACGATGGGTTCGATCCGGCAGATCGGTTCACCTTCGCACTCGACGACAAACACGTCCCCATGCGAACGGACGCGCTCGAGTACGTCCGGAAACGTCTGCGTGGCCTCGGCTGCCGAAATGTAGGACGCCATGCGGCTCATGGTACCCGGTCCGGCCCATCTGACAACCCGCCAGGCGCTACCCCTCTCTTCGATGGCTGCGCTCACGCATGCACGGGACCCGGCGGTGTGCCGAGGCCCCGCTGAAGCGCGGCGGCGGAAGGGGTGGACGCGGCGCGGGGCGTCGAGTGGAGCGAGGCTCGGCGCAGCGTCAGCACCCGCCGTTTGTCGGGCGGCACGGCGCAGTTTACAAGCTTGGTCCGAACCAAAGCTTGAGCGCCTTATCGAGGAGGTCCTTTCCACGCTTCTGGATCGCCTCCCCGTCCCAGGTATCGTGCTCATGAAGCTGCTGGTTGATCAGTAGCCATGATGCACTCATGAGCGCAGGCTTCTTCGTTGTCCACGCGGAATTCGACACGGCGTTTGCTTTCATTGCCTGCTCGTGAGCAAAGACTGACGAGGCGTACGGGTACGCTGTGAGCTCCCCTGGAACTCGCCCCTAGCCTTCCTTAAGGTCGCAAAGGGCCCGGACGACCGGCGGTCGAGCCTCGCCCACCAGCGCCAGGGCGTCGCGCATCGCGTCCGCCTTACCCGAGGTCGCCCCACCCCCTGGCGTCCGCTGCGCGATCGCTCTAGCGTCGCGCCGCGCGCCCGCGGTCCCTTCCGGGATCGCCGGCGCACGAAGCAAGGAAAGAACCCTCATGCGCGTCTACATCATCGGCGCCGGCCCGGGCGATCCCGGGCTCATCACGGTCCGCGGCGCCGAGCTCGTCGCCCGCTGCCCCGTCGTCATGTACACGGGCTCCCTCGTCCCGCGGGAGATCGTCGCGTCCGCGCGGCCGGACGCCCGGGTCATCGACTCCTCCGGCATGACCCTCGACCAGATCGTGGAGGTCTTCGTCGAGGCCAGGGACGCAGGGCACGACGTGGCACGCGTCCACACGGGCGATCCCGTCCTCTTCGGGTCGACGGCCGAGCAGATGCGCCGCATGGATGCGCTCGGGATACCGTACGAGATCGTCCCCGGCGTCTCGTCCTTCACCGCGGCGGCCGCGGCGCTCGGGCGCGAGCTCACGCTGCCCGAGCTCTCGCAGACCGTCATCCTGACGCGCGCCGAGGGGCGCACGCCGGTGCCGCCCGCCGAGCGGCTCGAGGATCTCGCCCGCCACCAGGCGACCCTGTGCCTGTTCCTGAGCATCACCCTGCTCAAGGACGTGACCGCGGCGCTCATCCCGGCCTACGGCGCGGATTGCCCGGTCGCTGTCGTCCACAAGGCGAGCTGCCCCGATCAGAAGATCGTGAGAGGCACGCTCGCGGACATCCGGGAGAAGGTGCGGGCCGAGGGCATCAAGACCCAGTCGATGATCCTGGTCGGCCGGGTGCTCACGTCCACGGATTTCGCCGACTCGCGGCTCTATGATCCGGAGTTCAGCCACCGCTTCCGCAAGGCCGAGAAGAAGCTCCTCGTCCCTGGCACGACCGAGGAGGGCTCGTGAGCGCGGAGGAGAGCGCCGGGGCAGGCGCGACAGCCGCCGCGGCGACTGCCGGTCGACGAGGGCTCATCATCGTCTATACGGGCCACGGCAAGGGCAAGACGACGGCCGCGCTCGGCATGGTGTTCCGCGCGCTCGGCCGGGGCATGCGCGTCGCGGTCGTGCAGTTCATCAAGGGCAAGTGGAAGACGGGAGAGCGGCTGTTCGCCGAGACGCTCCCCAACCTGACGTTCCTCGTCATGGGGCGCGGCTTCACCTGGGAGAGCGACGACCTCTCGCGCGACAAGGCGGCGGCGCGCGCGGCCTTCCAGGAGGCCGCGGCGCTCATCGCGGGCGGCGAGCAGGACATCGTTGTGCTCGACGAGATCACGTATGCGCTCCATTACGGCTTCATCGCCGAGGACGAGCTGCTCGCGGCGCTGCGCGCGAGGCCCGCGCACGTGCACGTCGTGATCACCGGCAGGAACGCGCCCGACGCGCTCCTCGCGCTCGCCGACCTGGTGACGGAGATGAGATCGGTGAAGCACCCGTTCGAGCAGGGGCAAAAGGCCCAGATCGGAGTCGATTTCTGATGTCCCGGGCCATCCCCCGGCTCGTCGTCGCCGGCACGGCGAGCGGCGTCGGCAAGACGACCGCCACGGTGGCGATCGCGCGCGCGCTCCGCGCCCGCGGCCTCAGGGTCGCGCTGTTCAAGTGCGGCCCCGACTACCTGGATCCGACGTACCACGCCCGCGCCGTGGCCGGGACATCGCACAACCTCGACGGCTGGATGATGGGCCGGGACGCGGTCCTGTCGACGTTCGCGGCGGAGGCCGCCGGCGCCGACGTCGCGCTGATCGAGGGGGTGATGGGGCTGTTCGACGGGGCGAGCCCGACCGGGGAGGAGGGCTCGACCGCCGAGATCGCGAAGTGGCTCGAGGCGCCTGTCGCGCTCGTCGTCGACGCGTCCGGGATGGCCCGCAGCGTCGCGGCGCTCGTCCAGGGCTTCGCTGGCTTCGATCCGGCGCTGCGCGTCGCCGCTGTCGTGTGCAACCAGGTCGGCAGCCGCGGCCACCTCGACATCCTCCGGCAGGCGCAGGCCCAGGTGAACCGGTCGCTGCCGGTCCTCGGCGGCTTGCCCCGGGACGAGGCGCAGCGCTTCCCCGAGCGCCACCTCGGCCTGCGCACGGCCGACGAGGCCGCGCTCCCCGAGGAGCGCCTCGACCACTGGGGCGCGCAGGCCGAGGCGTGGATCGGGCTCGACGCGCTGCTCGAGATCGCGCGCGCGGCGCCGCCCTTGCCGGCGGCCGACGCGGCCGCGACGCCCGGCGCAGCCGCCGGCGCCGGCGCGCAGCGCGGCCGCGCGCGCATCGGCGTGGCGTTCGACGAGGCCTTCCACTTCTACTACGCGGACAACCTGCGCCGCCTCGAGGCCGCCGGGGCCGAGCTCGTGCGGTTCTCGCCGATCCGCGACGCGCGCTTGCCCGACGTCGACGCGCTCTACCTCGGGGGCGGCTACCCCGAGGTGCACGCGGAGCGCCTGGCCGACAACGCGGCCCTGCGCGACGAGATCCGCGCGTTCGCCGGCCGCGGGGGCCCGATCTACGCCGAGTGCGGCGGGCTCATGTACCTGACCGAGGCGATCCGCACGCTGGACGGGCGCGCGCACCCCATGGTCGGGCTCGTGCCCGCGGAGGCCGTGATGTGCGAGAAGCTGCAGGCGCTCGGGTACGTGGAGGTCGAGACGCAGGCGCGCACGATCCTTGGCGGCGCGGGGCTCCGGTTCCGCGGGCACCAGTTCCGCTACTCCGAGCTCCGCCCGTCGCAGCGCGCGGCGTCGGCACCTGCCGAGCCGCCGCCCGCGCAGGCGCCGGCGCCGCAGCCCGAGCACGCGCCCTTGCCGATCGAGCACGCCTACTCCGTGCGGCGCCGGCGCGGCGGCCAGGTCACGCGCGAGGGGTACCGGGCAGGGAGCGTCCTCGCCTCGTACGTGCACGCGCACTGGGCCTCGAACCCGATCGTCCCCGAGGGCCTCGTCGCGAGCGCGGCCGCGCACCGGAAGGAGCGCGCGCGATGAGCGAGAGCGGCCAGGGTACGCCGCCGCGCCGGGTCGCGCTCATCGGCGGCGGCGTGCGCTCCGGCAAGAGCGCGTTCGCGCTCTCCCTCGCGCGCTCGCTCGGCGAGCGCCGCGCCTTCATCGCGACGGCCGAGCCGTTCGACGACGAGATGCGGGCGCGCATCGACGCGCACGTCCGCGAGCGTGGCGGCGCGTTCCTCACCGTGGAGGAGCCGATCGCGCTCCCCGAGCGCATCGCCTCGCTCTCCGGCGTCGACGTCGTCGTCGTCGACTGCCTCACGCTCTGGCTGTCGAACCTGCTGCTCCGCGACGAGACCGAGGGCCGCGCGCTCGGGCCCATCGAGGAGCGCATCGAGGCGCTCGCCTCCGCCGTCGAGTCGGCGGCGCCGCACGTCGTCCTCGTCTCGAACGAGGTCGGCATGGGCGTGGTCCCGGAGAGCCGGCTCGGCCGGGCGTTCCGCGACCTCGCGGGGCGCGCGCACCAGCGGCTCGGCCGCTCGGCCAGCGAGCTCTACGTGGCCGTGATGGGCGCGATCCTGCGCCTGCGCCCCGGCCCTGTCGCGCTCGTCGGCGGCGACGGCGAGGACGCGCGATGACGGCCGCCGCCGCGCTGCTCGCCGCGGTCGCGCTCGACCTCGCCTGCGGCGAGCCCCCCGCCGCCATCCACCCCGTCGTGTGGATGGGCTCCGCGATCCAGGCCCTGAAGCGCGCCGCGCCCACGGGCGGCCGCGCCGCCGAGCTCCTCTGGGGCGCGCTCATGGCCCTCGCCGTCCCCTGCCTCTTCGCGGCGCTGGGCGCCGGCGTCACGGCGCTGCTCGCCCCGCACCCCCTCCTCGCGCTCGCTTTGTCAGGTCTCCTGCTGAAGCCCACCTTCGCGCTCCGCGCGCTCCGCGACGCGGCCTTCGGCGTGCGCGACGCCCTCGAAGCGGGCGACATCACCGGGGCCCGCGGCGCGCTGCGCAGCCTCTGCAGCCGCGACCCGTCGGAGCTCGACGAGCCCGCGCTCGTCGCCGCGTCGGTCGAGTCGGTCGCGGAGAACGCGTCGGACAGCTTCGTCGCGCCGCTCTTCTATTTCGCCCTCTTCGGGCTCCCGGGCGCGCTCTTCTACCGAGCGGTGAACACGCTCGACGCGATGGTCGGCTACCACGGCCGCTACGAGTACCTCGGCAAGGCCTCGGCGCGGCTCGACGACGCGCTGAACTTCGTGCCGGCGCGGCTCACCGCGCTCCTCCTGCTCGCCGCCGGGTGGCTCCGCGGCGCCGACGCGCGCCGCGGCCTCGCCGTGCTCCTGCGCGACGGCGGCCTCACCGAGAGCCCGAACGCCGGCCGGCCCATGGCGGCGATGGCCGGGCTGCTCCGGGTCGAGCTCGAGAAGCGCGGCCACTACCGCCTCGGCGACCCCGTGGAGCCGCTCCGGCGGGGGCTCATCGACGAGGCCTGCCGTATCGTGCTGCTCGCGGCGCTGCTCTTCGCCGGGCTCGCGGCGGCCCTGCTGGCGGCGGCATCCTTTGGACAGGAGCTCTTCCGATGACGGCGCTCACGGTGATGGTTCAGGGCACGGCGTCGTCGGTCGGCAAGAGCCTCCTCTGCACGGCGCTCTGCCGCATCTTCCAGCGGCGGGGCCTCCGGGTCGCGCCGTTCAAGTCGCAGAACATGGCGCTGAACTCGTTCGCGACCCTGGACGGCGGCGAGATCGGCCGGGCGCAGGCGGTGCAGGCCGAGGCGGCGCGCGTCGCGCCGACGGTCGACATGAACCCGGTGCTGCTCAAGCCCGAGGGCGACTCGCGCTCTCAGGTGGTCGTGCTCGGCAAGCCCATCGGCAGCCTGCACGCGCGCGACTACTTCGCATACCGCGGGGAGCTCAAGGACATCATCGCCCGCTCGCTCGGGCGGCTCCGCGAGGCGCACGACGTCGTGGTGATCGAGGGGGCGGGCAGCCCCGCGGAGATCAACCTGAAGGACCGCGACATCGTGAACATGCACGTCGCGCGCGTCGCCGACGCGCCGGTGCTCCTCGCCGGCGACATCGACCGAGGCGGCGTGTTCGCGGCGCTGGTCGGCACGATGGCGCTGCTCGAGCCCGACGAGCGCGCGCGCGTGGCCGCGTTCGTCATCAACAAGTTCCGCGGCGACCTCAAGCTGCTGGAGCCGGGGCTCGACATGCTGACCGCGCGGACGGGCGTCCCGGTGCTCGGCGTGGTGCCTTATCTGAAGCAGCTGCGGATCGCGGACGAGGACTCGGTGTCGCTGGAGGGCCGGCGGCGCCGGGGGCCGGCGGGCCCGGGGCAGCTCGACATCGCGGTGGTCCGGCTGCCGCGGATATCCAATTACGACGACGTGGAGCCGCTGGAGCACGAGCCCGGCGTGGTGGTGCGGTTCATCGAGCGGCCGGACGAGATCGGCGATGCGGACCTCGTGCTGCTCCCCGGGACGAAGAGCACGATGGCCGATCTCGCGTGGCTGCGCGCGAGCGGCCTGGCGGAGGCGGTCGCGGCGCGCGCCCGGCAGGGCGGCTGGACGCTCGGGATCTGCGGCGGCTGCCAGATGCTCGGCGGGGCGATCGAGGATCCGGAAGGCGTCGAGTCGGCCGAGCCGGCGGCGCGTGGGCTGGGGCTGCTCGATGTGTGGACGCGGTTCGAGCGGACCAAGACGGTGGCGCAGGTGCGGGCGCGGCTCGCGGGCGGCTCGTTCCTGGGGGCGGCGGGCGCGGCGACCGTGGGAGAGGCCGAGAGCGAGGGCGCGGGAGAGCTGACCGGCTACGAGATCCACATGGGCCGTGTGGAGCGGGTGGGCGGCGCGGCCGCGGCGTTCGCGATCGGGTCGCGGGGCGGCAAGGCCGAGCCGGCGCTCGACGGGGCCGTGTCGGCGGACGGCGCCGTGGTCGGCACGATGATCCACGGGATCCTCGACAACGACGGGCTCAGGCGGTCGCTCCTCGCGGCGCTGCGCGAGCGGAGGGGGCTCCCCAGGGCCGCGGGCGAGCCGGCGATACCGAGCCGGCACGAGGAGTACGAGCGCCTCGCGAACGCGGTGGAGGCGAGCCTCGACCGGGGGCTGCTCGACCGCATCGTGGGGCTCGACAGGCGCTGAACGGCGCCCGAAGAGGCACACTCCACTGACGTGAAGGGTTCTTCCTTCTCGCCGCCGTCGTTTCGCCCCATCGTGCTCGGCGAGCATGGAGACGACACGGGCGACGCACGGCCGCCGGGCGCGGCGTTCTTTCCTGGCGATCGCGGCGCTCCCGGCGCTGCTCGCCGCCCTCGCGGGCTGCGGGGACCGGCAACGCCAGCCAGGCGGGCCCGCCGCCGCGGCGCCGCCGCCCGACACGGCGACGTCCTCCTCGGCGCCGGCGCCGACCGCCTCCTCGTTCGCCGCCGCCTCCGCGCACCCGGCCGTCCCGACCGCGGTGCCGAGCGCGTCGACCGACGTCGTCGCGGGCGCGTCGCAGCGCTACGAGGCCGGGCCCTCGGTGATCGCGTCGGACAGCATCGACGGCGCCGCCCTTAGGAAGCGGCACGTCGAGCGCATCAAGGCCGACGACTCGGCCGTGACCGTGCTCCGCGGCCAGGGTCCCCTGGAGCTCGGCAAGCGCATCTGCGAGGCGGTGGTGCCGAAGCGCCCCGCGGCGACTCCCGTGCTCCTCAAGCCGAACATCTGCGGGTTCGACAGCGTGAAGGACCCGGCGAAGTCCAAGGGCGACGACGGCGTGACCGGCCGGATCACCCAGCCGGAGTTCGTGCGAGGCGTCGTCCAGTGCCTCAAGGCGCGCGGGCACACGAAGATCACGATCGCCGAGGGATGCGGCCACTCGCACAAGTTCTGGAAGGACCTCGCGCAGCGCACCGGCTACGAGGCGATGGCCGCGGAGGAGGGCGCCGCGCTCGTCGCGATGGACGACGACGGGGTCTACGACGTCGCAGGGGACAGGCCCGGAAAGCCCCTCGCCATCCGCGGCGTCCAGGCGACCCACGTCCCGACGCTGCTCATGCCGAAGGTGCTGGCAGAGCACCTCGATCACGGGCTCTTCCTGTCGCTCCCCCGGCTCAAGATGCACCGGTACGCGGTCATCTCCGTCGGCATCAAGGGCATGCAGGGCACGGTCATGCTGTCGGACAGCGCGCCTGCCTACAAGCAGAAGTGGAGGATGCACAGGGAGCTCAAGGAGTACCTGGACACGAAGGCCGCTGGCCAGGAGGATAGAGCTCTTTACCTGTCGTCGCTCCGCGTCTTCGCCGAGCGGATGGTCGACGTGCTCGAGATATCGGCGCCGGACGCGGTGCTCGGCGACGGCGCCCCGGCGATGGGCGGAGACGGCTTCCAGGTCCTGCAGCCCACGGCGGAGATGGTGGCGATCGGCGGTACGAACCCGGTGCGGGTCGACCGCGTGGCGGCGGAGCTCCTCGGCGTGTGGAACAGCCCCGCGCTCGCGCGCGAGCTCGGCGGCCACAGGACCTCGCCGCTCATCGACGCCGCGGCGAAGCGCTTCGGGCTGGATCTCACGGCGACCGCGATCACGGGAGACGGGGCAGACCTCCTGAAGAGCCCGAGGCCCGTCCACTACAAGGCGATGGCGCCCTTCCGGCTCGACTGGGAGCCCGGGCAGGCGCCCTTGCCCGGCGGGCCCGCGAAGGGGCTCGTTCCCGCGCCGCCGGCCTCGCAGAAGGCGCCCGGCGGTGAGCAGGGCGGCGGGTCGGAAGGAGGCCCCGCGAAGCCGGAGGCGCACGCGTCGCCGCTGCCGCCGGGAGAGAAGATCGTGATCGACGGGAAGGCCGACGACGCGGCATGGAGCCGCGCGAAGGCCGTGCAGTGGGACACCGACTATGCCGGCAAGCGCACCGGGTTCACCACGCGGGCGCGCTTCCTCTGGTCGAAGCAGGGGCTCCACGCGCTCTTCGAGCTCTCGAACACGGGGCTCAACACGGATCGCTCGAAGCCGATCGGCGAGGAGAGGAAGGGACTTTACAAAGAGGACTGCATCGAGCTCTTCCTGACGCCGGCCCCTGGCTCGCCAAGGCGGTATTTCGAGGTGGAGATCGGGCCGTTCGGCCATTTCTTCGATATCGCGATCGACCGCGACGCGCGCCAGGAAGACACGGCGTGGTCGAGCGGCGCGACGATCGCGACGCGCCAGGACGCGCAGGCGCGCACGGCCGTCATCGAGGCGCTGCTGACGGCGCCGGGGATCGTGGGCGCGCTCGCCCCGAACGCGCGGCTGCCCATGAACCTGTACCGGATGGAGGGCAAGGATCCGCGGCAGTACCTCGCGTGGAGCCCGCCTCGCACGAGCAAGCCGAACTTCCATGTCCCCGAGGCGTTTGGAACGCTCGTGATCGAGCCCTGACCAATCCCCTTTTGCTGGCATTTTTAGCAGAAGAGAAATTGAACAGGGAGGCGGGGAGACGGGGAGATTTGTGGGATTTTACTCCCCGCCTCCCCGCCTCCCTGTGAATTCTCCCGAAACATTCGAGGGGATGCTTCGGGATCGATCCCTGAGCCGGACAGGCACCACAGTGATCGCTGGTCACGGGAGGAGCTCCGCGGATTTGGCCCGACAGCGCCTCCTCGGTTACGAGCGCACGATGCCGATCGATCTCGCCGCCCTGCTCCGCTCGGTCGAGCTGCGCCGCGAGGACGAGACCACGGATCCCGGGCCGCTCTCGGCCACGTGGGAGGACCCGGCGGCGTTCCGGCGCGCCCTCTTCGCCTTCGCCGCGGAGCGGACTGGCACGCTCAGGAGCCGCGCTGGAACAGCCTATGACGTCTACGCCGACGCCGTGCTGCGACACGCCGCCTCGGACAGGATCGCCTTCGTCGAGGTGCCGAGTCGAGGGGCGCCGGGGCGGCTCCGCTTCTCCGAGCTCCACGCGCGGGCCTCCGCGCTCGCCGCGGCGTGGACGCCCCTCGGCGTCAAGCCAGGCGCCGCGATCGCGATCGTCCTCCCGCCCGGCGTGGCCGGCGTCGTGGCGCTCGCCGCCGCGCTGTACGCCGGCGCGTGCGTCTCCTGGATAACGCCGAAGGGCGATCTCGCGCTCGCGGCCGCCATGGATGCGCTCGCGCCGGCCCACGTCGTGCTCGATCCGAAGGCGCCCGCGAAGGTGGGCGAGAAGCTCGCGAAGAAGGCGCTCCCGATCGCGGCCCCTCCGCGCGCCCCCGCCGTGGGCCCGCACGCCTACGCCCCGAAGGAGCCTTGCCTCGGCGCGCTCTCCCCCCTCCGCGCGCCGTTCGGGACAGCCACCCTCGTCCCCGCGGAGACGGTGGTATCGAGCGCCCTCTCGGACGCGATGCTTGTCCATCGCCTCGCGCCCGGAGAGCGGCTGTCCGCGCCGGGGTTCCACCACGAGCAGGCCTTCTTGCCCATGGTGCTGTCGGCGTGGCTCGCGGGCGCTGCGTACGTCTCCGTCCCCCTCGCCACCTTCCAGTCGACCCCCGCCGTCCTCGACGCGGAGGGCGTCAACGTGCTCGGCCTCTCAGCGTCCGCGACGGCGGCGCTGCGCGCCTCGCCCCGCGCGTGGCCGGGCTCGCTCAAGGCGCTGTTCCGCGACGTGGGGGAGCCGCTCGACTGGATGGAGACGCGCGCCGCGGTCGCTGGAAACAACCTCGGCAAGCTGCCCCTCTCCAACCTGCTGATCGACACGGCCGCGGGAGGTACCGTGCTGTTCTCGGCGCGGCGCCCCCAGGGGATCAACGCCAAGGCGCTGCCTTCTCCCGGGGTGCCGTGGGACCTCTTCGATCCCGCCACGAAGAAGCCCACGGCCGGCGACGCCGGCCTGTTCGTGCGGCGCGGCGACAAGCCGGACAAGGACGGCTATTTCCTGCTCGCCCGCGTGGCGTCGGAGTACCTGTGGGGCAGCACGCTCACCCCTCGGAGGTCAGCGCGGGTGTTTCCGGGAGAGGCCCTGTCGCTCGCGGTGAGCGAGCTGCCTTTCTGCGAGGGCGCGGCCGTGGTGCCCTTGCCGGGCGCGGCCGCGCGCGGCGACACGCGGTTCGTGCTGTGCGTGTTCCTCGGCGCACGGCAGAGCGAGCCGAGCTTCACCGACGCGATCGACAAGCTCGTCCGCGAGCGCCTCGGGCCAGACTACACCCCGGACGCGGTGGAGCTCTTCCCGCTGTACGGACGCGGAAAAGGCAAGAAGGTCGACCCGGAGTGGTGCGCTTCGAACTACCGCGCCGGCCGCCTCCACGCGCGCTCCGCGAACCCGGGCGTCGCCGCGCTCGTGGAGCTGCGGCGGCGGCTGACCTCACCGCCCCCTCGTGGGGAGACCGGCGGATGAGGGCCGCGGCCTGCTCGGGCGCGAATCACCTGCGACGCGCGGCGAATTTGGTGTTCGCCGGCATGACGGGTACGTTCGCGCTCGGTGGCCCGTGTACGATAACGAGATCACGCAGGCGCTGAACCAAGGGCTCCAGCTCATCGGCACACAGGGAGCGTCCCTCGCGCCCTTGAACAACGCCGATAGCGCCCGCCCTTACATCGAGAGCGCGCTGCGGTCCATCGTCTCGGATCTCGATTGGCACCTCGGCGCGGGCGGCATGCGAGCGATGATGGCGCCCCTCATCGCCTCGGGCCTCCTCGACCACGCGGTGCGCGACCTCTTCGGCCCGTGCCGGACCGCCGCGATGCTGTACGCGCGCGGCGAGTGGAGCATCGTCAGCTCCCTCCGGACGGTCCGCACGCGCGGTCTCCTCACGACCACGACCAGCATCGGCCGGAGCCTCTTCACCAACCTGGTGTACAGCCTCCCGGCCACCGTCGCCGACCGGGTCGACGCGCTCATCAAGCTCGTCAGGCGGTCCTATATCGAGTTCGGGGTCGAGATCGTCACTCGCCTGCACCGCGACAGAGCCCTCCTCGCGAACCTGTTCGGCGTGGGAGGGGGCGTGGCCGCGATCGACATCCAGGGGAGCGACCCGCACGTCTGCGCGCGCCGCGTGGTGATCGTGAGGTACGGCAACGGCGTGCGCGTCGTCTACAAGCCCACCGACCTCACGTTCCAGCTCATGCTGATGGGGTCGCCGCAGTCCTTCGCGGCGTGCGCGCAAGGCCACCCCCGCGTGGCCAACTTCAGGAGCCTGTTCGACACGTTGAACATGGGCTTGCCGCTGCTCCACATCGGCGCGCCGAAGCACAACGCCGGCTATGGATACATGGAGTTCAAGCCCCGCGCGCAGGCGATGACCGAGCAGCAGGCGAGCAGGTACTTCCACGGGATGGGCAAGCTCATCGCCGTCGCGAACGCCTTCGGGATCACCGATCTCCACCAGGAGAACGTGATGGCCACCGTGAACGGGCCCTTCCTGATCGACGCGGAGATGGGCTTCTCGCTCGCTCCGAACGCCGCGCCGGCGAACACCCTCATCTCGCACACCAAGCTCGAAGCGGCGCTCGGGGCGAGGCCGCCAGGGACCACCCAGGCGGGCGGCATGTTCGCCCCGTATCACGACCCCAACACCGGATGGGAGGCCCAGTCGGTATCGCTCCCCGGCGGAGGAGGCCACGCGAACTCCGGGGCAGCCACCGCGAACGGCGGGGGCGTCCGGAACGCGAGGACGTACGCCCTCTTCATCGCCCTCGGCATCGTGGACGGCGTGGACGGGGTGGCCGCCGCGTTCAACCACGCGAGCAACTGGCTCATGCAACAGTTCGATCGGGTCAACCCGCTGGCGCGCGTGATCCTCACCACCTCGACCATGGTCCGCCAGCACGTGAACGGCATCACGGAGTACTTGCGAGGCACGCTGATCGACGAGACCACCGCGACCAACGGCAATTTCATGAACTGGACGGAGTGGTACGGGGGCGCCTTCAACGCGGTGCCCGCCGCGTTCTTTCCGCCTCGCGACAAGGCGGTCATGTACGATCCTCGGCCCAAGATCGGCGTCACGACCGCGGCCGCCGCGGTCGCCGGGGTCCACGTCTCCAGCACCCAGGAAGTCCGTATTCGGCTCGCCACGACGCACATGGGCGGCGCCATCGCCCGCACGAAGGCAGATCTCCAGACAGCGCTCGAAGCGGAGCTGCAGATCCCCCGGCGCCTCCAGCATCCAGAGAGAGTGCGCCAGTTCCTCTGATCCCGAAAACTTCACTCCTCCCCTCACCTCGGGCATGCTCGCGCTCCTGCGAGAGGAGCGCCTTCCATGTCCGGTCCCCAGGTCGTCGCCGGCGCGACCATGATGTGCAGCTTCGGGCTCGCCCCCTCGACGCTCGCCGTGCTCCCCGTGAAGGGCGTGCTCGCGAGCGCGCCCTCCGCGAACATCGCCGACATGGCGGCTATAGCGACCATCCCCCCGTTCGGCGCCTGCACCTCGCTCGCCAATCCCACCGTCGCCTCGGCCACCTCGGCCGCGCTGGGCGTGCTCACGCCCATGCCCTGCGTGCCGGTCCCGGCCGGGACGTGGCTGCCGGGCAACACCAAGGTGATGATCAAAGGGCCGCCGGCCACGGACGTCTCCTGCAAGCTCATGTGCTCCTGGGGCGGGGTCATCCAGGTGCTCAATCCAGGGCAATTCAAGGTGATGGACGTCTGACGCATGCTCGACCCCGCGCTCCTCGAAAAGGCGCTCTCGGGCGGCGGGAAGGACGCCGAGGACGGCCGTCTGCCCGCGCTCGAGAGCGCCATGGCGAACGACCCGATCACCGGCGCGGATGTGGCCAGGAGCGCCCTCGAAAAAGGGGTAACCGACGTGCGCGTGATCACCGCGTATGCGCTCGGCCTGTTCGCGGAGCAGGGGCCCCAGGCGCTCGCGCCGATCTTCACCTCCCTCCGGAAGGCCGTCGCCGAGCGGTGGAGCGCGCTGCGCCCCGCGGAGCGCAAGGAGCGGACGGTCGATGGGGCGTATTCGACGCTCTTCAGGACGATCGTCCAGCACATCGACGTCCATGAGAAGATGAAGGACGCGACCTTCAAGCAGTGGAGCCGCGCCGACCACGACGCCGTCGGCGGGCCCGCGCTCCTCGCCTCGGCCGCGCTGCGAGAGGCCATCACCGCGGCGCTCCCGGCGCCGCGCTCGACGGACTCGCTCTCCGAGCTGGAGGCGCGCGTGAGGACACACTTCGATAAGGTCGCCGCGCCCGCCAGGCCGGCCCCGCGGCTCGAGCCCCCGCCCGAGCCGCCGGCCGACGTCGCGCCCGAGGCCCCGGAGGCTCCCGAGGACGACCCGGCTCCCACCTCGGAGACAGTGCCCGCCCGCTCCTCTTTCCCGCGGGCGCCGGACACCTCTGCTCCTTCGGGCACGCTGCGCATCTCGCCGGCGTTCGCGCACCTCCTCCGGAAGCTCGAGGCCTTCAGCATGCTGGTCGAGAGCGGGCAATATCAGAAGGCGGCGGTCGTCGCGGACGACCTCCGCCGCACGCTCAAGAGCTTCGATCCCAAGGTGTTCTTCCCCGACGTCTTCGTGCCCTATTTCCAGGCGCTCTCCTCGCACATCGACGAGATCGCGCCCTGCTGGGAAGAGATGGGCAGTCCGCGGTGGGAGGCGCTGGAGCAGCTCTACCAGGTGGACCTGGACGCCTTCGTGGACGGGTGACCGGCGGTGGCCGCGCCCGGATTGCCCGCCTCCTCCGACCCGCCGGACGCGCCCCCCGCGGGAGAGCTGGAGTCGGCGCTCGCGAAGCACGCGCGGCGATTCGAGCCGTGGGTGCTCTACCGGCTCGTCCAGCGCCTCTTTCCGGGCCGCCCCATCCACCTCCGGGGCCGCTCGTCCGCCGCCCCGCAGCCCTCGGCCGTGGATTCCATCGGATTCGGCCCCGCCGGAGTGACCATCACGCTGAACCTGGGCCTCCGGTCGGCCACGTCGGCGCTGCCGTCGTATTTCCGGGAGCTGGAGGCCGATCCGCTGCTCGGGCCGCCCCTCTTCACGCTGATCGAGCACATCGACGCGGCGCTCCTCCGCGACAGGCTCGAAGCCCTGGACCCCGGCTCGAGCGGCTGGCTCGCTCCGGCGGGGCGGTACCTCGGCGAGAGGCTGCGGCAGATCTCGCGGCTCGCGACCCCCTCGGGGCTGCATTGGCTCTTCTCGCGGGCATTCCCCGAATTTCAGGTCTCCGTCCGGAGAGGGATGTTCACCGAGAGGCTCGCCGCGATGGCGGCCGAGCTCGGGCGGGCGGCGCTCGGCTCGGCCATGCTCGGCGGCACCGTGCGCTCCCCGACGTGGGGGTTCGACGTCGTGCTCCTCAAGACGTCGAACGACACGTGGACCGAAAATGACTGGCCCGTCGAGGTGATGCGCCGGCTGGAAAACACGGTATGGCGCGGGCTCGACCCCACCGAGGCGCTCCTCCGCGTCTGGCTCGTCGATCCGGACGGGCGCGCGGCGCTCCGGCTCGGCGACGGCAGGGTGGGAGTGGAGCCCCTCGTCGTGGCCTCGCGGCCCGAAGTGCGCCTGATCTTCGAGGGTCGCGCGCCGCGCTCGCGCGGCGATTGAAGCGAGGCGAACCGGGGCTGCACCGCGCTTCTTTGGCCCTGGCCGCTGGACCGTGAAATGCTGGCCATATCGCGCTGGAAGGCGGTCAGGCTCGTGATGCCTGCTCCGCGGTGTGAGAGCCCGCGCCCAGGAGAAGATCGTGAGCAATCAATTTCCCTATCCTTTCCCAGAACGGTTCCGTTCCCGGCTGATGCTCCGCTACAGGACGCGCATCAGCGGGACGGAGGCGCAGAAGAAGCTGCCCTTCCGGCTGCTCGTGCTCGGCAACTTCACCGGGGACCACGCTCACGCCGAAGGTGAGTACGCAAACCGGGTCTCCCACCTCCCTTCCCTCTACGACAGGCCCATTCGCTCGTACGTCTTCGGCGTGCTGGGCGCCAGGGTGGACAAGTTCATGGGGGAGCTGCTCCCCTATGTGAAGCTCGAGCCGTGGCTCGCCACCGACCTGCCCGGGACCATCACGAACCTCCAGCTCACCGGCGCTCTCCCGGCCAGCAAGGCGCCCGAGGGAGCGCCCGAGAGCGTGCAAGTGAAGCTCTCCGGCTCGGCGAGCTTCGCGAGCACCGAGGACCAGAACGGCCTCTGCAAGGTGGCCGGCAAGCTCTCCTTCGGCGCCCAGGTCGAGCTCGTCGCCGACAGCCTGCCCACGATGATCGACGCGGGCCTCGGCGGCGGCGGCAAGGTGCGCGGCCTGTTCACGATCCCGGCGCGGGACGAGCCCGTCGGCGTCGTCGCGGGCGTGGTCGAGACGGTCGGCAAGGGCGAGAGGGCCTTTAGAACGAGGCTTTACGTCCAGAAATCCGAGCAGGACGACACCAAGGTCGTGGCCACGCCGATCACGATGGATCAGTGGGCAGGCCTGGTCCCGGACGAGCAGAAGGGCTTCGCCGTGGACGCGGCGGCGGCCGTCGATCGAGCGACTCAGCAGGTCACGGACGCGGGCGCGCAGAAGACCGCCACCGACGCCCTGAGCATCGATGCGCTGCCGGACGCGGTGAAGACCGCGCTCGGCGCGACGACGCTGCAAGACGCGAAGGACGCCGCCGACGCCTCGGTGAAGGCCGCGGCCGCGGCCAAGGGCGCCGCGGACACCGCGAAGACCGCCACAGATGCCTCGGCGACCAAGGTCACCGCGCTCGATGGCAAGAGCGGCGCGGATCTGGACAAGGCCGCTGCCGACGCGGAGGCCGCGCTGCAGAAGGCCCGCGACCTGATCGATTTCGCGAAGTCGGCAGGCGGGGCCGCCAAGGACGCCGCCAGCGCCGCGAAGGCGGCCCACGACGCGCTCGCCGCCCTGATCGCCAAGGGGCAGAACGCCACCGCCGCGGACGCCACCGACGCCAGGACCCAGGTCCGGAAGGACGTCGCCACAAGGGCCCAGGCCAGCGCCGAGGGCGTGAAGACGTCGTCGGACGCGCTGAACGCCGCCCCCCTCTCGCCGATCCCGCCGGTCGTGCCGAACGGCAAGATCCTTTTGAACGCCGAGCGCGTCCTGCCGTTCGACTCCATCGCTTCATTCAATCCGGACACCATCGCGTCGAACATCCCGGAGCTGAACCGCCTCGGGATCATCAGCGAGCTGCTCGGATCGCTCAAGAGCGAGCTGCGCAACGTGCCCGCGCTCCGCGACACGATGCGCGCCGCCCTGGAGAACGACACGTCAGGCCTCCTCGCCCTGCAGGCCGCTCTGCAGCCCGGCTACCAGCAGCTCGCCATCGTGAAGCCCGCGGCGCCCCTCGCCGCGTCGGCCGGCGGCCCGCCGGGCGCCCCGCCGGAGCTCCAGAGGGCGGTGCTCAGCGCGGTCGGCTCCTCCATGGGAGAGACGGTCGACAAGAACGGGGCGCTGGCGCTCGTCAAGCTGCAGGGCCCGGCCCCCCAGAACGGCGCGCCCGTGCGCTATTCGAAGGTCGAGTTCCGCGATCACGACGTCACCGTGAGCGACGGCGCGAGGCTCATGAACGAGCTCGCCGCGCTCCTCCTCAACGTCGATATCGTGACGACCAAGCCGACCGGGCCTCTGGCGCCCGGCGCGAAGCTCAAGCTGTATTCCGGCAAGGGCGCCAACCTGAGCGAGCTCCTCGACGTCTGCTCGAAGCTCAGCGCCCAGGTGGATCGACAGCTCAGCGAATACCTGGACGATATCTACCACGCTCCCGGGTTCCAGGAGCTGGAGCGGAACTGGAAGGGGCTCGAAGATCTCTGCCAGTACGTCCAGCAGGAGAACATCGTGATCGATTTCCTGGACGTCACGCGCGAGGAGCTGCGCAACGACTTCCTGGATCACGACTCCGACATCTTCTCCAGCGCGCTCTTCCGCAAGGTCTACATCGAGGAGTACGACCGGTACGGCGGGGAGCCGTTCGCGACCATGCTCGGGCTCTACGAGTTCGAGGACGTGCGGGGCGACGGCGCCGACATCAGGTGGCTGCGCACCATGTCGAAGATCGCGGCGTCCGCGCACTGCCCGTTCCTCGCCTCGGCGAACAGCAAGTTCATCGGCAAGGACTCGATGCAGGACGTGGCCGATCTGGCCGATCTCGACGCCGTCCTGTCCAACCCGAAGTACGGCAAATGGGACGCCTTCCGCGACGAGGACTACGCCGCCTACATCGGCCTGATCCTGCCGCGGTACCTCGTCCGGACGCCGTGGGGCTCGACGGGAGAGCCCGAGCTCGGCAACGAGATCGCCTACGAAGAGACGGTGCACCCCGAGCGGCCGGGCGACGAGAACAACTTCCTCTGGGGCAACCCCGTGGTGCTGTTCGGCAAGAACCTCATCCGCTCGTACGCCACGAGCGAGTGGGCGCAGCACATCCGCGGCCCGAAGGGCGGCGGCAGGGTGGACGGCCTCACCGTCTTCTCGTACACGCGCAAGGACGACGAGATCGTCTACGGCAAGAAGGCCATCGGGGTCGACGGCAAGGAGGAGTTCCTCCCGCCCGTCGAGATCGTGATCCCCGATTACCGAGAGTACCAGTTCGCGAGGAACGGGCTCATCGCGCTCGTGCACAAGAAGGGCGAGGCGGTCGCCACGTTCTTCAGCGCCCAGTCCGTGAAGAAGGGCAGGAACTTCCTCGAGGACGTCGCGACGAAGAACTCCTTCCTCGTCACGAACCTCGCGTACACCTACTCGATCACGATCATCGCGCACTACGTCAAGGCGATGGTGCGCGACTACATCGGGTCGACCGCGGACGGCGACTACATCCAGAAGTCGCTGGCCGAGTGGCTCTCCGGCTACGTCACCACCGTGACCAACCCGGACGATCTCACGCTCCGCTACTACCCCTTCAAGGCCACCTCGGTGACCGTCGAGCCGAAGCCCGGGCCGTTCGGCTGGTACAAGTCGGTCATCTCGGTCCTCCCGCACGTGCAGTTCGAGGGCATGGACGTCGAGCTGCGCCTCGAAGCCAGCCTGGGCGGCAAGTGATCCTGAAGCGATCCGAGGAAAGGACGAGCTGCCATGCCTGAATACAGAAGAAGCCTCGATATCTACCAGGGATACAACTACAAGAAGGACAAGCAGACCCCTGTCGGCTACCTGACCAAGATCAAGGTCGCCGGCACGGATCTCACGGTCGATCAGACCTGCAAGGACCCGACGAACCCCACCACGGATCTCAAGTGCGTGGCGGTGCTGAGCGGCGCCCTGTGGGAGACGGGCGTCACCGACGCGGTGTACCTCTCCGGCCAGGTCTCGGCGCCGAACCGGCAGACCCTCGCGAGCCTGATCATCAACAGCCTGACGAGCGTCGAGGTCGTGTACCAGTTCGCCGTGTACGACTACGACCCGGTCGCGAAGAAGTACTACCTCGCGTTCCATGCGAACCAGACCGACATGAACGGCCTGCTCGAGAAGCGCGGGGAGGACCTCAACGTCTCGGTCGCCGACGACGCCTCCACCGAGGTGCAGTCTCCGATCAACTACTCGTTCCAGATCGGGATCAAGCCGCAGCCCAGCGCGCAGACCCTCCACATCGCGACCGCCGACCAGAAGAACGTCGTCAAGTCCTGGGGCCTGGCCCTCGGCTGACGGGAGACGAGATGGAGAGCCTCGCCCGCGTCGACTGGCACCTCGGACAGATCCTCCGCCCGGAAGACTTCGAGTCTCTGGAGGAGTCCCTGTCCGAGGAATCTCGCGCGCGGGCCGAGGCTCCCGGGCTCCCGGCGTACGGCTGGCTCGAGCTGGAATGGGATGCCGGCGACCTCTCGCGCGGGATCCTGCGCCTCGAGAGGGCGACGGCCGCCATGCCCGGCGGGCCGATCGTCCGCTCCTCCGACAACCTCTCTCTCCCGGAGCCCGTGAAGCTCAAGGCCGCGGGCACGCCCGAGGTCGACGTGTACTTCCACGTGCTCCCCGCGGAGCCCGCCGAGGGCCAGCGGGCGGGCGCCGTGGGGACCCCCCGCATCACCCTCCGATCCGAGCTGTCGTTCAAGGAGGCGTCCGCGCGCGGCCGATCGCTGCACGTGGGGCGCTTCGAGACCCGCGACGGAAAGGCGTTTTACGTCGCTCCGGCCGTCGTCCCACCCCTCCTCCGGCTCCGATCGACTCCCCATCTCCACGCGCGCCTCGTCGGGCTGCGCGACCGGCTCACCCGGTATTCCGACGAGCTGCGCAAGCACGTGGCCCAGGCCCGAAGGTCGGCCGGCCCCACGCAGGCCTTCCTGCGCGGGCGCGCCGAGGTGATGAAGGCCGTCGTCCTCCTCGACGACGCGCTCCTCGACGCTCCCCAGGGCGCCGAGAGCCGCTCGCACGCGCGCCTGCACCCGCATACGGTGCTCGCGGCGCTGCGGTCGCTCCTCGTGGAGCTCCACCTCGTGGAGGGCACGCTGCCCGACAGCCTCCTTCCGAGGTACGATCACGACAACCTCGGCGGCCTGTTCGGCGACCTGATCTACGCGATCGAGTCCCGGATCGACGGGCTGCCCCTCACGACGCCGACCATCCAGCTCGTCGAGTCGGAGGGCCGCTTCGTGGCGCAGGACATCCCCGAGGACGTGCTCGACGCGCCGGAGATTTACCTGGTCATCGAGCGTCCGACGCCGTACGGCGAGATGCCCCTGGAGCGGTACAATGTGCGCCTCGGCGAGCCGAGCCGGCTGCCATGGATCAACCAGCACTCCACGCGCGGTATCCGCCCCGCCCGGACGAGCGCCTCCCCCGCCGACTTCGGCGCTCGGTTCGACGTCTATGCGCTCCCGAAGCCCGACGGCAAGCAGCGGCAGCGCCTGGAGGGGCACCGCGTGGACACGCAGCGCATGGAGCCGCACCGCGCGGACACGCAGCGCATGGAGCCGCACCGCGAGGGCGCCCAGCGCGTCGCCACGCCCGAAGAAGAGTGGAAGTACGTGCGTGCCAGCCGCTCCATCGGCTTCCTGCGCCCGAAGGAGCTGGAGGGCATCCGCGCCGCGCTCTACTGGACCTATCCGGCGAGCACGGCGCGCTGAGGGCGGACGATGGGCCTCCTGGGACGTCTGGCCGGTGAGCGCATGGAGCCCGCCCTGAAGTCGGTCGCGCGGAACCTCGCGACCGTGCTGAACGCGAAGAAGGGATATGCCGAGGCGGCGGAGGTCTTCGGCCTCGGCGACTACGAGGAGCACCTCGCGACGAACCCGCTCATCGAGGCCCTGGGCCGCGAGATGCTGAGGCTCATCGAGGACTACGAGCCGCGCGCCGAGAGGCCGGTGCTCACCTTCCTCGGCGCGGACAGCACCCTGTACGCGGCCTTCCAGCTCCAGTGCGAGGTCGAGGGGAGCCCCGCGGCCTTCTGGATCCGGATGCACACGATCCTGCGCTACGTGACCGTCGAGCCCATGGCCCCGGGGCCGGACGGAGGGAGGGCGCCCGCGTGAACGACCGCCTCGCCGCCACCCTGACGCTCACCTGCGGCGGCACGGCCCACACGATCCAGGGCGGCAACGTGCGCGCCTTCTCGCTCCGGCTCACGCCGTGGGGCGCCGAAGGAACGGTGGAGTTCGTCCTCCAGGACGATCAGACACGAGGCGGCCAGTACACGGACGGCGTGCTCGCCGACTTCCAGAAGCCCGATCTCGCCGAGGTGAGCCTCTCCGTCGCCGCGGTGCGCTCGGACGCGCAGAAGGACCCTACCATCCCGGCGATCGCGACGCGCGGCCTCGTCGTCGAGCGGAGCGTGACCGAGAAGATCCACGACAAGGGCTTCACGGAGCGCCCGGTGCTCTACCGCAGGTATCGGGTCCGCTTCGTGGACGCGGCGCGCGCCCTCTGGAGGCAGCACCACCCGACGCTTCTCACCGTGGACCAGTCGTTCCAGGACGTCCTCGACGCCAACAAGGGCGACAAGATCACGCTCTCCTACGACTGGGACACGCTGTCCGCCGCGGTGCCGATGGTGTTCTTCCACCTCCCCAGGGCCGCGGGAGCGAGCTTCTACGATCTCGTGACCTGGTACGTGAGCCACAAGGCGGGCGTCCTGACGTTCGATCACACGGCCGGGACCTACAAGCTCTCGAAGACCAAGGACGCCTCGGGGACGGCGGCGGTCCTGCCGCGCGAGGACGTCGTCGACCTGACCTGGGAGATCGCCGAGCCCGCGCGGTACGCCCCGCGGGTCCTGAACGTCTCGGCGGCGTCCCCGAAGCTCTCGGCGATCACGAACCAGGACGCCGCGACTGGCATCTACGAGGACGTGGTGATCTGCTCCGACGTCGCGCAGGAGGGCGACGATCGGGTGACCGCCGAGACAGCCCGCGCGCGCGCGCCCGCGACCCGGCTCACCCTCTCGTTCGCGCGGTTCCCCGCCGTGCCTGTCTCCCCGGGCAGCCTTGTCACCGTGTCGGCGAGCGGCGGGTTCCCGAGCTCCATCCGCACGCCCCCGGGCGACCTGCGCGTGCTCGAGCTCTCGATGTCGGCGCGCGCGCTCGACCAGGGCCCCGAGGCGGACTACGGCGACACCGCGACGGGGTTCGAGATCGAGCTCGGCCTCCTGCTCGAGGACCAGGACGACCCCTTCGTGTCCCTCCCGCCGTTCGTACCTCCGAAGTTCCCGGGTTACCTCGAAGGAAAGTGCGTGAGCGCGGTCGGCGAGGACACCGACGTCACCTACGAGATCACCGCGAACGAGACGACGTCCGTGGACGAGTACAAGGTCGAGATCCCGTCCTTCGAGAGCAAGCAGATCAAGGCGCCGTACATGTCGGCGCAGGCGACGGGCACCTTCTACCTGCCCGTTTACAAGAACGAGCGGGTGCGGCTCGCGTGCTTCTTCGATCGCGCGGAGATCGTCCGCGTCCTCGATCACCGGCCCGGCGCGCGGGTGCCGCAGGACGGCCAGGGGCAACACCTGCTCTTCGGGAAATCCGACAAGAGCAACACCTCGATGCTCCACGACTACCAGAGCGACAAACCCGTCCTCCGCGTGCTCCGCACGAACGAGAGCGACACGGTGCTCCTGCGCCTCGAAGAGGGCAAGATGACCCTCAAGGTCGAGGAGACGGAAGGGGGAGGGTCGTAGTCGTGGGCAAGCTGATCTGCACCGTGGAGCTCGACAAGGTGGCGGGGATCACCGTCACGATCGAGAACAAGGACGATCAGATCACGCAGACCGTCGCCATGAACGGGACCTCGATCACGCTCACCGTGAAGGGCTCCGACGCGACGAGCACCATCACGCAGACCTCCGCGAAGGTCAGCGTCTCGTGCAAGGAGTTCGAGGTGACGGCCTCCGAGACGATCACCATGAAGTCGACCAAGGCGTCCACCTACCAGAGCGACGACACGATGACCGTGAAGAGCGCGAAGGACATGACCCTCTCGTCGGACAAGGACATCTCGGCGACCGGCACCAACGTGAGCGTCACCGGCAACACGAAGATCGCCCTCTCCGGAGGCGGTCAGAGCACGGTGGATCTGACGTCCTCCGCGGCCAAGGTCGCGTCGATGGAGGTCGACGCCGCCGGGCAGACCAAGGTGAGCGTGTCCGGGGCGATGGTCCAGATCAAGGCCGACGCGACGCTCAACGCGGAGTCGACGGGCACGGCCACGTTCAAGGGCAGCCTCACCAACGTGCAAGGCCAGCTCGTGAACGTGGGCTGAGGGAGCGGCGACATGGACGAAGGACCCCAATTTCGCGCCCTGTTCCACGAGGAGCTCGCGGCGCTCGATCACACCATCGAGAGCGGCGTCCGCAGGGGCGAGCTCGCGGCCGGGACGGACGATCCCGACGTGCGGAGGCTCATCGAGGCCATGGCGTTCTTCTCGGCGCGCACGCGCGCGTCCGCGAGCGCCGCGATGCGGGCGGCGATCATCCGCCTGGCCGGCGGCCTGCTCGACGATCTGTTCGCCCCGACGCCCGCCGCGGCGCTGCTCCAGGCGGACGGGTGGGGCCTCCTGGACGCGCCGATCGAGCTGCCCGAGGGCACGCAGATGCGGGTCGAGACCTATGACGGGCGGGCGTCGATCTTCTCGACGCGAGGCCCCCTGCCCGTGCGGCCGATCCGGATCCAGAAGGCCGAGATCGCGAGGAGCGCGCGCGGCGCGGAGCTGCGCATCCAGCTCGCGGCCAGGGTGCCGCAAAAGGGCCAGATCGAGCTCCCGTTCTTCGTCCGGCGGCACGGCGACTACAACGCCGGCGCCGAGCTGCACGAGGAGCTGCGCCGCCACTTCGTGCGCGCGGTCGCGACAAAGGACGACGGGATCGACCGCGCCTGCGACGTGTCGTTCGAGGCGCCCGCGCCCGCGAGGCCGTGGGACAGCGGCGAGGGCGGCTCGCCGATCGACCGGATCCGCTCCTTCTTCCACGCCCCCGAGCAGGCCTTGCTCTTCCGCGTCTCCGTGCCGGCCGAAGGGCCCGCCCCCGAGCGGATGACGCTGACGATCTCGCTCGGCGCGAGCTTCCCGGAGCAGCTCTCGGTCACGGCCGACACGTTCGCGCTCTTCGTGGTGCCGATGCAGAACGCATGGAGCGATCTGGCCGAGCCGATCTCCGTGGACGGCACGAGCGACGCCCGGCAGGTCCGGCTGCTCCACTCGGCGCTCGAGGGGGTCGAGCCGGTGACGGTGCGCGGTATCTACAGGCCTGTCCAGAAGGTGCTGACGCCTGTCCCGCCGCGCTCGCTCTCGGGCGAGGAAGGGGACTCGTACGAGGTGCTCTTCCCCGAGGACGGCAGCGTGATGGTGCGCGTCTCCTCGCCCGACGCGGTGACCGCGCCGTGGATCGCGCAGGTCGACGCCGTCTGGTCGCAGCCCTCGCTCTGGCAGAACGCGCGCGGCCCGCTGACCGTGCGGCCGCAGCGCAAGAAGGCCCTCGACGGCCTTTCGCTCCGCGTGCTCGGCAACGTGCGGCCGCCCCTGCCGAGCCCCCTCGCCCTCTCGCCCGAGAAGGGGCTCGACGTGCTCGCGCTCAAGCAGAAACCCACGCTCGAAGCGCGCGACCTCCGGGCGCTCCTCACGCTCTTCGGCGCCTCCGGCGCGAGCCCGTTCGCCCGGTTTCCCGGCCGGATCGCCGGCCTCACCGCGTCCTTCGCGCCGGATCCGCTCGGCGCGCGGGGCCCGCGAAAGAGGGTGTATCGCGTGGAGATGCAGCGGCCCGCGGCAGGGGAGGAGGCGCTCGCGCCCTGGTTCCACCGGCAGGTCTCGGCGCTGCTCGACGCGTGGAGCCCCGAGCCCGCGGACGTCGAGACGACCTCCCCGCGCGCCGGAGATCAGGAGATCTCGCCGTGACGCAGGTGGGCAGTCCATCCGGCCCGGCCGCGGCGCCCCGGGAGGACGGGGTGCTCCACCTCTTGCGCGAGGTGACGGCCGCGCACGCGAAGCTCGAGAAGATCATCGAGGACGCGTTCGACGCCGGCCCGGGCCTGCCCGATCTCGTCGTGCTCTCGACCGACATCTCCGACGAGCTGGACCACCTGCGAGGGCGGGTGTCCCGGAAGACGCGCGCGTCGCCCGAGAACGTGCTGCTGCCGCTCGTGTGCCTGTACGACGAGCGCGTGCTGCTCCGCGTCGCCCCGCTCGGCGGGAGCGAGGAGTGGCTGCGCGTGCAGCGGCGCGACTACGCGCCTCGCGAGGACGGAGGAGACCTGTTCTTCGAGGAGCTCGCGCCCCTCGTCCCGCGCGCCGAGCAGCTCGCGAATCAGCCCCCTTCGGACGAGCGCGATCGGGTCCTGTTGCTCCTGACCCTGTATCGATTCTGCCTCTCGGAGGGCTTCACCGGCGGCTACGCCGGCGCCCCCGATCTGCTCCGCGAGCGCACGGAGGAGGTGCAGAGCGCGCTGCGGCTCCTCGTTCCGCCGGCGCCCCGCGCCGCGCCCCTCGCGATTCCCCAGCCCCCGGAATCGTGGCTCGCGAGGCTGCGAAAGGCGCTCTCGCTCTGAGCGCGGATCGCCGCGGGTGAGGGCAGAGACAGCGCAGACGCCTTTTTTTTGTGGCCGCGCGCCGCCCGTGGTCAGATCCCCCCATGGAGCGCCTTGGCCCGGGGTCCGACGATGCCGCACCGGCGCCGCGCCCGTCCGCGCCGCCGGCGAAGGGCGGAGTCTCGCCCAAGCAGGCGCTCCTCGCCAGCGTCGAGGCCCGCCTCTCCGCCTCGCTCTCGAAGACGGCCGTCGCCGCCGTGCTCGCGCCGCTCCACGAAGCCGTGGCCCCGGGGGCGAAGGTCGACCCAGCGAAGCTCGTGGCCACCTTCGAGACCATCGAGGACCTGCTGGAAGCAGTGGGCTGAGCTGGGATGGATGTCGCGGGCGGCTCCGGCGCGGACGGGTGGTTCATCCTTGGGATCATCGCGCTCGTCGTCGGCATCCTCTGCTTCGTCCTGCTCGCCGTGGGGTGGGTCCGGAAGCGCCGCGCCGCCCAGGGAAAGAAGGCGGAGGACCTGGACCTCGCGGGCGCGTGGCGCAAGGCCGTCGCCGCGATGCCCCAGCGCGAGCGCGACGGCCCCGTGCTCGTCGTGCTCGGAGAGCGGCTGTCGGGGAAGACGACCCTCATCCGCGGAGCCCTGAAGCAGGGCGATCGGTACACGCCGGACGGCCGCGATCTGGACGTGTATTCAGGCAATGGACAGCGCGTCCAGGAGATCGCCTCGGACCTCCTGTTCGACCCGCGGCCCGAGGCCGAGGACGCGCTCCGCAAGCTCTGGAAGGGCGTGGCGCTCGATGCGCTCCGCGTGATCGTGGTGGTCAACGCGAGCTCGCTCTCGTGGAACGAGGCCGGGCTGCGCGATCTCGGCCGCGTGGCGCGGCGCAAGCTCGATATCCTCACCGATCTGCGCGGCTCGCCGGTGAACGTGCGCGTCGCGGTCACGCACTGCGACGCTCGCTCCGCCGGGTTCTCACCGCTCTGCGACATCCTCGAGGAGACCAACGCCCGCGGCCCGATCGCGCCGAGGGAGTCCGACGAGCTCCCCGCCGAGTGGCGCCGCGTGACGCCGCTCGGCGCCCGGACCACGAGGTTCCCCGAGCTCGTGGGCTTCGTCTCGTCGGAGGGCCCGGAGACGGTGCGGGCCCTCGCGCCGTTCTTCGAGTCGCTCCTCGCCTCGACGAAGGACGCGCCGATCGTCAACGGCGTGTTCCTCTCGGCCGCGACCGAGCTGGAGCCCTTCCGCTCCACCGGCGACGCGCTGGCCGAGGATCCCGAGCTCGCGAGCAGCGACCGTCGGGCCCGGGAGCGCCGCTTCATCACGCGCGTGGCGCTCGCGCTGGCCGCGGCGCTGGCGCTCGGGGCGATCGTGTTCACGGCGCAGCGCAGCTCGGTCGAGCGCACCGCGAGCGCCGTCACGATCATGGCGGACGCGGTGAGCCACGGTGACAGGGTGTCGAGGACCGTCGAGGAGAAGGCCGCGGCCGAGGTGCTCCGGATGGACCGCTCGGCCTGGCTGTTCGAGTCGCGGCGCGCCGAGATCGAGGAGCAGTATCGGACCGCCGTCGAGGCGGGCATGCTGAATCCCAAGCTCCAGAGCACCGACCGCGCCGCGCGGATCCGCGCGCTCTCCGTGCTCGACGCGGGCAAGGAGGGCGACCCGCTGCGCGCGATCATCCAGAAAGACGAGGCGGCGTGGGCCGCCGCGCTCGGCATGTCGCCCCGGACCCTGAAGAGCTATCTGACCGTGAGCGACGGCGCGGGTCCGACCGAGAGGGAGCTCTCGAATCTGCCCGAGATCACCGCGTTGCCGCAGGGCTCTTCGCGCGCGGACTGGGCCTCTTTCTTCCGCCGCCTGTCGGACGTGCTGCACGGACAGCGCCTGCGGACCGAGCCCTTGAAGGAGCTCCAGGACAGCGCGGGGGATCTCGATCAGGCGGTCCGCGACGCCGCGGAGCAGACGGAGCTCGACGAGGCGGCGCGGATCCTCCAGGCGCGTCATCCGCACCAGAAGAACCTGTTCGGAAAGGGCACCACGAGCGACGCGGGCCCGTGGATGCAGGAGAACGCGGGCACGCTCCAGCACCTGCTCGCGGCCGTCCGGGGAGCCTCGCTCGACGGGCCGTCGGGCGCGGGCAAAGGCCTGCGACAGGCCGTCCTGGACCTCCAGGTGATCGCCGTACCGCCCGAGATCGTGGAGCCGAAAGCGAGCGAGGCCACGGCCGAGACGCAGGCTGACAATCTGCTCGATCGATTGAAGCAGCTCGTCGGGACGGCCGCCCCTCCGGCGGCCGGCGTCGCCTCCGCCGCCGCTTCGGCGGCCGGGGTCGGCTCCGCCGCCCCCAGGTCGAGCGCCGCGCCGGCGGCCCCCACCGCGCCGGCCTCGGCGAGCGCGGCGTCGTCGGGGAGCGCGTCCTCGACCGCGGCGGCCGGCGCCGAGCCGGAGGCGAAGAAGCCGCCTGTCTACAGCGTGGTCCTCGACGCCCAGTCGTGGAGCTTCGACATGGGCCAGTGGGCCCAGGCCATCGTCGCCGGCCGCGCGCTCGTCTACCTCGACGCCCTGTTCGCGGACTCGTCCAGGCGATCGGTGCTGTTCCCCAAGGACGCGGCGTATCCCCCCGTGCTCCCGCAGCCCGGGCGCGGCGCGTCCACGTACATCGATGGCCTGGTCTCGCACGAGGCGTTCACGGCGGAGGTCGAGCCCGGCCTCGCGGGCTTCGAGGCCGCGCTCGCGAGCACGGGCCTCGACGTCTCGGAGCGCGAGATCTACCTGCGGCCCACGCGCTCGGCGGCGTCGAGCTACGGCGCGGGGCTGCGCGACGCGACGGACGCGTATTACAAGAGCTTCCAGCTCTCGCGAGGGGGCGCCTCCGCGCTCGCGGCGGACGTGGCCGACATGGTGTCTCCGTCCTCGTTCTTCACCACCTTCCAGAAGCGCGTGGCGGATCAGGCGAGCATCCCGGGAACGCCTGGGACGCTGCTCCGGCTCGTGGGGGACCCGGTCGCGGACTTCGGCCCGATCGCGCGGCTCCTGACCGGAGAGAACGGCAAGTATCCCGCGCTGGAGCCCTATTACAAGCTCCTCATCACGCTCGTCCCCTCGCTCTCGGACAGGGCCCCTCCGGCGCCGAAGAGGGACGCGCCGCTCGACGATCGCCTGGCCCCCATCGGCGCGCTCGCGCTCTCGGCCCTGCGCACCCCGGCGAAATCCCCCGACGCCGAGGTCGAGGCGTGGCTGAACGACGCGTCCATGACCGAGTCCCTCCGCCGGCCGTTCCGCCTCGCGGTGCAGCGGGCGCTCGCGCTCGGGAAGGCCGATCTCGACCGCGCGGCGGCCGACGCGTACACGGCGGAGCTCCGCCCGTCCGTGACCCCGATCCTGGGGCGCTTCCCGTTCGACACGCGATCGACGGTGGACGCGCAGGCGGCCGACGTGGAGGCGACGTTCGGGCCCAAGGGCACCTTCTTCGCGTCGTTCGCGTCGCTGATCGGGCCGGTGTGCCGCGAGGGCCCGGCGGGCAGCTACACGCCGCTGGAGGTCCCCTCGGCGGGCGCGGTCGAGGTCCCGGCGGGGGCGCTCCGGCTCGCGTCGTGGGCGCAGGGCCTCCAGAAGATGCTCTTCGGGCCCGACGGCAAGCCGCAGCCCATCGCGTTCCGCGTCAAGGCCCCTCCCCTCTCGCCGGTCGAGCCCGAGCGCACGATCACCCTGGCTCTCCTGCAGTCGGGGACAGCCACCTTTTATGCGTTCAATCAGGCCCCTTCGTGGCAGCCTTTCCCGGTCGCGTGGTCGCCCGCAGGCGGCCAGGCCAACACATCGAGCGTGGGGATCCAGACCACGCCGACGGGCGGCGGCGAGCCCCGGATCCAGACCATCGACGTCGCGGCGGCGGACTTCTCCTTCTTCCACCTGATCCAGCGCGCCGAGATCACGGGCTCGAAGGTCACCTGGAAGGCCTCGCCCGAGTCCCCCGGGGACCCGCGGAGGTACGCTGCGTTCCTGTTCGAGCCCAATCCCGCGGGGCTGCTCCGGGCGCCGTCCCTCGATTGAGCGCGGACCGCCGGGGAACCGCGGAGGACGGCGAGGACGGGCAGCGCGTCGCGGGCGCTCGCCGGCAAAGTGGATTCCTTTGCGCGGTCACGGGATAATCGCCGCGTGCGACTGCCCAGCCTGCCCCTCCCCTTGCTCGCGGCCGCCCTCGCGGCGCCGGCGGTGCTCGGGTGCAAGTCGCAGGTGCAATTCCACGTGCGCCCGGACGACGCGCTGAACGAGAACCGGCCCTGCTACCTCGTGGTCCGCAACGTCGACTCGAAGACGTACCTCGAAGAGACGTACCAGGCGGCCTCTCTCCAGGTGACGGCGCCGGACGACTCGGTGCTGGAGACAGCCGTGGTGTTCCCCGGCACGAAGAAGGAGATCTCGGTGTCGCCGCCCGCGAAGGGGATGGTGGCGCTCTACGTCTTCTTCTACCACCCGACGGGCGACTGGAAGGCGATCTTCCCCTCCTCCGAGGCGACGTACGACGTCGTGCTGGAGGGGAGTCGGCTGCGCGTCGAGAAGAGGTGATCCCGGGGCGGAGGCCAGCGGAGAGCGGGCTCGTGAACGGCGAGCGGGCGCCGCGGCCCTCAATCGAACGTCTTGCTGCCGCCCGTCGACGTGGAGCCCGTCTTCGTCGACCCCGTCGCGAAGGGCTCGTAAAGCGTGTCAATCTTGCTGGGGTCCGTCAGCCATTCGAGCTTCGTGTTGGGGTACTCGTTGGCGAGGACCTGTGTCATCAGCGGAGAGATGTCCGCCCGCCTCTTCAAGACCGCCTCTTTGTAGTTGTCCATTCCCCAGATGAACGAGTCGAGCACGCCGAAGTTGGGCTGTGCCTTCGGCTTCGAGGGAGCGAGCTTCAGAGAGAGGCTGCTCAGCGGGGCGACCTCGGTCTTCAGCTTGGCGACCAGGACGCAGTCGAAGATGAGCGCGGAGTGGCTGCCCGCCGCGCTCGCGTAGTCCTTGTGCCGGAACGTCCTCGTGGCCTGCTGACCCTTCAGCGGCTTGTAGTACGCCGCGTTGTAGGCGAAGAAAGGATACGTGCTGTGCGGCGCTTCCCGCCCGGTGCGCAGGCGCGCCGGGGCCCCCACCTTGCCGCCGTCGATCGTGGCCAGCCCATCCCCGAACGTGGTGAGGCGGTTTATGTCGAAAGAGTTCTTCTCCAGGACCGCAAGATCGGTGCCGGGCACCCACAGGACCTGGATCATCATCAGGTATCCGAGCTTCTTGGGATAGGCGGCGATGTACTCGATCGACATGGTTGGCTTGTCGACGCCGACAGGCCGCCTGCCCCCCGCGTCCCACCACCACTGGTCGAGCTTCTCGGGCTCGGTCTGGTCCACTGCCAGCGCCCTCGTCGTCGGCATGTAGCCCACCACGACCCTGACATCGATGGTGTCGTTCAGCAGCTTGTAGACGAGCCGTTGCCCGGGCATGGCGTCCTGTCTCCTCGCGAGCAGGAAACGCCAGCGCGCCCCGGCGTGTCAAATTCCGTGTCGACGGCTCCACCAGGCAGACGCGATCGTTCAGGTGAGGCGAGCCAGCAGGCGCCCTGCCGCGGCCGTGAGCAGGCGGGGTGAACAGGGGCTTGCGGCCCGCGCGGGGTGCGCCATCGTCCCTCGAGCATGCCGATCATCACGGGGATCGCCCCCTCGCCTGACAAGCCCGGCCACGTCGTCATCCTGGTGGATGGGGTCCCCTTCGCCACGGTGCCCGAGCAGGCCGCCGCCGGCCTGGCCCCCGGGCAGAGCAGCCCCGGGGCCGCGGCGGAGCCGCCCCGGAAGACCGCCGCGGGCGAGCAGAAGACCTACGAGCGGGCGCTGCGGCTCCTGTCGTTCCGTGCGCGATCGGCCAGGGAGCTGGAGAAGCGCCTGCTCGAGAAGGGCGAGCCCAGGGAGCACGTGACGACCGCCATCGACCGCCTCACCGCGAGCGGGCTGCTCGACGACGCGCGCTTCGCGGAGGCCAAGGCGCGCTCCGGCATCGTGGGCAAGCCCCGTTCGCGCCGCAGGATCGAGCAGGACCTCGCCCGCAAAGGCGTCTCGCGCGACGTGGCGGACGCGGCCATACGGCAGGTGATGGCCGACGAAGGAACGGACGAGTCCGCCGTGGCCGAGCGGGCGGCGCGCAAGAAGCTCCGCTCGCTCTCGGGGCTCGCTCCGGCGGAGCAGCGGCAGAAGCTCTACGCTTTCCTCGCGCGCCAGGGCTATTCGCCCGACGTGGCGCGCCGGGCGCTGCGCGCGGTGCTCGACGCGCCGCCGTGAACGGCGCCGCCGCGCCGGCCCCTCCGCGTGCGGTGGATCACCCGGGCGACCAAAACCCATCGTTTTTCTGCCCTTCTCCCGCCACTCACCGCACGCTACAAGGAGCCCTATGTCGCACGAGCTGGATGGCTCGCCGCCGGATCGCGCGGATGCTGGCGCGGTCCTGGCCGGGGGAGGAGAGATGGGCGCGCGCATGCGCGCGATCGACTGGTCGAAGACGCCGCTCGGCCCGGTCTCATCGTGGCCCCAGAGCCTCAAGACGTGCGTGCGCATCGTCCTGACGTCGCGCCAGCCGATGTTCGTCTGGTGGGGCGACTCGCTCATCAACCTCTACAACGATGCCTACAAGTCGATCGTCGGCGGCAAGCACCCCGAGGCGCTCGGGCAGCCCGCGTCCGTCGTGTGGCGCGAGATCTGGGGCCAGATCCAGCCGCGCGCCGCGTCCGCGATGCGCCGCGACGAGGGCACCTACGACGAGGCGCTCCTCCTCATCATGGAGCGGAACGGCTACCAGGAGGAGACGTATTACACGTTCTCCTACAGCCCTGTGCCGAACGATCAGGGCGGCACGGGCGGGATCCTCTGCGCCAATACCGACGACACGCGGCGAATCATCGGAGAGCGGCAGCTCTCCCTCCTCCGCGACCTCGCGGCGCGGACCGCGCACGGGCGCTCGTGGGAAGACGTGTGCGCGCGCAGCGCGAGCTCGCTCGCGACCAACGCGAAGGATCTCCCGTTCGCGCTCCTCTACGTCGTCGACCCGGACCGGCGGCGCGTGCAGCTCGCGGGCAGCACGGGGTTCGAGCAGGGGCACGCCGCGGCCCCGGAGACGCTCGCGCTCACGGACGAGTCGCCGTGGCCGCTCGCCACGGCGCTGCGGGAGCACGAGGCCTGCCGCGTCGTCGAGTTGCCGCCACAACTCCGGGATCTCCCGACCGGCGCGTGGAAAAAGCCGCCGACGCGGGCGGCCGTGCTCGCGATCTCCCCTTCGGGGGAGACGGGCCGCGCCGGGGTCCTGATCGTCGGGCTGAATCCATTCCGCCTCTTCGACGACGATTACCGAGGCTTCCTCCACCTCGTCGCCGGCCAGATCTCGGCCAGCATCGCGAACGCGCAGGTGTACGAGGAGGAGAAGCGGCGAGCGGAGGCCCTCGCCGAGCTCGATCGCGCGAAGACCACGTTTTTCAGCAACGTGAGCCACGAGTTCCGCACGCCCCTCACCCTGATGCTCGGGCCGCTCGAGGACGCCCTCGCGTCGGCGGAGCGGAGCCTGTCGGGCGCGGATCTCGAGACCGCGCACCGCAACGCGGGCCGGCTCCTCAAGCTGGTCAACGCGCTGCTCGACTTCTCGCGCATCGAGGCGGGCCGGATCCAGGCGTCCTACGCGCCGACCGATCTCTCCGCGCTGACCGCGGACCTCGCGAGCGCCTTCCGCTCGGCGATGGAGCGCGCGGGGCTCGCGTTCGAGGTGGACTGCCCGCCGATGCCCGAGCCCATCTATGTCGATCACGACATGTGGGAGAAGATCGTGCTCAATCTCCTCTCGAACGCGCTCAAGTTCACGTTCGAAGGGACGGTCTCGATCTCGCTCCGCGCGCACGGCGATCGCGTCGAGCTCACCGTGCGGGACACCGGGACGGGCATCCCGGATCGGGAGCTCTCGCACCTGTTCAAGCGGTTCCATCGCGTCCAGGGCGCGCGCTCCCGCACCCACGAGGGGTCCGGGATCGGGCTCGCGCTCGTCCACGACCTCGTCCGCCTCCACGGCGGGGCCATCCACGTCACGAGCGAGGTCGCCGTGGGGACGTCGTTCACGGTCTCCCTGCCTCGCGGGACCGCGCACCTGCCGAAGGACCGCGTGAACGCCGCGCGGACGCTGCCGTCGACGACCACGGGCGCAGCGCCTTATGTGCAGGAGGCGCTCCGCTGGTTGCCCGGCGCGGAGGGCGGCTCGCCCCACGGCGCAGAGCGCGATCACGGCGTCGAGCGCCTCGCCCCGGCGGCGCGGACGTCGTCCGACGACGCCGCGCTCGCGGTCGGCCCGGCGGCGCGCGTCCTCCTCGCGGACGACAACGCCGATATGCGCGAGTACGTCGCGCGCGTGCTGCGGGAGCGCTGGACGGTCGAGGCCGTCGCCGATGGCGCCGAGGCGCTCGCGTCGGCTCGCCGCGACCCGCCGGATCTCGTGCTCACCGACGTCATGATGCCGAACCTCGACGGCTTCGGCCTGCTCCGCGCGCTGCGCGACGACGAGCGCACGAGGGGTGTCCCGGTCGTCATGCTCTCCGCGCGCGCCGGGGAGGAGTCGCGCGTCGAGGGGCTCGAGGCGGGCGCGGACGACTACCTCCCCAAGCCGTTCTCCGCGCGCGAGCTCGTCGCTCGCGTCGCCACGCACCTCCAGCTCGCCCGCCTGCGGGCAGCGGCCGAGCGCGAGCGCGAGCGGCTGTACGACCTCTTCATGCAGGCGCCGGTCCCCATCGCGGTGTTCGCCGGCCCCGCGCACCGCTACGAGGTCGCGAACCCGCCGTACTGCGAGATGGTCGGCCGGCAGGACCTCGTCGGGAAGAGCGTGCGCGAGGTGTTCCCGGAGCTCGGCGAGCACGAGGCGATCGCCATGCTGGACCGCGCGCTCACGGCCGGCCAGCCGCAGCGCATGACCGAGCTGACCATCCCCGTCCGGCGCGGCGGCGCGGTGAGCGAGGCCGTCTTCAACTACGTCGCTCAGCCCATCCGCGACCCCTCCGGCGCCGTCACGGGCGTCATGGTGGTCGCCTTCGAGATCACCGATCAGGTGCTCGCGCGGCGCCGGATCGAGCAGCTGAGCCAGCACCGAGAGGAGCTCATCGCCGCGCTCGCGAAGACGAACCAGGAGCTCGACCAGTTCGCCTACGTCGCCTCGCACGACCTCAAGGCGCCCCTCCGGGGGATCGCGAACCTGTCCGAGTGGATCGAGGAGTCGCTGGCGGGGAAGCTGGACGGCGAGACGCAGGAGCACATCCACCTCCTGCGCGGGCGCGTGCGCCGCCTCGAGGCGCTCATCGACGGGATCCTCCATTACTCGCGCGCAGGGCGCCTGCGCGGCGACGTGGTCGACGTCGACACCGGCCATCTGCTCGCGGAGGTCGTCGAGCTGCTCTCGCCGCCCCAGGGCGCCCGGGTCGACATCGCGCCCGGGATGCCGACGATCGCCGCGGAGCGCGTCCCGATGCAGCAGGTGTTCCAGAACCTCATCAGCAACGCCCTGAAGCACGCGCGCCGCAGCGACGCGCACGTCGAGGTGACGTGTGAGGACACCGGCGCTTACCTCGAGTTCGCCGTGAGCGACAACGGGCCCGGCATCGCGCCCGAGTACCACGAGCGCATCTGGGATCTCTTTCATACGCTCGAGTCGCGCGACAAGGTGGAAGGCACCGGGATAGGGCTCTCCGTCGTGAAGAAGATCGTGCAGAGCCGCGGAGGGAGCGTGTCCGTCTCGTCGCGTCCCGGCGCAGGAGCCACCTTCGTCGTGCGCTGGCCCAAGCGGGTGAAGGACGAGGCGTGAGCGCCCCCGGGTTGACGCAGGCCACGCGACGGTCGAAGGTGCGGGCATGCATGCGCGCCGAGAGTCGTTGGAGCCGTGGCTTCGGAGCTTCGTCGCCGACAGCGGGGGTATCGCTGGCACGGTGCACCTCGTCGAGGGCGATGCGCTCGCGCTGGCCGCCGCCGTGAACATCCCCGAGAAGGTGCAGGAGATCACGCGCCGCGTCCCGCGGGGCAAGGGGATGGCCGGGCTCGCCTGGGAGCGCGACCAGCCCGTGCAGACGTGCAACCTGCAGACGGACACGTCCGGCGACGTGCGGCCCGGGGCCAGGGCGGTCGCGGCGCAGGCGGCGGTGGCGCTGCCCGTGCGCGACGCCTCGGCGAGCGTGCGCGCCGTCGTGGGGATCGCGTTCGCCGGCGAGCGCGAGCTCGGTCAGGACGAGCTCGATCGGCTCGCGCAGGGCGCCGGCGCGCTGCCGGCCTGACAAGAGCGCTCCCGCGCCGGGCCACCTCGCTGCCCGCCCAGCGCCGCTGCATCGCCACGCCACCGCACCACAAGGCCCTTGTTTTTCGCGGCTGCGATGCTAGCGATGCCCGATCTCCCATGGAGACGAACGGACGCAGCGCCCCGAAAGCCGCGATCGACGCTCCGCTCGACGCGCGCGATCCGGACGCCCGCCCGCACGTCCGCGTGGAGGACCTCGTGCGCGGCGCCGCGAACGAGCCCGCGTGCGAGCGCGCCGCAGCCGGGCCTGGCGAGGGCGGCGCCACGGGCGAGCCCCTCACGGCGAAGCTCGCCCGCCGCACCGTGCCCGGCGCGCTCTACGAGCCCGGTCCCGAGGAGGGGTATCTGCGGTGCACCGCGTGCGCGCACCGCTGCGTCCTCGCGCCGGGGCGCGCGGGCGCGTGCGGGATCCGCTTCGAGAAGGACGGCGAGCTGCGCGTCCCGTTCGGCTACGTCGCGCGCCATTACGTGCGTTCGGTCGAGACGAACACGATCTTCCATGTGCGCCCCGGCGCGAGGTCCCTCACCTTCGGGATGTTCGGGTGCGACCTGCGCTGTCCCTATTGCCAGAACTGGAAGGTCTCCCAGGCCCTCCGCGAGCCGGAGGGCGACGGCGAGCCAATCGACATCAGCGCCGCGGATCTCGTCGAGGTGGCCGTCGCGGCGGGCTGCGGGGTCCTCGCGAGCGCCTACAACGAGCCGATGATCACGGCCGAGTGGGCGCGCGCCGTCTTCGCCGAGGCGCAGCGGCGGGGGCTCGTCACGGCGCTCATCTCGGATGGCAACACGACGCCCGAGGCGCTCGCGTACATGCGCCCGGTCGCCGACGTGTTCCGCGTCGACCTGAAGGGGTGGAGCGCGGATCAATACCGGACGCTCGGCGGCCGCGTCGAGCCGGTGCTCGCGGCGATCGGCGAGGCCCGGCGCCTCGGCTACTGGGTCGAGGTCGTGACGCTCGTCGTCCCCGGCTTCAACGACAAGGCGGCCGGACTCCGCGCCCTCGGCGCCGAGATCGCCGGCGTCGACCCCGACATCCCCTGGCACCTCAACGCCTTCTATCCGCGTTACAAGATGCGCGATCGCATGACGACCGACCCGGCGTTCCTCGTCGACGTGGCGGGCGTCGCCTATGCGCGGGGGATGAAGTACGTTTACGTCAGCAACGTGGCCGACCGCGTCCGTGAGCTCTCGCATACACGCTGCCCCGCCTGCCACGAGGTCGTCGTGCGGCGTTTCAACTACGAGACGCAGGAGGTCCTCCTCTCCGGCGGCGCGTGCCCATCCTGCGGGACGCGCGTGCCCGGGCTGTGGGGACCGGCAGCGCCGTAGCGCCGCACAGGCGGGCGCCCCGCTCCTGCCGAACCCGCGCGCGCCTCGCCGCGCGTGAGCCGACTGGGCCTGTTGCCGCGAGGTCTCTGTCTCATTTCACCAGACGCACTGTCCGGTGCTCCTCGCACCCCGGAAGAGCCAACTTGCGTCCCGACCGAACTCCCCCGATCGCAGGAGCATCGCTGATACGCACCGCTGGAACGCACATGGGCTCACCACCCGTCGCTCGGGTGCGCGCGCCGGTGAGATGCGCGCGTCGCCATTCACTACTTGCCTCATGACGCGCCGCACCCCTGAAAAGGGTCATGATCGTGGGGCGGTGTACGATGCGCGCCGCGCGCATTTCAACATTGAAACATAAATGCTCTTTCCTGGATCCCCAAAGAGCGTGTCTGTGTTAGTTGTTCAATGACCGCCTGATCCCGGATCGCTGCTGAAGTCGCTTTCTCGAGGAGGTCCCATGAAGTCACCGTTCGCCCTGCGAAGGGTCGCTGGCGGTCTTTTGTCCGCCGCGACGTCCTCTCTTGTCCTCGCGGCCAGCGCCCCCGCCCTGGCCGGGTCGTCTTACACGCTCTTCGAGAGCGGGCAGGTGCGCCCGCTCGCGCTCTCTCCCAGCGGAAACCTGCTCTTCGCGCTCAACACGCCGGATGGCCGCCTCGAGGTCTTCCGCGTCCATCACGGCGCGCTGGTCCACCGGAGCTCGATACCGGTCGGGCTGGATCCGGTCGCCGTGGCGGCGCGGAGCGACACCGAGGTGTGGGTCGTGAACCACCTGTCCGACAGCGTCAGCGTCGTCGATCTGTCCCCTGGCGGATACGGCGGCCGCGTCGAGCGCACGCTGCTCGTGGGCGACGAGCCGAGAGACATCGTGTTTGCCGGCCCCGGGCGGCGCCGCGCCTTCATCACGTCGGCGCACCGCGGCCAGAACAACCCGAACGATCCGCAGCTCACCACGCCGGGCGTGGGCCGGGCCGACGTCTGGGTGTTCGACGCGAGCCAGCTGGGCCCGTCGCTCGGCGGCGAGCCGCTCGCGATCCTCACCCTCTTCGCCGACACGCCGCGCGCGCTCGCCGCCACGCCCGACGGCGCGCGCGTCTACGCCGCCGGCTTCCACTCGGGCAACCGGAGCACCGTCGTCACCGAGCTGCTCGTGCCCGACGGCGGCGCGGCGAACGGCGGCTCGCCGGGCCCGATGACCAACGCGTTCGGCGACCCGGCGCCCGAGGTCAGCCTCATCGTGAAGTTCGACGGCGCGCACTGGGTCGACGAGCTCGGCCGCACCTGGGACGAGAAGGTGCGGCTCTCGCTGCCCGACAAGGACGTGTTCGCCATCAACGCCATGGCGAACCCCCCGAGGCCGATCGCCGGGCCCTCGGGCCATTTCGCCGGCGTCGGGACGATCCTCTTCAACATGGTCGTCAACCCGGTGAACGGGAAGGTCTACGTCTCCAACACCGACGCGCGGAACGAGCAGCGGTTCGAGGGCCCCGGCGCCTTCGCCGGGCAGAGCCTGCGGGGCCACCTCCACGAGAGCCGGATCACCGTGCTCCGCCCCGGCAACGCCCCCTCGCGCGTCGCGCCGCGGCACCTCAACAAGCACATCGACTACTCGGTCTGCTGCGCCCCGACGCCGAACGCCGAGAGCGAGGCGAGCCTGGCCCAGCCGGTCGACATGGCCGTCACGCGCGACGGCGCGACGCTCTACGTGGCCGCGCTCGGGTCGAGCAAGGTCGGCGTGCTCGGCACGGCCGCGCTCGAGAGCGACGCGTTCGTGCCCGACGCGGCCGACCACATCGAGGTGAGCGGCGGCGGCCCGTCGGGGCTCGCGCTCGACGAGGCGCGAGGCCAGCTGTTCGTGCTGACCCGCTTCGACAACTCCATCTCGATCGTCGACACCGCGACCCGGGCCGAGACGGCGCACGTCGCGATGTACAGCCCCGAGCCGCCGGGCGTCACGCTCGGGCGGCGCTTCCTCTACGACGCGCGATCGAGTTCGGCGCACGGCGACTCCTCGTGCGCGAGCTGCCATATCTTCGGCGACTTCGACAGCCTCGGGTGGGATCTCGGCAATCCGGACGAGCCGGTCACGACCAACCCGGGCCCCTTCGTCGGCCCGCTGCTCAACCTCTTCACGCAGCAGCCGATGCCCCGGCAGTTCCACCCGATGAAGGGCCCGACAACGACCCAGAGCCTGCGCGGCATGGCCAACCACGGCCCCATGCACTGGCGCGGCGATCGCACGGGCGGCAACGACGCGCCCACCGCGCAGCCGGACAGCGGCTCGTTCGACGAGCGCGCCGCGTTCATGAAGTTCCAGGCCGGCTTCACCGACCTCCTCGGCCGGAGCGGCCCGATCCCGGCCGCCTCCATGGAGGCGTTCGCGGACTTCATCCTGCAGGTGACCTATCCGCCCAACCCGATCCGCCGTCTGGACAACTCGCTCACGCCGGATCAGCTGGCCGGGCGCGACACCTTCGTGAGCAGCAACCTGGACGGCACTGCCATCTGCAATGGCTGTCACGTCCTCGACCCGGAGGGCAATCCCGGCGTCGACAAGCCAGGCTTCTTTGGAACGAACGGCAACATGACGTTCGACTTCCAGCCGCAGCTCATCAAGACGCCGCACCTGCGCAACATGTACCAGAAGGTCGGGATGTTCGGGATGGCCGCCCCGCTGTTCGGCATCCTGCCCGGCGACAACGCCCCCAAGGGAGACCAGGTGCGGGGGTTCGGCTTCCTGCACGACGGGAGCTTCGACACGCTGTTCCGGTTCTTCCGCGGAATGGGCTTCTCGCCGTTCACCGGCTTCACCACCCAGTTCGGCACCTTCCCTGACAACCCGAACGGCCTGCCGGACTCGCCGGCGGGCGACGCGGTCCGCCGACAGCTCGAGTCGTTCCTGCTCGCCTTCGACTCGAACGTCGCGCCGATCGTCGGCCAGCAGGTCACGCTCGCGCCCGGCAACCAGGCCGCCGCCGCTCCGCGGATCGATCTCCTGATCGCCAGGGCGGACGCCGGCGAGTGTGATCTCGTGGCGAAGAGCCACCTGACCTCGCAGGAGATCGGCTTTCTTCACACCGGAGCAGGGCAGTTCGTCGCCGACCGGATGGCGCTGCCGCCGATCCCGGACGCGGTGCTCCGCCAGATCGCCCTCGCGACAGGACGACCTTTCACCTACACGTGTACGCCGCCGGGCTCGGGCTACCGCATCGGCGTCGATCGGGACGAGGACGGCTTCCTCGACGGCGACGAGCGCAGCGCCGGCAGCGACCCGGCGGACCCGGCCGACACGCCCTGAGCTCCGCCTCGCAGGGCGGCGCGCGGCCGGCGCCCGCTGGCCTTCGCCTGTCCCGTCATCGCACCTCCACGCCGGCGCGGAGCGCGCAGTCCGGGTCGGGCGGTGACACGCAGGCGAGGGCGCACACCCCATCTGCACCGCAATGGAGATCGGCGCAATCGGGGTCGACGATCTCGGGGCCTACATCACACGACGCCTCGCAGAGGCCGTCCGCGCGGCACGGGTTGTCCGCTTCGAACTCGTCGATCGTCGGCTGGATGAAGCGAACTATCTGGTCGAGATCGGTGCGCGCCTGCACCCCGTCCAGCGTGCAAGGGTCGTCGCCGAACGAGGTCACGCCGGCGTGGCGCTCGACGCCCCCGCGCACGAGGAACGCCGGACCTCCGGAGTCGCCGGCGCACGTGTTCATGTCGGGAACCTGGTAATAGAACTGAGTCGCGTCGATCGTCCCCGGCGTCCCGCCGACCTGGGCCGGGCCGACCGCCAGGATGGGGAACGTCACGGCGCGGCGCATGCCGAACCCCGTCCCCGCGACGCCGTCGGAGACACCGTAACCGACAAAGGTGTAGTCCGGCCCGACGTACCAGGTGGTATTTTCCATCGATTCGCGAAGGAGCGGCGCGGGCTGCATGGGCGCGTCGCTCTCCAGCTCGAGGAGCGTAAGGTCGTTCTGGAGGGTTGCGGCATTGAAGGCGGGGTGCCTCCTCGACGTCTCGATCCGCACGCTCTCCGACCGCCGCCCGAGGGTCGGGCCGAAGAAGACGCGCGTGAGCGCGCCGTAGCAGTGCCCCGCCGTGATCACGGTGCGCCGCGAGATGAGGGTCCCGCTGCAGTACGCCCGGTTCCGATTGCCCACGCCCACGACATAGGCGTGCGTCGTGTCCACAGCGCCTCCAATGATGCGCTGTCGGGACGTGAGCAATGGCTGCTCGCCGTCGCCCGCGGGAGGTGCGTCCGCGCAGCCGAGCCCGCCGAGGCACAGGATCGCGATCGGGATGGCATTCTTCATACTGCAACCTTTCCGTCCAGAAATGGTGTCTAGAGCGGCGGATTGCGGAGGCGCCCACGGTTCGGCGCCGCTCGGACCCGCGGGCGCGCGGGGGGCATAACAAGCGCAGTGCCAGCGCCATGCTCCGCGAGCGCGCGAGTCGGCCGCGGGGCGTGGCGGGGAGTCCTGGAATGGCGCGCGAGCGGGGGAATCTCGTCGGGGCGATCACCGCTGGAGGGACGGCGCGGACGTTCGCTCCTTTCCGGAGAGGGCATGGCGCCGCGGTCGCGGCCCTCGCGCGCTCTCCCATGGAGACCCGCGGGCCCGGCGGCGTCTCATGGCGCCGGCGTCGCCCGGGCCGGCAGGTCGAAGCGCTCTGCCGTGCTGGCGATGTAAGCGCGGTTGAGCTCGCGGCAGGTGGGCTCGTAGACGCCGACCACCACCTCGATACCGGCGCTCTCCAGGAGGGCCGCGCCCTTTCCGGAGACCCGGGGGTCCGGATCGATCATGCCGATCACGACGCGCCGGATACCGGCGCGGAGGAGGGCATCCGTGCACGGGGGCGTCCGGCCGTGGTGGCAGCACGGCTCGAGGTTGACGTAGAGCGTGGCGCCCCCGGCGCGGCCGGCGAGCTTGCGGAGCGCGTCGACCTCGGCGTGCGCCATCCGCGTGGCAGCGGCCGTCGGCGAGCTCGCCCGCCGGTCGATCCGCAGCCGGCGCGCCGCCTTCGTCACGCGCCGGCTCGCCCAGGGACGCCTCGCCGCCGCGCTCGCGATGCCGGCGGCCTCGCCGCCGCGCTCGCGATGCCGGCGCGTGACGAAGGCGGCGCGCCGGCGAGCGCCCACGCCACGCCAGGACGAGCTACGTTGTACCTCGATCCGCGGCGGCGCCAGCGCAGGGCGCTTTCGCTCTCTCGAAAGGAGACCATGGAGACCGCCAGAGCAGAAGCCGCCCCCGCAGCGGGCGTGAGCGATCCATCCACGCTGCCAGGACCGCGGAGGCTGCCGCTCCTCGGCAACCTTCTCGAGATCCGGCCGACCCAGTTCCACCTCACGCTCGAGGGCTGGAACCGCAAGTACGGTGATCTCTACACCTTCCGGCTCGGCCGCACGCCGGTCGTCGTCGTCGGCAGCGCCGAGCTCGTCCAGCGCGTCCTGCGCGAGCGGCCGAAGGAGTTCCGTCGCTGGAGCCCGCTGCAGGAGCTCATCGACGAGATGGGCTTCGGCGGCGTCTTCTCGGCCGAGGGCGACCAGTGGACGCGGCAGCGGCGGCTCGTGATGAGCGCGTTCACCCCCGGGCAGCTGCGCGAGAGCCACGGCGCGCTCTCCACGATCACCCGCCGGCTCCGGGAACGATGGCGCGCGTCGGCCGCGCGGGGCGCGCCGGTCGACGCGCGGCGAGACCTCGCCCGTTACACGGTGGATGTCACCACCGCCGTGGCGTTCGGCCTCGACATGAACCTCATCGAGCGCGGCACCGACCCCCTGTCGCACCAGCTCGAGACGGTCTTCGCGTCGCTCAACCGCCGCATCTTCGCGCCATTTCCGTACTGGCGGCACGTCAAGCTGCCCGCGGATCGGGCGCTCGATCAGGCGCTCTCGGAGGTGCGCACGCGGATGCTGGACATCCTCCGGACGGCGCGCGCGGAGCTCGACAGGGATCCGGCGCGGGCCGCGGCGCCTCGCTCGCTGCTCGAGGCGCTGCTCGTGGCGCGCGACGCCGACGACCCGAAGGCGCGGCTGTCGGAGCAGGAGGTGCTCGGCAACGTGCTCACGCTGCTGCTCGCCGGCGAGGACACGACGGCCGACACGATGGCCTGGATGCTCCACTTCATGGCCCTGCGCCCCGACGTGCAGGCGCGGATGCGGGCCGAGGTCGACGCCGAGCTGGGTGACGTGGACCTGCCCGAGAGCCCGGAGCACGCGCAGCGGCTGCGCACGATCGGCGCGGTCGTGCAGGAGACCCTGCGCCTGAAGTCCGCCGCGCCGATCCTGTTCATCGAGGCCTGTGAGGACACGGTGGTCGGCCCGCTGAGGCTCGCGGCGGGAGCGCGGATGATCCTGCTGACGCGGCAGATCGGCCTGAAGGAGGAGCACTTCCACGACGCGGCCTCGTTCGTCCCGGAGCGCTGGCTGACCCCGCGGCCAGCGGGCGCCGGCAAGCACGATCCGCGCGCCGCCCTCGCCTTCGGCAGCGGCCCGCGGGTCTGCCCCGGGCGCGCGCTCTCGATGGTCGAGAGCGCGATGGTGGGCGCCATGGTCGCGCGCGACTTCGATGTATCGCTGGTCGACCCGGCGCGGCCCGTGAAGGAGCTCCTCGGGTTCACGATGAAGCCGGAAGGGCTGTTCGTCCGTTTCACCCCCCGCCGCCGCTGACGTCCCATCGGGCCTTGCTCCGGGGGCAATGCTGGAGTGGATCCCACTGGCCGAGACGCCCTGAGCCGATCCGGACAAGACGTGCATACCTCCTTCCCATCCGCAAAGCTGCGCTACCTCGTGGTCCTCGGCGTCGCTGTCGTCTCCTTTGCGCTCGGATGGTTCCTTAAGCCATCCGTCCGCGTCGCTGGCTTTCCGGAGATAGGGGAGCTGCAGCCGTTCACGAAGAGAGGCTGCACCAAGGTGGGAGTGCCACTAACGGAGCTCGGGGCGTTCTCGGAGGCCTCGCTCCGCTACTCGCCCGGCGACAGCGCGCGGCTCCAGGTGGTGGCCTTCCGCCGCGCGGGCCCGGATGCGGAGCTCTTGCAGGTCACCGCAGGAGAATACGATGACGAGTTCGACGCCAGCGGGGAGGTGTTCAACCTGCGCTGGGATGCCGCCAAGGGCTGGCAGGTCGGCGACTGTCACGTGGTCGTGAGGTACTGGCCCGGGAGGCCATGAGCCGGGTGTCGTGCCCATTCGCCCCAGGCCGTACCGGGCCTGGTGATGCGCGTGGTGGTGCTCGCGGAGCTGCCGCGGACACGTACGACGCTGCTGCTGCGGCTGCTCGGCTCGGGCCGCCGCTTGCGCGAGGCGCTGACGGATCTGGCGGCACTGCCAGACGGTACCTGGGAGAAGAGCGTCGCCACGACGCTGCTGGTACACTTCCGGCACGGAATCCAGGAGCCGACGACCGACGAGGAGGACGATGTGAGCGCAGAGATCCCTCTGCGCGCGCCCCCTCGACGGGCTCGCGCAGGACGGGCTGCTCGGCCGCTTCGCCCGAGGCCTTACAGGCACATGGGCTGGTCCAGCTTGGCGACGAAGGCATCGTGCCAGCCGTAGCGGGCCGGCGCGACGGAGTAGCCTCCGGCGCCGTCGAGGGTCAATGCGATCGAGCCCGCGCAGGGCACCTCGACCGTGCCCCCAGAGCGCTTCACGTGGTGACGGTACGCGTAGGTCACCTCTCCCGTGCGCGCCAGGCCTTGCGTCAGGCGCTCTTCAGGCCGTTCGTGGCACCTCGGCGTGAGCTGGGTGCAGAGGACGCGGCACGATCCAGCGCGATGCGCTGCGTGGACGTGGTCCTCGAAGGGATGGCCCCAGCGGTTGTTCGTCCCCGCCGAGAAGACGGAGAGCTCGGCTTCCACGCGCTCGTACAGATCGCTGAAATCGTCAACTCCGCTACGGATCTCGCCGCCGTGGTGGGGCGTGCGGACGACTCTGGCCTTCACAAGCCCATCGTCCAGGCGCGACCAGGACGAGAGCGGCGCGTCGCCGCCGATGAGAACCGCGATCCCTCCGCAGGTCACGCGCAGGACGGCGGAACACTCGTTGGGCTGCTCGCCGTCGATGATCGCCCTGAGCTGTTTTCCATAGTACGGGAGCACCACGTCCACGCTCCAGCTGGCGCCGCTGCACACGATCTTGGGCTTCGATTCGCGGGTGGGCGAGCAGAGCACGAGCTTATCGTCTCTCTCCCACGCGAACGCCTTGTCGAGGAGGGCCGTGCACGCCTCCTTCAATCGTTTGTCCGGATCGCCGTCCATGCCGATGTAGAGCTCGTTGACCTTGCCCCCGCGGGCCAAAAACCCTTCCAGGAAGGGGAGGATGCCGCGGATGTGGTCGACGTCCAGGTGGGAGACAACGGCTGCGGAGAGGTGGGTGATGCCGTGATCGACGACGAAGCGATCCGCGACATGGGCGTCGTTGCAGTCGAAGAGGACAGCGCTGCCGCCGCCCGGGGGTACGACGAACGAGCAGTCGCCCTGCCCGACGTCCAGGAAGTAGACGCCGAGCGGGCTACTCATGGGAAGACTCGGCCTCGCCGAGGCGCTTGCGCCACTCGGCCCAGAGCCGCTCCGGATCGCGACCCAGCGGCTTGTCGAGCTCGACGACGGGGCCGACGGGCTCGCCGGCGGCGCCCGTGCGGACACAGACGAGCCGGGGATGGGTGTCGGGCACGAGCGATGTATCGAGGGCATCTGCAACGCCGAGCGCGAAGATGCGGGCGCTCGATCCCACCTCGCGGACGACCATCGATCCGTCCTGATCAGCGATGACCTTTCCGAGAATCCAGGTGGTCTCCGGGACCTCTCCCAGTAGGCGCGACGCCACGATGTCGACGCTGCCAAGGAGGCGTTGCTTCTGGGCGCGGGCGGCGGGATCCAGCGTATGGGTCAGCGCGCGACGGAAGCGATCGGTCTCCTGGCGCAGCTTCTTGACGGCGGCGGCGAGGGCGGCGAGGGGGGTATCGGCGCGGGCGGAGACGTAGAGCTCCTCCAGCGTGCAAGAGAACCCCCTGCCTGTACGGGTAACGGTGACCTTGATCTCGCGATGGAGGTGCACGGCGGGGACGTCTGGCGCCTCCAGCAGGGCGGCGGAGAATCCCCGGGAGAGAGCGGCATAGAGCTCCTCCTCGGCCTCCTTCTCGCTGTGGTCCCTCGCGTCGTAGTGCTCCCAGACGTGGAGCGCATCGATGAGGTGCGGCGGCTCGAATCGCAGGAGGTGCTGCGCGGTGCGGCAGCGGAGGTACCACTCCTTGCGCCTGTGCGCCGGCACCTTCTCCCTCGCCTCTTTCAGGGTCGACAGGGCGCGGCCGCGCTCCCCCTGGAGGAGCTGCGTGAGCGCGAGCCGGGACCAGAAGAGCGCGTTTTCGGGCCACCGCTCGACGGAGGCACGATACCCCGCCTCCGTCTTGGAGACGGGCTCGACCAGGGCCGGCTTGGCCTTGTAGCGGTTGTAGTGGAGGTAGTGCTTGGCATAGGCCCACGCCCGTGGGCCGATCCGGCGCTCGGGCAGGTTCAGGATGCTCTCGTAGATGGCCGCGGCGGCATCATATTCGCTTTGCTGGAAGCGGCCCATGAGGGAGCGCTGGCGAGCGAGGTCGAGCAGGAGCGCCACGCCGTAGCGTGCGAAGAGGAGGGCTCGGTCGGGCTGCCCAGCGGCAGCGTAGTGCCGCTCGGCTTCGACGAGGGACGCGGCCTTCGCCCAACCACTGGGCTCGTCGCCCCGGAGTTCGCCGGCGAACGCGGCGGCGAGGCAGAGGTGGGCGTGGACCCGCTCCTCGGGAGAGAGGCGCGCCTCTGCGAAGCGCCGCGCCGGCCCCTCGAGCCAGAGAGAGCGTCCATCACTGCCGATGATCGACGTCAGGGAGCGGACCTGGGAAATCACCGACGGGGAGAGCGGGGAAGGAAGGGACTGCCACACTTCGTCTGGCAGCGGACGGCCATGGATTGCAAGGAGCCCGAGGACCTCGCGCTGCGAGCCGGGCAAGGCCGCCCAGATGGCCTCGAGGAGTCGGTCCTCGCGACCGACCCGAGCGTCGGGCGGCGATTGTTCGATCTGCGCCAGGGCCATCGCCAGGCGGAAGCGACCGAGATCCGCTCCGACGCTCTTCCAGACGGGCATGACGTCGTGCTCGATGTCGTTCACGAGCCGGAGGGGCGGGGCCTCGGGCGGCGGGAGCGCCAAGGCTTGAAGGCCCAGCCGATCGAAGCTGACCTCGCTCGAACAGAGGGAAGCGTGCTCGCCGAGCCAGGCGTCGAGGGCCTCACGGCGTTCCCTGACGACTCCGTCGAGGTCCATGTCTCCGGGGTTCGGCGCGAGGCAGTCGATGTCGTCGACCACGAGCAACCGCCCTCGGAAATGCTGGCGAAGCACGTTGAGCGCCGGTTCGAGCCGGTCCACGTGATCGTGCAGCGCGGCGTCGACCTCGCGCAGCGCTTGGTCCCCCAGGCCGGCCGCCGCCTGGATGACAACGGCCTCGACCTGGTCGAGCCCAGACGGCACCCTGACGAGCAGGGCCTGCTCGCCGAGGCGCCTCGTCACGTCCAGGAGGACGTCGGTCTTCCCGCGCCCGTCCGGGCCGGTCACGACCACCCTGCGTCCCTCCTGGACCTCCTTCGTCAGGCGGTCCACCTGCTCCGCGCGAACCTCGGTTTTCTCGACTCTCCAGACCACAGCTGGCTCCTGAACGCGGAGGCGGGACGCCTCCGGGCATTTGCTCGCACTCGGGCCGGGCCGTCAAGTCGTCCAGCCCGGCCGAAGCTTCGCGTACGCGACCGGCACGACGCCCCTCGCCCATGCCAGGCGGTGGCTTCTCTCCCGCATGGCGCTCCTCGACACAGCGCCCGTCTTACCCAACGCCCTGGGCTTCAGCCGCAGGGCACGCAGGCTCGCTTCCTCGCCAGCGTGCCCCGTCGTGCTGCAAGCCCTTGTTGGCCAGCCCCATCGGCACGCTGTGGCACTGCGGAGCGAGATCACGAGAATGGTCCCCAGGTGAAGGACATGAGAGAATACGTCAGTCCGGCGGGCCCAGGCAAGGGTTCGCGAACAAGGTCGTGCCCCGCGACTTGCCCCTCAATTGCCCATGTTCTGACGGCCGCAGCAGACATAGAGCGCAGCCCAGCGAACCCACCGACCGCGGGGCCATGGTATTTGAGCCATTTGCGCAAGAAGTCGCTTGAGTACTTCTGCGTCAGCGCAAAAGGCGTCGATGGGCTGGCAAGACCGCTCGTGTGCGTCACGACGTAAGTGAGGAAGATCTTTGCGGGTAAATCTTGTCGGCGCAGCTTCTTGCGCAGCTTCGTCGCGGCCGACCGAGCCAGCCGAAGATCCTCCGTCAGCCGGTAGTGATAGTCCCCGTGCCGGTTCGAAGGCCCTCGCCGCGGCGGCCAAACAACAGAGAGCCCTTTTGACTGCCACTGGTTGATGGAATATGAATGTTTCAGTTGCCAGACCGTGACCCCGTCCGCATTCTGGTCGAAGAGCACGACGTCCATGTTCTTATGCTCCCGTGCGACGTGAATATCGAGGCCGGCAAGCTGGAGCGCAAAAGATGCCTCGTCGCGGATCCAGTCCTCGAACTTTCCGGTATGGCACAAAAAGCCCAACTTGCGCTCGTCGGCGGCGAGCGCGATTTCGAGAGCGTTCCCAATCGCGGTCAAGTCAACGGGCATTCTGGTACCCTCTCACGTCCCGCGGCCGCCCACAACGGCCGCCTGTGCTGGCTGGCCAACGTCGCAATTTTCTGTGGCGCACGGCCTATCTGCGCATTCCCGCATGTAGGCCGCGAGCCACCGCGGCCTACGATCCATATTCCCACGAATGGGGCACATCTCCCCGCCGCTTCTGTCCGTATTCCCGTGGATAGGCCGTGACCTGCTGCGCCCTATCAGCGCATGTCCAGGGATAGGCTGCTTCATGAGCACGTACTCCCGCCGTTCGACGGCCGGCGCTCCGATCCGTCGTGCCGCACGGATTGCACCCAGGACACGGCGCCCGTGCGGCCGCAACCAGGGCGAAGCTTGCGTGTGCATGCTCAATCAACGAGGTTGTGATGATCTCGCGCGGATTAGCGTACGCGGAGCAGCCGTCGAGGCCAAGCAGCTCGCGGGCCCTCCGCCAGGTAGCCTCGACTGGCCCGAAGCCGGCGGCCACGACCGACCCCGCGCCAGCGCCGTCCTGCTCGGCGGCGGGTTCCCTCCACCTCCGTTCTGCTTCACACTCTGCCTCCGCCGAACTGCACCCTCGTGCAGCGGCCTCCCCCGGCCCTTCCGGCCTCCGCCGCTTCCGCCTCCGCGACCCCGTGCCCCACGCCGTCATCACCTCCCCCAGCGCCGCCGCCCGCCTCGATCGGGCCGTGGGCTGGCTGCGCCGCCGGCGCCCCGCGGAGCGCGTTCTCCTCGTCGGCGCCTCGGTCGAGGCCGTGAGCGAGCTCGCCCGCGCATCGATCCGCGGTCGCCGCGCCACCTTCGGCTGGCACCGGCTCACCCTGGGGCGCCTCGCCGCCGCGCTCGCGATGCCGGCGCTCGCGGAGCGCGGCCTCGTCCCGGCCAGCGCGCTCGCCATCGAGGCCCTCTGCGCGCGCACCATCGACGGGCTCGCGCAGGACGGGCTGCTCGGTCGCTTCGCCCGCGTCGCGGATCGACCCGGTCTCCCGCGCGCCGTCGCGCGGACGCTCGAGGAGGTGCGGCTCTCCGGCGTCGCGGCGGACGCGCTCGCTCCGGCCGATCTCGACCGCATCGCCCACGCGTTCGACGCCGCCCTGGACGACGCGGGGCTCGCCGATCGCGCCATCGTCCTGCGACTCGCGGCCGAGCGCGCGCGTGCCGCGGACGACGGCGACCCCCGCTCGCGCCACCCGCTGCTCGGGCTGCCGATGCTCCTGCTCGACCTGCCCGTGCGGTTCGCGCTGGAGCGCGAGCTCCTCGAGGCCGTCGCCGCGCGCTCGCCGGACGCGCTGGCCACCGTTCCGGCCGGCGACGCCGCGTCGCTGCGCCACCTGCAGGCGGCGCTCCGATCGCCGCCGCGGCGGGTCTCGTTGACCGCGGTCTCGGCCGCGCACGACGGCGCCGGCGCGGGCAATGGCGTGGACGACGGCGCCGACGACGGCGCGGGCGACGACCTGCCGCCGGTGGCGCCCAGCACCTCGCTCGCGCGCCTGCAGGAGCACCTGTTCGATCCGCTGAACGACGAGGCCCCCGGGCTCGGTGACGAGGTCGAGATCCTCTCCGCGCCCGGCGAGAGCCGGGAGTGCGTGGAGCTCGCGCGCATCGCGCTGCGCGAGGCCGCCCGCGGCGTGCCGTTCGAGCGGATGGCGATCCTCCTGCGCGCGCCCGAGCAGTACCGCGCGCACCTCGTCGAGGCGCTGCGCCGGGCCGGGATCCCCGCGCATTTCGCGCAGGGCTCGGTGCAACCCGACCCGGCCGGCCGCGCATTGCTCGCGCTGCTCGCGTGCGCCGCCGAGCACCTGTCGGCGTCGCGCTTCGCCGAGTACCTCTCGCTCGGGCAGGTCCCCGACGCGACGCCCGCGGGCGAGCCGCCGCCCGCCGCGCCCGAGGCCGACCGCTGGGTGCCGCCCGACGACGACCTCTTCCCCGAGCTTCTGCGCGGCGGCTTCGACGAGGCGCCTCCGGACGACGACATGGCGGGGGAAGACCTCGGGTTCGATCCGCCAGGGAAAAGCTTCAATCCGACGGTCCTCAACCCCGGTCCGACGGCCCCCAACCCCGGTCCGACCGCCCTCAACCCCGGTCCGACGGTCCTCAACCCCGGTCCGACCGCCCTCAACCCCGGTCCGACCGCCCTCAACCCCGGTCCGACCGCCCTCAACCCCGGTCCGACCGCCCTCAACCCCGGTCCGACGGCCCCCAACCCCGGTCCGACAGCCCACAACCCCGATCCGACAGCCCATCCCCCCGATCCGACAGCCCACCCCCCCGATCCGACAGCCCAAGGCCCCGACGCCCCCGTGCACGACGGCACCCTGCGCGCCCCGCGGCGCTGGGAGCGCATCCTCGTCGACGCGGCGGTGATCGGCGGGCTCGATCGGTGGGAGGCGCGGCTCTCCGGCTTCGAGCGAGAGCTCCGGCTGGAGCTCTCCCGCGCCCCCGAGGACCGCGACGCCGCGCGCATCGCGCGGACGCTCGCGGACCTCTCGGCCCTCCGGGCCTTCGCGCTGCCGCTGCTCGCGGCGCTGCCCAGCCCGGGCGAGCGCGCGACCTTCGGCGAGTGGCAGCGCCGCCTCTCGGCCCTCGCGACGCGCGCGCTCCGGCGGCCCGAGCGCGTGCTCGCGGTGCTCGCCGAGCTCGCGCCGATGGCCCACGTCGGCCCGGTGGACCTCAGCGAGATCCGCCTCTGCCTCTCGCGCCGCCTCACCGACCTCGTGCTGCCGCCGGCCGCCCGCCGCGACGGGCGCCTCTTCGTCTCGCCCATCGAGGGCGCCCGCGGGCGCTCGTTCGACGTGGTCTTCGTCCCCGGGCTCGCCGAGCGGATCTTCCCGCAGAAGGTCGTCGAGGACCCGATCCTCCGCGACGCCCTCCGACGGGCGATCGCCGGGGGCGACTCGGGCCTCGACACGAGCGACGACCGCGTGGCGCGCGAGCGCCTCGCGCTCCGGCTCGCGGTCGGCGCGGCCCGCCAGCGGCTCGTCGTGTCGTACCCGCGCGTGGACATGGATCAGTCCCGCCCTCGAGTGCCTTCGTTCTACGGCCTCGAGCTCCTGCGCGCGGCCGAGGGCAAGCTGCCCGGCTTCGGCGAGCTCGAGCGCCGCGCCGAGCAGGGCGGCGCCGCGCGCATCGGCTGGCCCGCGCCTGCGCGGCCCGAGGACGCCATCGACGCGGCCGAGCACGATCTCGCGCTGCTCGAGACGCTCTTCAGCCTGCCGGAGGCGCAGACGGTCGGCACCGCGCGCTACCTGCTCAACGCCAACCCCCACCTCGCGCGGGCGCTCCGGTTCCGCGCGCGGCGCTGGATCCCTGGCTGGACGACCGCCGACGGGCTGTTCAAGCCGATCGCGGAGGCGCGCGAGGCGCTCGCGAAGCACGCGTTCGAGCGCAGGTCGTTCTCGCCGACCGCCCTCCAGCACTTCGCCGCGTGCCCTTACCGCTTCTTCCTCTACGCCGTGCACAAGCTCGCCCCGCGCCCGGCGCCCGAGGCGATCGAGGAGCTCGACCCGCTCCAGCGCGGCCGGCTCGTGCACGACGTGCTCTACGAGGTGCTGGTCGCCCTGCGCGACGCGGGCAAGCTGCCGCTCGGCCTGTCCTCGCTCGACGAGGCGCGGGCCGAGCTCGATCGGGCGCTCGACCGCGTCGCCGCGCGCTACGCGGACGAGCTCGCGCCGGCGATCCGGCGCGTCTGGGACGACGGCATCGCGTCGGTGCGGGCCGACCTCCGGGAGTGGCTGCGGCGCGCCGCGGAGGACCGCGACTGGGAGCCGATCCATTTCGAGCTGTCGTTCGGGCTGCCGCGCCGCCTCGCCATCCGCGATCCGGGGAGCTCGGACGCGCCCGTGGAGCTCGACTGCGGCGTCCGGCTCCGGGGCTCGATCGACCTTGTCGAGCGGAGCGTGTGGGGCGCGATGCGGGCGACCGACTACAAGACGGGCAAGGCGCGGGCGCCGCGCGACGCGGTCGTGAGCGGCGGCGGCACGCTCCAGCCGGTCCTCTACGCGCTCGCGCTGGAGAAGCTCATGCCCCCGGGCACGCAGGTCGAGTCCGGGCGGCTCTATTACTGCACCTCCGCCGGCGGGTTCACGGAGGTGCCGATCTACCTGGACGCGCGGGCGCGCGACGCTGCCGCCCAGGTGGCTGGGATCATCGGGGACGCGATCGACAAGGCGGCCCTCCTGCCGATGCCGGCGGAGGGGGCATGCGCGCAGTGCGATTACCGGCCGGTGTGCGGGCCCTACGAGGAGCTCAGGACCGGGAAGATCAAGCGGCGCGACATCGAGCCGCGACGGCGTCTGGAGCAGCTCCGCCGGCTCGCGTGAACGCGCGTGTCGCACGGAAGCGTCGCCTCCAGGCGGCGGCCCCCGATCGCCGCGGGCGTCGCCGGGGATGTATACACTCCACCATGCACAGCAAGATCGCTTTGCCCTGCGCCCTGCTCGCGCTCGCAGCGGCGGGCACCGGTTGCAATCTCATTTTCGGCATCGAGCCTGGCACGGAGGGCGCGTCCTCCGCTTCCTCTTCCTCGACGACGACGAGCACCGGATCCGGGGACGGTGGCTCTGCCCAGACGACGTCGGGCGCCGGCGGTGACGGAGGTGATGGCACCGGCGGTGACGGTGACGGCGGCGACGGCGCCGGCGGCAGCGCCGGGGGCACGCCCTCGTGTCCCCCGTCGAGCTGCGCCGTGGGGGAGTGCCCCGTGACGCGAATGCCAGGAGATCTCGGCTCCAACGTGAAGGGGATGGCGGTCACGCGGGATCTCGTGCTCCTGGCCAACAACCAGGCCATCGTCGCCATCCCGAAGGACGGCGGGGCCGCGCGCACGCTCCCGGGCACCTACGGGTTCGGCGACACCGCCTGGGTCACCTACTCGGGCGGGCAGCTCTCGTGGATCAACTGGAGCAACGGAGACGTGCTGGGGATCTCCATCGAGCCGCCGAGCTCCAGCCCGATCCAGATCGCGCAGGTCCCCCTGCAGGAAGGCGAACCGGCGGCCACGGCCTTCGGCCGGATCGCCTCCTTCGGCGACAGCGTCTACTGGGCGACGCAGTCGCCCGCGGCCGTCTGGCGAGCCAAGGCCGACGGCAGCCAGGCTATCGCCGAGCTGGTCGCCTCCAGCGACCGCCCGATCGGCGTCGCCGTCGACGCGACGCACGTCTACTGGTCGGACTACCTGGCGCGCCAGATCCTGCGCAAGACCAAGGACCCGCTCGGCGCCGCCGCCGAGGTCTTCGCGGAGACGAACGGCAACCCGACCGAGCTGGTCCTCGCCAACGGCGTCGTGCACTGGGTGACCGACAACGCCGGCGCGATCCAGTCGAAGGCGACGGACGCGGCGCCGAGCGCCCCGCCCTTCACCACGACGGTCGACACGCAGGCCGTCGCCAAGTCGCTCACGGTGGATGACGAGTTCGTCTACTGGACCGTTTACATGAACAGCGAGGGGCAAGGCGAGGTGCGGAGGGCACACCTCGGCAAGGGCGACACGGTCACCCTCGCGACCGGGCAGCCGTACTTCTTCGAGATCGCCGTCGACTGCGGATCCATCTACTGGAACGTCAACGACCTAGAGGCCGAAGAGGAAGGCGTGGTGTTCCAGATGCCGAAGCCCTCGAACTGAGCACCTCGTCCCCCGCGTCTGCGAAGGATTGCACGCTTCCGAGCCGCCTGGCAGGCGCGGTGGCTACGCGGTGCCCTCCGCCTCTTCTTTTCTGGGCCACGTGAACCGGAACGTCGCGCCGCTCTTGCCGTCCGAGTCCACCCACGCCCGACCGCCGCGGCTCTCCACGATCTTTCGCACGATGGCGAGGCCGATCCCCGTGCTCTCCACCTTGTCCCTCGCCTGCAGCGTCTGGAACATCCCCCACACCTTCTCCTGGAACGCAGGCGCGATACCAGGCCCGTTGTCGGTCACAGAGACCTCGACCCTGTCGCCCTGCTCCCGGGCGGACACGGAGACCGCCGCGTCCTCGCGGCCCGCGTGCTTGAGGCCGTTGGTGATCAGGTTCATGAGCACCTGTTGCAAGGGCACCCTGTAGGTCCGCAGGGTCGCCGGCGGCACGTCGAGCGTCACCCGCGCGGGCGGCCTCGGGGCGATGAGCTCGACCACCTCCCTCGCCAGCCGCTCGAGGTCGACGCTCTCCGGCTTCTCGCGGAACCTCGTGGCGCGGGAGTAGGCCAGGATCCCCTCGATCAAGGCCTCCATGCGCCGCACGCGCCCGCGCAGGAGCTCCATCTGATGGCGCGTGTCCTCGGTGAGCTTGTCCGAGAGGTCCTCCTCGATCCACTGGGCGAGGCTCGCGATGCCCCGGAGCGGCGCCTTGAGATCGTGGCTCGTCACGTACGCGAACTGGTCGAGCTCGGCGTTGGTCCGCTCCAGCGCGCGGATGAGCGATTGCGCCTCCTGGAACCGCCTCGCGTTGTCGATCAGCAGGGCGACCCGGTTGGCGAGCTCCTCGGCGAGCGCGACGTCCGCCTCGCTGAAGCGACGTCCCGACTCCGCGTGGACCAGCGTCAGCGCGCCGATGGTCCGGTCGCGCCCCCGGAGCGGGACGACGACATACGACCTCAGCCCGAGCGATCGGATCAGGCGCAGGTGCTCGGGGCTCTGCGCGGCGGACTCGATGGCGGCGTCGGGGATGTCGGCCATCCACTCGGAGCGGCCGGCGCGGATCACCGCGGGCACGCCCGCCGGGGCGTCGGGCCGGGGCGGGTCCATCGCCCGGAGGCGCTCGGCGAGCTCGATCTTCGCGGGATCGCAGTGGTGGACGGCCACGCGCTCGATGGAATCGCCGTTCAGCATGTCGACCGCGCACCAGTCGGCCAGGGTGGGGACCGCCAGGTGGGTCAGCTGCGTGAGCCGCGACGCCACGTCGAGCGAGCCGGAGAGCGCGGCGCCCGCCTCGCTCAGGAGGCGGAGCGTCGCCTGCTGCCGCTCGAGCTCCGCCGCGAGCATCTCCGCGCGCGCCCGGGCCTCGCGCTCCCGCTCGAGGAGGCGCGCCCTGTCCAGCGCCGACGCGCACTGCGCCGCCACGCTGAGCAGGAACTCGCGCTCTTCGGGGCTCCACGCCCGCTCGTTCGCGAACGAGAACGCGAGCCCGCCCAGCAGCGCCGCGTGGGCGACGATCGGCAGGACGGCGAGCGCCTTCACGTCGTCGCGGACAGGCCGCAGGGCCGCGAGCTCGGGGTACGCGGCGTGCAGGCTTTGCGTCGTGTCCACCCAGATGGGGCGGCGCTCCCGGAGCGCCTCCGAGAGCGGCAGTCGGGCGTCGAGATGCACCCGCGCGTAAGGGCTCGTGCGCTGCTCCTCGAGCCCCGAGTGGCCGACGAGCGTCGCGACGCCTGCCGCCTCGTCCGCCGTGTACATCATCGACGTCGAGGCGCCGAGCACCCGGTGGATGTCGCTCACGACGGCGGCGGACACCTGCTCGACCGTCACGACGCCGCTCAGCGCGGTGCTGACCGCGAGCAGCGCCTGGGTGAGCCGGGCGCGGCGATCGAGCTCCTCGACCCGCCTCGTGAGCTGCGCGGCGAGCTCGCCGCGCTCGGCCTCGACCTGCTTGAGGCGCGAGATGTCGGCGAACACCGAGATCCCGCCCTCGAGCTCGCCGTCAGGCCCGATGATGGGCGCGGCGCTCCCGAGGACCATGCCATACGTGCCGTCGAAGCGCTGAATCCGGGTCTCCTCGCTCTCGATGACCTGCCGTGCGGACATCGCGCGGGCCATGGCCCAGTCCTTTGCCTCGTACGGGCGGCCGTCCTCGTGGAAGGCGCGATAAAGCGTCCAGTCGTTGATCGATTCGGTCGAGGCGCTGCCGGCCCAGATGCGCTCCGCCGCCCGGTTGTGCAGGACGAGCTTCCCGGAGGCGTCGCAGAGGATGACGCCGTGCGGGCTGTGCTCGAGCACGGCGTCGAGCCACCCGCGATCCCGGGACCCCACGGCGCGGAGCCGCTCGAGCTCACGCTTGAGGGCCTCGAGGTCCGTCGTATCGACGCGGGCGGCGGGCCCGGGGGACGGGCCGGTGTGCGCGGAGGTTCTCATAAGATGATGGCCACCGGCGCCTCGCGGAAGGCCGAGGCGCCGGGCGGGCGGACGTCGCTTGGAGCTTACGCGCATCGATGGCGCGGCGGAAGGCGGCGCGACCCGGCCGAGCGGGTTCCTCAGCGCGCGGCGCGCGTGCGCGGCTCGGCGCACGCGTCGGCGCACGAGATGTCCGGCTTCCTGGCGGCGTATCCGGGCGCCTGGCGGCTTGTCCGGCTCAGCACAGGCGCGGGCGGACGGCGGCCGACTGCGTCACGCCCTCGCGCGGGCGAGTGCCCGAGCTGGTCCTTGGGATCATGGTCGATCGCCGGGCCGGCCGCTGCGCATCGGCCGGGGTCGACGCGGAGCGGGACTGCGACTCTCGCGGCGATCCCGCGAGGGGCGCAGGAGCTCTCGGGGAAATGACGATGCAGGCTTAGGGCTCCACCTCGCTCACCATCCTCGCTTCCCGAACCCAGATGTTCGGGGCCGATAACCGGCAGGTGAGCGCGACAGCGCGCCGGTGTCGGGCTAAGGAGCAAGCAATGATAGGCAATCGTTCAGGTCGCCTCATGGCGATCATGTTCGCTGGAAGCTTTGTGCTCGCGGGGGCCGCCGGCTGCATCGGCAGCAGCGATGACGCCGAGGCGGATCGCGATGGAACGGCTGGGCACGAGAGGACCGGCACGGGCCCCGACGGCAGGAGCCACGGACAGACGGGCCGAGACGGCGCGCGAGGCGCCGGCGGGAGGGGCGGTCGAGCGCAGGCCGGCGGCAGGCAGGGAGGCCGCGAGCAGCCCGGCCATCAAGGCGGCAGGCAGGGCGGCGAAAGGGCCGGCGGCCAGCGCGCGGGCGACAGGCAGATGTGCGGCGAGCAGGCCGGCTATCAAGGCGGCAGGCAAGGAGGCCGCGGACAGAGCGGCAGTCAGGGCGGCAGGGAGGGAGGCCGCGGACAGAGCGGCGCGAAGCGGCAGCTGTCCGACGCGGAGCTCACGATGCTGATCTCGTTCATCCACCAGAAGGAGGCGGATCTGTCGCAGATCGCCTTGGACAAGGCCGAGTCGCCGGATGTGAAGCGCTACGCTGAGCAGCTCATCGAGGAGCAGTCCCAGTCCGAGCAGATCGGCGCGGGCTCGAGGGGTTCACGTATCGAGATGGAGTCGTGCCCGCGCTGCCGAGAGCTCGACAAGAGCTCGACCGAGGTGAGCGGAGCGCTGGAAGAAGAGGAAGGCGCCGAGTTCGACAGGGCCTTCATCTGGTCTCAGATCTCCTTCCATCGCCGCGCCCTCGAGCTCCTCGACACGCCGCGCGTCGCGAACGCGGAGAACGCCGAGATACGATCGCGCGTGGAGGCGATGCGAGCGGACGTCGAGCAGCGCCTGACAGAGGCCGAGCAACTGTTCTGCTTGCTGCTCAACGAACAGCGGGCAGGCGGCCAGCAGCAACGCACTCAGCAGGAAAGCAGCGAGCCCGGCCAGCAGCAACGCGGCCAGTTCGGCTGGGCGCAAACCGGGCAGCAGCAGGGCATCCAGACTGGCCAGCAGCAGGGCACCCAGCTCGGCCAGCAGCAGCAACGCGGCCAGCAGCAACGCGGCCAGGTCAGCCAGATGCAGCCTGGCCAGCAGCAGGGCACCCGGCTCGGCCAGCAGCAGCAACGCGGCCAGCAGCAACGCGGCCAGGTCAGCCAGGTGCAGCCCGGACAGCGGCAGGGCACCCAGCTTGGCCAGCAGCAACGCGGCCAGGCGAGCCAGGTGCAGCCCGGCCAGCAGCAAGGCAGCCAGCTGCAAGGCCCCCAGGCTTACGCGCAGCGGCAAGGGGAATCGCAGAAGTCCCAGTAACAGGGCTTCATGTCCCGCAGGGCGGCGGCGACGGCGCCTGCTCGCGGCCTCCGCGAGCGCCAAGCTCGCCGAGCGCGACCCCGCCTACCCGATCCAATAACAGCGTCCATGGTCTCGTGACCGCGATGGCGGGCGAGTAGGCCCCTGCCCGGGGTCGCTCAGGCGAGCCGCGCGCGTCAAGGGTCGATCCACGTCCACGGGAAGTCGACCTCCACAAGCGTGTCGGCGCCGTCGAGCACGTCGACGCTCTCGACGCGCACGATATCGCTCATCGGATCTCCGTCGAAATCCACGAGCCAGACGTCGACGTCATAGTACCCCTCGGAGAGGCCGTCGATGGTGAGGCCGAGATCATCGCAGTCCCCCACCGCGTCGACGACGAGGAAGCCCGCCTCGTCCTCGACGCTGACCGCGACCCCGCTCACGTCGTGATCGAAGCACTCCCACGGGTCGTCGCTGCCGTCGATGGTCAGGGCGACGGTGAGCGAGCCGCGCGTGAGGTGATCGTGGTCATCGTCATGATCGACGACGATGCACCCCGTGAGCGAGGCAGTAGCGAGGACGCAGCCAGCGAGACCGGTGAGCACCTTCGAAAGTTTCATGGGGGTCGTCTTCCTTTATCCAAGTCTGGCGCTGTCGCGCCGATGCGCGGCACGGCAGCAAGCGCTATACCAGCGAGCGGCGCGCTGCGATGCGCCGGCGGCGCTCCGCCTTCGCCGGGTGGCACCGCAGTTGCTCCTGTGAAGCCCCCATGGAGATGAACGTGCCAGTCCTCGATATTTCCTCCCCCAGAGCTGCGGCGCGCGCTCAGCAGCGCAGCAGCAGGCTCGCCGTGCTGGCCGCGCTCGTTGCGCTCGCGCTCCTCGGCGCGACCGGGTGCGTGGCAGAAGTCCACACCAGGGCCGCAGCGCCGGCGCATGCGACCGTCACGTACCAGGAGTTCGCGGTGTACGAGGAGCCGGTCGTTCACATCGCAGCGGCGCCGGTCCACGTCGAGACCTACCCGCGCGTGTACTACCGCGGGACCTACGTCTACTATGTGGACGGCCGCTGGTACTACCCGTCGCACCACGGCTGGGTCTACTACCGCGACGAGCCGCGCGCCCTGGTCCGCTACCGCGTCGACTTCGAGCGACACGGCCATCATCACCATCACCACGTGCACCGCACAACCACGGTCAGGCCGGCAGCGACGGTCCGGGCGGGGGCCTCGGTCCGAGCGGGGGCCTCGGTCAGGCCGGCAACCTCGGTCAGGCCGGCAACCTCGGTCAGGCCGGCAACCTCGGTCAGGGCGGGGGCGACGGTGACGGCAGGAGCCACGGTCAGGCCGGCGACTCCGGCGAAGCCAGCGAAGAAGCATCGCGTGGAGCGTCGACGGCACCACGTGGAGGAGAGGCACCCCGAGCGCTGACGGCCGTCTCATCGTTGGCACAAACGTTGCGCATGCACCAGCGACGCGGGGCGTCGCATGACCGCGCTCCCCTCGGGGGCGCCTCGGCCCGCGCGCGGGTCCAGCCTCCCCGGATCCCCTAGCCCGCCCTTCCGCTACCCACCCTTCGCGGCGTCGGCAAAGGCCTTCCAGGTCGCCTCGGCCGCGCCCACGCAGGCGCGCGTCCCGTCGCGCACAATGGGCGTGCGGAGCAGGAGCGGATCGTCGACGAGGAGCTCCGCGATCCGCGCCTCGCTCGGGCCGAGGTGCTGGAGGCCCCGCTCCTTCACCCGCGCGCTCTCCGCGTCGTAAAGCGCGCGCACGCCGCCCACCGCGCGCGCCACGCTCGCGAGCTCCCCCTTGGAGAGGCCCTTCTCGCGCAAATCGACGAGCTGCACCTTGATGCCCCGGTCGGCGAAGAACCGCTGCGCCGCCCGCGTCGCCTTGCACTTGGCCGTGCCGAAGATCTGGATCATGCGCGTCGCTCCTCGGTGAAATGGCTACCTCCGCGCTCCGGAGGGCAGCGCGGGCGCGGAGCATAGCAACCGTTGCCTGGACGGCGCAGAGCCAGCGGCGCGCAGGACGCTCCGCGCCGTTCCCGAAACGCTTCGCCCCGAAGCGCAGCTCAGCAGCGCCGCCGCGCGCACGGGTCGATTCTTCCGACCGGCGGTGCCGTCCGCTGCCGTCTTGGATCGATCCGCCCCGTCGCGGCCGCTCCACCAGGTGGCGACCTCGCTCCGCCCCCTACGAGGCCGCCCGCTCCGGTCTCGCCCCCTCCCCCGCCGGACGGTCCCGGCATGCCGCGACCTCGCCGTGTCCCCCTCCGAGGCCGCCCGTGTCGGTTCGAGGGCGACCCCCTCGCGAGGCCCTCCGCCGTTTCGTCACGTCGCGCCCTCCGGCCCCCCTCCCCGCGCGATCGAGCGTGACCCGTCCGCTCGCCCGGCAATGTATGCTCGTCCGGCAACGCCCGCGCGCGCGCCGCCATCCCAGGACAACGAGAACGCGCCGCGCCGAGCGGGGCAACAACACCGAAAAACGTCGGTAAAATGCGCCATGTCGGCGGTCGATTCGTTTTCCTATTTACGTCCTCGGCGGTTAGGATATCGAGGCGCATCGATGATCGTGCCCCCTCACACCCTTCGCGGTCGGGTACGACGCAGCGGCAACACTGGAGCGCATTGAATGAGGTTCCGTCCCTCGCTCTCGACGAGCGAGTCCGAATCGAGTCATCCCGTTTCCATCGCTTCCGCGGGCGGACGCGCGGGCGAGCGCGCGCCGGCTCGGCGTGCGAAGGCCGCCAGCGCGCAAGCCACGCTCGGAGCGACCGAGCTCTACTTCCGGTCGCTCGCCGGCAGCCAGCCGCTGACGCGCGAGGGCGAGGTCGCGATAGGCCGTCGTATCGAGGCGGGCACGCTCGCCTGCTTCGAGGCGTGGGTCCGGTCGCCCGTCGCCCTGCGCGAGCTCGCCTCGACGGCGGAGGACGTCCAGGTCGGGGCGCTGAGCCTCCGCGATCTGCTGTGCGAGGCCGACGCGGGTGATCCCGAGGCGGACGCCTCCGCGAAGCGGCTCGCGGAGCTGCTCGGGCTCGCCCGCTCGCTGCTCGGCCGGCAGATCGCCGAAGACGGCGTGGAGACCGCCCTCGCGGGCCTCGCCGCAGGCCTCGCCGAGCTGCGCCTCGATCCGACCTTCGAGGAGCGCATCGAGCGGAGCCTTCGTGCAGCAGCGGCCGAGGCCGACAAGGCCGAGCGCGCCACGATCGAGGCCACGCTCGCGGCGATCGCCCGGGGGCGCCGCGCCGTCGCCCAGGCGAAGTCCGAGCTCGTCCAGGCGAACCTCCGGCTCGCGGTCGCCATCGCGCGCGAGCACCAGCGCTTCGGCGTCCCGTTGCTCGACCTCGTGCAGGAGGGGAACCTCGGCCTGATCCGCGCCGCCGACAAGTTCGAGTACCGCCGCGGCCACCGCTTCGGCACCTACGCCGCGTGGTGGATCAAGCAGGCCATCAAGCGGACGATCCTCAACCAGGGAAAGCCCGTTCGGATGCCGGTCCACCTCACCGCGATACGGAGCCAGGTGGTGCGCGCCCGGCGAGATCTGGTGCAGGAGCGGGGGCGCGAGCCTTCCGTCGAGGAGATCGCGGAGCGCAGCGGCCTCACCGTGGAGAAGGTGCGGGTGATCAGCGAGCTCGCGCTCGAGCCGCTCAGCCTTGACGCCCCCGTCGGCGAGGAGGGGGATACCCGGTACGGGGATCTGCTGGCCAACGACGAGCCCACGCCCGCGGACATGCTGGCCCGGCGCCGCCTGATCGAGCAGACGCGCGAGCTGCTCGACTCGCTGCAGCCGCGCGAGCGCGAGCTCCTGCGGCGCCGCTTCGGCCTCGACGGCAACGAGGACGAGACGCTCGAGGAGATCGGGCAGTCGTTCTCGCTGACGCGGGAGCGCATCCGTCAGATCGAGGCGAAGCTGCTCGAGAAGCTCCGGACGCGCTCGCGGCAACGAGAGCTCGGCTCCTATCTCGAGGGGTGAGGGCGCGGGCAGCGCCGGCGCGCTTCAGAAGCTGTACCGGACCGCCCCGCCCAGCCGGTGAGACGAGCCGGCCACGCGACCTCGACGTGGTTGGGCACGAGGGCGACCTCGACGTGGTTGGGCACAAGGAAGAGCAGGGCGTCGACGAGGAGGCACTCGTTCTTGCCTTCGCACAGCCGGTCGTCCCGGCTCCCGAAAATTATGCGCCACTGCACGGGCAGGCCGGGCCGAGGACCACGCGCGCGCCGAACGCGCCGCCGGCCTCGGGGAGCCTGTCGCTCAACGTCCCGGCGAAGAAGTAGACCGGCGCGACGGCCAGATAGAAGTAGTGGTTCATCGTGCCGCTCTCGCCAGCAAAGCCGACGCGAAGCTCGGGACCGAGCGCGTAGCGCGCGACGCGCATCTCGCCGTCGAAGCCACGACGATCGTCAACGTCGGTCGAGCCGGCGCTCGCCGAGAGCCCCGCGGAGAGGTACGGGACCCACGACGCGCTGTCGGGGCCGGTAGACCCGCACCAGCCGAGGAACAGCCCGCCCTCGAGGACCCGCACTCCGCTGCCCGCGCGCGCACCGAAGGCGAGATCCATCTGAAAAGGCCGCATCGGATCGGCGAGGGCAGCGCCCGGGGCGAGGGCGCCGGCCATCCCTGACACGGCCGCGAGCTGCCACGCGGCGCGCGTCACTGTCGCCCGGTCCCGATCTGACCTTGGCCGTCGCTGCCCCAGCAGAACACCCCGCCCTCCTCGTCCAGCGCGCAGGTGCGCTCCCGCCCGGCGGCGAGGGGGGACCGCGCGCATGTCGAGCCCCGCCCGCACCGGCGCGGAGACCAGGTTGGTCTCCTAGGAGCCGAGCTGGCCGCTCTGGTTGGAGCCCCAGCAGACGACGCTGCCGTCGTCGAGCAGCGCGCAGCTGTGGCGCCTGCCGGTGACGACGGCCCTCGCACCGGCAACGCTCTCGACGAGGGTGACGCCGACGACCTCGACGACCTCGTCGGCGCTGTCGAAAATGGGCCCGCCGCCGCTCTGGCCGTTGAGGTTCCACCCCCAGCACGCCACCTGTCCCGTGCCGCAGCTGTGGCGGCCGCCCACCGCCCGCTGCAACGTCGGTCGCGCCGCGCACCCCCTCCTTGCGGGCGGCTCCGGCGGCACCGTCTCCCCAGCACCACACGTCGCCCTGCGCGTCGAGGGCGCACGCCGTGCGCCTCGCCGGCGGCGACGCGCGTCACGCCGCCCAGCGGGAACCCACCCAGGTTGAGAACGAACGAACGAGGTTGAGAACGAACGAACGCGGACTCGCTCCTCACAGTGCTCTCGGGATCGGAGCCGAGCAGGTGGATCAGGTTGTCACCCCAGCAGACCACGGTGTCGGCGGCGCGCACGGCGCACGTGAACCCGAGCGACGGGTCGTCCGCCTCCACGAGCCCGCCGGCCGCGAGCTCAACCACGTCCTCCAGGACCCGGCACGCCGCGCGGTGGCACCGGGCAACGCCCTCCAGCCACGGCGTCCACGCCCCCGGAAGTGCCTGCGCAGCCCGCCGGCACGACGGCGAGGAGCCGCCCACGTCATCCCCCCCAGCACATACCCCCCGGGTCGAACAGCGCGCACGTGTGCCGCGGACCAGCGGTGACACGCACGGGGTCCGCGGCGAGCGAGACCCACCTTGGGGAGGTACTCAGCGAGCCGATGGAAACACCGCCAAGCTGGCCTGCGTCGTTGTCGCCCCAGCACGCAGTATTACCGTTCCTGAGAATCGCGCAGGTATGGTAGGTACCGGCGACGACCTGCGCCGCGGGTTCGAGCGCCCTCATGCGCACCGGCGTGAAGTGGTAGTCGTCCAAGCAGCCGCCGGCGAGGGGCGCCGTGATGAGCAGCGAGGCGGCCGCCCCTCGTCGGGAGATGAGACATCTTCGTCCGATCATCATTCGCCTCGCGCCCGTGCCTGGGTGCATCTTACCGTGTTCCCGCGGCTTCTATCGCGCGCTCTGGCTCGGCCACGCCAGCCGACGATCCGACCCGGTGCACGACAACCGGGTAAAAACGCCCGTTCCAACAGCACCTGACACGGATTGAGCAGGCAAACGACCCTACCCAAACGACCCGGGTTGCGTCAACAAACGACTGACCTACGTTGCATCGCGACCAGGTTGCGTTGCGGCCGCGGCTACCGGCCCCGGAATGACTATCCCATGGGTTCGCCTTCCGATAGAAAATCATCCCGCTCGGCCAAGCATAGCGTACAGCTCGCTGCCTCTGACGCCGCTTCCTGCGCGTTCGGCACCGCCTGCAGCCGTACGAAAGGGTATACCGCCGCACGCCGCTTCGGCCGTCCACCCCGCCGGCCCCAGCCGGACGCGCCCCACGACAAGGCGCTGATGCCCTTGCCCGTCCCGCCCGCCTCCCAGCCGCGCCGCTGCTAAGGCTCTACACCGTGAGCACGAAGTCGGCCACGCTGGCGCCGTGAAACGTGCGCATCCACCACGTCCCCGCGGGGAATACAGCGCTGCGCACGCCGGCACGCCATCGCTCGAGTGCCGCACGGTACGACGCTCGAAACGCACGCACAGCGGCACCTGCGATTCGCCACGCGTCCCCCTGATTGCGACCAACCGCAAACGTCGGATTGCCGTCGCGCAGCGGCTCGAAGCTCGTCACGCGCTCGTAAGGGGACACCCTGCTGGCTCTCTCGGCGCCCAAGAAGCGAAGTCCTCGCCGCTGCACCTCCGCGCGGGCCCGCGCTTCCTGTCGCTCGAGCTCGGCAGAGACGTCCTGGCGAAAGCCTTCCGCGCTTTCCTGCTCAATGGCCGGCGGCAGCGCGAGTGAGACCGCCACCTCCTCGGGCCACTGGGGGTTTTCCGGGTCGAGATACACCGAAGGCCGTGCCGCGCGCAGCACGCCGCGACCGAGCTCGTCCACATTTACCTTGGCGCCCGGCCACTCGCGAGCATGCTGCACCAGGCCAGCGGCGACGGGATTCGCCATGACATAAGCAATCTTCTCCACCACCGCCGCGCGCGTGAGCAGCCGCACCACGCTCGTGGCCTCGTGGTCCCACACGGGGCCTTCCCACCCGCGTAGCACCTTCGTGCCAAGCGCGACGATGCGATGGAAGAATTGCAAGAACCGCGGCAGGACGCCCCTCGAGTCGGTCACGACCAGGTGCAGATGCGTTGACATGGCGCAGAGCGCATGGACCTCGATGCCGTAACGGCGGGTCGACACCGCGAGGACGTAGACCAGGAGCCGGGTGATGGCCGCATCCGGGCGGAAGAGCAGGTGCCGGCGCAGGACGCGACGGGTGATGAGGTACGTGGCTCCGGCAGCGATCTCGCGGGGCTGGCTCATGACAGGTGCACCATGACAAGCTTTGTGCCACGGGTTTTCGTCAATCATTTCGCTGCTCGACCAAGCTTCGTGGGTGGCGGCCGCCTGGCGGTCCGCCACCTGAGCTGGAGCCGTCGCCTACTCCAGCCTGACCTGGGTTGCAGTTAGTCCGACCCAGGTCGGGACGCCAACCTGGTCGTGGTCGGGATGCCAACCCGGTCTGCGAACCTGGCCCACCGCCAACCTGGGTCGGACCCGATGCCAACCTTCGGTCCACCGGGTCCGCCGTGCCAACCTGGGTGGGGTCCGAACCTGGGAACCGCAACGCTCACACTGTAACTCACATTTTCTCTTGCGCATCTACGGCGCCCAGCCGTATGGCATCGACGGGCCGCGAAGACGCTTCTGAACGGGGGGAGGATGAAAGCCACCTGGAACCTCGCCGCGCAAACGCCGGGGGGCTTCCTGCATGGCGTGAATCATGAGGTGCGCCTCTGCGCACGCCGCGAGGAAGCGCCGCCGTCGGCACGATGGTTCACCGGAATTCCCCTGTCCGGGTGGGATTGGCCATCACGCTGCCAGAGCCCGCGCACTTGTGCGGCGCAAGCGAGATATGCCACCTCTGCACGCCTGGGTGCGCCCGGCGGCGTTCGACCCCTACAGCGACGATGGGAGGTTGCCGTCAGTATACAAATCGCCCACGCACTTCGAGAGGTACGGGAGCGCTTGACCTTCGCCACAAGGGAGCGACGCCGCCCAGTAGCCGCCTCCCAGCGCGCTGGCCGTTGCGTATTTCCTCGCCGGGGTCCTCCTCGGCCGGCGCGGGCGCCGCAGAGCCGCCGCCGGCCTGCGCCGGCCCGGGCTGTGGACGGCCGCGTGAACCAGGTTGCGGCGCGACGAACCAGGTTGCGGCGCGACGACGAAGGCTCCGCGTGAACCAGGTTGCGGCGCGGAGGCTCGTGTTAGTCTCGCTTCGCGCTCACCAGCATCCGGGTAGAAGGCGCAAGGGGCGGATTGAACAGCGACGACAGAGGGCGCGGTGCCGAACGGGGTGGACCGTCCAGGGAACGACGCCGCGAGGATCCGTCGGCGCCGGACGACACGCTGGCACGCGCCGTGGCCGACGCGTCGATGGCCCTCTCGCGCGCCGGCGATGACGGTCCGCAGCAAGCGATCGTGGCGGCGGCGGCGCGCGTCCTCCACGCCGACATCGCCTGCCTCTACGATGTCGCGCAGGCGCCGCACCCGCTCGGGCTCGTCGCCTGCACAGGCGGCAGCGCGGACTCGCTGGACCCCCTCCGGCGCCTGCCGCTCGACGCCCCGAGCCTCGCCGGCGCCGCCGCCCGCACGGGCATCGTGCAGGTCGCGCCCGAGGACGAGAGCGCCGACGCGCTCCTGGACGCCGGCCATCTGCGCCGACGCTGCGGCTGTACCCACGCGTTCGCGATCCCCATCGCCTTCGCCGGCACCCTGCGCGCGGTGCTCCTCTGCGCCGCGGCGGAGCCCGCCCTCCCGCAGGCCGAGCTGCTCGAGATCGCCGGCGCCTTATCGAGCCTCTTCGGGATGGCGCTCACCGCCGCCGAGCTGCACGCCCAGCGCGCACGGATCGAGCAGCTCGAGCGGGAGAACCACGAGCTCGAGCGCTCGCGCGAGCAGCTCCACGCGACGATCGCGGAAGCCAGGCAGACGGAGGCAGCGCTCCGGCTGAGCGAGGACAGCCTCGCCCGCGCGCAGAGGTTGGCGAAGCTGGGCAACTGGGACTGGCACATTCCAAGCAACGAGCTGCTCTGGTCCGACGAGTGTTATCGAATGCTGGGCGTGTCCCGCGACGCCGGCGCGATCACCTACGAGCGGTTCATCGACCGCATCCACCCGGAGGACCGAGAGGGTGTGATGCGCTCCGTCGACCTCGCGCTCCAGGGCACCCTGCCCTATTGTGTCGATTACCGGATCGTCCGCCCGAACGGCGAAGAGCGCTTCCTCCACACCGAGGCGGACGTGCTCCGCGCCGAGGACGGCTCTCCGCTGCGGATGATCGGCACGGCGCTCGACGTCACCGAGCAGCGGCGCGCCGATCGAGCCTTGCGGCTGAGCGAGGAGCGCCTGCGGATGATCGCGGAGCACGCGAGCGACGTCATCTTCCATATACGGCTCGGCCCGGAAGGGGGCTACGAGTACATCAACCCCGCCGTCCTCGATCACACCGGCTATCCGCCCGAGGCCTGGTACGAGGACCCTGAGCTGTTCGTCACCCTGATCCATCCCGAGGACGTCGGGCGCTATCATGCGTTCGTCGAGCACATGGCCGCGTCCGGCGGCCGGCTCACCTTCCGGATCATCGACAGGAGCCGCCGGACCCGCTGGGTCTCGACCCACATCACGATCCAGCGCGACGAGCACGGAAACCCGATCGCCGGGATCGGCATCTCGCGCGACGTCACCTCGGAGAAGCTCGCCGACGAGGAGCGCGAGCAGCTCCTCGGACAGCTCGCGGCCGAGCGGCGCTGGCTCCACGCGGTCATCGAGCGCTCGCCGGTCGGCATCCTCCTCCTCGACCGGGCCGGCGCGCAGATCGCCCGGAATCGCCGCGCCCAGGAGCTCGCCGGGACAGACTCGCCGCCCGGGCTGCCGGGCGCATGGTGGCTGTGCCTGCCCGATGGGCAGCCCCTCACGGACGAGGAGCAGCCGTCGGCGGGCGCGCTGCGCGGCGAGGTCACGAGCTCGAGGGAGCTGTCGCTCCGACGCGCCGACGGCACCATGCTGGCGGTGCTCGCGAGCGCTGGCCCCATCGTCGACGGGAACGGCAAGCTGCTCGGCGCGGTCGTCGTGTTCGACGACATCACCCGGCTCAAGGAGCTCGAGCGGCTCAAGGAAGAGTGGACGTCGGTCGTCGCGCACGACCTGAAGCAGCCCGTGACGACGATCATCGGCTATGCGACCCAGCTCGAACGGAAGCCCCAGGTCGCGACCGCCGTGAAGACGAGGGCGGGACACATCCTGGCGAGCGCCAAGCGGCTCGGGCGGATGGTCTCCGATCTCACGGACATCTCCCAGATCGAGTCGCGTCGACTCGCGATCGAGCGCGCTCCCCTCGACCTGCGCGCCCTCGTGGAGGCGGTCGTCGAGCGGATGGAGAGCGAGACCGAGGGGCGCGCCGTCGACGTCGAGAGCCGCGGCGAGATCCCGATCGTGCGCGCGGACGCCGGGCGCGTCGAGCAGGTGCTCAGCAACCTCATCTCCAATGCCGTGAAATACGGTGATCCAGAGACCCCGATACAGGTGGCGCTGGAGCGGCGCGACGACGCGGTGCAGATCTCCATCCGGAACAGCGGCCGTGGGATCCCGGCCGAGGATCTCCCGCTCCTGTTCGAGCGCTTCTTCCGGGGAAAGGCGAAGGAGGAGCGCGTGGTCGGCCTCGGCCTCGGCCTGTACATCGCGAAGCGGCTCGTCGAGGCCCACGACGGCAGGATCTGGGTCGAGAGCCCCGAGGGGGGTCACACGACGTTCCATTTCACGCTTCCGGTGGCGGCGGCGCCGCGCCGGGATGCGATGTGATCACGAGCCGCCCTGGCCTGCTGTGCCCGGTCAGCGCGCGCCCGCGACGGAAGCGGGGATCCACAGCGGTGGCTCGGGCACGCCCCTCCCCGCTCCGGCCGGCACAGCATGGCTTCGTCCGGTGATGCGCTCGAACTCCACGACGTCATGAGAGCACACGAGCCTTACCTCGTGGCCGCGCTCCTCGCGCAGCGCGCGCAGCCGTCGCTGGTTCTCGAGCCGCGCGCCGCGGTCCTTCTCCATCATGAACTGATAGAGACGCAGACCCGGCGTGCACGCCGGCCGAACCGGGTCCATCTCTCGGTGATAGAAGTAGGCGTCGCCGGCGAGGAGCAGCCAGCCGCCGTCGCTCCGGACGGCCACGCCAGCGTGGCCCAGCGTGTGACCGATGAGCGGGACGAAGAGCACCTCGTCCTTCAAACCACCCACCGGCCGCGCGCCCTCGAAGCCAAACCAGCGCTCGCCGCCGCCCGAGGGGTACGCAATCCAGTTCGGCTGCGTCGACCACTGAGCCGGCCGGTAGCGCATCCGGTCGAGGAGCGTCCGCCGAGCGACCGCGGCGTCACGCTCGTCGGCGAGCAGATGGACGTGCGCTCCGGGAAAGTCGTCGAGGCCTCCGGCGTGGTCGAAATCGAGGTGGGTGAGCACGATATGGCGGACCTCCTCGGGTCGAAGGCCCAGGCGCTCGATCTGCCGGCGCGCGGTCATCTCGGCGCGAAACTCCGGTCGCAGGAGGAAGAGGAAGAACCGGCTGAGCCGCTTCCTCGCCATCGAGACGTCCAGCAGCCCAAGCCCGGTGTCCACGAGGACCAGGCCGCTGTCCGTCTCGAGGAGCAAGCAATGGCACGTCAGCCTCCCGCGGAGCCCCAGGGTCCGCCCGTCCATCAGCGCGCCGCCGACCGGGCAAGTCGAGATGCAGTTGAGATGATGGATTCGCACGGACGCATCCCCCTTCGCGGCTCCCCTGCTCCCGCGACGACCGCCCGACGAGCCGGCGCCGACGCGGGCCCACGGCGCGGCGTGCGCTCGAACTGCTCATCGCGACCCGCCCGCCGGTGATCATACGACCAGAGCCTGGGCTCACCGGAGCGCATGAGGCACCGTGGTTACAGTGGTTGCACGGGGTATGCCGAGCTCCTCGAGGAGGTCGATCGCACCGCGCGCCCAGGCCCACGCCACGAGATCCCTGCTCCGGGGCGCGGCGCGGGAGCACCCCGGTTCAGGCCGCCCTGAACGGGAGGCGCCCTGGATGGGCGGCCTTGACTTTCGTACCCCGCCTGGACACTTCCTGACCCCGAGCGCCCCATGTCCTTCGCCCGCGCCACCGCGCGCCACCCCGAGTTCCGCCGCGGCGCGCGCGACATGCTGCACGTGTCGCCCGGCATCGCCGCCTGGGGCCTTGTGACCGGCGTCGCGATGGTCAAGAGCGGGCTCACGGCGCCGCTCGCGGCGCTCATGTCGCTCGTGGTCTTCGCCGGCAGCGCGCAGCTCGCCACGATGCCGCTGCTCGCGTCCGGCGCGCCGCTCTGGGTCGTCTGGGCCACCGCCGCCTGCGTGAACCTGCGCTTCGTGATCTTCAGCGCGATGTGGCGGCCCTACTTCGCGCGGCTCCCCAGGTGGCGACGGTGCCTGTGCGGCTATTTCAGCGGCGACCTGAACTACGTGATCTTCAGGGAGCGCTTCCCCGCGCTCGAGCCGGCGCCCGAGCAGGAGCCCTACTTCTGGGGCGGCGTTGCGATGAACTGGTCTGCATGGCAAGGCGCATCGCTGAGCGGCATCGCGCTGGCCAACGTGATCCCGGTCGAATGGGGCCTGGGCTTCGCCGGCGTGCTCGCGCTGCTGGGCATCACCTGCTCGCTGCTCCAGGACAGGGCCACCTGGCTGGCCGCCGGCACCGCCGCCAGCGCCGCGGTGGCCGCCTACGCGCTGCCGCTGAAGCTCAACATCCTCGTCGCGATCGCCGCCGCGGTCGCGGTGGGCCTGGGCCTCGAGGCGGCCGAGGAGGCGCAACGACGCGCGCGCAACGTGAGCGAAGAGGCCGGACGATGAGCGCCTGGGAGACCCTCGTGGCCATCGTCGGCCTCTCGCTGATCACCGCGTTCACCCGCGCCTTCTTCCTGTACCCCGACCGGGATCTGCCGATGCCAGGTTGGCTCAGGCGCGGGCTGCGCTACGCGCCGCTGGCAGCCCTGGCGGCCGTGATCGTGCCCGAGGTGGTGATGACCCAGGGACACCTCATCGCGACCTTCCAGGACGCGCGGCTGCCCGCGACCATCGCGGCCAGCGCCTACTACTTCTCCCGCCGCGGCATCCTCGGAACCATCGTGATCGGGATGGCTGTGTTCTTGCCGCTGCGCATCGGGCTGGGCTGGTAGTGCGCGGGCGCGCAGGTTCTCCTGAGGCGCCAAGGCTGGTACGCTGGGCGACATGTCGGATGAGAGTGCCCGCCGTCCGCACCAGGCCACGAAGTCATCCGCTCGCGGGAGCGACTCGACCGCGGCCAGGGGCGTTGGCCCGGGGGATGTCGTCGGCCAGCACTTTCGGATCGACGAGCTCCTGAAGAAGGGAGGCATGGGTCGGGTCTACCGGGCAACCGATCTTCGCCTCGGCGAGCCGGTCGCGCTCAAGCTGATGGATCCGGCGATCGTCGGCACGGAGAGGGCGCGCGCCCGCTTCTTCCGCGAGGCGCAGACAGCCGCCAGGCTGCGGAGCAAGAACGTCGTGCAGCTCCTCGACTTCAACGTCGATGCAGCCACGCAGGTGCCCTACATCGCCATGGAGCTCCTTCGCGGCGAGGACCTGGCCCAGCGGATCGCCCGCGGGCCGCTCTCCTATGAAGAGACGACGGCGATCCTCGGCGATGTCTGCAGCGCGATCGCCAAGGCCCACCGCATGGAGATCATCCATCGCGACATCAAGCCGGCCAACGTCTTCCTCGTCGAGGACGACGATGGCCCGCTCTGCAAGGTCCTCGACTTCGGGATCGTCAAGCTGGGTGACCTCGGGCTCGACCCCCAAGGATCCCCGCAGACGGACGCCGGCGCCACCCTGGGCACGGTGAGCTACATGAGCCCGGAGCAGATCGCCGACGCCCGTGGGGTCGACCTCCGCGCGGACCTGTGGTCGATCGGCGTGATCGCCTACGAGTGCATGACCGGGCAACGGCCCTTCCGCGGCGAGTCGCTCTTCGAGCTCGTCCACAAGATCTGCTTCGATGTCCCGGTCCCGCCGTCGCGGCTCGCGGACGTCCCGAGCGGCTTTGACGCCTGGTTCGCCCGCGCGACCCACCGCGACCTCGACCGCCGGTTCACCTCCGCCCGCGAGCTCCTCGAGGCGCTCCGGGCGCTCGCCGGGCGCCCGCCGGAGCCGCCCCCGACCCGGCCCTCCGGCGGGCCGCCCGAGCCCCCCGTCAACCAGAGCTGGGCCTCGGACGCCAACCAGATCGACATCGGCGCCCTCAAGGACCTGACCTTCAAGAACGCCGTGGTCCGCGAGTTCCTCGACAGCGCCAACAAGCACTTTGTCTCGGGGAGCAAGGGGCTCGGCAAGACCCTCCTCCTCACGTACAAGCGCTCGGTCTTCAGCGAGATCTACCTGGCGGCGACCGGCCGCGAGCGGCGCCACGCCGCCGTGCAGTTCATCCCGGAGGGGCGGCCGTACCTCGATCTGATGGGCGATCTGCCCAGCGTCGATCAGACCCGGACCGACCTCATGTCGGGTCTCCACGAGTGCAAGCGGCTCTGGAGCTTCAGCTTCCGCATGTCGATCGTCTCCTACCAGTCCGCGGCCGCCGGCGCCGCCGATCCCGCGGATCTGGCGCCGCTCCCCCGGAGCCTGCGCGGGCTCCTGGAGGGCCGGCCGATCGAGCCGACGATGGTGCTGAAGGAGCTGCTCTCGCTGACCGTTCGCCAGATCAACCAGGTGGTCGACGCGATGGAGCGCCCGCTCGAGCGGCGGCTCCGCTCGCTCCACAGCGGCGTCTACATCTTCATCGACAAGCTCGATCAGGCGCTCCGGCGGCTCCCGCGAGCCGCGTGGATCCACATGCAAGCGGGGATGATCGAGGCCGCGTGGGATCTGATGAACGCCAACAGGCACGTCAAGATCTTCGCCACCATCCGCGAGGAGGCGTTCTCCACCTACGAGTCCGACATCAAGAACAACCTCTACGGGGCGACGTCGACGCTCCGCTACGCCAAGCACGAGCTCTTCGAGCTGCTCGAGAAGCTCACGTACTATTACGAGCGGCTGCCGCTCCGCGAGTTCATCCACCTCGACGTGGTGAGCGCGGGCCGCTCGGCCCGCGGCGAGTCGACCTTCGACTTCCTCCACCGCCACACCCTCGGGCGGCCGCGCGACCTCGTGATCCTCGCCTCGGAGATCTCACGCAACCGAAAGGCCCTCGACGAGCGGACCTTCACGCAGATCGTGCAGCGCACCAGCGCCGGTCTGCTCGTGGCCAACATCTTCGACGAGATGCGGGTCTTCCTCGAGGTGCTCTGTGACCGCGACAAGCGGGCTCGCTTCCTCGGCCTCCTCCCCTGCGACGTCCTCACCCACGACGAGGTGATCGAGGTCTGGTGCAAGTTTCATGAGGTCGATCGCGCGTACTACGACGCCCACGGCCGGGACGCCGACGACGTCTACCACCCCTTCCGCGAGCTCTTCGAGTGCGGCCTCCTCGGGGTGCTCGGCGCCGATCCGGGGACCGAGCGCCAGCTCCAGCACTTTCGACAGCCGCACGAGGCCGTGGTCGGCTCGCGCCACGCGCTGCCGCGCTCGCGGTATTACCTGCTCCACCCGTCCCTCCGCGCGTTGATCGAGCCGCTCCCCGGCGGCGGCCCGTTCCACGCGATCCGCCACGTGGTCATCGGCCACGAGGAGCCCTGGCCGCGCCACTGGGACCTCGTGGTCGACGTCCAGCGCGAGCTCTTCCGGCGCCCGGACGCCGACGAGGAGATCGCCGGGGCGGTGTTCTCCCTCCTCGACCGCCTCTCGACAGAGGTCGCCGACGGCGAGGGCCCTGAGGCCGCGCGGCGGGCGATCGCCGCCTCTCCCACCTTCGCCCGCCTCAGCGCGCACCTCGAGCGAATCCACTGGGACGATCTCCACCTCACGCTCCTCGAGCTCTTCCCCGACGAGCGGCGGGAGGAAACGGAGCCGACCGACCGGGTGGAGGTGGCGATGCTGCTCATCGACATCGTCCGGTCGACCCACATGATCCGCAGCATCGGCGACACCGGCTTCGTCGACCACCTTCACCGGCTCCGCGGCTCCCTCCGAGGGGCGACGAATCCGCGCCTGCTGAAGGGGACCGGCGATGGGTACCTCGCGGTCTATCCCACGGTGGCCCGCGCCGTCGACGCGGCCCGCATGCTCCGTCGCACCATCGACGACCCTGCCCAGCTGCGCCTCGTCGTCCACTGGGGCTGGGTGCGGATGAGCGATCACGACGTCATCGGCAGGGAGGTCCACCGGCTCTTCCGGATCGAGGCGGTCACAGAGGAAGATCGCACGGACGAGCCGAGCTCCGGGATCGGCCTGCCTCGCCCCGGCCGCGTGACGCTCTCGCGCTCCGCGGCCGCCGCGCTCCCCGACCCGTCGCGCGCGGACTTCCGCCGAGCGGGCACGTTCCGGCTCAAGGGGTTCGACGATCCCGAGTCGATCTGGGTCGAGATCGACGAGGTCGGCGAGGTCGACGCCTGCCCGTGAGATCGCTCGCGGTGAGCCGAAGGGCCCACCGGCGCGCTCGGCGAGGTCGACGCCTGCCCGTGAGATCGCTCGCGGTGAGCCGAAGGGCCCACCGGCGCGCCGCGTCCTCCGCCCGCAAGCGCTCGGCCGGAGGCGCGCGCCAGTGTGGTAGTCTGCCGGCGACATGACCGAGCTACTTGGCCTCGTTTTCTCGCCGTGGACCGAGAAGGCCCGCTGGGCCCTCGACGTCCGGCGCGTCCCCTACACCTTCCGGCACTACCAGCCGCTCGTCGGTGAGCCCGCGCTCCGGGTGAAGCTCCGCCGGCTCACAGGCCGTGTCTCGGTGCCTGTGCTCACCACCGACGACGGGCGCGTGCTCGGGGACTCGGCCGACATCGCGCGCTGGGCGGACGGACGCGGCGCTGGACCGACCCTGTTCCCCGTCGAGCACGAGGCCGACATCGCGCGGCTCATCGATCTATCGGAGCGCGGCCTCGCCGCCGGGCGCGCCCGCGCGCTGAGGCGCATGCTGGCCGACGACGAGGCGCTCGCCGAGATGGCGCCGAGGCCGATCCGCCGTGCGCTCCGCCCCCTCGCCTCGCGGCTAGGAGCGCTGGGGGTCGCCCGCACCCTCCGCAAGTACGAAGGCGACAAAGCCGACGGCGAGGCGCACAGGCAAACGCAGGTCGCCGTGCTGGAGGAGATCCGCGAGACGCTCGCGCGCGCGGCGCCGTCCGGAGACGCGCCGCGGACGCTCCTCGGGCGCTTCACGTTCGCCGATATCGCAATGAGCCAGGTCCTCGTGAACGTGGCGCCGCCCGCCCAGCTGAAGCTCGGCGCCGCCAGCCGCCGGTGCTTCTCCGACCCCGACCTGCGCGATCGCTACGACGACCTGATCGCGTGGCGCGACCAGCTCTACCGCGCCTTCCGCACGAGCTGACCGGCCGCGTCGGGCGAGCGCGGTATCTCGAGCGCCGTGAAGCCCGGGGAAACCAGCATGGCAATGTGCTTCATCAAGGGGCTCTCTCCTTCAGCGTCGAGTGAGGCTGACCGGGAGCGCGGTCGCCCAGCGCGCTCCCTCCGACCGTTGGCAGGCTCGTCCGCAGCGCTGGGCCTCGCGTCGCGCCAGAGGCTCGATCGTGGACGCCGGATCTGATAGCGGTGGAATTTACCATGAAACAAGCGTGGCAAACGGACGAGCTGGGCCGCTTTTTCGAGATGTCCGTGGATCTGATCGGCACTGCCGGTTTTGACGGGCATTTCAAGCGGGTTGGCCAGGCGTGGGAGCGCACGCTCGGGTTCTCGCGCGAAGAGCTCTTGTCGACGCCGTTCATCGACTTCGTGCACCCCGACGATCGAGAGCGCACGCTGGCCGAGTCGGCGCAGGTGTTCGGCGGCAGCGGCAGCGTGACGTTCACGAACCGCTACCGGTGTCGCGACGGCTCTTACCGATGGATCGAGTGGAACTCGTCGGTTCACCCGGAGGAGGAGCTCGTCTATTTCGTCGCTCGTGACATCACGGATCGCAAGCGCGCGGAGGAGTCGCTGATCGAGGCCGAGTCCCGGTTCCGGGCGGCGGTCGAAGGGAGCCTGGACGCCTTCTTCGTGCTCCGGAGCGCTTTCGACGAGGCCGGGACACTCGTGGATTTCGTGATCACCGACGCCAACCAGAGGGCCCTCGCGGGGATGTCGATGCCCCGCGAGGAGATCGTCGGCAAGCGGCTCAGCGAGCTCTCGCCCGCCGCGCGCCAGCAGCTGGACAAGTACGCGCGCGTCGCTCGGACCGGCGAGCGGCTCCTCGAGGAGGAGCTGAGCGACAGTCCAGCGCACAAGGATCGGTGGTTCCAGCATCAGGTCATCCAGCTGAGCGACGGTGTCGCGATCACGATCAGGGACATCACGCCCTTCAAGCAGCTGGAGGCCGAGCTCAGGGAGGCGCTCCAGCGCCGGGCCATCCACGCGGAGGAGCTCGAGGAGAAGAACCGCCTGCTCGCGGCGGAGAACGCCGAGCGCGAGCGCGCCGAGGCGCTGATGCGGCAGCAGCAGGAGACGATGCGCGCCATGTCCACGCCCATCATCCAGGCGTGGGAGGGGGTCCTCGTGCTGCCGATCATCGGGACCGTGGAGACCGGGCGGGCGAACGACATCATGGAGCGGCTGCTCACCGAGATCGTGCGGACGAGCGCGCGCTTCGCCATCCTCGACCTGACCGGCGTGAGCGCGGTGGACGCCGCGACCGTGGCTCACCTCCTCGCCGTGGTGCGCGCGGCGAACCTCCTCGGCAGCAGCTGCCTCGTCTCCGGGATCTCGCCCGAGATCGCGCGGACGATGACGGAGCTCGGCGCGGCGGATGGCGGGTTCAAGACCTTCGGCGTGCTCCAGAGCGCCTTGCGTTACGCGCTCTCCCACTGCGGCGCCAAGGGCCCGCGGTGAGCCGACCGGGCGCGCGCATCGACGCGCGCTTGAGCTGATGAGCTGACGTGACGTGGCGGGGAGCGCCTCTGCGTCGCTCGACGGCTGTCGAGCCGCTCACCCGCGGCTGCGCGCCCGCTTCCCGTCCGCAGGCGCGAGCCATCGATCGAGCTCGTCCGAGACGAGGTGAAAGTCGAACGCTTCGGAGTCGATCCCGAGCTGGGTCATGGCGCCGATGATGAACGACGTGACCACGCGGGCCGCGGAGCGAGGATCCAGATCGGAGCGCAGCTGTCCGCCGCGCACGCCTTGCCGCACGAGGTGCTCGACAGCGAGGTTCCACTCCTTGTGGACGGCGCGGAGCGCCGCCTGCGCCGCCGGATCGCGCTGCGCGCGCACGGAGAGCTCTTGCAGCACGGCCGCGAGGTGCGGATTGTCCTGGAAGGTGCGCCATGCGCTCTCGAGGTGCGCTCTCAGGATCGCGCGCGCGTCCGCCGGGCTCGCGGCGCCCTGGCCTGCCGGGCGGCGCTGCGCCTCCACGAACTTGTCCGTCACGTGCGTGACGATGGCCGCGAGGAGCTCGTCCTTCGTCCCGAAATAGTAGTGCAGCGTCGAGATGTTGACCCCTGCGCGCGCCGCGATGTCGCGCGTCCGCAGCCCCTCGAGGCCCTTCTCGGCGATGAGCGTATACGCCGCCTCGAGCAGGTCGCGCCGCCGCGCTGCACCGAGCTCCGTGGACGAGGTCTTGCCGCCCGCGGCGGCGCTTCTCATCTTCGCCAAGCCCGCGCAAAGCTACAGATTTCCTCCGGTCCCAGCAAGCGCCCGCGGCGCGCGCCTTGACCGTCCGGCCGCCGCCGCGTATTGTCAATCAACTGATTGATTGACTCACATCGCATGGAGGAAATGCATGATGTCCTTGGAGCTCACCGCCGCGCCGCTCGCCGCCCGGGTCCAGCGAAAGGCGATAGGCGTGGGGATGCGTCTGTTCTTCGCCTGGTCACACCTTGCGTATCGCCTGCTTCCGCCGTGGGGCGGCAAGCTGCGCGCTGTCGATCACCTCACCGTGCCGTGCTCGGATCTCCGGGTGGCGGAGCGGTTCTATGTCGGGCTGCTCGGCGCGCGCCTGATGATGCGCGTCGACGCCCCGTTCCTCGAGCGGATGGGGCGGCCTGCGGACGAGATCGCGCGGGGGGTCCACCTCTCGGTCGTGTTCGCTGGGGGGCCGCGGCTCGACCTCTTCGAGTCGCCGATCGGGCAGCCGCCCCGCAAGGCGGATCATCCGCACTGCGCGCTCTGGGTCGCGCCTGGGAAGCTGCTTGCGTGGAAGGAGCGCTTGAACGCGGCCTCGGTGCCGACGTACGGCCCCACGCGGCTCGGACCGCCGGGCCAGGCGTCGCTCTATTTCAACGATCCATTCGGCAACCGCCTCGAGCTCGTCACGCTCGGCTTCACCGGGGAGATACCGGTCGGGGCGCCCGACCTCTCCGCGCTGGACTACACCTGGGCTGGTCCGTGAGCCGCCAGCGGACTGCAAGCGGACTGCAAGCCGATCACAAGCGGATGACGCCGCGCGGTCGATGCCTGGCGTGATTTCCGGGTAGCGTCTCCTCCCGCGGTTGCCCGGGAGGAAAGCGGGCACTATGGGAGCGTACCCGAACGGCGCTGTCCGGTCGGGCCGTGCCCGGCGGGAACGATCTGCCCGTGACCGGGCCCATCGCCACGAAAGGAACGCTCCGATGCCTGTTGACGTGAAGTACACGACGCAAGCCACGGCCCATGGCGGCCGCGATGGCCACGCTGCCACTGCCGACGGTGCTCTCAAGGTCAAGCTCTCGACGCCGAAGGAGCTCGGCGGCGCCGGCGGCGAGGGGAACAACCCGGAGCAGCTGTTCGCGGCGGGTTACGCGGCTTGCTTCCTGGGCGCCCTCAAGTTCGTGGCCGCGCAGGAGAAGGCCCGGATCCCGGCCGAGGCCACCGTGACGGCGAGCGTCGGCATCGGCCCGCGCTCCGAGGGCGGGTTTGGCCTCGACATCGGCCTGCGGATCGCGCTGCCGGGCCTGGAGCGGTCGCAAGCCGAGCAGCTGGTCGAGAAGGCGCACCAGGTCTGCCCCTACTCGAATGCCACCCGCAACAACGTCCCCGTCCGTCTAGAGGTCGCCTGACCGTCTGACGCCGCGCGCCCCCTCCACGGGGGCCGGCCCCTCCTGGATGAGCTCCCGGTGGAGCGCCGCAAACGCGCCTCCCCGCGCGAGCAGCTCGGCGTGCGTCCCCTGCTCGACGACCCGCCCGTGGTCGAGCACGACGACGCGATCGGCGTGCCGGATCGTGCTCAGCCGGTGGGCCACCACGAAGCTCGTTCGCCCTCTCAAGAGCCTCCCGAGCGCCGCCTGCAGCCGGGCCTCGGTGAGCGCGTCCACGGCGCTCGTCGCCTCGTCGAGCAGCACGATGCGCGGATTGGCGACCATGGCGCGCAGGAAGCACACGATCTGCCGCTGCCCGAGCGACAGCGCCGTCCCGCGCTCGCCGACCTCGGTGCGCAGGCCGTCCGGCAGCGCGTCGAGCATGTCGAGCACGTCGAGGCCCCGCGCCGCGTCGCGGATCTCGGCGTCCGTCGCGGCGGGGTGCCCGAGGCGCACGTTGTCGAGCACCGTCCCGCTGAAGAGGAAGTTGCTCTGCAGCACCAGCCCGAGCTGCGCCCGCAGCGAGGCGGACGAGGTCGCCGCGAGATCGTGCCCGTCGACGGTGATCGACCCCGCCGTCGGCAGGTAGAGCTTCGCGAGCAGGTTCAGGATCGACGTCTTGCCGCTGCCCGTGTGCCCGACCAGCGCGATCATCTGCCCCGGCTCGGCGACGAGATCGACGCCGTGGAGCACCGGCTTGCCCGGATCGTAGGCGAAGTGGACCCCCTCGAACACGACCCGGCCGCGCACCGGGGGCAGCGCCGGGAGGCCGCGCTCGTCGGGCCAGTCGGGCGCCGTGTCGAGCACGCGGAAGAGCCGTTCGGCCCCCGCCATCGCCGTGAGGGCCTGGTTGTACTGGTTGCCCAGGACGGGGATCGGGTTGAACAGGAGGTTCGCTAGGAAGAAGAACTCCACGAGCACGCGCAGCTCGATCGCGCCGTGGAGGGCCTGATAGCCGCCGACGACCACGAGGACGGCCAGGAACAGCTGCCCGTTGAACTCGAGGAGCGGAAGGAACGCCGCCGAGTGGCGCGCCGCATCCATGTTGTAGCGGGAGTGGTCGAAGATCAGCGCGCGGAACAGCCCGCCGTTGATGTCCTGCCGCACGAAGCCCTGCGTCACGCGCACCCCCGTGACCGACTCGGCGAGCGTCGCGGTCACGCGGGTGAAGCTCTCCTGCGCGCGCTGGTGGGCTGCCCCGAGGCGCTTGTGGAAATAGACGATCAGCCCCCAGAAGACGGGGACCATCGCGACCACCACGAGGAAGAGCTGCCAGTGCGCGTGGGCCATCAGCGCCATCGCGACCGCCATGGTGCCGAGGTTCACCGTGCTCACGAACACGACGTCCTGCACCGCCACCCGGATCGCGTCGATGTCGGACGTCATGCGGCCGATGAGGCGCCCCACCTTCGTCTTCACGAAGAAGCGCATCGGCATGCGCAGGAGGTGGCTCTCCAGCCGATCGCGCATGTCGAACACCACCGCCTCGCCGAGCTCGAGCGCGAGCCGCGCGCGGTAGTGGAAGACGATCTCGGTGAAGAGGACGAGCGCCGCGAAGCCGAGGACGGCGAGCAGCGTCGCGCGCGCGTCGCGCCGGGCCACGGGGCCGCTGATGATGGCGCCGACCGCCCACGTCAGGATCGGGAGCTGGATCGATCTCACCACCACGAGGGCGAAGAGCGCGTTCCGCTTGCGCGCGTACGGGCGGGTGAAGTCGAACACCCGCCGCACGAGCCCGAGATCGAGCGTGCGGTGGTGCTGGTCCCGCTCGTCGTCGAGCGCCACGCGCGTGAGGCCGAGGCGCACGTCGATCGGCGCCGCCTCGGCCGCGGAGCGGGCCGTTCCCGACGTCGTCGCGGGGCGGCTCGGCGCGTCGACTCCGCGGCTCACGCCGGGTCCTCGGCAGGGCGCGCGCCCGCGGCGGCGCGGCGCGAGGGGGTGTCGTCCGCCCGCGCCCCGGAGGCGTGGGCCTCGTGCAGCGCGAGGGCGCTCGCGTAGTGGCCGCGCCGCCGGAGCAGCTCCTCGTGGGTCCCCCGCTCGGCGATGCGGCCCCGGTCGAGCACGATCACCTGGTGCGCGCGGCGGAGCAGGTGCGCCCTGTGCGTCGCCATGATCGTCGTCCGCCCCCGCGTCGCGCTGAGGATCGCGTCGAGGATCTCGCGCTCGGTGCTCGCGTCCACCGCCGCGGTCGGGTCGTCGAGCAGGAGCAGCGGCGGGTCGAGCAGCACGGCGCGCGCGATGGCCAGCCGCTGCCGCTGGCCGCCCGAGAGGTTGGCCGCCGCCTCGCCGAGCTCGGTGTCGTAGCCCTCGGGCAGCTCCCGGATGAACTCGTCGGCGCAGGCGATGACCGCGGCGCGCTCGATCTGCTCGCGCGTCGCGTGCGGGGCGCCGAACGCGATGTTCGCCGCCACCGTGTTGCTGAAGAGGAAGTTGTCCTGAAAGACGACCCCCATGCGCCGGCGGATGTGGTCGAGGTCGTGGCGCCGGAGGTCGATGCCGTCGAGGAGGACGCGCCCCGACGTCGGATCGTAGAAGCGCGGGATCAGGCTGAGCAGCGTGCTCTTGCCCGCGCCGGTCGGGCCGATCACGGCGACGAACTGCCCCGGCGCGACGTCGAGGTGGACGTCGTGGAGGACGGGCCGCTCGGGATCGTACCCGAACGTGACGCGCTCGAACACGAGGCGCCCCTCCACCCGGGCAGGGCGCGCCGGCGCCTCGGGGCTCGTGATCTCGACGGGGGTGTCGAGCACCTCGAAGACGCGCTTCGCCCCGATGAGGCTCTGCTGCGCGGTGTTGACGATGGTCGCCATGCTCGCGATCTGCCCCGAGAACTGCTGCAGGATGCCGGCGAACACCACGAGCTGCCCGAGCGTCATCCGGTCGCGCGTGACGAGCAGCCCGCCCATGCCGAGCAGGATGACGAGGTTGATCTGCCCGAGCAGATCGATGGTCGGGCTGAGCACGCTGACCGTCCGGAAGGTCTCCTGCTGCTGCTCGCGCACCTCGCGGCTGCGCTCGTCGAAGCGGCGATGGGCCTCGCGCTCTCGCCCGAGCCCCTTGATGACCTGGATGCCCTGCAGCCCCTCCGTGAAGCTCAGGACCATGCGGTCCACGAGCTCCCGGTTGCGCAGGTAGGCGGGCTGCGCCCACCGGGCGAAGAGCGTGCTCGTGATCCAGAGGAGCGGCGTCGGGGCGAGGCACGCGAGCGTGAGGAGGGCGTGCGCGCGGAGCATGTACGCGACGTACACGCCGAGCGACAGGACCATGATGACGCTCGGGAGCAGCACCCCGTCCACGAAGGAGCGGACGAGCTGCACGTCGCCGGTGACGCGGTTGATGAGCGAGCCGCTCTTGTTGGCGTCGAAGAACCGGAAGCTCAGCCGCTGGAGCTTGTCGTACACCCGCGCCCGGAGATCCGGGACGATCTCCATGTGGACGAGGTGGCCCACCGAGAGCGCGTAACCGTAGTTGATCACCGCGCGCGCGGCCGCCATGGCGAGGATGGCGGCGCCGATCGAGAGGACCGCGCGCATGGGCTCACGCTCGGCGTCTACCAGCGTGCCGAGGCCGGCCGGCAGCTCGGGGAGGTGGATCGACGGATCGAGCCGATGGCGGAGGATGTCGATGGCGAGCCCGGTCAGGCCGAGCCCGGCGAGCCCCAGCGAGAGCAGGACGATCTGGTAGCCGAGGACACGGAGGACGCGCCCCCGGTACGCCCAGCTCAGCCCGAGGAGCCGCAGCAGGAGAGAGCCGCCCTCGCGGGAGCGCCCTGTTTCAGGCGAAGCGAGGGAACCGACATCAGGACGTGAACCGGACAACATCAGCGCAGGGCACCTGGCATACCGGCCATGCCGGGGCCCGTAAGCTACCGATTTGTGCGGCGTTCGCCAGCGGCGGGGACACGAACCCCGGGGCGCGGCCCGCGTGTCGCCTGGACCGCTGGGTCAGCGCCCTGACAGGGCTCCTGGCGCTCCGCTAGTACATCAGGTTGCCCTTGCCGAGCTGGAAGTTGATGTTCGATCCGAACTGATCGCGCGCGTTCTGGACGCGCGAGATCGCGTTCGAGATCCGGCCCTGGCGCTGCGACCAGGTCGCCGCCGAGAGGCCCGCCGCGATCTCGGTCTTCGCCAGCTGGAGGCGATCCGTGGAGACGGGGTGCAGCGGCGTGCCGCCGGCGTCGAGGACCTCCAGCGCGTCGTCGATCTCGGCCTCGGCCAGCTCCATCAGGCGCCTCTGGACGTCGGCGCGCGTGTCGTGGAACTGCTGGACGAGCACCTGGGCGGCGTTCAGGCGCTGCTTCGCGATGTCGAGGTTGAACGCGGCGTTCAGCACACGAAGGAACCGCCCGATCTTGTTGATGTCGGTGTCGGGGAACTGGATGGGGCTGCCGAACCGCGCCTCGAGCTCCAGGCCGGCCGGCGAGTCCTTGAAGAAGTTCGACAGGTAGAACGCCACCGCGCCCTCGATCTGGTTCCCGAAGGCGTTCGTGTGGAAGAACGGCGGCGTGTCCACAGCCTCGATGAGGGGCGGGGTGCTGAACGTGCCGTCGCCGAACCCGTTGAGAAAGCCGATGTCCAGGACATCGATGTTGGGCGAGGCCAGCCCGCTGCCGCCGAAGCCGCCGTCGAACGCGCCGATGGTGCCGGTCGCGGGGGCCTTCCGGGTGCCCGTGTCCAGGTTGCGGTTGCGCCCCGTGTCCAGGTGGTTCGCGCCCGCGTTCGCGTGGCACACGTTGCAGCGGCCCCGCGCCGGGTCGAGGAACGCCTGCCGCCCCTCGTTCGCCTCGGGATCGGCGAGGTTCACCTGCGTGAGGTTGAGCTCGTTCGTCCGGCCCAGGCTCATCTGGAAGGCGAGCGTCAGATCGAGCTCCTGCGCCGTCGGGAGCCGGAAGGCCACCCCCGGCACGCGGCCGAGATCCGTCGGGTAGTGCTGCGTGATCGCCCCGGTGAGGAACTCGCGCAGCGAGCCGGTGCCCGGGGCGCCGTCGCCCGACCAGCCCGTGCGATGGACCGGCGGGCTCGCTATCCCGTCCACCGGATCCGGCGTGATGCTCGTCGCCAGCGAGAGCGTGTGGGGGACCGCGCGCATCGAGAACTTGTTGTCGAGATCGTCGAAGCCGTCGATGTTCTCGCGGATCAGGCCGAGCGTCTTCAGCTCGGGCGTCTCGAGATCGGTCAGCTCCGGGTCCTGCTCGAAGACGAACAGCGGGTCGAGGGGGTTCTCCTCGAGCAGAGCGTCGATGAAGGGGATGTCAATCGTGAAGTTGTTTCCGACAGGATGGCACGTCCCGCAAGAGCGGCCGTTGCCCTCGAAGGTCTCGCGAAAGAAGATATCGGCGCCCGCGCAGATCTCCCTCGTGACGAGCCCGGCGATCACGCGAGGATCCTGGTCGCAAGCCGCGAGCCGCTGCTGAGCCGTGAGCGCGCTCGACGCGGCGCCGACGGTCTCCACCTCGCCCTCGCCCTCCGGCGCGGACTCCGGCGCGGAGGGCGCGCACGAGGCGAGGAGCGAGACAGAGACGATGGGAGCGAGGATCAAGGAACTCAATCTCGGACTTGGCATGACGCTCTCTCTTCCTATTACTGTTGTTCGACACCGATTCCGAACCACGGCGTTCATGGATGCGGCGCGCCGTCCGGCGGCAGCGCCGTGGAAACACAGGTGAAACCGACCTGGCGATACGCCGACGGCAGGCGGCCGACGAGGCGCCGGCGCTGCGGGCGAGATGGCCGATCCAGGCCATCCGCGCGGCGTTGGAGGCACGCCGGAGGCTCGAGGCCCGGTCCTCGCGCGCTCCATGCGACAAGCGCGCTCGGGCCGCTCCGCCTCGATACGACCCCCTACGGGGATCGCGCCACAGGCGATCTCAGGCGGCGATTACTTAGCGGACCGGACCAGACATGGCAACGTTCACAAACGTTCGCAGCACAAATCTGACTTCTTAACGAACCTTTACAAGCAGGATCACGAGACGACATTCCCCGGCGGATCGGCCTGCGGCATCGCCGGGTATCGCCATGACGGCGGGCGGAGCGGGCGCGAGGAGGAGCCGTGTGCCCGGCTCCGCGGGCGTGCTCGGGAGATCGAAGCGGACATGGGTGCGAAGACCGGCGGCATCCCCTCACCTCTCTCGGTGAGATCAGTGACCGTGCCGGTTCAATGGCCAACGTTTAGGTCGGCCGATGGCGCGCTTCCAACTCATTAGTAGCATGGGCCCTATGCATCCCGTGCATCTCGCTTCCATCGACCTGAACCTGCTCGTCGTCCTCGACGCCCTGCTGGCGGAGGGGAGCGTCACGCGCGCGGCGGCGCGCGTCGGGCTGAGCCAGTCGGCGATGAGCCACGCCCTCGGGCGCCTCCGCGTGTTGATCGACGATCCCGTCCTGGTGCGCACGCCGCGGGGGATGATCCCGACGCCGCGCGCGCAGGAGCTCATCGGCCCCATCCGCGAGGCCCTCGCCAAGATCGAGGCGACGGTCGCGCGCAGCCCTCGCTTCGAGCCCGCGACGGCGCGCCGCTCGTTCACCGTCGCCACGGTCGATTACGTGGAGCTCATCCTGCTGCCGCGGCTCGTGCAGAAGCTCGTCTCCGAGGCGCCCTTCATCGACCTCGTCGCGCGCCCCTACGACAGCGAGATGTGGAGCTCCATGGAGACCGGCAAGGTCGATCTCGCGATCGGCCTGCTCCCCACCTTGCCCGCGGGGTTTTACCGGCAAAGGCTCATCGAGGAGCGCTACATGTGCGTCGTGCGGAGGAGCCACCCCGCGGTGCGGGGCAAGCTCACGCTCAAGACGTACACGAGCTTGCCACACGCGCTCATCAGCCCGCGCGGCGAGGGCGGAGGCCGGGTCGACGAGGTCCTCGCCGAACGAGGGCTCTCGCGCCGCGTGGCGCTGCAGATCCCGCACTTCCTGGTGGCGGCCCACATCGTGGCCCAGACCGACCTCGTGCTGACCGTGCCGGCGCGCATCGCGCGCGTGTTCGCGGAGATGGAGGAGCTGCACGTCATGAAGCCGCCCGTGGAGCTCGGCGGGTTCTCCGTGGATCAGGTGTGGCACGAGCGGCACGCGAAGGACCCGGCGCACATCTGGCTGCGCGGCGTCTTCGCGGAGATCGCCCGCGACAGCTGACGCGCTCTCCCGCGCGGCGGCCAGGTCTCGCGGGAGCGGGGGCGAGCCGACGTGCCGAGTGACGAATGGATGAACCGGTTAACTCGCGCCGCCGTTCAACCCGGGCCGCCGGGCGCGGCGATGAACGGGGTGCCCTCGGTCTCGGCGAGCTGCCGGTGGAGCGAGGTCAGGCGGGCCGTGACGGGGCCGCGCTCGCCGCGGCCGATCGTGCGCCCGTCGAGGCTCCGGATGGCGATCACGCCGGCGCCGGTGCCCGTCAGGAACGCCTCGTCGGCGGCGAAGACGTCGAGCCGCCCGATCGAGCGCTCCACGACCGTGAGCCCGATGTCGCGCGCGAGATCCATGACGGCCGCGCGGTTGATGCCCTCGAGGCAGCCGTCGGTGGCCGGCGGCGTCGCGAGCACGTCGCCGCGGAGCGCGAACACGTTGGCCACGGAGGCCTCGGCGATGTGGCCCCGCGCGTTCAGGAGCAGCGCGTCGTCGGCGCCGCGCTGCCTCGCCTCGAGCTTCGCGAGCGCGGAGCCGAGGTAGTTCAGGCTCTTGATCCGCATGTCGAGCGCGTCCGCGTTGGGCCTCCTGTGGCTCGACGTGATGAGCTCGAGGCCGCGCCGCCGCTGCTCGTCGTCGAAGAGGCGGATGGCCCCCACGATGCAGAACAGCCCCGGCCGCTCGCAGGTCGTCGGGTCGACGCCGAGCGGGCCCACGCCGCGCGTCACCACGAGGCGCACGTAGGCCTCGGGCTGGCCGTGCGCGCGCGCGGTCTCCTCGACGATGGCGCGGAGCCCGTCGAGCGAGCGCGGGAGCGCGATGCCGAGCGCCCTCGCGCCGATCTCGAGCCGCGCGAGGTGGCGCTCGATCCGGAAGACGCGCCCCGCAGCGACGCGCATGCCCTCGAACACGCCGTCGCCGTAGAGCAACCCGTGATCGGTCACGTTCACGGTCGCGTCCGCAGCGTCGACGATCCGCCCATCGATCCATGTCTTCATGCCGTTCACCTCCTGCCCTCGCCCTGGAGGGCGCGCGCGACCCGCTCGGCGGCGTCGCGTGTGTGACTCACCGCGGCGTCACGACGATCGCCGCGCAGGCTCTGGGCGGCCGCGGCGCAGGCGACGCAGCCGTGCAGGCCGCCTCGCGCGAGCACCGGGGCCGCGATGACGGTCAGCCCGTCGATCCACTCCCCCTCGTTGACGTCGTAGCCGCGCTTCGCCGCGCGGCGCGCGGCGCGGAGCACGGCGGGGTCCGCGCCCGAGGCGCCCACGAGCTCCGGCGCGTGCGCGAGGTAGAGCCGCCCGCTCGCGGTGACGTCGACCGGCACCTCGGCCCCGACGGTGGGCGCCGCGCGCAGGAGGCCCGTCCCCTCCGCCTTGTCGAGCACGACGAGCCTGCCGGCGCGCGCGGCGACGAGGAAGAACGTCTCGCCGAAGGCGCGCGCCGCCCGCTCCAGCTCGGGCCTCGCGACGCGCGCGACCGCGTCGAGCCCCTGCGCCCCGAGCCCGAGCCGGATGAGGCCGACGCCGAGCCGGTAGCGCCCCTCCCCGTCCTGCTCCACCAGCGCGTGCGCGGCGAGCGACGCGAGCAGCCGGTGCAGGGTCGCCTTCGGCATGCGGAGCCGCTCCGCGAGCTCCGAGAGCGAAGCGCTGCCGCCCCCCTCGCGCAGCGCCTCGAGGGCGCGCACCGCCTTGTCGACCGTCCCGGATCGCTCCATGCTAGTTCCACTATTCGGAATGACGTTCCGACTATTGGTATACATCCATCCCGCGCCGCGGTCGAGGGCGCGCCGCGGGTGCGGGGCTGCGCCGCGGAATTTCCGCGGCATGGCGGGCGGAGGCGCGCGGGGGCCGGAGGAGGCGCTGGGACAGCGGGCTCAGCGCTGGGGGCGACGCGCGCTGGTGTCGCTCGAGGGGGTCGGATAGCGTCCTTCGGTCCCGCCGTGAGCTGCGGAGGAGAGGAGCACATGCGGAAGATCTCATCGGTCGTACTCGTCCACGGCGCCTGGCACGGCCCGTCCTGCTGGTCCCAGGTCGCGTGCCGGCTGCTCGCCGGCGGGCTCGACGTCCGGGTGCCAGAGCTGCCGAGCGTCGGGCCTGCCGCGGGCGAGCCGGGCAGCCTCGCGGCGGACGCGGAGGTGGTGCGGGCGGCGCTGGCCGAGGCGCCAGGCGAGACCGTCGTGGTCGCGCACTCCTACGGGGGATTGCCGGTCACGGAGGTCGCGGCCCGCGCGGGCAACGTCGCCCACCTCGTCTACCTGTGCGCGTTCATGCTCGGCCCGGGGGAATCCCTGCTCTCGGCGATCGGAGGCCAGGAGCCGCCGTGGTGGATCACCTCCACGGACGGCCGGACGATGATGCCCGAGCGCGCGCGCGACATCTTCTACAACGACTGCAGCGACGAGGTCGCGGCCGCCGCGGCAACGGCGCTGCGGCCCCAGTCCAAGGCGTCCTTCACGGAGCCGCTGGGGGCCGCGGCCTGGCAGGAGCTGCCCTCCACGTACGTGATCTGCGAGCGCGACAACGCCATCCCGCTGTTCGCGCAGGAGGCGATGTCGCGGCGCGCGAGGGACGTGCGGCGCCTCGACGCGGGCCACTCTCCGTTCCTGTCGCAGCCGGACGAGCTGGTTGCGCTCGTGCGCGACATCGTCGCGGCCGCGGGCGGCTGAGCCGACGTCGGCGCGCGGCGCGGCGACATCGGGGCCGCCATCGCCCGCGCCTGGCCCCCGGAGCCGCATCGACATTTCTGCTCGGCCAGCGAAACGGCGGCGGAGGGCTGCCGTATCCAGCGAGCAGGGCGGCCTGTCGCGACGGCCTGTCGCGATGGGCAGACCCGCGCCCGACGCTGCCGTGGAGGATCAAGCCATGACTGTCCTGAACATCGCCTCGATCGAGAAGCTCAGCCTGCCCGGGCTCGCCCACCAGACCCTCGCCGGCCCTCGCGACGGCCTCCGGACGCTCGAGGTGTGGATGCAGACCATTGCGCCGGGCGCGCAAACTCCGCGTCACCGGCACGCATGTGAGGAGGTGATCGTCGTCCTCCGCGGCTCCGGGACATGCGAGATCGATGGAGTGGCGCTCACGTTCGGCCCGGGTTCGACGCTCATCGTACCGGCGGGCGTCCCGCACCAGATCGTGAACACGGGTGAGGAAGAGATGCACGTCGTCGCCGCGCTCGGCGCAGCGCCGGTCACCGTGGAGACGCCTGCCGGCGAACGCATCGAGCTGCCCTGGGATCAGCACCGCTTCGCTCGCAAAAAGTGCGAAGTCTGACATCGATGCCAGTCGGCTGAGCCAGGCCGCCTGTCGCTTTCTGGCGAGGTCGCCTTCGCCGAGCAGCCGGGCGGGCGTGCAGCCTTGTTCTGCCCGGCCGCAGGACGCTGCCTGCACCGGAGCCACGTGCGGCGCCCTGGCTCGTGGCACACGGGTTGCCGTCTGGTGCTGGCATGAAACCGAACACGCTCTTCAAGGTTCTTGTGCTGATCGCTAGCTTCCCGTTCGCCGCCGGCTGCGCTCTCGGCTCCGAGGAGGATCCGGCACCGGGGCAACAGTCGCTCGGCGCTTCGCCCGACGCCGAGGGGATCTGGCTCTCCACGAAATACTCCTTCGGGCTCTGCTCCGGCGAGTGCATCACGACGATCTCCCGCGACGGCGCCGAGCTCTCGCTCAAGGCCTGCACGCACAACCAGGGCTGTCCCCGCTCGAACCTGGCGACGCTGACGGACGAAGGCGCGCGAAAGCTCGACGAGATCGAGGACGCGCTCTCGGGTGTCGCCCTCGACGACCGCTACGGCTGCCCTGACTGCGCCGACGGCGGCGCAACGTCGGTGCACCTGCGCCGCGACGGTCTCGAGACGTCGCACCTCTACCAGTACGCCGAGGCGCCGGCGCCCCTTCTGGCGCTCGATCACCTGGTGGCCGACCTCCGGCTCGGCCTGGACTCCTGCACATCGGGACCGCTCCTGAAGCTCTCGACGGGGTGCACGCCCAAGTGAACACGCTCGACCGGAGGCTCCGGGACGGCTCGTCCGCGTGAGACCGCCGCCGCCGGAGCCCCGCCCGGCCAGCGCCGCCCGCCGGAACAGGCGCTACCCGTCGTCCGGAAGGTAGAGCTTCACGTCGTCGAACTCGGCGGTGCCCTCGTAATAGTTGATGTGCGGATCACCGAAGAAGAAGTGATCCGGGTAGGCCGACCCCGCCGGCCAGGTCTCGAAGGTCTTGCCGAAATCGACCGTCTCGCCGTGGCGCTCCGCCTCGATCTCGTCGGGGCGCTGGTTGTAGTGCCACGTCACCGGCGGCTCGCGGAAGTCCCTCCGCGCGGCGTACGTCGTGCTGCCGCCGTGGTGGAACCTGCCCGCCGCGGACATCGCATAGCCCCGGCCGTCCCGCTCGACGGTGAATTCGTAAGCCTCCCTCTCGAGGTACTTGTCCACGAAGATGGGGCCGTCCTTCCACCCGGCCGCGGTGTACGACGTGAACCCATTTCCGGTCCACGGGCTCCCGAACGCATCGCCGCGGAGCCAGATCATGCTCACATAGCGTGATCCATCCTGCTCGGCCCGGCCGGTCGAGGGGTTCCAGACCGCCGACCAGGGGCCGTCCTCTCCGAAGTTGCTGTCGGTGTCCATCACGACCTTCCGGTGGTGATGGATGAAGACGTTGTTGTGAGGGGCCGGCCGCGGATAATCGGTGATGCAGAGAAAGTAAACACCATTATCGAATGTCGCCGACCGCGGCGCGGTGCTGCGATCGCTGAACCGCCACGGGTCGGCCAGCTCGTCCCCGTCGTAGCCGTTGGTCTTGCCCCCGTGCGTCCAGCTGCCCTCGCGCAGGCCGCCGAAGTCGATGTTCGAGACCGTCACCTCCACGCGGTACCGCGCTGGCAGCGGCGCGGTAGAGCGGAGGATCGCGCCGTCGTAATGGCGGGTGGAGACGAGCCTCGCCTTGCCGCCCACCGCCTCGAAGCGGCCGCCCGTCTCGGGGACGCCGTCGCGGTCGCTGTCGCGGCCATACAGCTCGACCGTGAGCCAGCCGCCCTCGCCGTACGTGAAGGACTTCCGGAACGATCGGAACCTCCGCAGCCCTTCCCTGAACACCTCGCCGCCCCGCGCGGAGAAGAACTCACCATCTTCGTCGAAGACGTCGACGTGATAGGGGCTCTCGTCGCCATACCGATCCTCGGTCCACGCCGCGGGCTCCTGGAACGGCGCATCGAAGGTCTCGTGGTGGACGAGCTTCCAGCCGGCGCCGGCGGCCCGCGCCGCCGGCTTCGGCCCGCCGCCACTCACCCCGAGCGCCTCCGGCGCGGGCGCGCGCGAGCACGCCGCCGGCAGCACCAGGGCGAGCGCGGCGAGGCGCCGCGTGGACGCGTCGACGCCTCGCCGCGCTCGGGCGGCGCCACGCCGCATCAGCGGTTGGGCTGCGGGGTGAGGCGCAGGTACGGGCGGACGGCGTTGTAGCCCTTGGGGAACTTCTGCGCGAGGACGGCGGGGTCCTGGAGCGAGGGGACGATCACCACCTCATCGCCGTCCTTCCAGTTCGCGGGCGTCGCCACGGAGTGGCTGTCCGTGAGCTGGAGCGAGTCGATGAGGCGCAGGATCTCATCGAAGTTGCGCCCCGTGCTCGCCGGGTACGTGAACGTCGCGCGGATCTTCTTGTTCGGATCGATGACGAACACCGAGCGCACCGTGAGCGTGTCGCTCGCCTGCGGGTGGATCATGCCGTAAAGGCCCGACACCTTCCGGTCCACGTCGGCGAGGATCGGGTAGTTCAGCTTCGTGCGCTGTGTCTCCTCGATATCCACGGACCAGCGCTTGTGCGAGTCGACGTCGTCGACGCTGAGCGCGATGGGCTTCACGCCGCGCTTGTCGAACTCCGCCTTGAGGTTGGCGACCGCGCCGAGCTCGGTCGTGCAGACCGGGGTGAAATCCTTCGGGTGCGAGAACAGGATCACCCACGAGCTCCCGGCCCACTCGTGGAATCGAATGGTCCCGTGCGTGGACTCTTGCTCGAAATCAGGCGCGATGCTTCCGAGTTGCAGGCTCATGACATTCCCTCCTGGCCGCAGCCTAGTCTCCGCTATGGCGGAGGAATCTCCGTCAAGCCGCTCAGCGTGTCAAGCCGGGAGCGGCGGTGTTTCGCGCCGGGGCGCCGCCGGCGCGGGCTCGACCGCGCCGCGCTTGGCCGGCGCGGCCGCGCGTCAGAGCGCGCCGACCTCGCGCCGGAGGCCGCGCCACGGGATCTCCCGCGGCGGCGAGGCGCGGCGCTCGCCCGCCCCGTCCGGCTGCGCCGCGGTCGAGCACTCGCCGTGCTCCAGCAGGTGCAGGGCCTCGGCGAGGCACGTCTCGCCCGCGTCGCCGAGCTCTGCGCTGAGCGTGTCGTCGGCGGCGCAGTCGGGGGGGAAGCCATCGTAGAAGTCGCCCTCTTCCTTCGCGTTGAGCACCCGGAACGCGATCGGGTGCACGACCATGTCGCAGTTGTCCCAGCCGTACATGCCGACGGGTTTGCCGTGCGTGGTCGAGCCGACGATCTTCACGTCCATGTAGGCGCGCAGGCTGTTGATCAGCGTCTCGCTCGCGGAGGCCGTCCCGCCGGACGTGATGACGACCAGCCGGGACAGGGGGAGCGGCGGCTGGTCGAGGTCCTCGAACGTCTCCCGCTTGTCCCAGTCGACGTGCCTGTCGTTGTGCGCGGTGATGTCGAGCAGCGCGCCGGCCTCCGCCGGCCGGTGGATCAGGCTCGCGAGGTGCCTCTCGACGGAGAGGCGCCCACCTCCGTTGTAGCGCAGGTCGAGCACGAGCTCGTCGACCTGGCTCTCCCTGAACAGCGCGAAGGCGCTGTCGAGCTCGCTCACCGAAGGCTCGATGAAGGTGGTGAGCATGAGATATCCGACGGTCGCGGACCCTGCCTGCACGACACGCGGGCTCACGACCGTGGTGATGCCATACCACGCTTTCTGGAGCGCGACCGTGAAGGGCTCGGCGTCCGCGCGCTCGATCGTGAGCGACATCTCGTATCCTTCCTCGTCGGGGCCTGCGAGCTCCTCCCAGAGGTCGTCGCTCACGACCTGCTCGACGTCGATCCCGTTGATCGCCACCACCGCGTCGCCCCGCCGGAGGCCGGCCTCTCCGGCAGGCGAGCCCGGCTGGATCATCGCGAGCCGGAGGCTGTTCTCCTGGTCGAAGCTCCACCGCATGCCGAACCCGAGGGTCTGTCCTTCCCGGAAAAACGCGTCGTCGACGCTCTTGCTCGAGATGTAGCTCCAGCGGTCTCGCGGCTCGGTGACGAGATCCGCGAGCAGCGCCTCGGGCGAGGGGTACGCCCGGTAGTCCACGTCGGGTACGGTGTCGTACCAGAGATAGGCGTCCTTCATCAGCTCGAACAGAAACTGGTTCTGTCCCTGCGGTGAGCAGTCTGCCTTTGGCTCCGGATCACCGTCCGAGGCGGTGCAGCCTCCCATCGCGGCGGCGGCCAGCGCGAGGGTGCATGTGGAGAGGACCGCGACGAGCTTCGAGGCGACCATGCGCCTCAGCACACCACGAAACGGAAAGGGCGAGCAACGGGGTTGGGTTGGCGGTTCGACCCGACCTGGGTTGGGTTCGCGATCCCCGACCGGGGTTGGGATCAACGTAATCCACCTCACCACGCCACCGACCAGATTCCGACCGGGGTTGAGGTTCAGATCCGGACTGGGGTTGAGGTTCAGCCGCTCTCCGACCAGGGTTGCGGCTCAGCCACCAACGTAATTCATCTCACTTAGCCGCCGACCAGATCCCGACCGGGGTTGAGGTTCGCTCGCTCCCTGAACGGGATTGCGGCTCACCGGGGTTGCAGCTCACCCAACCGTGGTTGAGGCTAAATGCAATCCATCTCACTCTGCCGCCGCGACCAAATCCCGACCGGGGTTGAGGTTGGCCGGCCTCGGCAGCCCATAGTTGTCCCGCAACGTCTGCCCCGCATATTCCGTCCGGAACAGCCCTCGCTTCTGCAGGATCGGGACCACGTGCTTGACGAACGCCTCGAGCCCCGACGGCAACACCGGCGGCATCACGTTGAAGCCGTCGGCCGCCCCCTGCTCCCACCAGTGCTGGATCGCGTCCGCCACCTGCTCGGGCGCGCCGGCGAACGTCCGGTGGCCGCGGCCGCCGCCCAGCCGCCCGATGAGCTGGCGCACCGTCAGCCGCTCCCGCCGCGCCAGGCTCACGATCAACGTGTAACGGCTCTTCGCCCCCTCGATCTGATCCTCGCTCGGAAGATCCCGCGGCAGCTCCGCGTCGAGGTCGAGATCCTCCGGCTTCACCCGCAGCGTCTGCGCGAGCTGGCGCTTGGCATACTCCGGCTTGATGAGCCGATCGAGCTCGGCGTCGAGCGCGTGCGCCTCGGCCTCGGTGGCGCCGATGACCGGCACGATCCCCGGCAAGATCTTGATCGACCCCGGATCGCGCCCCAGCGCGCGCGCACGCCCCTTCAGATCGACATAGAACCGCTGCGCGTCCTCCAGCGTCTGCTGCGCCGTGAACACCGCCTCCGCGTACCGCGCCGCCAGCTCCTTGCCGTCATCCGAAGAGCCGGCCTGCACGAGCAGCGGATACCCCTGCGGCGAGCGCGGCACGTTGAGCGCCCCCTCGACCTTGAAGTACCGCCCCACATGCCGCGGCGGGTAGATCTTGCGGTCATCACCCCAGACGCCGTTCTCCTTGTCGCCGAGCGGCGCGTCGTCGCCCCAGCTGTCCCACAGCTTCAGCGACACATCGATGAACTCCGCCGCCCGCGCATACCGGTCGCTGTGCGCCGGCAGCTCGTCCAGGTTGAAGTTGCGCGCCGCGTCCACGCCCGCCGTCGTGACGATGTTCCAGCCCGCCCGACCCCCGCTGAGGTGGTCCAGCGAGGCGAACCGCCGGGCCAGGTTGAACGGCTCGTTGTACGTCGTCGAGGCGGTCGCGATCAGCCCGATGTGCTCTGTCACCCCGGCGAGCGCCGCGAGGAGCACCGTCGGCTCGAGCGTCCCGGCCGGCCTCCGGCCCACGTTGTTCCACAGCACCGGGCTGTCGGCGAGGAACACCGAGTCGAGCTTCCCCCGCTCCGCGATGCGGGCCAGGTTCTTGAAGTGCGCGACGCTCGTGTTCGCGAACGGATCGCTCTCCGGCAAGCGCCACGAGGCCTCGTGGTGGCCGACGCTCATGAGAAACGCGTTGAGATGCAGCTGTCCGGGTCGTTGGGTCACGGGGAACTCCGTTCCAGTTCAGGGTTCGAGTCAGGATCTCCGGCAGCGGCCGCGCCCGGCGCGACGCCCAGCGCCGAGAGCAGCGACTCGCGGTGGGCGAGGAACCGCGGATCGCGCAGCGGGCGCGGCGCCGGCAGATCGATCCGCCGCTCCTCGGCGATGCGGCCGCCTTCGAGCACCAGCACCCGATCGGCGAGCGCGATCGCCTCGTCGACGTCGTGGGTGACCAGCAGCACGGCCGGCCGGTGCCGCGTGCACAGCTCGCGCAGGAGGTCGTGCATGCGCCCGCGGGTCAGCGCGTCGAGCGCGCCGAACGGCTCGTCGGCCAGCACGAGCTCCGGATCGCGCACCAGCGACCGCGCCAGCGCCACCCGCTGCTGCTCGCCGCCGGACAGCTCGACCGGCCACGCGCGCTCCCGCCCGGCGAGCCCCACCTCCGCGAGCGCGTCCAGGCCGCGCTCCCGGGCCTGCGGCACATCGAGCCCCAGGATCACGTTGTCGAGCACCCGCGCCCACGGCAGGAGCCGCGTGTCCTGGAACACGACCGCCCGGTTGTCCGGCACGTGCAGCTCGCCCGAGCCGGTCACCTCGTCGTCCAGCTCGGCGATCGCCCGCAGCAGCGTGCTCTTACCCGATCCGCTGCGGCCGAGCAGCGCGACGAACTCGCCCCGCTCGATCGTGAGGTCGATCCCGTCGAGCACCACGCGGGCGCCGAAGCGGCGGACCAGGCCGCGGATCCGCACCGTGGGCGGTGCCGCCGTCAGCCGGCCAGGATGCGGCGCCATGACAGGGCCTTTCGCTCGATGAGCCGCACGGCCGAGTCGGAGGCCAGGCCGAACAGCCCGTACACCACGAGGCCGAGGAGGATGATCTCCGTCTGCCCGTACGAGCGCGCCAGCGACATCATGTAGCCGATGCCGCTCGTGGCGTTGATCTGCTCGACGACGACGAGCGCCAGCCACGCGCCGGTCACCGCCAGCCGGAGGCCCATCAGGAAGCCCGGCAGCGCCCCCGGCAACGCCACCTTCCGGATGAACTGCCACCTCGTCAGGCGGACCGTCTCGGCCAGCTCCACGTAGCGCGCGTCGATGGTGCGCAGCGCCGCGTGGGTGTGGACGTAGACCGGGATGACGACGCCAAGCGCGATGGTGAGCACCTTCATCTGCTCGCCGATGCCGAACCAGAGGATCAGCAGCGGGATGAGCGCCAGCGTCGGGATCGCGCGCTTGATCTGCACCGGCCCGTCGACAAGCGCCTCGCCGACGCGCGTCAGCCCGGCGAGGAGCGCCAGCACCGTGCCCAGGCCGGCCCCGAGCGCCAGCCCCAGGAGGGCCCGCTGCGCCGACGTGAGCAGGTTGGACTGGAGCCGCCCGTCCGCGATCAGCTCATGGGCCGTGGTCACCACGGTCCACGGCGCGGAGAGCACGCGCGCGTCGAGCGCGCCCGTCGCCGAAGCGACGGTCCAGAGCGCAAGCAGCAGCGCCGGGCCGAGCGCGAGGCCGTACGGGATGCGCCGCCCCGGGCCCAGGCGGCGCCGCGAGCGGCGGCCGGACAGGCGGCGACCGGTCGGCGCGCCGGACGGCGGCGCGGAGACGTCCGCGGTCGCGGTGAGATCCGGGAAGCTGGCGAGGCGCGGCGAGGCGGCGCTCGTGGGCAGTGCGGTCGTCATGGAGTGCTCCTGTCGGCCGTCGCCGGCCTGTCCGTCGGTCCGGCGCCCTCGGCGGCGCCGGCCACCTCCGCTCCGATCGTCTGGAATCGGAGGTCGAAGATCGTCCTGGCCTCGAACCGCTTCTGGCCGGAGGCCTCGGCGAGCAGATCGGCTGTCTCCTGCGTCAGCGCGATCGCCTCCGACCAGTCGCCCGGGTACTGCGGGTTGCCCGCGGCCTCGATGAGGAAGCGCCCTTCCCTGGCCGAGAGGCCCTGGTCCTTGACGTAGTACGCCTCGATCCACGCCTCCGGGTGCGCATAGGCCCACAGCTGGGCCCTGGCCCGCCACCTGGCGTAGTCGACCAGCGCGGCCGCCTTGTGAGCGTCCTTGAGCGCCGCGGCGCGCACATAAAGGAAGCCGAGGTTGTCGCGGACGCCGTGCGCGATCGACGAGGCGCCCTCGGCGCGGTACTCGTTGAGATAACGCAGCAGGGTGACGCCGGACAGCGGCGCGACGTCGACCTGGCGGCTGGTGAGCGCCTCCTTGAACTCGGTGCTCCCGAGCTGGACGAGCGTGACGTCCTTCTGCGACAGCCCGGCCTTCTTCAGCGCGCGCAGGACGAGCGCGCCCTGCGCCTGCCCCGGCGAATAGGCGATCTTCTTGCCGCGGAGATCGTCAATGGACGCGACCCGCGCGCCCGGCGCGGTGGCCAGCTCGTAGATGGGCTTCTCCCTGACCTGCACGGTGACGATCTTCACGTCGAGCCCGGTGAACGTGGCGTGGATGGGCGGCGTATCGCCGACCGCGCCCGCGTCGAGCACGCCGGCGCGAAACGCCTCGACGGTCTGCGGTCCTCCGCTGATGTTCTGCCAGTCGACGCGGAACGGGAGCTTGTCGATGTCGCCGGAGAGCTGGAGTTGCTTCTGCACCGTCGGATCACCGATGCTGAGCCGCGTCTCGCGCGGGATCTCCGCCGGGATCGGCGCGTCCGGGGCGAGCGTGGCAGCGGCGCTCGCCTGGCCGTCGCGCTTGCACCCGGACGACGCGATCAGCGCAGAGAGCGCCGCGAACGTCGCGAGTGAGCGAATCCTGTCGATGAACGAGCGCAGATGGACCTCGGTGCGCGGCTGGAAGCGGTGCCGTTTCGCTGCTGCCCAGGCGCCGCCCCGCCCGCCGCCCAGCCGGCGGCGGAGAGGAGCGCTCAGGAGACCCCGGGATGGGCCTCACCGAGCCGATGGCTCGCGGTCCGTCCTCGGGAGCGTCTCGCCATGACCAGCAACGCCCATGCCGCCGCGCCGCGCGCCCGGGGACGGCGCGGTCCAGCGGCCCGCGCCCGCCGTCGCGCGGCGCCCGCCGGCGGCAGGACGGTCGGGCCGCCGCCGCGCTGCTTCCCCAGCAACAGCCGGTGGTGATCCGCTGCTCCGGCGCGAGCACGGCCGGCCTCCCTCCGGCGGGAGCGAGCGCGGCGGCGGCCCGCTACCGCGCGGCGGCGGCCTCGCGCCGCCCCTGGACGCCGAACGCGTCGAGCAGGTAGTCGCGGAAGGCGCGGATCTTGGACGGCAGGAAGCGCGTCCCCGGGTGAACGAGGTACAGGGAGGCGGCGCCGTGGATCGCGTAGTCCTTGAGCACCGGCACGAGCCGCTTCGCGTCGAGGTCACCCCGCACGTTGATCGCGGGGACCAGCGCGATCCCGCCCCCGGCCAGCGCGACCTCGCGGCAGAAGGAGAAATCGGAGGCCGAGATCGCCGCGCGCACCCGGAGCTCCGCGCGTTCGCGGCCATCGCGCGCCGAGAGCGCGATCGTCGCGTGCCCGCGCGCGGTCTGGGCGAGCAGCAGCCGGTGCCCCTCGAGGTCCTCGGGCCGTCGCACCGCCCCGTGCTTGCGGAGGTAGGAAGGCGCCGCGAACAGGCCGACCTCGATGTGCTGCAGCTTGTGAGCGATGAGCGACGAGTCCGGGAGGCTCGCGGTCGCGCGCAGGGCCACGTCGACCTGGTGGGCGTCGAAGTCGAGGAGCGCCTCGGTGAGCAGCAGCTCCAGCGAGATCTCGGGGAAGCGCTCCGCGAAGCCGGCCGAGAGCGGCGCCAGGATGCTCAGCCCGAGATCGAACGGCGCCGTCACCCGCAGGTGCCCGCGCGGCCTCGAGCGCGCCTGCTGCACCGCCACGTTCGCGTCCTCCAGCAGCTCGAGCGCCCGCCCGACGCGCATCCGGTAGGCGACGCCGTCCTCGGTCGCCTGCACGAGCCGCGGGCTGCGGCGGAGCAGCTCCACCCCGAGCGCGTGCTCCAGGCGCGTGATGCGGCGGCTGACGCTGCCCTTCGTCTCGCCGAGCGTCTTCGCGGCCGCCGTGATCGACCCGAGGTCGACCACCAGGCAGAAGGCCCGCAAATCGCTCACATTCGCGTCGATCGTTTCCGTTTTGGCAACCTGGCGTTTCATTGCAGGGTCATTGTACCACTCCTGGAAACGACCTAGGGTGAGCGCACCATGGATCGCCGGGCTGCATTGAGGCTCCTCCTTGCCGCGGGCGGGGCCGTACCGATCGCCGGCGCGTGCGGGCGCTCGACGTCGACCGTGCCCGGCCCGGCTCCGGCGTCGAGCTCCACATCCACCGCGGCCGAGAGAGGTTCGATGTCCGACACCCAGCACAAGGCGCGCGAGGGTCGCATGCCGGCCCTGTTCCTCGCGCACGGCTCTCCGTTCCTGCTCGACGATCGCGCGTGGGTCGCCGAGCTCGCCGCCTGGGCGCAGGCGGTGCCGCGCCCCACGGCGATCCTCATGATCTCGGCGCACTGGGTGGACGCGCCGGTCACGCTCGGCGCCACCGAGACAGTGCCCCTCGTCTACGACTTCTACAACTTCCCCGAGAAGTACTATCGGGTGGAGTACCCCGCACCCGGCGCCCCCGCGCTCGCGCGGCGCGTCCGTGAGCTGCTCGGCCCGCTGGGGCCGGTCGCCGAGGCTCCTCGCCGCGGGCTCGATCACGGCGCCTATGTGCCGCTCGTCTGCATGTACCCGGGCGCGGATGTCCCGGTGCTCCAGATCTCTTTGCCGACGCTCTCTCCAGCTCCGCTCCTCGAGATGGGGAGAGCGCTCGCCCCGCTCCGCGACGAGGGGGTGTTGATCGTCGGCAGCGGTTTCTTGACCCATAACCTCCGCGCGGCAGACTGGCGCGGAGATGCGGTCGCGCAGCCCTGGGCCACGGAGTTCGACGCATGGTGCGCCGAGGTCCTCTCGCGCCGCGACGTGGGCGCGCTCGTCGAGTACCGCGCCCGCGCGCCGGGAGTGCGGATGGCGCTCCCGACCCACGAGCATTTCGTGCCGGTCGTCGCCGCCATGGGGGCGTCGATCGACGTGAGCGAGCCTGTGCAGTTCCCCATCACGGGGCTCACCTATGGCTCGTTCACGAGACGTTCTGTGCAGTTTGGCTGACAGATAAGGAGATTGTCTCTCATGTTCACCGCTCGTTTCGCTCGCATCGCCCTCCCCGCCGCGCTGTTGCTCTCGCTCGCGGGGTGCGAAGATCCGACCAAGGACAAGCCCAAGGCGACCATCTCGACCGCCGCGCCCGCGCAGACCCAGGCCGCCGCGCCCTCGGGCCCCGCCGAGACGCTGCCCATCGACGCGGCCGCATCGACCATCGGCTTCGCCGGCTCGAAGGTCACGGGCAAACACGAGGGCAAATTCGAGAAGATCTCGGGCTCGATCACGCTCGCCGGCGGCAAGGCCGCGGGCGGCAAGCTCGCCATCGAGGCCGACGCGTCGTCGGTGAAGACCGACGCCGAGAAGCTCGACGGCCACCTCAAGTCGCCGGACTTCTTCGACGTCGAGAAGTACCCGAAGGCCACGTTCACCTCGACCGAGATCAAGGCCGGCGGCGAGAAGGGCGCGACGCACACCGTCACCGGCGAGCTCGATCTGCACGGGGTGAAGAAGACCATCACCTTCCCCGCGACCATCACCGAGGGCGCCGACGCCGTCTCGGGCAGCGCCGAGTTCGTGATCAACCGCAAGGATTTCGGCATTGTCTATCCGGGCAAGCAGGACGATCTGATCCGCGACGACGTGCTGCTGAAGCTCTCGCTCAAGGCGCCCCGCAAGCAGGGCTGAGCGCCGGCCGCACACCGGGCGCGCCGCCCGTGGACGCCGCGCTCCGACGACGCAGGTGCCATGGCGGCGCGCCGGCGTGCGAGACGCCGAGGCATGAGAGGGTGCGCCTCCGCCCAGAAAGGAGGCCTACTCTCGCGGCTCGCCGCCACCGGGCTGCACCTCTCGGACATCGGCCAGCTGGTGCGCATCATTGACCGGCTCGTGGACGCGAGGAACACGGTGATCCTGATCGAGCACCACCCTGCCGCGCCGCGAAGCGGCGCCAGGTCAGCCGACGCGCTCGCCGAGCACCACCGCGACATCGTCCCGCAGGTTGCCGGATGGAAAAGCCGCCGCCTGGATCAACGCCTCCACCGCCGATTTCACGTCACCCGTGCGCGCAAGAGCGTTGATGGTCGCAAGCGACGTGTATTTCAGCAGGCCATCGGTGGCGACCAAGAGGCGTCGCGAGAGCGGTTGGCGAGGAATGATCGCGGGCCTGCACGCGCCGCTGCCGGCCAGCGGCTTGCGGCTCTGCGCCGCCGTCAGCTCGATCGGTCCGTCGGGCGTGACGAGGAGCGCGCCGGAGTCCCCCACGCTGGCGCCCCAGAGCTCGCCTGAAATGTCCACAGCTGGGGCAGTCCGCTCGGGCGATGAAACGGCCACCCCGCGTCGACAGAGCGAACACTGAGAACGCGCCTCAGCAACGCCGTCGCCGGCTGCCGCTCCGTCCGACAGGTCAATCCAGATGCCCGACATACCAACAAGCTCTCATCACCCCTCGAGCTGTAGCCTGTCATCATCGTGCGGTTCCATCATGAAGATGAGCAGCGGCTGGTGAGCAATTCGACGCGTTCCTACCGCGTCAGGCCATCGCCATCCTCGATGCATCAGCATGCGTCACATCGGCGCCTGTTCTCGCGGGTGAAACACTTCGTCCATGCGGACCTGGAGTAGCCTCTTGGCGTCGTCACGAAGCGGCTCACCATGGGCACTGATGAGATGGTGAAATGGCAGGTCGGCCAGGCGGCGAAAATCTGAAATATCGGGGGCGCACGCCTCTCGCCAGGTCGCGGGGATGTTCGCCACGCCGATCAACCCTTGGGCGACGAACAGCGCGCCCGTTTCTTCGGAGAAGAACGGATCGACGTGTGACCAGTTCTGGACGGCATCACAGGTAATGAGGATTCCGCCCTCCCGCGGGAGCAAGACGGCCGCTTCCGGGAACCGCGCCGTCGTGAACACGAACACGATGCCTCCGTGAACCGGGAACGGGCCCCCTGCTGCGAGGGCTCGGTCGGCAGGTCGGCCGTCGGCCGCCACGGCCTCGGGAAGCGCCCACAGGGTGGCGCCATAGCGGTCACGATAGAAGGGATCGTCTCGACCGTGGAACGCACCGAGCCGCACGATGTGGCGGACTTGGCCCAGGGCGTCGAGCTGGCGCAGCCCCTCCTCGGTCAGGCGCACGGTGTTCACGAGCGTGAGCTCTCGGTTCTGTCGGAGCACGGTCATCGTGCGGCTCGTCTGGAGATCGATCCCGGCGTGGTGAGTCCTGTTCGTACCCACGACGTAAAAGACCTCTGGGAATGCGTCCTGAACCTCGCCATGCGGCCACGCGGGGCTGTACTCGAACATCTGGAATGTCTCCACACGGTCGCGGCGTCGCGGCTCCTCAAGAGTGGCCCCGCCTCGTACCGCCGTCGCGGGTCTGCCTGACGCGCCGCCCGTTGGGTCGCGGCCACGCCTCCTGAACTGCCCGCATGGTGCCGATACTACAGGGGACTGCGGTTTCTGTCAGGCGAATCTTCGCGTCTGCCGAGCGCGATCGAGGCTGGTCGCGCCAGCGAAGGCGCGAACCCAACCTGGGTCGGGTCGCCCCGGCGATGGGCCGCGGCTCTGCTCGTCGGCGTACCGACCGCCCCGGAGACCATGCTGGTGGACCTGGCGCTCGGCATGCCCGGCGCGGCGTCGCGCGTGCTCGGCACACAGCGCACCTCATCGGCGCCCCCCTGGCCGACCACGTGGTCGTCAGGCCCGCCGGGCGCTCTCCTCCGTGCTTCGCAGCTGACGCCGGCCCGGTTCTACCGCCCGTACCTGCGCGACGCCAACCAACCTCGGCAACCAACGCTGCGGCGTGCACCTCCCCCATCGCCGACGAGCCACAAAGTGCTCATTCCCCCAGTCGACCGCAAATCTCGCGCGACCGAATACGATTTCCACACGACTGGCTCCACCTGACGGCAATTGTTCGTGCTCCCATGTCGCATTACGAACGCATCTGCAATCTCGTAGCGCGACTCGACGACTCTCCGATTCGCCCCGACCCATTGAAACATGCTGGCTCATGCCGCGATGGTGGATTAGAGTCGCTCGCGAATGCACAACCGCTCCGACCAGTTGACCAAGAGCTTGCTGCGCGACGGGCTGAGCCTCGTCTCGGCGGCCGAGACCGAGGTCGAGGTGCTGGCGGCGACACAGAAGATCGATGTCTACAGCGTGCCTGATCCCGCGCGAGCGTCCGAGCGCGCCGCCATGGGCCTGCTCGGCGAGCTTTCGGCGGAACCAAGCCTGTTCGAGCCGTTCCACGGCACGCCGAGCCTTCGTCAGGTCCGGCACTGCCTGCGCAAGCAGCTCACGTGGCACCACGAGCTCGAGCGCCGCGCCCGCTCTGCAGCGCGCTCCGTCGCGCCGGACGAGGACACGGACACGCCGCCGCAGCCAGCGGTGGACTTTCCTGCGCTGGTCGTCATCGGCCCCGGGCGTCCTGAGACGGTGCTCGACGCCTACCGGTGCGAGCCGGTGCAAGCCCGCGTCTACCACGCCGTACCGGGCCTGGTGATGCGCGTGGTGGTGCTCGCAGAGCTGCCCCGGACGCGTGCGACGCTGCTGCTGCGGCTGCTCGGCTCGGGCCGCCGCTTGCGCGAGGCGCTGACGGATCTGGCGGCACTGCCAGACGATGCCTGGGAGAAGAGCGTCGCCACGCCGCTGCTGGTACACTTCCGGCACGAAATCCAGGAGCCGACGACCGACGAGGAGGACGATGTGAGCGCAGAGATCCGGGCGTGGTTCAAGGAGTACGAGCAGAAGCTCCGCGCCGAGGAGCGGAAGGAAGGTCGTGACGAGGGGCGCGCGGAGGAGGCGGCGCGTTCCGTGCTGACCGCGCTCCGGGTCCGCGGCATCGCCGTGCCGGACGCCGCGCGTGAGCGCATCCTGGCCGAGAAGGATCCGGAGGCGCTGGAGCGGTGGCTGGAGCGGGCCATCGTCGCCACATCGCTCGCCGAGGTGCTCGACGAACTGAGCTGAGCGATGCAGGCCGAAGGCGCTGCCCGACTCGGGTGCTTCGGCAACGACCTCGCATCGTTCTCAGGACCGTCAGCGGTCTCCAGTCGAGGGCCCCACCGCGACGAGGCAATGGGAGGCGTTCTCGGCAATTGCATCGGTGCGGCGGAGAAGCACAGAGCTCGGGCAGATCCGCTGCCCCGATGCTCCACGACCACTCTGGACGGTCGCCACCAGCTCATCGGATCCAAGAGGAAGACGGGAAGAACACAGCCGACGGTCTTCGCCCCTTCGTATCTTCGTTCCTTTCGCGCCGCGATCGTGCTCGCCGCGCCGGTCTCGGCCAGGGCGTGAGAACGATGCGCGCATGCTCCACAGCGACGTCTCTCGACACGCCCTCTGCCTGCTCGCCGCCTTCTCGGCCTCTACGCTCCTCGCCGGCTGCGCCGATGACGAGGCCTTGCCGCCGCACGAAGGCGATCCGGTCTGCACCGGCTGGGGCGACGAGGCGCCCGCCGACGGCGTCCTCGAGCTGCCCCGCCCGACCGGCCCGCACCCGGTCGGCACGCAGATCCGCGCCCTCACCGACAGCGCGCGTGGAGAAGAGGCGACGGAGGATCCCGACGACCGCCGCGAGCTCGTGGTGCAGCTCTTCTACCCGGCCGATCCTTGCGGCACAGGGCAGCTCGCGCCGTACCTGTCGCCGGAGGAAGGCGACAGCCGCCGTACGACCGGCGGCCTCCCGATCGAGGACGGCTTCGAGGCGAGCATCGTCACGCACGCGCGCGTGGGCGTGCCGCTCGCCGAAGACGGCGCGCCCCACCCGGTGCTCCTCTTCTCGCACGGGTTCGGGATGCTCCGCGCCGACTACACGAGCCTCCTCGAGGACCTGGCGAGCCACGGCTTCGTGGTGGCCGCCATCAGCCACACCTACGACACCGAGCTCACGGTGTTCCCCGACGGCCGCGCGGTGCCCTTCGGCTCGGTCGTCCTGACGCCGGCGATGGACGCGTCGGAGGAGGAGATCGAGGCCTTTTCTCAGGCGATGAACGAGCACGTCGCTGTCTGGGTCGACGACGCGCGCTTCGTGCTCGACGAGCTCACGGCCGCCGCGCAGGACGACCCGGGCGGCCTGCTCACGGGCCGGCTCGACCTCGAGCGGGTCGGCGTGCTCGGCCACTCCTACGGCGGCGCGATGGCCGCCGAGGCGTGCGCCCGCGACGACCGCTTCGACGCCGGCCTCGACATCGACGGCAGCCTCTTCGGGCCGCAGAACGGCGCCGGCGGCAGGAGCCTCGCGCAGCCCTTCTTCATCATGCTCGCGGCGGACCACCCCGACGATGCGAGCATCGACGAGACCTACGGCGCGCTGAACGGGCAAGCCTACCGGGCGCGGGTCGAAGACACCGCCCACCTCACGTTCTCGGACCTGCCGCTCGTCGTCGAGCATTTCCTTGGCGAGGGCGTCGTCCCGGAGCTGCTCGGCACGCTCGATCCGGCCCGCGCGGTCGAGATCACGAACGCGTACACGCGCGCGTTCGTCCAGGCGCACGTGCGCGGCGACGCGGCCCCGCTGCTCGACGGTCCCTCGCCGGAGTACCCGGAAGTGACCTTCGAGAAGCGGCCCTGACGCCCTGCGAGCCCGCTGAGCCCGCCCGTCCACGCGCCGCGCCCGCCGGCCCCGCGCCCGCCCGTCCACGCGCCGCGCCCGCCGGCCCCGCGTCCGCCCATCCACGCGCCGCGCCCGCCCGCCGGCCCCGCGCTCCTCGCCTCGGCGCTCTGGAAGGTTGAAGATGTCGCTCCCCCATGTCCGGGGTACACCCACGTCGTGGGCGCTGTAGAGTCGGTCCCCGGAGATCGCCGCCGTCCTCAAGCCCCTGGAGAGGTTCATGCTGACGAAGCTCAACGAGCGTGAAGCCGTCGCGTCCTGCGAGCGCTGCTGGGAGCACGAGATCGTCCCCGCGCTGCACGACTACATCCGCATCCCCAACAAGTCGCCCGCCTTCGACCCCGCCTGGCGCGAGAACGGCCACATGGACAGGGCGGCGTCGCTCATCGCGGCCTGGTGCGAGGCGCAGCCGATCCCCGGGCTCACCGTGGAGGTGGTGCGCATCGGGAACCGCACGCCGGTGATCCTGATGGAGGTGCCGGGCACGCGCGACGACACGGTGCTCCTCTACGGGCACCTCGACAAGCAGCCCGAGATGACGGGGTGGCGCGAGGGGCTCGGCCCCTGGGAGCCTGTGCGCGAGGGCGACAAGCTCTATGGCCGCGGCGGCGCCGACGACGGCTACTCGGCCTTCGCGTCGCTCGCGGCGCTGCGCCTCCTGCACGAGCAGGGGATCCCGCACGCGCGCTGCGTGATCCTCATCGAGGGCTGCGAGGAGAGCGGCAGCCCGGACCTGCCGGCCTACATCGACGCGCTCGCGGGGCGCATCGGCAAGCCGAGCCTCGTCGTGTGCCTCGACTCCGGCTGCGGCAACTACGACCAGCTCTGGACCACGACCTCGCTCCGCGGGCTGCTCCAGGGCACGCTCGACGTGAACATCCTGCGCGAGGGCGTCCACTCGGGCGTGGGCAGCGGCGTGGTGCCCTCGAGCTTCCGGATCCTGCGGCAGCTCCTGTCGCGCATCGAGGACGAGCGGACCGGGCGCGTCCTCGTGGACGCGCTGCACGTGCAGATCCCGGAGGAGCGCGCGGCGCAGGCGCGGGCCGCGGCCGATGTGCTGGGCGCGTCGGTCGTGAGCGAGCTGCCGTGGGTGAAGGGCGCGCGCCCGGTGACCGGCGACACGGCGGAGCTCCTCCTGAACCGCACCTGGCGCCCCGCGCTCTCCGTGACGGGCGCCGACGGCCTGCCGCCCATCGCCGCCGCGGGCAACGTGCTGCGCCCGTTCACGAGGGCGAAGCTCTCGATGCGCCTCCCGCCGCGCCTCGACCCGAGGACGGCGGCGGCGGCCCTGAAGGACGCGCTGGAGAAGGACCCGCCGTACGGCGCGGAGGTCCGGTTCCACGTGAGCGAGCCGTCGGCCGGATGGGACGCGCCGGCGACGGCGCCCTGGCTCGAAGCGGCGGTGCGCAAGGCGTCGAAGACGTTCTTCGACCGGCCGGCGATGGGGATCGGCGAGGGCGGGACGATCCCGTTCATGGCGATGCTGGGAGAGAAGTTCCCGGAGGCGCAGTTCCTGATCACCGGCGTGCTCGGGCCGCAATCGAACGCGCACGGCCCGAACGAGTTCCTGCACCTCGGCATGGGGAAGAAGCTGACCTGCTGCGTGGCGAGCGTGATCGCGGACCACGCGGCACGCGCGCGCTGAGGGGCGCGGCGGCGCGCCTTTCACACGAGCGCGCGTCCATGGCGGGGCAGACGCGCGCGTCCATGGCGGGGGCGGCCGCGAACGGGAGCCGGCGCGCGCCGCCCGTCGACACACCGTTGACACACCGCCGGGATCGCCGTGTGCTGGGGCCGAGGAGAACATCGTGATGGCACAATTTCGATACGCCGCGCTCTGCATCGCTGCCCTCTGCGCGGGAGGCTGCGGTTCGAGCGACGAGCCCGGGGACACGGGCACGGGGGGCGCGGGCGGCACGGGCGGCGCGGGCGCGACCACCACGTCCCAGAGCTCGAGCAGCGCGTCCCAGAGCTCGAGCAGCGCGGGCGGCGGCGGCCAAGGGGGGACGGGCGGCGGGACCGCGACGACGACCGTCGTCGTGAACGAGATCTCGGCCAAGGGCGGCGATTGGATCGAGCTCGGCAACCCGGGCCCGGGCTCGGCCGACCTCAGCGGGCTCGGCCTGTGCGACTCCGACGACAGCGGGCAGTGCAACACGGCCGACGCGCTCAGGTTCCCCGAAGGCACGCAGCTCGCCCCGGGCGCGTACCTGCTGATCCTCGGCGACCAGCTGCCCGAGGACGGCCCTGGGCCCCACACCGCGTGCCTGCCGGACGGCGGCCCGAGCAGCTGCTTCTATGCGACCTGGAAGGTGAGCGCCTCCAGAGGCGAGACCGTCTACCTCATCTCCGAGAGCGACCAGGTGCTCGCCCAGTTCGAGTACCCGATGGAGGCAGCAGCAGATGGGCAGACGTGGGGCAGGCTGCCCGACCTGACCGGCGACGGCGCCGTCACGGCCCCGACCCCCGGGGCGGAGAACGCGGCGCCCTAGCTCCGCCCGCCGGGGATCCGGAGAGAGAGTGAACGCAAAGGCGCAAAGACGCAAAGACGCAAAAGAAAGAATGAATATCATGCATTTCTGCGCCTTTGCGCTCTTGGCGCCTTTGCGTTCAGCTCTCTCTCTGCACCGAACCGCGATGCGCACGTCACCGACGTCCGCGATCGAGATCCTCCGCTCCCCGCGGCCGCTGCCGCGTCGCCTCCACGCGTCCCGTCCGCGTAGCAATGATGCGCCAGGTGCCTTGGCGTGGCGCTCGGCGGCGCTCGCGCTCTCGCTGCTCCTGCCGGCTTGCGGGGCCTCGGATCCGCCGGAGGTGCGGGAGTCGGGCTGCCCTCGTTGCACCGGGGCCGCGCGAATCGGCGCGCTCCCGCCGGGCGACATCGACGAGTGCTCCGGTGTCGTCGCCAGCGGGCTGCACCCGGACACGCTCTATGTTCACAACGACCACGGCGATGACCCCCGCTTCTTCGCGATCGGGCTCGACGGCACGCTGCGGGCCGAGGTGACCGTGGCCGGCGCGGCCGCGATCGACTGGGAGGACATCGCGCGCGGCCCGTGCCGTTCGGGCGGAGGCAGCTGCCTGTTCCTCGCGGACATCGGCGACAACGACGGCGAGCGCGACAGCTACACGATCTACGGCGTGCCGGAGCCGGACACGCTCGGAGGAGCGCCGCTCGCCTCGACCGCCGAGGTGTTCGTCCTCTCGTACCCCGACGGAGACCACGACGCGGAGACGCTGCTCATTCACCCCGCCACCGGAGCGCTCACCATCGTGACGAAGGTCAACAAGGGCACCTCGGACGTCTATGAGCTGCCAGCGCTGCCCGCAGCGGGCGCGCCGGCGACGCTCGTCCGGACGGGCTCCATCGAGCCGCCCGCCGGGAGCGCGCGCTTCACAAGCGGCGACGTCCACCCGGACGGCACGGGCGTGCTGCTGCGCACCTCATCCCACGTGCTCTACTACCCCATGACACCGGATCAGACGGTGGCGCAGGCGCTGGCCGAACCGCCCTGCGTGCTGCCGTCGCCCGACGAGGAGCAGGCCGAGGCGATCGCGTGGGTGCCCGGCGGATGGGACTACGTGACGGTCGGTGAAGGGAAAGAGGAGCCGATCCACCGCGTGTCCTGCCAGGCGCCCTGAAGGACGCCCGAGGTCGCGAGTCCGCGCTGGTCGTTGCCCGCGGCCCGAGAGGACACGGCTTCTCGGTGGACGAGGCTTTCTGTATTCTCATCCTCCTCCCGCCACCGAGTCCGCAAGGAGGACCATCATGTCGCACCATGGGAAGGCCGCGGCCGCACTGCTCGCCATTGCGCTGCTTCATGCCGGCTGCGGGTCCCCCGAGCAGGACACATCCTCCGGCGCGACGGGCGGCGGATCCACCTCGGTCAGCTCCGTGTCCAGCGCGACCGGCGGACCGTCGTCGAGCGAAGCCAGCAGCGCGTCGACAGGCCAGCCGCCCATCAATCCGGGCGACGTCGACTGCCGCACCCCCGGGGACGGGAAGTCCACCCTGACCTTCGTCAACAAGTGCGACAAGCCGCTCCAGTTCCAGGGGAGCCTCATCGACGGCGGGGAGCTCGGGCCGGGGCAGTTCGCGTGCCGCGACGTGGGCACCAGCGAGGAGCCGCTGTCGTCCCTGCGTTACCGGGCGTATGCCGGGTCGGACCCCGGCGGCGGCCGATACACGCTGGCCGAGATGACCCTCAACACCGATTTCAACGACTTCGATTGGTACAACATCAGCCACGTGGACGCGCACAACCTCCCCCTGGCGATCGTGCCCGTCGGCCTGCCGGACTGCCGGACGCTGTCGTGCCCGGCGAGCCTCCTCGCGGGGTGCCCGGAGGTGGGTCGCTACAAGGACGCGAGCGGCGCGACGGTCTCCTGCGTGAGCCCTGACCGGGACGATGCCACGAACCCCGTGGCCGCGTACTTCGAAGAGCAATGCAAGGACGCGTATTCGTGGTCCGGCGATGATCAGGAGTCGATGGCCGCCTGCGCCGGGGAAGACTACGACATCGTGTTTTGCCCCTGACGTGCTCCCTCAACTCCCGTCCTGCACCCGCACGTCAGGGTCAGCTCACCGCGGATTGGCACCCGAAAGGCCGCACAGAGGGTGGTCCAGAGGCCGGTGATGACGTGATGCCGGACCCCGGCGCCGCAGGGCGCCGGGCGGGTCACGGCACCGCGTGGCCGTCGACCCTGAGCTGGAAGAGGAAATACGGCGGGATGCAGGCGCCCTCGCCCGAGCTCGTCCTGGCGCACACGTAGTCCTCGCGGCAGGGCGCCTCGCTCGAGCAGCGGCGCAGGCCCGCGGGCGTGACGTGGCGGCTCAGGCACTCGGTGAACACCGACCCGCGGGCGAGGCAGCGGTTGAAGGGGTCGAGCACGGCGATGGCGCCGCAGACGCCCTCGTCCGGGAGCCCGACGCAGCTGCTCGTGCACATGCCGCCGGGGAACCCGACGGGGCTCGTGTTGCACACCGCCGCGAGCGGGCACGCCCCGGGCTGGGCCGCCGCGGCGCGATCGCGGTGCGGGTCGGCGTGGGGGACGACGGCGCCGACCTGGCACGGGTCGCCGACCTCCGGCGCCGCCGGCAGGCAGACGCCGACGGTCGCGCGGTCCTCCTGGGGCGCGTCGTACGCGGAGCACACGAGCCCTTCCGCGCAGGCCCAGCCCGCGAAGCTCGGGTCGCCCAGCCCGCAGCGCGCGCCGTACCCGCCGCGCGCGCCGTCGCCTCGCTCGGGGTACGGCACCTGGTAGTCCGGGGCGGCGCCTCGCGCGATGGCCTCGACCACCGCCTGCCGGCGCGGGAGATCGCCCGCGAGGTGCGCGGACTCGAGGGTGAACAGCGCGTCGTGGACGCGGCCGGGGGGCTCCTGCCCGAGCAGGTGGAAGCCGGCGACGGACCCGCTCTGGTGGCACCCGGGGCAGGTCATCTGGTCGAGCCGCCGGAGCAGCCCCTCCGGCGAGCGGACGCGCGAGAGGCCGGCGAAGTCGACGCCGGCGAAGTCGCGGGGCTCGAACAGGACGCGAAAGGGCCGGTTGGCGCGGCGCGCGAGCCCGTGGGGCGTGGCCGACAGCGCCTTCGTGGCGAGGAACTCCTCGGGCAGGAGCGCGGTCCCCTCGTCGAGGCGCGCGAGGTTCTCGGGGGCAGACAGCCACGCGCGCAGCCGCTCGCGCCGCGCCGGGTCGCGCGAGAGCCGGGCGACGTCGGGGGTGTTCTCGAGGGCGAGCGGCGCGTAGCGCCCAGCGCGGGCGTCCCAGCGGAAGGCGCGGAGCACGTACTCCGCGTGCCCGCCGAGGTCGGGGCGAACGGTGGAGGGCCAGCGGACGCTCTGCAGGTTCACCACGAGCTGCGCGAGGTTCGCGCGATCGGCGGCGCCCGGGGCGAGCGGGCCCTCGAGCGAGGTGAGAAAACGGACGAGATCCGGCCCGGAGAGCGCGCCGGCGCGCGACCAGGCCTGCGCGAGCCGGCGGCACGAGAGGGCGTCGCCGGCGGGGGCGAGGAGCTCGAACGACGCGGTCATCGGGAGGCGTGAGGCGGCGGGAGCCGGCGTGGCGACGGAGGCGCCCGCAGCGGACGTGGCGCCTGCCGCGCCGCCCGGGGTCTTCGCGGCGTAGGCGAGCCGGTACACGAGGCGGGTCTCTCCACAGGCGGAGGCGTCGAACGGGCGGCGATCCATCCGGTTCACCACGCCGATGAGCTCGAAGCGGGCGCCCTCGGCCGAGAGCCACCGCTCGTCGAAGAGGCGGTGCGCGTGGCGCGCGATGCTCGTCCCGCTCCTCGGATCGGCGCGCTGGATCTGCCGCAGGTCGTCGGCGAGCACGCGCGCGATCGAGGCGAGCTCGGCGGTGCGGGAGAGCGCGGAGAGCGAGGCCGGCGCGCGCTGCGCGCCCGTGAGCACCGAGCCGAAGTCGAGGCCCGCGGCCTCGAGCTCGGCGAGCACGGCAGGGTCCGTGAGGAGCAGGAGAGGCCGCGCTTGCGGCGGGGTTCCCTGCGGCGCGGCGGCGGGCTGCGGCCCTCCCGCGGCGGGAGAGGGCGGCGCGGCGGACGGCTGCCCCGCTGCCCTCCGGACATCCTGGCGCGCTGCGGAGGGACCCTCGGATGGCCACCACGAGCACCCGGCGATGCCGGCGCTGGCTGCCAGCGCGGCGAGGGCGAGGGCGTGACGGAGGCGGCGGGGGCGCACGCTGCCAGGCTACACCGGCGCGCGCCGTAACGATCTCGATGCGATCTCGACGAAGCGAGCAAACCGAGCCGCGTCGCGGTCGACGTACACACACGGCGTGTGGATACTGTCCCCATGCAGCACGCCGCGCTCGCGCGCCGGCTCCGCCACGTTCGCGCGCCTTCCCCGCTCCACTTCCCGGAAGAGGCCCTCGTGCCGGAGACCAAGCGCCACCTCGAGATCAGGACCCTGCTCTATGTCGTGCTCAAGACCTTCGCGGATCGCGCGTCGATCGGATCCGACCAGTTCGTCTACTGGTCCGCGTCGGATCCGAGCCGGTGTCTGGCGCCGGACGCCTTTGTCCGGCTCGACACCCCTGACACGCCGTTCGGCTCCTGGAAGACGTGGGAGCGTGGTGCCCCTGAGCTCGCCGTCGAGATCGTGAGCGAGCACGACTCGGATCCGCAGACGTGGGCCGACAAGCTCCGCAAGTACCACGAGCTCGGCGTGCTGGAGCTCGTCGCGTTCGATCCTGACGCCGCGTCAGGAGAGCGGCTGCGGGTCTGGGATCGCATCGACGGCGATCTGATCGAGCGCGTCGTCGAAGGGGAACGCAGCCCGTGCACCGTGCTCAATCTGCACTGGGTCATCGTCCCTGCCGCAGGCCAGCCGGCGGCGCTTCGTCTCGCCCGCACCCCCGACGGGGCGGAGCTCGTCCCGACCCCTGAGGAGGCGGAGCGACGCCGCGCCGAGGCCGAGCAGGCCCGCGCCGAGGCCGAGGAGGCCGCCCGCGCGACTGCGGAGCGGCGCATCGCCGAGCTCGAGGCCGAGCTGCGCCGACGAGGCGGCTGACCCCGTCGGCATCCACCGGGTCAACCTCACCATCTCCGACGAGGCCAAGAAGCACTGCTGACACCCGGCAGGGGTGCGAGGAAGCGCTGCTGACGCCCACTGGTCATCGGGGCCGTCGGGCGCGCGCAGGCGCGGAGGGCGCCTCCATCCAGCGGCGGAACAGGCGGGCCTCGCCCGGCGGGAAGAAGGCGGTGGGAGGCACCTGGGCGTGGTAGCGCCGGAACGCGGCGCTGAACTCCGCAGGATCGCGGTCGAACCACGCCTCGGCCTCGGGCGAGCCGCGCAGGAGCCGCTCGAAGCGCAGCCGCGCCACGAGCAGCGCCGACATCCTCACGCCGTCCTCGTCCGCGCCGAGCAGCGCCCTCCGGAGCGCGGGCGGCAGCGCCGGATCCTCGGCCGCGGCGCGCAGCGCGGCCACGGGATCCTCGGCGGTCATCGCGCGGGCAACGAGCGCTTCGTAACGCGCGTGCGCCTGCGCCCCGCTCAGCCGCGCCGGCCGTGCCGCCCGGCCTTCCGCTGCCCCGCCACGGGCCTCCCCTGCCCCGCCACGGGCCTCCGCTGCCCCGCCGGCCTCCCCTGCCCCGCCGCGGGCCTCCGCTGCCCTGCCACGCGCCGCGCGCCCCGCTGCCCCTCCGCCGGCTGCGCGCGTCACCTGCGCCTCCCGCGCCGGTCGAGCGCGCGCCGCGCGCGGCGGAGCTCCTCCCGCACGGCGGCCGCGTCGTCCGCGCCGTGCACCGTGCCCTCCATGCGCTCCAGGGTCACCCCGCGCAGGTTCGGGCAGCGCGGCGCGACCTCGTCCAGGAGGCGCCACACCGGCTCCGGCACCGCGTCGTCGTGACCGTCGAGCCGCAACACCCGGCCCGAAGGCAGCCAGCCCGGATCGCTCGGACCGCCGCCGGAGAGGTGGATCTCGATCACCCGGGCGAGATCGAGCCGCGCCACGTACTCGGCCGGATCGAAGCCGAAGTTCTCCGCCATGGTGTGGACGTTGTGCAGGTCGAGCAGCAGGTGCGTCCGCGGCGCCCTCAGGATGCGCTCGAGGAAGCGCGGCTCGTCCAGCGGATCGCCGAGCACGAAGTAGCTGACGCTGTTCTCGACGCCGACGTCCTCCACGACGGCCTGCATCGCCCGGAGCGCGCGGCGGGCGACCGCGGCGCCGTGCGCGCTCATGGGCATCGGGAGCGGCAGACCGGCCGAAAGCCCGGCGGGCGCGCTGATCCCGAGATGATCGGTGTACCAGCGGAAGCGGAAGATCGCGTGGTCGCGCCGGAGGGCCGCGAGCCAGCGGGCGCGCCGGCCCGCGTCGGCGGCCGAGGCGCCGCCGAGCGACCAGCCGACGCCGTGGGCGACGAACGGCCGGTCCGACCGGCGCGCCAGCTCGGCGAAGCGGCGGTGGAAGCCGTTCTCCTGGAGATCGGCCTCGGCGGCGTCCGGGACGCGCCAGAGCGTCTCGGGCGCCACCTCGTAGTAGTCGGCGTCGCGCAGGATCACCTCGGCCAGCAGGTCGAGGAACGCCGCGTCGGGCTGGAGCGTCAGGCCGATCGGGATCAACGCGTGGATGCCCCGCGCCCTTCGACCGAGAAGAAGTACAGGAAGCGCCGCGACTTGGAGGGCACGTGCCCCATGCCGCAGGCCATGAGCCCGCTGTCCTTGGCCCCCTCGACGTCGATCCCGCAGCCGCTCGCGATCGCCCAGTGCGCGCCCGCGGGCGGCGCCTTCACGAGCCGCGCGCGCACGCTCGCGGCCCGGGCCTCCACATTGCGTGCGTCGTCGCCAAGGCCCTTCCGGAGCAGCGCGCCCAGCGCGCCGATCCGCTGCGCAGCGATGCGCTCGTCGTGCTTCAGCTGCTCCTCCCGGCCCCCGGCCGCCATGCGGCGCATTCCGTCGTAGCTCGGGAGCGCGACGTCGAGCTGCGTCGCGGCGACGGGCACCTTGTCGGTCCCGACCACCACCAGGAGCGGCTCCCCGTTGCCTGCGCCGGGCACGAGCTTCTTCAGATCCGCCATGGTCGCGCAGACGACCTCGACGCCCGCGAGCGGCGCGAGATCCCCGTCCGCGCCGAAGTTGAGCAGCTCGCCGAACGCATGGCCGCGCTCCCACTTGGCGCTGTCGTCGGCAGGGATGACGAAGACGAGCAGCGCCCTGTTCGCGTGCCGGGCGCGCCGGAACGCGGCCGAGACCTGGACCAGCGACCCCGAGGCCGCCGCTTTCGTCCCCTTCTCGTCGCACGCGGCGCCGTCGCCGAACGCGTCGCGGATGAACGCGGGCCACGCGGTGGCCGCGAGCCCTGCTGCAGTCGCTCCCAGCAAATGCCTGCGCTTCATGGTCACTCCTCACCGCCGTTCCCGAGCAGCTCGCTCTCCGTCTCGCCGCGCCCCGAGGGCTCGGGCGCGAGCGGCGCGAAGGCCGACCCGCCCGGCTGCACCAGCCTATCCCGATCCCGGTCCAGCACGATCGACGCCGCCCCCGCGGATCGCAGCATCACGCGATCGCCCGCGGCCGAGTACGCGCCGGTCGCGACCACCTCGCCAGAGCAGCGGTCCTCGAGCGTGAAGCCCCCGGACGCGTCCAGGAGGAGCGTCCGCAGCCCCGCGGCATAGAGGCCGACCAGCTCCGCCTCCGCGCTGCCAGGCTCCAGCGCGCCGCCTCTGGCGGCCGCCGGCACCGCGGCGAGCGCGTCCAGGGCGTCCTGCGCCGCCGAAGGTGCGAACGCGGCGGGCTCGCCGGGATCGCGCTGCGCGTCGGGCAGGGCCTCGATCACGCCCTCGGGCGGATCGAGGAAGGAGCCACGCTCCAGCAGGTCCGGCGCCGTGAGCGTCCACATGCCGTCGCGGCGCCGGGAGATCTCGCCGCCGACGAGCGCCGCGAGCGCCGCAGCGGCCGCTTTGCTCGCGTGCAGCGTCAGGCGGTCGTCCCGCGCCTCCTCCCCCAGCGCGAGCCATCGGATCTCGCCCTCGGCGCCGCGGACGTGCGCGAGCATGCCCCCGCGCAGCGCGATCCGCGCCGCGCCCTCCGGGCCGCGCAGCACGGCCGTCTCTTCCACGTCGAGGGCGACCGGCAGGATCGGCGCGCCCTGCCAGCCGTCGCTGGCCACGGTCCAGCGAGCGCGGGCTGCGGGATCGAGCAGCACGTACGCGGTCGCGTCCGGAGCGTCGATCGGCTGGGAACACCCGGCGGAGAGCAGCGCCGGGCAAAGAAGGGAGAACGCAAGGAAGAGACCACGACGTCTGGGCATCGGGCGGAACCTCCAGGGAGCTGAGACGCCCCACGGGGGTGAAAGTTTCATCGACCACCAAGGGGCGCGCCCCGCCCGTGGGGCGCCCGGGGCGAGCCCCGAGCGGCGAGGGGCTCGACCCTCGGCTTCACCTCCACGCCGTGCATCGGTATAAAGAGGAAGTCATGAGCGCCGACCCGTCAGGCCTGAGACGGCCCAGGCACCCGATCCCCGATTTCGTCGAGAACGCGCTGAACGAGCGTGGCTTGATGGATGCCTACAGGGCCCGCCCCGCGTACCAGCAGAACGATTATATCGGATGGATCGACAAGGCGAAGCGGCAGGAGACCAGGGACAAGCGCCTCCGCCAGATGCTGGATGAGCTCGAAGCCGGCGGTGTTTACATGAACATGAAGCATCCGGCATCGGAGAAGACGTGAGTTATCCCGCGGAAGGGAACAGCGAGTCCGTGCTGGCCTATGTGTTCTGGCACTGGAGACGACCCGAGACCCCTGCGGAGGAGTACGAGCGCCGGCAGCGAGCCTTCCATGCGGCGCTCGCCGCGGCGCCCGCGCCGGGCTTTCTCCGGTCGTTCAGCGTCGGGCTCTCCGGGGCCCCCTGGGCGGCCGGCGGCGGCGACGTCTACGAGGACTGGTACCTTGTGCAAGACTTCGGTGCGCTCGGCGCCTTGAACGAGGCCGCGGTCTCCGCCAGCCGCTCGGCGCCGCACGACGCGGCGGCCGCGGTCGCGAGCGGCGGGGCCGGCGGGCTGTATCGCCTGAGAGGCGGAGCAGCGCTGAACGCTCCCGGCTACGCCCACTGGTTCGGCAAACCCGACGGCGTGTCCTACGGTGAGCTCTTCGACCGGCTCGCGCCCGCGCTGAACCAGGCGAGCGCCGGCCTGTGGATGCGCCAGATGGTGCTCGGGCCCGGCCGGGAGTTCTGCTTGCACGCGGCGATCTCCCTATCCCTGCCCGCGCCGTTCGATGCGCTCGTCCTCCCGCTCCGGCCAGCCTGGCCGGCGCTCGACGACACGGGCATGCCTCCGGCGCGCTGAGGCGCGCCCGCCATAGAGCCGGTGCTCATGGAGATCGACCTCGCGTTCGTCCCCGGCTTCTCCGCGTCGCTCGCCGGCTGGGAGGCCACGCTGCGCGTGGGCGGCCATGGCGCGGTGAGGTGCCACTGGATCGGGCCGTCGGGCCCCGAGGAGCGGACCGGGACACGCGACGATCTCTTGTTGACCTCGCAAGCCTTCGAGAGGCTCAGTCGCGCGCTCCGCGAGCTCCCCGAGGAGCTCCAGCGGTGGGCGCTCGACGACGCTCCTGTCCGGCACGTCCGGTGCCGCACCGGAGATGGGGCCATCGAACGTCGCCGGTCGGTATCGGGGAGGACCGCTACGCCGCTCGAGGCGGAGTTCGATCGCATCTGGCTCGAGCTCTTCTCCCTCGTGCGACCAACCCTGGTCGACCTCGGAATGCCCGAGTCGCTCGTGGCGCTGGCCCGCTGACACGACAGCGACCGACAGCAGCGACCATCGCGAGCGCTCCAAGGCGGGCCCGACGTGCTCCCGCGTTCCGTGTACACTACGCGCCATGAACCGCTTCCTCCTGATGAGCGTGCTTGCTTTGTCCGCGTGTAGCCCCGAAGATCGCGACTTCACTCCTGAGAGCTCGAATGCGACGAGCTCGGGGACCGCCGGCGGGGGCGGAGGCGACGCCGTGGCCGCGGCGGGCGCCGGGGGCGACGCGCCCGGCTGCCAGGATGGCCTGTCCTTCTGCGCCGGCGCCTGCGTGGACAAGACCTCCGATCCTGAGCACTGCGGCGCTTGCGGCCATTATTGCCTGGGGGCGCCGTGCGAGGCGTCGCGCTGCCAGCCCCTCCTCCTGGCGTCGGGCGGCGTCGAGCCGACGGACATCGCGGTCGACGACACCACGGCGTACTGGGTCGATCCCGTCGCTCGACAGGTGATGACGGTGCCGGTCCGCGGCGGCAATGCGGCGTTCCTCTTCGAGGGAGACCCGCCGTTCGCCCCCCAGAGCATCACGCTCGGCCCCTCCGGCCAGGTCTACTTCACGGACTCCGGCCTCGAGGTCGTCGTGAGCGCGTCGTTCGAGGGCGATTACACGATCCTCGCGGACGGGCAGACATACCCCATGGGAATCGCGATCGACGCCGAGAACGTCTACTGGACGAGCGCCGACCAGGGCACGGTCATGAAGGTGCCTATCGCGGGCGGCTCGCCCGTCGCGCTCGCGGAGGGGCAAGACTCCCCGCTCGGCGTCGCTGTCGACGCGACCCACGTCTACTGGGTGAACGAAGGAGGCACGGTGATGAAGGTGCCTGTCGCGGGCGGCGCCGCGGTCACGCTCGCGGAGGGGCAGCTCAAGCCGAAGGACATCGCCGTGGACGCCGCCGCGGTCTACTGGACCAACGACGGAGGCACCGTGATGAAAGCGCCGCTCGAGGGCGGCAGCCCCGTCGCGCTCGCGGAGGGTCAGCGCAACCCCGGGAAGCTCGCGATCGACGCCGAGAGCGTGTACTGGACGAACGACGACGGCAGCGTGAAGAAGGTGCCCATCGGCGGCGGCGATCCCGAGACGCTCGCGACGGGGCAAGATCATCCGCTGGGCATCACCGTGGACGCGACCAGCGTCTACTGGACGAACAGCGCCGCAGGCACGGTGATGAAGCTCCCGAAGTGACACCCCGCTTGCCAGGGGCCCGGTTCGAGCGCGACGATCGGCGCCTCCATGAAGCGCGCCGCCCTCCTCCCGATCGCCCTCCTCACCGCGTGCGCCGGCGCTCCGGCTCCCCAGCGGGCCCCTGACGCGCCGCTGCTCGCGGCGCCGCGCCCCGCCGTCGCCGCGCCCGCGGTCGCGGCGGCGCAGCCAGCGACCGCGCCGAAGGAGCTCGCCTTCGTGCTGAGGATCGCCCATCCGAAGCGGACCTGGGACAACGTCGCGCGGATCCTGCCGAGCAGCGCGCTCGTGTTCACCATGGGCTCGACGGACCCCACGAAGGTCATCGCGCAAGCGGCGGGCCCGGAGCTCGCCGACATCGTCGATCTGGAGAGGCCGCTCGACGTCGCCTTCCTGGGCAACATGGGCAATCACGCCGTGGCCTCCCTGTCGGTCGCGGAGCAGGACGTGCCGCGGCTGGCCGATCGCTTCGCGCTCAAGGAGCTCAAGGAGCACCCGGGCCTGTTGCGCGTCGAGCGCGCGCGTGACGCCGACCCCGACGACGAGGCGCCGCCCTGGGCCTGCGCGTTCGATCCCGGCGAGCGGCGGGATGGCGCGCGCCTGCTCTGCGGCACGGACGTGGAGGACATCGAGACCGCCGCGGCCTACCTCGTCCAGGTCGTGGCCCGCGAGCCGCTCGACGCGGACGCGCGGATCGAGCTCTCGGAGCGGACCCTCCGCCAGGCCGTGGAAGAGGCGAACGGCGCGGACGGCGCGGACGAGGACGACGGCCACGCGGGGGCGCTGGGCCAGGAGCTCGCCGCGGGGTTCCTGCGCGACATCGAGAGGTTGAACGTCGACCTCACGTGGGGCCGCGCGGACGTCGAGGTCGGCCTCACGCTGCGCTTCGCGGGCCGGCGCTCGCCCCTCACGCTGGCCTTCGCGCCGGCGGCGGCGCAGGACGCCGCGCCGCCGCCGGCCTTCTTCCGCCTCCCAGCCGACACGGCGGTCGCCTTCCACACGCAGGGCGCGTCGCGCGCCGAGCTCACCCCGCTGCGAGAGGCCGTCTTCAAGGCGCTGCGCGACGACATGATCGACGACGGCTACGACGAGGCGCGGCTCGATCAGGTCCTCGATCGCCTCGAGACCCTGGCCCTCACGGGCGGCCCCTTCGTCTTCGGCGCGGGCGCGAACGGCGCGGCGGCGGAGAAGGCGCTCGCGGCCTACCAGCGCGACAAGGGCGCGCAGCGCGCGCAAAAGGCGGCGCGCCTCGCGCTCCAGGGATGGATGCTGGCCTCGGTCGAGGAGCCGGCGCCGACGTGGATCTCCAGCGTGAAGGAGCTCCTCCTGCGCGGCGATGAGCTCGACAAGCTCAAGAGGAGCGCGCCGAAGGACGGAAACAGCACGCAGGCCGCGGGCAAGCCCGGGGGCGCGCCGAAGGACGGTGCTCGCAAGGACGACGAGGACAAGCAGCGCACGACGCACGCGATCGTCCGCGCGCCCGCCTCGCTGCCCGCGGGGACGCTCCACGTCGAGCTCCGCTCGAAGCCGCTCACGAAGGACGCCCCGCCCGCGCACACGACCCATCTTTACGTCGTCCCCGCCGGCCAGCGGACGTGGTTCGGGATCGGCGAGGACGACGCCGCCCTCGTGGACCGGCTGCGCGTCGCGGTGGATCCGGGGCGCGACGACGGCACGCTCGGCGCGGCGCCGGACATCGACGTGCTGCGGAGGCGCGGGACGCTGGCCGGCGGGCTCTTCTCGCTGGCCGGCTTGGCGCTGCTCGCGGCGAACGGCGACACGCCGGAGGCGCTGGACAAGGTCGCCAAGGATCTCGCCGCGCTCGCGGCGCTGCCGGCGCGCGGCGGGGTCGCCATTCCGCTCGCCGTCACCTCCGAGGTGCTCGGCTCCGGCGCGGCCCGCCTCGACGTCCGCGTGCGGCTGACCCACGCCGGGATCCAGGACGCGATCGCGCTCCTCGCGCGCTGACGTCGACCCACCGCGCGAGGGGCCCGGACCGCGCTCGTGGCAGCGTCACATCGAGATGTTGATCGTGGGTGTCTGGTCCGTCGTCCAGGAGCTGACGCCCGGGAAATAGGTCGTCTCCTCGTCGCCGCCCTGGGTCGTGTGGATCTGGTACCGGCGATTCGCTCCGCAATTGAAGAGCGCCCCGTAGACGACCGATTTCGTCTGACCGGCGCCGACCAGCTCGGACGAGTTGTTCGCGAGCTTGTCCCACGTGCCGCCGGACACCTTCACCTTGCTCTCGTCCCAGTCGACCGTGAACGCCTGGCTGCCGGAGTTGTGCACGCTCACCGTGATCTGGCAGCCGGCAACCGCGTCGCTCGGCGCGCCCGCGGCGATCGCAGCGCCGATGGGCAACGCGAGGGCAGCGGCGATCAAGGTCCGGCGAATGAGCACATGTCGTTGGATCATCATGGCGAGTCCTCCTGTGGTGTTGCGGCCGTCGATTCACCTCGACGGCTCGCTCGCGCAGGGACCTCAGCAACCGGCAGGCCAGAGGCGAACTCGCGTCGGACCGCGAGGGCCGGGCCTCGTCCTCGTCGCGCGCCGCCCGCCTCCGCTGCGGGGAGGCGCGCGCGCGGAGCCCCCGGGCGCCTGCTCGAGCCTTCGGGCGGGAGCGCTGCGGGTGACACATCGCCACAAGGGTGTCACGTGACACCCTGTGGCAGGTGAGCCTGCCCATCCCGGACGTGAGAGGACGCTGCGGCGCTGGCCGCCGCGCTCACGCCACGCCTGATGCGTGCGTCATCCTCTGACGCGCGCGGACGGCATCGGCTGTTCGTGATCGGGCAGGAGACAGGAAAAAGTCCAGACGATTCCACTCGACGGTCCGGGGTGGCCCGGTCTTCTTCCTTGCATGTGAAAGCCGCCACAGCGTACTTCTTGACGGGAGAGCAGGCTCCGCTCGAACAGCTCGAGGAGATCACCATGCCCTGGTATGTCTATTTCGCGTACTTCTTCGGTGGGGCGTTCCTCGCCAATGCGCTCCCCCACTTGATCGCCGGCGTGTCCGGCCAACCGTTGCAGACCCCGTTCGCATCACCGCCATTCAAGGGGTTGTCGCCGCCGGCGGTGAACGTCGCCTGGGCGCTGGCCAACCTCGCCTTCGCGTATCTCTTGCTTGTGCGCGTCGACGCCCTCGACCTCCGGAGCTGGTCTGACGTCGGTGTCTGTTTTGTCGGGTTCGGCGCCATGGCCCTCCAGTGCTCTCGCGCTCTCGCTCGCCTTCGCAAGCAGCCCCTCCCCTGACCTGCACCTTCGAGAGGCGACGAAAGCGCGCGCGCCGCGAACGCCGTGAGGCTACGGCGAGACGACCGCATTCTTGCGACAGGCACCACGCACGCCGCCGGCCGCCGGAGACACGCCTCGTCCCCGCTGGAGCCGGGCGAACCGCCTCTCAACGTGCGTCGTCAGAGCCGCGCACGAGGATGACACGGGTCTTCGACAGCCGGTCGTGCAGGCCCACGGGCGCGCGGCCCCGCCGCGTCAGGAACGTGAACGCCTCGAAGGGGATGAACCGGCACAGGGTGCGGAGCGCGATCCGACCGAGGCCGGCGCGGCTGCCGTCCTCCATCACGACCCGCGTGCCAGTGACGAGCTTGCCAGGCGTGGCGCCGAAGATCACCTCCATCGAGGCATAGTACGCGAACATCATCACGAGGCCGAGCAATGTATCGTTGATCTTCTCGAACACCTCGGCGCCTCCGAGGAGCCCGAAGATCACGCCCACGAGGAACGTGAACAGCATCAATCCCATGTAATCGACGACGAGGTTCACGAGCCGCCTGTCGCTGCTCGCGAGCCGCAACCGCGAGCGCTCCTCCGGTCGCAGCCCCGCAGAGGCGTCTGCCTTGGGTGGTTCGTAGGGGTTGTAGCTCTCGGCGGGCTGCGCGGTCGGAGAATTCATGAGACCCCTCCATGCGGGTTGGATGACGTCGCGGCGCAGCGCTCGAGGGCAGACTGCCGTGGAGTCGACGCGCCCAAGCGCATGCTACGCCCCGTATGCGGCGGCGTGAAGACAGCCCCTTCGACCCGGCGATGAACGATCAAACCGGCGTCGGTCTTCGGAGTGTGGACGGATCGCAAGGGCGACCGGTGCGCTCTCGAGGACTGCGGCGACGTGGCGGGCTGCCGCGTCGAGCGGCGATCGCGGGGCATCCTTCCGCTCGAAGAACGCGCCCGGCCGAGCGAAACCCAAATACGTTCACGGGCCCGCGGGCATTGTAGGGGTGATGGAGACGTGGCAAACGCGGGCATCCGACGGCGTTCCGAGTGTCAGCCGGGCGTTTGCCTCCACCGAGGCAGGAAAAGTACGACCATGGCGAAGCGCGTGAACCGAAGAATCTTCCTCCGGGGGCTGGGCGGAGCTTGCGTCGCGGCGCCGTTCCTCGGCTCGATCCTCGACCGCACCGTGATGGCGCAGCCGGCCACGCCACCGAAGCGGCTCATCGTGATGTACACGCACTATGGCTGCATCACGACGCGGTGGTTCCCGAAGAAGTCGCACGGGCCGCTCACCGCCGCGGACCTCGAGTCGACGACGCTCAAGCACCTGGCGCCTTACGTCGACAAGCTCCTCATGCCCCGAGGCATCCGCGCGATGAACGAGTGGACGGCGACGATGGTTCGGGGGCAGGGGAACGATGAAAACACGCAGGTGAACGGGTCGTACTTCACTTGCCACCCGGTCACTCCCAACAGCAACGACCCGTTCAGCTTCAACACGGCGACGAAGTTCTACGCCATGCCGACCGGCCCCTCGCTGGACCACGTCATCGCACGACAGCTCAGCCCGCAAGGCACTCCCTTGCTCATGAACACGATTGGTGGGAATGACAACTCTCAGTCGGCGATCTCCTACTCCGCCGCCGAGACCCTCTTCAAGGCCCTCGACGCGCAGCAGGCCTTCAGCAGCCTCACGGGCCTCTTCGAGGCGGGGAAGCCGACATCTCCGGACACCTACGCGGCGATGCGCGGCAAGAGCATCCTCGACATCGTGAGGGATGATCTGCAGACGCTCGAGCGGTTCGACATGAGCCGTACCGACAAGCGGAAGCTCGCAGCCTGGAAGGAGCTCCTCCACGCGACAGGAAACGTGGTGGTTCCTTCGCAGTGCAACGCGTCCCTCGCCACGGCGCTCGGCGTGACGCAAGAAAACATCGACCTGGTGAGCAACGCGAACTACTCGGACAAGCTGACGCAGCCAATCTCAGACGGCCTGGACGGAGCGGACCTCTATTCGAACCTCGCCGTGCTCGCGGCGGCGTGCAACGCGAACCCCGTCATCTTCCTGAAGTACCCCGCGGCCTACACCTTTGGGGGGCTCGGCCTGACGCAGGAGGCCGCGGGTCTCGCGAGTCGCTTGGACCACGCGGGCATGACGGGCACCTGCGTCCCCGGTGTGATCGACATGATCCTCAAGATCGACGACTACTATGCGAGGAAGTTCGCCCACCTCATCGGGCAGCTGAACCGTATCGACGAGGGCGACGGGACGCTCCTCGACAACTGCGCGGCCGTCTGGTTCCAGGACGCGTCGGACGGCTGCGCCCGCAACCTCAACAACCTGCCGATCGTCCAGGTCGGCAGCGCCGGCGGCTATTTCAAGACCGGCTGGGCCGTGAACGTCGATGACGGCTCGCCCGATCTCACCGCCGGCAACAGCGAGATCACGTGTGCCGACGGCACGTTGGACCAGGTCGACGCGATGTCCCAGGAAACGGGGACCGCTCCGTCGCTCGCCAACGCGCCGATCAACAAGTACTTCTGCAACTTGATGAACGCCCTCGGGGTCAAGGCAGGGGCGGATGGTTTCCCGGCACCGGGTGGTTCGGCGCCTGTGACCCACTACGGCATGTACGACCGGACGGAAGACTTCATCGGTGGCGGGACCAATCCCCCCACCATCCACGATCCGGGCGAGTTCGACGCGCTCAGGGCGAGCTCCTGAGCGGTCTCGTCCCCTGGCCTGTCGCGCGCCAGGGCGAGCTCCCCAGGCCCGGGGCTTGACAGCTGGGCCCGGTCTGGGTCCGCGCCGTCCGAGGAGCTGCGTTCCGCCGTCATGCCCCCCTGAAAGCGCACCCGCGCGCCCAGCCGACGCGCGATCGGCCCTCACGCGGGCCGAAACGTCGCCCCGCTTGCATTTGCTGCCCGTTCCTGGCTACCCGTCCATGCAAGGAGGGTCCCGATGACAACGACCGCTGTTCTCCAGTTCCTGCCTGACTGGCAGCACGCGCAGCAGGGTCCGATCGAGCGCGGGGGGAAGCTCAGGATCGAGTATGAGCCGAGCCGCCTGTCGCGCTGCTTCACGATGTGGCGCGGCGCCGAGATCGGCGACATCACCGCCTACGTCCGCTTTCACCCGCGCGGCGCGATCGTGCAGGGGAGCGTCGTCGAGGAGGTGCGGGCCCCGGGGAACCCGCCCGGGCACGTCATCGCGCACAGGGCGGCGGCCCTGGAGATCTCGGTGCCGGACGACGCGACCCAGGCGGAGATCTGGTTCCACGGCTTCTCTCAGACCAGCCGCCGGTGCGAGGCGTGGGACACGCGCTTCGGCGACAACTACTGGTTCGATGTGGGCGGCCCGCCGCCGCGGATCCCGGCGCAGCCGGTCGTCTACCGCGCGGGGGCGCAGCGGCGACCCGACATCACGAACGTCCGGGCCCTGCGGGTCTCGAAGGTCAACGCGTTCCCGAGGCCCGCACAGGGGCCGATCGCGGGGAAAGACATCCAGACCCACGTGGACCTCGACGCGTGGGTCAGCCATTCGGCGTGGGGCGCCAAGGCGTGGATCGATGTCCACGTGTTCGACGGACACGACGCGCTCGTCCACGCCGAGACGATCCCGCTTTCGTATACCGGGTGGGGCCCGAACCAGCAGTTCAGCTTCGCGGGCAAGATTTTCCAGGGATCCACCGCGACGCCGGGCTCGGTGTCGCCGCGGCCGGACGCGCGCAAGGTGCAGCTCCGGCTCTATTACGAGATCGACGGTCAGGTGTTCACGGATGGAGTCCTGCACCAGGCCGAGCTCCCCGAGGACGCGCGGCTCTGATCGGCGCCCCGCCGCCTCGCCGCGGGGGAGCGCCCCATGCTAAGAGGGCGTTCCCATGGCGAGCCGCTTCTACGTCACGACGCCCATCTATTACATCAACGACGTCCCGCACCTCGGTACCGCCTACACGACGATCGCCGCGGATGTGCTGTGCCGCTACCACCGGCTGCGCGGCCACGAGAGCCGCATGCTCACCGGCACGGACGAGCACGGCCTCAAGATCCAGCGCGCCGCCGAGGCGCGCGGCGTCGCGCCGGGCGCCCACGCCGACGAGATCGCCGCCGTCTTCCGCGACACGTGGCCGAAGCTCGGCTGCGCTCCCGACGACTTCATCCGCACGAGCGAGCCGCGCCACAAGAAGGCCGTGCAGGAGCTCTGGAGCCGGATCAAGGCGCGCGGGGACATCTACCTCGGCCACTACGAGGGGCTCTACTGCGTCGGGTGCGAGGCCTACTATACCGAGAAGGATCTGGAGCAGCCCGGGAACGTCTGCCCGCTGCACAAGAAGCCCGCCGAGAGCGTCAAGGAAGAGAGCTACTTCTTCCGCCTGTCCAGGTACGGGGACGCGCTGCTCGATTACTACAAGCGCAACCCGACCTTCGTGCAGCCGGCGAGCCGCCTGAACGAGGTGGTGAGCTTCGTGCGCGAGGGGCTCCAGGATCTGTCGGTCTCCCGCACCACGTTCCAGTGGGGCATCCCCGTCCCCGACGACCCGAAGCACGTCATGTACGTGTGGTTCGACGCGCTGGCGAACTACATGACCGCCCTCCGGGAGCCAGAGGACAACACGCGCTTCTGGCCCGCGGACGTGCACCTCGTCGGCAAGGACATCCTGCGCTTCCACGCCGTCTACTGGCCTGCGTTCCTGCTCTCGGCCGGCTACGGCGAGGCGGAGCTGCCGCGCCAGGTCTTCGCCCACGGATTCCTCACGTACAGCGGCCAGAAGATGTCGAAGACGCTCCGCAACACCATCAGCCCCGTCGAGGTGGCGGCCGCCCTCTCCGAGGCGGCCGCGGCGGCCCTGCCCGGCGGCCCGGACGCGGCCGCCGCCGCGCCGCCCGTCGGGGTGGACGTGGTGCGGTATTGCTTGATGCGCGCGATCTCGTTCGGCCAGGACGGCGATTTCGGCCTTCAGGACGTGCTGTCGCGGTATGGCTCGGAGCTCGGCAACTCGCTCGGCAACCTGCTGAATCGCGTGCTCCCGTTCGCCGAGGAGGTCCCGGCGAAGGGGGCCTTGGGCCCGCTCGAGGAGGAGCTCGCCGGGGCGCAGCGGCAGGCCGCGGCGGCCGCGGCGGCCGCGTTCGACGCGAACCAGCCGACGCGCGCGCTCGACGCGATCTGGACGGTGATCGCCGCGGCGAACCTCTACATCGACAAGGCCGCTCCGTGGGTGGCCAAGAAGACGGACCCGGCGCGCCTCGGGACGATCATCGCGACCTTGATCGAGCAGCTCGAGGCGATCAGCGTGATGATCTCCCCCGTGATGCCGGTCGTGGCGGGCAGGATGCGCGAGCAGCTCGGGCTGCCGCCGATCGCGTTCGAGGCGGGCAGCGATCGCTGGCCGATGGCGCTCCCCTCGCGAGCGCCCGGCGAGAAGCTCCGCAGGGGCTCGCCCATCTTCCCGCGCCTCGAGAAGGAGAAAGAAGCCGAGCTGCTCGCCCGGTTCGCCCCGCCGCGGCCGGACGCCGAGCCGGCGAAGGCCGACGCGACGGCCGGTGCGAAGGCCGAGTCGAAGGAGGCGAAGGCCGCGCCCGCGGCGAGCGGCGGCGCCGAGGTGGCTGCCCCGCCGGCGCGCCAGGGCAAGAGCCCCGTGGCGTTCGACGAATTCGCCCGGCTGGACCTCCGGATCGGCGTGGTCACGAGCGCCGAGCGCGTGAAGAAGAAGGACCGGCTGCTCGATCTGCGCGTCGACACCGGCGACGGCGCTCCGCGGCGCATCATCTCGGGCATCGCGGCGAGCTACGCCCCGGAAGAGCTGGTGGGCAAGCGGGTCGTCGTCATCTGCAACCTGCCGCCGCGCGACTTCGGCAAAGGGCTCGTGTCGGAAGGCATGCTGCTGACCGCCGATGTCGAGGGGCGAGTCCGCACCATCACGGTCGAGGACGCCGCGCCGGGCACGCCGGTGCTCTGATACCGCACCTCGGCACGCGATTCACAGCGCAGCGACACGGCGGGAGCGAGACACCGGCCTCTGGCGGTTGTGTACCTCTGGCCGCAGGTGGGGTCTTTTGAACCGCCAAGTCGCCAGGAGACGCCAAGAAAAACAAAAAAATCTTGGCGTCTCCTGGCGACTTGGCGGTTCCATCCTTCCGGCAGGTGGGGAATCCCCTCGCCACCCCGCCTCCGCGGCCGACCGGCATGGCCGCGATCGCTGCGCCGCGATCGTGCTTTTCACGCCGGTGGGCGGGGGACCAAGGGGGATGCCGGTCCGCCCGCCGGGGGGCGTGCTAGACCTGGTCAATGCGCGCTTGCCTTGGCACGAGGAGGCGGTGAGCATCTCCCTGCGGGGGCGCGATGCCGTGGCCCTGGCCATGGCGGTCGCGGCGCACGCCGCGATCCTCGCCGCGCCGACGCCGGAACGGCCTCTCGAGGGCCCTGCCGAGCCATCGGCGCTCGTGGATGGCATCGATTTCGAGCTGGAACCACAGGCTCCCCAGGCCGCAACCGCGGCGCCGGCCGGAGGCGAGCCGGTCGCGAGCGAGCCGGAGGCGGCCGGTGAGATCGGCAAGGCCCCTCCGGCCGAGAAGGCGCAGGCGCCCGCGCCGGGCGCCGCAGCGGCCAAGATCGCCTCGGTCGATCGCGCGAGGCCCGCGCCGGCCTCTCCGGCCACAGAGCCGAAGGCCGCACCTCCGGAGAGCGCGCCGCCCGCAGCCGAAGCCGCCGCCCGGCCTGCGGCCGAGGCCCCTGCGCCCGCCGCCGAGGCTCCCGGCGCCCCCGCGCCCACCGCCGAGGCCCCTGCGCCCGCCGCCGAGGCGCCGGCGGCCCCGGCGACGGCGCCGCCCGGCGACGAGTACGGCGGGGCACCTCCCGCTGCGGGCGGGGGCATCGCGCTCGCGCCAGGGCTCGGGACGCCCCTCTGGACCGTGCCCGGCGTGCTCCCCGGCCCCGACGCGCCGCGCGCCGCCCCGACGTCCGCCCCGCGCGCTCGCCCGGTGAATCCGGCGATAGCGGGCACGGTGCTGAACGAGACGCTGCACGGCAAGGACAAGAGCGTCGGGATCAGCGTCCCCGCCGCGGGCGCGGTGGCGAGCACCCTGGCGGACATGGTGCGCTCCTCGGCCGCGCCCCTCGACGCGCGGGCGACCTTCGAGGTCAAGCTCGGCGCCGACGGCCAGGTCCTCGGCGTCCGGCTGGTGAGCGCGTCGGCCGGAGACGGCCCCACGTGGGATCGCATCGTGGACGGGGCCAAGGGCGCGCTCGCGGGGAGCGCGCTGCAGATGGGGCCTGACCGGCAACCGGTGACCGTGACGGTCAAGGTCCAGTCCAAGGTGCAGTATCCGTCCGGCAGCAAGAAGAAGCCCAAGCCGGAGCTCGTGTGCGCCGAGGAGGTGCTCGAGCAGCTCCAGCAGGCGATGGAGGACCCGAGTCGGCTCGGCCAGCTGCGCGGCCCGGGCGGCGGGGCGCCGCCGCCGGGCGACATGGATGAAGAAGAGCGAAAGAGGAGGTTCTGCATCCCTGTCGGGCTGCGCGTAAAGGGCGATCTGTCCGATATCGGCGCCCACAAGGTCAACGTGGTCTCGGCGTCGTTCGCGGTGAAGCGCGAGGGCGAGCGCGCCCTGCCGCACGAGGACATCCTGCCGATCGACACGCGCGTCCCGTGGGCGCCCAAGGACCCGAACAAGACGAAGCTCCCGCCGCCCAAGAAGAAGAAGTGGAAGAAGAAGAAGGAGCCTTGAGGGCCCCGGCCTGCTCACGACGCTGACGGGCTGCAGAGAGCTCAGCCGAGCGAGCGCGAGCCGGATCGCGCCTCGCGCTTCGGCGAGGCGCTCGTCGTCGACCCCGTCGGGCGCCACGACCCCAGATCCGGCGACCCGCGGTCAACAACGAGGTTCCTTACCGCCTCCCTCCCGGGAGAGTGACGCTACGGGCGCCTGGGGTCGATCAGGTACTCGCGCTCGCGGTACTCGAAGTAGTCGAAATCGGCTGGGCGCGCGGTACCCGACATGTCCTGGCACGCCATGCCGACGAACGCGCCGGTGAAGTTGGGAAGGCCGGGCGCGGAGGCCTCGTCCGAGAGGATGCTGGCGTCCAGGTGCTCGGGGAACCAGCTCCAGTCCGTACCGTCGAGGCTGTAGGCGAAGTAGAGCCGGTCGTGGTCGAGCTCGGCGCGCAGGTGCACGGGCGCGGTGCCCGGGATGGGGACGGGTGCGGTGAAGGCGTCCGCCATGACCCCATCCGGAATCGCCGACATGATCCGGATATAGCGCCCGACCGTCTCATCGTGCGAGATGTGCAGGTAATGGAACTTGCTCGCGTTGTAGTAGCAGATGAGCCCGGCCATCTGCTGATAACGCTCGGGCGCGAAGTCGACCGACGTGACCGCGCTGTAGCAGTGCGCCTGCTGGCGGCGTGCGACGAGCGACTGGCGGAACAGGCTGCCGAGCGTCTCGCGGCCGTAGAGCCGCAGATGACCGGGACGTGCGGTGAGGCTGAACAGCTCGTCGGGGTAGGGTGAGCGCAGCCACTGGAAGTCGATAGGCAGCTGCGGTGAATCGAAGTCCTCGCGCGCGGCCGGGGCAGGGAAAGGATGCGCGGGCAGGCCGGGGGCTGGGACCTCGACGCGCGGGATATTTTCACCATCGGCCGTGCGAAGCCAGCCGTCGTCCGACCAGACCATCCTCTGGATCGCGGTCTCGCGGCCGAGCGTCGAGCGCCCGCGGTTCGGGATGGGACGGCTGCACAGGTGGACCATGTACACGTCGCCCGACGGCGTATCGCAAAGGTCGGCGTGGCCCGCGCGCTGCAGCGCGACGTCGGCGCGAGACCGCGAGGTCAGGATGTACGTCTCGGGGTGCAGCTCGTACGGGCCGGTGAGGTCACGGGAGCGCGCCATGGTGACGGCGTGGCCCTGGTACGTGCCGCCCTCGGCGGTGATCAGATAGTAGTAGCCGCCGCGCTTGTAGATGTGCGGACCTTCGGTGTAGCCGATCGGCGTGCCTTTGAAGATGTTCGTGACAGGCCCGATGAGCTTGCGCTCGGCGTGCGAGTACTCCTGGAGCACGATGCCGGCAAAGCGATTGTGGCCGGGCCGGTGGTCCCACAGCATGTTGCTCAGGTACTTGCGGCCGTCGTCGTCGTGGAACAGCGAGGGGTCGAAGCCGCTCGAGTTGAGATGAACGGGATCCGACCACTCGCCGTCGATGGTGGGGCTGGTCACCAGGTAGTTGTGGAAGTCGCGCATCGACGCGCCCGTCGCGCCGCCGACGCTGGTCCGGCCGTAGCGCTTCACGTCGGTGTAGATCAACCAGAACAGGCCATCCGCATACGTCAGGCACGGCGCCCAGACGCCGCACGAATCGCCGTCGCCAAGCAGGTTCAGCTGGCTCGCGCGGTTGAGCGGGCGCGAGAGCAGACGCCAGTGCACGAGGTCGCGCGAGTGGTGGATCTGCACGCCGGGGTACCACTCGAAGGTCGAGGTCGCGACGTAGTAGTCGTCGCCGACGCGGACGATGGACGGATCGGGGTTGAAGCCCGGCAGGATCGGATTGCGGATGACGGTATCAGGCATGGATGACTGGCTCGCCGGCGATGGTCCAGAGGACGATCGCGCCGAGGATATCGAGGAACGGGGGGAAGGAAAAGTGAAACGATTCGAGGGCGAGCGCGCCCTGCCGCGAGGACATCCTGCCGATCGACACGCGCGTTCCGTGGGCGCCGAAGGACCCGAACAAGACGAAGCCGCCGCCGCCAAAAAGAAGAAGTGGAAGAAGAAGAAGGAGCCTTGAGGCCTGCGCCCGGCGCGCCGCCGGGCGGCTGAAGCCGCGCCTCCCGCGGTCAGAAGCCCCACACGAGCGGGACGACGACGACGGTGGTCGCGAGCACCAGGAGCTGCAGCGGCAGCCCGACGCGCGTGAAATCGTTGAAGCGATAGCCGCCCGGCGCGATCACCAGGACGTTCACAGGAGAAGCGATCGGCGTGGCGAATGCCGCGGAGGACGCGAACGCGACGCCGATGAGCAATGGCTCCGGCGCGAGGCCCAGCGCGCCGGCCAGGCGAACCGCGAGGGGGGCCACGAGCAAGGCCGTCGTGGTGTTGGAGAGGACCATCCCGATGGCCGAGGTGAAGAGGACGAGCAGACCTAGGACCACCGTGGGCCGCGCCCCGGTCAGGAGCGCCTCGACCGCGGACACGGCGGCCCCCATCGCCTCGGTGCGCTCCAGCGCCGTGGAGACGGGGATCATCCCCGCGATGAGCACGACGCTCTCCCAGTTCACGGCGCGGTAGGCGTCCGCCGGGCGCACGCACCGCGCGAGCACCAGGAGGACCGCGGCGAGCAGCACGGCGACCACGTTGGGCAGCCACCCGAACGCCATGACGACGAGCATACCCAGGGTGACCCCCACGGCAGCGAGGGCGCGCCCGCGATCGACGAACACGGCGCTCGGCGCGTCGGGCTCGGCGACGAGCACGAGATCCCGCCGCTCGTCGCGGAGGTTCCTCAGGTGCTTCTGCCGCCCTTTCACGAGGAGCGTATCGCCGGCGCGGAGCTTGAGATCGCGCAGCTCGGGCGTCGCATGGAACACCGGCAGCGATCCTCCGCCTCGGCGGATCGCGAGCACGTTCGCGCGGTAGCGATCGCGGAACTTGGCTTCCCGCAGGGTCTGTCCCGCCAGCCGGGAGCGCCGCGGGAGCACGACCTCACACATGGACTCTTCGTGGGGCAACGAGAAGACGGGGCGCTCCGGGAGCGCTTCGAGCCCGAATCGATCTGCGAGCGCCGCGATCGCGCTGTCGCTCCCGAGCACGCGCAGCTCGTCGCCCGCGACGAACACCGCTTGCGGAACGACGCGCTTCGCCAAGGGGCCGCGGGGTCCGGCGTGCGCGATCCCCACCACGGTCACGCCGAACTCGGCGCGGAGGTTCGCGGCGCCGAGCGTGAGGCCGGCGAGCTCCGAGCGCGCGGTGACACGCAAGGCGCGCAGCGACGTGTCGAGCTCGTAGTCCATCGCGAGATCGTTCAGCGTGAGCGAGCGCGGCGCGACCCCGCCCGCCGCGTCTGCCTTGCCAGGAAGCATGCGACGACCGATCGACACGAGGTAGGCCACACCGATCACGAGCACGGCGAGGCCGGGAATGATGAAGCTGAAGAAGCGGAACGGCTCGCGCCCCGCCTCACGGAGGGCGTCGCTCACGAGGAGGTTCGGCGGCGTGCTGATGAGCGTAAGGTTGCTCCCGAGGTGCGCGGCGAACGCCACGGGCATGAGGAGCCTCGCGGGCGCAATTCCGCGCTTCAACGCGAGGGTCCCGACCACCGGCAGGAGGATCGCCACCGTCCCTGTGGAGCTCATGAAGGCGGACAGGAGCGCCGTCGCCCCCATCAGGACCACCATCACCCTCGCCTCTCCCGATCCCGCGACGCGCTCGAGGCGGTGGCCCAGCCAATCGGCCACGCCGGTGTCCGTCAGCGCCGCCCCGACGATGAACAGGCCCGCGATCATGAGCACGGCCGGGTTGCTGAACCCTGCGAGCGCGTCCGAGACCGTGGTGACGCCGGAGAGGGTGAGCGCGAGCAAGGACATCATCGCAACGACGTCGAGCCGCAGGCGATCGCTCACGAACAAGACGATCGTGGCTCCGAGGATGGCCAACGTGAGGGCGGCTTCCGGCATCATGCGACGGCGAAGGCTATCCGAAGGGGCTGCAGATCCAACCCCCTATCGTCTCATTAGGGCTCACGCCGCCTTGCCCTCGGCGGGTCGAGTCGACGCGGGTGTCCAGGCGCCGCCGGAGCATGCTTTGCTGCCGCGCCGCTCAGGGCAGCTCCAGCACGAACGTGGAGGGGCGCGCGACCAGCACGTCGCACGGCGCCGAGCGCATGACGGATTCGGCCACGCTGCCCAGGAGAGCGCGCGAGATGCCCGAGCGCCCGTGCGTCCCCATGACGATGAGATCGGCCTTCCATCGCCTGGCTTCGCGGACGATCGCGCGCCTCGCATCGCCACGCCGGACCGACGGCTCCCACGTCACACCGAGCCCGTCGAACGAGTCGAGGAGGCGCCCGAGGCCGGCGCGCGCGTCGTCATGGTATCGAGCCTTATAGGCCGCGAACTCCATCGAGGGGAGGGCGAGCGCCATCCTGTCCTCGAAGGGCACGCGATAGGCGTGGATCGCCCGGATGCGGCTCACCTCAGGATCGATGACCTTCGTCGCGAGCGCGGCGCTCCGAAGCGCGACGTCCGAGAGCTCGACGGCGAGCAGCGGTCGCCTGTAGGCGCTGGCGGGGGCTCGCTGCACGACGAGCACGGGAGTGTCCGCGTGACGGACCGTGAGCTCGGCCGTCGACCCGAGCAGAAGATCGAGGATCGAGCGCTCTCCGTGCCTGCCGAGGACGATCAGCTCCGCGCCGTGGCTGCGCGCATGACGGATGATCTCGACGAACCCTCTGCCGACGAGCACGCTCGGAACGATCCGCAGACCTGCGTTCCCCGCGCCCCGGGCGACATCGAGAGCGCGGGCCGCGATCTCGTCGAGCGAGCGACGCGCGGCCTGCTCCGCGCTGTCGCCCTCCGCGGGCGAGGCGGGCGCTGGCAGCACGTGAACGAGGTGCAAGGTGCTGCTCGCGGAGAGGGGGAGGCACGCGGCGCGCTCGACCGCCGCGAGAGCACCCGGCGAGAAATCGGTGGCAGCGAGGATGTCGCCGACGCGGGCCTCGCGGCGCGGTGTGCTCGTCGTCCGGCCGCCGCGCCTGGGGGCCGGCTCCGCCTGGGCGGGCGAGTTCGGAGGCGTGGTGGGCGTGGCGTCGGTGCGGCGCATCGGCTCGCCGCGCAAACACAGCAAGCCGCGCGCCAGGCATCGCGACCTGCCCTGCGCAGGGCGCGCGTGCCGCCGAGGACCTGCGCGGCGCGGAAGATGCGCGCGCTACGTAAGGATTGCGCCCGCGGTGGGGCGGGACTCGCCGTATTCCTCGAGGTCGAAGCGCTCCGGCAGGCGATCTCAGCTCAGCCACCCTGCACGCCCGCCGGAGGCGTCGCGCCGCTCCGCCGAGCCGCGCGAACCACCTCCGCCAGCGACGTGGGGGCAGCCCCATCAACGCGAGGAGGCCTTGATGGCGGCGAGCGCAGACGTGTACTCGGCCATCGCCGCCGAGATCGTTGCGGCTTGCCGCTCGAGCGTCGATGCACGTTCGAGCGCCTCGCGCTGCCAGGAGAGCGCTTTGCGCGCGAGGTCATCGTCCCCCGCTCGAACCGCGAGCATCGCGCGTCGTTCCCATTCATCGGCGTTCGCCGCCTGCTGCGCAGCCGCTCGTGCCAGCTCCGCCCCGTATTTCTCAAGTGATTCCAGGCGGCGTTGAGCTGCTTCGAATCGACGAGCTCCCTCGTCCTCGGCGCTCGGCTGAGCCTTCAAACCATGCCGAAGCTTTGAAAGGACGCGAGCGAACCAATGAGGTCCCCTCTCCCGTGCCCGCACGGGTTCGAGCCGGGCAGCGGCGACTGCAGCCTCATCGATACGCTCCAACTCGCGTTCAATTCGCTCGGCGATCTTGGCAAACCTCTCGGCATGGGAAGGCATCTCGATTGAACCGCCTGCTGCTCGTCTTACGCTGGAGCCATGTCCACCGGGAGACGAGTGCCACCCGTCTTTTTGTGGACGCACCTCCACCGCGGAGACGAGTGCCACTCGTCTTTTTGTGGACGCACCTCCACCCGGAGACGGGTGCCACCCCTCTCCCGGGTGGACGAGCCAGGTCATCCGGACGGGCTCACGGCGTTCCGTCCGCCCCGACCGGGGCCGCCGGGACGGGGCCGGCGCTTCCCCACGCCCCTGCCCCTTGCCCCACCGCGGCCCCGCCCGTCCAGAGCCCCCTCCCCCACCCCCACGACGTCCTCGCGCCCTTCACCCCGGACACGGCGTGTACGCCCCCGCCGCGTGCACCGCAACGCGCCTCCCCGGCTCGAAGCGGATCGGCAAGCGCGCCGGCCCATGCACGATGATCGCCTTGCGCGGCTCCCACGGCTCGTCGCTCGCGAGCCGGAGGCCCTTCAGCCGGCAGAGCAGATCGGGCAGCGCTATCCGCGCCTCCAGGCGCGCCAGCGCCGCCCCGATGCAGAAATGGATGCCGTGGCCGAACGCGACGTGCGGGTTGGGATCGCGCCCGATGTCGAAGCGGCCAGGGTCGTGAAATTGCAGCGGATCCCGGTTCGCGGAGCCGATCACGGGCAGCACCAGCTTCCCGGCCGGGATCACCTGGCCGTGCACCTCGACGGCGCGCCTGGTCTCGCGGAACACCATCTGCAGCGGCGAGCGGTGGCGCAGCACCTCCTCGATCGCCGAGGGCAAGAGCTCGGGCGCCGCCCGGAGGCGGAAGAGCTCCGCCGGGCTCCCGATGAAGCACAGGATGGCGTTGTCGATCAGGTTCGTTGTCGTCTCGGTGCCCGCCGCGAGCAGGAACTGGAAGAAGTTCAGGATGTCTCCCTCGGTCAGCCGCTCGCCGTCCACCTCGGCCTCGACGAGCCGGGTCAAGAGATCCTCCGCCGGCGCCCTCCGGCGCGCCTCGATCAGGTCGGCGAGATACGCCTTCATCTCCTCCTTCACCAGGGCGTGCTCGCTCACGGCCCTCGCCGCCTCCTCGCCGCCGGAGATCGCGTGGCTGAGGTTCGCTATCACCTCGCTCCAGCGCAGCAGCCGCGCCCGGTCCTCGGGGGGAATGCCGATCATCTCCGCGATCACCATCGTGGGCAGCGGCCCCGCGTAGTCCGCCGCGAGGTCCATCTCCCCGCGCTCGATCCACGGATCCAGGAGCTCGCGCGACAGCTCCCGGATGCGCGGCTCCAGGCCCGCGATCGAGCGCGGCGTGAACGCCCGCAGGACGATGGATCGAAGCTTCGTGTGGCGCGGCGGGTCCGAGAAGACGATCCAGTCCGGCGCCTTGCCCGTGGGAGGCGTCACCGCGGAGCTGAACGCGTCATGATCGGTCAGCGCCCGCTTCACCCCTTCGTAATCGAAGATCATCCAGAGATCGAGCGGAGCGACGTGGAACACGGGAGAGCCGGTCCGCAGCTGATCGTAGAGGGGATAAGGATCCCGCCGCATCTCGTCCGGAAAAAGGTTCATCGTCGAAACCTCCGTCGTCTGGAGTCGCCGGTGGCAGCAGCCCTTCGGGAGACGATGGTAATCGATGCAACCACCAGATGGAGCGCTGGAACGCGCCTCCCGAACGGAATGCCCCAGTCGACACGACCCGGACGGACGCGTCGCGCGATCGCCTCGCGCCGCGCCGCGCGCCGCTGGCGGCCCCTGACGAGCCCGCGGCGCCCGACGTAGCGAGTCCCGGGAGGCGCCCGACACGGGTCCTTTCGCGGTCGCGGGAACCGGTCGGGGCCCGGCGCCCGTACCCAGGCCGAGACCTCGACGCGCCGGCGCCGCTCTGTAGCGCAATGCCCGCGTTCCCAGGGCTCGAAAGGACATGGACCATGCGTATCGCCTCCTCGTTTGCCGTCGTCGCCCTCGGAGCTTCCTTTGCCCTCGCCGGCTGCATCGCCGACACGTCCGATCCCGAGCCGCTCGACGGAGAGGGCTCCGCGCAGGAGGACGTGGGCGAGGACGCTGCCGCGCTCGGCAGCTGCTACGGCGCGTCGTGCACGGGGCAAGACCCTGGCGCGACCGGGTGCGAGGCCGACGCGGTCACGCGGGCGTCGAGCGACATCCTGTCGGGCACCACCGCGATCGGCAAGATCGTGATCCGGTACTCGCCGAGCTGCAACGCGGCATGGGCAAGGACCGTCGTGACCAGCGGCAGCTCGTATCTGCGGGCAGAGATCACGAGGAGCTCGCCCTACGCGACGAGCCAGGCCGAGTCGACCTCACCGACCGACGCGCTGCGCTCGGCCATGCTGGCCGTCACGCCAGGCTCCAGGTTCACCGCCATTGGCAAGATCGGCTCGAACCCTGGCATCTTTCAATTCAGCGGCACCGTCCGAACGAACTTTTGACCCCGCGGTGAAGCCGGGCCTCCGGCGGCGCAGCGCCGGGGCCGCGAGCGCCGCAGAGCCCGCCAACCGGGCGCGCCGGCGCGCCCCCCGCTCGATCGCGGTCGATACCGCCGCACCGGGGCCGCAGTGCTGATGTCTGTAGTCCTCAGTCGACCCGCCGCAGAGCCGGCTTGAGGCGCCAGATCCTCGACAGACCACCGGCCCCGCGCGACGGCGAGGCGTGCACACGCCTTGCATAGGCCGCGCTGCGATGGCCGGCTCGCAGGAGAGCCGCCCTGTCGAGGCCGATCCGAATTCGGACGGCCGCCCAGCGAAAAGTCCACCCGTAGCGTCCTGCGAAGCCTATAAGACGGCCCGGGATTTCGAGGCTGCTCGCGATCTTCCTCGTCGAGCATGCGGCGTTTCCCCCAACTTGCCTGCGCGCCGGAGCAGTCGACGGCCGCTCGCCCAAAGCACCCAAGGTGATCCTGCGAATGAGAGCCCCCTTGCCCCCTCGATGGATCTGCGGCGCCGCCGCGCTAGCCGCGGCGGCGTGGGCCGCGCCAGCGTCCGCTCAGGAAGCGGGACCGGCGCGCGGCCTCGCCCTCAACCGCTTCAGCCCCGCGCCCGCCGGCGACCGGATGTTCGGCGTGCCGTCGCCGTACGCAGCCTCGCCGAACCAGGACGGCAGCGCGACGCTGCACGTGATGCTGCTCGGTGACTACGCGCACAACCCGCTCGTGCTCACGCGGGAGGGCAGCGACGAGAACCTCGGCGCGATCGTCGGCCACCAGCTGTTCCTGCACCTGAACTCCTCGCTCACGCTCTGGGACCGGCTGCACGTCAACGTCGACCTGCCCCTCGCCGTGCTGCAGCAGGGCGACAGCCCCGCGGCCGAGGGCCTCTCGTTCAGGTCGCCGAGCGACGTGCAGCTCGGCGATCTCCGGGTCGGGCTGCGCCTGCGCCTCCTCGGCGATTACTTCGACCCGTTCCAGCTCGCCGTCGGCGGCTTCGTGTGGGTGCCGACCGGCGACCGCGACGGCTCGTTCGTGGGCGAGGAGTCGGTCCGCGGCCTGCCTCAGATCCTGGCCGGCGGCCGGATCCCGGGCTTCGTCTGGTCGGCCGCGGCCGGCGTCGATCTGCGCCCCGCGCAGACGTTCGCGCAGGTGCGGCAAGGCCTGATGTTCAACGGCGGCGCGGGCGTCGGCCTGCTGCTGGGCTCGGAAGAGCAGCTCCAGATCGGCCCCGAGGCGACCGTGTCGACGGTGCTGGAGGACCCGGAGGCCCGCAACACGAACGTCGAGGCGCTGCTCGGCCTGCGCTACCGCTTCGCGCCCACGCTCCGCGATTTCGAGCTCGGCGTCGCCGCCGGCCCCGGCTTCACCTCGGGCATCGGCACCCCGGATTTCCGCGCCGTCGCGATGCTCGCGTACTCGCCCGAGGTCCGGCGCGCGGACCCGGACCGCGACAAGGACGGCATCGTCAACGAGAAGGACGCCTGCCCGGACGTGCCCGGCGTCGGCGACCCGGATCCGAAGAAGAACGGCTGCCCGCCCTCGGATCGCGACGAGGACGGCATCCTCGATCGCGTCGACGCGTGCCCGGACGTGCCCGGCGTCGCGAACGACGACCCGAAGAAGCACGGCTGCCCGCCGCCAGGGGACCGCGACAAGGACGGCATCACGGACGACGTCGACGCGTGCCCGGACGAGGCCGGCCCGGCGAACGAGGATCCGAAGAAGCACGGCTGCCCGCCGCCGCCCGACAGGGACGGCGACGGCGTGATCGACGCGGAGGACGCCTGCCCCGACATCCCCGGTATCCGCACCTCGGATCCGGCGACGAACGGCTGCCCCGGCGACCGCGACGGCGACACGGTGCGCGACGATCAGGACGCCTGCCCCGACATCAAGGGCAAGCCCGATCCGGATCCTTCGAAGAACGGCTGCCCCGTCGCGGTGCGCATGACCGAGACCGAGATCGTCATCCTCCAGCAGGTGCAGTTCGACACCGGCAAGGCGACCATCAAGAAGGTGAGCGATCCGCTCCTCGATGAGGTCGCGGGTGTGCTGAAGGAGCACCCGGAGATCGCCAAGATCGAGGTGCAAGGACACACAGACCCGCGCGGCGGACGCGCGTACAATATCAAGCTCAGCCAGGCGAGGGCCGAGTCGGTCATGAAGGCGCTGGTCCAGCGCGGCGTCGAGGCCGAGCGGCTGGCGTCGAAGGGCTACGGGCCCGACGTCCCGATCGCGGACAACGACACCGACGAGGGACGGCAGAAGAACCGCCGCGTGCAGTTCAAGATCCTCGAGAAGAAGCCGAAGCAGCAGCAGGAGGCGCCGTGAAGAGACGTTGGGTCATAAGTAGTCTTGTCGGGATCGCCTGCGTGGGCGGGCAGGGCGGCGCCGCGCACGCCGCGCCCGCGTTGCGCGAGCAGGTCGACCAGCGGGGCGACTTCATTCTGATCGGGAACACGCTGGGCCACGAGTGCGGCAGGGACGACATCGACTCGCCCATTGTGGGCGACATCGGTGCCTGCGGCAGCAACATCGGCGACAGCGCGCCCGACACGTACTGGCGCGCCGACTCGCCCGCGGAGGGCCAGGCGGAGGCGAGCACCACCATCACCGCCGCGCAGGCGCGCACCACCGCCGTGCTCCAGGTGCCGGCCGGCGCGACGGTCACCCACGCGTACCTCTACTGGGGCGCGCACCTCGGGACCACCGGGACCGCGGACGGGGCCGTCACGCTGGAGCGGCCCGGCGCGGGCGGCTTCTCCCAGGAGGTGACCGCCGTCGACAGCGTCGAGACGATCAGCTCGAGTCGCGTCTACTACCAGTCGGTCGCGAACATCACCGACCTCGTGCAGGCCCACGGGTCCGGCGCGTACCGGGTGAGCGGCGTCAACAGCGCGACCTTCACGAACAACAACTTCGACAACCACTTCGCCGGGTGGTGGCTGGTCGTGTTCTACGAGCTCGCCTCCGAGCCGCCGCGCAACCTCGCGCTCTTCGACGGCCTCGACACGGTGGCCAGCGGGTCGACCCAGAACGCCACCCTGGACGGGTTCCTGGTGCCGAACGCGGGCTACGACGCGAAGATCGGCATGGTCGCGTTCGAGGGCGACGTGGCCCACGAGGGGGACCAGTTCCTCTTCAACGGGACCGCGCTCGGCAACGATCTGAACCCGGTCAACAACTTCTTCAACGGCACGCGCTCCTACTTCAACGCGCCGGTGTCGAACGTCGGAGATCTGCCGCAGCTCGCCGGGACCGCGGGGACCATGGCGGGCATGGATATCGACGTCTTCGATATCACCTCGCTGGTGACCCCGAGGCAGACCTCGGCGCCCATCCGGGCGTCGAGCAGCATGGATCTGTACTTCCTCGCCGGGTTCATCACGTCGATTTCGACCTTCAAGCCGGACTTCACGTCCTCCTCGAAGTCGGCCGTCGACGTGAACGGCGGGCTGCTGCTCCCGGGCGACCAGCTCCAGTACACGATCGAGGTCGTCAACAGCGGCAACGACGCGTCGAGGGGCACCGTGCTCACCGATCCGCTGCCCGCGGGCGTCACCTACGTGCCTGGCTCGCTCTCCATCGTGGCGGGCGCCAACATGGGCCCGAAGACGGACGCGGCCGGCGACGACCAGGGCGAGTACGACGCCGGGACGCGCACGGTCCGCGTGCGGCTCGGCACGGGCGCGAACGGGACGGCGGGGGGGTCGATCCCCGCCGGGCAGTCGGCGCGGGTGACCTTCCGGGTGACGGTCGACGCCAGCGCCTCGGGGGTCATCGCCAACCAGGCGATCGTCCGCGCCGCCGGGCAGCAGGGCGCGCCCGAAGAGGACACGCCGACCGACGGCAACGGCCCGACCGACGGCGTGCCGCCGACCGAGGTCGTCATCGACGCGTGCGAGACCGACGCGCAGTGCGCCGGGGCGACGCCTCACTGCGACACGGCGGCGGAGCCCAACGAGTGCGTCGAGTGCCTCACCAACGCGCACTGCGGGCCGCTCTCGCCGACGTGCGACCCCGACACGCACGCCTGCGAGTGCGTGCCCACGGGTGCCGAGGTCTGCGGCGATTCGATCGACAACGACTGCGACGGCGTGTTCAACAACGGCTGCGACTCGGACAACGACGGGATCGACGATCCCGACGAGCTCGAGGCCGGCACCGACCCGAACGACGCCGACAGCGACGATGACGGCGTGCCCGACGGGCAGGAGCCGCGCTGGGACGAGGACTCCGACGAGGACGGCCTCATCAACGCGCTCGACCCCGACAGCGACAACGACGGGCTCTATGACGGCACCGAGCTCGGCCTGCCCTGCGACAACGCCGCCACCAACGCCGCCGCGGGCCATTGCCGCGCCGACGGGGACGCCGGCGCGACCAAGACCGATCCGCTCGACGCCGACACGGACGACGGCGGCGTGCCCGACGGCCAGGAGGACTTCGATCTCGACGGCGTCGTCGACGCGGGCGAGACCGATCCGAACGTGCGCGCCGACGACGTGCCGCCGAAGGACACCGACGGCGACGGGCTGAGCGACGATTTCGAGGAGACGATCGGGAGCGATCCGAACGACGCCGACACCGACGACGACGGCGCGCTCGACGGCCAGGAGCCGAACCCCGCCGACGACACCGACGGCGACGGGCTGATCAACGTGCGCGACGTCGACAGCGACAACGACGGGCTCTTCGACGGCACCGAGCTCGGCCTGCCCTGCGACAACGAGGACACCGACGCCGCCGCGGGCCACTGCCGCGCCGACGCGGACGAGGGCGCGACCAAGACCTCGCCGGTCGATCCCGACACGGACGACGGCGGCGTGCCCGACGGCCAGGAGGACATCGACCTCGACGGCGAGATCGACGCGGGCGAGACCGATCCGAACAACGGCGCCGACGACGGGACGCCGAAGGACACCGACGGCGACGGGCTGATCGACGTGGTCGAGGAGCAGATCGGCACCGACCCGAACGACGCCGACAGCGACGACGACGGCGTGATCGACGGCGATGAGCCGAACTTCAGCGACGATCACGACGGCGACGGCCTCATCAACGCGCTCGACCCGGACAGCGACGGCGACGGCCTGTTCGACGGCACCGAGCTCGGCCTGCCCTGCGACAACGCCGCCACCGACGCTGCCGCGGGCAACTGCATCGCGGACGCCGACCCCACGACGACGACGCACCCGCTCGACTCGGACACGGACGACGGCGGCATCTCCGACGGCGCGGAGGACGCGGATCACGACGGCGCCATCGACGAGGGCGAGACCGATCCCAACAACGGCGACGACGACGCGGTGGACGAGGATCGTGACGGCGACGGGCTGCCCGACGCGGAGGAGGAGGCGATCGGGAGCGATCCGGACGACGCCGACACCGACGACGACGGCGTGCCCGACGGCCAGGAGCCGAAGCCCGGCGAGGACACCGACGGCGACGGGCTGATCAACGTGCGCGACGTCGACAGCGACAACGACGGGCTGTTCGACGGCACCGAGCTCGGCCTGCCCTGCGATCACGAGGGCACCGACGCTGCGGCGGGCCACTGCCGACCCGACGGGGACGCTGGCGCGACCAAGACCGACCCGCTCGACGCCGACACCGACGACGGCGGCGTGCCGGACGGCCAGGAGGACACCAACCTGAACGGCGTCGTCGACGCGGGCGAGACCGATCCCAACATCGGTGAGGACGACGGGACGCCGGTGGACAGCGACGGCGACGGGCTGGTCGACGCGCTCGAGGAGGAGATCGGCACCGACCCGAACGACGCCGACAGCGACGACGACGGCGTGATCGACGGCGACGAGCCGAACTTCAGCGACGACCACGACGGCGATGGCCTCATCAACGCGCTCGACCCCGACAGCGACGACGACGGGCTGTTCGACGGCACCGAGCGCGGCCTGCCCTGCGACAACGCCGCCACCGACGCCGCCGCGGGGACCTGCATCCCGGACGCCGATCCCACGACGAAGACGAACCCGCTCGATCCGGACACGGACCACGGCGGCGTGCCCGACGGCGTGGAGGACGCGAACCACAACGGCGCCATCGACGCGGGCGAGACCGATCCCAACGATCCCGCCGACGATCAGACGCCTCCGGCGTGCCGGCAGGACAGCGATTGCGGCGGCGCGACGAGCGGGATGATCTGCGAGCAGGAGACCTGCGTGGAAGGCTGCCGCGGCGCCGAGGGCAACAGCTGCCCGTCCGGCGAGGTGTGCAGCTCGACCGACAGCACGGCGGGCACCTGCGAGCCCGAGAGCGAGAACGACCCGAGCGGCATCTTCGCCGAGGGCAACGGCTTCTGCGCCGCGCGGCCCACGCCCGCGGGCAGCACCCGCGGCGCCGCCGCGCTCCTGCCCATGCTCGCCGCCCTCGCCGGCCTCGCCCTGCGCCGGCGCCGCGCGGGCCGCTGACCGCCGGATAGAGAGAGGCCCACGGCCGCGCGCCGCCCCGCCCCCCCGGCGGGGCGGCGACCCTCCCCAGCGGCCGCGGGCGCCTCTCGCCGCGAGCGCCCTCAGGGGCGCCGAGATCCCCCCACCCGCTCCCCTGCCTGCGTTCCTCCTCGACCCGCCGCAGCGGGCGGCATCATCGTGTAAGTTTCTTGTCCACCTGTAGCCGTCCTCCGTAGCGTACCGCGCCAAGGAGAACGACCATGGAGATGCTGCTCGCCAGCGAGCGCCGCGCCACGCGCCGCGCCGCGATCGTGGAGTGCCAGGCCGTGCGCGAGCGGGGCTTTCGGCTGCTCGGGACCCGGGCGATCGACCTGTCGATCGACGGCATGCTCGTGCTGACGAGCGCCCGCGCGCTCACGGGCGAGCCGGTGATCGTCTCGTTCCGGATCCCGGAGACGAACGTCTGGATCGACGCGACGGCGACGATCGCGCGCACCCTCCACGGCCGGCGCCAGGGCGACCCGGGGCGCGCCGTGGGCCTGCGCTTCGACCCGCTCGACAGGGCGTCGATCCGGCGCCTGCGCGCGGCGCTCGAGCGCTTCCCGCCGACGTACCCCTACCGCGCGCAGCGCGTGGACTACGCGGCGACGGCCGCGATGATCGCGCTCAGCTGATCCGCGCTGCTTCAGGACGAGGGAGCGAGCTCGACGTCGGCGACCGGGAACTCGGCCTGGAAGCGGGAGAGCCGGGCGGCGAACACAACACGACCCTCGTCGACGCGCGGCATGCGCGCCGGATCGACGCGCGCCTCGATCAGGCGCGCGTGGCGGGCGCTCCCGCGCGCGGTCGGCGCGCAGAAATAGTCGTGCCCGTCGCGGTGGTGCACCAGCCGGCGGAGGCGCGCGGGCACGAGCGCGCTCGAGGCGGGCAGGCTCGGGCCCGCGGCCGCGAAGCGCAGATCGGCGAAGACCTCACCGCCCTGCGACGCCCGGAATCGCTCGCTCCCGTCCGCCTCGCGCGCGATCTCGAAATCGGCGTGCTCCTTGGGGATGCCCCAGTTGCGCTGCCCGTTCACCACGCTGTCCCACGAGCTGACGTAGATCTTGCTGATGGACCAGCAGAGGCCGCGGCGCGTGCGGAAGCGCCCGGGGATGAACAGGAGCTCGCGATAAGGCCCCACGTTCGATGACGCGTAGTCGAGGGCCATCAGCAGGCTGTAGCGCCCCTCGAAGCGGGGGCGGAGCGCCTCCGGGATGAAGCTCTGCTCCTCGAGCAGCGGCCCGGGGAGCTCGAGCATCACGATGGTCGCATCGCCGGCCAGCGTCCACGGCGCCGGCGCTGGCTTCACGTCAGGAGGATGACTTCCGGCGCTCTGGCTCATGACGACCTCTCCTCGGGCTCGATGGGATCAGGTTACCCGAGCAGATCGATCGCTCCCGGGGGGCGCCGCGCGCGCGCGAGCTCCGACCTCTCGAGGTGGGCGAGGACGGCGAGGACGGCCGCCTCGTCCCACGCGTCGCCGAGGATCTGCAGGCCGATGGGCAGGCGCTCGGCGTCGACGCCGACGGGCGCCGTGCCGGCGGGGAGTCCGGTGAGGTTGCCGAGGAAGGCGAAGCGGCACATGCCGTCGAGGGCCACGGGATCCAGGAAGGCGCGGCCTTCCTCGGCCTGGGCGTAGGGGGGCGCGGTGATCGCCGTCGTCGGGAGCGCGAGGACGTCGACGCCGGCGAGGGCGCGCGCCACCTCGCGCCGCATGCCCGCGCGGAGCCGCGCGGCGTCGATCTGCTCGAGCGCGGTGACGCCCGAGAGGAGGCTGAAGGTGACGCGCAGGTCCTCGCTGATGAGATCGCGCTGCTCCCTCCAGGCGCGCTGGTTCGCCGCGAGCGACTCGGGGCCGATGACGAGGTAGCCGATGGAGGCCGCGTGCCTCGCGAGGGGGATCTTCAGGTCCACGAGGGTCGCTCCCTCGCGCTCGAGCGCGCGCAGCGCCCCCCAGCACACGCTCGCGACCGGGGTGGAGGCGTCGCGCCACTCCGCCTCGTCGACGCCGATGCGCAGCCCGCGCACGCCGGCGCCGAGGCGCGCGCCGAAGCCTCCGGGGGGCGGCGGGGGCGCCCACGCGGTGAGGTCGTCGTCGGGGTCCGGCTCGCTCGCGACGGCGTCGAGGAAGCGCGCGAGATCGGCCGTGCTGCTGGCGATCGGGCCGGCGTGGGCGACCGAGCCCTTGAAGCCGTCGCCGGCGCGGCTGACGCGGCCGAAGGTCGGCTTGAGGCCGAAGACGCCGTTCAGCGCGGCCGGCGCCCGGATGGATCCGCCGCCGTCGCCGCTGGCCGCGAGCGGCGCGAGCCCGAGCGCCACGCCGACGGCGGAGCCGGTGGAGGAGCCGCCCGCGGCGCGCTCCTTGTGGTGCGGGTTGTGGGGCATGCGCTGGTGGATGCTGTTGCCGATCGGCGACATGCCCCACTCGGTGAGCACGGTCTTGCAGAGGAACACGGCGCCCGCCTGCCGGAGCCGGGCGACCACGGCGGCGTCGCGCGGCGCGGGCGTCTGCGGGCCGCAGGGCGAGCCGAGCGTCGTCGGGAGGCCCTCGACGTCGAACTCGTCCTTGACGAGCAGGGGCACGCCGTCGAGCGGGCCGCGCGGCCGCCCCTCGGCGTGGCGCGCGGTCGACGCGTCGGCGTCCCTGAGCGTCGCCTCGCGCGAGGTGGCGACGGCGATGTTCATGCACGGGCGCTCGGCGGCGAGCGCCTCGAGCGCCGAGAGCGCGCGCTCGGCGACGCGGAGCGGGGTGGTGGCGCCCTTGCGGTAGGCCGCCGCGTAGGCGAGCGAGGGCCGGGGCCAGTCGCGGACCGGGGGCGCGCCGAGGTCGGCGTCCTCCCAGCGCCGCGGCGGCGCGGCCTGGAGGGGGCGCGCCTCGGCGGGGGCGTCGTCGCGGAAGGCGTCCGGAAGCGAGGCGAGGCGATCGATGCCCAGGCTGCGCTTCATCACTTCCCGGAGGGCGGCGGAGGATCCGGGCGCCTCGGCGGCGAGGCGCGCCGCGGTGAGCGCGCGGCCGGTGAGTCGGGGGACCTTCATGCGCCGCAGCTTACTCGACCGGCTGGGCGGGGCGGCGGCTCATGGTCAGGGTGCTCCGTGAGATCACGCCGTGGCTGCGTGTCGTCGACGGCGGGATCGCTCGTCGTTCCTCGTCGATCCACGCGCGTGGGATGGCATGGGACGTCGGCCGCCGCGACCCGGCGCTCAGGCAGACGAGGTGAGGTCGTCCCAGACACGCACCGACTCGGGGCGCAGCTCGCGCAACCACGTCACGGCGCGCCCCTCGGACAGCCTCCGCTCGAACACCAGCGCCGCCTCGCCCGCGTAGAAAGTGCCGGTGGAGTCGGTCGCCTCTTCGACCTCGTCCAGGCCGAGCGCCTGCGCGAGCTCACGACCGTGCGACGACCGCGAGATATGAACCGGCACTTCTTTGGGGTGTCCCCACAACGCAATGCGGGAGACGAAAGTGTGCACCGAGTCGCTCGTTCGCTCCCAGTCGTCCCAGCCGAACCCATAGGCCCACATCCTGCCGTCCTCCGTCACGCATGCGAGGGTGTCAGGGTTGTCGATGTCTCGCGGGCTCACCAGGATCGCGGGGCCATCCGGCGTCTGCTGAAGCGGCCACTCGGCGACGCTCCCTTCGGCGAGGGCTCGATCGAGCATCTGGATCCCGCCGAAGCGCTGGATCCGGTCGACGCTGCGCAGACCACCGAACGAGCGCTCGGCGTCGGCGGCCGTCCTGGCGAGCGCCTCGCTGCCGCCGTTCTCCAGCACCCACGAGGCGAGCCGCTCGGGATCGCCGGGATCGTGCAGCCGACAAAGCCAGCGCGATGCCGCCTCGCTCGCACGAGGCGACAGTGGAAGCGTCTTCGATGCCGGATCGACGGTTGCGCAAAGAAACCCGACCACGCTCTGCCGAAACCGGTGGTTCGCCTCTTCGAGCGGGAGATCGAGGTGCACGGCGTCGTTGTCCAGAGCCGCACGCGCTGTCAAATCAGCATAGTTGTCGCGGAACTCGATCCAGCCAGATTCGGGCGCCCGAGGCGCCTCTCCCGCCGCTCGCACCACCGGAAAGGCGCACTGCAACCGCAGGGCCGCACACTCTTCGAGCCACGGCAAAAGGCTGGCCGCCGTGGGGCCCAGCACCCGCAAGAACACGTCGTCGCGCAGGGCGAGCACCCCGTCGCAGACGTGCCACACGAATCCGTGCAGGCGAGACGAACGAGCCGCCTGGCCGACCCGGCGAGCAACGCCCTTGACAAGAGCGTTCGTCTTGTCGAGCGCGGTGACCGGTCCCACCTCCGGCTCGAAGGTGCCGAGGTGGACGCGGGCACGCAGCTCAAACCCCGGAGCCCGCCACCCCTCGAGCCTCTCCGCCACCTCGTTCAACTGGGCAACGGAGGCCGTGAGCTGTTTGGTTCCGCAGATGGATCGGAGCTGGGGGCTGAACATGCCCTTCTCGATCGTTCCGAGGAGGAAATGGCTGAATCGAGGCTTCACGTCGGCCCCCAGTCGTTGTTCAGGCCGGTACCTCCGAAGACGCCCGGCGTCATTCCGGCCACGCGATTGGTGCGGCGCTCAATCTCCGCGTCCGAATGATTGTTGCGTCCTGCCGCCCGATCGGCCTCGAGCTGCTCTCGATACCGCGTTGCATTCGCCCTGCGCGCGTCGTCTAGAGGTGCATTGTTCCCCTGGGCGGCCTGCTGCCGTGCTCGATCCAGCGGAGCTCCCGGGCCTGCGGGCCTGAAGTTGAGGGGCGGTCCGCCTTTGGGAGGCGACGCGGGAATCGTCTCGGGCTGCTGGCCCGTGCCTACCAGCGCATGCAAGCGAGCCAGCGTCTGCGAGCAGTTTGGGCACGGCGCGCAAGCGGTTCCATTAACATCGGTGCTTCCGATCGGCCCCATGCGGCGCAAGGCGCGTCGGAGGTGTCGCTGGCCCTCGGACGTGCCCGGATCGCATTTTACCCGATTTCGTTCCTCGTAATCATAGAGATAATTGCTGACCGCATGGGGCTCGGAGCACCAGGATGGATCCCTGCCCTGGCCGCGCCCCGAGTCCTGAGGGAGCGCGGCGGCGACTGCCGGGTGGAGATCGTGCAGCGGCCCTTTCCCGCCAGCGTTGCGCTCGCTGGCTGATTGCCCGGTGAACTCCCGCGTGCCGCCTCCTTGAGATCGCGGGAGGCGCCGCGTGTTGAACTTGGAGCCCATCAGCCCGTCAGCGTCGACCATTGCGAGCGGCCTCCCGCTCACATACCCGTACGCTTCGAGCCCCCCCTCGAGCCCCAGCGGCTCCGGGCTCAGGTACGTCGCGCTGGCCGGATCGAAGTACCGCCACCGGTTGTAGTGGAGCCCCGTCTCCGGCTCGTACCAGTGCCCCGGGAACCGGACCAGCGTGGCAGCCGCGTCGCCCGCGATCACCCGACCGTACGCGTCGGTCTCGAAGACCTGATCGACGCTCCCGTCAGCATTGACGAGCCCGAGCGGCACAGGCGCCCCGTCCCGGTGCACGAAGTACTTCCAGGCGCCCGGGCCCGCCTCGGTGTCGATCGCCTGCGCGACCGGCGCCGGCGAGCCCGGCGAGTACGCGTAGCGACGGCGCTCCACCAGCTTGAACGGCGCGAATGCTCCTGTGGCGCTCGACCCGCGCTCGACCGTCTCCTCCAGGAGGTCCTCACCATCCCAGCGGTAGCGGTGCCGCACCATCGCCGCGTCCCGACGCAGCACGCGCTTCTCGATGCGCCGGGCGAACCCGTCGTAGACGAACTCCAGCCGCGTGCCGTCAGGCAGCGTCATGCCCGAGAGCAAGCCGAGCACGCTCCACGCGTAGGTGGTCACCGCGGTGCCCTCGACCTTCTTCGAGAGCCGGCCGCGCGCGTCGTACGTGAGGGCCGCGCCGTTCGTGGTCACGAGGCGGCCGCCGCCGAGGTGGGACTGCGCCCGGCCGTCGATCCAGCGCACGTCGCCTCGCGGCGAGAGCGCGTAGTCCTCGGTCCTGGCCCGCCCCTCGTGCCGCTTCTGCGCGATCCGGCCGCGCGCGTCGTACAGGAAGGACTGCGCCCCGCGATCGCGATCGGCGAGCACCTGGAGCTCGTCGGCAGGCGACCATCGGTAGTCGAACCGCAGGGTCTCCGGGCCGCCCAGGCCGCCGACCCACATGGGCTCGCCCGGGCGGATGACAGCGGTGCCACCGCCGAAGACCGCCGAGCGGAGGACGTTGCCGTGCGCGTCCCTCGTGAGCTCGATACGGCCACCGCCGGCAAAGAAGCGCCCCGTCTCGCCGTCTGTCGGGTCGTACACGAACGTCGCGATCGGCGGGTCCGCACCCCGGGCGCCCGGGACATCCGAGAAGACGAGCGCGACGCATCGCCCGACGGCGTCGCGCGGCGCGGCGATCGAGAAAGCGCCGAGCACTTCCACCTTCGTGCGATGCAGGCCGGCGTCGTAGACGTGCCGGAGCGATGTCGCGGACGACGGATCGTCCTTCCGCTCCGTGTCCTCGCGGGTGCAACGCCCTCGCGTGTCGTACGTGTAGCGCGTGCTGACGGCCTCCGTCTCGAAGCTCAGGAGGCGCCCGCGCTCGTCGTACTCCAGCTTGTGGGATGTGTCGTCCGAGAAGGTGCGCGCGATCAGCCGATCGAGCTCGTCGTAGGCGAGCTCGACGAACTCGCCGAGCGAATGGTTCCAGCCGTAGCCAAGGCCGTAGTCGAGGTCGCGCTGCGCAGAGTTATAGGCGCGCTCGATCACGAGCGGGAACGCTCCCGGCAGCGCCATGTCGGTGACGGCGAGCGTGTAGACGCGGCCCGTGACCGGATCGATGGGGTGCCCGGCATGCGTTCCTCCACCGCCCCCGTGCGTCGGGTTGGGGCAGCCGCCGCCGCTGCCCTGACCGCAGTTGCCGGCGTTGCGGCCGCCGCCCTGGGCGCCGTTGCCGCCGTTCTTGCCGCCCGCGCCCTGATCGCCGCCGGCGCCGTTGCCGCCCCGCCCTCCGCTGCCACCGCCGCCGGCGCCGCCGCCGAGGATGAAGACACCAGGGTTCATCCCAGGGATCGCGGGGATGTTCGGAACCGGAGCTGTGCGCGCCATGATGCGATGGTCGCCCAACGAGCCACGGAGTCAATACCCGCTGCCACGCAGAAATGTGCTGGGATGGTGCAGCGCGCGGTGACCGGACGTACGCGCAGCTTCCAGCCCATGCACGCTGGTGTACAATGTGCCTCGATGAGCCCGGGCACCTCTCGTCGAATGCAGCGCTTCGCGTGCGAATCCTCCATATCTCGGATCTGCACGAGCGTGGACCGCGTGAACGGGATCACTGGCGGCGGCAGCGCGTGCTCGGAGCGGCCTGGGAGCGAAACCTGGATGAGGTTCTGAGAGGCGGGGCAATCGACCTCGTCTGCTTCACGGGTGATATCGCCGACTGGGGGATCGCCAGGGAGTACGAGGCAGCGACCGCGTTCTTCGAGCGGCTCCTCTCACGGCTGGGGCTCGGCGCCGAACGGCTCTTCGTGGTGCCGGGTAACCATGATGTCGCGCGCGGTCGCCGTTGCCTCCTCACCGAAGAGGACCATCTCCGCGTCCCCGTCCCCGGCGCGTGGATCCGCGATGAGCTCGACGAGTGAGCGCGAGCGGACACTGCACCGAGACGGTGTGACGGAGCCGGTTCCAGCAGTGGAAAGGCGCCGCACGTCCGCCGCGGGATGAGCGCCGCCAGCGCGCCCTCGAACGCTGTGCCGGGCACAGGGCTCCGCCGGCTGCGCCCTCTCAGGCCGCCGGCTCGGCCGCAGCCTCGTATAGCTCGCGGACGTCGAGCCGGGCGCCGATCGACGCGAGGTGCGCGACGTCGCCATCCCGCGCGATGGCAGACGTGAAGTCGCCGTCGACGTCGCGAGTCCACACCTCCACGCTGCGCTCCCGGTGCGACACCAGGACGTACTGGCGCAATGAGGCGAGGCTCTTGTAATGCTCGAGCTTGTCGCCTCGGTCGTACTCCTCGGTGCTGCGGCTCAGCACCTCGACGATGAGCGTGGGGTTCGTCACGGCTTGCTCGTCCTGGGCGTCGCGCTCGATCGGCCCACACACGACCGTGACGTCGGGGTAGGTGGCGAGGCCTGTCGACGGCACACGCACGCGAAGATCGGCGTCGTAAGCACGGCATCGACCTCTGCGAAGCTCGGGGAAGAGGAGGCCGATGACCGCCGCAGCGAGCGCGGCATGCTCGGGCGTACCTCCCGCCATCGCGTAGATCTGGCCGTCCAGGTACTCGTGCTTGACGTTGCTGGACGCCTCGAGGGCCAGGTACTCGGCGTACGTGTAGTGGATGCGATGTGCCGGGGCCACCATGGCCGCGCAGTATGGCACAGCGCACGGCGTTCGCCGCGAATGCCGATGCGCGGCCGCGCGACGAGGAGAGCTTCAAGCCGTGATCGTGCTGAAGACGCACGCCTGGTTCTGGCTCGTCGCGTCCCCAGATCGCCTCTCCGAGCAGGCAGCCGTGGCCGTCGATGGTGCGGATAGGCGTGGCGTCTCGGCCATGAGCTGCTGAGAGATTGCGATGCTCGCCGAGAAAGGGAGGGTCGAGCTCATCGGCCCGCGCAGAGATCGCTCGAGGACGCGCTCGACAGAAGCGGAGCGGCGCGATCCTCTTGCCGATTGAACCGGTGATCGCTGCGCCGCGTGACGGCCACAATGGCTTGACAGCAGCGTCGGAGGGCGGGTCTCATCGCTGTGGATCCATGGCGACGAGCAGCCCTCCGCATGTGAGCGCGATGCCGGTCGGCGCTGCGACCGCCGCCGCCATGGCATGGAGGTTCAAGGGCAAGCTCTGGGTGACCGCGATGGTGAAAGCCACCTTCGGGTTCGCCAGCGACACGACGATGCAACGCATCGCGCCGCAGGAGATCATCCGGGAGGAGGTCCATCACCGCGGGCTGCCCTCGCGGAGCATCCGGTTCGCGACCGATCTGGTTCCTCGCCTGCTCAAGGCCGACGTTCTCTTCACGGGCCATGCGCATGCGCCGCACGGCCGCCCCGTCGAGGCGGCGCATGTCCGGCTGGGACTCTTCTCGAGCAGCTGGACGCTGCTGGACAAGACGCTGATGGTCCGTAAGCGGGGCGGCTTCGTGCGGCTCCCCATCGATTACGAGCATGCTTTTGGCGGGATCGGCTTCCCGGACAACCCGTTCGGGGAGGGCCATCCGCAGGGCTCGGGCGAGCCGAACATCCTCGATCCGGTCGACGCGAGGCGCGTGGCTGGCTTCGGCCCGATCTCGAAGATCAGCCCCGCCCGCCGGCGGCTCCTCGGGGCGACCCCGCGCGCCCTGCTGGAGCGCGGTATCCCCGAGATCCCGGACGAGCTCAGCTGGGACTACTTCCAGGCGGCGCCGCCGGATCAGCGCACGCACTTCCTGCGCGGCGACGAGTGGATCGTGATGGACGGCCTGCACCCGAGCGCGCCGCGCATGCGCATGCGCCTGCCCGGCGCGCGCGGCTTCGCGCGCATCCACGGCCTCGCGGGCCTCGGCCTCGCCGAGCACCAGGAGCTCCAGATGAGCGCCGACGTGCTGCGCATCGACGGCGACGAGCAGCGCTGCACGGTGACGTGGCGCAGCAGCTTACCCGTGCCCTCGGAGGACGTGCTCCCGCGCATGCGCATCTTCGCCGGCGTCGAGCTCCCGGGCGAGCCGATCGCGTGGCCCGCTCCGGGCGCCGCGGTCGGCAGGGCCGGAGCGACGGCGCCCCGCGCGGGCGCGGCGGGCGACGAGGACGACGCCTCCCTCGAGTCGACCGTCGCGCTGTCCGCCGCGGCGAGCATGAGTCCCAGCGGGACGCTGGACATCGCGCCGAACAGGGCGCTCGCGGTCCCGGGGACGCTGCCGTTTCGTCCGGCCCCCGCAGGCGCCTCGCCGTCGCCGCCGAAACGGCCCGCGCCATCGCCGCCCGAGGCTCCGCTCGCCAGGTCGGGGACGATGCAGATGCCGAAGGACGTCGGCAACCAAGGCGCCTCGCCATCGCCACCCGAGGCTCCGCTCGCCAGGTCGGGGACCATGCAGATGCCGAAGGACGTCGACAGCCATGCGGCGCGCCAGCCGGCGACTCCCTTCACGGCCGAGCCGCCACGCGCGCTGCCGGCCGAGCCGCCACGCGCGCCGCCGGACGAGCCGCCACGCGCGCTGCCGGCCGAGCCGCCACGCGCGCCGCCGGCCGAGCCGAGCGCTCCCGCCGCCAGCGCGGCCGCGCCCGCGGTCCCCACGCCGGACCCGGCGAGCCCCGCGGCCGCGGGGGGCGCCTTCGCCTGGGCGACACCGCCCCCCGAACCGCCGCCCCCGGAGCCGCCGCCCGCCGGAGCGCCGAAGCGCCCCGCGAAGCTCGATGTGCGGGCGCTCCTGTACGGCGCCGGCAAGGGGCGAGGCTGACGCTCCGATGCCCGTGAAACCCCGAAGGGCGAGCCCCGGCGCAGGGTGTCAGCTGCCCTCGCGCGGCCACCCCGGCGCCCCCGCGGCGCGCACGCCCACGCGGCTCCTCCACCTTTCCGGTGCTCCAGGGAAAGCCGCGGAGGAATCGGAGAACGAGCGATGAAGGAAGCCTCCGGGACGTTGGACGTTCGCATCGAGTCGGAGCGGGGGCCGTGGGACCACGTGAAGGTCCGCGAGCTCTCCGGGCGAGAGGCGATCTCGCAGCTCTTCTCGTTCGACCTCGAGGTCGTGATCGACGAGGGCCGCGAGCTCCCGGCCGACGCCGCGCCCGGCGCCGAGGTCAGCCTGGTCTTCGAGGCCGACGGCGAGGAGATCCGCCGCGTCTCGGGCATGCTCGGCCCGATCCGGGACCGCCTCGAGCCGCTGGCGGAGCGCGCCACCTGCCGCCTGCGCCTCGTGCCGCGCGCGTTCCGGCTCACCCTTGTCGAGACGCAGGAGATCTACCTGGATCGCAGCGTTCCCGACATCCTCCGGAGCAAGCTCGAGCGGCACGGCCTGGGCTCCGAGGACGTCGAGCTGCGGCTGCTCGAGACCTACCCCGAGCGCGAGTTCGTCGTGCAGTACGGCGAGAGCGATCTCGCGTTCATCAGCCGCCTGGCCGAGCACGTCGGCATCAGCTTCTTCTTCGAGCACGAGGGCGGCCGCGACAGGCTGGTCTTCACCGATCACCCGTCCGGCTTCCGCCACGCCGCGGGCGCGGAGACGGTGCCCTTCCGCGCCCGCGGCGAGGCCGCGGACATCTTCGCCCTCGAGGTGACGACCGACCTGGTGCCCACCAGCTACGTGGTGCAGGACTACAACTACCGCGCGCCGCAGCTCGACCTGACGGCCTACGCCAGCCTGGGCTCGGGCGACGGCGGCGGCGTTGTCGAGTACGGCAGCCACGTCAAGACGCCCGAGGAGGCCGCGAAGCTGGCGCAGATCCGGGCGGACGAGCGGCTGTCGCGGCAGCGCGTGTACGAGGGCAAGGCCAGCCGCGCGGCGCTGTCCGCCGGGCGGCGCGTGACCCTGATCGAGCACCCGCGCTTCCCGGAGCGCGAGGAGCTGCTCCTCGTCGAGGTGGAGCACGAGGCGAGGCTCCCCGCGTTCAAGGACGCCGGCGAGCAGAGCCCGTTTTACAGGAACGCATTCCGCGCGATCCCGGCGCGCGTCGCCTACCGGCCGCCGCGCCGGACGCCGAGGCCGCGCATCTCCGGCGTGGTCACGGGCGTCGTGCAGCCGGGGCCCGGGGGAAAGACGAACGGCGTCGCCCTGCTCGACGCCGAGGGGCGCTACACGGTCCAGCTCCACTTCGACACGGCGGAGCCGGGCGAGCAGAAGGCCTCGCGCCCTGTCCGGATGGCGCAGCCCTTCAGCGGCGTGGGCCACGGGATGCACTTCCCGCTGCGCCCCGGCACCGAGGTCCTCGTGGCGTTCGCCAACGGCGACCCGGATCGCCCGGTGATCGTCGGGGCCATGTTCAACCCGCTCGCGCCGTCGCCCGTGACGGCCCGCAACGCCAACCAGAGCCGCATCACCACGGCGTCCGGCGCCATGCTCGAGATCTCGGAGAAGCGATGACGAAGCCCACGACGGTCGGGATCCACTTCCGCTCCGAGGCCGCCCCGGCCGGGGCGTTCACGGTGCTGGGGCTGCGCGGCGAGGAGGCGCTGTCGCGCCCGTACCGCTTCGAGATCGATCTCGCGTCGCCCGATCCCGCGCTGCCGCTCGACGACCTCGTCGGCGCGGCCGGGGAGCTCGAGCTCGCCGGCCGCGCGGTCCCGGGGGTCGTGGCGGAGGTGGAGCAGGGCGGCGCGCTCGGCGGCGATCGGTACGCCTACCGGGTCGTGCTCGTGCCGCGCCTCGCCCTGCTCGGCCTCGCGCGGCAGACGCGCATCTACCAGCGGCTCAGCGTGCCGGACCTGGTGGAGGCGGTGATCGCCGGGAGCGGCCTCGGGATCGAGGTGGAGCGGCGGCTCGAGCGGGCGTATCCGCCGCGCGAGCACGCCGTGCAGTACCAGGAGAGCGCGCTCGACTTCGTGTCGCGGCAGCTGGAGCAGGCGGGCGTCAGTTACTTCATCGAGCCACGCGGGGGGGCGGAGCGGCTCGTCCTCTGCGACCACCCCGACGGCTTCCGGGGCGCGGTCGAGGCCGCGATGGGGGAGGCCGGAGGGGTGCGCGCGCTGCGCTGCCGGCGCCGGATGTCGCCGCGCGCGCTCGTGCTGCTCGACTACAACGAGCGCACGCCGGAGGTACCGCTGGAGGCCGAGGCCGAGGTCGACGCGCGCGGCTTCGGGCTGCTCGTCGACGAGGGCGGCTCGTTCGCGGCGCCCGAGGAGGGCGCCGCGCTCGCCGCCGTGCGCGCCGAGGAGCTGCGCTGCCGCGCGACCGTGTACGACGGCGCGATCGGCGCGCCGCTCGCCGCGGGCGAGCGCCTCGGGCTCTCCGGCCATTTCCGGGCCGACTGGAACCGCGATTACCTGGTGACGCGCGCGGTGCACAGCGCCGGGGCGGTCGACGAGCCGCGCTATGCTTGCCAGTTCGAGGCCATCCCGGCCTCGACGCGCTACCGCCCGCCGCGCGCCACGCCGAGGCCTCGCCTCGAGGGCGCGATGGTCGCCCACGTCGACGCGCGCGGCCCGGAGGGCACCGCCGCGGTCGACGCCGAGGGGCGCTACCGCGTGGTGATGCCGTTCGATCTGAGCGGCGCGGCCGAGGCGCAGGGCTCGGTGCCGATGCGCCTGGCGACGCCCTACGGCGGGGCCGACGAGGGCATGCACTTCACGTTGCGCAAGGGCGCCGAGGTGCTGTGGACCGGCGTCGGCGGGGATCCCGAGCGGCCGGTGATCACCGGCGTCGTGCCCAACGCGAAGAGCCGCATGGTCACGAGCGCCGACGAGGGGCGCGGCCGCATCCGGATGCCGAACGGGGCCATGGTCGAGATGGGAGGCGGCTTCGGGCGCGCGCGCGGCGGGCCCGCGACGCGCGCCGGCGCCGAGGGCGCGCTGCCGACGGAGCAGCAGCTCGGCCAGGACGACATGACGACCACCGCGAGCAGCGCGGAGGACTGGATCCGCATCGCGGTCCCCCACAGCGACGGCAAGTACAGCTACCTGCGCTACGGCGAGCGGGCGACCACGGCGGCCGGCACGTTCACCGAGTCCGCGCGGCTGGATCCTACGGGGGGGTTCGGCAGCAGCGGCTGGACGTGGTCGAGCCTCGACGACGGCTACGACACGAGCTCGGACGCCAATGACAAGGGGAAAGCGGCGCACTTCGGCTGGGCAGCGAGCGACGGGGTCTACGATCACACGGACGGCAACCGCACGGTCGTGACCCAGGGGGACTACCAGTCGGTCACCACGGGCAACCGCACCGACGTCGTCCTGGGGAACTACCGGCTCGTCATCCCGAACCGGACGCTCGGCATCTTCGACGTGGACTTCTACTCGATGACGTTCAGCAAGGACTGGCAGGGCTGGCGGAAGACGACGCGCAGCCACGTCTCGACGGTCAACCTCACGTACGGCGACAACTCGAACTTCTTCACCGGGATCAACTTCGGGGCGAGCCTCGGCGGGAACTACAGCATCGCGGCGGGCGTGAACGGCAACGTCTTCCTCGGGCTCAACACGGGGATCACGGCCGGGATGAGCTGCAACATCGCGTACGGCCCGGTGCTCGAGTTCGGCAGCACGAAGAAGCTCACCACGGCCGACGAACAGGACATCAAGGCGCGCTCCAAGGTGCACCTGCGCGTGCGGAGCACCGACGCCCCGACGGTCGAAGCCGCGAAGCCGTGGGCAGCCGCCGTGGCCGCGGGCGCCCTGGGCGCGGTGGCGGGCCCGCTCGGCGCCTCCGCGGGCAAGGACGATCTCGAGAAGGGCAGCGGGCTCACGGGCGCGACGTGGGGCATCGCGACGCTCGGGGCGCTCGTCGGGACGTACCTGGTCCACAAGCTCGCCCACGCGAGCCCGCTGAACGACGCCGAGCTGATCATCGAGCCGACCCAGCTCCTGCTGCGCTGCGGCGGGCTGGCCGGCGCGTACATCAAGATCGAGCCCGCCGCGATCGAGCTCGCCTGCGGTCCCAGCAGCCTCAGGATCGACGCGACGAGCGTCGTCGCCGGAACAGGGACCGCCAAGCTGGAGCTGAGCAGCACAGCCGCGTCCTCCGTCCTGAGGTTCGGCGGCCACCAGGTCCAGGTCGACGCCGGGGGAGCCGTCATCCAGGGCGCCCAGTTCCACATGCTCTAGGAGGAGCCCGCTCGGCGAGCGGCCCCGCGGCCTGCGCGCGTCGAGAGCTGCCATGAAGATCATCAACCCCACGCCCACCACGTTCGCCGCGGTCTCGTGGCAGATCCGGCCCCCGCAATGGGCCCTGTGCCTGATCGCGAAGGGCACCTACCGCCTCGTGCCCGGCGAGCCGGCGATCCCCGCGAGCGCCCCGGAGCCGCCGCTCGGCGACGCGCACGAGGGCGACGATCCGCGCGGGGCGCTCCTCCGCGCGTCCGACTTCGCCCCCTTCAAGCCGAAGGCGGATCTCCTGCTGCTCGGCAAGGCCCACGCGCCCGGCGGCCGGCCCGTCAGCTCCCTGCCGGTGAGCTTCGCCGTCGGCAGGACGTCGCTCGCGCTGCAGGTGACCGGCGACCGGTACTGGACCGATCCGGCCGCCGGCAAGCGCACCGACCCGCAGCCGTTCGTCGAGATGCCGCTCGGCCATGACCGCGCCTTCGGGGGCCCGGGCTTCGCTGCCAACCCGGCGGGGCGCGGCGTGTTCGATCCGGGCGAGCGCGATCTGCGGCGGCGGCCGCTGCCGAACATCGAGGATCCGCGCGCGTTGGTCGACTCGCCCGCGGCGCGGCCGCTGCCCGCGGGCTTCGGGCCGCTCGCCGCCGCCTGGGCGCTGCGCGCGAGCAAGCTCGGCACCTACGACGAGCGCTGGCTGAAGCAGCGCTGGCCGTTCTTCCCCGACGATTTCGACTGGAGCCACTTCAACGCGGCCGTGCCGGCGCTCCAGGCCGAGTACCCGCGCGGCGACGAGGAGATCGTCTGCCACAACCTGCACCGCGCGCGGCGCGACTACCGCGCGCGGCTCCCCGGCGTCCGGATCCGCTGCTTCCTCGACGAGCTCGCGGGCGGCGCGGAGCGCTTCCGCGAGGTGCAGATGCACCTCGACACGGTCCGGGTCGACATGGAGGCCGAGGCGCTCACCCTCGTGTGGCGCGGCCACGCGCCCGTCTCCGCCGAGGACCACCCCGAGGTGCGGCACGTGCTCCTCGCGAGCGAGCCGCTCGGCGAGGGCCGCGTCGCGGCCGCGCGCTACCGCGAGCAGCTCGCGCTCGCGCTGATGGAGGCGCGCCCTGCCGTGGCGGAGGCGCCCGCCGCAGGGGCGCCGGCCGCAGGGGCGCCCCCCGGCAACGACAACCGCGGAGCGTCTCCCCTGGCCGGCCTCGACGACGCCGAGCTCCTCGCGCAGATCCGCGCGACGCTCGAGCGGGGCGGCGCCCCCGCGGCGCTCGTGGCCTCGCTCGGCGCGTCGGTCGATGGCCCGCGCCCGCCCGGCGTGGAGCTCGAGGCGTGGCTGGGCAAGCTCGGCGGGGATCCGGCGCAGCTCGACGAGATCCAGCGGAAGAGCCGCGAGCAGATGAAGAAGGCGCTCGAGGCCGGGGGGCACGACCCGGCGCAGCTCGACGCGCTGGACCGCGAGGACGAGGCACGGGACCGGGCAGCCACGGAGCGCGCGGCGCCGTGGACGCGCGAGCGCGTGGAGCTCTGCCTGTCGATCCGCGAGAGCATGGCAGGCGCCGATCTCTCGGGGCTCGACCTGTCGGGGCTCGACCTCAGCGAGGCGAGCCTCGCGCGCGCGCTGCTCGTCGGCGCCGACCTGACCGGCGCCCGCCTCGCCGGGGCCGACCTCGGCGGCGCGACGCTCGCTCGCGCCAGGATGGCGGGCGCGTGGCTGCCGGCGGCCAGGCTGAACGACGCCGACCTCTCCGGCGCCGACCTCGCGGGCGCCGACCTGACCGGCGCGGCGCTCGGCAAGGCGCGCCTCGACCGCGCGGCGATGCGCGGGGCCATCCTGACCGGCGCGGCCGCGGCCGGCGCCTCGTTCCTCGAGGCCGACCTCACCGGGGCGCGGCTCGACGGCGCGCAGCTCGCCGGCGCCCGCCTCGCGCGCGCGGCGCTCGACCGCGCGTCCTTCGGCGGCGCGGCGCTCGAGGACGCGAGCATGGAGGGGGCGCACGGCGAGGCGGTCGACCTGCGCGGCGCCGACCTGCGCGGGCTGCGCGCCTCGGAGCACACCCGCCTGCCGCGCGCCCAGGCGCGCGGCGCCCGCGCCGACGGCTCGCGCTGGATGCACGCCGACCTCACGGGCGCCGACCTCGCGCTGTCGAGCCTGCGCCGCGCGGATCTCGGCCGGGCCGAGCTCGGCGGCGCCGACCTGCGCGGCGCCGACCTGGCGGGCGCCGACCTGACGCGGGCGCGGCTCGGCGGCGCCCGCCTCGAGCGGTCGAACCTGCACGGGGCTCGCCTCGAGGGCGCCGACCTGCGCGACGCCGACCTGCGCGGCGCAGGGTTGTACGAGGCCGCCCTGTGGCAGGCGCGGCTCGAGGGCGCCGATCTCACGGGCGCGCAGCTCGCGTCCACCCTGCTCACCAGCGATCGAGGCGCGACGTGACCGGCGCCGCCGCCACCTCCGCGGGCTTCGCGCGGGACAAGGACGATCTCCTCGCGCGCCTCGACGCCGGACCGCTCAATCCGCCGATGATCCTCGGCCTCGACCTGCGCGGCGTCGACCTCGCGGGCCGCGATCTCTCGGGCGTGCTCTTCAACGGCGTCGACCTAAGCGACGCGCGGCTCGCGGGCGCGCGGCTCGCCGGCGCCGTCTTCCTGGCCGTCACGCTCCGCGGGGCCGATCTGTCGGGCGCGCGCCTCGAGCGCGCGGTGCTCGCGCGCCACGTGCGGCTCACCCGCGACGCCGCGGCCGCGACGCTGCCGCTCGAGGCCGATCGCGACCTCGGCGCCGAGTCCGTCGAGGCGCTGCGCGCCGCCGGGTACGCGGGGTACGCCGCCGGGGCCACGTCGCTCGCCGGCGCGTCGCTCCGTGGGGCCGATCTGTCGGGCGCGCGGCTCGAGGGCGTGGACCTCGCCGGCGCCGATCTCTCGGCCGCGACGCTGACCGGCGCCGCGCTCGCGGAGTGCGCCCTCGACGGCGCGCGCCTCGACGGCGCGACGCTCGGCGAGGTCGAGCTCGACCGCTGCGCGCTCGCGGGCGCGAGCTTCATCGACGCCGAGCTCGCCGCCGTGACGCTCATCGGCGTCGAGCTCGGCGCGCTCGACCTGTCGCGCGCGCGCCTCGTCCGCGGGCTCCGCGTTCCGAACCAGGACCTCCGCGGCGCGGCGCTCCCGCGCGACCTCGCCGGCGGCGACCTCACGGGCGCGAACCTCACCGGCGCGGACCTGTCCGGCTTCGACCTGCGCGGCTGCAAGCTCGACGCGGCCGCTCTCGACGGCGCGCAGCTCCCGTCCGCGGCGCTCGGCGGCGCGTCGCTGCGCGGCGCGTCGCTGCGCGGCGCGCGCCTCGCCGGCGCCACGCTGAGCGGGGCCGACCTCGAGGGGGCCGTGCTCGAGCGCGCGAACCTCGACGGCGCCCGGCTCGACGGCGCCGGCCTCGAGGGGGCCGACCTCTCCGGCGCCAACCTGTCGGGCTGCGATCTGTCGGGCGCGCGGCTGCGCGGCGCCCGCCTGCGCGGCGCGCTGCTCGCGGCCGCCGTGCTGCGCGGGACCGAGCTCACGGGCGCCGATCTCGCCGAGGCGTCGCTCCAGGACGCCGCGCTCGACGGCGCGGATCTGCGCCGCGCGCGCCTCCCGGGCGCCCGCCTCGCCCGGGCCGAGCTCACCGGCGTCGATCTCTCGGACGCCGACCTCGCGGGCGCCGATCTCTCCGAGGCGCGCATCGCGGGCGTGCGCCTCCGCGGCGCGAACCTGGCCGGCGCGCGCCTGCACGGCGCCACGCTGAAGCGCGCGCAGCTCGCCGGCGCCGCCCTCTCCGGCGCGGATTTCGGGGGGGCCTCGCTCGAGGGGACCTCGCTGGTCGGGCTCGATCTCCGGGGCGCGCGGCTCGCCGGCGCGCGGCTCGCGAGGAGCTCGCTCGTCGGGGCGAAGCTCGGCGGGATGGATCTCTCGGGCGCGGAGCTCCGCGACTGCGACCTGTCGCGCGCGGACCTCCGGGACGCGCGGCTGGACGGGGCCGATCTGGCGCAAGCGAGCCTGGCCGGCGCCGAGCTGGGCGGCGCCTCGCTCGCCTCGGCGCGCCTCGGGGTCGCGAACCTGACCGGCGCCGGCCTCCGGGGCGCGCGGCTCGCCGGCGCCGATCTCTCCCGGGCGTGCCTCGACGGCGCCGCGCTCGCGCGCGCCGATCTCGGCGGCGCGCGGCTCGACGAGGCGATGGCGCGCAAGGCGGATCTGAGCGGCGCGCGGCTCGAGGGCGCCTCGCTCGTCGGCGCGGACCTGTCGCACGCCGACCTGTCGGGCGCCGATCTGTCGGGCGCCGATTGCCGCGGGGTGAACCTGCACCGGGCGGCCACCGCGCGCGCGCGCTGGGACGGCGCGAAGCGCGAGGGCGCCCGCGAGACCGATCCGGAGCGTGCCCGCGCCGAGGACTGGCGCCCGCCCACGCTGTTATGAACGGCCGACGACGGCCGCGAAGCCACGACCCGAGGACCACCGCCATGCCCACCGCCGCCCTCCCTGCTCTCCCCGTCGAGCCCCCGCCCTCCGACGCGCGCCCCGAGGGGCTCCGCGACGGCGCGCCGCGCGCGCAGTCAGCGGAGCGCCCGCTGCGCATCGTGGCGAGCGGGGGCGCCTCGGCGTCGATCGTCGAGCGCGACGGCCACGAGGTCGTCGCGGTGCACGACCGGGCCGGCCGGCTGCTCTTCGAGTACGACGCGGAGACCGGTCGGGGCAGCCTCGTCGCGGCGGGCGGCCTCTCGCTCGCGGCGCCCGGGGGCGACATCGATCTCGTGGCGGGCGGCGCCATCCGCTGCTGGGCGGCCGGCGAGGTCGCGATCGCGAGCCGGAGCGGCGCGACCCTGAGCGCGCGCGCCGGCGAGCGCGGCGCGACGGTGCAGGTCGCGCCCGGGCGCGTCACCGTGGCCGGGGAGACGCTCGCCGCCGTCGCCGAGCGGGGCGACGTCCGCATCGCCGAGGCGCGCTATGAGGGGCGGGCGCTCACCGCCGTGCTGGAGCGGGCGCACACCACCGTGGGCAAGATCGAGTCGATCGCCGGGCGGGTGATCGCGCGGGCGGGGGATCTCTTCCAGGAGGTGCGCGAGCTGCACCAGCTCCGCGCCGGGCGGGTGCGCGCGCTGGTCGAGGACGTGATCGAGCTGCGCGGGCGCGAGGTATCGGTGGACGCGCGCGAAGACGTGAGCATCGATGGCCAGCGGATCAACCTGGGGTAGGAGGGCGCGGCGATGTTCCCTGTAACAACGACGCAGGCCGGGATCTGCCAGGCCATGCCGGACACGTGCAAGACCCCTGCGCCGCCTGGTCCGCCGGTGCCGCTGCCGTACCCGAACGTGGCGATGTGCAACCAGGCGCTCCCGAGCACCTGCGCCCTGAAGGTGCTGGTGGAGGGCAAGCCGGTGCTCACGAAGCAGAGCGAGATCCCGATGTCGACCGGCGACGAGGCGGGAGCTGCCGGCGGCGTCGTGAGCGGCAAGATCAAAGGCGAGGCGATGTTCCGCAGCTTCTCGGCGAAGGTGAAGGCCGAGGGCAATCCGGTCGTGTTCCACGCGTGCGCGGTGGCGCAGAACGGCAAGAGCCCGAACATGCCCATGGGCGTGCAGGTCGCGCCGTCGCAGGCGAAGGTGATGGTGAGCGGCTGAGGGGCCGCGCGGCTGGCGGAGGGGGTCCACGTGGCGGCGCGTCGTTACCGCGTGGTTCATCGCAGCCGGTACGAGCTCGGGGCCGACGGAGCGGTCGCGTGCCGGCTGGAGGCGCACCTCACCCCGCGCGCGCTGCCGCATCAAGCGGTCGAGTTTCACCAGCTGGTGGTGCGGCCGCCGCCGCGATCGAGGCGGGTCGAGGAGGACGCCTTCGGCAACCGCCGCGCGCGGATAGAGATCTGCGGGCGCTTCGGCGCGATCGACGTCACGGCCCTCAGCGTGGTGCGCCTCTGCGAGGAGGCCGCGGGCGGCGCCGGCGATCTCGGGGACGACTGGCGGGCAGCGGCGGCGCGCACGGCGGCCGCCGCGGCGGAGGACCCGGCGCTTCGCGCGCTCGTGGAGGGCACGGCGCGGGCGCCGCGGAGCGGCGCGATGGCGGACTACGCGCGGGGGAGCTTCCGGGAAGGCCTCCCGCTCGGCGGAGCGCTGGAGGGGCTGGTCGACCAGATCCGACGGGATTTCACCTTCACCCCGGGCGTCACCACCGCGGACACCGGCATCGCCGTCTTCTGCGAGCTCCGGCGCGGCGTCTGCCAGGACTTCGCGCACCTCGCCGTGGCGTGCTTGCGATCGATGGGCCTCGCGGCGCGTTATGCGAGCGGCTACGTGACCGGCTCCGCCTCGGCGCCGGCGCGCGCCTCGCACGCGTGGGCGTCGGTGTGGTTGCCGTCGGGCGGCTGGCACGACCTCGATCCGACGCTCGGGCGCCTGGGCGCGCCCGGGCACATCGTGCTGGGCTACGGACGCGACTACGATGACGTCGCGCCGCTCAGGGGCACCGCCGAGGGCGCGCGCGGCGTCCGGCTGCGGACGGAGATCGTGGTGGCGCCGCAGGGAAACGAATGACTGATGTTCGGCGGAACCGCCGAGAGGGCCATCACGCTCCACAAGAGCGCTCGGGGCGACGTGTGAGGGCGTGATGCGCTCCGGCGATGTGTCGGGCGACAACCCCTCTCCCGAGAGCAAGGACCGGATCCTCCACGCCACGCTGCAATCGGTCCTGGCGTCATCATGGTCATCGGCACGATGCCCGGCACGCCGGCCGCGAAAGGGAGCGACACCGAGGTCTGCTTGCACTTCGGCGATATCGCGGAGAGGACGACGGTGTTCGACGCGCTCGCCGTGGGCGGCGACGTCACCATGCCCCCTGCTGGAGACGTTCTGGGGACTTCCGCACGCGCGCCCCGCCCCCGCGCACGCCGCCGCTCGCTCCCTGGCACGGCGCCCGCATACCGACCGTCAGCAAGGACGTGGCGGGGGGACCACGCGGAGGAGACCCATGAGCCAGAGAGCATCCGATCAAGCCATCCAGGTAAAGCCGCTCGCAGGGCATATCGGCGCCGAGATCCACGGCGCCGACATCTCGAAGCCGCTGCCCGACGACTCCGTGGCGGCCATCCGCGCGGCGCTGCTGAAGTGGAAGGTCGTCTTCTTCCGGAATCAGCCGCTCGGCCACGCCGAGCAGATCGCCTTCGCGGCGCGCTTCGGCGAGGTGACCTATGCCCATCCGCACGAGGACGAGCCGTTCGACGAGCACCCGGAGATCCTCGCCATCGACAGCCGCCGCTACGATCGCCGCTACGGCAGGCGCTTCAGCTACGAGAACCGCTGGCATACCGACGTCACCGCGGCCGTGAACCCGCCGGCGGCGTCGATCCTGCGGGCGCACATCCTGCCGCCCTACGGCGGCGACACGACCTGGACGAACCTCGTGGCGGCCTACGAGGGGCTGTCCGCGCCGCTGCGCGCGCTCGTCGACGGCCTGCGCGCGGAGCACCGCTTCGGGCTGCGGTTCGCGCCGCAGGACCAGGACAGCCCGTACCTGCGCAAGGTGCGCGAGAACCCGCTGATCTCGATCCACCCCGTGGTGCGCGTCCACCCCGAGACCGGGGAGCGGGCGCTGTTCGTCAGCCCCGGCTTCACCAGCCACATCGTCGGGCTGTCGCCGCGCGAGAGCAGCGCGATCCTCGATCTGCTCTTCGAGCAGATCAGCCGCCCGACCTACACGGTGCGGTTCCGGTGGGAGCCCGGCAGCATTGCGTTCTGGGACAACCGGGCCACGGCGCACCTGGGGCCGCAGGACCTCGGGCACCTCGACGTCGAGCGCGTCCTCTACCGGGTGACGCTGACCGGAGATATCCCGGTGGGGATCGACGGGGTCCGCTCCGAGATCGTGGCCGGGGAGCCGTTCGGCAAGCGGCCCCCGAGCAAGCTGAAGCCCGCCCGCAAGGACAAGGCGCCCGAGGCCGAGGTGCAGGCATGAGCGCCGCGAGCGCAGGCGTCGAGAGGACGTCGTTCGAGGGGCCCCACGGGCCGGTGGATGCGGTGCAGGTCCGCCCGGCGTCGGGCGGGCGCTCGCCGGCGCCGGCGGTGCTGATCCTCCACGAGGGGCTGGGGCTCACGGTCCATACGATCGAGCTGGCGAGGCGCTTCGCGCAGGAAGGGTACCTCGCGTTCGCGCCGAACCTGTATTCGCACGACACGACGCACCGGACCTTCACCGAGGCGGAGGTGGCTCGGGGGGTGAGCCTGCTGCGCGCCGCCGACCGCGACGAGGTGGTCGCGCGGTTGCCGGCGGACGAACAGGAGCGGCTGAAGAAGGTGTTCGCCTGGTTCGGTAGCCGCGACACGTCGACCTACCTGTCCGACGCGAGGGCGGCGGCGGCGCACCTCGTCGGCCGGTCGGACGTGCGGCCGGGGGGCGTCGCCGCCGTCGGGTTCTCGCTGGGCGGCGGGCTCGTGGGGCAGCTCGCGGTCGCAGGCGTGGAGCTCGCGGCGGGCGCGGTGTTCTATGGGCAGGCGCCGGCCCTGGAGCAGGTGAAGAACGTGCGATTTCCGCTGCAGGTGCATTATGCGGAGGACGATCCGGCGATCACCCCGAAGGCGCCAGCGGTGGGGGAGGCGTTCAGGGCTGCGGGGCGAGAGCTGATCTCGTTCGTGTACCCTGGGACGCGCCACGGGTTCTTCAACGAGACGCGGCCTGCGTACCACGCCGACGCGGCGCAGCTCTCGTGGCGGCGCACGCGGGAATTCTTCGCCGAGCGCACCGGCAACGTCGCGCAGTGGCGGCCGCAGGCAGTCGCCGGCGAGGGTGCGCGCGCGGCGGGGTAGCTGCGGCTCCGCCGCCGGCACCTCAACCTGGGTCGGCTCCTCAACCTGGGTCGGATCCTCAACCTTGGTCGGCTCCTCAACCCGGGTCGGCTCCTCAACCTGGGTCGGGTCGGCTCCTCAACCTGGGTCGGATCCTCAACCTGGGTCGGGTCGGTCCCGCCTCATGGCACGGAGGCTGCTGGGCGCCCGCCATGACCGCCTCCACGCCCATCGCCGAGAGCAACGCTCCGAAGCCCATCCACACCGACGACGCCGGACTCATCGCAGGCGCGATCACCCTCCCCGCGCCCGCGGGTGACCTCCCCGGCTACCGCGCCCACCCCGCCTCCGGTGGCCCCTTCCCTCTGGTGCTGGTGATCCAGGAAATCTTCGGCGTCCACGAGCACATCCGCGACGTGGTCCGCCGCCTCGCACACCGCGGCTACTACGCCCTCGCCCCGGATCTGTTCGTTCGGCAAGGCGATCCGAGCCACCTCCGCACCGTCGACGAGTTCCGCGCTCTGGCGGGCCGCGTACCCGACCGGCAGGTCCTCTCGGACCTCGACGCCAGCGTGGCCTTCGCCCAAGCCTCCGGAAAGGCCGACGTCCGCAAGGCGGCCGCGGTCGGCTTCTGCTGGGGCGGGCGCATCACGTGGCTGTACGCCGCGCACAACCCGGCGCTCAAGGCGGCGGTGGCCTGGTACGGACGCCTGACCGGCGATCGGACCGAGGCCCAGCCCAAGCACCCGATCGACGTGGCGAGCGCGCTGCAGGTGCCCGTGCTGGGCCTCTATGCCGGACAGGACCAGGGCATCCCCCTCCCGACGGTCACCGCGCTGCAGGAGGCGCTCCGTACCGCCTCCGAGACCGGCAGCGCGCCCGGCGCCGCGCACTCCGAGATCCAGGTCTACCCGGACGTCCCGCACGCGTTCTACGCCGACTATCGGCCGAGCTACCGGCCGGAAGCCGCCGCCGACGCCTGGCAGCGCCAGCTCGACTGGCTGGCCCGACACGGCGTCGCCTGACGGCGACCAGCCGCGACAGCGCCCGGCGGCCCCTGCTGCCCCGGCAACAAGCTGCGCCTCCACTGCTACTCCCCACGCACCTCCCGCCCGCGCCACCGCGCCCCGCCGATCGGATACCCTGACGCGGTGCGCGCCAGGATCCGAGACACCGAGCTCTACTTCGACGTCGAGGGCATGGGCCTCGTCCCCGACGGCCCGCGGATGCGCGAGAAGCCGGTGATGTTCGTCGTACACGGCGGACCTGGCGCAGATCACGCCTCGCACAAGGGCGGGATGACGCCGCTCGCCGATCAGGCGCAGCTCGTCTACTTCGATCATCGCGGACAGGGCCGCTCCGCGCGCGGGCCGAAGGAGACGTATACCCTCGAGAACAACGTCGAGGACATGGAGGCGCTGCGCCTGCACCTCGGCCTCGATCGTATCGTCGTGATGGGCACCTCCTATGGCGGCATGGTGGCCATGGCCTATGCGCTCGAATACCAGCGCAACATCTCTCATCTCATCCTGGTGGCCACGGCGGCCAGCCATCGCCTCATCGACCGGGCCAAGCGGATCGTCGCGGAGCGCGGCACCGAGCAGCAGAGAGCGGCGTGCGAACGCCTCTGGGCCGGCGAGATCGAGGGCGACGCGCAGTTCGCCGACCTCCTCCAGATCCTGGGGCCTCTCTACTCGACCACCTTCGATCCACAGAAGGCGAACGAGGCCCGCGCGCGCACCATCTACAACGTCGACGCGTGGAACGTCGGCCTGGAGAGGTTCATGCGGAGATTCGATTTCACGCCGCGCCTCCCCGAGATCGCGGTGCCCACGCTCGTCATCGCCGGCCGACACGACTGGATCTGCCCACCCGATCTCTCGGAGGAGATCGCGCGGCTCATCCCGGGCGCCGATCTACGCATCTTCGAGCGCAGCAGCCACTGGGTGCGCGCTGACGAGCCGCGGGCGCTGCTCGACGCCGTCGCCGGCTTCCTGGCCGAGAGGCGGTAGCGCGGAGAGCGCACCGCCGAGCGTCGCGCCCTCTACTGGATCCCGGCCTTCTTCATCGCCGCGGGCATCCGCTGGACGATGACCGTCCCGACCTTCTTCCCCACCTCGCCGCTGATCTCCGGGAGGAGCTTCGCGGCCTTCTTTCCGACCGGCGTGCCGTAGAACTTGATGAGCTCCTTCAGCTCATCGGCGGTGAACTTCCCCGCGTAGATATCGACGTTCCACTGGACGAGCTCGTCGTACGGCAGCACCTCGGCGACCACCGCCTTCAGCTTGCTGGCGTCCTTGGTCGAGACCTTCGCGCCCGCTTGCTGCATCGATGCACTCATGTTGGTCATCAGCTGATCGAGGAGCGCGTTGTAGACGTCCTTCGGCATGACGAGGTGCGTGAGCTCCAGGGCGAGCTTCTTCTCCGCCTCTCCGGCGTAGGCGCTGCCGAGCGACACGAACGAGAGCAAGGTCACGACGGCGAGCGAGACGATCCATGAACGAAGCGCGTGCTTTCTCATCGGCCCTTTGTATCACGACCGCGCCGCGATCCGCGCCGCGCAGGGTGGCCCGCCGCATTCCCTCCCAGGAGCCGCCGCGACACCTGAGGAGCCGCCACGCCGGAGCAGATCGGGTGCTCGGTCACACGACCGTCACCTCGTCCCCCACGCGCAATGTGCCGGATTTCGTCTCCTGGATGTAGTTCTGTCCGAAGTTCACCTCGCCGGGCCTCTGCGCATCGCGCCGGTAGCTGGCCAGCGTGCGGAGCGGCTCCGGGCCGCGCTCTGCGGTGCGCTGGTCGGTCGTGGTGACGACGCAGCGGCCGCACGGGCCGCCGGCGCGGAGCACGAGGTCTCCGATGCGGACGCGGCTCCACAGGTCCTCGTCGAAGGCAGCGCAGCCGCTCACGACGAGGTTGGGCCGGAAGCGATCCATCGGCAACGGCGCGGCGCCCCGGCCCTCGAGGTGGGCGTTCAGATCGGCGAGGGAGGCCTCGGAGATCACGAGCAGCGGGAACTCGTCGGCGAACGACACGACGTCTTCCGTGCCTGCCACCGAGGCCTTGAGGACGGGCCGCCGGAACGCCTCGCCGATGCGGACGAGCCGCGCCGGATGATCCAGGACGCCGCTGAGCCACGCGGCGGCTTCGTCACCGCAATCCTCGGCCAGGAGGCCGCTGCTGCTCCAGACCTCGACCGTGAGCAGGCGCGCGCCCTCGGCCCTGCGCGGCACCGAGATCGGCGGCCGGCCGGCGAAGCCGAGCGTGAGCGCGCTCTCGGAGAGCTGCGTCTCGATGAGCGCCATGCGCGGCAGCGGGCGCTGCGTGAGGGGCTTTCCCTCGGGGTCGACGATCATGAACCGCCGATCGCCGGCGAGGCCGAGCGCGTCGACGGCGGACGCGTCGAGCGTGAGGCCCCGGCAGCCTTTGACCGGATAGATGTGGATCGCGGAGAGTCGCATTCCGTAGCTTATAACACCCCTCGGGCGCCCGGCGCCTGGAGAAGCACGGAGCGCGCGTCGCGAATGCCCGCGCCGCCCCTCATGCCACGTCGCCTCCCTCCGCCGGTATCCCGAGCACCTGCCGCAGGTCCATCCCCACGACGACGTCGGCGTTCTGCCGCACCCAGCCGACGAGCGCGGGGCGCAGGGCGCGCGCGATCTCTTCCTTGACGAGCCCTTCCACGACGCTCGGCCCGAGGCGCTGCGGGTCGAGCGCGACGCCGCCGCCCGCGACCAGGGCGCTGAACAGGCGCACGAGCGACTCGGCGCCCGCGGCCTGGCGCGCCGCGCCGAGCGGCTCGACCCGCTCGACGGCGATCTCGCCGCCGCGCTTCACGATGAAGCGACGGACATCGGCCTGGTCGACTCCCCCCTTCTGGAGCACCGCCGAGGAACAGTCGACCTCGATGCGCTGCACGCGCGGCGCCGTCTCGATCTCCTGCCGGGTGCCCTCGATATCGACGCTGGCCGCGATGGTCGCGCCGGCCGGGATGCGGAACCCGTCCGAGCCCACCCCGCCAGCGAGCTCCTGGCGCAGCGTCAGCCGCGCGGACAGGCGGGCACCCCGCACGGCCGTACTGCTGCCGGCCTCGAGGTTCGAGAGCGCCTGACGCACCGTCACGACGAGATCGGGATCGCTCGTGGGGTCGTACGGGGGCATGGCCATGGGCGTCGACGTGACGAGTCCGCGCATGAAGGCGCGCGCCTCGTCCTCCGCCGATCCCTTTCCGACCCGGACGAGCCCTCCCGTGTAAAAGACGTTGGGCGTCATCGCGCCTGAACGGAAGTCGTACTCGACCTGCTGGAGCCCCATGTCACCGAGCGGCGGCGGCAGGTCGATGACGAGGTACGGCTCGAAGGTGATCCGCAGGAGCGCCGGCGCGAGCGTCAGGCGGAGCGCCGTCGCGCTCGACGTGGCGAGCGCGGCCACGCCGGTGCGCTTCAGGACGGTGCGAGCAGGGAGCTCGAACGAGATCGAGACCGACTCGAGATCGATCCACGACGGCAGGAAGCACCAGGCCATTCGAGGAGGGTACACCCACCTGGCCGCCGGAAGCGCGGCCTATTGACCCGCCGCACGGGGCGCGCCCATCATGCCCCGCATGAAACCAGAGGAATTCCTCGACGAGCTCGACCGCAAGGTCGGTGAGCGCCTCGCCCACATCGGCGCCGTGGCCCGCGCGGCGGAGCCGGCGAGCGGCGTCGGCATCCCGGCGCTGCTCGCGACAGCGCTCAAGAAGGAGCTCGAGGCGACCGAGGAGGCTGCGCTCTGGCTCACCACCGAGACCGACGTGGAGGTGAAGCTCGCCCTCGCCCGCCAGTGCGGCGACGAGGCGAGGCATTACCGGCTCATCGCCGAGCGCCTCCGCGCGCTCGGCGTCGACCCCGCGGCGATCCCGGCGAAGTTCGGGCCTCCCACGCCGATGTTCGGGTACTTGAAGGGGCTCGGCTCCACGGTCGAGCGCGTCGCAGCGGGCCAGTTCACGCGGGAGGCGCTCGCGAAGGTGCACAACCAGGCGTTCATCGACTACTGCGAGTCGCAAGGCGACGCCGAGACCGCGCGCCTCTACCGCGACGTCATCCAGCCGGACGAGGGCCATCACCACGAGATGGGCCGGCGGCTCCTCGCGCGCCTCGCGGTCACCGAGGAGTCCCAGGCGCTCGCGCGCGCCGCCGCGATGCGCACGCTCGAGATCGCCGAGGAGCTCCAGGAGATCGCGCGCCTGAAGATGGGTATCTGCCGCGCGCCTGGGTGCTAAGCTCTACTGCGGCAAGTCGGCCGGGGAAGCGAACCCCCAAGCCGCCAAGGGCGCCAAGAGAACCGGGAATAGGGGGGATGCCCGGACGGCCCCCTTCCCCCTCTCCCCTTGGCGTCTTTGGCGGCTTGGCGGTTTTTCTGCCGAGCCGGGGCAACTTCCCGCAGTAGAGCCAAGTTGTGTCGCCGCGTTGCGCTGAGGGAGCGACCAGGGCGGGACCAGCGGTTCGGGCGGGGCGTTCGCGCATGTCTCGCGGCGTCCCGGCTGTTCGCGAGGCGCGCTCGAGGGCACGGCGGTCTCGGCGTCGGTCGCTGTTCCGAGGCCCATTTGCGGGATGGCCCGACATGCGAAAGCCATCGAATCCATGCACCCTCCAGACACCGAAGTTGCCGCGTTGTCGCGAGGCTCCCTCGCGGCGAGGGGCGGCCGGTTGGATCAAGGGGGGTTCTCATGATCAAGTTTCCGGGGGACAGATCGTTCCGGGAGGTGGCCCGGTTCACCCAGGATTGTGGCTCGATCTGCACGCACGCGGCTCAGTATTGCCTCGAGATGGGAGGCTCTCACGTGAGCGCCACGCACATGCGGATGCTCCAGGACTGCGCCGATATCTGCGAGGCGACCTCGAAGCTCCTCCTGCGCAGCTCGCCCCAGATCCCCCAGATGATGAGCGTGTGCGCCAGCCTCTGCGAGCAGTGCGCGGCGAGCTGCGATAAGCTCACTGGGGATATGCAGATGAAGACGTGCGCTGACGAGTGCCGCCGCTGCGCTGCCGCCTGCCGGCAGATTTGACAGCGGCGGAGGCATCGCCGTCCTCCAGACCGCGAACCGATCAGCGGAGTAGCTCTCCTCGCCTCTTGCGGATCGCCGCCACCCTCTGCGCCAGAGCCCTTGTGCGCGCGGGGCCCGCCGGCGCCCCCGTCGCGTGGAGTCCGGCAGCGGAGCGACGCCGACGGCGGCGGCGTTCAGGCTCCCCATGGTACCCTCGCGCGCATGCGTTATCGATGGACCATGGGAGCCGCCGGGTTCGCTCTCCTGTGCGCCGGGTGTGGCGAGGAGGCGCCCGAGGCCGCGGTGCGCGCGGTGCGCGACCTGGGCGCGCTGGAGTTTGCCCCGGCGATCCGAGGGCGGGACGGCGGCTACAGCGCGCGGTGGGGCGACCGATCGGTGTGGGTGTTCGGCGACACGACCTTGGAGATGCCGGGGGAAGACGGGGCGATCTGGAGGTCGAGCACCTTCTGCGCGACCGACGATCTGGATGCGTCGGATGGGCTCTCGTCGCTCACCGAGCCGCTCGACGCGGACGGCGCGCCGCGGGAGTTCCTGCCGTTCACCGAGGAGGAGCTCGCGTTCAACCTCGAGCACTCCGACCCTCGTGCGGAGGAGACGTGCGAGGAGGACTGCGGAGCGCGCTATGCGCTGTGGCCGGGCCCCATCGTCGTCGACGAGTCGACCGGCCGTGCGCTCGTCTTCTACAGCAAGGTGACGGGGCGACTCGGGGCCGGGGCGTTCGAAGTCGACATGCTGGGTTCGTCCATCGCTGTCTGGGAGAGCCTCGACGCGCCCCCCGCACGCCCGGAGGTGCGCCGGGGCGCTGCGGATCCGACGCTCCTCTTCGGCGCGGATGAGCCCTCGCTCACGTCGGCGGCGCTCGTCCGCGAGGGGATGCTCTACGCCTATGCCTGCGCGTGCTCGGGTCTCACGTGCCCGTGCATCGTCGCGCGCGCCCCGCTCGCGGAGGCAACGGAGCGCGACGCGTGGCGGTTCTTCTCGGACGAGCGCTGGGTGAAGGGCCATGATGAGGCAGAGCCGGTCATGGCGGGCGCACCGATGATGTCGGTGCATTGGAACGAGCATGTCGGCAGGTACATCGCGCTGTACAGCGAGCCGGTATCGTCGGAGATCTCGATCCGGACGGCTCCGGCGCCGGAGGGGCCCTGGTCGGACAGCGCGGTGGTTCTCACCGCCGAGGTCCCGCCTACGCCGGATGCGTGGCCCTATGCCGCCCTCGTGCACGCGGAGCTCGCGCGGGAAGGAGAGCGGGTGGAGTACGTGACGTACTTCCGGGAGACGGGGTTCCTGGAGGGGGAGATCCGGCTCGTCGAGCTGGAGCTCGAGTAGAGGCGACCCGACACACGTTGAGGCGACCCGACCCACGTTGAGTCGGGTGCCGGGCGCCCCTCCCGACCTGGGCGCGGTCGCGGCCGAGGCCCTTTTTTCTGCGACCATCCATCAGGTACCCTCCGCCCGTGGCAACGTCCGACAGGAGCCGCGCCGAGTACCAGCGGCGGGTCAACCGCGTGATCGACTACATCCAGGCCCATCGCGCGGAGGACATCTCCCTCGATACGCTGGCGGCCGTGGCGGCGTTCTCGCCGTTTCACTTCCACCGCGTGTTCAAGTCCATGACGGGCGAGAACCTTCGCGAGTTCATCCAGCGGACGCGCCTCGAGACCGCGGCGAGCCACCTCGTGCAGCGGCCGCACACCGACGTCCTCGAGATCGCCCTCGAGAACGGCTTCAGCTCGGCGAGCGCCTTCGCGCGCGCCTTCAAGGAGCGCTTCGGCATGAGCGCGTCCGCCTGGCGCAACGGCGGCGCCACGGACGCGAGCAAGGCGCGGCAAGCGGATCGCAAGCCGGGTGAAGTCGAGCACAATCCGCGCAAAGCAGCGCTCTGCGCGCCTGACCAAGATGCCTCCTCGTCGGGCGCGGACGCCCGTCAAGACGAGGAGGAGATCATGAACGTGACCGTGAAGACCCTGCCGAGCTACCACGTGGCCTATGTCCGATGCATCGGCCCCTACGGCCCCGGAGGGGTCGTCGACGAGGCCTGGCGACGGATCGCGCGCTGGGCCAGCGCGCGCGATCTGTGGACCCCGGACCGCATCTGCCTCGGCATCGCGCACGACAACCCCAAGGTCACCGAGCCTGCCAAGTGCCGCCTCGACGCCGCCATCGTGATCCCGCAGGGCTTCAAGGCGGACGGCGACGTCAACGTGACCGACGTCGCCGGCGGCAAGTACGCCGCGGGCGCGTTCCTCGGCGAGGCGCACACGATCGGCGCCGCCTGGGACCAGCTCTTCGGGAGGTGGCTCCCCGAGAGCGGCTATCAGCCCGATCACCGGCCCTGCTTCGAGCTCTACCAGGGCGAGTTCCACGATCCCAAGACCAACAGGTTCCGCTGCGAGCTCTGCTTGCCGGTGCGCCCGCTCTAGCGCCGCCCCCAGGGAGCCCGGTCATCCCGCCCGGGCTCCTGCACCGCCTCACCGCAACGCTGGCGGGCGGCCGGGCCCCTGTCGCCTCGCGCCTCGCGCCGCGCTTCCAGGCCCGCCGTTGCCACCGTAAAGCATCGATATTACACGACTTTCCCGGGAGAACGGCGCCGCTCGTGTTTGACAGCCGGGGATCCCTGCACTAGGAGCCGACATGGCATTCATCTACGATGAGCCGAGCAGGACGTTTGGCGAGTACCTGCTCGTCCCGAATCTGACGACGAAGGACTGCGTCCCGGCGAACGTCGATCTCACGGCCCCTGTCGTCCGGTTCAAGGCCGATCCGGGCGCGACGCCGCCGGATCCGAGGCTCGCGCCGCTCACGATCAGCGTGCCGGTCACCAGCGCGATGATGCAGTCGGTCTCGGGCGCCGACCTCGCGATCGCGCTCGCGCGCTGCGGCGGCCTGTCGTTCGTGTACGGCTCGCAGGGCATCGAGGAGGAAGCCGCCATGGTGCGGCGCGTGAAGAACTACAAGGCGGGGTTCGTCGTGAGCGACTCGAACCTGCGCCCCGACGCGACGCTCGGCGACGTCCTCGCGCTCACCGATCGCACGGGCCACTCCACGATTGCGATCACGGAGGACGGCACGCCCACGGGCAGGTTCGTCGGCATCATCACGAGCCGTGATTACCGGCTCGGCAAGACGCCGCTCAGCACGCCGGTGCGCGAGATCATGACGCCGTTCAAGTCGATCCACTGCGGCAAGGTCGGCCTCGATCTGCAGGAGGCGAACGAGCTCATCTGGCGTCACAAGCTCAACACCCTGCCCGTCATCGACGAGCGACAGCACCTCCAGTACCTGGTGTTTCGCAAGGACTACGAGTCGCACCAGGCGCACCCGCTCGAGAACGTGGATCACGAGAAGCGCCTGATCGTCGGCGCCGGCATCAACTCGCGCGACTACAGAGATCGCGTGCCGGCGCTGGTGGAGGCGGGCGCCGACGTGCTCTGTATCGACTCGTCGGACGGCTACTCCGAGTGGCAGGGCGACACCATCGCCTTCGTCAAGTCGCTCGGCAAGCCGGCCTATGTCGGCGCCGGCAACGTCGTCGATCGCGAGGGCTTCCTCTACCTGGTCGAGGCCGGCGCCGACTTCGTCAAGGTCGGCATCGGCGGCGGCTCGATCTGCATCACGCGCGAGCAGAAGGGGATCGGCCGCGGCCAGGCGTCGGCCGTGATCGAGGTGGCCAAGGCGCGCGACGAGTACTTCCAGCGGACCGGAGTCTACGTGCCGATCTGCTCCGACGGCGGCATCAGCCAGGACTACCACATCACGATCGCCCTCGCGATGGGCGCCGACTTCGTCATGATGGGCCGCTACTTCGCGCGCTTCGACGAGTCGCCCGGGCGCAAGGTCCGCGTGAACAACCAGTTCATGAAGGAGTACTGGGGTGAAGGGAGCAACCGCGCGCGCAACTGGCAGCGCTACGACCACGGCGATACCAGCAAGAAGAAGGATCAGCTGGAGTTCGAGGAGGGCGTCGACAGCTACGTGCCGTACGCCGGCAAGCTGAAGGACAACCTCGACGTCACCCTCGCCAAGGTGCGCTCGACGATGTGCAACTGCGGCGCCACCTCGCTGCGCGACCTGTACATGCGCGCGCGCCTGACCGTCGCGTCCGCGGTGAGCATCCACGAGGGCGGAGTCCACGACGTGATGCTGAAGGACACGCGCGGCAACACGCGCGAGCCCTGAGCCGCGCCGGCCGGCCGGCCGCGCCGGCCGCGCCGATTACCCCTCTTGCGCCCCGGGGCGCACACTCTGGTCGACGGAGCGAGTCATCGTGTCGCGCCCCGTCCACCTGACGGGCGGCGGCGCGCCTCGCGCGGCGTCAGCCGCCGAGGAGCGCGCGCGTCCGCTGCTCCGCGCGGCGCCCCTCGGCGGCGAGCCGCTCGACGAAGCGCTCGATGATCGGATTGCGCCGGAAATTCTCGCGCGTCATCAGCTCGACGGGCAGCGGGTCGACCTCCGCGACCTCGACGTCGAGCCGCGAGCGCGCCACCTCGGTCAGCGCGAGCGCCGGCGCGAGGCCGATGCCGAGCCCGCCGGAGACGTACGAGACGAGGAGCGACACGCTCGACACGTCGATCGTCGAGATGGGCCGGATCCGCTCGCGATCCAGGTACGCGTCGAGCATCCGCCGCCCCACGCTGCCGGGCGCCAGCCGGAGCAGCGGCTCGTGCCGGAGCCGCTCGCGCAGCGCCGGCGACGAGCCCTTGAGCCGCGGCCCCACCCAGAGGAACGGCTGCACGAACAGCGGCTGCTTCACGAGGTCGCCGCCCGCCGAGGACGCCGACGCGAGGCCCAGATCCACCTCGCCGCGCTCCACCCCCCGCGCGGCGTCGACCGAGTTCGCCGTCGTGATCGCGAACCGCACCGGCGCGCGCTTCTCGAGCATCTGGCGGATCACCGGCACGAGCAGCCCCTTGCCGAGGTAGTCGCTCGCCGCCACGCGCAGGGTCGTCGACGGCTCCCCCGCCAGCTCCGAGAGCAGCTCGAACACCCCCTCCGCCTGGTCGAACAGCCGTGTGATCGCGCCGAGCGCCGCCTCGCCCGCCGGGCTCAGCCGCACGCCGCGCCCGTCGCGCTCGAACAGCGCCACCCCGAAGCGCTCCTCCACCCGCCGCACCTGCTGGCTTATCGCCGACGGCGTCTTGTGCAGCCGCCGCGCCGCCTCGGCGACCGAGCCCGACCGGGCCACCATGAGCACATCCTCGAGCGCGGGGAGCAGCGACGCGTCCATGTAGCTTTACTTAATCGATCGTGAAAAAAGTTTCATTCGACTTAATCCTCTCGCGCCCGCATAGTCATGCCGCCCGCCCGACGTTGGACCGCCAGACCGGCGGCGCGCCCGATGCCTCCGAGGAGGCTGCCGGTGCGCCGCGGCTGCGGCGCTCGGGCCGGTCCGCTTCGCTTCGCACGCCGTCCCGCTTCACCCCCCTTCACGTCCCCTTTCACCGGATTCCAGCGCACCGCGAGAGGCCATCATGGGTAAGAGTCTCTATGACAAGGTTTGGGACCTCCACAAAGTCCGCACGTTGCCGAGCGGCGAGGACCAGCTCTTCATCGGCCTTCACCTGATCCACGAGGTGACGAGCCCCCAGGCGTTCGGGATGCTCCGCGATCTCGGCCTGCGGGTGAGCATGCCCGAGCGGACGTTCGCGACCCTCGATCACATCGTCCCGACCGACAACCGCAAGCGGCCGTTCAAGGACACGCTGGCCGAGGGGATGGTCGACGCGCTCAAGAAGGCGTGCACCGAGCAGGGCGTCACGTTCTTCGATCTCGAGTCGGGGCGGCAGGGCATCGTGCACATCATCGGCCCCGAGCTCGGCCTCACGCAGCCGGGCATGACGATCGCGTGCGGCGACTCGCACACGTCGACGCACGGCGCGTTCGGCGCGATCGCGTTCGGGATCGGGACGACGCAGGTGCGCGACGTGCTCGCCACGCAGACGCTGAGCCTCCAGCGGCTCAAGGTCCGGCGGATCCAGGTGGAGGGCAAGCTCGGGCCGGGCGTCTACGCGAAGGACATCATCCTCGAGATCATCCGCCGGCTCGGCGTGTCCGGCGGCACGGGCTACGCGTACGAGTACGGCGGGTCGACCATCGAGGGGTTCTCGATGGAGGAGCGGATGACCCTGTGCAACATGTCGATCGAGGGCGGCGCCCGGGTCGGCTATGTGAACCCTGACCAGGCGACGTTCGAGTACATGAAGGGGCGTCCGTACGCGCCGAAGGGTGAGGCGTGGGAGAAGGCGCTCGAGTACTGGCGCTCGATCGCCTCCGACGAGGACGCGCGTTACGACGACGTCGTCCGGATCGACGCGAGCGAGATCGCGCCGACGGTCACCTGGGGCATCACGCCGGGGCAGGCGATCTCGGTGAAGGAGAGGGTCCCGGCGGCCGAGGACGTGGCGAACGAGTCCGAGCGGGCGCTGATCCGCGAGGCGCTCGAGTACATGCGGCTCGAGGGCGGCAAGCCGATCGAGGGGACGAAGATCAACGTGGCGTTCATCGGCAGCTGCACGAACGGCCGCATCTCGGATTTCCGGGAGGTGGCGCGGCGCATCCAGGGGCACAAGGTCGCGCCGCACGTGCGCGCGCTGGCCGTCCCGGGGTCGATGGAGGTGGCGCGCGCGGCCGAGGCCGAGGGGCTGGACCGGGTCTTCCGCGAGGCGGGCTTCGAGTGGCGCGAGCCGGGCTGCTCGATGTGCCTGGCGATGAACCCCGACAAGCTCATCGGAGATGAGCTGTGCGCGTCCTCGTCCAACCGCAACTTCAAGGGCAGGCAGGGGAGCCCCACGGGGCGCACCGTGCTCATGAGCCCGGTGATGGTCGCGGCTGCCGCCGTCCGCGGCGAGATCGCCGACGCTCGTGACGTGTTCGGAATCTGACGACGCTCGCACCCGAGGGAGATCCCAATGGCACTCGATTTGATTCAATCCGTCACCGGTCGCGCCGTTCACGTTCCGGGGGACGACATCGACACGGACCGCATCATCCCGGCGCGCTTCCTGAAGTGCGTCACCTTCGACGGCATCGGCGAGCACCTCTTCCGGGACGTGCGCTTCGACGAGCGGGGCGAGAAGCGGGAGCACCCGCTGAACGACCCGCGCTTCGCGGGCGCGACGGTGCTGATCGCCGACCGCAACTTCGGCTGCGGCTCGTCGCGCGAGCACGCGCCGCAGTCGATCGCGAAGGCGGGTTTCAAGGCGGTCATCGCCGAGAGCTTCGCCGAGATCTTCTTCGGCAACTCGACGACGCTCGGCATCCCCTGCGTCTCGGTGAGCCGCGAGGACCGCGCCGCGCTCGTGGCGCGCGTGAACGCCGACCCGAAGACGCCCGTCACGGTCGACCTGCAGGGGCAAGTCGTCCGGGCCGGGAGCGATCTCACGGTGCCCTTCACCATCAAGCCGGGCGCGCGCGAGTCGCTGATCCGGGGCACGTGGGATCCGATCGCCCAGCTGCTCGAGGGGGCCTCGGAGGTCCAGCAGGTGGCGGCGCGACTGCCCTACGTGCGGCCCGCCTCCGCGCAGTAGCTCCGCGCTCGATCGAGGCGCTGCCCCAACCTGGGGCGCGCGAGGAAGCACCTCAACCTCAAGCACCTCCTCAACCTGGGTCGGATCGACCGCCTCCCCGAACCTGAACCTCAACCTGGGTCGGGCTTTCCAGGGTCGGGTCCTCCAAACCTCAACCTGGGTCGGGGTACCACGCCATCCAAACCTCAACCTGGGTCGGGTCAGGGGGTCGGGTCACCACCCGGCCGAACCTCAACCTGGGTCGGGGCATCCAGGTCCTCCAGGGTCGGGGCATCCAAACCTCAACCTAGGTCGGGTCAGGGGGGTCGGGTCACCACCCGGCCGAACCTCAACCTGGGTCGGGGCATCCAGGTCCTCCAGGGTCGGGGCATCCAAACCTCAACCTAGGTCGGGTCAGGGGGGTCGGGTCACCACCCGGCCGAACCTCAACCTGGGTCGGGGCATCCAGGTCCTCCAGGGTCGGGGCATCCAAACCTCAACCTGGGTCGGGTAAGGGGTCGCCACCCGGCCGAACCTCAACCTGGGTCGGGGCATCCAGGTCCTCCAGGGTCGGGTCATCCAAACCTCATCCAAACCCCAACCTGGGTCGGGTTACCACCGGGTTACCACCGGGTTACCACCCGGCCGAACCTCAACCTGGGTCGGGGCATCCCAGGTCACTCAAGAGGAAAATTCCGCCATCACTCCATCCGCTTGCCTGCCGGCACCCCCTGCGGCGCCGGTTGGCTCAACGTGACACGTAGGCAGCGCTCCCCGTCACACTGTGGCCCTGTCGCGCCGTGCGGTTGCGCGCAGCGGGCGCCGCGCGACCGCGAAAAGCCGGCCGATACACGTCGCTCCGGGCGGCCGGCAACCCGACCGAGCAGGCGGACGCGCCTGGCATGTCCAGTGCTTTATCTCGACGCGAGCTCTTCGAGTCGGCGCTGAGACGCCGCGCGCAGCAGCGCTCCGCATGCCGCGGCGCAGAGCCATCGTTCCTTGATCGCGTGTCTCGCACAGGCACGCAGGATGGAGTACCCCATGCGTTTCGCGATCTTCTCCTCTCTTATCCCGCGTTCGTCAGCCGCTCGCTCCTCTCTCCAGGGGCTCATTGCGCTCTCCGCGCTCGTTGTGCTCACCGGCGCCAAGGGGCAGGGCTGTGGGGGCGTGGACGAGCCGTCACCGCCACCAGAGCCCAACTGCGGACCTGGCTTTCACTGGGAGACGGTCTGTTCACCGTGCGAGATCGGCGAGATGTGCGAGGAGCAGTGTGTGCCCGATAGCGTCTGTCCTGCTGACTGGAGCGAGCAGACCATCTGCAGCGGCGGCACCACCTCTTCGGGCCAGGGTGGCTTCGCCGGCGGCACCGCCATGCCCGTCGATCCGGGCGAGTGCTGGACCGAGTGCATCCCGCCGCAGCCGTACTGCCCGCCGGGCACGATCGAGCAGACCGTGTGCGGCGGCTCCGTGACGGTCGGCGTCGGCGGCGCCGGCGGCTCCGGCGGCTGGGGCAGCGCCAGCAGCGCTGTCGGCGTCGGCGGCTCGGGCCCTGGCGGCATTCCGATGCCTTCCGAGCCGTGCTGGACCGAGTGCGTGCCCGTCGAGCCCTACTGCCCGCCGGGCACCACCCCGCAGACCTTCTGCGACGAAGGCACCACCGTCACCAGCAGCAGTGTCGGCGTCGGCGGCTCGGGCGGCTGGGCGGGCACCGGCGGCGCCGGCGGCTCGGGCGGCTGGGCGGGCACCGGCGGCGGCACCGCTGGCGGGGGCATCGGCGGCTCCGATTCAGACTTCGCCGCCCCGCGCCCCGGCGGCGGCTGCTGGACCGAGTGCGTGCCCACCGCGCCCTACTGCCCGCCCGGCACCACCCCGCAGACCTACTGCGACGGCGGCACCACCGTCACCAGCAGCAGCGTCGGCGTCGGCGGCTCGGGCGGCTGGGCGGGCGCCGGCGGCGCTGGCGGGAACACCGCTGGCGCCGATCCAGGCTTTGCCGCGCCGCTCCCCCCCGGCGGCGGCTGCTGGACCGAGTGCGTGCCCACGGAGCCCTACTGCCCGCCGAACAGCATCCCGCAGACGGTCTGCGGCGGCAGCGCGGTCTCGGTCGGCAGCACCGGCACCGGCTACGGCGGCGCCGGCGGCGCTGGCGGCGCCAGCCCGTACCCCGGCCAGGAGTACTGCTGGACCGAGTGCGTTCCCGTCGAGCCCTACTGCCCGCCTGGCACGACCCAGCAGACCATCTGCGAGGACCCCATGCCCGGCACCAGCAGCAGCGGCACCGGCGTGGGCGGCATGCCTTACCCCGGCGGCGGCTGCTGGACCGAGTGCGTGCCCACCGAGCCTTACTGCCCGCCGGACAGCATTCCGCAGACGGTCTGCGGCGGCGGCAGCTCTGTCTCTGTCGGCAGCTCGGGCAGCACTGGCACCGGCGTGGGCGGCATGCCCTACCCCGGCGATTGCTGGACCGAGTGCGTGCCCGTCGAGCCCTACTGCCCGCCTGGCATGATCGAGCAGAAGGTCTGCTCCGGCGAGAGCAGCAGCAGCAGCACCGGCACCGGCATGGGCGGCGCCGACGCGTACCCCCCCGGTGATTGCTGGATCGAGTGCGTGGAGGGAGCCACCTGCCCCCCCGGCGCGACCATCCGGACCATCTGCGAGGAGATCAGCGCCGGCGGCTCCGCCCCGATCTGCCGGACCGAGTGCGTCCTGATGCTGCCGTGACGCGACGGGCGCGGGCGATCCCCCCGACGGCGGGAGGTTTCGCGAGCGAACCGCCGCCGCCCGCGCCCTGGAGCGCCGCAGCTCCGATCGAATGACGAAGGCGCCGGGAGCGCCAGGGGAAACGCGATCCCCTGGCGCTCCCGGCGCATCGGCGTTTCAGGACGGCACCGCCCCGGCGCTGCGCGGCCGCGCGGCCCCCTCGAGCCAGCATCGGATCTGGCAGGACCGGCCGCAGATCGATGTGAGCGAGCTGCGGCAGCAGGCGCCTTCGGGTCGCTGGCACCACCTCGGCGCAGGCGACAGTGCCAAGGGACCACGGAGCTAGGACCGGGCCTTCGCCCGCTCGTCGAAGCGGAGCCGCGTCGTCGGAGGCGCGGTATCCTGTTCCGCCGCAGCCTCGGTGGCCCGACCGACGTCGCCCACTATGCCGTCTGGACCACGGAAATCACCCCGCTGATCGACGTGCTCCGTACCGTTGAAAGCCGCTGGTCGATTGAAGAGCGCTCGAGAGGGCGATGAGCGAGGTCTGCCTTGGCCACGATGAGGTTCGCCGTTTCACCCGCTGGTACCGCCACATCCCCCTCACGCCGTCTGCGCGCGCCCTCTCGGCGGTTGATCGAGCTGCCTCCGACGCGTCGAGCTGGTCCGGCGGTAAAGCGATGACCGCGGTCCAGCGCTCCCCCTCTTGACGCGGCGCTCCGGAGCGACCCCGCCAGCCTCGCCCTCCCTCGGCCTCGATGATGCCCGCGGGCCGGTTGATTGGAATTGACATCAATCATGTGAGCGTTCACATTGCGGTCGAGGGGCATCCTTTCGCTTCGGCCTCCTCGGTCCCCGTGGCACCGAGATCTTCGTCATCTATTCACTTTTGATCAATTTTTGCACCGATTCTGTTCGCTCGGCCTTCGGGAAAGCAATTGCCGATCGATGGTGATTGGCGTTTTGCGAAGGGTGATCCGCCAGAGAACACGACGAGCGTCGCTCATTCGACGCCTGTCGTGAAAGCCTGAGTGCTGTCCACCGGAGATGATTTCGTCACGAATCCGGCGATACTGGCGGTGCGGCCGGATGGCACCTTGGGAATGGACAGTCGGGCAGCCTGCGCCAGCGAGGCGCTCCGCTGTAGCCGAGCTCTCGCGGCAGGTACTCCCGAGGGACCCCGCCTCGATCACGAACGAGATCCTCGTCAAGGCGATCCAACCAGGCGCACGCGGCCGGCCGCCCTGCGGATTCGGCTCCGTCTTCGGAAGTAGCGGTTCAAGTCGCTCCCAGCGTTCGTCCGGCACAAGCAGCTTTCCAACATCCTAATCCGTCGCGCGCTCCGCCTCTCCCAAGCGAGCGGGATCAGCGGGCTATTACCAGATGCTCTCATGCTGATCCAGCGGTGCGAAGCGCAGGCGGAAACAGCTCCGTGCCTCGGCCGCATGGGGACAGTCCGCGCTCTTACAGCTGGCATACATCATCGAAGTCGGGAGAACCATCATGCACTCTGTTGCTTGCGAGGAGTCATGCGAAACTTGATTAACCGTCATCTCTACGCGGTTCTGATCGGCCTCTTGCCGCTCGGCGGCGCATGCTCGGGCGGGTCCACCACCCCCGATCCGGGCGCCGGAGGCGGCGCGTCGACCAGCGCCGCTGGCACGACCAGCGGGGCGGGGGGAGGCGGAACGACCGGTACGACCGGTGCAGCCGGTGCGGCCGGGGTCGGCGGCGGCGGCGGTTCCGGAGGCCAGGGAGGCGACGACGACCAGCTAGCTTGCCCGCCTGCACCTCCAGAGACCGGGCTCTATGCCGTCGACGCCAGCGGCGTCACCTTCAACCTGGAGACCGGCCTGCTGAGACTGGAGGTCTGCAATGAAAGCATAATCAGAGTCCAGTACACCACTGCCGCTTCACCCCCTGACAAGAAATCTCTATCCGTCAACAAGGAGTGGGACAAGCCGAGCTTTTGCGTCGCAGAGAACTCGGGGACCGTGACCATCACCACTTCACGGCTGAAGATCAACGTCAACACGACCGACGGCCTGGTCACATACACCGACCTGAACGACAGCGTCATCCTGTCGGAAGACAGCAAGACCTTGACGCCCGCGACCGTCGAGGGGGTCCGCACGAACCGCGTCGAGACCGTCTTCAACTCGCCCGCCGACGAAGCCTTGTTCGGTCTTGGCCAGCACCAGGACAACGTGATGAACCGCAAAGGGACGACCCGGCGCATCGTCAACGCCAACACGGAGATCAACATTCCGGTGCTGGTGTCCAACAAGGGCTACGGGATCTTCTGGGACAACTATTCCACCTCGAACTTCGACGGGACCAGGTCGAGCAACAGCAAGTACAGCTATTCGTCCGAAGCCGGCGAGATGGTGGACTACTACTTCTTCTATGGTCCGAGCATCGACCAGATAGTAGCCCAGTACCGCACCGCGACCGGCGCGGCCCCGCTGTTCCCGAAGTGGGCCTACGGGCTCTTCCAGTCGAAGGACAAGTACGGCAGCCAGGCCGAGCTGCTGAAGATCAAGGACGGCTACCGCGACAACAAAATCCCTGTCGACTGCATCGTTCAAGACTGGGACTACTGGACCCCGTACGCGTGGGGCTCCCACTTCATGGATGAACGCCGCTACCCGGATCCAGCGGCCCTCATCGCCGAGATGCACAAGGCCAACGTTCACACGATGATATCGATCTGGCCCGTGTATCAACGCGTGAACACCGAGCGGAAGGCGGGAGAGATGGGCAACTACAACGCGCTCGACGAAATTGGCGCGCTGTACCCCAGCAGCGGCACACACCGTTTCTACGACACGTTCAACCCCGCCGCCAGAGCGCTGGTGTACCAGCAGATCCACGATCGCCTGCTGGGGCCGTACGGCTGGGACGGCATCTGGGCAGACAACACCGAACCCCAGGCCTATCCGGACCCCGTCAACGTGCGGGCGGCGGATACCGCGCTCGGCAAGGGCGCGCTGTACCTGAACGCTTATCCCCTGGGACACGCCGCGGGGGTGTACGAGCATTGGCGTGGCATCGGCCCGAAGCAAAAGCGAGTCTACGTCCTCACCCGCAGCGCCTTCGCCGGCCAGCAGCGATACGCCACGACGTGCTGGTCGGGAGACATCAACAGTGATTTCGCGACCTATACCAAGCAGATCCCCGCGGGGCTCAACTTCTCGCTCGCGGGGATGCCCTATTGGACCACGGACATAGGCGGATACTGGGGACACAACGTGAACTGGACCACCAGCGCAAACAACGAGCTCTTTACCCGCTGGTTTCAGTATGGCGCCTTCTCCCCGATCTTCCGGATTCACGGGGGCGGATCGAGGGAGCTGTACAGCAACAGCTGGAGCGCCGCCACCAAGGCCAACCTCCTCAAGATCGACAACCTGCGCTACCGGTTGATGCCTTACATCTACTCGTTGGCATGGAAGGTGACCAGCGAGGGCTACACCATGATGCGGCACCTGGTCTTCGACTATCCCAATGACGCGAAGGTGTTCAACATCAAGGATCAGTTCCTGTTCGGCCCTGCCTTCCTTGTCAATCCAGTGACCACCGCGGGCGCTACCAGCCGCTCCGTCTATCTCCCCGCGGGGACCTGGTACGATTTCTGGACAGGATCGACGACAGACGGCGGACGTACCGCCTCGGTCCCCGCGCCGCTGAGCGAGATGCCGCTCTTCGTCAAAGCGGGCTCGATCGTCCCCATGGGTCCCAGCATTCAGTACGCGACGCAGAGCATCGACCCGCTGGAGATCCGGATCTATACAGGCCAGGACGGGGCCTTCACTCTCTACGAAGACGAGGGCGACAGCTACAGCTACGAGGACGGTCAATATTCGACGATTCCATTCACATGGAACGAGTCGACCAAGAAGTTGACCATCGGCGCACGGAAGGGAACCTATACAGGAATGCCGGCCAGCAGGACGTTCAGGATCGTGCGGGTAGGCTCCAATCACGGCGCCGGCGTCGACGTCACTGCCGCGCCGGATCAAATGGTCACCTACAATGGCTCAGAGGTGGTCGTCACCGCGAACTGAGCGACGGGGGCGGCTCGACCCTGCGGTGGCAACACCGCTCCGCTGAAGAAATGGCGCGCCGGAGGCGCCGGGGGAACTTCAATCCCCGTCGCTTCCGGCGTGCCCGTACCTGAACCCGAACGCCCACGCCGGGAACACCGTGGCCGCGAAGCCCGCGCCGAGCCCGTAGAGGATCTCGTCGAGCGGCACGCCGAGCAGCGCCCTCCCCGGCAGCAGCACGCTGGGCCGCCAGGTGCGCTCGAACACGGAAGGCACGAGCGCCGCGAAGACGAGGCACAGGCCGAGATAGAGCGCCGCCGACAGGAGCGCTCCGAGCAGGCCCGGCACGAGCAGATCGGCGCGCACCGCGCCGAGCGCCGCGGCGACCCCCACCATCGCCGCCACCGACGCATAGAGCACGGGCACCCCCGCCGCGAGCAGCGCCCCGGCCACCGCGAGCACGAGCGCGATCGCCGCCGCCGCCCGCCGCCACGGCCGCGCCCCCCGCGCCCCGCAGGGCACCGGCGCGCGGCGGAACACAACGGCATAGACGGTCGAGGAAAACGCGCTGAGCCCGACGACGAACAGCACGTCCTCGATGCCGAACCCGATCCGATCGGCCAGGTCGAACAGGAACTTCGGGGCCCAGTACCTCGGGTAGAACAGCCGCTCGGCCGCCGCGAACGGCAGCGAGGCGAGCGCCATCCGCTTCATCAGGGGGCGCAGATCCGGGCGCGCGAGCCAGATGACGCCCCCTGGCAGGAGGAAGAGCAACGAGAGCAGCAGGAACTCGTGCGACATCGCGCCCTCGCCCCTCAGCGCGCTGCGAGGGCGATGGCGGTCGAGCCGACCAGCGACAGCGTCGCCGCGCCCGCCGCCGCGACCCGGACCAGCAGCAGGCGCGAGCCCGGCGGCGCCGGGCGGGCCAGCATCACGACGAGCGCCGCCGCCGCCGGCGCGAGCAGGCCCGCCCCCGGGCGCAGGCCCACAGCGCCCAGGCCGACCGGCGCGAGCAGGAGCGAGAGCCCGTTCAGGAGGACCACCCACCGAGCCGCGCGCTCTCCGCCCACGCGCACCGGCAGCGTCCGCTTGCCGCTCTCGCGATCCGAGGGCTCGTCCGGGAGCGCGGTGGCGATCGCGCAGGCGAGGTGGCTCGGCAGCAGGAACGCGAGCAGCGCGAAGGGAAAACGCGCGGGGTCGCCCCCCTGGGCGATGTAACCGTAGAGCGGCAAGACCGCGCCGACGCCGACCATCTGGAGCAGCTCCCCGCCGCCGCGGTACGACAGGCGAAGCGGCGGGTAGCTGTAGGCCCAGAGGAGCAGGAGCGCCGCGATCGCGAGGAGCACGAGGAGCGGCGCGGCGGCCGTCGCCAGCGCCGCGGCGAGCGCCGCCGAGACGGCCACGAGCGCCGCGGCGCACGCGACGGCCGCCGCGCCGAGCGCGCGGGGCGAGAGGCGCCCCTCGACGAGCACGCGCGAGCCGCCCGAGAAGGGCGTCGCGGTCCTGTTGCGGCGATCGGTGTCGTGGTCGGCGACGTCGTTCGCGTAGACGATGAAGAGCTGGTCCAGCAGGCCGAACAGCTGGACCGCCGCGAGCGTCCCCAGGTCGAGCGGTCGGCCGGCCGCCTGCGCGCCGACGAGCTGCCCGAGCAGCAGCGGGAGCGCGATGCTCGGCTGCGAGGCCAGCCGCGACGCATCGAGCCACGCTCGAAGCGCGCCCGGCCGGACGCTCATCGCCCCTCGCCCCGCGACAGGCCGAGGCGATCGGCCAGCTTGGCGCGCAGATCGGTGAAGGGGAGGTCCCAGCGGCGCTCGCCGTCGAGGCGCCAGGCCTTGAGCGGGATCAGGTCGACCTGGGCGAGCAGGCAGTGGAGCTGCGACTCCTCGGGCGGCTCGCGGATGAACGAGAAGGGGTTGCGGTACTCCCGGCCGTTCAGCTGCGAGTACTTGCGGTCGTTGCTGGCCACGAGCTCGACGAGCGTCCTCTGCCGGCCGTCGAGGTAATCGAAGAACGAGACGTCGAAGGGCCCGATGCCCGCGCGCTCCTCCGGCTTGCGCATCACCCAGCGGGCCCAGTCGTAGCCGTAGAGGAAGTCGTGCGCGTAGCGGAAGCGCAGCTTCGACTTGTTGCCGAAGCCCAGGCAGAGCGACACCACGCGGCGGGCGAAGTCGCCGATCGCCGGCGCGCTCCCGGCCTGCCACAGACAGCAGGCCAGGTAGTCGAGATCCCAGAAGATGTTGTCGGGGAAGTTGTCGGCGACCGCGCAGATGATCTCGCCGAGCCCGCGGGCGAAGGCGCGCGCCCGCTCGGCGTCCTCGCTGCCGCCCACGATCTGCTCGACCAGGGCGACGGGGGTGGGCGCGCACGGCCGGCCCGGCGCGACCGAGGCCCGCGCGCCCTGCAGGGGCGTGAGGCGCGCGAGCGCGTCGCGCTCCTCCGGGGGGATGACCGCGATGCCCGTCATGCCGGCCCTCCCCCGGCGCGGAGCCCGGCGGCGAGCACGGCCGCCGACAGGGCGACGATCCCCCACTGGATCGCGCGGTGGAGCTCGCGCTTGTAGGCCGCCTGCGCGGCGAAGGCGTTCGTCACCGCCTCGGGGCTCTTCTCGAGGAGCCGCGCCCTGAAGGAGAGCGCCACGGCCGCCGCCGGCGCGACCGACCAGAGCGGAGGCGCGTCTTCGGCGAGGAGGGACGCCGCGAGCCAGAGGAGCGGGCCGAGGCCGGCGAGGGCCTCGGTGGCCCGGCGCGTGGCCGCATTGCCGAGCAGCGTGGCCACGGTGCGCTTGCCGCCGGCGCGGTCGCTCTGCTCGTCGGACAGCCCGCTGGCCAGCGCGCTCGCCAGCGCGAGCACGAGCAACCCCGGCAGGAGCGCGACGAGCCACGCCGGCGCCAGCGCGCCGCACTGGGCATACGCGTGCAGCGCGGGGAGCACGCCGCCGACGCCGGCCATCTCGAGGAGCTCGCCGCCGCCGCGGTAGTTGAGCCGGATCGGCGGCAACGTGTAGGCGATGAAGACGAGCTGGCCGAGCGCGGCCAGGGGGAGCAGCAGCGGGCGATCGAGCGCGACGCCGGCACCCCAGGCCATGAGCAACGCGGCGACGCCTGCCCCGAGCCCGGCGAGCAGGAGGGCGCTCGCGGGAAGGATGCCGTCCGGGATGGTCTTCGGCGAGCAGCCGTCCGGGAACATGCGTCGCTTGAGGGCGTCCACCTCGCGATCGCCCCAGTCGTTCAGGAGCACGACGAAGGCGACGTCGGCCATCATCCACAGCGCGCCGAAGGCGAGGGCCCCTGCGGACAGCCGGCCGGCGACGGCCGCGCCCACCGCGTGCCCGTATACGGCCGGGACGAGCACCTTGGGCCAGCTCGCGGGCTTGAGCGCGTACGCCCACCGCGCTCCAGGGCTCATCGACTCGAGGCGCATGGATCAGCTCTCCCTGCTGCTAGCACAAGAACATCCACGCTTCGGGGCTACATGAGCCCGTCCGGAAAACGGAGCGCCTTCCGCCGGGCACGGCAGCGTTTCCTTCCACGGCGATCTGAGCCACCTTACTCCCCCCGACAGCCTCCACACGCGACCAGTGCGGCACGTCCCCCTTCCCTCCCCGAGCCTGGCCGGCGCGCTCCAGCCGCGCGCCCTCGGGCAGCGCCTCGAGCCCGCGCGGAGGCGCGCGTGACCGCCGACGCGGTCCGGCCGCGCGGCGCGCGGGTGCTCGCGGACGAGCCCGCTCGCCGCCGCATCCGCGACGATCTGCGGACGACGCTCGTCGTCGAGGCCGCCGCGGGCACCGGCAAGACCACCGCGCTCGTGTCGCGGATCGTCGCCGTGCTGCGGAGGGCGCCCGAGGAGGGCGGCGGGACGCTCGATCGGATCGTCGCGGTGACCTTCACGGAGAAGGCGGCCGGCGAGATGAAGCTGCGCCTCCGGGCCGAGATCGAGCGGGCGCGCAGCGACCCGAGCGCCGGCCCTGCGGAGCGCGCGCGGCTCGACGAGGCGCTCGCGCACCTGGAGGCGGCGCGCATCGGGACCATCCATTCCTTCTGCGCCGACCTCCTGCGCGAGTGGCCGGTCGAGGCGCGCGTCGACCCGCTGTTCCAGGTCGCGGCCGCGGATCAGGCCGAGGCGCTCTTCGATCAGGCCTTCGACGCCTGGTTCCAGCGCACCCTGAACGACCCGCCCGAGGGCGTGCGCCGGATCCTGCGCCGGCGCCCGCGCGACGGCGCGCAGGGCCCGCGCGACCTGCTCCGGAGCGCGGCGTTCAAGCTCGCCGAGCACCGCGACTTCACGCGCCCCTGGCGGCGCGACCCGTTCGACCGCGAGCGAGCGATCGACGAGATCCTGGACCGCCTCGCGGCGCTCGCCGACCTGGGCGCCGAGGCCGACCGGGAGGGCGACTACCTCGCGCAGAGCCTCCGGAACCTCGATCGCTACCTGGCGGAGCTCCGCCGCCGCGAGGAGGTCACGGGCGGGCGCGATCACGACGGCCTGGAGGCCGAGCTCGGCGACGTCGCGCGCTGGAAGGAATGGCGCTGGAGGGGCACCGGCAAGGCGTTCGGCGGGGATCTCACGCGCGCCGAGGTGCTCGCGCAGCGCGACCGCGTGAAGGTCGAGCTCGACGCCGTGCTGACGGCCGCGAGCGCCGATCTCGCGGCGTGCCTCTCGCGCGAGCTCCGGCCGCCGATCGAGGCGTACGACGCGCTCAAGGCCCGCGCCGGCAAGCTCGACTTCCTCGACCTGCTCCTCTGCGCCCGGGACCTCCTCCGATCGAGCCGCGGCGTGCGCGAGGAGCTGAACCTCCGCTTCTCGCACCTCTTCGTCGACGAGTTCCAGGACACCGACCCGCTCCAGGCGGAGATCCTGCTCCTGCTCGCGGCCGACGACCTCTCCGAGACCGACTGGACGCGGGCGCGCCCGGTGCCCGGCAAGCTCTTCGTCGTCGGCGATCCGAAGCAGTCGATCTACCGCTTCCGCCGCGCCGAGGTCGCGCTCTACGAGGCGACCAAGGCCCGGCTCGTCGCGTGCGGCGCGAGCGTGCTGTACCTGTCGACGAGCTTCCGCAGCGCCCCGTCGATCCAGGAGGCCGTCAACGCGGCGTTCGCGCCGCTGATGCAGGGAGGCACCGCCGAGGGCGAGCGCGCGGCGACCCAGGCGCGGTACGTCGCGCTCGAGCGGTTCCGGGACGATCCGCCGGAGCAGCCGACGGTCATCGCGCTCCCGGTGCCGCGGCCTTACGGCGACTTCGGCAAGATCTCCGATTTCCGGGTGCGGCAGTCGATCCCGGACGCGGTGGGCGCCTTCGTCCACCACCTCATCCACGGCGGCGCGGGCGCCGGCGGGGCGCTGGACGGTGACGGAGCGCGGCGCTGGACGGTGACGGAGCGCGAGCGCCCTGGCCAGCGGGTGCCGCTCGAGGCGCGGCACATCTGTCTTCTGTTCAAGCGTTTCCAGACGTTCGGCGAGGACGCGACCCGCGCCTACGTGCGGGCGCTCGAGGCGCGGCGGATCCCGCACGTGCTGGTGGGCGGACGGTCGTTCCACGATCGCGAGGAGGTGATGGCGGTGCGGAGCGCGCTGCTCGCGATCGAGTGGCCGGACGACGAGCTGAGCGTCTACGCGACGCTGCGCGGGCCCCTCTTCGCGCTGACGGACGACGTGCTGCTGCTCTACCGCGACCGGTTCCGGCGCTTGCACCCGCTGTTTCGACCGCCGGACGACGGCGCGCTCGATCTCGCGGTGGAGGGCGGGGCGCGGCCGCTCCGGGAGGTCGCGGAGGCGCTCGCGGTGCTCGGCAAGCTGCACCGCGAGCGCAACCGGCGGCCGATCGCGGACACCATCGGCGGGCTCCTCGACGAGACGCGCGCGCACGCGGGCATCGCGATCTGGCCGACGGGGGAGCAAGCGCTCGCGAACGTGCTGCGGGTGATGGATCTCGGGCGGCGCTTCGAGGCGGCCGGCGCGACGTCGTTCCGCGCGTTCGTGGAGCGGCTCGAGCTGGACGCCGAGCGGGGCGAGGTCGCCGAGGCGCCGGTCGTCGAGGAGGGGACGGAAGGCGTGCGGATCATGACGGTGCACCGGGCCAAGGGGCTCGAGTTCCCGGTGGTGATCCTGGCGGATCCGGCGTCGCCGGCGGCGCACCAGCTCCCGTCGCGGCACGTCGATCCGGAGCTCGGCCTGTGGGCGGAGCCGATCGCCGGCTGCGTGCCCGCGGAGCTCGTCGAGCGCCGCGACGAGGTGCTGCGCCGCGATCGCGAGGAGGCGGTGCGGCTCGCGTACGTCGCGGCGACGCGCGCGCGCGAGCTCTTGGTCGTGCCTGCGGTGGGCGACGCGCGCCCGGGCGACGGCACGAGCGACGGCTGGCTCGACGTGCTGCACCCCGTGCTCTACCCGGCGCCGCGCGAGCGGCGGAGCCCTCGGCGCTGCGAGGATCTCGGCTGCCCTCCGTTCGGGACCGACACGGTGCTGGAGCGCCCGGCGCGGTGCGAGGCCGACGAGCGGGACGCGGTCGCGCCGGGGGAGCACGCGCCGATGGCCGGATCGCACCGCGTGGTGTGGTGGGATCCTGGCGCGCTCGACCTGGATCGCGAGCCGGAGGCGGGGCTGCGGCAGCAGCGGATCCTGCAGGCGGACGCGGGCGGCGCCGGGGCGGGCGTGGCGGCGGTGAGCGCCGGGCCAGCGAGCGGCGCCGGGGTCCTCGGGAGCAGCGGGGCGCCGGCGAGCGCCGTGCTGGCAGGAGAGCTCGGGCAGCGCGGGCACGAGGCATGGCAGGAGGCGCGGCAGCGGGCGATCGTGGACGGCTCGATGGCGGCTGTCCGCGTGAAGACGGCGACGGAGATCAGCCACGAGGCGGCGGAGGCGGCGGCGGCCGGAGCCGGGACGGCGGCCGCGCAGCGGAGCGGCGGCGGGGCGGCGCGCGGGGAGAGGGCGGACGCGTTGCCGGTGATCTCGTTCGAGCAAACGGAGATCGCGCGCGAGGGCCGGCCCTACGGCAAGCGGTTCGGGACGCTTGTGCACGCGGTGCTGGCCGAGGTGGATCTCCGGGCGGGCGAGGACGAGGTGAGGACGGTGGCGGCGGCGCAGGCGAGGCTGCTCGGGGCGCCGGCCGAGGAGCTCGACGCGGCGGTCGCGGCGGCGGTCGCGGCGCTCGAGCACCCGCTGCTCCGGCGCGCAGCGGAGAGCGCCGCGCGCGGGGCGTGCGAGCGGGAGACGCCGCTGCTCCTGCGGCTCGAGGACGGGACGATCGCCGAGGGCATCGTCGACCTCTCGTTCCGCGAGAGCGTGGGCGACGTGGGGATCTGGACCGTGGTCGATTTCAAGACCGGCTCCGACGCGGGCACGGCGCACGCGGCGCAGGAGGCGCAGGTGCGGCTCTACGTGCAGGCGATCGCGGAGGCGACGGGCGAGAGGGCGAGAGGGGTGGTGCTCAGGGTGTGAGGGGCGCTGCCGGACGCAGAGGGAGGCCCGTGGGTAGCGCGTCGCGGGAAGCCCGTGCGGTGGTACGATGGGTGCCATGGGTTCGACAGCGACAGCGGAGATCCTCCGACCTGAGCCGATGACGCTGGAGCAGTGGGCCGACCTGGAGGAGGACCAGCCGGGTGAGCTCCTGGACGGTCGTCTCGTGGAGGAAGAGGAGCCGACGACGCTGCACGAAGCCGTGGTCAGCTGGCTGATCGAGGTGCTGCGCGGATGGGCCCGACCGCGGGGCGGCTGGGTGTTCGGCTCGGAGTACAAGCTCGGCGTGTCGGCGCGACGCGGGCGCAAGGCCGACGTGTGCATGTACGCCCCGGGCGCGCCGCTCCGCGGCCGCGATGCGCTCTCCCGGATCCCCCCGACCGTGGTGGTCGAGGTGCTCTCGCAGCGGCCGCGCGACGTGCGGCGCGATCGGATGGAGAAGACCCTCGAGTACGCGCGCTTCGGGGTGCGCTGGTACTGGCTCGTGGATCCGGACGCGCAGCTCTTCGAGCTGTATGAGCTCGGCCCCGACGGGTACTACGTGCAGCGGTTGCCCGCCTCGGAAGGGAAGGTGCGCGTACCGGGGCTGGACGGGCTGGAGCTCGATCTGGATGCGCTGTGGGCCGAGGTGGCGCCGCTCCTGGACGACGACGAGCCGGAGCGGGACGAGAGCGGCGACAGGTGAGCCGGGGGCCTCAGGCCGGCGCTGCCGCGAGAGCCTCGGCCGGCTTCGCCTTGGAGCGCCGCTTCTCCGGCGAGCTGCGGCGCCTCCCCTAGGCGCCCGGAGGCGCCCCGCAGATCACGGCTCCCACACCGTTCGAACCTTGAACTTCCGCGTCGGGAAGTCGCCGTCGCCGGTTCGAGCGGTGACGACGATGCGGTGGTCGACTCCGGACAGAAGCTCATTCGGAGTCAGTGTACTGAAGTCGATTCCCCACGGGGGGCCGACCATGCAGCCACCGAAGTCCTCGTAGTTGCCGTGCAGCGTCTCTTCCGCCTTCTTGACCATGACCCCGTTCTCCTTACGGTACAGGGTGGCCTTCAAAATCAGCGCATCGCATGCCTCTTCATTCGACGGCAGGGTGTCCTCCCAGGTCACGTACGTATGCAGCGTGTAGCCGGGACCGGGCTGCGAAGTGAAACCGCTCCTGTAGTTGGTGACGTCGACCGCCTGGGCCTTGTAGCAGCCTGTCGTGGTGTACGTCGTCGGCGAGGTGTAGTTGAAGCCGCCGCTGTACGTCGCAGCCGCGCCGACGGTGGCGCAAGTAGACTCGCCGTACGCCTGCTCCGCCTCCGCGACGTCTTCATCGCGCTGTTCGTCCTGCATCTCCACGGCGCAGCCCGTGGTGGCCATCGCGGCCATCGAAGCAAAGAGGCATCCCACTACGGAATGGATTCGACTCATCTTTTCAGATCTCCATCTGTGAAGCGTATGAAAACGGCATCGCGATGTTCAGCCGGGCATCGGGAGGCCATGGTGCGCTGGTTCGCCCACGCCAGGGCGTGGAGGCGAGTCGCCTCTTCACCACGGCCTTCCTTGGTCCGGCTCATCGCCGCCGCCGTCGCGTTCAGCAACGCACATGCCAACGCAGCGCCCGTCCCGCCTCAACGCCATCGCCAGGCCCCCAGCTCGGTCCGGCACGGCCCCGCAAGGCGGTAAATCCAGACGAAGAGAGCTCCTGTAGGGCGCGCCAGGGGCCCGGTGCGCTGCCCGTGCGAGCCGCTGTGAGCACGTGTCTGTCACGCAGAGAGCCGTGACATGTCACACCAAACGCCGTGACATGTCACACCAAACGCCGTGACAATGCCACGGGGCTATCATCGGCATCGGACGGTTTTCGACGTCAGACGACTTTTACCGGTCATCGGTCGGATCGAGATCCGGCGCGCTGGCTGCGGGCTTGGGGGGGGGTCACTGGCTGACCGTGGTCGATTGAAGGACCGGCTCCGACGCGGGCACGGCGCACGCAGCGCAGGAGACGCAGGCGCGGCTCTACGTGCAGGCGATCGCGGAGGCGACGCGCGAGAGGGCGAGAGGGGTGGTGCTCGGGGTATGAGGGTCGCCGGCGTCACGCGCCGGCGATCGGCGGCTCAGCTCGGCTCCCACACCGTACGGATCCTGAACTTTCGCGTCGGGAAGCTGCTGCCATTGTCGGTTCGGGCGGTGACGACGACGCGGTAGCTGTGGGTGGCCACCAGGGGCGTATAGAACTTGAGTCCGTGACTGATGCCAACGTTGCAGCCCACGCCATTGACGTAGTCGCCGCGCGGCGTCGCCCGAACACCCGCTCGACTTCTGGCGGAGCGAGCGCCCCGGTGAAGCGCTGGCCATCGGCCCATCGACGACCCCCTGTGGGCGAGGGCGTCGAGGCCCGGCGGGCGCTCACCGCCGGTCGGAGGTGCGCACGAACCGCTCGTCGTCCACGGTGGTGGGGAAATCCCCGTCGTCGACGTGCTTGTACAGGCCGCCCTCGCGGATCTCGTAGCGCATGTACACGGACGGCTCCTCGATGGGCTCCTCGACTCCATCCTGCAGGATGCGCGTGTACTCGAGCGCGATGTGGCCACGCTCGGTGTTGTACGAGACGATGCGCGCGTAGAGGTCACGCGGAGCGCCCATGTACGGAAAGCGGAGGTGGAAGCTCGTCGCGCTCAGCTCGAGGAGCGAGCCGTCCTCCTCGCTGGTCCACGTGCCCACGAAGGGCAGGCGCTCTTTCTCGTCGATCCGGGACTCCCGATCGTCCGCCGCCAGCTTGGGCACGGGCGCGCCAGGGCGTGAGGGCGGAAGCACGAGCTCGACCGGGGCGGCGGCCCCGGACGACAGCTGAGCTGGCGAGGGACCGCAGCCGATGATGTAGAGCGTCGCGAGCGCAAGGGCGGCGCGGGTCGCGCAGCAGCCACGTCGGTACATGGGACGAGTCTACACCCGGGCGGCGGGCGCCGGCCCCGTGGACGCGCGGTGTACGGCGGGCGCCGGCGCCGCTCGGCGCCAGCACCGAAAGGCCTCTCCGAGGAGCCCGGCGCTCCTCGCGCCGGGGCGCATGAGGTGACACAATCGCGGCCCGTGAGCGCTCTCCTCACCGCCATCGAGCGGTTTTACGATGCCGTCCCTCGCTGGCGCGCTGACGCAGAGGACCACGGACCGCTGACTCTCTTCGTTCGCCGCGGCGACGGCTGGCCCTACTATGCCCGCCCCGCCCTCGGCCATGCCGGCGCCGTATCGATCGAGGACGTGGCCGCCGTACGCGCGCGTCAGCGGCAACTCTCGATTCCGGAGGCGTTCGAGTGGGTGCTGGAGACCACCCCTGGGCTCGACGCCACGGCCGAGGCGGCCGGCCTGCACGTCCGGCGCTGTCCGCTGCTCGCGCTCTGCGGCGAGCCCCGCCAGACGCCTTTGCCGGAGGACGTCTCGCTCTCGATCATCACCGCCCAGGACCCGGATCTCGCCGAAGTGCAGGCCGTCGCGCACGTCGCCTTCGGCTCGCTCGACACCGCGGTCGGCTCTGCGGGACCGGCCGAGCGGGAGGCCGCCGCGGCCGCGCTCCCGGCCGGGCAGGCGGCCGCGTGGCACGCGTCGCTGATCGAGGGAACGCTGGTGCACGCGGTCGCTCGAGGCCGCGAGGGAGCGCTCGCCGGTCCGCTCTGCACCGGCTGCTACCAGCACGTGCAGGACGTCGCCGAGATCGTCGGCGTGGGGACGCTGCCGGCGGCCCGGGGGCGCGGCCTCGCCGCCGCGGTCACCGCGCTTCTGGCCCGCCATGCGCTGGACGCCGGGATCCGCACCGTGTTCCTGTCCGCGCAGAACGACCGCGTCGCGCGCGTCTATGAGCGGGTCGGGTTCCGGCGCGTCGCCACGGCGTGCATCGCCGAACCGCCCGTGCAAGCGGAGCGCGGCAACGTCCTCGAGACGTGATGCAGCACCACACCGCGGCGCCGATCAGACAGGGGCGAGGTGGTAGTCCGGTCCCTCTTCCCCGCGCAGGATCTCGGTATGAACGACCGACGCGTCCCGCAGGTGCGCCACCTCCCCGAGCCCGGCGTCGCCGCGATAGGCCGAGAAGGCTTGTTCATCCGGAAACGTGACGAGGTGGATCTCCTTCAGGGTCAGCCCAGCGCCGTCGGGCGCGGTCACCACGGTCCGCTCGATCGCGCCGCCGTACCGCGCCATCACGGCCGCGGCCTTCCTCTCGTACGCGCGGAACGCGTCGAGCGCCTCGCAGCGCACCGTGAGGATCACGACCAGCGTCACAGGAACACCCGCTCCTTCACGCCACCCCGCCACCAAAGCACAAAAAAAAGAGCGCCCATTCGACGGTGGGGGGGGAAACCGTCACGGGCGCTCTGCCCTACTTGTTTTGCAGGATGCAGGCCAAGGGTTGCACCCTCGATTTCCGCGAGTCTTTCCCTAGGGGACCTGCGTACTCCTTTCGTTCCTGAAATCAGCACCTGCAATCCTGGTATCCCCGACACTGCCGAGGAGCCCGTCCAGCGGGTGGTGGGGCGGGCACGAGACCGTGCCCGCCACCGGCGTCGGTTCCCGCTCCCGGGATCTCCTCGAGCGAACCACGCTCACCCCGGTTTCTCGTCGCATCGCGCAGCGGTCCCCGCTCGCCGGAGGCGAGGCGCCGCCCCCTTGAATCGCCCGCCCGCGCCGCGCGCCGCGAGCAGCGTTGACATCACCGCCAAGCTTGCTCCAATGCGAGTGCCCGCTCCGCGCCGTTCAAACGAGGAGGCATCCGATGCGGCACTTCCTGACCACGATGGACTACACCCGCGCAGAGATCGAGGGCCTCCTCGAGCGCGCGCAGCGCTTCAAGCGGCGGCCGATCGACCCGCGCCTCAAAGATCGCACCATCGCGCTCGTCTTCTTCAACCCATCGCTGCGGACGCGCACCTCCTTCGACGTCGGCATCCGGGAGCTCGGCGGCCACGCCGTCGTGCTCGAGCCTGGCCGGGGCGCCTGGCCCATCGAGTTCGAGGAAGGCATCGCGATGGATGGCGAGCCGGAGGAGCACATCCAGGAGGTCGCTCGCGTGCTCTCCCGCTACGCCGACCTCATCGGCGTGCGCGCGTTCCCCAAGTTCCAGCGCTGGGAGGACGATCGCCAGGACAAGGTGCTCCAGGGCTTCGCCCGCCACGCCACCGTGCCGGTCGTCAACCTGGAGACCATCACGCACCCCTGCCAGGAGCTCGCGCTCGCGCTCACCATGAAGGAGCGCCTCGGCCGCCTCGACGGCAAGAAATTCGTCCTCACCTGGACGTATCACCCGCGCCCGCTCAACACCGCGGTCGCCAACTCGGCCGTTCTCATCGCGTCCAAGCTCGGCATGGACGTCACCCTCCTCTGCCCCAGCGAGGAGTACCACCTCGACGAGCGCTACCTCGACGCCGCCAGGAAGAGCGCCGAAGGCAACGGGCAGAAGCTCTCGATCACCTACGACATCAAGTCCGCCTACGAGGGCGCCCACGTCGTGTACGCGAAGAGCTGGGGCGCGATTCCCTACTTCGGGCGCTGGGAGCAGGAGAAGCCCATCCGCGACAGGCACAAGCACTTCATCGTCGATGAGCAGAAGATGGCGCTCACCGCGGGGGGGCTCTTCTCCCACTGCCTGCCGGTCCGGCGCAACGTCAAGGTCACCGACGCGGTGATCGACTCGCCCGCATCGATGGTCATCGACGAGGCCGAGAACCGGCTGCATGTTCAGAAGGCCGTGATGGACGTGCTGGCCAACGGGTGGTGACAACGATGGGTTCGACGCAAGACGTCATCGTCCGCCTGCTCAGGAACCTCGGCAGCCGCAAGGAGGTCGAGCAGTACCTGAAGCAGTACGCGGCCGTCGATCAACAGAAGTTCGCCATCATCAAGGTCGGCGGCGCCATCCTCGACGAGGACCTCGAGGCGCTCGCGACCTCGCTCGTGTTCCTGAACCAGGTCGGGCTGTATCCCGTCGTCATCCATGGCGCCGGGCCGCAGCTCGATCGGGCGCTCGCCCAGGCGGGCATCCCGACGGAGCGGGTCAACGGCCTGCGCGTCACGACGCCCCGCATCCTCGAGATCGCCCGCCGCGTCTTCCTCCGCGAGAACCTGCGGCTCGTCGAGGCGCTCGAGGAGATGGGCACGCGCACGCGGCCGATCACGGCGGGCGTCTTCGAGGCGTCGCTGCTCGACGAGGAGCGCCTCGGGCTGGTGGGCAAGGTCGAGCGCGTCCATGTCGACGCGGTGAGGTCGAGCCTCCGCGCCGGGCACCTGCCGATCCTGGCCTGCCTCGGGGAGACGCCGGGCGGGCAGATCCTCAACATCAACGCCGACGTCGCCGCGCGCGAGCTCGCGCTCGCGACACAGCCGTTCAAGATGATCTTCCTCACGAGCACGGGCGGCCTCCTCGACGAGCACGGGCGCATCATCTCGGCGATCAACCTCGAGGAGGATTTCGCGGGCCTCATGGCCCAGCCCTCGCTGAACGGGGGCATGCGCCTCAAGCTGCAGGAGATCAAGCTCCTGCTCGACGGGCTGCCGGCGACCTCCTCGGTCTCGATCACATCGCCGGATCACCTGGCGAAGGAGCTCTTCACGCACACGGGCTCTGGCACGCTCGTCCGCCGCGGCGAGCGGATCCTGCGGCACGACGCGCTGGACGACGCCATCGACCGCATCCGGCTCCGCGATCTGCTCGAGACGTGCTTCCAGCGGAAGCTCGACGAGCACTACTTCGAAAAGAAGCCTTTCTATCGCATCTACCTGTCCGACTCCTACCGGGCGACAGCGATCCTCACGCTCGACCCGGGCGGGAGGGCCCCGCTCACTCCGTACCTCGACAAGTTCGCGGTGACCTCGGAGGCGCAGGGCGTGGGAATCGGCGGCTCGCTCTGGACGCGGATGAAGAACGAGAACCCGAAGCTGTTCTGGCGCGCCCGGAACGGCAACGAGATCAACCCCTGGTATTTCCAGCAGGCCGAGGGCAGCTACCGCAACGAGAACTGGACGGTGTTCTGGTACGGCCTGTCGAGCTTCGACGACATCCGGGCCTGCATCGATCACGCGCTGTCCTTGCCGGCGACGCTGCGCCAGCACGGCACGGCTTAACCCCGACCGACGCCGCCTTTATCCGCCGTGGCGAGGGCGCCTCGTCGCGCTCGGGCTCACGGCGGGTCGCCTCCGCCGTCGGTCTCCACCTCGTCGAGCGGATCGCTCTCCTCGTCCGTCGCGGGGACCTGCGGGCGCGACGCCGGCGGCGGGGCGCTCGACCTCTTCTCGCCGCCGCGCGCCTTCAGCGGCTTCCGCGGCGCTCGCTTCGGCTTCGCGGGCGCGCCGAGCGCCTCCGGGTTGCGGGGCTTCTTCAGCGCCCGAGGCGGCAGGAGCTCCGCGTCGACAGCGACCTTCTTCGCCATGAAGATCGCGGCGTCCAGCCGGTAGAAGCTGCGCTTCCGGTAGAATTTGAGGGCGCCGATGTTGTTCTCGGCCACCTCCAGCACGAGGTGGGTGCAACCGTGGATACGCGCGAGGTGCTCGAGCTGCTCGAGCATGAAGGCGCCGACGCCGCGGCCCTGGTACTCGGGGTGGACCGCGAGCTCCTCGACGAAGAGCGGGCGCATGTCGTGCTTCGTGAAGTAGCGCTCGTTCATCCAGTTATCGGTCCCGGTGATCTCGAAGGCGCACTCCGCGTAGCCGACGATCTCCTGACCATGCGCCGCTCGGACCTCGAAGAGGAGCTGCTCGACCCCTTCTTCTTCGTAGACCTCGAGGAACCGCTTCTTCGAGCGAGGCCGCTGGTATTCGACCGTCTCCCGGTTGACGTCACGGAACACCTTCTTGAGGAATTCCCAGACCCGGTTCAGGTCGCGCCGGTGGATCCGGCGCACGTAGATGAGGCTCTCTTCCCCGACGGCGCGGGTGCTCGGCTCGGCCTTGCTCATCGCCGCGCCCAGTCTACAGGACGAACGCGGCCGGGGCACTGGGGGCGAGCCATGATCTGGAAAGCCGCGTCTCGTTGGGCAGTCCAGCCCGAGGGGAAGGTGGTCGTCGCGTGGCGCAGGGAGCGCCGAACTCGCCGGTGGGACGGCGGGGGTGCAGGCCCCCGCCGTGCAACGAATCAACCCTGCTGAGCGTGCGGCCCGATCTGCGCGAGGCGCGCGTTGATCACGTCCCAGTTCAGGCCCGAGAGGACGTTGGCCACATAGTCCGCCTTCTTGGTCTGGTAGTCCGCAAAGTACGCGTGCTCCCAGGCGTCGACGGCGACCATGATATGCGTGTTCGCGAACAGACCGACATCGTGCTCGGTGCGGATGAGGTTATTGAAGAGCTTCTGCTCCTGGTAGTCGTACACGAGCACCGTCCAGCCGTGCGCGCTCAGGAGCGCCGCCTTCGCGTCGGCCAGCCAGGCGTCGAAGCTGCCGAACGACGCCTCGATGAGCTTCTTCGACTGGGCGCTCGGCTGCGTCGAGCCGTTGCCGATGTTCTCGAAGTACAGCTCGTGGAGCACCGTACCGTTGAAGGCGACCGGCTCGCGACGCTTCAGCTCGCTGTACGCGTTGTACGAGTAGTTCGGCGCGCTGCGGTCCGCCTTGCCAAGCTGCTCCCAGATCTCGTTGAGCTTCTTCACGTAGCCCTGGTACAGCGTGAAGTGCGCCTTGAGCTGCAGGTCGCTCAAGCCCTTGGCGTTGCCGCCGAGGAGGTTGTCGAAGTTCTTGGGTTCGCGCGCCATGGTCCCTCCTGAACGAGTACCGCGAGCAGTGCGTGCCGCGGGGTCAGGTCGCCGCTCTACCGCTGCCGCCCCCCAGTAGCAACCCTGCCGTACCAGGCGACGCACCGCCGACTCACGACGCCAGCGGGCCTGACCTTCCGCGCAGGAAACTCCGGACGCCGGCTCGATCCGCGCCGTGAGCGGGCGAAGGAACGCCACGCCCCCACACCCCAGAGCGCAGCGCCCGAGCTGGCCCGATCGGCCGGCGCGCGTCCAAAAACCTCGTGAAACGTTGAACGCCGCCGCCGTTTCGGTCGATACTCCTGGAACTTGCTGTTCCTTCGCGCAAGGAGGCGACCTCGTTCATGCCGGCTCGTACACAGGGGACCCATCCGACGGCCGCGCTCGCGGCGGCGCTGTGCCTGCTCGGCGCAGCGGCTCACGCCGAGGCGCAGGAACCCGCGAGACCCGAAGGCTTCGCGCTCGACAGGTTCCAGCCTGCACCCGCCGGCGACAGGATGTTCGGAGTCCAGTCCGCCTACACGGCAGGGAGCGCCACACCCCACATCATGCTCCTCGGCGATTATGCCCAGGATCCGCTCGTGTTGCGGCGGTTGTCGGGGAACGAGGAGTTCGGTGACGGCAAGGTCGTCGGCAGCCAGCTCCTGCTCCACCTGAGCGCCTCGCTCTCTCTGTGGGAGCGCCTCACGGTGAACGTCGATCTGCCCCTCGCGCTCCAGTCGGGCGACGGCGGGGCCGCCTCCGGCGCCTTGCTGCCGCAGCCGACCAGCAGCGCCCTCGGGGATCTCCGGCTCGGCGCGCGCGCGACGCTCTTCGGCGGCTACTTCGATCCGTTCCAGATCGCCCTCGGCGGCTACGTGTGGCTGCCGACCGGCGACCCCGAGGCGTATTCGGGCGACGGCAGCGTGCGCGGCGGTCCGCAGCTCGTCCTCGGCGGCCACCTGGATCGCGCGGTGTGGTCGCTCGCCGCGGGGCCGGAGTTCCGGTCCACGAAGCAGTTCGCCAACGTCGAGCAGGGCATGACGGTGCACTGGGGCGCCGGCCTCGGGCTGCTGCTCGACGACGAGCGACGCCTGCAGATCGGCCCCGAGATCACCGGCGCGATCACGGTCACCGATGTCCAGCAGCGCACGACCAACCTGGAAGCCCTGCTCGGCGGGCGCTACCGCTTCGCGGACGACTTCGAGGCCGGGCTCGGCGTGGGCCCTGGCCTCACCCCCGGCGTCGGTACGCCCTCGTTCCGCGCGGTGGCCATGGTCGCCTACTCGCCCGAGGTGAAGCCGCCCGTGCAGGACCAGGACGCCGACGGCATCGCCGACGCGGACGACGCCTGCCCGCACACCGCGGGCGTCCGAAGCCCGGATCGCACGAAGAACGGCTGTCCGCCGCCCAAGGACGCGGACCACGACGGCATCCTCGACGCGGTCGACGCCTGCCCCGCCGTGGCCGGCGTCGCCTCGCCGGACCCGAAGAAGAACGGCTGCCCGCCGCCAGGGGACCGCGACAAGGACGGCATCACGGACGACGTCGACGCGTGCCCGGAGCAGGCCGGCCCGGCGAACGACGACCCGAAGCAGCATGGGTGCCCGCCGCCGCCCGATCGCGACGGTGACAAGGTCCCCGATGCGTCGGACGCCTGCCCGGATCTGGCCGGCCTCGTCACGACCGACCCGGCCACGAACGGCTGCCCGGGCGACACCGACGGCGACGGCATCCGCGACGACAAGGACGCCTGCCCGAACGAGAAGGGCAAGCCGAACGAAGATCCGACGCAGAACGGGTGCCCGGTCGCGGTCCGGGTGACCGAGACCGAGATCGTCATCCTGCAGCAGGTGCAGTTCGACATCGGCAAGGCGACCATCCGGCCGGTGAGCAACGAGCTGCTCGACGAGGTCGCCGGCGTGCTCAAGGACCACCCGGAGATCCTCAAGATCGAGGTCCAGGGCCACACGGACGACCGCGGCACGCGCCAGTTCAACACGAAGCTGAGCCAGGCCCGCGCGGAGTCGGTGCTGAAGGCGCTCGTCGATCGCGGCATCGCCGCCCAGCGCATGCAGGCGAAGGGCTACGGGCCCGACGTCCCGATCGCGGAGAACAAGACCGAGGCGGGTCGCCAGAAGAACCGGCGCGTCCAGTTCAACATCATCGAGAAGGAAAAGAAGCAGCCCTAGGCTGGAGGCGTCGATGGCAAAGCGATTGGCATTCACGGGGCTCACGAGCGCCGCGCTGCTCGGGGCGCTCTATGGGACCGCGAGCGCGGCTCCAGTGCGGCGGGTCCAGGTCGCGCAGCGGGGTGATTTCGTCCTCATCGGCAACACGCTGGCGCACGACTGCGCGTCGTCCACGCCCGCGCCGCTGGTGGGCACGGTCGGGACGTGCGGCACGGCCGCGACGCTGGCGGACTCGGCGCCCGACATCTACTGGCGGGGCGACAGCCCCCTCGCCGGACAGGCCGAGGCGAGCACCACCATCGATCCCGCGGCGGCTCGCAGCACCGCGGTCCTCAGCCTCCCCGCGGGCGCTCGGGTGACCCACGCGTACCTCTACTGGACGGTGAGCCGCGACAGCGGCACCTCGGCCGATCTCACCGTGACCCTGGATCGGCCTGGCATCTTCTCCTCCAGCGTGACCGGTACGGTCTCGGGCCAGACGGAGATCTCGGGCCTCGCCCACGCCCAGACGGTCGCCAACGTCACCTCGATCGTGCAGACGCGCGGCGCGGGGGCGTATCGCCTGAGCGGGATCTCCAACGGGACCGTTCTGAACAGCGTGAGCCAGCAGATCGCGTTCGCCGGCTGGTGGATGGTCGTGCTCTACGAGCTGACGAGCGCGCCCGCGCGGAACCTCGCCGTCTTCGACGGGCTGGATCAGGTGATCGACGGCGCGACGGTGGGCTGGAGGATCTCGGGGTTCGTCGTCCCCTCGGGCGCGGGCCAGGCGAAGCTCGGCGTCGTCGGGTACGACGGCGACAGCTCGACCGGCGACGCGCTCGAGTGGAACGGGACCGCGCTGTTCGACGCGCAGAACCCGGTGAACAACTTCTTCAACAGCTCCCGCTCGTTCCTCGGCGCGCCGATGTCCTCGGCGGGCGATCTGCCGAGGCTCACCGGCGGGCCGCTGAGCATGAGCGGCATCGACATCGACGTGGTCCAGGTGCCGGCCGCCCTGCTCGCAGCGGGCGACACGGAGGCCCAGGTCGGAGCGGCCGTCAACGGCGCCGACAGCTACCTGCTCGGCGGCCTCATCACGTCGGTGCCGACGCGCCTCCCGGATCTCTCCACGTCGACCAAGTCGGTCCTCGATCTCAACGGCGGCGGGGTCACGCCTGGCGACACGCTCGAATACACGATCATCGTCGCCAACACCGGGGATGACAACGCCGCGGCCGTCGTGCTGAACGACCCGCTGCCCGCCGGGGTCACCTACGTGCCGGGCTCGCTCGAGATCGCCTCGGGCCCGAACCTGGGCGGCGTGACCGACGCGCCCGGCGATGACGAGGGCGAATACGTCGCGGCATCGAGGGCGGTCCGCGTCCGGCTCGGCGACGGCGCCGACGCGGCCCAGGGCGGATCGCTCGGCGTCAGCGAGACCACGACGGTGCGGTTCCGCGTGACCATCGATCCGGACACGGGCGGCGAGATCGCGAACCAGGCCATCATCACCGCGCAGAGCCCCGAGGGGGGCGCTGCCCAGGACTACCCGACGGACGGCAACGGCGCGGAGCTGGGCGCGCCGCCCACGGAGATCCTCGTCGACAGCGACGGCGACGGGCTGAGCGACGGAGACGAGAAGGCCGCTGGCACGGATCCGAACGACGTCGACACGGACGACGACGGCGTGCCCGACGGCGACGAGCAGCTCTGGGATCGCGACACCGACGGCGACGGCCTCATCAACGCGCGGGACGTCGACAGCGACAACGACGGGCTGCTCGACGGGACCGAGGTCGGGCTGGCGGACTGCAACGGCCCGGGGACGGACCCGCGGAAGGGGCACTGCGTGCCCGACGGCGACGCCGGGGCGACGACGACCGATCCGCTCGACGCGGACACCGACAACGGCGGCGTGCCCGACGGCTCGGAGGACGCCAACCTGAACGGCGTGCTCGACGCGGGCGAGACCGACCCGACGACCGGGCGCGGCGCCGACGACCGGCGCGCCGACACGGACGGCGACGGGCTCAGCGACGCTCTCGAGAGGACGCTCGGCACCGATCCGAACGACGCCGACAGCGACGACGACGGCGTGCGCGACGGCGACGAGCCGAACCCGACGGACGACAACGACGGCGACGGGCTGATCAACCCGCTCGACATCGACAGCGACAACGACGGCCTCTTCGACGGCACCGAGCTCGGCCTGGGCTGCGACGGTCCGGGCACCGACGCGGCGGCGGGCAACTGCGCTCCCGACGGCGACGCGGGCGCCACCAGGACGTCGCCGCTCGAGGCCGACACCGACCGCGGCGGCGCGAGCGACGGCTCCGAGGACACCAACCTGAACGGCGTGCTCGATCTGGGCGAGACCGACCCGCGCTCCGGCCACGGCGACGACGATCCGCAGAACGCGGACACCGACCACGACGGGCTGAGCGATAATCTCGAGGTCTCGCTCGGCACGGACCCGAACGACGCCGACACCGACGGTGACGGCGTCCGCGACGGGCTCGAGCCGAACCCGGCTCACGACACGGACGGCGACGGGCTCGTCAACGCGCTCGACGTCGACAGCGACAACGACGGCCTCTTCGACGGCACCGAGCTCGGCCTGGGCTGCAACGGCCCTGGCACCGCGCCGTCGCGGCACTGCGTACCGGACGAGGACGCCGGCGCCACGAAGACGTCGCCGCTCGACGCGGACACGGACAAGGGCGGCACGACCGATGGATCCGAGGACGCCAACCTGAACGGCGTCGCGGACGACGGCGAGACCGACCCGACCCGCGGGCACGCCGACGACGATGACGAGAACAACGACCGGGACGACGACGGGCTGAGCGACGACCTCGAGAGGACGCTGGGCACGGACCCCGGCGACGCGGACTCGGACGACGACGGCGTGCAGGACGGGCAGGAGCCGAACCCGTCGGACGACGGGGACGGCGACGGGCTCATCCACCCCCTCGACGTGGACAGCGACGACGACGGCCTCTTCGACGGCACGGAGATGGGCCTCGCCTGCGACGGCCCCGGCACCGACGCGGACGCCGGGCACTGCACGGCGGACGGCGACAGCGGGGCCACGACGACGTCGGCGCTGAGCCGTGACAGCGACCGGGGCGGCGCGACCGACGGCTCGGAGGACGCCAACCTGAACGGCGTGCGCGAGGCCAGCGAGACCGACCCGACCGCCGGCCACGGCGCCGACGACAGCCAGAACGCCGACGGAGACGCCGACGGGCTGAGCGACGATCTCGAGGTGTTCCTCGGCTCGAACCCCGAAGATCGCGACACCGACAACGACGGCCTGCTCGACGGCGAAGAGCCGAACCCCAGCGACGATGGCGACGGCGACGGCCAGGCCGACGTCCTGGACGCGGACAGCGACGGCGATGGGCTCTTCGACGGCACCGAGGCGGGGAAGGACTGCGCGGACGCGGACACCGACGCCGCCGCCGAGAGCTGCACGCCCGACGCCGACGGCGGGACCACCACGACGAGCGTGGTGAACCCCGACACGGACCGCGGCGGCCAGAGCGACGGCGAGGAGGACCTGAACCACGACGGCAAGGTCGACGAGGGCGAGACCGATCCGAACGACCCCGGGGACGATCGCGGCGATCGCGACGGCGACGGCCTCTCGAACAGCGAGGAGACGGCGCTCGGCACCGATCCGGACGACGCCGACAGCGACGACGACGGCGCGCTCGACGGCGAGGAGATCGAGCCTGGCGTCGATACGGACGGGGACGGGAAGATCAACGCGCTCGATCCCGACAGCGACGACGACGGGCTCTTCGATGGGACCGAGCTGGGCAAGGGCTGCTCGCACGAGGACACCGACGTCGACGCGGAGACCTGCGTGCCGGACGGCGACGAGGGGGAAACGACGACCTCGCCGACGCAGGCCGACACCGATGGCGGCGGCGTGATCGACGGCGAGGAGGACGCGGACCACGACGGCGTGGTCGACGAGGGCGAGCGCGATCCGAACAACCCGGCGGACGATCAGCCTGCGGAGTGCGAGCAGGACAGCGCCTGCGGCACAGGGATGGTGTGCGACGAGGCCACGAAGGAGTGCGTCCCGGGCTGCCGCAACCCCGACGACACGATCGGCCCGTGCACCACGCCGCTCCCCGGTGAGGGCGTCGTTGTGCAAGGCGGCGGCTGCGCCTGCACGGTGGGCGCGGACGGCGACGGCGGTCGCTCGGCGCCGTGGGCCTTGCTCGCGGCCGGCGCCTGCGCCGCCGCGCTGCACCGGCGCCGCCGGCGCAGCTGAGCTCTCCCCCCCGGGCGCCCCCGCGCCGCGCAGCAGGGGGCGTCTGTGCTACAAGCCAACGGAATAACTATGCTTTTATGCGAGGCGCGCCCGCCCGCGGGGCGCCTCTGCCTGCGACGACCGATGCGCCGCGGGTTGCCATCGGCCGTCCGTGGCTTAACGATGTTTTCTCACGGGAGAGTGCCTCTTGCCCCGACCTTCTGATTCCGTCGTCCGCGCCATCACGATGGATGGCGCCTTTCGCGTCATCACGGCGCTGACCACCGAGACCGTGCGGGGGGCCATCGCGGTGCAAGCTGCGACCGGCGCGACCGCGCAGCGGCTGGGAGAGCTGATCACCGGCGCCATCCTCGTGCGCGAGGCGATGGCCCCGAACCTGCGGGTCCAGGCGATCGTCAAGGGCGCGGCCGGTCACGGGAGCCTGGTGGCCGACTCGCACCCGGACGGCACGAGCCGCGGCCTGGTCAACCTGGGCAAGGGGGCCACGGCGGAGAGCGCCGTGGAGATCGGCGGCGGGTCGCTGCTTCAGGTCATGCGCACGCTGCCGAGCGGCATGCTCCACCAGGGGGTCGTCGAGATCCCGACCGAGGGCGGCATCTCCGCGGGCCTGATGGCGTACATGCAGGAATCGGAGCAGGTCGTCTCCATGATCGCGGTGGCGACGCTGATCGGCGAGGACGGCGTCGGCGCCTCCGGCGGCTACCTCGTGCAGCTGCTCCCGGAGGTCGAGCGCGGTCCGCTCATGGTGATGACCGAGCGGCTCAAGGATTTCGAGCGCCTCGACGACGTGCTCGCCCACGAGGGAGCCTCGGCGGACGTGCTGCTCGGCGAGCTGCTCTACGGCATGCCGTTCTCGCGGCTCGACGACTCGCCGCTCAGCTTCAGCTGCCGCTGCAGCGAGCTCCGGGTCATGGCCACGCTGGCGAGCCTGCCGCGGAGCGACGTCGAGGAGATGGTCACGGAGGGGAAGGTCCTCGACATCCGCTGCGATTATTGCGGGAAGGACTACCAGGTGTCGCCGTCGCAGCTCCGCTCGCTGCTGACGACGAGCTGAGCGGCCGCGCGCCCGCGCGCGGCAGGCGGGACCTCACGCTGGCTGGCCGGGCGAGAGGCCGCGGCTCACGAACGCGATGACCCGCTCGATCTCCGCCTCGTCGTCCCACGACGCGTCGGGAGCGATGAACACGCGGTGGAGGATGTACCCCGCGAACGTCGAGACGATGCAGCGCAGGACGAGGGGCGGCGGCCACGGGACGATCTGCCCTTCGCGCTGGAAGCGCTCGATCAGGGCGATCCCCTTCGCGAGGATCGGCGCGTACACCCGGCTGGCGATGCCGATCCGCAGCTCGGCGTCGAACGGCAGCTCCTGCGCGAGGATGCGCGCGAGCTGCGGGTGCGCGCGGACGAACGCGGTGCGCTCGGCGAGGAGCGCCCGCAGGAACGCCTCGAAGGTCGGGTAGCTCGCGTCGAAGAGCGGATCCATGGAGCGCGCCATCGCGGGCCCCACGAGGTGCTCGATGGCGGGACCGAGCACCCCCAGGAGGAGGTCCCTCTTGCTCGGGAAGTACTTGAAGATCGTCGCCTCGGCGACCCCTGCGCGCCGAGCGATGTCCCGCGTCGCGGTCCCGTGGAAGCCCTGCTCGGCGAAGGCCGCCACCGCGGCCTCGACGATCTTCTTCTGCGCCTCGGTCAGCGTGTCGCTCGAGCGCGGTCGTCGGCTCATCGGCGCTCTCCCTGGCCACCGGCGGCCTCGGCCCTGCGCGTGAAGAGCCGGTCGAGGGCCCGGCGGAGCTCGCCCTCGTCGAGCGGATCGCTGCGCACGCTGACATGGCCGTCGGGCCGGACGAGGACGGCGGCCGCCGACGCGGCGCCGTACGTCGCGTGGGCGTGCCCGTCGGGATCCGCATAGCCTCCGGCCTCGGGCGCGCCGATGACCAGGGCCTCGACGTCGGGTCCCCGGAGCTGCGCGGCGAGCTTCCGTGCCTGCTCGCGCGCCCCGCCGTCCGCCTGCGGGCCGGTGAAGAGCAGCAGCATCCATTCTGCGCCGCGCATCAGGTCGAAGAGGTGGACCTGCGCGCCGGCCTCGCTGCGCAGCACGGCGTCCGGCGCGCGATCCCCGGCGTGGGGCCCGCGCTCGGGAGGGCTTCCGATCTGCACGGAGAGCGGGCTGTCCCGGTAGCGGATCTTGAGCTGCGAGAGGAATCCCAGGATCCGGCGCTGCACGGCGGGGATGGCGAGGAGGCGGACCGCGAGGCGCGGCGCGACCGCGCGCAGCGTCCGGCCCAGCGGACCGTGCCCTGCCATGAGCCCGAAGAGGCGGTCCGTGAAGTCGACGAGCCGACGGGCGACGGGCAGCCGCTCCACCTCGTAGGTGTCCAGCAGCCATGCTGGCATCCGGCCTCGTTCGACGGCTGCGAGCTTCCACGCCAGGTTGTAGGCGTCCTGGATTCCGGTGTTCATGCCCTGCCCTCCGGCCGGGCTGTGGATATGCGCCGCGTCTCCGGCGAGGAAGATCCGGCCCTTGCGCAGCCGCGTGGCCACGCGGTGGTGCAGCCGGTAGCGCGAGAGGACGATCGCCCTCTCGACCTTGAACGACACCGGGATCATCTCGCGCATCGCGGCCTCGAACTCCTCGAGCGAGACCGGCGCGCCGTGCGCCGGCGACGGTTCGGGCTGGATAAGGACGACCCGGAACCGATGCGCGCCGGGCACCGGAAAGGCCGCTGCGACGCCGCGACGCGAGGGGCTGATGTAGATCTCGCCGTCCGGCAGCGGCCAGTCGACGATGAGATCGCCGAGCATGCAGTGATCGTCGTAGGTGTCGCCCTCGAAGGCGATGTCCGCGCCCTTGCGGACGGCGCTGCGCGCGCCGTCGCAGCCGAGGAGCCACCTGGCGCGCACCTCGTCGATGCTCCCGTCGGCCCGGCGGAGCGTGCAGGAGACGCCGGCGCTGTCCTGCGTGGTTGAGGCGAGCTCGACGCCGCGCTCGAGCGTCACGCCGAGCCCGGCTAGCCGGGAGCCCAGGACGCGCTCGGTGTCGAACTGCTGGACGGTGAAGATGCCCGGGATCGGCGTGGATAGCTCCGGGAAGTCGAGGGTCGGCAGCCGGGCGCGCCGTCCGTTCGAGAGGAGGACGTTGAGCCCTCCCACGCGCACGGCGTGTTCCATGGCGGCGTCGAGGAGCCCCATCCTGCTGAAGAGCTCCATCGTCCGCGTCTGCACGGCGAGCGCCCGCGAGTGATCCGGCGGCGGCTCCGTTGCCTTGTCCACGATCCGCACCGTGAGCCCCCGCCGGGCGAGCTCCCCGGCCATCGTCAACCCGGTCGGCCCTCCGCCGACCACCAGCGCGTCCAGTGCTCCTGTCATGCCCCGCCTCCGATTTGGTGAGTAAGTACTCACTCACTATAGGAAGGAGCGGCGGGTTGGCAAGGAGCGACCGAACTCCCCGCTCATCCGCCCCGCCCCGCCCCACCCTCGATCGGCGGACCGCCCGCGTGCTCCCCCAGCGAGATGGATGCAATGGTCGCCGCATGGAAGAGGTCCACGTCAACGTCTACATCCACGCGCCGGTCGAGCGGGTCTTCGACGCGGTGGCTGACCACGAACGCTTCCTGCGCTCCGGGGACGGCACCCACACGAAGGTCGTCCGGCCAGGGCTCACCGAGCACAACGGCCTCGGCGCCCTCCGCGAGGTGCGTGTCGGGAAGCGGATCCGCTACGTCGAGGAGATCACGGCCTTCGAGCGGCCGTCCTCGTTCGACTACCAGATCGTCGAGAGCACGCAGCCGCTCCGGCACCAGGGCTCGCGTCTCCGCTTCACCCCGCGCGGTGAGGGCACGGAGATCGACTGGACATCGCGCTTCGACATCCCGCTGCCGCTCGTCGGCAAGCCGCTCGGGTCGCTCGCCAGGCGCATGTTCATCGCGGCGTTCACCGAGCTGCTGCTCGCCGAAAAGGCGCGGCTCGAGGCCTCGCAGCCCACGCGCGCCACGTGATCCCCTCGCGCCCTCGCCGGCAGGCAGCGCTCAGAGGGACTTCACCTTCGCCTCGAAGAAGGGGCGATCTTTGGACTCTGCGGTTCGGTGCTGCTCGATCTGTGGCCAATGCATGTAGACGGACACCTTATCATCTACGACATCGGCAGAGAGTTCCCATGGCCAGCCTCTTGCTGATGCCAGACGGTCCCGTATAAGCTGTTGGCCTCAACTTCCTTCCGTTCGGCCTTCGGATTTGGTCGAGCGGTCGCAGGGGTGTTCAAGATGCGACCGATGGTGAGGTGTGCGTCGCTGCTCGGCCAGATGGCCTCTGGAGCAGCTCGTATCGGGGGTTCCGGGGGGAAGCTGTCGACGAGGGCAGGAGCGCCGCCGCAGCTGGGCAGTCGCGGTAATCGGGCCAACCGAGTCAACAGATCGAGCTGCTGGCCGAACGGAGCCACCGCGCTGTGTGCCATCTCGCTGCTGACGCTCGTGGCATGTGCCCAAGGCGCCAGCCTGGACGGCGAGAGCACGGGGGCCGGCGGCGCCAGCTCGGGTGGAGCGCCGTCGTCCAGCTCGGCCGGCGCCGGCTCCACCGTGTCTGCAACGAGCAGCACGACAGCGAGCGGCACGACGGGCTCCGCGACAGGCGGCTCGTCCAGCGCGGGCGGGACCGTCACGAGCGCAGCGGTGAGCGGCTCGGCAGGCTCAGGTGGCGCCGACGGCACGGGCGGCGCCGGAGGCCTGGGCGGCGCTGGCGGTGAGGACGCCACGGGCTCAACGACGAGCAGCTCCGCCAGCAGCTCGGCCAGCTCCTCCGCCAGCAGCTCGGCCAGCTCCTCCGCCAGCAGCTCGGCCAGCTCCTCCGCCAGCAGCTCGGCCAGCTCCTCCGCCAGCAGCTCGGCCAGCTCCTCCGCCAGCAGCTCGGCCAGCAGCTCGGCCAGCTCCACGACGAGCAGCACGACGGGCGCCGGAGGCGGTACCGCCACGAGCTCCACGACCGCAAGCTCCACCACCGGCGGCGATCCCACGGGGGAACTCGAGGTGCAGTACGCCACGAGAGACGCCGCCGCCACCCCCGCCTTTCTCTCCTTCAAGGTCCAGGTCAAGAACACCGGAAGTGCAAGCGTCCCGCTCCAGGATGTGACGATTCGCTACTGGTTCACGGCCGACGGTTTCACGTCGGCACTGATGAGCAACTGCGACTTCGCGTCGGTCACCGGTGGGCGCGACAACATCATCAGGACGTTTCACGAAGCGTCTGGCACGGACGCCGATCACTACCTCGAGATCGGCTTCGCATCCGCCACAGGCAGCCTCGCCCCGGGCGCCACCTCGGGATACGCAGAGATTGCCATCTACAACGCGAACTACGATAAGCTGACGCAGGCCAACGACTACTCCTTCAGCGCGACGGCGACCGCTTTCACGCCTTCGATGCAGGTGACCGGGTACCGCGCCGGCGAGCTCGCCTGGGGTATCGAGCCCTAGCTCGGCCGCACGCTTCCGCGGCTCCAAAAAGCCGCGCTCGGCTGCCCGCGGCGGACGCGCCTCCGGTGGCCGACGGCGCCTCGATGCGCCCGCGCCCCTCGTTCGCCTGCCCAGCTCTCACACCGATCCAGCGCCTCGACGGAGGGGCACCTCGGCGCACCCGCTCGTGTGCTGTGGCAGCCTGTCTCGCCGCGCGCGCACGCCACACCCCGCAACATGCCGTTACACGCCCAGGCCCGTCCCAGGCGGCCGCGATGTAACCAATTTTCCATGGAGTTCTGCCCCGCCATGGCACGCGATCGCTTCCACTGCGCCTGGAGACGGGCAGCACGGGCGGCACCATCCTTGAATGGCCCCGCTCGGACCCTGAACTCTATGGATGCCAACGCGCGCGCAACTCGTCCTCCCCCGTCGTCCCGCACCCGGCCTGTGCAGGCCCCGATCTCACGTGATCCGCCGCGGAGCGGGCCGAGGCCCGGACGCGGTCCCGATCCGTTCGACGCCTTGAAGCGGCGGGCCGCGGACACGCCTGGGCTCATCAGCTTCGCGGGCGGGCTGCCCGCCCCGGGCGAGTTCCCGCGCGCGAAGCTCGCGGCCTCGTTCGTTCGCGCCCTTCAGAACCCCAGCTGCCCGGCGCTCCAGTACGGCTGGCCCGAGGGCGACGAGGACCTCCGCGCCTGGATCGCCGGGCAGCTGCGCCGGCGCGGCGCCCAGGTGGCTCGCGACGACGTCATCGTGACCAGCGGCGCACAGCAGGCCGTGTCCCTCGCCGCGCAGCTGCTCCGCGGACCGCGCGCCAGGATGGGCGTCGATCGCGAGAGCTACCCCGGCGCGCTCGATCTGTTCCGGGAGCTCGGCGCGACGGTCGTCGATGACGGCAGCCACGTCGATGCCCATTACCTCATGCCCGCCGTCTCCAACCCGCGTGGACGCAAGCTGTCGCGCAGCGATCGAGCCAGGGTCCTCTCGACCCTCCGGCCCATCATCGAGGACGACGCTTACGCGGATCTGTCCTTTGACGGCACCGCCCCGCGACCGCTCCTCGCCGAGGCGCCCGATCGCGTGTTCCACGTCGGGACGTTCTCGAAGACGCTTTGCCCCGGGCTCCGCATCGGCTGGCTCGTCCCCCCGCGCTCGCTCCGGGCCGAGATCCTCCAGCTGAAGCAAGCCGACGACCTGCAGGCAGCCAGCCTGCCGCAGGCCGTCCTGGAAGACTACCTCCGCACAGAGGACTTCGATCAGCGGCTCGTTCGCCTGCGGGAGTTCTACGGCCGCCGCGCCGACCGGATGGAGCGGGCGCTCAGAAAGCACCTGCCCGGCTGGCGGTTCGACCCCCCGGCCGGCGGCTTCGCGATCTGGGTCGAGCCCGACGCCGAGCCGAACGAGGCCTTCCTGCTGGCCGCCGCCATCGAGCACGGCGTCGCCTTCGACCCGGGCTCGCTGTTCCGGGCTCACGGCGCCGTGAGCCCGTTCGCCCTCCGGCTCTGCTTCTCCTCGGTGGCGTGCGACGAGGACCTCGACGAGGGCGTACGCCGCCTCGCGCGGTGCTGGGCCGAGGTCGCGTAGCGTCGCCAGCGCGCCGATTCACGCCAGCGCCCCGATCACGTCGAGGCGCTGACCGAGCGCCTCGGCAGGCGCCGCCGTGGGCCGCTCACTGCGCCAGCGGGCCGCCCGGCTTGTGCGGGACGGGCGGGCGGCGATCGAGCAGCTCCCGCGCCGCGGCCCGGACGACCGCGGGCACGTCCGCCGCCGCCGCGAGCCGCAGGAGCTCGGGCCGCAGGAGGAGGCGCACCATGGGCACCGCGATCTCCTGCGGCGCGCCCGGGTTCTGCACGATCGCCATGCGCACCCGCGCGCGCTGCGGCCACTCGGGGTGCTTCGCGATCTCCGTCAGGACCTCCGCGCTCGCCGGGCGCCGCGCCGCGAGGCGGACGACGTCATCCTCGGTCAAGCGCGGGTTGTCGAGCAGGTTGCGGATGACGAGCGGGTGCGGGTCCCGGAGCAAGGCTTCGAAGGCCGCGCGGGTCGGCCGCCGGGCCAGCGCGCGCCGCTCGCCGAGCGTGAGCGCGCGCCCGGCGCTCGAGGTGGCGAGGAGCCGCTCGTCGGGCGCCGGCGAGGCCGGCTGCGCCTCGGGCCGCCGCGCCTTGCGGCGCAAGAGGCGCGAGAGCGGCAGCAGGGCATGGGAGGACGCGAGCTCCCGGAGCTGCTCGACGCGCTCCGAGAGCGCAGGATCCGCGAGGACAGGCACGACGGCGCCCAGCACGTCGCGCGCGAGGGGGTTGGCCTGCTCGGCGTCGCGGCAGAGGTCGTCGAGCGCGCGGGCGACCGAGGGCGGGTCGGCCCGCAGCACCTCGCTCCGCAGGTACGCGACCCGCAGCCGGAGCTCCTTCAAGGACGAGACGGCTCGCCTCCATCGCCCCGCCAACGCATCCACGCCGTCAATCTACATCGCCGGCGTCCCGGCGTGGAGCGCGTGCCAGGCAGTTTGCGCTACGCAACGTGCGCGGGGCGGTTATCCTGCGCCGCGCCATGAGGGGACGGCGAAGCCGATCCCCGGTTGCTGACGCGGACGGCGCAGCCGATCCCCGTCTCGAAAGGGAGGAGTCGCATGTCCGAAAAGGTTTCGTTCCCCGCGAAGGACGGGTCCTCGGCGACCGGCGAGATCGTCTGGCCGAAGCAGGGGGACAAGTCGCCTGCCGTCGTCCTGATCCAGGAGTGGTGGGGTGTGAACGACCACATCCGCTCTCTGCTCGACCGGCTCGCCGATGCCGGGTTCATCGCCCTCGCGCCCGACCTCTACCACGGCAAGACCACCAAGGATGCCACCGAGGCCAACCGGCTGATGGTCGAGCTCGACAAGCCGCGCGCCCTCGCGGAGATCGCCGGCGCCGTCCGCTTCCTGTCGGCGCACGAGCGGTCGACCGGCAAGGTCGGCGTCATCGGGTTCTGCATGGGCGGCGCGCTGAGCTTCGCCGCCGCCGCGACGATCCCCGAGCTCGCGGCCACGGTGCCCTTCTACGGCATCCCGAGCCCCGCGCCCGACTATGCGCGCGTCAAGGCGCCGATCCTCGCCCACTTCGCCGCGCGCGACGGCTGGGCGACGCCGGCCGCCGCCGAGGCCATCCAGAAGGAGCTCGCTGCCCACGGCCAGTCCATGGAGCTCCACGTCTATGACGCCGACCACGCGTTCGTGAACGACACGCGCCCCGAGGTCTACGCCCCCGAGGCCGCCAAGCTCGCGTGGGAGCGGAGCATCGCGTTCCTGAAGCAGCACCTCGGCTGAACATCGGCTGAGCACGACGCCGCGGACCTTCCTCCGGGCTCCCCGGGACGCGCGGGACGCGCGGGGCGTCGACCGGGCGCGTTCTTTGCCGTCGCGCAGGGAACCCTGATATACACGCTTACATGGCCCTCCCCCCGGTACTCCCGGGCTCGATCCAGCAGGCGGAGTCGCCGATCGACCGAGCGCTCTCGCTGGCGCTCGCGGGAGAGCGGGACGCCGCGCTGCGCTGGGCCGCTGCGCTGGTCCGGCACGACCCGACGATGCCGTCGGCGCTCTGCCTCTGCGGTCGCCTCCTCGGCGAGCTGAACCGGCACGAGGCCGCGCGCGAGGCGTGCTCCACCGCGATCGCCCGCGCGATCGACCTCGAGAACCTGCCGCTCGCCGTGGCGGCCGCGCGCGAGAGCGAGCGCTTCGGCGGCGATCCCGGGCCCGGGCTCGACCTGATCGCCGGGGCGTTCTGCCGGGACTCGCCGCGGCTCGGCGAGGGCGCGCCGCCGCCGCCGCCCCTGCCGGCCGCCGAGGCGTTCCAGCCGCTCGCCTCCGTGCTCACCGGCGCGCTCCTGCTCAACAAGGCGACGGAGATCATCCACGACGCCACGCGCAGGCTGGCCGCCCAGACCGATCACCCCGGGATCGCGCCCCAGCCGGTCTTCTCGTCCGTCGGGCGCGACGCGCTCCGCGCCCTGTGCGGCGCCTTCACGCCCATCTGGGTGGCGGCGGGGGCGACCGTGATCGAGCAGGGCGCCGCGCGCAGCGAGGCCTACTTCGTCGCGCGCGGGGAGCTCGAGGCGCGGCGCCGGCGCGTGGACGAGGAGATCATCCTCGCCCGGCTCACGAACGGCGCCATGTTCGGCGAGATGGCGCTGCTCTCTCGGGCCCCGCGGACCGGGAGCGTCGTCGCCACGCGGCCCTCCATCGTGCTCGAGGTGAAGCGCGACGCGATCGACGACATCGCGCAGCGCGAGCCCGAGGTCGGCCTGGAGCTCGCGGCCTACTGCCGGGACCGCATGGTGGAGAACCTCGTCCGGATGAGCGACGTGCTCCGCGTCGTGCCCGAGGCCGACAGGCCCGCGCTCGTGAAGCGGTTCCGCACGCGCACGTTCGAGAAGAACGAGCGGCTGCTCGTCCAGGATGAGCGCCCCCCCGGCCTGTTCCTCATCGCCTCCGGAGAGGTCGCCGTCGTCCGGCGCGACGCGGCGGACGACGCCCGCGTCGAGCCGCTCGTGCTCTCGACGCTCGGCCCCGGCGACGTCGCCGGCGAGATCGCGATGGTCCTCCGCCGCGCGGCGAACGCCGATGTGATCGCCGTCCACCCCACCGTGACGCTGTACCTTCCGGCCACCGAGTTCATGGGTCTGGTCGAGGATCACCCGGCCGTGCTGGCGCAACTCTACAAGCTCGCGGTCCAGCGCGACGACGAGACCACGAGCATCATGGCCGAGGAGGTCTCCGTGGCCGAGGACTTCGTGTTGATCTAGGGTACCGATCCGATCGAAAAAATTGACGAAACGAACCACGGATGTGCGGAGGTTTTGTTGTTGTCGCTTCTGTGTCTCTGTGGTTCAAACTCTCTCTCGCGCGGCGTTTCAACCTGTTCGGTGCTCTAGCGACGTCCCGCGAGCACGCGGCGGGTGCACCGATTGACGCTCCGCGCCACGCCCCGTAGACTTTCAGTCTATCCGTTGTTGTTGACCGACACTGAACAACCACCAGCGTAGGGAAGGCCACGCTCGCATCACAGGTCCTGCGACAATGACGACGAACGCGTTCGCGCTGGAGGGACAGGTGCTGGTCGGCCGATATCGGCTGCTCCGCCCCCTCAGCTCGGGCAGCATGGGCACCGTCTGGCGCGCGGACGATCTCACGCTGGGCTCGCCGGTCGCGATCAAGATGCTCGGGCCTCTCTATGCGAAGGACGAGACGGTCCGCGCGCGCTTCTACCAGGAGGCGCAGGCGGCGGCGGCGCTCCGCAGCCCGAACGTCGTGCAGATCCTCGATCACGGCGTCGAGAACGACGTCCCCTTCATCGCGATGGAGCTCCTCGAGGGCGAGGACCTCGCGCACCGGCTCGAGCGTGTCGGCGCGCTCGAGCCGGCCGATACGGCGCGCATCTTCGCCGACGTCGCGCGCGCCGTGCGCAAGGCCCACGACGCCGGCATCGTCCACCGCGACCTCAAGCCCGACAACATCTTCCTCGCCCTCGACGACGACCGGGAGGTGGCCAAGGTCCTCGATTTCGGCGTCGCCAAGACGCGCATGTCCGGCAAAGAGGGCATCGGGACGCAGGCGGGCGTGCTGATCGGGACGCTGCCGTACATGAGCCCTGAGCAGGCGCAGGGCGCGACCGTCGATTACCGGTCCGACCTCTGGGCGCTCGGGGTGATCGCGTTCGAGTGCGTGTGCGGCCGGGCGGCGATCACGGCCGAGGCGCCTGGCGCGATGATCCTCGAGATATGCAGTGATCCGCTGCCTGTCCCCTCGAAGGTGGCCTCTGTGCCCGTGCCGCCGGCGTTCGACGAGTGGTTCATGCAGGCGTGCAGCCGTGACCCGAACGGGCGGTTCGCCTCGGCGACGGCGATGGTCGACGCGCTGCGCGACGCGCTCTTGCCGCCCAGCGACGCGCAGGAGGGCGGGCGCGCCTCGGTGAGCTCGATCCCCGGGGGCGCGGGCACCGCGTCGCCCTCCGTCCCGCCGATGTCCGCCGCGCCGCTCTCCGCCGCGCCGCTCTCCGGTCCGCCGATCTCGACCTCCCCGCTCTCCGTCTCGCCGGGTGGGAGCGTGGCCTCGCGGCCGGGCCTCTACGACGAGGCGGGGGCCGACTCGAGGCCTCGCCGCAGGATCCCGGTCCCGGCCGTCGCGCTCGGCCTCGCGGCTTCGGTCCTCTGCGGGGTGCTCTTCATCGGCTGGCGCGCGCTCGGCGACGACCCGATCCCGCATGCGCCGCCGTCCGGCGCGGCCTCGCCGCCGGGGACGCTCGAGACAACGCCTGTCGTCGTCCCGGCGAACAATCCGCCGGCGGAAGCGAATTCGCCCAGGGGGGCGCCGGAGCTCGCGCCTTCCCAGGACACGACGGCCGCGGCGACCTCGACGCCCGCGCCCCGCGCCGGCTCCGCGCTGGATGCCAGCGCTCCGGCCGCGGCCGCCTCCTCGGCCCGGGCGGCGCCCGCTCGCCCGGGCAAGGCCGCGTCCTCCTCGCCGCGGCCCAGGTCCGCGGCCCCGCCCGCGGCCTCCAGCGCGACGCGCCCCAGGTCCGACCGCCTCGGCTTCTGAGGAGACGAATGCGCGCGCGATCGAGCGTCTCGGGCACCGCCACCATCGCGTTCGCGCTCGCGCTCGCGCTCGCGGCCACCGCGCGGGCGGCCGACGTCGACCCCGCCACCATGAACGCCGCCCGAGCCCTCGCCGAGGAGGGCCTCGACCTCTTCGACAAGGGCCAGTATGCGGCGGCGCTCGACAAGTTCGGGCGCGCGGACCAGCTGATCCAGGCGCCGACGATCGACCTCTATGCCGCGCGGTGCCTCGAGCAGCTCGGGCGCCTCATCGAGGCCTCCGAGCGCTACCTGCAAGTGAGCCGCACCTCGCTCGATGCCTCGGCAAGCGACGTCTTCAAGGCCGCTGTCGCCGACGCCGGGAAAGCGTACGACGATCTCAAGCCACGAATCCCCAGGCTCGCTGTTGGGGTGCGCGGCGCCCCGGAGCGCGAGGTGCAGATCACCATCGACGGTAAGCCGATGCCACCTGCGCTGGTGGGGGTCAGCCAGCCTGTCGATCCTGGCAAGCACGTCGTCGAGGCCGTGTGGACGGGCCGTGTCGTCCGGCGGGAGGTCGCGCTCCAGGAGCGGCAGGAGGCGGCGGTCGCGCTCGAGTTCCCCGTCGGTGTCCGCCCGCCCATCGTCCTCCCCCCGCCTGCCGGCCCCGCGCCGGGGACCACGCAGCGCGTGCTCGGCTGGACCGCCGTCGGCACGGGCGCCGCGGCGCTCGTGGCTGGTGGAGTCACGTTCGGCATCACGAGCGCGCTGCGCGGCGAGCTGATCGACCTCGGGTGCACCGACGACGTCGTGTGCCCGGACACGCCGAAGACGCGCGAGAAGCTGGGCTCGTACAACGACATGCGCCTCGTCCCTGCGCCGGCGTTCATCGTGGGCGGGGCGCTCGCCGCGGGCGGCGTCGCGCTGCTCCTCACCGCACCGTCGGCGGCGGCGAAGCCCAAGGGCGCAGCGGTCCGTCCATGGATATCGCCGTGGGGTGCCGGGATCGCGGGGGTGTTTTGATGAAACGCAACGGCTTCATGATCCTTGGCGGCGCGGTCGGCCTGGCCGGCGCGCTGGGCGGGTGCTTCGACGAGGGCGTGCTCGTGCCGGGCGCCATCAGCGGCAGCGGCGCCGCGCAAGGGGGGATGGGCGGTGTGGGCGCCGCGGGAGGCGCGGGCGGCACGGGCGGCGCAGGCGCCGCGGGAGGCGCGGGCGCCGCGGGAGGCGCGGGAGGCGCGGGAGGCAACGAGCCCTGCACGCCTTGTTATACAGGCCCCGAAGCGACCAAGGGGGTCGGCGAGTGCAAGGAAGGCTGCCTGCGCGGCGGCTCGTGCGACGGCGAGGTGGTCCCCACGGCCGAGGGCTGTACGACGAAGGAGAACGACGAGAGCTGCGACGGCGTGGCGGCGTGCATCGGAGCGCACGACTGGAGCGCCAAGCTCGGAGGGAACGGCGACCAGATCGGGGTTGACGTCACGTTCGACAGGGAAGGGCACATCCTGGTCGCGGGTGCCTTCAGCACCAGCCTGGATTCCGTCGGCAGCCAGGGAGCGTCCGTCAGCAGCCAGGGAGCGTACGACGGCTTCGTCGTCCAGCTCGGTCCCGGCGGCGGCGCGAGGGGGTGGTCGAAGGCGTTCGGGGGGAACGGCTCGGATTTTTCCACTCGCGTGGCGCTCGACAAGAACGGCGGCGTGATCCTGGCCGGGACCTTCGAAAACACACTTAACTTCGACGGGGCGTCGCTCACGAGCGCAGGCAGCTCGGACGTGTTCGTGGCGAAGCTCGACGCGATTGGCGGCCTGGACTGGATCAAGACGATCGCCGGTCCGAGCGTCGATAGAGTTTACGGGCTCGCGGTGGATTCGAACGACAACATCGTCGTCGCTGGCAGTTTCACCGACTCGGCCGACGTGCTGGGCGGGAAGCGGGTGGGCGGGGACTACCTGACGAGCAAGGGTGGAGAGGACATCTTCGTCGTGAAGATGGACGCCCTCGGGAAGCTCGCCTGGAGCAGGAACTTCGGCGATACGACAGCTGAGGTCGCGAACGACGCTGCCGTCACGCCCGACGGAGGCGTGGTCCTGGTCGGCCGCATCGCAGGCAGGGTGTACTTCGGGACGACGCTCCTCACTGCGCAGGGCGACGACGCCTTCATCGCGAAGCTCGACGGGAGCGGGACGCCGCTCTGGGCCAAGATGTTCGGCGACACCATGAGCCAGGAATTCACGGCGGTCGCGGTGGACGCGAAGGGGGACATCGTCGTCGCAGGGAGCACCGGGGGAACGATCAATTTCGACGGAGCGCCGCGGAGATACGCCGGAGGAAACGACGCGGTCGTCGCCGCCTTCAACGCGGAGGGCAAGCACCTCTGGAACCGTCTGTACGGCGACGCCCGAGATCAGAAGGCGCTGGGGGTGGCGGTCGACCAGGCGGGCAACGTCATCGTTGTCGGAGAGTTCGAGAGCGCCATCGACTTCGGCGCCCCGAGCCCGAGGCTCCAGTCCCTCGGCGGCAACGACGCCTTCTTGGCGAAGCTCGCTCCGAACGGCGATACGGTCTGGGCCAAATCGTTCGGCGACGCGTCGGAGCAGCGCGCCCGGGCCGTCGCCGTGGATGAGCTGGGAGCCATCGCGCTGACGGGCAGCTTCAGCGGCAGGATCGATCTCGGGGGGGAGCCCCTGATGAACACCGGGGGCCCCGACGCCTTCGTCGCCAAACTGCAGCCCTGACGGCCGGCTGCCACCTCGCGACGAGGCGCTCGCGTCACCGGATCCCGCGGAGGCGCGGCAGTGGCCGGACTACGGCCGCAAGTGGCCGGAATCGTTGGCTCGATCGGGGCGCTTCCGGTCGCTGCCCGGAGGCGGCCCTCCCTCCGCGCCGGCAGTTCCGTGTTGCCGGCGCGTGGTGCAGGACCTCCGTTGGACCAGGGGACGCATCGAGGTCCGGTGAGCCGTCCATGCACCAGAACGAGTGATCCACCCGGATCTCGCGCGACTCGCCTCCGGAGCACCTCGTGAGTCCTCGTTTTGCGGTGAGAGTCCACGTTTCGCGGCGTGAGCCATCGCTTTGCGGTGGGAGTCCTCGCTTTGCACCGCTGTTTGCTTCACGGACGATGCACACGGTGCCAGCGCAAGGCGAGCTCACCTGGCACCACACTTGCCAGGAGGCCCCCCCACTTGCTTAGAGGAGGAATGGCTCACGCAGGAGGAGGTCTCGCGCGATGAGGAACACGCAACAAAGCCCGGGAGGGCTCTACCAGGCCCCTGCCACGTACACCCAGGGGACGAGAGGGCCCGCCAGCATCGCGCCGGTGGCGGCCAGCGTGCCGCCCATGTCGGGCTCGGGGGACCTCGAGCGCGAGCTCGAGGCGATCGCCCAGGGCGTGCGGCAGAAGCGGCGGGGTCGGTTCGCGTTCTGGATGGGTCTGGTCGTGGCGGCCGTGGCCGCGGTCGCGGTGACCACCTTCGCCGGCAAGGTGAAGGAAGCCGAGGCGGGTCAGGCCGAGGCGGTGGCCGCCCGCGTCGCCGAGCAGGACAGGATCGCGCAGCTCAACCTCCAGCTCGACGAGCGCAACCGGAAGATCACCGAGCTTACCCTCGCGCTCGATGCCGCCAAGAGCGACGCCGAGAAGGCGCAGAAGGCGTTCGCCGATTACAAGGCGACGGCGGCGACCAAGGCGCTGGCCGAGGGTGGTGACGTGGCCGACGCGAAGACGCCGACCGTCAAGGGGGCCGCAACCGCAACCCTCCGCGGCCGAGCGGCGACGTCCGGCAAGGCGGCGCGGGGCGCCAGCACGGCGGCGCGGGGCGCCAGCGCGGCGGCGCCGGCCAAGAAGGGCGGAAAGTGCGTGTGCAAGGCGGGCGACCCGCTCTGCGGCTGCCTGTGAGCGCCCGCTCACGGCTCGTCTCTCCTTGATTCTCCCTATCTTCTCCAGACACAGCTGACAGAACGAAGACACCGGCGAGCGCAGCGTGGACCGCGCGGCGGCGCCGGGCGAACGGCGGGCCGCCGACGCGCGCTGCGCTGAGGAGCGCGGCGCAGCGCCTCGGCCGGGGCTCACGGCACGTTCGCCGCACCAGGGGTGATCGTCGCGGAGAGCGCCCAGTCGGCGGCCGCCTGGTTCGTGTCCCTCCCGTCGGGCAGGCGGCAGAGCGATCCAGCCGCCGTGCCGCCGTCCGCCACGGTGGCCGGCAACGCGTCGCCTTCGACGAGGCTCACGCTGACGCTCCCGATCGTGACGGCGGTGATGCTCCCCTCGTAGGAGAGCGCGTCGATCACGGCCCCTGTCATGGTGTTCATCAGCGCGATCCCGTCGGAAGCCCCGTTCTGCATCCGGTCGGTCTGCGCGCCCGGGAACGCGATCGTCACCGCACCTTTCGCCACGACGCCAGGCATGGTGTCGGTGCCGACCACCGCCGTGCTGCCGACGACGAGGTACTGGCCAGCCGCGAGCGTACCGGCGGAGCTCAGATCGAGCGTCCTGTAGGCGGAGGGCGCGCTGCTGGATCCATCGACCAGCACGAGCGCATGGCCCGTGAGATCCACGGGCGCGCCGGTACCATTGTAGATCTCGATGAACTCGGCCCCATCGCCGCCCGGCTGATCATAATCCACCTCGTTGATCACGAGCCCTGCCGTCGCGGCCGCCGCCCCAAGGGTCGTCACGAGGTCCTCGACGCCGCGCGGCTCGACCTTCGAGTCGTCGTTCCGGTGGGTGAGGACGCCGCGGATGCTCGCGAAATGCTGGCCTTCCGCCGGGAAGGGGCTCGACCGATACAGGAGGTCGTCCACGCACAGATCGCCTGTGATGATGAATTCATGAACCATCGTATCGAGCCCGATCACCGTGACGTCCTCCACCTCGACGAGGACCCCCTCGAGCGCGGCAGCGCGCGCGCCGCCCGTCGCGATGTCGGCCGGCGCGACGAGCTGCGGGTCCGGCGCCGCCTCGCCGAGCGACGCGATCACCTCGACCACGGCGGACCCGAGCTGGATCTGCCCGAAGTAACTCGCGATCACCGCGCTCGGGATCCGCACGCGATCGCCGACCAGCACGGTGTTCTGCGGGCTGTACACGTAGACGCCGGAGTACGCCGGCCCCGCGTACCCCGGGTCGCCCGGCTTCGCCTGGACGAAGAAGCCGCTCCCGTGCTTCCCGGTCACGAGCACGTCCTCCAGGGCCACCGTCTCGCCCTCCGCGCGCGTGCCGTCCTTGATATCGTAGATCGCCACCGTGCAGCCCAGGGCCCCTGCGTTCGCCTGGTCCGGGCACAGATCGCACGGGTCGCCCTTGCCGTCGCCGTCCGCGTCGGCCTGATCGGGGTTCTGGAGGCTCGGGCAGTCGTCCGCGCCGTTCTCGATGCCGTCGTTGTCGGCGTCGTTCGGGTCCGGCGGCGAGCAGAGCGAGCTGCCCGCGTCGAGCGGGCACGCGTCGCAGGCGTCGCCGTCGCCGTCGCCATCGAAGTCGGCCTGGACCCCGTTGTCGAGCGGCCGGATCGGGTTGAAGACGCTCGGGCAATCGTCCGCGCCGTTCTCGATGCCGTCGCCGTCGAGATCCGCGTCCGTCGGCTGCCCGGTGTAGACGGTCGAGCCGTTCACCGAGGCGTTCCGGGGCGCGCTCTCCGCGCGCGACGGGGTGCAGAGCGGCTCGCGCTCGGGCTCGCCGCAGAAGAAGGCCGGATAGATCTCGCCCGCCTGCCGCTCGAGGTCCTCCAGCTTCATCCCGATCTCGTCCTGCAGACAGACCTGCTTCGACGCGCCGCACACCTCGACCGCGTCGCACGCGTCCGCGCCCCGGACCGCGGACACCACGGCCGCGTCGCCGTACAGGACCTTTCCGCCGCGCATCACGAGGACGACGTCCTCGGGATCGGCGGCGACGACAGCGCGGTGGCTCTCGCGCTCTCTGCCGTCGAAGATCGCGATGTCGGCGACCTTCCCCGTGGACAGCGCGCCGATCACGTCGTCCGTCGCGGTGACCGCGGCGGCGCTCCCGGTGACCATCCTCCACAGCTCCTCGTCGGTGAAGAAGCCGTCGTAGTACGTCTCGTTCAGCGCCGCCGCGCACCGGAGCTCCCGCAGGAGGTTCATCGACCCGGTCGCGATCCAGTCGGTGCCGAGCGCGATCTGCACCCCGAGGCGGGCGGCGGCGGTGACCACGGCGGTGTCGCCGTAGAGCGTGATGTTGGAGCGGGGAGACCAGATGAGCGCCGTGCCCTCCGCCGCCATCGCCGCATAGTCGGGCGCGGTCAGGCCGATCCCGTGGATGAACGCGCTCTGCGGCTCGAGCACGTCGTTCGGCTTTGTCTTCAGGCAGACGAACTCGTTGCGCGCCGACGCCTCGATCCCCTCGGCGACATGCGGGCAATAGGCGTCCTCCCCCTCGACGTCCTCCCCCGCCACCATGTCGGCCGAGTAGCCGCAGCCGCTCACGATCTCGCGGCCGCCCGTGTCGTCGAGCGGGAACGTGTCGAAGTGGACAGCCTTCTGGCCCAGGCCCTCCTGGTCGGCCCGGTCCAGGTTCCTGAGGAGCCCTGGCGCGCTCCCCGATCCGACGATCGAGGTCGCGCCGCCCATCAGGAAGCGGAGCTCGCCCCAGCGGATCTGCGCCTGGCTCGCCATGCCGGGCGCGTCGATCCTCGTGTGCTTGTTGTTGCCGGTGCGCCAGTCGTGGCGGTGCTCATAGCGCTCCTCGGTCGGGGTATACGGGCTGTTCTGCGTGTACGTGATGTGATCGTGCGTGTTGATGAGCGCCGGGGAGACGACGCCGGTGGGGCACGTGATCTCCGTCGCGCCCGCCGCCTCGCAATCGCAGCCGACGCACGCGATCGCGCCCCGCTCGTCCACGAGCACCCGCCCGCCCCGGTACACCCTGCCCGGGGCCAGCACGACGCCCCGGATCAGCGTCGCGCCCGCGCCGGCGACCACCTCGCACGTCCCCTGCGGGAGCGGCGAAAGCTCCTCGCAGACGGTCTCCTCGGCCGGCGTCTTCGTGCAATCGATCTCGCAGCCGTCGCCCGTCGCGACGTTCCCGTCGTCGCACTGCTCCCCCGGATCGAGGGCGCCGTCGCCGCAGCGCGGGGGCACCTCGATCTCGCACGCCGCCGAGCAGCCGTCCCCGGCCGCCGTGTCGCCGTCGTCACACGCCTCGCCCGGGTCGAGCGCGCCGTCGCCGCAGCGGGGCGCCGCTGGCTCCTCGCGCTGGCACGTCGGCGAGCAACCGTCGCCCTCCGCGGCAGAGCCGTCGTCGCACGCCTCGCCCTCGTCGACCACGCCGTCGCCGCAGACGCCGAAGCGATCGCCCGCGGCGTCGCGCCCGCAGCCATTGAAGAGCAAAAGGACCACGTGCACGGCCATCCGCCGCGCGAAGCGCGCCGAGCTGTGAGGCATGCCCCACCTGTCGGCGACGAGGGCGCCCGAGTTGCCTTCAAATGACGCGGCGGCAGCGCACCATCGCGATCGCGCCGATCGCGAGCAACGCGAGCCACCCCACATCGGGCCGCGTTCCGCCTCCGCTGGTCGCGCCCGCTGCATAACTGCAGGAGCTCGCGCGCCGCTTTCCGTCGATCGGCCGCCCCATCTGCCCGCTGCTGCCGGGCGGCGAGCCGGCTGCAACGCCGCCGCCGCTCGATCCGCTCCCCCCGCCGCCGCTCCCCGTCCCCCCGCCTTGCTCCGTCGGCTCGCAGTTGTCGGCCGACTCGCTGAACGCGTCGAGCGCGAGCTTGTCCACCCCGACCTCGTCGACGAGGCCGAAGGGCTGCTCGTCGAGCGGCGCGTCCTGGTAGCTGGCCCAGACGACGCTGGCGACATCGTCGCGCTCGGAGAGGAGATCGAACGATGTGGTCAGGTTCGCCGCCTGGAGCTCCTCGCCGACGAGCGCGCTCGACCACGCGATCCCGGTCACGGCGAAGGGGCTCTCGTCTCCCTCCTCGTCGGCGAGGTCGCGCAGCTCGTCGAGGTAATCGCCGAGCGCCACCGGATCGACCTCGGTGCCCTGATAAAAGAACAGCTGTTGACCGAGGCGAGACCACGGCGTCCGCTGGCCGAAGCGCGCCTCGAGATCGTCCCACACCGGCTGCGCGTAGAGCTCGCGCAGGTAATCGACCCCCGAGAACGGCGCGGCCGGGTCGTCCGAGGCGAGCAGGCCGCCCGTGGTCAGCGACAGCTCGTCGACGTTGAAGAGCGCCTCGTTGCGGATGCGGATCTCGGCGAGGATCCGCGCGAGCACCCGGGGCAGGATGAAGGTGCAGCCCGCGTGCTGCGGGTCGACCGTGGGGTCGGGGAGCTCGGAGCAGTTCGGCTGACTCCAGATCTCCCACTGGACGACGTCCCCGGCGTACCTCGTCATGAGCGCCTCTGCCGTCTCGGCGAACGCCTCTACATACGGGTTGTTGCCGTCCCGGTCCGGATCGTCATTCCAGACATCCTGTTCTTCTCCGAGCGTGCGGTGAGAAAGGAGCCCGACCGGCTCGAGGCCCGCGGCGCGCGCCGCGTCGATGATGGCGTCGTACTCCTCGAGCTTGTCGTCGTCCCACGCCTCGGCGCCGTCGAGCAGGAACTCGACGCGCACGGCGCCGGCGCCGGCCCGCGCGAGCCGTTTCGCGTGATCGCCGTCGAGGATCACCTCCCCTTCGTCGACGGGCGCCCCGGGATCGATGCCATAGAAGCCGCACGGCACGCCGCGGGCACCGAACGCCGGGGGCGCGACGAAAAGCGCGGAGGAGGCGGCAAGAGCGACAATGGCTGCACGCATGTCGCAAGGATAGCTGGGATGAGCGCCTCGACCAAGAAACGACCCCGACATGAACCATCCATGGTAGGGAGAGGCTTCACATGGCTTTCCTGGAACCGGAAGAAGCAGAGCACGGGCAACTCGGGGTCGCCCCTCCGAGCGGCGAGGCCGACGGCGACATGGAAGCGGCGGGCGACGGGGGCGTCGAAGGCGCGCCCCCGGCCCGGAGCTGGCGCGACTGGCTGCGAGGCGCGCCGCTCTCCGAGCGCCTGCACCTCGCGTTCGGGCTCGTGTTGCCGGCGTTCCTCCTCGTCGTGAACATGGTGCGTGTGCGCTCGTTCACGATCGACGACGCGTACATCTCCTACCGCTACGCGCGCAACTTCGCCCGAGGCCTCGGGCTCGTCTACAACGCCGGCGAGCGCATCGAGGGGTACACGAACTTCCTCTGGACCGTGCTGCTCGCGGGCGGAATCAAGCTCGGCCTCGACCCGGACATCGTCGCCAAGGTGCTCGGCGGGCTCGCCGCCTGCGGCTCGCTCGGCGCGCTCTACCTCCTCTCGGCCCGGCTTCGCCCGCACGGCGCGGTCCCTTGCATCGCCACGTGGCTGTTCGCGAGCTCGATCGTGCAGAGCGGATATGCCGTCTTCGGCCTGGAGACGCCGCTGTTCGTCCTGCTCGTCCTCGCGGGCACCGAGATGATGTTCCGCGAGCGCGATCGGGGGACCGGCTTCCCGTATTCGGGCCTCGTCTTCGGGCTCGCCGGCCTGACGCGCCCGGAAGCGCCGATGTTCATCGGCATACCGATGCTCTTCCTCGGCCTGCGCTTCTTCGGGCGGCAGAACCTCCTCCGCGGCGTCGTCTTCGCCGCGCCCATCGCGTGCCACATGCTCTGGCGGCACAGCTACTACGGCACGTGGCTGCCGAACACGCTGAGCGCCAAGACCGGCAGCCTCGCCGAGCAGCTGGCCGGGGGGCAGCGCTACCTCGCGGAGTACGCGGAGCACACGTGGCCGGCGCTCCTGCTCGGGCTCTTCGGCCTCTGCGTGGCGATCGTCGCGCGCCACCGCGACGCGCTCTGCGTCGGGGCCCTCGCGCTCGCGGTGGGGGGCTACGTGCTCCTCGTGGGCGGGGACTGGATGCCGTACTACCGCTTCATGAGCCCGTTCGAGCCGTTCTGCTTCCTGCTCGCGGGCCTCGGGGCGCGCGCGCTGCTCGAGCCGCTGCTCGCCGAGCTCTCGGCCCGCGCCGCGGACGCGCCCGAGGGCAAGGCGATCGCCCTCGCCGCGGGGGCCGGCGTGCTCGCGCTCGGCTGCCTCGTCGCGCTGGGCGCCTTCCGGGCGCAGCGGATCGAGCGCGCCCAGCACCGGATCCTCGACGACGAGAAGCGGTTCTGGGACAGCGCCGCGGGCGGCGTGGCCCACTGGTTCCAGGAGCACGGCAAGCCCGGCGAGGTCGCCGTGGGCGACATCGGGTACATCGGCTATGTGACCGACTATCCGGTGCTCGATCTCCTCGGCCTCGTCGATCCCGTGATCTCCAAGCTCCCGGGCGGCTACACGCGCAAGACGGGCCCCGGCTACGTGCAGCACGTCTTCGACAAGATGCCGCGTTACTTCGTGTTCGTCGGCGGCGCCGACACGTGCGACAAGCTCCCGTTCCCGGCCCAGGAGAAGCTCCGCAAGGACCGGCGTTTCCGGGGCGTTTACGAGGTGGCCGGGATGGTGCGCCACAGCAAGAACGGCTACTGGTGCGTCTTCGAGCGGTCGAACGACGCCGCTCCGGCCCCGGCGCCCTGAGCCTCGCCGCGGAGCGGCGACGCTCGCCACGACAGCCGCGCCTCGCCGCGGAGCGGCGACGCTCGCCACGACAGCCGCGCCTCGCCGCGGAGCGGCGACGCTCGCCACGGCAACACGCGTCGGATGCCGGATGGCGGATGGGTGGCGAGACGAGGGCGGCCCTACCGCGGGCGCGCGCGACCCCACCGCAGCTCCGCGAGGTTTGCTAGCATCGCCGCCCCATGCCCTGGCTCTGGTACGTAGGTCCCCTTGCGTTGCTCGTCGTCTGGTTCCTGACCGGCTTGCGCGGTCGGCACGAGGCGCGGCGCGACCGCGAGCTCGCGCGGTGGCGCGCGCTGATGACCCCGGAGGCGGCCCCGGCCCGTCCCGGCGCGAAGCCCGGCGGCCGGAAGGCCGACGCCGGCGCCGACGGCCCTCGTCCGGTGCGCTCGTTGCCATCCAGCCTCGAGCACACGCTGCAAGAGACGGGCGGCGGCGCGGTGCTCGCCCGCTACGAGCTCGTCCCGAAGCTCGCCTACGTCGCGGTCGTGGGCCCGGACGCGAAGAACGGCAGCGAGTACCAGGTGGTCCTCACAAAGCTGGCCAAGGCTGCTCCCCGGCTCACCGTGTGTCCGCTGCCCATCGTCGATGGCACGCGTGCCCCCAACACCGGCGTCCAGTTCAAGAAGGACCCGGAGTTCATGGAGCAGTTCCTTGTCGAGGGGCCTGAAGCGAAGGCCATCGGCAGGTGGCTCTCGAAGCCCATCCGCGAGGCCCTGATCGACCTCCCCGATGCGTGGCTGTTCGTGCAGGATCGCGCCATGGCGCTCGCCGTGTACGGCCCCGTCGACGCCGACCGCATGGAGGAGCTCGTGATCGCCGCCGACGCGATCTTCGCCGAGCACGGCAACGAAGGCGCTCCCTCCCTGCTCTTCGACGGCAGCGGCGACGCTGACGACGACGACGGCGAGGAGGACGACGAAGACGACGAGGACGAAGAGGACGAAGAGGACGAGGAGGCCGCGGGCGCCGAGGGCGCCGTTCGCTGAGCACGGCCGAGCCGAGCCATGGTAGTCCTCGCAGGTGGGCCTGATTGAACGCGAGATCGCTGCTCTCCTCCGCTCTCCTGCTCTCGCTCTGGCTCACGGCGCCACCTGCCGCCCCGGCAGAGAAGAACAGCTGGGCTAAATCCCAGGGATCGCGTGCGGAGATCGAGCTCGACGTCCTGAGCAAGTCGGCCTCCTGGGCCATGGACGATGTCACGTCCGAGGTGAGCACATTCGGGCTGACCTTCGATCTCCGAGGTCAGCTCGAGCGGTTCGGCCGGCTCCACCTCGACGTGGATCTCCCGCTCGCCTACGGCGACGTCTCCGCGACGTTCCGGTCCACCCGGCTCGGCGTCGACGAGAGCAGCAGCGCCGGCAGCCTTCTCTTCGGCAACCCCACGGTCGGCGCCCATTATGCGCGCGCCCTCTCGCGCAAGCTCACCGTCTTCGGCGGCGGCGCGCTCTCGATCCCCGTCCTCAGCGCCCCCGACGCCGACGCCCGCGCCACGCTGCAGGCGACCGCCCCCGCGCGCGCCTCCTTCGACCTGCACCGGCTCACCGCCGGGCACCTGCCCCTGAGGGTCCTCGGCGGCGTCGAGGCGGAGCTCGCCGCCCGGCTCGTCTACCGCGCGGACACCGCGGTGATGTTCGCCCTCCCGACCAGCAGGGCCGGCGTCGAGCTCGTGGTCGAGCAGGGCGACGAGCTCGAGCTGCGCGGCCGAGGCCCCTACGGCGGCGGGCTCCGCCTCCAGGCCGCGCTGACGCCGACCCGCGACGACAGGATGCAGCTCGCGATGGAGCCGTTCTTCACCTACACGCTGAAGCAGCCCGGCTTCTACGCCCGGGCGGGCCTGCTCGTGGCGATCGACGCGCCGCTCGGGTTCGGCCTCGCCGAGGACAAGGTCGCCACGCTGCGGCTCGCGGCCGGCCGCAGCTTCTGACCGCGCCGGGCCGCAGCTTCTGACCGTGCCGGGCCGCAGCTTCTGACCGCGCCGGGCCGCAGCTTCTGACCGCGTCGCCCGCCTTCGCGCGCCGCCCGCGCCGAGCCAGACGCCCGCCGTCCGTCAGGGGGATCTCCCGCGCCCCCTGTCGCTCGCCGTCGTAGGCTTCCCTGGAGCGGGAGCGAGCGAAAGGCGGGGCGGTCACCATGGGCGAGCAGCACGTCTCCGAGCAGGCGAGCGAGGAGCAGCACCACGCGTTCATGCGGGCGCTGCTCGACGACGTGGAGGCGCTCGAGCGCCTCCTCCGGGAGGATCGCATCGAGTCCGGCGTGCGCCGCATCGGCGCCGAGCAGGAGATGTTCCTCGTCGATCGCGCGCTCCGACCCGCCCCGCTCGCGCTGGAGGTCCTCGAGCGGGCCGCCGACGCTCGGCTCACGACCGAGCTCGCTCGCTTCAACCTGGAGGCGAACCTCACCCCCCTCCCGTTCGGCGGCGACTGCCTGCGGCGGCTCGAGGCCGAGCTCTCGGAGGTCATCGGGCTGGCTGCCGAGGCCGCGCGCTCCGCCGGCGCCGACGTCCTGCTCACGGGCATCCTCCCCACCCTGCGCGCCGGCGACCTCCGCCTCGAGAACCTCACGCCGGCGCCTCGCTACCACGAGCTCAACCGCGCGCTCTTGCGGCTGCGCCAGGGCGACTTCCGGGTCTCGATCCACGGGCTCGACGAGCTCGAGATGACCCACGACAACATCCTGCTCGAGTCGTGCAACACGAGCTTCCAGGTCCACCTCCAGGTCGGGGCGCGGGAGTTCACGTCGCTCTACAACCTCGCGCAGGCGGTGACCGCGCCCGTCCTCGCCGCCGCGGTCAACTCGCCGCTGCTCCTCGGGCAGCGGCTCTGGCACGAGACACGGATCGCCCTCTTCGAGACGTCGGTCGACACCCGCCCGAACACGCTCGAGGGCCGGCAGCACAGGCCCCGCGTCCACTTCGGCGACGGCTGGGTGCAGGGCGGCGTGCTCGAGCTCTTCCGCGAGGACATCGCGCGGTTCCGCGTGATCATGACCGCCGAGACCGGCGAGCCCCCCGCGGCCGTGCTCGCGCGCGGGGAGGTGCCGGACCTCAAGGCCCTGCGGGTCCACAACGGCACCGTCTACCGCTGGAACCGCCCCTGTTACGGGGCCCTGGCCGGGGTCGCGCACCTGCGCATCGAGAGCCGCGCGCTGCCCTCGGGGCCCACGGTCCTCGACGAGGTCGCGAACGCCACCTTCTTCTTCGGCCTCATGTCCGGCCTCGCGGCCGAGCACCCGCGCATCGACCTCGAGATGCCGTTCGAGGACGCCAAGGCGAACTTCTTCGCGGCGGCCCGCCACGGCCTGAAGGCGCAGCTCACGTGGATCGGCGGCCGGAGCCTCCCTGCCCCGGAGCTCATCCTCTCGCACCTCCTCCCCGCCGCCCGGGCGGGCCTCTCGGCCGCGGGCATCGACGCCGCCGACGTCGACCGCTACCTCGGCGTCGTCGAGGAGCGGGTCCGCCGCGGCCAGACGGGCGCGCAGTGGGCGCTCGGCTCGCTCGCGTCCATGGCCGGGCGGGGCACCCCGGAGCTGCGGAACCGCGCCCTCTGCGCCGCGATGCTGGCCCGCCAGCAGGAGGAGGCCCGGGGCGGCGGGGCCGGGCGCCCGGTGCACGCGTGGGAGCCCGCCGCGCTCGAAGACGACCAGGACCTCGTGCGCGACAGCTACCGGACCGTGGGCCAGTTCATGTCGACCGATCTGTTCACGGTGCGGCCCACCGACATCGTCGACTTCGCCGCGAGCGTCATGGACTGGCGGCACGTGCGCCACGTCCCGGTCGAGGACGAGCAGGGCCGGCTCGTCGGCGTCGTCTCCCACCGCGCGCTGCTCCGGCTCGTCGCCCGCGGCGCCCCGGCCGCGCCGAGCGGATCCGCGCCGCCCACGGTCGCGTCCATCATGCGGCCCGACCCCGTGACCGTCGCGCCGGACACGCCGACGCTGGAGGCGATGCGGATCATGCGCGAGCACCGCGTCGGCTGCCTGCCCGTCGTCGCGGGCGAGCGGCTGGTGGGCATCGTGACGGAGCGCGATCTCCTCGACGTCTCGGCGGCGCTGCTCGAGGCCTTCCTGCGCGAGGCGTGAGCAGGCGCGGCCGCCAGCGAGGCGCGCCGGAGCGGAAGAGAGAGAGAATGAAACGCAAAGACGCAAAGACGCAAAGGCGCAAAAAGGAGCGAGAAAAAAAATCCTCTCGACGTCTTTTTGCGTCTTTGCGCCTTTGCGCCCTTGCGTTTTTTATTCTTCGACCGGCCGGCGATCTAGAGACGCTTCGCGGAGCAGCGCTCCCGCGCGGATCTCACAGATCGCTGATCTCGACGCACGTCATCGCGTCGCCCTTGGCCTGGCAGTCGAACACGGTGCCGTACGTCTTGAAGAAACCCTGCTTCGTCCGCGTGACGTGGTACCGCGTCCCATCGATCTGCCGGATGCTCGTGTAGCTCCCCTGACAGCCGATCGCGCCGAGGCTCGCGAGCAAGAGCCCGAAAATCAAAGAACGCTTCATTCGCTCCCCTCCGTCGTTACCTCGACCTCGGTGCACTCCGCCTTGCCCGGCGCGTCAGGGCACATCCACATCGCAGGCTGGTTGTTCTTGTGACCGGCCACATACACATAACCCGGCGCCGCCGGCGCCGAGTCGCTCGCAAACGTCGCACAGCCCGCGAGCGCCGAAGCACCGCAGAGCAACGCACTGCATAGAACGAGTTTCCGCATGGCCAACCACGCTATCGGCAAGCTCAACCGTGGGCCAAATTAGCGCTCAGGCTGTCCCAACCGCTCTTCCTCCCACGTCGCTCTCTCGTGGAGCGCCTCGCCGCCTGCGACACGCTCGCCGCCCACGGTTGACACGCCGCGTTAGCGCACCTAAGGGAATTGCCCCAACCGGTGTGCGCTGGCACGCCGGGATCCGGGGGCTGCGCGGGGCGCGCGGGGCGGGCTCGCGATGGGCTCTCCGGCAGCAGAGGAGTCGACATGGCTTCAGGCAAGAATGGGAAGGGCGGCAAGGACCGGGTGGCGGTCGTTGCCGGGCTGCGCACGCCGTTCACCAAGGCAGGGACGGCGCTCAAGGCGCTGCGCACCGTCGATCTCGCCGCCACGGTGGTCAAGGAGCTCCTCCAGAGGAGCGAGGTGACCCCGCGCGACATCACGCTGGTCGTCTACGGCCAGGTGGTGCCGACGCTCGACTGGCTCAACATCGCGCGCGAGGTCGTGCTGCGCACCGGCCTGCCCAAGGATACCGACGCCTACAGCGTCTCGCGCGCGTGCGCGACGTCGCTCCAGGCCATGACGAGCGCCGCCGAGGCGATGCTCGCCGGCCAGCACCACGTCGCCCTCGTCGGCGGCGCCGACAGCATGAGCGACGTGCCGCTCGGCGTCTCCCGGAAGCTCGCCTCCGCGCTGACCGACTTCCAGAAGGCCAGGTCGCTCGGCGCCCGGCTGGAGATCCTCTCCCGCCTCTCGCTGAAGGACCTCGTGCCCCCGATCCCGGGCTTCTCGCGCGAGCCGACCACGGGCGAGCAGATGGGCGAGGCCGCCGAGAAGATGGCGAAGCAGAACGGCATCTCGCGCGCCGAGCAGGACGCGATCGCCCACCGCTCGCACACGAACGCCGCGCGCGCCTGGCGCGACGGCACGTACGCCGCCGAGGTCATGCACGTGATCCCCCCGCCCTACGACAAGCCGGTCGAGCGCGACAACGTGGTCCGCGACGACTCGACCCTCGAGGCCTACGCGAAGCTGTCGCCGGCCTTCGATCGGCGGCACGGCACGATCACCGCGGGCAACGCGTCGCCGCTCACGGACGGGGCGAGCGCCCTGCTCCTGATGCGCGAGGGCAAGGCCAAGGCGCTCGGCTACCAGCCGCTCGGGTACGTCAAGTCGTGGTCCTACGCGGCGGTCGACCCGGGCTGGCAGCTCCTGATGGCCCCGGTGCTCGCCGTGCCGCGGGCGCTCGAGCGCGCCGGCCTCTCGCTCGCCGACATGGACCTCGTCGACATGCACGAGGCCTTCGCCGCCCAGGTCGCGTCCAACCTGAAGGCGCTCGCGTCGCCGTCGTTCGCCGCGGAGAAGCTCGGCCGGTCCGCCCCCGTCGGCGAGATCGATCCGGAGAAGCTCAACGTCAACGGCGGCTCGATCGCGCTCGGCCACCCCTTCGCGGCGACGGGAGGGCGCATGGTGCTCTCCACGCTCCGCGAGCTCAAGAAGCGCGGCGGGCATCACGCGCTCCTCACCGTCTGCGCGGCGGGCGGCCTCGGCGCCGCCGTCGTCCTGGAGGCCGCATGACCACGACATCCGCCGCCGCCACGCCGGCCCCCGCGGCCGCGAGCCCGCTCTCCCTCGAGGTGCGCCCCGACGGCGTTGCCGTCGTCACCTACGATGTCCCGGGAGAGGCGGTGAACACGCTGAAGCCCACGTTCACCGGCGATCTCGAGCGGATCGCGGGCCAGATCGCGAGCAACCCGCTCATCAAGGCGGCGATCCTCGTGTCCGGCAAGGCCGACACCTGGATCGCGGGCGCCGACATCGACATGCTGAAGAGCGTCGCCACGGCGGCCCAGGCCGAGGCGATGTGCCGGGCCGGCCACGAGGCGATCCTGCGGATCGTGCGCTCGCCGAAGCCGATCGTCGCCGCGGTCCACGGCGCCGCGCTCGGCGGCGGCCTCGAGGTGGCGCTCGCCTGCCACGCCCGGGTGCTGAGCGACGACCGGAAGACGGTGCTCGGCCTGCCCGAGGTGCAGCTCGGCCTGCTCCCCGGCATCAACGGGCTCCAGCGGCTCGCGGAGCGCGCCGGCCTCCAGGCGGCGCTCGACCACGGCCTCACCGGCAAGAACATGCGCCCCTCGAAGGCGCGGCAGCTCGGCGTCGCCGACGACGTGGTCCCCGTGGCCATCCTGAGGGAGACGGCCGCGGCGCTCGCGCTCAAGCTCGCTGCGGCCGGCCCGCCGTTCCGGCCCAAGCGCGGGAGCGCGCCGAAGCTCGACTCCGCCGCGCTCACCCGCGCGGCCCTCGAGCGGAACCCGATCGGCCGTGCCCTGCTCTTCCAGCAGGCGGCGCGGCAGGCGCGCAAGAAGACCGGCGGGCACTACCCGGCGCCCGAGCGGATCATCGACGTGCTGAGGACCTATGCAGAGAAGGGCTTCGAGGCGTCGAAGGAGGTCGAGGCGCGCGCGTTCGGCGAGCTCGTCGCGTCGAGCACGGCGCACCGGCTGATGGAGCTCTTCTTCGCGACGAACGCGATGAAGAAGGACACCGGCGTGGACGACCCCGCCGTGCAGCCGAAAAAAGTCGAGAAGATCGCGATGATCGGCGCCGGCCTGATGGGGGCCGGCATCGCCTATGTCAGCCTGAACGCCGGCATCCCCGTGCGGCTCCGGGACCGCGACGACGCGTCGATCGGCCGCGGGCTCAAGTACGTGGCCGACATCCTCGGCGAGCGGGTGAAGAAGAAGCAGCTCACGCCGCTCGAGCGCGACGAGAAGCTCGCGCTGCTCACCGCGACGACGGACGGCTCGGGCCTCCGGAGCGCCGATCTCGTGATCGAGGCGGTCTTCGAGGATCTCGCGGTGAAGCACGCGGTCCTGCGGGACGTCGAGGAGCACGGCAAGGACGGGGTGATCTTCGCGTCGAACACGTCGTCGATCCCGATCTCCCGGATCGCGGCCGCGTCGAAGCGCCCGCAGAACGTGGTCGGGATGCACTACTTCAGCCCGGTGCACAAGATGCCGTTGCTCGAGGTCATCCGGACCGAGGCGACGTCTCCCGAGGTGGTCGCGACGGCGGTGGCGGTCGGCAAGCGGCAGGGCAAGACGGTCATCGTCGTGAACGATGGAGTCGGCTTCTACACGAGCCGGATCCTCGGGCCGTACATGAACGAGGCGAGCTGGCTGCTCGCCGAGGGGGTCGCGATCGAGCAGGTCGACGGGGCGCTCGTCGCGTGGGGCTGGCCGGTCGGCCCGCTCGCGCTGCTCGACGAGGTGGGCATCGACGTGGCGGCGCACGTCGGCCCGATCATGCTCGAGGCGTTCGGCGACCGCCTCGCGCCGCCTCCCACGATGGCCAGGCTGGTCTCCGACGACCGCAGGGGCCGCAAGAACGAGCGCGGGATGTACCTGTACGGCGCGGCGGCGAAGAAGAAGGGCAAGGGCAAGCACGCCGACGAGAGCGTCTATGGCGTGCTCGGGTTGCCGGTGCCGAAGGCGAAGGACAGCCCGCCGGTGCCGGTCGAGGAGATCCAGCTGCGCTGCTCGCTCCAGCTCGTGAACGAGGCGCTGCACTGTCTCGGCGAGGGGATCCTCCGGAGCCCGCGCGACGGCGACGTCGGCGCGATCTTCGGCCTGGGCTTCCCGCCGTTCCGCGGCGGGCCGTTCCGCTACGTCGACAGCCTCGGCGCTGCGGAGGTGCTCCGCCGCATCGAGATCTACGAGCGCCGCTTCGGCAAGCGCTGGACGCCCGCCCCGGCGCTCGTCGAGGCGGCGAGGACCGGGAAGCCCTTCTACGGCTGAAGAGAGAGAGAAGAAAAAAACGCAAAGGCGCAAAGACGCGAGGAGAAGAAGGAACAACTCTTTCTCTCCCCCTTGCGTCTTTGCGCCTTTGCGCCTTTGCGTTTTAAATTCTTCATCCACCCACCACGCTCGCCGTTTCGATCCAGCTCCCTGGCCCTGTCCGACACAGCCCCCGGGCCCTGATGGCCCGCGCCTTGCTCTCCTCTCGGCGAGGGACCGGGCGCGGGAGGGGACCAGTCATGCGGAAGTGCATTCGCGACGCGGTGGTCGTTATCACCGGGGCGTCTTCGGGCATCGGCAGGGCGGCGGCGCTCGCGTTCGCGCGGCGCGGCGCGCGGGTCGTCATCGCCGCTCGGAACGAGGCGGCCCTCGAGGAGGTCGCCGCCGAGTGCGCCAGCGTCGGCGCGCGGGCGCTCGCCGTCCCGACGGACGTGAGGGAAGAGCACGCCGTCCGAGCGCTCGCCCGCGCCGCCGTCGAGGTGTTCGGCAGGATCGACGTCTGGGTGAACAACGCCGCCGTGTTCCTCTACGCGCGCGCGGACGAGGCGCCCTACGAGATCTACCGCCAGGTCATCGAGACGAACCTGCTCGGCTATGTGCACGGGGTGCGGGCCGTGCTGCCCTGTTTCCGCGCGCAGGGCGCCGGGGTGCTCATCAACAACGTCTCCGCTCTTGGCAAGTTCGGCGCGCCGACGATGAGCGCCTACGTGATCTCCAAGTTCGGGATCATGGGCCTCTCGTCCTGCTTGAGACAGGAGCTCTCCAGCACCCCGGACATCCACGTTTGCACGCTCCTGCCCGCGACGGTCGACACCCCCATTTACCAGCACGCCGGCAACACGACCGGCCGCGCAGTCCAGCCGATGCGGCCGATCGTCGACCCCGAGCGGGTGGCGGCGGCGATGGTCTCGCTCGCCGAGCGGCCGCGGCGCAGCGTGTATGTCGGCGCCGCCGGCCGCATCGCCGCCGCGGCGTTCGTCGCCTTCCCGGGCCTCCTGGAGCGGTTGTTCGCGGCCTACGCGATCCGCGCGACCTTCCTGGATCGCGCGGCGCCGTGCACCGACGGCAACATCTTCGTGCCCATGAAGCACTGGACCGGCGTGACCGGCGGATGGCGCTCGACCTCGGGCCTCGCCGCGCTCCTCGACACCGCCCGGGTCTTCGCGGGCCTCGCGCTCACACTCCCGTCCACAGCGGCAGAGCGCCTCAGGCCACGATGACATAGCCGTCCTGGCACCCTCCGTACGCGATTCCCCAGCCATCTTGACGCGCCATCGCCCCCGACGTGTCTCTCAACCTCGGGGGTCCTGTGACGTGTTCTCCACGGAGTCCCGGCATGCTGCGCCCACAACGACGATTCAATTAGAATAAGGAGGCGCAACGATGAGCCGTTATGTGGCGCGCACGCTCCGAAGCGATGACTTTTCGACTCTGATGGAACTGGAGACGACCCTCTTCGGCGACGCGGGCGAAGGGGAGCTCGGGCGGTATTACATCCGTCTTTGCTGCGACTTCTTCAAGGACTCTTGCTTCATGGTCGAGGCCGCGGGGAAGCCGGCGGGCTACCTGCTCTCCTTCACGCGCGGCAAGGAGGTCTACTGCACGACCCTCGCCGTCCTGCCCGAGTATCAGGGCTCCCGCGCGACGCACACGCTCCTCCGCGCGTTCGTCGGGTCGATCCTCGGATGGGCCGAGTCGTGCTGGTTCACCGTCGAGGAGGACAACCACGCCGCGCGGGCGCTGCACGCCATGCTCGGCGCCAAGGAGATCGAGGTCCGCCCCGATTTCTATGGAACCGGACACCCGCGCATCATCTCGCGCATCGATCGCGACGCTTTCATGGCCCTCCGGGCCCGCTTCGAGAAGGTGGGGCTCGTCGATCGCCAGGCCGACGCGAAGGAGCCGCGCGCGGCGGAGAGCGGCGGCATCGCCGCGGTGGCCTGAGGCCGACAGACCATGACGACCACCGCTCCGCTCGACCACGGCCGCCGCGCGCCGGCGGCGGCCGACCGGCCCTGGACCGAGGCGCTCTCCATCGCCAGCCGGCTCTCCGGCGTGATGGGGCTCGCGCTCGACACCATGTTCCGGACCAGCCTGCTGCCCACGCTGCCCGCCTCGCGCCACCGCGAGAGGGCGCGCCTCCTTCACGGGATCGCCCGGGACCTGTGCGCGCAGCACTCCCTGCGCGTCCGCGTGACCGGCGCGCTCCCCGCGTCGCCGTTCGTGATCGTGGCCAACCACGTCAGCTACCTCGATCCGATCCTCCTCGCGTCGCTCACCCCCTGCACCGCCATCGCGAAGCAGGAGATCGGCAGCTGGCCGATCATCGGCGATCGCGCGCGCGATCTCGGCGTGATGCTCGTCGATCGGCGGCGCCCGGCGAGCGGCGCGCGCGTGCTCCGGTGCGCGCTCCGGGCCCTTCGCCATGGCGTCCCGGTGCTGAATTTCCCGGAGGGCTCGACCACCCGCGGAGAGAAGGTCCTCCCCTTCCGCAAAGGCATCTTCGGCGTCGCCCGGATCGCGGGTGTCCCCATCGTGCCCGCGGCCATCACCTACGATGACCCGGAGCTCTGCTGGGCGGGCGACGACACCTTCCTCCCCCATTTCCTCCGCTTCTCCAGCCGCCGAGAGGCGAGCGCCCGCGTCGCCTTCGGCCCGCCGCTCGGCGATCACGGCGGCGCGGCCGATCTCGCGGACCGCGCCCGCGCCGTGATCCTGGACCTCTTGAGCCTGTAGGAGATCTCATGTCTCAACAACGAGCAGCCGCGTACCTGCGGCACGGGCAGACTCCCTTCTTTCGCCTCCCGACCGCGGGCTTCCACGAGGCCGGCGCGTCCGCCTATTCCGGCGCCGACGCCGTGCTCCTCGGCGTCCCGTGGGACGGGAGCGTCACGTACCGCCCCGGCGCGCGGTTCGCCCCCTACGAGCTGCGCCGCGTGAGCGCGCTCGTGCAGTCGTACCACCCCGGCCACGGCGTCGACGTGTTCCGCGCGATCGACGTGCTCGACGGGGGCAATGTGCCCTTTCCCCCGTTTCACGCCGACTCCGTGCGCGAGCTGATCCAGGCCTCGGTCGACGAGGTGCTCGCGGCCGGCGCGGTCCCGTTCGTCGTCGGCGGCGACCACTCCATCGCGCTCCCGGTGCTCCGCGCGCTGTCGCGGCGCCACGGCCCCGTCACGGTCGTCCACGTCGACGCGCACCTCGACACGAGCACCTCGGAGGTGTGGGGCGAGCCGTTCCACCACGGCACGCCGTTCCGCAACGCGATCGAAGAGGGGCTGATCGCGCGGAGCGCGCTCCACCAGATCGGCATCCGCGCCACGTGGGGCCACCCGGAGGAGGGCGCGTTCTCGGCGCACGCCGGGGCGACCCTCTACGGCATGGATCGGATCGACCGCGACGGCGCTCACGCGGTCGCGGCCGCCATCAGGGCAGCCGCGGGCGAGTCGCCCGTCTACATCTCCTTCGATATCGACGGCATCGACCCGGCCTATGCCCCGGGCACCGGCACGCCCGTGCCCGGCGGGCTCACCTCACGCGAGGCGATCCAGCTGCTCCGCGGCCTCGCGGGGATCAACCTGGTGGGCATGGATCTCGTCGAGGTATGCCCCGCCCTGGACCACGCCGACATCACCCTCCACCTCGGCGCGCACCTCCTGTTCGAGGGCCTGGCCCTCCTCGCGACGCGAAACGGCAGCCAGCGCGACCAGCGCGACCAGCGCGACCAGCCGCGCGGATGACGCGAATGACGCGGATGACGCGAATCGCGAAATCGCTCCACGTGAATCCGCTCAATCCGCTGGCGTCCGCCGCCATTCCGGTGTCACATAAGAGACACTGGGATGACACGCTCGCCCGATCTTTGTGGCCGCTACGCCGATCTTCCGCAGCTCGATGACGCCTGGGCACGCCTGGCGCGCACCTACGGCGGACGGGAAATAACGATCGGGACGTCCGCAAACGGAAGGCCATTGCGGCGCTACGACTTCGGTAATCCGCTCGGTCCGACGTTCCTGCTGACGTCGCTCATGCACGGGGTCGAGGTGATCGGCGGGCTCGCGCTGCTCGATGCGGTCCGGTCGATCCTGGCGAGCGGGCGCGTGGGCGCGGCGGCGCGGGCGCGGCTCGTCGTGGTGCCGGTCGTCAACCCCGATGCGTTCGCCGACAACCTGGAGCGCCTCCGCGGCGAGCGGCGGGCGTCGCAGCGCTGCAACGCCCGCGGCGTGGATCTGAACCGGAATTTCGCGCCGCTGTCCTCGTCGCGGCCGCTGCACCCGTTCGCGGGCTCGCGGCTCCGGTGGTCGCCGCACTACACGGGGCCTCACGCCTTCTCGGAGCCCGAGTCGCGCGCCCTGCGCGACGTCGCGCTGGAGACGCGGCCTGCGCTCGCGATCGGCTTTCACAGCTGCGGCAACTTCCTGCTCTACCCGTGGGCGCACACCGACGTGCCCAACCCGCGCGAGCCGCTGTACCGGGCGCTCGGCGACGCCTTCTGCCAGGCTCTGCCGCGCGAGCGGTACGAGGTACGCCAGGCGGCGCACTGGTACCCCACGGTCGGCGACATGGACGACTGGCTCGACGCCAACCTGGGAACGCTCGCCTTCACGGTGGAGGTCAGCCGTCCTGCACGCTCCTTCCGCGACATCCGCCGGCTGCTGAACCCGTTCTGGTGGTTGAACCCGCGCGAGGCCGACGAGGCGATCGCCAACGTCGTCCCCGGCGTCGGCGCGCTCCTCTGCGACGCCCTCGACCGCGGCGTGGGCAGCGCGCCCTCGCGGGCGGCCCCGCCGATCGACGCGTCGCCTGTGGAGCTCTTCGCCGACGCCGCCGAGTGAAATGGCCGCGCTCGCGGCGTACGCGCCGATGTCGGCGGCCGCCATTCCGCGCTCGCCAGAGGGCGACGGCGGCGAGGGCTGTCGAAAAGTGCCAGTCCCGCGCGCAGCATCCACTATCCTTCGGGCGTGGACGCCGCCACGCCCCGCATACCGTCGACCGTGCGGATCAGCCCGAGCGCGGCGGCTCGTCACGCCGGCGCCGACGAGTCGGACATCTGGCAGCACACCCCCGACGAGGTCGTCGAGGGCAAATACCGGCTGGTCCAACCGCTCGGGCGCGGGGGCATGGCCGAGGTCTGGCTCGCCGTGCACGTCACGCTCAAGACCGAGCTCGCCGTGAAGTTCCTCAGCGCCTCGCTGACCGGCGACGCGGAGCGGAGCCGCACCGTCCTGGAGAGGTTCCGGTTCGAGGCCCAGATCTCGGCCCGCCTGAGCGCGCGCACGCGGCACATCGTCGCGGTCCACGACGCGGGGGTTCACGACGACATCCCTTACCTGGTGATGGAGTACATCCCGGGGCGAACGCTGTTCGCCGAGGTGCGCCAGAAGGGACCGATCGATCCGGTGCGCTTCGGGCACATCCTTGATCAGATCGGGGACGCGCTCACCGTGGCGCACGACATGGGCATCGTGCACCGCGACCTGAAGCCCTCGAACGTGATGCTCGTCGACACGCCCGGCGCGGAGCTGACGGTGAAGGTCGCGGATTTCGGCATCGCCAAGGCGCTGCACGGCGATCTAGGCCTGGATCGACCGCAGGAGACAGAGGCCGACGTCATGCTGGGCTCGCCGAACTACATGAGCCCGGAGCAGCTCGCCTCGCCGCTCGCGGTCGACGCGCGGGCCGATGTCTGGGCGCTCGGCGTGCTGGCCTACGAGGTGCTGACGGACTGGACGCCTTTTCACGGCAACAGCATCGCGGAGATCATCGTGGCGGTCAGCACCCGCGATTTCGAGCCTGCCACGGAGATCAAGCGGTCGCTTCCCCCGGGGCTCGACGCCTGGTTCTCGCGCGCCCTCGCGAAGGGGCCGGCGCAGCGGTTCGCCTCGATCCGCGAGATGGTCGGGGCCTACCACGCCGCGCTCTCGGCGCCGCCGCCCGAGCGGCCCGCGGAGGTCGCGCCGCCGCGGCGGCCTCGGGTGGCGCCCGCCGTGGCGCTGGCCTGCCTGGCCGCGCTCGGAGGGACCGCCGCGCTGGCGGCGCGCCTGCTCGATCGGCCGCGCCTGGAGCAGCCGGCGCGGCTGGTGGCCCCCGGCGTGCGGGGCGCGCTCCAGGGCGTGGCGCTGCGCTCGCCGCCACCGCCGCAGCAGCCCACCGCAGCCGAGCAGCAGGCCTCCGCGGCGACGCCCGCGCCGCCTGCTTCCACAGCAGCGCCCGCGCCGCCGGCCTCCGCCGCGCCTGCGCAGCCGCGCTCGTCCCAGCGCCGCCCCGGGGGTGACAGGGTCGCCCCGCGCGCGACGGCGACCGCCGCGCCCACGGTGCCCCGGCGCCGCAAGGAGATCGACAAGAGTGAGACCTTTTGAGCGACGGCTCATCACGCTCTGCAGCGTCGCCTTGCTCGCGGCCGCGCCGGCGCGCGCGCTCGCCGTCGGGGCCGAGGAGGACGCGAAGACGCTGTTCGCCCGGGGCCGCGAGCTGCGGAGCGCCGGACAGTGCGATCAGGCGGTCATCGCCTTCCGGAGCGCGCTGGAGATCTACCCCGAGGGGCTCGGCGCGCTCAGGAACATCGCCGAGTGCGAGGAGGAGCTCGGCCGCTATGCCTCGGCGAGGCGAGACTGGTGGGATCTCCGGCGCGCCGCGCTCCAGTCCAACGAGGCGAAGTACGCCGGGTGGAGCGAGGACGCCGAGGCCCGCTACCGGGCGCTCGGCAGCAAGGTCGGGACGCTGACCGTCCGGCTGAAAGGCGCCGAGGGGAGGCCGCCGGTCCAGGTGGTGCTGGACGGCAAGCCCCTCGACCCGAGGCTCCTCGGCGTCGAGCTCGAGCGCGATCTCGGCGCCCACACGGTCGAGCTGTTCTACGGCGGCGCCGCGCCCATCGCGGAGCGCGCCGAGCTCGCGCCCGGCGCCCGTCAGGTCGTGACGCTGACCGTGCCCGCGCCGCTCCCGGCGCGCGACGCGCTCTCCGCGCCGAGCGCCTCCGGCACGCCGCCCAGCGGCATTCGCATGGGCGGCTACGTCGCGCTCGGCGTCGGCGGCGCGGGCGCGATCGCGACCGTCGTGGCGCTGGCCGTGCGCGCCGGCGCGCTGTCCGCGGTCGAGGACGGGTGCTCCCCCGCCGGCGGAGGCGCCTACGAGTGCCCGCCGTCGCTCCAGGGCGACTACGACACGGGCAAGACCGCCTCGACGCTCGCCAGCGTCTTCGCCGGCGTCGGCCTGGTCGGGCTCGGCGCCGGCGTCACGCTGCTCCTGCTGAGCCCTTCCGAGCCCACGTCGCCGGCCCCTGGCAAGCCGGCGGCAGAGCTCGTCCTCACGCCGACCCCGGGCGGCCTCGGCTCGCGCCTGCTCGTGAAGTTTTGAGGTCCAGCGATCGGGCGCGGCCGGCGCCGTGACGCGGCAGGCAACGCAGGGGCGCGCGTCGCTGAGCTTGTCTTTCCGCACCCGGGCGCTACCCCATGATCGAGGCGAGGACGCGCGAGGCGGGGAGGCCGAGATGAGCTCACAGCGAAACAAGATCCTTGGTTCGATTGCAGGGAGCGGCGCGGTCGCCGTCCGCGGGGCGGCGGAGGCGCTGTTCTCGGCGGCGGGCAAGAGGCTCCTCGACGAGGGCACGCGGGAGGGCCTGCGGCGCGTGATGGTCGAGAACACCACGGCGGTCGTGGACGCGCTCGCGCCCGGGCTCTCGCTTGGCGCGCAGACGACGGCGAAGATCATCGCCGATCAGGGCGGAACGCAGGCCGCCGCGATCGTCGCGCAGGCAGCGGGGCGGTATGCGGGCCAGGCGGCGCTCACCGACGGCGTCTCGGCCGCGGTCGCGAAGGGGCTGGCCCGAGAGGCGATGAAGGCCGCGGGCCGGGAGGTCCTGAAGGGCGCGGGCAAGGCGGCCGGTATCGGGTTCGTGATCGAGGGCGCCTTCGGTGCCTACGAGGGCGTCACGGCCTACCAGCGAGGCGAGATGACGAGGAACGAAGCGCTCGCGCACGCGGCGCAGGAGGCCTCGACAGGCGCGGTGGCGACCGGCGCCGGCGTGCTGCTCGCGGCGGGCCTCGTCGCGGTGACCGGCGGCGCCGCGGCGCCGCTCGTCTTCGCGGTCGGCGCTGGCGGCGCGATCGGCGCGAAGCAGGTCCTGCGGCGGCTCATCGGCCGGGTGTCCTCGAAGGTCCTGGCCCGTGACGTTGCTGACGGCGGCCAGGTGGGGTGACGCCGCAGAGGCCGAGTGTGTCCCGACCAGCGCGCTCGCCGACTCGACCTCTCGGCGTGTGTGGCATTGCGTTCCTCTCGTGCATCGGCCCCGCGGCGCCCCTGTGGCAATCGCCCCGTGCCTTTCGCGTGGTGGTGTTCCGACGTAGATCATCCCCATGCGACGACGCGTCCGCCGGACAACATCACCATCGCCCCCTGGGGAGAGCTCTTCATGGCGGAGGATGGCTATCGAGGGAACTACCCTCGAGGCGTGACGCTGGACGGGCAGATCTTCGATTTCGCGCGCAACGCGCGAGCATGAGCGAGAGGCTCTCCCTCCACCTCGGCCGCCCCGCCTCTCTCGCCCATCAGAGCGCTCGTGCCGCTCAGAACGGCGGCGGCGCCGTCTCGCCGGCCGGCAGCGGGCCCGGCTCCGGCGCGTGCTCCGACTCGACCGGCGCTGGCGCGACCCCCGGCTCTACCGGCCGCGGCCCCTCCCCTGGCGCCGGCGCGGTCCCCTGCGGCTCGGCTGGCGGCCCGCCGTCCGCCGGCTCCGCGCCCGCGTCCGCCTCGGGGACCTGCGCCTCCTCGGTCGGCTCCGTCCCGGCGACGAACACCTCCTCGATGGCGTCTTCCTGCCCCTCGCGCGCGAGGAGACCCGTCCGCGGATCGATCTTCACGCGCACGACGCCGCTCGGCACCGGGAAATCGGCGGCCGGGCGCTTCGCGTGCGCCTGCTTCATGAAGTCCACGAACGCCGGCAGCGCCGCCGTGGCGCCCACCTCGCCGTTGCCGAGCGGCGCCGCGTCGTCGTAGCCGGTCCACACGGCGCACGCGATGTCGGTCGAGTAGCCCACGAACCAGGTGTCCTTCGCCTGGTTCGTCGTCCCCGTCTTGCCGGCGATCGGGCGCCCCAGCGAGCGCGCCTGCTTGGCGGTCCCGCTCTGCACGACCGACGTCAGCACGCTCGTGAGCACGTAGGCCTCCGCCTCCTCCATCACGCGGTGCCCCGGAGGGCGCGGCGGCAGCGGGATCTCCACCCCGCCGGGCCCGACGATCTTCGTGATCAGGACCGGCTGCTCGTGGACGCCGCCCGCGGCGATGCTCGCGTACGCGGCGGCCATCTCGCGCGGCGTGACCTCGTAGGCGCCGAGGGCGAGCGACAGGTCTGCGCCGAGCTTCGACTGGACGCCGAGCGCGCCGGCGAAGGCGACCACGTTCGAGGCGCCGACGCGCGACAGCGCCGACACCGCGGCCACGTTTACGCTGTGCGCCACGGCCTCCCGGAGCCGCGCCGGCGACTCCCCCTCGCTCTCATCGTAGTTCTGCGGCTTGTACCCGGCGATGGCCAGCGGATCGGTGTCGAGGATCGTCGCCGGCGTCAGCGTGCGCGCGTGGATGCCGTAGCCGTAGACGAGCGCCTTGAACGTCGACCCGGGCTGCCGCCGCGCGAACGTCGCCCGGTCGAGCCCGCCGCGCACCGCCTCGTAGCCGCCGACGAGCGCGACGATCTCTCGCGTCCGCACGTCGATCGCGACGAGCGCCCCCTCGGGTCCGAGCTCGAGCCGCAGCGGCGCCGGGGCCGCCGGCTTCCCCGGTTTGCCCGCGGGCGCGGCGCGCCCTGCCTCTCCGGCGGCGTCCTCGTCCTCTTCCTGGCCTGCGGCGGCCGCTTCGACGACCGGCTCCGGCGCGGGGCCGATCAGGCTGACGCGCACGACCTTGTCGACGTCGGCGAACTTGCTCGGCGGGAGCCCGTTCGGGTTGTACCGCTGCGCGCCGCGGAGCGTGACCGTGCCTTCCAGCGTGCCCACGCGCACCGAGAGCGTCCCTCGGGCGTCGTCGGCGCCCGTCACGACCCCCCGGAAGACCTTGTGTCCGGCCGGCGTCCCCTCGAAGGCCGGCGGCTCTTTCTTGCTCCGCGCGAGCGGGCCGAGCAGCTTGTGCCGCTTCGCGTAGGCGTCCAGGTTCTTGCGGACGGACGCGCGCGCCGCCGCCTGCATCGCCGGATCGATCGTGGTCGTGATCGTGTAGCCGCCCTGCTGCGCGGCGGGCCCGACGAGCTCGCGCAGCAGGCGCTGCGCCTCGGCGACCACCTCGGGCGCGAGCTCGGCGAGCGATTCGGTCTCGACGGCGAGCACGACCGGCTCCTGCTTCGCTTGCGCCACCTGGATCTCGTCCGCGAAGGCCTTGCGCTGCATCTGATCGAGCACGAAGTCCCGCCGCGCCACGGCGCGCTCGAGGTTCACCCGCGGCGAGTACACCGACGGCCCCTTCACGACGGCGACGAGCAGCGCGGCCTCGGCGAGCGTCACGTCGCGCACGCTCTTCCCGAAGTAGTAGCGGCTCGCCTCCTCGACCCCGTAGCGGCCGTGACCGAAGTAGATCTTGTTGAGGTAGAGCTCCAGGATCTCGTCCTTGGTGAGCTCCTGCTCGATCTTCCGGGCGAGGATGATCTCGCGCGCCTTGCGGTTGAAGGTCCGGTCCGGCGTGAGCAGGACGTTCTTCACGACCTGCTGCGTGATGGTGCTCGCGCCCTGGCGAGCCCGGGACGAGCGGAGGTTCACCGCGAGGGCGCGGAGCATGCCGAGGTAGTTCAGCCCCGCGTGCTCGTAGAAGCCCGCGTCCTCGGCGGCGAGCGCGGCCAGCTTCACCTGGCTCGGGATCTCGCCGATGCGCACCACGGTGCGCCGCTCGGTGAAGACCTCGCCGAGGCGCGTCCCGTCGCGCGCGAGGATGCGCGTCACCTGCGGGGGCCGGTAGTCCTTGAGCTCATGGGTCGAGGGGAGATCGGCCTCGTAGTGCCGGATGACGAGCGCGATCGTGGCGGCGGCGAGCACGAGCAGCGCCGCGAGCGCGATCCCGATGCGCTTCGCCCACGTCGCGATCCCGGGGCCTCTCTCCTGCGGGGGCGCGCCTTCCGGCTGGCTGGACGGGCGCTGCGCGCCCTCGAGGTGCGGCGCGCTCGCCGGCCGCGTTGCGCCGCTGATCCGCTCAGGCGGCTCGCTCCCTCGCCCCGGCGGCCCCGACCGCCGCGCGGGTGGCACTGACGCCCGACGCAGCGGATCCGATGCCTGACGCAGCGGATCCGACGCTCGGCGCAGCGGGTCCGATGCCTGACGCAGCGGGTCCGATGCCTGACGTAGCGGATCCGACGCTCGGCGCAGCGGATCCGACGCCTGACGCAGCGGATCCGACGCTCGGCGCAGCGGATCCGATGCTTGACGCAGCGGATCCGACGCTCGGCGCAGCGGATCCGATGCTTGACGCAGCGGATCCGACGCCTGATCCGGCGCATCGGTCTTCCTGACCGGATCGTCCTCGTTTCCCGCTGAGTTCCGTGATTGCTCCGAGGCCATGACGCCGTCCCCGTGAACGCTGGCGCAGGCGATGCGCATCCAGAGCGCCCGGCGCGCCGGCGCGGCGACGCTAGCACGCCCGCGGAGGCTCGCCTCGATCCGGGGCGCGCTCGCGGAGGATCAGCCCTGGAACAGCCGCATGGCCACGATGGTGATCAGGATGCCTGCGATCAGGCAGCCCGCCGCGATGCCGACGAGGAGCAACGGCTTCGCCTCCGCCTTGACCGGCGCCTTGGGCTGCTTGGCGAGGGGCGCCGGCGCGGGCGCCGGCTTCGCGGACGGCGCCGGCGGCTGCTGGACCATCTTCACCGTCTTCGCCGGCGACTTGAACGCGGACGGCGCGGGCGCCTTGTTCGCCTGGAGCGCGGCGGCGTGCTGCTTCGACGCTTGCTCGAGCACCGCGTTCGCCTTCTTCGGCATCATCGCCGTGTAGCCCTTGCCCGCTCCGCCCGCGAACGGCTTGAGCGCGTCAGCGAACTCCGCGGCCGACTCGAACCGATCCTCGGGCCGCTTCTCGAGCGCCTTGGCGAGCACCGCGCTGAGCCCGGGCGGAAACTGCTTCCCGGGGACGCGGTCGTCGAGCGGGATCGGGTTCCTCGTCACGTGGTGCTGGATGTACTCCATGGGCGTCCGCGCCTCGAACGGCAGCTTGCCCGTGAGCACCTCGTACAGGATGGTCGCGAGCGAGTAGATGTCGCTGCGCGCGTCGAGCACCTTGCCCTGCGCTTGCTCGGGCGACATGAACTCCGGCGTCCCGAAGACCATGCCCTCCTGCGTGAGCATCACCGACCCCGGCCTGAGCTCCCGCTCCGTCACCTTCGCGAGGCCGAAGTCGAGCACCTTCGGGTAGTCCTTCAGCCCGCCGTTGGTCGACAGGAAGATGTTCTCGGGCTTGAGATCGCGGTGCACGATCCCCTGGATGTGCGCCTCCTGCAGCGCGCCGCAGACCTGGATGAGGACCGGGATCGCGCGCTCGACGGGCAGCGGCCCTTCCTTGCGGACCACCTGGTTCAGGTTCTTGCCCTCCAGGTACTCCATCACGATGTACAGCGAGCCGTCCTCGAGCTCGCCGTAGAGCAGCACCTTGACCGTGTTCGGGTGCGTGAGGTGGCTCATCGCCCGCGCCTCGCGGCGGAAGCGCGAGACGAGATCCTTCCGGTTCGCGAGCTTGGGGTGGAGGATCTTCACCGCCACCATCCGGTTCATCGCCGGCTGCGCGGCCTTGTAGACCGACCCCATGCCGCCGGAGCCGATCTTCTGAAGGATCTGGAACTGCCCTCCGAGCAGATCTCGACCGATATTCGGGTCCGGACCGGCAGCCATGCGTGGAGCCGGAAAATACCACGCAACCCACCCGTATCGTCTATGACCGAAGCAGCCGACGCATCGGATCCCGCCGTGGAGCCAAAATGACCGTAAAAACCGACGACCCCGGGGCCGCCGAGGCGCTCGAGAGCCCGCTCCTCGCCGCCGCCGGCTTCTCGCACGCCTTCTTCACCCGGCGCGGCGGCGTCAGCGCCCCCCCGTGGGACACCCTGAGCTTCGCCATCGCCCTCGGCGACGATCCCGCCGCCGTCCGGGAGAACCTGGAGCGCGCCGCGCGGCGCCTCGGCATCCCGGCGGCGCGGCTCTATTTCCTCAGCCAGGTCCACGGCGTCGAGGCGCGGGTCCTCACCGGTGAGGAAGATCGCGACGCCGTCGTCCGCGAGGTCGGGGACGTGACCCTCTCCCGCGTCCCCGGCGTCGGCTGCGGTGTCCGCAGCGCCGACTGCGCCCCGATCCTCCTCGCCGATCGCCGGACCGGCGCCGTCGCAGCGGTCCACAGCGGCTGGCGTGGGACCGTCCGCCGGGTCGTGGTCGAGGCGGCCCGCGCGCTCCGCTCGCTCGCCGGCCCCGGCGCGGAGCTCGTCGCGGCCATCGGCCCGCACATCGAGGCCTGCTGCTTCGAGGTCGGCGACGACGTCGCCGCCGATCTCGCCGCGTGCTCCAGCGCGGGCGCCGCCGCCGTCGTCCGAGGGGCGCCCGGCGCGCGCCCGCACGTCGACGTCCGCCGCATCCTCAAGGCCCAGCTCACCGAGGTCGGCCTGGACGCAACCTCGGTCGAGGACGTCCCTGGCTGCACCGCCTGTGACCCCGCCCGCTTCTTCTCGTACCGGCGCGACGGACAGCGCAGCGGCCGCCTGCTCTCCGTCATCGTCGCCGGCCGTACCGTCATCGGCTAGAACGCTCCCATGGTCTCGCTCGCGCGCGACTCCTCGCCGATCGTGCTCGCCATGGTGGGCCTGCCCGCCCGCGGGAAGACGTCCATCGCCCGCAAGATCGCGCGGTACCTGTCGTGGCTCGGCCACCCCACGCGGCTCTTCAACGTGGGCAACTACCGCCGCGCGCACCTCGGCACCGCGCAACCGCACCAGTTCTTCGACCCCAACAACACCGAGGGACGCCAGGCGCTCCTCGGCATGGCGATGACCGCCCTCGACGACCTCATCGGCTGGCTCAGCTCCGGCGGCGAGGTGGCGATCTACGACGCCACGAACAGCACGCGCGCTCGCCGGAACCTCGTCACCGAGCGCTGCCAGGCGCACGGCTTCCCGGTCGTCTTCATCGAGTCGATCTGCAACGACGAGTCGATCATCGAGACCAACGTCCGCGAGACGAAGCTCCGCTCGCCGGACTACCAGGGCGTCGACCCGGAGGCGGCGCTGCGCGACTTCCGCGCGCGCATCGCGCACTACGCCCGCGCGTACGAGCCGCTCGGCGAGCCCGAGCGGAGCTACATCAAGATCATCGACGTCGGCCGCCAGGTCGTGCTGAACCGCATCCACGGCTACCTGCCGGCGCGCCTCGTCCCGCTCTTGATGAACATGCACCTCACGCCGCACCCGATCTGGCTGACGCGCCACGGGGAGAGCGTGTTCAACGAGAAGGGGCTGCTCGGCGGCGACTCGGATCTCAGCGCGCGCGGCGACGAGTACGCGAAGAACCTCTCCGCGTTCATCCGCGAGCGGGCCGGCGACGAGCACGTCAACGTCTGGACGAGCACGCTGCGCCGCACCATCCAGACCGCGCGCCCGATGACGCAGAACCACGTCGCCTGGCGCGCCCTCGACGAGATCGACGCGGGCGTCTGCGAGGGCATGACGTACGAGGAGATCCGCCAGCAGATGCCCGAGGTCTTCAACGCGCGCGCGGCCGACAAGTTCCGCTACCGCTACCCGCGCGGCGAGTCGTACGAGGACGTCATTCAGCGCCTCGACCCGCTCATCATCCAGCTCGAGCGCCAGCGCTCTCCCGTGCTCGTGATCGGCCACCAGGCGGTGCTGCGCGCGCTCTACGCCTACCTCGTGGATCGCCCCGCGCCCTCCTGTCCGACGCTGCCGATCCCGCTGCACACCGTCATCGAGCTGACCCCGACGGCGTATGCCTGCGAGGAGCGCCGCTTCCAGCTCGCGCCCGCCGTCCAGGGCGGCGACTCGAGCACCGCGCACCCCTGAGCCAGGCAGCGCGGCCGCGCTGGAGGCGCGGGCTGCGCTGCGGCGCGGCCGCGCCGGCTCAGCGATCCCGGCTGATCAGCTTGCGGAGGAGCTCCAGCGGGTGGAACGGCAGCATCGCGGCCATGTCGCTGTCGGTCCCGGCCCGCTCGAGCACCGCCCGCACCGCCGGCGCCACGATGCCCATCGGGTCGATCCGCTCCACGAGCGCGCGGAGCGCGCTGAGCGCCGCGCGCCCCGCGTCGATCCCGAGCGGGATGGCGAGGGCCGCCGGCACCGGCGCGAGGATCACGTCGCGCACCGCCACCGCCCTGGCCCAGGCGCCTGGGCTCGGGTCGACCTCGAGCTGCCGGATGGTCTCCGCCTCCGCGAAGCAGCCGAGCGAGAGCTCCCCTGCCCGCTCCTCGATGGCGCGCGAGAGGTGCCGGTAGTCGCGGCGCCAGTCGCCCGCGAGCAGCCCCATGTCCTCCCGCACCTCGTCCGGCCCGAGGATCAGGTTGATCCCGCGGGCGTCGCGGCGGAGCGCGACGCTCGTCCAGAGCTCCCCGCCCTCGAACAGGCCGATCACCACCGTCTTGCCGATCCCGGCGAGCGACTCCAGCGTGCCGCGCACGACGCCCGCCGAGGGCATCGGCACGCCGCGCAGCCTCGCCGGCCAGAGATCGATCCTCCCGGCGAGGAGCTCCTCGCGGGCGAGCTGCAGCAGCAGGAGCGACTGGGCGATGAGGTCGTCGCCGCGCCGCACCCGCGCCCCGAACCGCTCCACGATGGCCTCGAGGACGCCCGCCTCGAGCACGGCGGCCCAGCTCGCGTGGTGGCTGGCGGCGAGCGCCTCCGCGGAGAGCGGGACGGCGCGCTGCGCGTCGTCGATCCGGAGCCGGCCCGCGTCCGTGTGCACGAGCTTTCTGAGCTTGCCGCCCGCGTGGACCGCGACGACGCCGCCGCGCGGCCGGCCGACCTCGCGCTCGTCGATGCCCGTGCGCCTGGGCCGGAACAACGACAGCACGCGAACCCAGTCGGTCGCGGTGAACCCCTCGAAGCGGACGTCGGGCGAGAGCACGGGGCGAGCCTACCGCCGGCGCGCTCCGTGCGCGAGCCGGCTACGCCCCCCACCAGAGCATCTCGTGCACCTGGGTCTCGCCGCCGACGGGCACGATCACCCGGATCTTCTGGCCCTCGATCTGGACCACGTGGGCGGGGAAGCTGTCCGCCGGGTAGTAAAGCGACTTCACGAAGCCGTTCGCGTCGAGCCAGAGCAGGTGCACCCCGTCCGCTGTCGCCCCGTGCATGAGGAGCATCCGCCCGCCGCCGAGCAGCGCGAACTCCAGGCCCTTGAAGCCCATCTCCTCGAAGCGCTCCGGGGACGGGAAGTCGTCGCCCACGGACCTGAGCTCCGGCAGGTGCGCGCGGAGGTGCTTGTAGAGCGTGTCGTAACGGACCTTCGCGAGCTTCGGGATCCGCCGGTCGCCCGCGGCGATGATCGGCAGGCGCTCCGCGTCGAACGTCGGCACCTCCACGTGGGTGCGGTAGCGATCCACGAGCCTGCCGCGGCCGATCTCCTCGTCGCTGAGCGCCTTGAGCCACCACTGGAAGATCGCGAGATCGCCCGTCCCTGCGCTCGACTCGAGCCGGACCAGCGACTCCCACAGGGGCCTCCGGACCTGCCACTTCCCGCCGTGGTTCTTCACGACGCACGCCCCGACGTAGAGCGCCCCGTGCGTCACGAGGGTGACGAGCATGGGAGGATCTCCGCCCCCGCTCGCCGCCGGCGCGCCGCTGGATCCGCCTGCCGGCGCGAGCCAGGCGTCGCGTCGCTCGCGGGTCAGCGCCGCGCCCAGCCGGTGGACCGACGCATCGGAGAAGTCGAGCCCGAGGTCGGGCGCGCCGAACGCCGCGGGCGCGAGGCGGGCGAACACCTCGGCTGCGTGGTCGATCTGGGCCAGGATCGACGGGTTTCCCGCCGGGTTCGCGTCCGCGGAGCGCACGCCTGCCAGGTCGGCGAGCGCGTCGGGCGGGTAGTGCGGCGCGAAGAAGCGCTCGAAGATCTGGGCAGCCGTGATCGGTTCGGCGGGCATGGCTCGGGGCCGTGAGGGTCGGCGTGGAGAGGGGCGGGCGACCGCGGCCGGCCGCCGCGGCTCAGAACATCTTCTTGCGCTTCGACGAGCTCAGGATGCCGAGCATCTCGCGGTACTTGGCCACGGTGCGGCGGGCGATCTTGATGCCGTCCGTCTCCTCGAGGATCTTGACGATCGCCTGGTCGCTGTAGGGATTCGACTTGTCCTCGGCCAGGATGATCTTCTTGATCGCCTGCTTGACGCTCTCCGAGGCGATGTCTTCGTCAGCGACCCGGTGGATCGATGAGTTGAAGAAGTACTTCAGCTCGAAGAGCCCCTGGGGCGTGTGCACGTACTTGTTCGACGTCACGCGGGAGATGGTCGACTCGTGCATGCCCACCGACTCGGCGACGTCCCTGAGGATCATGGGCTTCAGGTAGCCCACGCCGCGCTCGAGGAACTCGCGCTGCTTCTCGACGATGCACTCGGTCACCTTGATGATCGTGCGCCGCCGCTGCTCGATGGCCCGGATCAGCCACTGCGCGCTCCGGAGCTTCTCGCTGATGAACTCCTTCGCCTTCGGGTCCCGGAGCATCCGCTGGGCGAGGTTCTCGTTGATGTAGAGCCGCTGGAGCCCCTTGTCGTTGTCGGTGACGACGAACTGGGTGCCATCCTTGATGACGTACACGTCCGGGGTGATGGCGATGGTCTTCTCGTCGACCTCGGCGAAGTTGCGCGCCGGCACGCTCTCCAGCTTCTGGATCTCCTGGACCGCGTCGTAGACGTCCTCCAGCGGGATCTTCAGCGCCTTCGCGATCGCGGGGAAGTTGCGCCGCTCCACGTTGTGGAGGTGGTCCTTGATGATGGCCATCTCGATGTCGTCGAAGCCCAGCACCTCCGCCTGCACCCGCAGGCACTCCGACAGGTCGCGGGCCGCGACCCCGACCGGATCGAAGCGCTGGATCATCGACAGCACCTCCTCGGCGTCCTCGGGGTGGAGCTCCGCCTCCCGCGCCAGGTCCACGAGGCTGATGTCGGGCCCCTTCGTGCCGTCCGGACGTTCGCCCCCCTTGAGGTCGAGGTACCCCTTCTCGTCGAGGTTGCCGATGACGAGCAGCGCGAACTGCCGCTCGTTCTCGACGAAATCGCTCATCTGGAGCTGCCAGAGCAGGTGGTCGCGCAGGTTCGACGGCTTCGTCAGGTTCTGGTCGATCGGCGGCAGCTCTTCGAAGCCGCCCCGGTGCGCGGGCATGGCCTGCTGGAGCTGCCTGTTTTCCAGGAATTGCTCCCAGTCCACCTCCTTGACCCGCTTCTCCGTCTCGCGCGCCGCGATGTCGGTGTCTCGGTCGAACCGCTCGCCGTTCTCGAGCCGCTGCTCCGTGGGCAGGTCGGCGTTCCTCCCCCGCTGATCCGCCTTGTCGCCGTCCCGCGCCTTCGGGTCGGTCATGTCGTCCGCGAGGACAGGGTTGCCGTCCAGCTCCTTCCTGATCTCGTCGACCAGCTCGAGCCGTGAGAGCTGCAGCAGCCGGATGGCCTGCACCAGCTGCGGGGTCATCACAAGCTGCTGCGACAGCTTGAACTGGAGCTTCATCTCCATGCCCATGAGGAGCTCCTTCTCTCAGTTCGCCGCCAGCGCCACCCGCCGAACGGGGGCCGGGGCATTGCGCGAGGTTCGTGCCATCGAGTGTCTCATTGGTGGCCTCACCCCCAACGTAGCATCGAACGGGGCAGCGGCCCGGGTCTTGCTTTCACGTCTGCACCAAAAAATAGCGCAGGGCTTGCATCCTACACCGCTGAACATGGTTTCAGCCTTCGCCGCGGTAGATTTTTCGCCCCGCGCGGAGCTCTGCCCGCAGCCAGTTCGGATTGGCCCCCATCTGCCGATCGTTGCACTATCGGCCGCCGATCGGGAGGCTTGAAATCCCGAAAGGTTGGGCGAAGGCGCGATGGGAAAGCCGAAGGTGCGCGGACCTACGCGCGGGCACGGGATGGAGGGCGTGCGCGGCGGGGCGTCGTCGCCGGATGCCGAGAAGGAGCGGATCCTGTCTCGCTCGCCCCTCGCGTCGCTGGCCTCACCGAGCCGGCGTTCGCTGTTCGAGCTCGGCAGGGTCGAGCGGCTCACGCGCAGGCAGTGCGTTTGCCAGCAGGGTGCGCCGCCGAGGCACCTGTTCCTGATCGGGGCGGGTCGCGTGAAGGTCGAGCGCGTCGCCGACGGTCGGGTGGTTCCGCTCGGGCACCGCGGGCCCGGCGACCTCGTCGGCGAGGGCGCGCTCGCGGGCGCGACGGTCTCCTCCGAGAGCGCGACGGTGCTCGACGAGGGGGACGCGCTCGTGGTGCCGCTCGCCGGTCTCGAGCGGCAGCTCGCGTCCGACGCAGCGCTCCGCGGCGCGCTCGCCGCGGCGCTCGTGGCGCGCAAGCTCGAGACCGAGGCGCGCCTCGGCTCGCTGCTCCTCTGCACGGTCGAAGCGCGCCTGATCGAGTTTCTCCGCGCCGCTGCGCGGCGCTGGGGGCAGCCCCACACCGCTGGACAGCTGGTGTCGGCGCCGTTCACGCACGCGGACATCGCGCTGCTGATCGGGTCCACCCGCGAGACGGTCACCCTGCTGCTGGGCAAGCTGAAGCGCGCCGGCCTGATCGCGTTCGACCGGCGGCGGATCGTCATCCGGGATAGCGAGCCCCTCGAGGCGCACGCCGCGACGGCCTGAGCGTCCGCCCGGAGGGGCCGCTGCGCGGCCTGCGCTGGAGCCGGTACACCGCGGCGCCGTTCGGCTCGATGAAGGTGCGCCGCTCGGTGGGGCGGCCTCCCGCGCTTTCCACCCCCGCCGCAGCGCCAGGCGCGCTCGGGCGGCTCCCCTCCAGCTCGCCGATCTCGCCCTGGACCAGACGGAGGCGAGGAAAGATCCCGGACTGCGTGGATTCCCGGGCGCGGAGGTCGACGAAGATCGTGCTGAGCAGCCGACCGAAGGCGTACGGCTTGAGCAGGACCTCGCTGACGTCGTCCGTGCCGTCGCACGAGACCGGCTCGTCGGCACAGAAGATGACCCGCCGGGGCATCGTGCCCTCGCGCCGCAGGCGGCCCAGGATCTCCCGGGCGCCTTTCGTTCCGGGGGCGAGATCGATCAGCGCGACGTCGTAGACGCGCTCGCGGGAGAGGGAGATCGCTTCCTCCAAGGTCGCGGCCGGGCTGACGAGCGCGCCGCGGTTGCAGAGGAGGAGCGCCGTAGCCTTCCGGAGGACATGGTCCTGATCGAGGAGGAGAACGTTCGGTTGGTACGTCATCGGGTATCCCTGCGGCTTGCAGTCGAATTGCCCCGCATCGACGAGGACGGCGACGAGCGCGCCCCCTCCGTCGTTCAGCGGCAGCATCCGCGTCCGCGGACGGTCCCCCCTTCGCAACGCACGTGCCGAAGGGGAGGCGCCGCCGTCGCCCGGGCCTCGTTTCCCCTGTTCTCGGCGGCAACCCGGTCGTTCGAGCGTCGCTGCCGGTGAGGCTGCCCCGCCGACCCCGGGGCCGCCGCTGTGCCCATTTCGCGCTCCCTCCGCAGCGCCTCTCCGCCCCGACGAAGAGCGCCCCCCCACCCTGTCGGCTTGCCCACCGCGTCCTTGGCCGTCGGTGGGCGGTTCGTGCGCACGGGCCAGCCCAGGTTTGCGGCCCCTCCAGGGCGGCGCGGTCCGCCGATCCGCCGGTTGCTCCAGGCTCGACGTACCGCGGGCCACATGTCCGGACCGCTCGCGCGGCCCCGCCCTGACGCGTTCGGCGCAACGCAGCAAACTGATTTTCCCGCTTGATGAGGCTGGCGTGGGGTGCCACAAGCGTCCGCGCGCACGAGTGGCGGAATTGGTATACGCACCGGTTTTAGGTTCCGGCGCCGGTAGGCTTGGGGGTTCGAGTCCCCCCTCGTGCACCGCGGCTTGACGCCTGGAGGACTCGGCCGCCTCGCGGCGTGACGCGCCGCCCCGGGGCGCCTCCCCCGGGTGGCCCGGGACGGTCGTGGTCCGCTGGGCGCGCGGCGCGGGGGCGAGCGTTCGTCGTCGGACCCGCGCGCGGACCCGACGACGAACGCGTGACGGGGACCCGGGCTGCGGAGCCTCGGGCGGCCTCCGACGGATCGCCTCGGCGGCGTCGTCGACCGCACGCGCGGTCCCGGAATTGCGCGACGCCCGCGGCGCGACTACGTTCGCGTTCCTCGGCCGGACCCTCTCCTCCCACCTGACCGCCGCGGAGCCAAGGCACGTAAAGATGTTCACTTGGGCGATGAAGAAGATTTTCGGCACCTCGCACGAGCGTGCCATCCGCCGCATGCGACCCCGGGTCGAGGCGATCGGCAGGATGGAGCCGGAGCTGCAGAAGCTCTCGGACGCCCAGCTCCGAGCAAAGACGGCGGAGTTCAAGGAGAAGCTCGCCAACGGGGCGACGCTGGACGACATCCTGGTCCCGGCGTTCGCGGTCTGTCGCGAGGCGTCGAAGCGCGCGCTCAAGATGCGCCATTACGATGTGCAGCTCATCGGCGGCATGGTGCTCCACAACGGCTGCATCGCCGAGATGCGCACCGGCGAGGGCAAGACGCTGGTCGCGACGCTCCCCTGCTATCTGAACGCCCTCGAGGGCAAGGGCGTCCACGTCGTCACGGTGAACGATTACCTGGCGCGGCGCGACGCCGAGTGGATGGGCAAGCTGTACGGCTTCCTCGGCCTGTCGACGGGCGTGGTCGTCAACCAGCAGGGCGACGCCGAGAAGCGCGACGCGTACCGCTGCGACATCACGTACGGCCAGAACAACGAGTTCGGCTTCGACTACCTGCGCGACAACATGAAGTTCTCGGCGCTCGAGTACGCGCAGCGCCCGCTGCACTATGCGATCGTCGACGAGGTCGACTCCATCCTCATCGACGAGGCGAGGACTCCGCTCATCATCAGCGGGCAGGGGGAGCGCTCGAGCGACAAGTACCGCACGATCAACGAGGTGATCCCGCAGCTCCGGAACGAGGAGCATTACGCCGTCGACGAGAAGGCGCACTCGGTGACGCTGACCGACGAGGGCGTGGAGACGGCAGAGCGGCTGCTCGCCTCGCTCCAGGTGCTCAAGGGCACGAACCTCTATGATCCGGTGAACCTCGAGACGCTGCACATCCTGAACCAGTGCTTGCGCGCGCACACGCTCTACAAGCGCGACGTCAACTACATGGTACGCGACGGCAAGGTGCTCATCATCGATGAGTTCACCGGCCGCGTCCTCGCGGGGCGCCGGTGGTCGGACGGCCTGCATCAGGCCGTCGAGGCGAAGGAGAACGTCCGGATCCAGGAGGAGAGCCGGACGATGGCGACGATCACCTTCCAGAACCTCTTCCGGCTGTACAAGAAGCTCTCCGGGATGACCGGCACCGCGGACACCGAAGCGGCGGAGTTCCACAGCACGTACAAGCTCGACTGCGTCATCATCCCCACGAACAAGCCGGTGGTCCGCAAAGACTACGAGGATCTCGTCTACAAGACCGAGAAGGAGAAGTTCACGGCGGTCATCAACGAGATCCTCGAGAAGCACGAGCTCGGCCAGCCGATCCTGGTGGGCACGACGAGCGTCGAGAAGAGCACCGCGATCAGCCGGATCCTGACGAAGCGGGGCGTGAAGCACAACGTGCTGAACGCGAAGCACCACGAGAACGAGGCCTACGTGGTCGCGCAGGCGGGCCGCAAAGGGGCCATCACGGTCTCGACCAACATGGCGGGTCGCGGGACGGACATCATCCTGGGCGGCAACGCGGAGATGCTCGCCAAGCTCAAGTTCAAGGAGCAGAACCGCCAGGCCGAGGCGGAGCCCGAGGCGTTCGAGGCCCTGGTCGACGAGATCAAGAAGGAGTGCTCCGCCGAGGGCGACGAGGTGCGCGAGATCGGCGGGCTGTACATCCTGGGCACCGAGCGGCACGAGTCGCGCCGCATCGACAACCAGCTGCGCGGCCGCGCCGGCCGCCAGGGCGACCCCGGGACGTCGAAGTTCTACCTGTCCCTCGAGGACGATCTCATGCGCATCTTCGCCGGGGATCGGGTGAAGAACCTGATGGAGCGGATGGGCATGCCCGACGACGAGCCCATCGAGCACCCGTGGGTGACGAAGAGCGTCGAGAACGCGCAGAAGAAGGTCGAGGAGCGCAACTTCGACATCCGCAAGAACCTGCTCGAGTACGACGACGTGATGAGCGCGCAGCGCAAGACGATCTACGACATGCGCCAGTCGCTGCTCGTCGGCCGTTACTCTCCCGAGATCATCGACGAGGAGGGGAAGCCGACGGGCGAGAAGCGGACGATCAAGCCGCTCGCGTCCATCGTGGAGCTGGTCCGGCCGGACGTCGGCTACCTGCTCGGCATGTTCGCGAACGACCCGGTGATGCCGCTCGACGCGGACGGCAACCGGCGCGAGATCGTGCGAAAGGACTTCGAGAAGACGGAGCGGTTCGTCGAGCTCGAGAACATGCAGCGCGAGATCTACACGCGCTGGGGCGTGAAGCTCGAGCTCGAGTCGCGCGCCGACAAGGTCCTCGAGATCTACGACGAGTGCTCGGAGCTCATGCCCCTGGCGCTCACCGAGCAGCGCGAGCGGCTGCTCGATCTGATGGACCGGATCATCGGCGCGATGGTCGAGGAGTCGTGCCCGGCCCGCAAGCCGCCGGAGGACTGGGACTGGGGCGGCATCTTCCAGGGCTTCCGCGAGCACTTCGGCGTCGAGCTGCCGGACGACATCGCGCACATCGGCGACCAGGAGACGCTGGCGCGGGAGCTCTACGACCGCGCCGAGAAGGCGTACGAGAAGCGCGAGGAGGAGATCGGCGTCGAGCTGTCGCTGCGCATCTTCCGCCACCTCTACCTGGAGGAGCTCGACAAGGCCTGGGTCGACCACCTGACCGACATGGACCACCTCCGCGACGGCATCGGTCTGCGCGGCTACGGGCAAAAGGACCCGAAGCAGGAGTACAAAAAGGAGGGCTACAACATGTTCGTCAACATGGTGGCCCGCGTCTCCTCGAACGTGGTCACGAAGCTCTTCAGCGTGAACGTCAGGCGCGCCGAGCAGGAAGAGGCGCAGATCGAGGCTGCGGATCGCGAGCGGCACGCCGCGGCGCTGCTCGACGCGGTCGCGCAGCACGACGAGTCCCTCCCGATCGGCGCGAACCCTGCCCCGGCGCTCCCGCAGCCTGCCGTCATGCAGGAGCAGGAGTGCCCCTGCGGCAGCGGCCAGCCGTTCAACAAGTGCCATGGCGTCGAGGACGAGGCGACGGCCTGAGCCGGCGCCACCTGCCCGCTCCGCCTGATAGCTAGAACGAGGCAGCGAGGGCCCCTGCCAGGCCCTTGCTCCTCGGCATCTCACCCCCGCATGAACACCGCCTGAGGGCCGATCCATCGGTTCCTGGAGGCAGCATCATGAAGGTGTTCATCGATTCAGGGGATATCGCGGAAATCAGGGAAGCGCAGTCGATGGGGGTCATCGACGGCGTCACGACCAACCCGTCGCTCCTCGCCAAGGCCGGCAAGCCGACGAAGCGGGCGATCGCCGAGATCTGCGAGGTGGTCGACGGCCCCGTCTCGGCCGAGGTGGTGGCGGTCGAGAAGGACGCGATCCTCCGCGAGGGTCGCGAGCTCGCGAAGATTCACCGGAACGTGGTGGTCAAGGTGCCGCTCATCGACGAGGGGCTCAAGGCCGCCCGCATCTTCGCTTCCGAGGGCATCAAGACGAACGTGACCCTCTGCTTCTCGGCCGCCCAGGCGCTGCTCGCGGCCAAGGCTGGGGCCACGTTCGTGTCGCCGTTCGTCGGGCGCGTCGACGACGCCGCGGGAGACGGGATGGATCTCGTCCTGCAGGTCGTGACCATCTTCAGGAACTACGGCTTCTCGACGCAGGTGCTCACCGCGAGCGTACGGCACCCCGTCCACTTCGTGCAGGCCGCCATGATCGGCTCGCACGCCGCGACGATGCCGCTCAAGGTCATCAAGCAGCTGATCAAGCACCCGCTCACCGACGTCGGGCTCGCGCAGTTCTTGGCAGATGCGAAGAAGATCCCCGAGCTGGTATAGCGATCCCGTGGCCGAGAAACGCAAGGAGAGCTCGGGGACGAAGCGCCGCGGGAGCCGCCCGGCGGCCCCCGCGGTCGTGTCCGTCACGACGCAGGGAGGGCCCTTCAAGGGGGTGTCGACAGCGGTCGTGCGCCGGCGGGCGAGCAAGATGCTCGCCCACCTCGCGTTGCAGGGCGTGGAGCTCTCCGTCGCCCTGGTGAACGATGAGGCCATCCACGAGCTCAACCGCAGCTACCGGCGCAAGGACAAGCCGACCGACGTCCTCGCCTTCCCGCTGCTCGACCAGAACGGAGCCAACTCGCGCAGGCGCGGCCGGCGGGGTCCCGTGGATCCGTCGGTGTGGCGCGGTCTTCTCGGCGACGTGATCGTCTCGATCGACACGGCCGCGCGGCAGGCCGCAGAGCGCGAGCGCCCGCTGCTCGACGAGATCACGATGCTGCTCGGGCACGGCCTGCTCCACCTGCTCGGCTATGACCACAAAACCGACGCAGAAGAGCGGGAAATGACGGATTTGACCCGGGAGCTCGAGGTCGCGGCGGCGTCTCGAAACAACAGTAACACTGTAATCAAACCACATCGCAGCACCGCGACGCCAAACGCGACGCCAAAGAAGACGGGGGCGCGATGACTTATCGCTTGCGATGCGAAACCTCGCTTGTTAAACGGACGCCCCCTTTCGACTTGGAGGAGACATGCCCGGTTCGAACAAGCTGACCAAGGCGCAGATGATCGTCGGTCTTGCCGAGGCCACCCACCTCGACAAGAAGTCCGTGGCCAGCGTGCTCGATGCGCTCGGCGAGCTGGTGAAGAAAGAGCTCGGTCCGGAGGGGCCGGGCGAGGTCACGGTTCCGGGCCTCGTGAAGATCAAGGCGAAGGAGATCCCGGCCACGCAGGACCGGGAAGGCGTCAATCCGTTCACGAAGCAGCCGATGACCATCAAGGGCAAGCCGGCGAGCCGCAAGCTCCGCGCGGCGCCCGTCAAGGCGCTCAAGGACGGCTGAGCGGCGCGTCCGTGGCCGCAGCTTGCGTCGCCGCATCGGGCGGCGCGAGCTCCGGGGGCCCCGCAGGCGGTCGCGCCCCCGAGCTGACGCCCCGGGCTCGTCGTAGGGCCTTCGCTGTGGAGCGTCGCGCCCGGAGCGCGCAGCCGACGCTCGCGAGGGCGAGCAGCGTCGCCATCGGGGTGTCGCCCAGCCGGGTGTAGAGCGTCAGCGGCGTGTCCCTGATCGAGGGGGTCGCAAAGGTCACCCCCGGCGCAGCGCTCTCGTCGCGGCTGCGCACCACGCCTCGGGCGTCGATCCACGATACGACGCCGAGGTTCACGGCGCGCACGAGATCGCGGCGCAGCTCGATGGCACGCATGACCGCGAGCCTCGCGTGCAGTTCGGGCTCGGCGCTCCCGGTGAACCAGGCGTCGTTCGTGATGTTGACGAGGAGGTTCGGGGCGAGCGTCCCGGTGATCCGCCGCCCCACCCCGGTGAGCGTGTCCTCGTAACAGTTGAGCACCCCGATCCGGAGCGCGGGCCCGTGCTCTCGGGGCAACGTGAGGGCGCGCGGCTCCGCGCCCGGGATGAGCCCGCCGCTCTTCTGGAAGATGCGCCGCAGCCAGGGCAGGTATGCGCCGCCCGGGACCGTCTCGCCGAACCAGAGCAGCTGCAGCTTGTCCTGCGTCGGCTGCATGCTCCCATCAGGGAGCACGAGGGTCGCGGAGTTGAAGCTGTTCCGTTCCTCGACGCCGTCGGCGGCCTTCACGGGCGGCGCCTGGGTGATGAGCCCCGCGAGGATGGGGCCGCGGATGTCGGGCCCCAGGATCGCTCGACCGCCGCGCGGCGCCTGCCGGGCGCTGTGCGAGAGGGGATAAGGATACGCCGCCTCGGGCCAGAGGGTGAGCTCGGCGCCGCCGGCCTCGGCTTCCCGGGTGAGCTCGTGCAGGGTCCGCAGGATCCGCGGGTGGTTCTTCGCCTGCCAGCGCTCATGCGGCCCGACGGCCTGGTTGACGAGCGCGACCCGCGCCGTCGGCAGGCCGGCGCTGGCGCGCTCGACCGCGGCCATCCGCAGCGCACCGTGGATCGCGAGCGACCCGAACAGCGCGACGCTCGAGAGCGCCGGGTAGAGGATCGCTCGGGGCAGCTGAAGGCGGACGGGCCGCGATTCCTGAGCGAGCGCGCTCTCGAGCGGCCGCCCGCCCGGCGCCCTCCCCGAGGCGGCCAGACCGGCGCGGGCGAGCAGGGCCGCCCCGACGGCGAACAGCACGGAGACGCCCCGCTCGCCGATGAGGTCGGCGAGCTGCACGAGCGCCGGCCAGGGGCTCATGAGACCGGCAGGAGTCCAGCCGAAGACGGTCGGGATGGCCACGGCGGCGAACACGCCGGTCGCGAACGCGAGCTCGAGGGGAGCGCGCAGCCGCCGGATGAGCGCGCTCGTGATGCCGCCGCAGACCGCCCAGACAAGCGACTGGGCGGCCGCGAGCAGCACCAGCGCGAGGTACGAGGCGGCCGCGCCTAGAGGTGTGAACCGCTGGATGACCTCTGGCACGAAGCGCAGGCCCACGATGCCCGCCGCCGTTCCCCACACAGCGCCGCGCCCGAAGGCGCGCCAGACCGTCGGGGCGTCGTGGACGGCGGCCGCCAGCAGGGCGAGGCCAACGATGACGGCGGGGACCAGATCCGTGGGCGGCGCCGTGAGGGCGAACGTCGCGCCGCCAGCGAGCGAAAGGAACAGCGGGGCGCGGCCACGGAGCGCGCGCATGATCGAGGCCTGGGGCACGATGCGGCGTTATACCGCGTGGAGACGGTCCGGACCGCGACCGCGACGACAGCCTGGCCGAGAGCAGGACGGACGCGCGCACCGCACGGTCAGGGCGGACAGGAGGCTATGACGAGCCGCTCACCAGTAGATGCTGAGCCCGCCGCGGAAGAGCCCGCCGCCCGATGTGTTGGTCGTGCGGCCGGTGTCTGGATCCGTGAACTCGGGAACGAGCCCATCGTCCGTACGGCTGCGCACGAAGCCGAGCGCATCGACGTTCAAGGCGATGCGAGGGGAAAGCCGGAACTCGAGGCCGATGCCGCCGTGCGCACCGAAGTAGTCGTACTCTGTATTGGGAACGAACTCGGTGCTGCCGGCTGCGGCCTCGCTCGAGGAGCGATCGACCTCGGCGTGCGCGATGTTCAGGCCGCCCATGAAGTAGAACTGGGTGCGGCTGCGCGGGTTGACGAACAGCATCCCGCTCAGCGAGAGCGGCACCTCGGTCCGCTGGTCGCCGTTGTAGTCCGTGCCCGCGAGGAAGTCGGCGCCTGCATCGATCGCAAACGCCGGGACGGGCCGGTAGCGAAGGCTGATCCCGACGCCTCCCATGCCAGCGTCCTCCGCGCCGCCGTGCTCGCGCCCCAGCATGACACCCTCCATGCGGAGGTTGATCCCCCAGTGGCGCCGCCAGCGCCGCTTCACCGGCGGAGGTGGCGCCGGGGGCGCCACGCGGCGCACGATCACGCGCGGCGGAGGGGCCGCCCCAGGCGTCACGACGATCACCTGAGGAGGCGGGCCCGACGGCGAGGTCTCGTAGACGACGACCGGCGGGGCGGGACGGGCTCCTCTGGCCGGCGGCGGGGGCGGCGGCGCCTCGGCAGGCGCGGCCTCGGCAGGAGCGGCGGGCGGAGGTTCTGCGGCGGGATCGCGAGGCGGCTCCACGTCCTCGCAGAACCACGCGCCGGGAGGACAGTTGCTGTCCTCCTGCGCGAACGCGCTCATCGGCGCGGTCATCGCCACCGCAACAAGGGCATGGGTCAAGCAACGGCGCATCGGGCGACTCCTCTTCGGTGCAGGGAAGTTAGCAACCGGGATGCCATCGACCATCTTGCGGGATCGTCGTCACCATGGCCACGCAGCACGCCGGCGTGCATCGGCCGCCACGGCGCGCTGTGGCGGAAGGTTCACACGCGCGCCGTTCCGCAGGGTACTAGCTCCCACGGCAGACGTCACGGCGCGGTCGCCCCCGTCGGGAACCCTGCCAACATCGAGACCGATCGGATTCCATCATGCCTACGGTTACGTTGAAGCAGGGTCATGTTCGGCCGGTGTGGTCGGGGCATCCCTGGGTGTTCGCTCAGGCGGTCGCGCGCATCGAGGGCGGCGCGGTGGCCGGGGACGAGGTCGTCGTCACCGACCCCTACGGCAGCGTGCTCGGGCGCGGGCTCTACACCCCGCGCTCGGCCATCCCGGTGCGCATGTACACGCGCGAGGACAGGCCGATCGACGCGGCCCTGTTCCGGCACCGGATCGAGCGCGCCATCGCGCACCGCCGCGAGCTCGGCCTGCCCGCGCGGGCGCCTGGCCACGAGACCGACGCCTTCCGGCTGATCCACGCCGAGGGGGACGGCCTGCCCGGGCTCATCGTCGATCTGTTCGGCGACGTGGTGGTCGTGCAGCTCGGGACGATCGGGATCAAGCGCCGCGAAGGGGTGATCTTCGACGCACTCCAGGCGGCGCTCTCGCCCCGCGCGATCGTGGACAGGACCCCGGAATCCCTCGCGAAGCTCGAGGGGTTCACCGCCGACGCGGGCGTGGTGCGCGGCGATCCCGGGCTCGATCAGCTCCGGTTCGTCGAGCGAGGGCTGCGGTACACGATCCCGCTCGCGCTCGGCCACAAGACCGGGTTCTACCTGGACCAGCGGACGCTGCGGACCCGCGTCGAGCAGCTCGCCCACAACCGGCGCGTGCTCGACGCGTTCTGCTTCGTCGGCACGTTCGCCATGGCGGCGGCCCGCGGCGGGGCGAGCGAGGTCCTCGCGATCGACGAGAGCGCGACGGCGATCGAGGTCGGCGCGGAGTGCGCGCGGGAGAACGGGCTGCTCGACCGGATCAAGTTCACGCGCGACGACGCCCGCAAGGCGCTGCAGAACGCGTCGAGGCAGGAGGGCTACGATCTCGTCATCTGCGACCCCCCGAAGCTCGCAGGCACGCGCGCCTCCAAGGACACGGCGCTCACGGCGTACCGGCGCCTCGCGGCCGGGGCGTGCCGCGCCACGCGCCCGGGCGGCGTCCTCGTGCTCTGCTCCTGCTCCAGCGCCGTGAGCCTCGACGATCTGACCCGGGTGCTCGCGCTCGGCGCGCGCGACGCGCGCATGCAGGCCGCGGTGTTCGACCGGCACTTCCAGGGAGGGGATCACCCCGTCCCCGCCGCCTTCCCCGAGGGGCTCTACCTGAAGAGCCTCATCGCGCGCATCGACGCCCTCTGACGCTCGCCCGATGAAGCCGCTCTCCCTTGTGCCTCCCGACGCCGCGCGCGCCCTCGCCGGGGTGATCTTCGATCTCGACGACACCGTGCTGGATCACGGCGCCCTCACCGAGGCGGCGTACGCAGCGCTCTTCCGTCTACGCGAGACGGGGCTCGCGCTGATCGCCTGCACCGGCAGGCCCGCCGGCTGGGGCGAGGTGCTCCAGCGGCAGTGGCCGATCGACGCGACGATCGTCGAAAACGGAGCCGTCGCGCTGGTCCGTGAGCAGGAAAGCGAGGTCTCCGGCCATCGGGAAGGGCACGCCCAGCGCGCCGGCGCAAGCCGCGTCGTCACGCTCGACGACCTGGACCGCGAAGCGCGGAGAGCCCGTCGGGCCGAGCTCGTCGGGCTCGCCAATGACATCGTGCGTCGTTTTCCGGCGGCGGCGCTCGCGGACGACAACGACCAGAGGGTGACCGACGTTACCATCGACATCGGGGAGCATCGGCATGTCCCGCCCGAGGACGTGCAGAAGATGCGCGCCGAGCTGCGCGAGCGGGGGGTGAGGACGCTGCTCTCGAGCGTCCACCTCCACCTCACGCGCGACCCGTCCGACAAGGCCACGGGGATTGTGCGCCTGCTCGCCGCTCGGTTCGGTGAGGACCCCACCCGGGCGCGGCACCGCTACGCGTTCGTCGGCGACAGCGGCAACGACGGCGTCGCCTTCGCCGCATTCGTGCTGACCTTCGGGGTGGCCAACGTGCGCGCCCACCTCGGCAAGCTGTCCGTGCCCCCGCAGTTCGTGGCGTCCCTTCCCATGGGCCGCGGGTTCGGGGAGATCGCCCAGAAGATCGCCGAACTGCGGAAGAATGCACCCGAACCGTGATCTTGCCGCGCGCAAGTCCCTTCGCGCTGCGATCCGCCCCACACCTGACGCAGGTAACCTAGCCGCAGCACGCACCGACGGAATAGGATCGGCTTTCGGGAGGGGCGTGCCTCCCAACCCTTTACAGGGACGCGTGTTCTCGGGGACCATGACGTTGGTCCCTCGCCCGCCAGCGGCAGCAGATGGCGTTTCGACCCCCGACCCCCGGCCTCCTCGTCGACAACAAGTACCGCCTCGCGGAGCGCATCGGCGGGGGCGGCATGGGGGACGTGTTCCGGGCGGAGCACGTGCTCGCAGGTCGCGCCGTTGCGATCAAATTCCTCCACCCCGAGCTGGCGGACAACTCGGAGCTCTCCCACCGGTTCTTCCAGGAAGCGCAGGCGGTCAATCGGATCCGCCACCCGAACATCGTCGACGTGATCGACGCCGGCGTCGGCGAGCTCGGTCCGTACATCGTGATGGAGCACCTCGACGGCGAGTCGCTCGGCATGGCGCTCGCGCGCTTCGGTCGCCTCGACATGGAGGCCGCCGTCGGCGTCGCGATCCCGGTGCTCGAGGCGCTCGACGCCGCGCACCGCGCGGGGATCATCCACCGCGATCTCAAGCCCGAGAACATCTTCATCGCCTTCGATCCGAGCCGCGGCTCGGCCGTCGTCCGCCTGCTCGACTTCGGCATCGCCAAGGTGCTCGACTCCGACGGTCCCTCGCCGCGGACGCGCACGGGCGTCGTGTTCGGGACGCCCGACTATCTCTCGCCCGAGCAGGCCACGGGCGAGTCGCCGCTCGACGGTCGGAGCGATCTCTTCTCGGTGGGCGTGCTGCTCTACGAGGTGCTCACGGGCACGCGGCCGTTCCGCGCGCCGACCGCCGTGGCGACGGCGTTCCGCGTCGTGCACGCCGAGGTGCCCACGCTCGCCTCGGCGGGCGTGACCGTCGACCCGCGGCTCGAGGCGATCGTGCAGCGGCTCTTGCAAAAGGATCCCGCGAAGCGGTTCCAGACGGCCGGCGACGTCGTCCGCGAGCTCGAGCGCGTCGCGCCTGATCCGCCCCGAAGGACGACGGCGCTCGGCAGGCTGATCAACGTGCAGCGGCGGATGGCCCTGAGCCTGGGGAACGCCCCGGAGAACGAGCGCGATCGCCTCTCGTCCTCGCGCGATCGATCGCGCCCGGGGTTCGACGTGAACCCCCCGCCGCCGATGCGCATCTCGCCGTCGATCGTGCCGGGCGGGCGCGTCACCGAGGCGCCGCCCGGGATGCGGCCGTCCTCCGAGCCAGCGAAGCCCGCGCCCGGCGTGACGCTCTCGAACGCGCTGCGGAGCCGCGGCTCGGAGCCCACGATGCTCTCGCAGCGCGGCGAGTCGCTGCCCACGGTGCGCAGCGCCGATCTCGGCCTCCGGGCCGAGCCGACCGTCCGCAGCGCGGACTTCGGCTCCCTGATGAACCGGACACGCGACACGCGGCGGCCCAACGTCACCCCGGTCCGACCGCTGCCGGCGCGCTTCGCTGGGCAGTACCAGGTGCGCGGCCCGGTGCTGCGGAGCGTGGATCGCACCATCGTCGACGAGTACGGGAGGAGCGCGCGCGACGAGGTCGTCTCGCAGATGCCGCTTCGCTACGCCGACGACTTCAAGCACGACTCGATCAACGCGCTCGTCGGGTACGAGCTCGAGGCGCTCGACGCCTACATGGAGCTCGCGACATCGCTGGTCCTGCGCGATCTCGAGCGCTGGCGCGACATCGGCAGGCTCGGCGTCGGCGGCGAGCTGCACAGCCTCGTGCGCACGCTGTTCGCCCGCCCGCTGACCGACATCGCGTCGCTCATGCGCCGCGGGACCTCGATCTGGTCGCGGCTCTTCACGTTCGGCTCGTGGCGCGTGGCGACTGGCCCGACCGGGCGGGTCACGCTCCACATCGGCGACTTCGACCCTGCTTCGCTGCCGCTCCGGCTGTGGGTCGTGGGGATGGTCGAGGAGACAGCGCGACGCGCGTCCGGCGGCGGCGTGAAGGTCACGATCACGCTCGGAGAGCTGGGCTTCACCTCCGAGCTCGCCTGCGAGATCAGCCTCTAGGCTCCGCCCGCCCGGAGTCCGGCCAGAGATGGCCGGACTTCGGCGCCGCTCCGCGGCGACCTCGCGCTGGCGGCCCTGGCCTCGTTTCCTCGGGGCTCCGCCCCGCTCCGCACCCCGGCGTCCGCTTCGCGGCCGCGCCGCGCCGGCCGCACGAGGAGCGGCCGCGCCGCGCCGGCCGCACGAGGAGCGGCCGGCGCGCGGGGATGTGCCGCAGCGCGATGGCTGCGCGTCGCTGGAGGCGTCTCTCAGGAAGGCTTGCGCGCGCGGTAGCACGCCTGACAGAACACGTCGCGGCCCTCGACCGGCTTGAACGGGACCTCGCCCTCGGAGCCGCACGACTTGCAGGTGATCGAGAACGTCGGACGAGTGCGCGGCGCGCGAGGCTGCTGCGCCGGGCCGCGGCTCGGCGCAGCAGCGCGGCGCTCACCGGCGAACGAGGGGGCGCGGTAGTTGCCATCATCTCGGAAGGGCGCGCCGCCGCGCGGCCGATTCGGGTAGTGGCTCGGCACCGCCCAGGTGGGCGTCAGCCCCGAGTACGCGTCCTGCATCGGGCTGCGGTACTCGTTCACGTCGCCCGTGTAGCGGGGCTTCCGAGGCTGGCCGTCGCCGCGCGCCAGGCCGCGATGCCCCCCGGCGCCACGGGCCGGACCAGGGCGCTGGCGCTCCGCTGCGCGAGCCGGCGATCCGCTCTCCCCTCGATTGTCCTTGCGCGCACGGCGGCAAGTCCGACACCGCTTGGGCGGAGCCGCGAGCTTCCGTTCGGCGTAGACGGCAGCTTCCGCAGCCGAGAATAGGAACGACGTGCCGCAGCTCGCGCAGACAATGTGCTCGTCTCGATGCTGTTCCATGATTCCTCTTTCGTCAGGCCGACGGGCCTCGCAGGCTCACGGGCTCGGGTGACTCGGATGACTCGGGTGACTGGAGCGCCCGGAGCTGCCCCGCTGCGCTGGAGAAGCGCGATTTACGCGGGGTTTTACGTGATATCGGTGGGATCGCCCTCTTGATGGGGCACGGGAGTGCCTACGGTGACATGCTTGTCAGGGCGGTCAAGCGTGCCGCCTCCACGCAACGCCAGGATCGATCGCGCGGCGCGGAGCTTTGATTTCGAAGCTCCTCACGATACCATCCGCGCGACTTTCACGAGGAGCGCAGCTCCTCCCGTGACGGACCACGAGCCGCATCTGCCCACGCCGCGCATCGCAACCAGTCGAAGCAATGAGCCATCCCTCCCTGCACCTCACCGCTCGTGACTTCGACGCGTACGCCGCCGAAAAAGCGACCTCGAAGGCCTACTCACGCCCCCGCCTCGAGGTGAAGCAGCGCGCGCTCGCCTGGGCGCGCGGCGTCGTCGCCCGGCTCGCCGAGCTCGGCATCTCGGTCGACGTCCATGGCTCGGACGAGCACCCCTCGATCCGCAACAAGCACCGGGCCGACTGCCAGTGGGTCTTCTTCTGGCGCGATCAGGCGGCGCGCGACGAGCTCGATCGCCTCCTCGACCGCGGCCGCTCGATCTCCGACGCGATCGACGATCCGAGCCCCTTCACGCGGCACGCGTTCCTCGCGCTGCGCATCTCGGAGAGCGAGGTGCAGGTGTGCTTCGCGGTCCACCCGGACGCGAAGGTGGACGTCGACAACCTCCGGGCTCGCCTCTCGGCGACCGAGGAGGCGACGGGCGCGCCGGCCTCGCCGCTCTCCGCGGAGCTCACGAGCGCGCTCCACGCGCTCCCGGAGCAGTTCTCGTTCGGCGCCGCCGGCGGCGATCGCGTGGCCTGCAGCGCGGCCACCCCGGACGCGATCGCCGAGATGCTCCGCCGCGCCGCCGACGGCCAGGTGCCGCTCTGGATCGGCTGGGCGGTCCCGCGCGAGACGGCGGTCGAGCACGCCGACATCCTCGACGAGCAGCTCGAGGACGCGCTCGTCGCGCTCGCCCCGATCTACCGGCTCGTCGCGTGGTCGCGCGAGAACGACCGCATCGCGCTCGACCGCAAGCTCGAGGGCATCGAGCAGGAGCGGGCGCGCGCCCACGCCGAGATCGAGGCCGAGAACGAGCGATGGCGCTCCGAGCAGGCCAGAGCGCGAGAGCGCTCGATGGAGCAGGCGCGAGCGCGCGGCGACGAGCGCGTCGAGGCCGCCCTGCCCGCCCGCCGACCGACCCTGGCGACGCTGTTCAAGTCGCCGAACAACGCTGGCGCTGGCGCTGGCCGCGGCGGAGAGCCGCGGCCCTCGCTGAAGCGCGTCGGCGAGGGCGTCACCCCCGCCCGGCGAGCGCCGCAGGGCGAAGCGGAGCAGCAAGCGAAGGTCGAGGCTCCGCAGAAGCCCTCGGCCGATCACGCGCCGCGAGCGCAGCGGGGTCCGTCCGGCGAGCCAGACGCTGCAGCGAAGGTCGGCCCGGATCCCGCGAAGGGCGGCGTGCTGGAGAAGGGCAGCCGGGTCCGCGTGCGACGAGGCCCGTTCGGCGACAAGATCGGCGTGGTGAGCGAGCTCGACGGGCGCGGAGGCGCGCGCGTCCTGCTCGGCCTGCTCTCGACGAGGCTCGAGCTCGACGATCTCGAGCTCGTGGTCGATGGAAGAGATCGGCCCGCGCTCTCGACGTCGCACCGCAAGCCGCTCGCACCGACGCCGCGCAAGGCGCGCTGAGCGCCGCCGCGCAGCCCCCCCCACGCAATGGTCAAGCGCGATCCATCAACCTACCCTGTCGGCCTCGGCGCACAGTTCCGCAACAAGCTTCCGCTCTACCTGACGGGCGCGGCGCTGCTCGCTGCGCAGCAGTTCCTCATGGCCAGGCGAGATTTCCTGGTCAAGGACGCCGTCGACGCCGCCGTGAAGGCGCAGTCGAGCGAGGCCGCGCAGGCGGCGCTCGTCATGCTCGCGGTCAGCGTGGGCGCCGCGATCATGCGCGTGTTCTCGCGGGTCACCATCTTCACGGCGGGCCGCAACGTCGAGTACGAGCTCCGGGCGATCCTGCTCGCGCGCCTGCACAAGCTCGGGCCGTCCTTCTTCCGCAAGATGGCGACCGGCGACATCATGAGCCGGGCGACGAACGATCTGACGCAGGTTCGCCTCCTCCTCGGCTTCGGCCTGCTGAACGTCGTCGGCTCGATCTTCGCGTTCACGAGCGCCCTGTACGTGATGCTCCACATCTCGAAGAGGCTCACGCTCGCGGCGCTCCTGACGATGCCCGCGCTGATGCTCGTCACCCGGTCGTTCTCGAGCAAGCTCTTCGCCCGCACCCGCGACAACCAGGAGGCGATCGGCGCCATGAGCGACCGCGTCCTCGCGAGCCTCGCAGGGGTCAGGGTCGTCCGCTCGTTCGCGCTCGAGGCGTCCGAGATGGCCGCGTTCACGAGCACGAACCAGGGCTACCTCGAGAAGAGCCTCGCGCTCGCCAGGCTGCGCGGCTCCATGGGGCCGCTCATGGGGGCCATCAGCTCGGTCGGCGTGCTCATCGTCTTCTGGTACGGCGGGCGGCTCGTGCTGGAGCAGCAGATGACGAGGGGGGACTTCGTCTCCTTCTGGCTGGCGCTCTTGCGGCTCACCTGGCCGATGCTCGCCCTCGGCTTCGTCGCCGCCATCGTCCAGCGCGGTCGCGCCGGCTACGTCCGGCTCAAGGCGATCTTCGAGGCCATCCCCGAGGTCGTGAGCGGCCCGATGCCCTCACCCGATGTCGTCCGCGGCGCCATCTCCGTCAAGGACCTGACGTTCTCCCACGGCGCGAGGAAGGTGGTCGACGGCGTGAGCTTCGAGGTCGAAGCGGGCAGATCGCTCGCCATCGTCGGGCGCACCGGCTCGGGCAAGAGCACCATCGCCACGCTGCTCGCCAGGCTCATGCCCACGCCGCGCGGCGCCGTGCTCCTGGACGGCGTCGACATCTGCGATCTGCCGCTCGACACCGTGCGCGCGAGCATCGGCTACGCGCAGCAGGATGCGTTCCTCTTCTCGACGACCGTGGCCCGCAACATCGGCTACTCCCTCGACGATCCGGACTCGCCCGCCGCGTTCGAGACGATCCGCGCGGCCGCCGCCGAGGCCGAGGTGCTGAACGAGGTGCTCTCGCTGCCTGACGGCTTCGACACCGTGGTCGGGGAGCGCGGCGTGCAGCTGTCCGGCGGACAGCGCCAGCGCGTCGCGCTCGCCCGCGCGCTCGTGCGCGAGCCGAACGTCCTCGTCCTCGACGATCCGCTCTCCGCCGTCGACGCGAAGACCGAGCAGGCCATCCTCGCTGCGATCGAGCGGCAGGCCGCGCGACGGACCGTCATCCTGATCACCCACAGGGTCGCGGCCGCGCGGCGGTGTGACGCGATCGTCGTGCTGGAGCAGGGTCGGGTCGTCGAGCGCGGCACGCACGACGAGCTCGTCCGCGCGGGCGGGATCTACGCGTCGTTCGCCGAGGAGCAGCAGCTCGAAGAGGATCTCGCGACCTTCGATGCGTCGACGCCCTCACAGCCGGTGGGGCTCTCGTGACGCAACCGGCACACGGAGACAGCCCGACGATGCGGTCGAAATCTGGCAGCGTCTCGGCCGCGGGCGAGGCGGGCGCGGGCCCGCGGCGGCCGGCGCAGGCGGCGACGGCCAAGGGCCGCGGGGCGACGAAGGCGAGCCGCACCGAGGACGTGCTGAGCCGGTTCCACGAGGAGACACGGCTCGGCGAGGCGTACGACGCGCGCATGCTGCTGAGGCTGTGGCCGTTCGTGCGCCCGCAGGGCAAGCACCTCGCGGTGTCGCTGGCGCTGCTCGTCGTCACGGCGCTGCTGGCGCTCCTGCGCCCGCTCATCATGCGCGACGCGCTCGACGCGTTCGACACGCCCGGCGGGCTCGATCACCTCACGCGCAGCGGCCTGTTGCTCACGGGCATCATGCTCCTGGAGCAGTCGCTCGCCTTCCCGCAGCTCTACCTGATGCAGCTCGCCGGCGCGCGCGCGATGGCCGACCTGCGCGTGCGCGTCTTCGGCTTCCTGCACACCCGCCGCCTCGGGTTCTTCGATCGCACGCCGGTCGGCCGGCTCGTCACGCGCGTGACGAACGACGTGGACGCGATCGGCGAGATGTTCGCGTCCGGCGCGCTCAACGCGTTCGGCGATCTCCTCCGGCTCTTCGTCATCGTCGCGGTGATGGTGTCGCTCGACTGGCGCATGTCGTTGCTCGCCTTCGCGGCGGTCCCCCCGGTCGCCCTCGGCGTCAACTGGACGCGGCGGCGGATGCGCGACGCGTTCCGGGAGGTGCGGTCGAAGACGGCCAGGATGAACGCGTACCTCAACGAGCAGGTGTCCGGGATGGCCGTCGTGCAGGCCTACGCCAGGGAGGAGCGCTCGGCCGAGGAGTTCGACGAGATCAACGCGGCGTACCGCAACGCGAACAACCGCTCGATCGTGCTCGACGCGACGCTCGACGCCGCCATCGAGATGGTCTCGAGCGTCTGCATCGCAGCGGTGCTCTGGTACGCCGGCGTGAACAGCCTGAAGGACGAGATCTCGTTCGGGACCTTGTTCGCCTTCGTCGCCTACATCGACATGTTCTTCGTCCCGATCCGCGATCTCTCGGCTCGGTACACGCTGCTGCAGTCCGCGATGGCCGGCGCGGAGCGCGTCTTCGAGCTGCTGGACAACAAGGACGAGGACGCGACGGCGGCGGCGGCGACGAGCGGCGGCGGCGCGACGAGGCCAGCGGACGAGGGCGTCGCGTTCGAGCTCGACAACGTCGGCTTCGGCTACAAGCCAGGCGTGCCCGTGCTGCGGCACGTGTCGATCGCGGCGAGGCGCGGCGAGAAGGTCGCGCTGGTCGGCGCGACCGGCGCCGGCAAGAGCACCGTGGCGTCGCTGCTGCTCCGCCTCTACGACGTCGATGAGGGCGTCGTGCGGGTCTTCGGCCGCGACGTCAGCGCGTACGCTCGTGACGAGCTGCGCCGCCAGTTCGCCGTCGTCCCCCAGGACGTGTTCCTGTTCCCGGGCACGGTGCTCACCAACGTCGCGGCCGGCGACGCGATCCCCGATCGGGCCAAGGTGGTGAACGCGCTGAACCGCATCGGCGCCCTCGACCTCTTCGAGCGACGCGAGGGCGGGCTCGACGCCCCCGTGCTCGAGCGCGGCAGCAATTTCAGCGCTGGCGAGCGCCAGCTGATCGCCTTCGCCCGGGCGCTCTACCGCGACCCGCCGCTCCTCATCCTGGACGAGGCCACGGCCAACGTCGACAGCGACACCGAGGCGCGCCTCCAGCGCGCCCTCGAGGGAGCCATGGAGGGGCGCACCGCGTTGATCATCGCGCACCGCCTCTCGACGATCCGCGCCGTCGATCGCATCGTCGTCTTCCACAAGGGCTGCGTCGTCGAGCAGGGCACGCACGAGGACCTGCTCGCCGCGGGCGGCGTCTACAGCAAGCTGTACCGGCTGCAGTTCGCCCGGCAGGCCGCGGCGAACGCCTAGAAGCGCGGGTCCTAGGGCTCCGCGCTCCCTCCGCCGGGATCGGCGTCGGCGCCGTAGCACCTGCTGACGCCGGTGCCCCCGGCGGCTCCCATCCCATCGCCGTCGGCGCCGGCCGCGCCTCCTGCGGCTCCGGTCGCGCCGTCCTCGGCGCCGATCGCGCCCCCTGCGACCACCCGCAGCCAGTACTCGGAGCAGCTGCCGTTGACGATGATCAGGTGCTGGTCGTCCACGCAGGTCACCTCGGCCTGGTTGCCGGCCGCCTGCGCCAGCGTCCCGCCGCTCTTCGTACCGTCGCGCTCGAACGACAGGTACACCTGCCACCACCGCGGGCGCGCGCCGAGGTGATGCTTGAGCGCGTACCGCATGCCGCCCGGGAAGTAGAGGAGATCGCCGTCCGGCGCCGAGGTCTCGTAGATACCCCCCTCCGGTGTGGCTTCGACGAACTCGATCGGCGGGTTCGATTCCTCGGACCTGTCGCACCTGTTCGGCGCGCACCCCGCCGCGAACGCCGCCGACGCGCCCACCGCCCAAGCGGCGGCCCACCTCAAGCGCTGCGCGGCGTTCCCGCCTGCGCCCTGGCTCCGCATCGCTCAGCCGAGCCAGCGCGCGGCGTCGAGCGCGTGGTAGGTGAGGATGAAGTCCGCCCCGGCGCGCCGGATCGACGTCAGCAGCTCGATCACGGCGCGCTTCTCGTCGATCATGCCGCGCTCCGCGGCCGCCTTGATCATCGCGTACTCGCCGCTGACGTTGTACGCGCCGAGCGGGAGCGTCGTCACCTCGCGCACGCGCGCGATGACGTCGAGGTACGCGAGCGCCGGCTTGACCATGAGCATGTCGGCCCCCTCTTCCTCGTCGAGCGCCGCCTCGCGCAGGCCTTCGCGGGCGTTCCCGGGGTCCATCTGGTAGCCCGCCCGGTCGCCGAACTTGGGCGCACAGTCGGCCGCCTCGCGGAACGGCCCGTAAAAGCCGGACGCGTACTTCACGGCGTAGGAGAGGATCGCCGTCCCCGTCAGCGACTCGGCGTCGAGCGCGCGCCGGATCGCGGCGACCCGGCCGTCCATCATGTCGCTCGGCGCGACAACGTCGGCCCCCGCCTTGGCGTGGACCACCGCCGCCCGCGCGAGCACCTCCAGCGTCGCGTCGTTGTCGACGTCCACCGCCCCGGACGCGTCCTCCCGGAGCAGGCCGCAGTGGCCGTGATCGGTGTACTCGTCCACGCACACGTCGGTGATCACGAGCAGCTCCGGCACGGCCTCCTTCATCGCCTTCACGGCGCGCGGCACGGGCCCGTCCGGATCGTAAGCGCTCGTGCCCGACGCATCCTTGGTGCGCGGGAGCCCGAACAGGATCGTCCCGCCGATGCCGAGCTCCTTGCAGAGCCGCGCCTGCGCTGCCGCGGCGCTCACGGGAAGCTGCGAGACGCCCGGCATCGTCCCGACCGGCCGAGGCGCGTCGAGCGCCTCGTTGAAGAAGAGGGGGAGGATGAAATCTCCCGGATGGAGGGTCGTCTCGCGCACCAGGGCGCGGAGGGCGGGCGAGCGACGGAGCCGGCGCGGTCTCTTCGTGGGGAACACGGCGGCGGAGCATAGCAGCCCTGCGCCCGCGTGAGCCGCTCCGGTCCAGAGGAGCGCGCGATCCGTGGATCGCGTGGGAGCTGCGAATCGGTTAGTGTTCGCCCGAAACCGCCAGCATGAGAACGGCCCTCCACTTCCCGTTCCCGTTTTCCGGCCGCGCTCGCCCCGCCGCGCGCGGCGCTCGCGCCGGGCGCGGTCCGCGCGCGCGGCCGTCGCTCAGCGGTGGGCCGCTCCAGAGCGCGCGGCCGAGCGCGCCGCCGGGCCGGGACGCGGCGTCATCGGCTGGGGAGTCTGCTGGGACGAAAGTGGCAGCGTGTCGTCGTCCTCATCCGCTGCCGAGCCCTCTTCCGGCTGTTCCGCAGGCGTCGCCGTGGCGGCGACCGTGACCGTTGCAATGTCGGACAGCGGGCACCACACGGTCCATGCCTCATTGCGGACAAAGCTATCGAGGGGGACCACTCCGCTCTCGATTCCGCGCGCGAGCTGGTCGAGCTTGACCGGCCCGACCGAGCGTTCCCCGTTGGTGACGTACCATCGGTCCGGAAAGCCGCGCTCCGAGCTCAGCAGCTCCTCGACCAGTTTCACAGATCTCATCGAATGGACTCCAGAAACCGCCGGACGTTGAATCGACCGGGTGCGATTCTAATCGCATAACGCACCGGGTCAACATCACTGCTGAATCGCTATGACAATCAACGTCTGCCATGCATCAACGAGAGAATGACGGGAGTTTGACTGTGTTTCCGAGGCGTAACGATCCTTCCGAGGAGAGCCCCGGCGCGGCGGCCGCGGGGGCGATGAACGACGGCGCGCCGGGCGCGGCCAGACCAGGCGTCGTGTACCTGGTCGGCGCCGGCCCGGGGGATCCGGGGCTCCTCACGCTGCGCGGCGCGGAGCTCCTCGCCACGGCCGACGTCGTGCTGCACGACGAGCTCGTCCACCCCGCGCTGCTCGACCGCGTGCGGGAGGGCGCCGACGTGCGCTCGGTGGGCAAGCGCGGCGGCGATCGGGTGGTGAAGGACGCGAAGCAGGCGGAGATCGACGCAGAGCTCGTCGCGCTCGGCCTCGCGGGCCGCAGCGTCGTTCGCTTGAAGGGCGGCGATCCGTTCCTCTTCGGGCGCGGCTCGGAGGAGGCGGAGGCGCTCGCGCGGGCCGGGGTGCCGTTCGAGGTGGTTCCGGGCGTCTGCTCTCCGCTCGGCGCGACGGCCTACGCCGGCATCTCGCTGACGCACAGGCACATCGCCTCCAGCGTGATGATCGTCAGCGGCGTCACCCGGGCTGGCAGATCCTTCGACTGGAGCGAGCTCGCCTCGGTCCGCGGGACCATCTGCGTCCTGATGGGCATGCAGGCCCTCGACGCGGTGGTCGTGGGGCTGATGGGGCCGGGGCGCCGCGATCCCGCGACGCCGGCGGCGGCGATCCAGTGGGGCACGCGGGCCGACCAGCGCGTCGTCTCGAGCCGCCTCGACGAGCTGCCTCGCCGCGTAAAGGAGGCAGGGATCGAGAGCCCCGCGGTCATCGTCGTCGGCGCCGTCACGGGCCTGCGCGACACGCTCCGCTGGTTCGATCGGAAGCCGCTCTTCGGCAAGCGGGTGCTCGTGACCCGGCCGCGTCACCAGGCGCGCTCGACGTCGAGGCTGGTACGCCTCCGCGGCGGCGAGGCGGTGGAGCTGCCGACCATCGAGATCCACCCGCCCCCCGACCCCGCGCGGGTCACCGAGGCTGTGCGCGGCCTCTCCGGTTACCACGCCGTCGTCTTCACGAGCGAGAACGGGGTGGCCTGCTTCTTCAAGGAGATGGAGCGGCTCGGCCTGGACGCGCGCGCCTTCGGCCCTGCGCGCCTCGCCGCGATCGGCGTCGGGACCGCCGCCGCGCTCGCCGCGCGCGGCGTCCGCGCCGACATCGTCCCGCGGGAATTCCGCGGCGAGGAGCTCGCGGAGGCCATCCTCGCCGACCCCGCGCTGGCCGAACGCCGGGCGGCGTCCCCTCGAGTCCGCGTGCTCCTCGCGCGCGCGCTGGTCGCCCGCGAGGTGCTCCCCGAGCGCCTCCGCGCCGCCGGTTGCGAGGTCGATGTCGTGCCTGTCTACGAGACCCGCCCTGCGTCGGCCGGTCGCCGCGAAGAGCTGCTCCGGGCGCTCTCGGCGGGCGAGATCGACGTCGTGCTGCTCACCTCGAGCAGCACCGTCGACAGCCTCTGCGATCTCCTCGGCGAGGGCGCCGCAGCGCGCCTCGACCGCGTTCTCCTCGCGAGCATCGGGCCGATCACGACCGCGACCGCCGAGAAGCGGGGGCTCCGGGTCGGCGTGACCGCCGAGGTGAGCACCACAGCAGGTCTCCTGGACGCGCTGGAACGACATTTCACTGCATTGCAAGCTGCCCCTGGGAGCGCCAGGAGCGGATGAGCCGGTCGCACGATGTGCAGCCGGCGCAGCTGCGGAAATAAAGAGAGCGTCGCAGCGGACCTGGGGGGGGAAGGTCTCCGCCGCGACGCTCGATCCCACGTGAGAGCAGGGCGCGTGCCCACGACTTCTTCAAGTCGATCCAGGCACTTAGGACGTCCTGGCAGGAGCCTCCTTGCGCTGCTGCGCGGCCACGACGACAGAGATGCAAGGACGCTCCTGATTGGGCATTACCGTCGAACATCGACAGCGGCATTCCCCGGGGCCGGAGCAGGCGTACAGCGTCACAGCCGGACAGCGCTGGTGAGATGAGCGCATTCCGGTGCCGTTCGGCTCACTCGAACGTCGCTCGCACCACGACGAACTTGTTGTTGAGCTCGATGGAAGTGAGCTTCTCGAAGATGCGAGGGCTGCCGAGCTCGTTCGACAAGGAGCCCGTGCGCCCGTGTTCGGTGACGAAGTAGAAGGTCTTCACGCCCTTCTTCTTCTGCTCATTGATGTAATCCTGGAACTTCTTTCCGCTCGACACGAAGGCCGCCAGCCGGTTGCCGGCATAGAAGTTCTCGCCCTTCCAGTTCAGCTGGTAAGCGACGAGCGGCCCTGGGATCTGCTGATTCGCGCGCACGTAGGCGAGCAGCGTCTCGCGTTGCCCCCAGTGAGGCGACGTCCGCACGAAGTACACGTCGATGCCCCACGCCGTGAACACGACGGCGAGCGCCAGGAGCGCGTAGACGACCTGGCGCCGCCAGCGCGCGACCATCAGCAGCAAGCACAGGGCAGCCGCGGCGGCGGTGAAGGCCCACAGGGCCGCCGAGAAGTCGAGCGACTGCGGCCAGGGGCGCTTGTAATTGTACGTGAACAGGTGCAGCAGCCTGGCCTGGCTCGGCTGTCCCTCGCGCACCATCGCGAGATCGCGCCCGACGAGGAACACGAGGAGCGCAGCGCCGAGCGCGATGGCGCCGAGCATCGCGCGCTCGTAGCTGACCACCGCGGCGGAGCGCGCCGATTGCGCCGGCGAGGAGGCGCCGCTCGAGCGGCGCGCGAGCCCTCCCACGCGGCCATCGAGGCGCAGCATGTCGTCGAGCAGGATCCCCGTGAGCATCGCCGCCGGCGGGACGGCCGGCAGGATGTAGTGATGGAACTTCGTCAGCATCAGGGAGAACAGCGCGAAGCCGAAGAGGAACCATATCGCCAGGAACACCGAGGCGTCGCCCTGGCGGACGTCGGCCGAGCCGCGCTCCCCCGGCGCCGCCCCCTCGCGCCGCCTGAGCCACCACACGAGCGACGCGGGCACGAGCCCGGTCCACGGGAACATCGCGTAGCCGAGCTGCCACACGTAATAGCGGAAGCTCACGTCGTCGCCCTCGTTCGTGTCGTGGACGTGGGTGAAGGCGCGCTTGAACATGTCGTGGAACAGGAGCCTGTCGGTGAACGGCTGGCCGTGCCGCGCGTACATCGCCACGAACCACGGCAGCGCGATGCACGCGAGCACGAGCAGCCCGACGGGGATCTCCATCTTGAGCAGGTCGCGGTACCGGCGGGAGACGACGACGTAGCCGAGCGCGCAGAGCACCGGGAGCCCGAAGCCCGCCGGCCCCTTGGCCATCGTGGACAGGGCAGCGAAGAACCACGCCGCGAGGAAGAGGAGCCGCTGGACGCGCCGCTCGCCCCAGCTGGCATACAGGACGATCGCGAGCGTCTGCGCCCAGACGAGCGCCTGGAGCGCAGGCTGAAGGCCAGGGAGCACGGGCAGCACCGACCGGCAGGCCTCGTTGCCGGGGAGACCGCAGTTGCCCGGTGAGCCCGAGCTGAAGACGTCGCCGCGGAAGTCGAGGCTGAAGGGCGAAAGGCCGATCTCGACGTGACGCGAGAGCAGGTAGAGGATCTGCGGCAGCGCGCAGGCGAGGATCGCCCCCAGCACGAGGTGATAGGCCGAGAGGCCCACCTTGAGCGGGCCGAGAGCCACCTCGTAGACGCGCGCCTCCTCGGCGTCGTCGGTGTGGATGCCGAGCAGGAGGAGCGCCATCGCCGCGGCCATCGTCGCGACGAAGGGCATGTCGGTCATGGTCTGGTGGGAGACCAGGAACCACTGCGGCATCGTGGCGAGGACGAGCCCCGCGAGCAGCCCCGCGCGGCGGCTGAAGATGCGCGAGACGGCCTTGTAGAGCAGATAAACGGCGATGAGCGTCAGCGCGAAGACGGGGAGCCTGACGGCCCACTCGGGCCACGGGGTGCGCCCCTCGGCGACCGCCGAGAGCATCTCGCCCGACCGGTAGCGGACGCCGAACGCGGCCATCGCGAGCGCCTGCATCCAGAAGTCGAGCACCGGCTTCGACCAGAACCAGCCGTCCTGCGCCCACCAGAGGGAGATCCAGTCGTTCCTGGCGAGGATCTCGCGCGCGACCTCGCCGTAGTGCGTCTCCCAGGGATCGGTGAGCGAGTGGCTCCCGAGCATGGGCAGGTAGAGCAGCGTGACGAGGGCGACGAGCCAGAAGCCGTGCCGCCTTCCGAGAGGGCGCGGAGCCCCCGCCTCGTCGACGCGGCAGGGACCGAGGCGCTCGCCGAACCGGAACGCGCCGATGACCGCCGCGAGAAACGCGACAGGGACGGCGACGGCGGGCACCGCCAGCGAGAGCAGCGTCGGCGCGCCGTCCGACGAGAGAGGGCTCGGCGAGAAGAAGCCCGCGACGCTCAGCGTGATCAGGGCGAAGAGCGCGACGAGCCCGCCCCCGAGCAGCGCGAGCGGGCCGAGGAGGTCGCGGATCCCGACGCGCGTGGCGACGCGCTCGGGCCGATCGTCGAACGTGCCGAGCAGATCGAGCAGACCGATCGCCGCGATGACGACGCCGAGCGCGCCGATCGGGACACCCCAGCGCAGCTGGGGCGCGAGCGCCATCACGACGAACGTGAGGAGGGCGCCCGCGGCGGACACGGCAGCGCTACGCCAGCGGAGCGGATTGCCCTGCGGCACGAGGCGAACCTCCTCGGCGTCGGCCGCGGCGCCGTCCATCCCGACCGTGCCGTCGCTCCCCGCTGTCCCGTCGCCAGGGGAAGGCGCGCGCGGCTCAGGTGCGCTGGGGCTCTCCAGATCGCCCGCGGCCGTCCCGTCGCGGGCGTCCGCGGGCGCACCGCTGCGTTTGTCGTGTGTGTCGTTCATGGCTGCGCCAACCGCGGAACGAGGCGCGGCCCTGGCGTAGCAACTCCAGGTCGCCGGGCAAAGCAGCGGTCGCATGCGCCTGCGCTGCGTTCCCGAACGCGCGCGCTCCGCGAGCGCCGCCGCGGCGCAAGGAGCGCCCCTACGTACTTGGATCGGTGGGCCTCACGCGCCCACGAAGGCGCCCCGCCCCGTTCGTGCGTCTCGCAGGCGCGACAGGAACAGGGGCGGGTCGACGGCCACGGCCAGGCCGCGGCCGCCGCCTACTTCGTCAGGCGCGCGATCTCTTCCTTGATGATCGTCTCGGCGAGCACCGGCACGACCTCCCACACGACGCGCTCCACGACGTCGCGGGACAGCGCCATCACGGCCTCCACCTGCTCGGAGGTGAGGCCGAGGCCCTCGAGCTTGCTCGCCATCTGGCCGTTGACCTGCGCGGAGGCGGTCGCGGCGACGGCGGCGGGCCCCGTCGCGGTCTTCGGCAGGCCGGACACCGGCGTCGGCGAGAAGGCCATCGTCGTCGTGACCGGCACGTTCGCCGGGCCACCGGGCGCCGTCTTGACGGAGGCCTGGGCCGGCGCAGCGCTCGTGGCCGGCGCGTTGGGCGTGTAGATGAGGGTCTTCGCGCGCTGGAGCGGGCTCGCTGCCGCCGGCTGCGCGGCGGCTGCCGGCTGCGCGGCGGCCGCGGGCGGCGCGGCGGCGGGCTGCGCCGCAGGAGAGCGCGCGGGCGCGGGCGCCGCGGCAGCGGGGGCCGCTGCGGCGGCGGGCTTCGCTTCGCCGCGCGACGCCAGCAGCTTCTTGACCTTGTCGATCATCTGCTGCGTGTCGAACGGCTTGTCCATGTGATCGTCCGCTTGCGCGCCCGATCCCTTCGCGGGGTCGAACGGGTTCTGCTTGGACGACAGGATCAGGACGGGCGTCGCCGGTGAGGCCTGCTTGATCGCCTTGCACAGCTCGTAGCCGTTCTTCGGCTCGAGCGTGACGTCGGCGATCACCAGGTCGGGTTTATCGCTCTTGAGCTTCTGCAGCGCAGCGTCGGCGCTGCTCGCCGTCACGACGCGGAAATCCTGACCCGCAAAGGTGATTTCGAGCACTTTGCGCATGGTCACGCTGTCGTCTACGGCGAGAAGGGTGCTGGCCACGAACGGGTCTCCTCTCAGATGGCGAGAAAGCGATGACGGCTCTGGATATCTTCGGCTCCGGTCGCGCGATGTGTCAACATTCGCGGTGTATTTCGCCCCCGCGGGCCCCGCGGATGTGCGTTTTTCGCGCCGGTAGAGCCCGGTCCCACGCTGGTGGGCGGAGCCGAGGCGCCCCCGGTGAGCTTGTACATGCGTCCGCTCCGACCCGCCACTCCGCCGAGCCAGGAAGACAAAGCCGCCGAAACGACCGGCGTCCACCCCGCCGCCCAGGTGCGACCTCCGCAGGATGGCCGCTGGACGGTGCCAGCCGAGCTGGATCGGCGCCCGCTGGACGGGGCCGTCCGTGCGCTGGCCGCTGTCTCGTGGTCCGACGCGCGCCGCTTGATCGAGACCGGCAAGGTGCTGGTCGGGAGCGCGGTGGCGACGAGCGCCCGCCGGCGGGTGCTCAGCGGGGAGCAGATCGAGGTCCGCTTGCACGCGCCGAGGCCCGAGACCGTGCGGCGGCGCAAGCTCGAGGGCGAGCTCGTGGTCTACGCGGACGCGAGCGTCGTCGTGGTGAACAAGCCCGCCGGGGTGAGCACCATCCCGTACGGCGACGAGGATCCCGCGGAGCAGGCCGCGACCCTCGACGCGCTGGTGCGCGAGGTGCTGGCCAGGCGCGACCGCCTGCGCGGGCGCGCGCCGCTCGGCGTGGTGCAGCGCCTCGACAAGGGGACGAGCGGGCTGCTGGTCTTCGCGCGGACGCTCGCCGCGAAGAAGCACCTCGCGCAGCAGCTCCGCGTCCGCGCGATGCACCGGCAGTACCTGGCGCTCGCGCACGGCGCCGTCCCGCGCGGCACCTACCGCAGCTACCTCGTCGAGGATCGGGGCGACGGGCTGCGCGGCTCGGCGCGAGAGGGGCGGCGCGAGGGGCAGCTCGCGGTGACGCACGTGGAGCCGATCGAGGTGCTCCGAGGGCCGCAGGAAGGGGCCGGCGCCGGGGGCGTGACGCTCGTCGCGTGCCGGCTCGAGACGGGACGGACGCACCAGATCCGCATCCACCTCGCGGAGGCCGGGCACCCGCTCGTCGGCGAGACGGTCTACGTGCGGGACTACCGCGGGGCGAGGATCCCGGCCGCGCGGCTGATGCTCCACGCGGCCGAGCTCGGCTTCAACCACCCGGCCGACGACCGGCCGATGCGCTTCCAGGCGCCGCCGCCCCCGGATTTCGACGACGTGCTCGATCGGCTCCGCGAGCCGCAGCGGAAGGGCGCTACTTGACCTTGCCGCGGACCTCGGTCATCGCCGCGGCCGTGGCGTCGACCAGCGGCATGACCTTCGCGTAGTCCATCCGCGTCGGGCCGAGCACGCCGACGGTCCCGGCGACGCGGCCGTTCTCCATGTACGGCGCGGCGACGAGGCTGAGCTGGCCTCCGCCAAGATCGCCCGCCTCGCTGCCGACGAACACGGTGACCTCACCCGCGCCGGCGGCGAGCGTCCGGTCGAGCAGATCGACGAGCTCCTCGCGCTCCTCGAGCGCCTTCATCAGCTTCTTGAGCCGGTCGACATCGGCGTACTCGGGCAGATCGATCAGGCGGTTCTGCCCCTCGATGACGACCTCGCTCCGCCGGGTCACGTCGGCCGTCGCCTTGCTGCCGAGCTCGAAGGCGCGGCGCCTCAGCGCGTCGATCTGGAGGCGCTCGTCCGCGAGGCGGCGGGCGAACAGGTCCCGGATCTCGCCCAGCGTGCGCCCCTCGATGACGTCGGCGAGCAGGTTGTGGATCCGGGTGAGCTCGCCCTCGTTGATCGCCTCGTCGGCCGAGATGAAGCGGTTCGCGACCGAGCCGTCGGCGAAGACGAGCACCGCGAGCAGCTGCCCGGGCTTGGTCGGGATGAAGCGCAGCTGGGCGAGGGCGCGGAGCTCCGCCCGCGGCGCCGCCACGACCGCCGCGGCGCCGGACAGCTCCGAGAGGTAGCGCCCGGTCTCGCGGAGCGGATCGCTCGCCCCCGCGTAGATCTCGGTGAACCTGGCGCTCAGCTCGGCCTGCTGCTCGGGAGACAGCGACCGGAGCTCGACGAGCGCGTCGATGAACAGCCGGAGCGCGCGATCGGTCGGGATCCGCCCGGCAGAGGTGTGCGGCTGGTGGAGGTACCCGGCCTCCTCGAGGTCAGCGAGCACATTGCGGATCGAAGCAGCCGAGAGATCCAGCCCGTACTTCCGGGCGAGCGTCCTGCTGCCAACTGGGTCGCCCGTTGCGATGAACTCGGTGACCGCGGCGAAAAGGATCTTCCGAGATCGATTGGAAAGATCACTCATGTCAGCTGCATGCAGCGCGCAAGCGCGCCGCCGTGGCTACCAGGACCAGGGACCGCCCGGACCGGGAAGCCATGCGGGCCGGACCTTCGCTCCCGTACGTCAAGCTGCGCGTGCGGGCGCTCGACCCACGGACGCGCATGCGACCCATTTTGAGGCGATCGCGCGGCCCGGTCAAATGTCGCGGTAGGATCGGGTAGTAGCCACCCCGCGCACGGGGCCCCGCTCCGCCGGATGGCGGCGCGATCGGCCACGTGGCACGTGGTCGCTCGGCCCACCGAGAGGCCCCGAGAGGGCCGGCTTGCCTTGCTTCGCACGAGGGATGTACCGCAACGATGCCGCCCGCACGCCATGCCGCCGCTGCCTGCGCGCTCGCCCTCGCGCTCGGCCCCCTCGCCGCCGCGCCGAGCGCGCAGGGCAAGCCGAAGGTCAGGTACCACCAGGACTGGGCGAAGCACCCGTCGGCGCGCTATGCGGCCCTGAGCGCGGCGCAGTGCCGCGCGGCGCTCACGCAGCGGAAGATCGCGTTCGAGCCGGTGCCGCGCGCGCCGGGCGTGCTCGCTCCGGTGCGGCTGATGCAGCGGGTCGGCGGGGTCCTCTACCGGACGGCGCTGCCGGCGCATCGACGCGCGGACAACCCGTACGACGTCTTCGACTGCCGCCTCGCGCTCGCGCTCTCGGACTTCAGCCGGATCCTCCGCGCGCACGACATCGACGAGGCGCTGATGTTCTCGGCCTGGCGGCCTCCGTCCAGGATGTGGCCCGAGGGCAGGCTCGCCACGCGGCACCCCGGCGCGCTCGCGATCGACCTCTACAGGCTCATCAAGGAGCCCGTCGGCGGCGGGTTCGCGGAGGATTGGCTCGACGTGGAGCGCGACTTCGTCGGCAGGCGCGGCGCGCCTGTCTGCGGCGAGAGCGCAGGCCCGACCGGGAGGCCCCGCGGGGCCGGCAAGGGGGCGGGTAGCGGCCCTCCAGCGGACGCGGCGGCGCGAGAGCTGCGATCCATCGTGTGCGAGGCCGTGGATCAGCACATCTTCACGTCGATCCTCACGCCCAACTACGATCGGGCGCACAAAAATCACCTGCATCTCGAGGTGACCCCCGGCGTCCAATGGCATCTCGTGCGCTGATCCGGGACGGGACGTCGTCCGTCCTCCCGCGCGCAAACCCGCTCTCCTTCCGAGGTCGACCCGCTATGTTAGCCCGCGTGCCCGCACGAAGACCCCCGCTCTCCCGCGCGTCCGCCGCGCTGGCGCTCGCCGCTGTCGCGCTGTCGTTCACGTTCGTCGGCTGCCCCTGCGTCAGCGGCCCCGTGAACGCGAGCCCTGGCCTCCGCTGGTTTCTGTTCTCGAACTTCGGGGCCAGCAAGATCTGCCCCGAGATGCTGAAGAGCGGGGTCTCGCTGCGCCTGCAGGACAGATCGGCGTCCATCGGGCGGTTCTTCCCGATGCAGTGCTCGTACGACGTCAACGACGCGGCCCAGACGATCACCGTCCACATCGCCGGCACGGGGTACGGCTACATGCAGCCGGCCAAGCGGGTGGGCTTCTCGCTCACGACGTCCGTCGAGTACCGACCCGACTTCCAGCTCGCTGACGACAACGTCTACGTGTGGGGACGGCTGAACCGGATCGTGCAAGGCCCGAGCTTCCAGCTGGGCTACGTCGAGAACCCCGTCATCGACGTGATGGCCAACGTCCCGCCGTTCGGGGGGCTCGCCAACCTGCTCGGCAACCAGATCGTCGCGGGCGAGCTGACCCGCGGGTTCACCGTCCTCTACAACGAGGAGACCGGGAAGGACTTCACGCTGGGGATCCTCATGCCGCCCCAGCGACCGCACCACCCGTTCGAGGCCGAGGACGAGGAGCGGTACACCTTCGCGAACGAGACCATCGAGGTGCACGCGCACCAGCGCGACTACCTCGGGCCGTTCGAGATCGCCGACGCGGACCAGGCGCTCTACCTCAAGGTCAGCGCGCAGGGCGCGCCCGTGGACCTCATGATCGTCGACAAGCCCACCGGCGACGCGTGGCGCGAGGCGTACCAGACCGGCAAGCCGCTCGGCCCCCCGCCAGGCCCGGTGCAGGCAGGCGGCCCTCTCCAGCCCGGGATCATCGAGACGCGCCGCTACGCGCTGCGCCCGGGCCTCTACTACGTCGTCGTCGACAACACGGCGGCGGCCGGGCTGGTCGCTCCTCCCATCACGCTGCTCAGCCCCCTCGGGGGTCCGGCCGCTCAGGTCAGCTACATGGCGCAGGTCGGCGAGTAGCGCCGGCGAGCGGGGCACGGACAGCGTCGGCGAGATCACGCCACGCGGGCCCGGTCGCCGGCCTTGACGCGGTTCGCCGCGAACGGGATAAACTTGCCATGGCCGTCATGGAGAGAGAGGGGAGCAGCGCCAGCCACGTCGACCAAGTTGCCCTCGACCGGCTACGCGCTCGCCTCCAGGCGTACATGGCCAAGAAGGGGCTGAGATCGACGGCGCAGCGCCGGCTGATCGTCGACACGTTCTTCTCCGGCGCCCCGCACATGACCATCGAGGACCTGCTCGCGGAGGTGCGCGCGCACGATCGAGGCATCGGGTACGCGACGGTGTACCGCACGCTCAAGCTGCTCGCGGAGTGCGGCGTGGCCTCCGAGCGCCGGTTCGGCGATGGCCTTAGCCGCTACGAGCTGGCGGACGACGCCAGCGCGCACCACGACCACCTGATCTGCGTCAACTGCGGGAAGATCATCGAGTTCGAGGAGCCGCGGATCGAGGCGCTCCAGGAAGAGATCGCCGCGAAGTACGGCTTCGAGGTGACCTGGCACAAGCACGAGATGTACGGCGTCTGCGCGGACTGCCGCGACGTCAAGGACACCACGCCCGACGTCTCGTAGCCCGCCGCGGCGCGGCGAGCGGCCCCGCGCCGGCGACCGCGCCCGGCGCTCAGCTCTTCGCGTCGAGCGCGCGGGCGTGGACGACGGCCATGACGCCGCCGAGCAGCGAGGCGATGGGCGCGTAGGCCGGCGGGAGCACGAACGCGGCGATCACCGCGGCGCCGACGAGCGCCGGGGCGACGCTGAGCGCGAGCCCGACGCGCGCCTCGAGGCGCGTGCGGTGCGCGAGCGCGAGGGAGAGCGCGGCGTCGCGGACGTCGTCCGACGCGAGGACCGTGGAGAAGTCGGCGGGCGCCGAGCCGGCGGCGCCGAGCGCCACGGAGACGTCGGCGGCGCCGAGCGCGGCGTCGTCGACGCCCGCGTGGCCGAGGACGGCGACGCTCGTGCCCGCGTCGATCAGGCGACGCACCTCTGTGCCGCGATCCGCGGGGAGGATCTCGGGGCGGATATGATCGATGTCGAGCGAGCGGCCGATCGCCTCGCACGTCTCGCGCGCGTCGCCCGACATCAGCACGGGCTCGATCTGCGCGTCGAGCAGGTGCTGGATGGCGGCCCGCGCCCCGGGGCGCAGCCCGTCCTGCAGGCCGATGATGCCGACGAGGCGAGCGCCGACCGCGACGAGGACCACCGTGCGCCCCAGCGCCTCGAGCTCGGCGACGCGGCTCTCGGCCGCGGCGATCGAGATCCGCTGCTCGAGCATGAGCGCGCGGTTGCCGACGCAGAGGTCCTCGCCGGACGAGGTGACGGCCGTCACGCCGAGGCCGGGGTGGAAGTTGGGGTTGCGCACGCCGTCGGGCCGCAAGCCGCGGGCGCGCGCGGCGCGGACGATCGCCGTCGCGACGGGGTGCTCCTCGGTGCGCTCCGCCCCGGCCGCGAGCGCCAGCACGTCGCTCGGCTTGAGCTTCTGCCCGGTCGCCTCCAGCTCCGCGAGCTCGGGCTCGCCGAGCAGCAGCGTGCCGCGGGCGCAGAACACGGCGACCGAGGTCTTCCCTGCGCGATCCCAGGCGTCGGCGCTCTTGTAGACGATGCCCCGGCGGAGCCCGAGCAAGATGCCCCGCGCGACGTGCACCGACGCGATGGACGCCGTGATCGCCGTGGACAGCGCGGCGAGCACGGCGGCCGCGGTCATCGCGATCTCGACCGGAGCGCGCCCGGCGACGAACGCGGAGAGCGCGCCGATCGCCGCGGCGCCGATCGCCCAGCGCTCGGTCAGGGCGCGGGAGGCCTGCGCGATGGGCGCGAGGGCGTCCGCGCGCCGGCGGGCGTCGAGCAGGACGCGCGCGACCGCGCGATCGCCGCCGGAGAAGGTGCACGCGCCGACGAGGCGGCCCCGGACCACGGTGGCCCCGGCGACGACCGGGTCGCCGTCGCGGCGGCGGGTCGGCGTGGTCGCGCCGATCCAGGGGAGCACCTCGACATCGCCGCCCGTGACGACGAGGTCGACGGGGACGACCTCCCCCGCGTCGACCTGGACGCCCTCGCCCGGTCGCAGCTCGTAGAGCTCATCCCCGGCGCCCTCGAGAGAGCCGCCGTCGCTGCCGCGCTGAGGGGCGCGGTCGGCAGGCGCCTGGCCCTGCGCCCACGCGCCAGGCGGCCGGCGCGCGGGCGCCGAGAGCACGGATCCGATCCACGCCCGCTCCGCGAACACGCGATGTCGGGCGCTCTCGATGAGCCACGCGCTGATCGCGCTGGCGGTGGCGATCACGCCGGCGAGCGACGCGGCCTCGGCCGCGAGGGCGCGGTCCTGACCGAAGAGGGCCCAGACCGCGGCGACGAGCCCACCCAGGACGGGCGCGAGCATCGGCGCCGGGTGCGGATCGGTGGCGTCGCGCGCGGTCGTGGCGGCGCGGCCGAGGAGCATCCCGGCGCTCACCGTGGCGAGCACGATGCGCGCGCCGATGACGAGCTTCGCGTCCCCGGCGAGGGTGAGCGCGACGGCCAGCGTCCCCGCGATGATCGCGAGCACGAGCAGGAGCGCGCCGATGTCCCGCGCCTCGACCGCATCGTAGCGCTGCGGCTCCTCGCTCAGGATGGTGTTCCCGATGGGCTCGAGCAGCGCGCGATCGTCGTCGAGGACGGGCAGGTCCGGGAGCTTCTCGTCGAGCGACACGGGCGGGAACGCGTCGACGATCGGCGCGTCGAGGTCCGCGACGCGCGCCGCGCCCTCGTCGGCGCTCGCCCGCGCGGGCTCGGCGCGCGCCGCGGAGGCGTGGTGCCCGCCGGCGCCGGGCGGCGCGCCTGACGGGAGCCCCCGGGGAGGAGGGCCGGCGAAGGGCGCGCCCGACGCCGCGAGGCCAGCAGGCCGGCCGTCGCCCGGCGCAGGCGCCGCTTCACCGAGGAAGGCGTGGCGGCACCGCGCGTTGCAGAAGTAGTGGAAGCGCTGATCGAAGATCGCCACCTGCCCCGCGCGCAGCGGATCGATCAGCTTGCTGCAGCCCGAGCACGGGACGGGGGCGGCGGCGGGACCCGCGGCGCGCGAGGCGACCACCTCAACCCGCAGCCGGCGTCTCGGCGAGCGCGGCCTCGACCTCGGCCAGCGCCTCGTCGATCTGCGCCTCGCTCACGATCAGGGGCGGCGTGAACCGGAGCACGCTGTTGCCCGCGATCGTGAGCAGCACGCCCCGATCGCGCACGCGACCGAGCGCGGCGCGCGCGTCGACGGTCGGCGCGAGGATGAGCCCGCGGAGCAACCCGCGCCCGCGCTCGCCGAGGCACACGCCCGGCAGCCGCGCGGCGATCGCGGCGAGGCCGCGGCCGAGCCGCTCGCCGCGCTTCACGGCGGCCTCGCACAGCTTCTCTTCCTCGATGACCGCGAGCACCGTGCGCGCCGTGGCGGAGGCGAGCGCGTTGCCGCCGTAGGTCGAGCCGTGCGAGCCCGGGGGCAGCGCGCCGTTGAGCCGCTCCCGCAGCACCAGCGCGCCGACCGGGAACCCGCCGCCGAGCCCCTTCGCGAGCGCCGCGGCGTCGCCCTGGACGCCGTCGTACGCCGCGCCGAGCCAGTGCCCCGTGCGCCCGATGCCGGTCTGCACCTCGTCGACGAGCAGCAGCGCGCCGTGCTCGTCGGCGATGCGCCGCAGCTCGGCGAGGAACCCCGCCGGAGCCGGCAGCACGCCGCCCTCCCCTTGCACCGGCTCCACGAGGATCCCCGCGACGTCCGGGCCCATGGCGGCGCGCACCGCCGCTACATCCCCGTAAGGCACGTGCGTGACGCCGTCGAGCGAGGGGCCGAAGCCCTCGCGGTACTTCGGCGTCCCGGTCAGGGCGACCGCGCCGAGGGTGCGGCCGTGAAACGCGTTGTCGAACGCGATGATCCGGTAGCGCCCCTCCTCGCCCCGGTTGAAGAAATGGCGGCGCGCGAGCTTGAGCATCGCCTCGTTGGCCTCCGCGCCCGAGTTGCAGAAGAAGGCGCGGTCGAAGCCCGTCTTCTCGCAGAGCTCCTCGGCGAGGCGGAGGTTCTCCGCGTTGAAGAAATAGTTGGAGACGTGCATCAGGCGGCCCGCCTGCTCCGAGATGGTCGCCACGAGCCGCGGGTGAGCGTGCCCGAGCGAAGCCACAGCCACCCCGGCGCACATGTCAAGGTACCGGCGCCCCTCCGTGTCGAAGAGCTCGCAACCCCTGCCGCGGTCGAGGACGAACGGCGGCTGGCGGTAGTTGCCGAGGAGGTGCTTCTGCGCCGCGAGGAGCGGCGCGCTGGCGGGCGTCGAGGCGTTCGCCGGAGGGGGTTCGGCGGCGCGGCTTGTGGCGATGCTCATGGGGGGCGATCTAACGCCGGGCGGGGCCTCGGAGCAAACGGTCGATGCGGCGCCCGCAGCGGATCGTGGAGACCCGGGCAAACCGTGCCACCGGAGCGCCTCCGGAGCGCGTCCGGAGCGCCCGGGCGCCGACCCACGCGGGCGTCCTGGGCCGGGGCGGCGGCACGCGCCGGCGCGCTCGGACGCCGGCGCTCGCCTCCTGCCGACCATGGGCGTGGCGATTGCCAGCGGATCGCGGCTGGTTATAGTGCCGCCGTCCTATGAGCGATTCGGAAAGAAATGGGTCGAACCAGAACACGGGGGAGACGGCGGAGGCGCAGGCTGAGCGCGCAGAGCCTGCGGAGCAGCAGGCCCCCGCCCCCGAAGACAAACTAGGCGAGGCGCAGGCCGAGGCCGCGCGGATGCGCGAGCAGCTGCTGCGCACCGCCGCGGATTTCGACAACTTCCGTAAGCGCTCCCGGCGCGAGGTCGAAGAGGCGCAGCGCCGCGGCCGCGAGGCGATCCTGAAGGATCTGCTCCCGGTCTTCGACAACCTCGAGCGCGCGGCCAGCCACGCCGAGAGCGCGCCGGACGTGAAGTCGGTCGCCGAGGGCGTCCGGATCGTGACGAAGCAGTTCGTCGACACGCTGGAGCGCATGGGCATCAAGCGCATCGCCGCGGTCGGCAAGCCCTTCGATCCCAGCGTGCACGAGGCCATCCAGCAGCTCGACTCGACCGAGCACCCCGCCGGCGTCGTGATCGCGGAGGTCCAGCCGGGATACATGCTGGGCGATTACCTGATCCGCGCGGCCATGGTCGTCGTCTCGAAGGGCTCGCCCGTCGAGCCGGCGCCCACAGCGAACTGAGCCTCCGCGCGGCGTCGCGCCGGCTCCCTCGGCGTACACCTCCGGCACGGTGCGCATCCTGGCGGTGGTCCTGTCCGGGATCTGCCGTGCCCCGCTACCTCGCCGCACGATCTCCCCAAATATCACGGGCGCCCAGGTCGTCTCCCCACCCGGCGAGCATCCAGGCCTGTAGTATCTTTCGCCGCATATGGGGAAGGTGATCGGCATCGATCTCGGGACGACGAACTCGTGCGTGGCTGTCGTCGAAGGGGCAGGCGTCGCCTCGGCGAACGATGTTCGGGTGATCCCGAACGCCGAGGGCGCGCGCACCACGCCTTCCGTGGTCGGCTTCCCCGCGAGCGGCGAGCGCCTGGTCGGACAGGTCGCGCGCCGCCAGGCGGTCACGAACCCGCAGAACACCATCTACGCGGTGAAGCGGCTGATGGGCCGCAAGTTCACCGCGCCCGAGGTCAGCAAGCAGATCAGCCTCGCGCCCTACAAGATCGTCGAGGCGCCGAACAGCGACGCGTGGGTCGAGGTCAAGGGGCGCAACTACTCGCCGCCCGAGATCTCCGCCGTGATCCTCGGCCAGATGAAGCAGGTCGCCGAGCGGTTCCTCGGCGAGCCCGTGACGGAGGCGGTGGTCACCGTCCCCGCCTACTTCGACGACGCGCAGCGGCAGGCGACGAAGGACGCAGGGCGGATCGCCGGGCTGGACGTGCGCCGGATCATCAACGAGCCGACCGCCGCGGCGCTCGCCTACGGCCTCGACAAGGTGAAGGCCGAGACGATCGCGGTCTACGACCTCGGCGGAGGCACGTTCGATATCTCGATCCTCGAGATCGCGAGCGGGGTCTTCAGCGTCAAGGCGACCGGCGGCGACACGCACCTCGGCGGCGAGGACTTCGACCAGCGGATCATCGACCTGCTCGCCGACGAGTTCGAGGGGAAGAGCCGCATCGATCTGCGCCGGGACCGCATGGCGCTGCAGCGGCTCAAGGAGGCGGCCGAGAAGGCGAAGCACGAGCTCTCGTCGTCGCTCGAGACCGAGATCAACATCCCCTTCATCGCCGTCGGCCCGGGCGGCGGGCCGCTCCACCTCGAGCGGACGATGCGGCGCAACGAGCTCGAGATGCTCTGCGAGGGCCTCATCCAGCGGACCATCGACGTCTGTCGCGCGACGCTCGGGGACGCCAAGCTCCCCGTCTCCGCCGTCAACACGGTGGTCCTCGTCGGCGGCATGACCCGGATGCCCGCCGTGCAGGCGGCGGTGCGCGAGTTCTTCGGCCGGGAGCCGAACAAGGGCGTGAACCCCGACGAGGTCGTCGCGGTCGGGGCCGCGCTGCAGGGCGCCGCGCTGTCCGGACAGGTGGACGAGGTGCTGCTCCTCGACGTGACGCCGCTGTCGCTCGGCGTCGAGACCGGCGGCGGCGTGAGCTTCAAGCTCATCCCGCGGAACACGACCATCCCCACCGAGCGGAGCGAGATCTTCACGACGAGCGTCGACAACCAGAGCTTCGTCCCCGTGCACGTGCTCCAAGGCGAGCGCGAGATGGCCGCGGACTGCCGGAGCCTCGCCCGGTTCGAGCTCACCGGCATCCCTCCCGCCCCGCGCGGGCTGCCCAAGATCCAGGTCACCTTCCGCATCGACGAGAACGGGATCGTCCGCGTCGAGGCGCGGGATCTCGGGACGGGGCGGGTGCAGGAGATCCGGGTGACCCCCACGAGCGGCCTCACGCCGGACGAGGTCGATCGGCTCGTCTCGGAGGGCGAGCGGTTCAAGGAGACCGACGCGCTCCGGCGCGATCTCGCCGAGCTCCGCAACCAGGCCGAGACCCTCGTCTACACGACCGAGCAAGCCCTCGAAGGCTACGGCGATCTGCTCGACGCCGAGCTCCTCGGCGAGGTCCACGCCGAGTGCGCTGCGCTGCGGAAGCTGCTCGAAGCCGGCGGCGACCTCGACGCGCTCCGGGACGCGTACGCGCGCCTCGAGGGGGCGGCGTTCCGGATCGCGGAGTCGATGTATGGAGGGGACGATGACGCCGGCGCGAACAAGGCCGTCGAGACATGACGCGCGGCTAGGCGACGCGGCCGGGGCGGCGGCGCCGGCTCGCGCGCCGATCGCGGGCCGTCCCCTCCGGAGCGCCGCGCGCGCTCCAGGCGCAAGGGTGCGTGGCGCGCAGGCAGGCCGATGCTGAGCGAGACCTTCGGGCGGTATCGCTTGCTCGAGCGCCTCGGCGAAGGCGGCATGGCCGAGGTCTTCAAGGCGAAGAGCTTCGGCGTCGAGGGGTTCGAGAAGGTCCTCGTCATCAAGCGCATCCTCCCCAAGCTGGCCGAGCAGGGGCGCTTCGTGGACATGTTCGTGCACGAGGCCAAGCTCGCCGTGCGCCTCTCGCACGCGAACATCGTGCAGGTGTTCGACCTCGGCCGCGTCGACCATCCGAACGGCGATCCGACCAGCTACTTCATCGCGATGGAGTACGTCCCAGGGCTCGACCTGGCGACGCTCCTGGCCCGCTGCCGGAGGGCGAAGAGGCCGATCCCCCTCGCCATGGCCGTCTTCATGACGGCCGAGATCGCGAAGGCGCTCGATCACGCGCACCGGCGGCGCGACGAGCAGTCGCGCCCCCTCGGCATCGTCCACCGCGACATCTCTCCGCAGAACATCCTGCTCTCCTGGGAAGGCGAGGTGAAGGTCACCGACTTCGGCATCGCGAAGGCGACGCAATCGATGACCGACGAGGAGGTCGGCGAGAACCGCGCAGGGAGGATCCGCGGGAAGCTCGCCTACATGAGCCCGGAGCAGTCGCGCGCCGGCGCGATCGACGGCAGGAGCGATCTCTTCTCGCTCGGCACGGTGCTCTACGAGATGCTCGCCGGGTCGAACCCGTTCGCGGCGCCGACGGCGTTCGAGATCATGCGGCGGCTGCAGGCGAGCGAGTACCCGCCGCTCGCGCTCGTGCGCCCCGACGTGCCCCGGTCGCTCGTCGACGTCGTGAGCACGATGCTCGCGAAGAACCCCGAGGATCGGTTCCCCGACGCCGGGCGCCTGCACGAGGCGCTCCTCGGCTTCTTCTACGCGACGGCCGAGCGGTTCGGAGCGAACGACCTGGCCGAGTTCCTGGAGCCGTTCCACGAGGAGAAGAGCGCCGAGATCCAGGCGGGCGCCGTGCTCCAGGAGGAGCCGAACGGGGCCAACGAGCGCACGCCCGTCGAGGTGCCGCACACGACGAGCACGCGCAGCCGCTCGGCGTCGGGGCTCCTCCAGCTGCTCGAGAAGGCCGACAGCGGCCCGGCCGCGCGCGGGCTCGGCGAGCGGCGCGAGGTCACGGCGCTCGTGCTCATCTTCACGGGATCCGAGGACGACGCGGCGAGGCGCATGGCGCGGGCCCGCGATGTGCTGGCGCGCTACGGTGCGCTGCTGCTCGAGCAGGAGGCGTCGCAGCTCGTCGCCGTCTTCGGGCTCGGCGACGCCGACGGCCGCGACACGGAGGCCGCGGTGCGCGCCGCTCTCGTGATCCTGCGCTCGCGCGGCGGGGGCGCCGCCGTCTCCGCCGGCATCCACCTCGCCCGCATCCTCGTCGACAGCGCCGGCGCCCCGATCCGCGACGAGCGGCTCACCTCGCTCATCGCCTCCGCCCAGGCGCTCGCCCGCGCGACCGAGTCCCAGGTCGCCGTGTCGAACCTCACCGGGCGCGTCCTCCGCAACGCGTTCACGACCGAGGAGCTGCCCGGCGCGGGCCGGACAGCGCCCGAGGGGGGGCGCGTCGTCACCTCCGCGCAGCCCCCGGACGGCGCGTACGGCCGCTTCATCGGCCGCCGCGACGAGCTCAAGCAGCTCGGCGACATCCTGGCCGCCGCCACGAGGAAGCGCGCGCAGATCGTCGTCATCCAGGGCGAGCGCGGCATCGGCAAGACGCGGCTGCTCGCCGAGATGGAGCGGCGGCTCTCCAAGGGCGACTACAACGTCGGTGTCTACGTCGCCTCGTGCCCGCACAACGGCGCCGACGTCCCGTGGAGCGGCCTCACCGCGATGCTCCAGGTGCTCTGCGGCATCCAGGAGGGCGACGACGAGGAGCGCATCCGCGCGGTGCTGCCGCGGCTGCGGGCGCTCGGCCTGCGCGAGGACGAGTCCGCGGCCGTGCTCGGTCAGCTCGGCGCGGCGCTCGCCGAGAGGCGGGCGCCGCAGGGGACGACCGCGATCCTGCGCACGGCGTTCCCGCGCATGGTGCAGAGCCTCTGCGAGGATCGCCTCCACTGCTTCGCGTGGGACGACGCGCAGGCGATGGACCAGCTCACCGCCGAGACCCTGCTCGCCACCGCGGGCCGCGCCGGCGGGCTCCGCGCCGTGCTGATGCTGGCGACGCGCAGCGACCCGCCGTCGCTGCTCGAGGCGCACCCCCACTTCTACCGGCTCAAGGTCGGGGAGCTCTCGGACAGCGACAGCGCGCGCCTCATGTCGGCGCGCATCGGCGCGACCTTCCTGCCGCCCGACGTCGTCGCCTTCTGCCGCGAGCGCGCCGGCGGCCACCCGCTCTTCCTCGAGGAGCTCATCAAGGAGCTGAGCGACTCCGGCGCGCTCAGCGTCGCCAGCGGCGTCGTGAAGGCGCGGCTCGACGGCGCGTCGGCGGTGCCCCGCTCGCTGCGCACGCTCATCGCGACCCGGGTGCGGCGGCTCGACCCGAGCGACCGCGCCGTGCTCCAGGCGGCGGCCATCCTCGGCGATCCGGTGCCGACCGAGGTCCTCGCGGCGCTCCTCCAGCAGAAGCTCCCGGTGGTGAACCGCGCGATCTCCGGGCTCGCGACCCGCGATCTGCTGCGGCTCAAGGGCCCCGCGCAGGCGAGCTTCGCGTCGCCCATGCACGGGGAGATCGTCCTCGACGCGATCCCGCCGGAGCTCCGCCGGGAGCTGCACGCCGCGGCCGCGGCGGCGTACGTCGCGGTCGTCGGCGAGGACGGCGCCGAGCACGCCGAGCGCATCGGGCAGCACTTCTACCAGGCCGGCGATCGCGACCGCGCCGCCACGTTCTACGCGCGGGCGGCGCTCCACAAGATCCGCGCGAGCCAGCTCGATCCGGCGCTCCGGCTCATCTTCCAGGCGCTCGATCTCGGCGACCACGCCCACCGCTCGCCGGCGGAGCTCGCCGCGTGGCTCGGCGCGCTCGCGGACGTCGTCGTGCGCGTGCGCTCCGCGCCCGATCTCGCCGACGTCGCCGCCCGCGCGCTGAGGCGCATCGACGAGGCCGGCACGCCGGAGCAGAAGCTCTCGGCCCGCGTCGACCTGGCGCGCGCCCTCGGCGCGGTGGACCTCTTCGCGGACGCGTACGCGAGGCTCGAGGAGGCCTACGCCCTGGCCGGCGATCGGGAGGACCTCCGCCGCAAGGCGCTCGCGTGCGAGACGGAGATCGGCGTCCGGACGGGCGACTTCGCGCGCGCGGAGCGCGCCGTCGAGCAGCTCGAGGCGACGGGCGCGATCGACGATCCGAGGCTCTTGCTCGCGATCTCCCAGACGCGCGCGGCGACGGGCGACATCGCGGCGGCGCTCCGCGCCCTCGATCGGGCGGAGGCGCTCGGCGATCCGGGCGACCTCGCGGCGGCGAGCGAGCGCGAGAAGCAGCGCGTCCTCGTGCACGTGTTCCTGCGCGACTTCGACGCGGCGGTGAAGAGCTCCGCCCGCGCCGTCGACCTCGCCCGGTCCGCGGGCCTGCGCTTCGAGACCGCCGCCGCGCTGCACAACCTCGGCGACGCGAGCCGGCGGCTCGGCGATCTGCCGCGCGCCTACGCGTCGCTCACCGAGTCGAAGGAGCTCGCCGAGGAGAGCGGCCACGAGCGCCTCGCCTCCATCAACCGCGCGCACCTCGCCTACCTGGACGGGCTGAGCGGCGCGGCCGGCGCCGGCGAGCTCCTGCGCGAGCTCGCGCGCTACGCCGACGCGCGCTCCTACCGCACCGACGCCCTCGAGAGCCGGTACCTGCTCGGCGCGCTCCTGAAGCAGCGGGGCCTGGTCAAGGAGGCGCGGCGCGAGCTCGCCGAGGTGCTCGATCTCGCGTCCGCGTACGGCAACAAGCTCGTCGCGGACGACGCGCGCTCGGCGCTGTCCGAGCTCTGATCCCTCGCGCTCGTCGCTCGTCGCGCGGCGATCCACGCGACGAGCGGCCCGCCGGCGGACAGAGGGCCCGTCAGCCGGCAGGTCGCTCTCGTGCCGCGCGCGCCTTCCGCGTCGCGCGCGCGGGGGGTCACTCGTCGGCGAGCTTCTTCTCGAGCGCCTCGAGGTGGGCGCGGACCTGCGGATCCGAGTCCCGCTGCGCCTCGATCTTGCGCACGGCGCTCATCACCGTCGTGTGATCGCGGTTGCCGAAGGCCCGCCCGATCTCCGGGAAGCTGCACTTCAGCCGCTGCTTGCAGAGGTACATCGCGACGTGGCGCGCGAAGGCCACGCTCTTGTGGCGGTCCTTCGAGGTGAGGTCGATCGAGCGCAGGTGGAAGTGGTGGCACACCGCGCGCTGGATGTCCTCGACGCTCATCATCTGCGCGCGCGGCGGCGACGTGGCCGTGATCTCGGCGCGCGCGAACGGGAGGTCGACGGGGCGCCCCGTGAGCGAGCTCTTGGCCGCCAGCCGGATCAGCGTCCCCTCGAGCTCGCGGACGTTGGAGCGGACCATCTGCGCGAGGTAGAGCGCCACGTCGTCCGTGAGCGCGATGCCCTCGAGCGCCGCCTTGTTCCGCACGATCGCGACGCGCGTCTCGAGCTCCGGCACCTGGATGTCGGCGACGAGCCCCCAGGAGAACCGCGAGACGAGCCGCTCTTCCATGCGCTCGAGGTTCTGGGGGTACTTGTCGCTCGTCACGACGATCTGCCGGTCGAGCGTGTGGAGCGCGTTGAAGGTGTGGAAGAACTCCTCCTGCGTCTGCTCGCGTCCGGCCAGGAACTGGATGTCGTCGACGAGCAGCACGTCGCAGCTCGACCTGTACCGCGTGCGGAACTCGTCCATCCGGTGGTGCTGGATGGCCGTGATGAAGTCGTTCGTGAACTTCTCGGCCGAGACGTAGATGATCCGCGCGTCCGGCCTGCCCTCGAAGACGCGGTGCGCGATCGCGTGCATGAGGTGGGTCTTGCCGAGCCCCGTGCCGCCGCAGATGAAGAGCGGGTTGTAGCGGCGTCCCCCGCCGCCCGCGGCCGCGATCGCGGCCGCGTGCGCCAGCTGGTTCGAGGGGCCCACGACGAAGCTCGCGAAGGTGTGCTTCGGGTTGAGGTCGTCCGGCATCGACGGGACGCGCCGGAGCGCCGGCTCGGGGCGGGGCGCCGGCGCCGGCGCCGCGCTGGTCGGCCGCACCACGAGCGCCCGCGGACGCACCGGGGTGAGCTCCACGCGCTGCGCAATGGGCGCGTCGAGGTTCTGATCCACCGTCCACGCGACCTGGACCGACCAGCCGGTGAGCTCTCGGATCTTGTCCGTGAGCGCCGGCAGGAAATTGTCCCTGACCCACTCGAGGACGAACTCGTTCTGGACACGCAGCGTCAGCACGCCGTCGGTCAGATCATCGAACTGAACTCCCCCGAACCACTGATCGAAAGTGGCCGGGGAAAGCGCCCGCGTATGCTCGATCGCCCGATCGAAGACCTCGCGCGGCTCGTGTTTCGGAATCGTCAT